>OZ253489.1:0-3433791 GCA_965261965.1 Dehalococcoidia bacterium | reverse complement strand
GGCGGAGGAGCAGGAGATGCTCCGCCAGTTCGACCGGGTGCTCACGGCGATGGCCTACGCCGCCTCCGGCATCTGCGTCTTCGCCATCGTCTGGGCCGGTTTCATCCTGATGGCCGAGGGAGGCGAGGAACGCGGCGGCGGCAGGGCAAAGGCCGCCGTCGTCATGGCGGTGGTGGGCCTCGTCCTGGTCCTGTCGGCCAAGGGCGTGGCCGCGCTGCTAAGCAGCGGCCTTGTGGACTTCCCAACCCCATAGAGAAAAGGAATCTACCGAATTGAAGAAGCTGCTTGAACGAATCACAAGACGCGGAGGGGAGACCCCGCCAAGGGAGTCCGCCGCTCCGCAGGAGATGCCGGAGGGCCAACTCCCCACGGAGTCAGCACCCGGTGGAACGACGGAGGCCCATCCCAAGCTCCCGCCCGAGCTACCCCTGTTCTTCATGCTGTCCCACCTCGACGACGACGGGCCCGTGCGCCTGGACGGGGTGAAGCTGGGGGTGTGCGAGGTGATGGGCCTGGAGCTGGACGAGCCGAAGCTCGGGGCCTTCGCCGGGGCGCTCAACGCCCTGGACTTTCCGGCCCAGCTGCTCATCAGGCAGCACCCGCCGCGATTGGAACGGATGCGGGAGAAGCTGCAAGAGGCCCAGCCGGAGGACCTGCCCCCGCAGACGAAGGCGGCCGCCGAATCCCTGGGGCGTCTGCTCACCGACCTTGAGACGCGGGACGGCATCCTCGACCGGCGCTTCTACGCCGTGTGCGAGTTCGCCCGCGTCGACGACCTGCGGGGCCTGCTCTCCAGGGGCGGGCTGTCCGTCCACGCCCTGAGGGGCCGCCAGCTTCGGATGTTCTTCGTATCGGCCGCCCTGGGCGGCTCCCCCGCAGAGTTCGACGAGGACGCCCCCGTCGAGGTGGAGGTGGGCCGGCGCGACGTGCGCATCGGCCACCGCCTTGCGCGCTCCCTCCACCTGGGCAAGTGGCCCCGCTCGCTGGCCCCCGGCTTCCTCCAGGGGCTGATGGCAGCCGGAGCGCCGATGGACCTGTCCGTCCACGTCGGCCCGATACCGGCGGAGCAGGCGGCCAGGACGCTGGAGTGGCAGAAGGTCCGCTTCGAGTCGGCCCAGTCCCTCTCCTTGAAACGCGGGCGCACCATGTCCCCGGAGGCGGAGATCGCCCTGGAGGACATCACCCGTCTCCGCGACGAGGTCCAGCGCGGGCGCGAGCGGCTCTTCCACGCCTCCCTGTCTGTGACCCTTCACGCGAAGGACGAGGCGTCGCTGAGGGAGATGCCCCAGCGGGCGAAGGCCCACTTCGCCGCCACCCTGGGCAAGCTGGACAACCTGGCCTTCCGCCAGCGCGAGGGGCTGCTTTCGACCCTGCCGCTGGCCCTCAACGCCGTGGCCGAGTGGCGCAGCTTGGACACGTCCAGCATCGCCCGGCTCTTCCCCTTCTCGCCGCCTGACCTGGACACCCGGAGCGGCACCCTCTACGGCATCGACATGCGGGCCTGCTCCCCAGTGGTCTACGACCCCTGGGACGGGACACACATGAACGCCAACACCGCCGTCCTCGCACGGTCGGGCAGCGGCAAGAGCTTCGCCACCAAGCTGGGCGTGCTGCGCGGCATCACTCGCGGCATCACGGCCTACGTCATCGACCCCGAGGGCGAGTACGCGGACATGGCCCGCGCCGCTGGTGGGCGGGTGCTGTCCCCCGGCGTCCCCGGCCAGGGCATGAACCCCTTCGTCATCGACAAGGGCGACTCCGAGGAGATGCTCCAGCGCATCGGCAGCCTGCGCCGTCTCATCGAGGTCATGGTGGGAGAGAGTCTCGGGGCGGAGCGCCGCGCCTCCCTCGACCACGCCCTGGCGGGCTACTACGCAAAGCCCCGCGAGCGCACCGGCTTCCGCGATTTCTACGCATATCTGCAAGAGGACGAGGCGGGCGACCGCGACCCCGAATCTAGTTCGGGGCAGGCTCTGGCCCGGCTGCTCAGGCCCTTTGCCACCGGCAGCCTCCGCCACCTGCTCTCTGACGAGGGAGACGACCTGCTGGGCAACGAGGCCCTCGTCACCGTCTTCGACCTTCGGCTGCTGGAGCCGGAGCTGCGGCCCGCAGCCGCGATGGTCTGCACCGAGACGGTGTGGGCCGCAGCCGCCCAGGACCCCAAGCCCCGGCTGCTGGTCGTGGACGAGGTGTGGTCGATCATGCAACACCCCGAGGGCGCGGCTTTCATGGTGTCGATGGCGAAGCGCGCCCGCAAGCACCGCCTGGGGTTGCAGTTCATCACCCAGGACGTCCAGGACCTCCTCTCCGAGGACTCGTCCCGCACCATCACCGGCCACTCCGGTCGCGCCCTGCTCCAGAACGCCGCCTTCAAGCTCCTGCTCCAGCAGGACGCCGCCGCCATCAGGACCGTCGGCGACGCCTTCGACCTGCCCGAAGACCTCCAACGCTGGCTCCTGTCGTGCCCCAGGGGAGACGGGTTGCTGCTGTCGAAGGGGAACCGCTTCCCCGTCCGCATCGAGGCCACCCCGGAGGAGACGAAGGTCATCGAGTGGACGCCCGGACGCCATTAGAGAAAGGACTATACCGATGAAGCTGAACCCGAAGAATCTGTTGTTCGGAGACGACACCGAGAAGAAGCCCGTCCTGCTGACGGTGACGCCGCCCCGCGCCGGGGAGCGCACCCTGCTGGGCGTGGAGAACATGCTCGGCTCCATCGCGGTGCCGGAGCCCTTCTCCCTGGAGCTCGCCGCCGACATGGACGGCGTCACCCTGATGGCCCGCTGCCTCGACGACGAGGTGGTGCGCGGCCAGCTCTCCGCCCACTATCCCCAGGCCCGCATCCAGAAGTTGGACCCGGAGGACGACCCCCTGCGCATGGGCGACGGCGAGCAGGCGTGGAGCATGACCCTGCGGGCCGACGCCCCCGAGTACGTGCCCCTGAGGACCTTCAGGGACGACGACCTGCTCGATGCCGGCTCAGACCCCCTCATCGCCCTCATGGGCGCTCTCTCCAACATCAACAAGGATGAGCGCATCGTGGCGCGGCTGATGCTGCGCTCCCTCGGCCCCGACTGGTCGCAGGGACACCTGGACAAGGCCCACAAGCGGCCCGGCATGGAGCCCAGGGAGCCCGCCTACACCTTCCAGACCAAGCCCCTGCAGATGGACGGCATCACGATGGCCGTCCTCGGCCTGGGCGCGCTGGCAGCCCTCAAGGGCTACCTGTGGGTGCAGGACGGGGAGACATGGAAGGCGGCGCTCCTGGGGATAGGCTCGGCCCTGGGGCTGGCGGTCGGCGGCTGGGCATGGCACCGCTGGAAGAAGGCCCGGTCCCGCGTCGAGGACCCACTCCTCATCAAGGAGAAGGTGTCACGCATCGCCTTCGACGCCGAGCTTCAGGTCACGGCCATACTGCCCGCCGGGACGAGGCCCCAGCGCGCCGGCGAGCTCCTGGGGCCGGTGGCCGCCGCCTACCGCCATTTCGACAACCCCGCCGGGGCGCGCTTCAAGGTCGGCAAGGTCCGGCCAACCGCGACCGACCCCGACATGATGCACCCCGCAGGCCCCGGCCTGTTCGGCGGGCGCAGCGTCCTGGGCGTCCGCGAGATCGCCTGCCTGTGGCACCCGCCCGGAGCGGGGGACGAGACGCCCTTGGTGGAGCGCTCCGGCGCGAGGGCGCTCCTGCCATCGGCCAAGGGTGTCAGGGGCGGCGCGCTGGTGGGGGACACCACGGCCGGCAAGCCCCGGCCCATCCGATTCCCCGACGACCTGCTCAGGAGGCACCACCTCTACGTGGCGAGGACCCGCATGGGCAAGTCCACCCTCATGCACCACCTCGTCACGCACAAGATGCGGGAGAAGGCCGAGGGCAGGGACAACGACGCCATCGTCGTCGTCGACCCCCACGCGGACCTGGTGGCAGGGCTGCTCGAACATGTGCCGGAGCCCCTCATCGACCGGGTGCGGCTCATCGACCTGGCCGACCAGCGGAGGGCGCCGGGCATCAACCTGCTCGACACCCGCGTCTTCGCCGACCGCGACCGCACCGCCGACTCAGTGGTGCGCGTCGCCAAGGGCCTGTGGGAGCAGTGGGGGCCGAGGATGCAGTCCATCCTCGAACAGACCGTCAAGACCCTGCATGAAGCGAACGAGCACCCCGAGACGGACGAGGGCAGCCAGCACACCATCCTCGACGGCCTCAAGCTCCTCTCCGACAGGAAGTTCCGGGACGGCGTACTCAAGAGGATCGAGGACCCGTACCTCCTTGAGTGGTGGGCCAGGGACTTCGGAGGCTGGCACCAGCAGTACCGCGCCGAGGCCCTCGCCCCCGTGCAGACCCGCCTCTCCTACTACGCATCCTCCAAGCGGGCGCGGGCCATCCTCGGCCAGCGCCGCTCCACCATCGACCTGCGCGACACCATCCTGGAGGGTGGCATCCTGCTGGTGTCCACCGCCCAGGGCACGGTGGGTAGGGACGTGTCCGCCCTGGTGGGAGCGTCCCTCCTCAACCTGGTCGATTCGGTGATACGGGAGCAGGAGAGCGTCTCACTCAGCCAGCGGCGCGGCGCGCTTGTCGTCGTGGACGAGATGCAGTCCATGCCCGGCGTGGACTACGAAAGCATGTTGTCCGAGCTCGGCAAGTTCGGAGCGTCCTTCGTCCTGGCCACCCAGAGCCTCGCCAAGCTCGACGACCTCTCCCGCACCATGCGGGACACCCTGCTCGCCAACGTCGGATGCCTGGCCGTCTTCCAGGTGGCCGGCAACGACGCAAGGCAGCTGGTGTGGGAGCTGGGCAAGGAACGCGTGACCGAGGACGACATCACGTCGCTGCCGGTCCACCACTGCTACGTCAGGGCCACCGTGGGCAAGGAGCGGATGCCCGCCTTCTCGATGATGGTCAGAAAGCCGGAGGACGGAGACCCCGCCGTCGCCGCGCAGATCCGCAGCGCTGCCTCCGCATACACCCTGACGGCCCAGGACCTGGAGGACGCCGGGGCCGCCGCCCAGAAGAAGGTCCGGGACTTCAAGGACCGCGCCGCCGACCTGGAGAAGGACGGCGAGGAAACGGAAGACAAGGCCGCCAGTAAGGACGCGGCGGAAGAGGAGGCCGAGCAGTGAGAACTGAAGGATGTGAAGCCCAGACCCTCCGAGCCCTGGCGGGAATGCCCTTCCTCGACCGGACGGAGATGGTGGCCGTCACCGGCTGGTCGAAGGCCGCGGTCCACGAGGCCGTCGACAAGCTGGACTCGGGCGGCTTCTGCGCCGCCGTGCCCCACGCCACCCCCCTCTTTCCCTCCTCGACCCAGAGGTTCCACCTCACAGCCGCCGGGCTCCGGCGGCTGGCCGAGGAGGAGGAGACCTCCCTGGACGAGCTCGTACGCGACCGCCCCGTATCCGCCGAGTGGCGGCGCAACTTGATGGGACGGCTCGACTCCCTCGCCGCGATCTACCGGCTGGCGGTCGCCGTCTCCGGCGTCGCATACCCCATACGGTTCCGGTGGTACAGGGCCTCGACCCTGGACGCCGCCGTCGAGCTTCCCGGCGGCCGCACCGTCGGCATCGTCAGGCAGGGGCTCACCGCCGACAGGACCGGCTTTTCCAACCGGATGTGGAGGCTGCGCCAGGGGCCCCTCCCCGGAGCCGTTCTCGTGCTGATGGCCGACGACGTGCGGCTCAGGCACGTCCGCAGGACGCTGGCCGGCGCCCCCGTTCCATTCTATCTCGCCCTCGAACGCGAGGCGGTCGCGGCGTCGCCGGACGACCCGGTGTGGAGCCCGCCCGCGGTCAACGCCTCCGTCGAGCTGCGCTCTGTCCTCGACCGGATAGAGAAGGGAAGCCTCTTTCCCGAGGAGGACGAGCCACAGGTGGCCTCGCTCCCAGCCGACCTCTCCGTCGAGGGTCCGGGGTGGAAGGTCTCCGACTATCTGCTGCCCGCCACCCTCAAGCCCGCCGAGAAGCGCGCCCTCGACCTCATATCCGACTGGCCCTGGATCACCTTGACGGACCTGGCCGGACTGATGGCCATCTCGGTCCCCAGGGCCTCCCAGATCGTCACCCCCCTCGAAGGGTTCCGCCTCGTCACCCGGCCCATCGCCGGAAGCGGGCGCATGGCCCTCACCGACCGGGCCCTGGCCCTCCTGGCCCGCAGGGACCGCACCTCGGTCGCCGTGGCGAAGAAGCGGTGGAGCGCCGCTCCACTGTTCCCCGGCACCCCATTCGTCTGGGACAACGTGACCGGCGCGAGGAGCCGCCAGCTGCTCAGGAACGTCGAGCACACCGCAGCCGTCCACTCCTTCCTTGCGGCCATGACCGTGCAGGCGGGACTCCTGGATTGGGAGGTCTCCCAGGTCGACCCGCCCCGCAGGGCCTCACGACACTTCAAGCACGGCGACGGGATGCGCTCGGTCAACCCCGACGCCTTCGGCGTCCTCAGAAAGGGCGAGACCACATGGCCCTTCCTGCTGGAGTGGGAGCGAAGGGCCGTGCGGCCCTCGACCATGTCGGAGCGCCTCGCCCCCTATCTGCGCTACTTCTCCTCTCACCGGCCCACCGACGACCACGGCACGCGGCCCTCCGTCCTCATCGTCTTCGACGACGAGATCGTCCAGACCCACTTCCTGCGCCTGGCGCGGGACGAGATACAGGCGAAGGGCGTGACGGTGCCCCTGTGGGTGTCGCACAGGGCCGCCATCGAGCAGATGGGGCCGCTGGGACGCGCATGGCGCGCCCCGGGCGACTGGCAGTCCCCCCAGGCCATGCCGCCGCAATGACCAACGACTGACATCGGGGAAGCGGCGCGACGGCTCGCGCTCCCTTCCCCCAGAGGAGACGAAGAGCCATGCGTTCGCAAGACGACCACAACAAGAAGAAAGGCCCCCGGAGGCGTGGTGGACGGACCGTTGTCCGGCTCAACACGGCGGCCCTATGGGAACGGCTCACTCTGCTGAACCGCTCCCAGAACTGGCTCGCCAGGGAGGTCGGGGTCAGCCCCGGCTACATCTCGATGCTGGTCAACGCGGGGCGCACACCCTCCGGTCGCATTCGCCGCCGGATGCTCAAGGCCCTGGGTTTCGACGACTTCGACCAACTTTTCACTATGGAGGATAGAGATGACGAACCATAACGATTCGTCCCGTTTCGACGGGACCACGGAACAGACCTTCGACGAGGAACAGGACCTGGCCCTCCAGGCCGCCGTGCTGGCGGAGGACTTCCCCAAGCGCCTCGAACGGCTGCACGAGGTCAGCGGCCTCACGTGGGCCGCCTTCGCCAGGGCCATCGGCGTGGACCCCAAGCTGGTCCACCGGTGGCGCAACGGCGTCGAGCCCCGCGGCTGGGCCATGCACGCCCTCTTCCGCTTCGCGGCTCGGATGCCCGGAGGCATGGCGATCCTCGTGACCGAGAGCTTCCAGATGAGCTTCTTCAAGGAGCACAGCTAGACCAGCGGCCCCGCCGGGCGCAGGCGCAACGGCGGCACGGCGGGGCCTGAGACGGCTGGATGCCGCCGGCGCTCGCCCGTTCCGTCGGCGCCGGCGGCCCAGCCGCAATCCCGTGTCGAGAGGCCAGCGGCCCACCAGACGCCGCTGCGACTACGCAATATGAAAGATACCACCGGAAAGAATGAACAGAACAGGCGGCGGAAGCCCCGTGGCGACGCCTTTGAGATAGGCGTCATCAGGGTCTCTTCCAGACCAGGACCCGACGCCCGGGACCGCTTGCGCCGCATCATCACCCTGATGATCAAGCACGCCGCCAGGGACAGGCAGGCCGCGCACGGCGAGGACACTCCCCCGAGCGACCCGCAAGCTGATGACACCACCGAGGCGGAGGCATGATGAAGCCCGAACCGTCTCTTACCGTCATCAGCCTGGGCGGAGGCGTCCAGTCCTCCGTCATGGCGCTCATGGCAAACGAGGGGGCATTCGACCGCATCCCCGACTGCGCCATATTCGCCGACACCCGCTGGGAGCCGCCCAGCATCTACGAGCACCTGGCGTGGCTGAAAGACCGGCTGAGCTTCCCCCTGTACGTCGTGGACAACGGACGCAGCCTCCGCGAGGATGTGAAGGCCCTCACCAACCACTCGGACTCCCGAAACTACGTGGACATACCCGTCTACCTGAAGGGAGGCGACGGGGAGGGCGACGGCATCGGCAGGCGGCAGTGCACCGACAACTACAAGATCAGGCCCATCAGACGCAGGATAAGGGAATTGCTGGGCCTGAGACCCCGGCAGCGCGTCCCCGCCGGAACCACCGTCGAGCTGTGGCTCGGTATCTCCACCGACGAGGCCATACGCATGAGGACCTCCCGCGACCGGTGGATGACGAACCGTTACCCGCTCATCGAGAAGGGGATGTCCCGCAGCGACTGCCTGAACTGGTGGAAGAAGCGTTACGACAGGCCCCTGGAACGCTCGGCCTGCGTCGCCTGCCCCTTCCAGTCCCGCCACAGATGGGTGGAGACGAAGCGCAGGTGGCCGGAGATGTTCGCCGAGGCGGTGGAGATCGACGCCAGATTGCGGGAGGGGCTGTCACTGGACAAGACGCCGTACCTGCACTCCCTGCGGATGCCCCTGGCCGAGGCGGTCGCCCTCGATGAGGTGGACCTAGGAGAGGACGGGCTGCGAGACGGGTTCGGAAACGAGTGCGAGGGACATTGTGGGGTGTGAGGTGGGGGTGAAGTCGAACGACAGAGGTCTGGGCAACCCACAGCTGCACGGGCTATCACCGGCATCGAGCGTTGACAGCCGCCGCCGCTCGTGGTATTTTTCTTCTACCACCCCTATCGCTTCGCCGGTAGGGTCGAGACCGTCCTCCGGGGCGGTCTCTGTCTTTGTATGGGAGTAGCGATTGATCACCAACGTCTACATCGACGGCTTCAATCTCTACTACCGCACCCTGAAGGACACGCCCTACAGGTGGCTGGACCTCCGGAGGCTGGCCGAGACGCTCTTTTCCCAAGACTCGATCAACCGGGTCTGCTACTTCACCGCCCGGCTTGATGCCCGTCCCGGTAATCCCAATCAGCCACGTCGCCAGCTCGTCTACCTGAGAGCCCTGGCGACGCTGCCTGGATTCGACACGTACTACGGCGTCTTCCGGTCCGGCGTCAAGCGCCGTCCGCTGGCGGAGCCTGTGACGGGGCTGCCGTCTTACGTCCTGGTGAGGGACTCGGAGGAGAAGGGGTCGGACGTGAACCTCGCCACCCGTCTCCTGGTCGATGGGTTCAACGGGGAGTACGAGCAGGCGGTCGTCGTGTCCAATGACGCGGACTTTGCGGGGGCGATGCGCTACGTTCGGGACGACCTGGGGCTTCGGGTCACGCTGGTCAACCCGGACCCCAGGAACAGCAGTCCGAGGGAGCTGGCGGACGCCGCGACCTACGTCAAGCGCCTGTGGAAGAGCCACCTGAGACGGAGCCAGCTTCCCGACACGTTGACTGACGGGATCGGAACTATAACCAAGCCAGCGGGGTGGTAGAGAATGACTGACCTACTGGCGGGTGACGCGCTTTGACGCCGGCCCCCCAATCGCGGTATCATGGGAGCGAAAGTTGGCCCGGCGATGCAGCAAACACCCCGGGCCGTGGCGCCACCTGATTGGACAGGTGATGCAGTAGCATTGTACTACTCGCAGACCCGCTCCCGACAGGAGGCGGGTCTTTTTGATTTCAGGGAGTCGGAAAGGAGGCAGCAATGGCGAGAATCACCGATAGAAAGACGGAGGCGAACCGGGCGGCCATCTACGCCCGCGTCTCGGACAAGAGCCAGGACGGGGAGGACAAGACCTCCATCTCCGAGCAGACGGGCGACATGGAAGCCTACTGCGAGAGCAAGGGACTGACCATCACCGCCCGCTACCAGGAAGTGGGCAGGGGCTGGTCGAAGAAACGACCCGAGTTCCAGCGGATGCTGGCCGACGCCAGACGCGGACGCTTCGATACCATCGTGTGCTGGAAGTCCGACCGCCTCAGCAGGGGCATGTACCCCGCCGCCGCCCTGATGGAGGTCGTCGAGGCCCATCAGATTCGGCTCGAAGCCGTCTTGGACGCCATCGACATGAAGACCTTCGGACTCATGGCGGCCATCGGCAAGATAGAGTTGGACAACTTCCGGGAGCGGTCCACTATGGGCAAGCGGGGGACTGCCAAGCAGGGACGGGTGCCCACCGGCGGCGTCCCCTACGGATACCGCATCGGGGACGACGGCAGGTTTGAGGTGGTTGAGGAGCAGGCGGAGGTCGTCCGCCGCATCTTCCGCATGTACGTCGATGAGCGGATGGGGTCCTACTCGATTGCCGTGCGGCTGACCGACGAGGGGGTCCCCACGCAGTCCGGCAAGATGCTGTGGCTTCAGTCCCGCGTGCACCACATTTTGGGGAATGCCACCTACACGGGCACCTGGGTCTACGGAAGGTACCGCCACGTCTCTACCGAGGACGGTATGAAGGTCTACGACCAACCCAAGGACACCTGGATTGAGATCCCGGTCCCGCAGGTGGTCGACGATGAGACCTGGAAACGGGCGCAGAAGTTGAAGAAGCAGCGGGGCACGAAAGCCAAGAGGAATACCAAGGTGGTCTACCTGTTGCAGCACCTTCTGAAATGCGGCGAGTGCGGCCGCAACTTCCATGCGAGGGCGAGTTGGACAACCACCAGCGTTCGCAAGGGCAAGGCTTACACCTACGACCTGCCCACTCCCCGCCGCTACTACATGTGCAACGGGATGCAGAGTATGCGCCTGGGCTGCCGGGAGAAGCCCTACATCCGGGCTGAGCAGTTGGAGGAGCCGATATGGCGCGAGGTGAAGCGGGTACTCCAGAACCCCGATCTGATCGTCGCCGGTATCGCCGACCTCGATTCTCAGGATGGCGTCGGAATGGAGGAGGAGATCGCCCAGGCCGAGCGAGACCTGCGGAGCATCCAGATGGAAGAGGACCGCGCCATCAGGCTGTTCGTGTCTGGGAAGATCACTGAGGCCCAACTCGACCTTCAGCGTAGGTTCATCACCGAGCGGCTTGAGAGCGCCAGGGCGAAGCTGGACGATTATCTGGTTCAGGAGACGAGTGGAGCTGAAAAGCGGCGACTGATGGAGGAGGTCCTAACCTGGGCGAGAGAGTTCGGCCAGGGCCTGGACGAGGTGACCCTCGAGGAGCGTCACGACTATCTCCAGATGCTCGTGGAAGAGGTCATTATCGACAGGGACAACAACGTGGACATCACGCTGGCTTTACCCATCGACGATGATTCCTCAGACCCTGATTCTCCTGACCCTGAGTCCCCTCAGCCTGAGTGCGTGTCAATTGGTTCACAGGAACCTTCACCATTACTTTCGCTTTGGCGGTGTAATCGTCCATCTACCCTGCTTCGCCCGGTGGGGAGACCAGCCAGGCTCCACCGGGCAGCCCCCCTGGTACAGTACGAAGTCGCCGAGCCCCTGCTGATACGGCAGGGTCTCTTCGTTTGTGCAGGCGAGTGGCTGGCGCTCGGCAGAGGCAAAACACCCTTCCAACGCGCCAGCCATCGCGCTCTCTTACGCGCTATTCGCGGTTGGCCCGTCCACAACGAAGGGGCTGCGCCCACACACTTTGCCCGCCCTGATCTTGAGACGGCCAGTACCACGGGCGGCTCGCAACGCCTCAATGGAGAGGGTCGCCAGCCTGGCGCAGGCAAGGTATTCGGCGGCGTAGCCATAAGCCTCTGCCAAAGTGACCTGGTCCCGACAATAACTGCGACCCGGCGAAGATAAGCCCGGTCCGTGCTCACCCCATCAGAACCCAATCCCTCAATCATATTGCATATTGACAAAAGGCCGGGCTGTCGGGTAATGTCAAAGGCGATGATCTGGGCTGATTTCGCTCCCTGAGCGGTAAGAGGTGTATTCTAGTGCCGATTGGAGGCAAACAGTGATGGGCGTCCCGGCGACCCCTGCCGCCGCTGCGCTGACCGCGCTTGGGGCCGCCGTCCACGGCGGTCTAGTGCAAGCGTCGCCCCCTGATTGTCCTTCTGGCCTAGCCCCCCAGCCGCTTCCGGCTTCCTCCATATCCTTCCGTGACATAGATGGGCGCAGGCCGGAGCCTGTGGCAGGACCTTCCGGCGGCAGGCAAACTACTACTAGGAACGAACATTGAGAACCCACGCCCAACCCTTTCTGTTTATCGCCATTCCGCTTATGTGTATCTTGGCGTCCATCCTACTCTTGGCCGCCTGCGGAGGCGGCGAGAGCAAGGAGGACATCCTCAATCAGACCTGGGACTGCTGGGCCCAGGGGAACACTGAAGTCTTCGAGGCAAGCATGCTCATGACGTTCCCCACCGCCAACGATATGGACGAGGCCAAGGGGCAGTTCATCTATGTGAGTTCCGTCGCTCCGATCGAAGACCTGAAGGCGAGCCGCGACGAAGCCTGCAGTAACGTGCCTTCCTAGCCTGCCACCACGCTTCCAACGGCCCTGGCTACCGCTCCGGCCGCCAACCCCTATCCCAGGTTGGTTCAGACCGGCCTCCACCAGACTGACTTCCCGACCCTCTGCTGGTTTGAAACAGATAGGCTCAGGATGGGCTGTGTCGGGCGCCATACCCAACGCACGTTAGGAACACCGCTTTTGGTATTCCTGGGTTGTGTTGGCTATTGCGCATGTGGCGCCCGCTCATCCCCGCGGAAGCCGACATGCCAACACATATTTGGGAGTGGCGAAACGGGTGTCTCAGCATTGACACCCATAGTAACTCCGCTATATTATCTGTATGAATCTGCGGATATATGGTGCCGGTCAGGACCGGGAGGGAAAGAAAACGACCCGTACACGCACGACAAGATACATAACCCTGTTGAGGCGTTGTCCTTGCGCTGGCCCTTACGGCAGCGCTGGCGGCCTGCGGCTCTGATGAGCCGGACGCCGGGACCGGCCCCGACCGGCCGGCGTCTCCCCCAACGGAGACGCCGGCCACCCCCGCACGGACGCCTTCCACGCCAGGGGCAGGGGACGCGCCCACTGCCACCGATACGCCTGTACCTACGGCTACGACAGTGCCGCCCGCGGCCTCCGGCTCCGCCGAAACGGACCGGGAAGTGCTGGTTGCCCTCTACAACGCAACAGACGGTGAGAACTGGACGTTCAGTGATAACTGGCTGAGCGACGCCCCCCTCGGTGAATGGGCGGGCGTCGTCACCAACGACGACGGGCGCGTTATATTGCTGACCTCCACCGGCAACGGCTTGAGCGGGGAGATACCGGCGGAGTTGGGCAGTCTCTCCAACCTGATACAACTGTGGCTCGGCGAGAACCAGTTGAGTGGCGAGATACCGGCGGAACTGGGCAGCCTCTCCAACCTGGAATGGCTGGTCCTCGACAACAACGCCTTGAGCGGGGAGATACCGGCGGAGCTGGGCAGCCTCTCCAACCTGCAATTGCTGACCCTCTCCAGCAACGCCTTGAGCGGGGAGATACCGGCGGAGCTGGGCAGCCTCTCCAACCTGCAATTGCTGACCCTCGGCGGCAACGACTTGAGCGGAGAGCTACCGGCGGAGCTGGGCAACCTCTCCAACCTGACAGAGCTCCACCTCAGCGTCAACGCCTTGAGCGGGGAGATACCGCCGGAGCTGGGCAGCCTCTCCAACCTGACACAGCTGTGGCTCACCGAGAACGACTTGAGCGGAGAGCTACCGGCGGAGCTGGGCAGCCTCTCCAACCTGAGAATTCTGGCCCTCATCGAGAACGCCTTGAGCGGGTGCGTGCCAAGCAGCCTGGAAGACCAGCTTACCTCCTATTATGGCCTTGGCGGCCTGCCCTTCTGCTAAAGCCACGCGCCCTCAGCCGAGGACGGACGGCATATCGTCCATATCGTCTTGGAGGCACTCCCGGCGCGTGTTGGCTATGGCGCATGGGGCTGCCGAGAAACGGGGTATCAGCCTCTCCCTTCGTCGGCCTCCCGGTCGACGGCGGTTTGACCGCTCCGGCGCATGCTGACGCCCTTGACCGCCAGACCTTCTGCCAACATTGAAGGGTGGAGGCCAGGTCCAGAGTGAGTCTCCTCTTATTGGCTTCAATGCCTGCCGCTTCCCCAGATGGACCATCTGACGCAGAAGAGGGCGAACGAAGAAGAGGAATCAATGCCCCACCGGAAAATGGGCAAAAGAAAAGGGCCGCACACATGAACCGAGCGGGCTGAAACGCAAAAAAGCCCGCATACGAGCCTGTCTCACAAAGCCTCTTGCTCGGTTTCGCGCTACGCGGGGCAGGCCGATTCTGGTGTCTTACGGCATGACTAGCTTAGGAATACGTCAGAGAATATCGTCATGTCAGCGGAAGCCGACACCCTGAAATCGACGACCTTGAGGACATCAGACTTCTGAGACGGTCTCATACATGGTTGCACAGGGGGAGGTCGTCGCTGACGTAGAGCCTGTCTCAGAGAGGTTGAATGACGTAGTGCCTCCGCATGGATTCGACTAACGAACCATGCGGAGGCACTACGGGGGTAGTGAAGCGGTGAGAGTAAGGATCGTTCTCGAGACCTGTGTAACGGTCAGAAAGCGGGGCAAGGCTCCAGACCGTAGGGTAATTCAGCAGAGGCGCGGGATCGGGAGTTCCATACCTTCCAGAGGGTGCGCAAGTTGAATGCTGTGGCCAACGCCGTCCATTCGGCCGACACGTTGGCAAGGCCGCGCAACAGGAACCTCCGCGCTCCCTGTTGTTCCTTGATGATTCCGAAGACCGGTTCGACTAACTGCTTTCTCAACTTGTACACCCTCTTGGCTTCCTCCGTCTCCATCCAGGCACGATGTCGGCGCGATACTGCATCGTAAGGCCCCAGTTCCAAGGCGCGTCCCTTGCGGCGATTCTTGGTACAGACTCCGAGGGCTGGACACTCCTTACAGACTAACCGAGAGGCCCGGTATATCCGTACCCACTCCCCTCTCTTACGACTGTTTCGAAGGAAGGGCAGGGTTTGTCCCCTAGGGCAGTAGTAGCAGTCGTTGTCCTCGTCGTAGGTGAACTGGTCCTTGTGGTACGGGTCCTCCTTAATGGACCGCTGTTTCGGATCGGGCATCACCACCTGCTGGCCTCTCCGGGCGCATTCTTCCAGGTGCCTGCCGCCGAAGTAACCCGCGTCGGCCAGGGTCGTCGGAACCCTTACCCCCGTAACCTCCTCGGCCTGTTCCACCATCGGGGTCAGACGGGCAAGGTCATTGACTTCATCCACCACGTCCACGGCGGTGATCATCATGCCGGTTACTCCCTCGCCGGTGGCCAGAGGGGAGACCATGGCTTGGGCGTTGTAGCTGAGAACAAACCCCTGAGCAGTCTTCATCGACCTAGCGTCTCTATCGGTCAGATTGATGCGACGGGGGTGCTTGTGCTGACTGCGCCTGGGAAGCTCCCGGCTTGGCAGTTCCTCCATTGCTTGCCTCACCCGCTGCCGCAACGTCTTGCGGTCGGACAACTTCTCTGGAAGATGAACTGGATCGCCGTCTTCGCCCCCTTCGTTCTGGGCCTCCAAGTCGGCAATGGATTTCTCCACCCTAGCCAGCAATTGGTGCAACTGCTCTCCGGTGTAGGTCCATCTCGCCGCCGCGTTGGCGGCCATCTTCGTTCCGTCCACCGCCTGCATCGCCAGGTCCACCAACTCCAGGGACACCGCCGTCCGAACCGTGCGCTTGAACAGCTCTCTCATGCCTTGACGGTGCCCCTGGTAGAATCGCCACAGGGTGTTGTGGTCGGGATGCTGCCACCCGGTCAACCACAGGTACGGAATCTGGTCCCGGCAGGCCGCCTCCAACTTCCGGCACGACCGCACGTTGGTCATGAAGCCGTACAGCCACACGCTCAACAGCGCCCGCGGATGGTAGGCGGGCGCTCCTAGCGGGTCTCCTTCTATCCCTACGCCCATCTTCGCCCAGGCCGCCCTATCCAACGCATCCACAAACTCGGCCACGAATCGGGCCGGATGGTCCAACGGCAGCAGTTCGTCAAGGGTGGGCGGCAACAGCCACATTTGCTCCCGGTCCATGTCTCGAAGCGGCATCTCAATCTCTCCCCAATTGATGTCGCTTCGAAGGTACACCTAACCCGGTTCCATTGCCAGTTCCGACTTCTGAGACAGCCTCAACTGGACCACGAAGGATTCATCAGACCTGGACATAGCCTTGGAGGGTGAGAACAAGCTCAGCCATAAGTTGCTGGGTGCCCTGAAGAACGCATTCGAGGACTCAACCCTCCCTTACACGGTTGACGTGGTGGACCTCCACGCCGTCAACCATGCTTTCAAGCAGATTGTGAAGCAGCAAAGGGTTCCTTTTCCTGCGCTATCGGCTTCCGGCCATTCAGGAAACGCCTGGACTAGGGTTCCCTTGGATGACGTGATTGACCTTCAGCTTAGCAGCGTGGACAAGAAGTCAAAGGCGAATGAACAAGTCGTTCAGCTTTGCAACTACATGGACGTGTACAAGAACAACTTCATCCACGCCGATATGGGCTTTATGGCGGCCACTGCGACTGAGCGAGAGATAGCAAAGTGTTCACTGGCGGCAGGCGATGTTGTAATCACCAAAGACTCTGAAAAGCATGACGACATCGGTGTCCCCGCACTGGTGCGTGAGGACATTCCCGACTTGGTATGCGGTTATCACTTGGCGATTCTTCGCCCTTCCACATCGGAAATAGACGGGGCTTACTTGTTTTATACATTGAGCACCGATGAAGCGCAGCGGCAGTTCCATTCGTATGCAAATGGGATAACCCGATTCGGGCTGCGAAAGGCTGACATCGGCCTTGTCGAAATCCCCCTCCCGCCCCTCCCCGAGCAGCGGGCCATTGCCCTCGTGCTGGGGACGCTGGATGACAAGATCGAGTTGAACCGGCGAATGAACGAGACGCTGGAGGCGATGGCGCGGGCGCTGTTCAAGTCGTGGTTCGTGGACTTCGATCCGGTGTGCGCCAAGATGGAGGGCCGCTGGCGTCGGAGTGAGTCCCTCCCCGGCCTCCCCGCCGAACACTACGACCTCTTCCCCGACCGGCTGGTGGACTCGGAGTTTGGGGAGGTGCCGGAGGGGTGGGAGGTACGGGCGTTGGGGGCGATGGTTGAGCAACTGCGAGACAATGAGAACCCCCAGGCGTCGCCAAACGCAACGTTCAGCCACTTCAGCATCCCCGCGTTCGATCAGGGTAAGGTACCAATACAAGAGTACGGATCGGACATCAAGAGTGCCAAAACACGCTTACAGCGCGGCGTTGTCCTGGTGTCTAAACTCAACCCGGAGATCGAACGTGTCTGGCTCGTAGATATTGAGGCGGATGAAAGGGCAGTCTGTTCGACCGAATTCCTGGTCCTACACGCCCGGCCACCGTTTCAACGTAGTTACGTCTACTGTCTGGCGCGTTCGCCGCTGTTTCGGGAACAGGTTGAGTCCCTAGTGACGGGCACCTCAAAGAGTCATCAGCGAGCGCAGGCCAACGCCGTCCTCTCTGTGCGTGTGATTTACCCGTCGGAGCCAGCCGTCCACGCGTTCGGTCAACAGGCTGCGCCGCTCCTAGACGGAGTGCTTGCCTACCGTAAAGAGGCCATTATACTTGCCGCACAACGAGATGCTTTGTTACCGGGGCTGGTGTCGGGGGAGGTGGGGGTGAGGAATCACAGTGTAATGCTTCAGGATGCAGTCAGATGAATCCCTTTGACCAAGGCCCACACGCCGAAGGGCTAAAGCTAGCTCGATTCATAATGGTCTTGAGCAGCATGTCTCCGTTGTTCATTCTGTGGGGTATCCGGGGCACAAACTTGATCCCTGCCTTGTATTTCGTTACTGGCTGTCTGGTGATGGCTGTACTACCGACAGCATTTCTGCTCTTTCGAGAGTTGCTCGCGAAAAGACAGAACGACATACGTTCACTTGTGATTGGGCGGACGGAGGACCATAGGGGCCATGTCCTCGTCTATCTTTTTGCTATCCTCCTTCCATTCTATCGGCAGAACGTTGATAGTTGGAGGGAATTCTCCGCACTTGTAGCTGCGTTAGTGTTCATAGTATTTCTGTTTTGGCATCTGAACTATCATTATATGAACATACTCTTCGCAGTACGCGGATACCGTGTATTGAATGTACTATCTCCTGTTGGAGACAGTGAGTATACCAATATGACTAACTTCGCTTTGATTACTCGTCGTTCGATGGTGCAACCAAATGAACAAGTGATAGCCTATCGAATTAGCAACATGGTCTACTTGGAGAAGAACAAATGAATCTCAATTTCGACATTGAGAAGATCGAAGTAACGGAGTTCGGAGTAGGCCGTCAAATTGGTTCCGATAGAGTCTTTGTTGCGGTGCCTGCCCATGTAGCAGTACAACGAACACTCGGAGAGATGGTGGCAGCGACCTGCCAAAGGATGGAGGATAGTGCGGAAGATCCATCCACTTTCGATCCTGCCGAGAAATATGCAGGCGAAGAATACTTGACGCTGTCGATCAATGACGATTTGGCGGTCCGCCTCAAGACGCTTCATCAGACCCCCAATTTGTCAATCGCAAGTGACTATCTGGAGTGGATAACAAAGTCTTTCTGCTATTTCGCACGATTTCATGATGACCAGGGTAGGCAACTAACTGCTATACGACGTTCAACACAGTTCAAAGGTGCCCTCAACAAGCAGAATCGCATACTGTCATTAGGCACCGACGCACTTCGCATTGTTGAGAACCCTATTTTTCAACTTAATGCCGACTTTGATGTAGTTGTGGACTCGGGATCAATTCACATCATCCATCCAACCAGCTTCAAACTGCTGGGCCAGATTGAGGAAGCAATTGTGGAAGCCGTTCCACGGAATATCCAGGCAATTCAGTCTCAAATTGGGTATGTGGAGTGGTCCGCAATCGAGGAGTACGCTACCAGTCATTCACGCGCAGCGAGCCTCTTGGCTTCGATTCGCACTGATGGTTACGGGAATAATCTGGACAAGTCAGCGCTCGAGTCGGACTGTGAAGCAGGAGGTATCTCGCTCACGGATGTAGCAGGAGAGCTGGTTGTGCCCGATGGACAGATACTGGATTTCCTTGAAGTAGTCGACCGGCGCAGATATGTGAGCCGCCTAGTAGCGGGCGTAACGGAGCGGTACAAGGCGTCGAGCCGCACTAGGGTGGGAGGAAGCGGGACTTAGATGACCAGCATCACCGAAGCCGATGTTGACTCCGCTGCCCTAGACTGGCTCGCAGCCCTCTGCTGGTAGGTGGGTACAGAGATAGGCGAAACATGACGGCTTCCACAGATCGAAACACAACGAAACTTGGGAGGCAACAAGATAATGGCAATGAAGCGAGCGTTCATCAGCTTTGATTTCGACCATGACGAAGAGCTCAGAGACGCCTTGAAGGGTCAGGCTAGGAATCCTGACTCACCGTTTGAAATCGCAGACTGGTCGCTCCAAGAGGCGTTGACGGGCAATTGGAAGGTCAAGGTGCGGGACCGCATACGTAGAACTGACCTCACGATCGTAATCTGTGGAGAGCATACTCACGATGCCACGGGTGTTGCTGCTGAGTTGACCATCACCCAGGAGGAAAGAAAGCCGTATTTCCTGTTGAAGGGGCGTCCTAACAAGACATGCACTAAGCCACGCATGGCCCGTAGTTCAGACAAGATATACAACTGGACCTGGGAGAATCTGAGGAAGCTGATTGCTGGACAAAGGTAGCTGCGCATGTCGTGCCATTCTGATACACATCTGATTAACAATACTAAAGAGTCCTACGGTGACACTTTCGGTTCAGACCTATTGGAGCAGTACAAGCTCTACGTGCAATCTGCCGAGAACGTCAGTGGACGGCGTGTCGCATCAAATCGCTATTTGCTGACCCTCAACGCCGCGCTTGTTGCGCTGTACGGCGTACAGTCGGCAAACTTCGGCCAAGGCTACTGGACTTTGCTTATCCCTGTTATAGGGATTCCCGTCTCATTGCTCTGGTATCTGATCATCAAGTCCCACGCCGACCTGAACCGCATCAAGTTCAAGGTGATTCACGAGCTCGAGCAGCACTTGCCGGCAGCGTTGTACAAGTATGAGTGGCATTTGGCGCAGGAGGGGAAAGGAAATACCTATCGGGCAGGGACGACCATAGAACGTTGGATACCCATCCTGTTTGCCGTGCTACACGTGGTCTTGGCAGTTATGATTATTCTGGCGATCGCTGGAGTTGTGGACTGGACGAAATGACCACCATCACCGAAGCCGACGTTGAGCAGGCCGCCCTAGAATGGCTTTCCGCCCTAGGCTGGAAGGTAGCCCACGGCCCGGACATCGCCCCTGATACTCCCAATGTCGAGCGCACCGACTATGGGCAGGTGGTGCTGGAGCGTCGAGTGCAGGATTCCCTCGCCGAGTTGAACCCCAGCCTGCCCCCGTCGGCGCTGGACGACGCCTTCCGCAAGCTTACCCGCTCCGAAGGCGCGACCCTTGAAGCCCGCAACCGTGCCTTCCACCGGATGCTCGTAGATGGCGTGACAGTGGAGCACCGGGACGGCGAGGGGCGCATCCGTGGAGCGCAGGCGCAGGTCATCGACTTCGATAACCCCGCCAGCAACGACTGGCTGGCAGTCAGCCAGTTCACCGTCACTGAGAACAGGAACACCCGCAGGCCGGACGTCGTGCTGTTTGTCAACGGTCTGCCCCTGGCCGTCATCGAACTGAAGAACCCGGCGGACGAGGACGCCACCATCTGGACGGCCTGGCAGCAACTCCAGACCTACAAGGCGGAGTTGCCAACCCTGTTCTCCATGAACGAGGCGCTGATGGTCTCCGACGGAACCGAGGCCCGTGTCGGCACGCTGACCTCCGGTCGGGAGTGGTTCAAGCCCTGGCGCACTGTCACTGGGGAGACGCTAGCCGACTCGCACCTGACCGAGCTCCAGGTGATGCTGGAAGGCGTCTTTGAGCCGGGCCGATTCCTCTCCATGGTCCGCGACTTCATCGTGTTCGACGACGATGGCAGCAGCTCACTGGTCAAGAAGATGGCCGGGTATCACCAGTTCCACGCCGTCAAAGTTGCGGTGGATGAGACCCTGCGGGCGGCGAAGCTGCAACGCGCCGAAGTCCGAATCGCCGAGGAGGACGGACGGTACGAGGCGGGCCGCAAACCCGGCGGAGGGCTTGGCGACCGACGCATCGGGGTGGTGTGGCACACTCAAGGATCAGGCAAGAGCCTGACCATGGCATTCTACGCCGGGGCTATCGTCCGCGAGCAGGCGATGGAGAACCCGACCATCGTGGTCCTCACGGACCGCAACGACCTGGACGATCAGCTCTTCGGCACCTTCTCCCGTTGCCATGACCTGCTGCGTCAGCCGCCAGCCCAGGCGGAGAGTCGGGCCGACCTGCGCAGCAAGCTGTCAGTGAACGCCGGGGGTGTGGTCTTCACGACCATCCAGAAGTTCTTCCCCGAAGAGAAGGGCGATACCCACCCCACGCTGTCGGAGCGGCGCAACATCGTAGTCATCGCCGACGAAGCCCACCGCAGCCAGTACGACTTCATCGACGGCTACGCCCGCCACATGCGGGACGCGCTCCCTAACGCTTCGTTTGTCGGCTTCACGGGTACGCCCATCGAGCTACAGGACGCAAACACACGCGCCGTGTTCGGAGACTACATCAGCATCTACGACATCCAACGGTCCGTCGAGGACGGGGCCACGGTGCCAATCTACTACGAGAGCCGTCTCGCCAAGCTGTCCCTTGAAGAGTCCGAAAGGCCCACGATCGACCATGAGTTCGAGGAAGCCACCGAGGGCGAGGAGGTCGAGCGCCGGGAGAAGCTCAAGACCAAGTGGGCGCAGCTCGAGGCGGTCGTCGGCGCAGAGAAACGGGTGAAGCGGATAGCCGAGGACATCGTGGCCCACTTCGAGCAGCGTCTCGAAGCCCTTGATGGCAAGGCGATGGTCGTCTGCATGAGTCGGCGCATCTGCATTGACCTCTACCGAGAGTTGGCGCGCCTGCGCCCCGGCTGGCACAACGACGATGACGACAAGGGAAGCGTCAAGGTCGTGATGACCGGCTCTGCTTCGGACCCCCTGGATTGGCAGCCGCACATTCGCAACAAGGCTCGTCGGGAGGCGTTGGCGAACCGCTTCCGCGATCCCGCCGACCCACTCCAGATTGTGCTGGTGCGGGACATGTGGCTCACAGGTTTCGACGCGCCCAGCCTGCACACCATGTATGTGGACAAGCCGATGCGGGACCACGGGTTGATGCAGGCCATTGCCCGCGTCAACCGGGTGTTCAAGGACAAGCCGGGTGGCCTCGTGGTGGACTACCTGGGGCTGGCCCAGGACCTCAAGACAGCCTTGGTCACCTACACTGAGAGCGGGGGTACGGGGCGGACAGCGCTGGATCAGGACGAAGCGGTGGCGGTGATGCTGGAAAAGTACGAGGTCTGCTGCGCGCTGTTCCACGGATTCGGCTGGTCGACATGGACCACGGGCAACGCTCAAGACCGGTTGGGACTGCTGCCGCCAGCCCAGGAGCACGTCCTGGCCCAAGAGGAGGGCAAGGAACGCTGCCTGAACGCCGTACGCGATCTGTCACAAGCCTTTGCCCTGGCCGTGCCTCACCCGGAGACAATGCGCATCCGTGACGATGTGGGATTCTTCCAGGCGGTGAGGGCGGCGCTGTCGAAGCGGGCAACGGGAGAAGCCCGCCCCGAGGAGGATCTGGACCTAGCCGTGCGGCAGATCATCTCCCGGGCGGTGGCGTCCGAGGGCGTGATGGACATCTTCGCCGCCGCAGGTCTGGACAAACCTGACATCTCAGTGCTCTCCGACGAGTTTCTGTCCGAGGTGCAGGGAATGCCCCAACGCAACCTCGCCGTCGAGCTTCTGCAGAAGCTACTCAAGGGTGAGTTGCACATCCGCCGCCGCAAGAACGTGGTGCAGGCTCGCTCTTTCGCCGATATGCTGGAGCAGACCCTACGCCGCTACCAGAACCGGGCTATAGAGGCGGCGCAGGTCATCGAGGAGTTGATCCAGCTTGCGAAGGAGATGCGGGAGGCCAACGCCCGCGGCGAGCAACTGGGTCTGAGCGATGATGAGTTGGCCTTCTACGACGCGCTAGAAACCAATGACAGCGCGGTTCAGGTGTTGGGCGACGAAACCCTCCGCGCCATAGCCCGTGAGCTGGTCGACACCGTGCGGAACAACGTCACTATCGACTGGACGCTGCGGGAGAACGTCCGCGCCAAGCTCCGGGCGATGGTCAAGCGCATCCTGCGCAAACACGGCTACCCGCCCGACAAACAGGAGAAGGCAACCGTCACCGTTCTTGAACAGGCAGAAGTGCTGTCGGAAGGCTGGGCGACCGTCTGAGTTCGCTGTGGAAGGTCAGCGCTTCCCTATACCGCCAGCTTGAACCGCAGCGTGAAAGTTCTTGATTTCGTCAAGTCTGGTGGGCCTGAGTGGACGGTAGGTGGTACCGTCTTCGAGATGTGGTTGGGGGCTTTGTGAATCTCCTTTGGCTCAATTGCGCCCTCCTGCTCCTCCTGGATTACACTCACGTGTCCCGACTGGCGTTTGGCTCTCCGAGTCTACCCAACCCTCAAAGGTGTGCCTCCTACCCCGAGGCCGACTCATGGAGTGCGACGAGGGGTCCGAGTTCCCAGTCCCCCCGGTCCGCCCCATCGAGCACATCCGCCAGTTGATTAACATCCCTGGCATGCATTCCTAGACGCCCGTGTCGCCACAAGCGACACCCAAGCCCATCGATTTCTATGTCTTCATCGCGCCCTCTTCTTTGGTCGTCACCATAGAAGAGGAGTCTACTTCCGCCATGCGACCAACCGATTTGCAGACCCGGAGGGTGACTGGCAGTGAAGTTAGAGAAGATTTCCGTCTCTTGCCCTGCGGAGTCCAGTGCCACGCTTTGGGGGGCAGCGACAACAACCAGTCCCAAAGAAGTGGGGACTAAACCCCAGTCGCCGTGACTCCCCGTGCCTTCGTCCCGGATGTTGCCTTGGATGTCTGCCCCTCGTCGGCGTAAGCGCTCTACCCCAGAAGTAATCCTGTACGCCTCCAGCAACGCCTCAACTATCGCAGGCAGGAATACCGGGTAGGGAGTTAATCCTTTCACCAGGTTGCTGCCGTGAAGATTACTCGACTGCGGAAGCATGGTAGTGGGTTCTGCGAAGTACCTGACGTCCACATACACTCCATCTCGTTGACCGTACGTATTGGAGTAGAGCGACAAGATTTGTTCGATTGTGGGTGCCTCTTGTCTTTGTTCCAGAATTGCAGCGACTATTTCTGACTGGCGGAACAAACGCTCTGTTTCAATCTTGTACTCGTTGTTGAGATCGTCGTACAGGTCCTTGAGAGAGTGCACATGGGCAGGATTCTCCGAGCGAATCCCAAAGGACTTCAACGCTTGCTCTGCCGACGTCACTAGCAATAGAAGCGCCGGCATGGCCTCCTTGAGGCTGTTCGGAAACCGGCCCCTGGGCAACAGAGTCCAGAACTGACGAAGGTACTCTCGTGCCATTTCTGCCATGAGGTCAGGATCACCGTACTGGTCAACAACGCTACCGTCTTGGATACGGCCTTCTGAGGTCGGTATGAACACGCGATCTTGAAGCCGGGTCACGCCATGCATACCTAGAAACGGTCTGCCGAACCAATTCAAATATGTAAGTTCTACTGTCTCGCTCTTGCCGCTACTCCGGAGTGAAGCCCTAGGCGAATAATTGTCAAAGTTCTGGATTTCGGTTCTTACCTCGCTACCGCAATTTTGGCAAACGTACGGAGTCTCGGCTTGGGCAAGGGAGTTAAGCCACGGCAGGCTGAGTCGAAAGACTCTTGTTGGCTGTGGCACCAGCTCCTGCTCACCACATCTCGGACAATTTCCCTTCATCTGTACTCCCTACTAGTCAGGCAATCAGAAATACTTACGGCTAACCAGTTCGTTTATTGTTCGCTGGAGGTCTGCCAAGAAGTTCTCATCAATGGTGTCCGTCCACCAATGAGCGATATCATCCCTGTAATCAGTTAGCTCCTGCAGAGTCTTCTTGCCTGCCACAACTACCTTGTCATGCTTGATACTCTTCCCCTGGTAGTTGAGATATTTCCTTCCCGCGTCTTGCAACGATTGCCATAACTGCAAATACTGGAGGCGCTGGTAGGCATCGTCCTTGTACTCATCTCTGTACATCGAGTTGACTAGCAGCGCCATGTGGGGGGCACCAATATCCTGTTCTATAGCAGCAATGGCCCTGCGCATATCAGATGCCCTGCCTCTGTACGCGGTGGTATCCATCGGCGTGACTTTGCTCAATCTCACCGACGCCGTAGGGCGCAGCATCACTACGAACCGGCCGTCGTCTGTCACTAGACAGTTCTGGTCTACGTATTTGTCTATCGGATCCGGAGTCTTCTGACCGACACGGACGCCAGCTAGTATCATGTTTACCAACTGTTGGTTGTTGGGCAGTTCGGGCCACGCTCCGTCAATGGTAGGACTAGCGATTATGAACTCCTCTCCCTCCCTACCGCCGACCAACATGGATACTTGTTCGCCATCTTCCACGACTATCTCGTCCGACATACTGCATTCACCCTTGACCATCTCTACTGGCGTCAACTGGTTAGACTCCTCGATCACCAGGAACACTGGTACTCGACCCTTCTGTTGCAGTTTGGTCTTCTCATCGGTCTCGCCGACCAAATGCCGCAAGCTAGGGCTGATGGCGTAATGCTTACTACGCGTCGAGTTCACGAAGTAGTCCACTAGATTTGAAGCGACACACGCCTGAACCGAAGAAGACGCGTAAATGTCGTGGTGAGGTTCGTCGCCGTCCGCATGGAAAGCGATCCCCGGAAACTCGAAAATCTGTGTACGACAATACTCACTGATCGTGCAACAGAACTCCTTACCCCCTAGGCCCGCGTGCATTCTCCGTGCTCCGGCTAACGTAAAGTGCGCTTCCGGATGAGCCGGTTGCAGAGACTGTTGGCGATCCGCTACTGTTCGATCCGTTCTGGTCATTGTTCATATACTCCTCTTGAAGTTGGCACTCTGACTTCTGGCTTCGCCTAAAGTGCAATACAGACACTAGACGCGGTTTCAACCTGCCTTGTTTGCCAACAATGCCCCGACTGCCTCTTCCACGGCCTTGCCCTCGTCCGACTCTCGTAGCCATTTCCGGATCTCCCGCCGGGCGATGGTGACGGTCACCTCTCCCCGGTCCTGGCGCAGCCGGGCCAATCGCTCAGCCGCTCCCTCTGCCGCCACTCTGCCAGCCTCGGATACGACGGCGTGTAACGAATCCTCGGCGTCGAACTCCGGGATGGGCAGCTTCCACAAGTGTTTTTCCAAGTGGCGCGCACCGAACTGGCCCTTGGGCATCAATGAAGCCACGGCTTCATACAGAGCTTGGCTATTGATAATGGCTAGAAGATAGTTGGCTTCCTGAATATCGCAGCAAGTTATCCAGAATAGCGTGTAATCTACCAGCGACTCATTGCCCTGAATTAGCGCGGCCGTCGGCGCTCCTGACTGGTTATACGCCACTCGCACCGGCCTATTCCCGGGGTCCTGCCTCCATTCAAGCTGAGACGAGAGCTTTGCCGTAGTAGTCCAACTGTCCCAGCAAACCCATCTTGTTGGCCGCCGCCCGATTCTCGTTCCACACGCTGCTGACGATCCGCCATCGGTTCCGCATCCTCTGACTCAATCCGCCCAAGCGAATTCCGCCCACGCCGTCGTCGGCAGATGGAACTCGGAACTCACCTCGTCTCAATGGCAAAGCCGCCCGTAGCGGGTCGAGCGTTGCGTAAGGAACGATTGTCTCTCCCAGATGAACGTCGAACACATGGGGAGCCTCAACCGTCTGCTCCGATATGGCGAACAAGTCGAGGCTCCTCCACGGCTCCTTGTCCTGAGAGCCTCGACGCGGATTCACGGTGACCGTCTGTCCGGCCTGAACGATTGTGAGATTCGTGGTCTCCTCCACGAAGAACAGACAGCGAGGAACAATTGAAGCCCCCTGTCGGGAGTAGCCAGCGTAGGGTGAATCGCCGCCAACCGAGGTGTCAGTGATCGACACGCGCGTCCGGTGAACATCAGTCGCCCCCGCAATGCCCAGCCACCGCTCCACTTCGCCAGCCAGAGGAGTCGCCTTGCCATCCTCGCCGCTGCGTCTGGCAAACGCCACCGACGCCGGAACGGGGAAGAAGGTGTTGGGTTCCAGTCGTTCCAAATCCCAGGCCGTCTTGTAGCCGAAGTCAACCGTCAGGACGCGGACCGGAGCGCGATTTTTTCCCCTGCCGCTTGGTTCGGCCCGCCACGCACCGCCACGCCACTTGGTGTATTGGCCCGCCTGCAAGGCGCTGTGGGGCATCACCATGGCAATAACCCCGCCGTCCTTCAGGTACAGGTCGACGCTGCGAGCAAAGAACAGCCCAGCCACGTCCTGATGCGTGGCGTACCGGCCACCCGCCCAGATTCCGTAGGTGCTTCTGCTTTGCCTCTCCAATTCCGTTCGCAGCGTGCTAACCGTCTGGTTGTAGTTCAGCCACGGCGGGTTGCCGACGATCACGTCCACCTTGCTGCGAGACAGGGCCACTGGCCGCACCAGATTGCGGGTGTAGTATGCCCAAATGTGATTGCGGCCCTCGGCGTGCAACCGCTGCATAGTGGAGATGGTCTCCCCCAGGGTCTGCCGCTGCCCCGAGCCTGTTATCTGATTGTCGTCGAGGGCCAAGGTGGGGTCGTCGCCCTTCTCAATGGCCTCTGCAACGTCGCTCATCAGAGCGTCAAAGGTCTCTGCCTGCTCCACCAGACTCACGGGAAAGACCAACTCCGTGTTTTCCTCATCCTCTACCTGGACGGTTACGTTGTGTTCCGCGAACATATCGCCGGTGCGAAATCGGAGCTGGAGGGCGTCTCCGAGGTAGACAGGAACGGTGATGTTCGCTGCGAAGCCGTCCTCGACCGCAGCCTTTATCGCAGGCTGCGCCGCCAACACCCATGCGGCCCTGGCAAGGTGCACCGCCACTGGGTGAATGTCGATACCGGCAACGGAAAAGCGCAGCCACTCCAACACCTCTTTGGAATCGAGGTCGGTAGTATTTGCGGCCTCAATGAAGTGGCTGACCGCCTCGGCGACGAAGGTTCCTGACCCGCAGGCCGGGTCAAGGACGTACTGGTCGAGGGGTTCGGTCACCACCTCCCGCACGATGGTCCGCGCCAGCCAGTCCGGGGTGTAGTACTCTCCCAGCTGACGCCGCTCATCGGGCGGAATGACGGTCTCGTAGAGGATGGCCGCGACGTCATTGGGAGCCTTCTGCCAGTCGAACCTCGCTATGCGCCGGGCCAGGGTTGTCAGCAGGGGCATTCCTCCCACCTCAGTGGGCCACGCGAAGAAGTCCGACTCCACGACCCCCTGAAGACCGGTCTTGCTTCGAAAGTCGCGGCCAAGGAGCAGGTCCGCCGGATCATTCTCCGCCAAGCGCCTGATGTCGCCGCCGAAGGACGCTTGGACCACCATGCCGATGACAGCGCTTAGGTAGGTATGTCGGACGAACAGGTCGTCCAGTTGAGCGCTGGACCTAGCAATCTCGCCCAGGGCGGCCGTAAGCAGGTTCTCCCACAACTGCCTCTTGACCCTGATGGTGCTGGATTCGGTGTGCCGGACGTAGAGAGCATTGAGGGCCGCTATGTCCCGCTCATACGATGGGGCCGTTGGGCCGAAGTGCTGTGCGATGGCGGAGCGGGACGGCTGCTTGTCTCCCTCTGCGGAGAGGGCATGGTCGCGAAGCCACTCGAAGAGGGTAATCCAGCGGTCTGCGTCCTCCAATGTGTAGGCATAAGGCAGGGCCGTCCTGACCGGCCCGGCGTTGGGCCAGCGCAGCAGCCATCGCTTGCCGTCCGTGAGGATGCCCATGCGCATCCGTCCCTGCTTCTCTGACTGCTCCAGGTAGTCGTCGAGTTGCTGGACGTACTCGGGATTCGGGTTGAAGCCTCCCGCGGTCCCGATCCGGCGTTTGAACTCGATGAAGGTGTCGAGGGCGGCAAGGTCTACGGCGCGGCGCGAACCTTGTGCGGGCGGGTTCTCCTCCGCGGTCTCATCGGCCCTCACGAGACCCGTGATGATGAGGAAATCACGAACCGCGCTGGTGATGTTCGCCTCGGGCTCGCCACTGTCGTGCCGCCGCAGAATCTCGGCGGCGGCCTGGGCGTACCGGGGGTCGTTGTAGTCTATCTGAATGGACACTTGGACCCTCTGATCAATTGGATTTCCAATAGGGCAAGCCAGAGAACGAGACCGCACTCCACGGCGTTACCTATTCGAATCAGCCCTACCCGCTACTCCGGCACACTGAACTCGCCAATCCAGTGCACGCTGTCAACGCTTGGGCTTGCCGCCCGGTAGAATCTCTCGTCAGCGGTCCACAGTTCGCAATCGAAACTTTCGGCCAACGCCAGATAGTGGGCGTCATAGGCCGCATTCTGCTTGAGCTGGCTTGCAAGTTGCAGCGCTCTGACGTGGAGACCAGGCGGTTGATGGAGTTCAAGCCGCGACTCAAGCAGCCGTGCGATCATGCGAGTGCTGTCGCTTACGTTCAGTTCACCACGCAACACGCGCCGGTGGAGGGCGTTGGCGACCTCGAAGGGCATGAGGTGCGGGGCGATGCGGGTGATGTCCTGGGCAACCCAGGACTGGAGGGCGGCGTGGGCTTTATCAGAGTCATCCTCTTCAACTAGCCACTTGACCGCCAGGCTTGCATCGACTACGACGGACCCGCTCACGCCCACCCCGCAGTTTCGGCATCCCTGATCTCACGGGCCTCCCGGATCAAGTCGGCGGAACTTCCAGGAAGAGGCTTGCCCCCGAATACCTCTTGCCGGAGTTCTGCAAACAACTCATGGTCCGGTTTGTCAGACAACAGTCCGGCCATCCCGTTGGCTTCGTCCATTGTCAACTCCCGATCAATCGCAGTTTGGCAGTACCCACGCATACTGACGCCTTTGAGTGCGGCGATGGCTTTTAGCCGACGCTGAAAGGTGGGGTCCAGGTCCAAGGTAAGTCTCTTCCTCTTGGTTTCCATCTCCTACTCCTCCCTTGGTGGATACTGTAAGGTAAGAATATGACAAACACAGAAAGATAATCAATACCCCGCCAAGAGTCGGACAACATGAGATGCCCGCATCTTGCGCCTAGCGCATCTGGCTGAAACCGTCCTCCCGCTCCTGCCCTTCCCCCTTCTCCATGCGGTAGCCGACGCGGGGCTCGTTGAGGATGTAGGTGGGGTTGTTGGCGTCGTCGCCCAGCTTTCGGCGGAGCTGCTTCGCGGCGGTGCGCACCCGCCGGGAGTCGCCGGAGCCCCGCAGGCCCCAGACCCGTTGCAGCAGCCGGTCGTAGGTCATCACGCGGCCGGCGTTGGCCGATAGCTCGAAGAGCAGCCCGTACTCGATGGCGGTCAGCTGCACGGGACGCCCGGCCAGCGTCACGCGGCGCTCGGCGTAGTCGATGGTCAGCTCTCCAAACACGTAAGGTTCCGATGGTTCGGCCCATTCGGGCGCTTCCCGCTTGCGCAGGGCCGCCTTGATCCTCGCCACAAGCTCAGTCGGCGAGAAGGGCTTGACCACGTAGTCCTCGGCTCCATTCTCGAAAGCCCTGGCGATGATCTCCTCCTGGCCGTAGGCCGACAGGAAGATGACCGGCACGTCCGCCATATCCAGGATGTCCCCCATCAGCTCAATGCCGTCGGTCCCCGGCAGCATCAGGTCCAGCAGCACCAGGTGGGGGTCGTTCGCCCGCACGAGGCTCGTCGCCTCCTGCGGGTCGCCGGTCACAATCGGCGCGTAGCCCGCATTCGTGAGGGCGTCCCGGACGTATCTCAGCGTCTGCGGGTCGTCGTCCACCGCGAGGATGCGCTCCCGTTCCCTCTCCGACCGCCTGGAGCGCACCGGGAGATGGGCGGCCCCGATAGCGGCGTCCTGGGCCACCGGAATCGTGAAGGTGAACCGCGCCCCCAGGCCCGGCCCGTCGCTCTCGGCCCAGATGCGGCCCCCGTGGGCCTCCACTATCCCCTTGCAGATGGCGAGGCCCAGGCCCGACCCCGCGATGTCCCGTCTCCGGTCCTCGCCGTCGATGCGCGAGAACTTCCGAAACAGGTGCGGCAGCCGCTCGGCGGCTATCCCTCTGCCCTCGTCCGTGACGGAGACCGCCACGTGGTATCCCTCCCGCACGGCGGACACCCCGATGGCGGACGCCTCGTGGGAGTGCCGGGCCGCGTTGGTGAGGAGGTTGTTCAGCACCTGGATGATGCGGCGCCCGTCCGCCATGACCAGCGGCAGCTCCGGCGAGAGGTCGATGCGGAGGTTGTTCCTGCCCCCTCCGCTCTGGAACCTGCTCCTGGCCTCGTCCACCAGGGTCGCCACATCCGCAGGCGCGGGGGCCACCGACAGCTCGCCCGTCTCGATGCGCGCCACGTCCAGCAGGTCGCCGATCAGGTCGCGCATGTAGTCGGCCTGCTCGCCGATGATGCGGAAGAACTGGAGCATCTCGGCGGGGTCCAGGTCGGACGCCGCCTCCGTCAGCGTGGCGGCTGATCCCTTGATGGAGGTCAGCGGCGTCCTCAGCTCGTGGCTCACCATGCCCAGGAACTCGGCCCGCAACCGCTCCATCTCCTCCATCGGCGTCATGTCCTGCATGGTCACGACCACCGACTCGACCTCTCCCTCCTCCGAGCGGATGGACGTGGCGTTGATCAGGGTGGTGACGCTCCGCCCGTCGGGGGCCTGGAGGACGATCTCCTCGGCCCGCACCGTCTCCCCCGTGCTCAGCGCCTGGGCCAGGGGGAACTCCTCCAGGGAGACCTCCCGCCCGTCGGCCCGCCGGAAGGTCAGCACCTCCAGCAGCTGCTCCGCCGAGCCGCCGGGCGCGCACAGGTCGTTGACGATCCGTCTCGCCTCCCGGTTGAGCGACACCGGAGCCCCCGTCCTGGCGTCGAAGACCAGGACGCCCACGGGAGTCGTGTTCACCAGGGTCTCCAGGCCGGCCCTGGCCCGCCGCTCCTCCCGGTGCCTGCGGGCGTTGGCGATGACCAGCGCAGCCTGGGAGGCGAACATCACCAGGGTCTCTTCGTCCTCGGGGGTGAACTCCACCTCCTTCTCGCCCACGTAGAAGGCCCCGACGCTCTCCCCCAGGTGGCGGATGGGCGCGGCGAGGAAGGTCAGAACGGGGCTGACCGCCATCGGCGGGCGGAACTCGGGAAGGCCCAGCGCCCTGGTATGGCTGTGGAAGTCCCGCAGTCTCAGCGGTTCGGTGATCCGGCTGAGGTGCTCGAAGAGCTTCAGCCCTTCGGGCAGCTCCACAAATCGCTGGCGCTCTTCCGCAGTCAGCCCGGAGGTGACGAAGTCCTGTATCCGCCCAGACTCATCCAGGAGGGTGATGACGCCGTAGCGCGCCCCTGTCAGGGAGCAGGCGCTGTCCAGCACCCCCTGGAGCACCGTGTCGAAGTCGAGGCTCTCGTTGATGCGCAGGCTGGCCTGGCTCAGCCGGGACAGCCGGTCCCGCAGCTCCGCTATCTCCCGCGCCTGATCGTCTGCCTGTTCCATATTCCCTCCTTGAAACGGGCTGCCTCCGACCGTTCGCTGCCCGTCGTTGCCGCGCCGGATGGGAGAACGCGCTCGGCCCGGCCAGCCCAATTATAGCTGGCCCAGGAAAAACTCACAACAAATTCGGTCCAAAAAGGCTTGACTCTCACAGCTACCTCACAGACGTTTTGGTACAATGGGACGGGATGACTACCCATTTTGTGGGAGAGATTCGCTTGAGTTTCGACAGGCCAGTAGCTTGAGTTTCGACAGGCTAGTAGATGGAACAGCGACGGCGACTGCACCGGCGGCCCTTGCCGCCGACGCGACAACTGCGCTTGAGGCCGCCTTCCATCGCGGTCTAGCACAGATGTCCCCCCCCCGGATTTTCACTCTGCTCTAGCCCTCTCGCTCCCTCCGGCTCATACCGGAAGACCCGGCCCCAACCCATCACCGTTTCTCTTCGCGCCTCTTCGCGCGCGCGTAAGCCTTTCAGCGTCCTCAAAGGACGCCTTCCGCCGGCCTTCGCACGTCCCGCATCCACCCGGAACAGCCTTCACCCATGCGACGCCCTACGCCGGCGCCCGCCGCGCCGTCACCGGCTGACGCCTGCGGACCGGACGGTCTGCGTCCCGGATCCCCAAACAGATACGAGGAGTAGCTACTTATGACTCGCACCGATACACGACGTTTCCCGGTCCTGCTCGCCGCCATAGCGGCGCTGCTCGCGCTCTCCGGCGCGCTCGCCCTGCCCGCCACGGCCCAGGCGCAGTCCGCAGGGGTGCTGGTGAGCAATATCGAGAAGGTCGATGAATTTCCCGCTCACTCGATGAATGACAACCGCCGGTTGGCGCAGGGCTTTTCGGTCCCCAGCGGCGGCAACTACACGCTCACCTCGATCGAGATGCTCATCGGCGACGACATTTCCTCCACGGATATCGGCTCGCTGGGCGTCAGCGTCTGGTCCGCCGATGCGTCGGGCGATCCGGACAGTTCCCTGTATACCTTGACCAATCCGGCGAGCGTGGCAGATAACGTCGCGGCGAGCTTTACCGCCCCTGCGGGCGCAACGCTCGAGGCGGGAAACACCTATTTCGTCGTGGCGTATAACGACCGGGACATCTTCGTCGGCCCCGCTTGGAGGGGCACGAATTCGGATGACGAAGACGCGACCTCCATCACCGGTTGGACCCTCGCCAATAATGGCCTGCGGCGTGCACCTGCGGACACGAGTTGGAGTGCACGGACCTACGCCTTCACTCTCCGCGTCAACGGCACCGCGGTGGGGGGCGGCACGCCCTCGACCCCGGAGCTGAGCGTCGGGGATGCCACGGCGACCGAGGGCGGCACCATGACCTTCCCGGTCACGCTGTCGGAAGCGGTCACGGACGACGTGACGGCGACCTGGACGGCGTCGTTCGGGAGCAACGAGGAGGACGCGGCGGCGGCGGATCTCGCGTCGACGACGGGGACGCTGACCATCGGGGGCGGCGACACGGCGGGAACGTTCACGGTGACGGCGGCGGGGGACTCGACGGACGAGCATGACGAGACGTTCACGGTGACGCTGTCGGGTGTGTCGTCGAACGCGCAACTGGCGACGGACCCGACCGCGACGGGCACGATCACCGACGAAGACGACCCGCCGTCGCTGAGCGTAGCGGATGTCTCGACGTCGGAAACAACCGTTTTCGGTTCTGTGCCGTTCGTGGTAACGATCTCGCCCTCGAGCGGCAAGACGGTGACGGTGGACTGGCGGACGTCGGCCGAGAGCGGCGACACGGCGGAATCGCCCGCGGACTTCACGGCGACTTCGGGGACGCTGACCTTCAATCCGGGAGACATTAGGGTTAGCCAACCGGTCGGGATGGTCAACGACGAGATCGTCGAGGACGACGAGACCTTCACGGTGACGCTGTCGAACGCGACGAACGCCGTGATTTCGGACACGACGGCGAAGATCACCATCACCAACGACGACACGGCGGACACCACCTGCACGCTGAACACCGGCGACCTCTGGTGCGGGGTGGTCACGGTTGGGACGAGCAGTAACGGAGTGGGATTTGTGGCTGCCGAAACCGAAACCGACACCGATGTAGGCGCCCTGACCGACAACAACGGGGACCAGACGATCACAATCGAGTCGGACACCTACACGATTCCTTCTTTGCTCGTCCTGAGCGGCGCCCGGGCGGGGACGTTGGCGATAACACTCGACAAGAGTTTTCCGACTGATGACGTGAACACCCTGGAGTTTGATGTGGGCAGCAAGACGTTCAAGGTGAGCGAGGCCACCGCATATCCCACTGGCCACGGCTACTTTTGGGCCGATTCCGATCTGACCTGGTCCGACGGCGGCCCCAACGTCACGCTGCGTCTGCGGCGGGCGGCAACGCTCTCCACGGACGCGACGCTGAGCGATCTGACGGTGACCGCCGGCGGCACGGACCTGGTGACCTTCGCGTCGGGCACCACCGACTACACGGCGATGGTGGCGAGCGCCGTCGCCGAGGTGACGGTGACGGCGGAGACGACCGATTCCGGCGCGTCGGTTGCCTATCTGGACGGGGACGACGCGACGATCGACGACGCGGACACCGGGGTGGACGGCCATCAGGTGACGCTGGCGGTGGGCGACAACGTCATCAAGGTGAAGGTGACGGCCGAGGACGGTAACGCCACCGAGACCTACACGGTCACGGTGACCCGGGCGGCCCCGACCTGCACCCTGAACACCGGCGATCTCTGGTGCGGCGTGGTCACGGTGGAGGCGGTCGACTTCATAGGGTTTGGCATTGTTGGATACGGATTCACTTCAAACGTAGGCGCCCTGTCCGACACCACGTTCAGTGTCGGATCGAACGATTACACGATTGGTGCTGTTCATACTGGAGCGGGCAGCACCGCCGGCGTCTTGACTATCAGTCTGGCCAGCGCGCTCACCGATGCCGACAAGGCAAAGCTGGTGCTGCATATCGACGGCAACAGCGACACGTTCGCGTTCAGCGTTTCTAACTTGACCTACGAATGGGCCAGCACCGGCCTAGACTGGTCGTCGGAGAGCGAAGTCACGCTGCGGATGCGCGAGGAGACGCCGCCGACGATCACCGACGTGGCGGTGACGTCGACGCCGCTGCTGACCTCGTCGGACGGGTCGACGACGCACACCTACGGGGTGGGCGAGACCATCGAGGTCTCGGTGACCTTCACCGAGGCGGTGAACGCCACGAGCGACACGGACTTCGTGCTGTCCGTCGATGGAGCCAAGCGCGCGGCGCTGCTGCGCGGTTCGGGCACGACGACGCTGGTGTTCGGCTACACCGTGCTGGCCGCGGACGCCGACGACGACGGCATCTGGATCGGGGACCAGGACCGGACGCTGGTCGGCGACCGCATGTCGAACGCCCAGGCCGGCACGATCACGAGTGTGGACACGGGCGTGAAGGCGAACCTCATCCATAGCGCGCTCAACACGCTGGGCGGCCACAGAGTGGACGGCGGGCGTTCGATCGTCTTGGTGGAGGTGACGTCGACGCCGATGCTGGAGACGGACACCTACGGGGCGGATGAGACGATCCAGTTCACGGTGACCTTCAACGCAGCAGTGGACGTGACCGGGGACCCGGTTTACACGTTCTCGCTCGCCAACTCGGGGGGTTCTAACTACGTGAATGCGGCGTACGAGTCGGGCAGCGGCACGGCCGAGCTGGTCTTCGGCTACACCGTGCTGTCGACCGACATGGACGGTAACGGCATTTACCAGCTCGGCGGAGAGACGGACTTCAGCACCGTGAAGGGCCCGGTGGGTCTCGATGCGGACGATGCGATCCAGTTCACGGGGACCAGCGCCGACGCCCCGCTCGCCTATCCCGTCCGCACCCAGCGGTCGGGCCACAAGGTGGACGGCTCGCAAACAGCGGAGGCGCCGCCGACCCCGACCAACGTGCTGGTGAGCAATATGGGCCAGGCCGACAGCGGCCCCGGTAGTAACATAAATGACACTTGGCTGGCAGCGCAGGGCTTTTCGGTCCCCAGCGGCGGCGGCAACTACACGCTCACCTCGATCGAGATTCTCGTCTCCCTAGACATTTCGTCCACGAATATCGGCTCGCTGACCGTCAGCGTCTGGTCCGCCGATTCGTCGGGCCATCCGGACAGTTCCCTGTATACCTTGACCAATCCGGCGAGCGTGACAGCCGAAGTCGCGGCGAGCTTCACTGCCCCTGCGAGCGCAACGCTCGAGGCGGGTAACACCTATGTAGTCTTGGCGGATTACGACCTAACAGGTAATAGGAATTGGATGAGCACGAATGCGAATAGCGAAGACGCGACCTCCACGGCCGGTTGGACCATCGCCAATACGGGCCTGTATCGTGGACGTACGGCCACGAGCTGGACTAACCGGGGCTCCGCCTTCTTTCTCCAAGTCAACGGCACCGCGCCCCCGGACGCGCCGACCAACTTCACCGCGAAAGTGGGCGACACGCAGGTGACGCTCGCCTGGAAAGCAGTGGCGTTGGATTCGGGAGTGACGGGCCACGAGTTCCGGTACAAGACGGACGCGGACTATCCCATGACCTGGACGGCGATTGCGGACAGCGGGCCGGACGAGACGAACGAGGACTCGTTCACGGTGACAGGGCTCACCAACGAGGAGGCCCACACCTTCGAGCTCCGCGCGGTGAACACCGCGGGCGGCGGCGACGCGGCGGAGGCGGGTCCGGTGACGCCGACGCCCGGCATCTGCGACCGCACGCAGCTGGTGCAGGACGCGATCCTGGCCGCGCTCGCGGACGTGGATGACTGCGCGGCGGTGACCGTGGCAGACCTGGCCACGATCACGGACATAGACATCTTCAGAAAGAACCTCACGGCGCTCAAGTCGGGCGATTTCGCGGGGATGTCGGCTCTGGTGTATCTCATTCTGAGAAATAACTCGCTCACCGAGCTTCCTTCGGACCTGTTCTCCGGCCTGCCGGCGTTGAGGGAGATCAATCTGTCAAACAACGCTCTGGAGTCGCTTCCCTCGGATGTGTTTTCCGGGCTAACGGCGCTGGAGTCTCTCTATCTCGGCGACAACCCATCGTTGGGGACCGGGCTCCCTGAGACGGTGTTCTCGGGCCTCACGAGTTTGCGGCAACTCTATCTGAACGGCATCGGCCTCGACACGATTTCCCCCGGGCTGTTCTCAGGGCTGTCGGAACTGACGAACATCAACATCAACGGCAACCGGATCGTGAAACTTCCCGCGGCGTTGTTCTCCGGCCTGGCCAAGCTCGAGGTCTTGTGGATTGAGAACAACAGGCTCGACACGCTCCCGGAAGGGGTGTTCTCGGGACTGTCGGAGCTGACGGAACTCGACCTCGACGAAAACCGGCTGACCTCGCTTCCCGCCGGGCTGTTCTCCGGCCTGACGGCGCTGACAACCCTCCACCTGGGCGACAACGATCTGGAGTCGCTCCCCGCGGACGTGTTCTCCGACCCGACCGCGCTGACTGAGCTCCGTCTGAACAACAACGCTCTGACTGCTCTCCCCGACGGGGTGTTCTCCGGCCTGGCCTCGCTGAGAACCCTCCGTCTGGGCGACAACGATCTGGAGTCGCTCCTCGGGACCGTGTTCTCCGACCTGACGGCGCTGACTTGGCTCTATCTGGACGACAACGATCTGGAGTCGCTCCCCGACGGGGTGTTCTCCGGCCTGACGGCGCTGACTGTGCTCACCCTGGAAGGCAACTCCACCAATCCGATGGAGCTCACGGTGACGGTGGAGAAGGTGGGGACCGACCAGGTGCGGGCGAAGGTGCTCGCGGGGGCGCCGTTCGCGGTCGACATTCCGGTGACGCTGGTGAACGGGACGCTCGCGGGCGGCGTGACGAAGCTCAGTGTGGCGGCGGGCGAGGTGTACAGCGAGCCGGTCACCATGACCCGCACGGCCGGGACGACGGCGGCGGCGACCGTGGACGTGGACCTGACGACACAGCCGACGCTGCCCACGGAATTCGGGCTCCCCGCTCACACGGGCTACGAGTTCGTCAAGGCGACCGCGAACCTGCCGGCGACCATCCTGCCGGACGCGACCGTCGACAACGTCCTGGGCTTCTCCGAGACCGCCCCGAGGCGCGCGGTGCCCGAGAACAGCGCCGCGGGCGTCGACGTCGGCGCGCCGGTGACGGCGACGCCCGCCGACAGCGGCGACACGCTGGAATACACCCTGGAGGGCACGGACGCGTCGTCGTTCGACATCGTCTCCACCTCGGGCCAGATCCAGACCAAATCCGGGGTGACCTACAACTACGAGGAGCGGTCGTCCTACGCGGTGACGGTGAAGGCGTCGGACGGCGCCGACAGCGCCACCGTCGACGTGACCATCAACCTCAGGGACGTGGCCGAGCAGCCGGACAAACCGGCGAAGCCGACGCTGGCGGCGGTCTCGGGCTCGGCGACGAGCCTGGACGCGAGCTGGACCGAGCCGGGGCGGAACGGCGGTCCGGCGATCACCGGCTACGAGGTGCAGTACCGCGAGGGCCCGAGCGGCACGTGGGTCAACTTCACGCACAGCGGCGCCGGCGTGACCAGGACCATCACCGGGCTGAGGGGGAACACGGAGCACCAGGTGCGGGTGCGGGCGCTCAACGGCGAGACGCCGAGCGCCTGGTCGGACCCCTCCGGCGCGGTCCGCACCAATGCGGCGACGGACGCCCCCACGGTTGCGTCGGTGGCGGTGAAGTCCGCGCCGCAATCGGGCGACGCGTACGGGTGGGGCGAGACGATCGTGTTCACTCTGACCTTCAACCAGGAGGTGAGGGTCACGGGCCAGCCCCAGCCGACGCTGGCCTTCGACCTCGGCGGGAGCACCCGGGAGGCCCGGTACACGGGCATAACGGACACCGACGTGGACAGCGACCCGCGGCCCCGGCCCCGGCCGGAGGGCGTGAAGGTGCACTTCCACTACACGGTGCAGCCGGGCGACGTGGACAGCAACGGCATCGAGGTGGGAGCGTTGGCGAGCGCGATAGACCTCGGCGGCGCTCGGATCCAGAACGCTGCGGACCTCGTCGACGAGGATGGCCACAAGGTGAACGGCGCCGACGCCGTCCTCGCCCATGCCGCGCTGGGCCGGCTGCCCGCCCACAAGGTGGACGGCGGAACGGCGCAGCCGCCGGCCGGTTCCGGGATCACGATCATCGATGCCTTTGGCAATCCGCTGGCGGACAACCGGCTGACGCTTCGCGAGAACACCCGAGGGCGCTACGGGTTCAAGCTCAACACCCGGCCGACACACACGGTATGGGTGGTGGCGATCGCGTCCGACGGCGACCCGGATCTGCAGGTGTTGCCGACGGCCAATGCCACAATGGCGATCACGCCGGACGAGTGGGAGACCCCGTTCTACATGGAACTCAGGGCGGCGATCGACGACGACGAGGAGATCGGTGAGCGGGTCTTCCTGAACTGGTCGTCCAGCCAAGACCCGGCCTATCACGACCTCATTCTTCCCGATGTCGTCGTGGTCGAGGACGAGCGCGCCGACGACGCGGGGGCGCTGTCGGTGGCGGACGCGGAGGCGTCCGAAACCGTGGACGAGACGCTCGACTTCGTGGTGACGCTCGACCGGACGCCGTCCCGGGATTGGGAGGCGACGGTCGACTACCGGACCCAGGACGGGACGGCGATGGTGGGGTCCGACTACACGTTGACGAGCGGCACGCTGACCTTTGCGCCGGGCGAAAACAAGACTTCTACAAGTACCTCCAAGGGGACGAGGCGGGCGACCGTGACCCCGAATCGAGTTCGGGGCAGGCCCTGGCCCGGCTGCTGCGGCCCTTCGCCACCGGCAGCCTGCGTCATCTGCTCTCCGACGAGGGCGACGACCTTCTCAGTGGCGAAGCCCTGATCACCGTCTTCGACCTACACCTCCTGGAGCCGGAGCTTCGGCCCGCCGCCGCGATGGTCTGCACCGAGACGGTGTGGGCGGCGGCGGCCCAGGACCCCAAGCCCCGCCTGCTGGTCGTCGACGAGGTGTGGAGCATCATGCAGCACCCCGAAGGCGCGGCCTTCATGGTCAGCATGGCGAAGCGGGCGAGGAAGCACCGGCTCGGCCTCCAGTTCATCACCCAGGACGTCCAGGACCTCCTCTCCGAGGATTCTTCAAGGACCATCACCGGCCACTCCGGGCGCGCCCTGCTTCAAAACGCCGCCTTCAAGCTCCTGCTCCAGCAGGACGCCGCCGCCATCAGCACGGTCGGCGACGCCTTCGACCTGCCCAAGGACCTTCAGCGATGGCTGCTGTCCTGCCCCAGGGGAGACGGCTTGCTGCTGGCGAAGGGCAACCGCTTCCCCGTACGCATCGAGGCCACCCCGGAGGAGACGGCGGTCATCGAGTGGAGGCCGGGCCAGCACGGGCAACGCCCCTTGCCGCCGCCTGTCGAGAGCGCGACGACGGGTACGTAGAGAGCGTCCGTTAGAGAAAGGAGTGGAGCATTGAAGCTGAACCCGAAAAACATCCTGTTTGGAAACGACGAGGGCAAGAAGGGTCCGGTCCTGCTGGCGGTGACGCCGCCAAGGACCGGCGAGCGCACCCTGCTGGGCGTCGAGAACCTGCTCCAGTCCATCGCCGTCCCCGAACCCTTCTCCCTGGAGCTGGCCGGGGACATGGACGGCGTGACGCTCATGGCCCGCTGCCTCGACGCCCAGGTGGTGCGCGGCCAGCTCTCGGCCCACTACCCCCAGGCCCGCATCCAGCAGGTTGGCCCCGACGACGATCCGCTCAGGCTCGAAGAGGGCGAGCAGGCGTGGTCTATCACCCTGCGGGCCGACGGCCCCGAGTACGTCCCCCTGCGCACCTTCCGCGACGACGACCTGCTCGACCCCGGCTCCGACCCCCTCATCGCCCTCATGGGCGCGCTCTCTGCCCTCTACGAGGGAGAGCGCGTCGTGGCCCGTTTGCTGCTGCGCTCCCTCGGCCCCGACTGGTCCCAGGCCCACATGGACAAGGCCCACAAGCGGCCCGGCATGGAGCCCAGGGAGCCCGCCTACACGTTCCAGACCAAGCCCCTGCAGATGGACGGCATCACGATGGCCGTCCTCGGCCTGGGCGCGCTTGCGGCCCTGAAGGGCTACCTGTGGGTGCAGGACGGCGAGATATGGAAGGCGGCGCTCCTAGGGGCGGGCACGGCCCTGGGGCTGGCCGTCGGCGGCTGGGCATGGCACCGCTGGAAGAAGGCCCGCAACCGCGTTGAGGACCCCATCCTGATAGGCGCGAAGGTCTCCCGCATCGCCTTCGACGCCGAGCTTCAGGTGACGGCGATCCTGCCCCCGGACACGATGCCGCAGCGGGCGGGGGAGCTTCTCGGCCCGGTCGCCGCCGCCTACCGGCACTACGACAACCCCGCCGGGGCGCGCTTCAAGGTCGGCAAAGTCCGGCCAACCGCGACCGACCCATCCATGCTCCACCCGGCAGGTCCCGGCCTGTTCGGAAAGCGCAGTGTGCTGGGCGTCCGCGAGGTCGCCTGCCTGTGGCACCCGCCCGGCGCGGGCGACGAGACCCCCCTGGTGGAGCGGTCCGGCGCACGGACGCTCAGCCCGTCCGCCAAGGGGGTCCGGGGAGGCGCGCTGGTGGGGGACACCACCGCAGGAGCCAAGCGGGAGATCCGCTTCCCCGAGGACCTGCTCCGGCGTCACCACCTCTACGTCGCCCGCACCCGCATGGGCAAGTCCACGCTGATGCACCACCTCGTCACGCACAAGCTGCGGGAGAAGGCCGAGGGCAGGGACCCGGACGCCATCGTCGTCATCGACCCCCACACCGACCTGGCGGCCGGCATCCTCGAACACGTGCCCGCGTCCCTCATCGACCGGGTGCGGCTCATCGACCTGTCCGACGAGTCCCGCTCCCCCGGCATCAACCTGCTGGACACCCGCGTCTTCGCCGACCGGGACCGCACCGCCGACTCGGTGGTCAGGGTGGCCAAGGGCCTCTGGGAGCAGTGGGGGCCGAGGATGCAGTCCATCCTCGAACAGACCGTCAAGACCCTCCACGAGGCCAACGAGCAGGTGGAGGCGGAGCAGCAATACACCATCCTCGACGGGCTGAAGCTCCTCTCCGACGACCCCTTCCGCAAGGACGTGCTGAAGAAGGTCTCCGACCCCTACCTCCTGGAGTGGTGGGCCAGGGACTTCGGCAGGTGGCACGCCCAGTACAAGGCCGAGGCCCTCGCCCCCGTCCAGACCCGCCTCTCCTACTACGCCTCCTCCAAGCGGGCGCGCGCCATCCTCGGCCAGCGCCGCTCCACCATCGACATGCGCCGCACCATCCTGGACGGCGGCGTCCTGCTGGTCTCCACCTCCCAGGGGACCGTGGGCAGGGACGTGGCCGCCCTGGTGGGCGCGTCCCTGCTCAACCTGGTGGACGCCGTGATCCGGGAGCAGGGGAGCCTGCCGTTGGAGAAGCGGCGCGGCGCGCTGGTGGTGGACGAGATGCAGTCGATGCCCGGCGTGGACTACGAGTCCATGCTCTCCGAGCTCGGCAAGTTCGGGGCCTCCTTCATCCTCGCCACCCAGAGCCTGGCCAAGCTGGACGACCTCTCCCGCACCATGCGGGACACTCTGCTCGCCAACGTGGGCTGCCTCGCCGTCTTCCAGGTGTCCGGGTCCGACGCCCGCCACTTGGTCTGGGAGCTGGGCAAGGAGCGGGTAACCGAGGACGACATCACGTCGCTGCCCGTCCACCACTGCTACGTCCGCGCCACCGTGGGCAAGGAGCGGATGCCCGCCTTCTCGATGATGGTGCGCAAGCGCGAGGAGGGAGACCCGGCGACCGCCGCACGCATCCGCGAGGCTGCCTCCGCCTACACCGTCTCGGCCCGGCAGGCGGACTACGCCGACGCCGACGGCCACCGCAAGGTGGACGACTACCGCAAGGGCGTCGAGGACATCGAAACCGCCCGGCAGGCGGACAAGCGGGCGGCTGAGCCGGACCCGGAGCGGAGGAAGCAGACCAGCAAACGGAGACCGAACGCCGCGGGCGCCGGAGGGGACGGAGCGGGCGAAGCCGCTGACGAGGAAGAGGAGGCCGTGGAATGAAACCCGCAGGATGTGAGGCCGACCTGCTCCGCGCCCTGGCGTCAATGCCCTTCCTCGACCGGCTGGAGATGGTCGCCGTCTGCGGCTGGTCGAGGGGCGCCGTCTACGAGGCCATAGCGAGCCTGGAGTCCGGCGGGTTCTGCGCCTCCGTGCCCCACGCCGTAGACCCGCTTCCCCCCGCGCGGAGGTTCCATCTCACCGCCGCAGGGCTGCGCAGGCTCGCCGGAGAGGAGGGCGTCGCCCTCGACGAGCTGGTGCGCTCCCATCCCGTCTCCGCCCAGTGGCGGCGCATCCTGATGGACCGGCTCGACCCGCTCGCCTCCGTCTACCACGTCGCCTCCGCCCTCTCCAACGTCGCCTACCCCATCCGGTTCCGCTGGTACCGGGCCATGCCGATGGACGCCGCCGTGACGCTGCCGGACGGCAGGACCGTCGGGATCATCAGGCAGGGACTCACCGCCGACCGGTCGGGCTTCGCCAAGCGGCTCTGGCGGCTGCGCGACTGGCCGCTCCCCGGAACCCTCCTCATCCTCATGGCCGACGACGTGCGTCTCAGGCACGCCCGCAGGCTCCTCTCGACCACCGACGTGCCGGCCCTGTTCGCCCTCGAACGCGAGGCGGTCCTGGCCGGAGCGGGCGACCGGATATGGAGCCCCGTCAAGGTCTCCGCCGCCATCGACCTGCGCTACGAGCTCGACCGGGCGATCCCTGGGAGTGAGCTGCCGCGGGAGCCTGAACCGGAGCGGGCCGACCTCCCCGCCGACCTTCCCGACAGGTGGGCGGCGTCGGACATGTCCGACCATATGCTGCCCGTCATTCTCAAGTCCGCCGAGAAGCGCGCCCTCGACCTGGTCTCGGACTGGCCCTGGGTCGCTCTCCAGGAGCTGGCCGGGCTCATGGGCGTCTCGCCCCAAAGGGCCTCCCAGCTCGTCAACCCCCTCGAAGGCTTCGGCCTCGTGAGCCGCCCCCGCGACGCGGGCGGACGCATCGTCCTCACCGACCGGGGACTGACACACCTGGCCCGTAGGGACCGCACGTCCGTGGGCGTGGCGAAGAGACGGTGGAGCGTCGCCCTCGAAGACGCCGAGACCCCCCTGGAGTGGCGCAACCTCTCCGGCAGGAGGACGCGGCAGCTGCTGAGGAACGCCGAGCACACCTCCGCCGTCCACGGATTCCTGGCCGCGCTGGCGGTGCAGGCCCCCCTCCTGGGGTGGGAGGTCGCCCAGCTCGACCCGCCGAGAAGGGCCTCCCGCCACTTCCGGCACGACGGCGGGATGCGCGCCGTCAACCCCGACGCCTTCGGCGTCCTCGCCAAGGGCGACACACGCTGGCCCTTCTTCCTGGAGTGGGAGCGAAGGGCCGTGCGGCCCTCCACCATGTCCGACCGACTCGCCCCCTATCTGCGCTACTTCTCATCGCACAGGCCCACCGACGACCACGGCGTCCGGCCCGCCGTCCTGGTCGTATTCGACGACGACATCGCGGCAACCCACTTCCTGCGCGTGGCGCGGGAGGAGATGAGGGCGGCGGGCGAGACAGTGCCCCTGTGGATCTCCCATCGGGAGGCCATAGACGCCCTGGGGCCGCTGGGACGCGCCTGGCGCGCGCCCACCGACTGGGAATCGCCCCAGGCCCTGCCGCCTCAATGAACGATTGGAAACGGAACGCCATGAGTTCGGAAAATATTCACAAAAAGAAAGGCCACCGGAGGCGCGCAGGACGGAACGTTGTCCGGCTCGACACGGCGGCCCTCTGGAAGCGGCTCACCACGCTGAACCGCTCCCAGAATTGGCTCGCCAGGGAGACCGGGGTCAGCCCGGGGTACATGTCGATGCTGGTCAACGGGGAGCGCTCGCCCTCCGGACGCATCCGCCGCCGGATGCAAAAGGTCCTCGGCGTAGACGACTTCAACCAGCTTTTCACGATGGAGGATAGACATGACCAACACTAACGTTTCGTCCCGTTTGGACGGGCTTCACACCACTGGAGAGAAAGGCGCCCAGCCCATGCAGAGCGGTGTCCTGCCGGAGGACTTCGGTCAGCGCCTCGAACGCCTCAAGGAGGCCAGCGGTCTCAGCTGGCGCGGCTTCGCCAAGGCCCTCGGCGTGGACCCCAAGCAGCTGCTCAGGTGGCGCAAGGGCGTCGAGCCGTGCGGGGGAGCGATGCACTCGATCTTCCGCTTCGCAAGCCGGTTGCCCGGCGGCCTGGAGATCCTCATCGGCGAGGGCTTCCAGATGACCTTCTTCAAGGACTGACCGGAACGCCCCGCCGCGCGCAGGCGCAACGGCGGCAAGGCGGGGCATCAGACGACACGGAGGCCACCCGGCGCTCGCCCATTCCGTCGGCGCCGGGCGGCCCTGCCGCACAACTGCAACGAGAGGCCAGCGGCCCACGAACCGCCGCTGCGACTACGATCATGAAAGATACCGAAGGTAAGAAGAGACGAAAGAGGCCCGACGAGCTGCCTCCCGAAGCCTCCCCGGACAGCCAGGAGGTGTCGTACACGCCGGAGCAGCGGAGGCTCATCCGCAAGGGCCTGCGCATCTGGGCAAGGGTCGCCATCCGCTCCTACATGCGAAAGCACGGGGTTGGCTCACTCACCGATGGCGGCGGCCGCGTAGGAGGAGGGATGGTGAATTCGCCTCCAGAACCTGACGGCCTCCAGCCTGAGTGAAAGAGTGCGGTCCCGGAGAGAAAAAGGGTAGACGAATGGATGAACGACGCGACTACACGCCAGCGGCCCTCTACGCTAGGGTCTCCAGCGACAGGCAGGACGTGGACCTGTCGGTGGCCGCCCAGCTCAGGGCGCTCCGAGACCACGCCCGCAAGAACGACTACATGGTCGTCCGCGAGTACGTGGACGAGGCTGAGAGCGGCCGTATAGCCGACAGGCCGCAGTTCCGCAAGATGATCGACGAGGCCACCAAGTCCGAGGCTCCCTTTAGGGAGATTCTGGTCTGGAAGTTCTCCAGGTTCACCCGCAAACGCGAACACGCCATCGCCTTCAAGTCCATGCTCCGGCGCAAGGGCGTTCGCGTCGTCTCCATCACCGAGCACGCTGACGACACCCCGACGGGCAAGCTCCTTGAGGCCATCATCGAGAGCGTGGACGAGTTCTACAGCGAGAATCTCGCCCAAGAGGTCACGAGGGGGATGCGGGAATCCGCATCGAGAGGCTTCTGGGTTTCCAGCCACGCCCCCTACGGCTACAACCGGGTCATGGTGCAGGACGGTCCCAAGAAGAGACCCACCCTGGAGATCGACCCCGAAGCGTCCCGCATCGTCAGGCGCATGTTCGACATGGCCGAGGCCGGAGATGGGACGCTCGAAATCATCCGCACCCTCAACAGCGAAGGCATCTCCAGCCCCAGGGGGAAGCTCTGGGCCAGGACCAGCGTCCACAACATCCTTACCAACGAGGCGTACACGGGCACCCTGGTCTGGGGAATCAACGCCAAGGACAACGCTGACCCAGTGCGGGTGGAGAAGGCGTTCCCCGCCATCGTCACCAAGGCCCAGTTCCGCCGCGTCGGAGGGCATCTGAGCTCCCGGGCGCCCAAGTTCAGCCACCCCCGAAGGGTCGGAAGCTCCTACCTGCTCAGCGGCCTGGTCAAGTGTGAGGCGTGCAAGATGCCGCTTACCGGCCGGTTCGCCAAGAGCGGCCAGTATTCCTACTACATCTGCCAGTCGAACATCAAGCTCGGCAAGGACGCCTGCGATACTCCCACGCTCAACGCCCGCCGCTTCGAGGAATTGGTCGTTGCCAAGATTCGCTCCGACATCCTCACCGAGGGTAGCATCCAAGACCTGGTGAAGGTCGTCGACGAGGAGATGGGCGGTGTGGCCCGAGAGCAGCGCAAAAGGCTGAAGACCATCGAGGATGAACTTGAGGACGTCAAGAGGCAGCTGGGCCGCATCTGGCGCCACATCGCGATGACCGACACCGTTATGGCCGAGGCCTCGGACCGCATCAGGGAGCTCCGGGAGCGGCAGGAACGCTTGGAGGATGCGGCGGAAGATGCCAGGGCGATGCTCGCCCAGCGCAGGAAGGCACTGGACGACGTGAACACGATTACGGCATATGCCCAGGAGTTGAGGGACTTCCTTGACGAGAGCGAGCCGACCGAGCGCAGAGCCTTCATCCAGTCCTTCGTCAAGGAGATCGTCGTCATGCCCAGCAGTGCTCTGTTGCGCTACACCATTCCCATGCCCGACGATAGCTTCATACACGGCAGGAACGCCGAGGAGACGGCTCTGAACGGCGAGGTGCTATCTACCAGATCATAGGGGATGCCTGTCCTCACCTGGTTTCATCTGCTCGGAGGATCCTCCATCCATGGCAAGATACGACGCGACATTGACACGAGTCACTGTTTCTTGTACTTTGAATGACAAGATGTCTACCGTGGCTGCAACACCGTCAACCCAACTGCCCGGTCTGTTCACCTCGGGCGAGGTGCAGAAGATCGTTGGGTTAACACAGCGCAGATTGGGATACTGGGATGACCCCGCACTAGCACGCCCCCATGGGCGTCCGGCTCAGGGCAGCGGTAGTAGGCGGCTATACACACTGCTGGACGTGGTGCAGCTCAAGCTCATCCTTCGCCTACGTCAGGCTGGCTTGTCCCTGCAGAAGATCCGTCAGGCACTCCTAAGCCTATCCGACTTAGTGGAAGAACCTGCGCCACTCACTGAACTTGAGGTCGTCACCGACGGGCACCGAATTCTTATCAGGAGGTCGAACGAAGAACTCCTGGACCCTCTTGCCCGGCAATATGTCTTGCGCTTTCCTTTGGCTGACCTGTTAGCTGAAATCGAGGAACAGGTCGCTTCAGGTCCCCAGGACGGCGTCAGTCCAAGTGTTCAAGCAATCGGCTCAGTGGGGGTGTTCCCGTGATCGGGAGCGCATTGACAAACGTCCTCGATGCCCTTGAATACCTCGACGACAAGGGTTTGGTGACTGTTGATACACCAGACGTCGGGGATGGACGCGCCTACGTTTGGCAGGAAGTCCGTGACAAACTTCAGATGGACGCCGCCTATTTCCATGGGAACATCCCGGTTGTCTACTTTAAGGAACTCCAGACCGTCAATGACGACTACCTGTGGCACCTCCATCGCTCTCTGTGGAATCACAATCGCGCCCCGCTGCTGATCGCCGTCCTGCCGCAAGAGGTGCGAGTCTACAATTGCTTTGCACCACCCCAGCGTGACTCTGGCCGGCTAATGGGCGAGGGCAGTACCTTGCTTAAGCAGGCGGTTCAGCAGGTTACAAATGTTCTGGAGCTTAGACGAGAGCTGTCCGAGTACCGACGAAGGGAAATCGTATCGGGGCGCTTTGTCCGGACACAACAAGGAGACTTCAACCGGGGGCAACGAGTCGACAACCGCTTGCTCGAAAACCTCAGGCATGTGCGACGCCACCTGATTGATGATGGATTGTCCGAGTCGGTGGCGAACAGTCTGCTGGGCAGGTCGATCTTCGTTCGCTACCTGGAAGACCGAGGAGTCATCAACGAAGACTACTTTGGTCGATTTGTCAGCGGCCTCACCTTCCATGCTCTACTGAAGGGTTCGTGGATCGAAACCTATCAACTGTTTGATGAATTGGCCCGCCGCTTCAACGGCGATCTGTTTCCTATTAATGACCTGGAGCGGGACCAGGTCAAGCCACAGCATCTCCAACGTCTTGGACGCTTTCTCGATGGTGAAGAGGTAACCTCTGGTCAGATGTACTTCTGGGCTTACGACTTCAAGTACATTCCGATTGAATTGATCAGCGCCATCTATGAAACGTTCCTCGATGAGGACCGGCGTAACACAAGTGCCTACTATACTCCTCCTGGAATTGTCGATTTCGTGCTCAACGAGGTACTCCCTTTCGAGACCGAACCGCGAAACGTCAGGATTCTAGATCCGGCGTGCGGCTCGGGAATCTTCCTTGTAGAGGCATATCGCCGGTTGGTAACGCTTCATCGTCATGCCCGTGGTGGTAAGAACCTCAGTTTCGAGGAACTGCGTGACCTCTTGACAGGATCTATCAATGGTGTGGACTTGAGTGAGGAGGCGATCCAAGTGGCAGCTTTCAGTTGCTACTTAGCGCTCTTGGAATTCCTCGAACCTAAGAGCATCTGGGAAACAGTACGCTTCCCGACGCTAAAGGGCACTAATCTGTTCGTGAACGATTTTTTCGACATGGAGGCTCCGTTTAACGAGCGGCGCTATGACATCATAGTCGGGAATCCACCTTGGCGGAGCAGTCTGACAAGATTGGCGGCTGACTATGTCCGAAGAAATGGACACACAATTGGAGACAAGCAAATCGCGCAGGCCTTCCTGTGGCGGGCGCCTACATTACTTGCTGATGAAGGTCGCGTATGCCTCTTGGCCCCCAGCAAAGGTGTGCTGTTCAATCAAAGCGGCCCCAACAGGGAATTCCGACGTCAATTCTTCATAGCCAATGAAGTAACACAGGTGGTCGATTTCTCGGCTTTCCGACGCTCCCTCTTTCGCGAAGCCGTTGCACCGATGGTCGCGATCTTTTGTCAGAGTTCTTCAGGTAACAAGAGCGGACGTAACGAGTTGACGTACCTGAACCCTCATCCATCTCCATTGTCTGAGGGCCTAGCAGGGATTGTAGTATTTGGCGATGAAGTGAGGCGCTTCTCACGCCGGCAGGTTGCCAGCCATCCTTACATCTGGAAGGTGGCCTTATGGGGCAGTCCCCGTGATCTCGCGTTGATCGATGATCTCAGCGAGCGTTTCCCCACGCTGGATGAAGTAGTCGAACGCCGTGGCTGGTTGATGCGTGAAGGCGTCACAGTCAATGGGGGAGATGAGAATCCCGCCCCGGAACTAGCGGCGATGCATTACGTCCCGGTTAATGCTGTAAGACCCTTTCATGTTTCGTCGAACCAAGAGGATCGAATCGGTCAAGAGGTGTTTCATCGACCGCGTAATCGTAGTATCTACCGGGGTCCGCACGTCTTGATCAGAGGTGGGGCCATAAGAGGCGGAGTATTGGCTTCTGTCTTCCTGCCAGATGATGCGGTATTTAAGGATGGCATCATCGGTATAGCAGGTCCATCCGACGATGCAGACTATCTGAAGATTGCATGTGCCTACAATAACTCTTCGCTCGCTCGCTACTACCATTTCTTGACCGCTAGCACATGGGGGGTTGAGCGTGATGTTGTCAGATTGACAGAATACGCAAAGTTCCCGTGTGCCATCCCCGTGGAAGACACAGACCTTTTGCAAAGCATAGTAGCCCTAGTTGATCAGATACAGGAAATTAGTGGCGACTGGAATAGGCTCCCAGAACTCGATGAACTTGTATATCGCTCGTATGGCGTGACTTCATCTGAGCAGCAGACAATCCAGGACTTCTTCAATACAGCGATGGATCGACATTACCGCGGTTTACGGGCGAGTGCTTTCGAGGCGCCCTTGGCCGAAGAGCTGACTCTATATGCCCAAGCCTACGCAGAGGTCTTCGAGAACACGACCGGCGGAAGTAGAGCGTTGGCGCCAATTGTCTACCAAGGAACGCCCCCCTATCGGGCAGTGTCGTTTCATCTCGCACCAAGGGGGTTACAGGGGCGAGAACCGGATATAGCGTCTGAGCCAGAGCTAGATAGTCTCTTGGCGAGACTGGAACGAGTTGCAACCGAAGAACATGCGCAGAGTCTATATTTCCGAAGGAATATCAAAGTGTATGAAGCTGAGGCAATTCATATAGTGAAACCTGCTGAACGACGGTTTTGGACAAGGTCGGCCGCGTACAACGATGCCGACGAGACTATTGCCCAGTTGCTCCGAACGCTTTCTCGTGATAGCAACGAAACAGCGGAGCATACCTCATGACTCCGGACTTGCAGGATTCCGCTTTTGGTTCGCCGGCTTCTCTTGCCCGCGAAATATCCCCCGAGATTGAAAAGGCAGTCCTTCAGCTTGTTGTGGACGGCTTTGAGCAATGGAGCGTGGGCGGATTCAGGCGGGTCGGCGATCACGAGGACCACTACACCGTTCGCTTGGTAGCATGCATGAAGGAAATCCAGCGTGAGCGAAACATGGCCCTCGTACCTCGGTACCAGCATGTGGAACCTTCGGATGAAATGTTAGAAGGCCATGAAGACCCCGCCCATGCACCCCGCATCGACATGGTGGTCTCATGGGACCTACTTACGGAAGATGCCTACCTTAGCATTGAATGTAAGCGACTTGCGCCAGATGACCTGGCCCGTCTCTACGTCGTCTGTGGCATCGACAGGTTTGTCCGGGGATACTACGGAGCCAAGGCCCAAAGCGGAGCAATAATAGGCTACGTCGTCCGTGGCGCTCCCAACGCGGTACTCCGGCGCGTGAACCGTCAGGTCGCAAGGGCTCCAAGCATGGGATCAGCACACGCGTTGATACTCGCTAATCCGATTGGATGGCTGGACACCGTGTTTGCATCGAATCACCCGCGATCTTCACCGTTCCAGGCGATTCGTCTCACCCATCTCTTCTTTGATATGAACGGGATTGGGCCTCTGACTTGACACAATGGGGCAGCCACGCCCTGTGTCAACTTGTTCGATACCCGTGCCCTATTGATCTTTCTTAAAGAAGGAAGAGCTTGGGCGACTGGATTGTTGCACCGAGGATGGCACTGGTCCAAGGAATCTGGCACCAGAGCCTAATGTGGAGGTACGGTTGTCATGCTCATAGGTTGGGACGAGGGAGAGCGGTTTCTAATCTCTCACAGATGGGAACTCCACAGTCGGTTCTTGGACCTGGTAGAACCGCATTTGGAAGATACTTTGCGAGATTGGGAACAGACTATAGAACAACAAGCTCAGCAAATAGATGACGAAGACGCGCGCGACGAGTTCTACGAGTTCCACTCGGATGAATACCATGAACGCTTAGAGTTCAGGGGCATCTTAATGAATTCGTTCTTTTCGGCTTCCTTTGCTTTGTTCGAGAATCAGTTGATGCGGATTTGTCGGAGCGCGCAACGGAAATGTGGCAGCCCTTTCTCAGTAAGGGACCTTGGTTCTTCTTCCCCCACAGACCGTGCCAAAACATACCTCCAGAAGCTTGGCGTACCGTTCCCTGCGGAAACCGCAGAGTGGCAAGAGATCACCAAATACCGAGAAATCAGGAACACGATTATGCACGAAGGAGGGGACCTTCCTCTCGAAGGACACGTCACTGATTTCGCTAAGGCGAAGCAGATCGTCTCTACCCAGGGCGGGAGACCGAACTTGGAATTGACCCGACCATTCTGTGAGGACGCGCTAGGGAACTTGAGGCGGTTTCTACTAGAGCTCCATCAGGCCTACCTAGGGTGGCTTAAGGCCAACAAGTGACGTCTTGGGTAGTCGCAGTCTTCACGGCTGAATGGGAATTCATGCGGGTAGAGAGGCTGGCGGCCGCCAGCCTCTCTACTTTTTCCAAGGGTTAGCCTCGTCAGGCAATCCCCCCGGAGTCCCCTTGCAGGGGGCTATGCCCGATCCTCGCACCGTCCCCACGATGTTGTAACACTTGGACTTCTGGAAGGAGGCCCGCCGAGGTCTTCTGCGGGGAAGTGTGGTGGAGCCTGCGCCAGAAGAACCTTGACAACGGCAGGCCGGGTCGTCCATGATAAGGGTAAGACTAAGTATGACCATGAAAGGCAAAAGGCATGCCGAGGAAAAGAAGGGTCATCACCTTCTCCCTGCCACCGGAGATGGACGAGCAGCTGAGGCAGGTGGTCGAGGAGGAGGGCCGTACCGTGAGCGAGCTTCTGCGCGAGGCGTTCCGCCTCTACCTGGAGGAGAGGGAGCGGCGCAGACAGGAACGGATGCAGATGCGGCGCTCACGCCAGACCGAACAGGAAGAGACAAGCAGGAGGAACCGATGATTGAACGATACGACTACACGCCAGCGGCCCTCTACGCCAGGGTCTCCAGCGACAGGCAGGACGTGGACCTGTCCGTTGCCGCCCAGCTCAGGGCGCTCAGGGACTACGCCGAGAAGAACGGCTACCTGGTCGCCCGTGAGTTCATCGACGAGGCCGAGAGCGGCCGTATCGCCGACAGGCCGCAGTTCCGCAAGATGATCGACGAGGCTTCTAGGACGACTGCCCCCTTCAAGGAAATCCTCGTCTGGAAGTTCTCCAGGTTCACCCGCAAGCGCGAGCACGCCGTCGCCTTCAAGTCCATGCTCCGGCGCAAGGGCGTTCGCGTCGTCTCCATCACCGAGCACGCCGACGACACACCCACCGGCAAGCTCATGGAGGCCATCATCGAGAGCGTGGACGAGTTCTACAGCGAGAATCTCGCCCAGGAGGTCACGAGAGGGATGCGGGAATCCGCATCGAGAGGCTTCTGGGTTTCCAGCCACGCCCCCTTCGGCTACAACCGGGTCATGGTGCAGGACGGTCCCAAGAAGAGACCCACCCTGGAGATCAATCCCGATGCGTCCTCCATCGTCAGGCGCATGTTCGACATGGCCGAAGCCGGTAATGGGACGCTCGAAATCATCCGCACCCTCAACAATGAGGGCATCGCCAGTCCCAGGGGAAAGCTCTGGGCTAGGACCAGCGTCCATAACATCCTTACCAACGAGGCGTACACGGGCACATTGCTCTGGGGCGCCAACGCCAAGGACAACGCTGACCCAGTGCGGGTGGAGAAGGCGTTCCCCGCCATCGTCACCAAGGCCCAATTCCAACTCGTTGGCAAGTGCCTGAGCTCCCGCGCACCCAAGTTCAGCCACCCCCGCAGAGTCGGAAGCTCCTACCTGCTCAGCGGCCTAGTCAAGTGTGAGGCGTGCAAGATGCCGCTTACCGGCCGGTTCGCCAAGAGCGGCCAGTATTCCTACTACGTCTGTCAGTCGAACATCAATTTCGGCAAGGACGCCTGCAAAACTCCGACGCTTAACGCCCGCCGATTCGAGGAACTGGTCGTCGCCAAGATCCGCTCCAACGTCCTCACGAAGGGCAACATCCAGGAACTCGTGAAGGTGGTGGCCGAGGAGATGGACGACGTGACCCGAGAGCAGCGCAAGAGTCTTCGGGCCATCGAGGATGAGCTAGCGGACGTGAAGAAGAAACTGGGGCGCATCTGGCGCCACATCGAGACGACCGATACCGCCATGGCCGACGCCTCGGACCGCATCAGAGAGCATCGGGATCGGCAAGAGCGGCTTGAGTACTTCGCTGAGCAGGCTAGGGCGGACCTCGCCCAGCGCCGGAAGGTACTGGACAACGTAAACACGATTGCCGCCTACGCCAAGGACATGAAGGACTTCCTCAACGAGAGCGAGTTGACCGAGCGCAGGGCATTCATCAAGTCCTTCGTCAAGGAGATCATCGTCGTGCCCGGCGACGCTCTTCTCAGATACACCGTCCCCATGCCAGACGACAGCTTGATACCTGGGAGGTCAGCCGAAAAGGTGGCCCTGAACGGGTCTGTTCTACCTACTTTACCCGATGGTGGGCCGGACTGGACGAAATCGAGAACCGAGGCCGCCTCACTGGTCACCCCGTCCGACGGCATGGGGATGGTGTACGTGAGCACGACCTCGTCTCCCGAGATCTCGATGCCCTTCACGAAGTTACGGATGAGGGCCTTCCGCTCCGGGAACGTCCCCTCTTGCAGGAACGTGCGGAAGTCGGCGACGTACCCCCTGATCTCCGCCGTCGTGGGCAACTCCACCCGCCGCTGCTCCAACTGATTCGCGGCCTCCTCCCGCGCCGCCGACAGCTGGTCCTGGCGGGAGCGCAGGGACAGGATGCGGGGCGACAACGCCTCTATGGTCAGCTGCTTCGTCTCCAGGGCCTCGTACAGCCGCTCCAGCCTGCTCCCCACATCGGTAAGCTCTGCGTCGATCGCCTTCAGCCTGCCACCCAACTCCCCGGCCATTGCGTCAATCTCCTCGGCCACCAAGGTCACCAGTTCGGTGACGGTCTCGTCGGTCAGGATGCGGTCCCTGACCTTCCGGACGATGAACTCCTCCACCCTTGGCGCGTTCAGGTAGCGGGCCGTGCAGGCCCCGGCCCCCTCCCGGTACAGGGTGCCGCAGATGTAGTAGGCGAACTGACCGCTCTTGGCTCCCTGGCCGGCGTAGGGCTTGCCGCACACCCCGCAGCGCAGCAGCCCGCTCAGCAGGAACTTGCTGCCCACCCGTCCCGGCCGCTGCACCACCGGCGCCCGCTCCTTCATGCCCCGACGGACGGCCTCGAACATCTCCTTGGACACCAGCGCGGGCCAGGCCCCTTCCACCCGCACGGGGTCGGCGGCCTGCTCTCCCTTGGTGGTCCGGCCCCAGACGGCGGCGCCGGTGTAGGCCTCGTTGGTCAGCAGGTAGTGGAGGCCGCCCTTGTACCAGCGGTTTCCCCTATTGGTGACGCCCCGGCCGTTCAGCTCCTGGCATATCTCCTTCAGGCCGTTGCCCCGTAGGGAACTCTCGAACATCTCCCGCACGATGGGGGCGGTGTCCGGGTCAACCTCCAGGGTGGGACGCTCCTTCGCCCCGTCGGCGACCTTGACCCGCTTGTAGCCGAAGGGGGCCTTCGGGCCGAGGAAGAAGCCGCGGGACGCAGCCTCCCGCATCCCCCGCGTAACCTCCTGGGCCAAGTTCTCGCTGTAGAACTCGTCCACGCTCTCGATGATGGCCTCCATGAGCTTGCCGGTGGGCGAGTCGTCGGCGTGCTCGGTGATGGACACCACCCGGACGCCCTTGCGCCGGAGCATGGCCTTGAAGGCGACTGCGTGTTCGCGCTTGCGGGTGAAGCGGGAGAACTTCCAGACCAGGATGACCTGGAAGGGCGCCTTCGGCTGGCCGCCCTCCTCGATCATCTCCCGGAACTGGGGCCTATCCGCCACACGGCCGCTCTCGGCCTCGTCGACGTACTCGCGGGCCACGACGTAGCCGTTGGCTTTGGCGTAGTCCCGGAGCGCCCTCAGCTGGGCTGCGACCGAGAGGTCCACGTCCTGCCGGTCGCTGGACACCCGCGCATAGAGCGCCGCCGGCGTCAAGGGTTGATGCTGCTTCATGGTCTCTTCCTTTGCTCTTGCTTCTTCGGGTTCCGCTCAAGTCGGTGAGCTGCGATTCTGCTAACCGCCCACCAACTCGATGCGGTCGCCGTAACGGCGAAAGTCTGCGGTGTTGAACGTCAGCAGCCTGCGCTCTCCATGCGCCAGCATCGTTGCGACGATGTTGGCGTCGTGGATCTGCCGTCCTCCTACGGAGACTGCGCGACACAGCGCCATCAACGACGCAGTCACCGCTGGGCCATCTTCAAGTATCTCGAAGCCGCTCATCAACGCCTCGATGTCAGCGAGCGCTTCCTCCCGTGTGATGGCGATGGGCCAAGTCTGCGGGCGGGTGACCACCGCCAGGTACTCGCGTAAGACCTGACGGCTGATCCGCATCGGTTCTCGGTCCTGCAAGGCGCGCCTCAGTCGTGACCTGGCGATGTCGTGGTCGGGGGCTTCAAGGATGCGGGCCTTCACGAGGACGTTGGTGTCTACGAACATCAGGCTGGCTACACCCGCTCCTCGTACAGGTCCTCCCGTCTGAGGCTGAGGCCCTCCGGCCACGCCCCCGCACGGTGGACGGGCCACGCCTCGTCGAGATTAAACCCGAGAACGGCCTCCGGGCGCTTCTGCCTGAGCAGCAGCGTCTCAGCGTCCATGTCGACTTCCGCCGTCTCCCATCCGGCGACACTCCAGGCCAGAGACTGGCTATGACCGTTGCCGCTGCTCTGGTTTCCCCACCAAGGCCGGTGAAGACGCGCCGACGCGGGCAGCTCGAAGCCTATGATCGACTCGATCTCGCCGAAGGAGGTCCTCCACTCCTGAGCCCGAAGGCCGCACAGATGCGCATACAGCCCCTGATACTTGCCCCGCACCACCATCTCCCGGTACTTCTGGTCCCGGTCTATCGCCATGCCGAGCCTCCATCGCTTCGCGCTCGATCTGATCGTTCATCCTATTATAGTTAGTTAGTTGTTCCGGCGCAAGACACGTACAAGCCCACAAGCACTCTCGGCAGGGCGAAACCCGTCCCGCCGTCGCCCGGCCGCATTGTCCGGTACGCCGCAATACGTAAGCTCCTGCGGCATAGTGAGGGAAAGGCCCACATTTCTCAAAATGGACGTCACGTATTTGTCATTGACAATCAACTCAACGATGGCCTACGTTTCAGGAGAGGTGACGGAAATGCTGTTCCGCGAGCGTCTGCGATCACTGCGGAAGGAAGCCCAGATGAGCCAGCGGGATCTGGCGGAAAGAATCGGAGTGGACTTCACATACCTCAGCAAGATTGAGAATGGACGCGTCGATCCGCCCAGTGAATCCGTCATCAAGAACATTGCCCGCGAGTTGGCCGTCGTGCTTGAGCGGGACGAGACAGAGCTGGGCGACGAGTTGATTACCTCGGCCGGCAAGATTCCTTCAGACCTGGCGGCGACGCTGTCCAGGAACCCGGGTGCCGTCCAGTTGCTCAGGTCAATCGGCGACGACGTCCGCTCGGCTGCAGACTGGCAGAGACTCTTGCAGGGACGGCGTTCCCGGCAGCGATGACGACCCCGTTCCTATCCGACCTCCAGATCGAAGAGATGGCGTACCGCCTCTTGGGCCGCTATGAATCCCTCCGTGGACTGATCGCCAGCCCTCCAGTACCGATAGAGCGCATCGTGGAGGATGTGCTCGACCTCAACATCGTATGGGACACCGTCCCCGAGCGACAAAACCAATCCATCCTAGCCACCCTCGATCCATGCTCCAAGACAGTGCTCTTCAATGAGAGCCGGCGAAGCCTCATCGACGGGACGCCAGGCCTCTATTACACGGTCTTGGCGCACGAGGCAGGGCACTGGGTGGCACACGTTGACCAAGCGCTTCTGGCTCAACAACCCTTGCCCGAGTTCGACTACCACTTCAACTGCCTCTTCCACTACTCCAGAACGAGCCAGGAACCACGGGAGGCCGAGGCTCACAAGTTCATGGGGTTCCTGCTGATGCCCTCACAGCTGCTCTCAGAGGTGACCACAGATGTAGACCTACTGAGCTGGCCCGCCCTCTACGGACTGCGTGACCTCTTCCAGGTGACCATCACCGCGCTACGGATAAGGCTAGAGCAGCTGAATCGACTCTACGTCGCCGAGGATGGGCAGATTCACCCGTCGCGCCAGGAGTACGACGGCCAGATGCGACTGGTGCCGTGAAGAACTTGTTGCGGCCCGATGTTGAGTTGAGATACAATGCATCTATCTGCTGGCCTGTATAGAGAAGGCACGAACGCCCATGAACCGGAACGGCACATTCCACATCCTGGCCCTCGACGGCGGCGGTGCGAGGGGCATCTATCCTGCTCAGTTGCTTGCGAGCATCGAGCAGGCCCTCGGCGCTCCCGTGAAGGAGAGCTTCGACCTCATCGCAGGCACCAGCACCGGATCGATCATCGCAGGCGCGGCCGCGGTGGGCATCCCCATGACCCAGGTCGTCGACCTCTTCCACTCGGAGGCGGCGCGCATCTTCCGGAAGAGACGGTTGGGCTCCTTCCACGTCAGAAGCAAGTACGCGCTGCACCCTCTCGAGCAAGTGGTCCGGAACCGCGTCTCGCGCGTGACGCTGGGGGAAATCACCACTCCGCTGATGATCACGAGCTCCGATATCTCCACCGGCGGCGTGCATGTCTTCAAGTCCCGCTACCTGAAGGACCTCGGAGAGCCCTATGTCAGGGACGCGGACATCATTCTGGGCGACGCCATTGTCGCGTCCTGTGCGGCCCCCACCTACTTCGACCCCGTGCCGGTCGGTGACCTTCTCCTGGCCGACGGCGGCCTGTGGGCGAACAATCCGTCCATGATAGCCCTCACCGAAGCCGCCTCCAAGTTCGGGCAGCGCGTTGAGCAGGTGCACATTCTCTCCATCGGTACCGGCCACTCGGTGAACCTCTATCGCAAGCGCAAGCGTTGGGGACTCATGACCGGCTGGGGACACCGCAAGCTGGTTGCCTACGTGCTCGGGCTGCAATCTCAGGCGTCAGCGAATATGGCGCAGCTGCTCCTGGCGGACAGGTATCTGAGACTGGACCCGGAGATCGAGGCGTGGGACCTAGACGATACCGAGCACCTCGACAACCTCAGCGCCCTGGCGGCAAGGGACTTCACCTACCACAGCCAGGCCATCCTGAAGAATCTGAGGAGGACGTGACGGTGAACCGGGCCACGTCCTCTAGCACGCCCTCACCGTAGGGCCACCCAGCACAAGCCTTAGGCCAAAGGAGCGCACGATGACCAAGAACGACCAGGAATTCCGGGACTTCCTCAGGGATGAAGTCAATCTCAACCAGGCGCGACTTGACCGACTGGAGACCGCCGTCGGAGCGGTGGACACTTACCTCAAGGAACATCTGCCCGGCTATCAGAAAATGGAGCCGCAGGGTTCCTACGCGATCGGGACGCTCATCAAGCCGGTCGACGACAACGACGAGTACGACGCCGACATCCAGGTTGTGATGAACCCCAACCCGTCCTGGCGGGCCAAGGACTACCTGGACGCTGTCCACGGCACGCTCCGCAGCAACGAGACCTACGCCGACAAACTCCGGCTCAAGACCCGCTGCGTCACCGTCGACTACGCCGGTTACTTTCATTTGGATGTAGTACCCCGAGTTACCTTTGGCGGGAAGCACTACGTATGCAACCGCACGACCGATCGGTTCGAGGAAACTGACGGAACCGGGTACAGAGACTGGTTCAATGAGAAGAACCGCATCACCGGGGGCAACCTGAAGCGGGTGGTCAGGTTGCTCAAGTACCTCCGCGACCACAAGAACAACTACACCGTCAAGTCGATTCTGCTGACCACTCTCGCCGGCAATGCCATTTACGCGTCCGACAAGGGAACCGAGGGTGTCGGCACGGTGGCCGACACCTTGGTTACCATCCTGTCTAGGATGGATAACTACCTCCAGCAGCATCCGAACATGCCCTCGATCAGGAATCCCGTCCTGCCGACGGAGACGTTCAACCGGCACTGGGACCAGGCCAAGTACGCCAACTTCAGGAGCAAGGTCCACTCCCACACAGAAACCGCACGGCGAACAGCCCGAGAACCGTCCAGCGAGGAGGCCATCAAGGGCTGGCAAGCACTGTTCGGCGAGGGTTTCGGAAGAGGCTCCCGTGGCGGCGGCAGCGGGAATGGCCGTCAGGGAGGCAGTGCGAATCGCCCGCCCGGTGGGCCGTCGACCCGTGCAGGTGGCAGTACAGCCGGAGGAATACCGGTGGCCCAGAGGCCAAGAGAGGCAGACAGGTTCGGATAGGCCATGACTATGGAGCAGTACTTCCACCTCGAATCGTTCGAGCGGTTCAGCGCGGAACTCGCGGCCGGTGGGTTTGAGCTCATCGCCGGTTCCAACCCGCCCCGATGGACCGGAGGGATCCATCCCGCCTTCAAGGCGCTCACCGACGCCGAAACGATGGATATCGTCATCGCGCCAGGATGGCCGTTCCAGCCACCCGCGCTCTTTGTCCAAGGGCTTAACACCAACCATTCAACCCCTGGCGGCTTTGTGTGCATGTGGCGCGAGGGAGATTTCAGCCGCAGGTGGACGACAGTTGAGGGATTGTTCTCCAGAATCGTGGAGTGGTGCGGGAATGCAGAGCACGGCTGGGAGGACGACCAGCTCGCCCAAGACGCCTTCTTGAACTTCTCGCCCAACAATGCTCTCGTGGCGACCTTCAACCTGCCGCAGCTTGGCATCAGCGCCGGTAGCTGGGGCGAATGCCACGCGGTGGTCAACCCGAGTCCATTGCGCGTTGACATCTCGCCTGGGCGAAGAAGCGGGGCCAACCAGCTGCGCGGGCTGTGGTTTCATGTAGGCGAACTGAGCACGCCACCGCCGCGGCGCTTCTCCGAGGTCCCGCCCCGCTTATCGAGGCCGCAGAGGAGGAATCTGAAGAAGGCGTTGGGCGAACGGGGACGGCCCGAACCCCTCCTCCCCAGCGGAGGAGGGGACTTCATCCTCTTCTGCTGGGAGCGCCACGCCCAGACCGACCTGTTGGTGATGGCATGCAAGGGAACGGGAAACGAGGTGGATGCAATCGCCGTGCAGGCAGGGCCCAATGACGAAGACAGCCTCATCCTGCGCGCGGGACCCGACGCCACGGCGTTGCGTACCCGCAAGGTCGCCCTGTTCGGAGCCGGAGCCTTGGGTGGCCACACCGCGACGCTGCTCGCGGAGAGCGGTGTAGGCTTCCTGGATATCGTCGACTCTGACGTGCTGCTGCCGGGCAACGTGGTGCGGCACGTGGCTGGCCACAACCTCGTCGGAGCTTCCAAGGCGCATGCGGTCCAGGCCGCCATCGCGAATCACGCTCCGTGGACGGAGGCCACCGGCTTCACGGAGCACCCTCGCACCCCGAGCCAGATGAGTGAACGCGTAGGCAGCGCCGACATCGTCATCGACACCACAGGCAACGAGGCCCTGGTTCTCTCGCTGGCTACGCTGCTCGAGGGCACGCGAACACCGTTGATCTCGGGAGCACTCTACAGAGGCGGCCGCATCGGTCGGGTGCAGCGGCAGGCGTTGCCGAGCGATACGCCAATCCACCAACGCGGCGACCTGACGCGATACCCTCCCATACCTGCAGGCGACGGGTGGGAGGACTTCGCCACATCTCAGCTGGGTTGCTCGGCACCCGTCAACAACGCTCCGCCCACAGCGGTATCGGCATGTGCCTCTCTCACCGTGCAGTCGGCGATAGATGCGCTGACGGGCCGCTTTGAACTTGCCGATGAGGTGTTGGATGTCTACCGGGCCATTCCCTCTCCGCCCTTCGACCGCACCGGGCGTGTTGTCCTCAATACTGCTTAGTGTTCCGCGGAGAGGACGGGAGGCTAGTCGGTGAACAGCAAAGAGGATCTGAACTCGTCATCGCAGAAGCCACGCGGCCAAGCCCGCCAGCGCTAGGACCGCCACCACGATGGCAATCACAGAGCTATTGCCTTAGGGTTATTCCAGCCTTGCGCATCGGCCAATCCGGTGGACCCCTACCTGACCAGTCTCCACGTAGCCAGAACGCTGATGACTAGCAGCGCGAACAACGTGACCGCGACCAGGGCGAGCCGGAAAGCCACTCGCCTCGTCCTCCCGTGCGCGGCGCGCTCCTTGCGATACGCTGCCGTCAACTCCTCGTATGCGTCTCTGCTGGCGGTTGCGGCCTCCCGAGCCTCATCCCGTTCCTGCTCCAGCTTCCAGGCGGCGCTCTCCCAGTCCAGCGCTGTCTGTCGAAGCTCCTCGGCCCTGTCCAAGGCCCGATGCAGCAGCTCCTCGTCGCTCAGGTACTCCGGCCCGTGCATCCGCACGTAAACCCGGCGGCCCTCTCTGGCAACCTCGACCCCTCCCTTCCTGATCATCCGGTCCAGGGTCGAGAGGGATATCTCCAACTCCTGCGCCGCCTCCGCTTTCGAGACCCAGCGGACGGGCTCATCCATCGCGCCTTGGCGTGAAGGTTGCGCACGCCGCGAACGCGAGCGTTGATGTCGAGTAGCCTTTGGAGGACGGCGATGTCGCTGACGCCTTCAGCAAAGTCGGCGAGGTTGAACCGGGTGATGACCTGGACGTTGACGGGCTGGCGAGACAATAGACCCTCAAGGGCGCCCACTTTGATGAACGGGCAGATGATACGAAGTTCACTGGCGTCGGCGCGCGCAGCCTCAGCCAGTTCCCTACGCCATCCTTCATCCACCAGCCGTATCGTCATGCGGCCTCCGACCTCGCCTTGCCCAGCGCCATAAGATTCAGGGTCACGAACCCCACGGCTCGACTCCGACGGCGCCGACTACCTGCGGTAGTAGGTTACGCGGCCGGGTTCTTGCGGGGCCTGCCGCGGCGCGGGGCATCTGGCGCCCAGAAGTAGATGGTGCCGGCGGTACGGCGGACCTGCAGTTCCGTCCCCAGCGCTTCAGCCGCTGCAGCAAGCCTCCGCCTGATCGCCTGAGTCGTCTCGCCCTCTCCGGGCTCAAGCTTACCCGCTAGTCCGGGGGATACGCTCCGGATGTACCCGATGTATTCTTGAAGCAGCGCGGCGCGCTGCCCGGTTGCGCTGTTCGCGCGGGCTTCGTTCATCGGAAGGATGTCAAACGTGGGCATTCGATTCTCCTCGTACGAGCGGAGCTGATTGGCGGCTGCTCCCTGAGCGGGCAGGATAGCACCGCATCGGCAACTTCGTCCTACCTCCGATTCTCGACATGGCCCCAGCACGCTGCCTACGGGGATCAGGCGCTGTTCTCCTCCATGGACCAGCACGTGCCGTTCTCGAGCCTCAATCCTGTCCAGCCCACCTCTATTGGAGGTGAAGCCTGGGACTCGGAGTTGTTCCTCAATGAACCTCAACCCATTGCCGTTGATATGTCAGCGGGTCATTCTCATCGGCTGCAACCGAGGGGATGGGCTTGCCGTTTGAACATGCCTCAACGAGCCACTCACGAGTGGTGGGCATGACGATGCCCAAGTTTGCATCAATGTCAAAACGAACAAGTTTCCAGAGAGCTTCCTCATCTCCAAAGTCAAGATAAACGGGTACGGTGGATTTTGTCCAGTTGTGCAATAGCCTACTCGTGCCCCACCACTTCAAGTGGTAAGCGAGAGGAACAAAACTGGCGGGTGCCGCAGTTGAGAGCCCCATCCTGAAATAATCCAGATCCAGCGATCCCCTGTCGCCGTCCACAATCCATATCATGTTCCCGTAGAATGTCTCACGACTCTCCACCTCCATTTGTTCAATGGGGGAGTGTTGGAATTCAATCACTAGACCGAAGGGAGTCTTGACATCCGCTATGTGTTTCTCGCCACTGGCTTGGTCGATATGCATGAATTCCTGCCAATCCGTCGGAAATTGATCCTTCCAACTTCTATGCCATTCAGTCTCTGATTCCCACCAAGGATCACAACTAGCTTTACTCTTATCTGCCCAGTGCCACATCTTTACTTGGCCACACTTAGCTATCATTTCACTGCCGCAGTAGGCGCACCTTGCCCTGAGAAGCGGAGATGGTTCCGCTCTCTGACCATCGATTAACGCGAGTTTCATGTAGACCTCAGATAGATTAGGTTTCTGCGCTGTTGCCTTCCCTCGATGCTGCTAGTGGTTGGGCCAGTCCGCAGTCGGAGTGACCGGAAGCCGGAGACCCAAGGAAGCGTACCACCTTCAGCACGGTGATGAACTCCGAGTTGCCCTGGGCGGACAGTCCTTGGTGCAAGCACGCGCGGGAATCCCTAGCTCGTCAGTTCGAACTTCTTTGGGGAAGTCCGAAAACCGTGACCCGCTCAGGGTTACGCCTCCTACCGCACGAGAGACGATGCTGACGGCCCCTGTTGCGAGCAGGGCCCGTCCGTGCCTCTGGGTGCGTGTGTCCGCCAAGCGGCAAGCTGGTCTGCCCCCCAACGACCGCATGGGCGTTCGAAACTCTCCACGCCCGCCATTGGGGTCGGAGTAGGATAGTCTGGAAGGCTTGACAGCGCAGGGGCGCTCACAGCCAACGCCTTGCTACCACAGCCCGTAGCTCTGCGCTCTTATCTCCGCCAGGCTGGAAGCCGTAGGCTTCGAGAAACACGGCGGTCATGTCGTGTCGAGGGTAGCCGAGAGCTTCGAGCGCGCCATAGAGCGCCCTTTGGTCGTGGCCCGTGTAGAAGAACGAGTCGCAGGCAGCTCCGCATCCACACCAGCACTCACCCGTTGGCGTTGCCATCGCTCGAGTCCTCCTGTTCGAATGGCTAAGATCGCTCAGCAGGAGGAAAACAATTCACACAAACGACTTCGACGCTCCCTGATTCGAGCGCAGCCTCCAGACTAGGGAATGACTGCTTGAAGTAAGATTCAGCGTTTGCAAGAGTGCAAGACGCCTTGTGAAGTGTTTTGCCAGCCGGATGTCCAATTAGTGTGAATTGAGCGCGCACCCTCATCATCGCTTCGGCAATCTCATAGCACCTAGCCGCAACCTCGTTGGCGTGCTCAGTGTTGACTCCGCTAAGCAAACCTTCAAAGCCGCCGAGAGCCTGTCCCGCAAACCAATCCCTGAGCGTCATGTCCGGCGTCGGCATCTTAGCCTCCCGAGGAAAGCGCAAAGCATACAATTCCTCTCCACTCAGGTCAAGAAGCACTGCGGTCCTTGACGAGCGTGACGGGGCCACCTTAGCCTACGACGATTGCTACAATCAGCACCCGGAAGAAGATGAAGGCTATGCTGATAAGCAGCGCCACCCTGCAGTGCACGGTAGGTATCCGAGCGTAATCAACATTCCGCCAAACGAGCGCATAAACGCGCTAGCGGGCCCGTTGCAGCGCGGCACAAAGGCACCCCTACATTGGCAGTCACCACGTGGCCAGAACGCCGATGACCAGCAGCACGACCAGCGCGGCGACGATCATGCCCAGTCTGACAACCACTCGTCTTGTCTTCCCGTGCGCGGCGCGCTCCTTGCGGTACGCCTCCTCCAACTCCTCGTATGTGTCCCTACTGGCGGCTGCGGATTCCCTGGCCTCATCCCGTTCCTGCTCCAACTTCCAGGCGGCGCTCTCCCAGTCCAGCGCCGTCTGTCGAAGCTCCTCGGCCCTGTCTAAGGCCCGGCGCAGCAGCTCGTCGTCGCTCAGATACTCTGGCCCCTGCATCCGCACGTAGACCCGGCGGCCATCCCTGACCACCTCGACCTCTCCCTTCCTGATCATCCGGTCCAGGGTCGAGAGGGATACCTCCATCTCCCGCGCTGCCTCCCCTTTCGAGACCCAGCGGACGGGCTCATCCATCGCTCTTCCCTCGCTATCGGCTGACACGTCAGCGGTTGCACCGGCGTGACAAGTTGTCGCCCAACCCGCCTCTCTTTTTAGCGCCGGTTCTCACTCTACACCTTGACCGGTCAGGCGATGTGTCAGCCTGTTCGTAGTTGAAACAGGAGCGATTCGGGCGCGAATCGCGGTCTGGCGGCGCCGGAGGTCGGGTCGACCGCGGCCTGACCCAGCCCCCATCCAACATGGCGGGAGGATAGTGCTGATTGAATCCCTCAATCAGCACTATCCCGCCCCCCTACAGGACGCACCCGGTGGCGGAGCGCGTCCCATCCGTAGGCACCCAGCCCGGACAGCGCCAGTCGTGGGGACTCCGGCTCCCAGAGCGGCCGCCATGACCTCCCCAGCACCCCTGTGTCGGACAGTACGGGCCGGCAGGACACGAGGATGGGCAGGGACATCAGGCTCATCCGGGCCGCAGTGCGCACATAGGTTGCCTCGACGTCCTCTCTGTCTACGACGAAGAGCGTAGTGGGGAACGGGGGTTGATCGTCGCCTGGCGCGGCGGACCAGTAGTAGCGCGTGTAGGGGCTCAGGCGAGCCGCCACTCCCCTAGGGTGACGGGCGCGGAGCTCGTACTCGAGGTAGAACGGGACATGGAGGCCGGCGGCGACCACCTTGCCCACGGCGTCCGGTGCGATGGCCGACTCGCCCCAGTTGAACGCGCGGTCGGACCTGGCGGTGGGGACCGACCACAGCAACTCGCTGGCCGGCGTGGCCCTGGCTTCCGCATCCAGCTTCGAGAGGAACCAGGTGACGCCGTCGGCGTGCTTCGTCTGTCGCGACCATGTGTCGATGCGGTGGCCCACGTGACGCCTGCGGCCCTGACGGTCGGTCGTGAGGGCGGTGCTCCAGACGCCCAGCGTGGTCGGGAGCTGAGCGCGGTCCCGGTGGGTGACGTAGCGTATGCCCTCGGCCGACAGCGTGTAGCGGGTCCTGCCTCGGCCTCCGTGACGCTCGACCAGGCCCCAGGCGTCGACGAGGCTGTGCATCGTCTGGCTGACGCGGCCCTCGGAGACGCCGAGCCAGCGGGCCAGGTGCTCGCGGGGGATCATCGGATGGTCGGTCACGAGGTCGAGCGTCCGCTTCTCCGACGGGCTGACGCCGAAGGCCGGCGCAGCCTGGACCATCCGCTCAGCGCGGGGTATGGAGGCGCGCTTGCCGCTGGGCGACCCCGTGCGAACCGCGCCGCCGGGGCTGCCGTGGGAGCTGACGAACTCGAGCGTGTGGCGCCGGCTGCCGAACACGAACGAGGGGAGCCGCCACAGGCGTAGATGCCGGCTTTCGAGCGCGTCCCTCGACTCCACGGCGACGAAGCAGTCGCTGAGATTCAGGTCCACGCAGAACCTCGTCGTCAGCCGCTGCTCCCAGACGCTGGGCGTCAGGACCAGGACGGTGTCGGGCCGGCGCGTGTAGTCGTACTCCGCTATGGCCCTCAACCGGTCGTAGAGTGACCGGCGACGCAGGGCCAGACCCTGGCGCACTACGCCGAAGCTGCGGCCGGCGTGGAGGGTGATGGTGGCGTCGAAGCGGCCCCGGCGGTGGAACTCCACGCGAGACCGGAGCGCCTCGATGCCAGGAGACATCGAGGCGGCAAGGCGGTAGACGGCGGCCACCGCGTCCATCCGGCGGATAATCAGCGTGAGCCACTCCCTAGACGCCGGGTAGGCGCGGACGAAGTCCGAGGGCGTGTCGAAGCCCAGAACGCCTGCGGCCTCGACGATGCCCTTGGCTGTCAGGTAGTGCCGGCGGCTCGAAGGCAGGTGCGCGGTCCCGTGGCTCACCCTCCCGACGACGCCGTCGGCCAGCAGGCCGGCCAGGGCTCGGTGGACGGTCGCGTGGGCTTCGCCGAGGACGCACGCCAGCTCCGCGGTGTCGATGAACGGCATCCGGCTGAGGTGGTGGAGCAGTTGTCGGTCTGAGAGCGCCATGGGTCGAGCGTAGCAAATGAGGGGCATCTGCGCAGCCGTCACATGGCAGTGTCGGTGTACGGGAGGGCAGCAGTCGCTACCTTCCTGGGCTGAGTCCGTGGTAGAGGTAGCCGAAGCAACTCAAGGCCGCCTGGCTTGCCACTCGGCAGGCGGCCGCAAGCCCCAGCAGCCAATCTAACCAGCCGTAGTCATAGTCTCTGGCAACAGATCCGCCGCAATCTCCTCGAACTGCTCCAAGGCGGCGCGGAGATCTTCCACAATCTCCACTGCGATCAGGTCCGGCGGGGGGAGATTGGCCGAGTCTTCCGTGCTGTCGTCACGAAGCCAGAAGATGTCTAGGCTCGCTTTATCCCGCTTCACTAAGTCCCCGTAGCTGAAGCGGCGGAAGCGTTCGGTCTCCTGGCGCTCGTGACGAGCCTCTTGGTTGTAGCAGGTTACGAAGTCGTCAAGGTCGGCACGGCTCAGCGGGTTGGTCTTGAGGGTAAAGCGCCGGTTGGTGCGCAGGTCGTATATCCACAGGTCGCGGGTCCACGGGGTCTCCCTGGCGGGCTTGCGGTCGAAGAAGAGCACGTTGGCCTTGACCCCCTGGGCATAGAAGACCCCGGTAGGCAGACGCAGCAGGGTGTGTGCGTCGCACTCGCCAAGCAGGTGTCGCCGCACCGTCTCCCCTGCGCCACCCTCGAACAGCACGTTGTCTGGCACCACGATGGCCGCTCGCCCGTGAATCTTCAGTAGGGACCGCACGTGTTGCAGGAAGTTGAGCTGCTTGTTGCTGGTCGTGGCCCAGAAGTCGGGACGCTCTACGATAAGGCTCTCCCGCTCTGATTCTCCCTCGCTGTTGACAAAAGTGAGGCTGGACTTGCGTCCGAAAGGCGGATTGGTCAACACCATGTCGAACCTACTGCTCGGGAGACTGCGGAGGCTGTCATCGACCACGATGTTCGTCTCATCCCCGCCGATGCCGTGAAGGTACAGGTTCATGACGCCGAGCCGGGCGGCGCTGTCCACGATCTCCCATCCGTGGAGAGCGTTGCTCTTCAGGTGTTCCTTCTGACCTTGGTTCATGTCAATGTTGTGCCTGACTATGTAGTCGTGAGTCGTCAGCAGGAAGCCCCCGGTACCGCAAGCGGGGTCGCAGATGGTGGAGCCGGGCTCCGGGCGCATGACGTCTACGATGGCCTGAATCAGGGGGCGAGGAGTGAAGTACTGTCCTGCGCCGGTCTTCACATCTTGCGCGTTCCGCTCCAGCAGCGACTCATAGGCGTCGCCCTTCACGTCGGCGCTCAGGGACAGCCAATTCTCGCTGTTGATGAGCTCCCGAACCAGCCGGGTGAGCATGGCCGGCTCCTGAATCTTGTTCTGGGCCTTGCGGAATATGACGCCGAGCGTGCCGGGCTGGCGGGCCAGGGTTTCGAGTATGTGGCGGTAGTGGGTCTCCAACTCGTCGCCGTCCCGCGCCATCAGGCTGGGCCAGCCGTAGCCTTCAGGGATGGGTGGTGGCTGATAGTCCGGCAGTAGGGTGTAGGGCGGGCGGCTCCGCTCGTCCATCATCTTGAGGAAGATGAGGTAGGTAAGCTGCTCCAGGTAGTCGCCGTAGGACAGCCCGGCGTCCCGCAGAATGTTGCAGTAGTTGAGTTTGTCTCATAGACCGGTGGGCGGGTTGAGTAACACAGGTGTGGGAGCGATGCGCCTCAACAGAGGTTGGCCCGTCCAGTTGCACCGGCCACTTGTCGGCCCCCAGAAAGGTCGTCTACTCTCTTAGTTCCATGGCGCCTTGACCCAGTCCCAAGGCGCTTGGCCGCTGCGCCATAGCTTGAGCAAGTTATGGGTCGTCCCTGCCAGCGACCACTCACTCTGTGCAGCGCCCAACCCCCGTCTCATAAACCGTCGGAACCCCTGGCCTTCCTTGACCTGTCCGAACACCGGCTCCACCAGTACACCCCGCTTCTTGTACAGAGCTCGGCCTCGCTTTGTCAGCAGCTTGCGCTCCATCCTGTCCCTCGGGCTCAGTCCTTTTGGTATACGCCCTCGGGGACACCCCTTCTCCCATAGCAGCTTCCGCTGTTTCCAATCCTTGGTGGTGGCAATAAGAAGCTCAGGCATCTCTGGCCAGGGGCAAGCCCTGATGTTGGCCTCACTCCAGTACCCGGCATCGGCCAAGCCCGCTTTGGGCCGGTCCTCTATGCCGGCTGCTTCCAGAGTATGCGCCATGGTTTGGAGCATCGGCTCCAGTTGCTGCACATCGTTGGCCTCTTGGGTCACTCCAACGGCTACTATGATCTGCTCCTCGCTCACCACCGCCTGGGCATTGTAGCCCTGCACGTACCCTTGCCTGGTCTTCATGATACGACTGTCCGGGTCGGTGGTATTAGCCTTCGCCCCTTCGGTAGGAAGTGGCTCTACCACCTTGGGCTTTCGCCCTCGCTTCTTTTTGCCTGTGACATCTTCTTCTGCCCGCCGTCGCTCCACGTGCTCTTGGACAGCCTTGGCTCCTGCTTCAGCCTCCCGCTGCAGACGTTCCTTGGCTTCCTTCAGGCGCTTGAGCCGCTCCGTCCGTCCCCCTAGCCCTTCCGGTAGCTCATCCCCTCGCCGGTCGGGACCATAATGGGCATCCTCTTCAGCATCCGTTGCCTTGGCCTCTGCCAACATGCGCCGCACTTCTTCTTCAATGGCCTGGTGGCTCCGGTTGGTGGCCAGGGCCGCGTTGGCTGCCACCTTCGTCCCATCAAGAGCCACTACCCCCAACTTCACCAGACCCGCTTCATGGCATAACCTCAGTACCTCTACAAAGAGCTCCTCGAACGCCTCCTCGCGCTCCGCCCTAAAGCGACAGATGGTACGGAAGTCTGGCTGCCGGTTGGCCGCCACCACCCGGAATCCTACATCTTCCTCCAGAGCACGGGCTATGCGCCTGGAACTGCGTACACCCAGGCAGTAGCCGTACAACAGGATGGCCACCATCATCCCCGGATCGTAGGCCGCTGCACCCCATCCATCACTTCGATAGACTGCATAGAACTCCCTCAGATCCATCTGGCCTACTGCATCTACAATGAACCAAGCCAAGTGACCCTCACTCAGCCAATCCCTCATGGACGGCGGCATCAAGTAGCTCTGGTCTCGCTCGCAACTCAGAAGGTTATAAGCCATAGTGTCCTACCTGCCTGATGTTTCTATGAGCTTACTGCTTCGCCAACCCCGCAGGAAGGGGGTTTATGGGACACGCTCAGTTCCACAGCTTTTGGCCGACGGCGGCGGAGGTGGTCATGGATTCCCCTCTCGGAGCGCGAGTTGCCTTGCGGAGAGCGACTTACCCCGGCGTGGTCTGGTCTGACGGCTGTTCTTGGCATCGGCATGAGATGCCTCACGCTCTACTCGGATGCGCTCCAGCAGCGCCGAAGCAGGCTCGTCGCTGGGGTCTTGAGGGACGAGTTTACCGATGAACGCCTGTTTGAGGATGCTCTGCCGCAATCGCTCGGCCCGCTTCAGGCTAGCCTCCACCGCGCCTTCGGCCTGCTGCACAACCGATAGGCGACGTTCAACATCGGCGATGATGCGGCGCTGCTCGGCCAAAGGTGGGAGGGGGAACGCGATCTCTTGGACGCGTGACTTGTTCAGTGCAGGTTGGTTGTTGCCCGATCCGATTTGTCGCGTAGCTTCATACTGACTCCAAAGGTAGTAAAAGACATACTCAGGAGGAAACCCGGGCTCAGAAACCCTGATCGCGGCGGAGTTCTGACTATTGCAAGCTGGTATGTCCAGTATTGAAACCTGTCCTCTTGTTTTGCCCTCTCCTATCATGCCCAATAGGACGGTGCCCTCTGGATGTACATATAAGCTGCTGTTTCTTAGTCCTTCCTCTGTTATGTACTCTCGTGTGCACTTAATTCTGCTAAATGCCACCTCGCTGCTACTCACCCAGGCAATGTCTCCATTCCAGTATTCTAATTTGGCTCTCTTGGGCGTGGACCCAATATAAACGTCAAAGCTCTGGCCCATGCTGCTCCACACCCACCCCTCCGGCAACTCCGGCAGGTCGGAGGTGTCCGGCGCGACAGGCTCCACGTACTTGCCGCGACGCTTCTCTTGGGCCTCCCACCGGGCGCGGCGTTCGGCCAGGATGCGCTCCAGGAGTAGGTCGGTGTGCTCGTAATCGCGGCCCTCGGACCGGGCAAGCTCCGCCTCGGTGGGGACTAGCTTGCCTTCACAGGCGGCCTTGAGGACGCTGGCCCGGTACCGTTTCAGGTTGGCCTGGACCCGCTTCAGCGCAGCAACAGAGGCGTCCAGCCGGGTGAACTGCTTCTCGATCTCCGCCACGATGCGGTGTTGTTCTGAGAGGGGGGGCAGGGGAAAGGTGTAGCCAGCAAGTTGGCCAAAATCGACCCGCGGTCTGTCGCCAGTGTTGAGCCGAGTAGCATAATGGACAAACTCCGCTTGGTTCAGGAAATACTTGAGGTAAGCATTGTTAAGGTAGGGATGCTCTTGAAATACAATGAACTCACCTGAAGCAAGCCCCTCGAATCCTGCCCTGTACACCTTGTTCAGATAGGGACGGAGCCTGCCGTACAGAACATCCCCATGAGCAAAATACGAGCCAGCACTCTTGACGTCGCTCGTGTAGCCCGTCCCCAGCATCTTCGTAGAGTGCGCCTCAATGTGCTCTAGGCCAACAAACGGCGCACCTGGCATATCATTAGGCTTGACCTTTAAACCGCGTAGATATGTGACCGATTGGAGTGTGGTCCAAGTCCACCCGTTTGGTTTCATTTGAGGTCTCTTTGCACCTTCCAATGATGACCCCAGACACCAATCAGTATGCCGATCAGCAATATCATTATTGCTACAACATAAGTTAACGGCATCACGAGAATTCTGTTGATTGCCCGTTCATCAAGTCGACTCTCGATTTCAGACATTCGACTCTTGATATCATCATCTGACTTCGACAATTCAGTATCAACCATCTTGAGTTCCATCAGTCTCAGATCGGCTGCGCTCATCCTTTCATCAAGATCTGAAAGCCGTTGAGTCACGTCGGCCTCTACACTCTGTTGCTGTTGTACCTGTCTGGAGACTTGAGCTTGCATCACACGTATATCTTGCTCAAGCGTATCGACCCTGTCATCTGAGGCCCAGCAGCCCGCGGTTACTAACAAGAGGATTGTGGCTGCGAATGACAGTAGCAGTCTGTTTTTGTTGTTCATCCGCTTGACCTCCTACCGGCCAATGATCCGCAGGTACTCGTCGTGGTCGCCGATCCAGAACCAGATGAAGTCTCCGCCGTCCTGGATTGCCACTGCTCTATAGGATGCGCTTACTCGCGCTGACCAGTAGCGTCCGACGTTTCTGAACCGCAACGAAGGGTGTCTGGGATTCGCCTTCAAGAGATCGAAGTTGCGGCGAGCCGTTTCTTGCACCGGGTCGGGCAACTCTTGGAGGTGTCGCCAGAAACGCGGGGCCGTCCTGTGCACCTAAAAGTCCTTGAGTTGGCCATCGGCCTTGGCCTCCAAGGCCTCAGCCGCCAGCGCGTCCAGCCTGCCCGCGCGCACGTCCTCCTCGAACTCTCGCTCCCATCGCTCCCAGTCTTCGTCCAGCAGCCAGCGACGCAGTTCGGTGTATTCGGCCTCGGATAGGCCCAGGATGGCCTTTTGCAGTTCCACTACGTTCGTCATTATGTGCTCTCCTTGTCCTATTGGGATTGTGCCACTAGGGGCTAGCGCTACCCTACCAGAGCCTCGTTCAGCTCCCCAAGAAGTCCCTCCAACTCCTCTCCAAACAGCTCGTATACCTTGCCGAGGCCGCCCTGCTGGTTGAAGGGGGCGTACTGGAAGTCGCCCATCGCCATGCTGACGCTGCCCGCGATGTGGTCCCGGATGGCCTCCAGCCAGCGTACCTGCTCCTCAGTGAAGGCGCGACCGGCCGTCTCCTGCATCGCCAGCCAGCCCCTGAAGCGCTCACGCACGCCTTCGGCGAAGGGCGCCAGCTCGTCGGCGCCGCCTATGGCGTAGCGCACCACGGACACGATGTCGGCCAGGGTCCGTTGGCCTGAGCCGCGCACCTTTGACTTGTCCAACTGCCGATGGGCCTCCCACAGCCGCTCGGTCGTCCAAGAGCGCGGCGGCGATACCAGGGCGTCGGCCAGGGCCTTGATGTCGGCGTAGGTCAGCCGTTGCCTATAGGGACTCCCGTAGAGCGCCTGCAGGGCCGTGATCTCGTCCCGGTGTTCCTCAATGTACTCCCGGAAGGACCGCACGATTGCCTTTGCCTGGTCGTCGGAGAAACCGGCCTCAATGAGGCTGTCGGCGCTCACCGTGTCGATGGTCTGCTCGTAGGAGCGATGGATGTCCACCAACCGCTGCCGCAGGTCTGGGTTTGCAGCGAACGGACGGGCGGCGTCCTCAAGCAGTTGACACCGGGCCTCGGCAACCGCCGATTCTGGCGGGTCGTCCTGTCCCGTTGTCTGCCGGGCGGCAGCCAGGGCGGCGTCAGGGTCCGCGGCGTTGACCAGACCAGAGACGAGAGTCTGGAGCGGCACGCCCTGAGAGGCGGCTTCGATACTGTCGCGGTCCTTGGGAGCAAGATGGCGGTCCAGTCGTGCGAGGCGACTGGCGAGAGACGAGAGGGCCTCTGGGTCCCGGTCGCCCATGCTTACCAGGTCCAGCAGCTTGTCGAAGGGCACGGTGGGCTTTCTGTCCAGGGAGTAGGAGTCGGACAGCTCGGTCTCGGTCACGCCCACCGCATCGACGATCACGAAGCGGTCCTTGTTGCGGGCGTCCGGGGTCACCGCGTTGAAGTCGGTGGCGGAGATAGTGCGCACGCCGCGCCCCTTCATCTGCTCGAAGAAATTGCGGCTCCGCACGTTGCGCATGAAGAAGACGACCTCCACTGGCTTGATGTCGGTGCCTGTGGCGATCATGTCCACTGTCACGACTATGCGCGGGTTATAGCTGTTGCGGAAGGCGGCCAGCAGGTCTTCCGGCTTCACCCCGGTGGTCTTGTAGGTGATCTTCTGGCAGAAGTCGTTGCCCTTGTCGAACACCTGCCGCACGATACGCACGATGTCGTCGGCGTGGCTGTCGTCCTTGGCGAAGATGATGGTCTTAGGCACGTCCCGACGGGTGGGGAATATCTCCGTGAACAGCCGGTCCCGAAAAGTCTGGATGACCGTGCGAATCTGGTCTTCCGCCACCACGTCGCGGTCAAGCTGGTTGGGGGCGTAGGCCAAGTCGTCCTCCAACTGCTCCCACCGGACCTTCCGTGTCAGACGGTCCCGCCGGTCGACGTGGAACCCGGCCTCCACCTTCGACCCCTGCTCGGTTATATCAGTGCGAATCCTGTAGGTGTCGAAGTCCACGTTCACCCCGTCGGCCACCGCCTGCTGGTGGTTGTACTCCATGACCAGGTTCTGCTGGAAGAAGCCGAAGGTCTGCTTGGATGGAGTGGCCGTCAGACCTATGAGGAAGCCGTCGAAGTACTCCAGCACCTGTCGCCACAGGTTGTATATCGAGCGGTGGCACTCGTCGGTGATGATGACGTCGAAGGTCTCAATGGGAACGTCTGGGTTGTACTCGATAGGCGCAGGCTCACGCTGAAGCGCGGCCGTGTCGAAGCCGGAGAGCTCCTCCAGTTCTGGGGCCAGTTCCTCACCTTTCAGGATGGAGTAGACCCGCTGGATGGTGGAGATGCAGACCCGGCTCACGGGGTCGATGCGCCCGGATTGAAGGAGTTGGACGTTGTACAGCTCGGTGAACTTGCGCCCTTCGTCCGGGGTGGTGAAACCCTGGAACTCGCGCAGCGTCTGGCGTCCGAGATTGCTGCGGTCCACTAGGAACAGCACTCGCCTCGCCCCGGCGTGCTTGATCAAGCGGTACACCTGGTTGCAGGCCATGAAGGTCTTGCCGCTTCCGGTGGCCATCTGCACCAGCGCCCGCGGCCGCCCTGCGGCGAAGGACTCCTCCAAGTTCCTGATGGCCTGCTCCTGCACCGGCCACAGTCCTGATGCATTCAGAGGCGGCATGGCCTTGAGTCTCTGGCGCAGGTTATGCCCCGCCAGGTAGTCACGGCCATCTTCAGCTATTCGCCGTGTGTCGGCATCTGGCGTTTCCGAGACGCCGATCCACTTGGCGAGTGTCTGGGGAGAATGGAACGAGAAGACCCGACGGCTTCGCGGCTCCGGGTCGAGCCTGTTGGTGAACTGCGTCTCCGCGCCGGTGCTCTCGTACAGGAAAGGGAGAGGCCGCAGGTGGGCGGGAAGGTTGTCGGGCAGGCCGGTGCTGTACTTCTCGGACTGGACTTCGACGCCGGTAAGGGTGGAACCTTCGGGCTTGGCCTCGACGACGCCCGCCGCCTTCTGGTTGACGTAGAGCAGGTAGTCGGCGGTGCCGTGGCCGGACTTCAAGGGAAACTCGCGCACAGCTACTCCGCTGCTGGCGTACAGGTTGATGGAGTCGGCGTTCTGCACCGACCATCCTGCCTGCTCAAGCAGCCGGTCTATGTTTACGCGGGCCTCTTGTTCGGGAATCATGCCTCTCCAACGGACGACGCCTCGCCGCCGACCATACAGCAGTCATTGGCAGAAGAAGTCAAGTCTATGTCAAGAATCGGCTACCATCGTGCTCACGGGTTCGGCCAACCATGCCGGCATCACGGCGCGGGTGGCCGCCAACTCCTCCAAGTCTCTGGATGAGAGCCTCTTTTCAATTGCTCCCAGATTCTCCTCGACCTCCTCGGGACCGAGCCAGGCTAGGGCGCGGACAGCATCGCCGGCTGGCCTGTGCGGCGCCACTAGTTGCCACCGTGGGGCATGGCGCATTCCACCACTAGCCCGCCGAGCTTGAGCTTGCGGTCGGGTCCGGATGTCAGGTGAACCTACCGTACCGGCACCTGTGTGGTGAGTCCGAGAGCGTTCGCTGCCATCCCCCACAAGGTACAATCGTCTCCCCCCAGAGCCCGGACAGGGACGCAAGCACTTTCTCGATGGTGGGCGGCCGAGGACCGAATCGGGTCTGGGATGGGTCACACGTAGACGCCGTGGCAGACTGCTCCTCCTTTCGGGCAACAAGTGCGTGGTTGGGTCTAGGAAGCACGGCTGGGGGCTACGCGACCTCGTTGCGGGGCCTGCCGCGGCGCGGGGCCTCCGACGCCCAGAAGTAGACGGTGGTGGGCGGCGGACCTCCACTTCCTTCCCCAGCGCTTCCGCCGCCGAGTCAAGCCTGCCGGATTGCCCTGCGTCGTCTCGCTCCCCCCGGCTCCAGCATCCCCGCTTGTCTGGGCGCTACGCGCTGGATACACCCGACGTACTCCGGAAACAGCGCATGGCGGCGACCATCCCCTTCGGCGAACCAGCACCACATGGAGGCATCCGATGTTTCTGCCCGCAAGCGCAGCCTGATCAATCAGGGAGGGTGATGCTCTTACACCGCTTGACGAGACATGACCAATCCAATCGAATGAAGATCCGCATTGAACCCTGCCCAGGGTGGCCGGATGATCCTGAATAGCTGGCCTAATCACCTTGAATTTCTCTCAACTTCCTGGCCTCAAGATCATGATTATTCACACTTGGCCTGTCGGGTCAGCGCCGCCATGACACGGTGAACTGCCTCGGTGTGCTCGATGGTGCGGGCCAGGGGACGGCTGCGCGCTCCTGGCACGCTCCGCCAACCCGAGGGGGCCTGTCCGTCAACGGGTTCGACGCTCCATCGCCGAATGGCCCTGGACACGGAGGCCCGGTCCCTGCGGGCCAGGAGCGCCACCCCCCGGCGGCTCAGGGCCTGCCTCCGGCGTCCGCCCAGGTGTAAGCGGGAAACCAGACCGAGCCGGTCCAGCAGCCGCTTGTCGGCAGGCTTGAGCACGGCGGGAAGCAGGTGGTCGGGAATGATCCCCAGCTCCTCGCGAATGGAAAGTTGCCCAGGTAGGGACAGCCGAGTCAGCGACGGCTCAGTGGGCAGCCGACCGCCCGGTTTCATGTGGGCCAGGGCCTCGCTCAGGGACAGGACGGCTGGCGTGGCCGTGAGACGCCATCCCGGTCCGCGAGCGCCTCTTGCCGTGTCCTATCCTGCCATCTCGCTCGCCACAGCCACTGCAGGCCGCCATCGGTGCCCCCAAAGCGCCAGCAGACCGCCCGCCAACCTCCCGTCTACCCGAATTCGAGGCCGGATCATCGCCTGTAACTCCCTTACCCCCTTCCACGGTCCTCGCGCCGTCCATCGGTGGATTCGGGCTAAGGCCGCGCCGTGTCCTTTGCCGGAACGTCCGGTTCCGAGGGCGATTCCGGGGCGGTGGTGTAGTGGGGCGGGTCTGCGACCAGGCTCCGCAGGCGCGCCGTGAATACCTCCACCTGCCCCTTCTTCCGGGAATGGTGGCGGCTCATGTCGTCCAATTCGTTAATCACGTGGCCGGCGTATTCCGGTGTAGCTTCGATGCGGAGTTTACCGCCGTCACGGGATACACTGGCTATTCCATGGAGCGGCAACTGGGAGACGTGCTTGTCGTCCCTACTGTTGGACACAAACAGAAGCCGGCGGTTGGTGGCGGCAATGATGCCGGAGTGTCCTTTCTCCCATTGCAATTCCGGACTGTAGGTGCCCCAGAGCAGGCCCTCGAGGTGTTCGTCGTTATTGAGAATCTCGGCCAGTTTATTGCGCTCGTTTCTGTGGTTGTCCCGGTGCCCCCATATCGGGTGATACAGCCTCCAGGCAGCGTCAATCCTGGGTTGCCCGGAAACCTGCCGTGGCGCAGCCGCGGGTTCCCGCATAATGTTGACGAAAGGCGAGGCGTCGGCCTCCCGCCGGAAGTGGGCTGCGTATACTTGGCCTCTCTGGTCAACGAACCTGACCTCTTGACCTTCCGTGTGTTCCGTGCATTCCACTGCCAGGATTGTCCCGGGGGGGCAGCTTGCGATTACTTCCTCCTCCCGCTTATGAAGGAGCAAATCGGTGTCCACAGCGAGCGTAATGAGCAGTATACGGCGCCCGGTGTCCACAGCGAGCGCCGGCCGGCCATCCCATGACGTAGACCAATACTCCGGTTCACCCCCGCCTCCCATGTAATGTCTGGAGGGCTTATGGTAGACCGTTTCCGGTCCCGCTGAGCAGTGCGCCCAGTGGCGGACCTGTTCTCCAAGCGCCAGGACATGGGAAAATGCCGCCGCGACCGACTCTTCGTCGCTCAGCAGATGGCCTCTTACAAACCGGGAGAAATCAGTGGCCTCAAATTGCAAGTCCAGGTCAAAGACTGCTCCCGACTCGCTGCCCGTAGCATTGCCACTTCCCTGCCCTCTGAGCCTAACCCTGCCGGGTTCCGGTTCCGTGATTTCGTCAATTTCCAGGTAAGTCAGACCAAAGCGGTTCTTGGACAACCGGCCCCGTTTCAGCAAGATTACCCGGCACCCGGTAGCGACCACGACCCCCCGGTCATGGCGGGAGCCCCACGCTACATTCTTTGTCTCAAAGCCGCACGAGTGCAGTAGCTCGACGTCTTCGCCGGGTTCCAGCAGATCGTAGAGCATCTTGCGCTCGCCCTGGTAGTCTTTCCGGCCCCAGCCCGGTTGCAGGGCTTGCCACTGGTCGTCGATGCTTCGGATTTTCTCGCGTTTCGGCATGTATCTCCTCCGTACTGCCAATGTTGCCAGGGCAACCTTGGCGGCTCCGCTACCCCCTGTCCCCGCAGACCTCATCCCTAGCCGCCTTCAGGTCATCCAGTGGGGCAGCTTGGCTCACGTAGATGTACTGTTTCTTGGCATCATCCAGGTTCCGGGCAGTGGTGTCAATAATCAGTATCTTTAGGACAGATAATCAGAGTCATGAGGACACTCTGAGCGCCCGGTGTCAGACCATTGGTGCACTTCACCTGGAGGTGCAGCGATGGCCTATAAGGAGGTGTTCAGAGTGGAAATAGCAGAAGTCATACGCCGCTGGCAGGCGGGAGAGAGTCTCCGCCATGTGGCCGCGGGCACTGGGTTGTCGAAAGACACCGTAGCCAAGTACATCTCGGCGGCTGAGGAATTGGGGATAGCCCGTGATGGGCCAGCTCCTGGGGAGGAGCAGCTCAGCCAACAGGCGACAATCAGCCGTTCGGGGCCGCGCCAGGCTGGGGCGCCCACCGAGGAGTTGCCGGAACGGCGGGCCGGACCTTCCCCACCTTGAAGCTGACCCCGGCGGGGCTGTCGTAGCCCCGGTAGGCCGAGGCCGCGTTGCGCAGCAGCTCCCTGGCCCGGCTCTCGGTGCCGTGCTGCGACAGGACGGCGGTGACCTCTAGCTCGGCCTCGTAGGCGATGCGGGAGACCTTCTCCTTGATGAGCAGCGGGTCCTGGTGCTTGCCCCCGGAGCGGGCCTTCTTGATGCGCCACCAGGCCCAGCCCACCAGGGAAGCCAGCGACACCCTTCAACGTTGGCTGAAGGTCTGGCGGTCAAGGGCGTCAGCATGCGCCGAAGCGGTCAAACCGCCGTCGACCGGGAGGCCGACGAAGGGAGAGGCTGATACCCGTTTCTCGGCAGCACCATGCGCCATAGCCAACACGCGCTGGGAGCGCCTACCGGGCGATATGCTGTCCGTCCCCGGCTGAGGGCGCGTGACTTCAGCAGTAGGGCAGGCCGCCAAGGCCAGAAGAGCTGCTCAACTGGTCTTCCAGGCTGCTCGGCACGCACCCGCTCAACTGGTTGCCGACGAGGACCAGCTCCCTCAGGTTGGAGAGGCTGCCCAACTCCGGCGGTATCTCCCCGCTCAATTCGTTGTTGCCGAGGTACAGCAATTCAAGTTTGGAGAGGCTGCCCAGCTCCGCCGGTATCTCCCCGCTCAACTCGTTGCCGCCGAGGTACAGCTCTGTCAGGTTGGAAAGGCTGCCCAACCACGCCGGTATCTCCCCGCTCAAGTCGTTGCTGCCGAGGCGCAGATATGACAGTTTGGAGAGGCTGCCCAGCTCCGCCGGTATCTCCCCGCTCAAGGCGTTGTCGCCGAGGCCCAGCGCTTCAAGTTTGGAGAGGCCGCCCAGCTCCGGCGGTATCTCCCCCCTCAAGTCGTTGTAGCCGAGCTCCAGCGCTGTCAGGTTGGAGAGGCTGCCCAACTCCACCGGTATCTCCCCGTTGAAGGAGTTGCCGTAGAAGATCAGTATCTCCAGGTTGGAGAGGCTGCCCAGCTCTGCCGGTATCTCCCCGCTCAACCCGTGCTGGTGGAGCACCAGCGCTGCCACGCGCCCGTCGTTGTTGGTGGTGACGCTGGACCATTCGCCGAGGGGAGCGTCGCTCAGCCAGTTGACGCTCCAGTTCTCACCGTCCGTTGCGTTGTAGAGGGCAACCAGGGATTCCCGGTCCGTTTTGACGGAGCCGGAGGCCGCGGGCCGCGCAGTCGCAGTCGCAGTCGCAGGTTCGGGCGCATCTGTGGCAGTCGGCGCGGCCCCTGACCCTGTGGCGGTAGGCGTCTGTGCGGGGGAGACCGGCGTCTCCGTTGGGGTGGACGCGGTCCGGTCGGGGCCTGTCACGCCGGACGGCTCATCGGAGCCGCAGGCCGCGAGCGCCGCCGTAAGGGCCAGCGCAAGGACAACACTCAACAGGGTCACGTATCTTGTCGTTCGTGTCCTGGTAATGTTCTTTCTCTCCCGGTCTTGACCGGCGCCCTATATCCACAGATTCGCGCAGATAATAGAGCGGAGTTGCTACGGGTGTCAATGCTGGGACACCCGTTTCGTCACTCCCAAATGTGTGTTGGTATGTCGGCTTCCGCGGGGATGAGTGGGGACCCCATGCGCAATAGCCCACACAACCCGGGAATACCAAAAGCGGTGTTCCTAACGTGTGTTGGGTATGACGCACGACACCGCCCATCCTGAGCCTGTCTGTTTCAAACCAGCAGAGGGTCGGGAAGTCGGTCTTGCGGAGGCCGGACTGAACCAATCTGGGATAGGTGTGGCGGCCGGAGCGGCAGCGGGGCCGTTGGAAGCGTGGAGGCAGGCTAGGAAGGCACGTTACTGCAGGCTTCGTCGCGGCTCGCCTTCAGGTCTTCGATCGGAGCGACGGAACTCACATAGATGAACTGCGCCTTGGCCTCGTCCATATCGTTGGCGGTGGGGAACGTCATGAGCATGCTTGCCTCGAAGACTTCAGTGTTCCCCTGGGCCCAGCAGTCCCAGGTCTGATTGAGGATGTCCTCCTTGCTCTCGCCGCCTCCGCAGGCGGCCAAGAGTAGGATGGACGCCAAGATACACATAAGTGGAATGGCGATAAACAGAAAGGGTTGGGAGTAGATTCTCAATGTTCGGTCCTAGTAGTAGTTGGGCCTGCCGCCGGAAGGTCCTGCCACAGGCTTCGGCCTGCGCCCATCTATGTCACGGAAGGATGTGGAGGGAGCCGGAAGCGGCTGTGGGGCTAGGCCAGAAGGACAATCAGGGGGCGACGCTTGCACTAACCTGCCGTGGACGGCGGCCCCAAGCGCGGTCAGCGCAGCGGCGGCAGGGGTCGCCGGGACGCCATCGCCGTTTACCTCCAATCGGAACAAATAGAATACACCTCTTACCGCTCAGGGAGCGAAATCAGCCCAGCTCATCGGCCTTGACATTACCCGACAGCGCCGCCTTTAGTCAATATGATTGAGGGATTGGGTTCTGATTGGGTGAGCACGGACTGGACTTATCTTCGCCGGGTCGCAGTTGTTGTCGGGAAGTAGTGTCCCAGGAGGTGGTGTAAGAGACAGCAGGGCCTGGCAAGACAAGGGCCACCGCGTCACCCTCATCAACGACAAAAATGAAGGAGGTGACGGCGATGGCCAAGGACAGGATGGACGTGTTGGAGCTGTTGCGCGAGGAGGCGCCTGACGCAGACTTCGACTTCCTGCGCGAGGGGCTGCGGGTGCTGATCCAGGCAGTGATGGAGGCCGAGGTGGCCACCAAGACCGGCTCCGCCGCCCTGAACCGTGCATAGGTGACGTCCCGTTCGGCCGTGGCGGCGTTCACCCGTTCGCGGAGGCCGCTGTTCTCCGGGTAGGCGTCCTTGCTCAGTTCGACTAGGTAGCTGTAGACCCTGGTGTGCGGCACCCAGCAGCCGTCCGTGTCGGCCAGGGCCGCCACTCCCGCTACGGCATCAGCGTCTACTCCGACGACGGCATGCAGGACATCGTCGTCGAGGAGCACTACCGGCCGGGACGCGAGGACCTCATCGAGCTCTACGACGCCATCGTCCACGACAAGCCCGTGTTCCACGATGGGCGTTGGGGCTTGGCTACGCTCGAGATCGCCCTCGGCATCATCCAGTCGTCCGACGAGCGCCGCGAGGTCCGGCTCAACCACCAAGTCAGGATGGCGGACGCCTACGATGCTGCTCCGGCTATAGTTGGAATTGACACCTAATCAGGCGCGGCATAGCATCCCGCCTACTTGGTTGGCGCCGAAAATGACGAGAAGAACGAGGGGCGACGAACGAGGGATGACCGCATGCTGACGAAAGAGGACAACGGCCGCTTTACGCGCGTGGGGCCGGGCACTCCGATGGGCGAGCTGATGCGCCGCTACTGGCACCCCGTCGCCGCGACCTCCGAGATGACGTCAGACGAGCCCACCAAGGCCGTCCGCCTGCTCGGCGAAGACCTCGTGCTGTACGTCACGCGCAACGGCAAGCTCGGGCTCATCGAGAAGAACTGCGCCCACCGCGGCGTGAACCTGCTCTACGGCATCCCCGAGGTCGACAGCATCCGCTGCTGCTACCACGGGTGGGTCTACAACTTCGACGGCCAGTGCATCGAGCAGCCCGGAGAGCCTACGGGCAGCACCTACAAGGACAAGATCAAGCTGACCGCGTACCCGGTCGAGGAGTTCGCAGGGCTGATCTGGGCCTATATAGGGCCGCAGCCCGCTCCGCTCGTCCCCCACTGGGACCTGATGACCTGGGAAAACGTCACGCGCACCATGTCCGCCGTCACGTTGCCCTGCAACTGGCTCCAGTGCGTGGACAACGCGCTCGACCCCGCCCACTTCGAGCACCTGCACGGCTACTACGGCAGCTGGATCAACTCCCAGAAGGGCCGAGGCGAGGAGTGGACGGAGAACCTCCCGCAGCGGTCGAAGCACCACCTCAAGCTCGGTTTCGAGCGCTTCGAGCACGGCATCGTCAAGCGGCGCGTCACCCAGGGCATCGACGAGACCCACGTCGACTGGGCCATCGGCCACCCCCTGGTGTTCCCCTACACCCTCAAGGTCGGCGGCGGCGGACGGTCGCACCGATTCCTCATCCGCGTGCCGATCGACGACGAGCACACCTGGTATGTGCGCTACGCCGCCCAGGTGCCGGCCTCCGGCACGATGGCGCCGGTCCAGGAGTCCATACCGCTCGACGTGACCCCGCTCTACGACGAAAAGGGGCGGCTCGTGAGCCAGGACGTGACGGGCCAGGACCAGATGACGTGGGTTGCTCAGGGGCCGCGCATGGACCGCACGCGCGAGAACCTGGGAGTCACGGACGCCGGCCTCATCTTCTTCCGCAAGCTGATGGACGAGCAGATCAAGATCGTCGAAGACGGCGGCGACCCCATCAACACGTTCCGCGACCCCGAGCAGAACCGTTGCCTCCTGCTGCCCAACGAGGCCGCGCCGTTCCCCGGCTTCGAGGAGCCGGGTGGCCCATGGGCGGGAGTCACTCCCCGCACGCCAGACCTCGAGGTCTCGCTGCGCTAGGCGGTCCCACTGCTGTCCACACGGAAAAGGAGGACGGGAAATGAATGGACAAGTATTGGATTACTCCGCTCAAACCAACTCGGGACTAATCACGGGGGATGACGGAAACCGATATAGCTTCGTCGGGGCGGAATGGAAAGACCAGGCCATTCCCAACCGGGGAATGCGTGTGGATTTCGAGGCGCAGGGCAGCGATGCTGTGGCCATCTACCGTGCTGCGTCGGCCCCCGGCGCCGGCGGGATTGGCGGCGCTCTTGAGGGCGTGATGGGCTCCGAGAAGAACAGGGTGGTTGCCGGGCTGCTGGCGATATTCCTTGGCTGGACTGGCGTCCACAAGTTCTACCTGGGCTTCAAGAAGCCCGCAATAATACAGCTGGTAGTTGGCGCCGGCGGCTTCGTCCTGGCTGTGGTTGTAGGCAGTATATTCATAGCTCTGGGGATGTTCGGCATTGGCTTCGTCATTGGAACATTGATGGCCGTGGTTGGCTACGCTGGTCTGATGGCGGCTGGGGTACTTGGACTGGTGGAAGGCATAATCTACCTGACCAAGTCCGATGAAGACTTCCAGAGTATCTACGTTACCGGCAAGAAAGAGTGGCTCTAGTCGAACGCTAGCGGGCAACTGACGCCGCAGGGCGCGAGGCCCCGGGATGACAGCAGTCTTCGAGGCGGACGAAGTCCAGTTCAGCTACGGGCCGCTCAACGTCCTCAATGGACTCACCCTCTCGGTGAGCGGTCGGAGAACTTCGGCGTCCTCGGCGCAAACGGCGTCGGCAAGACAACCCTGATGCGGCTGCTCATCGGCCTCCAGAAGCCGTCCCTCCGGCTCGGTCCGCGTGTTCGGCGAACCCCCATCCTCTCGCGTCACGGGCCGCATCGGTTACATGCCGCAGTTGAGCGCGCTGTACCAGGAGCTGTCCATCCGCCAAAACGTGGACTTCTTTGCCCGGATGTACGGCATGTCACGGTCCGCCGAAAGGCGGGAAGCCGTCGACAGCGCCATCGAATGGGTCGATTTGAGCGAGCGCCAGAAGGACCCGCTCACGCGCCTCAGCGGCGGTATGCGCCAGCGTGTCAGCCTCGCCATCGCACTCGTGCACAAGCCCGAACTCCTGGTGCTGGACGAGCCCACGGTCGGACTCGACCCTGAGCTCCGGGCCACGTTCTGGGAGCAGTTCCGCAGCATGGCGTCCTCCGGCGCCACGCTGGTCATCTCCAGCCATACGATGGACGCCGCCGCGCACTGCCACCGGCTCGCCTTCATCCAGGGAGGGCGCGTCGTGGCTCTGGGGACTCCCGACGAGCTGAGGAAGGCCGTAGGGAGGGACGACGTCACCCTCGAGGACGCGTTCCTTCACTTCGTCAGGCAGGGCGGGTCATCGTGAGCGTCGACCGCACCTTCGCCATAGCATCGAGGATCATCAGCCAGGTCTCGCGTGACCACCGCTCCGTGGCGCTGATCATAGTCGCTCCGGTCATCGTGATGTCGCTCGTCGGGTTCTCCTTCTCTGACCAGCGGGAGATCCTCAACCGCATTGCCCCGGGCCTTATCGGCGCATTCGCACTCTTCTTCGTCTTCCTCCTCACCGGCGTGAGCTTTCTGCGAGAGAGGTCCCAGGGCACCCTCGAGAGGCTACTGACCACCCCCGTTGGCCGGGCGGACATCTTGGCGGGTTACCTGCTCGGGTTCCTGCTGTTCGCGGGCATACAGTCCCTGGTCATCCTCCTCTGCACGATCTTCGCCCTCCAAGTCGACTACGAAGGCTCGCTATGGCAGATCTTCGTGCTCTTGGTGGTCGTCACCATCGTCGCGGTGAACCTGGGCATATTCATCTCCACCTTTGCGCGGAACGAGTTCCAGGTGGTCCAGTTCATCCCGATCATCCTGCTGCCGCAGATATTCCTGTCGGGCCCCGTGCTGCCATTCGAGCAGCTGCCCGGCTACTTCCAGGCAATCGGCAGGGTCCTGCCGCTCACCTATGCCGTGGAAGGCCTGAAGGCCCTGATGCTCGAGGGGCATGGCAACGAGTACGACTTGCTCATAAGCCGTGTTCGCTACGTGCCAGCGGACGGTCGCGCGATTCTGAGCTGTGGCGGGTGAGGGTGTCGTCTATCCGCTGGGCGACGTCCCTGGCGCCGTGCGGTCCCTAGGCGGTGTCGTATGGACACGCTACGAGAGCACTAACCTGAACCTCAGGATAAAGGTTCTTGATTTTGTCCAGTTTGGTGGGCCTAAGTTGACGGTAGGCAGAACTATTTTTGAGATGCGGCTGGAGCTCTGACCCGTCGGCAGCCTACCATCGAGTGTTGGTTAGCTCCTAGACCCCTCCTCAGTAGTGTGGCTGCGGCTTGTCGTCGGACCCTATCAGGTTAGCTTCAGATCATCCGAAACTTCTGACAGTAGGGAGTTGATCTTGTCTACGACTGTCTGGTCTGGCGCAGCGTCACCGCCCAACTCGATGCGAATATTGAAGCTGAGAGCACTCCCTGCCGCTGCCTGGGTTAGTCCAGGGATGTGGTCGGCTAGGTCCTGGATGCCGTGCGCCTCCAGTGGCGCCTCTGCTACAAGCATCCCCAGCGGCCGATGGGTGTACCGATTCCCTTGAGGGTCACGAATTATACCAGTCGTAGGCGCCTGAAGCACAACATACTGAGCGCCTGCCAAGTCGGTCGGCCAAGAAGCGCCTTCACTACTTGCCTCAAGCCACCGTGTCCGAATAGCGGACTCGATTGCGGTTTGCACAGAGGACCAGGGCAGAGTCACGCCTCGCTTGGCGGAGAGAGCTGTCGCGACGGCTAGTGCGTTGGTCTTCTCTTCCGACCAAGCTTCGGGAATCGACGATGGCATCAACTCATCGACCGAGATGGGGTCGGGCGGCGGTCTCAGCCTCGCGGATGAGCTGAGGACCCCTAGCGGTATCGGCTCCCCGAGGATGGAAGCCGGGCCGTTGGTCATCCACAGCAGTCCCTGCTCCACAGCCTCTGCAATTGCCTCGTCTACATGGGAAGAATCGCATCGAGGGATTGGAAAAGTGTCGTCATAACCTTCTCTCGGCACGGTTACCGTGTGCTCTCCTGAGAAGTAGTCGTGGATGTCTTTGACTGCAGTCTCCTTAGTGGGCCAAAGTCCTGGAAGCGCGCCGTAGCCGAGGAGGATATGGCTAACATCGCTGAGGGTCGCGGCCTGTGGCAGAATCACTTCGAGACTGGGGTCCTCAAGAACGTGCTGATCAATGGCAGTACGCCAGAACGTCTTGGTAGTCCGATCCGGGCGTACTACCTGCGCCACCAGAATTCCCAAGAGGACGCCCTGCGCTGCGGTATTCAGTATCTCCCTGCGGCGCAGCATCTTGGGCAGCTTCGGGAACCGCGCGAAGGCGTCGACCAGGTCCTTGACTCGACGGGAACTCTCACCTTCTCCCCACAGGTCGTACGGGCCGCCTGGCATCATCGCCTCGGAGCTGATGGCCGTCTCCTGGATGCGTGCTCGCCTATCGGCCTTGATGATTGTGAACAGCGGCTCTTCAGTCACCGCGACTTTGAAGGCCTGGATGTCGTTCGCCTCATTGACGGTCACGACTATGGAGTACGCTTGCTTGACAGCCTCCGGAACGTGCCTGCTCGCCGTCTCAGTCTCGCTGGCCAGCATCTGCTCGCGTATGGGGTCGATGGGCTGGCCCTTCAACTGGTCCCTCACTTCCAGCCACCCGATATGCTCCCGAATGCGAGTGCGGGCCGCGTCGAGGCCGTCCCTTGATGGCACGGCAAGAACGACCGCGTTACGATTCGCGCGCGGTCGGTCTGGCCCTGTCGTCTCGTCGATGAACCGCCGCGCCTCCGAGCTTGCTTTGCCCGACTCGGACGCGGCGCTCGGTCCAAGAACGGCGTAGTGAAACTCGCCGTCGTCCTGGACGTCACGCGCACTCTCAGGCAGCGTGTGAACCCTGGCCCCCGCAGCTGACGCTCCCGCCGTCAGAGGCCTCAGCTTCTCGATAGCGTGAACGAGCTGCTGCTCCACCAGAGCGGGCGGTACTCGGTTCGCGCATGCGTCGTCGTGCATCTGGCGCAGGTTCGGACGATTGCCCAGCCGCCACGCCTTCGGGAGGGTCTGACCCCCATCCGCGTTCCTTCCTGCCGTAGCTACGTCCGCCTCGTCCAGGAACCAGGAAACGTCCGTCCATCGGTGAAGCGCCTTCTCCAGTTCAATCTTGTCCGGGTTTGCCGTGCCCAGCAGGAGCATCAGCTCCCGGGTAAGCGCCTTGTGTCCGATGGGCTGCGAACTCAGAAATACCGAGATGACGGCCTGCTCTATCTCGCGGTGGTTGAGTCCGGTGACTTCGGACTGTATGTCGCGAGCCTTGGCCAACTCGCCTTCGAGGATAGGCGTCCACGCTTGGTTTCTGCCCTCGCCCGAATCGACGCTCGCAGAGGCGGTCAACTCGTTCGCTGCCTCTGCCAAGGCTCTCTTTTCGGGTGTAACTTGGGGTGTGTTGAGAAACACGTTTGGCCCTATGAGCGGGCTTGTGTCCCATTTCTCGGCATCCCGTAGGGCGATGGCGAACGTTCGCAGGACGCCGCGTGTCCGCTGGAACCCCTCCAACTGTGTCCAGCGTGTGTAGAAGACCTCGGTCATGTCCGGGTGAAAGGGATAGCTGCTCAGGAACCGCTCTTCGACAGACGGCTGCTCCTTGCTGGTCTGTGGGTCGAGCTTGGCGATGCTACCGACGACCGATGTAACGTGCGGACGGAACGCGCCGACATCACGGATGGATTCCGGCTCGAAGAAGCGACGCCGCAGGACCTCCGCCACGTCATCCTTGCTCACCGGGCTGGCTTCCACCTCCATCTGCCGGCCGAATACCTCGGACACGTCCCTGAGCAGTTCTGCCCCGATGTCGTCATACCGTCTCGGGTCGGAGGCGAGGAGCGAGGCTACCATAGCGCACCTGTCCACCTTCACCACTGCCTGGGTGAGGTACTGGAAGAAGGCGAGCAGGCGGCCCCGCGATGCAGGGTCGGCGTCGGCCTGCGCCCGCATGTACATCAACACCTCGTCGAGGAGCACCAGCGTAGATAATCCCTCCTCTTGCGGCTTCGACAGCAAAGCGGCCATGAGAGGCTCCGCCGGCGGCGTCTCACGCTCCGCGTCTCTGCCTTCGGCATGGATCAGCCTGAGCCCATCGGCCCCGGCGAGCTGATATGCCAGGATGCTCCACGAATGCTTGAGCATCCTGGCGGTACCGTCGGGTCCCGGTGTCTCGACTCCCGCCTCAACGTCGATCTTGTCGAAGCACAGCGCAGCGACTCGAGCCCTGGGGGGCCTGGACCCAATGTGCGCCTCGAACTCCTGAACGGCCGGCAGACCGGCCAAGGCGTCTGGATCATGCACTAGGTGCCGGAGCGCGATGAGCGTGTGAGTCTTGCCTCCGCCGTAGTTGACGGACAGCTTTCGGTACGCCTTGTCACTCCTGCCGTCCAGCCGCAGTACCACGTCCTTGACGAGCTCACGAAGGTTGTAGGTGGGATAGGTCAGCGCGAAGAACTGGGCAGGGTCCTCGTACACGGGTCGGTGCCCCTTCTGCATCACCACGTCGTACAGGTCCGCTGCGAACACGGCCAGCGAGAGCTCGCCGGTCCTCACGTCTTCCCGCAGCTTCACAACCTCATGCCAGGGTCTTGGCGCCGGTCTCTGTGCCATGATGACTTCGCCTCCTACTGACTCACCGCGGAACTGCGGTCAATTGCTGTTCCACTCGAAATCTATTCTCCTCACACTCAACTGCAGCCGGATGTGCCGGGAGCCGCACTTCGCGGCCGCTTGCTTCAACCGTCATGATCCTCTTCGCCATCACATGCCCCCCAACGGCAGTGGCCGCTGGCGCGGGGCGCGCACGTCTCCCCGCGACGCGACATGGTTGCTGATGGCTTCGAGGATGGCGCGCTCCTCGGAGCCGGAGGGGGCCAACTCAATGAGGGCTTGGAGTATCTGGCCGAACAGGGCGTTGCGCTGGAGGCCCCACGCGTCCGCGTAGTCGTCGACCTTGGACTGATCCCCGGCCCGCCACAAGTGCATCAGTCGGTGCACTTGGTCGATGAGAGGCGCGGGGCGCCCACCGGGATCCTCTAGGCCGAGGTTGCGGTTCTGGCGCCGGCTCCAGGGCTTGAGCTTCAGCCGGGCACCCGATCCGCTGACCTCCTCCGGCTCATCCTCGTCCGAACCCTCGTCCTCCGCCGTCTCGCTCTCCTCCTCGTCGGCGGAGGCCCCTTTCCCCGACGTGGCCAGAAGGTCATGCCGGCCCACCAATGCTGAATCAGAGAGGTTGCACGAGAGTGCGTAGAGGATGCAGGCGCCCACCGGAGCGTCGTCCATGCCGAAGTCATTGCGGTGCAGCAGGTAGTAGGTGGTCACGTCGTCAAGGCCGCTCACGGCCTCCTGGCCGCCGGAGGCGGTCAGCACACGCCCGACGACGAAGTCGACGACCATCCGCCGCACCTCGCGCAGGAACTCCGATACCGTCATGAGCCGGTCGGGGTCGTTGGCTTTCTTGACCACGGGGTGCTTGCCGAAGGCCTCCAGCGCCGGCCCAGTGGCCGCCCACACGAAGTCCGGCCCGCGAATCCCCGCGTCCCAGAAGTCGCGAAGCTGCTGGGTGATGTTGGCGCGCATCTCGTCAAGCACGATGTTGTCCCAGCCGGGCCGGGCAGCCGCGCGCTTCCGGCAAACAAGCCAGACGGACGACGAAAGTGCCGCCGACCCGAGCGAGCGCGTCCGGTTGCTCATCTCTGTCTGTACAGGCCATGAGCCATCCACCACGAACCCGGCGCGAATCAGGGCACCCACCAGAGTTTCCCAGGCGTCGGGCTGCTTGTTGGCGAACACTACAACCAACCGCCCATCCGTCGTCAGAGCGGAGTGGCAGGCTTGGAACGCCCGGGCCATACCGTTTTCGTAGTTGCTCTTTGAAAGCTCCCTGTCGCCGTTGAACCGGCTGGCGTCGTCGATTAGCTCTCCGTCGCCGGCGTCGTGATCCCACTTGGGACCGAGAGGGTGTACGAAAGCGGCGTCCACCTCTGGCGACAACCCCTGGGTGGACCTTCGCAGCCACACGTGAAAGAAGTCCATACAGTCTGAGTATGGGATTGCATCGTAGTAGGGTGGGTCAGTGATGATTACATCGTACTCCCCTAGTACCCGGGTAGCGCTATCGCTTAGCACGTTAGTTGAATCTGCGGATTTGGCGGGCTGTAGGACATGACCAATAGAGCGGGATACCCATTCAAGCGCGCCGAGGAAGTTTCCAGAGGTGTCTGACAAGAGATTGACCTCGGTGTAGTCCCAGACGATTGGAAGCGCAAATCGAGAAAATGTATTCCTAAGCTTTTCTCCGCTGTTGTGCCAAGAGCAAATCGCGCTGGAGTAATCGGCAAGGCGGTCGGTCACAAGGGCGAGGTTTGTGATAATGGCTTCCCGCCAGACATCGGGCCGGTCGTCCAGCTCTTGCATAAGTCCCCGGACCGCTAGGACAAAATGTCCTAGCGCCAACAGCTGCCGGTTCGTGAACAGCTTGCGCCATGTGTCAAAGCCATATAGAGGGACACGGAAGCCTAGTGCTTCCTTGCTCGGCAGAGGTTCTTCTGGCAGCCCGAAGGGGATGTCCGCGTAGATGGCCTGGAGTTGTTCCTCGGTCACGTTGGCAGCCTCGCGCTCGTGATCCGTGGGCAGGCGGTACTCTTTGCCCTTCGGCCCGTCCACCGCAACGGCGGTCATGACGGTGCCCAGCCGCCCGGCGCGGCCCTCGTAGCGGATGTCCTCCATCGTCATAATCGCCCTGCACAGGGGGCACTCGGCGCCGGTGCGGGACATGGTCCCGGCCCCGATGCGCCTGTCGTGCTCCCGTCGCTGCGCGGCGTTGCCGCCGTTGCGGGGCGCGTCGGCCTCCACGCCGAAGACCACACCGTTTCCCTCGGCGTCCGGCCCCATAGTCAGCAGCACGCGCTTGCTGTCCTTCTTGCACAGCCAGCGGGTCTTGAGCAGGGGCAGCGTGGCACGGCACTGCTTGCACTTGACGGTACGTGCCCAGAGGTAGGCGACCGTCGGCTTGGCGACCCAGCGTGGGTTGCGCGGGTCCCGCAGGTATGCGGAGTTAAACTCGGCGTTCAGCGGGTCCAGTATAGGGACGCCGGACTCGTCCGTGTCCAGGAGTCGCATGGGCTGCGCCTCGAAGTCGACGTCCGGCGCGAGCGGCTGGAAGTCGGCGTAGGTGGGATAGTAGGCGGCCAACTCCCGGCGCGCCCTCGCCAGAACCCACCGGCCCCAAGCGCGCACATGCCAGGCGAGGTCGGCCTCCGTGACTGGACCGTTCTGGGGCAGCGCATCAAGCTGGCCCTCTCGGTCGCCGTGTCCGATCCGTTGGAGCTGCGTCTGCAAGCGCGCGCCCTTGAAGCCCTTGGCCTTGAGGAACGACTCCATGAAGTTGCGGTCCTCCACGGCGAAGGCGGGCAGCGGGCGGGTCTGGCCGGCGAGCCGCTGTGGGTATTCCAGGGTACATTTGAGAATGACCCAGGCGACGGGGTTGATATCCATGGCGGTGACCTCGCAGCCCAGCCGCATGGCTTCGAGGGGAATGGCGCCACCACCGGCGAAAGGGTCCAACACCCTAGGGGCGCGCCCGCCGTAAGCCTTGCGAATCTCGTCGCGGAACCACTGGAGGTCAGGGCCGTTCTCCCGGCCCCAGTGGAGGATGCCGCCCTCGGTGACCTCCTTCACCTTCTCGACAACGCGCCCGTTGAGCCGCTTGCGTTCGATCTTCTCGACAACACGCCCGGCCATGCGCTCCAGCAGCGCATGGCGCTTGTCGGAGTCGCCTGAGTCCGGCAGCAACGTGGCGATAAGCGCAGCCCGCGAGGCCGCCAGGGGCCGCCGTGCCGGCCAGATGTGCAGGGTGGAGATGTGCCCATGCCGCACGCTCTTCTCGTGCACCGAGTCCAGCGACGCCTGCTTGAGGGGGAAGGCTACTTCTATGAGGCGCTTGTTGCTTTCGATCATACCCCTCACTTTTTCTTAGATGTAGAACTTGAAGGTGGGTTGTCTTTCTGTCACGGTCGGGTTGCTCACAAGGATTTCGCCAACCGCATCGGAGAACTTGACAGTAACCGGCTGAGTGTCACCAGCGTTACAGGCGTTGTAGTTCAATTTAGTTAGGCCGAAGATATCACGTGCCACGTCGAAAATATCGGCATCTCCATGTTGGATGTCGATTTGCAGGGGTACTGGTGTCTCCCATCCGTCATAGGTTCCTAGCCTAGGCTTGAACCCAGAGCCGAACAGATATCCCCTAATTGAGGAATGTTGCCACAACGTTCCACGCATCACAGGCCACTGCTTGTCCGGTCGGTAAAGTCGGGGGCCGTCGCGCCAGGGCCGGACGCGAATACCTACAACCTTTAGGCCATCTGGGGCAGCAGGCTGATATCCTTTGAACTCTTCCACACTGATGTCGGATCGAGAGTGCAAGAAAACTTCCTTCAAGGTCTTCCCGTGAAGTTGAGTGTATGTGTCAAGAGCACCCTTCAGTAGGTCGTGCGCTGCCTGAGCTGTAAGCCGGAACTGCTTCTCTTCCGGCGAGTACCAGGGTCCATAGTTGCCTAAAAACACCACTCCATCACCATCATCTAGGAACATTTGGGCAGCGCAGGCGGCCGTCTTTGTTCCACCTTTGCCATCGGTCCTCCTGAATGCAAGTCCAACATAGCAGACGCCTTCCCCGGCAGTGGCGAGCCTCCAAGGCTTCCCGCCTGCCTTGTAGAACAGCGTGGTCGCGAGGTTCCACATTCGGTTAGAGAGTGGAGTCAACCCTCGTTGCCCAAACTGGTTCTCGTCATTTAATCTCAATGTTGATTCCCGGACAATCTGAATTGGGATGTTGTAGGCCATTTTTCCAGCCTTCATTTGGGGGATTATATACCTGTGTATTCCTGAACCTCTCAACTAGAGAAACAACGGCCACAAGCTATACAATCCAATAGCCACTCCCCCACATAGTCCTGCCACGAAAAAGAAGCCGCGTCTAGCCACATCGTTACTCGCAACCTTTGCGGGCACCAACAAGATGACCATCGCGACTAACGAGATGACAATGATCGTAATGATGCCGTTCCTGTCGGCTTCCGTAATCACGCTTTCCATCAAGCACTCCTTCTCAATGACCCTTGCCTTTCCGCCCTCCGCCAACTATCCTAAATTCCAGATTTACCCACTCTGGAAACTGAGGCTGTCCGCAACTACTGCAATGCTCTAGCTAAAGTCTTGGAGTTACTATTTCATCCTGATTCGGATTAGACATTGCCCTTCCCCCCTCTAAGCTGCCCACTAAAATGATGCTCCCCACTGACCCTCAGCCGTAGCCTTCGGCTGCGAGCTTACGGGCAAGCCAATCGCACAGTGACGATTGCTCAATGGCGTAGCTTACGAAGATGTGGTCGCGCCTATCTTGAATCTGTCTATCCAGGCTGTCAGTCCGAAACCTGCGCCGATTCGGGAAGGAGCGTCCCATTCTCCTTCTGCCAGACGACCCTCCCGTCCTTAACGATGGCTACTGATCCTGTGGTGTCGAAGGCCCGCTGGCGGGCCTTTGCAGAGGCCCTCTGCAAGGCGGCTAGGGCGCCATTGAAGTCTGTGTCACGGGACTCCACTGGCCGATGTCCGTCGTCCTGCTCTCGCGCTTTCATGTTGACCTCCCCTCTTTCAAGAGTACAGGTTTGTCGCCTGAATTGTCGTATACCACCCATTTATCCACCAGACCCTTGTAGAGATGCTCGAAGTTGCGGAGTCCGGTGTGGAACCGTCGACGAATGACCGGCTCCGGGACGTCGTGTCCGCCCTCTGCTACCCGCTGCTTCACGCGGGCAATGGCAATCTCAGGCCTCGATAATCGCAGGAAGAACAGCTCTACGCTGTACCCTTGTTCCCGCCAGTGGGGTATCAGCCTGGCATAACTTCGTCCGCTCAGCGTGGTCTCGAAGGCAAAACTCTCTCCCCTCCTCACGTAATCGCGGATCATGCTCAACATCAACCTGCCTGCCCGCAAGGCGGTGAGGTCTGGTCGAAACGGACTCAGGCCCGCGGCGATGAGGTCGGCATTGATGAAGATTGGGCAGTCTGCCTCGTTTGGGAGAAACTCCGTGGCAAAGGCAGTCTTACCCGCGCCGTTCGCTCCCGCGACTATGAGTATTCTCCTGGAACTGATCATGGGATGTCCCCACCACCAGGCTCCGCGGCTTCAAGCAACTCGCTCTGCGGGATGCTGTAGACCAGCGTCTCTCGGCCACGGGCGAGCAGCTTGGCGAAGGGGTCCCGTACCCGAACCAGGCACGGGTACGGGGTGGCGCAGTCGAAGACCACGTAGAGCCAGTAGCCGCCGCGGAGGTTGCAGGCCTTGGCCCACTCATTCTCGCTCATTTCGACGTTGCCGGAGCCGGCGCGGCCCTTCACTTCTATGGCGAGGCGCTCGGCGTCCGGACGGAGGGATAGGAGGTCGAATCCGGGCCAGTCAGTCAGGCCCGCCCTGCGCGCCAGGTTGGGCCGCGACACGTCCTTGACGTCGGCGCCCAAACCCTCCTCCCAGGAGACTGCGACGTCCATTGCGACCGTCTCCACCTCCGCGTCGAAACCCTCCGCATCCTCTGGAACCTGAGCGGGCACCACTAGTGCGTGGACGAGGAGCTCGACCGCTCTGGGCCGTACACGCTCCGGCTCCGACCGCAGCTCGGCGATGCGGCGTTCTCGGATCGCCGTAAGGCCCCGCTGTCGTTCCCTAGTCTTGGAGTGCTCGATTCTGGCGACGGGGTCGCCGGCCCGCGCTCGCTCGTTGAAGCGAGCGCGGGCAGCGGCGAGCTCGGCTGCCTGGAAGTCGAAGCCCCGGTTGATGAACGTCAGGCGAGAGGGCAACTCGTCGAGGATCCGGCGCCGGTGCAACTGCACGAGCCGTCCGGCCACGCCGTCGCGTGCGAATGCGACTGCCTCCGTGAGCAGACCTCGCGCAAGAGCGGCGAGCGGCGCCCGCCCGGGTGCGAAGTCTCTGGTCCCCTTTAGGAGAAGCAAGTGCTCCACTGGCCACTCCTCGACAGATCCTTCCTCCGTCTGCCGCAGCCCTACCAACCGCGAATCAAGCAGCGTGGCGTCCCCAGAGGAGGGCGCTTCATCCTCATATCCGTCCGCCCCGCTCTCGACCGATACCAACGCGATATGAAAGAGGTATGGTTCCGACGCGTAGGGATCGACGAAGACGGCGCCCTTCAGCCCGTCTCTTCCATAGCGGTCGATGATTAATGCGGAGATGCGGTCGAAGACGGGCTCGCCGGGATGCAGCCACACCGCTTCCTTACGGTCTTTCGGACGATATACGGTCAACCGCCCACGGGCCTCCTTGGGGTAAGCCTCGAACACGGTGAGTAGCGAGTCGATGGCACGGGACCGTAAAGGGGCCAGCGTGAAGGTGGTCTCCAAGTCCCCCTCTATTCGAAGATCGAGCAACGGCGCCGTCCTCTCCACGAACCTGCGCACGTAACCGGGAATGAGTCTCCGATAGGTCTCGTGGTCCGCCTCGTTCTTGAGACCGTCCAGCTCACGGCGGACCTCGCCACCCTCACCATACAACGCCCTTTCTCTATCTCCGAGTGCCAGTAGTTGCTCTTGGGTTAGCGTCCCCTCCAAACGGCGGACGGCTTCGTCCTCTCCTTCCGCAATGGCCTGATCAAGATAGTCCTTCATTGACACACCCTCGAACAGGCGGCCTATTACGTCGAATACCTTGTCGGAGCGCAGCTCTCTGCGGATAGCCTCCAGCTTGTCGAGCAGGGTCTTCATCACCCGGCCCTCGCGGGTGCCTGTAGCGACCAAGTTGATGATGATAACGGGGTCGTGGGTCTGGCCGTATCGGTGGATGCGGCCCATCCGCTGCTCCAAGCGTGCTGGGTTCCACGGAATGTCGTAGTTCACCATAAGCCAGCAGAACTGGAGGTTGATGCCCTCGCCAGCGGCGTCAGTTGCTACGAGATAGTTTGCGCCGCCCTCGCCCATTGGTCTCCGGAAGAACTCGACCTGCCGCTCGCGCTCCTGGTAGTCCATGCCACCGTGAATAGACGCTACCTGACCGGTATAGCCCAAGCCTTCTAGTCGGCGCACCAAGAAGGTAGCGGTATCACGATGCTCGGTGAAAATGATGAGCTTCTGGTTGGAGTGCGCGGGGTCTCGGAGCACCTCTTGGAGCTTTTCGAACTTCGACTCTAGACTGGCAGCCACTAGGCTCCGCGCCTTGCCCAGCAGTTCTTCAACCTTCAGACGCTCTGCCTCGAGCTCGGCAAGGCTGACCGCCACGATACCGCCTAGTGCCTGGTCTTCAAACGCCTCGTTCTGCTCCTGTTCATCTCCATCCGCAGGGTCCTCGTCGGCAGTCTGGGTTTCGAACGGGTCCTCGATGGCGTCGAGCCGACGCTGTTGTCGGGCGACCTGCTCCTCGGTGAGCCGGCCGTTCCTGATGTCGTCGATCATGCCTGCGAGCTTCTCGCTGCGCCGTTCGAAGGAGCGCATGAGCGCGTAGGTTGAACTGGCGAGACGCCTCTGGAAGACGCTCATCGCCAATTTCGCCGCCGATCTGTTCAGCAGCTGTGCCCGGTTGTAGTAGCCCAGGATGTAGTCGGTCGTCTCGTCATAAAGCTCCCGCTCGCTGCCAGGACCCCACGTGAGTTCGTAGCTCAACGTGTCGCAGTTTCGTTGGGGATAGAGGGGCGTCCCGTCGAAGTGAACCATCTCCTCTTTGGTGCGTCGAACGAAGTGATTCCGTCGGGAATCTGGAGGAAATCCATCGAAGGCGTCCTTGGTCTGGAGCGAGTCGGGAAGCAGCAGGCGCCACAAGAAGTAGTAGGGGTAGTCCCGACCCATGTGCGGCGTCGCCGTCAGCAGAAGCAGGTGGTGGGCTGACCAGGGAAGCGTCCATCGCTCGTCATCCACATCGGCGCCTGCTATGGCCTCGGCTAGCCTGTACCGGCCCGTCTTACGTACTCGGAAGTCCGGCTGACGATTTGCTGATAACTTGTGCGCCTCGTCGAAGACCACAAGGTCGTAGGCTTCGGTCTCGGCAGATCGGAGATGGTCGAACATACGCTGGCCGGTCAGAGTATCCAAGCTCACAATCACGAGGTCGCCTTCCGGGCCGGTGAACGGATTACCGGCCCGCGCATCTATCCCGCCGACTATACGGAACTGCAGGCGAAAGAGATTCCGCATTTCCCTTTCCCAGTTCCCGACCAGCCCGGCCGGCGGCACGACAAGCACTCGCCGGACGAGACGCCGGGACAGCATCTCCCGAACATAGAGACCGGTCATGATGGTCTTGCCAGCTCCAGCGTCGTCGGCCAGCAAGAAGCGGAGGGGAGATTGTTCGAGCATGCGCTGATAGACGGCAATGCGCTGGTGCGGGAGCGGATCGATCAGTGATGTCTCGGTAGCGAACGCCGAGTTGAATAGGTGTCCGTAGGCAAGTCGGTGAGTCTCTGCAACGGCCGAGACTGCATCCGGGTCCGCAGAGAAGTCCGAGCCATGAACCGCCGGTGAGGCGTCGTCAGTGGTAGACAGGTCTGGGGTTCCATGGTCGTCAGCCGAACTCTCAAGCTGCAATATACGTGCCCAAGCCAGGTTGTTAGGACGGGACTGTCTGTTCTCCCAGCGGTTGACAGTAGCGTAGGAGACGCCAACGAGTTCCGCGAACTTGGCCTGGGTCAATCCCCTGACTTCCCTAGCGTCTCTTATACGCTGTGGATAGTCGCTTGGCAGGCGAATGGAAGCGATCAGTGACATGATACCAGTCTACTACTTGTTTCGTGTGTGGCGCAAGCCGTGCTATAGCATATGTTACAAGCATCTGCCACATAGCATTGGGGACCTGCACCTGCAGCCTGTCCTACTGGCTCCGTAGCCTCGTGTCGTGTCCTCGCCCCTACCACAAAACCACCTCGTATACAAGGGCTTGCAAGGCCTTACTTTGGACGAATTTTCCATTCACAATGAGAAGTTGGGCCATTGCTGACAGGAGCAGTCGATTGATCTTCGCGGAGCCAAGAACACAACCATTGAACGGCACGACACAGGCCGGACCGCGCCTCACGGGAGCGGTCGGGGGCTACGTGCGCGCCTACGCTGCGCTGCACGGACGGCGCAAGGCAGCCGAGGCCACACGGGGCGCGCCCTGCCCTCAGCCGTTCTGACCTCCGTCGGCGGGAGCGTGCGGGAGATTGAGGCGGCCACGTTCGAGCTGATCATCGACCTGGAGGGCCTACGACCGGACCCTGCGCTGCGTTCCCTACGCCAGGGTCTCGAAGAGGCGCTCCTGCTGCTGTGCGCCACGCCCCTGGCCACCGTGGACGAGCTGTCCCGCTTCGGGCGCATCCCTGCTTCCACGCTCCGCGACCGGCTGAAGAAGCTGACCGAGCGGGGGCTCGCGGACTCCGTGCCGCACCACCTGAGCGTCCTGGGGACACGTCCGCAGCGCAGATACTTCCCCACGGAGAAGGGCGTCACCGCAGCAGGCGCAGCCACCAAGGGCCGGAATCACATGCTGCGGTCCTACCCGGTGTCGAAGCAGTGGTTCCGGTTGTTGGCCGAGCGGCTGGACGCCGTGGCCGTGCTCCACCGCGTCGCCGCCCTAGTCGCCGACGCCGACCCGCACGACGACCCCGTGCGCGTGGACCACTACCGCAACGGCCCCTACGACATGCTGCTCACCCTGTCTGGAGGCCGCACCGTCGGCCTGATCCGCCAGGGACCGGCGCTGCCCACGTCCAGACTCCGCTACCGACTCAGGAGCATCGAGAGGCTGGACAGCAGCGACAGCCCCTTCGTCACCCTGGCGCTGACCCATGCAGACCAGGCCACCCGCAGGGCCGTCCGCTCATTGGGAGACCCGTCGGAGCACCGCAGGACCTTCGTAGCGACGGAGGGGGAGCTTCTTGCCGGAGACCACACGGGCGCCGTCTGGCAGCAGTGCGGGAGCGGCCTGGACCACGACCCGCCTGTGCGCATCGACGCCGACGCTTCCCTGTCGGGCATTCTGGCCTTGGCGGAGCGTCTCTTGGGCACGTCCTATTCCTTTCTGGGCAAGAACCCGAAGCCGAAGCCCGGTGCCCTCTATCCTTCCGGCGTGCAGGCCGCCATGCCGGATCCTGCTGAACAACTCACACCGGCCCTCCCGGTGCAGTTGACCCGCGCCGAGAAAGACGTCCTCGACCTGCTGGCTGCCTGGCCTCTGTGCACCCGTGAGCAGCTTGCGGGACTGATGGGCGGCGTCACCCTGCGCCGGGTCAACCAGGTGCTCCGTTCCCTGGCCCAGCACGGCCTCGTGCGGACCGACGAGCCCCTGCACATGCTCACCGACGAGGGGCTGACGTACCTGGCCCGCAGGGACCGAGCCGCCGTGGGGCTCACCCTCGAACGCTGGAGCGCCGAGCCTCTGTACTTGAACGCCGACATCTACGCCGGGACCGCCGTGCGTGCCCTCGCCTCACAGATGCGTCACCAGGCCGGCGTCATCGACTTCGCAGCCGTCCTGTCCGCCGAGGTCACCCGCTCCCCGGACCATGATCTATTCGACCTGCTGCCCACGTCCCGCTCCAGCATCGGCTATCGCTACGACTGGATCACCTATGTCATACACCCCGACACCTCTTTCACCCTGGAGCACAAAGGTCGGTGGCGTCCGTACCTGCTGGAGTTCGAGCGGAGGGCCACGACGCCGAAGCGTGCCCGCTCCCGCCTGAAGTCCTACCATCGGTACTTCCTGAGCGGATGGGCTGAGCGTGACCACGAGGGGCGTCTGCCCCGGGTGCTCTTCGTCTTCGAGTCCCCCGGCAACGAAAACGCCTTCCTCGACGTCGCCGACACGGTGGAGGGGACGCCCATCATCACCTCCAACGCAGAGACGCTTGCGGAGCGGGGCATCCTGGGCGACTCGTGGATTCTTCCGCCCCCGCACTCCCTCGACAGGAGGCCGCTATCCGCCCTGGACACGGTGTCAGAATGACCACTAGGCCGTTTCGACCACTTCCTGTAGGGGGTGTCCCAGCATGGCTGCTGGGACCATTGTCCGCCCACCTGCAACCACTCTTGCACCTTACGCCCTCCCGATTACAAATTGGTGCAGTTTTGATACGTCAGGGGAGTCCCTGTCCACCTCAGTTCTCCGTTGTGCTTCAGCCTTGGCTCGTAGCTACATCCGCCCCACCAACGACCTTCACGACCAGGCCCATGATGACCGCCGGAGCATGTTCCATCATCGGCCCCAGCCCGTTCCCACGACTTCCTGTAGGGGACAAAAGGGCATTCCGCTACCTACGGTGTCAGCCCCCAACAGGTGGAAATGTGACAATTGTTGCAGAGCCCGAACACCGCGGCGACTCTGTGCCGGAGGGGTTGAAGGCCGGTGTCATGATAGTGTATAGTAAGACAATATGCTACAACGGGAGATAAAGGGAGTGACCACCTCCAGACGATCCAAGACCATCACCTTCTCCCTGCCGCCGGAGATGGAAGCGCAGGTGCGGCGGGTGATGAAGGAGGACGATCTCTCTGTGAGCGAGCTGCTCCGGCAGGGGATTCGCCTGTTCATGGAGGAGAGGGAGTGGCGCAGACGGGAGCGGCTGGAACGGCTGCGGGCTGGTTACATTGAGCCTCAAGACTCAGACTACGGGAGGAGTTGAATCAAAATGACTGAAGCTGGTTGGTCCCATTGGGCTTTCGTCATCTTCCTTTTTGGGCTAATGAGCGTTTATGCCTTCCTCCTTGCGCGTACTGTTTTCCAGGCGGTGCTGCGGCTGTCAAAGAAGACGAACCGCTCTCTATACAGGAAATGGGGCGTAGAGGAAGACCTGTTCTGGCCTAATTCAAGGGCAGGGTTTATCGGCTTGGGCATTCTCGTCGTAGTCGGCGCAGCTCTCACTTTTCTCGCAGCCCTTTTTTCTACACTTCTGATAACGGATTCTTCGCGGGTCGGGGGAGATCAAGTCTACGATACGTTTAACTTCTTCTTTATTGGCTTCATCCTTGGCGCCGCTATCGAATCGCAGCGATTCCAGGACATACAGCGAAAAATCAAGAAGCTAGACGGCTTAAGAGAGGTCTTCCATGATCGCTTCAGCGTATCGGAGTTGCTTTCTGTCTACGAAAGCTTGCGGCACGCACCGCCCCTATTCTGGGAAGAGTATACCCAGCTCCCTGATGAAGAAGTTGACGAGGAAACCAATAGAAAGTATCGAGAGCGAGCAATCCCTTACCGCTATAGCCAATCAAGCAGGCACAACAATATCTTAATAGGTGTAACGGTTCTGACTCTTCTGGTTGCGGTACTTGCGGCATTGTTGGCATTCGGAGAGTTCTTTTGGTAGAGTCCTCACTCCCTAGAGAGAAAAGAGACGGGTTGCGTCTATAGATCCACGAGGAGATGAAATCAATGAAGCAACAATATGATCTAACACCGGCGGCCCTCTACGCCAGGGTCTCCAGCGAACGCCAGGACGTGGACCTGTCAGTGGCCGCGCAGCTGCGGGCGCTCAGGGACTATGCCGAGAAGAACGGCTACCATGTCGCCCGCGAGTACGTGGACGAGGCCGAGAGCGGACGCATCGCCGACCGGCCCCAGTTCCAAAAGATGCTGGACGAGGCCGCCAAGCCCGAGGCCCCGTTCAAGGAAATCTTGGTCTGGAAGTTCTCCAGGTTCACCAGGAAGCGGGAGCACGCCGTCGCATTCAAGTCGATGCTCCGCAGGCGGGGCATCCGCGTGGTCTCCATCACCGAGCACGCCGACGATTCCCCCACCGGCAAGCTCATGGAGGCCATCATCGAGAGCGTGGACGAATTCTACAGCGAAAATCTTGCCCAAGAAGTTGTCAGGGGGATGCGTGAGTCTGCTTCTCGGGGCTTCTGGGTGGCCAGTCGCGTGCCCTACGGCTACCGGAAGCTCATGGTGCAGGACGGAGCCAAGAAGCGGCCCACCCTGGAACCCGATCCCACGACCGCGGCCGTGGTGGAGCGCATCTTCGGCATGGCCGAGGCAGGCAGGGGAATCCTAGACATCACCCGCACCCTCAACGACGAGGGCATCGCCAACCCCACCGGCAGGCTCTGGTCCAAGAACGGCGTCCACATCATCCTGAGGAACGAGGTGTACACCGGAACCCTGGTCTGGGGGATCGACGCCAAGGACAAGGCGGACCCGGTGCGGGTGGAGAAGGCCTTCCCCGCCATCATATCCAAGGCCCGGTTCCGCAGGGTGAACCGGAAGCTGCGCTCCCGCGCACCCAGGAGGAGCCACCCCCGCAGGGTGGGCAGCACCTATCTTCTCAGCGGGCTCGTTCGGTGCAAGGCGTGCAACCGCGCCCTCTCCGGCCAGGACGCCAAGAGCGGGAAGTTCGCCTACTACGTCTGCCAGTCGGTGATGAAGCGGGGCAGCGGGGCCTGCAACGCCCCCAGGCTCAACGCCCGCCGCTTCGAGGAGCAGGTGGTGGGCAAGATTCGGGAGAACGTGCTCACCGAGTCCAACATCCGGACGTTGGTGAAGCTGGTGGACGAGGAGATGGACGGGGTGGCAAAGGAGCAGCGGCAGAAGCTGGAGACCATCGAGGCGGAGCTGGTGGACGTGAAGCGCAGGTTGGGACGGCTCTACGACCTGGCGGAGACCACCGACCTGGACATCGACGACTTCAAACCCCGCATCAGAGAGCACCGCGAGCGGCAGGAGAAACTGGAGGCAACGGCGGAGGAAGCGAGGGCGATGCTCTCCCAGCGCAGAGAGGTCCTGGGCGACGTGGAGACCATCACGGCCTACGCCCTGGACATGAACATGTTCCTGAACGAGAGTGAGTTGACGGAGCGCCGGGCCTTCATCGAGAGCTTCGTGAAGGAGATCGTCGTCATGCCCGACAGTGCCGTGATCCGCTACACGATTCCGATGCCCGACGACAGCCCCATTCCGGGGAGAGACGTCGAGGAGATGGCGCTGAACGGCTCGGTTCTGTCTACCGTCAAGTTTGGTGGGCCCGGATAGACTCGAACTATCGACCTCGGTCTTATCAGGACCGCGCTCTAACCACCTGAGCTACGGGCCCAGCCTACCAGGACAAATTGTATCAGCCAGCTTGGGATATATCAACATGCCCGAATGTATTGTTCAGATAGGGATAGAACGTACTACTCAGATAGGAGCCGGTTGGAGAAGATAACGGCGCAACGCTTCGCCGGTGCAACGTATCAATTCAATATGGATGCCAAGAGTTTGCTGAAGTCACCTTATCAGCGAAGGTTCACCTTGCCAACATCACCGCGGGATGGTCGGAGACAGCGTTTTTCGTAACAGTTCAGAGTTGAGGGGAAAGTAGTAGGTCACGGCATTCCAAGAGGGGGTTGAGGCCCTTGGCGCGCCATGTCCCAAAGAGGGATGCCAGGGTCATTTTGGTGTCGCTGCCCTGTTTGGAGCGAGTGCCGCCGCTAATTTTACGGCTGATCACCAGGTGCCGCAGGCTTCGTTCGGCGGCGTTGTTCTCCGACGGCGCGTTTGGGTGGGACACGAAGACGAACAGCTCCTTGATGAACCGTTCTATGCGCCGGCAGAGCTTGGACTGGGGCGCGGCTTGGTCCTTGAAGAAGGGGCTGCACAGCGCCAGCAGTTCCTTCTCCAAGGTCAACTGGCGTCGCGAGGCCAGCCGGGGGCCATCGGCAGGAACGCAAGTCCTAGCCTTGGCATATACCCGCCGCACCGCACCGGCCCACTGTGCCAAGCCGAGGTCATCAGGATACCAAGCCATGAGCTCATCCATATCCCGCAGCAGGTGTGCCCAACACCGCTGCTTCAGGCCGGGGTAGTGGTTATATGCGGCGTAGAAGTCACTCACCAGCACTCCGCTGAATGCCTCTCCCAACGCCTCGTCCACCACCCCCTTGCCACGACCGCGACGCAGGAAGTACCGCTCCGTGGGAGTGCTGAAGGTCCAAACGTAGCCGTTGACTCCATCCTCACGCCAGCCGGTCTCATCTGCATGCACCACCGGAGAGCCACGAATGCGTTCCAGGGTCTCGGCCACTGCCATCCGGGCCTGTCGTGCCACACTATGAATCGTCTCCACGATGGCGCCCACGCTCAGCTTCAACCGATGCACCGTCTGAAGGTACTGCTGGATGCTCCTTATGGGCAGCCGTCCCTCCTCCCGCAGCGTCACTATCAGGCTCGCAAGGTTGATACCAAGGCGCCGAGGCCCCACTGCCAATCCCTGCAACGCACCACGGGGCACCCGCCGTTTCCGGCATAGCCCACACATTCGAGCCATGAAGACGTGCTCGACCACCTCCGCCGGAACCAACGGAAGCTCGATGACCTCACGAGTCCGCTGTACCCATCCCCCTGCCAGGCCCGTCCCCCACTCGGGGCACGACTCCAGAGCATGCACCACCTGCCGCGTGGGTTCCATTCGCTGCCGGGCAAAGCCGTGGAGACGACGCTTCCTCGATCCCTTTCTCTCCGGCTGACTCCCCTTGGCGCGCGGCTTATTGCCCGGCATCCCTGCAGACGGGCCGCCAGTACCCGGACGGGCCTCCAACTCCTTCACCCGTCGCTCCAGCTCGGCGATGATCGTCTGCTGCTTGGCAATAACCTCCAGCAGGGTCTCCCGGCTCGTGGTGCGAAGGTCCACTTCATTGTCCACCCCTCTCGTTTAACACAATCAAACGCCCCTTGCTCCGTACTCTCCACCCAGATTCCGAGCAATTCACCTCTCCAACTCTGAACAGTTACGTGCGCTGAGAGCCAATTGAGTAACAGTTCAGAGTTGAGGGGAAAGTAGTAGGTCACGGCATTCCAAGAGGGGGTTGAGGCCCTTGGCGCGCCATGTCCCAAAGAGGGATGCCAGGGTCATTTTGGTGTCGCTGCCCTGTTTGGAGCGAGTGCCGCCGCTAATCTTACGGCTGATCACCAGGTGCCGCAGGCTTCGTTCGGCGGCGTTGTTCTCCGACGGCGCGTCTGGGTGGGACACGAAGACGAACAGCTCCTTGATGAACCGTTCTATGCGCCGGCAGAGCTTGGACTGGGGCGCGGCTTGGTCCTTGAAGAAGGGGCTGCACAGCGCCAGCAGTTCCTTCTCCAAGGTCAACTGGCGTCGCGAGGCCAGCCGGGGGCCATCGGCAGGAACGCAAGTCCTGGCCTTGGCATATACCCGCCGCACCGCACTGGCCCACTGTGCCAAGCCGAGGTCATCAGGATACCAAGCCATGAGCTCATCCATATCCCGCAGCAGGTGTGCCCAACACCGCTGCTTCAGGCCGGGGTAGTGGTTATATGCGGCGTAGAAGTCACTCACCAGCACTCCGCTGAATGCCTCTCCCAACGCCTCGTCCACCACCCCCTTGCCACGACCGCGACGCAGGAAGTACCGCTCCGTGGGAGTGCTGAAGGTCCAAACGTAGCCGTTGACTCCATCCTCACGCCAGCCGGTCTCATCTGCATGCACCACCGGAGAGCCACGAATGCGTTCCAGGGTCTCGGCCACTGCCATCCGGGCCTGTCGTGCCACACTATGAATCGTCTCCACGATGGTGCCCACGCTCAGCTTCAACCGATGCACCGTCTGAAGGTACTGCTGGATGCTCCTTATGGGCAGCCGTCCCTCCTCCCGCAGCGTCACTATCAGGCTCGCAAGGTTGATACCAAGGCGCCGAGGCCCCACTGCCAATCCCTGCAACGCACCACGGGGCACCCGCCGTTTCCGGCATAGCCCACACATTCGAGCCATGAAGACGTGCTCGACCACCTCCGCCGGAACCAACGGAAGCTCGATGACCTCACGAGTCCGCTGTACCCATCCCCCTGCCAGGCCCGTCCCACACTCGGGGCACGACTCCAGAGCATGCACCACCTGCCGCGTGGGTTCCATTCGCTGCCGGGCAAAGCCGTGGAGACGACGCTTCCTCGATCCCTTTCTCTCCGGCTGACTCCCCTTGGCGCGCGGCTTATTGCCCGGCATCCCTGCAGACGGGCCGCCAGTACCCGGACGGGCCTCCAACTCCTTCACCCGTCGCTCCAGCTCGGCGATGATCGTCTGCTGCTTGGCAATAACCTCCAGCAGGGTCTCCCGGCTCGTGGTGCGAAGGTCCACTTCATTGTCCACCCCTCTCGTTTAACACAATCAAACGCCCCTTGCTCCGTACTCTCCACCCAGATTCCGAGCAATTCACCTCTCCAACTCTGAACAGTTACATTTTGTATAAGGGATTGACAGATTTCAAAAACATGTGCTAGCATCCGGGCACATGTAAAAGCTGTGAAAGAGACGACTAGACGGGTATAAGCGTCCAGCGAATCTGGTACGGTGAGAGCAGATACGCGACTCCCGCTCGAAAATCCCTCTGGAGCTGCCAGCCGAAACCTCAGACTGTCATGGCGGAAGCAATGAGACAGCTGGGAATAAGCTAAGCCGGGTTCATCGCCCGTTACCAACGATGGAGCATGATGGTGCTCTGCAGGAGAGGCTCCCTTGATTGGGGGCAATTAGGGTGGTACCGCGGGAACTGATATCCCGTCCCTAGTGAAGGGGACGGGATTATTTTTTGAAACCCGATGGCAGTCGCCTGGAAGCTTCTGACAAGCATCCAAAGAAGAAGTACGGAGGCTGAAGTGCAACTGAAAGGCGCCGAAATTATTTGTGAAGCCCTCCTAAAAGAAGGAGTCGATGTGATCTTTGGGCATCCGGGCGGAGCGGTCTTGCCCCTCTACGATGCACTGTATGATTACCCCCAGATACGTCACATCTTGGTTAGACATGAACAAGGCGCTGCTCATGCAGCCGACGGGTACTCCCGGGTAACCGGCAAGACGGGGGTTTGTGTTGCAACCTCCGGCCCCGGCGCTACGAACCTGGTAACCGGAATCATGGGCGCCAAAGCTGATTCGGTGCCCATGGTGGCTATCACGGGCCAAGTGGCACGAGCTGCTTTGGGCAGCGAAGCATTCCAAGAGTGCGACACCTGTGCCATCACCGCCCCATGCACCAAGAAGAACTACCTGGTAATGTCGGCCGACGACCTGGCGCCCACCATCTATGATGCGTTCAGAGTAGCCCAACAGGGTCGACCGGGGCCGACATTGATAGATATACCTAGAGATGTCCAGCAGGAATTGGCTGATTTCGAATATATGGAAGTTCCTCAGGAGGTCTCCGCACCCTTGCACAATGGTATGGAAGCCCACCTGAGACATGCAGCAGATCTGATAAATCGCGCCCAGAAACCTTTGATTTTGGCCGGCCACGGGGTGCTGAGCTCCCGTGCTTCCCATGAGCTAATGGAGCTGACCGAAAAAACCGGGATACCGGTCATCAATACCCTGCTTGGGCTGGGGGCGTTCCCCAGAAATCATCCCCTCAGCTTGGGAATGTTGGGGATGCATGGGATGTACTGGTCCAATTTGGCGGTGGAGCAGGCCGACCTGATCGTGGGCTTGGGGGTCCGTTTCGATGATCGTATCACCGGCAAGCCAGGCTCTTTTGCTCCCAATGCCAAGATCATTCATGTGGATATCGATCCATCCCAGATAGGCCGAAACGTACCGGTGGAAGTGGGTCTTGTCGGCGGGGTAAAGGCGGCTCTAAAGGAACTGACACCTTTGGTCAGGGCATCCAGCCATCCTTCTTGGACCCAGCAGATAGATGAGCTCAAGGAAGAACATCCTTCCCTCAAGGTACCCGAAAGCAAGGGTCTGCTTGCCCAGCATGTGCTCACCGAGATTAGCAAGAAGATGCAAGATGATGATGCTATAGCCGTCACCGGTGTGGGCCAACATCAGATGTGGGCAGCCCAATATCTGCTGGTAGACCATTCAGACAGTTTCATATCTTCCGGGGGCTTGGGAGCTATGGGCTACGAGATCCCGGCGGCTTTGGGTGCGCAGGTAGGACGGCCGGATGCGACCGTTTGGAGCATTGCCGGCGATGGCGGCATCCAGATGACCATCCAGGAGCTGGCAACCATCGCTCATGAGAAGCTGCCGGTGAAGATAGCGTTGTTCAACAACGGTAATCTGGGAATGGTCCGTCAATGGCAGGAGATGTTCTTTCAAGGTCACTATAAGGCTATCTCCATCCCCGGCCCTGACTACGTCAAGGTGTCTGAAGCTTTTGGTATCCCGGCTTTGAGGATAACTGAGAGGGAACATGTTTCTTCTGCTCTGCAAAAAGCTAAAGATACCGATGGTCCCTTTTTGATAGATTTTGTCCTTCAAGACCAAGAAAGCGTGTACCCGATGGTGCCCTCAGGAGCCACTTTGGCTGAAACGGTGGAGGACCCGCGGACTCGAAAAGTTGGGTAGTTCAGGTACGACAGAAAGCCCTTGGTTAGCCACGTTCAACTAACATAACCGTTTTCTAAGGAACCTCTGAACAACTCGCTTGAAGCCCGTCATTCCCGCCGCCCCAACCCCGTCATTCCCGCGAAGGCGGGAACCTCGCCCCTCTGTAGGGACGGGTTTCACGTCCATCCTCCGCATCCAAGGGGGCTTATTCAGACCATCCCTAAGGTGCTTCCTCACCCGAAAGACCGTCGTAGTAATGGGCAGGCCATCAGAGGGAGACCTTAGATTCCTCACTCCGTTCGGAATGACAGTGGGGAAGTTTGGAATGACTCTCCCCCTGTCATTCTGAGGGGCGCACCCCGAAGAATCTAAGGAACCTCTGAACAACTCTTCCCCTATCATTCCGAGGAGCGCCTCCTTCCTGTCATTCTGAGGGGTGCCTCCTCCCTGTCATTCTGAGACGCGCCTCCTACCTGTCATTCTGAGGGGTGCCTCTTCCCTGTCATTCTGAGGGGCGCACCCCGAAGAATCTAAGGAACCTCTGAACAACTCGCCTGAAGCCCGTCATTCCCGCCGCCTAAAGCCCGTCATTCCCGCGAAGGCGGGAATCTCGCCCCTCTGTAGGGACGGGTTTCACGTCCATCCTCCGCATCCAAGGGGACTTATTCAGACTATCCCTAGGTGCCTCCTCACCCGAAAGACCGTCGTAGTAATGGGCAGGCCATCAGAGGGAGATCTTAGATTCCTCACTCCGTTCGGAATGACAGTGGGGAGGTTCGGAATGACAGTGGAGGCGTTCGGAAGGTCCCTCCCCCGCCGTCATTCTGAGGAGTGCCCCTCCCCCCTGTCATTCTGAGGGGCGCACCCCGAAGAATCTAAGGAACCTCTGAACAACTCGCCTGAAGCCCGTCATTCCCGCCCCCTGAAGCCCGTCATTCCCGCGAAGGCTGGAACCTCGCCCCTCTGTAGGGACGGGTTTCACGTCCATCCTCCGCATCCAAGAGGGCTTATTCAGACTATCCCCGAGGTGCCTCCAGACCGTCGTAGTAATGGGCAGGCCATCAGAGGGAGACCTTAGATTCCTCACTCCGTTCGGAATGACAGAGGGAAGTTCGGAATGACAACCTGGGGATCCCCTCCCCTCATCGTCATTCTGAGGGGCGCCTCCCCCCTGTCATTCTGAGGGGCGCACCCCGAAGAATCTAAGGAACCTCTGAACAACTCGCCTGAAGCCCGTCATTCCCGCCGCCTAAAGCCCGTCATTCCCGCGAAGGCGGGAATCTCGCCCCTCTGTAGGGACGGGTTTCACGTCCATCCTCCGCATCCAAGAGGGCTTATTCAGACTATCCCCAAGGTGCCTCCAGACAGTCGTAGTAATGGGCAGGCCATCAGAGGGAGACCTTAGATTCCTCACTCCGTTCGGAATGACAGAGGGAAGTTCGGAATGACAGAAGGGAGTTCGGAATGACAACCGGGGGGGCCTCCCCTCATTGTCATTCTGAGACGCGCCTCCCCCCTGTCATTCCGAGGGGCGCATCTTCCCTGTCATTCTGAGGGGCGCACCCCGAAGAATCTAAGGAACCTCTGAACAACTCGCCTAAAGCCCGTCATTCCCGCCCCCTGAAGACCGTCATTCCCGCGAATGCGGGAACCTCGCCCCTCCGTAGGGGCGGGTTTCACGTCCATCCTCCGCATCCAAGTGGACTTATTCAGACCATCCCTAAGGTGCCTCCTCACCCGAAAGACCGTCGTAGTAATGGGCAGGCCATCAGAGGGAGATCTTAGATTCCTCACTCCGTTCGGAATGACAGAGGGAAGTTCGGAATGACTATTCCCCTGTCATTCCGAGGAGCGCCTCCTTCCTGTCATTCTGAGGGGCGCACCCCGAAGAATCTAAGGAACCTCTGAACAACTCGCCTAAAGCCCGTCATTCCCGCGAAGACGGGAAACTCGCCCCCTCTGCAGGGACGGGTTTCACGTCCATCCTCCGCATCCAAGGGGACTTATTCAGACTATCCCTAAGAAAAGTTTCAAGGCTGGTCCTTGAACCTTTCTCCGTTGGAGCCTACTGGCCCAACGGCCCCAACCCTTGGGGTCCAGATATCACATCACCTGTATGGGCATTTGGCAGTTTGCTTGATATTTTTTACGAGTTTAATTCCATTCTCAAAAAACTCATCAAAAAAAGCCTTGACAACTCTGCACCCATGTAGCTTAAACTACCGATGATCAAAATGGGGCGGAAGGAGCGGTTAAAAGCTGACGGCAAGCAGTCGTCAGCCCGGTAGACAGATACACTTACGGCCCCTCCTTGAGCCATTTTTACGTTAAAGGCGGTTCGGTCTCCGGTGCTTTCTTCTTTTTAGTCGCCGGTGCCGGGAAGGAGGCTTGGTGCACGGACTATATCTGGATGGTGATTGTGTGGTGGGGGGAGAACTTTTTTCTTTTCTTGAGGATTCTTCTAGGAGGCAATGAATGCCGTTATGATGACAACCTCTGTAAGAGTAATGAGCGACGGAATTATCAAATTTGATGGTGGAACAATGTTTGGGCAGGTGCCCAAGGTCATCTGGGAAAACAAAGTGCCGACGGACCGGAAAAATCGAATCACACTGGGTCTGAACTCTCTATTGATTCAGATAGGTAGCAACACAATTCTTGTTGACGCAGGAGTTGGATCCAAAGAGCTGGACGGGGAAAAGGAAACCTATGGGCTGGTGCCAAGCCGGCTACTGAAGGGCTTGAAGAACCTCGGGCTGTCTGCCAAGGATATAGATGCAGTTGTACTGACTCACCTGCATTTTGATCATAGCGGCGGATGTACCAAGCTCGACCGCATGGGCAACCTGGTGCCAACCTTCCCGCGGGCCAAGTACTACGTGCAGGCCGATTGTTGGGAAGATGCATGTTCCCCCAACGAACGTTTCCAGGAAATCCATCGTAGAGAAGACTTTCGGCCCATCGAAGAAAAGGGCCAGTTGGAACTCTTGGACGGCGATGCTGAGATATATCCCGGACTGAATGTCAGGGTAACCGAAGGTCATGCCAAGGGCCATCAGGTGGTCTTTCTGAACCACGGCGGTGAGCGGATAGCATTCTTGGGAGACTTGGTCCCAACCCCTCACCACCTTGATATGTCTGCTATTTCAGCCTTCGACCGGTTCCCTGAAGAAACCTTGGAGCGCAAGCGCGACCTGTTGCGTCAAGCTGAAAAGGAAGGCTGGCTGCTTATATTTGCGCACGGCCATGAACAAAAAGCCGGCTATCTTGAGCGGCGCAACGACCGGACTTTCCTCAGGCCCGTCGAGTTGTAATAGCTTGCACCTGATAATAATGTGACCCCTGAGTTTGTCTCATAGACCGGTGGGCGGGTTGAGTAACACAGGTGTGGGAGCGATGCGCCTCAACAGAGGTTGGCCCGTCCAGTTGCACCGGCCACTTGTCGGCCCCCAGAAAGGTCGTCTACTCTCTTAGTTCCATGGCGCCTTGACCCAGTCCCAAGGCGCTTGGCCGCTGCGCCATAGCTTGAGCAAGTTATGGGTCGTCCCTGCCAGCGACCACTCACTCTGTGCAGCGCCCAACCCCCGTCTCATAAACCGTCGGAACCCCTGGCCTTCCTTGACCTGTCCGAACACCGGCTCCACCAGTACACCCCGCTTCTTGTACAGAGCTCGGCCTCGCTTTGTCAGCAGCTTGCGCTCCATCCTGTCCCTCGGGCTCAGTCCTTTTGGTATACGCCCTCGGGGACACCCCTTCTCCCATAGCAGCTTCCGCTGTTTCCAATCCTTGGTGGTGGCAATAAGAAGCTCAGGCATCTCTGGCCAGGGGCAAGCCCTGATGTTGGCCTCACTCCAGTACCCGGCATCGGCCAAGCCCGCTTTGGGCCGGTCCTCTATGCCGGCTGCTTCCAGAGTATGCGCCATGGTTTGGAGCATCGGCTCCAGTTGCTGCACATCGTTGGCCTCTTGGGTCACTCCAACGGCTACTATGACCTGCTCCTCGCTCACCACCGCCTGGGCATTGTAGCCCTGCACGTACCCTTGCCTGGTCTTCATGATACGACTGTCCGGGTCGGTGGTATTAGCCTTCGCCCCTTCGGTAGGAAGTGGCTCTACCACCTTGGGCTTTCGCCCTCGCTTCTTTTTGCCTGTGACATCTTCTTCTGCCCGCCGTCGCTCCACGTGCTCTTGGACAGCCTTGGCTCCTGCTTCAGCCTCCCGCTGCAGACGTTCCTTGGCTTCCTTCAGGCGCTTGAGCCGCTCCGTCCGTCCCCCTAGCCCTTCCGGTAGCTCATCCCCTCGCCGGTCGGGACCATAATGGGCATCCTCTTCAGCATCCGTTGCCTTGGCCTCTGCCAACATGCGCCGCACTTCTTCTTCAATGGCCTGGTGGCTCCGGTTGGTGGCCAGGGCCGCGTTGGCTGCCACCTTCGTCCCATCAAGAGCCACTACCCCCAACTTCACCAGACCCGCTTCATGGCATAACCTCAGTACCTCTACAAAGAGCTCCTCGAACGCCTCCTCGCGCTCCGCCCTAAAGCGACAGATGGTACGGAAGTCTGGCTGCCGGTTGGCCGCCACCACCCGGAATCCTACATCTTCCTCCAGAGCACGGGCTATGCGCCTGGAACTGCGTACACCCAGGCAGTAGCCGTACAACAGGATGGCCACCATCATCCCCGGATCGTAGGCCGCTGCACCCCATCCATCACTTCGATAGACTGCATAGAACTCCCTCAGATCCATCTGGCCTACTGCATCTACAATGAACCAAGCCAAGTGACCCTCACTCAGCCAATCCCTCATGGACGGCGGCATCAAGTAGCTCTGGTCTCGCTCGCAACTCAGAAGGTTATAAGCCATAGTGTCCTACCTGCCTGATGTTTCTATGAGCTTACTGCTTCGCCAACCCCGCAGGAAGGGGGTTTATGGGACACGCTCGTAGGACAGGTCATTTTGGCATAGCTGAAATGGTCAGTCAAGAAATGCCGGGCATCTTGACATCAACTCAAAATTCTCGAACAATAGCTGATAGGAACATTGAATGACAATTGAGACGGCTCGTCCGTCGCCCCGTGGCATCGTGGACAACTCCTCCGCGATGAACCTGAGAGGGCTCCTAGGTCTTCTGGATAACGTTCCCGGCTTTCAGCATCTGCTGGATGAAGCAAGATTCCACCGCAGGGCGGAACCCCTGGGGGTCGCCGATGCAGCGAAGCCGTATATTCTTGCTGCCCTCAGACACCATACATCCAAGCCCATGGTTGTGGTGGTTCCCAGGCCGGAAGATGCCCGAATCCTCTACGATCAGCTTTCAGGATACTTGGGGGAAGATGGTGGCATATACCTGTTTCCAGAACCGGATGTGCTGCCCTTCGAACGCATATTATCCGAAGCATCGACCACCAATCATCGCCTGCTCATTCTGGATGCCCTGTGCGAAGCACGAACGGCCGCAGGCAACTCTCCAGAAGGACAGCATATAACGCCGCTGGTTGTTGCATCAGCTGCGGCAGCTATTTTCAAGACCGTTGATCCGCTGACCTTCGAACGTAGCCGGCACAGCTTGAAGGTGGGTTCGAAGCTACGGGTCTCTGAGATGCTGGGCTGGTGGGTTAGCTTGGGTTACCAAAGAGAGGACAGCGTGGAGGTCCCGGGAACCTTCAGCTCCCGGGGAGGAATCCTGGATATTTTTTCTCCCAACTCTCACCGTCCGGCCCGCGTCGAGCTTTGGGGGGACCAAATCGAAAGCATTCGGCTGTTCGATCCAGATACCCAGCGTTCGGTTTCATTGGTCGACCAAATTGAGATCATCCCCGCCCAAGAGATACTACCGTGCTTGGCAGATCATAGCTCAATGAATAAACGGATCAACGACTTTGACATGAGCAGGTGCCAAGCGGATGTGCAGCAGCGGTTCCAAAATGAGCTGGAATCCTTGACATCGGGCGCCATTTCAGAAGACCTGCCCCTCTATAACGGTCTGATCAACAGCAACGGCCTTATCAACCATATGCCCAAGGACAGCCTGCTCATACTGGACCGCCATGAAGACGTGGAAGCCGAAGTTGCCGAGCTTACTCAGCGGGCTGATGAACTGCGAACCGACCGGGAAGCTAGGGGAGACCTTCCACTCAACTTCCCATCACCCCAAGAATTGTGGCCGGAGTTCAGATCTGTCGCCGATTCATTGCCTTCCTTGTCCATAGACTCTTGGCCGAAAGATGGCGGAGCGTTTGGCTTCAGGCCCGCTGATTCATACTACGGGCGCCCCGACCGCTTCATACAAGACTTGCCCGGTATGCTCAAGGAAGGGCGTCGCGTCGTTGTGGTCAGCCGATATTCCCGGAGAGTGGTCGATCTTCTGTCGGAAGCAAGCGTCCCAACATCCGTCATATCCGAGTTGGATCGGGTGCCGTCTCCCGGGGAAATAAGGGTTGTATCGGGTTCACTGAGCAGCGGTTGGATGTTGCCCTTGGATGGTGCAACCCTCACCCTGCTCACCGACAGCGAACTCTTCGGCATATCCAAGCAACGGCGTTCCGGACCCAGGAAACCCATAAAACGTGAAGCTTTCCTATCTGAGCTGACTCCCGGCTCCTATGTGGTGCACATTGATCATGGAGTAGCCCAGTTTACCGGGACCATACAGATGAACCCCGAGGGTGAACCAAAAGAGTACTTGGTGTTGGAATACGCTGAATCCGACAAGCTATATGTCCCGTCAGACCAACTGGACCGGGTTTCTCCCTATGTGGCAACCAGCGACCGCCTTCCAGCGCTAACCCGGCTGGGAACGGCGGAGTGGAGCCGGACCAAGGAGCGGGTGAAACATTCAGCTCAAGAGATGGCGAAGGAGCTTCTGGATTTATATGCTGCCCGCCGGGTCGCTCAAGGATATGCTTTTCCCCCGGATTCGCCATGGCAACAAGAACTGGAAGATTCTTTCCCGTATGAAGAAACCATTGATCAGAAACGTACCATCCTTGAGATGAAATACGAGATGGAGCAGCCTCATCCGATGGACCGCCTGGTCTGTGGCGATGTCGGATACGGAAAAACAGAGGTTGCGTTACGGGCTGCCTTCAAGGCAGTTAGCGATGGCTGCCAAGTGGCCCTGCTCGTCCCGACAACCGTGCTGGCACAGCAACATTATGTCACCTTCAGTCAACGACTGAGCCCCTTCCCCGTCAGAGTAGAGGTGCTGAGCAGGTTCAGGACCAAGAAAGAGCAGCAACAGGTCGTCGAAGGGATAAGGTCGGGGACGGTGGATATAACCATCGGGACCCATCGGCTCCTTCAGAAAGATGTGTCGTTCAAGAACCTGGGACTAGTTATTGTCGATGAAGAACAGCGCTTCGGCGTTGCCCACAAAGAACGACTCAAGAAAATGCGCCGCGAAGTGGATATGCTTACCCTCAGTGCAACTCCGATACCTCGGACCCTGCACATGGGTTTGGCGGGCATCCGGGATATGAGCACCTTAGATACTGCTCCCGAAGACAGACAGCCGGTGAAAACCTATGTTTCCCAGCACAAAGATGATGTGATCAAAGAAGCTATCCTGCGGGAATTGGACCGGGGCGGCCAGGTGTTCTACCTTCACAACCGGATCAACACCATCCGCCGCACCGCCGCAGAGCTTCAAGCGCTGGCGCCAAAGGCCAGGATAGCTATCGGCCATGGCAGGATGCACGAAGATGATCTGGAAGATGTGATGGCTACCTTCGAGCGGGGTGAGATAGATGTATTGGTGTGCACCACCATCATAGAATCCGGGTTGGACATACCCAACGCCAACACTCTCATCTTGGACAGGGCTGATCGTTTCGGTTTAGCCCAGCTTTATCAGCTCAGGGGTCGGGTTGGCCGGGGTTCCAACCGGGCTTACGCCTACCTGTTGGTACCCCAAGGACGCAGCGTCACCGAAGCAGCCACCAAACGACTGAAAGCCATATTGGAAGCAACGGAACTGGGCAGCGGTTATCGCATCGCCATGCGGGACCTGGAAATACGGGGGGCTGGCAACATCTTGGGCGCTCAGCAAAGCGGGCATATTCATGCGGTGGGGTTCGACCTATACAACCAGCTCCTCAATGAAGCGGTAGCAGAGCTCAAGGCAGGTGAATCCACCAACGAGGATAATCCCCTCGGGCAGCCGCCAAACCAAATCCGGATAGGTGTGCCCTTGGCAGCACATATTCCAGAAGATTACATCAACCACTTGCCAACTCGTTTAGCTATTTACCAAAGGCTGACGAAGCTAAAGGAACAGCAGGAAGTGGATGATATACGCGACGAAATGCTGGACCGGTTCGGACCTTTCCCATCTTCAGTGGACGAGCTGCTGTATTTGGTGGGGATCAAGATACTGGCAACGGAATCGGCAGTGGAAAGCATAACCCTGAACGGCAGGATAATCACCCTCGGTTTGGCTGAGCCTGTGAGCGGAGCACGGTTAGCTTTGGAAAAGGCTCTGGGGCCGACGGTGAAGGTGGGTAACCAGCAGATCAGGATTCAGCTGGGGCGCGGAGAGACATCTTGGAAGGAACCCTTGACCGACGCCTTGGAGCACCTCAGGGACTTTGGGAGGCGGCTGGCTATGACCTTAGCCGCCAACTAGGTGCGGCGCCGACGGAGCTACTCTAGGGAACCTCTGAACAACTCGCCTGAAGCCCGTCATTCCCGCGAAGGCGGGAACCTCGCTCCTCTGTAGGGACGGGTTTCACATCCATCCTCCGCATCCAAGGGGACTTATTCAGACTATCCCTAGAGCCCGTTGGCAAGGAGAAGGTCCAACTCAGGCAAGCTTGCGATGCGGGGGCAATCGTCGATGTGTTGATGCCACCCTTCCCGGTCCATCAGCACGGGAGTTATGCCCACCGCCCGGGCGCCTTGGGCGTCAGCTTTGTACTGGTCTCCCACATGCACAGCTTCGGCTGGGTCCACTTGGGCCCGCTCAAGGGCTGCAAGGAACACCCGGTTATGGGGTTTTTCTGCCCCTGCTTCCACTGGAGTGACGACAAAGTCCAGGTAGGCTGATAACCCCAGCTGCTCACAAAGGACGGTCATGTCCCTGCGCAGATTGGAGATAAGCCCGGTTACTACATTCCTCTGCCGAAGTAGCTCCAAGCCCGAAATTACATCATCAAACAGGGTAAAATCCTTGGGGACCTGGATGGCCATCTTCCAAACGTCTCGGGCCAACTGAAGAGATACTTCGAGGCCCGCTCCCCTCAGGACGATCTGTTCGTAGGCTGCGAAGAACTCGTCCCGTTCATCTTCGTTGCGTTCAGCCAAGGGTCGTTTGGCTCCTTCTTCGCTCATGTACTCATCAGCCCGAACATAGCCCCTGCGGATGCCTTCTTTTGGAGCGTTCAGTCCCAACTCGGAGCAGGCAGCTTGCTGGATTTCATCCAAGGGAGGCCAGAAGCGTACCAAAGTGTTATAGAAATCCAGAAAAACCGCTTTAGTCTTCAAGCGCGTCCTACCTAGCTCCTACCAAGGAATGAGTGCCCGGATCCATCAAGGAATCCCTGCTTGGGCGGGTAGCCAATTCTACCACAACCTTCCAAGAGTGTGAATCAATCGGCAAGCTGATATAATTGTTCTGGATACTCTGAGTAGGCAGACCCAACTTCTTCTTCTTCCAAGGTGCTTCCAATGGTGGACGACATCCGGCAAGGTAACCCAGAATCTGTACCATCGAAGTACAAGCGGATCGTCGTCAAAGCTGGCACCGGGGTCCTTACGGGCGGATCGGACCATTTGGACCTGGATGTGATGAGCAGCTTGGTCGACCAGATCGCCAAGCTCCACCGCGGGGGGGCAGAGGTTATTTTGGTTTCATCTGGAGCAGTGGCGGCGGGCCGGTACGTCCTTGGACTAGCCAAAGAGCGGCGGGATATACCTTTCAGACAAGTCTTGGCTGCGGTGGGACAAAGCCGGCTGATGCGGACCTATGAAGATCTCTTTGGTCAGCACAATATCATGATCGCACAAGCTCTGTTGACCTGGAACGACCTATCGGACCGTCAAGGCTACCTGAATATCCGCAATGCCCTTACCGCCCTGCTGGAGCTTGGTGCGGTGCCGGTACTCAACGAGAACGATGTGGTAGCTGTGGATGAGATCGGCGAGGTGTTTGGGGACAATGACCGCCTGTCAGCTTTGGTATCCAACCTGGTCGATGCCGATCTTGTGGTTGTCCTCACCCAGGTGGATGGGCTGTATACTGCAGACCCCAAGGAACGTTCGGGAGCTGAGATGCTCCGGCGAGTGGAGAAGGTCGATAGCACAATCGAAGCATTGGCCAGCAAGAACCTTGACTCCAAAGCTAGGGGTGGTATGACAACCAAGCTGCAAGCCGCCAAACTGGTAACGTCGGCAGGAGCTATGATGATCATCTGCAACGGCGGTGAACCTGATGTCCTACTTCGGTGCGCAGCAGGGGAACAGGTGGGAACAATATTTCCTCCCACCGCTTCCAAGATGGAAAGCCGAAAAAGATGGATGCTCAGCGCCCCGGCTGCCGAGGGCTGCATCATCGTGGATCAAGGTGCGGCAATAGCCTTGGGTAAGGAGAACCGAAGCCTGCTGCCGGCGGGGGTCAAGGATGTGACGGGAGCATTCGAGCGGGGCGATATTGTGCACATAATAGGCCCCCAAAGCGATAAGTTTGGATGCGGCATAGCAAACTACTCTTCTGAAGATACAGGACGGATCAAAGGTTCTCGTTCTGACCGGATCCAAGAAATTCTGGGACACCACTACGGCCAAGAGATCATCCACCGTAACAATTTGGTGCTGCTGTGAGGCGACCATGACGACCACCACTGTGGACCAGCTTATAGAAAAGAGTAAAGCCACCCGTGCAGCTTCCCGGAAGCTGGCCTACGCTTCCAGCGATGCCAAAGACCATGCCCTGCAGAACATCGCAACCAATCTTATCAGCCAGCAAGACCAGGTATTGGAAGCCAACGCCAAGGACTACGCCGAGGGCAAAGCCAACGGCCTGAGCGAAGCCCTGCTGGATAGGCTTTTACTGACTCCTGCCAGGTTGGAAGCGGTCGCCCACGATGTGGAAAAGGTGATAGAATTGCCGGACCCCGTGGGAGAAGTGCTGGAGATGCGGGCTCTTCCCAACGGCCTCACCGTCGGCAGGGTACGGGTGCCCTTGGGTGTCATAGGCGCCCTATATGAAAGCAGGCCCAACGTCAGCATAGACATCTCAGCTCTATGCTTGAAATCCGGCAACGGCTGTATCCTCCGTGGGGGTAAGGAAGCTATCAACTCCAACCGTGTCCTGTCGGACCTGGTTCGACAAGCCATAGAGGCTGTGGGCATACCCCAAGATGCTGTCCAGTTTGTCGACAACACCGACCGTGCCTTGGTGGAACGGATGTTGAAGCTCAACAGTTACATTGACCTCATGATTCCCCGGGGCGGCGCCGATTTTGTCCGTTATGTAGGTGAAGCCGCCACCATGCCCGTAATCACCGGCGGAATCGGCGTTTGCCACACCTATGTGGACAGTTCTGCCGATCTGGGCATGGCGGTCAGGATAGCAATGAACGCCAAGACCCAGCGGCCATCGGTCTGCAATGCTCTGGATACGCTGCTGGTGCACGCTGCCGCCGCACCAAGCTACCTGCCGGCTATTGCCAGCGAGTGGAGCCAAGCAGGGGTGGAGATGCGCTGCGACAGCCGTTCTCTTAGTATCTTGGGCCCTGCCCATGGCATCAATGCCGTACCTGCCACCGAAGATGATTGGGGGCAGGAATACCTTGCGTTGATCGCTTCGGTAAAGGTTGTGGATGCCATGGACGAAGCTTTGGAGCACATCGAAAAATACGGGTCGGGCCATTCGGAAGCTATAGTCGCCGAGGACCACACCGCAGCATCCAGGTTCTTGAAAGAGGTGGATGCGGCGGCGGTGCTGGTCAATGCCAGCACGCGTTTTGTGGACGGCGGGCAGTTCGGTTTGGGAGCTGAGGTGGGAATAAGCACCCAAAAGTTTCATGCTCGAGGTCCGTTGGGACTGCGGGAGCTCACTTCATATAAGTGGACTGTACAAGGTAACGGGCAGATACTGAGCTAGGGGATGGACATCCCAATGCGGGAGGCAAATTGTGACTGACTTTTATTTCGAACGGGACTGTAGGACACCCTACTCTGAATCTTACACCATCTTGGAAGATGAACATCCCGTGGGCCGGGTAGATATCCATTTCACTCCCACCGTGGTTCATTCTACGTTGTGTGTGATGGAAAACGTAACCCAAGAGGGTATTCAAGAGTTGATCGAAGCCATTGACGATGAACTGGTGGATTCTCTGGGTGTATCCAGGGAAGAATTCATCGTCCACATCTATCAAGGTAGGGAAACCGGGGTTTACAGCGATAGTGGATTCGGAGGAAACGGTCACAACTCTGGATAGGTCGGGGCAGGACCGCTAAATCCCCTTCAACGCCATCATCAGCTCATCGGGGTCTGGCTGGTCTTGGGACCTTGCCGCACGATAAGCGTAACGAAGGCGCCCTTCCGCATTGATCGCAAAAACGCCGCCCAATTGTTTTATGTCGCCGTGGGGCTTGAAAAACCTCCTTTCTTTCAGCAGCAGCCGCAAATATTGCAGTGCCGCCACAGGATTGAATACAGCCCAAAATGACCCCTGCTCAAGGTTATATGCTTTGTAGGCTGTCAGTTCGGGGTCCGAAAGGACGACAAACGACACATGAAGTTGCTCCACCTCTTTCTTCAACCTGTCCAGAGGTTCAAACCCAACAGCTACTATTTCGCACTCCAGTGCTTTGATCTCATCTTGCCGCCGTTGCAACTGCAACAATTGGTTTCTGGACGCCAGTCAACCATAGTGGCGCATGAACACCAAAATGATCCTGCGCCCCAACATGCTGCTCAAAGCAACTTCGGCGCCTGTGGTGGATTGCAATGTGAAGTCGGGAGCGTGCTGTGCTATCGACAAGGAGTGTACCTCCGGTAAGATGCTCCGGGGTGTGCTGCAAGTACCTTCACGGATCCGAACTAAGCTATAATCCTACCCAATATGATAATAGATTTCCATTCCCACATCTTTCCGCCATCCTTCCGGGACAACCGGTCACGTTGTGTTGAGATGGATTCCACCTTTGCCACCCTTTTTTGTAACCCCAACGCCAAGCTGAATACCGCCGAAGATCTGGTGGCGTCAATGGACAGTTCCGGCGTGGACCAAGCTGTGGTCATGGGAGTGGGTTGGACGAACTATGCCATAGCTGTTGAAGCCAACGATTACATAATCGAATCCGTGCGTAATTACCCATCCCGACTAATCGGTCTTTGTTCCGCCAACCCAGCATGGGGCAATGCTGCTCTGGAGGAAGTGGAACGTTGCGCTGAAGCAGGGCTACTGGGGATCGGCGAGCTTCATCCCGATCCCCAAGGCATCGACATAACGGACCAAGGCACACTTGCGCCTCTCATGGCTCTGGCAGAAAAGCGCGGGCTGTTGGTGTTGACCCATGCTTCGGAGCCGGTGGGCCATCAATACCCTGGCAAAGGTCATACCACCCCGGACAAGCTGTACAAGATGATACGCAACTTCCCCAACAACGTTGTGGTCTGTGCCCACTGGGGTGGCGGCATACCCTTCTACAACCTCATGCCAGAACTGGAAACCGAGATGGGAAATGTATACGTCGACACCGCAGCATCGCCATTCCTCTATGATCCGAAAATTTTCCCTGCTGTCGTAGATTTGGCGGGCCCCGACCATATTTTATTCGGTTCGGATTATCCGTTACTTTCCCATAAGCGCTCACTTGAACAGGTGGAGAACTCAGCCCTCAGCGCAGAACACAAAGAAAGCATCTTCTGGAGGAACGCTCAGCAGTTGCTGAAGCTGTAGCTGGTTTAGGAGGGTGCCACGGTACGGACCTTCATCGCTGCGCACATATCGCCGGAAGTCAGGGGGACGTTGGAAAATACGGTATCCCAGCTTCGGGAGATGGGGCTTGAAGACCTCCGATGGGTACAACCCCAAGGGATACATCTGACCCTGAAGTTCTTGGGAGAAATCAGCGAAGATATGGTTGACCTGGTCCATAAATCAGTAAAGAAAAACTTGCTAAGCCCAGACCCTTTCCAGCTATCGATTGCAGGTCTGGGCTGCTTTCCCAGCTACAAAGCTCCCCAGGTGTTATGGTCGGGGATCGAAGGTGACCTCGAATTTTTAAATCAGCTTCAAGTCGACTTGGACCAACAGCTACACCGTTCCTGCAGCTTCCCGATGGAAAAGCGACCCTTCAAACCTCACTTAACCTTGGCTAGGGTTAGAAAAGGCGCATCGGAGCAAAAACGCCGGCTCATTGGCGCAATTATCAAGGCTTTCCCGCCGCCCCCAAAGGTCAGATGGCAGGTGTCCCAACTAACCGTTGAAACCCTGTGACAAATTCAGGTAATCGCCCTCCCTCTTGTCGTCAGTCCAATTGTTGTCAGTCCAAATGCCTCCCCCGGCTTGTCATCCCAAACGCCCCTCCCCCGGCTTGTCGTACCAAAGCCCCCCCGGCTTGTCATACCAAACGCCCCCCGGCTTGTCATCCCAAACGCCCCTCCCCCGGCTTGTCATACCAAACGCAGTATCGCCGTTCCGAACGGCCCTCCCTGTCATTCCGAACCAACTCCATATTGTCATTCCGAACTCCTCCTGTCATTCCGAACGGAGTGAGGAATCTAAAATCTCCCTCTGATGGCCTGTCCATCACCACGATGACCCATCGGATGAGTAGGCATCTTAGATTCCTCACTCCGTTCGAAATGACAGGGGGAGGTTCGGAATGACAAAAAGAGGGGCGCTCCTCACAACGACGCAAGGGGACCCCCTCCTCACAACGACAACAAGGGCACGCGCCCCTCACAATGCCAGCAAGGGTACGCGCCCCGCATGACAGCGAGGGGAGGGTCTCCCTTTGTCCTCATTCTGTGGAGCTCCCCCTTCCTCGTCATTCTGAGGAGCGCACGACGAAGAATCTAAGGCACCCGCTCACACGAAGCCTCGTCGTAGTAATGGACAGGCCATCAGAGGGAGACTTTAGATTCCTCACTCCGTTCGGAATGACAGGGGGAGATTCGGAATGACAAAAAGAGGGGCGCTCCTCACAACGACGCAAGGGGACCCCCTCCTCACAACGCCAGCAAGGGCACGCGCCCCTCACAACGACAGCAAGGGCACGCGCCCCTCACAACGACAACAAGGGCACGCGCCCCTCACAACGACAACAAGGAGACGCTCTCCTCACAACGACAACAAGAGCACGCGCCCCTCACAATGCCGGCAAGGGCACGCGCCCCGCATGACAGCAAGGGGAGGGTCTCCCTTTGTCCTCATTCTGAGGAGCGCTCCCCTCACTGTCATTCTGAGGAGCGCACGACGAAGAATCTAAGGTGCCTGCTCACACGAAGCCTCGTCGTAGTAATGGACATGGCGTCAGAGCCAGATCTTAGATTCCTCACTCCGTTCGGAATGACAGGGGGCGTCCCGCATTACAGCAAGGGGAGGGGTTCCGCGTGGCAGCGGGGGGAGGGGTTCTGCATGATGGTTTGTGGCACAGTCCCTGATAGACCGAGCTATGGAAAATCAACAACCCTCGTGATGAGGTTCATACGGCCATTGGACAAGATGCTACGGGGTGCGGCCACTGGACAAGGTGCTACGGGGTGCGGCCATTGGACAAGATGCTACGGGGTGCGGCCATTGGACAAGGTGCTACGGGGTGCGGCCATTGGACAAGATGCTACGGGGTGCGGCCATTGGACAAGATGCTACGGGGTGCGGCCATTGGACAAGGTGCTACGGGGAGCGGCCACTGGACAAGATGCTACGGGGTGCGGCCATTGGACAAGGTGCGGCGGTTCATGCGGCCATTGGACACGATGCTGCGGGGGACATCCCAGACAGCCTGCGGCCTCGGGAGGGGCGCTGCTTTGGTTCACTTTCGCCGATTGGGATGTTGATGACCTTGCCGGCGAACCTAGTCGCGGTAGGGATAGCGAGGAAGCTGATCGGACCACAGACGCAAGCGCCCCGTCACCTACTTACGGCCGGTGATCATCCAGCCCCACGCACGGGCGATGATCATCCAGCCCACGCACGGGCGATGATCATCCAGCCCACGCACGGGCGATGATCATCCAGCCCACGCACGGGCGATGATCATCCAGCCCACGCACGGGCGATGATCATCCAGCCCACGCACGGGCGATGATCATCCAGCCCACGCACGGGCGATGATCATCCAGCCCACGCACGGGCGATGATCATCCAGCCCACGCACGGGCGATGATCATCCAGCCCACGCACGGGCGATGATCATCCAGCCCACGCACGGGCGGTGATCATCCAGCCCCACGCACGGGCGGTGATCATCCAGCCCACGCACGGGCGGTGATCATCCAGCCCACGCACGGGCGATGATTATTCAGCCCGGCTGACAGCTTCTGACAACACTCTGCGCGTGTACACGGTGGTCAGATGGCTTCGATATTCCGAAGATGCGTGAATGTTGCTCTGAAATTCGATGCCCCTGATGGCTCGCTGAGCTGCCATAGCTATATTCTTTTCGGTTGGTTCTTTACCTTCCAACACCCGCTCGGCTGCTCTAGCTCTTGATGCGATGGAGCCGGCCCCGGTTATGCCGATCCTTACCCTTTGGCATATTCCGTTGTCCATGGTCACCAAGGCGGCAACGCCAACCTCTGCAAAATGGGAAGCTTTATTTGCAAACTTCTTGTAAGCTCCGCCAGTCTTGGCAGGCACTGCGGGCAGCTTGATTTCGGTGAGGATCTCATTCTCCCGGAGGGTTGTAGTGAAGGTATCCACGAAAAAACGATGGGCAGGTACGCTGCGCAAAACTTTAGAGCTGCCCGAACGCATTTCACATTCCAAAGCCAAGACAACTGCCGTTAGGTCCGCCGAGGGGTCGGCATGGGCCATAGAGCCACCGATGGTCCCTTTGTTACGGACCTGGATATCAGCCACCAGCGCCGTAGCTTCGGCAAGTACCGGATACTTGCCATTCACCAGAGGAGAGCTTTCGATATCGTAGTAGGTGGTGGTAGCTCCGATAGCCAGGCCGCCGTTATCTTCCCGGATGTAGGACAGTTCGTTGATCCCACCAAGGTCGATAAGGTACTTGGGCTCGGATAATCTCATCTTCATAAGGGGAATCAAGCTGTGCCCACCAGCCACAACCTTGGCATCACCGACGTACCGGCGCAGAAGGGACTGGGCTTCCGACAAGGTCGTCGGGGCAAAATATTCAAAGGAACTGGGGATCATTTCACAACCTCCCTTTGATAAGCGGAATGCTGGCCGGGGGACCTAGGATGGCATGCCCTTCTTGGCAGCATTCTGGATGGCTTTGACGATGTTGTGGTAGCCCGTGCAACGGCACAGATTACCGGCGAGGCCACGGCGGATCTCCTGCTCTGTGGGGTTGGGGTTTCGTTCCAGCAACTGCTGGACCAACATGATCATTCCGGGGGTACAGAAGCCGCATTGGAGGCCGTGTTCTTCCCAAAACCCTTCTTGGATCGGGTGAAGCTGACCATCCACAGCCATACCTTCGATGGTGGTGATATTGGCCCCATCGGCTTGTACGGCAAACATGGTGCAACATTTTACTGCCCTACCGTCGATACTAACGGTGCAGGCGCCGCACTGGCTGGTGTCACACCCAACATGGGTGCCGGTGAGACCCAGAACGTCACGGATATGATGGACCAAGAGTAGTCTGGGTTCTACGTCGTTGGTGTAGCTGGCGCCGTTGACTGTCATCGTGACTGTGGTCACCGGTCTACCTCCTGAGCGTTGTTGGTGTAGAGCATATTTATATCTGAGATGCACCTTGTGAAGACATTCGGATTTTACGTCAGCCCTTAGGACATGTCAATTAGGGAACCTCCGAACAACTCGCCTGAAGCCCGTCATTCCCGCCGCCTGAAGCCCGTCATTCCCGTCCTCTAGAGCCCGTCATTCCCGCGAAGGCGGGAACCGCGCCCCTCTGTAGGGACGGGTTTCACGTCCATCCTCCGCATCCAAGGGGACTTGTTCAGACTATCCTTAGGTCCTGTGGGGGTACGCCGAAGTCATTCAGGTTACCCTTGGGCAAGTATGTTTACGATTTCATCGCCGACCTGGGATGTTGTCGAACTGCCCCCTAGGTCCGGGGTCCGTATCTTGCCTTCCCGCAAGTTATGCTTTACTGCTTCATCAATTTCGTTGGCAGCATCATCTTGGCCGAAGTGCTCCAACATCATCGCTGCCGCCAAGATAGCAGCTAGTGGATTGGCCAATCCCTTGCCTGCTATATCGAAAGCCGCCCCGTGGACCGGCTCGAACATGGACGGGTAGGCTCCATCGGGGTTGATATTAGCGCTGGGGGCCAGACCCATGCTGCCGGTGACGATAGCCCCGATGTCGGTCAGAATATCGCCAAACAGGTTTGATGCAACCATAACGTCAAAGGCTTCGGGATGACGGACCATATCCATACATGCCCGATCTACCAACAAAGATTCGGTTTCAATATCGGGGTAGTCGCCGGCAACCTCCGTAAACACCCTATCCCAAAAGACCATGCCGTATTGCATAGCGTTGGATTTAGTCACCGAGGTGACCTTCCGGCCCTTGTCGCGCTTTCTAGCATAATCGAATGCTGCGCGGATTATTCGCTCAGTGCCTTTGCGTGTAAAAACGCTGGTCTGTAGAGAGACCTCGTCCGGAGTCCCAGCGTACAAAAACCCGCCCATATTGGCATATTCGCCCTCGGTGTTTTCTCTAAAGACCACGAGGTCGATATCGCCGGGGTTCTTACCTGAGAGGGGCGATTCGACGCCATCGAACAAGTACGATGGGCGGAGACAGACCCCCTGATCGAAACTTCTGCGAATGGGCAGGATCAGACCATGCAGGGTGACGTGGTCGGGAATCTGTGGGTCGCCAACCGCTCCGAACAAGATTGCATCATGGTCCTTTAGCTGGTCCAAACCAGCTTCGGGCATCATACGCCCCGTTTCACGATAATAGCTGGACCCCCACGGACAGTTGGAATATTGAAAACCGTAGCGCCCGTCCCTGGCGGCAAGAGCATCCAGCACCTTGGTCGCTTCAGCAATCACCTCGGGCCCGATGCCATCCCCAGGAATAAGGGCTACCTTGTAGTTGGTCACCCGTCCGACCTCCTTTGTCATATCTTCTGAAACAAGAATCTTTCCGCCGCCTCATACCCCCTAGCTCTTCAGAGCCTGCTCCAGGTCTGCAATAAGATCATTGATGTTCTCCAGCCCCACCGACACCCGCAACAGGTCGTCGGGAGTGGCGCTATCGGGCCCTTCCACAGAAGCACGGCGCTCAATGAGGCTTTCATAGCTTCCAAGGCTGGTGGCCTGTGTGAAAAGGGTAGTCTTAGCTGCCACTGCAAAAGCCCGTTCTCTGCCCCCTATAACTCGAAAGGACAGCATGCCTCCAAACATACGCATCTGACGTTGGGCGGTCTCATGCCCTGGGTGGCTGGCGAGACCCGGATAAAACACTTCTGAAATTCCGGGGTGTTCGGTGAGAAAGACAGCTAATTTGGCAGCATTCTCGGATTGAGCCCGTATCCGGTAGGGCAGAGTCCGTATGCTTCTGAGCAGCAGCCAGCAGTCGAAGGGAGATGGAACCGCACCGCCATCCTGCTGCACTTGTCTGAGCTTACGAAACAGATCATCATCATGAGCCGACACTACCACCCCACCCATCACATCACCGTGGCCTCCCAGATACTTGGTGCTGGAATGCACCGCGAGGTCCGCGCCAAGGTTTATGGGCATCTGCAGCACAGGGGTAGCCCATGTATTGTCGCACACACAATAAGCCCCCCGTTGATGGGCTATATCAGCCACCTTTGATATGTCGGTGATCTTCAATAGGGGATTCGAAGGGGTTTCAACGAACACCAATTTCGTCGAAGGACCCATCTCCTTGCGCAATTCATCCAAATCCGTCATATCTACAAAGGAGGTCATTAGATTCCACCGGGACAAAACCGTTTTCAACAAATGCGCAGTCCCGTGATACGCATCCCGTGGTGCAATCACATGGTCTCCGGCTGAAAGGGTCTGAAAGATGCTCATGATAGCTGCCATCCCCGACGAAAATGATGCAGCAGCTTCTCCTGCTTCCAAGTCTCGGACACACTCTTCCAAGAGCTTCCGGGTAGGATTGTTGGACCGGCTGTAGATATATCCTTGGGGGTAAGTTCCATCAGCATCGCGCTGGAAAGTGGTGGACATGTGTATGGGAGGCGATACGGAACCCGTTGCAGGATCAACCATAAGACCGCTATGCACAGCCAAGGTTTCGATTTCCACTTTCTTCTCCTACCGGGATTACACAACAACCGTCAGCCGAACGATTGGCTGGGATTTCACCAATGTAGCGGCAGGCCCTTGGGGTGTCAACGAACCACCCTTGCTTGGCCCAGCTTTAGGCCAACTGGACTAGGCGGCAGTTCCCTTCTATAATCGTTGACGGCACAAGATTCAGAATAGCAAGGAGCATCGCGATGCAAGACGGGATCATCCGAGTGGGGGTTGTGGGAGCCGGCGGAAATACCCGTGACCGTCACATTCCGGGCTTAAGGGCACAAGATGGTGTGGAGATCGTTTCAGTTGCCAATCGTAGCCGAGAATCGAGTGAGCGGGTTGCATCCGAGTTCGAGATTCCCACCGTATATGATAACTGGCTGGAACTGGTGGAATCTGACGATACAGACGCAATTTGCATCGGCACTTGGCCCAATATGCACTGCCCTATCATCTTATCTGCCTTGGAAAACAACAAGCATGTCCTATGCGAAGCACGTATGGCCATGGATTCTCAGGAAGCTCATGCCCTTTTGGATGCTTCCCGCAATTACCCCCACCTGATCAAGCAGATCGTACCTTCGCCCATGACCTTGTCTGTGGATAGTACGGTCCAGAATTTGATCGCCGATGGATATTTGGGCGACCTGATTTCGGTCAATATGCGGATGTGGCCCAACGGTTTTGCTGATTACGACAGCCCCCTCCACTGGAGGCAGAACCGTGACTTGAGCGGTTACAACATTCTACAGATGGGGATATGGTACGAAGGCATCATCCGGTGGACCGGTCCTGCTTCAAAGGTGATGGCGATGACCAATGTGGTCGTCCGAAACCGCAGGGATGAAGCCGGCATCGTGAGAACCGTGACGGTTCCCGACCACGTAAGCATCTTGTGTGAGATGGCCAATGGGGCTCAAGCTACCCTGAGCGTTAGCGCTGTCACAGGCCACGGTTCCGGCGTCGAGATCTGGCTATTTGGCAGCCAAGGCACCTTGAAGATGCAAGGTCCGCCGCCGCTTACCTTGTACGGAGGCCGTCGGGGCGATTCCCAGCTTTCGGAGATCGTCATACCCCCAGAACAGCAGGGGGGTTGGCGGGTGGAAGAGGAGTTCATAAATGCCATCCGGGGAACGGAACCGGTAACCCACACAACCTTCGAGACAGGTGTGCATTACATGGAGTTTACCGAAGCAGTAACCCGCAGTTCTCAGACGGGGGAGGCTATACCTCTTCCCCTATAAACAAGTTTCCGACGTGGTTCGCCCGACTTAGTCCTTGGGTAGGAAACCGTCTTTTGCAGTACCTCCGCAGAAACCGCCAACCTGCCGGTGGGCGTGTGATTCAACCGGTCAGCGGGAGGATATCATCGTAACTAGGTCCATCAAGCATCTGGTGGTCTTGATGGGAATGTTAGCTCTTCTTGCAGGCTGCGGAGGATCGTCCGTCTCCGACGCTGATACGATCCGCATCGAAACAACCCCTTCCGCCATGGTAAATCGCATAGCTTACATTACAGCTGATGGGACCCTCTCCACCATCAATCCTGATGGAAGCGAACCTCGCCGCTTCACCGGTAACGAGGTCAGGGTTGTCCCGACCGGGCTGGCTATGGCTCAAGCCGGGGAACCGGAGGTGTTCTATGCTTGGCCAACCTGGTCTCCCGACGGAAGGAAACTGGCTGCTTCCCAGGTGCTTGTGGAAGGCGCCAATGCAGAAGTGTCTTTGCAGATCATAGATGTCGAAACGGGCATCTCCGCAAGTGTGTACCAAAACGAACCCAATACCATCCCAGTCGCCAGGGGTGCGCCCCATTACACCTATTGGTCCCCCAACAACAGGTTCTTGACCTTCATCGCATCCACACAGAAGGAACTGGCCTTGTTTGCTGCTCCTGTGCAAAGGGCCTCACCTGCAATTCAAATCGCTGCCCAAGCGCCCATCTATTTTGTATGGGCCAACGAGGTGAGCGCACTTCTCGTCCACCAAGGGGCTGACCTGTTGTATTTGCAAGAGGACGGGCTGGATGCCGGAACTCTTAATGCCAGGTCGCTGGGCCCTGCAGGGATGGGGTTTCGTGCTCCTGCGTTATCTCCAGATGGTAAGACAATATATTATGTCGACTCAGATGATCTGGGAGATGCACTGTATGCGGCAGATGTCGACAGCTGGCGGTCGGGAGCCCGCCGCATCATGGACCTGGGTTCCTCATCCGCCTACTTGCTATCGCCAACGGGCAAGGAGCTGGCGGTGGTCGATACGGACCGCCCGGCAGGGGGGGTGTATGACCGCTTGATTGTGGTGGCCACAGATGGAGCTTCCAGCAGTCAGCTGGTGGATGAGCCTCTCTTGGCGTTCTTTTGGTCCCCGGATGGACAGAAGCTCATCTACATTGTTTTCGACCCTGATAGCCGTTCCTTCAAGTGGAAGCTTGTGAATCGGTCTGGAGAACCGGCAGTGGACCTGGTGGAATTCCTTCCTTCCACCGAGTTTCTTACCATGGTTTCTTTCTTCGATCAGTATTCATTGTCCAACTCCATATGGTCTCCAGATAGTAAGCATATCGTTTTCACCGGTAACCTGCGGAGAGAATCTTCCAGACAAAATGGAAGCACACCGGAGGTGCCGAAGGTGTACGTTCTTGAGGTTACCGAGGGTGCGGCGCCAAGGGAGATCGCTTCCAGCCGCATAGCTTTTTGGTCTTGGAACTGATCTTGCCCGTCGGGATGATACCTTCCCGCCGTTTATGTCCCCTCCGACTGCAAGACCATCTATCGACGCCTTGGCTGCACCCGGCGTTTCGGCGTCACCAGGACCGTTCGCTCTAGAGAACCTCTGAACAACTCGCCTGAAGCCCGTCATTCCCGCCGCCTGAAGACCGTCATTCCCGCGAAGGCGGGAACCTCGCCCCTCTGTATGGACGGGTTTCACGTCCATCCTCCACATCCAACGGGACTTATTCAGACTATCCCTAAGGTGCCTCCTCACCCGAAAGACCGTCGTAGTAATGGGCAGGCCATCAGAGGGAGACTTTAGATTCCTCACTCCGTTCGGAATGACAGATGGAAGTTCGGAATGACTCTCCCCCTGTCATTCTGAGGGGCGCACCCCGAAGAATCTAAGGAACCTCTGAACAACTCTTCCCCTGTCATTCTGAGGGGCGCACCCCGAAGAATCTAAGGAACCTCTGAACAACTCGCCTGAAGACCGTCATTCCCGCGAAGGCGGGAACCTCGCCCCTCTGTAGGGACGGGTTTCACGTCCATTCTCCACACCCAAGAGGACTTATTCAGACTATCCTTGAGGTGCCTCCTCACCTGAAAGACCGTCGTAGTAATGGGCAGGCCATCAGAGGGAGACCTTAGATTCCTCACTCCGTTCGGAATGACAGTGGGGAAGTTCGGAATGACTCTCCCCCTGTCATTCTGAGGGGCGCACCCCGAAGAATCTAGGAAACCTCTGAACAACTCGCCTGAAGCCCGTCATTCCCGCCGCCTGAAGCACGTCATTCCTGCGAAGGCGGGAACCTCGCCCCTCGGTAGGGACGGGTTTCATGTCCATCCTCCGCATCCAAGGGGACTTATTCAGACTATCCCTAGAACCTTGAAGGGGTACAAAGCTCGACGCGATTACCGTCAGGGTCCCGGAAGAACATGAAGCGTTGTCCATCATGGCGGACCCCCGACCTTTCGATGGTGATGCCATGTTCTTCTACAGCTTTGGTGGCAGTATCGAAATCCTCCACCTCGAAGGCATGGTGGACATTATCCGGCTTTACCGGAGCCTCCTCTGTTTCGATGAGATGGAGCATAACCCCGCTGGGCAGTACAAGCCATGTGATGTTCGGATTGTCAACCTGGCTTTGTATATGCTTGAAGCCGAGGAAATCGCGGTAGAATTCCATGCTCCGGTCAGTATTTTTAACCATGGTTACCACATGATTTACATTGTTCAGTTGCAAACCGGATATAACCATATCAACCTCCTGCCTGAGCTACAGGCCGCATTTTGCCCAAGCCCATTATATCTTTCTGAAGTCGAAAACGTAAAACATGCCAACTGAAGCAGCCAACTCGTTGACATAGCCGAGAAAGCCAAAGTAGACTATCGTTCAAATTAAATAGCTTCTCCTACGATGAAGCCAATGAGAACAGCACAAGAACTGTACCGATTCAGCGCCCAACCATTCGGTCCGCCTGGTGTGCCGGAGGCCAGCCAGGTTGGTCGTGATTGACCTTGCAGCATAGTAAGCCATCTCTTCAAGGGGAAGATATTGAAACCCGGTGAAACCCTGCTGCTGCGTTCTTTCGGGGCTATAGAACGTGCCTTTCACATGAAACGGTCCGTCATCAGCGCCGTCGCTCGCGGACGTGCCAGCCAACGAGCTTCCTTGGCCTTCCGTTACTGGGGTTGGCAAAAGCTGTTCAACCTTGTGCGTGTGGAAGTACAACTTCGATTTGGCAGGACCAAGGTGTGGGGATATCCATACGAGTGGGAGATCGACACCACCAACATCTGCCAGCTCAAGTGCCCTCTTTGCCATACTGGCTTGGGCACCGTCCATCGGGACAAAGGTGTGATGCACTTCGACGTGTACCGGAACACCATCGACCAGATGAGAGGCTACTGCATTTGGCTGAGCTTATACAGCTGGGGCGAACCCTTCTTGAACAAAGATATCGCGAAGTATGTAGCTTACGCCCATGATGCCAACATCGCTACAATCATGAGCTCCAACCTCAACAAACCCCTGACCCCCCAGATGGCGGAGGACCTGATCCGTTCGGGCTTGGATGTTCTGATCATCTCTTTGGATGGGACCACCCAAGACATCTACAAGGTTTACCGGGTAGGTGGTTACATTGACCGGGTACTGGACAATATCAAGCTGCTGGTGGAGAAACGCCAGGAGTTGGGATCCAAGACACCTTACCTGGAATGGCAATACATTGTGATGCAACAAAACGAAAGCCAGATTCCAGAAGCTAAACGCATGGCGACCGAACTGGGCGTAGATAACATCGTATTCAAGAAGGTGGACTTTCCTCACGGTGAAACAGATACAGATCTGGCACGGAGATGGCTGCCCGTGGGCGGGCAGTGGAATGACCATGATAAACCGTTCGAAAAGCCGTACCGTGAAGATGATGACCGGTGTTGGCGTCTGTGGCGCAGCGCCATAGTCAATTGGGATGGCGGCTATGCCCCCTGCTGCTACCTGACGGATGCATCCGATGATTTTGGCGACGTTAAGACCCACTCGATAAAAGAGATTTGGAACAATGACCACTACCTGGCAGCCAGGCAGCTGTTCAAAAAGGGTCCACTGCCAAAACGACAGGTTGGATGCTTGACCTGTAGTGTCTACCTGGGCAGCAAAGCAGCCGGGGAACGAAACCGTGCCATTCCGCTGCTTCAAAACGGCCGTTATTCCCAAGAACCTACGCAGACGGTTGTCTTGCCAGAACGGGAAGCTGCTGAAAGGGTGGGGGATGATGATTGACAGCAGCAACATGAGGTCGCTGATCCTTCGGTGGAAGATTCTACAGCACTTCAGGGAACTGGTCATTATATCGGGCACTTACTTTTTGTACATGTTCATCCGAAAGTTCCTCATTCCCAACATTGAGCTAACCGCCGTCGAAAACGCATTTAAGGTGGTGGATTTTGAGCTTTCCGCCGGGTTCCTTTGGGAGCTCAACTGGCAATCTTGGGCGGTCGGATCTGCCAAAGCTGTAGTTATCTTCCTGAACTGGACATATATCGTCACTTTCTGGCCCATTATCGCCGTAACCGGCGTGACCCTATATGTGTGCGACCGAAGCAAATACACCTACTACCGAAACGTTCTGCTACTGAGTTTCGTCTTGGCGTTGATCTTATATTCAGCTTTCCCACTGGCCCCTCCGCGGTATCTCGTCGAATACGGATTTGTAGATACCATACAAAAGTTCGGTCCCACATGGTACGGCAGCCGAGATATGCAGGTCTTCTACAACGCTTTTGCGGCCATGCCCAGCCTCCACTTCGCATGGACCATACTCTTCGGGGTACTGTTCCTTAGGTCGAAGTATATATGGATCAAGCCGCTGGGGATCATCTATCCGTCCATGACCTTCTTTGCTATAACCATTACCGGCAATCATTACATCGTGGATGCCCTGGGTGGAGCATTGGTGATCATCGCATCTTTTGCCGTCTACTGGCTCATATGCGCGGCAAACGCCAATCGCCCGGACCTGTTGGCCCAAACCAAGCTTCGGCTGGGTCGAACGGTCGCCATCCTGAGAAGCTCGGGCCGCCGGTGGATGCTGGGACTTTGTGCCATCTTGACCGGCCTGTCGACAAACGTGTCAGCTTGTTACGAGTCACTTCAAAACCGCAAGCTAACCATCGCTTCAAATCCAGTTACCGACCGCGTAAAAGGCTTACACAGACGCAGGTAAGCAACTTAGCCTCCATCTTTCCGACATCAACCCAACAATACCTTCAGGAACAGCCTTCGCACGCTGACGCAAAAATGATAGATAGTCCGTTCAAAGGTACAGTAGCTTTTCAGACCCACGGTTGTAAGCTAAACCAAGCTGATACCGATAGCTTGGCCCAGCAATTCGCGGAGGCGGGGTTCACTGTGGTGGACCCTTCTGAAAGTCCCGATGTGTATGTCGTCAACACCTGCACCGTGACCCACACTGCTGATGCCAAAGCCCGCCAAGCTCTGAACTCCGCCCATCGTCGTAATCCGACCGCCATCGTCGTTGGAACGGGCTGCTATGCCCACCGGGCACCCCATGAACTGGAAAGGTTGGATGGCAACACCCTTGTTGTAAGTAATCCGGACAAAGAGGCGCTGGTTGAGAAGGTCTTGAGCATCTACTCCCACGAACTGCCTCCGCACCGGACCGGACCGGCCTCACCGAGGGGTCCTTCACAACCCAAGAAGAGCATTCGCCGGACCCGCTCTATGATCAAAATCCAAGAAGGGTGCGATCAGGTATGCGCTTACTGCATCGTCCCCAAGGTGCGCGGCCGGGAGCGCAGCATTCCTGCGAAAGATATCATCGACCAGATCAACATGTATGCGGGCAAAGGCTACAAGGAGGTTGTTCTTACCGGCACCCAGTTGGGCACATACGGATTTGATCTGGAAGGTTCTTCATTGCACCATCTGCTCAGCTCCGTTTTGGAGGAGACCTCGATTCCTAGAATCAGGATCTCTTCCCTGCAACCTCAGGAGATATCCGACAATCTGCTGGCTCTGTGGGCTTCCGGTCGCATATGCCCTCATTTCCATACGCCCCTACAAAGCGGCTGCGATGCTACCCTCAAGCGAATGAGACGCCGGTATACTCAAGCAGACTATGCACAAGCTGTTGCCAATATACGCCGGTCCGTTGAAGGGGTTGCAATAACCGCCGATATCATCGCAGGTTTCCCCGGAGAAACCGACCGTGATTTCTCCGAAAGCATATCCTTTGCCAGGTCCATGGAGTTCGCAGATACGCACATCTTCCCCTACTCCAGCCGACCTGGGACCAGCGCAGCGTACTTGGGGGACAAGGTTGGCCCTCAGCAGATCAAAGAGCGTGTTGGCGAGCTGCTCTCCCTTGCGCAACATCAAGCTCAGAAATACCGCTCCGGGTTGGTGGGAACCACCCGGCCGGTGTTATGGGAATCCCAGCCAACCGCGGGTGAGGGTTACATTTACCGTGGCTTGACCGATAACTACGTCAAGGTGCATACCAAGAGCTTCCAAAATCTGACCAATCAGATAACGGATGGGCTGCTTCTGGCTGTTCAGGGAGACGGAATGCTGGTCGATGTCGAAGGTGGACGCCCCGGACAAGCTTGATCAATGGTCCGGGCGATGTGGCCGCTGCGAAATAAAGAGAGGGATCACGCCCTCGCCAAAAAGCGGTGACCCCTGTCGGCGACCAACCTGAAATTGCTAGCTGTTATCGCCTTTGCAATTCCAAGCCTGCTGTTGAGCAGGAAAAGTTGCGACAGGGGAGCGTGTCCCATAAACCCCCTTCCTGCGGGGTTGGCGAAGCAGTAAGCTCATAGAAACATCAGGCAGGTAGGACACTATGGCTTATAACCTTCTGAGTTGCGAGCGAGACCAGAGCTACTTGATGCCGCCGTCCATGAGGGATTGGCTGAGTGAGGGTCACTTGGCTTGGTTCATTGTAGATGCAGTAGGCCAGATGGATCTGAGGGAGTTCTATGCAGTCTATCGAAGTGATGGATGGGGTGCAGCGGCCTACGATCCGGGGATGATGGTGGCCATCCTGTTGTACGGCTACTGCCTGGGTGTACGCAGTTCCAGGCGCATAGCCCGTGCTCTGGAGGAAGATGTAGGATTCCGGGTGGTGGCGGCCAACCGGCAGCCAGACTTCCGTACCATCTGTCGCTTTAGGGCGGAGCGCGAGGAGGCGTTCGAGGAGCTCTTTGTAGAGGTACTGAGGTTATGCCATGAAGCGGGTCTGGTGAAGTTGGGGGTAGTGGCTCTTGATGGGACGAAGGTGGCAGCCAACGCGGCCCTGGCCACCAACCGGAGCCACCAGGCCATTGAAGAAGAAGTGCGGCGCATGTTGGCAGAGGCCAAGGCAACGGATGCTGAAGAGGATGCCCATTATGGTCCCGACCGGCGAGGGGATGAGCTACCGGAAGGGCTAGGGGGACGGACGGAGCGGCTCAAGCGCCTGAAGGAAGCCAAGGAACGTCTGCAGCGGGAGGCTGAAGCAGGAGCCAAGGCTGTCCAAGAGCACGTGGAGCGACGGCGGGCAGAAGAAGATGTCACAGGCAAAAAGAAGCGAGGGCGAAAGCCCAAGGTAGTAGAGCCACTTCCTACCGAAGAGGCGAAGGCTAATACCACCGACCCGGACAGTCGTATCATGAAGACCAGGCAAGGGTACGTGCAGGGCTACAATGCCCAGGCGGTGGTGAGCGAGGAGCAGATCATAGTAGCCGTTGGAGTGACCCAAGAGGCCAACGATGTGCAGCAACTGGAGCCGATGCTCCAAACCATGGCGCATACTCTGGAAGCAGCCGGCATAGAGGACCGGCCCAAAGCGGGCTTGGCCGATGCCGGGTACTGGAGTGAGGCCAACATCAGGGCTTGCCCCTGGCCAGAGATGCCTGAGCTTCTTATTGCCACCACCAAGGATTGGAAACAGCGGAAGCTGCTATGGGAGAAGGGGTGTCCCCGAGGGCGTATACCAAAAGGACTGAGCCCGAGGGACAGGATGGAGCGCAAGCTGCTGACAAAGCGAGGCCGAGCTCTGTACAAGAAGCGGGGTGTACTGGTGGAGCCGGTGTTCGGACAGGTCAAGGAAGGCCAGGGGTTCCGACGGTTTATGAGACGGGGGTTGGGCACTGCACAGAGTGAGTGGTCGCTGGCAGGGACGACCCATAACTTGCTCAAGCTATGGCGCAGCGGCCAAGCGCCTTGGGACTGGGTCAAGGCGCCATGGAACTAAGAGAGTAGACGACCTTTCTGGGGGCCGACAAGTGGCCGGTGCAACTGGACGGGCCAACCTCTGTTGAGGCGCATCGCTCCCACACCTGTGTTACTCAACCCGCCCACCGGTCTATGAGACAAACTCCTACGGCCCCATGAAAATATATTAGAAGTTAGTGTGAATATTTGAAGATACTGGTGACCAATGACGATGGCGTCGAATCCTCCGGCCTTTGGGCGGTTGCCGATGCGCTGAAAGGCGTCGCTGACATATTCGTGGTAGCTCCCGACCGGGAGCAGAGCGGTGTGGGCACATCCCTCACCCTGCATGTTCCCATACGTGCCAAAGAAATAACGCCCTTGGTGGAAAAGGGCGACCGGGATATCAAGGCTTACGCAGTGGAAGGAACTCCAGGGGACTGCTGCGTCCTCGGCTTGGAGCGTTTGGTCGGCCCCGTGGACCTGGTGGTCTCAGGAATAAACCAAGGTTCCAATGTGGGAGAGGATGTCTTGGTGTCTGGGACGGTGGGCGCTGCCATGCAAGCCCACCTACGCGGGTACCCCTCGGTTGCCATATCCGTTGCGGCGGTGAAAAATACTCGCTTCGACGTAGCTGCTGCCTTCCTCCACTCCTTGGGTGAAAAACTGGCTGGGGGCGTTGTGTTGCCGTCATCTCTCCTGAACGTGAACATCCCCAACGAACCGATGGACAAGATCAAAGGGGTGCAGGTGACCTGCTTGGGTGGACGGAGCTACGGGGAAAACATCAAGGATGGCAATGATGGCAGGCGCAGCTACTATTGGATTACCCGGAACAAACCCCTGAACCCGGCACAACGGGAAGATACAGATAATGCAGTCCTCCGAGCGGGTTGTATCTCAATCACACCACTATTCGTTGGGCTAACGGACCTGAAAAACCTCCAGCAAGTCGAAGCTATATTTAACGGCCATCTCGATGGCGACCTCAATCCCGAAAAGACCATTTCCGGGGGTGTTGAGTAGGGGGAGCCTGGTGCCCTTGGAATGAGAACTGGGCAATTCATCTGCCGCCGTCCGCTTCTGAATAGCCCTTATATAGCCCGTAGCGTTTTAATCCAATCTGTGTCAACGTACAACATACAGCCCGTAGTGCTTTAATCCATTCTGTGTCAACGTACAGCCTGTAGCGTTTTAATCCATTCTTTGTCAACGTACAACGACAGTCACTCCTGCGACCGTTCAGTTTCTGTGAGTTGAATCTTGGGGGTCTCCCCAGATCGTCGTTCCGAACGCAGCGTCGTTATCCCAGAGCCAGCATCGTCACTCCAGACCTCCCATTGTCATTCCGAAGCCCCCGATTGTCATTCCGAACGGAGTGAGGAATCTAAGATGCCGCTACGAAGACTTGTTTCGTTCCTACGCCGACCTTGGGTGTGGCCAAGCACCTTAGATTCTTCGTCGTGCGCTCCTCAGAATGACAGGAGGAGGGCTCCTCAGATGTCACCCCGAACCTCGCCCCTGTCGCCCCAACCTCGCCCCTGTCGCCCCAACCTCGCCCCTGTCGCCCCAACCTGACCCCTGTCGCCCCAACCTGACCCCTGTCGCCCCAACCTGACCCCTGTCGCCCCAACCTGACCCCTGTCGCCCCAACCTGACCCCCTGTCGCCCCAACCTGACCCCTGTCGCTCCGAACCCCCCTCCTGTCATTCCGAACGGAGTGAGGAATCTAAGATGCCGCTACGAAGGCTTGTTTCGTTCCTACGCCGACCTTGGGTGTGGCCAAGCACCTTAGCCCGAATCCACCGATGGACGGGGGGAGGACAGGGTAAGGGAGTTACAGGGGCGATGATCCGGGCTCGAATTCGGGTGGACGGGAGGTTGGCGGGCGGTCTGCAGGCGCTTTTGGGGGCAGCGACGTCGGCCTGCGGTGGCTGTGGAGAGCGAGATGGCAGGATAGGCCACGGCAAGAGGCGCTCGCGGACCGGGATGGCGTGAGTTTGGGGGGCGTTCAGTTGACCGGATGACGGGTCGGTGGCAGAAGGGCGCCGTCAAGCTGGGAGTGGAATGGCTCGCAGCCGGGTCAGGTCGCGACTGACCTTCTCCTGCCACGGCCAATGTTTGGGAAGATGCAAAGTGAGCTGGGGCGCCGAGCGAGTGAGCCGTCCGGCCAGGGCGAAGACTCGTCGTCTGAGCGTCTTTGTAGTCGCGATCCGTTCACCCAGGCCGATGCGGGCTGTTGTCCAGCGGGCCAGGTTGTGGGCCATCGCCTGCACCGCCAGCCAGGCGCCGTTGACGGCGAAGCGGCCGGACGGCATGTGGTTGAGTCCGACACCGTACTTGAGGTCGCGTATCGCATTTTCGATTTCGGCGTGGCGGCGATGATCAGCCTCCGGTTCGAGCATCTCCCCATCGCGGTCGGTGATGAAGCCGTGATGGCTGTAGGTGGAGAAGAGGGCCAACTGGGAACCTGGCGTGGGCTTCACCCGCCGGACGATGAGCCGCGCCGGCGCGGCGTCTGGCTCGCTCTGGAAGGGGATATAGGCGGTCTCTGCCACATCGGCGGCGCCGTCCATCCAGCCGTCCATCCAGTAGGGAATCGGCGTCCAGGCATCTTCAGGTATGGCCTCGATGACATTGTGCAGGCTTTTGTGCTGGCGGATGGCGATGGAGAAGCGGGCATCCATCCTGCGGCAGACGGGTGCCACGCCATGAGCGTAGAAACCGCTGTCGGCCCGCACCGTGATGTCCCCTGGCCCCGGCGTAGCGCACCCGCCCCACCGTCTCAGGCAGGAAGTGGGCGGCGCCGCGGGCGGTGTTGACGGGGCCCTCGCGCAGCCGGGCCATCAGCACGTCTCCGGCGCCGGCGGCGATAGCCCGGCTTGCCGGTGTAACCATGGTGTCGGGCCCCTTCCTTGTCCAGTCCGTAGGTCTCGCAGACGGTGGAATCGAGGTCGATAGTCAAGGGTGCGTCGCCGGGTCCGGCCTGCCATGCCCGTGCCAGCAGCTCGCGGCTCACCCGGTCCGGTTGGCGGACGTGGCCCCAGCGAAAGCTGCGCAGGAAAGCGCCCAGTGTGGATGGCGCCCTGACCAGGCAGTCGAGAACACCGGCCGTCCCACCGGCTCGCAGCGCATCGGCGTCGTCGATGCAGTCGCCGCCAGCCAGCGCGGAGGCGACCAGCGTCATTATTTTGTCGCCGGTGTTGGCCCGGCCCGGCGCATCACCCAGGTCCAGGCGCTGCTGTACCAGTTGGGAAAGACCGGGGCGCAGGGCCAAGGCGGCTGGGAGGAGCAGGCCGGCATCGTCCACCAGGCGGTGATCGTCGAAGGCGACTTGGATGCGGTCGAGGTGGTTGCGTGGTAGCATCTATTGGGCGCTCCTTCTCTGGGGCCGGGTTGCCGTTACAAAACCATTATCCCAGATTCAGAGGAGCGCCTTCTTGCCGCTTTAGAACGCTGACCCGACCCACTCCTTCGGTGGATTCGGGGTAATCCCCCAGTGCCATCCCTAACCCCCCGTGCGCTATCCCCCCTAACCCATGGTGCTATCCCTAACCCCCTGTGCCGTCCCTAGCCCCTGGTGCCACCCCTAACCTTGTAGAGTCATTCCGACCCACCCCCTGTCATTCCGAACGGAGTGAGGAATGACAGGTCTCCCGATCCGTTTCTCGACGACCCCGCGTGTGAGCAGGCATCTTAGATTCTTCGTCGTGCGCTCCTCAGAATGACAGCGAGGGGGGTGCTCCTCAGAATGACAGTAAGGGGGGTCATTCCGAACGCCACCTCTGTCATGCCGAACCGCAGTGAGGAATCTAAAATCTCCACCTGATGGCCGGTTCATTACTACGACGAGCCATCGGGTGGCCAAGCACCTTAGATTCTTCGTCGTGCGCTCCTCAGAATGACAGGGAGGAGAGTGCTCGTCAGATGGCACTCCGGACCTCGCCCCTGTCGCCCCAACCTGACCTCTGTCACTCCGGACTCCCATCCCGTCATTCCGAACCCCCCTCCTGTCATTCCGAACGGAGTGAGGAATCTAAGATGCCTCTACGAAGGCTTGTTTCGTTCTTACGCCGACCATGGGTGTGTCCAAGCACCTTAGATTCTTCGTCGTGCGCTCCTCAGAATGACAGGGAGGAGAGTGCTCCTCAGAATGACAGGGAGGAGAGTGCTCCTCAGATGTCACCCCGAACCTCGCCCCTGTCGCCCCAACCTGACCCCTGTCGCCCCAACCTGACCCCGTCGCCCCAACCTGACCCCTGTCGCCCCAACCTGACCCCTGTCGCCCCGGACCTCGCCCCTGTCGCCCCGGACCTCACCCCTGTCGCCCCAACCTGACCCCTGTCGCCCCAACCTGACCTCTGTCACTACGGACTCCCATCCCGTCATTCCGAACCCCCCTCCTGTCATTCCGAACGGAGTGAGGAATCTAAGATGCCGCTACGAAGGCTTGTTTCGTTCCTACGCCGACCATGGGTGTGTCCAAGCACCTTAGATTCTTCCTCGTGCGCTCCTCAGAATGACGGGAGGGAGGGGGAGCGCTTCTGAGAATGACGGGGAGGGGGGAGGGACCCCCTTCAGCTTGACACTGGTTGGGTGGTTAAGATAGCATTTCATAGGTGTATAGAAGCAAACTACCCCGACCAACGCGGGATGTTTGGGGGATATAGCTCAATTGGGAGAGCGCGGCGTTCGCAATGCCGAGGTTGGGGGTTCGAGCCCCCCTATCTCCACCACCATGCCCCTGTAGCTCAGTCTGGAAAGAGCGGCGGCGTCCTAAGTCGCGCGTCGGGGGTTCGAATCCCTCCAGGGGTACCAAAGCCCTTTCACTTATAGAACCGGGCTGGCGGCGGCGATGTCCCAGCAATCCCAGTCTCCGAACAAGAATACGCTCGTGCTGGCGTGTCACCACCGCGGACAGCCCCCGGCTTAGCGATGGGCATGCCTATGTTCATCCGCACATTTTCGTGGAAACCGAAGATGGGCATAATCAGAGCGTCGGTTGGCAGCTATGCTCCCACAAGATAATAGTACAGGGGATGGCCATCGCAATGACTGAACTTGAGGCCAATGACAATGCGCCCCAGCACGCTGGCATGAAGCGGTTGTCGCAGATGTCTCAACGCTTGGTTGAGGCGCGCTGGTTCGAGTACTTCATCGTAGCTGTCATCTTGGCCAATGCTGTCCTGTTGGGGTTGAGCACATCCCCCAGGATCGAACAGCCCTATGGGGACTGGCTGGAGCTCGGTTACCGGGTTGCGCTGGGCATCTTCATAGTCGAAGCTCTGTTGAAAATGCTCGCATTGGTGCCCCGTTCTCACCGTTATTTCCGGGACGGATGGAACGTTTTTGACTTTCTGGTGATTGTGTTCGCGCTGGTTCCGGCCACCGGTCAGTTTGCCATGATCACCCGTCTTGCCCGCCTTCTGCGGGTGGTGCGGCTCATTTCAACCGTAAAAGAACTGCGCTTGATCGTCGCCGCACTGGTGCGTTCCATTCCCAGCGTGGGCCACGTCATCATGCTGATGAGCATCGTGGTCTACGTCTATGCCATCATGGGCTACCACCTGTTCAACGAACATGACCCGGACAACTGGGGAACCTTGGGCATTTCGGCTCTGACCTTGTTCAACATCATCACGCTTGAGGGTTGGATCGAGGTCATGGACACGGCTATGGAGGCATACTCTTGGGCGTGGATATACTTCGTCAGTTTCGTCATTATGGGCACATTCGTTGTGATAAACCTGTTCATCGCAATAATCATCAACAATCTGGAAGAAGCCAAGCAGGAGCGGTTGCGTGAACTGGAGGGGCCGGTATCCAGAGAAGAACTGCTGCGGGAGGTTCGCGCCACTCAAGCTACCCTCCGACGCTTGGAGGAACGCTTGGATGATGAGGGCCGGAAATAGCTGGGCGGGCTGTGGATGTCGGGATGTCGCACCATATGACCGGGTGGGGCTGCCGGGATCGTCTTTGGCTTGGCAAGGGACAGGGCAACCGGCACAGCCTCGGAGAAGATCAATAGAACTTTGGCGATGGTCTTAAGGGCCGCAGAACCACGGGCTTTTGTTGTATAATGTCCCCTGCAGGTTCGGCCACCTACACAAAAGCCCTGTGTATGGCCGGGTCGGGAGCACCAAGTAGGAGCGTAGCTCAGTCTGGTCAGAGCGCCGGTCTCCAAAACCGGTGGTCGGGGGTTCGAATCCTCCCGCTCCTGCCAAGCCTCATCAAACCGATGCTGCATCCTCCGCGGGCAGCTGCCCGTCCCACCTCTCAGCCGGTGTCTTGACATAATCCGCCCCGTCTCCTACTATCCACCCATCCGCACCACGCCAGACCCAACCGTGGATGCGCTACTTGGAGGTCCTATTTGAGAGGAGGCGCAACATGATCAAGGGAATCAAGGTTGCAGATATGGATACTCATGTAGACCCCAGCTTGACGGTCTTGGAAAAGTACGTCGAACCCAGCTTCAGAGACCGCTTGCCAGAACTTGAACCATACAAGCTTGTGCGGCAGAACACCCGAAGGGGGGCCAATCAAGAAACTGCTGGCGGTGTCCGTCTGACCATGGGAGCTCTTCCGCTGAACCGATGGCCCGGAACCAAGCTGGAAGCAGAGCATCAGACCCCAGGAGATCCGGGACGTTCCGGGGCCAGGGCTGGTACCGTCAGTATGCACCGAGGCCCGGTTACTCCCGGGGTTGAGGACGAAAACTCGGAAGGCCGCCTCATTGATATGGACCTGGAAGGGCGGGACCTGGACTTCGTATTTCCCGGTACTTGGGCTTCCACCCTGACAGGCATCTTCGATACGGATGTGACGTTGGCTGAGGGTCTGTATCGGGGCTACCACAACTACATGGACACGTACACATCGGTGGCACCCGACCGGATCAAAGCCAGCCTGCAGGTGCCTGGCTCCGACCCGGAGTGGGCTATTTCTGAGATCAAAAAATGGGCCAACAGCAAATGGGTGGCGGCTGTTTGGATACATCTTCCTCCGGGCCTGCCCATAGATGATCCTGATCTCGACCCGGTCTTTGCCACTATGAACGACCTCGACATTCCCTTGGTGCATCACAGCTTCTTCATGGAGCCGCCCTATTTTCCGGGGTATCAGGACATCTGGGGAAACTCCGTCGTTGCCCGCACTGCAGCCCACCCTTGGGGTGCAGGCAGACTCTGCGCCTACCTGATCATCTCCGGACTCTTCGACAAATACCCCAACCTGAGAGCATCCGTTTCTGAGGTGGGTCATGGTTGGCTGCCCAACTGGGTTATTCGCTTGGGCTTCAATAAGAGCTACGGTCAGGGACTGACCCCTGAGCTCAAGTACACCCCCATCGAATATGTCCAGATGGGCCGGTTCCGATGTGCTGCTGAGCCTTTCGAAGGTCCGTTGATGACCGAGGCGTGCGTCAAGATACTGGGCGAAGATTGTTTGATGCACCAGTCGGACTATCCCCACGGGCAAGCATGGTTCCCGGAAACTGCCAAAGAGGTTATGGAGTGGGACTTCTGGAAAAACTTCAGCGGTGTAGCGCTACAAAAGCACATGTATGGCAACGCAGTCGACTTCCTGCGTATGGCGTAGATCATTCACCATCATGAAGCAGTTCAGGGCTGGAGCATCGCCAACTCCAGCCCTGAATTATTTTACGCCACAAGTGATTACATACTGGCCATTGGCTCAAGCCCCATGGTTTCCATCGTTTCCAAGTAGTCCCTGATACCAGCTTCCAGGTCCGCGTACTGGGGTTCGTATCCCAGTTCTTTGCGTGCTCGGCTGATGTCGAACAGGGCATACCTTGGATGGTTCCCGCCCATGTAGTCCAGACCGGGGCCAATCTCAACCGACGAGCCGGGCACAATCTTGTTCAGGTCCACGGCGAACTCCCCGACGCTGGTCAGCCGTCCGCTGGAGATGTTGTAAAAGTTGGATGGAACATCGGGGGCTAAACATGCTTTCACGATCCCTTGAGCTGCATCTTTGATGTAGACGATGTCATCCCGCTGGTCGGCCCCTTGTTTGACCTTGGTGGGCCTTCCCAGCATTGCGTTTTCCACCAAGCTGCTGAACAGGGAAAGAAGGCCATGCCGGGCCAGCTTTCCTGGACCCCAAGTATGTCCGAAGCGGAGGGCTGCGAACTCCAGACCATATCTCTTTTGGTAGGCGACTCCCATATTTTCGCCGACGATCTTTGCCGCTGGGTACACAAGGTCCTGTTCGGGAGATCGAACATGGTCTTCTGTGATCGGCTTGTAGGTAGGATGGGCATGGTTTCCTTCTCGAGTCTGCCCGTACACACCCTTTGAACTGGCGTACACAAACCGCTGGATGCCCTTTTGCCGAGCTGCTTCCAGCATATTTACCGTACCTACTGCACCCACCTGGAACCCTTTGTAAGGATCGGATTCGGCGTCGATCAGATTGGCTGCATGGATTATGCGGGTTGGCTTGTAACGCTCGATGACAAAAAGAATATCATCTATGTTGGTGACATCTCCCTTGGCAACATCAATGAACTCGGAGATGTCTCCCAAGAAACTCAGGTCGGGGTTCCGCGACATACCCACCGGTCGAAGGTTCTCCCGCACCAGTTGGCGCATAACCTGGCTGCCTATGACGCCGTACCCGCCGGTTACCAGAACATCAGACATTGCTGCCTCCCGGAATCGGAGTTTAGTGGTTACCTAATTTCGCACCTTTGAGATCACCTCTTCGCCGAACCGATGGAGCTGCTCATCGATTCCCTCAGAGGAAAAAGCCAGCTGAAATGTGTCGACGCCCAGATCAATGTATCGCTGGATGTCATCTAATACACGGTCTGCGGGTCCAACCAAACCACCGGGTATCCCGTGAACCCAAGGTACATTTTTATCGGGATCATCATCGCCGATGTAACCATAGCCGCTCAGTACCCGGTGAATGGCGCTGGGGTCCCGCCCGGCAGCTTCCGCCGAACTTTCCAGTACTTGAAGCTGGGCCGAATATTTGTCCGGCGAATCGATCCAGCCCGAGTTCTTCAGCCAACCATCGGCAATAGCTCCTGCCAGTCTCAGGTTCCGAGGCTGGCCGGCGCCTATGAAAATAGGGATCGTTTCCTTTACCGGCTGTGGGTTCACCGTTGCGCCGCTGACAGACAGCCGTTTCCCCTGATAGTCGAAGGATTCATTTGCCCACAACCCGCGAAGGATGATGATAGCATCCTTGAGGTCGGTGATCCGTTGGGCTGGAGTCCCGAAGTTATGTCCGTAGGAGATGTACTGTTCCGCCATTCCACCAGCGCCCAAGGTCAGGATCAGCCGGCCGTGTGTCAACTGGTCCAAGCTGGATGCCATCTTTGCCAAGAGCGCCGGGCTGCGCCACGGGATGTTCAGGGTGGAGTGGGTAACCACCATGCGCTCGGTGAGCATACCAACGGCGGTGGCAGCAGTCCAAGCTTCGATGTTGTTTCCGGGTGGGTGGTCGCTGAAGGCGATAAAATCGAAGCTGTTGTTCTCACCAATCTGGGCGACATGGACGATCATATCTCCCGGTATCGCCCTGGTATGAAGGCCAAATCGGATGGGGTTTGTGCTCTTAACTATGTCTGCCTCCGCTAAATCCTACTGAGTATCTGTGAAGATTGCCGGGATATGTGCCGGGCCTTCTTACATCCAGCTGGCAAATCCCCAGCCGCCGCCCGTTCCGGCAGGGGACCGGTATACCGGAACATAGTCCAATATTTCCATATCCAAGTGTTCCAAGGCGCCGGCGATGGTGACCCAGTTCATAGTCTCGGAGTTGCCAGAATACAGACGGTGCTTGGGCAAGCTCCGGAGGGTTTCGGCATCCTTGTTCTTCATCGCATCCAAAGCCAGGCGGTCAATTTCTTCATCGACCACGAAGTGACTCAACCCGCCGGAAGCAATCATCGCCACTCTAGCATCGCTGTCCCATTCTTCGATAGCTTTCCCAAGGGCGTTGCCAAGCGCATAGCAGCGCTTGGGTGTCACTTGGTTCGGTGGGTAGAAGGTATTCTGGATTACAGGAACCATGGGGATGGGTACGTTGTTCATCAGCCGCTTTACGACGAATGAGTAGGCATGGGGCAAGCCCTGTCTTCTGGGTTGTGTGGTGCGGTCGAAGTTGGGGAGGTAGCCCGACCCACCCACATGCCCGCCGTAGGCGTCCTTCTGGTACCGGCATTGGGCCACATCAAAATCGGCATCTCCGAGCTGTTCGATCAGATGCAGACCCAGAGCAGCATCTACGGGCACATCCATCTCCACATCCCCGTACCCCCATGCCGAAGCTTTGGCTGAAGGAGAATCGCCGGGCGCCCTGGGGATCAGGCGGATGGAATCCCCCCAGTAGACCGCCAAGCTTGGCATAACATCATCGAAGAAGAACTCTTCTTGGTCGTCCCCCACGATGACCACCACATCGGGCTTGGCATCGGCCAACGTGTCGGCCAAAGAGGTCAAGCATCTCTGGATAGCATCGGATTGGGACCGGAAGTGTTCCGGCGTAAGGCGCTCAGAGATGGATGGGTCAGCCTTTTCCAACAGCTCCTCGTATGTCCGTATCTTGCCGTCGGGAGGTGCGGACAACATCGGGTTCTTTTTGTCTCGTTCTCCCATATCATGCCAGAGCTCGGGCGGTAAGCTCATCATGGGGCTGTGGGATGATCCGATGCCCAGTACAACTTTCGCCATGATCTCCTCCTAATTGTCGGGATGATCGGTGCACGCTTAGCTTTCGAGGTTGCAAGCCTATTATAAGCCTTACAAGCTTACAAGGGCAGCTAGTGAGCTGGCTTGCGGTCGGCATCCACCAACTGCAACCGCCAACCATCAGGGTCCCGCAGGTTGATGTTGGTCCTGCCGGTGGACTCGATGAAGTGGGGCGCCCTTTCGGGTGAGATGCCCCTGCTGGTGATTTCCTGATGGGTTTCTTGAGCGCTATCCACCTTGAAGGCGATGTGGTTGACACCAACATTTTCTTCCCCGCTGACCTGGTGGATTTCGATTACCGGCTGATCATCTCCGGGCAGCTTCAACTCCGCCGATCCTCCGTGGTGGGAACTGCGAAGGATAACGTCGAATCCCAACTTTTCGTAGAAAGCTATGGTTTCTTCCACATCCCGCACGATTATCTCAATATGATCAATTCCAAGCAGCATCTTGCTCTCCTCCTTCCTGAGCGCTGGGACAGTAAACCCACCCCAGCCAGGGTTGTTATATTTGTTCCCAATATACCAGCCCTGAGGCCGCCTCACCACTGGGCCGTCGGCGGTATGATGCGAGATGAATCCGCGAGAGTCCCTCGAGTAGGGGAAGGTTTCAAACCTTCCCCTACGGTTATGCTGCTGCTATAATCCTGTCCAAAGTACCTACCCGCTTATATTGGCTTTCGCCGGCATGGCAGGCTATGGATTCAGGAGATGGAAGATGGCAGATTTTTATTCCCAGTGGCTTGAGAAGTCCGAAGAGATTGACAAGGCTATAAACGAAGGGGTCAGAGTCGCCAGACACAAAGACCTGCAGTGGGAGAAGACACGGCAAGATTACCAAGCAGCGCTGATGATAGCTCCAGAAACCGGGTTTCCCACCGCGGGAAGCTTGCTGATGAAAGCTGTAATCCCGGTGGGCTGGCACACCGGACAGCATTCCCATGGAGAAGAAGCTATCTACATCGAAGAAGGCGAGGGGTTCCTTGTACTGGATGGCGAACGGTACGACTTCGGCCCCGGCTCCGTAATCCATGTTCCCTTTCGGTCCCATCACCAACTGTTCAATACCGGAAATGTGCCGGTGGTGTATTTGTCTGCGCTGGCTTGGCACCTAGAAGCTTTCTTGAACATGGGCAAGATGGAGCAGCTGATAGATTGCGGCTCCAACGATGCAACCGAACTGGAAAGCTTCCCTCAAGAACAGTCCCAGATGTGGCCCGTGGATGGCCGGCGCATCGTCATGCGGCAGGATGAGCATGTGCTCACCACCCGGCCGGGGCATGGCGCCACCTACTCATTGGGAGGCAGCGGCCGGGAAGGCAGCGGCATGACCTCCAACGGTTTCAAGATGACCGCAGCAGGAATCACCTCCATTTTCGTAGAAAATCCGCACTTCAAGAGTCACAGTCACTCCCATCCTGAAGCTTATCTGTACTGCCTTCAGGGCACTGGGTTCTCGGAGATTGGTGGGAAAGAATACCATTGGGAGAAGGGCGATGCTGTTCATGTGCCACCCAGTATGATGCACCACCAGCACTTCAATCCCAGCGATGGTGAAACCAGGGAGCTGCGCTTCGAGTTTGGAATCAGGTACTGGATGGTTGACCAGTGGAAAGGCTACCAAACGGTGGATGATGCGCTGGTGGCAACCAAGATCGAAGAGCAAGGCCACGGGCACGGCCACGATCAGGAGCATGGCCGGTAAGGGCAACCGGCCCTCAGGAAGAGTTCTGTAACTACCTGCGTGGAAGCGATCATCTGGTTGCTCCCACCGAACCGGCAGCAGAGGTGAACGCCCGATGCCCATGGTGGAAATACCGTCCAAGGCGACTCCCGACAGTGACGACGGCTACTTGGAAGAGATGACCAAAGCGGTCTTTCGTTCAGGCTTTAGCTGGCAAGTGATACGCAACAAGTGGGAGGAGTTCCAGCGGGCTTTCGACCATTTCTGCGTAGAAAAGGTTGCCCGCTACGGCGGCGACGATATCACTCGTCTGTTGGCAGACGCGGGCATAGTTCGTAACCGACGTAAGATACTGGCTACAGTGGAAAATGCCCGCACCATGCAAATGATTTCTGCTGAGCACAGCTCCTTTTGTAATTACCTGCGCTCCTTGGACCCCTTGGACTATTACCAGCGGGTGAAAGCGCTGTCCAAACAGTTCGTTGGACTGGGACGCACCACCTCATTCGTGTTCTTGTATTGTGTCAACGAAGATACTCCCGACTGGACCGAACGATAGATACCAAAGTTTTTGTCTAGAGGAGACCGGAATGGGAAGGTTGGATGGAAAGGTCGCCCTGATCAGCGGGGGAGCCAGGGGACAGGGTGAGGTGGAAGCAAAGTTGTTCTCCAAAGAGGGCGCCCAGGTTGTGCTGGGAGATGTGCTGGATGAAGAAGGGCAAAAGGTGGAAGCTGCCATCGTGGAGTTGGGGGGCGAAGCTAGCTACATCCACCTGGATGTGTCCCAAGGACGCGATTGGCAAGCTGCAATCGAACATACGCTAAGCGCCTATGGGAAACTGGATGTCCTGGTAAACAATGCAGCTATCCTGAGTCCCACCGCCATTGAAGACACCGACCAGGAAGTATGGGACCAGGTACTGGCTGTCAATGCCCGCGGTGTGTTTCTTGGCACCAAGTACGCCCTTCCGGCGATGCGTTCTTCGGGGGGCGGCTCCATCATCAACATCTCTTCCGTTGCCGGCATAGTGGGGAGCCCCTATGGCATGGCTGCGTATAGCGCTTCCAAGGGTGCGGTCCGTGTGTTCACCAAACTGACAGCCGTGCAGCACGCAAAAGACAAGGTCCGCTGCAACTCAGTTCACCCTGGTCCCATAGATACGGAGATGCTGCACACAGCTCTTGGCAATGCCAACCTGGAGGACCGCATCGCACGAACGCCCCTTGGCAGGGTTGGCACCTCCCAAGATGTGGCGTATGGTGTACTTTATCTTGCTTCCGATGAATCATCCTTCGTCACAGGCGCTGAACTGGTGATCGACGGGGGATGTACAGCTCAGTAGATACCAGCCTTTCTGAAGGAGAAATCCATGGCACGAAATTACCAGCTTGTATCCAGCGACGGACACCTGGAAGTTACCCCGGAAACCTGGGTACACCGGGTGCCTCAGAAGTACCGGGACAGGGCTCCCCGGACCGTCCAGCTTCCCGATGGCGGGGATGCCATTATGGTCGAAGGCCAGCCCCTCCAAGAAGCGAACTTCTTGGACCTGCGGGCGGGTAGGTCGACAGCCCAGTGGCAGCCCTTTGGCATAACGGTCGAAGGGGCTGCCGGTGTGGGGCCTCCTGAGCAGCGGGTCAAAGAGCAGGACATTGATGGTCTGGATGCTGAGGTGCTCTTCACAGCGATGGTGGCTGGGCCTGTCCTTTGGCGGAGCATCAGCCATGATGAGGTTTACAAAGCTGTCATACGCGGCTACAACGACTGGCTGGCTGAGGAATATTGTTCTGTGGCTCCCGACAGGTTGATTGGCATGGGTGTGATTCCTTGGACCAATGTCGATGATGCCATCGCTGAGATGGAGCATTGTGCCAGGATTGGCCTGAAGGGTGTGGTACTGGGTGTGCTGCCCAACGGCAAAGGGTACCCGACTGCTGAGGATGATCGCTTCTGGGCTGCCGCGGTGGATATGGGAATGCCGCTGACGTGCCATGTAGCTTATAGCCGCACCGGGGCCCGGGCAAATCATCCCACCTTCGTATATCCCAAGGAAGACCCCAAGGTCATGTCACGGCTCCGTCGTCCCTTCTTGGAGTGGATCACCAACTTCGGTCTTCCTCCTTCCGTCAGCATCGCCCAGATGGTCCTTTCGGGGGTGTTCGACCGCTACCCGGACCTCAAGATGTTCTTTGCTGAAACCAGGCTGGGTTGGGTCCCGTTTTGGCTGGAACATGCTGATCTGTGGTATGAGCGCCATAATGGCTGGGCCCAAGAGCAGCTGGGATTTGTACCCCTGAAGCGGCTCCCCAGCGAATATGTGCGAGAGCACATCTTCTTTAGCGTTCAATATGAGCGGGTAGCTGTCGAGTTGCGCCACCACATCGGTGTGGACCGGATCATGTTTGCGACCGACTTCCCTCACATCGAATGCGAATGGCCCAACAGCCGGTCTTTCATTGATGAGATATGTGCTGATGTGCCCGAAGATGAGAAGGCCCGGATATGGTCCAAGAACACGGTTGAATATTTCAAGTTGGCGTCCGAACCGGCGCTCGAACTTGAACGGGCAGCTACCGGAACCACCCCGTAGCCACATTCCCTACAGGCCAGTGGTCCGGGGCTGCGGGACCGGGCTGGGTCCGTGGATGTGGGGGAAGCCCATGAGACCGGCCGCCAAGATGCCGTGGACATGAGTTGGGTTCGTGGATGTGGGGGAAGCTCTGTTAAAGCTACCTCTTTAACAGAGTGGAGATGCGTTGCCCCACCACCGAATCTTCTCCATCTTTGAGCCCGAAGACGTGGATGATGATCTGGTCTTCCCCCTCGCGCGCCCGGGTCCAGATTGGCGGGTCGCCCTCTTTGAGCTGGGTTACCACATCATGGACGGTCATTCCGACAACACCAGGGTCGATGCTCAGGGTCAAACCAAAAGCTTGGTGTCCGATGACATTGTTGATGAGTTCAGCTCTGACGCCGGGAATGCCTTGAAGGGATGCCAGTATGGTCTGGGACTTGCTTTCAGCAGCAGCCAGCCGTTCTTCATGGTTCATGGTCATCCATCGTCGGACTGCTGCCAGTACGCCCATCATCTCTTGTCTGTCGACCTTTTGCGGCCTGCCAACACCCCGGATTCGCCTGCCTTCGTAACCCACGAAGGAGTGCACGGATATCTTCTGGATCATATCGCTGGTCCCCAAAGCCAGGCCCGTCGACTGTGTGGAACCCATGTACTTGGCGGCGATGCACTGGAAGTCTGCTCCCGCCCGGACGTACTTCCCGAAGAGCTCCAAGGGATATATTTGTCCAGCTGAATCCACCAGCACCGGCAAATCATGGGACTTGCTGACCTCAAGGGTATCTTCGAAGGAGAGGGCTTCGGGGTCTGGGTACTGTTCAGTTGCATAATAGACCACCGCGGCTGTATTCGGCCCGATGGCATCTTCCAAGTCTTTCGTAGTGGTTTTTGCTTCGTCGCCGAAGTTGACCAGCCTTGCCCCAGCAAGCTCCAAGCACCGGTCATACCAGTACCGTTGCCGGGTCTGGATGAGAATCTCGTTCTTCATCCCGGTGGCATCGGGCAACTGCTGAATCTTCGTATCATCATCTCCGGCCATGACTGCTGCGGTAGCCAGCATCAGGGCTGAACCGGCGCCTGATGTGACATAAGCGGCAGGAACGTTGGCCATCTCTGCGACGACTGCTCCCACCTTTTCCTGCAGTTCCATGAGAGGAATATAAGCGCTGTCCGCTCTTTCCATGGCTTCCTTGACCTCCGGGGCTGGTGTGGACCCGCCGAGCAAGGTCAAGCTCCCGATGGCATTGATTATGGGAACTGCCCCCAGTTCCTTGTATATGCTGCCCCATCTTTCTGATGTCATGTTGGAACCCCTTTATACCGTACGGATACTAGTAAGTGGGACTTCTCCCAAGCATTGGCTATCGTACCACCTAGGCTGGCCGTCGAAAAGGGCATAGATCAGGTCGGGCGATAGGGGCCTTTGAGCCTCAGGCGCCGGTTAGATTCTCTGTAAGGTTAGGGATATACTGCTAGCATATCAGGCATATAATCTCTGGACTCCGGCCTGCGCCGGAGTGACGATAGCCTTATTCTATGGGGGCAGCCTGGATACAAGGAGCAAGAATGGCAGACTTCATTTTTCACAACGGAAGGGTCATCACCGTCGACGGCTCGGATTCTATCCAGCAGGCAATAGCTGTCAACGAAAACATCATTCAGGCGGTCGGCCTTGATAAAGACATCCTGTCCTTGGCTGGGGCGGGCGCCAAGGTCATAGACCTGCGGGGGCGCACCTTGATTCCCGGCATCATCGATACCCATGCCCACATGGATAGGGAAGGGTTGAAAAGCTTATTCCCATCCTTGTCAGGCGTTGCTTCTATTTCCGATATCTTGGAGGTAGTAAAGCGGGAGGTTGCCAGCAAGGTCCCGGGGGAGTGGGTAGTAACGATGCCCATTGGAGACCCTCCCAACTTTTCTGAGGTCCCTGAACGATTGGTAGAAGGCCGTTATCCCACCCGGTGGGAGCTGGACCAAGTGTCGCCGGACAACCCGGTATACATAAGGGGTATCTGGACTCCGTGGAATGTACCTCCTTCGGTAGCTGTCGCCAACAGCTGCGCATTGAAGCTGGCCGGCATCGACCGCAGCACACCCAATCCCGATGAAAGCGTTTCGATAGAGCACGACAGCAGTGGCGAGCCCACCGGGGTGATAATCGATAGCAATCGCTTCCCCACCGTCGAATTCAACCTGATGCGGGTGGTTCCCCGCTTCACCCATTCCCAGAGGGTGGATGCACTGAAGGAATCGATGAGGTTGTACAACTCGGTTGGCACAACGGGGGTCTATGAAGGTCATGGAATCGCTCCTGAGGTGATGAAGGTCTATAAGGAAGCTTGGGATATGGGAGAAATGACGGTCAGGTCTCACCTTGTACTAAGCCCGACATGGAAGTCCATCGAAGGCGCTGAATATGATATGGCCCGTTGGAGCTACACTGCTTCCGGGGTGGGATTCGGCGATGATATGCTGAGGTTCGGCGGCTACTTCATCCAGTCCGGCGGCGTACCCTACGTAGCTGAGACCCGTTCAGCTGAACTGCCCTACACCGGATGGGCGGGCTTCGCAGAAAATCATCACCCGTGGAGTCATTTCGAACAGCTGGTCCGCATGGCAGCTGGGCATAACCTGAGACTCAATGTGCTGGTTTCCCAAGACCAAGACCGTGCATTGGACTTGTTCGAGGAGATTCATAAAGATACGCCCATAGACCCGCGACGGTGGGTGTGGGTGCATGCTCGTCAGCTTGACCGCGGGCAGGTGGTGCGGCTGAAGAATCTAGGCTTTTTGCTGGAAACCCTCCCCCTGACCGAGCTATGGCTCCGGGGCAACAGGTATTTGGATGATCTGCCCTTGGCTGAAATAGCTGACAGTCATAGGACCTACTTGGAAGAAGGCACCCGATTTGCTCTTGGCACCGACAACAAGCCTTATAATCCCTTTGCCACCCTTTGGGCTGCTGTCGCCCGCAAGGAGCGGCGCACAGGCACCGTTCTGGGACCCGGTCAGAAGCTCAGCCGACTGGAAGCACTGCGCGCCTTTACGCATTATGGGGCTTACTTCACCTTCGATGAAGACCGGCGCGGCTCCTTGGAGCCGGGGAAGCTGGCTGATCTGGCTGTGCTGTCCGATGATTTTCTTAATATGCCCGAAGATGATATTCCAGGGCTGCGTTCTCTGCTCACCATGGTAGATGGCAAGATCGTCCACCAAGGAGAAGGGTTCTAGTCACCGGTGGTTCCCACGGTGTGAGCTATCTTGCGGTCAAGAAGCTTTCCACAGCATTCCAAGCGCTTTTCCGCTGGCCGGTGTAGAAATGGTCCCCGTTGGGAATGGAGGCGTAGCTCAGGTGATCGAACTCTGCTGAGAGCTTCTCAAGCTCAGCAGCCAAGCCTGCAAACCCCATCAGGGAGTTGGATTGCCCTCGTTCGACGCCTTCAAGGTCCCCGATGGTCACCAGCGTTGGGACCTTCACGTTGGGTAAGAGCTTGACCACATCGTATTTTTCGTCAGGCCCATACTTGTCCAAGAACACCTGGGCTGTGAGCAGGTTGCTGCTGGGATAGCGGACTTCCATGAGGGCTTCGGGATGCCCGTCAGCCACATGCTGCTTTGCTTCATCTAACTGTAGTTTGTATTTGTCCCAATCGGCCATGCCCTGATATCCGGTGTAGGAGAAGCGGGGCGGAGAACTTGCGATCATGCTCTTTATGCGAGAATCCTTCTCCGCCGCCATGTAGTATATGGACTTGACCGCACCCAAGCTGTGTCCCCAGAGACCTATGTTCTGATAGCCGGCATCCTGGGCAAAGCTGGTCCAAGCATCCCAGTCATAGCAACATTCATGCACCATTTCATAAGCAGCGCCGTACCGCTGACCATCCAAAGGCCCCCTGCTGACAGGATCATGCCCCCGGTTGTTGACCTGGAGGACAGCACAACCCGCATCGACGATAAAGTCGCTCATTTCCTCGAACAGACCGGGACCGTAGAAGTTGCCGCCCACTCCATGCAGCAAGATCAGGATGTCGACGTTCAACGAGCCACTTGAGCTTTGGGTTGGGGCCCTCAATGTGCCATCCAACCGTATTCCATCTTCGGTTTGTACATGCACCAGATCGACTTTCATGCCTTTCCTCCTAGCTGAACAGAAAAGATAACTGATCCCATTCATCCCCTGAAACATGGGGAAGTGTAGACCTGGCTATATCCAGTGTCAACGATACTCAACCCAAGAGTCCGGCTTGTCCAAGGAACCAAGGGCAGGTCTGACATCCGGCGGCGGGGGATGGTATTATGGACCCATTCCCGGGCCAGCGATTCGACGGCACATTACATTTCTAGGGGTTGTGCTAATTCCCAATTCGCCGGGCCAGCTATTCGACGGCAATTTACATTTCTAGGAGTTGTGCTAATTCCCAATTCAACCGAAGGGAGCAACATGGTACAAACGACAAGCGGACCTTATATCTACGTAGGCGGAGAAAAGGGAGGACTGGTAAGAAAGCAAGAAGGCGACGGTCCTTGGGAGGCGTTGACCAACGGACTGCCGGAAGACTTGGTGGTCGTCCAGGTGGCAGTTAATCCATCTCGACCTGAAATGGTCCTCTTGGGAAGCCGGAAAGGGGCATACATAAGCTATGACCGGGGCGATAGCTGGCGTCACCTAGACCTTTCTGAAGCGGACCTGGAGATATGGTCCTTCGCTTTTCACCCCGGCGACCCTGATGTTATCTACGTTGGCGCCGCCCCGGCACGAATCTTTCGCAGTAGAGATGCTGGAACAACGTGGGATAATCTACCAATAGTGATCGACCCCGCAGCGGTGTGCGATCTGGGCTTTCCAACCCGCATCATAGCTATGACGGTCAATCCATCCGAGCCAGCTGAGATGTATGCCGGCATGGAGGTTGGCGGTATGATTCGCAGCTTTGACGGCGGCGATAGCTGGGAATCCATAAATGCCGGTATGATCGGCGACAAAGATAGGGTCGACATCCACGGGGTTGCGATGAGTCCCTTGGAACCCCAAACACCCTACATGATCACCCGGTTGGGGCCGTGGAGAGGACATGACAAGGGTGACCGCTGGGAGTTCATCGACCTGAAGCCCTTCAGTCCCATTACCCACACTCGAGACTTCAAGCTGGACCCCCACAAGCCGGGAACATTCTATGCTGGCGTGGGAGCCAGTGTGTACGGCGAAGATGGAGCTCTGCTGCGATCTACAGATACAGGAAAAACATGGGAACGGGTGGATAAAGGTGTGAAGCCCAACAGCACGGTGCGGTGTGTTTCCTTGAGTTCCAGTCAACCGGCGATGATCTACTGCTGCACCCGCTACGGACAGGTGTTCGGCAGCCATGACGGGGGAGGCACATGGCAAGAACATCATCTGCCCGAAGGAGTCACCGAACTCCGGGCTGTAGCTGTTAGCTAGCAGGCGTTGTGCGAAGACCTGCTGCTTGGGAAGCTAACCTTCAGGCAGAATATGTGTGGATGAAGTTGGTAATCGCATTGTTGAACTCTTCGGGGTATTCACGGTAGTGGAAGTGGCCGCCGTGGTTGACGATGTACATCCGGGTAATGTCGTTAGCTTGCCGGACTATCTGGTATAGCTGGATACCCTGTTCGAGGATGGCCGTAGGATCGTCGGCTGCCCAGCACATCAATATTGGTGTCTGCAGCCGACCATCCTTTAGCCATTGCAGGGTCTCCGGCTTTTGGGCAGCCATGCTCTTCCGCCAAGTTTCTGCGCCAAAAGCTTCCATATTCTTCTTCGTTTCCACCGACTTGGGCAAGGTCTCCATGTGGTATCCGGCATCCACATAATCGTCTGTCACATGGTCGGTGGTGTAGGACATTCGCTCCCAATAGAAGCGGATGTACTCACGTACTCCTTCGGGTCGCCCCTCATTCACCTTGGCTAATCTTTCTGCGAAGCTTCCCACATCAGGAGCCAAGCTGGCGGTGTCCACCATCACCAAGCTTCGGGTGATCTCCGGATTCTCCAGCGCCAGACGGCAAGCTACGTATGCTCCCAAGGATTGCCCCACCAGGTGTACCTGCTTGATGCCCATTGCAGATATGAACTCCTGCAAATGAGCTACCACAGCACGTATGGTGTACTCATCATCCGTTTTGGGATTATCCGTCATTCCGTTGCCCAGCCTGTCAGGGGAATACACATGAAAATGCTTGGATAAGCCGCCAATGTTCCGGGTCCAGGTGTTTGTGCTGCCGAACCCGCCAAAGTTGGCGCCATGAATCAGAAGCATAGGATGGCCGCTGCCCTCTTCGTAGTAGCGGGTGCTGATGCCGTTGATGTCGATGAACTTTGCTTGATGATTCAATGATGCGGTATTGGCCATCTCCGATGTTGCGGTTCCCATGAAGGCCTCCTTTAGGTCAATTCCAAAGTTGTGCCGACGCAGCTGGCAACGAAAGCATCCGGCATGGCGGCAGCCAGCTGATGACAAGCCGACCAGCCGGTGCAGTGGCCCGGTACGATGTAACTTGGTCCAATCTCCTTAATCATAGCTACGGTCCGGGGAATCAACGGGGCCATCAAGCTGCCGGTCAGATGAAAACCGCCTACCAGAGCGTGGATATTTTGGATGCCGGTCAGCTCTTGAGCATTGTGGAGGGTGTTGATGATCCCCGAATGCCCGCATCCTGTTATCACCACCAATCCCTTATTACGAAGGTTGACCACCACGCACTGATCATCGGAAATGAGAGGGTCAGGTTCCCAGCCATTTTCGCGGTGGGAATGATGGTACGGGTTGCCGGTTTCGAAGCTGTTTGTACGGCTTATCTCCCCCGAAACCAGAACCATGTCATCCACCAGCATCGACGGTCCGACCTCTTCGATGATTTCGATATCTTCGGCACGGTAGTCCGATTTTCGGGGGGCTGGGTAGTTTAGCTGGTATCCGTCGGGGAGCACAACCTTACGTTCCAAGTATGCGTCCGGATGAAGAACCAGCGGTACAGAACGAGACCCCAGCCTATCCACCAACCCCAGCAGCCCCATGGAATGATCGGGATGCCCATGGCTGATGGTGACGGCACGTATGCTTTTGGCGTCGATCCCCAAAGAATCCATATTACGCAGAAGTCCGTAGGAGCTCACGCCGGTATCGTACATCAGCGCACCTGATTTGGCGCCTTGAGTCACCTCTATCAGCGTGGAATAACCGTGTTCGGCGATAGCTGTTTCCCAAGGGTTGGGAACGTCGCCGAGCGTATCCAGCCACTTGGCGTTGAGGGGATATCGTCCAACCACATCGGTGCTCGGCAACAGCAGATCTATGCTGTTATCCACGATAATGGTTATCCTGATCTTATCCACTTCCGGGAGGTGGATTACCTGCTGCGACAACCTCTTCTCCTTGGCATCCCTGTCAACTGTTGTGCCTCGCCGGCCAGCGCCCGTGCTTCGATTGTATGCCGCCCATACCGGATGTCAACATCAGACCTGGTCACGAAGGTAGCCGTTCAGTAGCATGACAGCGAGGGAGGGCGATTGCCGGCGTTTTCCATCAAGTGTGGACAGTTGCATTACAAAACAAAGCCGAAGCTTGACTAGCTATCGGACGAAACCTAGAATTGCACCCATCACCCGGCTCGCATTCCCACCGGAACCTGTATCTGTGAGCCTCTGGCCGCAACCGGGTGATCTGACTACTGAGAGAAAGGCGCATAGGACTATGTATTTGATTCGAAGGGTCGCGAAATGTCATCCCGGCAAAGCTTGGGAGGTGGCCGGATACCTGAAGAAGATAACCAGAGCTTATGAAGAAGGCGGCCGGCAGCCGGCACAAATCTACATAGGAGGTCAGGGCCTTCCGGGTACCGCCAACGTGGTGTACGCCGAGTGGCTCCAAGAAAAAATCGAACCTATCGTCCGCGAATTGATGCCTCCCGCCGTCATGGAAAACCACAACAAGATGATGCAGATACTGGACGAATACACGATAGAGTTCTATGAGCTTGCAACCCCGGAAAAACTCCAATCTCGAGGCTTCATATGAACCTGTCAGGGGGGTGAAAGCATGGCATCTACGAAAACTGTGGACCGGTATGACCTCCCCATCACCACCTCTTCCCCGGAGGCTGCGGACCACTACATACGGGGAGTAGACCTGGTCCTTGCCCAGCAGTACGGCCCGGAAGAAGAGCTTCTCGCTGCCTTGGAGGCTGATGAAGGATTTGCCGTTGCCCATGCTGCTTTGGCTATGGTGCAGATGATGCGTGGGTCGGCTCCTCAAGCTAGGGAAAGGATCCGGCTAGCCCATGATGTGAAGGGCGGCGCATCGAAGAGGGAGCAGCAGCAGATCGAGACCATTGATCTGTGGATACGCGGTGAAGGGCATAGTTCGGCTGCCCTTCTCAGAGAGCACCTTGCTGAGTTCCCCAGGGATTGTATGATGATCCGCCTTGCCCAGCGGTTGTACAACCGGGGCTGCAGCACCGTCGGGTCAGGAGATGCGAACTTCCCTCCAGCCTACTATGCGTTGCTGAGCAGCATAGCCCCCGCCTATGGCGAAGATTGGGCTTTCTATGGTCAGTATGCTTGGGCGAACCATGAAATCGGCCTGATGTCGGAAGGTATGCGGCTGGCCCAGCGGTCGTTGGAGCTACGACCGGATAATGCGGTGGCTGCCCATTCCGTTGCCCATGTCTTCTACGAAACCGGCGATCCGTCGGGCGGAGCGGACTTTCTTGGCCCATGGTTAAGCGCCCTAGACAAGAGGGCGGATTACAGGGTGCATCTATCGTGGCATCAAGCGCTGTTTGAGCTGGCTTTGGGTCATCAAGACCAGGTGACAAGCTGGTACAACACAGAGATCGAACCAACGGTCAGAAACGGCAGGGCTGCTTCGTTGACCGAGGCGGCATCCTTGTTGTGGCGGATGCAGATATACTCGGGGGCACCCCCGATGCTGCCTTGGGATATGGTGTGCGTATTGGCATCTCCCGCCGCTGAAAAAACGGGAGTAGCTTTTGGCGATGCACATGCAGCATTGGCACTAGCTGGGTCCGGGGATGAAACAGCCTTGGAAAATATGCTGGGCGGCTTGGCGGCAGAAGCCCAAATGGGCAATGCTCTCGCAAAAGAAGTGATGATTCCGTTGGTACAGGGTTTATATGCTTTTGCCCACGAAGATTACCAAGAAGCGGTATTGCACCTGGGGCCCTTGGAAAGCCAGCTTGTGCGCATGGGCGGAAGTCATGCCCAGCGGGAGGTGTTCGAAGATACCATCTTGGAAGCCTACCTCCGGGCTGGAGAATTGGATAAGTCGGAAGCTATGTTGGGGGAGCGCCTGGGCCGCCGCAACACCGTTCGAGACACCTTCTGGCAGGGACGCTTGGAAGCGGGAAGAGGCCGCGATGATGCTGCTCAAGAATACTTTCAGAAAGTAGCGGACGGATGGCAAGATGCCGACCCCGCATTTTCTGAGATGCGCACGTTGCAACAGCTAGCCGCCAAATAATCGACCTATCAGGAACATCAAGGAGCAAAGGTGTGCAGTTAGGAACAGTCTTCATGTCCCTCATGGGTGGTCCGCCGGGCCCCAACCGCGACTTTGGCCGATGGATTTACGAAGCTGAAATCCTGCTAAAGGGGCTGGAGCAGGCGGGCTTCACCTATGTTGCTTTCACCCACTCCTACCAGTCAGCCGGGTCCGGGGGAATCCAGCCCTTGACGCTGATCTCCCGTCTTGCCCCCCATTTCGGGCAATCTGAGGCTGGCGACCCAGGTGCTCCTTCTTCCGCTGATGAACGGTATGGACACTGCCTACAACGTCGCTACGGTGGACCATATCACCCAAGGACGCTTGGACCTTGGCATCGGGCTGGGATACCACCCCCTGGAGTTGGAACCCGCGGGTATTTCCCGGGCTGACCGGGCGCCCAAGTTCGAAGAATCCGTTGAGCTGATGAAAGAGTTCTGGAAGGGCGAACCGGTCTACTATAAGGGCAAGTTCCACACCGTTTCAGGCACCTGCCTTACCTTGAAACCGGTCCAAGAACCCCATCCTCCCCTGTGGGGATCAGCCCAGAGCCACGGTGCAGCAGCCAGGGCTGGGCGTATCTTGGACGGCATTGTCGTAGTGCCTCAGACCACCTTCAAAGACCTGGAAGAACTCCTGGTTACCTTCCGGTCCGCATGGGCGGAAACCCGTTCCGATAAGCCAGCCCGCGTTGGCGCATGGAGAGTCTTTCTGGCGGGGAAGGACCGTGAAGATGCTTATCAGAAAGCGGTAGAAGGCGGGAGGCTGACCTTTAGCAGATACCATGAAGGGCGTATGCGGGAGAGCACCACAGTTGACCTGCCCTTGGAGCTAAGGGAAGACACTGTCAGCGATTGGGCTGTTCTCGGCAACTATCAGGACTGCCTCGCCGGGCTTGAAAGGTGCAGAGATGATCTGGACCTTACTCATGTCACCTGCCAGATCTACAACCTCCCTGATAGCTTCGAAGAAAAACTCCACTGGCTGAAGGGGTTCGGTAGCGAGGTGATCGCCAAGCTGTGATTCCTTTCTCTCCGCGTTCCTAAGATCATCCTGCACCCTTGGTTCCCAAGATAGGTCCCCGCAAGCAACTGTTCAGAGTGGGGCACAATGATGGCCCTGCGATACCCTTCCGTCGCCCCCGTCATACCGGCCGTCGCCCCCCGTCATACCGACGAAAGTCGGTATCCAGAGATTCATGTCCTCCGGGATGTCGGCCCTATACAACAGTCCCCAAAGGTCCCACACCCGGATGCCCTTCTCACCGAGTCCGAGACCTGCCGGAATCCCTGGACTCCGGCGGAGGCCGGGGTGACGGGAAGGGGGCCGTCCTAACCGATGGGAGTCTGAACACTTACCCCCCTTTGCCCATGCACGTTTTCTTATGGTAAAATTCGGGCTGCACACCCCGTTTCTGTTGGAACTCGAATCACTCTGACACACACCTCAGGGAGGATGCTATCTGATGAAAACCGAAGTCCATCTTAAGATCGACCAGAAGATCAACTTCGCCGAAGGGCATGATTATGGTCCGGCCGGGCCCTACGAACGCTTGGTTGGGAAGGTCCACTACGCCCTGGACCCCGACGACCCTTCCAACCAAAATATCGTGGACCTGGATAAAGCTCCCAGAAACGCTCAGGGCCGGGTCGAATTTTCTGGAGACCTGGATATCCTGAAGCCCGTGGATCTGGGCAAGGGCAACCAGCGTATCCTCTACGATGTTAACAACAGGGGAAACAAGACCGCTCTGAGGTCGATCAACGATGCACCGCCGGAAGCGAACCCTACCACCGTCGCGCATGGCGGGAATGGGTTCCTCATGCGCGAGGGGTACACCATCGTCTGGTCCGGTTGGCAAGGTGATTTGCTCCCGATGAACGGCCTCGTCACAGCCGACCTGCCCGAAGGAATGGAAGACGGGCATCGAATCCGTGGGAAGGTCCGCCAAGAATTCATTGCCGAACAGGAAGGCGTACTGTCCATGCCCCTAAGCGGGGCACCCGTGATCCGCAGTTATGAAGCTGTCGACACCAACACCGCCCACTCGGTATTTACCGTGCGAGAACGGGAAACCGATCCGCGCCAGCCGGTGGACCCGGACCAGTGGGCTTTTGCTCGCGCCGAACATGGTGCGAATGGAGCAGATGCCAAGGTCGTTCCCTCCAATGTGGACTGCCACGTTAAGGGCGGATTCAAACCCGGTTGGATATATGAGCTGATATACGACACCGAAGGTTCCAGGATAATGGGGCTGGGCTTGGTGGGAATCCGTGACCTCATTTCCTTCCTCAAATACGACGAAAAGGATGCTTCAGGGCAAGCGAATCCCATCTTTGGCCACGTAGAAAAAGCCTACACCTACGGGCAATCATTGAGTGCCCGCGTGGTCCGGCAGTTCATCTATGACGGTTATAACGGCGACCCTGAAGGCCGGAAGGTCTTCGATGCGGTCTATCCCCACGTTTCTGGGGCGGGCCGCCTGTTTGCCAACGCGCGCTTTGGGCAGGTGGGCCGCTATCCCCGCCAGCATGAAGAGCACCAGTGGCCTTCGGAGGTCTACCCCTTTGCCTACACTCCCGTGCCCGATAAGTATGCTTCAGGATTGGATAGTGTGCTGAAGCGGCCCGAAACGGACCCGCTGGTGATGCACACCCATACCGGCACCGAATATTGGCAGCGCCACGCATCCTTGGGACATACCGACCCACGGACCGGGGAAGACCTTGATCTTCCCGATAATATACGGATCTATGTCATCGCCAGCGCCCAACACGCCGGCCGAATGCCGCCCGAAGCTGAAGTCATACAACAAGCAGCCAACACCATGAGCACCGGTCCCTTTCTGCGCAACAGCGTAAGGCTGATGGACCGGTGGGCGTCAGGCGGGACCCCGCCGCCCAGCATGGTCCCCCGCAGCTCAGACGGCACCTTGGTTTCCCATGGAGAGGTCTTGGAAAGCTTCCCCAAGGTGCCGGGGTTCAACCTGCCTGCAGCTACCAGCCGCCTTCCTAGGTACACCTATGGCGAGAGCTTTGGGAAGGGCATCATTACAGAACATCCTCCCAGGCCGATCCCCGGTGAGGAGTACAAGGTGCAGGTACCCCAAGTAGATGAAAATGGCAACGATATTCAGGGCATCCGCGGGCCCGACCTTCAGGCGCCAGTGGGCACCCATACCGGCTGGAGCTTGAGGAAGGCAGGGTTTGCCGAAGGTGAGCTGTTCAGCTTGAGCGGGAGCTTCGTCCCCTTTGCCCGAACCAAAGCGGAGAGGGTTGCATCGGGCGACTCCCGTCTTTCATTGGAAGAACGCTACTCCAGTCATGGCTCTTACGTTCGGGCAGTAGCCAAGGCAGCCAGCGATCTTGTTTCCAGGGAGTTGCTCCTTGAAGAAGATGCTGACAGATATGTGGAAGCTGCTATGAAACGAAATCCCCTGGATCCTGGGGTTGCGTTAGCTCCCCTATCACTGAGCACGACCTAGCATAGAATATTATGAATACCGGACGACGCTAAAACAAAAGGGGTCATCATGCAGATATTCGGGTTCGACTACCTTGCTTATCCCAAGAATTTGGATGAACTGAAAGTAAACGGAGAACTTCCCTTTCCTTTGTCTCCACGCCATTTCGAGCCGGATGTGGCAGTTAGCAACTATGCTGAGCACCTGGATGCTTGGCAATATATGGATGAGATAGGATTCGACGGCATCGGGTTCAACGAACACCACGGTTCACCCTTTGGGATGATGAACTCCCCGAACGTCATGGCTGCGGCAGCTACCCAGCGCACCAAAAATCTAAAGCTCCTCATATACGGCAACTGCTTGCCCATTCATGAACCATTGCGGATGGCTGAAGAACTGGCGATGCTGGACTGTTTGAGCAATGGTCGTCTTATTTCCGGCTTTGTGCGGGGAATACCACGGGAATACTTATCTTATGGTGTAGACCTTTCTGAATCCAGGGGCCGTTTTGAAGAAGCTTGGAAAATTGTCAAGCTGGCTTGGACAGAAGATGTGCTCTCTTACGAAGGCAAGTATTGGAGCTACAAAAACGTGTCCATTTGGCCTCGCCCAATTCAGAAGCCCCACCCGGTCATATGGTTGCCCGTGAGCGTCAGCAAAGAAAGCATTGAGTGGGCTGCAAAAGAAAACATCCCCATCACCCCAGGAGCTATCAACAACACCTTGCCGGTCCGCAAGGATATGGTCAGGTATTACTCCCAATGTTTGGAACAAAACGGGTACAGCATCACCCCTGGGCATATTGCTGTGGGAGCCAGCGTCTATGTGGCTGACAGCAGGCAACAGGCGGTCAAACAAGCGGGACCCTACATGCTTTACTTTGTCCACACCCTCTTTGGACATGGCAACCAAGCCACTGCCGCCCAGCAGCGGGACTCGGGTTACAGGCCGGACGCAGCCTATGATTATATCCAGTCTGAAAACCGGGAAGGGTTCTTCAAAGCTTCGGAGGGTTTCCGCAGTATCACCTATGAAGACTTGGAACACAGTGAGCGAGTGTGCTGGGGCAGCCCCGACGAAGTCACCAATTCCCTGATCAGCTTATCGGATGAACTGGGGGCAGGTACGCTGCTGTTGAACTTCAATCAAGGAGCTATGCCCCAAGAGATGTTCATGAACAACCTGGAGCGCTTCGGGAAAGAAGTGCTTCCTGCGCTAAAAGCCCATAATGTTCAGGCGCTCACGGCTGCCGCCGACTGATTAGCTAACCTTCAGGGTATCTGGGTGAAGCACAACGCCCCAAGCAGCCGGCCGTCAGAGGTCTGGCCTGCTTCTGTGTCAACGGATCATCCGCTATGGGCTAGCCCAAGCCCAACGACTGGTGCCAAGCAGATTCCAAGCTGTCTAAATCCATGCCGTAAATCTGCTTGATGGCTTCTTCGTAGGTTGCACCCTCGGAGAACACGCTTAGCAGATCTTGCATATTGGACCACTTGTGCTCGGTGATGAGGTAGTCGACAAGGCTCCAGCTCAAGCTGTAGGAGAGGGTTGCGCCAGAGTGCTCAACCGGGAAGCTGCTGTTGAGGCTTCGCAGGCTGATGAGGTCGTCGTCGGCGATTGCTTGGTCAAGGGCTTGGCGTTGAAATTCATGCAAGCCCCCTTCGGCGTAGACTGCCAAGCCCTCGTCAAGCCATGTCGGCAGGTCGCCGAAGCAGTTGAAGGTCACCTCATTCACCAGCAGATGAGCCAGCTCATGGATGACCCCCGGCAATTCATCCCTGACATAATCGGGGGAGACGGCGATGAGCAGGATGTTGTGAGACCCGAAAGCGAGCCCGCCGGTCCATTCCTGAGCAAAGAGGACCGCACCTTGCACATCCGCCGGACTTTCGTAGATGAATGCTTTGACCGGCGCCACCAGCTCTTTCCCAAGCTGGAGGTTGTCCAAGCCATCTTGGACTCCTTGGGCGAGGGTCTGAACAAAGTTGCCGTCCCCGGCGTACCAGTGGAAGGTGATGTTGTCCGATGTGTAGGTCTGCCAGTCGAAGCGGTCGTCACTGTAGACGACCTCCTGACGGAGTGTGCGCAGTTCTTGGCCCAGATCATCCACGAGCCGCCAGCGCCACCAGACAACGGTTCCTGGGGGAATGGAACCGGTGCGGCGCATATCCCACTCCCAACCAACGGTCACATCGTGCCCCGACTCGAAGTCGGTACGTGCGCTGTTGTAGGAAGAGGATGCGCATGAGAACACATGATCGCTCCCGAACTCCAGGTCGACCAGCTGAATGGGTCGTTCAGCGCGTCCCTCTAGCTGGAAAAATATGGAGTCCGGCAGCTGGAGGGTAGCTTCGCTTACAGTCAAGTCGAAGGCTGCCGTCATCGGAGTGAGGGTTGGTGGCTGCCGCTCGTCGGCAGAGCCGCATGACGCGAGCGCCATCATGATGACCGCAGACAGAATGGCAGGCAGAGAATTGCGGATCATGGCCGGCGCTCGATGGATATATTTTGGAGTTGTGGAACGCCGATGGCGGTGACCTCGAATCCTTTCACGTAAGGTTGCACCAACAGGTACTCTCGGCTGTGCCGGAGCGGGACAGCCACCCAATCAGCCAAGATCAACTGCTCTGCCTGCTGGTATAAGCTGATCCGGCGGGCAGCATCCGGCTCTATGGCTGCGGAGTCCAGCAGGGAGTCCACCGCTTCGTTGTTGTAGGCGAAACGGTTCTCAGTGCTGTCGCTGTGGAACAGGACCTCAAGAAAGTTCTGCGGGTCCGGGTAGTCGGCGCACCAGCCGATGGTGAAAACGCCGAACTCTTGATTGTCCTGCCTCTTCAGCCAGTCGCCGAACTCAAAGACCGATACAGCTTCCACCTCAAGGCCCAAGTGCTCGTGCCATGCCCAGTGAATGGTGGAGTTCCGGGCGAACGATGTGATTGGCGGGAGGTTTTCGGCCTCGTCATAGCGCGACTCCTTGAGCAGTCTTCTAGCAGCATCGGGGTCGAAAGCAAAGGGCTGGAGCTCCGCATTGTGTCCAGCCATACCCGGCGGCACGAAACCTGCTGCCCGCACGGCTAGTCCGCGCCGGCTGACCCTGATCTCCTTGTCTATCTCCATCGCCAGTGCGAGGGCTTGCCGCACCTTCGGGTCGTCGAAGGGCGGCTGGGTTACATTGAAACCCAGATAGGTTGTGCAGAAGAGCGTCCCCTCACGCAGATGGTCATTCAGGATGTTGGCCGGGTCTCGGGCACGATCTATGTTATGGATGCCGAGCCCTACCATGTCGATCTCGCCGTTCTCGTACATCTGCATGGGATGCCCAGCGAAGATCTGATAGACAGCATTAGCGAGGCCGGGGGTGCCGCCGTACCAGTCGTCGTTGCGTCCCAGGACCAACAGTTCATCTTTCTCCCATATCTCCAGCTTGAAGGGGCCGGTGCCATTGGGTGCGTCCGTCCAAGATTCGCTGCTCTCCACGTTCGCGCGGTCCACCACATAGGCGGTGGGATAGGTGAGCTTGGACAAAAAGTACGGAAACGGCGCCTTGATGGTGACTTCCAAGGTCCGTGCATCCAGCGCTTCAACGCCGGCAAGGTGTGTTGCCCGGCCTTCCGTCATCGCGTCAGCGCCCACGATATCGCCCAAATAGGTGTCTGCGGTGTGCGATTCGGTTGCCGGGTCCAATGCCCGCTCCCATGAGTACTTGAAATCTTGTGCTGTGACGGGACGGCCATCATGGAACCGGGCATTTTCTCGCAATGTGAAGGTGAAGATGGTCCGGTCGGATGAAATATCCCAAGTCTCCGCAATGTCCGGGACGACTTGCAGATCGGTGTCCAGCTTCACTAGCCCGCTGAAGATCGCCCCAACGATGTCCGCTGGGCTGGTGCGAACAAGCGCAGGATCTATGCTGACGATCTCCCCCCAGTACTGGAACAACGAACCTTCGCCGGAAGCGGGGGAGGATTTGGCTGTTTCAAGGGTAAAGCTGTCCGCGAATGCCTTGGCTTGAGGTTCAACCGTTGACCACCACTCAGCGGTCTGAACACGAAGCAGGAACATCTGCGACCCGCGCGCGATGGCTGTCCACAGCTCGTAGACGATGACGCCATCCTCCGAGAGCGCGCTGATCAAGACCTGATGGGCGGAGTCGGCTCCTTGAAAGGAGCGGGCGTTGCTGCTGATGGTGTCATCTGGACCGTAGTATGCGATCTGAGCGTCAATCCATGCTTGGGCTGCATCATCGTCCAAACGGGGGAATATCCATACCTCGGCGAACGCCGGAAAGTCCGGATCTGTCCCTTCGATGGACAACAACGGCTGGGCGCTATCCTGCTCTTCGCCCACCCATCCGTTGGGCAACGTCACCGAGAAACCCTCGGTCGCATTGCGATATAGGCCGACGACCTCGCCATCTTGGGGCAAGACCGTTGCCGGCGCCAAGGAAAGCGACATAGCGCTGAGTACAAACAGTATGAAGACCGGGGCAGCTTTGAGCATGGAGCCATTATACCATTGCATATGAAGACCGGGGCAGCTTTGAGCATGGAGCCATTATACCATTGCATATGAAGACCGGGGCAGCTTTGAGCATAGAGCCATTATATATGACCGGCGGTGGTCAATGCGAAGCTGGTAACCGTTCAGACTCCATTAGCGGAATTCGGAGGCCTCCTAAGATCGTCGCCCCGAACCCCCGGTATGTCACCCCGATCCCCCGGTATGTCGCCCCTAACCCCCCAAACGTGACCCGGAACCCGCGGTATATCACCCCTAACCCCCCAAAGTCACCCCTAACCCCCGGTATATCACCCCTAATCCCCCAAACGTCACCCCTAACCCCCGGTATGTCATTCCGAACGAAGTGAGGAATCTAAGATATTTCTTTGATGGCTGGTTCATTACTACGACGGTCCTTCGTGTGAGCCAGCATCTTAGATTCTTCGGCGTGCGCGCCTCAGAATGACAGGGGGGAGGGGGTGCTCCTCAGGATTGGGGAGGATTCGGAATGACATTAATGTATTGTCATTCCGAACCCCCCAATGTCATTCCGAACGGAGTGAGGAATCTAAGATATTTCTTTGATGGCTGGTTCATTACTACGACGGTCCTTCGTGTGAGCCAACATCTTAGATTCTTCGGCGTGTGCGCCTCAGAATGACAGGGAGAGGAAGGCGCGCCTCAGGATGACAACAGGGGAGGGGGTCTCCTCAGTATGACAGTGGGGGAGGGGGCTCCTCAGTATGACAGGGGGAGGAAGGTGCTCCTCAGGATGAGAACAGAGGAGGGGGTCTCCTCAGTATGGCAGTGGGGGAGGGGGCTCCTCAGGATGACAACGGGGGAGGGATCTCCTCAGGATTGGGGAGGATTCGGAATGACGTTAATATATTGTCATTCCGAACCCTCCAATGTCATTCCGAACGAAGTGAGGAATCTAAGATCTTCCTTTGATGGCTGGTTCATTACTGCGACGGTCCTTCAGGTGAGGCGGCATCTTAGATTCTTCGGCGTGCGCGCCTCAGAATGACAGGGGGAAGGCACTCCTCAGTATGACAGAGAGGAATGGCACTCCTCAGAATGACAGGGAGGAAGGGCTCTCCTCAGGACGACATTAGCATACTGTCATTCCGAACCCCCCAATGTCATTCCGAACGGAGTGAGGAATCTAAGATGCCCCTCCGATGGCCTGCCCGTTACTACGCAACCCAGCGTGTGAGCCAGCACCTTAGATTCTTCGGCGTGCGCGCCTCAGAATGACAGGGGGAGGAAGGTGCTCCTCAGGATGACAATGGGGGAGTGGTCTCCTCAGAATGGCAGGGGGAGGAAGGTGCGCCTCAGGATGACAATGAGGGAAGGTGCTCCTCAGGGTGACAATGGGGGAGGCGTCTCAGGATGACAATGGGGGAGGGTGCTCCTCAGAATTAGGGAGGATTCGGAATGACGTTAATATATTGTCATTCCGAACCCCCCAATGTCATTCCGAACGGAGTGAGGAATCTAAAATCTCTCTCTGATGGTCTGCCCGTTACTACGACGGTCCTTCGGGTGAGCCAACATCTTAGATTCTTCGGCGTGCGCGCCTCAGAATGACAGGGGGGCGCGCGTCAGGATGACGATGGGAGGGGGGAGCGCGTCGGGATGACGATGGGGGGAGGGCAATGACGTGCGTTTCCCAGCAGGCCTCAACAGTTGCTACGCCAACCCTTGATTGACTACTGTTAGCTGGTGTGTTACAAGGTAATTCGTCCCCATCCCACCTTCTGTTCGGAGCCAAGAACATCCATGGCTGAAGAAACCCGGAAGCTTTATTCCTACGAGGAAATACAGGTTGGCGAAACCTTGGGTTCGTATGAGTACCTTTTTACCCAAGAGATGCTGGATATGTTCCGAGAATCGGTGGATGATCCTGATGCATCCTTTGCCACCTTGGCGGTTAAACATGATGCTACAGCCTTCGAGCTGGCGTACAACGATCAAACCGGCACCATCAACGCCGCCAACGAGGTGGAGTTCCATGCTGCCCCCATTCCAGGTAAGGTTATCAAGGTCACCGGGCGCGTGGCTGACAAATATCTCCGCAAAGACCTGCCCTACATTGTGTTGGAAGCTACCGCCGTCGATGAAGATGGGATGCTCTTGGAAAAGATACGGACCTATCAACTGAAGAAACCCGATGAGCTGGGAAAGAAATGGTCGCAATGAACGAGATCGTAGCGGGTGCAGCGATGCCATCCATCACCCACCAAATAACACAAGAAAAGATCAACCTGTTCGAAGCTTGTGGGATCACCGAACGTAACAATGTCCACAATAATCCTCAGATAGCTGCCCAACGGTTCGGCACATCCAAACCCATTGCATCTGGGCGGATGTCCATCGTCTATGCTTCTGAAGCTCTCCGCAGGTTTCTGGGCCCTTCTGTCTTCAACAAGACCGGCAAGCTAAACCTCAAGTTCCTCAGGCCGGTAAAAGAAGGGGACCTCATCTCGATCAAAGGTGAGGTGGTCGAGGTTATTGCCGAAGCTGAGGGCAAGCAGGTTGTGGTGAAGGTCATGTGTGAAAACCAGAACGGAGACCTTACAGCAGTGGGTCAGGGTACGGCATTGCTGCCTTCATAGCAGCGGCGCTTCATTCACCTACTGGATGATCGAGAGGTGGCAAGATGATCGTAGACCTTATCAGAATCGACACCGAGGATGGCATAGGCGCCGTCGGAGCCCTTTATCCTCCCAGGGCAGAACCTCCTGAACAAAGCCCGGTAGATGCTATGTTGCTGGTTCATGGATCGGGCACCAACTTCTACGCACCCCACGGCGCTGCCACGGCAGAGGACCTCAGCGGGGCTGGCTTCCCCTGCTTGTCCTTCAATACCCGCGGTCATGACATCATATGGCGCGACCCTGAAAACGGTAGGTACTACGGCAATGCATATGAGATACTGGATGACTGTAACATTGACCTAAAAGCGGGCATCGACTGCCTGTGGGCCCAAGGATACCGCCGCATTGGCATTCTGGGACACAGCATGGGGGCAGTAAAGGTAGCTTATTATGCAGCCACAGCAGGGGACGAAAGAGTCCAGGTGGTTGTGCCCATCTCCCCGGTGCGTTTGTCATACAGGTATTACATGGAATCGCCGGACCAAGATGAGTTCAGAGGGATCATCGAGCTTTGCCGTTCCTTGGAAGCTGAAGGCAAGGGGGACCAGGTGTTCAGGGTTGATTTCCCCATACCGCATATGTTCGGAGCATCAGCTTACCTGGATAAGCACGGCCCCGATGAACGATACAACCTGGTTGATCTGGCCCCGCAGATAAAAATTCCCATGCTGGCGCTGGGCGGTACTTTGGAAACCCATACCCGGCTGCTGGACATATGCGCCGACCTGGCGAAGGCAGCCATCAACAGCCCGCAAGCTGATTGTGTGCTGATCGAAGATGGCGCCCACTCCTTGGTGAATAAACGAGAAGAATCAGCTAGGGCGGTGATCGACTGGCTGGCCAATGTACGAACACCGTCATCCCAAGCAGCCGACTAGCGGGTATGTTGACACCACAGATAAGCAACGTGCGCCAATCTATCAGGAGGTTCGGCAGGTGAAACTGGCTTCTTTCGAGGTCCAAACCCCGGTGGGCCGGTTCATGCGAATCGGAGCAGTTCAAGGCTCCAACACCTTGATCGATCTAACCTCCGCTTACGCAGCTCTCTTGGAACATGAAGGCAGGCCCAATGCCTATTCTTTGGGGGCAGCAGTGGCGCCGCCCGATATGAAATCCTTCATCGAAGGCGGCGATTACAGCCTTGCGGAAGCTGGGCGTGCCGTCGACTATGTTCTTGATCAGCGCTCTGACGGGGCTTCAAAGGGTTCTCGGGGAGAATCGTTGGTCTTTGATATGTCCGATGTTGAGCTTTTGCCGCCCTTAGTTCATCCGAACTCCCTGCGAGATTTCATCCTGTTCGAACGCCATTTCCGTCGTGCCTACGATGCCATGGGGATTGAACCGCCGGAAGCTTGGTACAAGATGCCCATCTATTACAAAGGGAATGCAGCGGCCATGATAGGACATGGCCAAGTTTTGGAATGGCCTTCATACACTGAAAAGCTCGATTATGAGTTGGAAATGGCGCTGGTTGTGGGCAAAGCAGGAAAGAACATCTCCCAAGGCGATGCTCTGGAACACATCTACGGCTTCTGTTGTATGAATGACTTCAGTGCAAGAGATATCCAGATGGATGAGATGAGCGTCCGACTCGGCCCTGCCAAAGGCAAGGATTTCGCCACTTCCATTGGCCCGTGGATCGTTACCATGGATGAGGTCGGCGATTTCCATAGCTTGGAGATGTACGCCCGTGTCAATGGCGAGCTTTGGTCTCAAGGCAACTGTCGAGAGATGTTCCATTCTTGGGAACGGATGGTCGAGCATGTTTCCATGGAAGAAACCATATACCCAACCGACATCTTGGGTTCCGGTACTGCGAACCGGGGTTGCGGCCTTGAGCTTGACCGGTGGCTCCAGCCCGGGGATACGATAGACATCGAAATACAGAACCTGGGAGTCCTCACCAACAAGATCGTTCGCCGCTAGGTCCCCCCGATCATCTGGCTTCCCCTAGCCCTTCTCTTTCCGGCCCTTACCGGCACGGTCAACATCTTGGACAAGCTCATCATCGACCGTCATTCGCGTAACGTCTACGCTTATTCGGCTTGGATCGGCATCTTCGAACTGACTCTTGGGTTGATCAGCTTTGGGATCGTCGCCGCCGTTCAGGGAATATCCCCAGCTTCGTTATTTGGCGGGGCTGCCATCGGCGCCGTTTCTGCTGCTGGGTTGATGTTGTATCTTGCCGCTCTCAGATATGGGCAAGTATCTCGTGTTGTACCCATATGGTTCTTGTATCCCCTGCTGGTGGCTCCCATGGCTGCTGTGTTTCTGGATGAGCATCTCTCCGGTGTCGTGATCGCAGCCATTTTCTTGGCTGTGGGCGGTTCGGTACTGGTTTCATGGGAAGGAACAAGCTCTCAAAACCGATTTGGGCACCCCGCAGTGCTCCTGCTGGCATTTGGCGCTGCCATAGCGTGGGCTTTCTCCTTTGTTCTGAGCAAGCACTACCTGGAAGATGGCAGTTTTTGGCAGGTGTTCGCATCTTACCGCCTGGGCTTTGCCCCGGTGATGTTTGTGGGAATAGCCAATGGCCGGGTCCGTCGGGCGGCGGTAAATTTGGTCAAGGATGCCAGTTTTATTCGATTGATCGCCCTTGCCGAGGTGATCATAACGTTGGTGTTGCTCACAAGGTTCGCAGCAGTTTCTCTGGGGCCCGACATATCTACCGTAGCAGCCATAAGTGCGGTTCAGCCCGTATTGGTCTTCATCTATTCCTTGGTGCTGGCCGGAATATCGCCAATCGTCTTTGGGTCATGGGTAAGCAGGGGAACTGTACCCACTCAGTTGGGCGGCATATTGGCCATTACCGCCGCGGTGGTAATCATTTCCCTTAACGCCAGTTGAGCCGGCAACCTGCTACGGAAGTTGCATCCCAAGGATGGCTGCGCCGTTGGTTGACCTGCTTTTTGCCAGCCCTTATAGTTACCATGAACCGGTGACGTTCCTGACCTCAAAGGAAGCTGGGTAGCGCCTTGACCGACATGTTGCTAGTCCATGATATCGGGCACAGCTCCTGGTTCTGGGGGCCTGTTTGGGGCCACCTGACGGCCCCGGTATCCCATCCCCCCAAGCTGTACGAAACGTCTACTGTTGGCAAGGTCCATATCATGGAATTGCCGGAACATCACAACGGGCTAGGGGTTGACCGGAAACGTTCATCCTTTTCAGATTACGTTTCTTCGATCACATCGGAGGTCCGCCAACAAAATCTGCGTGATGTGGTTATGGTCGGTCATGGCCTTTCTGCCCCGTTGCTGCTGCAGGCTGCCGACGACCTTGAAGAGCCACCCAAACAGATCGTCTTGTTTGCCGGTGTGGTGCCGGGGCTTGGGAAATCGGCAGCCAGCGTGATAGACCGCAAGCTGAAGCTAACGTTGATGCTTATGGGGCTTAACTCAGCCGGCAGGGGTAAGGTCAAACTACCCAGAGCAGCATTGAGCCTTTTCTACTGCAACGGCATGGACCCATTTCAGATGGTGCCGATGCTGGGGCGGTTCAACCCGTTGCCGCTGAATATGTTCCGATCGAAGATGCATACTCCTGATCTCAGCCAAAAGTGTCCGATAACTTACGTTCCGCTAGCTCGGGATAATGTGGTGTCGAAGGGGTTGCAACAAAGGATAGCAACCAGCATACCAGGGGCCACCATTGCCGATAGCTTGGACACATGCCACGAAGGGATGATCGAAAAGCCTCTGGAGATGGCTGAGGTCCTTCGCAGGTACTGTTAATTTGGGCTGCTGAAGCGGCGCCTATGACACGCTGGCAGCTTGAACATGATAAAATACCGCTAAAATCCAAAACTGACATGGTAGGAGGTCGACGTTGGACGCCGATGTAAAAAAGAAAGTGCTCCGGCAAATCACCTATGGTCTATATGTAGCCAGCTCTTCAGCGGATGGTCAGTTATCGGCCGGAACGGTCAACTGGCTTTCTCAAGCCTCCTTCGGGCCTCCCTTGGTGATGATGGGGGTCAAGAAAGATAGCGGTCTGCACGAAATGGTGAAGAAGTCCAACAGCTTCGTGGTGAACGTCCTTTCTGCTGACCAAAAGCAGCTAGCTGAAGATTTCTTCCGACCTTCAGCCGTGGAAGGAAATATGGTCAACGGCCATGCTTTCACACCGGGAACTACCGGCGGTGCTGTGCTGGATGAGGTGTACAGCTACTTCGAGTGCAATGTGACGGGGGCTTTGGAGCAAGGGGACCACTCGGTGTTTGTCGGCGAGGTGGTCGAGGTTGGTAACCGGCGGGAAGACAAGCCACTGGAGATGTGGGGGACCGGCTGGTTCTATGGAGGCTAGGCAGATTACGAGCCTGGGAGCCTTATCTGCCGTGTGCCCTAGATACCAAATACACCATGGATGATCAGGAATTCTTAGATCGAATCAAAGCTAAACTGGAACGGCTGGCCGGTACGGAGATTCAGCTTGAGCTCGACACCGAGGACCAAGAAAAGCTCAGGGTAGAGCTGCGGCCTGAAGTTCCCGTCGTTACTTTAGGTTCCAATGTACTGGAGTACTCAGGTTTCGCCCGGATGGCTATCGAATATGTTGTAGCCTCCATCCGGACCGGCCGCGAGCTCCAAACCTTGGAGTTTCAGATGCTACTGTCTCGAAACTAGCTGCCCACCTGTTTCAAGAATGTGCTTGGATGTTCATCCATTGAATTAAAGGGTGCTCTCCTAATGCCAAGAAAAGCTTGGACAGGTTCACCGACGTCTGGCTCTGAGTCCGTACCGGGTGCGGAGCCAAAATGGTCGGAAGACCTCTGCTAGATTATGAAGAGGAGGGCTGACCGCCTCCTGCCCGCATGGAGGAAATGAGATGAATGAAACCATATTCAAGCAGGTAAACTGGACTCTTGGTGGACTGATCCAAAATATTGCGCTCGGAAAAATCAGTCTGCCTGATGTCCAACGCCCATTCGTTTGACCGAACGTAAAAGTTCGCGGCCTGTTCGACTCGATGTACAAAGGGTACCCAACAGGGTACCTGTTGTTTTGGGAGAACGGGAGTGAGGCTGGCCGTTATGGCATCGGTTCGGAGTCTAAACAGCTTCATCCAGATATGGTCATCGTCGACGGACAGCAGCGACTGACTTCACTCTACGCTGTGATCCAAGGTGAAGCGGTCGTCCGCAGCAACTTTCGAAGCGAACGTATCCGCATAGCATTCAACCCGCTGGAAAATGTCTTCGAAGTGGCCAGTGCGGCGACCGATCGTGATCCATCTTTCATCCCCGACATATCGAGGTTATGGAGCGATGATACTGACTTGTTCCACATCGCAGATGATTACCTCCAAGGGCTGAGGTCCGCGAGAGAGATCTCGGAGGATGAAGTCAAGTCAATCAGAGGCTCCATAGTAAAACTCCAAGGGCTGTCGAATTTCCCATTTACTGCACTACAACTGGCACACGACATCTCTGAGGAAAATGTTGCTGATGTGTTCGTCCGCATAAACAGCCAAGGCAAGACGCTGAACCAAGCCGACTTCATCCTGACTCTGATGTCGGTTTTTTGGGACGAAGGGCGAACTCATCTGCAGGATTTTTGCAGAGACTCCCTAACGCCAACCACGGGAGCTTCATCTTCCTACAACCATTTCATTGAACCATCTCCCGACCAACTCTTGCGTGTTGATGTGGGCCTTGCATTCAAGCGAGCAGAGCTTGAACACGTCTACTCCATACTGAGGGGCAAGGACTTAGCAACCAAAGAGTTCAGTGTGGATAGAAGGGGTCAGCAATTTGAGAAGCTGAAAGAAGCCCAATCAAAAGTACTCAACTTGCAGTATTGGCACGATTTCATGCAGTGCCTCAAACGGGCCGGATATAGAACTAAAAGGATGATTAGTTCCCAAAATGCTCTGTTGTACTCCTATATTCTCTACTTGATCGGCAGAACTGAGTTTCATATAGATGAACATGAGTTACGTTCAGTCATCGCACAATGGCTTTTCATGTCTACACTCACGGGCAGATATACACGGGGGTCAGAGTCCGGCATGGAGTCTGACTTGGCGATGCTCAGCGATGTTACGAACGTCGGTGAGTTCACCATTAAGCTTCGCCAAACGTGCAATGTTGTGCTGACGACCGATTTTTGGGAGGTGGCTCTTCCAAACGAGTTGGCTACGTCATCGGCCCGCAGCCCATCACTGTTCGCATACGAGGCCGCACTAATCCTGCTGGATGCGCCGGCGCTGTTTTCCGAATTTAAGATAGGATACATGATGGACCCCTCGGTGTCTCCGCCGCGAAAACCAATCGAGAGGCATCACCTGTTTCCCCGAGGTTATCTGGAACGGCTTGGCATATCGCAGACGAGGGACCAGAATCAGATCGCCAACTATGCTTACGTCGAGTGGCTGGATAACGTGGCGATATCAGATGTCGCCCCTTCGGAGTACTTGCCTCCAATGAAGTCGAGGTTCAGTGAAACTGATGTACAGAAAATGTATAGAGTTCACGCGCTGCCCGCCGACTGGGAACATCTGGACTATAAGGCATTTTTGGAGGAGCGCCGTGGGCTGATGGCGCAGATAATCCGAGAAGGTTACGGGACGCTCATTTCTGATGCGAGGGTTATCGATAAACCCTATGAAATCGACCTTGTTGCGCTGATGAACGGGGGCGAATCTTATGCTGTGGAGTTCAAGTCAACGCTTCGGGTGAATTTGCACACAGGACAGCAGGACGGCCGGATAGAGCTATCCATACTCAAAACGTTGGCCGGGTTCCTCAACGCCAATGGCGGCACACTGTTCGTGGGAGTTTCAGAAGATGGCACGCCGCTAGGTCTAGAGGATGACGGGTTTCCCGATGATGACCAGATGACCCTTCATCTCAACAATGTTGTAAACAGAAGTATGGGGCCGGGTGCTTGGGCTTTAATGCACGCCAACTTCAATGACCACGAAGCTGGTCGAGTGTTGGTCGTCCGCTGCGAAAAACACCGCAGCCCCGTCTATGTGACAGATAGGGGAGGAGTGCGACACTTCTATATTCGGACAGGTCCCTCCACTGCCGAACTGTCTATTAGCGAGGCGCAGGAATACATCACGCAAAAATTCGGGTAAGTCTCCACCGGCTGTTTTATAGGCTGGTCCAGAAGCCCAAGGTTGGGTCCAGTACAGGGGGTGTTCTGCACGATCATCCGAGCCTGTTGTTTGAACCTGGGAAGACCCAGCGCCACTTAGGACGATATAGCTATGGTGGCGTTGGTGCGGCAGATCACATGCTCCCGCTGGTTTACTCCGGTTATCTCGCAGTCTACCAAGTTCCGGCCATCCTGCGAACGTTTCGCGGTAACCTGCCCAGTGAACGTGACCGTATCGCCGTCGCGGAAAGGTTCGGTGGCCCGCATCTCGATGCTGCTGCCCTCTCCGGTAATATCCCGGATGGAAAATGCTTTCTCCAGCAGCTCTGCGGCATATGCTACCGTCGCAACCCCCATGTTTACCGTGCCGCCGAATATGCCCTTGCTGGCAAATTCTTTATCGGTATGCAGGTTGCTCCAGCCGGGTTTTGGAGCTGATGATGCAAGCTTGGCGTAATTATCGATGGTCATCTGGTTTTCGTGCTTCACCAAAATCGGCAGATCATCCCCTACTTGCACCGACTCAAAGCTGACGGTTTTAGCCCATAATGTTGCCATCGCCTCTAGCCATCCACTCTTGCAACATCCACCAGCCCATAATACAGATCATTATCCAGCACCTTTCTCAAGGAGGGTGAGCTGATGTTTCGTGGGTTTGTCTGGGAGTGCCACTTGTCGGTGACCAAGAAGTGCAGCTGTTCAAGGCTCACAGGTTGGTTTCCCCCGGCCAATATCTCTCGAAAGATGATCTCTTGCATGGGCATATTGGGGTGGATGTAACCGTCCTTGGTCGCGCAACATTTGGCGATCTCTTTAGCTTGGGTTTCTTCGGGAATTTCCGCCCATCTATCTCCGAGGCGCCGGTGACAATCTGGGCAGCGGCGGCTCATCAGCATTGATCTCAGGGACCGTCGCAGTTCTTGGCTTCGGGCAGGGTCCACGACATAAGATGCGCTTCCTCCCTCGGAAGCAGCAGGGGCTTGGTTTCTAAGTCCGTCCGCGGTTGTCAAACTTGCACCTCTTCATTCCAGTCCAGCATCTTTACCCTAACGGTCTCTCCGGCTTTCATCACCTCAACATCCTCAGGGCATATGGCCAGACCATTAGCCCGAGACATAGACGTGAGGATATTGGAACCTTGAGGCCCGGTCGGGTTTGCGTAATAGGCGCCTTCCCGGCGAGTTACGATAACCCTGGCAAAAACCCGCCGTCCATCAAAATTGCGGACATCTCCTTCCAGGATAGCTTGGATGCTGGGCCTGTTCACCTTGGTCTTGCCGAGCATCCGCATGATCGCGGGCCGGGCGAACTCTTCGAAGGCTATCATAGCGCTGACAGGGTTTCCAGGAAGGCCCAGATGGGGCACCAATCTCCCGTTGCTCCCCCGGATCCTTCCAAAAGCCAGCGGCTTGGCGGGCCGCATACGTACAGACCAGAAGTTTATTTCACCCCGTTCCATCAGCACATCTTTTACGATATCATAGTCGCCCTTGGAGACTCCCGCGGAGGTGATCAGAAGATCAGCATCCAGTCCCTCATCCAGCTTGCGGTTCATATCTTCTAGGTTGTCCCGGGCGATCCCCAGCAACCTGGGAACCCCACCACATTCCAGGACAGATGCCGCTGTGGTGAAGCTGTTGCTGTCGTAGATTTTGCCGGGTTCTCTGGGGTCTCCCAAATTCAGCAGTTCATCCCCGGTAGCGATGATCGCCACCTCAGGACGACGAATTACCCTAGCCGTTTCCAGACCCAAGGATGCCAGGACACCCGCTTCCGATGGTCGTATCGTGGCGCCGGTAGTGAGGACCACCTCACCTTTTGCAATATCTTCTCCGGCGGGCCGGCTATGAGACCACTTGGGGAGCTCAGCCATAATCCTTATCTGGTGCAAGTCCCGGGCTGAGCTTTTGCGGTCCATCTCATCCGTTTCTTCAAAGGGGATGATGGTATCGGCGCCCGCGGGTATGGGAGCTCCTGTCATGATTCGGATTGTGGTCCCCGGACCAACCTCCTGATTGGGGACCTGGCCAGCCGCCAAGTGAGCGATCACCCGCAGCTCTTTTCCATCCTCCGGCTGCGCACCCAAGATATCTTCATGCCGCACTGCGTAGCCATCCATCGCTGAATTATCCAGCGGCGGTAGAGGGAAGGGGGATTTCACATCTTGAGCCAAGACCTGCCCCAGCGCTTGAAGGACGGGTGTGTCGGTTGCTTCCAAAGGTTCGAAGAAAGCAATGATGCGGTCATAAGCTTCTTCGACGCTGAGCATATCTTCATGTCGATGGATATGCTCAGGCGATGGTCCGCGGTTCTTGGAAATCGTCATCTATACCTTTTCCATTGGGGTGCGCCCAGCTACCGGTGGCTCGGCTTCTACTGTATCAGTTTTGCGTCTGATAGTACACCGGGTTGACCCGTGGCAACCGTTCATGCTTGGTGAGAAATGGAGGTAACCGCGCCCCTTATGGCCATTCTGGGGAGGACCTCAAGCTTTTACTTATGGAGACTGACCAGTTACGATCCGTGGAAGCTTGCTCCGGGAACCTAAGCCCGGAGTTCAGCTCCCACCTGATGTTTCAGGGAATTCAGGATCGCATCTAAAGCTTTTTGGACCTCGTTGGCTGTGAGGGTACGGTCGGGAGCTTGAAGATATATGTGGTAAGCAAGAGAGTGCTTCCCCACCGGAATGTTCTGCCCCTCGTAGACATCGAAAAGCTGGACCTTATCCACCAACCGCTGTTTTTCTATGATCTCTTGGACTTGGGAGGAAAGGATGCTTCGTTCCAAGACTATGGACAGGTCACGGACAGCAGCAGGAAACCGGGGAATGGACTTATAGGCTCTTCGATCCACCGGCGCCGCTCCCAGAAGGGCTTCAACATCCAACTCGAAGAATGCTACGATGCTGCCTTCTATGTTGAAGGAACCGGCGATACTGGGGTGCACTTCTCCCAGCACACCAACCGCTGTTGTACCCACCACGACCTCCGCACAGGTCCCAGGCGTTAGCAGAACATCCTCGGAGGTATGAAAGCTGGCTGCTGACCCCAATCCCTCCAGCAGTCGTTCCAGAACACCCTTTGCATCCAAGAATCCCAGCTGTTCATCCTTCGCCAACCAGTGGGTTTCCCACCGAGGACCTGAAAATGCTCCAACCACCATCTCCTTTTCCGTTGGAAGGTCCATGTCTCTTGGCAGGTACACATGGCCCGACTCGAAGATGGCTACAGGACCCGTTTCATGGGATAGGTTGGTTGCCAACGTGCTCAATAGGTTGCTTCGAAGGGTGGTCCTGAGATGCTCTTGCTGGGAGCTCAGAGGATTGGCTATCTTCAGGGGTTGTATGCCATTCTCCAGAGCTTTTGCTCTGGACAGATCGTCAAGGTTCGTCAAGGAGTAGGTGATGATCTCCTGCATCCCGCACGCAACCAGTTTATCTTTGATCCGCTCCCTCAGTTCTTGCAAAGGGCGGGGGAAATAAGCAGGGATGGGTGAAGATATCGTGGTGGTGGGTATATCCTCGTAGCCCGCGATGCGGGCCACCTCTTCTATCAGATCATCTGCTATGCTTATATCCCCTCTCCAGTAGGGCGCCTTGGCGACCAAGGAATCTTGACCTTGCACCTCAACATCGAACCCCAAGGAACCCAGCACACGCACCACCTGCTCCATCGGGAACCTGACGCCAAGCACCTTTTCCAAGCGTTTCATTGTGAGCGTTACCTTGCTGGGTTCTGGAGCTTCCCCCGGGTAAATGTCCAAGATGCCCTTTGCGACGGTTCCGCCAGCGATCTGATGTATCAGCTGTGTGGCCCGGGCGAGTCCCAAGGGAGCCAGCTCAGGTCGAAGCCCTTTTTCGAACCGGACCGATGCTTCTGTGGGCATCCCCAAAGCCTGGCTGGTCCGCCTGTTGTTGGCTGCGTTGAAGGTGGCCGACTCCAAGAGAACATCGGTGGTTGTATCGGTCATCTCGCTGTTGGCGCCGCCCATGACCCCAGCCAAGCCCACAGGTCCACGACCATCGGCGATTACCAGCATGTCCAATGACAGCTTCCGGTCTGTCCCATCAAGGGAGACCAGCGCCTCCCCTGCCCTGGCGCGCCGGACGATGATCTTGCCATCGCTGACTTGGTTGAAGTCGAAAGCATGTAGGGGTTGGTTGTACTCCAGCATCACATAGTTGGTAACGTCCACCACATTGTTTATGGAACGCATCCCAGCCCTGCTTAGCTGCTCCTGCAGCCACTTGGGAGATGGGCCGATGGTGATTCCTCGTATCAAGGAGGCCGTATACCTGTGGCAAAGGTCGGCGTCTGCCACCTCCACTGATGCTTGCTCCTCAATGGGGCCGCCATCTTCGGGATAGGTCAGGTCCGGCTCCCGCACCTTGCCGCCGGTAAGCGCTGCCACCTCGTGGGCTACCCCCAAGATGGACATACAATCAAACCGGTTGGGAGTTAGCTCCAGTACCAACACCTCATCGCCCATGTAGTCGGTGAGAGGCATCCCGACGGGAGCATCCTCCGACAGGACCAAGATGCCTGTATGCTCATCGCTGAGCCCGAGCTCCAGCTCCGAGCAGATCATCCCTTCTGAGACAACACCCCGGATGCGGGCAGCCTTAAGGGTTTCCATCTTGCCGCTGTGGGCGTTGAACAACCTTGCACCCACCTTGGCATAGGCAATCCGCTGCCCTGCCGCCACATTGGGCGCACCGCACACCACCCGGACCTCCTCGGCGCCTGTGTGGACGGTGCACAAAGTGAGACGATCAGCATTGGGCAGCGGTTCCACTTGGACGACGGACCCCACGGTGCAGTTGGTCCATCCTCCGATGGTTACAACCTCTCCTGCCTCGATGCCAGCCATGGTGAGCATGTGGGCCAGGTCTTTGGCTGGCACATCGAAGTCCACGTATTGACGAAGCCATGAAAGGGGTACTTTCATACTACCTTTTCACCCAAAATATCAGAACTGCTTCAAAAATCTAAGGTCGTTGGAGTAGAAGAGGCGAATATCTTCGATTCCGTACTTGAGCATGGCGATCCGCTCGGGGCCCAAGCCAAAAGCAAAGCCGGTGTATCGTTCAGGATCATAGCCGACGCCTTCCAGCACCTTGGGGTGGACCATGCCTGCCCCCATTATCTCCAGCCAGCCGGTTTCAGCACAGATGCGGCAACCTTCGCCCTTGCAGGCAAAGCAATCGACGGACATATCCACGCCGGGCTCCACGAAGGGGAAGTAGTCGCACCTGAACCGTACCTTGCGATCAGGGCCAAAGATACGCCGGGCAAACTCATAGAGGGTCCCCTTCAGGTTGGCGAAGGTGATGCCTTCATCTACAGCTAGGCCTTCCACCTGAAAGAAGTGCCACTCATGGGTAGCATCCGTAGCTTCGTACCGGTAGCACTTGCCCGGAACGATGAGCCGCACCGGGGGTTTGGTCTGCTCCATGATCCGCGCTTGCATGGGCGATGTGTGGGTTCGCAGAAGCATCGACAGATTGCCCTTTGCATCACGATGGTCGATCCACAAGCTGTTCCACATATCCCGCGCCGGGTGGTCCCGGGGGATATTTAGCATCTCGAAGTTGTACTTATCACACTCAACCTCCGGTCCCTCGGCGATCTGAAATCCCATTCCCACGAACGCACTGCAGATCTCCCGCAGGATCTGGGTGGTGGGGTGGAGCCTGCCTTGGGGCACCGGCCAGCCTGGTAAGGTGACGTCGATAGCTCTTTGGCTGGACCGTTTGCTGACCTCAAGCTCCCTGATCGCCTCTTCTCGTTGGGTGTGCTGATCTTCCAACTGCGATTTGGTCCGGTTCCCCAGAGCGCCCATGCTGCGGCGCAGCTCCGGGGACAGCCCCCCCACGGTCCGTAGGATGGCAGTAAGCTTGCCCCGGCGGCCGAGAAAAGCTACCCGCCAAGCTTCCAAGCTGTCAGCATCTTTGGTAACGGCAAGCTCGTTCAGAGCTTCTTTATGCAATGCTTGCAAGATATCTGGTGTAGCTCCGGTTTCCATAGGTCCGCCCTTAAAGCCCTCGGTATTGATGGCAGATGCAGCCTGGGTCATCTGCAAAAACGGCGTAGTCCATTATAGGTAGGCCATCTGCCAGGGTCAAGGAGAGCCCGACAGCCTACAGGTCACATGTTATCCCAAGGCCGATGACCGGCAGTACGACCTATGCTAGAATGGCGCCTGCGCACCCGCGGGGGCCGGAACGTAGACATTCACTGCGAATTAGTTACTTGGCACTGGACGAAACATGAATATATCAAACGATGACAAAGTAGCTGTCTATATTGACGGAAGCAACCTCTATCATTCGTTGCGGAACCTTGCATCCAAAACTAACCTTGACTTCTTGGCGTTCGCAAGCCAACTAGCTGGTAGCAGAAAACTCCAACGAATCTACTACTACAATGCGCTGGTGGACAATGCGATAGAACCGGACCGCTATCAGGAGCAACAGAAATTCCTCAATGCTCTCTGCCACGTAGATTATCGGAGGTACGGCTAGGCAGATTGATCTACCGAGATGAACCTAACATCGCGCCTTACGAGAAGGGTATCGATGTCAAGCTGGCGACCGATATGTTGGTACATGCAACGCGCGGTAACTACGACGTTGCGATCTTAGTCAGTGGAGATGCTGATTTCAAGGATGCTCTCCAAGCGGTAAAAGATTTTGGCCATCATGTGGAGGTCGCGCTATTTGATCCCTTGGGGTCATCACGGGAGCTTCGAGAGGTAGCGGACAGAGTCATACGAATCGACAAAAGTTTCTTGGAGGGTTGTTGGCGGAAGTGAAAAACAAGGGGTTGACTACGCAACCCCTTGGGATTCATTACCTTGGGTTGTTTTCAGGCAATCCAAGGGGTGTAATTAGACTGGCACGGTATCATATGGTCACACCTTTGTCAATTGGGTAACTGTTCAGAGTTGGAGAGGTGAATTGCTCGGAATCTGGGTGGAGAGTACGGAGCAAGGGGCGTTTGATTGTGTTAAACGAGAGGGGTGGACAATGAAGTGGACCTTCGCACCACGAGCCGGGAGACCCTGCTGGAGGTTATTGCCAAGCAGCAGACGATCATCGCCGAGCTGGAGCGACGGGTGAAGGAGTTGGAGGCCCGTCCGGGTACTGGGCGGCCCGTCTGCAGGGATGCCGGGCAATAAGCCGCGCGCCAAGGGGAGTCAGCCGGAGAGAAAGGGATCGAGGAAGCGTCGTCTCCACGGCTTTGCCCGGCAGCGAATGGAACCCACGCGGCAGGTGGTGCATGCTCTGGAGTCGTGCCCCGAGTGTGGGACGGGCCTGGCAGGGGGATGGGTACAGCGGACTCGTGAGGTCATCGAGCTTCCGTTGGTTCCGGCGGAGGTGGTCGAGCACGTCTTCATGGCTCGAATGTGTGGGCTATGCCGGAAACGGCGGGTGCCCCGTGGTGCGTTGCAGGGATTGGCAGTGGGGCCTCGGCGCCTTGGTATCAACCTTGCGAGCCTGATAGTGACGCTGCGGGAGGAGGGACGGCTGCCCATAAGGAGCATCCAGCAGTACCTTCAGACGGTGCATCGGTTGAAGCTGAGCGTGGGCGCCATCGTGGAGACGATTCATAGTGTGGCACGACAGGCCCGGATGGCAGTGGCCGAGACCCTGGAACGCATTCGTGGCTCTCCGGTGGTGCATGCAGATGAGACCGGCTGGCGTGAGGATGGAGTCAACGGCTACGTTTGGACCTTCAGCACTCCCACGGAGCGGTACTTCCTGCGTCGCGGTCGTGGCAAGGGGGTGGTGGACGAGGCGTTGGGAGAGGCATTCAGCGGAGTGCTGGTGAGTGACTTCTACGCCGCATATAACCACTACCCCGGCCTGAAGCAGCGGTGTTGGGCACACCTGCTGCGGGATATGGATGAGCTCATGGCTTGGTATCCTGATGACCTCGGCTTGGCACAGTGGGCCAGTGCGGTGCGGCGGGTATATGCCAAGGCCAGGACTTGCGTTCCTGCCGATGGCCCCCGGCTGGCCTCGCGACGCCAGTTGACCTTGGAGAAGGAACTGCTGGCGCTGTGCAGCCCCTTCTTCAAGGACCAAGCCGCGCCCCAGTCCAAGCTCTGCCGGCGCATAGAACGGTTCATCAAGGAGCTGTTCGTCTTCGTGTCCCACCCAGACGCGCCGTCGGAGAACAACGCCGCCGAACGAAGCCTGCGGCACCTGGTGATCAGCCGTAAGATTAGCGGCGGCACTCGCTCCAAACAGGGCAGCGACACCAAAATGACCCTGGCATCCCTCTTTGGGACATGGCGCGCCAAGGGCCTCAACCCCCTCTTGGAATGCCGTGACCTACTACTTTCCCCTCAACTCTGAACTGTTACTACAAAATGTAACTGTTCAGAGTTGGAGAGGTGAATTGCTCGGAATCTGGGTGGAGAGTACGGAGCAAGGGGCGTTTGATTGTGTTAAACGAGAGGGGTGGACAATGAAGTGGACCTTCGCACCACGAGCCGGGAGACCCTGCTGGAGGTTATTGCCAAGCAGCAGACGATCATCGCCGAGCTGGAGCGACGGGTGAAGGAGTTGGAGGCCCGTCCGGGTACTGGCGGCCCGTCTGCAGGGATGCCGGGCAATAAGCCGCGCGCCAAGGGGAGTCAGCCGGAGAGAAAGGGATCGAGGAAGCGTCGTCTCCACGGCTTTGCCCGGCAGCGAATGGAACCCACGCGGCAGGTGGTGCATGCTCTGGAGTCGTGCCCCGAGTGTGGGACGGGCCTGGCAGGGGGATGGGTACAGCGGACTCGTGAGGTCATCGAGCTTCCGTTGGTTCCGGCGGAGGTGGTCGAGCACGTCTTCATGGCTCGAATGTGTGGGCTATGCCGGAAACGGCGGGTGCCCCGTGGTGCGTTGCAGGGATTGGCAGTGGGGCCTCGGCACCTTGGTATCAACCTTGCGAGCCTGATAGTGACGCTGCGGGAGGAGGGACGGCTGCCCATAAGGAGCATCCAGCAGTACCTTCAGACGGTGCATCGGTTGAAGCTGAGCGTGGGCGCCATCGTGGAGACGATTCATAGTGTGGCACGACAGGCCCGGATGGCAGTGGCCGAGACCCTGGAACGCATTCGTGGCTCTCCGGTGGTGCATGCAGATGAGACCGGCTGGCGTGAGGATGGAGTCAACGGCTACGTTTGGACCTTCAGCACTCCCACGGAGCGGTACTTCCTGCGTCGCGGTCGTGGCAAGGGGGTGGTGGACGAGGCGTTGGGAGAGGCATTCAGCGGAGTGCTGGTGAGTGACTTCTACGCCGCATATAACCACTACCCCGGCCTGAAGCAGCGGTGTTGGGCACACCTGCTGCGGGATATGGATGAGCTCATGGCTTGGTATCCTGATGACCTCGGCTTGGCACAGTGGGCCGGTGCGGTGCGGCGGGTATATGCCAAGGCTAGGACTTGCGTTCCTGCCGATGGCCCCCGGCTGGCCTCGCGACGCCAGTTGACCTTGGAGAAGGAACTGCTGGCGCTGTGCAGCCCCTTCTTCAAGGACCAAGCCGCGCCCCAGTCCAAGCTCTGCCGGCGCATAGAACGGTTCATCAAGGAGCTGTTCGTCTTCGTGTCCCACCCAGACGCGCCGTCGGAGAACAACGCCGCCGAACGAAGCCTGCGGCACCTGGTGATCAGCCGTAAGATTAGCGGCGGCACTCGCTCCAAACAGGGCAGTGACACCAAAATGACCCTGGCATCCCTCTTTGGGACATGGCGCGCCAAGGGCCTCAACCCCCTCTTGGAATGCCGTGACCTACTACTTTCCCCTCAACTCTGAACTGTTACACCGCACGTTGCCCGACCATCTTTTTCCGGAGGAGCAAGCGCCGTTATGTCGTCAATACTGCACTGTGTTCACACCCACTCATTCTTGACGGCATAACAACACCCAGCGGTAACGTGGGCGCATTTTAAAGGCTGACACCTGTCCGAAACGGCTGGACCTATCTTGGTTGTCGATATCGTCGCTTGGCGGGGCCTTGCGTTTTGATAGTTTCCGGGTACTCCAAGCACTTGTCAGACGTAAGAAAAATGCTTATACTTGGGAACCAGCTTGCGAGTAGCGGCGAAAGCAAGCTGCGTAGATTTGCTAATCGCCTGAACAATCAACGGACACATATCGATGGTACAGTACAAGGAGGTGCGATGAGGTGGTCGAGAGTCTTTCCAATTCTTCTGCTAATGGGAGCCGTTTCTTTACTTCTTTCCCTCACATTGGCGTCCGCTCAAGGCAACTTTGGGACCGTCTCCATTATGGACCACGGTGCCAACAGCGACTCAGCTGTTATTTCCATCCCGAACGTAGCTACCCTTCCGGACGACGAGGTCTATGAAGGCTGGCTTGTATCCGACGATGGCTCTCGTAAACACAGCATCGGAGTCCTCTCTGCGACCAATGGTGGTGTGAATACAACTTACATCATCCCCATGACTGAAAGCTCAACAACCTTCGACCTGGACGCACAGAACGACTCTGGGCAATCCGGGACAGCAACCATCACCGTTGAAGATGCCGGGGCTCAGGTCGAGCTTAACATCTCAGCAGGCAGCACAGGGTCGGAGCTCGTCCACATCCACGCAGGTTCTTGTGATGTGCTCGGCGCCGTGGTCCACCCGCTGACCTCCTTTGGTGGCGGATCAGGCGGATCATCGACTCTGTTGACCGGCGTAGCCCTCAACAGTTTGATGACGGGCAACATGGCCATCAACGCCCATAACGCCGCCGACCCTGGCGTCAGCACCTCTTGCGGAAACATCCCGATGGCTAGCGGAACGGGCGAAAACCTGTTCGCCGCCTTCAACCAGTTCGTTGTAACCGTCGAACCTGCGGCAGACACGGATCCGGCTCCTTCCGATAGGGTTTACCTGGCTGGCACGATCGCCGGGAACACCTTGGACACGGTTCGTGAACTCAACTACTCCAACGCAGGTAACCCTTCCTATTCCTCAGGGTTCCACGCCGGGACCCCCAAGGGGACTGCTGTCGGCCTGATGGAGCAAGCCGGGCTGGCATCCGAGTATGCCCAAATGGCTCTTGCCGCAATTAACCTGGGCGATGCAACAGCTGCTTCGACGCATACCGAAGCTGTCAGCGCCATCATCGAAGGTGGAAGCGGCACAAGCCACGGTGACGGCTTCGGCGCTCTGAACTATGCTTCGGCAGCATCCGATATCGCAGCAGGTGCGGGCTCAGCCGGAAATGATTTGATGGCTTCTGTCGGAACTGTCAAAGCCTCGTTGGAACACATAGTAAACACCCTTTCCAACCAAGCTGGCCCAGCTCTTGATGCCGGTAATACGACCGCAGCACGGGCGTTCATACACAATGCTGCCAACCGTTCATCGGCTGCATCAGACGAAGCAGACCAAGCTTACATGGATGCCCAAGCTATGGGCGCATACACGTTGGACGCCCCGGCGCCACCCGCCGTAGGTGATCCATCCGTGCCCCAACTGGCTTTGGTTTCACTGATTCTGGGTACGGTCCTTCTGGGGTCCGGCGGACTCATATTCTTCCGCCGACGCAACTCAGCTTCCGTAGCCTAGTAACCCCAAAACGGTTCTAATTAAGAAAGCCCCCGGTTATCACACCGGGGGGCTTTCTCAATTGCTCGTTCTGTGCCGGTAGCTAGTTTGAAATCAGCATCCCCGGCTGGCATCGTCGACAGTAGCTGGTGATCTGCTGATTAGCGGTAATCTGGGTTATGCTGCCGCCGCACTTGGGGCAAGGCTCGCCTCCCTTGTTGTGGACTTTTAGAAAATCTCGAATCTTGATATGAATGTTGTCTCCCACACGACCCCGAATCTCGTCGATAGCTGCGTACAACACGTTCTTGGATTGGTCATAGAGGCAGCGGACATCTTCTTCAGATAAGTTCCTCGACTTCCGAAATGGGAATATCCCTGCAGCAAACAGGATTTCATCGGAATAAGCGTTGCCGATGCCCCCGACAAAGGACCCCCTGGTTAGAACACCTTTTATTTCACCCCTGAAGTTTCTCAGCCGGGCAGAAAAATCTGCGTACGAAATGTCGGACAGTACATCGGGCCCTTGGTCCAAAAGACGCGGCACATCGCCAAGTTGGTCTCTCCGGACATAGTAAACCCGGCCCATCTGCCGGTCATCCAAGTAGCGCATCTCCTTCCCGTCACCCAGTCCCATCGCGATGCAGGTCTTCTTCAGCGTCCTGGCGCCTTTATCGCAATACTGAAACGCTCCGGTGAGCATGGGGTTGACCGCTATGCACCGGTCTTCCGAAAACCACAACAACAGGTACTTGCCCCGGCGTTCGATGGCTTCCAACACCAGCCCGGCGACATCCAGTTCGAATTCTCCAGCCAGCGACCTCAGGACTGTGGGACGCAGGACTTTCGTCCAAGCGACCGGATGCCCAACCACCCGCTCGGTAAGGTACTCCTTGACGACCTCTAAATCCGGTGCTTCCGGCATGTCACTCTCTCATTTAGTCTAGGAGCAGCCGGACATATCCGGCTGTCTCCTGGGTAAAAGCATCGCTTGGCGTATTGTTGGAACCGCCACCCATGCCAAGTATACTGTCGGGAGCCAGAGAACCATAAGCATCACCCAGATCAAGGAGCACGATTATGGCCGACATCCAAAAAATCACAGAGCGGGAACAGGTGCCTGAAGAACATCGCCATCACTACGATGATGTCCTGGCAAGCCGGGGCAGCATCGGCGCTCCGTATTATTATCTCCTGCACAGCCCCGATCTGGCAGGCCGCACAGCTCACCTGGTGGGTTATGCCCGCTTCGAGTCAATTTTGCCCGAACAGATCAAAGAGCTTGCCATTTGTGCCGTCGCCCGGGAGATGGACTGCCTCTATGAATGGGCAGCCCACGAGGGTGATGCCATAGCTGCCGGAGCCAGTCCTGAAGCGGTGTCGGCGGTGCGTAACAACCAGGACCTTCATGATATCGCGGAAGAAGAAGCTGTTGTCGTGAGCTTTATCCGTGAGCTGCTGCGCCCCCCTCATCGTGTCTCAAGCAATACTTTCCAGCGTATCCACGACCTGTTGGGTGATGCCCTCCTCGCTGATATGTCCGGAGTCATCGGGGCTTATGTTGGGCTCGCATGTTCCCTGAACGCCTTCGATATACCAACGCCTCCGGGTAGGCCAATCCTTCCAACATAGCTCAAGGGAACCTCTGAACAACTCGCCTGAAGACCGTCATTCCCGCGAATGCGGGAACCTCGCCCCTCTGTAGGGACGGGTTTCACGTCCATCCTCCGCATCCAAGGGACTTATTCAGACTATCCCAAGGACGATGCACTAGCTGGCAGATGCCAAGGTCTTGGCTATCACATCCTGGAATGCTTGGCGTTCGGGTTCTGGAAACCAGAAAGTTTCTACAGCGTACATGTAGATGTGCTCGACCCCAATTGCCCCCAGTTTCATCATCTGGGCGGCAACCTGATCTGGGTCTCCGAGCACGGCCATCGTATCGCCCATTGCTGCCTGAAGCTCAAAGGGAATGACATCAGCCAAGTCCTCTGCCGTTTCCCAGTCTTCCACGTGCTGGACGTCGGCATACATGGTCTTCAACGTATCATAAGATTCTTGGATCTTTGGCTTCAGGGGGTTGATATCATAATCGATGCCCCGTTCATTGAGCCACTGCTCAGCCGTCGGCCTAGCCAAGATAGATATCAGGTTCGGACTCCAAGCTCGAACAGCCTGCTCCCGGGAACCTCGAACCAAGCACCTCATCTCCACCACTTCATGCACCTCAGAAACTGGGCGCCCCACGCGGGCTGCACCTTCAGCCAATCACGATCTAGCCCTGGCAATGCCTTCCGGGGTGGGCGGACAAGTCAATAGTGCACCATCGCATAGCTCACCCGCCAACCGGGTAACCATCGGACCACGGGCTGCCAGATAGATGGGCACCGCCGGCCCGCCCCCATGATGGAGCCTGACCTTGTCCGAATCTGCTTCTGACGGCTGGTACACATCCCACTCTCCAGCCATGAATGCCCGCATCTTTATGATTGCATCCCGCATTTCTCCAACCCGCAATTGGGGTAGACCAACCATGCGGGGAGCAGCATTACCCCGCCCCAGCCATAACTCGAAACGGTCCGGGCCGAACTCCTGCACCGTTTTCGCGGAAGCTGCGATGACGGAAGTGTGCCTTGGACCGGGACAGGTGAGCGCCGGATGCGCCCGGAGCGTGGTGGTGTTCTGGAGTACCTGGGACATCACCACAAAGGGGTCTCGGAAAAACATCTGGGCATCATTGAACCCACAGCCGGAAAATCCAGCTTCTTCGCACTTTTTGGCAAACTTCACCACCTCGGACACCGGTTGACTCGGCGGCGTTCTAAGATCGACCTTCATACTCCCCCCCAGCACAAACTTCGCAGCGCCTTCGGCCGCAGCATGTAGGCTAATTCTATGGCCCGCCATCCACCTTGGCAAACCTCGGCATGTCCATCTTCGGCGGCGCCATAACCTTGGCGACCGAGCTTATCGCCCGCCATGCGCATTCGTTGACAACAAACAACCAGCCTATTACACTCGAAAAGGTGCTTTCAGGCAGTCCACGGTACGATAAAGAGCCCAAAGGACCGCCTTAAACCCATCACATACCGAGGGTCACGCAGCTATACAGTGCGGTGGACCTTATATCATCCCAAGGAGGATAGTGTTGCTAACCCACCAAGACAACGAGCTTCTTGTGAGAACAAATGCCGGGACCCCCATGGGAGATACATTGCGCCGTTATTGGATACCTGCATGTCTTTCCACCGAGGTCCCGGAGCCTGACTGCGCTCCTGTGAGGGTCAAGCTGCTGGGGGAAGCTCTGGTAGCTTTCCGAGACACAACCGGGCAGGTAGGCCTCATAGATGAGTTCTGCGCCCACCGGCGGACCTCCCTATGGCTGGGCCGCAATGAAGAATGCGGTTTGCGATGCATCTACCACGGCTGGAAATATGATGTGAACGGCAACTGCGTGGATATGATGAACGAACCCGCCGAAAGCAGGCTGAAAGAAAATGTCAGACTCACCGCCTACCCCACCGTGGATATGGGTGGGGTGATATGGGCCTATATGGGCCCCAAAGACAAGAAGCCCCCAGAACCCCGGTTCGAGTGGACTCAGGTGCCTGAAGACCGGCGGGGCGTATCCAAGAACGTGCAACAATGCAACTGGCTGCAAGCCTTGGAGGCGGGTGTCGATACAGCCCATGTGCCGATACTACACAGGCTGCTCACCACCGACTCCAAGCGGGGTGGTTACAACCCGAACACCGAGTTTGCCAAGGGCGGCGCTCCTGTCGTTGAGGTTGACGTTACAGATTACGGCTACCGCTACGCCGGAATCCGGTCATTATCGGGCGACCGCAAATTCGTCCGCACCTACCAGTACGTGCTGCCCTTCCATCAGATCAGGCCCGAAGAAATGACAGCCTATGGTGGAGCTCCAGACCGGCCCTTCATTTCAGGCCATATGTGGGTGCCTGCGGATGATGAAAACTGCATGGTCTACAACTGGGCGTACACCTTCGACGGCACACCTCTCCATGAATGGGAAGCTTTGGAAACGAGCTTGGGCCGGGGCCCCGGAGATCTGGATGCTGGCTTCCTGAATGTCCGCAACAAGAGCAACGGCTACATGATCGACCGACAAGTCCAAAAGACCGAAACCTTCACTGGCATCGAAGGTGTCAACAACCAGGACCAAGCTGCCCAAGAGATGATGGGAGCGATCGTAGACCGTTCCAAAGAGTTCTTGACTGCCAGCGATCTTGCCATCGTACAGCTGCGGCGGCTCCTGATGCAGGCGGTAGGCACCGTATCTGACGGAGGAGACCCGCCTGCTCTCTCAGATAGCTATTACCTGGCTCGAGCTGTAGACAGGGTTATCTCATCAGACCAAAACTGGCTGGATGTACTGATATCAGAGATAAACCCCGCCGATTCCTAGTTCTGCAAAGCTAAAGACCAGCCGACCCACTTTGGCTTCTATTCCGGCCAAGAACAAACTTGGGCCGGCCACTGCCCATGTTGTATTCAAGCAGGATGACGGACCAAGAATTAGATGATCAGTCCTAAACCGCGGCGCAGCTTCTGGATGTACGGGTTCGAAGCAGATGAACCCACAGACCAGCAGCGACAACAATATGCTAAAGACCTATCCAAGAAGCTGGGCGTATCCATAGATCCTCCACCCATTCCACGGATAGAGGACCTGGAGCTACGCCCGCCCCGCATCTCACCTCCGTCAAGCTTGGATGCTTTCTGCTTCACCAACAACTATGAGCGAGCTCTCCATTCCCACGGAGGATACAAAGAGCCTGCCATCTGGGGGAAATTCCCCAACCCGCCGGACATCGTAGCTCATCCAAGGTCCGAAACGGAGCTGGAAGCTGTACTGGAATGGTGCTGCTCTCATTCGTATGCTGCCATCCCCTACGGCGGCGGCTCATCGGTAGTGGAGGGCGTCACACCTCCCGAAGGGTACTCGGGCATCGTTACCATAGACATGGACCAGTTCGATCAGGTCTTGGAGATAGACGAAACTTCACATGCAGCCCGGATACAAGCAGGCATATTCGGACCGGCGTTGGAAGACCAGCTCAGACCTTCCGGCTACACCCTGAGGCACTTCCCCCAAAGCTTCACCTGCTCCACCTTGGGCGGTTGGATAGCCACCCGGTCAGGGGGACACTATGCAACCAACCATACCCACATCGACGACTTCGTGGAATCTGTCAGAATGCTCACCCCCGTCGGTTGGTGGGAATCCCGCCGCCTGCCGGGCAGCGGCGCCGGACCCAGCCCGGACCGCATGGCGATAGGCAGCGAAGGCATCTTGGGAATAATTACCGAAGCTTGGATGCGTATTCAGGTCCGGCCGAAATTCAGGGCAACCGCTGGCGTGGTCTTTTCATCATGGGAAGCTGGCTATCAAGCCACCCGCCGGATCGCCCAAGCCAAGCTGTGGCCCGCCAACCTCCGACTGCTGGACCCCCAGCTGGCCGGAAACCAAGCTGGGTTGGATGGGACCCAAGCACTCCTCATCATTGGCTTCGAATCGGCTGAAATACCTCAGGACTGGTTTATTCGCACCGCTGTGGACATCGCCCGGGAAGCTGGGGGCGCCATCAGTGATGCGGATATACTGATCTCCGATGACACCGGAACACCGACGGGCCGCGGGGGAGCAGTGGGAGCATGGCGCGATGCCTTCATCAACCCAAGCCGGTCGCTTACCGCCGGCTTGGGCATGGTCGAAGGCACCTTCGAAACAGCCATCACCTGGGATCGTTGGCCCGATTTTGATCAGCACATCAGAGAAACCGCCGCCGAGGCGCTGAAGGATGTTTGCGGCGGCGGCTCCATAAGCTGTCGCTTCACCCATGTGTACACCGATGGCCCAGCTCCCTACTACACATACGCCGGGGCGTACACGGCCGGGGCGTGGGATATGCAGCAAAAAGCTATCAAAGAAGCTGTGTCCGATGCCATCATCGCCGCCGGGGGAACCATCACCCACCACCACGCGGTGGGACGCCTTCACCGGCCTTGGTACGATCAACAACGGCCCGATCCCTTTGCCCAGGCGCTGCGGGCTGCCAAAAGCGCCATAGATCCAAAGGGAGTACTGAATCCGGGAGTCCTGATAGATCCCTAAACCCAAACGGTGCAGCCCGCCTGCACCGAACACCGGAAATCCAGGTCAATAATAGAGGGAGGAACAAATATGGAGTTGGAAGCTGTAATTTACGAAAAGAGTGGCAACGTTGCCACAGTCACCCTCAACCGCCCCGACCAAGATAATGCGATCAATAACCAGATGCGCAAGGAGCTAGGCGAGGTTTGGACCGATTTCAAAGATGATGATGACATGTGGGTGGCAGTTCTTACAGCCAACGGACCATCTTTTTGCGTGGGTCTGGACAGAACAGAAAGAGCAGCCGGAGGACCTCCAAAGCCGCGTTTATCCGACAAAGATGAGGGTTACCGGGTGATAACATCCAAGCACCTCACATGTTGGAAGCCTGTGGTGCTGGCAGTGAACGGAGATTGCGTAGGTGGAGCCCTGCACTTCGTTGCCGATTCCGACATTGTGATCTGCTCAGATAATGCCACCTTCTACGATAGACACCCTGAAGGCGGAGCCGCCGCGGTCTGGGAACCGATTCAGCTGGCACGGAAGATCCCCTACGAGATCGCTCTGAGAATGATGCTCATGGGGAGCTACGAGCGCTTGGGCGCCGAAAGGGCTTATGAGGTGGGGTTGGTGAGCCAGGTGGTGCCTCGGGAAGACCTGCTTTCAACAGCACAAGATATCGCCAACACCGTAAGCAAAAACGACATCTACACCCTGATGGGGACCGTGGAAGCCCTGTACAAAGGTCAAGAAATGGGAATGTTGGAAGGTATCCGGCAGGGCCTGCTCATACGCCAGCTCCAACAGTACCGGAAGCGGCTGGCCAACAGCGGGTAGTACGGCCTGCCTTTGCCAAAAGCACGGGTTTCCAAGGAACCTCTGAACAACTCGCCTGAAGACCGTCATTCCCGCCCCCTGAAACCCGTCATTCCCGCGAAGGCGGGAACCTCGCACCTATGTAGGAACGGGTTTCACGTCCATCCTCCGCATCCAAGGGGACTTATTCAGACCATCCCTAAACCTTGGGTGGTATGAGGGGTCGGCTTAGGCGCCGGTTCCCTGTAGATGGACCGCCCTGTCCTTTGCCAGGGCCGGATCGACGTAGTTCATCAGCCAAAAGCATGGGTTTCTAGACTTTGCGTGGTATGAAGGGCTGGCCTAGGCCCCGGTTCCCTGCAGATGAACCGCCCTGTCCTTTGCCAGGGCCGGAACGACGTAGTTCATCAGCCAAAAGCATGGGCCTATAAACCTTGGGTAGTATGAAGGGCCGGTCTACGCGCCGGTTCCCTGCAGATGAACCGCCCTGTCCTTTGCCAGGCCCGGATCGACGTAGTTCATCAGCCAAAAGCATGGGCCTATAAACCTTGGGTAGTATGAAGGGCCGGTCTAGGCGCCGGTTCCCTGCAGATGAACCGCCCTGTCCTTCGCCAGGGCCGGATCGACGTAGTTCATCAGCCAAAAGCATGGGTTTCTAGACTTTGCGTGGTATGAAGGGCTGGCCTAGGCCCCGGTTCCCTGCAGATGAACCGCCCTGTCCTTTGCCAGGGCCGGATCGACGTAGTTCATCAGCCAAAAGCATGGGCCTATAAACCTTGGGTAGTATGAAGGGCCGGTCTAGGCGCCCGTTCCCTGCAGATGAACCGCCCTGTCCTTTGCCAGGGCCGGATCGACGTAGTTCATCAGTTCCGGCCGGGACCGGCCCAACATCACCTGAAAGTACACCGGTTCCAAGCTATCGTTCTGGTACCCGTGTATTACGCCGGCTGGGCAGGAGACCGCATCCCAAGCGCCCAGCTTGAGGTCGATGCGGGTCCCTGACTCATCTTCAAAAAACACACCCAACTGGCCACGGAGCACAAAGAACACCTCTTCCACCTCATGGGTGTGGGCGGCATTGCCTTGTCCCGGCTCCACATACATCACACTCAAGGTGAACCCTCTGGGCGGTATGAAGTTAATATCTCCATGCTTGCCCGAACCTCCCGCGCCGATGAAACGGTGCTGGGCCCGCTTATAACCCTCTATACGAGCATCGGCAAAAGCATCCCAATCGGGATCCCGCTCGATGAAGCGGGCAACATACCGCTCGGCTATTTCATGGATCGGAAGGTTAGCCACCTCAGGGTCTTTCTGATGCTGCACCTGGGTCATAACTCGGTACCTCCCCGCTATTGGCTCACATTTGTGCCCATCTTAGCACATCCCCTCTACCCCAGGTCGTCGGTAAGAAAAGATCGAGCAACTGTTCGTTCCTCATAAGTTGAATCTTGGATCCCTCCCCCCATATCGTCGTCCCGAACCGCCCCTCCATCGCCATTCCGAACGCCTGCCCATCATTCCGAACCGCCCCCATCGTCATTCCAAACGCCCCCTGTCATTCCAAGTGCCCCATTGTCATTCCAAGTGCCCCATTGTCATTCAGAGTGCCCCCTGTCATTCCGAGTCCCTCCCCTGTCATTCCGAACGGAGGGAGGAATCTAAAGTCTCCCTCTGATGGCTGGTTCGTTACTACGACGGCCCTTCGAGTGAGCAGCATATTAGATTCTTCGTCGTGCGCTCCTCAGAATGACAAGGGGGAGGCTCTCCTCAGAATGACAGGGAGGAGGCTCTCCTCAGAATGACGATAAGGGGAAGCGCTCCTCAGAACGATAGGCGGGACTGCGCTCCTCACGATGACAGAGGAAGGGGCGCTCCTCCAATTGCCATTCCGAACCTTCCCCTGTAATTCAGAGATCCCCTTGTCATTCCGAGTGCCCCCCTGTCATTCCGAGTCCCTCCCCTGTCAGTCAGAGTGCCCCCTTGTCATTCCGAGTGCCCTCTGTAATTTCGAGTGCCCCCTGTCATTCCGAACGCCCCCCTGTCATTCCGAACGGAGTGAGGAATCTAAGATGCTGCCACTAAGGCTTGGTCCGTTCCTACGAAGACGAACCGCATCAAGAGGCATCTTAGATTCTTCGTCGTGCCCTCCTCAGAATGACAAGGGAGGGGGTGCGCTCCTCAGAATGACAAGGGAGGGGGTGTGCTCCTCAGAATGACGGGGGGGACTGCACTCCTCAGAACGACATGGGGGAGGAGACGCTCCGCCGAGTGACATGGGAGGGCGCGCTCTTCAGAATGACATGGGGGGGGGACGCTGCTCGGAACGACGACGGGGGAGGACGATCACCGGCGTTTCTCACCAAAGTCTGAACAGTTACCCAACCAGAAGCAGTCCTTGTCTGACCAATCCCCAACCAGAAACAGTTTTTGTCTGACCCATCTCCCACCGGAAGCAGGCCTTGTCTGACCAATCCCCAACCAGAAACAGTTTTTGTCTGACCCATCTCCCACCGGAAGCAGTCCTTGTCTGACCAACCCCCAACCAGAAACAGTTTTTGTCTGACCAATCCCCAACCAGAAACAGTTTTTGTCTGACCCATCTCCCACCGGACGCGGTCCTTGTCTGCCCCATCTTCAACAAGTAGAATCGTGTCATCTGAATGCGCATAACTTAGCCGCCCCATTGGAGGAGATGCAATGCTACGCAGACCCAAGTTCGGATTGGCGCTCCCCAACCGCGCGGTTTCCTTGGGTTTCCACACCCCCGAAGATATCCTCCAAATGGCCCAGCTAGCTGAATCCTCGGGAGGGTTTGACCATGTGTGGGTTGGCGACACCATCATGGCAAAGCCCAGAATGGAGTCCATCGTCACCATGTCCGCCATCGCCGCCCGTACCGAGCAGATCAGAATAGGCGTTGGTTGCATGGCTAGCTTTCCGTGCCGGAACCCCGTGGTTCTGGCATACCAGTGGGCAAGCTTGGATGTGATTTCCAACGGCCGGACCATCTTGGGCGCGTGTATAGGTGGAACCATCACCGACCCGGCCAACCGTCTGGAGTACGCCAACATGGGCATCGGCGGGAAAGACCGCATGACCCGTATGGAAGAGGGCATCTCGGTTCTGCGTAAGCTCTGGACCGAAGACCATGTCGATTTCGAAGGTGCGTTCTACACCCTGAAGGGTGCATTCATAGATCCCAAGCCCATCCAAAGCCCTCCACCAATCTGGTTGGTCAGCAATCCCCGGTTAAATTCAGCCAAACCCCGGGTCATAGACCGCGCCCTCCGACGGGTTGCCCGCTTGGGCGATGGTTGGATGACCTCCGCCAACAGCTCCGATCCCGCACCTGAGTACAAGGAGCAGCGCCAGCGGATTTTCGAGTACGCCCAAGAGTGCGGGCGAAACTTTGAAGAGCTTCCTTGTTCGATGTATTACAACATCAATATCAAAGCCAGCCAGCAAGAAGCTATCGAAGAATCGAAACGGTACTTGGACCGCTACTACAGGACCGACCACCCCGTTCAGTATATCGCCGACCACCCCGCCGCCGGACCTCCCCAAGATTGTGCGGACCAAATCAGAAAGCTCCTTGATGACGGCCCAACGGATATCCTGATTCGATTCCCATCGCCGGACCAGTTGGGACAGATCAGGCTTTTTGCTGAAGAAGTGCTCCCGCATCTCGCTTGATGGTCCCGACAGGCGGGATCAGAGCTTAGCTCAGTGACTCCCAGACCGAACCGGCGATGATCACCAACCCGACAGCGATCGCCAAAGAAGCAAGGTTGACCCGTTCCACTACTGAAAGCAAAAACCGTATGGTCAAGAACCCTACCGCCGCTGCAACCAGCCCACCCAAAAGAGGACCCTTGGAGGTGATCAGTCCCTCATCTATTCCGGCATAGAGACCTGCTGCCAAGCTGACTGGAATGCTCATCAAAAAGCTAAGCGCCAGAGCCTCTCGCCGTTGCACACGCCGGGCCAGCAATACCGAAAGCGTAAGCCCCGACCTGCTCAAACCCGGAAGCACAGCAAGCCCTTGGACTGCCCCAGCCATAACTGCATCCAAGAAGCTGACCTGGTCTCTACTTCGTTCCCCTTGGGGTGCTTTGCGGACCTGCAGAAGCCCGGTGACCACCATGAAAAACCCCACAAAAGCCATTGCCAACGCACCCCATCTCCCCGAACTTTCTCCTACAAACAGGATCAATGGAAATCCCACCAGTCCGCTGATGAAGGTGGACAACAAAAGGTAAGAAAGGAGGGGTGATGGGCGCTTGGGATCATCGAACGCTTCCTTCGCCAGAAACATCAGCTCCCTTCTGAAGGCAATGACCGCAGACAGTGCGGTACCCAAGTGCAGCCACAGAGAATAGAAGATGCCTTCTTTTAGGGAACCATCGACGAACAGGGAACGGACCGCAATCACCACACCTTCAGAGCTAACCGGCAACCACTCGGTTACACCCTGCACCATCCCAAGGAGGAGATCAACTAGCATACAAGATGATTATACACAGTCGCCGGAAGCCCACGAGCTAATGATCATCCGCTAAAATCTGACGGATATGGTCCAAGAAGGCACAGGTTATAATTCCCATTCTGTCAGGTGCGGGACCGGCGATTAGCTGCCTGGAGAACCCCCAAGATACTCCACCAAGGTCCTGGCATCGTACCGGATCAGTTCTTCATAGGTGGGTACAGTATCGTCAACCAAGGACCGGATGATCCCTATCTTGATGCCGGCATCTTGGGCAGTTTGCTGCAACACCCCCGAACTGAACTGCGGTTCGGCAAAGATCGCAGAAATCCCGCTTTCCCTGATCCTTTCCATGATCTGGACCACATCAGCAGGGGTCACATCGCCGGTATGACTGGGCACAAAAGCAGAAAGCTCCCAACCGTAGCGGCGGACAAAATACCCGTAGGCATCATGGAAGGTAACCAGGTGGCGGTTGGCGACCGGCACATCATCCAATATCTGCTCTATCTCCTTGTCCAACTCTCGCAGTTTATCGGCATAGACGGCAGCCCTCTGGGTATAGGCGCCGGCATTGGATGGATCAACCTGAATCAAGCCGTCACGAATACGCTCCACATAGTAGATGGCATGGATCGGGTTCATCCAAAAATGCGGGTCGCCCGAACCGTGGTCTTCTTCTTCGCCGTGGTCTTCTTCTTCGCCGGGGAACTCCTCTTCCACCAACTCCGCGGGATCAAGTCCATCTGAAACCGTCAGATGAACCGCGTCGGCATCTTTGGCCCCAGATAGCACGGGGTCCAAGAAGCCGTCCAAGCCAGCCCCGTTGGAGATGATGAGGTCTGCTTCACCTACGGATATGCTGTGCGAAGGTGTTGTGGTGAAGGAATGCACATCAGCACCCGGAGGTGCCAGATTGGTTATTTCCACCAAGTCTCCACCGACCGTGCCAGCTAGGTCGGCCAACACGGTTATGGTCGTAACCACCTGTACCTTCTGCACCGCGGGGGCCGGACCAGTTTCGTTCGCAGAAGAGCTGCACGCTGCAGTTGTTAATCCAGCAGCCGAGATCAACATCATAATAATCCCGGCCTGTATGCGGGTTGTCCTGAAAAACCCAGGCGCCATTATCATCCTCCCTGAATTCCAAGTGTCATTGCAGCCCGGATCTTTGTTGCCAGATCCTGCTGTCCACATGTTTCTTTCTTGGACGGTCCTCTCCGGCTTTCGTATCACTTTCAAATCAGTAATGATACTAAGTATAAATAACGATTATAGCTGATACGCAGCTAACTTTTGTTGAAATAGTCAGCACCCACCCAAAGCTTGGGCACTTTAGCTAAGGGTGAGTGTTTCCCCCGACCTGGTGCAATTGCTCAGCTTACGGCCTGCCGTGAAAAGGAGGGTATTCATCCCTTAAAAACGACATATACGCATTCACCCTGAGCTCCCAACGCATGTAACCCTCTACGAAAGTAAACATTCCGCGAGGGAACCGACCCGTGAACAGGATGGCAAACCAGGCGATGATTGTGGCTACTATGGCGCCTATACCGTAGATCAAGAGGGCGATCCCATGAGGGATTAGAACGTAGAGCCAGCCGAATAGCAATTTTAGTAGTACCAGACCTCTGGACAATTTTTCTGGGTACTCTATGTCCAAGGTGACTGGGTTCGACGGAACTTTACCCAATGAAAAGGGCGGGTAGTTGTCCACCATCAAGCCCATGTAGGCGTTGACTCGAGTGCTCCAGCGATTGTATCCCACCACGAAGTTGAATAGCCCTCTTGGATACCTACCGGTGAAAAGGATCGCAAAGAAGGCGACTACGCCCACCAATAAAGCTACAATGTCCAGTAACCATAGTATGATTCCATGAGGGATACCAACATAGAAAACCCCAAAGAAGGTCTTCGCCAACAACCAACCTCTCGATAATCTTTCAGGGTATTCTATTTCAAAGGTCACAGGAGCGGCAGATCCTTCGGCCATAACTTCCATACCCCCGCTAGAAATTCCACTCCCCAAGTGGACGATGCCCGGATACTACCATATCCCAGGGCACGAATTAAACAACCTCAGCTACCCAAATGTCAAGAAACGGCAACCCACTAAACTCTTCAGCACCCACGTCATCCCGAACCACCCCCCAATGCCATTCCGAATCGCCCCCATCGCCATCCCGAACGCAACGCTATCCCCCCACCGCCATCCCAAACGCAACGCTATCCCCCCACCGCCATCCCGAACGCAACGCTATCCCCCCACCGCCATCCCAGCCCACCCCATGTCATTCCGAGCTTCTCCATGTCATTCCGAATGCTCCCCTGTCATTCCGAACGCAGTGAGGAATCTAAGATCTCCCTCTGATGGCCAGTCCGTTCCCACAACGACCCCGCATGTGCCCAAGCATCTTAGATTCTTCGTCGTGCGCTCCTCAGAATGACAGTAGGGGAAGGCCCCCCATGTCATTCCGAGCTTCTCCCTGTCATTCCGAACAGCCCCTCCATTGTCATTCCGAACAGCCTCTCCATTGTCATTCCGAACAACCCCATTGTCATTCCGAACGCAGTGAGGAATCTAATATCTCCCCCTGATGGCCAGCCCATTACTACGACCAGATGGCATGTGAGCCAGCATCTTAGATTCTTCGTCGTGCGCTCCTCAGAATGACAGTAGGGGGGGCGCTCCTCAGAATGATGATGGGGGAGGCCTCCTGGGAATGGCAATAGGGGGAGTCCCCTTCGGATTATCATTCCGAACAGCCCCCATTGTCATTCCAAACAGCCCCCACTGTCATTCCGAACGCAGTGAGGAATCTAAGATCTCCCACTGATGGCCAGCCCATTACTACGACCAGCTGGCATTTGAGCCAGCACCTTAGATTCTTCGTCGTGCGCTCCTCAGAATGACAAAAAAGGGGCACTCATCAGAATGACATCAGGGGAGGCGGTCCTCGGAATGACATTCCGAACTTCCCCACTGTCATTCCGAACGCAGTGAGGAATCTAAGGTCTCCCTCTGATGGCCAGCCCATTACTACGACCAGATGGCATGTGAGCCAGCATCTTAGATTCTTCGTCGTGCGCTCCTCAGAATGACAGTAGGGGGGCGCTCCTCAGAATGACAGTAGGGGGGGCGCTCCTCAGAATGATGATGGGGGAGGCCTCCTCGGAATGGCAATAGGGGGAGTCCCCTTCGGATTATCATTCCGAGCAGCCCCCATTGTCATTCCGAACAGCCCCCATTGTCATTCCGAACAGCCCCATTGTCGTTCCGAACGCAGTGAGGAATCTAAGATCTCCCACTGATGGCCGGCCCATTACTACGACCAGATGGCATGTGAGCCAGCATCTTAGATTCTTCGTCGTGCGCTCCTCAGAATGACAATAAGGGGGGGCATTCCGAGCTTCCCCACTGTCATTCCGAACGCAGTGAGGAATCTAAGATCTCCCACTGATGGCCAGCCCATTACTACAACGAGCTGGCATTTGAGCCAGCATCTTAGATTCTTCGTCGTGCGCTCCTCAGAATGATGATGGGGGAGGCCTCCTCGGAATGGCAATAGGGGGAGTCCCCTTCGGATTATCATTCCGAACAGCCCCCATTGTCATTCCGAACGCAGTGAGGAATCTAAGATCTCCCACTGATGGCCAGCCCATTACTACAACGAGCTGGCATTTGAGCCAGCATCTTAGATTCTTCGTCGTGCGCTCCTCAGAATGACAGTAGGGGGGTGCTCCTCAGAATGATGATAGGGGAGGCCTCCTCGGAATGGCAATAGGGGGAGGCCCCTTCGGATTGGCATTCCGAACTTCCCCCATTGTCATTCCGAACTTCCCCACTGTCATTCCGAACGCAGTGAGGAATCTAAAATCTCCCACTGATGGCCAGTCCCTTCCCACAACGAACCCCGGGTGTGTCCAGGCACCTTAGGTTCTTCGTCGTGCGCTCCTCAGAATGACAGTAAGGGGGCGCTCCTCAGAATGACAGGGGGGGCACTCCCCACAATGTCATTAGTGGGGAGCACTCCCCATGATGGAAATAGGGGGAGCGCTCCCCACGATGACACTAAGGGGGGCATCGGCAGGGTGGCTCACCCACCTTCATTATCAACGGTCAGAGCAGCGCCACAGGTGGCAGCCGGTGACCCCTGCAATCACTACGAACAAGGGGTCCACAAACGCCCACATGGACAAATTAACGCTGCTTTGGACATCATCAGCGCTTGTAAGAGAATCAAACCAGTTCCAAAAGAACCAGAGTGTCAGCGCCACCAAAGCATAGACCACCACGTTGGTTTCCAGGTACTCGCGGGTGACCGCCCCATCACCGCCCCGGCTGTCCAATTGCCTCTTGCGGAGATAATTCACCACCAAGGCAATCACCACTCCGGCCGCCATCACCCAGTTCAGGATATCCCATATCTGGCCTATGTCCACAGCATGGTCATAGAACGGCGTTAGCATAAAATGCAGTCCCACGGCAGCAGCAGATAGCCAGAAAGCGACAGCTAGGGGTTTACTTAGCACACCGATATCTAATCTCCTTATATATGAGTTTATCCACACGGGATCGTGCCGGTATTGTATGATACCAAAAGCCGTGGGATACCTTACAGGCTACGCGGATTTGCTGGGGTTCCAGGCTGGCGCCGACACCCGAAGGTATGCCTCCACATCAAGGGGCTCAGGGCGCGAAGCGATGGACGACGGGAAGCTCCGCTATGTCGGTGATGCTGGAATCGGTGTGGTGTGATATTTGGATGCGCCCGGTGCCGCAGTCCCCGAACTCGTCGCAGGATATCTTCCCGATGATCCCGTTGAAACCTGTGATCCCCGTCAGCTCCTCACGGAGCTTCGCCCGATCAATGAATAGAGAATCGCCGTCCGCAACCGCCGTATCTTCGATGGCTCGAAGGAGAACTGTGGTTGCATCATAGGCATGAGCCAAGTAGGCGGATGTGGGCGCTTCAGCGTACCGACGTTCATATTCAGCCAGCAGGTCATCATAATTCTTGCCCGTTGCTTCGTTGGCGTTGGCGCCGAAGTCCACCTCCGGGCCTGAGAAGTAAATGCCCTCAGACTCCGTGATGGCTAGGTACTCGGAGACCAGCAAAGCTGCGCCGCCAATCAGGCGGATATCCTCAAGGCCGGCGACCGCGCCAATCTGTCGGATAAGATATGTCCCTTCGTCCTGAAAGAGGGGAAAGAAGAGACCGTCCGGGCTTCCTGCCCCAATCTGGGTGAGAACTGAGACCATATCGGTGTCGCCCCTGCTGATTCCTGCTGAAGCTACGGAACCTCCAAGCTCCTCAAAGACGGTGGTAAAGGCGTTGACCAGCCCGTTGGTGTACGGGCCGCCGTCATGAATGGCCGCCATCCTGCGCAAGCCAAGCTCATTGTACGCAAACTGGGCGACCGCTTGTGCTTGGTAAAGATCGTTGCTGGCAGTCCGGTAATAGCCGGGATGGTGGCTTGAGCCCGCGTTGCCTCGCAGGTCCGATGTCAGCGACGGCGATGTGGTGGAAGGGGCGACCATCGCCAACCCAGCTTCGCTTAGGACAGGAGAAGCAGCAGTGGCAGCCACGGAGCAGGAAGTTCCGATGACACCGACGATGCGTGGGTCCCCGGTCACCGCACCCGCAGCAGCCCTGCCCCCCTCCGCGGTGCAGAGGGAGTCGAGGCCGGCGCCCATCGAAACATTATGTCCCTTGATGGGGCCATAATCCTCCACCGCCATGACAACGCCACGCTGGCTGGGAGCTCCCAGTTCTCCAAGCCCTGTGAGTACGGCCATCGAACGTATCTGGATATCATCGCCGGGAGCCACCTCAACTGCTCCAAGGCGTCCCGCTTCGAATCCCCGTTCACCGCACGCCGCACCGGACAGTGCAAGCAGGACGAGCAGCACGCACAACCCCATCAGCTTGAGAAAGGTTCCGTATATCATTGCCATAGCATCTTTGATCTCCATTCTACTTGGGACCGGTTTGGCTCAAACAACCTGCTCCATCAAGCAGCCCCGCCGATTGTACATGTCCGCCTCAGCATCGGCAACGCACCGATCACCATCTAGCTGTTAAGACTTGATTAAAACTGTTCAGACTTGATGAAAAATGCAGGCGGTCGCCCTCCCCATTGTTCTTATTCCGGAGAGTTCCTCCCCCCGTCGCCATCCTGGGCCTCCCCCGTCGCCATCCTGGGCCTCCCCCGTCGCCATCCTGGGCCTCCCCCGTCGCCATCCTGGGCCTCCCCCCGTCGCTATCCTGGGCCTCCCCCCGTCGCCATCCTGGGCCTCCCCCCGTCGTCATCCTGGGCCTCCCCCCGTCGCCATCCTGGGCCTCCCCCCGTCGTCATCCTGGGCCTCCCCCCGTCGCCATCCTGGGCCTCCCCCCGTCGTCATCCTGGGCCTCCCTCCGTCGCCATCCTGGGGAGCACCCCGTCGTCATCCTGGGCCTCCCTCCGTCGCCATCCTGGGGAGCACCCCGTCGTCATCCTGGGCCTCCCTCCGTCGCCATTCTGGGGAGCACCCCGTCGTCATCCTGGGCCTCCCTCCGTCGCCATCCTGGGGAGCACCCCGTCGTCATCCTGGGCCTCCCTCCGTCGCCATCCTGGGGAGCACCCCGTCGTCATCCTGGGCCTCCCTCCGTCGCCATCCTGGGGAGCACCCCGTCGTCATCCTGGGCCTCCCTCCGTCGCCATCCTGGGGAGCACCCCGTCGTCATCCTGGGCCTCCCTCCGTCGCCATCCTGGGGAGCACCCCGTCGTCATCCTGGGCCTCCCTCCGTCGCCATCCTGGGGAGCACCCCGTCGTCATCCTGGGCCTCCCTCCGTCGCCATCCTGGGGAGCACCCCGTCGTCATCCTGGGGAGCACCCCCCATTATTGTCATTCTGAGGAGCGCACGACGAAGAATCTAAGGTCCTTGCACACACGCCCGGCTGTCGAAGTTTGTCGTCTCGGCCATCACCCTAGCCCCCCGGATCAACTCCCTACGGGCATCCCTCGCGGTACAACTCGCCTACCCGGCGGGCCAACTCCGCCCTCTGTGACCTGTTCATCCGTGAATTCGACAAGAAGGCGCTCCAGCCGATGAATCGCCTGCCCAGCAAATCTCCACAGTAGATATAAGTCCCGAGGTCGACGGCTTGCCACTTCCGGAATCGCACCCTGAACGTTCGTTCCAGCCGCTCCACGACGGTCTTGCCGTTTCCCAGCAACAACTCAATGTTCTCGTGTTCCTGCAGAAGTCTCTTAAAGAACGCCGCACCGTCGTCCATCAGCTTGCTTTGAGCATAGGCTGATCGTTCTTTTGGCAGCATGCTCCACAGAGGGTCTGTCGGCCATTGGACCAAGTCCAGAGAACAAGCCAAGTTGGGCTGAACGGCTTCGTACATACCGCCGTAGGTGGCTCCACAAGCGTTGAGAATCGGCTCCAATGAAGTAAAGTACCTGTACTTCTTGCGCTCAAAGTACAAGGTTTTTTCTTCCCACACCCGATTCAAGAATCCTTCGTCCAAGTCCGCCGCATCCAAGGTCTGGGGTTCTTCGGGGAAGTAGTCTCCCCGCATCCACGCCCCGTGGGAACTGATCCCCACCGTGGCGACGCGAGCACGGTAAAAGCGACCTTCCGCGGCGGCGGGAAGCGAACCATCAGGGACGTAGCAGCCCGAAGGCGGCAGCGCATGCAGTATATGTTCTCTTATGTAGTCAGGAATCATATCCCACCCTCTTCCTGCTCCATCAAGCAGCCCAGCTTGATCCTTAACAGCGTGGTAGTGGGCCAAGGGAGACTGTACTACGAATTTTTCGGTGGGAGGTGGACCTGTAAATGGTCAAAGTCCTGTCAACGAGGCATCCCGCCCTCGGTATCAGCCTCTCCCTTCGCCGGCCTCCCAGTCGACGGCGGATCCTGCCTGCTGTCGGAAGTGCGAGGGGCGCCCCAATCATCGCCGCTGCGACTCTGTGCGGGCAGGACGAGTGCGGCGGCTGAGGAGATCGCGGACAGGGAAGGGGGTTGAGGATCACTCCCTGTGCAGAGTATAATGCCGACCGGCCTGACTATAAAAGGGAGCTATTCTGTTTGCGCTTTGACAGGCCGTGAATGGAGCAGGCAATGGCGTTGCGAAAAACCGGGAGGGAAAGGGAATGACCCGTACACGAACGACAGGATATGTGACCCTGTTGAGCGTTGTCCTTGCTCTGGCCCTTACCGCGGCGCTCGCGGCCTGCGGCTCTGAGGAGCCGTCCGGCGTGACAGGCCCCGACCGGACCACATCTGCCCTAACGGAGATGCCGTCCTCCCCCACATGGACACCTACCACGACAGGGTTAGGGGGTGCGTCCATCCCGACCAACACGCCGACCCCTACACCTACGGGAACGCCCACTCCTACTCCCATCCCTACCAACACGCCGACCCCTACACCTACGGGAACGCCCACTCCTACTCCCACACCTACCAACACGCCGACCCCTACACCTACGGCTACGCCCACTCCTACTCCCACACCGACCAATACGCCGACCCCTACGGCTACGGCTACGCCCACTCCTACCAATACGCCGACCCCTGCGCCTACGGCTACGCCGACTCCTACTGCAATGCCCACGGCCAACCTTATACGAAGGACGCCCTTGGCTCCCCTTCCCGTTGGTTTCAACGAACAGAGGCTAGTGCCGTTCAAGAAGTTGGCGGGCGCTCGTGGGCTGTCTGGCTCAGTTGAGTTGAGCATCCAAGAATTCCGGTGGGTCAAGGACGGAATTGATGCGAGCTCGGAAGTGCGCGCAGTGGAGGGACTTATAAGACTATCGTTGAATGCCGAAGAGGTATTCTCGAATGTTGTAGGGCAATCATGGGTTTTGGACGGTACTCACAAGAGGGTGCTCATTACACTTGGCGGACTGTCGAACTACTCAGGGACACGCCTGCGCTTCCTGGAACATCCCGCAATAGCAGATGGCATTAGCGAGGAAGAGGCTGTGCGGTTGGCTGTAGTAACGCGCGTGGCTACTCTCGATGAAGAGAGGGCAGATCGGCGCTATGACGAGCTATTTGCTGCAAAGTTGTTTGATGAAGAACGAATAACGGTGGAGGCATTCGTAGTCAACCTTCCCCTAGCAGGTAATGTAAGGGTCTACATCGTCCAAGAGGTTCCGGAGTATACTCCCCTGGCGCAGATGGTCGAGGACTCAATGCAGACATACGAGAATTTCCTATCGGCCCCATTTCCCACTGAAGTGATGTACTTTTCTGCCATTGAACGAAATCCTGAGTTAGGCCCTGGCCAAGGCGGTCTGGGTGGCGCGTATCAGGTGTCGACGGACCGCCTATCCCGGACGACTGGTCAAGACCCTCTTTCATTTTTTGCGGATATACTCGGCTTTGTCGGGCATGAAATGGGTCATTTCTATTTCAATGGTTTAAGCCCGTGGATAAGCGAAGGCGGGGCGAGTTTTTTGGCAGGGATACTCCAAAACGAATCGTATGGACTAGTAGATCCTCAAGAAGGTGTGGTGTATTGTACAGAATCCAATTCCAAGAACATTGCCGAATGGGAAATGCACGGACAGGGGCTCTGCCATTACGCGCTAGGCGCAGGATTGTTTCAGGATCTGTACGAGAACCTAGACGAACTGTCGTTAAGGGTTGGGATTCGCAACGTGTACCTGTACCAGCCGCTGCGCCGGTCCGGAGAGGCCCCTGCGGGTTGTGCGGCTCAGTATCCGGCTATCTGCTACGTTCGGTCCGCCTTCAACGACGGTGTATCCCCGTCCGATGCCAGAAAAGCTAACGATATCATTGATGACTGGTACAGTGGCGAAAACCCACTGGGACTGCCTGACCTTCGGCGTGTGAGCGGCGTGGTATTAGGCCCTGCCGGAAAGCCTATTGAATGGATGTGGGTCAGGGTTGTCGATGCCCATTCGAGGTGGAGGAGCGATACTTGGGACGTCTCCGACGTAGGCGCACAAACCACCACTGACGGGATCTTCGAAGCGAGTGTGAAACCGGGGGTCTCGGGGGAGTTCTTCTTGTCAATAAGTCCAGGGTTACAGTGGGACTGTCGATCCTCGTGGCTTGCGGGCTCGGACGGCCTTTCGCCGCGATTTAGTGACGAGCCGACACCGTTTGAGTTGGGAGAGAATGATGTTACCGGCATCGTTGTCCGGCTCCCAGCTGAGCCTGAACAACTCTGCAACCGAATCACCGGCACCGTGGTCGGTCCCGATGGCCGCCGGCCTGATTACGAGGCAGTCGTGGTCAGCGCCAAAGTCGTAGGTTGGGACAGTTCGACAGGTACCCGGACCGACGGGGATGGTGTCTTTACTGCCTATACGCCGGTGGTATTTAGCGATCACCAGCATCATTTGTCTGTTGTGGTCAGTTGGGGCGGAAAATCCTGCTGGGTAGGCTATTACAATCCGGAAGGGTTAACGCCAGACCGGTCCAAGGCGACGGGAATCGATGTCAGTACTGGCCCAGTTTCTGATGTAGTCATACGGCTGCCGGGCGATCTATGCGGTCGGTAAGAATCGCAACGACCTTTCAAGGTTTTGAAGTACTGGGAGGTAAACACTGACGAGTACATCCCGAAAGCGGACTGCAGTACAGGGCAGATACCCCCTGAGCTCCCCGCAGCCTGTCCGACTTGCGAACGGTTTTGCTCTCCGGCAATCAGCCCACCGGCTGCGTGCCTCAGATGCGAGGAGCAACTCTTTCAGATCCGGCCTTGTCATCCGCTGCAGCCTCCGCCACTGCTCGATGGGAAGGAGCACCGCGCGTCGCAATACGCAAGGCCCAGGCGGCCCAGGTCGTTCGATGCTCCTAGGTTCTTCAATACTGCCGGTATGCAGCCGGTCAGACTGTTGCCGGAGAGCCGCAAAATACGCAGGTTGGTCAACGTGCCCAGCTGTGACGGTATCGCGCCGCTCAGTTGGTTGGTATAGAGCAGCAGCGTATTCAGGTTGACCAGTCCGCCCAACTCACGCGGTATCTCGCCGCTCAGCCGGTTGCCGTTGAGCCACAGGGCATCCAGGTAGGTCAACCTTCCCAGCTCAGGCGGGATGACCCCCGTCAGGTTGCGGTTTGCCAGCTTCAACTCCGTGACCCGCCTCGGTGTTCCGCTCACCTTCACCCCGTCCCACTCCGTGATGGCGACGTCCACGCTCCAGTTCAGCGCCGCCGTCCCCACCAGCGCGTCCTTGACCGCCAGCAGCACCTCGCAGTCGTGCACCAGGGCACGGTTGGATCCGGGGTTCGTCACGGCGGTCCCGCCGGCGCCGGCGTACGCCGGCGGCGGCTGCGCCGGGGTGAAGGTCGTCGTGGCATCGTCGCCCGGGGTGATGTCCCCGTAGGCCCCGATGTCCCGGTAGTACTGCGTCAGTCCCGAGACGTTGGCTATCCGGGTCGGCGTGGGAGCAGGCGTCGATGTCGCGCCCGTGGTCGCCGTGGTGATGCGGCTCTTCAGTTTGGCCAGCGTCTGCGTGTGCTCCGGGTCCCCCGCAGAGGTCCCATAGCGCACCGCATTGACTGTGCCGTCCTCCGCTGTCTGCAGGTCCCACTGCGCCACCGCCTGCCACGCCTCCACAGCTATGGCGTTGTGCGCTCCCATCGGCGCAAGAAACACCACCAATTCGCGACCTCCAACCTCCATCCTCAGAGATGCCTCGGCGCTGACAACGGTGTTCTGCAATGAATCTTGATAGGCCCCACGGGTTTGGAGAGGCTCGTCACCGAAGGTTCCGGCTTCGTACTCCGCCCGGTACAGCTCGTAGCTGGGGGCCTCTCCCCTGCGGTCATAGGCTATTGTGAGCTTTGCTGGCCCAGATCCCAAGAGGTATTCACTGACCATATAGTCAATGTAGCAGGTCAGAAACATGTACTTGGTAGATAGGCCTCCCCGCACGATTGCCAGGAAATTGGAGTAAGCGGTCTCCTGGTACTCGGGATCCAGGACGCTTATGGTGGCGGTGAACAGGTCCTCAAGATAGGATTCGTCCGGTATTTCGTCGTCCGCGTCTAGCCCCAGCCAGAACCGTATCGCATCTTCTCGTTGTTCGACAGTCCTGGCGATGCCTCTCCAGTCGCACCGTGCGGAGTCCGCAACCGCCGTCCCTCGGACCACCAGGTGCACCGGCGAAGCACCGGCCAGGTGTAGGCCCTTCTCCAGTACCTCTTCCGCCGTGGCGGCGGGGGCGACGCTGGATGCCATCCCACTACTCCCAGGGCGGTTGGAGAACAGGTCAATGACACTGACATCACGAGGATCGCAGGGAGTGTCAGTGCACGCCTCGGCATTCAACGCCGCTTGACCGTCAGCATCCGCTTTGAGTCTGCCAGATTGGTCGACTGGTTCGGGGGCATCGGATTAGTTCAGACTCTGGACTGGCCTATCGTTGTGCCCCGCGTTCTTTGAATCCTCGCCGTCGCTACAGCCGGATACAGCCAGTAGCAGGAGCAATGCAAGCACTCCTATGGCTTTTGCCCACCGTGACTTCCCCCTGCGGCTGCTCATGGACTTTCCTCTAATGGTCTGTAGTAAGAAATTACCAACGAATATCCATCGTCGACCGCGTACGAAAAACTTGCTCCAAAGTATACGGGATAACCCAAACGAAGATGGTATGCTGCGCCCAGATACGGGGCCGGCGGATCTCTTAAAGCTCTTTCAATATCACGAAACAGGTCATCGATAGTCTGGAAGGGGTATATGTTGGTTACCACTTCATCGGAGGTGCTGTCTCTCACTGACTCAATGGCGCCGTCTCTGACCGTGATCATGAAGGGCCTGTTGCTTACAGGACAAAGGCAGCTAGCCTCGGCCTCGATGGTATAGTCGTCCGAGCCCTCCCTCTCCCAGGTCGCCTTGGCGTAGGCAAATTGATCCCTGGCCCACTCAAGGTTGTAATTGACCGTTGGCGTGGGCGTGGGCGTGGCGAGTTCCCCACCGTCACAGGCAGCAAGAGTCAACAGAAAAGGCAACGTCACCAGCATCAAGCGTAACCAGTCAGCTTTCCTTATCCACATCATAGCTATTACCTACTCTGATACAGCGCGTAGATGGCCATAACGTCCAAAGGGTTAGGTGAACAACTAACAGAAGGATCGGCCCCATAGCTCATGGACTTTCCTCATCTGTATGGCTCACCGGTAAGAGATTGCCGTTGGCGTCCTTCTCGACCAGGACGCGCAGGTCCGTCCCGTCCCGGGACATCGAGTAGAGCGCGTATCCGGGGTCATAGATGGCAATCCTTGACCCGTCTGGCGACCACGCGGCCCGGGTGCCGACTGCCGGCAAAAGGCGCAGATCACTGCTGTCTTGACGCACAAGGTATGCTCCGTCGGAAAGGAAAATCAGCTCAGACCCATCGGGCGACCACAATACCTGGAAGATCGGCGTAGCGGGATTGTCAGACTCACTACGCCAAATCGTGCGCAAGTCCGTACCATCGGGCTTGACGGCGTAGATTATCTGTGACTCTCCGTCAACAGAGGCGAAGGCCAACTCCTCGCCGTCCGGGGACCACGTGGGTACAGCCATCGTAGCACCTATCCTATTTAGCTTTGGCACATCTGAGCGAACTGAGTAGGGTATACCGTTGCGCCAATAATTGCGGAGCCATATACCATCGGAGGTGAAGGAGTTAGGCCGTCGGTAGTCGTAGACTATTCGCGGCTCTTCGCCAAGAGAAGTGAAGGCCAAATCTTCGCTGTCCGGGGACCACATGGGCACAGTCACCGTGTAGAGTGTGCGATTTCCATCTTCTTCGTACGCAGTGAATGCCAGACGTTGGCCATCAGGCGACCAGACCGGAGGATACTTCGCAACTGTGTTGATAGAAGCGAGAAGTCCCAGTGCAATCTTTCCCTGTGTATCTGTATAAACCATGTACAGACTTCCGTCATACCCTGTACTCCATGGGGCTCTGAAAGACGTGTCCCTAACGATGGCGATCCGTGTCCCATCTGGTGACCAGGCAGGGTAGTGATCCAAATAGCGGTCCCTCGTCAGTTGCTTACGGTCAGTGCCGTCTATGTTCACAGTGGCGATATCGTACCCTGCGGGCTGCACACCCCAGTAGTCCTTCGCGTCATCCGGATAGTATTCGCACGTGGAATAGATGATTTGAGAGCCGTCTGGCGATACGTCGGCATAGAACCCATACCTAAATCTGTACCAGTCATCGCTGTCGCCTGTGTAGTCTACATCTGCGTCAGCGACTTCTCTCATTTGGGCGCCTTCGATGTCCAATACCAGGAGCACGTCGTCATGGTCGAACACCAGGTACGCGCCGTCTCCAGTCCAATGGAGAAAACTCTCGTGGAATTCTCCATCGAACCCCCAGGGGGCTGGACCACATTCGTAGTCTGCCATAGAGTCAGAGGCGGGGGGTAGCGTTGATGGCGGGGTGACGGTGGTGAGTGACGTCTCCGGCATCCCAGCTTCGACGCTCATGGCTGATGGTTCGACGCCTGAGACGGTCTGCGTCCCATTACTATTGCTTTCGCCGCTGCACGCAGTAAGCGTCAGCAGGAAAGCCAGCATCACCAAGCCTGCGCTAAGCCTAGCGGGTCCTTTTGCTGTCCACGTCATCATGTCAATCACCTGCTTTGGTACAAGGCATACATGGCCATCACATCGAACAGGGTGGGTGAGCAACTAACAGAGCGGTCTCTCGAATAGCTCATGACGGAGTCATTGATGTGCGGGTGATATCGACCCTGGCCTTTGTGAAGGTGGCCTCCGGTTATCCCTCCCGTAATGCCTAGGGCGTGCCCGGCCTCGTGGACAAGGGTGCTATACCTGCGATGCACCGGCCCACAAGAGTTAAAGGGTATCTCTCCCGCATCGGCGATGTGATCGCTTCCCGGCACATTGAGATTTATGCGCTGGAACTCGCTGTCCATAAGGCGTATATCAACTGTGCGGAATGGTGTGACGCTTGTGGCCGCACAAGCAATGGCGTCGGTGGGGCACCATCCATGCCCCACCCGTTCTGATATCTCTTGAAATACCCCGACCTTAATGTTGGTGGATGTATCATCAATCAAGAGAACTTCGTTCAACCGCTCGTCCATGTCTCTGGTGCTCCTGATGCGTCTTTGGTCAAAGTTGTCCAACAGTGCGTTTGCATGTGCCACTATCTCAGCCTCTGTTGGAGGTATTCCAGCGGGTGGCCTACGGCTCCGTGTAAAATTTTTCACCTGACCTACCACCTCGTCAACAAATGCCGAATAGTCTGCGCAGTCCTCTGTATCCAGCCTCTCGGTGGTAACCAGACCATCCGTGGCGAGGTCCCATTGGCTGATGGCATGGGTTATGAACGTCTTCCACTCATCCCTCTTGCCACTGGGAAAGGTACCTTCACAGATTACGTACGAGTAGGTCTTGTTCGGCCGCGGGTAGTTCAGCGGGAAGGTCGCCCCGCGCTCACCGCCCCCAGCAGGTCTGCCCGACGGCCAGACGTAGACGTCCCTCGCAGCGTAGACCGTGGGCTTTCCTGCCTGGGTATACACTAATTGGATGGCGTAGGAGTTTGTCTCATAGACCGGTGGGCGGGTTGAGTAACACAGGTGTGGGAGCGATGCGCCTCAACAGAGGTTGGCCCGTCCAGTTGCACCGGCCACTTGTCGGCCCCCAGAAAGGTCGTCTACTCTCTTAGTTCCATGGCGCCTTGACCCAGTCCCAAGGCGCTTGGCCGCTGCGCCATAGCTTGAGCAAGTTATGGGTCGTCCCTGCCAGCGACCACTCACTCTGTGCAGCGCCCAACCCCCGTCTCATAAACCGTCGGAACCCCTGGCCTTCCTTGACCTGTCCGAACACCGGCTCCACCAGTACACCCCGCTTCTTGTACAGAGCTCGGCCTCGCTTTGTCAGCAGCTTGCGCTCCATCCTGTCCCTCGGGCTCAGTCCTTTTGGTATACGCCCTCGGGGACACCCCTTCTCCCATAGCAGCTTCCGCTGTTTCCAATCCTTGGTGGTGGCAATAAGAAGCTCAGGCATCTCTGGCCAGGGGCAAGCCCTGATGTTGGCCTCACTCCAGTACCCGGCATCGGCCAAGCCCGCTTTGGGCCGGTCCTCTATGCCGGCTGCTTCCAGAGTATGCGCCATGGTTTGGAGCATCGGCTCCAGTTGCTGCACATCGTTGGCCTCTTGGGTCACTCCAACGGCTACTATGATCTGCTCCTCGCTCACCACCGCCTGGGCATTGTAGCCCTGCACGTACCCTTGCCTGGTCTTCATGATACGACTGTCCGGGTCGGTGGTATTAGCCTTCGCCCCTTCGGTAGGAAGTGGCTCTACTACCTTGGGCTTTCGCCCTCGCTTCTTTTTGCCTGTGACATCTTCTTCTGCCCGCCGTCGCTCCACGTGCTCTTGGACAGCCTTGGCTCCTGCTTCAGCCTCCCGCTGCAGACGTTCCTTGGCTTCCTTCAGGCGCTTGAGCCGCTCCGTCCGTCCCCCTAGCCCTTCCGGTAGCTCATCCCCTCGCCGGTCGGGACCATAATGGGCATCCTCTTCAGCATCCGTTGCCTTGGCCTCTGCCAACATGCGCCGCACTTCTTCTTCAATGGCCTGGTGGCTCCGGTTGGTGGCCAGGGCCGCGTTGGCTGCCACCTTCGTCCCATCAAGAGCCACTACCCCCAACTTCACCAGACCCGCTTCATGGCATAACCTCAGTACCTCTACAAAGAGCTCCTCGAACGCCTCCTCGCGCTCCGCCCTAAAGCGACAGATGGTACGGAAGTCTGGCTGCCGGTTGGCCGCCACCACCCGGAATCCTACATCTTCCTCCAGAGCACGGGCTATGCGCCTGGAACTGCGTACACCCAGGCAGTAGCCGTACAACAGGATGGCCACCATCATCCCCGGATCGTAGGCCGCTGCACCCCATCCATCACTTCGATAGACTGCATAGAACTCCCTCAGATCCATCTGGCCTACTGCATCTACAATGAACCAAGCCAAGTGACCCTCACTCAGCCAATCCCTCATGGACGGCGGCATCAAGTAGCTCTGGTCTCGCTCGCAACTCAGAAGGTTATAAGCCATAGTGTCCTACCTGCCTGATGTTTCTATGAGCTTACTGCTTCGCCAACCCCGCAGGAAGGGGGTTTATGGGACACGCTCGTAGACGGCTTCTTTGACGAGGCTGTGGTTCTGACCCCCAATAGTATGGCCGTTAACCAAGTCCGATTCATGCACTGTCTCATTAGAGATATATCTCCCCGGTCTCCACGTCAACTGTGTATGGTTCCCACCTTCCTGCCGATAGCGGAAGCTATAGGTTCCACCAGAATAGGTTGGGTCTCCCAGCACGTCCCCAATGGCCCGCCAGCTGAGCTTGGCCTGACCATCCCCAGGACTATGACCGTTTGCCTCCACTATTGGTGTGTCGATGATCATTATCTCATCGCTGTAGCTGCTATCCTGGTACGAGCTACTGCCGGTGGCCCTGACGCGGATCTCATAGGCTTCAGCATCGGCCAATCCCTTCGGAGGGCTTGTAGCCAGTATTCTGTCCAGTTCAATCTCTGCGGACGACACCGGTGTAGTTCTTGTGGCAGATCGAGTGCCCGGGGTGGGCCATGCCGTTCCTTGCTCCCTCACTTCAAGAGTGTATCCATTGGCGCTCGGGACATCCTGCCACGTCAGCTTTGCCCTTCGTAGCGGACGTGGCTCCACGTCTATGGACGGCGTAACCTCCACTTCCTCGTAGTGCAGGCGTCGCCACTCGCATCCAGCCGAGCTTGCAATGTCGCAAGGGCGCTGCTGGAGGCCGGTGTCCGCGAGGATGACCACCGCCCTCACATTGGTGGCTGCCCCAACGGCCACCAAGGGTGTGGGGCTGCACCCGTACATCGTATACGGACCTCCGCTGAACCCCGTGCTGCCGCTGGGAATGCTTTCATTCTGGAAGTCCGTCGCGCAGCCCGCAACGAAGCCGAATGCATCGCCAGGATTCTCCCTCTCCAAGCGCAGCTGGTATCGTCGAGTCTTGCTGAGTCCGCTAATCGAGACCCTGAAGGTGGGCGCATCGCCCGCAGATATGGAGCCCTCCCACCCGGAGAGGGTTACGGTGGGATCCACAGGCATGGCAGGGATGGGTGATGAGTATGGCCCGTCGACGCCAGATTTGCTGGCCCGCACCTTGAACGTGTAGTTCGCGCCGTTGATCAGGCTGTTGAACGTACAGGTCGTTGCCGGCGCCGTCGCACCGCAGGACAGGTTGACCCCACTCCCGGGTAGTGTGAGCAGTCCAGAGTAGGCCGTCGCACCCGTCGAAGCGGTCCAAGTGAACTTCAGGGTCCTGTCCGACACTTCCTTGCTCACCCCTGTTGGTGCTGGGGGTAGTGTTATTGGCGGTACTGTATCGTCGTCTTGGATTGTGAGAGTCGCAGTAGATGGTGAACCTCCTGACACGCCGCTCGGCAGAGCGCCGAAGCCCAAGTTCACCGTCTCGTCGCTGCTATCGGTGTCCTGGTGAGTGTCTATGGTGAACGACGCCGATCTATCACTCGCATCGAAGGTCAAACTGCCGTTCGACAATCCAGGACTTCGTAGTCGCCGCCCTCCGCCGTGCCGTTCGAGACCGTCACCGGTATCGTCAGCCTCCGGCTGCTCGACCCGCTGAGTCGGACTGTGACGCTTCTGCTCGAACCCTCGTTCACCGCGTAGCTGGAAGCGCTGAAGCTGACCTCTATAACCGTTTCACAGGGACTATCATCGTTTCGGACAGTCAGCGTGGCGGAGGACGGCGACCCTGTCATTACCCAACTGGGCAGGGTTCCGAAGCTGAGGTTGATCCTCTCATCATCACAGTCTGCATCTTGGGGAGCAGCGTAGTTGAATGAGGCAGATGTGCTGCCACTTGTGAAAGTCGCGGTGCGGTCGGTTCCGGGCGACACCGTTATCGGGATACTCAAGGTTCCCCCTGGGGCTGAGCTGAGGCGGACGCCGATGTTTCTGCTGGAACCCTCGTTCACCGTGTAGCTGGAAGCGCTGAAGCTGACCGTGGTCTTGGGGACCGCCGAGTCGGACCACCATGGGCCAAGACACTCGTTGCCATCCACAAACTCTCCTGCCCTCACCCGGAAATCGTAGGCGACGCCGGCATTCAGTCCGCCTATGGTGGCGCTTGTTCGGCTGGAGCCGCTCCACCCATGACGCCAACTCCCCGACGACCCACGTTTGTATCTAACCTCGTAGAAGATAATCCCATGTTGATTGATCGGGTTGATGCTGGACCACCTGACGGTGACTTCACCATCGCCGGGTGTCGCCGAAACGCCCAGGGAGGCAGTGGGGCTGGAACAGGGCCCAGCCCCGACAGCTCCGTCGTGCTCAGCAATGGAGCTGTCGGGTCCGAGGGTGTGCCATACAGCAGCTGATGCTATCGGCGCCAGCCCCATGGCAAGTGCAATGCCCTTTACCCTGGATGTCATGGCAAGCTTCCTGACTACAGCTTGGTGCGACTAAATCATAACTACAAGGGTTTGTAAAGGACTTGTATATGAATTCGACATTGTGACTACAACACTCATCAACACGTCTATAATGCGTCTATGACCATTGTCCCCGATGAAGTTGGAGCAATCCGTATCGCGCTGACCGCTAGGAGCCTGTCCGAGGATTCGTTTCTGGAGACGAAAAACGCCACGCAATAACCTGCTTACAGCAATCTGGACTTTGTCGTGGAGTAATTAGCATCTTTACACTCCACTAATGACGCATATCGTTTAGAACATTGTTTCTCGGACAAACTCCTAGAGGAACCAACGGCGCAGGCTATGGGCTTTTGATCATCAGAGCCGAGTGACAATGAGATGGGAGTTTCCAGAGCCTCAGCGCTTGGAAGATCGTGCCAATGCTGATCGCCGGAACGGGGAGGGCACTGAACTTCACCCTGCTTGAAGCGAGCGCGACTTGGCTTCAGGCAGTAGTCGCGGTGGTGGCATTGGCGGCGTCATTCATTGCAGGCTGGATCTTGCTACGATTGAGAAGCTCAATGCTGTTGCCAATTGTCGTAATGGCCTGTCTTTCTGTAGCTTTCGGTGTATTCGATACGAATTCCCAGGATCTAGGCCCCATAGCGTTCGTGATGGTCCTCTCCATAATCTATGGCAGTCTGACATCCGCGCTGGCGTCGCAATCCGTCAAGACTCACTCCTCCATGACGTTGATGACCACCTCGGCCTGGTCGGTCCAGACGTAATCACTCACCTGCACGATGAGGGTGTAGCTGGCCGTAGGGTCCCGGTCCAGGGAGAGGGAGGCAGCCACCATGATCTCTCCGCTGCCCCTGCCAATCCAGAAGCGCCTGCCCTTGTTGCCCGCCTGGATAGTGTATTCCGCACCTCGGTAATCACCCTTGGTCGAGACCTTCCCCACCGTCGTCCAATACTCCGCGTCCTCGGCTATGTTGAAGGCATAGCTGGAACTGTCGAACACAGGACCTCTGAACTCCGGGGTGGTCATTGCCACTATCGTCGACCCTTCGCCCCATCCGTCGGGATAGATGGCTCCACTCCCGTAGGCCCTTACACGGAACTGGTAGGTCTTTTCGCTGGACAGCCCGTTGAAGGTCCAACTCGTGCCCATAAAACTGTCATCGGCCATGGTCCAGTCCTCCGCCTGCCGATCGAAGTTAAGGCGGTACTCCACCGAATACTTGGTGGTGTCGGGTACCGCATCCCAAGCCAGGCTGATGGTGGTCTCATCAATCACATCGGCGCTGAGGCCCCCCGGCGCCGGGGGTTGGCAGTAGGAGAGCTTCAGCGACCTCAGGTCGTTGGAATCCACACTCTCCAGGGCTATGGGGATGCACCCGGTGAGGCTGTTGCGTGATAGCTTGACTGCCTTCAGGTAGTCAAGCCAACCCACCTCCCGGGGAATGCTCCCGGTGAGGGAGTTGCGTCTCAGGTCTAGGTGGGTCAGCTTGGAAAGGGACCCCATGCCCGGGGGGATGTTCCCGCCGAGTTTCCTTCCCGACAACTCCAGCTTCGTCACACGCCTGGGTGCGTCCCTGATGGTGACTCCATCCCAGCTGTTGATGGGGGTGCCTGGGGACCAGTCCAGGTCGTCCGTCCCTCCCAGGGTGTCCTTTATGGAGAGGAGAACCTCGCAGTCATGGACCAAGCCACGGTTCACGCTGGGGTCCGGTACTGCTATGCCGTTGGCGCAGGCGGGGACCGGGGGCGGAGGGGCAGGGGTGAAGGGAGTGGTCTCACCATCATTCGGTGTGATGTCGTCGTAGGCTCCTATGTCCCGGTAGTACTGGTTCAGCCCGCTGGCGTTGCCGATGCGCTTCCCTGCGAACTCGTCACTTGCGGCAGCTGTCCTGATGCGACTCTTGAGCTCGGCCAGGGTCTGGGTGTGCTCTGGGTCCTTCTCGTCGGTTCCGTACCGCACAGCATTGGTTCCGTACCGCACAGCGTTCATCACACCGTCCCCTGTCTGTAGGTCCCACAGGTCCACCGCCTCCCATGCCTCGGTGATGACGTTGTTGTGATCCCCCGCAGGCGCCAGGAATACGACGCCCTCGTATCCTCCCAAGAGACCTGACAGGAACTCTTCGATCTCGATTAGTTCTTGGTTCCTAAATGCCCAATAGTCTCCTTCGCTCAGCGCACCGCTTTCGCCAATCCGGTGATCAAGGGCATCCGAGGGATACTGCTCGTACAGGGCGTACGACATGATCCAGTCCCACGAACCCGATAAGACCGTAAGGGAAGCAGGTCCCGTTCCCAACAGATACTCGGCGACGCTATAGTCCGCAAAACAGTTCAGATGAGGTTCGTTGATTGAGAGGCCGCCTTTCATCAAGTCTCTGGAATAGGCATCAAGCGCCTAACGAAAAACCGCATCGGCGTCTTCTATGTATCTCATGAACAGGAATTGAAGCTCAGCAACTGGCGGCGGGGGACCGCCTTCATCTATTTCCAGTAAGTGACGTATGTAGGCATCACGTTGGCTCAGCGTTCTTGCTCGGCCTTCCCATTTACATCGGAATGAATCGACGTCGGCCGTCCCCCGAAAAACAATATGGACCGGTGATAGTCCCTTGCCTCGCAGTCCCTTCTCCAGAATGGTTTCGACACTCAGTGTATCACCATAGTCCTGGTAGCGGAGGTAGGTATCTCTGGGTTCGTGAGGATCGATGCTGGGACTTTCTTCGTAGGGCTGGACCACTGTCTGGCTGCCCGGTCCACCGCATGCATTCAGCGCGACCAGCGCCATCAAACCCAGGAAGAGGACCATAGCAAGCACAATGGTTTTTCCCGATGGGGCAATTCTGGGATTATGGCCCTGTTCACCGACCATTCACTGTCTCCGGACCAAGAGTGGCTCTGCTAATCGAGTTATAGTCCGCCCTCGAGGTTTATGTTTTATCATCGAACGCCTGGAACATTCTGGTACAATGCATAGATTGCCATGATATCTAAGGGGTGCGGCGAGCAGCTGTGCTCCGGTATTTCGGATCCTTGGTCATGGCTCATCACCGAGTCGTTGATGGTCGGGTGGGATATGATGTATTTCTCTTCGTCGGTATAATTCCTGTCGTATTCAATGATCAGTGGCAAGCTAGTTGAATCTTTGCTGCCGTCTCGCTTTATCATTGGTGAGTTGGCGAGTCCGAGAGCATGGCCTATCTCATGCACCACCAGTCGGTAGAGGTCGTGGTCTTCCTCCTCCCGGGAGGAGCACGTGTTGAGTGTTATCCCATCAGGTATGTCGAAATAGAGTAGCCCGGATGTGTCCTGTTTCTCCTCCTCTGCTATGAAGTCCGCTTTGATAAATATGTCGGCGCTGGGAATCGGCTTGCCGGCATGGCGCCCATGATCAAGGTACGGGATCGTAGATGAAGTGCACGCCTTCTGACGATCATCCTTGTGGCATAACTGGACAAGATCAGTCGGGATTCCTAAAATATTGGCAAGGAATCCCCCTGAGATTACCCGGATCTCGGATTGAGCGTCATTTAGCTCTTTGGCCTGTTTCAGGGCATTTACCGCGGCTTCATTGCTCAGCCCTGTAGCGTATTGGCTCGAGCATTCGGCGTTCCCTTCGTCCGTGAAGCTGATTATCTGTACGGCATCCTGCCATTCCTTCATGGCGCGGTGTATCAGCTCCTTCCAGCTTTCGTACATATCCTCCACGTATTCGCTGGTGCACACGCGGTAGGTATAGATTCCATTCGCATGGTGTCCAAAGAAGGGATATGTTGCAATCCTTTCGTATTCCAGAGGGTCTCCATCAGGAAGATTGGGGCGTCGAGGAGGTACATTCGATGGCCATACATAGACATCCCTCCCTGAAAAAATGGTCGGTTGGACAGTTCGGGTTCCGGAGCCATCGACTGCGGTAGGTCCGTACACGAGCTGTATGGCATAGATGTCTTTGCCCAGCGATAACCCGCTGCGCGTCATTTCCAGGTTGGGATCAGGATCAATCCAGGTCTCTGTGGGACCTGACTTGACCGGGTTCCAGCCTGTTGGATTGATCCACGTTGAAGGAGAATCCAGTTTAGCTAAGCGTATTGCATAGCTGCCCCCAGTGGCTCCTGACACCGCCTTCCATTGGACGTGGAACTGCCCATCCATGTTCGCGTGCCCAGCAGGACCACCTGAAGAACCAGCCCCATTGGCGTAGGTGATCGGCGTGTCGATGATCCTTACCTCGCCGCTGTGGGCAGTTACCCCATCCCTGTTCGGTATCTTTGCCTTTACCCGGAGTTCATACGCATACGGCGCATCGGCCAGTCCACCTCTACCTGGTTCCATTATGTCGTCAAGATCAATGGTAATGAAAGGCCCGGACGCAGGCTCGACGCGGGTAGAACCCGATGCCCATCTGCTGCCCTGCGCCTGGATCTCCACTTCGTATTGAGCTTGGGTGGGATTGTTGACCGAAGTCTCCCAACTCAGCCTGGCTTGACGCTCCGGCGCCGGGGTCACATCAAGATCGGTCGGGGCTGCGAGGGGGAGTATTGTAGTTTTGGCCACGCTCCAACCGGATGTAATCGAGCTGCTCTTGCTCCTGACCCGGTGGTAGTAGACGGATCCGTTGGCTAGTCCGTTGATGGTTGCGCTTGGTTTGGTGTATACGGTGGACAGATCAACCCACTTTAGCTGGCCCGTTCCGGCCGCCTGCCGGACCTCGTACCTAGTGGCGCCCGGTACGGGATTCCAGTGCAGGGTAATAGTCCCATCCCCGGTTGTAACCGTATGGATTACCGGTACGGCCAAGATTCGCGGGGGGTCGTCATTGTCGTTGACAACCACCCTGGCTGAGGACGGGCTGCCCTCGACATAGACGCTGCCGCTTACACTGATGATCCTCCCGGTGATGCTGCCGTTTCGTTCATCAACATCATCGTCGTCCGTATGGACTGTGAAGCTGTTTGATGTACTCCCCGCACTAATGGTAACGCTCGTCGAGGGTGTGCCTCTGATGAATGACCCTTGCTGGGTCACACCGACGTTCACCGCTAGGTCAGACGACGGTGCACGGCTTGCCTCCACCGTGAACGCGATGCTGTTGCCCTCAGTAATAGAGGTCTTGTTGGCTAATATCTTCACAGTGGGTGAGGACGTACAATCGTCTCGGGTAGTCAGCGTGGCGGAGGACGGCGACCCTGTCATTACCCAACTGGGCAGGGCGCCAAAACCCAGGCTTATCCTCTCATCGTCGCAGTCCGCATCTTGGGGGGCAGCGTAGTTGAATGAGGCAGATGTGCTGCCACTTGTGAAAGTCGCAGTGCGGTCGGTTCCGGGCGACACCGTTATCGGGATACTCAAGGTTCTCCCTGGGGCTGAGCTGAGGCGGACGCCGATGTTTCTGCTGGAACCCTCGTTCACCAAGTAGCTGGAAGCGCTGAAGCTGACCGTGGTCTTGGGGACCGCCGAGTCGGACCACCATGGGCCAAAACACTCGTTGCCATCCACAAACTCGCCTGCCCTCACCCGGAAATCGTAGGTGACACCGGCATTCAGTCCGCCTATGGTGGCGCTTGTTCGGCTGGAGCCGCTCCACCCATGACGCCAGCTCCCCGACGACCCACGTTTGTATCTAACCTCGTAGAAGATAATCCCATGTTGATTGATCGGGTTGATGCTGGACCACCTGACGGTGACTTCACCATCGCCGGGTGTCGCCGAAACGCCCAGGGAGGCAGTGGGGCTGGAACAGGGCCCAGCCCCGACAGCTCCGTCGTGCTCAGCAATGGAGCTGTCGGGTCCGAGGGTGTGCCATGCGGCAGCTGATGCTACCAGTGCCGGCCCTATGGCAAGTGCAATGCCCTTTACCCTGGATGTCATGGCAAGCTTCCTGACTACAGCTTGGTGCGACTAAATCATAACTACAAGGGTTTGTAAAGGACTTGTATATGAATTCGACATTGTGACTACAACACTCATCAACACGTCTATAATGCGTCTATGACCATTGTCCCCGATGAAGTTGGAGCAATCCGTATCGCGCTGACCGCTAGGAGCCTGTCCGAGGATTCGTTTCTGGAGACGAAAAACGCCACGCAATAACCTGCTTACAGCAATCTGGACTTTGTCGTGGAGTAATTAGCATCTTTACACTCCACTAATGACGCATATCGTTTAGAACATTGTTTCTCGGACAAACTCCTAAGTCCTCGCCCGGTTCCGCCTCCCTGGGTCACCAGCTCGCGGTGCAGCCTCCACCGGGGCTTAACCACTGGCTTATCCTCTGCCTCCGTGTCGCCTGACGGAACCACCGTCGAAGGCGCACCACCTTACTTCCGACAGATGCTCACGCTGCGCTCGGCATAGTCGATCATCAGGACTCCTCGGGCGTGAAGCTCCAGCGGCTCACGCTGCCCGAAGGCCACCGACTTGCGCAGCTCCACCGGCTATCCGGTAGGGTTCTGAGAAGAATCGAACCTTTCATCGGGAACGACGTGACACACCAATTTGTGGGTCCGCTTTACCTACCTGGCTACCTCCAAATCGACTGCCCACGAGTACCGCAGGTTTCCGTTGCTATTGAGTCTACAGAATGAAGGTTCTTGATTTTGTCAAGTTTGGTGGCGACGACTGGCCCGTAGACCCTGGCGATAGACACCATCGGACGGACACGCCCTCCCTCCACTTTGTAAGGCCGGATGGCGAATAGCGCCTGTCGCTTGAGCCTTTTGGAGGGGATTGTAGAGTGATGGCAGTTATCATATCTCAACTTCTTGGTGAAAGGGACTACGAAGCCGCGATGACAGGCACGCGCTTGGGGCCAAAGGCCGTGTTCCCTGGGAGAAACTGCCCTACCTGTGAGTGCCGCCCATCCTTCACAAGGTAAGAAAACAACTTATAATGGCCTCTAAGGAGTAGAGCATGGACAGCTTTGAACAAGCATTCAGCGATACGGAGCGAGCTGCGACTTCGACGCTACAGTCGGCTGCGGGCTTGGTGTCGCTGGCCAAGCAGTTGCAGAAGGCGGCGAAAGAGGGAAACATCGCCGCTATTAAGCGTGTGCAGAAGAGCGTGTCCCATAAACCCCCTTCCTGCGGGGTTGGCGAAGCAGTAAGCTCATAGAAACATCAGGCAGGTAGGACACTATGGCTTATAACCTTCTGAGTTGCGAGCGAGACCAGAGCTACTTGATGCCGCCGTCCATGGGGGATTGGCTGAGTGAGGGTCACTTGGCTTGGTTCATTGTAGATGCAGTAGGCCAGATGGATCTGAGGGAGTTCTATGCAGTCTATCGAAGTGATGGATGGGGTGCAGCGGCCTACGATCCGGGGATGATGGTGGCCATCCTGTTGTACGGCTACTGCCTGGGTGTACGCAGTTCCAGGCGCATAGCCCGTGCTCTGGAGGAAGATGTAGGATTCCGGGTGGTGGCGGCCAACCGGCAGCCAGACTTCCGTACCATCTGTCGCTTTAGGGCGGAGCGCGAGGAGGCGTTCGAGGAGCTCTTTGTAGAGGTACTGAGGTTATGCCATGAAGCGGGTCTGGTGAAGTTGGGGGTAGTGGCTCTTGATGGGACGAAGGTGGCAGCCAACGCGGCCCTGGCCACCAACCGGAGCCACCAGGCCATTGAAGAAGAAGTGCGGCGCATGTTGGCAGAGGCCAAGGCAACGGATGCTGAAGAGGATGCCCATTATGGTCCCGACCGGCGAGGGGATGAGCTACCGGAAGGGCTAGGGGGACGGACGGAGCGGCTCAAGCGCCTGAAGGAAGCCAAGGAACGTCTGCAGCGGGAGGCTGAAGCAGGAGCCAAGGCTGTCCAAGAGCACGTGGAGCGACGGCGGGCAGAAGAAGATGTCACAGGCAAAAAGAAGCGAGGGCGAAAGCCCAAGGTGGTAGAGCCACTTCCTACCGAAGAGGCGAAGGCTAATACCACCGACCCGGACAGTCGTATCATGAAGACCAGGCAAGGGTACGTGCAGGGCTACAATGCCCAGGCGGTGGTGAGCGAGGAGCAGATCATAGTAGCCGTTGGAGTGACCCAAGAGGCCAACGATGTGCAGCAACTGGAGCCGATGCTCCAAACCATGGCGCATACTCTGGAAGCAGCCGGCATAGAGGACCGGCCCAAAGCGGGCTTGGCCGATGCCGGGTACTGGAGTGAGGCCAACATCAGGGCTTGCCCCTGGCCAGAGATGCCTGAGCTTCTTATTGCCACCACCAAGGATTGGAAACAGCGGAAGCTGCTATGGGAGAAGGGGTGTCCCCGAGGGCGTATACCAAAAGGACTGAGCCCGAGGGACAGGATGGAGCGCAAGCTGCTGACAAAGCGAGGCCGAGCTCTGTACAAGAAGCGGGGTGTACTGGTGGAGCCGGTGTTCGGACAGGTCAAGGAAGGCCAGGGGTTCCGACGGTTTATGAGACGGGGGTTGGGCGCTGCACAGAGTGAGTGGTCGCTGGCAGGGACGACCCATAACTTGCTCAAGCTATGGCGCAGCGGCCAAGCGCCTTGGGACTGGGTCAAGGCGCCATGGAACTAAGAGAGTAGACGACCTTTCTGGGGGCCGACAAGTGGCCGGTGCAACTGGACGGGCCAACCTCTGTTGAGGCGCATCGCTCCCACACCTGTGTTACTCAACCCGCCCACCGGTCTATGAGACAAACTCAGAACAGGTTCAATACCGATCTGGACGCACTGCGGCAAGAGGTGGCCAATGCCGTCGAAACTTGGCCCTTTCGGGACGAGGATGAGGAACAGTACCTCAACAACCAATACGCTGCGGAACTCCGCCGTGTCGCCTCGGAACGCGGCTTGGAAATCCATGAGCGGGACGGCCGTCTGATCTCCCACCCGTCCATGGTGCGAATTCTTGCGGGTGACCGAGCGGTCAGAATCGACAGGAAGAAGACGTCCACTATCAGGCCATCCTACCTAGCCGAGCTCTTGCTGGTGAATCAGAAGAAACCCGGCCGTTACCAGTCGGGTGCGTTTCTTGAGTCCCTTTACAACGTCTACTCAGATATCGTGAAAGAAGAATCCTCTGACCGCCTGGTGAAAGGCGGAGGGCGCGTCGTGCCTCTGGACAGAATGTATCGGTTGCTCACCTCTTTGCCGGGCATCAACCGCGAGTATAACCACACCGACTTCGCCAGGGACCTGTACGACCTGGATTCAAGCGACCTGAAGAGGACTAAATCGGGTGCCACTGTCTCATTTCCTGCGTCCACGGGGCCTTTTAGTCCCCGTGGCCTGTTTTCCTTCGTAGACCCTGATGGCCGGGATGTCGAGTACTACGGCATTCGGTTTACCGAGGCGGCCTGATGCCTAACACCATAACACTCCATGATTGGTTGCGGTTCATCAGCGCCGAGTACCTCTCCACCTTCGTTCGAGACGGCGGCGCGTCCATCAAGTTTGCGGTCTCGCCGGAAGAGTTGCGGCAAGACGTGCATGCCGCAGTAAAGGTCCGCTGCCAAGAGTTCGGTTACGTGTTCGTCGAGTTGGATGCTGCGGCAATGCGAGCTCACATGCCCCAAGACATCTTCTTCGGACTAGCCGCCCAGATTGATTGGCGGCTGATGGCCCGCCGCCTGATCCTGCGGATAGCTCATAACACCGGCCTTAGGGTTGATAGCGTTGACCCTTGTTGGACTGGCAACATCTATGGGGCTATCGCCCAAGCCAACGGGCTCGAGTTAGCTTCAGTATACAGAGATTTAAGGCCCCACTTGGAGACCAACATATCCACAAACTCCAGCATGGCCAAAGACTTCAGGGTTGCCATGACCCAACTTTGCGTGTGTGAGAATATCCCGGGCCAGCAAGAATATATCGGTCGTCCGCTGACAGACTGGTTGACGGGCAACAATACCCGCGTCAGCAGTGTCCGGCCCTTCTCAATTTACACAGGCATCAACCGCACCACCGCTAGATACTTCATCGAATCGGCCCTCTACTGGGTTCGCCACGCGGGGCACGCTGGAACTGTGATATTGCTGGATAACTCCCGAGTAACTCTTGCCCGGAATCCCAAAGACGGCCAAAAGTATTACACTAAGGCGATGGTCATGGAGCACTACGAGCTACTGCGCGAGTTCGTAGACGGTGTCGACCGGCTGTCGGGAACGTTCCTGGTAGTAGTAACCAACAAAGATTTCCTCAATGAAAGTGCTTCGTATAGAGGCTATGGCATCTATCAAGCCCTGATGACCAGAGTGATGGACGATGTGCGCGACAAGAACCTGGTCAATCCAGTAGCTTCCCTGGTACGGCTGTCGGAAGGAGACCTGCGGCATGGCAGCTCAGATTGACGGTAGCTTGGCCTTTACCTACCGACTGGCCTTGGAGGCCCTGCGCAACGGGGTGCCTAATGGGGAGGCCGTGCGGCTCTTGGGCTGCAATCAGCCGCATGCGGAAGCTCGATTCGAGGATATGTTGACCAGGAGATCGGACGCCGACAACCCGCCAACTAACTCTCTGGGGATGCTCGTCTCCGGCGATTTCGGCACAGGAAAGTCACACCTGCTCACTCACCTAGAGCATGTGGCCCTTTCGCAGGGGTTCGTGTGCAGCAAGGTGGCCATCAGTAAAGAGACGCCCCTTTATGACCTCGGCAAGGTGTTCAAGTCGGCGGTAGAGAACGGGCGGATGCCCGACCGCAGCGGACGGCTGATCGAAGAGTTGGGTCAAGCTCTGAAACCGGATTCAGAAGAGTACGCCGCCTTTTTCCGTTGGGCAAACGATAGCGAATCGAACCGTCTCAGCCAGATGTTTCCAGCTAGCCTGATCGTCCATGAAAGGTCTAGAAACCTTGAACTCAACGGCGAGATCGAGTCGTTTTGGGGGGAGACCGGATAAAAATTTCCAGCGTAAAGGATGGACTCCGGCAGATAGGGCAGTTGCAAAACTACCCCTTCCGCGCCCCAAAGGCCGCCGAATTGCCGCCGCAGCGCTTACGGTTCACTATTGACCTGATCAAGGGCACCGGTTATAAGGGCTGGGTTGTTCTGCTGGATGAGGTGGAGTTGATCGGTTCTTACTCTCTATTGCAGCGAGGTCGGTCTTACGCTGAGTTGAGCCGCTGGATGGGACAGGTCGCGGTTGATACGTACCCTGGACTAGTGGTGGTGGGAACCGTTACTGATGACTTTCCGACAGCCGTTATTGGGACCGATGGCAAACAGGACCGTGATTATGTGGGACCACGGCTCAAGGCCCGCAACGACGATGCTGTTGCAGCTCGCGCGGAAACCGGCATGCGATTGATCGAGCGGGAGGCCGTTCCACTGAATCCCCCGAACGATGCCGATGTGAACGCCACCGTGGACAAGCTGCGGGACATCTATGGCGCCGCCTACGACTGGGATGCCTCGCCACTGGAAGGAAAGGCCGGCGGCGCCGGACACCTGGGGCGGATGCGCTACAAAGTTCGGGCTTCCATCAACGAGTGGGACTTGCTGCGCCTCTACCCGGACTCCCGCCCTGAAACCGAGGGCGACGAGTTCCGCCACTCCTATGAAGAGAATGCCGATCTGGAACGGGAATCCCAAGAGGATGCCGGCGACATCGAGTAACCGTCGGCTGAGCCTTTGCATTGAGGACATATCGAGGTGCCAGTCCCTTTCGATGACTTGACCGTGGGCAACCATTCCGCCTCGGTGGCGTGGCTGCGGTTTGTCGAAGAGGAAGACAGTAGGGGCGTTCAGGACGCACTCTTCGAAACCTCGGCCCATGGGGAACCGCTGGCGTTCTACTTCACACGCATAGACCTGAACGATCCATCCCTTAAACAGCGGGGGAATGTCAGGCAAGCCGCCGTGTCATCTCTTGCCAAGACCTTGTTTCAAACCACCACCCGGTCGCAGATGCTGATACTTGGTCTGGCCGACGAAATACCGCCTAGGACGTTCAACGGAGACATCCGGGTCAGGTCACCCTTCTGCTTCGTAAGACCCGCCGAGACCCCGACCTATGCCGACTTTGAAAACGGCGTTCCCGCTAACCGGGTCGATCAACAATTGCTGGGGGCGACGGAAGATCCCGGGAGAGAATCCGGCGTGCGCCGGATTCTCGACGAAATAATGGAATGCGACAACCCCTTTGAACCTTTCGATCGGGCCGCTAAGGGTTTGGCGGAAGCCTTTGCTGACGGGCGAGTTCAAAGCTTGACTGAAGAATCCGGGTTAACCACCGTGGTCAGTGTGACCTTGCTACCGGAGCGCCCAGAATACTCAGCGAACCCTCCGGCGGCGATCCAAGACACGGTCGATGCGCCTTACCGGACCGGGCCAACCTGGCCTGACATTGGCGGAGCGGCTGCGGTCGCTGTTGGCCGCTCCTCGGGACCTCCCCCGTCACGACCAGGATATCCAACTGGAGTGGCCTGGGGAGTTAATGCCTTTTCAGCTAGACGGTGTTGGGGCACTGCTAGGCAACAACCAGTTGCTGCTGGCCGACGACATGGGGTTGGGAAAAACCCTGCAGGTCATCGTCGCACTAAGGATGCTTCGTTCACGGGGGGGAATCAAGTCGTGCCTGGTGGCGGCCCCAGCCAGCCTGCTAGACCAATGGCGGCGTGAAATCGAGAAATGGGCCCCGGAGTTGTCCGCCATAATTATACGCGGCTCGACATCCGACCGCTCCTGGCAGTGGGCGGCGGAAGTAGACGTAAAACTGGTCAGCTACGACACCTTGCGCTCAGATTTCGGCGGCAACGCACAATCACCATTGCGGAGGCAAACCTGGGATGTCATCGTCGCTGACGAGGCTCAGCGAATCAAGAACCGCAACGACACCAGCGACGCGCTCAAAGGGCTGAAACGCTCGCGCTCTTGGGCGCTCACCGGCACTCCGATTGAGAATCATGAAGAGGAGTTGGCTTCGATCCTGGAGTTCGTAGACCACGACGGACAGGCCCCGCCCAAGCGATATCGTCCTGGCGCGGAATTGCGGGAGCGGCACCGCGAGTTGCAGCTTCGACGCAAGAAGAGCGAGGTGCTGGACGACCTTCCGCCCAAGCAAGTAACCAAGCTGGACATTGCCCTTCATCCCAAACAGCGCAACAGCTACGATAAGGCCGAGCAGGAGGGGATCGTTTATCTAAGGTCTCTAGGCGCCGAAGTTGGCGTCCAGCACGTGCTTGAGCTAATCACGCGGTTGAAACAAATCTGCAACGCCGACCCCCAAACCGGCGAGTCCAACAAGCTGGAAGATATCAAGGAGCGGCTGGGGCAACTGGTGGCCCAGGGACACAAGGCTCTGGTCTTTTCCCAGTACACCAGCGACACCTCCGGCGTGGCCGCGGCCGCCAACTACTTGCGGGAATTCAACCCGCTCACCTTCACCGGTGAGACGCCTCAGAACGAGCGCGCCGCCGTCATCGAGCGTTTCAAGACCTTCGGCGAGCACAAGGTGTTGGTGATTTCGCTGCGCGCCGGCGGCTTGGGCTTGAACCTGCAAGAGGCGTCCTACGTTTTCCACTTGGACCGCTGGTGGAACCCCGCCGTAGAGCGGCAGGCTGAAGACCGGACCCACCGCATCGGACAGACGGTCAAAGTCAACGTCATCAAGTATTCCTGCACCGGAACCATCGAGGAACGCATCGACCGGATTCTGGAGCGTAAGCAGGGCTTGTTTGACCAACTCGTCGACGATGTGTCGCTCAACCTGTCCACCCAAATGAGCCGCGAGGAACTCTTCGGGCTATTTGGCCTGGGCTAGCACGCGCGAATGACGGGGCCGAGCTACAAGAAGTACAGATGACTCCCCTTCACAATGACCTTTGTGCAGGCATGAACTTGCGACGGCAGCGCTTAGTAGCTAAACTGCTGGGAATATATGCCGGAGGAATTAAAATGCCCGTGCAGCGTTACTCTGTAAACCAGCGCCCTGTCGAGACATACTGACCTGGATCAAGTCCGACGAGATCGCTATTCCTGAGATTCAACGCCCCTCTGTCTGGAACGCAGCCAAAGTACGTGATTTCATCGATTCGCTTTACCGGGGCTACCCCGTAGGGTATCTCATAGCCTGGCGCAACCCGGATGTTCGTCTGAAAGATGGAACCCAATCAACAGGAAAGCGCATCTTGATTGATGGACAGCAGCGTGTGCCGGCACTGCTAGCGGCTTTGCTTGGCGAACAGGTCGTCAACAGAGACTACAAGCGGACGCGGATCACAATAGCCTTTCATCCCGGTGAAGAACGCTTCGAAGTGGCCAACGCCGCCATCCGTCGGGACCGTGGATGGATTGCCGACGTATCCGGAGTCTTTGCTCCCGACGTGAGAATACGTCAGTTAGTGGACAATTACTGCGAAGCGAATCATGGTGTAGACAAAAACGAAATCGACGAGCGCATGGAGCGGCTTCGCGGTATCCGCAACAACTTACTTGGTCTCATCGAACTGAACTTCGATCTGGACGCACAGACAGTCGCCGAAGTTTTTCTTCGCGTCAACTCTCAGGGTGTCACCCTCAACACAGCGGACTTCGCCATGTCCAAGATGGCCGCCAGCGAACAGTACGGCGGTCACCTGCTACGAAAGTGCATCGACTACTTCTGCCATCTGGCCGTCGCGCCGGAAGCATACGGCGACTTGGCCAACCACGATGACTTCGCCTCAACGGACTACTTCCGTGCAATGGAGCGGCTGAAGAAGGAAAAGGACAACCTCTACGACCCCTCATACACCGATATGCTTCGCGTAGCGTTCACGTTGCAATTCAGGCGAGGGCACTTGGATGACTTGGTCGCTCTGCTCTCAGGGCGTAGTTTCGAGACACGTGCGTCTGAGGAAGCCATTGCAGAGAAGTCCTTCCACTTGATCGGGGACGGGATCCTGCGCTACATGAACGAGACCAACTTCAAACGGTTCGGCATGATCTTGCGCTCAGCAGGGTTCGTGGATTCATCATTGATCAGGTCCCAGAACACCCTCAATTTTGCCTACGTCCTCTATTTGACCCTGCATACGCAGGGCCAAGCTCCAGAGCGAATTGAGACGCTGGTGCGCTGGTGGTTCGTGATGTCAGTCCTGACCGGCAGATATACCGCCTCCCCAGAGACTGCTTTCAGCGTCGATATCGGGAATATAGATAGACAAGGCGCAAGCAGTTACCTCAACACTATTGAGAGATCGGATCTTTCCGACGCCTTCTGGGATGTAGGTCTACCGCAGCAAATGGACACGTCAGCGGCCAGCAGCCCCTACTTCAACGTCTTTCTGGCAAGCCAGGTGAAAGGGCAGGATAAGGGTTTCCTTTCACGCGACCTCACCGTGCGCGACCTTCTCGAAGGCCAGTCGCACACTCATCATGTATTTCCACGCAGCTATTTACAAAAGCGTGGCTTCCAACGCGGTCGCTACAATCAGATTGCCAATTACGTGGTGATGCAAAGCGAAATCAATATCGCCATCGGCGACAATCCGCCGGCAACATACTTTTCGGAGTTGTGGGAGCAATGCAGAAACGGAGGGACTCGCTACGGCGGGATAACAGATACCGACCAGTTGCAGGAGAATCTCGCAACCCACTGCATTCCTGAAGAAATGGACACGGCAAGCGTCGAGGGCTATGACATGTTCCTGCAGAGACGCCGAGAACTCATGTCCGCTAAGATAAGGGATTAATATAGGGAACTGTAAATTCCCATGTAGGCCCCTATCGTGCCGCTGGGGTTCTGTGCGCCGTCATACTCGGAGCCATCTAACCTTTTGAGTGTTTCCGGAGTGCAACTCGCACCTGACGCCCAGGCCGCGAGGGTCGTGCTGCGAAAGGCGGCGCTGGCCGCCGACAAGCCGCCCAAGACAATCTCGACGGACAAGCTCCGGTCGTATATACAGCCGGTCAAGGACGTGCTGCCGGAGGGCCAGCATATTCAGTCCGAGGGTATGAGGGCCAGCGTAAACAACAACCTGTCGGAGCGGCTGCAAGGGACGTTCAGGGACCGGATCAAGACGCTCCGTGGGCTGGATAACCTCAAGAGCGGCCAGCGCCACCTCGACGGCTGGACGCTCACGTACAACCTCTTCCGGGGGCATCACAGCTTGGGCAGCAAGACGCCAGGAGAGCGGGCCAAGGTGAGCCCGCGGTTCAGAGAGTGGGCCGACGTGGTAAAAGTCGGGGCCGCGTCCCTGCCGACGATAAAGGAGACGTGGCCAGTTTCGCAATCATCACGGAAGTTGTCACCACCAAAAGCCGACCCGTCAGAGCGGCCCAAGGACGCAAGGAAGCGAAGGGGCAGCAAGATGCCTAAGACGGTGTACCCAAAGGTGTCACGGAGAAAGAAGAACCCCAAGCTGCCGCCCTCCGTATTGGATGCCTGGCGCTCTTCAATGCTCTCGCATTCCAGGACCGTCTCGCCGTAGCCAATGAAGACGTCTCAACCGTCAACGAGACGCTGGGGCAGGGCATCCCTGGGCTACGCCAGGCATGGCGTCATATCTGCGACAACATCGACTACGTGCCGGTCTTCGAGTTGGCCACCAACATCCTCGATGTACTTGTCGATGGACCAGACGAAATCCAGACCCCAGTCATCGCTCCCTTGGTAAAGGCTATGGAGGACACGCGCGGGTTGGAGGGGCACGACTTGTCCGGGAGACTGTTCCACACGCTGTTGACCGACGCCAAGTTCACCGGTGCCTACTACACGTCCGTGCCCGCTGCCACTCTGCTATTGAGGTTGTTGTTTCATGACTGGCCGCCGCATGTGAATTGGAAAGACCACGAGTTCCCAGCTTCCCTCAACGTAGCCGACCTTGCCTGTGGTACAGGAACGTTGCTGATGGCGGTCGCCACTGAGGTCGAACGTCGGCATACATCCGCTGGAGGAGGGAACGCGGCTGACTTGCACAAAGCTATGGTCGAGCAAGCATTGCACGGCTACGACGTGCAGCTTTCGGCAGTACACTTCGCCGCCACCAGCCTGGCGATGCTCAACCCGGACATACAGTTCGACCGCATGAACCTTTATGTGATGCCTCTAGACGCGGAAGGCTCGAATATATCGCTGGGCTCGCTGGACTTCCTTGGAACTGGGGAGGCCGCCGTCCAATTTGCCCTGTCCATAGAAGACATGGGAGTGGCCACCAGGGACGCTGAAAGGGTGTCCGGCGGAGGCTCTCGGGGTGCAGAGGAAGGTGTAACAGCTAGACTGCCGGACCTGAACTTGGCAATCATGAACCCGCCGTTGACTCGGTCCGTGGGCGAAAACCTGCTGTTTGGCAGCCTGCCATCAACAGAGCGGCGGAAGCTTCAGAACGAGCTGTCGCATCGCCTGAAGCAGCGGCAGGCGTCCGCGACTGCGGGGCTCGGAGCCGCGTTCGTTGCAGCAGCCTCGCCAAAGCTACGGCCCGGTGAAGGACGATTGGCTCTGGTATTGCCCGCCACGGTATGCACCGGACCATCCTGGGAACAAACCCGCTCGCTCATAGAGCGCGACTTCGCCCTGAATATGGTCATTGCCTCCCATGACCCACTGCGGTGGAACTTCTCGGACAGCAAGGACCTTTCGGAGGCGCTGCTGATTGCTACACGCCGTTCTGATAACCACGGCGCCGCTGAGCGCCGCACCACCGTCGTCAATCTCTGGCGGAACCCGGACGGCGTGTTGGATGCCCACCGGGTGGCACAGGCGATTACCGTGACGAATCCAGCAAGACTCGAGGGGACGGGTGCTGCACTACTAGAGGTTGACGGCAGGCACGTCGGCGAGGTGTTGTCGATGCCGGAATCGAAACTGGCCAGCAAGAAGTGGTCTGGCGTGCAGTTCGCCCGCGCCGACCTGATTCGCAGCGCACTTGAGCTATTGGACGACGGGGAAGTGTGGGTCCCTAGCGAGGGAGAGGCAGCTAGCATTCAGTTGCGTCGGGTTGGCGAACTCGGCCAAGTCGGCCCCGACAGACGTGAAAGTGCGTGTGTTTTGACCAGATACACACTGGACATGGAGAATGTACTCTCTCGAATAATGCAGATCTTGAAGCCCGGAGGGCACTGCGCAATAGTCTCCGGAGACAACACTCTTTCCAATCCGCCTGTTCCAACCCACCAGATTATCACTGAACTCGCACTGGATTTAGGCTTCCGATTAAGACATCACTATGTGGACGCTATTCGGGATCGATGGGTACCCCCTTCCCGCAATGGTCACAGTGGAGTGATTCTCGATGACCATATACAAATCTTTCAAACTCCTTCGGCTACTAGGTGTTAGCATCACATCCGAAGAGTCGGTGGATTCCCGACGTGGGTGACATTGAGCGACGCCCGCATCTCCCTGCTCCTATGTCAGGACCTCCCAGCGATCGGCCCACTTCAGATAGGCTCGAACTTCGGAGGCGCCAGTAACAGTCCGTCGTAGTCAACTAGCTCCAAGGTCGACCTCCCACGAGTACCTGAGTTTTTTGTCTCGATTGAATAACCGATATCCTCGCTCAGGAGGTCACGAGGGGGATGCCCGAGTCGGCCTCGCGGGGATTCTGGGTCGCCAGCTACGCCCCCTACGGCTACGCCAGGGTGATGGTGCAGGACGGCCCCAAGAAGCGCCCCAGGCTGGAGCCGGACCCGCCCGCCGCCGCCGTGGTCAAGCGCATCTTCCAGATGGCCCTCCAGGGCAAGAGCTCCCTGGACATCACCAAGACCCTCAACTCAGAGGGCATCGCCAGTCCCAAGGGGAACCACTGGCTGAAGACCTCCGTCCACCGGGTGCTCTCCAACGAGGCGTACACCGGGACCCTGGTCTCGGGAGCCAGTGCCAAGGACAACGCCGAGCCCGTGCGCGTCGAGGGCGCCTTCCCCGCCCTGGTCTCCGTGCGAGACTTCCGCCAAGTCGCCAATGCCATGCGCTCGAAGGCCCCCACCCGGGTCCAGCCCAGGAGAGCCTCCAGCCCCCTACCTGCTGAGCGGGCTGGTCAATTGCGAGACCTGCGGCAAGGCCCTCACCGCGCACGAGGCCAAGAGCGGCAGGTACACCTACTACGTCTGCCACTGCCTGCTCAAGAAGGGCTAGGGGACGTGCAAGACGCCCAGGCTCAACTCCAAGAGCTTCGAGGACCTGATCGTCGGCAACATCCGGGAGAACATCCTCACGGAGAGCAACATCCACGACCTCGTGAAGCTGGTGGACGAGGAGATGGACGGCATCGCCCGTGAGCAGCGGCGGAAGCTGGAGACCATAGAGTCGGAGCTTGTGGACGTGAAGCGCAGGCTGGAACGGCTCTACGATCTGGCGGAGACCACCGACCTGGACATCGAGGACTTCAAGCCCCGTATCCACGACCACAGAGAGCGGCAGGAGAGGCTGGAGGCGTCTGCGGCGGAGGCGAGGACGATCCTCTCTCCCAGCGCAGGGACGTCCTTGACGACGTGGAAACCATCACGGCCTACGCCCTCGACCTGAGTGTGTTCCTGAACGAGAGCGAGTTGACGGAGCGCAGGGCCTTCATCGAGAGCTTCGTGGAGGAGATCGTGGTCATGCCCGGCAACGCCGTCGTGCGCTACACGATTCCGATGCCCGACGACAGCCCCATCCCCGGGAGGGACGCCGAGGAGCTTGCTCTCCACGCCCCAGTTCTGTCTACCGTCAAGTATGGTGGCGCATGCGGGGTTCGAACCCGCGATCTCCGCCTTGAGAGGGCGGTGTCCTAGGCCGCTAGACGAATGCGCCACGAAAGCATCCCGGTGGGGGAATGCGGCTGGGGCATCCCCATGGCTGGGGATCGTGGATTCGAACCACGGCTTGCAGATCCAGAATCTGCCGTCCTACCACTAGACGAATCCCCAATCCCTGCGATTATAGCATTGCCCCTCAGAGTTCCTCAAGAAAGCATCTTCCATCCGTAGGACAATATTCCCAACCCCTCGATCCCTCACCGGCAGTTCTCCACGGACGGGGATGTGATCAGATGGTGAAGGTGCAGAAAACCCTGTTGCTCCCGGGCGCACCCGGCAAAGGACCGGCGCTTGCCTTGTGGTCCATTGAGCGTTATGTCAACTGACGGCGCTGTCAGATGTCTGCACAACTGCTCCTCCATCTCCCTGGTTACCTCGTTGGGTTGGAGCTTCGGAAACCTTCGGAACATCTGGATGCACCTTCTGGCGGAACCATCATCCCCCCTGTATTCTGCGAGAGCATGGTGGAAGGGCAGCACAACGTTCACCGCGATATCTCCAGCCCGGCCTCTGCCGATGGACCCGCTGGCGGAAGCATCCACCTTGCCGGAAGGGCGCACCATGAGAGCATCAAGGAGATGCCGGCAGCTTTCCTCAGAAGCATCTTCACCGCCGCACTCCATGATCTCCGAAAACCCCTTCAACAAACCCTTCCCTACTCCACGCCCCCTATGGCCTCCCTCATCTGGACCAAGATCAAGGTGGGTGGCCGCGTCCATAGGAAGGTACCGGTCCAAAAGCTGGGATGCCGCCAATATGCGGTTCCGCGGATGGTTCTGCGGCCTCACCCTGAAGGTGTTCCAGCGCAGCTGCGTCCCTGGTCTGGGGTGAATGCCGTCAACCTGTCCTGCAGATGATTCGGGCAAAAATCCGGCAGCTTTGAGCAAGGTTTCAGCAACGGCGAAAGCCCGTTCTCCCTGCGGAGCTCCAACCACCGCCTTTTCCAGTCGACGGTACGGCGCCAGGTGAGCAAGGTCCAAGAAAGGTTGACGGTTCTGACTGTACCCCAAGGCTTCCAGCACCGCCGAGTAGAAGACCTGATCGGGGTCTTCCTCAGCATCCAAGAACAGTCGAAACCCCGCACTGCACCCGCCGAACCAAGCATCTCCGGCACTCTCCAAGATGCCAGCCATCTCATCCGGGGTCCCAGGCTGGTCATATCCACAGGCGGACAGCAGGCCCCAGAGATAGGGGCTTGGACCCGATGCAGGAGCATCCCCCAACATGTCCGCCAGCGAAACCACCGGCACCACATTGCCGTTCTGCAGGGTGGTGTTCCCGGCTTGCACTTCCACGACCCCATGAAGGACCACGCCATTGTAGCGGGGGTCGGTCCCGTGCCCGTGGGAACGCCAGTCCCTTTCGTCCAGATGCAGCTCCACATCGCCGATGACCAGCCCCACCCCCTCTTCTTCCAGCACCGCTCCCCTGAAATCCGGACCGGCGGAGGAGCTGCTCCGTCCTGGGTACAGCACCCGGAACCTCCGTCCGTTATTCGCCCGGAAAGATACTTCCCTGGCTGCGCGTTCCTTCCAGAGCTGTCCCAACAACCGTTCTGGAATCTGCCTGAACCTTGTGACCACCCGATACCCCCGGATCTGCCTTCTACATGGGCTATTTTATCGCATGGGAACGACCGACGCCCTCATCCTTCCCAACCAACGATACTCTGCCAAGCATATCATCTTTTGTACCATGTTGGCATGGTAATCCATTGGGCTTGGCTTATCTTAGGATAATATTATCTATCAGGTGCGCATCTTGGCAACCGGGGTGATATCCGCCTTTTTATAAGGTCGTGCGGGCTTACTTTTGCTAGAATACGGGGGCGATGGTACACCACCGAAACATTTTTGCAGCCCAGCTGTTCGACGACATCGCCGAACGGTACGATCAGCCAGCCCAGATACTGTCCTTCCTTCAGTACCGGAAGTGGAGGCGCACCTTGGTGTCCACCCTGGCGCTGAAGGATGGGGATCAGGCGCTGGACCTATGCACCGGCACCGCCGGCGTGGCGCTGGAGATGGTCCGGAGGGCCAGATGCCAAGTCGTTGGCGTCGACCTGAGCCGTAAGATGCTGAGCTCTGCCCAAAACCATGTTGCTGACGCCGGTGGGGCAGACCAAGTGCAACTGGTGGCTGGGAGAGCTGAAGACCTTCCCTTTGGCGATGCACGGTTCGATGCGGTCTGCTTCACCTACCTCTTCAGGTACGTTGACGAACCCGAACGCACCTTACAGGAGATGCTGAGGGCGCTGAAACCCGGCGGACATATAGCATCCTTGGAGTTCGGCGTACCGTCGAATCCAATACTGAAAGCCATGTGGCACGCATACGCCAAGCTTATACTTCCTGCAGCTTCCGCCTGCATTTCACCAGGATGGCGCCGCGCGGGCTGCTTCTTGGGTCCCAGCATATCCCGGTTCAATGCAACGTACCCACCACAGACCTTGGTCCAGATGTGGAAGGATCTGGGAATAGCTGACGTTCAGGTCCGCAGGTTGACCTTCGGGGGCGGGGTGGTAATGTGGGGAACAAAAGACAACGACAGAAAAGACCGATGAGCCAGCCCCTACCCCCGGCATTCTACGTTATGGAAGGGGAGGAGCGATGGAAAGGCTACGTCAACCTGCTGCATATCCCCTACACCTTGTGGGTGCTCAGCTTTATTGTGATGGGAGCATCTCTGGCTCCCATCCTTCACTGGGACAGGCTGGCTGGAACCTTGGCGGCATTCTTCATGGCGGTGGGCTTGTGCTGCCATTGCCTTGATGAACTGAACGACCGCCCCTTGGGAACTCGTATCCCAACCTGGGCGCTGTGGACCTTGGCAGTCGTTTCCATGTCCGGCGCCGTCGCTCTGGGCGTGACGGCCATCTTGACCATCGCCATCTCCCTCACACCCTTCGTCGTCTTCGGCGTCTTTTTTGCTGTAGCCTACAACCTGGAGCTTTGGCACGGGCGTTTTCATTCGGACGTCTGGTATGCTTTCGGTTGGGGAGCTTTCCCAGCTTTTACCGCCTACTGGGCCAACCACAGCTTCGTGACCTTGGAAAGCATCTTCATTGCCCTGGGTTGTTTTGGATTGGCGCTGGTTCAACGTACCCTCAGCTCCTATGCCCGTAACTTCAGACGCAATGTGAATTCTATCCACGGCTATGCGGTGATGATCAATGGAGAAAGGTCCTTGCTGGACAAGCGGGGCATGGTCTCCTCCGCCGAGCGGTGCCTTCAAATCCTCACCGTCACCGTGGTTATCTTTGCTTTGGCGCTGCTGGCATACCGGGCATGAAGCAAGGACTATCCAATCCCTCACCGTCACAGTGGTTATCTTTGCTTTGGCGCTGCTGGCATACCGGGCATGAAGCAGGGACTATCCAATCCCTCACCGTCACAGTGGTTATCTTTGCTTTGGCGCTGCTGGCATACCGGGCATGAAGCAAGAAGTGTCCAATCCCTCAGCGTCACAGTGGTTATCTTTGCTTTGGCGCTGCTGGCATACCGGGCATGAAGCAAGAAGTGTCCAAGGTGGTGGAACGAGGCACAGTGGCAATCAGGTGCGGTGGAGCGGGCGATGGGGATCGAACCCACGACAACTAGCTTGGAAGGCTAGCGCTCTACCACTGAGCTACACCCGCATAGCTCCCCTATGACCGGGCGAGGGATGATGAGCCCCTGATAGCTTCACTCCCAGATCACCCGCCAACATCATCATACATTATAATGCCAGCTTCAAGCATTGTGCCACCTCGCACAGAACCTCCCAAAGCTGAAACCCAACCACTGTCATTCTGAGAGCGACCCTCCCTCATTGTCATTCTGAGGAGCGCCCCCCTCTTGCTGTCATTCTGAGGAGCGCACGACGAAGAATCTAAGATGCCTGCTCACACGCAGGGCCGTCGTCGGAATGGAGCAGCCATCAGAGACAGATCTTAGATTCCTCACTCCGTTCGGAATGACAGGGGGGCGTTCGAAATGACAGGGGGTGGGTCGGAATGACAAGGGGGGGCTCGGAATGACAATCCGATGGGGCCTCCCTCACTGTCATTCCGAGGATCCCCTCCCCCATCATCATCCTGAGGAGCACCCCCTCTTCTGTCATCCTGAGGAGCACCCCCTCTTCTGTCATTCTGAGGAGCAGTCCCCTTTACTGTCATTCTGAGGAGCAGCCCCCTTTACAGTCATTCTGAGGAGCGCACGACGAAGAATCTAAGATGCCTGCTCACACGAAGGCTCGTCGGAGGAATGTACCAGCCATCACAGCAGACCTTAGATTCCTCACCCCGTTCGGAATGACAGGGGGGGCGTTCGGAATGACAAGGGGGGGGGGGGGGGGACGGAATGACAATCCGATGGGGCCTCCCTCGCTGTCATTCTGAGGAGCACACTCCCTTACTGTCATCCTGAGGAGTGCCCCCGCTACTGTCATTCTGAGGAGCGCACGACGAAGAATCTAAGATGCACGGACACATGACGGGTCGTCGAGAAACGGATCAGGCCATCAGAGAGAGACTTTAGATTCCTCACTCCGTTCGGAATGACAGGGGGGCGTTCGGAATGACAGCGGGCATTCGGAATGACAGGGGGGCGTTCGGAATGACACCCCCCTCACTGTCATTCTGAGGAGCGCACGACGAAGAATCTAAGATGCCTGGACACACGCGGGGTCGTCGAGGAACGGATCAGGCCATCAGAGGGAGACCTTGGATTCCTCACTCCGTTCGGAATGACATGGGGTGGGTCGGAATGACTCTACAAGGTTAGGGATGGCACCAAGGGGATAGGGATGGCACCAAGGGGGTAGGGATGGCACCAAGGGTTAGCGGGGGATTAGGGGTGGCGGTGCGGGGGCGGGCGCTGCGTCCCGCACGACGGTTTGGGACGCCCCCGAGATTTGGGACGCCCCGAGATTCGCCTCATGCGGTCGGGGCTGCTACATCAACCTAACCGGCTAACCGGGGCTGCTACATCAACCTAACCGGCTAACCGGGGCTGCTACATCAACCTAACCGGGGCTGCTACGCCCCCTAACCTATGAGGGGTTCTACTTTCAGGAAGACTGGAGCAAAGACCAAGGAGACCACCGCCATCAACTTCAGCAGGATGTTCAAAGACGGGCCGGAGGTGTCTTTGAACGGGTCTCCGACCACATCCCCCTCCACCGCAGCTTTGTGAGGATCGGACCCCTTGCCTCCCATATGACCCAACTCGATGTACTTCTTGGCGTTGTCCCAAGATCCGCCGGCATTCGCCATGGTGATGGCCAGAACGAACCCCGATCCTACTGATCCGATCAACAGCCCCCCCAGCGCAACGGGGCCCAAGATGAACCCAACCACCAGGGGCGCAGCCATCGCCAGTACGCCGGGCAGCAACATCTCCCGAAGAGCTCCCCGGGTGCTGATATCCACACACCGGGCATAGTCGGGCCGGCCACTGCCATCCATGATCCCCGGTATCTCCCGGAACTGACGCCTGACCTCGTCCACCATGGCGGAAGCAGCCTTTCCAACCGCACTCATGGTCATGGCGGAAAAGAGGAAGGGAAGCATCCCGCCCACCAGCAGGCCAACCAAGGTTGTGTGCTTCAGCAAGTTGATCTGCCCGTCAAGGTCCGCCGCTTCTCCATATGCCGCCAGAAGAGCAAGAGAGGTGAGGCCCGCCGACCCGATGGCAAAACCCTTGCCTGTGGCAGCTGTCGTATTACCCAAAGCGTCAAGAGAATCCGTTCGTTGGCGAACCTCGGGCGCCAGGTGGGCCTGCTCAGCTATGCCACCGGCGTTGTCAGCTACGGGGCCGTAAGCATCTGTAGCCAAGGTGATCCCCAGCGTGGAAAGCATTCCTACCCCCGCCAGACCAACCCCGTAGAACCCTGCCAGCTCAAAGGAAACCAAGATGGCCCCGCCGATCACCAGCACCGGCACCACCGTGCTCTGCATCCCGGTGGCTATTCCTTTGATTATGGTTGTGGCGGCGCCTGTCTGGCTTGCTTCGGCAACATCCTTGGTGGGACGGTAATCGTAGGAGGTGTAATACTCGGTGACCAGCCCGATTATCACCCCGGCTCCCAAGCCCGCCGCGATAGCCCAGAAGAGATCAAGCCCGCTGACCCCGGTCCCAACAGCATCATCCAAATCCAGCCACATAACAATCCCCAGCGCCAGGAGAAGCGCCATCGTCGCAGATGCGATGATTCCCCGCCGAAGGGCCCACAAAAGCTGCCCAAAGGCGGCACGCTCCCCCGTCCGAACCAAGAACGTGCCCAAGATGGATGCAAGGATTCCGGCCCCCGCAATCATCAGCGGAAGGACCACCACATCATCCAACCAGCCGGAAGCGCCCGCAGCTACAGCCAAAGCCATCGCTGCAATTATGGAACCGACATAGGACTCAAACAGGTCGGCCCCCATGCCCGCCACGTCGCCGACATTATCCCCGACATTATCAGCTATGACACCGGCATTCCGGGGGTCATCTTCGGGAATTCCAGCTTCGACCTTGCCCACCAAATCCGAACCTACGTCGGCGGCTTTGGTGAATATGCCGCCTCCCACCCTGGCAAAGAGGGCTATCGAAGAAGCTCCAAAGGCAAATCCGATGACGTAGGTGATATCCTGCCAGATGGCATACAGCGCCGTAACGCCCAACAGCCCTATGCCCACGACCGTTATTCCCATCACGGCCCCGCTGTTGAAGGCGATCCTGAGGGCGGGATTCAACCCTCTCATAGCTGCCGCGGCAGTCCTGATATTGGCTCGGATAGCCACGTTCATGCCTATGAACCCAGCTGTGGCAGAACAGATCGTGCCTGCGAGGTACGAAATGGCGGTCCTAGGGATCAAGGAATCATTGGTCCACCAGTCGATCAACACCCAAAGAGCTATCGCAACCACCACCACAAAGGGAACCAGCACAAAGTATTCCCTGCGCAAGAAAGCCAGGGCGCCTTCTTTAATTGCCAGCCCGATGGTTTTCATCCGGGAGTTGCCTTCATCTTCCTTCACAACCCAGTAGGTCAGCAGGCAAGCAAAGAGGAGCGCAACCCCCGACATAATGCCAGCAACGATCAACGAGGACATCAGTTGTCTCTCCAGATACCATTACCCTGATTTAGAGCATCTGAGAAGCTAACATAGATGCCAAGGGGTGTCAAGGAAGCATGGAAGCCCGGAAGCTGGCCGCTGCGGCCATCCCCGTCTCTCCGGTCTTCCGTCGGATTGACACTATGCCGGCACGATGTTGTTATGGCATTATCATCCGGGTTAAGGGGCAGAGCTTTCGGCCAAGTCGCCCATCCAAGTCCCATCGGTTGCCATGCGGACAGATAGGGCGGAGAGCTGCCAAGGTTTCATTATGGAACTCCAATATAGCCAAGATGGAATACCATCATAGAACACGACGATAACTACCGGATCATAGGAATTTGTCCTCATTGCTTCACCCACCGGATCGTCAGTTTGGACCAGCCGGACTCCCCGTGGCTCTGCCAAGCGTGCGGACGGACATTCCGGACTCCCCGGACCATCAGCTTTAACGTAGGCAAGAACCCAGACCATTACATCTTCGCCAAAGACATCCCTCGTCTGGAAAGGATCGTGTCGCAAGGGATTTACAGGCCAAACCCCGGCATCCCATTACGGTCCCGGTCCCATCAATGCTTTCGAAATGCTGTGGGGTGGGTTCTTGTAGTCGCCGCCTTCGCAGGAGCTGTGGGGGCAGGCATGTTCTTCGGCTTATTCGATTCAGAACCCCAAGAGCCGGACCCCCAAGGGGTCAGCTTAGCACTCGTATCAACGCCAATCCCAATCGCACCGCCCGTCCCAACACCCACGCTCGTCCCAAGGCCAACCCTAATCGCGCAGGCGGTCACAACACGCGCGTCGGTATCAACGCCAATCCCAATCGTACCGCCCGTGCCGACACCCACGCTCGTCCCAACGCCAACACCCATACCGCCGGCCCACCTGCGTCATCACGACGAAAAGCTCTATATGCTGGAGCTGATCAACCAAGCCCGCGCTAGGGCTGGTGCGCCCCCGGTGATTTTGGGGGATAACCACGCCGCACAACTGCACGCCGAGGCAGGGCTGGATAACTGTTTCTCGAGCCACTGGGGAATCGACGGACTCAAACCTTACATGCGGTACAGCTTGGCCGGCGGGTACCAGTCGAACGGAGAGAACGGGCGTGGCTCAGACTATTGCATCACCCCATATGACGGCTACCGAGCCAACCAAACCATCGAACAAGAGATTCGAGAAGCCATGTATTGGTGGATGAACAGCCCAGGACACCGGCGCAACATCTTGGACAAGTGGCACAAGAAGGTCAACATCGGCTTGGCTTGGGACAACTATAACTTCAACGCAGCACAGCACTTCGAGGGCGACTACGTCGAGTACGACAGCGTGCCCGCCATCAATGACATCGGCGCTTTGTCGTTGGCAGGACAAGTTAAGAACAGCGCCCGGTTCGACCAAGATGATTACTTCGACATATCTATTTACTACGACTCTCCTCCGCATAGACTCACGCGCGGGCAGATTGCCAGGACCTATTGCTATGAGTCCGGGCTTCCTGTCGCCTACGTGCGCAAGCCGCTGACGGGAAATTGGTTCTACAATGAGGACGAAATATCCACCACTTACAGCAGTGTCCCAACCCATATCATGTCTCCCCACAGGCACCTCCTGCTCGCTCACCTGACGAAGCCCATAGTCTGTGGCAGGCAGCTTACGACGCCAGTCAATCCCTCAATGAAATTCCCGTCACGATGCTAGCGGTCACAGCTCAGGAATGGGAGGTCAGCATGGATGGATTTCGTATCACGGTAGATTTGGGAAAAGTGCTGAGCGTCCACGGCCAAGGTGTCTACTCCATCATTGTTTGGGGAACCCTCGGAGGGGAGATAACGCCGATATCCGAGTACTCCATCTTCCGCGGAGTGGAGCCACCCGACACTTACGATCCCGATTCCCCGTAGCTGTCCAGGAACAGAGGTTGCTGCTAGCTGTGCCTTCTGGTTCGGCCACTGTATTTCAAGGTAGCTCTCAGCTAGCTGTCCTTCTGTTCCTGCGGCCAACTCCGACTCCGTCCGCTTTAGTTCAACCGCCCTACATGCGATACAGCTTGGCTGGCGGTTACCAGTCCAACGGCGGCGCCATATCGGGAAGAAACTACTGCATAACCAAATCTGACGGCTACAGTCCGATTGACAGCTTACGTGGCTGGATGGGCGAGCAGGCTATACTCGATCCTTGGCACAAGAAGGTCAACATCGGGCTGGCATGGGACCAGTTCAACACCTTAGTTGTACAGCATTTCGAGGGCGACTACATCAAGTACGACAGCTTGCCCGCCATCAGTGACAGCGGCGTTTTGTCGTTGGCAGGACGGGTCAAGAACGGAGCCCAGTTCGACCAAGACGATTACTTCTACATCTCCATTTACTACGACCCTCCTCCACATGGTCTCACGCGCGGGCAGCTGGCCAGGACTTATTGCTATAACTCCGGGCTTCCTGTCGCCTACGTGCGCAAGCCGCCGTCGGAAGGTCGGTACTACAATGAGGACTCAACATCCATCACCTACAGCCTTTGTCCCAACCCATATCATGTCTCCCCAGATGCACCCCCAGCTCGCTCACCTGACGAAGCTCATAGCCTGAGGCAGGCAGCCTCCGAGGCAGGCCCATCCCTCGATGAAATCCCCGTCACGGCGCCGGCGGTCACAGCTCGAAAATGGGAGGTCATCATGGATGAATTCCGTATCACCGTGGATTTGGGAAAGGTGCTGGACGTCCACGGCCAAGGCGTCTGCACCATCATTGTTTGGGGGACCCTCGGAGGGGAGATAACTCCGATATCCGAGTACTCCATCTTCCACGGAGTGGCGCCACCCAACACATACGATCCCGATTCCCCGTAGGCGCCCAGCACAGAGGTTGCAGCTAGCTGTCCTTCTGTTCCTGCTGCCAACCTGCCAGCATCCGTTCCAACTGAAGCTGGCGGAAGGTCATCGTAAGGTCGCCCCTGGTCCGCTCAAGCACCCCGCGCATCGCATCGGTGGTGCGGCGCAGCCCGCCGGTCACCCCTTCAGGAAAATCGACGGTGGTGAGGAGGCTGTAGATGTCATCCATTACCTGCATCAGCTCTTCGCACCGGCCGGTGTCATTACGACGCAGGGAATCCAGAATATAACGGCGCAACTCCCCGATCACCTCTCCCATTCCGTTCAGGTAGGAGGCCATCTCAACCTCCAGTTGGTCCGCTTGAGGAATGGATTTTCCCGAAATCAACGCCAGCGTGATGCTTGCTTCCGCAAATTCTTTCCGGGCATCGGCAAGAAATCCCGAATGGTATATTTCGGGGCACTGCTCTTGAATCGACCTTGCATCCTTGAGGTGCTCCTCAGCTTGAGCAATCAAGGATGCAGCGCCTTCCAGGTCATATCGGTGAACAGCTCGGATAGCATTGGCTGAAAGACGGATCACATCCCTGGAAATCCGAAGTCCCTGTTCCCTGGCTCCATGCTTGGTAGAAAGCTCTGCTTGTGCCCTTTGTAAAGCTGTAGCCAGGTCTTGCCGGTTGTTCTCAGAGGTCATATCTTTCCACCGGCGCCTTCTATGCACCGGACCAAACGCCGGGTTCCACCTTCAGGGTCGTCAGCCAAGCCAACGGCCGCTGTTACACAAACCGAATCAGCCCCCGCCCGGACCACCGCCTCTATATTGTTTTCGTTAATGCCGCCGATAGCTACAAGGGGAACCTTGACGGATGCTCTAGCAGCCCGCAGACCTTCCGGCCCGACGGGGATGCTGGTTTCTTTGGACACCTTGGTGGATGTGGCATACATCGCGCCAAAAGCCACATGGTCTGCCCCTTGGGCTTGGGAATCTTCCAGTTCTCCGGGTCGGTGGTTGGAGCGTCCTATGACTTGCCAAGGCCGGAGTATCCTACGAGCTTCGGCAACAGGCAGGTCGCCTTGACCCACATGAAGGCCGTCCGCACCCACCACCGATGCCAGGTCGGCATGATCGTTGATAATCAGCGTTGCTCCGAATTCTGTGCACAAATTCTTCAGCAAGTAAGCCAAGGTCAGGGTTTCCCCCTTTTCTCGAAGCTTATCTCTGAGCTGTAGAATCTGGGCTCCTCCAGATAATGCGGCCCGGGCAATCTCCGCTGGATTCCTGCCAGAAGTGACCTCCGGGTCGATGATCACATATAAACCCCGTATCTTCGAAGCATACCCGCTGCGCAACCTGCTGCCCATCAGACCTTCAGCATCGTCGAGCGCCTGGGTTAACGTGCCGCTTAGCTCATCGTCCCGGTCACCCGACCCGGCCAGCAGATATGGCGTGGACCGGGCTTGGCGCACCACCGCCAAGGCCTGCTCCAAGGTGAGCTCATGCCCCTGCCGGCCTTGGGCGGGCAGCAATCGTTGGGCCAACACCCTAAGCTGCGCTCCTTTACCCAGCTCCAAGCCATCGGTAAAGCTGGCCAGAGCATCCAGCGACGTTGCCAGCTGCCTTTGCTCCGAATCTAAAAAGGACGTTGGGGAGATCATATGTCCAATCCTTTAGGTGTTTTTCCTTGCCGGGCTGCATCGATGGTTTCCCGCACCTCACCGGGCATCTCCACCCCGTGGGAATTGAAGGACTCCTCGACACGACGTCCCACGTTCTTGGGGTCGCTGTAATACTCCAGTGAGCTGTTGGGAGCATCGAAATCCGGTGTGCTTCTCGGCGGTGACGACTTATGGTACGCAAAAGAAGACAAGGTCCGCCGCACCTCGGCGCTGCCGCAATGGGAACAAACGGGCTCTGGGAAGTTCAGCATGGACCGCGCAAATACCGAAGACGCCTGCTGGCACGACAAGCACCGATATTCGTAAATGGGCACCCCTAAATCTCCACCTTTGCCGATGATCTCACCTGAGTGGGCATAACCCGGTCAGCAGTCCAAGGCGTCGCCGCCGTCATCGAATCCACCCTCGGACTCCAGTTCATCAACCATTGAATCGAATTCCGGCGTTACTTCGCCGCCCATTTCGTGCTTCATCCGCCGCATCCAACCGGCAACCGCTTGGGGGTCTTCCTCATCTATGTTCCCCGGGTATTCTGTATCCGGCGCCCAATCCAAGCTGGACCCCCAAGACCTGCGGAAAGAGAATTTGGAGATCAGCCGGTTCATCTTGTTGCTTCCGCAATGATCGCAAACAGCTTCCGGCGAGCTGGTCATGATGCTCCTGACCAGAATGGTGGAACGCCTTCGGCAATCCTGGCACCTATATTCGTACAGGGGCATATTATCCCAGCTACTCCTTCAACATATCCATGCCCTTAGATTTTAGCACACCGCCATCCCACCTACCCAACACTAGTGGTTCCTGCGAGGATGCGTTCCGGCCGGAGCGGCCATCCCAACCTATGCAGGCAGATCATCCCCAGCCTGCACCGCATACTTCATGTGGTCGATTTTGGGTGTCGCGTATCCTTGGAAGAAACGAACGGAAACAAGGTCTATCCTCCAATGCTCTGTCGGGGCTTCACAGGACTGAAGGTAGGTGAGGCTGGTGGCGATCAGCTTCCGTTGTTTTGATCTGGACACAGATTCTTCGGGAGTTCCGAACTGCACGGAACGGCGGGACCGCACTTCCACAAATACCAAGCACCCGTCATCCTCAGCAACGATATCGACCTCCCCCCGGGAGCACCGGTAGTTGCATTCCAAGATGCCGTAACCTTGGGATTCCAAGAACCGGCGGGCAACGCGTTCGCCTTCATTGCCAAGGCGCGATCTAACTGAGGGCATGGATAGAGCACCCTTCCCAAGGGCTGATCAGACCGGATGGCGCCCCGTCAGATTTCAGAAGTTCTGAGCTTGAGGGTGAAGGAACGGCGGTGAATGGGACAAGGACCGTGCTCCAAGAGCATGCGCCGATGCTCCAGCGTACCATAACCTTTGTGTTGAGAAAATCCGTAGCCCGGATATTCGGCATCCGCTTCCACCATCATCCGGTCCCTGGTTACCTTCGCCACGATGGATGCTGCGGCGATGGTGAAGCACTTGGAATCGCCCTTGACCAAGCTCGTGAAGGGGATGCCCGCCTCCCTCAAGGGTACGTAATCGATGAGCAGGTGGGCCGGCTTCACGGGCAAGCTTTCTATGGCCCTGACCATCGCCAGCCGGGTGGCAGGGCCGATGCCGACGCTATCGACCTCTTCTGTGGTTCCCATCCCCACTCCCACCCCAAGAGCCTCCTTCATGATGTCCGCATAGGCACGCTCTCTGGCTTTGGGAGACAGCTTCTTGCTATCATCCACATGGTTCAGCCAAGGAAGCTCCCCTTGCTTGGGGTCCAAAATCACAGCTGCTGCAACAACCGGCCCTGCCAACGGACCCCTGCCAGCTTCATCCACGCCAGCAACGGGCGAATATCTTCTGGCAAGAAGCTCCAACTCATGACCGAAGGTGGGCACCGAACCTGCCTGTTTTTATACTTCCCGACCCGCGGCCCCGTCGATGGACTCGGCGGCTGGCCATGATCCCTATTCCGTGCCTTCGGGCGGACCAGCTTCGATGCGCCCTCCCCCCAACACAACATCATCCTTATAGAATGCCACTGCCTGACCCGGCGTAATGGCCCGCTGGGGTTGTTCAAATGCGAGTGAAGCATAGGAACCCAAGGGCGTCACCACAGCCTTACATTCGGGGGCCTTGTACCTGATCTTGGCGGTGATCTGCTCACCCGCCCCGGCTGGAACGTCAGAAACGTAATTAACGGCCGAAGCCCACAAGGTATCTTGGTAAAGGTCATCTTCCGGCCCGACCGTGACTTTCTTGGTATTGGAATCGATGTTGGTAACGTACATCGGGGCGCTGGCTGCTATTCCCAGACCCCGGCGTTGTCCAACCGTGAAGAACTCTATGCCATCATGTTCTCCCAACACACGCCCGCCCTTGTCCACAATGGTCCCAGGCTGGGGGGTGCTATTTTCCTTCAAGAACTCCCGGTAGTTGCCCTGCGGAATAAAGCAGATATCCTGGCTATCGGGTTTCCCGGCATTCGGCAGCCCAGCATCCGATGCCAAGCTCCTGATCTGGTCTTTTGTGTGCCAGCCCACAGGCATCAGGGTGTGCTCCAGCTCATGTTGCCCCATGTTGTACAGAACATAGGACTGGTCTTTGGACGGATCAAGCCCCTTCAGCAGCTGAAAGCCGGGACCATGCTTCCGAATGCGGGCATAGTGGCCCGTAGCGACATAGTCCGCTCCCAAGAAAGCAGCCCTCTTGGATAGGAAATCGAACTTTATCTTGTCGTTACAAGCAATGCATGGATGGGGGGTGCGGCCTGCCTGATATTCCCTGCAAAAGTAGTCGGAAACAAAGGACTTGAACTCCCGCTGCAGGTTGAACACATGATGGGGCACATCCAAGCGGTGGCATACCCTGCGGGCATCTTCCACATCATCTGCTGTACAACAGCCCTGGTAGTTGGCCGGAAGCTGGCTGGCCGGTATGTCGTAGAGCTTCATGGTAACGCCGATGACCTCGTACCCAGCTTCGTGCAACAGCAAAGCCGCAACGGAGGAATCCACACCCCCGCTCATAGCAACGATAACTTTTTCAGACAATCATTCTTCCTTGTAAAAATGGACCGGACAGACGGCTGGTCCTGCTGCAAGCTCTTCCGCGCATCGACCTGCGTCCCCCCGCCGTCCATGCATCATATCCGCTGCGCATCGACCTGCGTCCCTCCGCCGTTCATGCATCATCTCTGCTGCGCATCGACCTGCGTCCCTCCGCCGTCCATGCATCATATCCGCTGCGCATCGACCTGCGTCCCTCCGCCGTCCATGCATCATATCCGCTGCGCATCGACCTGCGTCCCTCCGCCGTCCATGCATCATCTCTGCTGCGCATCGACCTGCGTCCCTCCGCCGTCCATGCGTCACCTCTGCTACTAATCTTCCAACTGGGTGGTCTGGTTATCCTTTGCAGTTATGGTTATGTGGGCCATAGGAGATTGGTCCCTGGCTCCATGCCAGTGCTTTTCCCCGGCGGGAACATGAATGATATCCCCGACCGTGACCTCCCTCGCCTCATCCTCGGTGGCTACAATGCCGATGCCTGAGGTGATGACCAGCACCTGATCGCTGGTATGGGAATGGAACTTGTTACGTGCTCCCCGTCCAAAGTTGACGATCCCGCAGTTGAAATTGTTAGCTTCTTCAGCAGGCACGATGGTCTGACGGGTAACGGCTCCCCCGGTAAAGAGGGGGCTGCTGACCGCTTCTTCTGAAACCTCAGCTGTCCTGACTACCTTCATATCTCCTCCTATATGTCCGGTGCAGACTTCTATATCCGGTACGGACTTGTGTATCCGGTGCAGACTTGAAATATCTTCTAATCCAGCCAACGCCTTGAAATATATTCTATTCGAGCCACCGTCTTGAAATATATTCTAATCAAGCCAACGTAATGATAATACTTCCCCTTAGCTGCGTCCAGAAGAAGCCCAAGCAGTAACCATCCATACTTGGTGAAAAACCCAGGTGATCGCCCTCCCCTATTATCATCCTGCGGCCTGCCCTCCCCCCCTAATTGTCATTCTGCGTCCCCCTCCCCCTCTCCCTGATTGTCATTCTGCGGCACCCTCCCCCTCTCCCTGATTGTCATTCTGCGGCACCCTCTCCCCCTGATTGTCATTCTGCGGCACCCTCCCCCTCCCTGTCATTCTGAGGAGCGCACGACGAAGAATCCAAGGTGCCCGCACGCACACTAGATCGTCGCAGAAATGTACCAAGCACTAGTGCCAGCACCTTAGATTCCTCACTCCGTTCGGAATGACACTCCCTCACTGTCATTCTGAGGCGCGCACGTCGAAGAATCTAATGTGCCTGCACGCACCCTAGATCGTTGTGCAAATGTACCGAGCCTTCGTGCCAGCACCTTAGATTCCTCACTCCGTTCGGAATGACAATGGGGGAGGGTTCGGCATGACAATGGAGACCGTTGGAATGCCAATGGTGGGCCCGGATAACATTGAGATGGGTGCCCTCCCCATACCGTCATTCTGGGGAGCCCTTTCCTCACCGTCATTCTGAGAAGCGCTTCCCTTTGTTGTCATTCTGAGGAGCCCTTTCCCCACTGTCATTCTGAGGAGCCCTTTCCCCACTGTCATTCTGAGGACCCCCCCTCACTGTCATTCTGAGGACCGCTTCCCCTTTTTGTCATTCTGAGGCGCGCACGCCGAAGAATCTAAGATGCCAGCACACACACTAGGTCGTTGCATAAGTGTGCCAAGCACTAGGGCCAGCACATCAGATTCCTCACTCCGTTCGGAATGACACTCCCTCACTGTCATTCTGAGGCGCGCACGCCGAAGAATCTAAGATGCCTGAACGCAGGCTAGATCGTTGTAGAAATGGACCAAGCTTTAGGGCCAGCACCTGAGATTCCTCACTCCGTTCGGAATGACAATGGGGGAGGGTTCGGCATGACAATGGAGGCCGTTGGAATGCCAATGGTGGGCCGGGATAACATTGAGAGGGGTGCCCTCCCCATACCGTCATTCTGAGGATCCCTTCCCCTCCTTAGTCATTCTGGGGAGCGGCTCTCTTTTTTGTCATTCTGAGGCGCGCACGCCGAAGAATCTAAGGTGCGTGCACGAACAATAGATCGTTGTACAAACGTACCGAGCCTTCGTGCAAGCACCTGAGATTCCTCACTCCGTTCGGAATGACAGGGGGGTTCGGAATGACACCCCTTTTTGTCATTCTGAGGCGCGCACGCCGAAGAATTTAAGGTGCGTGCACGCACAATAGATCGTTGTAGAAACGTACCGAGCCTTCATGCAAGCACTTGAGATTCCTCACTCCGTTCGGAATGACAATGGGGGAAGGGCGCCCCTCTCATTGTCATTCCGAGGAGCCCTTCCCCTCCTTGTCATTCTGAGGCGCGCACGCCGAAGAATCTAAGGTGCGTGCACGCACAATAGATCGTTGTACAAACGTACCGAGCCTTCGTGCAAGCACTTGAGATTCCTCACTCCGTTCGGAATGACAATGGGGGAAGGGCGCCCCTCTCATTGTCATTCCGAGGAGCCCTTCCCCTCCTTGTCATTCTGAGGCGCGCACGCCGAAGAATCTAAGGTGCGTGCACGCACAATAGATCGTTGTACAAACGTACCGAGCCTTCGTGCTAGCACCTTAGATTCCTCACTCCGTTCGGAATGACAGGGGGGGTTCGGAATGACACCCCTTTTTTGTCATTCTGAGGCGCGCACGCCGAAGAATCTAAGGTGCGTGCACGAACAATAGATCGTTGTACAAACGTACCGAGCCTTCGTGCCAGCACCTTAGATTCCTCACTCCGTTCGGAATGACAATGGGGGAGGGTTCGGAATGACACCCCTTTTTTGTCATTCTGAGGCGCGCACGCCGAAGAATCTAAGATGCCTGCACACACACTAGGTCGTTGCATAAGTGTGCCAAGCACTAGGGCCAGCACCTTAGATTCCTCACTCCGTTCGGAATGACAAGGGGGCCTCGCGATGTGGGCATGCTGAACTACGAGACGGTCTACGGGCGACCCTCAAGACCAGGGGCCTGGCGATGTGGTCATGCTGAACTACGAGAGGGTCTACGGGCGGGGCAGGGGGACGGCGGGCTACGGGCGGGGCCGGAGGGACGGGCTGGGGTTGGGCCTTGGGGTTGAGGGGGTGGGGGCTGAACGGAGCTGCCTCAAGTAGCTTTAAGGCTGGATGCGTTGCTCTTGACAGGCCCTGTGTTGGGCAACAAGAAGCCGGCGACGAACAAGAACCATGCCAAGACGGCAAATACCAAGAACCCTGGGACGAAGCTGCCGGAGATGTCGCGGATACCACCAACAACAAGGGGGGAGATGAACCCGCCCAAACCCGAGGCTGTCATGATCCATCCCCAGACCACAGCCACCTTGGCTGGGGTCATTCCCTCAAGCTCCATTGGCAGCACAAGCAGGATGGGCACGTACAGCCAAGAACCTATCCCCAACAAGCTTACTGAGACCAAGCCGACAATGGTATTGTCTATCAGCGCCGAACCCAACCCCCCAACGCCAATCATAACTCCCGGCACGATGAAGAATATGCGCCTTGAGCTTACCCTAAGGGCCAAAACACCCGCGAAGAGCACAGCGAATATCCCCGCAAAGGGAAGCACACCGGTGATCAGCCCTGCCTCGGTCAAGGACATGCCGCGGCTTTCGTTGTAGAAGGTCGGCAGCCATGAAGCCAGAGCTACGTACTGGGCAAAGGCGGCAGCATCCCCCAACCCCAAAACCAGGACGGTCCTGACCCGCAGGGTTTGGGCGATGATATTCCAAGAAAAGATGTTCGATACCCCCGAACCTTCAACCCCGACCCTGCCCAAAAGCATCCATGCAAAAGCCCCAGCCAACCCCACAGCTCCAAACACACCCAGAGCGCCGTCCCAACCCACATGTTCCGCCAACGGGGCCGCAACAGAGCTTGATATCGTGATTCCCAAGCTCATCGCAGCGACGTTCAAGCTGGTCACTACCAGTGCTCCACTGGGACGAAACCAGCCCATAATCAAAGGCCCCGTGGCTGGCATGAGAAAGGCCATACCGATGCCGTAGATGATCCGAAGGGTTATGAGGCCTGCAAAGTTGGGCGAGAAGGCTGACAATGCCAGTAGTCCCACCATCAGCCAGCTCAGGGTGTAGGTTCTGCGGACGCCGAACCGTGAAACCAAGACACTTCCGGGCAAGCCGAAGACTGCAAATATTATTAGTGCAACTGCTATCAGCAGACCAGCGGTCGAGTTGTTGATGCCAAATTCGTCTCTGATCAGGGGAAGAAGGGGAGCAATCGCCTGCAAGTTAAGGCCCACAGCAAGGTGGGCCCACACGGTCAGGCCGCCGATAACATATCGGTAGCGGTGAGGTCTTTGGTCTGTCATCATCGATTCGGTCAACTTTATCCCACACCAAGCATACTGACAACCGCACCACAGCAGCCGCCTGCCACGAATTCTCCGGCTCTTTTAGTTCTCGCCCATAGCTAAAGCTCACGATCCCCCGGGGAGGCCGCTTGAACAAACACAGCCGTTGAGATCGCCAATTCTAGGGCCACGATGCCCCGGGGAGGCCGCTTGAACAAACACAGCCGTTGAGATCGCCAATTCTAGGGCCACGATGCCCCGGGGAGGCCGCTTGAACAAACACAGCCGTTGAGATCGCCAATTCTGGGGCCACGATCCCCCGGGCAGGCCGGTTGAACAAACACAGCCGCTGAGACCGTCAATTCTGGGGCCACGATCCCCCGGGCAGGCCGCTTGAACAAACACAGCCGTTGAGACCGCCAATTCTGGGGCCACAATCCCCCGGGCAGGCCGGTTGAACTCCACAATTCGGGCTTCCGCCGGAACTGGGGGAGAAAATATCTCCGTTTAATTCTAGAGTTGCCCCCAAGCGACGGTAGTGGTAACATCCCCTGAAATGCGTACCTGAGGCATCGGTTCGCAGCTTTCGTGTTCCCTACTACGACTTTCTCCAGATAAAGAGCAGAAGGAGGAGCTATGGCAGTCTACAGCTATGACCATATCCACTTGAGGACCCCGAATCCAGCAGAAACAGCCCAGTTCTACAACAAGATGTTTGATGCCCAGGTGATCGAAATCCCTCAGCCTGGCGGAAACACCCGCATCGACCTGAACCTGAATGGGTTGACCATCTTTTTAGCTGGACAATTGCCTCCCGGAACCGAGGTCGAAGGATTGGCGGAGCCCCACTACGGACTGGACCATTTTGGTCTCAAGGTAGACGACCTGGATGCAGCGGTGAATGATCTGAAATCCAAGGGGGGAGAACTGGAATCCGAACCCCGGACGCTGCCCACCGGGGTCAAGATAGCCTTCCTCAAGGCACCCGACAATGTTCGCATCGAACTGGTCGAACGCCACTGAACCGGCGCTGTACGTAAGGATGACGCTTTCGATGCGGCCTTGTTCTGTGCTGGAGTCCATCCCTTGAAAATGGAAATCTCTTTCTGGACATAGTCCGAATGCTTGAAAAATCAGCTAAAGCTTTACTAATCTCGCAGTAGCTGGTTTATTTAACTATTCCATATAACAGATTCGTAGTGTACAATCAGATGGCCTACTACACTGTGAGACTGATGCACCTGATATTGCAGACCAGAGCGACGAAGGGGTTGGCGGGATGGTGAGGGTAGACCATAGGCGGAGTGCTCGGCTACACCAGACAGTAGGTTTGGAGTTCTAAACAATGTCCAAAATTAAGCGAGTGATGCTCGTTATACCAGAGTCGGTCGGCGGCAACTTTGAGTACGTTGCCATACCAAGACAAGGAATGCTCTACCTTTCAGCTGCTCTGAAGCAATGGAAGGGTCCCTATCTGTACGACACGGAAATCGTGTTTGAAGACCGCAGCGGGCAACTGGACCCCGAAAAAGACTTTGATGGGGTCGATCTGCTGATGATCACCTGCCTGATAAATGAAGCCCCCCGGGCGTATGAGCTGGGCAGGTTGGCTAAAGCCCACCATCCCAACCTCGTAACCGTCGGGGGTGGACCGCAAATGAGCCCCCTTCCCCAAGAAGCAATGAAGGAGGGGAGCTTCGATGTTATCGTCAACCGTGAGGGTGAAGATGTCATCGGGGCTGTCTGCGATGCCTTACTGAGCTACAAAGGCCTTGGTCTCGACCAAACTTTGGCCAAGATTCCGGGCATCTCCTACATGAAAGAGGGGCATGTTCACCAGACTCTCCGCAAGGGAATTATCGAGCCGGACTTCGTGGAGTTGCCCGATTTCCGCAACATCCGCGATCTAACTTCATCGAACCCCATGGCGGCGGGTGTGCTGGAAACCGTTCGGGGATGCACTGAAAAGTGCACCTACTGCCAGGTCATCCAACAGTTCTTGGGTTACCGGTTGGTCAAGCGGGAAACAGAACTGAAACGGTTGCGCCAACTTCGGCAGCTGGCTGAAGATGGCCTTATCCACACGTCCCGGGATGGTCGTTTTAGCGTCTTCATATCCGATGATCTTCATCCACCTCCCCTCCGGGCCGTCAAATACCGTAACGAACGCCTCGAACGGCTGAAGACCTGGAAGGACCACACCCAAGATATGTACATGATATGCCAGACTAGGGGCGAAATCGGCCAGGATCCAGAGTTGGCTGAAGCTCTCTATGAAGCCGGCATACGAATGCTCTACGTTGGGGTGGAGTCGGACAACGCCGAAAACCTGAAGCTGGTCAAAAAACGCCAAGACCCCGGCCAGATGCACAAGGACCTCATCACCCTGAAGGGTTTCGGGTTCGCCATCGTGGCGATGACCATAATCGGACTTCCCTACGATACAGAACAAAGCATCATGGATATGGCCGGCTGGGTTACCAAGGTCAGCAAGTACCAGACCGCCAATTGGCTAACGCCATTGCCCGCCACATCCAACTGGACCGACCTCGTGCCGCTTAATGCTGACGGCGGGGTTCTGGAACCCGGTGAGCAAAGGCCGTATCACCTCTATACCGGCCGTCAATTTGTCCATCAAGATTCTCGCTGGACCATGGAGGAATCCCGGCAGATCTTCGAACGTTATCATTCCCAGCTAAATCCTGTGGATAAGCTGTACGAACGCATATTCAAGATACTGCAAACGCCCAAGTTTAAACCAACATCGGCGGGCAAAGACCTGAGCGGTACAGTCTCTGCCCGAATCAACGAGTTCAGCGAGGTGCTGAGAACCTTGTCCGATTCTTCCAAGGAGCTTCCGGATGCCGTTTCGGTGCGCATGCACGAAATGGCCGAATCTTTGGCAAAGTACCGGAACCAGTTGGTCGCTACAGGCAAGGAGTTGCCGGAAGCAATGTCCAGCCATATACACGAAGCATCCGACACCTTGGGCCGGTACCGCCAGCACCTGCGTGTCACAGGCAGGGAAATCACCGGCAATATCTCCACCCACATCAACGAAGTCGGTGAAGCTATGGCCCGGTTGTCCGAGCTGTCAAAAACCCCGGCACAAGGGTGAAGATCAGTTGAATATCGCTCCATACCGCCGTCCCAAGTCGGATGGAAGGACCAGTGAGATAATGGCGGAGGTGGGTCTGGGTTGAGTAGACGTGTCTACGCCACCGGCGTAGGGGTTGTTTGTCCGGTGGGCCTTGATACCTCCTCTACCTGGAAGTCCTTGGCTGGCGGCGTATCAGGTGTTGGGCGGATTACCTCTTTTGATCCCGAAGGCTACGAGACCACCTTCGCCGCTGAGGTGAAGGGATTCCAGCCTGAAGGATTCTTGGAGAAGAAAGAGCTCAGACGGATGGACCGCTTCGCCCAGTTGGCATCCGTTGCAGCCATGGAAGCTCTGGGGCAAGCCGACCTTGATCCCCGCTCATTGGACCCTTTCAAAGTCGGCGTTATTGTCGGCAGCGGCATAGGCGGAATCACCACCCTATCTCAACAGTACGATGTGCTGCAAGAAAAGGGTCCTCGCCGCGTCAGCCCCTTCTTGATCCCCATGATGCTCGGAGATATGGCATCAGCCCAGGTGTCCATGCTCACCGGAGCTATGGGGGTTAACTTCTGTGCCGTCTCTTCATGCTCCAGCGGGGCTGATGCTATTGGCCTAGCTTGGGAGATGATCCGGCGGGATGAAACGGACATAGTGATCGCCGGGGGCAGCGAAGCACCCATTTGTCCCATTGCGGTCGCCGGGTTTGCCAACATGAGGGCCCTTTCCAGACGCAACGAGGACCCCGCAAAAGCCAGCCGCCCCTTCGATGCCGATCGAGACGGCTTCGTCATTGGCGAAGGTGCAGCCCTGCTCGTGCTGGAAAGCGAGGACAGCTTGATCCGCAGAGGGGTGGCCCCGTTGGTCGAGGTAATCGGCTATGGCGCCACCTCCGATGCGCATCACCTGACGGAACCATCCCCCGACGGCAGCGGCGCTGCCAATGCTATGAAGATAGCCATGAAGCGGGCAGGTGTCGGACCCGGCGATCTGGATTACATCAACGCCCACGGTACATCAACTCCGCTGAACGACCGGCAAGAAACCAAGGCGATCAAGTCCGCCTTGGGGGAACATGCTTACCGAGTGCCGATGAGCTCCACCAAATCGATGACCGGTCACCTGTTGGGAGCTGGCGGGGCCTTGGAAGCTTTCGCTTGTATGATGGCTATCCGGGACGGGGTTATTCCTCCTACGATCAACCTAGAAAATCCTGACACGGACTGTGATCTGGACTACACCCGCGGCGAAGCTAAGTCGGCCAACGTCGCCGTTGCCATGAGCAACTCTTTCGGCTTCGGTGGGCACAACTCGGTCCTCATCTTTCGAACGCCCACCGCTTCGTAAATCGGTTCTGAAAGAACTCGGCGCTTGGAGGGCTCATGCCCAATACTGCTGCCTCGGCTAAGAGATGGAATCTTCGCCCCAAAGCACCTGTTCTGGACCTTGGCAGGTCAGACATACCGACCATCATATCCCAGATTCTCCACAACCGGGGAATCACAACACCCGGTAGCCTGGATGCTTTTCTAAAACCCTCCCTAGCCTTCCCTTCCGATGCTTTTCTACTCCCCGGCATACGCCCCGCAGTTGATCGGATATTGGAAGCTCATAAGCATGGAGAAAGCGTTGGCATCTTCGGCGACTTCGATGTCGACGGCATCACAGGCACTGCCATCGTTGCTCAAGGACTGGAGGATCTGGGTATAAAGGTCTTCCCCTACATACCGGACCGGTTTACCGAAGGCCACGGACTGAATACAGATGCGGTGCGCATCATGAAGGAAATGGGAGTCTCGGTGCTGATCACCGTCGATTGCGGGGTTTCATCGGTGGATGAGGTGGCCTTCGCCCAAGACCTGGGAATAGATGTGATAATCACCGACCACCATACTCACCAATCATCATTTCCGGTGCCAAATGCTCTGGCAATAGTCGACCCCAAACTGGACGGTCCACCTGTTCCCTTCTCAGATTTTTCCGGCGGCGGCTTGGCTTTCAAGCTGCTCCAAGGTTTGTACGAAAAGATGGGCCGGGAACCGAGCTTCAATATTTGTGAGCTGGCAGCTCTGAGCACAGTTGCCGACCTCGTACCCCTCAGAGGGGAGAACCGCTACATCGTGCAACAGGGCCTCACCCAACTGAGGTCCACCGCCCGATTGGGGCTCCAAGCACTATATCAAAGGGCTGGGATCAAACCGGGCGCCATATCTGCCGAGACCATCGGTTTCTCCATAGCCCCCCGCCTCAACGCTGCAGGCAGGCTGGACCATGGGTCAGCCAGCTACCGTCTGCTGGTAACCACCTCTGCCGAAGAAGCAGATTCCTTGGCCAACCAGCTGGAACAGCTGAACCGGAACCGGCAAAGACTAACCGCAGAAGCATGGAGCCGCGCCCAAACCCACATGCTGGGACAAAGCTCCGTACCGGCTTTGATAATGGTGTTGGATGATGATATTTCACCGGGAATATCGGGCTTGGTGGCCAGCAGGCTGGTTGACCGCTTCCATCGTCCATCGGTGGTCTTATCCCGGGCGGAAAATGTGCTCCGGGCCAGTGCCCGAAGCGTTCCTGGGTTCAATATAGCTGAAGCTTTTGCTTGCTGCGACAATCTGCTGCTTCGTCATGGGGGACACAGCATGGCAGCCGGATTTGAAGTGGCTCCTGACAACCTGCCAGCCCTAGAAGACAAGCTTCAGCTTGTAGCTCAGGACAAAATGGTAGGACAAGAACTGGAACCGTGCTTGGAGATCGATGCGGAGGTCCCCATAGTCGGTATGGTGGGCGAACCTTACAGATGGCTATCGGCGTTGGAACCCTTTGGCATGGACAACAGGATGCCGGTGCTCCTAAGTCGCAACCTTCAGCCGGTCTACGTTCGCACTATGGGAGTCCATGACCAACATCTGAAGCTGCGCCTAAAGGAAGACCGCGTAACATGGGATGCAATAGCCTTCGACCAAGCTGACCGCTGGGTTGCAGGCGCCGAGATGATCGATGTGGCTTACAATTTGAGCACAGAGCGACGAGGCGATGGCCAGGTGATTGCCATCAAGGTACTGGACTTCCGACCATCCAACCCTTCTGGGGTGGCTTCCTGATCGGTGTGCTCGTTCCCATAGGTCCAGCATCGGTAGACAAGCTCTTGATATAATATATTCATGAAGCTAAAGCGCCTGCATTCATGGGATATTACCGCCGCCGAAGCCCGGGAGCTTCAGACGCGCCTGGCGGCCAAGGTGTCCACCATCGCCATGGTTCCCGAAACCGTACGCTATTTGGCTGGCTTGGATATTTCCGCGGGTGACGCCGATGGCATGGTGAGGGCAGCGGCGGTGGTGCTGGAATATCCTTCCCTTGAGGTGGCCGAGGTGAAGTTCGCTGAGGGCAAGCCCAAGTTCCCCTACATCCCCGGCCTGCTTTCCTTCCGGGAAACGCCGGCGCTCATCAACGCTTTGGAGCAGCTTGAGCTTCGCCCTGATATCATCTACGCCGACGGACACGGTGTAGCCCACCCTCGCCGGTTCGGGTTAGCTTGCCACATAGGTCTCCTGACCCAAACGCCTACCATCGGCTGCGCCAAGTCCATCTTGGTCGGCCAGCATGAAGAACCGGGACCCCACGCGGGCGCCCACACAGCCCTGATCGACAAGGGCGAGCAGGTTGGCACCGCCGTGCGGACCAAGGATAAGGTCAGACCTATGTATATTTCTGCCGGTCATACGATCGATTTGCCCACATCGATAAAATGGGCTCTAGCTTGTTGTAACGGCAGGAGAATGCCGGAAGCTACACGGATCGCTGATAAAGCTGTCCGTGGGCAGGTTATCGAATCCCTCCGAGGCGCCCCTCAGGCTATATAAGCTCATAAAATAGATATCTCAGAAAGGTGTCTGATAATGCAAGAACAACGGGTCAAACTCCAAGAGCTACTGGGGAAAATCGGCTCAGCAGTACTGCGTCTTTGACATCTCAGGCAAGGAAAAACAAGCTGCTGACCTGGAGGAGCGGGCGGGCGTTCCCCAGTTCTGGGATGATCCGCAAAATGCGCAGCACATGATGCAGCAGCTATCGAAGTTCAAAGAACAGACGAGCTTCTGGCGAGACCAAGAAGCCAAAGTCACATCCCTGCTGGAACTGGTGGAGCTGGCTATAGCCGAAAACGATACATCCTTGGAAGAGCAGCTGGCAACGGAGGTCCATGATATCGACTGCAGCTTGGCAGAAAAGGAGTTCCAGCTCACCCTTTCCGGGCCTTACGCCGATCGACCGGCCATATTATCGGTGCACGCCGGCGCCGGCGGCACCGAATCCCAAGATTGGGCAGAGATGCTTCTCAGGATGTACATCCGCTGGGCTGAAGGAAGGCGGTTCACCACAGAGGTTCTGGATATATCCCAAGGAGACGAAGCGGGGATCAAAAGTGCGACCGCCGAGATCAACGGAGAATATGCGTACGGTTACCTGAAAGCTGAGAGGGGGGTGCACCGGCTGGTCCGGCTGTCGCCGTTCGATGCAAACCACCTGAGACACACATCCTTTGCCCTGATAGAAGTTCTTCCGGCCGCTGAAGAAGACCCTGAGGTGGATGTCCGCCCAGAAGACCTGAAGGTCGAGTTCTATCGTTCCAGCGGGCCTGGCGGGCAAAATGTCCAAAAGGTAGCTTCCGCGGTGCGCCTGACCCACCTGAGCACCGGCATGGTGGTAACCTGCCAGAATGAGCGGTCCCAGTACCAGAACCGGGAATTCGCGATGAAGATACTTCTTGCGCGGCTGTTGGAACGGCAGGTCGAAGAAAGGGCACAAGCGGTGGCGAAGCTGAAGGGGAGCCATGTGTCAGCGGAGTGGGGCAACCAGATCAGAAGCTATGTCCTCCACCCGTATCAGATGGTCAAGGACCATCGGACAGGGCACCAGACCAGTGACACAGAAGGCATCTTGGATGGACGCCTTGATGATTTTCTAAACGCCTACCTGGTTTCCACGATGGGTGCGGAATAGCTGCTAGCAAGACCAGAGAATATGACCCATCCGGGTTTTCTTGGTCTGAAGGTAAGCACGGTTTTCGTCGTTGGCGCTGGTTTCGATGGGAACCCTCTCCACGATTTCAAGACCATAACCCGAAAGGCCGACCAGCTTCCGTGGATTGTTGGTAAGAAGGCGCATCTTCCGCACACCCAAGGATACCAATATTTGAGCTCCAATCCCGTAGTGCCGCATATCGGATTCGAACCCCAAAGATTCGTTGGCATCCACAGTGTCCAAGCCATTGTCTTGTAGGGAGTAAGCTTTTATTTTGTTGTGCAGCCCGATCCCCCGGCCTTCTTGCGGCATGTAGAGAAAAACTCCTTTGCCTTCCTTACGGATGGAATCCATTGCGCCCTGCATCTGCTCACCACAGTCGCATCTGAGGCTGCCGAACACATCTCCGGTCAGACATTCGCTGTGTACCCTCACCAGCACAGGTTCATCTTCTCGCCATTCACCCATTACCAAGGCCAGATGTTCGCCTGGGTCCACAGCGCTTCTGAAAGCCATGATATGGAAATCGCCCCGGGGGGTGGGCAACCTGGCTTCTGCCACCTTCTCGATCAATCCTTCATGCCGGCGACGGTAGGCGATGATCTGGGCGATGCTGACGATCTTGATGTTTTGTTCTTCAGAAAACTTTTCCAGGTCGCCCATCCTGGCCATCGTACCGTCGGGGTTGATGATTTCACACACGATGCCCGCGGGGTACAACCCAGCCATCATGGTAAGGTCCACCACTGCTTCGGTGTGACCAGCACGGACCAGCACACCGCCCGGCTCATATCTCAGGGGGAATAGATGCCCCGGCCTGGCGAAATCGTTGGGTTTGGCATCAGGGTCGGTGATCGCCTTGATGGTTGCAGCACGGTCCAATGCTGAAATGCCTGTGGTGGTTCCACCCCTTAGATAATCTACGGATACGGTGAAGGCGGTGCCGTGTTTGGCCGAATTATTGCCATTGACCATCAGCGGCATGTTCAGTTCATCCAGCCGCTCACCGATGACGGGCATACACAGAAGGCCCCGAGCGCTGTTGATCATGAGGTTGACCGCTTCTGGCGTGGCCTTCTCAGCAGCCATCACAAGATCGCCTTCATTTTCCCGCTTCTCATCATCCACCACGATGAGAAACTCGCCCTGCCTGATGACTTCTATACCTTCTTCTACGCTTGCGAGCGGCATGAGGCACACTCCTAGGAAAGGTTCACTCCAACTACGACCTGGAATTCAGGAGGCTCTCGATATACTTTGCTACTATATCGACCTCCAAGTTCACCATATCTCCCAGCCGCCTCTCCCTGAAGATGGTGTTTTCTAGCGTATATGGTATCACGGAGATGGAAAATGAGGTAGCATCTTTCTCTACCACCGTGAGACTTACACCATCAACTGCTATAAATCCCTTTTGAACGATGTAGGGCATGAGGTTTTCCGGGGCTTCGAAGGTCATCATCATGGAATCGCCCTCCCGCACCTCAGAAGCCAGATGCCCGGTCGCATCCACATGCCCTTGAACGATGTGCCCACCCAGCCGGCCCGATGCTGCGAGGGGTCGTTCCAAGTTCACCTGCGTTCCTGTTATAAGGCTCCCCAAGTTGGTCCGCCTCAGGGTCTCAGGAGCCAGGTCAACCGCGAAGCTGCTTTCCGTGGTCGCTACCACCGTAAGACAGGCGCCGTTGATCCCGATGCTGTCTCCCAGTCCCATATCCGCCAGCACGATGTTGGCTTCGACCACCAGCTTGGCTATATCCCTTGAGGGCTCCGGCGGTGCGATGGCCTTGACCAGACCTACTTCTTCAACGATTCCGGTGAACATATAACGAAATACCTCCGTAACAGCTCCAAGCAGCTTTAGCGCACATAGCCGGTGACCAACACATCATCGCCAAGGATATCTACCTTGCTGCGCCTTAAGCGGAGGACATCGGCCATATTTTCTGCGCCGCTGCCTCCCACGGGGGATGGAGCTGACGCCCCGCCGATTATGGCTGGCGCGATGAAAGCCGCTACCTTATCGACCAATCCCAGTTGGAACAGAGACCCCAGGACCGTGCTGCCGCCTTCCACAAGAATATTCACGATTCCCCGCCGACCCAGTTGCTCCAGAAGGCGCCCGATATCCACCTTGCCGGAATCGGCGCCAGGCACGCATAAGGTCTGTGCTCCAGACGCTTCCAGTGCACCAACCATGCCTTCTGAAGGATCGACCATTACGATGAGCGACTGCCCCGGTTGGCTGAAAATGGCAGCGCCGGGAGGAGTGCGCCCTGTGCTGTCCAAAACAACCCGTAAGGGCTGGTGGGGGTATGGACGCCCGTCAGGCTGGCGGGCGGTGAGCCTGGGGCCGTCCAAGATAATCGTATCCACTCCGACCATTATTGCATCGCAGATACGCCGCAGCTCATGGACGTGCTGGCGAGCACGTTCTCCCGTGATCCAACGAGAATCGCCCGTTCTGGTTGCCATCTTGCCATCCAAGCTACAAGCATACTTCACGGTAACGTACGGCAACCCTGTCTTGATGTGCTTGCTAAAGGCTTCATAAAGCTCCACTACCAGGTGCTCGCCTGTTCCGCAGGTGACCCGAATCCCGGCAGTTTCCAGCTCTTCCAAGCCCTTTCCTGCTATCTTGGGGTTGGGATCTATGGTTGCTGCATGGACCTCGGCGATACCGGCGGCAACTATAGCTTTGGTGCACGGCGGGGTGCGCCCCCAGATGCAGCACGGTTCCATCGATGAATATAATATGGCCCCCGCAGAATCGGCTCCAGCTTGCTGAAGAGCAACTATTTCCGCATGGGCGCCACCAGGAGGCGATGTGTGTCCTTCGCCCAAGACCACGCCATCCTTGACCACCACAGCCCCAACCGCAGGATTGGGGCTGGTCGTGCCAAGGGCGCTCCTAGCTAAATCGATAGCTCTGCCCATGTGGTCGGCGTCGGGGTCCAAGGTGTCTTGTCCTGCTTTCCTGCAACGCTGGCTGCAAGTCATACAAAAGGTGGTTACACAGGGGTTATGTCAACTATAGCGGCAACGACGGTCACCCGTCGGCGGCGGATCGAAGAAGCCTGCTGCACTGCTCTGGACTGACCCAACCATCCGTATTCTGGAAACCCGCATCCATAATGTCAAAGCATATTGTTTGATAGCGAATATTGCCTCTTCGATGCTACTCCGGCTCCAACATGGAGTTGGGCTGGCCCGGTTTGGCCGGGCGCACCTTCCTCGCACGTGCTGAGTTGGAGCTTCTGACGCCAAAGTTCCGGTAATAACGACTGGGTTCCGGGGCAGCTTGGTCTTGGTACTTACTGCCAAGAGACCCCGACCCGTAGGGATGTTCAGATGGCGTTGTGAGCTCCATGAAGGATATTTGGGAGACCGTCATCTGATAATAAAGGCTTATCGGCAACCCCGAAACATTGCTGAGCTCCAGTGTGAGGTGTCCGCGCCAACCGGGGTCGACCCAACCGGCGGTCGAATGCACCAGCAGACCCAACCTGCCCAAGGAGCTCTTTCCATCCAAGCGTGCTGCGATGTCCGCCGGTAAGCAGATTCGTTCATAGATCACCCCAAGGGCAAACTCGTTGGGATGCAGATAGAACGGGGTGACCTCATCTATTTCGACAAGCTCCGTGAGATACGGCAGCTCCTGCTTCACATCAATGTAAGGTACCGTGGAATTGCGAAATATCCGTACCTTCTTGCCAAGGCGCAGGTCCACGCTGGCAGGCTGAAGAAGGGAGTCATCCCACGGATCAATCACGATCCTTCCGGCTTCCATCGCTTCCATGATGCTTTTATCACTAAGCAGCATCCCTATATTCGCACCAACCCTTCTTGTTGATGAATGGACTTTTGATTGTAGCAGTGTACCAGCAGCTTTGCACCGCCTCTACCCACCGGACCGGTTGCCACGGAACGCCCCGGTGAGATGATCACCCGCTTCCGGGCGTTCTCCTCCGCAGATAGAGCGTACGCCAGAGTAAAGCAGCCCATAGCAAGGCAGCCACCCCTCCCAAAACCGCCCCCAGCGCCCACGAGAGCACAGCTATTCCGCCGTCATCATCAGCCACACCCCCTCCGTCCATGGCATCAGATGCTTTTGCTTCGGTGAGAGTGAGCAACGCCGGTCCGCTTTCTTGGGACTTCTCTATCTCTCCATCATCTCCATGATCTACACCACCTTCGATGATGGGACTATCGGCCATAATATCTCCTTCAACCGGTGTCCTAACATCTTCCAGCTCTGTCTCCAGGCCCTCGTAAATGATGCGTCCATCCGACATCGAAGTGGGGCTGGCAAAAGATGGAGTTCCCGCTATCTCCGCCACAGCAGAGGTTTCATACGTAATATCAGGTTGGGCTGAGCTGCTCCTGGCGGGATCGGATTCAGTCTGCCCTGCGATGCCGGGGTGTTCAGCGCCGCCGGACAGCGCCCCGCCCAGATCTGCCCATACGACCATCACAGCCAGTGCCACAGCAACGGATGCCGCTGATCCATAAGCCCATAAGGGCGCCTTGGCGTTCCATCGAGGGGCTGCTGTACGGACCTGCTGAATAGCCAGCCTGCGCCTTGGGGCCAACATCGGAGCTTGTTGAAGCAAGCCGACGGCGTACTCCAAGGAGTTCAGCTCTTCCTTGCACAAATCACAGGAAGAAAGGTGCCCCTCAATGTGCTCCAGACGAGAAACCGATGCACGCCCGTCAAGGAATTCCGAGAGGCCTTCCAATCCAATGTGTTCGGGCCGTTTCTTAAATGTCCACATAGCTACCCTGTATAAGTACGACGGAATCGGTCGGGTAAAAGTTCCTGATGCTGCTCAAGATAGTCCCGCATATTCGCCCGCGCTCGAGCCAGCCGTGACTTCACCGTACCCACGTTGCAACCCATGATCTGTCCTGTTTCCTCATAGCTGAACCCTTGGACATCAACCAAGCTAACCGTCAACCTTCGTTCCTCCGCAAGGGATTGCAAGCCCCTTTGGATCACCGCACCCAGTTCCCCCCTCAAAGCATGTTCTTCCGGTGATTCGTCTCCCGACGGCACATCAATCGCCGGTCCAAGACCGGCGCCGCCATGGTCGGGACGATAGTCAAGCGATATGGTCGGGCGGCTTTTGTTGGAGCGGACCACATCCCGGCACCGGTTGGCAACGATACGAAGGAGCCAAGCCCTCAGGTTGGCGCCGCGGAAACCTCCAAAGCCCTTATATGCCAACAAGAAAGCATCTTGGGTAGCATCTTCTGCCAGAGCACGGTCGCCAAGGATCTGAAACGCCAGGTTTTCCGCCTGGGCTTGGTAGGTGTCTTGTATGCAGTTGTAGCAGGACCGGGCAGCTGCCCGGTCCACCACAATCAAGGGCGAATGGCCTTTGCACTGAAATTCCGGGGTTGTTGCTTCCGTTTCGATATCCTTCGACTCGGCGCCGTTGCGGCAGGTGCGCCGGAGAACCCTGCCGGAGTTGAGCTATCTTGCTTCCGAATCTTAAAAGCGCCTTCTTGGCGAGTCAAGGCAGCTTACGGTGTGCACAGGTGTTCAAAACTTGGTGCGATGGATGGACGCACTATCCAAGCGCGCAAAGATATAAAAGCCAATCACCTTGACACATAAATGGGGGCAGTCCTACAATCCAACCTGAAGGACGGTACGATTCACCGAAGGACCCGTTGACATGGTCGTCGTGTTGGGAAGGGGCTTGATACTTCGATGCAGGTAGTAGAGAACATCGCCTTTACAGATAGCGCATTGGTTCCCGTTTGGGAAAAGGTGCTGTCACAAGAACGTTTATCCTTGGAAGATGGCCTCAAGCTGCTTGAAACCACCGACCTGTCTGCTCTGGGCCGCATGGCTGATTATGTAAAATCCCAGGTCTTAGGTTTGCAGGACCGGGTCTTCTTCGTTTTAAACCGCCAGATCAATGCCACGAACATCTGTGTGCTGTCCTGCAGCTTCTGCGATTTCGCCAAGAAACCCGATGACCCCGATGCTTATGAGATGAGCATGGACGATATCCTGGGTCATGTAACCGATGAGATTCGAGAGGTCCATATGACGGGGGGGCATCATCCCGATTGGACCTTCGAGCATTATGAGGATATCGTCAGGACGATCCACCAGACATACCCTCACACCCAGGTGAAAGCTTTTACCGCCGCCGAGATCGACTACTTCCACAAAAGGTGGAAAATACCGCCGGAAGAAAGCTTGGCCCGGTTCAAAGCTGCCGGCTTGCAGTCAATGCCCGGCGGAGGTTCTGAGGTGTTTTCCAGTCGGGTCCGCAAAGAACTCTTTCCCGGAAAGAACACCGCAGACCGTTGGCTGGAGATTCACCGCATAGCTCACAACATGGGCATTCCCTCCAACGCCACCTTGTTGTACGGGCACATCGAAACCTTCCAAGAGCGCATAGAACATATGCTGATGCTCCGGGAGCTACAGGATGAAACGGGCGGGTTCTTGGCTTTCATACCCTTGGAATACCAGGTGGGCGACACTCACCTGGTCCCCAGGCAAGCTTCTGCCATAGATGATCTCAAGACCATCGCCGCATCCAGGCTGATCTTGGATAATTTCCCCCACATCAAAGCTTACTGGATCATGATAGGGGAAGAGACCGCGTCCATCGCCCTCAACTTCGGCGCCAGTGATCTTGATGGAACCATAGGCAAAGAACGCATTGCCCACGCAGCCAAAGCCGCAAGCCCGATAGGCTTGGCCAGGGATCGGATGGTTAATCTGATCAAGGAAGCAGGCAAGGTGGCTGTGGAGCGTGACGCGCTGTACAACGTGGTGCGGGTGTATGAAAATTAGGGTTGCTCGCATGGAGTACATGAACTCCGAGCCCTTTTACTACAACATGGACAGGGAGGCGATAGATCTTTATCCAGGTGTGCCAAGCGCCTTGGGTCAAGCTGCCGCGCAGGGCAAGATCGATGCAGGCCCCCTTTCTCTGGTGGATTTTTGGAACCTCGAAGACAGCTTTGTCCAGTTGGGCCAGTTCTGCATCGCCACCTTCGGGAAAACCCGCAGCGTTCTGTTCTATTCCAAGTGCCCCGTCGAACAGTTGGATGGCGCATGTCTGGGCGTCACCAGCCACACATCCACAGCCAAAAGGCTTCTGGAAGTGCTTCTGCTCCACAGGTTTCAGGTTTCTCCCAAGAGCTACGTGGATATTGAGGAACCCAACGACGCATTTCTCACCATCGGCGATCCAGCATTGCGATGCCGGTATGGCGTCCCTTCTTACCCGTACAGGTACGATCTGGGCGAAGAGTGGTACTATCTAACGGGACTGCCCTTTGTGTTCGCTGTGTGGGCTGTCCGCAAAGACCTGGACCCAGAAGCTGTCGCCCACCTGACCAATGTCCTCTATGGTTGCATAGATGATGGTATGGACCATATGGAAAACATCGGCCAGATGCGCCAGGATGTAAGGATGAGCGCCCGGGAGGTCATCGAATACTACCAGGGGTTCCGCTATTGGGCGGGGGCGGCAGAACAAGAAGGAATGAAGCGTTTCAGGGGATACTTGGACCAAATGAAATCATCTAAGGTTCAAAATTGATAGACGAAATCCGGGCTAAAGCAGAAGCAAGCCAACGCATAAACAGAGATGAAGGGCTATACCTGCTCAAGGAAGCCCCCATCTTGGACCTCGGCGCAATCGCCCAAACGGTGAGGTTTCGCCACAACCCCGAACCTGTGGTTACCTTCGTCGTGGACACCAACCTCAACTACACCAACATATGCGATGCCTATTGCACCTTCTGCGCCTTCTACCGAACTGAAAAAGACCCCGACGGTTACACCTACTCCGTCGACCAGATGATGACCATGATGGGGGAAGCATCCCAAAAGGGTGTGACCACCGTGCTGCTTCAGGGCGGCCTGAACTCCAAGCTGCCAATGGAATACTACACCCAACTGGTCAGCGAAACCCGGCGCCTCCATCCACAGATCCATCCTCACTTCTTTTCAGCCCCGGAGATAATGAAGATGTCCCAAGTATCCGGGCTTCAGGTGGAAGATGTGCTGGCGCAGCTCAAGGAGGCCGGCCTTACCACCATTCCCGGCGGCGGCTCGGAGATACTCTCCAACCGTGTCAAACAGAAGATCAGTCGGCTGTTCCCAAAGGGGAAGGTGGATGACTGGACAACGGTCCACAGGACAGCCCACAAGCTGGGTTACAGGACCACAGCCACCATGATGTACGGCCACCTGGAAGAAGACGAAGATATTATCGAACACCTCGACCATGTTCGAGACCTGCAGGATGAGCATGGAGGGTTTACAGCGTTCATCCCTTGGAGCTACAAAGCAGACAACACCGCACTATCCAAGCAGGTGAAAACCCTCGCAGGCCCCAACAAATATCTCCGGATGATAGCCCTTTCCCGGATATACCTGGATAACATCCAACACATACAAGCTTCATGGTTTTCAGAAGGCAAAAAGACGGGGCAAGTGGCTCTCCACTTCGGCGGCGACGATTTTGGCGGCACTTTGTTCGATGAAAACGTGATGCAAGAAGCTGGGTTCTACAACAGGACAACCGTGGATGAGATCAAGAACATCATTCAGGATGCCGGCTTTACTCCAGTTCAGCGCACCACACTATACGAAGCGCCAGAAAATACCCACGCCGAATCACCTACAGCCCGATAATATCCAGCGGGGGCACTGCTTCGATGAGCCCCTTCTGATGAGCCCTGCTATAAAGCAGCTCTAGTGCGCTCCGGCCCTCTTCTCCCATGTGAATCGTGTCCTGGTTCACATACATCCGCACAAAACGCCGGCACGTATCCTTATCTATCCCGCGCCCGAAGGGGAGGGCATATTCGATCGCTTCATCTTCGTGCTCGATGGCATACCTTACGCTGGCCCGGAACGCATCAGTGATCTTCGCATGTGCAGCATCCCCCAGCCCTCTATGCAGCACATCCAAGCCCAAGGGTATGGGCAGACCCGTATCTTTGCTCCACTCGTTTCCCAAATCGAGCAGGTTGTTGAACCCGTCGCCCAGCCATGTAATCTGCCCTTCGTGGATGATTATCCCAGCATCCACGGTGCCAGCTTTGACGGCCAGGCCAACAGAGTCGAAGTCCACCACAACAGCTTCAAAGGGAACGGGCATGAATATGCGCAAGAGCAGGTACGCCGTGGTCTGTTCACCGGGGATGGCGATCTTCTTGTTTTCCAGCTCGTTGATGTTTTGGTATTTCGTGGACACCAGGATCGGACCATAGTTACGACCGATCGAAGAACCGCAGGCCATTATCCGGTACTTATCCGCCAAGTACGGATATGCTCCTGCGGAGATCGCTGTTACTTCCAGATCACCCATTTGCGCCCGGCCATTCAATGATTCGATATCCGCCAGCACCTGCTCCAGCTCGTACCCTTCTATTGTGACCTTTTTGGTGGCAAGCGCACAGAACATGAAAGCATCATCAGCATCCGGGCTATGTCCGATCTTCAACACAGGCATTCCATCTCCCAATCTTCAGCAAGTCCGTCAAGTATATGCAACCATAACCGCCAGCACAACTTTATTTGGATCACTGCCCCTCACCATGCTAACATTGTTCCTCAGGCCCTTCGTCCGCTGCATACCCGTCCATCTGTAAAGGCATCCGCCCATGAAGATAACCGATGCTTGGAAAAACCAGGGGGATAAGCTCCTGTTCGTCTGCGACTACTCTCCGCCCCGCTCCGCCGATTCATCTGTCATAGAAAGCGCCCGCAACCTGGATGCGGACTTCATATGCGTAGCATATAATCCCGGGCGGGCGGTCAGGGTTGATTCAGCTATGTTGGCTGCTTTCATCAGGACCAGCTTCAACAAGGAAGTTGTGTTCAATATAGCCACGCGGGATATGAACAAGCTGGTACTGCAGAGTCACCTCTTGGGAGCTCAACTGTTGGGACTGGAGAATGTCATGGTACTGCAAGGAGACCCCTTCAGTGCAAAAGACCTGACACAACTAAAAGATGTCAGGGATTTCACGCCAACAGACCTCATTCGATCAATGGCATCCATGAATGAAGGCGTCGACTTCCGGGGTTCCAAGCTTCGAGCACCCACCAGCCTATGTATCGGAAGCTCCATCGACATAGGCCGGGGAGCTGCACAAGAAGCGGACCTAACCCTGCGCAAGGTGCGAGCAGGCGCCCATTTCTTCTTGGCCCAGCCGGTCTTTTCTTTGGGCGACATTGATGAATTTCTGAGCGCATACCGGTCCATTGCAGGCGAGGATCTGGCACACCCCGTTTTTTGGGGTGTGCAAATTTTGGAACCCGGCAGCATCTTATTCAGCAGCGTACCCAAATCCGTGCAAGATGATCTGAAAAACGGTCGGCCCGGAACCCACATCGCACTGGACTTGATCAAAGACCTCATCCACCACAACATCAGATGCTTCTACTTGGTTCCTCCCGTTCTGAAGGGAGGCGCAAGGAACTATGAAGCCGCCCAAGAAGTGTTGACCGCCGCCAGAACTCTCTAACGCGTCTTGCATACGCCCATGCTCTCAGTCCTGCCATTCCTGTAGAAGTTAGGTAATTCCCTGACGAAAGGGCGGAGCGCAATGATCCCTACCGTCACTCCGGCGCACGCCCTTACCGTCACTCCGGCGCAGGCCGGAGTCCAGAACGTCTTATTCATAGAAGAACCGGCTATGACACCAGCGCGGGTACAGCTTCTTGACCAACATTTACACGGCGCAGCCCCCTTGCTTCATCGCGCAACGCTCTGATCCTGTCCGCCAAGCGCTCGATGCGGCCAAGCACATCGTCAAGGGTGCCGGAAAGGTCAAGGGCGGCCACCTCCAACCGCTTGCCCGAATCCCGCACCTTGTACGTCGCCGCATCTGCCTCGCCTTGGGCATAGACCAGCATCCCGCCCGGCAGATCCACGGCGGTTACGTAGGCGAGCATCTGGTACAGGTCGGCGTTGGGGATGCGGTCGCCGGTGATGTTCTTATACTTCGCATCCCCAACGAACACATAAGAAGAGCCGTCCCGCCACACAAGGTCAGGCCTGAGATGCACTCTGCCGCCCTTATCAAGAGAATCGATGGTGCACTCCCCGAATATACGATCGGATACCCCCAACTTCTCACGCAGCGCCACCGTCACGAATTCTTGGAATACGACGTTCATATTCATCAGAAACCCTGATGCGCGCACCTTCCCGCGCGCCGACTCAAAGGCGCTATACCGGAGGATGAGCCGCGACAGCTCCACTACACCCCTGTAGTGCTCTTTCAGCCGGTCTAAAGTAACTTCGGGCACACTGCCCCGAGAAAACTCAACGAGGGAGACGTTATCAAGGGTGGCAGCTACCCACCCCAAGCCTTTGCGGGCCTTCGCCGAACGCAGGTGCATCCGCCCTAGTCGGTATGCTGCTGCCTTCACTAAACGGTTCGCCAAGATGTCGTCGGTAAACTCATCATAGCGCACCTCGACGGGCAACGGTATGCTATACCTACGCCGTATCTGGTCAGCGAACCTGATCCGCCCCCGCACGGCATACAAGGCTTCTTCCTCGGTGCGGTAGTCGTGGAGCAGCCCCCCTTGAGAAAGCCCGGCGGGCATGGGACGCAAGCGAAAGGGCCAGCACATCCGGCAATGCATACTTGTCGCGAAAGTCGAAATCTCCCTTCCGGAATTCGACCTTGCCGATGGCATAGCAGGCCAAAGAAAGCAGCTGGGGGATGCCAATCTTGGGTTCTATGAGCACCGCTAGGTCGCCAATCTCAACCGCTCCAACGGTAGAGCCGGGCCTGATCCGGTACACACCCTCCCCGCCCCTGACGTACTCAATAGAGAGGTGGAGAGTTTCCGCTTCCCCTGACAACGCTTCGAGTTCGCCAGTCGAGAGGGAGAATTCCCCTGGGACATACTCCTCCAGGTCGATTTGCCGCATCATTCCTCGTCACCGGCTTGACCCTCAGCTTCGTTGTCTTCTTGCCCATCACCATCTTCTTGTGCGACGCTTGGAGAAACTGCCCGGAGCAGCTTGGCAAGGCTGAAATCCTCTGCCACTTCGCCCCCGCCGAAGCGTCGCTCCTCAATATATGGAATGATGCTATGTTCCCAGATACGCTTGACCGCACTATCGTTGAGGCCGTCCTTCATGAAATAGCTCGGCCCGATGGCAGCATGGCGGTCATCCTTCATCAGGTCGTTAGCCCGATCAACCACATCTGCTACCCACATCATGTCAGGCGCCTTCTCGACTAGAAATTTTCTGAGAACGCTTTTAACGGGTTCATCATCCGGGTGGAACATTTTGAAGTAGAACCTGCGACGCAGAGCCATGTCCACCAGTGCAATGGAGCGGTCAGCGGTGTTCATGGTCCCGATGATATACAGGTTCTCCGGCAGCGAGAAATCTTCTTTGTCATCCCCCTGGTATTGGAGGTGCATCTTTTTGTCGCGGTACTCCAAGAGGAAGTATAGCTCGCCGAACACCTTGGCAAGGTTGCCTCGGTTGATCTCGTCTATGATGAGATAATAGTCGTTATCCGGGTGCGTCTCTGCCCGCTTGGCCATTTGCAGCAGCGGCCCGTCCTTTAGCTCGAAACCGGGCTGCCCATTCCCCACCAGCACGGGGCGGAACCCCTGGACAAAGTCCTCGTAAGCATAGGATGGGTGGAACTGTACCAGCGTAACCCGTTCATCGGCCCCGGCAAGATGCTTGGCGAGGGCTTGGGCAACGTAGGTCTTTCCGGTGCCTGGCGGTCCTTGGAAGATGACCTGCTTCTTTTCATAAAGCAGTGTTTTGATCTCCTCAAGAAACACCACAGGAAGGTAAATATCGTCGGCGAGGGTTTGCAGCTCAGGCTCGGTCTGTGTTCGGTCGTTTGTTTCAGATCCTTCGTCATCATCGTCCTCTTCCCAGTAATCGCCTCCGACTGCCCAGACCACCGACTGGGCGTCGAGACGATGGCGCAACGTCAGCCCGCGCTTTCCGGCCTCGCCGATGAAGCGATCGAGAAAGCCGAGAGCGTGTTCGTATAGAGCCGCCTCGACTGCGTTCTGCTCCAGCTTCTCGTATCCGGTGCGCTCGTATGCTTTGTTGAACACCGTGATTCTGAAGGGCGGGTAACTGTAAACGTCCAACGCCATCAATAAAACGGATATAACGTTCATCCTGGTTCCTGAACCACTCGTCACCGACCTGGGGAATATATTGTCGAAGGCACGAATCCGATTCGATACGGACGAGTCGTCCTCCGTCCAGACCGCTCGCAGAGCATTTAACGCATCAGCTGGGGACTTTTCGACCCAATTCCGGAAATTGGCCAGTTGTGTAAAATGGATGATATTGTTTTGATTCTTGATAATCCCACTCTTCACCAGACTGGACCAATCGTCCGCATCTACAAGAACCGCCTTGCGCGCTACCGTGAGAGCTTGACTTATCCCAACCTTATATTCGATCTCATCCCTTTCAAGCCGCCCGGTGGCGACATACGCCTTGGCGCGCATAACGTACTCGTCCCAAGGGTCGGGATTCTGGTTGTCGCCCCAGCGACTATATACTTCATCCACACCATAGAACAAATGGGCGCCTGTACTACCATATTTGTCCTCAAGAACTGGACGAATCAGTGCCAGTTTACGATCAACATCATCTGTCGGCTCGGTAATGAAATCCGAGAAAGCAGAGGCAATCCTTTCCTTGTGGTCGGTAGAGACAATCGACTCGAATGTGTCAGGAAATACAAGATGAAGCAATGCTTCCCGTTGTATTGTTGGCCATAAGTCGGATTCGTGCATCAGATCACTCTGGAAGCTGATACTGTTCGCGAACTCTTTGAAGGCCCACGGATCATTAAGTAATCGGTCGCGTTTACCCGACCCCTGTTCTTTCCACCGGTCCACAAACTCAATAACGAAGCCATGCTGAAATCTGAGGGCCGAGATGAACGCCTGCCCCGGATGGGCTAAGCCGCTTGTCAGGCCGTCGACGAGATCGTTCGGAATTGGTACGGATACAGGCCCCCAAGAGAGTACCTGTTCAATTCGTTCCTTTTTCTTTTCGCCTCCTATCGAGCTTTTAGACGCAATAAGATAGGTGACATACACCACCTCTGCCATCAGTTGATGGACCTCCGGTGGGCTTCCTTTTAGCAGAGGCTCCAACCTTTCAAAATAACCGGCACCAGCCAAAGCTTGAGGATTACCCAAGGACCGCTCGCGAAGCTCTCCAAGCCACCGGCGCGACCAGATCGGCTTGCCCGGCGTAAAGAGGGAGTCATCGGATCTCAGTGCCCGGTCAACCCATCTGCTTGCTGCCGCGTAAACCTTATCTGCACCCGGGTCTGGCGTATTTCTCGTACCCATGCTTCTCTTTCTACTGCCATCCCCAACTGCTAATGAAAGTGATGTCGACGAAACCAACCATGCTACGGTTGGACGCCGGACGAGGAACTAGCTCATTTGAGAAGGCCCTGTATCTCTTTAATATGCTCGCTGGCATCGGCGACGGTTGGTGGTCTGTTGATAAACTTTATCAACTTGGCTGAGAACTTGATGCGTCCAACCTTTTTGAGCCAAGTTGCCTTTCTAACATCATCGTCATCGTTTGCTGTCACCAATCCTGGTGAATGCTCATAAGGGCCCGCGCAACGGCCGATCAAGACATCACCCCCACCTATCGGTGGCGTAAGTATCAGATCACCGACCGCGATTTCTTTAACGAAGCGATAAATATTTCCTGTCACACTACCCAGCTTGCGCTCAGTCCATCCCTGATACTTTGCCCGAAGTCTACGCTTGATCTCTTCACGAGTTGCAACACCGGATAGGCTCTCCAAGCCCCAGCCAATCGCGGCGACCCCTTTCTCCCAGAATTGGGCTGAGACTTCCTTTTGATCTTGACCATGCCCTCCACTGCGTACAACCCAAGCTTTCATCGTCGTCCTCCGAGTCAAATCAAGCCGCAGATGCTTCCGGCCCGTCCTCCCCCGTACCACCAACGCCGCCGTCCGGCGGGGCCGGCTCGCCTTGGTCTGCTGCCAATGCGGTCTTCATGGCATTGATGGCTACTTCGATCTGCTGATCATCTGGTATCCTGGTCGTCAAGCTTTGGAGAAGGATTCCCGGGTACCCGATCACACGGGCTATCGGGTTCGTAAGGTGAGCGCCGTTGAACCGGATTACCTCATAGCTGATGGCTGCTATCACCGGGATAAACACGATCCGCGAGGTGATCAGCCACCAGAAGGGTTCCCTCGGTATGAAAGCGAACACCAGTATAGCCACCACAGCCACGGTCAGCAGGAAGGCGGTCCCGCACCGGGGATGGGCTGTGCGGAACCTGCGAACATTATCGACTTCCAAGGGCAGGTTCGCTTCATGGGTGTGCACAGCCATATGTTCGGCTCCATGGTAGGCAAACACCCTTTTGACATCCTTCATCAGTCCGATGCCGGAGATGTAGCCGATCAGCACCACCAGTCTGACCGCTCCTTCGATCAGGTTCACCACCGGACCTGAGGAGATCACCCGTTCCAGCGGCCAGGTAGCCAAGAGGGGCATCACGAAGAAGAGGCCGATCCCTAACACGAACGCAATCGCCATGGTGACGCCCATTATCCACGGGGGCACCTCTTCTTCACCCGCCTGATCGGCCATCGCCATGGAAGCTGAGCGGTTCAGGGCTTTCATTCCCAAAACCAATGTTTCCACCAACACCAAGACGCCGCGGAAGAAGGGTAGTCTTCTCAGAGGGCCGGAGTAGACCTGGGCCAAGGGTTCATGTATGGAGTATATTGCCCCGTTTTGGCGGCGCACCGAAAGGCTGAAGAACCGGCGGCCCCGGATCATCACCCCTTCGATAACCGCTTGGCCGCCGTAGAAAAACTGGGGTTCCGCCAAGGCCATCCTCCCAGAAGCAAAAGGGAAGGGGCTCTGAAAACAGAGGACCCTTCCCTTTAATTTTAGCTTTGCACCTTTTACTGAAGGTTAAATCGGCGTTTGAGGCGTTCGATCCTGCCCTCGGTATCGACAACCCGCTGCTGACCGGTGAAGAAGGGATGGCATTTGCTGCAGATCTCCACCCGCAATTTTTCTTTGGTTGCTCCCACAACGAAAATGTTGCCGCAGGAGCATGTTACCGTCGCATTTTCAAAGTACTGTGGATGTATATCTTGCTTCATCGTCTTCCTACGCTGATGGAGCTTCCACAGGGTAGACGCTGGCTCTGCGCCTACCCTTGGTGCCCCATTCAAACTTGACCTTTCCATCCACCAAAGCAAACAACGTGAAATCTCTTCCCAGTCCAACGTTTCTTCCTGGGTGAATGCGAGTGCCGCGCTGCCTCATGATCACGTTGCCAATTGTCGCAACCTGACCATCGTACAGCTTGACCCCAAGGCGCTTGGAGTTACTGTCGCGCCCATTCCGGGAGCTCCCGCCTGCTTTTTTGTGGGCCATTAGCTCTTCTCCTCCTCAGAGGATTCCGGTTCTTCGGGAGGAGCATCCTCTTCAATTAGCCCCTCATCCTCGTCTGCATCTTCTTCAGCTAGCTCGTCTTCGTCGTCCTCTTCGAGATCATCATCCTCGCCGATCTCCTCGTCATCTTCCCCATCTTCTTCGCCGGCGAGCATATCGGCCGCAATCTCTGCTCCTTCTACGATGCCGATCTCTTCTTCACCCACCATGATGCTGGTTATCAGCAAGCGTGTGTACTGCTGCCGGTGGCCTTTCTTGCGCCGGTAGCGCACCTTCCGCTTGTACTTGAAGACAATAATTTTATCATCCTTGGCATGACCTTCTACCTGGGCTATCACGCTGGCGTCGGCAACCACAGGAGCTCCAAAGATCACATCTCCATTGTGTGATACGGCCAACACATCTTTGATCTCGACGTAGGTCCCGCCCTCGACGGACAGCCGGTCAACATCAATGACGGTACCGGGGCTGGCTTTGTACTGTTTGTTTCCAGACCTGAATATTGCGTAATTCATCATCACTTCCAGCCGTCCATTGTAGGTGTCTGCTATGTACCTGTCAAGAAAACGAAACAACCTGAACTGTTGAGACTCAATGAGATCTTTCAAGAACCTCGCCTAAATAAGCAGCCACTGGACCCGGTCCGGAGGCTCCGTTCCCCTACGGCTCTCTTTCGATGCCAAATACCCGGCAGTCCGACACTTAACTAATTTCAAGATAGCTGTGCAATATGGATATACCCGTCAAGCAGGGGTATAATCCACCGGTAAGAGGGGCTGTAGCTCAGTCGGGAGAGCACCTGCTTTGCAAGCAGGGGGTCAGGGGTTCGAATCCCCTCAGCTCCACCTGAGAAGAATCGGACCGTTCATCGGGCCTGGTGATACGTTCGGGTACCTGGAACGACGTGACACACCCATTTGTGAGTCCGCCTTACCGACCTGGCTTGAATGGACCCAAATCGACCGCCCACGCGTACCTCAGATTTCCGTGTCTATTGTGTCCGGCGAATGAAGGCCCTTGATTTTGTCCAGTTTATATTAAGGCGAGAATCGACAGGCTACGGCCTTGGCGTGCTCTCGTACCTCCGGGTTTTCACTCCACTCCCACGTCGCCAGCAGTTCACGATAGGAACAGGCGATGAACCTCACCTCGTCCCCCTCGACGCTTTTCGCGAAACAATTGATCTCCTCGCGATGAGCGGCCTTCGCGTCATCGTCAATGGGCTTGTTTGAATTAGGCAAGAGGTCAGGTTCGGCATACAGATAGAGGAGGATGGGCGACAGAGCCGCATATTCCTTGCCAAGCCTAGTTCGTGTCCGCAAGCCCAAGGCATGTTTGACGAGCTGATCAGCCTTGAGAGACATGTAGAGACTTCCACCATCGTGGAGCGCGTCTCTGACCCTCTGGTAGCCATTCATACAATCGCCCCAGACCTTCCGTCAATAGGTATCAGTGAAGTGTGCTTTAGGATCATCACGGAAAGGCTCAAAGCGCTTGGACTCGATACCGATGAGAGCTGACGATGTAACTATCAGAACATCCAGAACGGGATGGCCCCACCTGGCGCGCCAAGGGAAACGGACCTCTTTCTCAAGGGCTAGTGAAGACGCAGGCCATTCGGCGTCCTCACATCCTGGCAGAGGCGGGAGGTCGCCCGGGCGATTGAGGAAGAAGCCGAATGTGTTGGCGGCCAGAGCAGCTGATGATTCTGGGCTGTCGAACTTCCCACTTGCGATTTCCTTGCCCGGCGCAGCGTTGTAGATTTCCTCAATCTGCTTACCTGGAACCCCTGATAAGAATCTATCATGCATAGATGCCTCCCGCAAAACGTGTCGTTAGCCTAAGCCCTGGCGCCATCGTCCCGCCCATCATAGCACATCGGGTAGCCCTTACCTGAACAGGCAACACGACGCCGAGCACCCCAGACAATGAAGACACCTAGAGCAATGGCCGAGTGATACACGCGTTCTGACATCTGACAAAGCAACGCGGCTACAGCACCAACGTGAAGCGCAGCGTGAAAGTTCTTGATTTTATCAAGTCTGGTGGGCCTAAGTGGACGGTAGACAGAACCATCTTCGAGATGTGGTTGGGGGCGCTGTGAGCTCTGGCACAGCAATCCTTGCGGGGAGTTCGAGCCTCTTCGGCTGGGCCTGGGGGGGCTGTACTGCGAACTTTTCGGTGGGTGGTGGGGTTGGTAGCCATTGAGTAGCCGCCTCTTCCCCCGGGCGGCCAACGCGCTCCGACGGCGAGTAGGCCGGGGCGGGGGATCGGGCGGCAGTGTTAGTAGTTGCGGCGTGTTTGGATGGTGATGGTGACGGTATCGCTGGCGGTTTTGCCGTTGTCGTCGGTGACGGTGAGTCTGAATGTGAAGGTTTGGACGTCGACGCCCCGGGGCAGCTCCGGCGCGAAGAAGGTTGCCGCGCGGAACCTGGCATTTGCCAAGCCCGGCCAGGACAGCTCAGGGCCTGATACCTTCGTCCATTCGTAGGACAGCACGGCGTCGTCCGGGGCAGTGGCGCTCCCTTCCAGTCTGACTGTCGCCCGGCCGGCGGTCACCGTCCGATCGGGGCCCGCGTTGGCGGAGAGTTGGCCGGACGGCTTCGGCGTGGGTTCGGGAGTAGGCTCCGGTGTGGGTTCGGGAGTGGGTTCAGGCGTCGGCTCGGGCGTGGGCTCCGGATCGGGCGGCGGCGCGATACGGACGGTGATGGTGACGCTATCGGTGGCGGTCCTGCCGCTGATGGCGTCTTTGACGGTGAGTCTGAATGTGAAGGCTTGGACGTCGACGCCGCGGGGCAGCTCCGGCGCGAAGAAGGTTGCCGTGCGGAAGCGGGCATTGGCCAAGCCCGGCCAGGGCAGCTCCGGGCCTGATAGCTGCGTCCATTCGTAGGACAGCTGAGAGCGGAGCTGGGTGTGGGCGGCGCCGCTCCCTTTCAGTCTGACTGTCTCGCCGCCTTGCACGGTTTGGTCGGGGCCCGCGTCGGCGGTGAGCCGGCTGGCGGGCGGCGGCTCCGGTGTCGGCTCCGGATCGGGCGGCGGCTCAGGCGTCGGCTCCGGCTCAGGCGTCGCGATACGGATGGTGATGGTGACGGTGTCGCTGGCGCTGCCGCCGAAGTCGTCCTCGACCCTCAGCCGCAGCGTCACCCGGCCTCCGCGCTCCGGCGCGGGGATGATCGGCGTGAGCGAGCCGGCGTTCCAGATCAGGGCGTCGTTCCGGTCTTCAGGAACAAAGCCCGGCACGGTCAGCCGCGGGCCCGATACCTGCGTCCATTCGTAGTACAGCCTGCTGTCCTCCGGCCCCGTCGCGCTTGCGCCGGATATCGTGATCTCGTCGAACGCGGCTTGCACCGTCACCGTTACGTTGGGGCCAGCGTTGGCCGTGACCCGCGTCCGGCCCTCCGGCGGGGCGGCCTTGCGCACCTGCACGAACACGTCGTCAGTCGCCGGCAGGCCGTCGGAGTCGCGGACTTCGATGGTGAAGCGGTAGAACGCGTTGGTGAGCAGGCCGGTGGGCGCGGTGACTCTGAGGGTCGCGCTGTTCGAGACCGCCGGCAGGGTCAGGACGGGCGCGCCGGAGGTCTGCGTGATCACCTCTGTCCACCGATAGGTTAATTGTTCGCCGGGGTAGCCGCTGGCCTTGGCGCGCAGCGTGATGGCGGCGCCCTCCTCGACCACCTCCGGGGCGGTGAAGGAGTCCACCGTCGGCTTCGCCGTGACGCGGACTTCGACCACGGCGGTGTCCGTCTCACCGTCGTTGTCGGTGACGGTGAGCCGGAAGCGGTAGGCGGCGTCTCCGCTCAGGCCGGTGGGCGTGAGGAACCTAGCCAGGCTGCGGGTGGCGCTGGTCAGCGTGCCCGGAGGATCGCTGATCACGTTGCCGGACGCGTCGATCGGCTCCCAGAGGTAGGTGATGCGGCCGTTGTCCAGGTCGTCGTTGCTGCCCCTGCCGTCCAGCGTGACGCGGGTCTTCTCCCGCGCCGCCTCGGTCTCCCGTCCCTGTGCGGCTACGGCCGGATCGACGGGGTAGGTGACGAACGCATCGGCCTGCGGCTTTATCTGGATCTCCGGGCTCCAGTCCTCTATCGTGAGGTACACCGTGTCGCTGCCCCGGTTGCCGTACTTGTCGGTGACGGTCAGCGTGAACGAGAGATCGATCTTCCGGTCTGGGGCGGTCAACTCGGGGGCCGTGAAGGACGGCGTGGCCGTGTTGGCGCCGCGCAGGGTGACCGGAACGGGGCATACGACGCGGATGACTACACCGCTGGAGCTATCGTCGCAGGTCTGCTCCCACGAGTAGCTCAGGCGTCCGCCGACGTTGGTCCGGCTGTCGCGTCCGCTCAGGCGCACCGTGCTCCCCGGCTCCTGAACCAAGTTGCTGGTGTCGAGGGTGTCCGGCGTATCGCTGTTCCCGCACCGGATAGGCGCATCCGGCTCCGTGCTGCAGAGCAGCTGGCTGTCTCTGGCCGCCTGGTACACCGAGGTCACCTTGGCCGCCGCCACCGGCGGGAGGGTGTCCGTCACCGTCGCGGTGATAACCGCGAAGTGCGACGCGCCAGCCTGGTCCCAGGCCGTCAGCCGGAACACGTAGTCGCCCGTCGGCGACGCGCCGACCTTCCGGCCCTGCGCGTCGGTCTTGCAGAACCGCTCGCTGATCCGGCCCAGCGTGCCGTGCCGGGTAAGGATGGAACTGCTGTAAATCCCCCCTGACACCGCCACGGCGATCCATTCGCCATCGTCGTCCTGATCGTGGACGAACCTCCACCAGTGGAACGCGCCGCCCGGGCTGTTCACGCGGAACTGCGGGGTGCCTTTGAGATTATCCGGCTTGAGGACCTCATAGACCACCTCGTTGGCTTCGGTGATGGTCACGCCCTGAGTGTTCACGAGCGCGGTCCCCGCGGGCACAGTGACGGTCCTCATTGTGTCGCAGCCGCTCACTCTGTAGATGACCACGTCGCCGGACTGCGTGACGGGGTAGTAGAGCTCGCCGCCCCTGAACCGCTGGGAGCCGTCGATGGAGTTGCCGTCGCGGTAGATGCTGCCTTGCAGGAACGTCGACGCCGGGCCGCTCACCTGCGTCCATTCGTACCGCAGGCTGCTCGCGTGCTCCGAGTTGGGGTTCCTGCCGGGAGCGATGTGGAGCGCGATCTCGCCCGGTCGCGACACGCTCTCCCGCGTGGTCACGGCGGGTTTCCCAGCCTCGAACGACGGCCTGGCGATCAGGGACCGGTCCACGATGGCGACGGTGGCAGGCGCCGGGTCAATCGTGTAGCCGCTGCCCCTCTGCAGCGTGGCCGTCACCGTCCCGTCGGGGCTGTTCTCCGGAATGGCGATGCTGTAAACCGCCGTCGCCCGGCCCCGCGGGATGGTCACCGTGACCGTCCGGTTGCGAGAGACGCCGGTGACGCCCGTGCTGGTGATCCGCACCCGCACGTTCAGCGCCCGCTCCTGCACGGTGGTCGCCGTCAGCCGGAACTCCGCCGCGCCGCCGGGGCCGTTCAGGCTGTTGACCGCCTCGATTGAGACTCCGCTGAGGTCGTTGTCGTTGACCGCGACCGTGACCGTGGCCGGGCTGCCGACGGTGTAGCCCGCGCCGTTCACCACCGTCACGGTGACGGAGCTGCCGGTCTCGTCCAGCTCGTCGTCCATGGTGGTCACGGTGAGCGTGCCCCTAAGCCCGTTCGCCGGAATGGTGGCCGTCTGCGTGGTCGTGCCGCCGCCGCCGTTGTCGTCCGCGACGACGACGCGCAGGTTGACCGTGACCGGCCCATCGGGGGCCTGATCGCCGGTGATGGTGAACACGATGTCGCCGCCCTCGGTGACGGAGGTCCTGTTCGCCCTGATCGAGACGACCGGCATCGGCCCATCGTCGTCGATCACGGTCACAGCCACGGCGGCGGCGGTCACGCTGTTGTAGTCGCCGCCGCTGACGGCGTGGGTGATGCTCGCCGTCCGCTGGTTGCCGGTGTTGTCTACGTCGTCGTCCTGGCCCGTGACGGTGACAGTCTGCGCCGCGTTCCAGTTGCCCGTCGTGAACGCGAGGCTTACCGGGGAGAACGTGGCCGGGCCGGTAACTGACGGCGTGACGGTCACGGGGCCCGTCGGCTGGCTGTTGAGGACGACGGTGTACTGCGCCGTGCCGCCATCCTCGGCCACGGTTACGGCGGACTCCGAGATGCTGACGCCGCGCGTGTCGTCGTCGTTGACCGTCACGGTTGCCGCGGCCGGGTTGCCCACGGTGTAGCCCGTGCCGTTCGCCAGCGTCGCCGTCACCGTGCCGTCGTTTTTGTCGATGTCGTCGTTCATGGTGGCGACGGTGTAGGTGGCCGTGCCGCTCGCCGTGATGGTGACCGTCTTGGCGCCCACGTTGCCGGAAGCGACGTAGCCGCCGGCCTGCGTGATGTTCAGGTTGATGGTGAGGGACGACGGCGCGGGGTTGGCCGTTACCCGGAACTGGGCAGGCGAACCCTCGGCGACCGCGTTGTTGACCGCCGCGATGGTGATGACGGGCACCGGCCCCTCGTCGTCGGTCACGGTCACGTTGACGGAGGCGGCGGTCACGCTGACGTAGTCGGCGCCGCTGACGGCGTGGGTGATGGTGGCCGTTCGCTGATTGCCGGAGTTGTCTACGTCGTCGTTCACGCCCGTGACGGTGACCGTCTGCGCCGTCTGCCAGTTCCCCGTCGTGAACAAAATGCTTAGCGTGGAGACTGTGGCGACCGTGGCGTCGCTGCTGGCCAGCGTGACGGTCACGTTGCCCGTGGGTTGGCTGTCGAGCCGGACGGTGTACTGCGCCGTGCCGGCGTTCTCGGCCACGGTCACGCCGGACTTCGAGATGCTGACGCCGCGCGTGTCGTTGTCGTAGACGTCGACGGACGCCGTGGCGGCGCTCTGCGTCGTGGTGACGGCGTAGCCCGTGCCCGTCGTCAGCGTCGCCGTCACCGTGCCGTTGGCTTTGTCGATGTCGTCGTTCACGGTCGCGACGGTGTAGGTGGCCGAGGCCGCGTTCGCCGGAATGGTCACCATCTTGCCGCCTGTGTTGCCGGCGATGACGTAGCCGCCGGTCTGCCCGATGGTCAGGTTGACCGTGATGGCGGACGGCGGCGCGGGGTTGGCGGTCACGGTGAATGTCGCCGCCACGCCCTCCGCGACGGCGGGGCCCGCCGTGATGGTGATGACGGGCAGCGGCGTCACGGTGACCGTGAAGGTCGTCGTGGCCATGCCTCCGGGACCGGCGCGCATCGCCGTTACCGTGATAATCGTATTGCCCACGCTCACTCCGGTGACGGTGAGTGTCGTGCCGGTCACCGAGGTCGTGGCGATGTTGGCATTCGCCGGCGACGCGGTGTAGGAGGTGGCGTCGAAGCTGACGTCCGCGAGGGCCACGACTCGGTTCTCGCCCACCTCGATCGTGATGTCGTTGATCCCATTGTGGATCACGAGATCGTTGTCAGTGATGGAGCCGAGGAAAGTCTGGGGGGTCGTCTGCGCGCCGGTGAAGGTCGCGTTCAGCGGGCTCGAGAAGGTAAGCGCGACATACTCGGTGCCCGACTCACCCGGATCGTCTACGTTCAGTGTGTCGTCTATGACTATGACGGAGACGGTCTGCTTGTCCGCGTCGCCCGTGTCGCCCGGCGCGAAGGTGAGCGTCCCCGCCGTGACGGCCTCGTAGTCCTCCCCCACCGTCGCGGCGTTGGACTGGATAGCCCCGCCACCGGCGTAGCTCACCTTGATTTCCTTCGCGGACTCGCCCCTGAGGGACACGACGAAATCCAGCATCCCATCGTGCTCATCCGCCGTTGGACTGCTGACCAGTATGACCGGCCTTGCGTCGTTGTCCTCGATCGTGACGGTTGCCGTGGACTTCGACGGGTTGAGGGTCGCGTTCACCGGGTCGAGAATCTTGAGGACCATGGTCCGGGCGTCCTGGTCGAAGGCGTTGTCGAACGTCGGAACCCGCACGATCCGCTCCAGAGAAGGATTGGTCGGCTCGAACGTCACCATCGTCGGCGTGACGGTCTGGTAGTCCTTCGGCGCCGCCGTCCCGGCCTCTGCATTTCCGGTCCCGTCGTCGGCGTAGTTCACCGTGACCACCCGCCCGCTCGCCACGTTGAGGGTCACCTTGAATACCATATCCAGACCCTCATTGACGGCTGTTTCGGCCCAGGCCACGGAGACGACCGGCGGCGCGTCGTCATCCACGATCGTGCCGACCCCGATACTCGTCGCCGAGATCGTGCCGCCGATGGGAGTGTGCAGCTCGATGCGGATGGTCTCGTCAGCCTCGTCCAGACTATCGTTGGCCACGTTTATAGTGATCGTCGCCTCCGTGGTGGTGCCGCTGAAGTGGACGGTTCCGCTGGCGTTCGCGGTGGTGTAGTCAGCGGGCCCCGTCGCCGTGCCGCTGTCCGTGGCCAGCCGGTATGAGACCTGTGGCGTCGTGCCGACGGGGTTCCGGTTCAGGGAGACCGTGAAGATCAGCGACCGGGTATCCTCGTTCGCCGTCGGCGAGTCGATGGAGAACATGACCGGCCCGCCGCTGTCGATGGCCGTCGCCGTCACGTCGCCGGTCACGCTGTCGTAGCCGCCGCCGACGGCGCTGTGGCTGATGGTGACCACCTCGCCGACGGTGTCCGTGTCAATCTCGCCGGTGAGCGTCACTGGCTGCTGCATGTTCCAGTTGTCCGGCGTGAAGGTGAGCGCGCCGGTGACGGTCACCGCCGTCGCGTCGCCGCTGAGCGGCGTCACCACAACGTTGGCCGTCGGCTCGCTGGTCAGGGCGACGCGGTAGGTGTTCGTGCTGCCCTCGTTCACCGTCAGCGACAACGGGGTGAAGGCCAGGCCGGCCGTGTCGTCGTCGGTGATGCTGCCGAGCATATCAGAAGCGTAGCCGCTGACTCCCAAGAACCCGCACCGGACGTTTAGTAGTTCGTCGTCTTCGTCAATATCGTCGCCATTCACCGTCACGTCGAAAATCTTGCTCAGCTGCGACGGGTCCGAGACGTCGAAGTCGGGGCCCTGTCCCGCCGTTCCGGTGTTCCTGGCGGCGTAATCCACGCCCTCCGTCGCCGTCACCAGCCCGCCCGGCTGTGTCCAGCACCTGACCGGGTAGGTCGACACGCCGGTGGGCGTCACGGTGAAGCGCATGGTGGCGGTCGTCCCGGAGTCGCCTTCCGCGACGGCGGACACGGCGGCGAAATCCAGGTCCGGGTGCGTTTCGTCGTCGGTGACGGTGACGCTGTCGCTGTTCGCGGCGCCCACGGTGTAGCCCGCGCCCGCCGTCACCGTGGCCGTGACCGTGCCGTCGGGCTCGTGCACGCTGTCGCCGATGGTGGCGACGGCGTAGGTGGCCGTCGCCGCGTTCGCCGGGATGGTCACGGTCTTGCCGCCCAGGTCCCCGGCGTCGGCGTAGGCGCCGGTCTGCGCGAGGGTCAGGCTCACGTCCAGGTTGGCCGTGGGCACCGGGTCGGCGGTGACGGTGAAGGTTGCCGCCGTGCCCTCCGCGACCGGGGACGTGCCCGCCGCGATGGTGATGACGGGGACGTCCGCGCCGTCGTCGTCGGTGATGGTGACGAAGACGGAGTTGATGCTGATGCCCTCGTAGGGTCCGGTGTCCGAGTTGGTCACGGCGTGCGTAATGGTGAGGAAGCTGCCGCTGGGGTTGAGCACGTCGTTGTCGATGCCGGTGACGGTGACGGTCTGCGGCGTGTCCCAGTTGTCCGTCGTGAAGGTCATGCTTCCAGGGCTCACGTCAGCGACACTGGTGTCGTCGATGTACCGCGTGATGGTCACGCAGCACGACGGACCCCGCGGCGGGCTGTTCAGCTTGATGGTATAGGTGGCCGTGCCGCCGTTCTCGCCCACCGTGAGGGCGGCCTTGGATACGATGACGCCTGGGGAGTCGGTGTCGCCCACGGTCACCGTGGCCTCGTAGGCCGCGCCGCGGGTGTAGCTCGCGGTTGCCGGGGTTGCCGCCGCGCTGTCCGGCTGGAGGGTGACCCTTACCGCGCCGCTGGCGCTGGCCGTTTCGCCGTCTATGGTGGCGACGGTGTAGGTGAACGTCGGCTGGTTCGCCGGGATGGTCACCGTCTTACCGCCCAGGTTGCCGGAGGCGACGTAGCCGGCGGTGGCGTCGATTTCCAGGTGCACGGTCACGTCCGTCGTCGGCGTCGGTTGGGCGATGAGGGTGAACTGAGCGTCCTCGCCCACCGCAACCGGGGCGCCGCCCGTGACGGTGATGATCGGCCTCAAGTCCTCGTCGAGGATGGTGGCAGTCACGTCCAGATTGCCGCTGCCGTCGGCGCCCCGGAGCGTCGCGTTCACGGCGCTGTGGAAGCGCAGGTTGATGGTTTCGTCCCCTTCAACGGCGTCGTCACTCTTCGCCCAGATAGACACCGTCTGATCGCGGGTGGCCGGGTCGAAGGTGAGCGTTCCCGCGGTGATCGCGGGGTAGTCGCCGTTTCCGGGTCCGGGGCCGCCGGAGGCGGCGGTGCCCGTGAGCAGGTCCCGGTACTGCACCGTGACGGTCGTCTCGCTGGCCGCGCTGAGCCAGACGTCGACCTCGATCATGTTGCCCTCGTAGACCGCCCGGGACTCGCCCACGATGATCTCCGGCAGTGCGTCGTCGTTCTGGATGGTGTTCGTCGCGGTGAGCGTGCCGCCGAGGGCGGCGTTCTCCACGCCCAGCAGCCGTATCTCCACCGTCTCATCGTCCTCGAATCGGTAGTCGCCGTAAACCGTCACGGGCAGGATGGCAGTGGTTACGGGGCTTTCCGCTGAAGCGGCGATCTCCCATTTGCCGATTGGCCCCAGCTCATCTGAGTTCAACCCATCGAACAGCGGGCCGCTCCTGACCACCTCGCTATTGACGTTGTACACGAAGTCCTGGTTGGAGGTGGCGGTGGTGCCTGCCTTGACGTAGGCGTAGTAACCGTCACCGGCTCGGTGACCGGCGCGCTGAACGTCAGCGTGTACCCCAGCGTGGACCCCGTCCGCGTTTCAACGCGCGGCTCGCCCTCTGGCACGATCTGCCCGCCCGCGATGGTGACGGTGGTGGTGGGCAGCGTGACCTCGTCCGACCACGCGCCGGTGACGCCGTTGAGGACGGCGGCGGCGCGCGCCGTGAACCCTGCCTCGATGCTCTGGAGGAGGACGACGTGGATGTTGGCGAGGCGCTCAAGGGATATCGTCACCGACTGGCCGGCGTTCCAGTTCAGGGCGCTTTCGGAGACCTCGTAGGCCGATGAGACGCTGTTGAAGTTCGCGCTATTCAGCTCAACGTCCCGGCCGTCCAACCTCAGCGTGAAGCGTCCGGGAAGCTCGACCGGCTCCAGGGGAACGCCCGACGAGAATTGAACGACCAACCGGGTCGAGTTCGCGAACAGCTTCTTGATGGTGTACCTGGTCCCGTCGATGTCGAATGCAGTGGCGGTAATGCTCCCGGATCCGGAGGCGAACCCCGTCGTCGGCTGCGCATCGAGCAGGGGAGTCACAGAAGCCGCGGTCATCGTCGCCGACCAGACCGCGTCATCGGGGGGCACAGCGACCATCGTCTGGCGGGTGGAGTCGAACTCCTCCGAACCCGACTTCCACTGCACGATGTAGCTGTCCGCGTCCGTCACCGGGTCCCATTCCAGCGCCACCTTGCCGTCCGTCCAGATGGCGATGATGTTTTCGGGCGCCGGAAGTTGGACGAAGGGGGTGACGGTGACGGTGAAGGTCTGCATCGCGCTGCCGACGGCGTTGGTGGCCGTGACCGTGATGGTCGCCGTGCCCTCGGCAACGCCGGTGACCGTGACCGTCGACGTGTTGCTCACCGCGACGATGGCCTTGTCAGTGGCGGAAGAACTCGCTGCGTAGCTGACCACCGTGCCGGTGAAGAAGGGCGCGGCGTCCACGACATGGTCGGCGCCAACGGTTATCGAGGCGGCGGGGATGCTCCCCGTCGTGCCGGGCGGCTGGACGCCTTCCGCCACGTCGGTCAGGTTGATGGTGACGGCGATGGAGGCGGTGTTGTTGCTCGCCCTGCCATCGTTCGCCACCACCGTCACCGAGTAGGTGGACTTCGTCTCGTAGTCGTAGGTGACGCCGGCCTTGGTGCTGAGTTGGCCGGTGGACTGCGCGATGTTGAATGACGCGGCGTCCGTGCCCGACAGGGTGTAGCTCAGGGTGTTCGCGGGCCTGTCCTCGTCCGTGGCCGTCAGGGGCAGACCGATGTTCGTGCCGGCGGCGGTGTTCTCCGGGAACTCGCGCGTTGCGGAGGCGCCCTCCGTGAACACGGGCGCGTCGTTGGCGTCGGTCACGTTGATGGTCACGTTGATGGAGTCGCTCAGCGAGCCGTCGCTGACGCCCACCGTCACAAAGTAGGTGTCCTTCGTCTCGAAGTCGTAGGCCGTGTTCGCCTTGGTGAGCAGCTGGCCGGTGGAGGCGTTGATATCGAAGGAGGCGGCGTCCGTGCCGGACAGCGTGTAGGTGAGCGTGTCGTTGTCCGGGTCCGTGGCGGTCAGGGGCAGACCGATGCTCTGGCCGGACGCGCTGTTCTCCGGGAGGCTGCGCGCGGCGGTGGGGCCCTCGTCGAACGTCGGCGCCTGGTTCACGGCGGCGGTGACGGTGACGGTGAACGTCTGGTCCGTGCTGCCGCCGGGGTTGGTGGCCGTGACGGTGATATCCGCCGTGCCCACGGCAACGCCCGTCACCGTGACCAACGTGGCTGCCACGCTGACGGCGGCCTTGTCAGGGGCGGAAGAACTCGCCGTGTAGGAGACCGCGCCGGTGAAGTAGAGGGAGGCGGCCACGACCTGGTCGGCGCCAACGTCCACCGAGACGTCGGGGATGGTCTGGGAGGCGACGGGCGGGGCGGCGGACACGGTGACATCGAACGTCTGCGTGGCGCTGCCGCCGGTGTTGGTGGCCGTGACGGTGATCCTGACCGTGGCCTCAATCGCGAAGGTTGTGAGCGCGATGACCGATCCTGTCACAGTGGCCCCGACCGCGGTGTTGTCGGCGGACGTGGCCGCGTAGCTGTCCACCGTGCCGGTGAAGTAGGACACGACGTCCACATTCCGGAGAGCGCTCGTCGCCATCGTGATGTCGGGGATGGGCCCGGCCGCCACGGGCGGCGCGACGGCGGCGCCGCCGGTCGTGAGGGTCCACGTCGAGCTGACGGCGTTGGAGTTCGCGCCGAGGATGACGGTGATGACGACGGTGTCGCCGTCGGTGGCGCCGGCGGTCGTCGTGAGGGTCACGGTCTGGCCCGCGCTGACGGCGGCGAGGCCCGCGGCGCAGTCCGTCGTCCCGTCCACCATGCAGGTGAAGGTTGCGTCGGAGGGGACGACGCTCACGGCGAGGGGCACGGGGGCGTTGATGCCCGCGATGGCGGCGGGGTCGCTCGTTGCGGTCGTTCCGGCGGGCGCGGTGGCGTCGGTGAAGACGAGCGCGTCGGCGGTGACGTCCTCGACGCGGCCCTGGTCGCCGAACTCCTGCCAGGTGTAGGCGCCGTCGTTGTCGCGGTCGGCCTTGAGGATGGGGTAGTCGGCGGACGAGCCGAAGTCCCAGGGGTTCTCGGCTGTTCTCTCGCCGTCGAAGTCCACGTCCCAGTCGGCGTAGATGCCGGTGTCGTCCGTGGGCGTTTGCAGCTCGACGGTGGTCTTGCCGAGCGCGGCCGCGTCGTGGACCACACCACCCACGGTGTCGGAGTTGAACCAGGCCGTGTCCAGAGTCCCGCTGACGTCAGCGGCGACACCGCCCCTGGCGTCGGACTCAGCGAAGCTGGGGGTAGTTACGCTCCCGATGGCGTAACTCGCGCTCGCCGAGCCGGACAGACTGGCGATGATGCCGCCGGTGTAGGAAACATCATCACTCCCGTCATGGGTGGACTGGACATCCACATTGGTCCAGACCGCGGTCAGCGTCCCCGCGAACGATCCGATGAGGCCGCCGGTAATGGAGTGGCCGGTCACCGAGCCGCCGTTGACGTAGACCGCGGCGATCCGCGAACCGGCCGCGGGGGAGTTGCCTGCCAGCGCGCCTGTTCGTATCTGGCCGGTCACGTCCACGTCGATGAGCCCGACGTGGTGGACGTAGGCATCGTTGCCCAACTGCGAGAACAGCCCGACGTTGTTCGCGCTGCCGCGGTTGATGAACAGGTTGGCGATGGTGTAGCCGTTGCCGTGGAACTCGGCGTTGTAGCTGCCGCCGATGGGCGCCCAGCCCGCGCCGTCGTTCCAGTAGTCCCCGCTCTCTTCCATCGTGCCGCCGCCGTGGGTGTCGAAATCGAGGTCGGCGGTGAGCTCGTAGCCCGCGCACGTTGCCAGACAGCCCATGTTCGCCGCCGCGTTGGGGAAGGCGAGGTCGTAGGCGGCCTGATTGCCTGCCTCGACCGCGCTGTCGCCGTTGAGGTCCCAGCGCATGGCGTTCAGCTGCGCCAGGTTGGCGATCTCGATGAGGTTGTCGTCGTCCGCGTCGTAGTCAAGCAGATCGTCGTCGACGAAGACAATCCTCATGGAATCAATGGAATTACGGTCCGCGATGTAGGTGTCTGCATAGTGGAAGATGGCTGTGTGTAGGTTGCCAGTCGTGAGGTCGTCGTTGACGCCGGTGACGGTGACCGTCTGCGGCACGTTCCAGTTGTCCGTCGTGAAGTCGAGGGACGGCGGCGCTACGGTGAAGCGGTTGCTCACCGACTCGACCGTAACGGTCACTGTGGCCGCCGGCTCGTTGTCCAGGACGACGGTGTAGGTTGCCATGCCGATCTCCGGCACCCTCAGCTCCGGCGGGTCCGAGGGCGGGTCGGTGGCCAGCGTGATGCCGTGCGTGTCGTCGTCGGTGACGGTGACGGCCAGGGCCGCGGCGACGTTGACGTAGCCGCCGCCGTTTGCGGTGTGGGTGATGGTCGCCGTGCGCCGGTCGTTGGCGTTATCTATGTCGTCGTTGACGCCGGTGACGGTGACGGTCTGCGCCACGTTCCAGTTGCCCGTCGTGAACGTGAGCGTCGGCGTTGAGAGCGTGACCGCGCCCGTGTCCCCGGAAGTAGTGAGCGCAACGGTCACGTCCGCCGTCGGCTGGGTGTCGAGGACGACGGTGTACGTTTCCGTGCCGGCGTTCTCAGCGACGGTGAGGTCGGTCTCCAGCGTGATGCCGCGCGGGACGACGATGACGTCCACGTCGGCGGTCGTGCTGGAGTAGCCGACCCCCGCGACCGTGTGGGATATGGTAGTGACGCCGCCACTAACTGTGCTGCTGACGCCGGTTACGGTCACCGTCTGCGCCGTGCTCCAGTCGGACGCGGTGAAGGTCAGCGGGCCGGAGACGGTGACAATCGCCGTATTGCTGCTTCCGGGCGTGACGGTCACGTTGGCCGCCGGCTGGGTGTCGAGGACGACGGTGTACGTTTCCGTGCCGCCCTCCGTCACGGTGAGGGCGTAGACCGGGGCCGTCGTGGGCGGGTCGGTGACCAGCGTGATGCTGCGCATTGTGACGGTGACGCCCACGGTGGCGGTCACGCTGTCGTAGCCGCCCCCCGCGGCGTTGTGGAATATGGCGGTGATGCCGCTACTAACGGCGCTGTTGACGCCGGTGACGGTCACCGTCTGCGGCGTCTGCCAGTTGCCCGTGGTGAAGGTCAGCGCGCCGGAGACGGTGGCAATCGCCGTATTGCCGCTTCCGGGCCCAACGGTCACGTTGGCGGTCGGCTGGGTGTCGAGGACGACGGTGTACGTTACCCTGTCGCCCTCTATCACGGTGAGGGCGTAGTCCGGGGCCGTCGTGGCCGGGGTGGTGACGATGGTCACGCCGGGGCCGCCGGCGCCAAACGTGTTGACGACCGCAACGTCGCGGCCCGCGCGGGTGATGTCCTCGGCGGCGAACAGGCCCGTCGTGGTGGTGGCCCCGCCGTCGGCGGGCTCGGTCAGCGTGCAGGTGGCGGAGTCCACGATGCGGTAGACGTCCGGGTGGACGGAGGCGGTGAGCAGCCCCGGAGCGTGGACGGGGACGTAGCCCGTGTCGCCGGCGACGCGGGTGAAGAAGTCGGACCGGGTTTCGCTGAGCGGCCCGTCGCAGCTCAGGTAGAACTCGTACCCGGTGTTGGGGGTCGTCTCGGTCCCAACGACGGTCTTGGCGACGGAGAGGGAGGTGACGACGTTCGGGCTCTCGAACTCGACGCCCGCGTGGGCGGTCGTCAGCTGGGCGTCGCTGATGCTGATGTTGATGTTGCCGGCGGTGACGCGCACCTTCAGGCCCGCGTGGAGGGGGCCGCTGAATGCGTTCCCTCCCACCGCGCTGTGGGTGATGAGGTTGTGCTCCAGGTGGAGGCTCTTGAGGAACCCGAACCGCGACAGGGACGGCACGCTGCTCAGAGTGTTGTAGCTCATCCACAGCGACTGCAGGCCCGCCGGCGCGTTGTCGGCGATGGCCGTCGCGGCGGTGTCGTCCAGGTTGGCGCCGGTCACGTCCAGCGTCTCCAGGGCGGTCAGCCGCGCCAGCTTGCTCCACGTCACGCCGGTGAGGTCGATGCCGTCCAGCGCAAGGACGGTCAGGCCGGCGGGGAGGTTGTCGAGCAGGCCGTGAACCTGGTCGGAGGTTATGTCCGAGCCGCCAACGTGCAGCTGCTCTAAGCCGGCGAACCGCGTCCCTATCGTTTGCATCTCCGAGGCGTCGAGGTCAAAGCCCTCCACGTAGAGGGAGGTCGACCCGGACGGCAGGCCGGAGAGGAAGCCGGAGGGCAGCGCCGTGAGCGAGGGGTCGTGCCAGCCGACCCACATCTCGCGCAGACCGGTGTTCGCGCTGAGGCTCGGCAGCGCGGTCAGCGGGTTGTTGTACACGGAGAACACGGTCAGACGGAGGCGGTTGCTCATGTCCGGCAGCGCGGTCAGCATGTTGTTGTGCACGTGCAGCGTCCGCAGCGCGACGCCCGAGCCGAGGGTCAGGCCGGTGAGGCGGTTGTTGTCGAGCAGCAGCGTCGCCAGCGCCTGATGCCCGTTCAGGACCAGCGTCCCGGTCATTTGGTTGTCACTCAGCGCGAGGGTGAGCAGCTGGGAGTTGCCGCTCACGTCCGGGGCGGAGGTCAGCAGGTTGCCGCTCAGGTCGAGCTCGCGCAGCTCGACGTTGGCGCTCAGGCTCGGCGCGGAGGTCAGCCGGTTGTTCGAGAGCGAGAGATAGAGCAGCGCTCTGTTCGCGCTCACGTCCGGCCCGGAGGTCAGCATGTTGTCGTCGAGGCGCAGCGTCGTCAGCGCGGTGTTCGCGCTCACGCTTGGCGCAGAGGCCAGCCGGTTGCCGTTGAGCAGCAGCGTTTGCAGGTTCGCGCCCGCGGCAGTCAGCGCGGGGAAGGCGGTCAGCCGGTTGTTCTGCATCCGCACGTCGACCAAGGTGGGGGTCTCCTGGATGAAGCCGGGAGCGTCCGTGAACTCGTTGTCATGCAGGTACAGGGTCCGCAGCGCGTCGTTGCTGCCCATGCCGGTTGGGACGCTCAACCGGTTGTTCTGCAGCTGGAGGTCTTCCAGCTTGGGGCTCTTGGTCAGATTGGGCATCTTCCCCGTCAGCCGGTTGTCGTTCATGTGCAGGACGCGCAGCTCGGTGAGGACCTTCATGGCGTCCACGGAGGGCACGACGGTCAACAGGTTCCCGCCCAGGTAGACCTCCTCCAGCTTGGGGTCGATCTCGTCGTCGTCGGTGATGGCGGCGAAGTCCGGCGTTTCCCTGAGCCCTGTGTTGGTCAGGTTCAGGGTGCGCAGCTCCAGCAGGCCCGTCAGCGACAGCAGGTTCGACCCCTCCCCCGTGGCCTCTCCCATCTGCGGGTTGTTGCTCAGGTTGAGCGCCTCCAGGAGGAGGTTCGTGCTCAGGTCGGGCGGCGACGCCAGCTCGTTGTCGCTGATATCGAGATCCCTGAGCGCCTCGAGGTCGGTCAATACCGGCGGCTCGACCAGCGCGTTGCCCTGCAGGTGCAGGAGTTCGAGGTTGACGAGCCCGGCGAAGTCGTGGTTCTTCAGATCGATGATGCCCAGTTCGGTCAGTTCGAGTTGCTGGATTATCTCCAGGTGCTCGGCGGTCACGTCCGCGCAGTCGGTGATATCGCGGTACTCCGGATTGAGCTCGAACTGAGACAGGATGGCGTCCTGCACCTCCGGCGTGCGGCCGCAGAAACTCTCGTCGGTTTCGATGGGGCCGTCGGGGCCGACGGGTATGCCCACCCTGATCAGCCGCGCGCTCAGATCGTTTCCCGCGCTCCAGTTCAGGTCTGCCCACTCCTGTAGCCGGTTTGCAGTATTGGCGCCCGCGATCAGGAGAAGCGAGCCGCTCTCGACGTCCCACCGGAACCGGACGGGGCCGGTTTCGGTGTCCACCTCCAGGTACAATTCGCTGCCTGCGAAGGAATCAACGCTGGACATTTGCACCCACAGGGCGTTCCCGCCGTCTCTCGCCGTTTGACTCTCGTAGAAGAATCCGAACTCCACCGTCTCTCCGCCATGCTCGAAGCTGTCCGGCGCCAATGTGCCGAAAGGCCCGCCCACGTTGGGGATGAATGTACGGGTATACCCCACGCGGCCACCAATGCCCTGTTGCGGAGTAAAGGTTTCCGACTCCCAGACCACGACTTCCGGGGCTACCAGCCGCAGCTGGACAGTCTGGTTGAGGATCCAGGTCAGCCCCTGGTCCGGGAAGTTGTACTGCACGGTGAATGGAGCGCCCTCGATCGGGTACGGCACGTCGTCCACGTAGAGGATGAGCGAGTCCGGCTGCCGGACGCCACTCGGGTTGAGAACGAAGGACAGGGCATTGATGCTGCCCAGCAAAAAGAGGCCGTTGACGGTGAAGTCCGTGCCGCCCACGGTGAAATTGTCATCGGTGAGACTGCCCGCTTGGCCCCTGTGATAACCGGGGAAAGGACCAGAAATGCCCACGGTCAGCTCGGCTTCCCAGATGACGTTGCCGCCGGCCGGCTCGTCGGGGGCCTTGATGGTGCCGGTCACGTCGGCGGTGGCCGACAAGCCGCCCTCGTCGGTGACGGTCAGCCGGAAGGTGAGGTCGGTGTCGGCGGTCACGGTGGGCGCGGTGAAGTTGGCGGTCGCCGTGTTCTCGAGGTTCAGCGCGACCGTTGGCGTCCCGCCCGTCTGCGTCCACAAGAAGGTCAGGGCGTTCGCGGCGGTCTCCGCGTCGGAGCCTTCGCCGCGCAGGTGCACGAGGGCTGCGCCGGAAAGCGCGGACGTCTCCTGGTTGGCGGCGATGCTTGCCGTCGGCGCGGTGTTGGCGCCGGCGGCGGCGAGGAGGGCGAAGGGCGAGAACTGCGTCACGTTGGCGCAGCTCGCGACGGCGCCCTCGAGGTTGCGGGTGTGCTTGTCGTCCGGCAGGATGTCCCACTGCGTCTCGTTGTAGTGCGCCAGCTCCCCGGTCCCGGACATGCAGGCGGTGACGATCTCGCCGGAGACGGGGACGTTCTCGCCGTCGACGAGCACCGTCCCCTCGTTGAGCGCCGGAGTCAGAACGGCGTCCCTCGGGCCCGCTGCGAACGCCTTGCCCGTCGGAGTGGTCTGGCTGGCGTGGTTGTCCGCGAGCGTCGTCACCGCCAGCGTCGCGGTGTCGATAATGCGGGCGGGAATGCCGAACAGGTAGAGGGTAACGCCGTCGGCCATATCCTTCGCATCCCAGGGGGGATTCGAGGAGTCCTGGGCAACCACGGTCACCATGTAGGTCTGCATGGCCATGTCGCTCTCGTCTACGCCGGTCGCCGTCACCGTGATCGTGACCGTGCCTATCGCTTCCCCGATCACTCTGACCGTGTTGAAGTCCACCACCACCTTGGCCTTGGTGGGGTCGGAGGAAACCGCCGTGTAGCTCACCACGTCGCCGGTGAAGTATTCCTCGAGGTCCACGTCCGCGTCGTCGCCAATCTGCAAGCCCGTGACGTTGGGGATGCTCTTCGTCGTCGCTTCCACCGGCTCGAGCGGCGCCGCGCCATTCACACGGCGGTTCGGGTCATTGGGGACCGCGTCGTGGGTCAGGACGGCGTTCGTGGTCGTGGTGACGGCGTGGGTGATGCTCCCGCCGTTCAGGGCGAGCGCGTTGGCGGGGATGCTCACGCCGTCGTTGTCCGTGTCGCCGTCCTGCACGACGTACACGAACATCAGGTTGCTGCCACTGGACCACCAGGCAGCGTAGTCCATCTGCCGCGTCTCGCTGCCGACGGTCAGCGCGAGCTGCGGGGCGCCGGTCCCCGTATATACAAACAGCGGCTGGTCGAACGTTACCCTCGCCGTTACCGCGTCGCCGTAGCCGTAGACGCCGCCGCGCGGGGTCGGGCCGGTCAGGGTGACGCTCTCGACCGCCGGCGCAACGGTCTGGCCGCCGTTCACCTTGCGGTTCGGGTCGTTGGCCACGGCGCGGTGGGTTATGACAGCGTCCGTGGTCTCGTCGACGTTGTGGACGATGGCCCCGCCGATCACCGCGAGCGCATTGGCGGGAATGCTCACGCCGTCGGCGTCCAGGTCGTCGGCCTGCACGGTGTAGCGGAACCAGTAGCGGTCGGCCGTGTCGAACCCTGACCATATCTCGCCGCCCGGGCCGCGTTGCGAGTAGTAGGCCATCTGCCGCGTGTTGGCGCCCACGTCGAGCGCCAGCGTCACCTTCCAGGTGCCGCTGCCGTCGAAGCCTTCGCTGACCGGCCTGTCGAAGCGGACCTCCGCCTCGATCACCTCGCCGAGCGTGAACGTGTCGCCGTTCGCGGGCGTGACCTCGCCCCGGAAGGCGACCTCCTCCACCCTCGGCGCCCTGACGACGCTGCCGTTCACCTTGCGGGAGGCGTCGACGGCCACCGCGTCGTGGGTCAGCACGGCGTTCAGCTCCGCGTTGACGGTATGCGTGATGCTCATGGCGTTCAGAGTGATCGCGTCGGCGGGGATGCTGAGGTCGTTGGAGGCCGTATCGCCCATCTGCACGATGTAGAAGAAGTGCAGCCGGCCCTCGTCGTCCGCCCCTCCGAACTCCATCCGCTTCTCGGCGCGCCCCACCATAAGGCCCAGCGTCGGGTAGTCGAAGCTGAACGGCTCCAGCGCCGCCGTCACCCGCTGATCGAACATGACGACCGCCTGTATCACCTCGCCCTGCGTGTACGTGCTCCCGCTCACCGGCAGCCCTCTGAACTCGACTGCCGTCACGCGCGGCGCGGCTTCCGCGCTGCCGTTGACCTTGTGGCCGGCGCCGCCCGCGACCGCGGCGTGAGTCAGCACGGCGGCGTTGCCGGTCGCGTCGGTCGTGATGGCGCCGGAGAGCGCGTTCGCCGTGATGCTCACGCCGTCCGCGTCCAGGTCGTCCGCCCGCACCGCGTAGGTGAAGCGCAGGACCTTGTCGCCGCCGTCGTAGGTCATCTGCCGCGTCTCAGCGCCCACGGTCAGCGGCAGGCGCGGCGTCCCGGTGAACGTCACCTTCTGGTCGAAGGCGACCTCCGCCCTGATGATCTCGCCGAGGCCGTAGGTCGCGTCGGCGGGCGTCGTGTCGTCGTTGGCCGGCGTGCTGACGAACGTCACGGTTTCGATGTTGGCGACGCCGTCGCCGACCAGCACGTTGAACGTCTGCGCGACGCTGCCGCCGGCGTTCTCCGCCGTCACAGTGATCGTGGCCCCGCCCTCTCCGACTGCCGTGACCCGGACCATGGAGGTGCGGGGCCGGACGAACCTCCCCGGCTCTACGATCTGCGCTGTCGCCACGTCGGTGTCGCTGGAGTCCGCAAAGTAATTGAGGCCAACGCCGGTGAAGTGTTCCGTGAGGGGTCCGCTCGTGTGCCTGTCGTCGCTCTGGTCGACCAGCTGGAGCAGGCTCACGTCGGGCAGAGCCGTGCTCGCCACCGGCGCGGGGGTCACAGGGGCCTCGTCGGCCACCGTAACGGTGAACGTCTGCGTGGCGGTGGGGTTGCCGCTGCTGTGCGTTGCCGTCACCTTGATTCCCGATACGCCGGCAATCTCCACGGTCGCCTTGGTTATGTCCGACGATCTCGCCGTGTACACGCCGACGCTGCCCGTGAAGTACGGCGCGGCGTCCACGGTGATGAAGCTGCCCGCGGCGACGCTGCCGTCGGGGATCGTGCCGTTCGTCTCCACCGTGTCCGCCGCGGTCACCCGCGCGTCCCAGGTCTGGGAGGCGCTGCCCTCGCTGTTGGTGAGGGTGACGGTGACCGTGGTCTCGCCCGCGCCGACCGCTGTCACCGTGAGCGTGGAGCAGTCGTTCGACGGGGCGGTCGCCGTGACCACGTCCGCGTTGCCGCTCGATGCTACGCAGGTGAAGCTCCCCAGCACGCGGAAGAAGGACGAGATGTCCCGGGTCTCAGCGTCGCCCGCCACCAGCTCGAACGGGAGATGGCCGATGTTCACGGCCTCGGGCGCGCCCGGCTCGACCGTGACGTAGAAGGACAGTTGGGCGCTGCCCTGCGCGTTCGCGGCGGTCACCGTGACATTGGCGGTCCCGAGCGCCAACCCCTGCAGGGTGACGATCGAGCCGCTCCGCGTGGCGCGGACCGTCAAGGGGTCATTGGAGTAGACGGTATAGGTGAGCGCGTCGCTGAGGTGGTTGCTGAAGTGGCCCGATATGTCCACCGTTGTGGAGGTCAGGCCGGTCAGTGTGACGTTGTCGAACGTGAATATGGGGACGGGGGGGCTGCCGACGGTCACGCGGACGTCCTGCGTGGCCGAGCCGTGGCTGTTGGTAGCGGTCACCGTGACGATGGTCACGCCCGCAGCGACCGCGTCCACCCGGACCCGGTTGTCGTTGGTCACGCGGGCCGACGCCGACGTGCCGACGCGGATCTCCGTCGTGTAGGTGATGGATCCCCTGCTCTGGAAGTAGGGGGCGGGGTTCACGTTTTGGAATACCCTGTCAACCGTGTGCAGTTCGACGGGCGGGATGACGCCCACCGCCACCGGCCTCCCCACGCCGCCGTCCACCTTGCGCGTGGCGTCGGCGGAAACCGCGGCGTGGGTCAGGACGACGGGCAGGCTGACGGGAGCGTCGGGGGTCCCGGACGGGCTGGTGACGTCCTCGCCGTTGACGAAAGCGTTGGCGGGAATGCTCACGCCGTCGGCATCCGCGTCGTCGCGCTGGACCTCGTAGGCGAAGATCAGCCGCCGGCCGTCACCGGAGCGCTCTACGAAGTCCGCCTCGCGGGGCCGGGCGCCGATGGTCAAACTCAGTTTCACGAGGCCGCTTGTGTTGACCCGCCTGTTGAAGGCGGCCTCCACCCGTATCGTCTCCTCGAATATGTACGTTCCGGCGACGCTGCTGGCGGGGGCGTTGGCGAACGTGATGCCGGTCAGCGCGGGCGTTCCGGCGGGCAGCGTCCTTCCGAAGGCCGAGAGCGACCAGGGGCCGTTGCCCTCCGGGTTGACGCCCCTCACCTGCACCTCGTACTCGACGCCGGGGGCGAGGTGGTCGATATCCGCGCTGGTTTCGGCGACGTTCTGCGGGCCGGGGGTCCAGCTGGTGGCGCCCGGCTCGCGGTAGCGCACGTTGTAGGTGGCGGCGGGGCCGCCGTCAAGGGGGAACGGCCGGGTCCAGGTGACGGTCAGGCGGTTGCTCGCGGCTGCCGCCACGGAGGGCGTCGAGACCCGGCCGGGCGGGAGGACGTCGGTCACGCTGACGTCCACGCGCTGTTCGGCTCTGGCGTTGCGGGCGTCCGTCGCCACCACCACGATGCTGTAGAGGGCCGTCCCCTCGTAGTTGTACGTCCCGCCCGCGATGGCGCTCAGCTGGCCGGTGTCGGCGCCGATGGCGAAGTTCGCCGCGCTCCCCGAATTGGCGGCAGCGTCTTCGATGGTGTAGGTCCCGGCGTCGTTGTCGGGGTCTATCGCAATGAAGGGCAGCCCGATAGCCGCGCCCGCGGCGGCGTTCTCCGCCAGGGAGCGCGTGGCCGTGGAGCCGGGGGCGCCCTCGCCGATGAAGGCCGGAGCGTCGTTGGGGGCGGGGTCCTCCACCGTCACGATAAAGGACGGCGGGCTGGGCAGCGCCTGGTAGTCGCCGCCCGCAACGCTGTGCCAGATGGTGGCGACCGTGTCGCCGCTATTGTCGCCGCCGGTGACGGTCACCGTCTGCGCCGTGGCCCAGTTGTCCGGCGTGAAGGTGAGCGGGCCGGAGACCGAGGCCACCGTTATATTCGTGCTGCCCGGCGTCACCGTCACGTCGGCGGGCGGGTCGGTGGCCAGCGTGATGCCGCGCGTGTCGTTGTCGGTGATCGTGACGGTCACGAAGCCCGGGCTGGCGATGGTGTAGGCGGCGTTGGCCACCACCGTAAACGTCACGGCGCCGCAGTCGGCTCCTGTGTCCACGTCGTCGTCGATGGTTGCCGTATTGAACGATTGTGTGCGTGGGCTGTCGCTGCCTGAGAGATGCGAGGCCCTATCGTTCACGGGGGTGACGCAGCTTCCCGTGACGTTAATGCGCACCTCCAGGCCGCTGCCCTGGGCCGGGTACGGGTCCGCCGTCAACGTGTAGGTCGCGCTCGCGCCCTCTTCCACGGACACCTGGGCAGTCGCGATGGTGACGACGGGGAGTGCGTCCTTGACCGTAATCGTGGCCGTGGCCGGCGAGCCCAGCTCGTAGCCCGTGGCGTCCCCGACGTCCGGGGAATCGACCGCGGTGAGCGTCGCCGTCACCGTGTCGTCGGTTTCCTCCACGCCGTCGCTCGTGGTCGTTACGTCGAGGATGCGCTCGTCCTGGCCCGCCGTGATGGTGACCGTCTGATCGCCTTCCGTGACGCCTCTGGTGCCGGTGGCGGCGATGGTCACGGTCACCGACAGGTCGGCGGCCGGCGTGGGGTCGGCGGTCAGGCGGAACTGAGCGGGCGCCCCCTCGGCGACGGAGGCGCTGACCGCCGCGATGGTGACCTCCGGATGCCGGACGTACATCTGGAAGTCCACGATGAGGGCGTCCGATTCCGCCATGTTCGAGTCGTTGTCGTGGATGATGTACCTGGCGTTAAGGGGGTTGCCCCACCGCCTGGTCGTCGTCCCGGTGATCGTCCGCGTTTCCGGAGCGAAGGTCATCCCGTGGCCGGCATCGCCGAAGAATACGTCGAGGGCATCGTTGAACGGGAAGTAATTGTCATTTGACCCCGGGGGGTCCCGCTGTAGCTCAAGGGTGTAGGTGTAGGACGGCGCGGTGGTGTCGCCGTTGCCGCTGTCCGCCTCCGCCTCCGGGAACGTCTCGTTGACCGTCTCGCCAACAGCGAGGAGGATGAGCCGGCCCATGAGCGCCGCCCTGGCCTCCTGGGTGAGCGTGGGCGCCGTGTCGTAGTCGTCGTTGCGGATCTGGCCGTTGCCGGTCGGCCTCGAGATCAAGTAGTCGGCCGTCGCGTTCGACAGCAGGATATTGACCGAATCGTCGGGCTCGCGCACGTAGTCGCCCAGCACCGTCACGGTGATGGTGTGCTCCGTTTCGCCGGGCGCGAAGGTCAGCTTGCCGACGACGCCGTCGTTGTCGTCGTCGGTCAGGATCGGTTCGTAGTCCTTCGGGTTCATCAAAGTGACCGGGTCGTCAGTGTCCGTGCCGTCGTTCGCCGTGGCGCTCGAAACGGCGTAATCCACGGTGCCCTCTTCAAAGGACGACTGGAGCAGCCTCACCGTGAACACCAACGGCGTCTCACCCGTGTCCCCTTCGGTCACGCTCGGGGCGTCGATGGAGATGGACGGCTTGATATCTTCGTCCTCGAGCGTGAACGTCAACTCCGATGGTTTCGCAGAGTCGTCCGCGGCGAGTATGACGGCGTTCACCGGGCTGGCAAGCCGCGCGATGAGGATCTCGTCGCCTTCGTAGGCTTCGTCATTCACCAGGTTGATTTCGACGGTTTTCTGTTTCTCGCCCGGGTTGAAGGTGACCGTTTGGTTGAAGAACGCATAGTCAGCGACCGAGGTTGCGAAGCGGAGATCGTCGCTCGGATTCGGATCCGTGGCCGGGGTCGCGTCCTCCAGTTGCACCGTTACCGTCTGGTTGCTCGCCGGTTCCAGGTTCACGAGCAGTTCCGCAGTCCCATTCTCACCGATAGCCAGGTCCGGCGTGGAGAGGTACACCGTCGCCTGATCGTCATCCACTATCGTGCCAACGACCGTAATCTCATCAACGGCGTTGCCATCGGCATCGAGGAGCGTTACGAAGGCGGGACGGAGGCTGTGGAAGCGCAGGTGGATGGTTTCGTCGCCTTCCGCATCCCCGTCTTTGATAACTCGCACGGTGACGGTCGCCGAATTCATGCCCCCAGGGATACGCACCTGGTCGACTGTGAGCCCCGCAAAGTTCGGCTGGTAGTCAATAACCTTCGTCGCTCGGTTGGCGGCCCCCGACGCCGCCGTGACGTCTTGTACGGCAATAATGGTTACGTCTGTGCGCGTGGGAGCGATGGCGACGGTGAATACCATGTCCACGGTTTGCACGCGTGGGCCGTCGGGATCGTCAGTGCCCTCCGTCACGGTCGCCGCGCTGACCGTGACGGCCGCCTCATTATTTTCGATGGTGAGGATCACGGGCGCCGGCTGGTTCACGCCGATGTCATTCGCCGCGACTCCCGACACCTCGATCGTCTTGTTCGGCGAGGCCACGTCGTTGTCCACCGCCGTGATGGTCACCGTTGACGAAGGAATAGTGGAGGACGACGTCCTCCCCACATTGATTCTCATCTCCGTGTTCTGGCTCAGCGTGAAGTCGGCAGGCACCGCGGGCGATGTCCCTCCCCCTGCCGCCGACACCGTAATCACGGTGAGCTTGTCCGACGGCCCGCTCAGCGTCGCCCTTATCACGCTCTCGTTCGTCGCGCCGCCCTCGGTGATGGTGGGGCGAGACAGGACAAGGCTCACGGTCGGCGTGGCCTCGTCCTCCTTGATTATCAGGAGCGGGCGGTTCTGAAGCGTTGCGAACTCGTTGTTGACGGTCGCGGACACCCGCACGTTCTTGTCCAGCCCATGCTGCGCGTTGTCCACCGCCGTGATCGTCATCGTCCCTGTGCTCGCCGTCGCCCCGGCCATGATCATCAGCTGCCGGTTCGCGCTCACCACGATGTTGGCGGCGGTCAGCGGGGTAATCGGCGTCACGCTCACGTCGAGCGTCAAGCCCGTCGCCAGCGCCCGGTCTATCGTGGCCGTCACCGTGGTCGAGCCGCCGTTCTCGTCGATCTCGGCGGGCGTCAGCACGAGCTGCAGATTGATGGTGTCCTTGTCTATGACGGTCAGCGTCACGGGCGCCGGTCCGAGCACGCCTACAGCGTTCGCCGCCGTCGCCGTAACCTGCGACACGATGTCGGGGTAGCTGCCGTCGTCGTTCAGGGCGCCCGCAGTAACGAGGCCGGTGCTCTCAGTGTCTCCCGCCGCGATGGTCAGTCTCCGGTTCGTGCTATCCACCAGGTCCTGGATATTGTTGACATCAATCGTCGTCACCGCGCTCGACGGCCCGCTCAGCGTCGCCGTCACCGTTGACGAGCCGCCCGACTCGGGGATGACCGGCGGCGTCAGCACGAGCGTCACCGTTGGCGTGACCTCGTCGTCGTTGACCGTCACCGTGACCGTGACCGCGCTCCCGAGCGTGTACGTGACCGGGTCCGCGACGTCGGCCATCAGCGTGGCCGTTACCGTGCCGTCGGGCTCGTCCACGTTGTCGTTCACGATGGGGATGGCGAGCGTCCCCTCCGTCGCGCCCCCCGCAATGGCGACGACGACCATGCTCTCGGCGACGACGTACTCGCCGCCGCCGGTCGCGACGCCCACGGCCACGCTCAGGCCGCCCGCAGGCGCAGGCGCGTCCGCCGTCAGGGTGAACGTCGCCTCCGCGCCGTCCGCCTCCGTAACGGGGCTGGCGGCGGCAATCGTGATCTCCGGCGGGCCGGCGGGGGCGGTCGGGGCGGTCACGGTGACGATGAAGGTCTGCTGCGCGCTGCCGCCGGCGTTGGTGGCCGTCACCGTGATCGTGGCCGTGCCCGCGGCGACGCCTGTCACCGTGACCGTCGACGTGTTGCTGACTACGACGGTGGCCTTGTCAGTGTCGTCGGAGGAGGCTGCGTAGCTGTCCACCGCGCCGGTGAAGTAGGACGCAACGTCCACGACGTGGTCGGCGCCGTCAACGGCTACCGAGGCGTCGGGGATGGTCCCTGTCGTGCTGGGGGCGGGCACGGCAACCAGCGACACCGCCACCGCCTGCCCGTCGGTCTAGGTGATACCGGAGTTGAGGAATTGGTAAAAACCGGCGTCGGCGTCCACGAAGCGGGCGCTGTCAAGCAGGAAGTCGCCGTCGTCCAGGCGCAGGCTGTGCACCCCGGGAAGGGCAGTGCCGGAACCCGCGTCATTGAATGCGACAAGCAGCCAATCAGTATTACGATTACTACCTGTTAGTACTTGAGCCAGGCTGACGAATCGACGCGCTGCCGTCCCATCGTTGAACCCGTCCGGGGTCAGGGAGCCGGACGACTGGGGCGCGTGATACCCCCAGGTCGTGGCGCCCCTATCCACGATCAGCGTGCCGGAGAAGATTGCGCCTTCCACGGTGGTGGAGCCGAAGCCGGAGGCTGACCAGTCGCTGTCGCCGACCGAGTTGGCGGCCCGCGCCTGCACCTCGTAGGCGGTGTTTTCCTCCAGCCCGGCGATGGTGGCGGTGAGGAGCGTCTCGTCCTCAATGACGGTGAAGGCGTCGCTGGTGTTGGCCTTGCGGTGCTGCACGTCGTAGGACGTGATGGCCGAGCCGCCGGTGTCCGACGGCGCGGTCCAGTTCACCACCAGGCTGTCCGCCGTGGGCGCGCCGAAGGTGGGGGCGGCGGGCGCGCCGGGTTCCCCGTCGTCGTCAACGATCGTGACGGTCACGGCTAGGTTGCCGCTGCCGTCGGCGCCGCGGAGCTCCGCGTTCGACGACGCGCTGTGGAAGCGCAGCTCGATGGTTTCGTCGTCTTCAGCGGCGCTGTCTTCCGTCAGCTGGATGGTCACCTTCTGCGGGCCGGCGCTGAACGCGGGGAAGGTGAGCGTTCCCGCGGTGATCGCGGTGTAGTCGGCGCCGGAGGTGGCGGTGCCCGTGCCCAGGTCCTCGTACTGCACCGTGACGGCGGTCTCGCTGTTGGCGAAGAGCCCGACGGATATCTCCAGCGTCGCGCCCTCGGCGCCGGACACGGCGTTCGCCACGATGATCTCCGGCAGCGGGTCGTCGTTGACGATGGTGCTCGTCGCGTCGAGCGTGCCGCCGAGGGCCGCGTTCGTCGCGCCCAGCAGCCGTAGCTGCACCGTCTCGTCGGGCTCGTAGACGCGGTCTCCCAGAATCGACACGCCCATGCGCGCGGTGGTTACGGGGCTGCCCGGTGAAGCGTCGACCACCCACCGGCTGACCAGCCCCAACTCCGTTGCGGCCAACGCATCCAGCAGCGGGCCGTCGGGCGCCGCCGAGCTGAGGGTCTGGTGGTATTCGAAGTCCTCGATGTGGCTGGCGGTGGAGCCGGCCCTGACGTAGGCATAGTACACCGTCACCGGCTCGGTGATCGGCTCGCTGAACGTCAGCGTGTACCCCAGCGTGGCCAGCGGCGCCCCACGGCGCACGTCGCGCTCATCCACGCTCTGCCCGCCCGCGATGGTGACCGTGGTCGTGGACGTCGTTACCTCGTCCGACCACGCGCCGGCGTAGGAGTCGACGACGCCCGCGACGCGCAGCGTGTACGCCGTGCCGGGCGTCAGGCCGGATATGACGTGGTTGGGATCGGTGACCGGCGCCTCGCGGTTCGCCGTGTCGTAGCTCTCACCCGCCGCTCGCCACTGCACGAGGTAGCTCGTGGCGCCCGTCAGCGCGTCCCATTCCAGGAACACCTTGTCGTTGCCCACCCAGGCGGCGGAGAGGTTCTGCGGCGCGGGGAGGCGGCCGGCGGTCGTCCCACTGCCGGAGTCCGACCAGATGCTGTCGCCCAGCTTGTTCTTCGCCCACACCTGCACCTCGTACGTCGTGTTCGGGGTCAGGCCGCTGATGATCGCCGTAGTCCCGGCCACGTTCTGCGGCCCGTCGGTGAACGCGCCTGTGTCGCCGTCCAAGCGGTATCGCAGGTCGTAGTCGGTGGGGACGGAGAACGAGCCGGTGGGCACGTTCCACCTGACGGATACGGACGTCGCGGTGTCCGGGGTCACCGCCGGCGTATCGGGCGCGGACGGAACGCTATCGTCGCCGTCAAGGATGCGCACGACGACGGCGCTCGTGCCGACGGTGTAGCCGACGCCCGCCGCAACCGTGGCCGTCACGGAGCCGTGCGGGGTGATGTCCGGGTTGTCCGTGGTCGTGATGAGGAACGACGCCCTCCCGCTGCCCGGCGGAATGGTTAGGTCATGATGTCCCGACATCACGCCGTACGCGCCCTCAGCCGTGATGTTCACGGTCACCGTCAGGTTGGCCAAAGGCAGGGGGTCCGCCGTCACGGTGAACGTAACGTCCTGGCCCTCGGCGACCGTTTCCGCCGACGCCGTGACGCTGACCGTGGGGACTACCAGCGACAGGGCGGGGCCTGCCTGCAGGGCGTAGCCGTAATGGCCGGATGGCAGCGCCGGGAGCGGGGTCCCAAAGTCCACGGTCACGGCATTGGTATTCCCTGGCGAGGGGGTAACCATGACGGACCCGCTCTCGGTTGCCCCCAAGGGAATTGTCACCGTGGCCGCTCCCCCGGCGATTGTCCCGTTGGACACCGTTACCGGCAGCTCCATAGTGAAGGGCGCGCCGGTGGGCGCCACCGCTTTGAACTGACCGGGAGTCCCTGTTCCCTCCAGGGATACGACCAACGGCAGTTCTTCGGGACTGCGAGGATTCTGCCTCAGGTCCCTCAGGTCGATGCCACTCAGCCACAGCAGCCCGGAGAACATTCCCGCAGGCAGCGTTAGGAAGTCGTTGCTTGCCAGATGCAGGTCAGACAGGGACAGCCCGGCAAACACGCCCGCCGGCAGCGTGCTTAGCTGGTTGTCATTCAGGACGAGAATTTCCAGCGCCGTCAGCCCGTCGAATACGTCCTCAGGCAGCGTGCGTAGCGGGTTTCTACTCAGGTAGAGAGTTTCCAGCGCCGTCAGCCCCTCGAATACGTCCTCAGGCAGCGTGCTTATCTGGTTACCATTCAGGCGGAGATCTTCCAGCGCCGTCAGCCCGTCGAACACGTCCTCAGGCAGCGTGCTTAGACCGTTGCCATACAGGTGGAGAGTTACCAACGCCGTCAGCCCGTCGAATACATCCACGGGCAGCGTGTTTAGCGGGTTGCTACTTAGGTCGAGAGTTCTCAGCACCGGCAGCCCGTCGAATACGTCCTCAGGCAACGCGCTTAGCTGGTTGCTACTCAGGTGGAGAGTTCTCAGCGCCGGCAGCCCGTCGAATACGTCCACGGGCAGCGTGCTTAGCTGGTTGCCACTCAGTCGGAGATCTCCCAGCGCCGTCAGCCCGTCGAATACGTCCACGGGCAGCGTGCTTATCTGGTTGCTACTCAGGTGGAGCGTTTGCAGCGCCGGCAGCCCGTCGAATACGTCCACGGGCAGCGTGCTTAGCTGGTTGCCATGCAGGTTGAGAGTTACCAGCGCCGGCAGCCCGTCGAGTACGCCCTCAGGCAGCGTGCTTATCTGGTTGCCATACAGGTTGAGAGTTTCCAGCACCGTCAGCCCGTCGAATACGCCCTCAGGCAGCGAGGTAAGCTGGTTATCCACGAAGCTGAGCCCTGTCAGCGCCGTCAGCCCATTGAACACACCGGCCGGCAGCGAGATAAGCTGGTTATTGTCCAAGTTGATCCCTACCAGACTCGACAGCCCGGCGAAATCACCCGTGCGCAGTGAGGCAATGCGCTTGCTATTCAGGTCAAGTCCTTCGTTCAGGCCTGTGCCTCTGACGATTGCGGCCAGATGCGCAGCCGTCACGTTTGCGCAGTCGGTCACGCCCGAAATCTCGGCGAGGATGGCGTCCTGCACCTGCTGGGTGCGGTTGCAGATGCCCCCGGCGGCGGCGACCGTCGTCCCCGTGCCGGACGGCGACCAGGGGCCGGGGCCTGAGTCGTTGACGGCCTGCACCTGCACCTCGTAGGCGGTGGTGGCCGCGAGGTTGGTGAGCGTCGCGGTCGTCGTACCTGCCGGCACGCCGCGAGGCCCGGCGGTGAAGCCGCCGCTGTTCCCCAGGCGGTATTGCAGGTTGTAGCCCGTGATGGCCGAATCGCCCATTTCGGTGGGCGCGGTCCAGTTCACCAGCAGGCTTGGTATGACGTCCACCGCCGCCGTGCCGAAGGTCGGCGCGGCGGGGGCGCCGGGATCCGCCGTCTCGGTGGCCGTAACCTGATACAGGATGACCTCGACTGTGCCGCTCGTGAACGTCAGGGGAATGAACGGCGAAATGCGGGAAGCGCTGAGGTGGTAGATTTCGGGCGTGCCCTGGTAATTGGCTTCCCCGTCGAAGGTATTCTCGACCCCGCCCATGCTCAGGGTGAATGTGCCCGCCCCCAACGTTTCGCCGGGTTGGAAATTCAGGGAATTGATCTGGTTGAAGGCGCTTCGGTTCAGCTCTGAAACCGTGTAATCCGTCCCATTGAAGGTGAACGTGTTGGGGCTAAGCGCGCCATAGCCGCCCGCCTGCTGATAGCCCCACGCCGTGGCGAGGTTCCCCACCGTCAACGTAGCGCGCCATATCTCCGTCCTGCCGGAGGGCACGGCGGTGACGGTGACGGTGAAGGTCTGCTGCGTTGGGCCGGCGGGGTTGATGGCGCTGACGGTGATGGTGGCCGTGCCTACGGCAACGCCGGTGACCGTGACCGTCGACGTGTTGCTGACCGCGGCGGTGACCGTGTCGGTATCGGAGGAACTCGCCGCGTAGGTTTCCACCGTGCCGGTGAAGTAGGTCGCGGCGTTCACCTCATGGGTTGCGCCAACGATCACGTCGGCGGCGGGGATGGTCCCGGTGGCGACGGGGAGCTGGACGGGGTCGTGAACCTCGACCGTTGCTGCGGCGGACGCGCCTACGGTGTAGCCCAAGCCGCGGTTCAGCGTGGCGGTCACGGAGCCGTTGTGTTCTGCCGTGCCGTCGTCGACGGTGGGGACGTCGTAGGTGGCCGTGGTCTGGCCGCCCGTGATGGTCACCGTCTTGGCGCCCAGCTCATCGTCGGCGGCGTAGGCGCCCTCTTGCGCGATGCTCAGCCGCACGTCTAGGTCGGTCGTGGGCGCGGGGCTGGCGGTCACCTCGAATTGCGCAGGCGGCCCTCCGTGACCTGGCCGGCGACCGCCGCGATGCTGATGGCGGGGTACGTCGTGTCCTCGTCGACGATGGTGGCGGTCACGTCCACCGGCCGCCCCCCGCTGCTGAGGCGCAGGTTGATGGTCTCGTTGCCCTCAACATCGCCGTCCGCCGTCAGTTCGATAGACAGCGTCTGCCTGACGACGTTCGGGGCGAAGGTGAGCGTTCCCGGGATCGCGGTGTAGTCCGTGCCGGAGGCCGCGCTGCCTGTAGTGAGGTCCTGGACCGTCACCGAGACGGCGGCCGCACTGGGCGCGCTGAGGCCGACGATGATCTCCAGCGTCTCGCCCTCGACGGCGAACTGGGCGTCGTCCGGCACGATGAGCTGCTGCGCGTCGTCGTTGACGATGGTGTTCGTCGCCTCGATCGTGCGGTCGAGGGCGGCGTTCGCCGCGCCGAGCAGCCGGATCTGCACCATCTCATCGTCCTCGTAGACGCTGTCTCCCCGGATCTGCACGAGCAGGTACGCGGTGGTTACGGGGTTCGCATCTGAAGCGTCGATCTCGAACGCGGCGACCGGCCCCCACTCCGGCGCCGTCAATGCGGTCAACAGCGGGCCGTTAGCCAACACCCGGTCCCGGTAGGAGAAGTCAGCCACCCAGGCGGCGGTGGTGCCGTCCTTGACGAAGGCGTAGTACACCGTCACCGGCTCGGTGATCGCCGTTCTGAACGTCAGCGGGTACCCCAGCACGGGCCGCCGCTGCTGACCGGTGGGCGGGTTGCCCTCATTCACCCTGAACCCGCCCGCGATGGCCACGTGGGGCAGGCCGTAGTTGGTGGTCTCGGACCACAGGCCGACGACGCCGCCGTTGTTGACAGCCGCGACGCGCAGCCTCCACAGCGTAGTAGTCGCCAGGCCCGTGATGGTGTGGTTTAGCCCGGTGACCGTCATCTCTTCGAAGCCCGCTGTCTCGTCGAAGGATCGGCTAGGGTCCCACTCCTGCCATTGCACGGTGTAGCTCTCGGCCTCCGTCACCGCGTCCCATTCCAGGAACACCGTGCTGCCCGCCCAGACGGCGGAGAGGTTCTCCGGCGCGGGCAGCTGGTCGTCGGCGGGGACCACGGTCACGTCGAAATGCTGCCTGGCGATTGTCTGGGCGCCCGGTATGGGCTTGATGGTCGGGTCGTGGCTTTCCGCTATCACCGTGATTGTGACGGTGCCCGGCGCGACGCCCGTCACCGTGACCGTCGACGTGCCGCTGAGCTCGACGGTGGCCGTGCCTCTATCGTCGGTATACACACTGTAGCCCTCCTCCTGCGGGCCGACGAAGAAGTCCGCGGCGTCCACGACGTAGGTGGCGAGCACGGCCACAGTGGCGGGGGGGATGGACGCCTTCGGCGCAGGCACGGCAACCAGCGACACCGCCACCTTATCCCCGGCTACCCAGCTTGCGGAGGGGAGGGCGGGGTCGAAGCTGGATTGGGCAATGTAATAGCCGGGGTGAGAGGGAAGATGGAAGGGATGACCGGTCCTGAAGTTGTCGCTGTCTTGGCTGTCGCTGTCGAGCCGGTAGGCGGCGTCATCGTCCAGGTACAGGACGTATGCCCCGGGAAGGGCGGCGGGGGCAGCGGTGGAACCCGGACCCGCGTCACTGAATTGGACAAACAGCTGCTCCGCCTGCTCCAAGAAAGCCAGGCTAACAAATCTACGCGCTCCCCCATCAATATCGTTGAACTCATTCGAGGTCAGGGCGCCGGATGACTCGGGCGCGTGATACCCCACGGTTGTGACCTCTTGCGTGCCATCTACCGTGTCAACTTCAAACGTATTCTCGGCCACGGTCAGCGTGCCGGAGAAGATTGCGCCGGCCACGGTGGTGGAGACGTAGGCTTGGGCTGACCAGGCGCTCGAGGCGAATCTGACGTCGTTCAAGGCCCTCACCTGCACCCAGTAGGCGGTGTTCGGATCCAGTCTGGGAATGGTGGCGCTGAGGACGTCGCTCCCGTACCGGTTGACAGTGCCTGTACCACTCCTGCTCACCTCTTTGTAGCGCACCTCGTAGCCCGTGATGGCCGAACCGCCGGCTCTGGCCGGCGCGGTCCAGTTCACCACCAGGCTGTCCGCCGTGGGCGTGCCGAAGGTGGGGGCGTCGAGCACGCTGGGCGCGCCGTCGTCGTCAATGATCGTGATCGTCACGTCCAGTTGGCCGCTGGCGTCGGCGTTGAGGATATTCGCGTTCACCGCGCTGTGGAAGCGCAGGTGGATGGTCTCGTGCTGTTCAAAGTCGGTGTCTTCCGTCAGTTGGATAGTCAGCGTCTGAGGGTCGGCGCTGTTCGCGGGGAAGATGAGCGTTCCCGAAGGGATCGCGGTGTAGTCGACGCCGGAGGTGGCGGGGAAGGTGGTCGTCAGGAGACGGTCCTCGTACTGCACCGTAACGACGGTCGCACTGGGCGCGCTGAGCTCGACGGAGAGCGCCAGCGTCTCGCCCTCGACAGCGGAGGCGGTGTCCTGCACGGTGATAGTCGGCGGCGTGGCGGCCGTAACCTGATACAGGATGACCTCGACTGTGCCGCTCGTGAACGTCAGGGGCGTGAACACCGGAATGCGGAAAGCCCGGAGGACGTAGTTCCTGCTGGTGCTATTGAAATGGGTTTCGCCGTCGAAGGTATTCTCTGTCCCGTCCAGGCTCAGGATGAAGCTGCCGGCCCCCAACGTGAAGCCGGGTTGGAAAGTCACGGAGTCGGCGTTGCCGAAGGTGCTTCGGTACAACAATGGGACCGTGTAATCCGTCCCATTAAAACTGAACGTGTTGGGGGCCAGGTCGCCAAATTTGCTCGACGCATAGCCCCACTCCGTGCCGCCGGCGCTGTTCCCCACCGTCAACGTAGCCCGCCATATCTCCGTCCTGCCGGAGGGCGCGACGACGGCGGGGTGGATTTCCAGCGGCAGGCCGGTGGCGGGCTTGACCAGGGTGTAGCCACTGCCGCCCGACGGCAGGGTTCCGATGTCTACGGTCACCGCCGCGGTGGTCTCGGGGGTGCGGGTCACGCTGACCAGGGCGCTCTCAGAGGCGCCGGCAGTCAGCGGCACCGTGGTCGCGCCGCCCGCGATGGCGCCGTTGGTTGCGGAGACCGGCACGTCCATGGTGAAGGGCGCGCCATGCGCCATCGTGACTTTGAACTGGCCTGCCCCGTCTGTCATCAGGGTAACCGGCAGTTGGAATACCGCGTTATCGACGCCGCCGGGACTGTTGGCGGACAGGTTGACCGTTGTCAGTTCGGACAGACCGCAGAACACGCAATTGGGCAACGTCTCTAGCTGGTTGTCATTCAAGCTGAGAGTTTCCAGCGCCGTCAGCCCGTCGAATACGTCCTCAGGCAGCGTGCTTAGCTGGTTGTCATACAGCCAGAGATTTTCCAGTGCCGTCAGCCCGTCGAATACGTCCTCAGGCAGCGTGCTTAGCTGGTTGTCATACAGCCAGAGATTTTCCAGTGCCGTCAGCCCGTCGAATACGTCCTCAGGCAACGCTCTTAGCTGGTTCTCACTCAAGCTGAGAGTTTCCAGCGCCGTCAGCCCGTCGAATACATCCTCAAGCAACGCGTTTAGCTGGTTGCCATACAGGTAGAGAGTTGCCAGCGCCGTCAGCCCGTCGAATACGTTCTCAGGCAACGCGCTTAGCTGGTTGCCATTCAAGCTGAGAGTTGCCAGCGCCGTCAGCCCGTCGAATACATCCTCAGGCAGCGAGGTAAACTGGTTGTCACGCAGGTTGAGAGTTGCCAACGCCGTCAGCTCGTCGAATACGTCCACGGGCAGCGTGCTTAGCTGGTTGCCATTCAAGCTGAGAGTTGCCAGCGCCGTCAGGCCGGAAAAATCGCCCTTACTCAGTGATGTAACGCTCGACGACGGCTGCAGATTTTCGGTAATTGTGACCAGATGCTCAGCCGTTACGACCGCGCAGTCCGCCACGTCCAGGAGCAGGGTCAGGATGGCGTCGCGCACCTGCGGGGTGCGGCTGCAGATGCCCATGGACGGCTGGCCGGTCATCTCGTCGGACCAGAGGCCGTCAGACGCGCCGGACTTGGTCGCCGCCACCCGCACCGTGTACGTCGTGCCCACCGCCAGGCCGGGGATGACGTGCGGGGGGGGGGGGGGGCGGTGACGTCGGCCTGCCGAGCGTCGTCGTAGCTCTCGGATCCCGACTTCCATTGCACCTTGTAGCCGTCGGCCCCGGTCACCGGCATCCAGGCCAGGGACAGCGACTCGCCCGCCGGCGTCACCACGAGGCCGGTCACCTGGCCCGGGGCGGGGGCGTCGTCGTCGTTCAGGATCGTGCCCCGGCCAAACGCGCCGTCCTCGTCGTTGGACCGGCAGCGGACGAGAACGCTCTCGTCCGGCTCGAACTCGGCGTCGCCCTTGACGGTCACGGCGAAGTTATGCGTCAGCGAACCCGCGTCACGGAAGACGAGCGCATCGACCTCCCCGGGCAGGTAGTCGGCGTTCAGCTGGGCGGCGCCCCTGCCGGTCTCGCCCGGCGTCCAGCAGCGGTACGGCTGCGTGGAGGGCGACGACGCCGTCACCACGAAGGTCAGCGTCGTCGTATCGCCGTCCGCGCCCTCGTCCACCGTCGGACTGCTGATGGTCCGCCGCGTCCCCTGCCGTCCCGGCCCCAGGTCGTTGTCGCGAACGACAACCGCCGCCGAGCCCGACCCCTCGATGGCATAGGCGGCGTTCGCCTGCACCGTCGCGACGACCGAGCCGTTGTTCTCGTCCAGCCCGTCGTCCGTGGTGGGGACGGTATGCGTCGCCGTCGCCTGGTTCGCCGCAAAGGACAACGTCACGGGCGACGTGGTTGCCGGGTTGTCGTCGTCCGTGACCGCGACCTCCAGCGTCACCTCAAAGGATGTGGTTGACGCGGGGTCGACCGTCACCGTGAACACCGCGTCCGCCCCCTCGGTTACGGGGGACGTGTCCGCCTCGATGGTGACGACCGGGACCCCATAGACCTCGATAGGCGTATCGGACTTGGCGAGGGTGTAGCCGGTGTGGCCGGGCGGCGGCAAACCAGGCAGCGCCGGCAGCGTCCCGATCGACGCGGTAACGGCTTCGTTCGTGTTGCCGCGCGTGGCCGCGAGGGTCTCGCTCTCCGTCGCCCCGATGGGAATGGTCACCGTCGTCGCGCCGCCGTCTATGCTCCCGCCGGTGACGCTCACTGGCAGCACGAGCGCGAAGGGCGCGCCCGTGGGAGCGACCGCCTTGAACGACCCCTCCGCGTCGGAGACGAGCGAAACGCCGACCATGAGCGGCGTCGCGTCATGGCCCTCTTCAAGCGACACGGTGAATCTGTCCAATGCCACCAGACCGGTGAAGAGGTCGTCCCCGAACCCGGACAGCCGGATGTTCCCCAAATCGAGGAGGCCGTCCAGCGACAGCCCGTCGAACACACGGGGCGGAAGCGCGGTGAGCGGGTTGCGGGCCAGATCGAGGCGATCCAGCGCGGTCGGCCCGGCGAATACGCCGTCCGGCAGCGTGGTCAGGGCGTTGCCCTGCAGGTAGAGATTGACCAGCGCGGTCAGCCCGGCGAATGTGCCGTCCGAGAGCGTGGTCAGCCGGTTGCTACTCAGTATGAGCGTACTCAGCTGGGTCAGCCCGGCGAATGTGCCGTCCGAGAGCGTGGTCAGGGCGTTGTTCGACAGGTCGAGCTGGCCCACCCTGCTCAGCCCGGCGAACACGCCGTCCGGCAGCGTGGTCAGGGCGTTGCTCCGCAGGTCGAGATCGTCCAGCGCGGTCAGCCCGGCGAAGACGCCGACCGGCAGCGTGGTCAGCCTGTTCTCCCGCAGGAGGAGATCGTCCACTCCGCTCATCCCCGCGAAGTCGCCCGCCTGCAACGAAGCGAGTCTGTCCGCGTGCGGTCCCGTGCCATTCAGGTCGAATATCCCGGTGATGGCGGCCAGCTGCGCGCCGGTGACGTCCGCGCATGCCGTCCCATCCGGGACTGCGCTCGTGGCCAGGATGGCATCCCGCACCTGCGGCGTGCGTCCGCAGATGCCTCCGGCGGCGGCGAGCGTTGTCCCCGTGCCCGATGCCGACCATGAGCTGTCTCCCCCGGCACTCGTGGCCCGCACCTGCACCTCGTAGGCGGTGTTCGCGGTCAGCCCCGAGATCGCCGCGCTCAGCCCGGCCACGTCCTCCGGCCCCTGGGTGAACGCGCCCGTGCTCCCCTGCCGGTATTGCAGGTCGTAGCTGACGACGGGCGCCCGGAGCCCCGCGGGCGGCGACCATGCGGCCAGCAGCGACGTGCCGGACTCAGCGGTAACGACCGGCGCGGCGGGCGCGCCGTCGTCGTCGAGGATCGTGCCCGGGCGGGCGGCCGCGCCGCCCGTTCCGTCGTTGAGTCTGCATGTGATCCCGACGAGTTCATCCGGCTCCGGGACGCTGTCGCCGTTCACGGTAACGGGGAAGTGGTAGGTCACCGATTCCTTGAACTGGAACCCGCGGTCGTGCCTGGGCACGTAGTCCACGCCCGCCTCGGCGGTGCTCACCGCGCTCCCGGTCTGGCATTGGTAGTACGCCGTGGTCAGCCCGCTCGCCGTCACCTCGAAGGCCAGCTGCGCCGTCTCCCCCGGCGCGCCCTCGACCACCGACACATTGTTGATATCCAGCCCTGCCCCGTTCACTCCGCCGCCCAGATCATTGTCGAGGACGGCGACCGTCGCCGTATTCGACCCCCCGGTCCGGGAGTTCGCCCGCGCCGTCACAACGATCGTGCCGTTGGGCTCGTCCAGCGCGTCGTCAACGGTTGCGACGCTGTGCGTGATGAAGCCGCCGGGCGGGATGAAGAGCGTCACCGTCTCCGTGACGGCGGGGTCGCCGTTGTCCTCGACGGTGATCTCCAGGTCCACGTTCAGCGACGAGAGCTTCTCGGGGTAGACCGTCAGCGTGAACACCGCCGGCTGCCCCTCCGTGACGGACGAATTCGTCACTGCAATACGCACCGCGGGCAGCCCGTCGTCGTCGAGGATCGTGCCCAGGCCGCCGGGCGCGCCGCCCACGCCGTCGTCGCGCTGGCACTGAACCCGGACTATCTCGTGGGGCTCGTCGTTGCCGTCTCCGATCACGTCCACCACGAACTCGCGCGTCAGCGAGTCCCTGAATCCGATTCCACGTTCCCGCGTGGGTACGTAGTCAGCGCCCGCGGTGGCCGCGGGAGCGGGCCCGCTCCCCGTCCAGCACTGGTACTCCCGCGTGGTCAGCAGGCTCGCCGTCACCACGAAGGCCAGCCGCGCCGTCTCGCCCGGCGCGCCTTCCGCCACCTCCGGACTGTCGAACGTCAGTATCGCTCCCTGCAACCCTGCGCCGCCGTCGTCGTCGTTGACGGTGACCGTGGCCTCGCTGGCCGCTCCTATCTCGTAGGAGGTCTGCACCGCCAACGTCGCCACGATCGAGCCGTTCGGCTCGTCCAGACCGTCGGCAGTGGTGGGCAGGCTGAACGTGCGCGTCGTCACGCCCTGCGCAATCGAGAACGTCTGCCTCGCGGTGTCCGTGGGATTGCCGTCGTCCGTCGTTGCGACGTCCACGTGCACCTGCATAAGCTCGCCGGGCGCGGGGTTGGCCGTCAACGTGAATTCCGCATCCGCCCCCTCGGTCACCGCGGCGTTGACCGCCGTGATGGTGACTACCGGCACTGTCCGCGCGTACACCTCCAACGGGGCGTCGGGCACGGTGAAGCCGTAGCCGGCGTGACCACCAACCCTCGGGATCCCCGGGGCCCTGACCCGCGACAGCGGCGCCACCGCGATGCCCACGAGGACTTCCCCGGCGGACGCGCGGGTGACCGCGATGGGGTCGCTCTCCAGCGCTCCCGCGGGAATCGTGACCCCCAGCGAAGTCCCGCCGCCGTCGAACGTGCCGCTCGTGCCGCCCGAGACGCCCACCGTCAGCGTAAGCTCCTGGGGCGCGCCGCTGTGCGCCCGCACCTTGAAGACGCCCTCCTCCACCAGAACGAGCGTCAGGTCGACGGTCGGAGGGGCCGGGTTGGCCCGCGTAAGGTCGAGGTTCGTCAGCCCCGTCTGCCCCGCGAAGAAGCCGTCCGGGAAGGCGATCAGCCCGGTGTTCTCCATGTGAAGGCTCGTCAGGCTCAGCCCGTTCAGCAGGCCGCCCGGCAGCGACGTCAACGGGTTCTCGCTCAGGGTAAGCGTCCGCAGGAGCGTCAGCCCGGCGAACGCGTCCGCCCTGAGCGTGGTGAGCCCGTTATTCCCCAGGTTCAGCGTTACAACGCTGGGCAGGTCGCCGAACACGCCCCGCGGCAGCGTCGTGAGGCTCGCGTGGCCGGTCAGAGTGAGGCTCGTGAGGAGATGCAGCCCCGCGAAATCGAACGTCTTCAACGCGGTGAGCCCGCTCGTTCCCCCTCCGCTGTAGGTGACGTTCAGGCTCCCAACATAGTCCAGCATGTCGGAATCGTTCACGTCAGCGCAACCCGGGACGGTGGCCAGGTCGCGAATAATGGCGGCAATCACTTCCGGCGTGCGATCGCAGATGCCGGCGCCGGACGTATGGGTCCCCCCAAAGGCGGAGGCCGACCACTCGCTGTCTCCCCGCGCGTTCGTGGCCCGCACCTGCGCCTCGTACAACGTGTTCGACGAAAGGGCCGTGAGAGTAGCCGTCGTCCCGGTCTGGTCCTGCGGCCCGTCCGTCCAGGCGGCATTCTCATCGTCGCCCACCTGCCGGTAGCGCAGATCGTAGCCGCTGATGGGCACGGCCGACCCGTCGCTCGCGGTCCACGTGATCGACAGGCTGTTTGCCGTCGTCCCCTCGCCCCTGTTGATCGTCGGCGCGGGCGGCGCGGGCGGCGCGTCGTCGTCCGTTATCGTGCCCGTGCCGCTGGGGCCGCCGGGCGGCGCGCTGTCGAGCCGGCACTGGACCACGATAACCTCGTCGACCTCCACCGCGTCGTCGCCGTTTACCGTCACGACGAAGTCGTAGTTCATCGATGCCCTGAAGCCCAACGCCCGGTCGTGCCTGTGCGCGTAGTCCACGCCCGGCGTTGCGGTGGTCCCGGCGGTCACGGTCACGCATTGGTACTGCGCCGTGGTCAGCCCGTTCGCCGCCACCACGTAGGTGAGCGTAGTCGTCGTGCCCGGCGCGCCCTCCGCCGCGGTCGGACTGCTGACCGTCAGGTTGATGCCGTTCAGCCCGGCGCCCCGATCATCGTCGTTGACGGCCACCGTCAGCGATGCCGGCGTTCCCGGCACGTAGCCGTCGCCGTCCACCACCGTCGCAACGATCCTGCCGTTCGGCTCGTCCAGCTCGTCCGCCGGAATCGTGACGCTGTGGGTCGCCGTCGTCGAGTCCGCCGGAATCGTGACCGGAACCGTCGTCGTCGCCTCGGGGTCGCCGTTGTCCGTGACCGCGACCTCCAGGTCGACGGTCAGAGCTGCGGCGGGCGCGGGGTAGGCCCGCAGCCTGAACGTCACCGCCGTCCCCTCGACGACCGTGGCGGCGGAATCCGTCTCGATGTACACCGCCGTCGGCCCGTCGTCGTCGTAGATAGTGGCGGTCTTGCTTATAGAGCCGCCGGCTCCGTCGGCGCGCGAGCACCTGACCTCGAGCGTTTCGTTCGGCTCGTCGACGTCGTCCTCCTGCACGGGTACGACCAGCGAGTAGGTCGTCGTATCGAGGAAGCGGACGGAGGCATCCCGCATGAACGTATAGTCGTCGGGCTGCGTCGCGGTTGAGAGGGCGCCGCCCGCCGTCCAGCAGGTGTACGGCAACGTGGTCAGCGCGTCCGCCGTCACGGTGAACGTCAGCGGCGTCATCGCGCCTTCCACCACCGACAGCGGCGCGGCGTCGAACTCCAGCCGCACCCCGTTCTCTCCCGTCGCGCTCCCGAACACGTTGTCGTTGTCGTTGACGGCGACGCTCGCCGTGTTGCCCGGCGCTGCGGCGACGGTGTAGGCCGCGCTGTCCTGTAGCGTCACGACGAGCGAGCCGTCCGGCTCGTCGAGGTTGTCGTTCGTGGTGGCGGGGGCGGTGTACGCAGCCGTAAACGCGGCCGCCGGAATGGTCGCCTGCACGGTGGTCGTCACCGTGTTGACGCGCGCGCCGGTGCGGGAACCCTGAACCGGCGTGTCGTGCCGCGTCTCCACGCCGTTCGCGTCCGTCGTGACGTAGTCAATGAGGATGTCCGTGACGGCGAGCTCAAGGTTGACCGTCAGGTCGGCAGGAGGCGCGGGGTGGACCGTCAGCGTGAACCCGGCGGACCCGCCCTCCACGATGGCGGCGGCGGCACGCTCGATGCTGATGACAGAGGTCGCGGCGGCGTCCGTCGTGAGCGTCCAGTCCGCGCTGGCCGCGTTCCCGCCCTCGCCGGCAGTCACCGTGATCGTGACGGTATCCCCGTCGGTGGCCCCCGCGACCGCCCTCAACTGCACCCGCTGCCCCGCGCTGACAGCGTCAAGGCCGCCCGCGCAGTCCGTCGCGCCGTCCACCGTGCAGGTGAAGGTCGCGTCGGAGGGAGTGACGGCCACGCTGAGGGGCACGGAAACGTTTATGCCCGTTATGGAGATGACGTCGCTGACCGCCGTCGCCCCCGCAACTGCTCTACTCGGAGTGAAGGAGAAATCGTCGGGCATGGAGCGCACCGTGCGGCCCTGCAAGCCGAACACCTGCCACGACCTCACGCCGTCGCGGGCGCCCTTCAGCGCCGGGTAGTCCGTGCCCAAGCCGAAGTCCCACGGGTCGTCCGGGCCGCCGCCGTCCAGGTCCCTGTTCCACGTCTCGTAGATGCCCGTGTAGCCGGTGGGCGACTGTAGCTCAGGTAACAGTTCAGAGTTGAGGGGAAAGTAGTAGGTCACGGCATTCCAAGAGGGGGTTGAGGCCCTTGGCGCGCCATGTCCCAAAGAGGGATGCCAGGGTCATTTTGGTGTCACTGCCCTGTTTGGAGCGAGTGCCACCGCTAATCTTACGGCTGATCACCAGGTGCCGCAGGCTTCGTTCGGCGGCGTTGTTCTCCGACGGCGCGTCTGGGTGGGACACGAAGACGAACAGCTCCTTGATGAACCGTTCTATGCGCCGGCAGAGCCTGGACTGGGGCGCGGCTTGGTCCTTGAAGAAGGGGCTGCACAGCGCCAGCAGTTCCTTCTCCAAGGTCAACTGGCGTCGCGAGGCCAGCCGGGGGCCATCGGCAGGAACGCAAGTCCTGGCCTTGGCATATACCCGCCGCACCGCACCGGCCCACTGTGCCAAGCCGAGGTCATCAGGATACCAAGCCATGAGCTCATCCATATCCCGCAGCAGGTGTGCCCAACACCGCTGCTTCAGGCCGGGGTAGTGGTTATATGCGGCGTAGAAGTCACTCACCAGCACTCCGCTGAATGCCTCTCCCAACGCCTCGTCCACCACCCCCTTGCCACGACCGCGACGCAGGAAGTACCGCTCCGTGGGAGTGCTGAAGGTCCAAACGTAGCCGTTGACTCCATCCTCACGCCAGCCGGTCTCATCTGCATGCACCACCGGAGAGCCACGAATGCGTTCCAGGGTCTCGGCCACTGCCATCCGGGCCTGTCGTGCCACACTATGAATCGTCTCCACGATGGCGCCCACGCTCAGCTTCAACCGATGCACCGTCTGAAGGTACTGCTGGATGCTCCTTATGGGCAGCCGTCCCTCCTCCCGCAGCGTCACTATCAGGCTCGCAAGGTTGATACCAAGGCGCCGAGGCCCCACTGCCAATCCCTGCAACGCACCACGGGGCACCCGCCGTTTCCGGCATAGCCCACACATTCGAGCCATGAAGACGTGCTCGACCACCTCCGCCGGAACCAACGGAAGCTCGATGACCTCACGAGTCCGCTGTACCCATCCCCCTGCCAGGCCCGTCCCACACTCGGGGCACGACTCCAGAGCATGCACCACCTGCCGCGTGGGTTCCATTCGCTGCCGGGCAAAGCCGTGGAGACGACGCTTCCTCGATCCCTTTCTCTCCGGCTGACTCCCCTTGGCGCGCGGCTTATTGCCCGGCATCCCTGCAGACGGGCCGCCAGTACCCGGACGGGCCTCCAACTCCTTCACCCGTCGCTCCAGCTCGGCGATGATCGTCTGCTGCTTGGCAATAACCTCCAGCAGGGTCTCCCGGCTCGTGGTGCGAAGGTCCACTTCATTGTCCACCCCTCTCGTTTAACACAATCAAACGCCCCTTGCTCCGTACTCTCCACCCAGATTCCGAGCAATTCACCTCTCCAACTCTGAACAGTTACAGGCTCGTCGTAGTAATGGACAGGCCATCAGAGCCAGATCTTAGATTCCTCACTACGTTCGGAATAACAATGGGGACTGTCAGGTGCCTTCCCATTGAGCCATGCGGGGTGCCCCCTTCGTTGTCATGCGGGGTGCGCTCACTCCCCGTAATTCTGAGGAGCACACTCCGTTTCGCATCATCCTGAGGAGCATCTCTCCTCCCCGTCATCCTGAGGAGCGCACTCCTCCCTGTCATTCTGAGGAGCGCACTCCGAAGAATCTAAAATGCCTGCTCACACAAAGACTCGCCGTAGTAATGGACAGGCCATCAGAGCCAGATCTTAGATTCCTCACTACGTTCGGAATGACAACGGGGGTTGTGAGGTGCCTTCCCATTGGGCCATGCGGGGTGCCCCTTTCGTTGTCATGCGGGGTGTGCTCACTCCCCATCATTCTGAGGAGCATCTCTCCGTTTCGCATCATTCTGAGGAGCATCTCTCCTCCCTGTCATCCTGAGGAGCGCACGCCTCCCCTGTCATTCTGAGGCGCGCACTCCGAAGAATCTAAAATGCCTGCTCACACAAAGGCTCGTCGTAGTAATGGACAGGTCATCAGGGGCAGACCTTAGATTCCTCACTACGTTCGGAATGACAACGGGGGTTGTGAGGTGCCTTCCCATTGAGCCATGCGGGGTGCCCCCTTCGTTGTCATGCGGGGTGCGCTCACTCCCGGTCATTCTGAGGAGCATCTCTCCTCCCTGTCATTCTGAGGAGCATCTCTCCTCCCCGTCATCCTGAGGAGCGCACTCCTCCCCTGTCATTCTGAGGAGCGCACGACGAAGAATCTAAAATGCATGCTCACACAAAGACTCGCCGTAGTAGTGGACAGGCCATCAGAGCCAAATCTTAGATTCCTCACTACGTTCGGAATGACAATGGGGTTGTTCGGAGTGACGACGGGGGCGTTCGGAGTGACGACGGGGGCGTTCGGAGTGACGCCGGGGGCATTCGCAGTGACAATGAGAGCATTCGGAATGACAATGGGGCGTTTCGAACAATAATCCGAGGAGGCCCTCAAGATTCAACTCATGGATACGAAACCGTTACGATAAAGAGGGTTACTGTATAATTCACCCTTGGCCCTCCCAAGCCAGTGCCCCACTCCCTGTCATTCTGAGGAGCATCTCTCCGCCCCGTCATCCTGAGGAGCGCACTCCTCCCCTGTCATTCTGAGGAGCGCACGACGAAGAATCTAAAATGCCTGCTCACACAAAGACTCGTCGTAGTAATGGACAGGCCATCAGAGCCAGATCTTAGATTCCTCACTACGTTCGGAATGACAACGGGGGTTGTGAGGTGCCTTCCCATTGAGCCATGCGGGGTGCCCCTTCGTTGTCATGCGGGGTGCGCTCACTGCCCGTAATTCTGAGGAGCACCTCCGTTTCGCATCATTCTGTGGAGCATCTCTCCTCCCTGTCATCCTGAGGAGCGCACGACGAAGAATCTAAAATGCCTGCTCACACAAAGACTCGTCGTAGTAATGGACAGGCCATCAGAGCCAGATCTTAGATTCCTCACTACGTTCGGAATGACAATGAGGGTCGTTCGTAGTGACAACGGGGGTTGTTCGCCGTAACAATGAGGGCACTCGGAGTGACGACGGGGGCGTCCGGAATGACGACGGGGGCGGTCGGGGTGACGACGGGGGCGGTCGGGGTGACCACGGGGGCGCTCGGAGTGACCACGGGGGTGCTCGGAGTGACGACGGGGGCGCTCGGGGTGACGACGGGGGCGCTCGGGGTGACGACGGGGGGCGCTCGGAGTGACGACGGGGGCGCTCGGAGTGACGACGGGGGCGCTCGGAGTGACGACGGGGGCGCTCGGAGTGACGACGGGGGTCGCTCGGAGTGACGATCCGAGGAGGCCCTCGAGATTCGACTCATGGGTACGAAACCGTTACGATAAAGAAAGTTACTGTATAATTCACTCTGGCCCTCCCAAGCCAGTGCCCCACTTCTCGCAAAAAGGAAACGAAGATGCTGATCGTCGATGCTCAGGTGCACATCTGGAGCAACGCTATCCCCACCAACGCCGCCCACAGGCAGATCCCAACAAATACGACGGGAGACCTGCTGCGGGATATGGATGATTCAGGGATCAATGCGGCGGTGATTCACCCCCCCCCGGCTGGGACCCTAATTCCAGCGAGCTTGCACTGGATGCTGCAAATCAACATCCTGACCGGCTATCGATCTTGGGGAAGTTTGCTCTTGATGATCCCAATAGCCGCACCTTGGTCGCCGATTGGAAGCAACAACCTGGGATGATGGGGCTGCGATTCGCCCTCCAGACCCCTGAGCAGCAGGCTTGGCTGACCGACGGTTCCATGGAATGGCTGTGGCCCGCAGCCGCTGCGGCAGGTCTGCCCATAGCCCTATTTGGCCCAGATTTCCTGACGGCGCTGGACGATATAGCAAGGAGGCACCCAGAAACTCGCCTGATAGTCGATCATATGGGCCGACCCCCTGCTGCTTCGGGTATAAGGGGCGCTGAAGCATGGACGAACCTGCCGGACCTGATTGCACTAGCCAAGCATCCCAATGTGGCTGTGAAAGCTACAGGCGCACCCAGCTACTCTGCAGGCCCCTATCCCTTCCTTGATATCCATGACCACCTACGCAGAATCTACGATGCTTTTGGCCCTGACCGCATGTTCTGGGGAACGGACATCACAAGGATGTCGTGTTCTTGGAAGCAGTGTGTGACCCTGTTTACCGAGGAGCTTCCTTGGTTGTCGGAGCACGACAAGGAACTGGTCATGGGCCGCGCACTGTGCAACTGGCTCGGCTGGGACCTACCGGAATAGTGGCTGCTTATGTCGAGCAGCACACATAGCCCTAGGAGTCTGTCCGAGAAACAATGTTCTAAACGATATGCGTCATTAGTGGAGTGTAAAGATGCTAATTACTCCACGACAAAGTCCAGATTGCTGTAAGCAGGTTATTGCGTGGCGTTTTTCGTCTCCCGAAACGAATCCTCGGACAGGCTCCTAGACGCTCACCTTGAGCAAAGCAGCATGTTTTTCCCGTAGCTTCTTGACCTTTGGATCGATGACAAAGCGGCAGTACATCTGATCCGGGTTGTTCTCATAGAAAGACTGGTGGTACAACTCCGCTTCGTGGAACTGCTCCAACGGAACTATCTCGGTCACCATGGGACTATTCCATATCCTGGAAGCATCGAGCTTTGCGACGGTTTCCCTGGATATCCGTTCCTGCTCGCTATCATGGAAGAAAATCGCCGAACGGTACTGGGTCCCAGTATCTGCTCCTTGGCGATTCAGCGTCGTTGGATCATGATAAGCAAAGAATATCTCCAAGACGGTCTCATAAGAAAGCACTTCAGGCTCGAAGTGGACTTGCACAGCTTCCGCGTGGCCTGTGCTTCCTGAGCAAACCTCATGGTAAGTTGGTTTGGTGGACCGTCCGCCGGTGTAGCCCGACACGACCTTTTGCACACCTTCTATCATGACAAAAACCGCTTCTACGCACCAGAAGCATCCTCCAGCCAACGTGGCCACCTGAATGTCGTTACTCAATGCACTCTCCCTGATATCTGTATTCTCCAAGCCACTCTAACATCTTACTATGAAAATGGAGACCACCCAACATATTGCTCCTCGTGACTACTCAGACTTGGTGAAAAATGCAGGCAATCCCCTCCCCTCAATCGTCATTCTGAGGCGCACCTTCCCCTCACCGTCATTCTGAGGAGCGCCCTCCCCTCACCGTCATTCTGAGGACCACCCCCCATTGTCATTCTGAGGAGCGCACGACGAAGAATCTAAGCTGCTGGCTCACATCAAGGTCGACGGAGAAATGAACTAGCCATTGGAGGGAGACCTTAGATTCCTCACTCCGTTCGGAATGACAGGAGGGTGGTTCGGAATGACAGGGGAAGGGTCGGGGGGCAGGGGGGTTCGGGATGACAGGGGAAGGGTCGGGGGGGGGGGGGGGGGGGCAGGGGGTTCGGAATCACTCTCCCTAATGGTCATTGTGAGGAGCGCTCCATTCCCTGTCATTGTGAGGACCACCCCCCCATTGTCATTCTGAGGAGCGCACGACGAAGAATCTAAACTGCTGGCTCACATCAAAGGTCGACGGAGAAATGAACTAGCCATTGGAGGGAGACCTCAGATTCCTCACTGCGTTCGGAATGACAGGAGGGTGGTTCGGAATGACAGGGGAAGGGTCGGGGGGCAGGGGGGTTCGGGATGACAGGGGAAGGGTCGGGGGGGGGGGGGGGCAGGGGGTTCGGAATCACTCTCCCTAATGGTCATTGTGAGGAGCGCTCCATTCCCTGTCATTGTGAGGACCACCCCCCCATTGTCATTCTGAGGAGCGCACGACGAAGAATCTAAACTGCTGGCTCACATCAAAGGTCGACGGAGAAATGAACTAGCCACTGGAGGGAGACGTCAGATTCCTCACTGCGTTCGGAATGACAGGGGAAGGGTCGGGGGGCAGGGGGGTTCGGAATCACTCTCCCTAATGGTCATTGTGAGGAGTGCTCCATTCCCTGTCATTGTGAGGAGCCTTCCCCTCACTGTCATTCTGAGGAGCGCACGACGAAGAATCTAAACTGCTGGCTCACATCAAAGGTCGACGGAGAAATGAACTAGCCACTGGAGGGAGACGTCAGATTCCTCACTGCGTTCGGAATGGCAGGAGGGTGGTTCGGAATGACAGGGGAAGGGTCGGGGGGCAGGGGGGTTCGGAATCACTCTCCCTAATGGTCATTGTGAGGAGCGCTCCATTCCCTGTCATTGTGAGGAGCCTTCCCCTCACTGTCATTCTGAGGAGCGCACGACGAAGAATCTAAACTGCTGGCTCACATCAAAGGTCGACGGAGAAATGAACTAGCCACTGGAGGGAGACGTCAGATTCCTCACTGCGTTCGGAATGGCAGGAGGGTGGTTCGGAATGACAGGGGAAGGGTCGGGGGGCAGGGGGGTTCGGAATCACTCTCCCTAATGGTCATTGTGAGGAGCACTCCATTCCCTGTCATTGTGAGGAGCCTTCCCCTCACTGTCATTCTGAGGAGCGCACGACGAAGAATCTAAACTGCTGGCTCACACGCCAGCTCATCGTAGTAACGGGCAGGCCATAGGAGGGAGATCTTAGATTCCTCACTGCGTTCGGAATGGCAGTGGGGTGGGTCGGGATGACAGGGGAAGGGTCGGGGGGCAGGGGGGTTCGGGATGACTCTCCCTAATAGTCATTGTGAGGAGCACTCCATTCCCTGTCATTCTCAGGAGCGCACTCCCTCATTGTCATTCTGAGGAGCGCACGACGAAGAATCTAAGATGCTGACTCACATCAAAGGTCGACGGAGAAATGAACTAGCCATCGGAGGGAGCACCTTAGATTCCTCACTCCGTTCGGAATGACATAAAGGGGGCTCGGAATGACACCCCCTCCCCCGTCATTCTGAGGAGCGCACGACGAAGAATCTAAGATGCTGCCTCACACGCCAGCTCATCGTAGTAACGGGCAGGCCATCGGGGGAGCACCTTAGATTCCTCACTGCGTTCGGAATGACAGAAGGGTGGTTCGGGATGACCGGGGGTGGGTCGGAACGACAATCTGGAGAGTCCCCCTCAAGGCTAAACTCCTTGAAGCTGAACCATTGCCACTCCCCCCTTCTTGAAGCTGAACCATTGCCGCTCCCCCTCGTTCTCCCCACGAGCAACCTGGAAGCTTTGGTCGCATATGCCGGCGGAATCATCCGCGCCCAATATATGGCATCTTGGTTGCCATGACCGTCATGAACTGGACGTTGGCACCCAGCGGAAGACCCGCCATGTACAGGACTGCATCTGCTACATGATCGGGGTCGATGGTGGGTTCGGATTCAACGGAGCCATTGGCTTGGGGAATGCCTCTCTTCATCTGGGCGGCAATGTTGGTGTCGGCGTTGCCGATGTCTATCTGGCCGCACGCAATATCGTACTTGCGACCATCCAAGGCAGTCGACTTGGTAAGTCCGGTTACCGCATGTTTTGTAGCAGTATACGGTATGGAGTTGGGCCTTGGAGCATACGCAGCGATGGAGCCGTTATTGATGATGCGCCCACCCATCGGTAGTTGGCTTTTCATCATCTTGAATGCTTCTTGGGTGCACAAGAAAGAGCCGGTCAAATTGATATCGACGACCGACTTCCACTGCTCATATGTCAGGTCTTCCAGAAGCCCCGGTGGAGGGCCAACCCCTGCGTTGTTGAACAGTAGATCAAGTCGCCCGAACCCCCTTTGTACTTCAGCAAACAGAGCTCGGACGGACGCAGGGTCGCTCACGTCGGTGGGCACAACAAGCGCCCGTGAGCCTGCATCTCCTGCATTTTCAACGGTGGCAGTCAAGGGATCTAGCCGGCGCCCAGCAAGGGCGACGTAGTAGCCTACCTCCAAGAGGGCAAGGACAACAGCTTTGCCTATCCCCGTTCCCCCACCTGTGACAATAGCAATCTTTCCATCAGGACTCATCTTCGTTAGCTCCTACCTGTACCGCCAAGGTTTCAGCAAGCCAAGTATAGCTTAAAACCTTCATCGTTGGCGCATCCGCCGGAATAATGTACTATTGCCGCATCCTGCCAAAGACTGCACACAAACCGATGATGGGAGAGCTTCCATGACAACTGTCGGCACCGGGAATTTCACCTACGAACTGGTCCAAGATTGGCCCAAACTGCCTGAAGGTTGGACATTTGGGACCACCAGTGCGGTGGCCACCGACTCCCAGGACAGGGTCTATGTCTTTCAGCGGCACGATCCTCCGGTGGTGGTGTTCGACAGTGATGGGCTCTACCTGAGTTCTTGGGGCTCCGGCATCTTTTCTGATCCTCATGGCATCTTCATAGAAGACGATGTGGTCTATGTTTCTGACAGGTCAGACCATGTGGTTCTGAAATTCACCCTCGAAGGACAGCACCTGCTAACCATTGGGAATCGTGGAGTCCATTCAGACACCGGGTGCGACAAGCCGGGGGATTTGGCGCCCAGAGCTGCGGGCCCATTCAACTATCCCACAGAGCTGGCGCCGTCACCATCGGGGGACCTCTACGTTTCGGACGGCTACCGGAACTCCCGGGTCCACCGATTCAACAGTCAGGGGGAGCTGGTCTCATCTTGGGGGGAACCGGGAGGGTCCCACTACGGACCGGTAATTGAAGGTCGCATAGAAGAAGGCCCGAACCGATTCCGCCTACTCCACAGCATCCTTGTTGACCGCGATGGCAAGGTCTACGTATGCGATAGGGAGAACAGCCGCATCCAAATATTTTCGCCAGATGGCCGGTTTCTGACCATGTGGACTGATATCCACCGTCCCACCGACATCGCAACCGACGTCGACGGTAACTTCTATATCAGCGAGTTCGAAGATGAAGGGGTATCGACCCGGTTGAGCATCTTGGATGCGGATGGCCAGGCGTTGGCCCGGTTGGAATCACGGGCTGCCCACGGTCTTTGGGTCGATTCCCGCGGAGATATCTACATTGCCGCCAACAGGAATCGCAGCATCGACAAGTATGTCAGAAAGCGTTCCGGCATCTAGCTTTGGGGCGGGCTGTACCGCTGCTGAGATAAGGTGCTGTAGGTGACTGGAGATAATGTCGTCAGTCCTCCGTCCACAGGCAGCGCCACCCCGGTGACCCAGCGGGCATCGTCGCTGGCAAGGTAAAGGGCTGCGGAAGCAATATCCCACGCCGTGCCTTCCGTGCCCAAGGGTGAAGCATCCCGGCGAATATCCCGGAGGGAATCATCCATCCGGGGGGCCACCATGGGAGTATAAACCAAGCCGGGTGCAATACAGTTGACACGGATGTTTTCCCGGCCATGGTCTGCCGCCATGGACATGGTCAGGCCGATCACAGCAGCCTTGGAGGTGGTGTATGGTGTGCTGCTATGGGCCCTGAGTCCCGCAATGGAAGAGATGTTTATGATGGAGCCGCCGCCCGTTTCTATCATCTTCGGAATCGCGTAACGGCTTGCCAATACTATGCTCTTTACATTTACCGCCATCACATGATCCCAATCTTCTTCGCTGACCTCAAGGACAGTGCCACGACGTGATATTCCTACGTTGTTGTCCAGAATATCAAGACGCCCATACCGCTCAACGGCAGCTTCCACCATGCGGAAACAATCTTCCGCTTGGGTGACATCAGCTTCAAACACCGACGATTCTCCACCTTCTTCACGTATCATCGCCAAGGTTTCTTCTGCGCGCTCAACCACGTGGTCTACCACAAGAACGCTGGCACCTTCGCGGGCGAAGGTTATCGACGTTGCTTTGCCGTTGCCGACTCCCGGACCGCTTGATCCAGCCCCGGTAACGATAGCAACCTTCCCCTGCAGCCTAAGATTTCCTGCTTTCATCGCTGTAATCCTCTACACATCAAGGGCTTTCAGTCCCACCACGGCAATCTCTTCATCAAGGTGGCCGCCGGGCAGGCCGCCGACACCGATCCCTCCCAAGACGGCACCATCCGAGGATGTGACCACCAGCCCTCCTTGGACGGCCGTCATCATGGGGTCTCCCGATTCTGCCACGGTCCTACCTTGGGATTTGAGCCGCTCAGCATAATCTGTGGTGTTCTGCCTGCTGATAGCCGAGGTGTACGCCTTTCTGATGCAGCTCTTCGCAGCCAGTTGGCCGCAACCGTCGGTCCGCAGGTATGCCAGCAGCTCACCCCGGTCATCCACTATAGCCATGGCTATTGGGCGGCGGGTAGGGTCTTCCTTGAAGCTGCCAAGCATGGCTGCGATAGCTGCTTGGCATTCTTCTACGCCAAGCATCGACTTTGTATACATGCATCGCCTCCTGCGGGGTCCGCCCATCCTGACGACCCTTGGATGACCAATGATATATGCTCAGCTGCTAAATTCGCCCTTCAGATCAGCAACTGCTTCGGTGACGCTCCGGGTTTGACCGCCGCGGGTAGCGATCCGCTCCTCCGACGACCTTATGTTGGGAACGGTCTTTATACTGACCAACACAGGCCCAGGTTGTTCGAATATCTGGGATGCTTGGGTGGCAAATTCTTCCAGATCATCGAACTCGTAGCTGTTGGCATATCCGGCTTCCTTAGCTATCCCGGAGTAAGAGGTGACGCCGTTCCCCGGAACCGGCTGACCGCCCGTGGTGCCGTAAATCCCGTTATCCATGACGAAGTGGTACAAGTTCTTGGGAGACTTATTGGCGATGGTTACCAGCGTTCCCAGGTTCATGATGAGGCTGCCGTCGCCATCATAGACAATCACCTTGGTATCGGGTTGGCTCAAGCAGACGCCCAGAGCAAAGGATGAAGCCTTTCCCATGGCGCCGCTGATGGCAACGTCCCTCATGATGTTGTTGGATGCTTCCTTCCAACCGACGGTTGCCCGCATCGTAGGTACCACTACCGCATCTCCACGGAACTTTTCTATAACTTTCATCAAATCAACTTGGTCGATCATATTTATCCCTCCTATTACCTTGGTCAGCCTCACATACTTTACCACTCACCTTGCTCAGCCTCACATACTTTACCACAAGAAGACCAAATTGAATTAAGTTTCTCCGAAAGCCGCCAACCCGCCTATCATTCCAAGGAGACACCAACCCACCTGCGATTCCGGACAGATGCCAACCCACCTGCGATTCCCGACTCCTTACTGTCATTCCGAACGTTACCCCGTCATTCCGAACGAAGTGAGGAATCTAAGGTCTGCCCCTGATGGCTGGTCCATTACTACGATGAGCCTTTGTGTAAGCAGGCATCTTAGATTCTTCGTCGTGCGCTCCTCAGAATGACAGGGAGGGGAAGCCCTCCTCCAATGATAATAAGGGAAGGCACTCCTCGGAATGACAATGACGAACTGTCATTCCGAACGCTCCCCGCTGTCATTCCGAACCCTCCCCGCTGTCATTCCGAACCGAAGTGAGGAATCTAAGGTCTGCCCCTGATGGCTGGTTCATTGCTACGACGAGCCTTTGTGTGAGCCGGCACCTTAGATTCTTCGTCGTGCGCTCCTCAGAATGACAGGAAGGGGAAGCGCTCCTCAGAACGACAATGAGAGACTGTCATTCCGAACGCTCCCCACTGTCATTCCGAACGCTCCCCGCTGTCATTCCGAACCCTCCCCACTGTCATTCCGAATGCTCCCCACTGTCATTCCGAACGCTCCCCGCTGTCATTCCGAACCCTCTCACTGTCATTCCGAACCGCAGTGAGGAATCTAAGGTCTCCCTCCGATGGCCTGCCCGTTACTACGACGAGCCTTTGTGTGAGCCGGCACCTTAGATTCTTCGTCGTGCGCTCCTCAGAATGACAGGAGGCGGAAGCGCTACTCAGTATGACAATGAAGGAGTGTCATTCCAGACGCCCGTCGCTGTCATTCCGAACTCCGCCACTGTCATTCCGAACCCTCCCCACTGTCATTCCGAACGGAGTGAGGAATCTAAGGTCTGCCCCCTGATCGCCTGTCCATTACTACGACGAGCCTTTGTGTGAGCCGGCACCTTAGATTCTTCGTCGTGCGCTCCTCAGAATGACAGGGAGGGGATGCGCTCCTCACAATGACGACAATGGGAGGGCTCCTTACGATGGCGACAGAAGGAGGGATACTCACAAAGACAATAAGGGGGGAGGGTGCTCGCGATGACGACAGGAGGGGGAGGGCGCTCGCAGAATGACGCTAGGAGCCTGTCCGAGGATTCGTTTCTGGAGACGAAAAACGCCACGCAATAACCTGCTTACAGCAATCTGGACTTTGTCGTGGAGTAATTAGCATCTTTACACTCCACTAATGACGCATATCGTTTAGAACATTGTTTCTCGGACAGACTCCTAGGGGGGCGGTTACCTGCATTTTCCGCCGTGTCTGCACGTGGCAACCTATCTCCGGTGTTGATGCTGGGGCCGAACGGTGATAAAACTGTATAGTTATCCGGCCCGATGTTCGGGCCTCATGCTCCATCATCCAAATTTGCTTGGGAGGTATCTGTGCGACTGAAAAACCGGGTGGCTCTGATTACCGGTGCGGGCCGCGGCATTGGCAGAGCCATTTCCTTGGCCTACGCTCAAGAAGGAGCTAAGCTGGCCCTTGCCGCCCGCAACAAAGCGGAGTTGGAAGAAACAGCCAGCCTAGCTGCGGAGATGGGTGCAGAAACCTGCGTGATTCCCACCGACATTTCGGAGCCGGCGCAAGTGGAAGAGATGGTGCAACAGACACTGAGCCGGTACGCTGCCGTGGACATTCTGGTAAATAATGCAGGCATCTTGGGTCCCATAGGCCCCGCTCACACCGGTGAAATAGCCGACTGGATCCGCCCCATTCAGGTGAACCTCATCGGGACCTATCTGTGCTGTCGGGCTGTGCTGCCAGCCATGCTTGAGCAGAACAGCGGCAAGATAATCAGTCTTTCGGGCGGTGGCGTAGGCACATTCGGCACCGCTCATATGTCTGCTTATCAAGCATCCAAGTCGGCTATCGTAACCCTCACCGAAACTCTTGCGTTAGAGCTGGAAGACACCAACGTTCAGATCAACGTCATGTCGCCGGGAGGGGTCCATACCAGTATGATGGAAGAGATAGAAGATAAGACCTTGGCTGTGGGCAACACATGGTGGCACGAACGATCGAAGGCCGTAAACCAAGGTGAGGGGACGCCCATCAAGAAGGTGGGTGAATTGGCGGTTTTTCTTGCAAGCGATGAATCAGGAAATCTCAGCGGGCGTTTTCTTGCTGCGAGGGATGATTTTTGGAACCTTTCATCCCGCATATCTGAGATAATGGCGTCGGATGCGTACAAGCTGAGGCGAATAGAGCCATGAAGGGGATATGTCCCCTGGTATCCCACACTGCCCACAGCTTACATTAGGCGTTCCTGCAATACTCCTCCGGGGAGCAACAGGAAGCCGCCCGAATTTGACTGATGGATGGATATGTAATGTCTGAAATGATGACCGGGAAAAGGGCTATATTGGAGATGCTAAAAGCCGAAGGTGTCGATCATATCTTTGGCAACCCCGGGACAAGCGAAGGCCCACTGATCGACATGCTGGGAGATTATCCGGAATTTAGATACATCCTGACTCTGCAAGAAAGCGTCGCGGTTGGGATGGGTGAAGCTTATGCTAGGGCAACGGGCAAAGCATCCTTTGTCAGTTTGCATGTGGATAATGGCCTGGCCAACGGCATCACTCTCATGTTGGATGCTTACCGCACCGGAACGCCCATGGTTATCACATCAGCCAACTATGATGCCCGCAAGATAACCGAAGGCAAGACCGATTTGGCCGAGATGGTCCGACCTGTGACAAAATGGGCGGTTGAGCTGACCCTCCCCGACCAGATCCCCAGCGTTATGCGGCGGGCTTTCAATGAAGCCAACAGTCATCCAAAGGGCCCGGTATACGTCGGGTTCAGCGCCAATGCTATGGAAGGCTCAGCTGAGATGAACATCATCCCTTCAGCCAAAATCCATGATGCTTACCGGCCGGACCTGGATGGGATCGACGAAGCTGCATCCTTGCTGCTGACGGCAAAAAACCCCTTGATGATCGTCGGAGACCGTGTTTCTGATGATGGAGCGAATGACCAAGCTGTGGAGCTTGCCGAGCTTCTTGGCTTGCCTGTGCGCCAGTCCAGGGGCGCTGAGGTTTCGTTCCCAACAAATCATCCCCAGTACTGCGGAAGCCACTCTCTCAGAGTTCCCAGTCACAGGGAGCTTCTCGAAGATGTGGACCTCGTGCTGGCGGTCGGGATGGATACCTTCGAAGAGCTGTTCTACTGGGGTGATGTTATCCTGAAGCCCACCACGAAGCTAATTCACATTGATCCCATACCCGGGTGCGTCGGCAGGTCTGAACCTACCGACGTAGGCGTAGTTGCCCACTGCAAGCTAGCCTTATCCGAGCTGGTCGGGTCGGTTAGGTCCCGGCTTTCTTCCCACGACGAAGGGATCATCAAAAATAGAGCCGAAGAAGCCAGAAAAGAAGCAGCAGCAATCCGGAAAACGTTTGAGGATTCGGTAGCTGAAAAATGGGATGGCGCGCCCATGAGTCCCGCCAGGATGATGTACGAGGTTGCCAGTGCGCTGCCCTCGAATGCGATGGTTGTAGATGATTCCATCAGCCACAGGGCTACTATGCGGCACTATTTCCACGGGACCAAGCGGGGCGATATCGTAGGTGTCAGGGGTGGTTCCATCGGCGGTGGTATCGGCGTCACCATGGGCGCTCAGTGCGCCAACCCCGACAGGCCCGTTTTCGGCATCATAGGCGACGGGAGCGCCATGATGACCGTTCAGGGTCTGTGGACTGCCGCTAACGAAAACATCCCCTGCGTTTTCGTGATTTGCAACAACGGCATGTACCGCATCTTGAAGACCAACTACAACGTCTACCAGAAGGATATACTGAAGGAAGTTGAAACCGCCGGCAGCAACCTGCTGTACTCCGATTTCCCCACGCCCTTCGACCTCGCTGCAACCGCCAGAAGCATGGGGGTGGACGGCCAGCGAATAACGGACCCCAAGGAGATCGGCCCAGCGGTGAATAGGGCCCTTGCTTCCGGAAAACCAGCCTTGCTGGACATCGTCATCGATGGGTCGCTGTAGGCTCGACCAGCTTGGCTTGGACTAAAGAAACCCCGGGCAGCGGCAAGAAGATAACCCAGCCCGTCAGTTTTATGTAAAGTTTGCTCTAAAAGCTTTGATCTGGGGAGCTACCGGCACGCCGGGGAACCTCGTTGGTCCTTCTTCCCTTTCGATCTCGATCTCAATCAGCGCCGGGCCTTGAGATTCCATGATCTCCGGTAGAACCTCCAGAAACTCGCCTTTGCTGGAAACCTTCCACACTTTCCGGTACCCGGCAGCCAGCGCCAACTGGCAAAAATCCATCTTCCCGTAGCCCGGTATGGTCTGATTGCCTGAACTTTGGTAAAGCCCGTTATAGAAGATAAAATGGTAGTAGTTTGATGGAGCCAAGGATGCGATGGTGACCAAGGAACCCAGCTGCATCAGCAAGCTGCCATCGCCATCCAGGACCATTATCTTCCGGTCCGGAGCTCCGACCGCCAAACCTAACCCCAAAGATGCTGCACTGCCCATACAGTCGGAAGCATCTACATGATCTTTCTGTGCTTGTCCTGCATCCTTCCACGGAGCTGCTGCCTGCATGGTGGCTACGCTGATGGTGTCTCCCCGGTATTCGCCCAACGCATCTATAGCTTCTTGTCGTTGCATTATCTCTACCTACTTCCCAGATGCTAGCTCGTAGCTGCTCCAATGATAACCGCCACCGGGCCTTCCACTTCTTGGCACTTCCGGTAAGCTTCTGCAACAACGGCTATATCTTGCGGACCTTCCAGATTGTAGTAGGGAACACCCCAGGTCTGCATGGTGGGTTCCAGCATCCTGACTCCTCGCCGGCGGTTATCATTTGCATCTTTCGTAATGTCCCTACCGAACTGGCCCACAAACATGAAGGTGGGGACCTGTGCATCGAAAGCCAACGCTTTCAGCGTGTTGATCGAGGCATAGAAACCATTGTTTTGGATAACCATCATCGGCTTATGCCCGGTGGCATGTAGTCCGACGTTTATGCCCATAGCTTCGTCTTCGGTGCATACCGTCAGCACCTTGATCTTGTCTTGCTGCTCCATCAGAGCTAAGAATGTCTTCTGCACTGTATCGGGAACAGTGATGATATGGGTGATTCCAAGCTCCAGGACGGATTCAGCCAGCAGTTCGGCTTCCACAGGTGTGGCAACAGGGGATGCCTTTTCTTCCGGGGTGTTTGTTGTTGTCATTGGTTCACCTTCTTGGATATAAGCAGGTTGGCTCGCTGGTCTGGTCTCGCTTCTGAGGGAAAAGTACATCATCGCAGACAAGGTCGACAAGATTATGGCTGAGGATCACCTGGATACCCATCGACCATATACAGGATATTGGCTGCACACGAATTCTATGTATGATGGCTGGTCCGATCGATTGGCTGAAAAAGCCCGCAAAAGAGCTGGAGCTACTTCCGCCGGTTCGGTAACCCGTTCGGTGTGATAACCCAGCTCACCGATAACCTTGGACATATCAATATCATCATAGCCCAACACTTTGTGGGTAAAGGGATCATGGCCAGCACCCCAAAAACCGGGGCCATATCCTGCAAAGCCTCCGTTGCTGACGTGGGCGATGGTAATCCCCATCTTCTGGCGGAGAGGCACCTCCAGGTTGCCGAACATATATCCCAACCCAGCTTCTCCTGTAACCGCAACACACTGCTTCTCAGGGAATGTTAGCTTGGCTGCAATGGTGGCAGCCAAGCTGAACCCCAAGGATGACACGTTGCCCCACCCCAGAAACCCGCGCGGCACCAAGGTGTCATAAACGGTGCTTAGCTGGTCCCGGGTGTTTCCCGATTCGTGAGTCAAGAATGAGTTGTAGGGATCCAACGCCTCCATCAGCGCTGCATAAACTCTATATGGGTTGATGGGCATATCGTCGGAAGCCATCGCACTCCTATACTGGGCAAGCCCAGCATCCCGAGCGGTCTTGACCTCTGATGCCATCTCCGAGCTCGTCCGTCTGCCAGACAAGTCTCGGGTGGACAGCTCTTGAGAAAGTGCTTGGAGAACCAGCTTGGCATCGCCGATCAACGCGGAGGCAGTGGAATAAACTTTGTTCACATGGAGCTCATCCATGTTGCAGTGGATGATGGTCTTGGCTGCTGCGTTGGGTATCCCGTGGCTGAATCGGCCCGGCGATAAGCTGGAGCCGACAGCAAAGATCAGGTCGCTCTTTTCCAAGTAACCTTCCACATGTTCGCCGCGAACCCCCACGAACAAAGGGTGGTTTTCAGGAAATGCTCCCTTGGCTTTGAGGGTTGAAACAACGGGCAGGCCAACCATCTCAGCAAAGGACCTGAGATCTGCCGAAGCGCCAGCGTATATAACGCCTTCGCCAGCATATATCAGGGGGTCTTTGGCCTTTAGAAGCAGATCGACAGCTGTTGAAACATCGGCGGCATCAGCTGTCGATCTCCAGCCTTTCACGGGCACGTAGGGGTCTGCCGTTTCATCATAAAGGCCATCAGCATCCGGAATGGCAAGCACCACCGGGCCCGGTCTTCCTGTTCTTAGCATGGTGAAGGCACGGCGCATAAATTCGGGCACACGATGCGGGGCATCCAAGAAGCCGTACCACTTGGAGACCGACTTCAAACTTGAGGCAACATCGAACTGGCTGTTTTCAGATGCCCCGATGGGGACCCCATCGGTTATACAAAGGACGGGCGAACCATCTTCGAATGCCTGCGCCAAGCCGGCATAAGCGACCTGCAGCCCAGCTGCATTGACGCCGCCTTGGAAGGTACAAACGCCGGTGCGACCGCCCGCGGTTATGCGGGAGAAAGCATCAGCCAGCGCAACGGCATACCGATCATCCCGCATCATGATCATCGGGATGCCTTCCCGTCCCAGAGCGTTGTTCACCCTGCAGACCGGGAAGGTCGACACCCAGTCCACACCTTCTTGTTTTAGGATACGGGCGATGCCGGTAGCAACATCAATAGTCATGTCAGCTTACAGCAAACCCTCGTATTTCTGTGACAGTACCCCGCAACGGGTGTTCTTGCCACGAATATCCATTGTTTTCGCTGCTAAAAACCTGCCCATACCGGGTGCACCAGTAGATGTGAGAAGGATCGCGCCAGTCAACACAAACCGCTCTGCCCGTACCGCTGGGCTCCACCCCCCGGTCTATTCTTTCCCATGTCCGCCCCGTATCTCTGCTGCGCATGAGGCAGCCTACATCGGAAAATGGGTCTTTCCCGGCGACCATATATAATCTGCTGGGTTCGTGGGGGTCGATCTCAAGCTCTCTTGTGTGCACTATGTCGGAAAACCTGCTTAGATCAAGGTGCTCCCAGTGCTCTCCCCGGTCCGAGCTTTCCCATGTTCCCAATCGTCCGATCATCATGATCGTGCCGGCGCGAGCATCGCTTATGCGCACCGAATGAACATCCAGCTTGGCTTCTGTGCCAGCTACCCCAGGGACCCAATCTTCATCCATGAGTCCGTTGTTGATCGGCTCCCAGCTTTCTCCGCTGTCCAAGCTGCGGTACATGCCTCCAACCTCGATCCCGACATAGATTTCTGACGGGGCGGCCGGGTTAATCGCCATCTGGATCACCCGCACCTCATGTACATTGGGGCAGTTATTCTTGGAATCTGCCGAGAAAGGTAGCTCTGACCAAGTAGACCCGCCATCCAAGCTACGGAATATCTTCGGGTCGCCGCCCTTTCTGGCTTCGACTGAAGCTTGGGATGTGCCAAGGTAGACCGTATCCGGGTCTGTGGGATGGAATGTGAAGGACCAACCCTGTTGGTTAGCTTCTCCCAGGTTGAGCTGCACCCAGCTATTTCCATTGTCCGTGCTTCGGTACGCGCCATCTCTGGAACCCAAGAACACTGTTTCCGGGCGGGTGGGATGAACCGCTATTCGTGTTACAAGCACGTTGGGAGGTAGGCCATTGATGAGCTTCTGCCATCTCCATTTATCATCGCCAACGCGCTGCCTTACCACTCCTCCCAATTCTCCACCAACGAAGATATAGGATTGGGTTTCTGTAGACATTGCCGTTACCCCCTTTCGTAAGAAGAGTTGCTTCGCTCACAGGTGTCCAACTTACCACCGTAAGAAGAGTTACTTCGCTCACAGGTGTCCAACTTACCACAAAGTTGATTGCAGGTAAAAGCAATTACCCTGAGCTTGGCCAAAGCGCCGGGAACTCCCTCACCGCCATTCCGAGGAGCGCCTCCTCCCCTCCCCGTCATTCTGAGGAGCGCACGACGAAGAATCTAAGATGCCTGCTCACACAAAGGCTCGTCATAGTAATGAACCAGACATCAGGGGCAGACCTTAGATTCCTCACTCCGTCTGGAACGACAGTGAGGGAACCCGGAATGACAGTGGGGAGGGTTCGGAATGACAGCAGCGGGCGTCTGGAATCACACTCCGTCATTGTCATTCTGAGGAGCGCACGACGAAGAATCTAAGATGCCTGCTCACACAAAGGCTCGTCGTAGTAATGGACAGGCCATCAGAGGGAGATTTTAGATTCCTCACTCCGTTTCGGAATGACAGTGGGGGGCGCTCGGAATGACATTGGAGGGCGTTCGGAATGACAGCGGCGGGAGTTTGGAATGACCCTCCGTCATTGTCATTGTCATTCTGAGGAGCACTTCCTCCTTACTGTCATTCTGAGGAGCACTTCCTCCTTACTGTCATTCTGAGGCGCGCACGCCGAAGAATCTAAGATACCGGCTCATTCGAAGGCTCGTCGTAGTAATGGACAGGCCATCGGGGCAGACCTTAGATTCCTCACTCCGTTTCGGAATGACAGTGGGGAGCGTTCGGAATGACAGTTGGGAGGGTTCCGAATGACAGTGGGGAGGGTTCGGAATGACAGTGGGGAGCACTCGGAATGACAGCCGGGGTGTTTCGGAATGACAGTGGGGAGCACTCGGAGTGACCCTCCGTCATTGTCATTCCGAGGAGCGCTTCCTCCCCATTGTCATTCTGAGGAGCGCACGACGAAGAATCTAAGATGCCCGCTCATACAAAGGCTCGTCGTAGTAATGGACAGGCCATCGGGGCAGACCTTAGATTCCTCACTCCGTTTCGGAATGACAGCGGGGAGCGTTCGGAATGACAGCTGGGGTGTTTCGGAATGACAGCTGGGGTGTTTCGGAATGACAGTGGGGAGCGTTCGGAATGACAGTGGGGGGCGTTCGGAATGACCCTCCCTCATTGTCATTCCGAGGAGCGTTTCCTCCCCATTGTCATTCTGAGGAGCGCACGACGAAGAATCTAAGATGCCCGCTCATACAAAGGCTCGTCGTAGTAATGGACAGGCCATCGGGGCAGACCTTAGGTTCCTCACTCCGTTTCGGAATGACAGTGGGGAGGGTTCCGAATGACAGTGGGGAGGGTTCGGAATGACAGTGGGGAGCGTTCGGAATGACAGCTGGGGTGTTTCGGAATGACGGTGGGGAGCGCTCGGAGTGACCCTCCGTCATTGTCATTCCGAGGAGCGTTTCCTCCCCATTGTCATTCTGAGGAGCGCACGACGAAGAATCTAAGATGCCCGCTCATACAAAGGCTCGTCGTAGTAATGGACAGGCCATCGGGGCAGACCTTAGATTCCTCACTCCGTTTCGGAATGACAGTGGGGAGCACTCGGAATGACAGCTGGGGCGTTTCGGAATGACGGTGGCGCGCGCTCGGAGTGACCCTCCGTCATTGTCATTCCGAGGAGCGCTTCCTCCCCATTGTCATTCCGAGGAGCACTTCCTCCCCATTGTCATTCTGAGGAGCGCTTCCTCCCCATTGTCATTCTGAGGAGCGCACGACGAAGAATCTAAGATGCCCGCTCATACAAAGGCTCGTCGTAGTAATGGACAGGCCATCGGGGCAGACCTTAGATTCCTCACTCCGTTTCGGAATGACAGTGGGGAGTGTTAGGAATTGCGGATGTTGGCTAATTCGTTGAGAGATTGGGGCGGAGGTGAGAATACAGCCTTGAGACGAAGACGTAGGATAACGGTGTTACATACAGGCTCGCCGGGTCAGGATGCCACTTGGAGTAGATTGGTGGAGACGGGGGAGGGTCGAACTCCCCGTCCAGAAGGCAGCCCAGCTAGATATACTACAGGCTTATCCGGTTCTAAGTTGTCGGCCTGCCATATTCCACCGGCATAACGTGGCAGGACCCAGCCGATATATTCTTAGGTTATCTCCATCGGCGTCCAGATAACAGCATCCCGGATCTATAACGCCTGTTACCAAACCTCCGGGCTGGGTTGGGGCAGACGAGCTGCCGATTTAGGCAGCTAGAGCGAATTCACGTTCGCCAGTTGTTGTTTTGCCACCTGTTTAACGAGGTGGATGGCACCTCGGCCTGCGATCCTCCAGGATGGTCCACTGTCGAAACCACGCGTCCCCATGAGTGATCTTCCCCGTATTGTCGCATTTCTGATGGTCATTTGTCCAGCAATGCAGATTTGTGTAACTGTTCAGAGTTGGAGAGGTGAATTGCTCGGAACCTGGGTGGAGAGTACGGAGCAAGGGGCGTTTGATTGTGTTAAACGAGAGGGGTGGACAATGAAGTGGACCTTCGCACCACGAGCCGGGAGACCCTGCTGGAGGTTATTGCCAAGCAGCAGACGATCATCGCCGAGCTGGAGCGACGGGTGAAGGAGTTGGAGGCCCGTCCGGGTACTGGCGGCCCGTCTGCAGGGATGCCGGGCAATAAGCCGCGCGCCAAGGGGAGTCAGCCGGAGAGAAAGGGATCGAGGAAGCGTCGTCTCCACGGCTTTGCCCGGCAGCGAATGGAACCCACGCGGCAGGTGGTGCATGCTCTGGAGTCGTGCCCCGAGTGTGGGACGGGCCTGGCAGGGGGATGGGTACAGCGGACTCGTGAGGTCATCGAGCTTCCGTTGGTTCCGGCGGAGGTGGTCGAGCACGTCTTCATGGCTCGAATGTGTGGGCTATGCCGGAAACGGCGGGTGCCCCGTGGTGCGTTGCAGGGATTGGCAGTGGGGCCTCGGCGCCTTGGTATCAACCTTGCGAGCCTGATAGTGACGCTGCGGGAGGAGGGACGGCTGCCCATAAGGAGCATCCAGCAGTACCTTCAGACGGTGCATCGGTTGAAGCTGAGCGTGGGCGCCATCGTGGAGACGATTCATAGTGTGGCACGACAGGCCCGGATGGCAGTGGCCGAGACCCTGGAACGCATTCGTGGCTCTCCGGTGGTGCATGCAGATGAGACCGGCTGGCGTGAGGATGGAGTCAACGGCTACGTTTGGACCTTCAGCACTCCCACGGAGCGGTACTTCCTGCGTCGCGGTCGTGGCAAGGGGGTGGTGGACGAGGCGTTGGGAGAGGCATTCAGCGGAGTGCTGGTGAGTGACTTCTACGCCGCATATAACCACTACCCCGGCCTGAAGCAGCGGTGTTGGGCACACCTGCTGCGGGATATGGATGAGCTCATGGCTTGGTATCCTGATGACCTCGGCTTGGCACAGTGGGCCGGTGCGGTGCGGCGGGTATATGCCAAGGCCAGGACTTGCGTTCCTGCCGATGGCCCCCGGCTGGCCTCGCGACGCCAGTTGACCTTGGAGAAGGAACTGCTGGCGCTGTGCAGCCCCTTCTTCAAGGACCAAGCCGCGCCCCAGTCCAAGCTCTGCCGGCGCATAGAACGGTTCATCAAGGAGCTGTTCGTCTTCGTGTCCCACCCAAACGCGCCGTCGGAGAACAACGCCGCCGAACGAAGCCTGCGGCACCTGGTGATCAGCCGTAAGATTAGCGGCGGCACTCGCTCCAAACAGGGCAGCGACACCAAAATGACCCTGGCATCCCTCTTTGGGACATGGCGCGCCAAGGGCCTCAACCCCCTCTTGGAATGCCGTGACCTACTACTTTCCCCTCAACTCTGAACTGTTACCAGCGCACAGTTCCCCAACTTGTAATCCCGAGCCTATCCCCTAGCGTCATTCCGAACAACACCCAACATGTCATTCCGAACTCTCCTACTGTCATTCCGCACTCCCCTGCTGTCATTCCGAACGGAGTGAGGAATCTAAGGTCTGCCCCTGATGGCTGGTTCATTGCTACGACGAGCCTTTGTATGAGCGGGCATCTTAGATTTTTCGTCGTGCGCTCCTCAGAATGACAGGGAGGGGAAGCACTCCTCAGAATGACAGTAAGGGAAGGCGCTCCTCAGAATGACAATGACGGAGTGTTATTCAAGACGGTCCCCGCTGTCATCCCGAACGGTCCCCGCTGTCATTCCGAACGGAGTGAGGAATCTAAGGTCTGCCCCTGATGGCTGGTTGATTGCTACGACGAGCCTTTGTGTGAGCGGGCATCTTAGATTCTTCGTCGTGCGCTCCTCAGAATGACAGGAAGGGGAGGCGCTCCTCAGAATGACAGTAAGGGAAGGCACTCCTCAGAATGACAATGACGGAGTGTTATTCAAGACGCTCCCCGCTGTCATTCCGAACGGTCCTCGCTGTCATTCCGAACGGAGTGAGGAATCTAAGGTCTGCCACTGATGGCCTGTCCATTGCTACGACGAGCCTTTGTGTGAGCGGGCATCTTAGATTCTTCGTCGTGCGCTCCTCAGAATGACAGGGAGGGGAAGCACTCCTCAGAATGACAGAGAGGGGAAGCACTCCCCAGAATGACAGTAAGGGAAGGCGCTCCTCAGAATGACAATGACGGAGTGTTATTCAAGACGCCCGCCGCTGTCATTCTGAACGGTCCCCGCTGTCATTCCGAACGGTCCCCGCTGTCATTCCGAACGGAGTGAGGAATCTAAGGTCTGCCACTGATGGCCTGTCCATTACTACGACGAGCCTTTGTGTGAGCCGGGCATCTTAGATTCTTCGTCGTGCGCTCCTCAGAATGACAGTAAGGGGAAGGCTCCTCAGAATGACAGGGAGTGAGTGTCATTCCGAGCGCCCATCTGTCATTCCGAGCGCCCATCTGTCGTTCCGAGCGCCCACCTGTCATTCCGAGCGCCCCCCTGTCGTTCCGAGCGCCCACCTGTCGTTCCGAGCGCCCACCTGTCATTCCGAACGCCCACCTGTCGTTCCGAGCGCCCACCTGTCATTCCGAGCGCCCACCTGTCATTCCGAACGCCCACCTGTCGTTCCGAGCGCCCACCTGTCATTCCGAGTGCCCACCTGTCATTCCGAGCGCAGTGAGGAATCTAAGATCTGCTGTTGAGGGCGGTGCGACGATGCAGCTAAACTCTTCGCTGCAAGGCTCTTCTTGCTTCCATATCGCGGTCGCGGTCTATGATGGCGCGGCGTTTGTCATATTGCCGTTTCCCCTTGGCTAATCCGAGCTCCACCTTGGCAACATGATGCCTGATGTAGACCCTGAGGGCGACGATGGTCAACCCCTTCTGACCTACTTCCGCCGCCAGATGCGCCACCTGCTCTTTGTGAAGCAGCAGCTTTCGGGTCCGCATCGGATCATGGTTGTATATCCCGCCTCCATGATAAGGAGCTATGTGTGCATTGATCAGCCACAACTCCTTGTTTTGGGCACGCACGTACGCTTCCCTGATGTTTATCTGACCAGCTCTGATTGACTTTATTTCGGTGCCGGTAAGTACCAGCCCCGCTTCCACCCGTTCCAAGATCGCGTAGTCGTAGGTGGCTTTGCGATTTATGCTAATCATCTTATCGTTGGCCATGATATATTACCCAGCTGCTTGGATTGCTGTTTCCAGAGCTTCTATGGCTGCACCCAATTGAAGATTATCCGACTCCCATGATCTTGGAGGATTTCCACATCAGGATGAATTCCTTCACCCTCCAACAAAGCGCCTTCCGGCGTGTACCAACGGGCAGTGGTGAAGTACAGCCCAGAACCGTCACTGAGACCCCTTAAGATATTCACACTGCCTTTGCCAAAGGTTTTGGCTCCTATCAAGAGGACCTGCTCTCTGTCTCTTAAGGCTCCTGCCAGAACCTCGCTCCCGCTGGCGCTGCCTTCGTTGATCAGCATCACCAAGGGTATTCCTTCTGTGGAGGTCCCGTCATCTGCCTCCCAGTCTTGGCGTTGTCCATCTCCATCTACCTGATACAAGATCAACCCACCATCAATGAACCGGCTTGCCACATCCACCACAGCCTGAAGCAGGCCGCCCGGGTTATTCCGCACATCGATGATCAAGCCTCGTGCTTTGGCATCAACGACCATCTTCAATGCGTCCCCTGTCTCCGGGTCTGTGGATTCTGTGAATGATCCTATTTTGAGGTGGGCTATGTTGCCGGCTAGAAAGCTCAGGTTCACGCTCTTTGTTTCCACCCGGTCTCGGACGATGGACAAGACCATCAGCACATCGCCTTGGCGCTTGATCCCCAAGCGAACAAGTTCTCCGCTAGGTCCCCTGATTTTGGTGACCACCTCCAGCAAGCTCCAACCTGTGACATCTTCGCCATCAATCTCTTGAATAATATCACCGGGCTGAATACCGGCCTTTTCAGCTGGGCTGTCGGGAAGCGGAGCTATTATGGTAACCACTCCATCCCTCATGCCAACGTTGGCGCCAATGCCTTCGAAAGCCCCGTGGATGTCTTCGGATTCGATGGCATATTCATCGGGGCTAAGGAAGGCAGCATAAGGATCATCGATGCTATCCAGCATCCCACGGACAGCAGCTTGGCTTAGGGCATCGGGGTCGAGGGAGTCGCCAAGGTAGTGCTCGTTCTGCAGTACATCCCACACCTCATATATCCGCCCGAATTCGGCGGGGATGTTTTCCGGGAGGGCGCCTTCAGCCCCTGTTCCTTGAGACGATGCTGGGGAGCTATCCCGGAGCAGGGTCATCGCACTGAAGACAGATGCACCTACAATCGCCCCAAGAAGGGCAATCAAAGCCAGAAGAGGGCCAAGAGTCTTGAGGTGGTGCAACGTCAGAAGTACCCTTGAGAAGGTCGGAAAGCTGAAGCTACTTCGCTATGCAGTATAACATACTCACGGCGGTGCTCTCTGAGCACGATCCCTATCTGGCAGGAAGGGGCAGCCAGGTAAGGAAGCTGTGCCATCGTTGATAGGCATATGCCTCCATGTTAGAATCTCAGCAATGATTTAATGTTCTACCTGCCATAAGACAGAATCCTAAGTCACGGAAGTTCCACCATGGGTCAAACTAATCCGGCAAATCCAGGTTTCCAGCTTATCAAAGCCGATCACGTTTTCAGTGGGAAGGGAGATGACCCCGTCGAGCAGGGGGCCGTCCTCTTGGAAGGAAACAAGATCAGAGCTGTGGGGCCGGCTCATCAGGTTTCGGCGCCCGAAGGCTCAGATGTGATGGTCCATGAGTACCCGGGAGCAACCATAATGCCGGGGTTGGTCGATGTGCATACTCATCTGAACTACCCTGGCGATGGCACCCACACCAATGACGTGATGAGTGAAGATGATGATATCCTCCTGATGCAGTCCATCGCCAACGCCCGGCAATACTTGAGGCTGGGGGTAACCACCATCCGGGACAACGGGTCCAAACATGACACGACCTTTTCGTTGAAGGAAGGCATCCGCCGCGGCCTCACCGACGGCCCCCGTCTCATGCTGTGCGGGAACGCACTGACCATCACGGGGGGACATATGTGGCAAAACGGCGCAGAAGCCGACGGCGTCGATGAGGTGGTCAAAGGCGTTCGCAGGTTGATCAAAAAGGGAGCGGACTACATCAAAGTCGCCGCCACCGGGGGAAGCACTCTGGGCACCTATCCTGAGCTTCCCGCCTATAACCTGGATGAACTGAAAGCCATTTCTTGGGAAGCCCACAAGTTTCAACGTCTGGTAGCTTCCCACGCCCATGCTACCGAAGGCATCATCAACACCTTGGAAGCGGGCATCGACATGATCATTCATTGTACGTTCAGAGATGCCGACGGTTCGTCGAGGTACCGGGAGGATGTGGCTGCCCGTATCGCCGAAGCCGGCGCTTGGGTAAACCCCACCTTGTACCAGGTTACCGGGGTAGGACCCCGTGCTGAGCTTGCTGAAAAGGAGCGGTCAGTTGGTTTATCGCCCGAAGAACAAGCGAGGTACGACAACCTGAAACGCCAGCACGAGCAGCGGCTGCAAGCTGTGGAGAAGATGGCTGACGCAGGGGTAAAGTTCGTGACGGGCACCGACTGCGGATGGGGCCCCATGCCCTTTGATCGGATCTATAGCGAGATGGATTTGATGGTGCAGGGTGGACTCAGCACCCGCCAGACAGTCCTGTCTGCCTGCAGAGATGCCGCCGCTTCCCTTGGCTTGCTGGATTCCATAGGCACCCTCGAACCCGGAAAGCAGGCAGATGTGGCGGTTTTCCAAGGCAGACCCTACGAAGATGTAAATGATATCGCCAATGTGGTGGCTGTCTTCCGGGACGGCGCCAAGGTGGTCTAATCCTCGAATACTCAGCACACACTACGGACTTGGGATGTGATTCATGACAGATCTGGATACCGTCATAGCAGGCAGCCGGGTAGTAACCCCCGCAGGCATCCGGGAATTGGACATAGGCATCAAGGATGGGAAGGTTTCTCTCTTGGCCTCCCCAGGCTCGGAGATGCTTGCACCCCGCATCATCGATGGGACCGGTTACCACTCCATCCCCGGATGTGTTGACTGCCATGTCCACACCAGGGACCCAGGTCAGACTCACAAAGAAGAGTTCACAACCCTAACCCAAGGGGCTGCCGCGGGCGGCGTGACCACCATCATGTGCCAGCCCACAACCACCCCAACCATCAACAGCGTGGATATGTTCCACCAAGTGGCAGAAGATTGGCCGAAGAAAGCGTTTGTGGACTTCACGATCCAAGCTATGGCTGAACCAAGCAACATGGCCGAGATACCGGGTCTGCTGGAAGCAGGTGCGGTGTCCATGGAGTTTTTGGGGCAGGGCTCCACTGGCCCACTGATGATGGATATCATGCGGGTGGTCCATGAAAACGGTGGCATATCCAGCGTGAATGCTTACGACGGAGGCCATTCTCAGTTCATGCGCCAACATCTCCAAGAATCCGGCCGGGTCGACATTCGGGACTGGCTGACTGCCTGGCCTCGAGAGAACGAAGCGGTGGGCGTATCCCGGGTGCTGCTTCTTACGGAACGAACTCCTTACAGATTCCACTTCCACATGATCACAACCCGACGGTCATTGGAGCTGATCAGGGCTGCTAAAGGACAGCGACCCGGAAGCTTTACCGTCGAAACCAGCCCCAAGTACCTGCTTCTCACCGAAGAGGACCATGTACGAATGGGGCCTTTTGGCACCGTCCTGCCCAGGTTCAAGACTCCCGATGATAATGCTGCGGTGTGGGAAGGGCTTCTGGACGGGACGATAGATATGGTTGCGACAGACCACGCGCCTCATGCGCGCATCGAAAAGGAAGAAGGGTTCATAGATATTTGGAAGGCCCCCACCGGAGTCCCGGAGGTCGAGATATCTTTGCCGTTGATGTTAACCCAGGTTAACAAAGGCAAACTTTCCTTATCCAAACTGGTTGAGGTGATGTCTGAGTCTCCGTCCAGAGAGTACGGTATCTACCCTCAGAAGGGGTCTATACAGGTCGGCTCGGATGCTGATCTGGTGTTGGTTGATATGGAACGCGAATCGACCGTCGACGACGGTTCTCTTACGACAGCTCCCAAGTATTCAGCATTCGGAGGCACTCCGCTGAAGGGGATGCCCATCTTGACCATGGTCCGGGGCAATGTGGTCATGGAGGATGGGAAGGTCTCTGATGCACCTCCCAAGGGCAACCTCGTAATTCCCCGCCGATAGCAATCTTACTGAAGGTCGAACTAACCGGAATGGCTCTACTGATCACCGATAATGATGTTTCTAACCTGCTCGCCATGGAAGATGCCATCGATGTGGTGGAGGAAGCCTTCCGGCAGCTAGCTTTGGGAGGGGCCAGCATGCCCCCCCGGATCGCCACAGACCCACCTCAAGGCCCAGGCCATTCCTATCTCCGATGGCTCATGCCGGGCACCATTCACCAACTGGGTATCATGGGGGCCAAGATCTTGGTGGCAGCTTCTCCCGGCACCACCCCCCCAAGGCGAGCACGGTTCATAATTCTGCTCTTTGACTCCGCGACCGGCGATATGTTGGCTATGGTGCAAGGGGAGGACCTCAGCCGGATACGCACCGGAGCGGTTACCGCCGTTGGGATCAAGCACCTAGCCCGCAAGGAGTGCACAAGATTAGCTCTCTTTGGCTCATCCAAGTACGCGGCGATGCAGGCTGTAGGCGTTTGTGCGGTGAGCCCCATACAAGAGATCAGCATCTACAGCCCCACACCAGAACATCGCCAGAGCTTTGCCGCAACCCTCAGACCCTTGGTGGATGCTGAGGTAATAGCAGCCGAGACAACAGAAGGAGCGCTAGGCGGCGCCGATATCGTGGTTACGGTCACCAACGCCCGGAATCCGGTCTTTTCGGGAGACCACATCGAAGAGGGAATGCACCTGAGCGTGGTCGGCTCCAGCATACCCGATATGCGCGAGGTGGATGAAGCAACCCTGCACAAGAGCAAGGTGGTTGTGGAGTTTATGGACCAAGCCCTCAAGGAAGCCGGAGATCTGGTGATACCGATATCCCAAGGCACTTATAATAAGGCGGATATCTACGCCGAGATGGCTGATGTGGTTGCCGAAAAAGTCCCCGGCAGGGAATCAGACCAAGAGATCACCCTGTTCAAGTTCAACGGAATTGCTATCGAAGATATAGCCTGCGCTGGCAAGGTATACCAGCTAGCCAAAGAACGAGGAATGGGAACGGAATTCGACTTCTAGAACAACTGAACCGAACAAATGCAGGGGCCGGATGAGTTGGTACAAACAGCTTAAAAAACAGCGAGGTAGCCAACCACGTTGCGTTCTGACGATGGAAGGTAATCGAGAAGAGGTTGCCAGCCGTCTGACGCGCATGGTGAATCTCCCAGATTTAGTCGTTTCTCAGCGCGACCGTTGGATGCCATACGGAAAGCCCGTGCGCAGAAATGACTCATGGGACTTGAGACCCGCGCGGGAGGTTGAACTGGACAAGTCAAATGACCTCGTGAGTCGTCAGCTACAGTTGCAACTTAAGGAGTGGTGGCTCGCAGTCCCCGGTAGAGGAAATGCGGCGAATACTCCGAACTGGGACATCGCCAGCACCTGCACCATAATGGGCAAGCAGGGGCTTCTTCTCATTGAAGCAAAGGCGCATTCAAACGAGTTAAAGAACGATGGGAAACTACTCAAGTCGGATGCGTCTGCTAACAGCATCAAGAACCACGAACGGATTGGATTGGCGATTGGCGAGGCCGCAACCCAGTTCCGGCGAGTGACAGGAAAGCGTTGGAATATATCCCGGGACCACCACTACCAGTTATCCAACCGGTTTGCATGGTCGTGGAAGCTGGTCTCTCTTGGCATACCTGTCGTTCTGCTCTATCTTGGATTCTTGAACGCTCAGGATATGGCCGCTTACGGGCCTGTGTTCCCATCTGAAGCGTCGTGGGAAGGTGTTTTGCAGTGCCATGGCCTTGGTGTTGTAGATCAGGCATGTTGGGGAGAATGGCTCAATTTTGACGGTGTACCCTTCAGCGCCCTGATCCGGGTGACCGACCAACCATTCAATCCCGAGGGCGAGGAGAACAAAGCTTGACCTGGTTGACTACGGGGTTGCACTGGAGGGTTGCCGACAACGGTCAGCGGCGTATAGACAACAAGGAGTGGACGTCGCCGAGGGCTACGTGTAGGATGCAAACTTCGGATTAGTGAACCTAAATCCTGACCTAAGCCTGCACGAAGAAGGCGTCGGTTTCCCCGCGAGCATCAACCGATCTGGATTCTTGAAGCCTCCGCCGTCCGTCGCTTAATCAGGTCTTACATCTCTCCCGAGAGCAGCGACCCGTACCCTTCGATCTTTACATCCAGGTCAGCCAGCTGCAACGTCCTCCACAGTAGCGCTTGATTGGTCCCGACCACCGGCTTGCCCAGGTCATCTTCCAGCTGTTGAAGGATCGGGAATGTTCTCAGGTCGGTAGCTAGCAAGCACAGAGCATCCGCGTCCTTGGAGTCCGTTTTTCGCGATAGCCGGTAGACGGTCTCCGTCGGTATGCGGTTGACCTCTTTCTGGTCTGCCACGCTGGCGGTTTCGATGGAAACCACGTTAAATCCATCGTCGTTAAAAGAACGTTCGACCAGGTCAAGCCGGTCTTCAGGGTAATGACAGACCATGGCGATGTTCTTGGCTCCGACGGCTCTCAGGGCGGTTTTCACAGCGCCTGTGGCGGTTACCGCAGGAAGCCCGGTGCGTTCGGTAGCATCCTTCTCCCACTGGTCCGAACCAACCAAGCTGGTCGCCATACACGCATAGCCAATAGCATTTACCTGGCTCCTGGCGAGGCAGTCCAGCCCTTCGTTGTCCACATCTTTGATTCGACCATCCCGCGCACTGGACTTAAAGATGAGCTTGGTAAAATGAAAGGAAACGCCTTCTGGGACCACATGATAAAGCTCCGGTTCAATCACGGTGTTATTGGAAGGTGTGATAAACCCGATCTCTGCCCGCCATCCGTACATGATCAACCTCCGGTGCAGATCAAATTATCTGCTCATGTTTATTCCATTGAAGCTAACTGGATTATAGCACGGCGCTGGATTGTCCCAACACCCGTTCGAAAATATACCGGCCCAGATCACGGTTTTCTTTGAACGAAAATCCATCGAATGAGCCATTGTACCCAATGATGGGAATATCCTGCTCGGTGGTAGACCCGTGGCTTCTGAGGGTCGGGGGAAGCTCGGTTTCTGCTGGGTCGCCGAACACCGTATCTTTCATGCCCGTGACAACGATATCCCCTATCCGGTCAGGGTGCAGATTGAAAGCAGCAACGGCTTCTTCTTTAGACAGCACATCCTGAACCCCGGGGAGTTCGCGCAGGATGCCGGCTGCTTCCTTTGCGGCATTGGCATCAAGATACCCGTATGCGCACCCGCCCAAGTTGGAATGATGGGCTACATACCGGTCCTTGATGATGGGGACCATCGTGGCAGCTATCTTGTATCGAGCCAAAGCTTCCCCCAGATCGACCATCCGGGTTTTGCTGGACATCCCATGATCGGCGGTAATCAAGATGGCTGCATCGGGATGGGTTTCAACCAGATTCCCAATAGCCCTGTCCAAAATGGAAATGTGCTCCTGCGACTTGGGATGGTCCGGCGGGTAGGTGTGCATAGCATAGTCCGTGGTGGTTATGTAAATAATATCGGCCGGCTTCTCGGACATAGCGTAGGTGGCTGCATCAATGACCCAGCCATTTACCTCCAAGGAATATATCTCAGGCGCAGGACCTATGGCATCCACTATCCACCGGGGCGGCGTTTCCGAAGAGATGGTTGTGTCCGCACCTTCGGCAAGGAGTGAACGCAGCTTATCCTTGGATGTAACCAGCATGGAATCCACCTTTTGCTGATGGGCCTTCTGGAAGAATGTTTCGGTCAGAACATATTCAGCCGATTCTGTGTATACCCCTTCCGTCCCGTCTCCTCTGTACCAATAGTTGGAACATATCCCGTGGACCCTAGGGTAGCTGGCGGTAACCAAGGAAACATTGTTGACATTGGTGACCGACGGCATCATACACCGGCCAATGTTGAAAAACCCTCGTTTCCCCAGTTCTCGGATGTTCGGGCTTTCGCAAGCATCTATGTATTCGGGGTCGAATCCATCAATGCAAATCACGACGGTTCTATTAGACAACATGCTACCTTTCGAAGTACCCTTGATGTGCTGTACCCAGCAGGATGTAGGTCAAGCAGATTGTAGCATGGCATCCTCAGACTAACATCGCTTTCGCCCACCACCCCGAGGGAGGGCGGAGTTGTCCTTGGTAGCGTCCAACGGGTGTGTAATTTTTCTGCCGTAAGTCCCTTGCGGCGGTTCAGGGGCCACGGACGAGACGGTCCCCTTGGATCAAGCGCCGGGTCCAGAGGCTTTATTCAGAGTTAGGAGGCAATATGCAAGCACTAATGGTAACCATCCGGATCAAGCCCGAACATAAAGAAGCATTTATGGAGTCCATGCTAGAGGATGCTAGGGGGTCGGTTAATGATGAACCCGGATGCCTGCGGTTCGATGTGATCGAGGACCAAGCAGACCCCAACCGGATATTCCTGTATGAAGTATACCGGGATGACGCAGCTATCGAAGCCCACCGGGGGGCGCCCCACTTCCTGAAATGGCGGGAGACGGTTAAAGACTGGTTTGCAGCCGAAACGGTCAGGGCTAGCTGTGTTACGGTGTTCCGCACCGATGCCGACTGGCTGAAATAGCTTCTCGTATCGCAATAGGCTATCGGAGGGTTTTTTTCGTAACCCCTCAGTCTCCATTAGTGGAATCTGGAGGGCCTCCACAGATTATCATCCCGAACGTGGTGCCAGCACCCGGATTATCATCCCGAACGCAGTGCCAGAACCCGGATTGTCATCCCGAACGCAGTGCCAGAACCCGGATTGTCATCCCGAACGGCCAACACGCCAGTCCGAACGGCCAGCCTGTCATTCCGGACCCTCCATTGTCAGTCCGAACGGCCAACACGCCAGTCCGAACGCAGTTCTGGCACTTCGATTGTCAGCCCGAACGCCCCCTACTGTCATTCCGGACTGCCAACCTGTCATTCCGGACTGCCAACTTGTCATTCCGAACGCAGTGAGGAATCTAGAGTCTCCCTCCGATGGCTGGTCCATTTCGACGGCAACCCATCGTGTGTCCAAGCACCTTAGATTCTTCGTCGTGCGCTCCTCAGAATGACAGGGAGGAGGCGCTCCTCACAATGACAACAAGGAGAGACTCCTCAGAATGACCATAAGACGCACCCCGCAGGATTACAACAAGGGGGGGACCCCCCGCAGGATTACAACAGGGGGAGGAACCCCCGCAGGATTACAACAGGGGGGGAACCCCCGCAGGATTACAACAAGGGGGAAGAACCCCCCAGGATGACAATCAGGGGGGCCGCAGGATGACAACAGGGAGAGGAACCCCCCTCAGGATTACAGTTCCGAACCCTCCATTGTCAGTCTGAACCGCCGCACTGTCATTCCAAACTGCCAACTTGTCATTCCGGACTGCCAACTTGTCATTCCGAACGCAGTGAGGAATCTAGGGTCTCCCTCTGATGGCTGGTTCATTTCTACGGCAACCCATCGTGTGTCCAAGCACCTTAGATTCTTCGTCGTGCGCTCCTCAGAATGACAGGGAGGAGGCGCTCCTCAGAATGACAACAAGGAGAGACTCTTCAGAATGACCATAAGGGGGACTTCGCGAAAGGACGACAACAAGGGGGGACTCCGCAGGATTACAACAAGGGAGGAACCCCCGCAGGATGACATTCAGGGGGGCCGCAGGATGACAACAAGGGGGAGGAACCCTCGTATTACGACAACAGGGGGAGGAACCCTCGCAGGGATACAACAGGGGGGAGGAACCCCTGCAGGATTACAACAGGGGAGAAAGACTCCCTGCATCTCTCACCCAAGCTGAACAGTTGCTTTTTTCGTTTTCGTTGCAGGGTGTTCGTGGCTGTGTTATAATCGCCGGGAAGTAAGAAGGAAAAGCTCCAGGAGGGGTTCTGGATAAGGAAAGAAAGTCCCAGATTATCGAGGACTTTCAGCAACACGACAGTGACACAGGGTCTGTTGAAGTTCAGGTGGCGGTCCTGACGGATCGAGTCAAACAACTCACAGATCATCTTCGCCAGCACAAGAAGGACGTCCACTCCCGGATAGGTCTTCTGAAGCTTGTAGGTCAACGCCGGAGTCTGCTGAATTACCTGTCCCGCGAAGACGTCGCCCGCTACCGTACCCTCATTGGTCGTCTCGGCCTGAGGAGATAGCCCCGCCTGTCGGGGCTATCTGTTTTTCCTGGCGCCTTCACCATACCTTAAGAGAGGTCGTTTATCTCCAGCCATGCATCATTCTGTAGAACGAACAATAGATGGAAAACAGATTATTATCGAAACGGGCAAGTATGCTGCGCAAGCAGATGCAGGAGTCACTGTCCGATGCGGCGATACCATAATCCTTGCAACCCTATGCGTTGCCCCTAAAGCAAGACCTGACATTGATTTTCTACCCCTGACCGTCGACTACGAAGAAAGACTATATGCTGCCGGGCGAATACCCGGCAGCTTCTTCAGAAGGGAGGGGAGACCCACCACGCAAGCTATACTCTTCGGACGCCTCATCGACCGCCCCCTGCGCCCGCTGCTGCCCAAAGGGTTCTACAACGATATTCAGATAATCATCACCGTCATGTCGGTGGACAGAGAAAATCCCCCCGAAACCCTGGGAATCATCGGTGCTTCTGCTGCAGTCGCACTATCCCAGATTCCCCTTGCAACCCCCATCGGAGCGTGCCGGGTAAACCATTCCAACGGCGCCTACGTCATCAACCCAATCTACAGTGAGATTGACGAAGGCGATCTGGCGATGGTGATAGCAAGTACAAGGGATGCTGTGATGATGGTCGAATCCGAATCTAATGAAGTTTCAGAATCGACGGTCTTGGAAGCAATTCGTCGAGGGCAAGCAGCTAACAATCAGGTCATCGAGATGATAGAAGAGCTGGCAGCATTGGCTGGGAAGCCAAAGCTGGTCATAGACGTGGATACCCACCAGCAAGAGGTCGAATTTTCTGTCGCTCAATTTGTGAACGGTAGAATATCCTCTGTACTGGAAGCTGGACTAAGCAAGGTCGAACGAGAAGGTTCACTGGATGCCCTAGAAGCGGAAGTTAAGGAAAACCTGCTTGACGACCACCCGGCGGAGAAGGTCGGAGCAGCATTCGAAAGCATCCTCAAAGACCTGATGCGCCAGAGGATACTGGACCATGGCATCCGGGCTGATGGCAGGGGCACCACCGAAATCCGGCCTATTAGCTGCGAGGTGGGAATCCTCCCGCGCACCCACGGCACAGGCTTGTTTACACGCGGTCAGACCCAGGTGCTGAGCATCGTTACCTTGGCTTCGACGACGATGAGGCAGACCTTGGATGATCTGGGGCCAGAAGGCACAAAACACTTCATGCACCACTACAACTTCACACCCTATTCCACCGGCGAAGTGAAAAGGGTCGGTTCTCCCGCCAGGCGCGAGGTGGGCCATGGTGCACTGGCTGAGCGCAGTATCCTGCCCGCCGTGCCCAAGGAAACGGATTTTCCATACACCATCCGTATCGTATCCGAAGTCCTGAGCTCCAACGGCAGCACATCAATGGCCAGCGTTTGTGGAAGCACCCTTGCTCTCATGGATGCCGGGGTCCCACTGAAGCGGCCGGTAGCCGGAGTCGCTATGGGTCTTATAATGGGCGCTGATGGCCGCAACGCCATTCTCACAGACATCGAAGGCTTGGAAGACCACCTGGGCGATATGGATTTCAAAGTGGCCGGCACCTCCCAAGGCATCAACGCCTTGCAGATGGATATCAAGATTAAAGGCATCACCAATGAGATAATGGAGCGGGCTCTGGAACAGGCCAACGATGGCCGGATGTTCATCTTGGGAAAGATGAATGAAGCTATTACCGAACCCAGATCCGATCTCAGTCCCTATGCGCCCAAGATGGTGCGCATCAGCATTCCCGTCGCCAAGATCGGCCTTGTAATCGGCCCCGGAGGCCGCATGATCCGCGGCATCCAAGAAGAAACCAAAGCCACCATCGAAGTCCAAGATGATGGCACCGTGATAATCTCTGCTGATGATGATCGAATGATGACCGCCGCCAAGTCCAAGATCGAAGGGTTGACCAGAGATGTGGTCGTCGGCGATATCTTCACCGGCAAGGTCACGCGGGTAACCAGCTTTGGAGCATTCATCGAGCTTTTGCCCGGAAAAGATGGTCTCGCCCGGTCAGAAGACCTGGGCGAATTGGCACAAGGCATTGAGGTTGGCCAAGAGATAACAGTCATAGTTCAAGAGATTGACCATATGGGCAGGGTCAACGTTTCCCGGCAAGCTCTTATGGGAGGGCCGGATAACCCCGGCGCCGGTGAAAACAGGCCGACCCGGCCCCCATCTCCGCCCTTCAGGTCCGCAAACCCAAACCCCGGCTTTCGCAATGACCGAAGGCCCCCCAGGCCGGGCGGCGGCGGCCCCGGAGGACCAAGCCAAGGGCGGCGGCCTCCATTCCGTGGTTCTTCAGACAGGTAGCAGTACCCATCTAACCTCCATAAGGCGACGATTTTGCGGGCACCCGCAGGGGCCCGACCGGTGGGTGAGCTGCACCAAGCACAAACATCCGGACGCGATGGCAGGAGAAACATCAAATGGCTTCGCTGAAAGTTGCGGTTGCAGGTGCAACAGGCAAAATGGGGCGAGAAGCTGTCATCGCCCTCTCAAAAGCCTCTGATATGGAGTTGGTGGGTGCGACCTGCCGGAGCGACCGAGGCAGTTACCTGGCGGTCCCTGATTCCACAGAGTCGGTCCCTCTCAGCTCCAACCTCACGACGGTATTGGACTCCACCACACCTGATGTGCTGGTGGATTTCACCACAGCCGATTCGGTCATGGCTGCGGCGCCGGTTGCGGGCGAACGGGGAATCCACTTGGTCACCGGCACCACCGGCCTCGGCGAAAAGGACCTGCAGGAACTGGACCGCATCTCCAAAGATAATGGCATCGGAATAGTCGTTGCACCCAATTTTTCCATCGGAGGGGTGCTCCTTGTCCACTTGGTAAAGCAGGCCGCACCCTTCTTCGATTATGCGGATATAATAGAAACCCACCATGAAGCCAAGATAGATGCTCCTTCGGGTACTGCTCAGGTGATTGCCAATGCCATCACCCAAGATAAAGAATACCAGCGAAATATTCCCGAGCGAGAGGTCATTTCCGGCGTGAGGGGCGGTGAAGTCAAGGGTGTGGGCATTCATAGCATCAGAATGGCTGGACGGGTTGCCCACCACGAGATAGTCTTGGGGACTGCAGGGCAGGTCCTGACACTTCGCCACGATATGATCAGCCGGGATTGTTGTATGCCGGGAATGCTTAGAGCAGTCCGTGAAGTCGGAAGCATGAAACGCCTCGTGGTAGGCTTGGAAAACATCTTGGGGCTTTGAAACCAAAGGTCGTCTGATGAAGGAACCAAACATAGTGGTCGTTGGCGCCACCGGGGCTGTGGGCCGCGAATTTCTGAAAATATTGGAGCAGCGGAAGTTCCCCGCAGGCAACATAGTGCTCACAGCATCCAAGCGCTCCGCTGGCGCCCGTCTGACCGTCCGAGGTGAGGAGCTGGAAGTCAGGGAGACTACTCCCGATCAGTTCCGTGGGGCGGATATCGCTTTCATATCGGTCAACAGCGAGCTGAGCGGCAAGCTGGGGCCTGTTGCAGTGGAAGCGGGAGCCTTGGTCATTGACGATAGTTCCTGCTTCCGTATGAACCCGGATGTTCCGTTGGTGGTCCCAGAAGTGAACGGCGATGATGTGGAGTGGCACCGAGGAATCATTTCCATCCCAAATTGCTCCACGACGCCCTTGGTGATGGCAGCCCACCCTCTCCAACAAGAAAACCCCATAACCCGCATCATCGCAGACACTTATCAGTCGGTTTCCGGGGCGGGCGGCGAAGCTATAACGGAGCTCCGCCAGCAGAGCAGGGCGGTCCTCGACGGAGAAGCTGCCCAGGTCAAATCCTTTCCTCGCCAGATCGCCTTCAACGTTCTTCCCCACATCGATGAATTTACATCTACCGGCTATACCTTTGAAGAACAAAAGATGCTGCAAGAAACCCGGAAGATCATGCACCTGCCAGACATCCCTGTGTCAGCCACGTGTGTGAGGGTACCGGTATTCATCTCCCATAGTGCCGCAGTACATATGGAATTTCATGATCCCATGCCCCCTGAGCGGGCAACGGAACTGCTACATCAGATGCCCGGAGTCACCGTATTGGGTCCTGGGCCTGACGACAGCTATCCCACACCTTGGAGTGTCGCCGGCACCGACGATGTATACGTTGGCCGAATCCGCCAAGACGTTTCTTCCGACCGAAGCTTGGCTATGTGGATCGTAGCTGATAACCTGCGAAAGGGCGCAGCTCTCAATGCCATTCAGATCGCAGAAGAGGTGCTTCGCCGGGGCTGCCTGACACCCCAGGGAGGCAGCCGCTACCTTTTATTCGGTAATCCAGTGTAAAATCTTCCAAACCTTGGTAAGGGCAAGCATGGTGTTACAGCTACCGTTCGGCCTGCCCCAACCTCCGTAGATCGGTGTGAGAAATGAGTCCTACAGAGACACAGTTACCCTTCAGATGTCCCCTCTTTATCAATGGCGAAGAAGGGGCTTCTTCTTCTGGCAAACAGTTCGACCGCGAAAATCCCGCCGACAACCGGTTTACGGTCACCGTCGCAGAAGAGGGCACAGCATCGGATATACGTGCTGCCATTGATGCTGCTCGAAATGCTTTTGATAACAACGCCGGCGGCTGGGTCAACAACTATAAGATCCGGGAACAAGTCCTCTACCGGACGAGCGGCCTGATCCGCGCCAACGCCGAACAGCTGGCGGATATCGTCCGCTTGGAAGTCGGGATGCCCATCCGACAAGCTGTGGGCCATATCAATGCTGCAGCCGACATATTCGAATTTTATGCCGGATACGCAGGTAAGCTTTACGGCGAAACCTTCTTCCAGCCAAGTGGATCTATGATCAATCTGATCAAGGAGCCCATGGGCGTGGTGGGACTGATCACCCCCTGGAACTTCCCTTTGACACAATCAGCCCGCAAGGTTGCCCCCGCTTTGGCGGTGGGGTGCACCTTGGTGCTCAAACCAGCAAGCTACACCCCTCAATCCACATACGAACTGATCAAGCTGATGCAGGCGGCAGGAGCTCCTCCGGGGGTGGTGAACTTCGTAACAGGTCCCGGAAACATCATTGGAAATGAGATGGTCGAAAGCACAAAGGTCGACAAGATATCCTTCACAGGAGAAACGGAAACCGGTGAGAGGATAGCTGCCGCAGCTGCGATGAACGTCAAGCGCATCAGCTTGGAACTGGGTGGTAAAGCTTCCTTTGTGGTCTTCGAAGATTCTGATTTTGATGCCGCTGCGCGGGCTGCTATATTCGGCATGTTCCGAAATGCAGGTCAAGCATGCGGCGCAACCACAAGACTGCTGGTGCAAGACAGCATCCACGACAGCTTCCTTGAGCATGTTGTGTCCTTGGCCAAAGCGATAGAGGTCGGCCGCCCCGACCAACAGTCGACTGATATGGGGCCTCTTATCTCTAAATCTCAGGAAGCTATCGTTCAGCAATATATCAAGATGGGTCTGGATTCGGGGTTTCCGCTGGTTACGGGTGGCAACAAGCTGGAGGGAAGCTCATTCGAACATGGCTATTACATAGATCCGACCATCTTCGATAATGTGGACAATTCTTCCGCACTGGGTCAGGAGGAGGTATTCGGGCCGGTTGTTGTGGTTACCTCTTTCAGCGATGAGGAAGAAGCAGTTGACCTCGCCAATGATGTGCCGTATGGACTGGTGGCCGGGGTCTGGAGCGGAGATTATACCAGGGCTATGCGGGTGGCCCGCAACATCCGTGCAGGGACAGTATGGATATGGGATAATTATGCACAGCCGGTGGAGGGGATCTGGGGAGGATACAAACAAAGCGGCGTCGGTAGAGAGCTCGGCCCCTACGGACTGGATGATTTCGTCGAGATCAAGCAAATATACACAGACGGAACTGGACTATCCACAAAGCCCGCATATCGTCAGGTAATCAAAGACTGATCGATTCTGAGCCCCGATCCCTCAAACCAGGAGGTCCACAGTGGCAGAGTTAGGAAGACTGCTAACAGCAATGGTGACCCCTTTCGACCAAGATGGCGAGGTCAACTACAAGAGGGCTAAAGACCTGGCCAATGCCTTGGTGGATTCGGGCAGCGACGGCCTGATCGTCACCGGCACTACGGGCGAAGGACCTACCGTAACCACCGAAGAAAAGCTCAGGTTGTACGCTGAGCTTAAGGAGGCTGTGGGCAGCCGTGCCAGCATTATTGCCGGCACCGGCACTTACAACACCGCTGAAAGCATCAAGCTAAGCCAAGAAGCCGAACGTGTCGGCGCCGATGGTGTCCTCTTGGTGGTTCCTTACTACAACAAACCGACCCAAGAAGGTTTGTATCAGCACTTCAAAGCCATAGCCCAAAGCATCCACATACCCTGCATTGTCTACAATGTGCCCAGCCGGACGAGCTTGAATATGACCGACAAAACCACCGTCCAGCTAAGCCACATAGATAACATTGTCGGCATCAAGGAGGCTGGCGGTGACATGGACCAGGTTGCTCGGATCATTGACGGCTCCGTGGACGGGTTCCGGGTGTGGAGTGGAAACGACAACGAGACCTTCCACATAATGGCCATGGGCGGCTACGGCGTGGTCAGCGTGGCAGCCCACCTGGTCGGCAACCAGATCCAAGCCATGATGGGAATGTTGTTGGAAGGGGAAATTGAAAAAGCAGCCGCAGAGCACCGGCGCTTGCTGGCTCTGTTCAAGGCACTGTTCGTGGTATCCAATCCGATTCCTGTGAAATATGCTCTGAACCACGTGGGATTCGACGTAGGTGCGCCGAGGCTTCCGCTGGTTCCGCCCGATGAAAAATACTCGCAGCAAATAGTCCAGGCACTGAAGGATTACGAAATAGACCTACCTGTCAACCGCTAGCAGATTCCAGCCCAGAGTGCGCCAAGATCGCCCTGGACCCCGTTTTGGGTTGTGGTTCCCGTAGCCTTTTACCAGCCAAGCTGGCCGGGACGTGGGTTAGGCGAACTGGCGCTGCCTGGATTCCCTACAGTCCGATGACCCCCGCTGGTTGCCCCTGAAAATTCTCTACACGATTGCGTATGATCAGAAGATGGTTTCTACAAGGATCGTCTCATCGCGACCCGGCCCCGTAGATATCAGGTGAACAGGACAACCGATCAGATCTTCTATACAGCTAATGTAGTTGGCTGCTTTTTCTGGCAGATCGGATTTTTTGGTAGTGCTGGCCGTAGGATCATCCCAGCCCGGCAGCTCTTCAAAGACAGGTTGGCAGTTTTCCAGGACTGATATTCTTGCTGGGAAGTCCCGAACAAGCTCACCATCCACCTTGTATCCAACACATATCTTTATGCTATCAAGACCATCCAGAACGTCCAGACGTGTCAACACCAAGGAAGTGAAGCCGTTCACCTGAGCGCTGTACCGGCCAGCTACCCCATCGAACCACCCTATCCGTCTGGCTCGTCCCGTAGTGGACCCATACTCCCACGCCTTTTCCCGCAGAGCTTCGGCGGTTGCATCATACATTTCCGTGGGCATCGGCCCGCTGCCTACGCGGGTGCAGTAAGCTTTGAACACCCCGGTTATGCCCTGGATCTCCCGGGGGCTAATTCCCAAGCCGGTACAAGCGCCTCCAACCGATGCGGAAGATGAGGTTACGTAGGGATAGGTGCCATGATCAAGGTCAAGCAACGTTCCTTGAGCACCCTCCAAGAGGACATTGCCTCCACGGTCCAAGATTTCTCTGACGGTCAATTCCGCGGGTTGAATGTACTTGCCGAGCCGCTCTGCCCAATCTTTGCATTTTTCGTAGACCTCCGACACGGACAGAGGGCTTTCTTCATAAACCTTGGTGATTATGGTATTTTTGGATTCGACGACCTTTTCCAACTGGGGAAGCAGAGATGCGAGGTCCTTAAGGTCTCCGGCCCTGATCCCGGAGCGTCCGGTCTTGTCCACGTAAGCAGGTCCGACTCCCATGCCCGTGGTGCCGATCGCTGCTTCTCCCCGGGACCGCTCTTCCAAGTTATCCAAGATAGAATGATAAGGCATAATCAGATGGGCCCGTTCGCTGACCTGCAAACGGCTGGTGTCCAGACCGGCGGAACGTAGATAATCAAGCTCCCCCAAGAGCACATCCGGGTCGACAACCACGCCATTGCCTATGATGCAGGTCGATTGAGGCCGAAAGATTCCCGATGGGACCAGGTGCAGGCTGAACTGGCCCTGTGCATTAACTACGGTGTGGCCCGCATTGTTGCCGCCACCGTATCGCACCACACAATCCGCTTTTTCGGCGAGGTAATCAATGATCTTGCCTTTACCTTCATCACCCCATTGGGCACCAATCACAGCATACGCCGGCATTCTTCCTCCGCTCCTGAACGGATCTTTACTAGCTTCGCAACGCACGGTACTTTGCCCGTCTACCGAACGGGCTATGACCCGAAAATAGCTTTGGGAAGTATAACAAAAATCGACCCTACTGCAAAGAACCGGCGTGGCCGAGCCGGGGCCTTTCAATTGTCATGCCGAAACGGTGCAGCCAATCCATATGGCGTCATGCCGAGCAACCCCCCGTTGTCGTTCCGAACGCCCCCTTGTTGTCATTCCGAGCCCCCCATTGTCATTCCGAACGGAGTGAGGAATCTAAGGTCCGCCCCTGATGGCCTGCCCACTACTACGACGAGCCTTTGTGTGAGCAGGCATCTTAGATTCTTCGTCGTGCGCTCCTCAGAATGACAGGGGGGCTGCTCGTCAGAATGACATCAATACCATGTCATTAACATGTCATTCCGAAAGCTCTCCACTGTCATGCCGAGCAGCCCCCCACTGTCATTCCGAAACGGAGTGAGGAATCTAATATCTGCCCCTGATGACCTGCCCACTACTACGACCAGCCTTTGTGTGAGCCGGCACCTTAGATTCTTCGTCGTGCGCTCCTCAGAATGACAGGGAGGGGAGGTATTCCTCAGAATGACAGGAGGGGAGGCACTCCTCAGAATGACAGGGGGGCTGCTCGTCAGAATGACATCAATACCATGTCATTAACATGTCATTCCGAACGCTCCCCACTGTCATTCCGAACGCTCCCCACTGTCATTCCGAACGCTCCCCACTGTCATTCCGAACGGAGTGAGGAATCTACTATCTGCCCCTGATGGCCTGTCCATTACTACGACGAGCCTTTGTGTGAGCAGGCACCTTAGATTCTTCGTCGTGCGCTCCTCAGAATGACAGGAAGGGAAGGCACTCCTCGGAATGACCGTTCCCTATTGTCATCCTGGACCGCCTCCCCCCGAGTCATGGGGCGCGCCTTTCTTATTCTCGTTGCCATTCCGAACGTCTCCGTGTCATTCCGAGCGCCCCCTTGTTGTCATTCCGAACGTAGTGAGGAATCTCAAATCCTGGCGACATGGGGGACTCTTCGGAGCGACGGACTCCCTCTGGGGAGCATCTTAGATTCTTCGTCGTGCGCTTCTCAGAATGACAGGGAGGGAAGGCACTCGTCAGAATGACATCAATACCATGTCATTAACATGTCATTCCGAACGCTCCTCACTGTCATTCCGAACGGAGTGAGGAATCTAATATCTGCCCCTGATGGCCTGTCCATTACTACGCCGGTCCTTCGGGTGAGCAGGCATCTTAGATTCTTCGTCGTGCGCTCCTCAGAATGACAACGGAGGAAGGCTGTTCCTCAGAGTAAAGAATGACAAGCAGGGAGGGGAGGGGACTGCTGCTCAGGGCTACAACAGGGGGGAGGATCGCCTGCATTGTTCGCCAAATCGGGTCCGCTACATAAGGGTCGAGCGATACGCTATCATCATCACGGGTCGGGAGATACGCTATCATCATCACTAGGCGGGAGATGGGCTATCATCATCACTATATGTTATAATGTGCGCTAGCTTGGTCCCGGTCATTCAGATTGGGCGCTACTATAGGCGAGAGCACCGAGAATCGGGGTCCGGCGCACCTGCAAGGGATGCGGGGCTGGATGACCCCCGCAGATGCTGGCGTCGCCTGTCAAACTGAATTCAGCATTGCCATCATAAAGGAGCAGGCCTCTATGGAAACTACAGGTCAACAAGGTGAAGCAGCCCGGACCATTGTCAACATCAAAAACCTGAAGGTGCAGGGCGAGCAGAAAGCCGGAGCCTTGGTCGCAAAGACCGGCGGCCGCGTCGACGGCAGCAATGCTCGTGAGTTCCAAACTGCCTTGGAATCCCTCTTGACCGATGATGTCACCGCCTTGGTCTTGGACCTAGAAGACCTCTCCTACATCAGCAGCGCCGGCCTCAGGGTCATCCTGCTCATCGCCAGACAGATGCAGGGCAAGTCCGGTAAGTTCGCTGTCTGCTCCCTCTCAGATTCTATCAACGAAGTGTTTCAGATCAGCGGCTTTGACAAGATCATCTCCCTTCATAGCGCCCAATCCGATGCGCTTTCTTCAGTCAGCTAAATGGTGACCGGAGCCTCTAATCAGGGCATGGCAACACCGAGACCCCGCAAAATTCTGGTGGTGGATGATGAGCCGGATGTAGAACCGCTCATGCTCCAGCGCATGCGCCGCCATATCCGGTCCGGCCGGTACACCTTCGTCTTCGCCCAAAACGGCTTTGAAGCACTGGACAAGCTTCACGAAGATCCGGGAATCGACATGGTCCTCTCCGATATCAACATGCCCCGTATGGATGGCCTTACCCTCCTCGAACAGATCCCCAACGTCGATCCAGAACTGCGTGCAGTGATTATCTCCGCATACGGGGATATGAAGAACATCCGCACCGCCATGAACCGCGGAGCTTTCGACTTCGTCACCAAACCCATCGACTTCGAAGACTTGGAGGTCACCATCGAACGCACACTCAGCAACATAGCCGAGTGGCGCGAAGCTCTTTCCTCCAGGGATAAGCTGGTTGCTCTCCAGAACGAACTGGAAGTCGCCAGCAGTATGCAACAGTCCATCCTGCCCACCCAGTTCCCCAAAAGTCCCGACTACCATATCTTCGGCAACATGGAACCGGCACTCAGTGTCGGGGGCGACTTCTACGACATCATGCGCCTTAATAACGGCCAGATCGGTCTGGCTGTCGCAGATGTTTCAGGCAAGGGTGTCCCCGCCGCCCTCTTCATGATGTCCACCCGCACCCTCCTCAAGGGTGCGGCTATCGGCAGCAACTCTCCGGGCGAGGTGCTCCGCGAGGTCAATGATCTCCTCACCCAAGATAATGATGCCGCTATGTTTGTCACCATTCTCTACGCAGAATATAATCCCGCCACAGGGTCCCTTACCTACGCCAGCGGCGGCCACAACTCCCCCCTCATGGTGAGCCCCGACGGAAGCTCGGAACTCCTGCCCACCACCGACGGCATCGCCCTCGGTCTGGTGCCCTGTCTTGAATACCAAGAGGGCAAGGTCACCCTCTCTTCCGGCGATGCCATCGTCCTCTACACAGACGGAGTCACCGAAGCCATGAACCACGGGGACGAAGAGTTTGGAAATGACCGCCTCCTAAAAATATTCGCAGCCGGGGCCCCCAAAAACGGCCAGGATGCCAACGCCGCCATCTTCCAAGCTGTAACTGACTTCGTGGGCGATGCCCCCCAATCCGACGACATCACCTGCCTCTGCCTCTGCCGCGGCGAGTTCGAATCTTGAGCGCCAAGCTATCTCTGAAAGTGGAAAACAACCCCGGTGAACTGCAGCGCATTGCCGCCGCCGTGGAGGATATGGCTGAACAAGAGGGCTGGGCAGCCGACCTCACCTTCCGGGCAAACCTGGTCATCGAAGAACTGGTCCTCAACATCATAGATTACGGCTTCGATGGCGGCTCACATCAAATTGACGTGACCCTTACCTCCGAGTCCGCATCCCTGACCATCGAGATCATTGACGGCGGTAAACCCTTCAACCCCTTCAACGATGCCCCTGAGCCCGATGTGTCTGCGCCCATCGAAAGCCGCCCCGTCGGCGGCCTCGGCATCCACCTTGCCCGTACAATGATGGACCAGACCGATTACCAGCGGGAAGACGATAAGAACCACCTCACTTTGGTGGCCCTCAGAAATTAGAAACCCTTTGCGAAAGGGGGTTTTCTTTCCTTGATCCGTACCTCGGCGCCTTCGTTCCTGCTGCTCATCACAGCCCTGGTTTTTTTGGCTGTCCTCAGCCTTTCCGCTGGACTCGCTTGCAATGACCCGGAGACCACCCAGCAGCCCACTGCTCAGGCCACCACCGATCCCCTCGGTACGCAAAACGGCGTTACCGCCTCGGTGCCCGGCGTCACAGACCAGAGCATCCTGTTTGGTCAGTCCGCCGCTTTGACAGGTCCCGCTTTCGAGTTGGGCAGGAACATGCAGCTGGGTATCGAAGCAGCATTCCATCAGGTCAACCAGAGCGGAGGCGTTTACGGGCGGACCCTGGAACTCCATACCACCGACGACGCTTATGAACCCGAAGCTGCCATAGCCAACACCTTGTACCTGATCAATGAACAGGAAGTGTTCGCGTTGATCGGAGCTGTGGGCACACCAACATCGCGTTCAGCCGCTCCTGTGGCTGCCGAAGCTGCCGTCCCCTACATCGCCCCTTTCACCGGGGCAGAATTCTTGCGCGACCCAGAGTGGGCCAATATACTCAACCTGCGGTCCTCCTACTATCAGGAGACCGAGGAGATGGTCGCCCGACTCACCCAAGATCTGGGCATAGACCGCATAGCTGTAATGTACCAGGACGATTCTTTCGGGCGCGCCGGCTACCAAGGGGTCAGGCGCGCCCTTGATCGACGAAGCTTGCAACCGGTATCCATCGGGTTGTACCCGCGCAACACAACAGCTGTGAAAACCGCACTGCTGGACATACAACTGGGCGAGCCGGAGGCTGTGATAATGATCGGGGCCTACAAACCGGTCGCGGAACTGATTGCTTGGGGACGGCACACCGGGCTGGACCCGGTATTCATGACGGTTTCCTTCGTAGGCAGCAACGCCCTGGCAGAGGAGCTCGGCCCCAACGGTACGGGCGTCTACGTCACCCAGGTTGTGCCCTTCCCGACCGACAACTCGCTTCCAGTCGCAGCCACCTACCTCGAGGCCCTTGCAGAATACTCCCCCGATGCCGTTCCCGGCTTCGTCTCCTTTGAAGGCTATTTGGCAGGCCGCCTGGCTATTGCCGGGCTTCAAGGCTGCGGCCAACACGTTGACCGAACATGTTTCTTGAACAGCCTTCGAAGCGCCGAAGTCGTCGATATAGATGGGTTCGAGCTCCAATACGGGGACGACGACAACCAAGGCTCGGACGCGGTCTTCCTGACCATGATCGGTTCCAACGGCGAGTACCATCCGGTTAACAGCCTCCGAGATGAAACGCCATGAAAGCCCGCCTAAAGGCCCTGCTGGAACGCCGCTACCGCATCTCTACCCAGCTCTATGTGGCCATTGGAGGGGCTGTTGCCCTGACCGTGGCCGCCAGCTTGGTGGGCTGGTTCTCTTTCAACCGCGTGGGCGAAGCTCAGGCCCGGGTCAACGAGAACAGCGTCCCAGCGTTGGTGGCAGCTTTCGGAGTTGCCCAAGAAGGCGGCTCACTGGTTGTTGCGGCCCCCCGCCTTACAACTGCTGCAACTCCCGAAGAGCTTGCCCAAGTATCCTCCAGCATTACCGAAGCTCACGAGGCCATTGAAGAAGCATTGGCTGTCTTGGGCCAACAGGGTGAAAACGACCGGACCTTCGACATCGTTCAAGGCAATGTCAACACCCTTATCCTGAACGTGCGCGCCATAGAAAAAGAAAGGTCTGAGATATTCACGCTGGCCGAGCGTTCCGGGGCTCTGCGAACGGAGCTTCGCCAGTTGCGAGCTGTCCTGGATGACGTCCTGGTTCCAGCTGTCGACGACCAGCTCTTTTTTATTACGACGGGCTACAGTTCAGCGGGCGAACCCCCGGCCAGTCGGTCTGAGCACTTCTCAGAGAACGAACTCAGTCGATACCGCCATTTGGCGGACCTGCAGGCGGATGCCAGCATCGCCGGACACCTCGTGGAAAGTGCTTTCAGCGTTTCGGAGGCTCCCCTGCTTGAACCGTTGCTGGAGCGTTTCGAGTCCTCGTCCGGCCGCATCGAGCGGAGCTTGGCTGCCTTGGAAGAATCACCCCTGCGCCGTCAAGTCGCCCCCCTCTTGCTCAGGCTGATCCAATTGAGCACCGGGGAAGAGGGCATATTTTATATACTCAATAAAGAGCTCAGGTTGGCTGCGAGCCAACGCGACCTGCTGACCAACAATCGTGATATATCCGTCCAGCTCGTTGGAGCTGTGGACAGCTTGGTGAGTGCAGCCAACGCCAATGCCCAAGAGGCAACACGAGCTGCGACGCAGGCGACCCTGACCGGTCGCACTCTCCTGCTGTCGATCAGCGCACTGACCATCGGCGGCGCCCTGCTGATCGCGTGGCTCTTCGTAGGGCGTGTTCTGCTGCGCCGTCTGCAAATGCTGTCGGATTGGATGCGCCGGATGGCCAGCGGCGACCTGGAAGCCCAGGTCCAGATCGTCGGGCGAGACGAGGTGGCGGATATGGCCGCAGCTCTGGAAGTGTTCCGTCGCCATGCCCTTGAGGTGCAGCGGCTGAACTTGGTTGAGGAGTTGGCACAGCAGCTGCAAGGAAAGAACGAACAACTGGAGAGCACCTTGGGCGACCTGGAACGGGCCCAAGACCAGATTGTGATGCGCGAGAAGCTGGCAGCGCTGGGTGAGCTTACTGCCGGAGTAGCCCACGAGATCAGGAACCCTCTGAACTTCGTGAAGAACTTCTCCGAGGTTTCAAATGAACTGCTCTCCGAGCTACAGGATGTCATAAACGAAAGCGGAGACAAAGTACCCGAGGACCAACGAGACCTCATCCAGGAGATCTCGGCTGACATATCCGGCAATCTGGAACGCATCGGAACTCACACCGAACGCGCCAACCGCATCGTCCACGACATGCTCATGATGGGCAGGGGATCTGCTGAAAGGCAGGTCATCGACATCAATTCCTTGGTTGACGAGTACGCCCGGCTCGCCTATCACAGTGCGCGGGCAACCGACCCGGACTTCCAGCTCGATCTGAGTCATGACTTCGACCCTGAAATGGGTGAACTAAGCGTCATTCCGCAAGACATGGGTCGGGTATTCTTGAACATGGTGGGCAACGCCTGCTACGCAACAGACGAGAAGCGGCGCAGCATCGCCGAAGCAGGCAAAGGCGCACAACCCTACTACCCGACGGTGTTGCTTGCTACCAAGCGGTCAGAGGACGCGATGGAGATTCGCATCAGAGATAACGGGAATGGGATGCCCCCGGAAGTGGTGGAGAAGATGTTCAACCCGTTCTTCACCACAAAACCCACCGGCGAAGGCACGGGCTTGGGCCTTGCCATGTCCAGCGACATTGTGCGTCAACATGGCGGAGCCATCCGGGTGGAAACCGAGCCCGGCGAGTTCACGGAGATGATCATCGCACTGCCACTGGAGATGCCCACTGAGCCGTCCCCGGAGATTCTGGAAGAGTTGGACGACGACGAACCGGACTATGACGACACAGGTACGGCTCCGGTATTTTCCACAGAGTAGCTCATCTTGGTCCAGGACCTTCGCTCTCCGCTCACAATCAAGAAAGACTCATGAGCTGATGCTGCGTAACTTTCTCCAAACATCAGGCATCAGGGTGCGTCTATTCTTGGCGCCGCATCAGCCCAGTCCTGCCCCCAAGCTTACCGGTGAGCACCGAGTCCGGCGTGCTATGTCCGTAGATTGCGGGCTATTGCGCGGCGGAGATGTCCTCTTGGTTTCCTTCCGCACTGTTGGTCCCAGAAGACTTTCTGGACGTCTGCGCCATTTCCTTTAGTCGCCGTTCCACCTCGTAATGTACCGTTCCTTCTGGGTAGCCGCCCTTTTCCTGTCGGTCACCCGCCCGAACACCGGTGAGGATTCCAATTCCTTCATTGACCGTCGATACTGCGTAGATATGAAAAAGCCCACCTTCAACCGCCGCTATCACCTCATCGTTGAGCGCCAGATTCTTGAGGTTGTCTTGCGGCATGAGCACACCTTGTCGACCGCTCAACCCCTTCGCTTTGCAGATGTCAAAGAACCCCTCGATCTTCTGGGTTATTCCTCCAATGGCTTGGATATCTCCATTCTGGTTCACCGACCCGGTTACGCCAATGCCTTGGGAAATGGGTAGGTCGGAGATGGCAGATAACAGGGCGTACAGCTCCGTGGATGATGCGCTGTCGCCATCGATCTCGCTATAGTTTTGCTCGAAGCTGATACTGGCATTCAGGGGCAGATGTTTGTCATATCCATACTTGCCCCGCAGGTAGCCTGTGAGGATCATGAAACCCTTGTGGTGGATTTTCCCGCCCAGCCTGGTCTCACGTTCGACATCCAGCAGATGGCCCCGGCCCAAGGAAACCTTGGCGGTGATGCGATTGGCCTTCCCGAAAGCGGTGTTTCCGTGGCCCAAAACTACGAGACCGTTGACCTGCCCTATCATTTCTCCTTCAGTGGAGATACGAATGGCGTCGTCCTTGATCAGCTGTTGGAGCCGGTTCTCCCTCAAGCTCGAACGGTACCAGCGCTGGTCGACAGCCTTCTTGACATGTTCAGCTTTTACGATGCTGGCTTCCTCAGAGTTCGCCCAGTAGTTGGCCTCCGTAATGATGTCGGACACATCTATGAACCGTGTGGTGAGTTTCTCTTGGTGTTCGGCCAATCGGCTGGAATGTTCGATTATCCGGGCAACTGCCGTTTTGTGGAACTGCTTCATATCTCCATCACGGCGGCGGGCCGCCACAAAAGCAGCGTACATGGCCACGTTGTCGGATGTGCGGTCCATAACAGTGTCGAATTCGGCGTTCACCCTAAAATATCGGCGAAAGTCTTCGTCGCCCGATTGCAGAAACCGCAGTATGTCCGGAGTCCCCACGAGGATGATCTTTGCGTCCAAGGGGACCGGTTTTGGACGAAGGGTCGATGAAGGCTGGGGGTTCTGCTGCTCCCCTATGTTCTCAATGCGTATCTCCCTGCACTGAAGCGTCCTCTTGAGAGTCTGCCAAGATAATGCATTCTCCAGCAGGTCGCGGGCTTGCAAGATAAGGTAGCCGCCATTGGCTTCATGAATCGCTCCACACTTGATCATCGTGTGGTCTGTGCTCAACATCCCCATGCGCGCCCGGTAGTCTATCCGGCCAAACAGGTTGTAGTAGGTGGGGTTATGCTCGACCACTATGGGAGCACATCCGCAGGTTGTGTTATCCACCAGGTCGTTGACCCTGTAGCGCACGAAGGCATCTTCGCCCACGGTCTGCTGCGCCAATTGCGTCGAATCGGGGGCCTTTGGCTTGAGGTGGTCGTGGTGTTCCACCACATCCGCTTCAACTAGGTCCAAGTAAGCGATGACCTCGGGGAATGCTCCGTACTTCTCTTGCAGTTCGGCAATCACAGGCGTCAGGTTGAACCGAACTATCTCTTTGTCCACTTCCTGTCCTTCTTCTGCAGCTGACTTGCCCAATCTCCTGATGTCGGTCATGGTGCGGTTGATGGAGTGTTGTAGCTGGTCGGCCCTTTGTCGTACCCCTTCGCGTTCTCTCTCAGGCAGGGCGTCGAACTCTTCTTGGGATAGGGGTTCCCCATCCTGCGCGGGAACCGGCGTGATGCCGCTGGGAGTGGACCTCAGAATAAAACCGGCCTCGGCGGCTGTCATCTCCATGGCGGATGTCAGTTCTTGGCGTCTGGCCTCCAAGCCTTGGACCGCCGTTTCCAAACGTCGCGCGTATTCATCGCTTTCGAAAGCTCGGGCAACATCCCGACGGACAGTATCGACCAGCTCGTCCATGTCGGCAGCCAGTAAATGCATCCAGCCGCAGGGCAAACTGATCGCCACAGGCTGTGAAGGGTCCTGGAAGTTGTGGACATAGCCCCAGTCAGGAGGCGATGGTTTCTGGGCTGCCACCTTTCCCACATGCGACTTCAGGGCCGTGTTTCTGCCGGTCCCAGGTAGCCCGGATATGAAAAGATTGAAGCCGGAATCTTGTATATTCAGCGCAAGCTCAAGTGCGCTTACTGCCCGCTCTTGCCCGATCATCCCCTCCAATGGGGCCACCTCATCGGTGGTCTCGAAGCCAAGACTGTCCGGGACGCACCTATTGTTCAACAGACCGGCAGGAAGCTCAAGCTCCTCGGTTCCCATGATGAATCTCCTTTGCCAGCACCCGCCCACAGCTGATTGCCCGCATTGCCACGTTGGCACATTGCCACGTTGCCACGTTGGCACATTGATTGATGAGACCCAAGCAGGTTTCATCCTGCAGGAGCGCTGCTATGCCCAACGACCATGATTTTAGTGCATGACAGCGGACAACGGCAATGTGCGCCTACTGTTGACGTAATTATGGATAGGAATCGTGCTGTGTCTACGGCAACACATCAACGCTCTGTTCTGAAGGTACGCCCCGCAGTATGACGGCAAGGGGAGGGCGATTACCTGCATTTCCCACCAAGTCTGGGCGGTTACCGGAAAAGCATGGGCTTTCGATGCAGATTGTAGCTGTGATATAATCCGAAAGCTCCTAGAATGGACAAGCGCCCGGTTTTGTTGGCGGTCTGATGACTGCTTTGTTCGGCAGGTCTGACCAAGGAAGTGCACCTGCGGAGGGAGAAAATGGGCCCCTTTGATGAGTTGAAGGTTTTTAGCGGTAATGCTCACCGTCACCTCGCACAATCGGTGTGCGACTACCTTCAAATTCCCTTGGGGGAAGCCGAGGTTTTTAAGTTTAGCAACGACAATACCTTCGTTCGCATCTTGGAAAACATTCGGCAGCGGGATGTATTCATCGTCCAACCTACCTGCTATCCGGTGAATGATCACCTGATGGAACTCCTGATTATGATCGATGCTGCCAAACGAGCGTCGGCGGGTCGGGTCACTGCCGTTGTTCCATATTACGGATACGGGCGCACCGACAAGAAGGACCAGCCAAGGGTGCCCATCACCGCTCGCTTGGTTGCCGACCTGCTGACTGCCGCTGGTGCAGACCGCCTGCTTACAGTCGACCTTCATGCCGGGCAGATTCAAGCATTCTTCAACATCCCGGTGGATGAGCTGACAGCTTTAACCATATTGGCGCGTTACTTCCAAGATAAGGCATTGGAAAACCTAGTGATCGTAGCTACTGACATCGGAATCAGCAAACGGGCCCGCGATATGGCTGAGCGGCTTCATGCACCCTTGGCAATCATCGAAAAACGCCGGACCGGGAACGATGATCATGCCGAAATGCTGAACGTGATCGGCGACGTCAAAGGTAAGATCGCCCTCACCTTCGATGATGAGGTCGATACGGCGGGTTCTTTGATCACCGCGGTGAATGCCCTCAAAGACCTCGGAGTAACCAAGGTCTATTCATGCGTAACCCACCCGGTCTTGTCTGGTGAAGCTTGCAATCGCATCTTGTCCAGCCCCATGGAAGAGCTGGTCGTCACCGACACCATTCCTGTATCCGAAGATATGGAGATGGGGAAGATAACCGTACTTTCAGTGGCGCCCTTGCTGGGCGAAGCTATCCGGCGAATTCATGAAGGACTCTCCATCGGTGAGATGTTCGAGTAAAGGTAAACCTCCAATATGGTTAGTCTAATATCCAAGATACTGGGTGATTCTACAGATCGCACCACCAAGAAGCTCACCCCCATAGTTGCAGAGATCAACGGGTACGAACCTGAGCTAGAGGGGTTGAGCAACGAGCAGCTTGGGCAGAAAACCGTAGAATTCAGAAAGCGCCTCGAAGACGGCGAAGACCTGGAAGACCTTCTCCCCGAAGCTTTTGCTGCGGTGCGAGAAGCATCCAAGCGCACCTTGGGCCAGAGGCACTATGATGTCCAGCTTATGGGGGGCATCGTTCTACACCAAGGCAAGATCGCCGAGATAAAAACGGGAGAAGGCAAAACCTTGGTTGCCACACTGCCCGTATATCTAAATGCTCTCACGGGTCTCGGCGTCCACTTGGTGACCGTAAACGACTACCTAGCCAAGAGAGATTGTTCGTGGATGGGTCCGATCTATCATCTGATGGGTCTGAAAGTAGCTTGCCTTCAACATGAATCAGCCTACCTGTTTGATCCCACCTATGAAGGGTCGGACCCTTCCCTGAAGTACCTGACTCACACATCCCGTCCAGAAGCCTACCGAGCCGATGTGACATACGGGACCAACAACGAATTTGGCTTCGACTACCTTCGTGACAACATGGTTGTAGACCCGGGCCGGATCGTTCAGAGGAACCATCAATATGCTATCGTCGACGAGGTGGATAACATCCTCATCGACGAAGCTAGGACTCCGCTGATAATCAGCGGACCTGCAGAGGAACCAGTCCAGCTGTATTACACCTTTGCCAAGCTGGCGCCCCGGCTCACAGAAGAAGATTACACCATCGACGACAGGACCCAGTCCATCACCCTGACCACTTCCGGCATTGCCAACATGGAACGTTGGGCCAACGTGGGCAACCTCTACGATGCGCAGAATTACCACCTGGTCCACTACGTGGAAAATGCCCTCACCGCCCAGATCATGCGGAAGAAGGACAAAGATTATGTGGTGAGGGATGGCGAGGTGGTGATAGTCGATGAGTTTACCGGCAGGCTCCAGTTCGGGCGCCGCTGGTCCGACGGCCTTCACCAAGCTGTGGAAGCTAAAGAAGGGGTGAAGATTCAACGGGAAAGCATCACCTATGCGACCATCACCCTCCAGAACTACTTCCGAATCTACGAAAAGCTGGCAGGGATGACCGGTACCGCCCTGACCGAAGGTGAAGAGTTCTACAAGATTTACCACATCGACGTGGTGATCATCCCAACAAACAGTCCCATGGTACGGGCCGACCATCCCGACCTAATCTTCAAAACCGAAGAAGGCAAGTGGAGTGCGGTAACCCAAGAGATCAAAGAACACCATGAAACGGGCCGGCCGGTGTTGGTGGGCACCACCTCTATCGAAAAGTCCGAGAAGCTCAGCGACATGCTTCGACGCTCAAGCGTGCCCCACAACGTGCTGAACGCCAAACAACATGAACAGGAAGCCCAAATCATTGCTCAAGCCGGCCGTCCCGGATCCGTGACCGTCGCAACCAACATGGCAGGGCGGGGGACCGATGTCGTTTTGGGCGGCAACCCGGGCAGCTTGGATATAAGCGATGAACAGTGGCCGCATGACCACGATCAAGTTGTTGCGATGGGGGGGCTTCAGGTTATCGGAACCGAACACCATGAATCCCGGCGAATCGATAACCAGCTTAGGGGTCGTTCGGGACGCCAAGGAGACCCGGGAAGCACCCGCTTCTACGGCTCCTTGGAAGATGATCTTATGCGCAGGTTTGGCGGGGAGCGAATCAAAGGACTGATGGGTCTGGTCGGGCTGGGAGACGACACGCCCTTGGAAAACCGCATGGTTACCAAATCTCTGGAAGGAGCGCAGGTAAAGGTCGAAGGTCATCACTTTGAAACCCGGAAACACCTTCTGGACTATGATGATGTCTTGAACAACCAACGTCAGATCATCTACGCCAAGCGTCGTGATGCCCTCACAAACGACGACCTTGATCAGACCATCTTATCCATGGTACGGCAGGAGATTCGAGACTTAGTAAGCTACCATCTGCCTGGCAAAGAGCAGGATGATTGGGACATTCCGGTCTTACTCGAAGAATTACGGTTGATATTCCCGCTGCCCGCCGACTTGGACACCGAAGAGAAAATATCCCGATTCCGGCAACCGGAAATTGAAGAAAAGCTTCTGGACCATGCCCAGCGCACCTACGAAGATCGCAAAGAAGCCATGGGGCCCGATACGATGCGGACCATGGAGCGACTGCTCATGCTTCGCTCCATAGATACCCACTGGGTCGGCCACCTGACAGCTATGGACAACCTCCGGCAGGGGATCGGGCTCCACGCTTTCGGACAAAGAGAACCCTTGGTGGCGTACAAGACAGAAGGCAGCAGGATGTTTCAAGAACTGCTCAAGAAGATTGAACACGATGTGGTGCACAGCATCAACTACGCATCCATCTCCTCCGGTCCAGCTCAGAAGCATACCAATGGTTCCATCAAAGCAAGTCCTATGAAAGCTGTATCAGATCGTCAGAAAGAAACTGCTGCTGTCGGCGCGCGCAAGGTGGGGCGCAACGATCCTTGTCCCTGCGGGAGCAACAAAAAGTTCAAGCGGTGCCATGGAGCCAACGGATGAAGGGAGTCCCAACTGCCCCTTAAGAGCTGACTGATATGCCCACCAGCAACGAAGAGATAGCCCGAATGTTTGAGGATATGGCCGCCCTTCTGGAGGTCAAGGGGGATGCGATATTCAAGATCCGGGCGTACCAAAGGGCAGCCCGCACCATAGACCAGCTTGCTTTCCCCTTGACCCAAGCATTGGATGACGGGATGGACCTGAAGGCCATCCCAGGCATCGGCGATGCTATCAGCAAGAAGATCAAGGAGCTGATCGACACCAATGAGGTGCAAGCTTTCGAAAAGCTGAAGGCCGAGCTTCCCGACGGCGTGCTCACGCTGATGAACGTACCGGGCATCGGACCCAAAACCGCTTCGATGATCGCCAAAGAACTGGGTGTCGCCACGCTGCAAAGGGTGGAAGAAGCCGCCTTGGATGGATCGCTGGCCGCACTGCCCCGGATGGGTGAAAAAAGCGCGGACACCATACTCCGCCACATCCGATCTTACAGGACCAAAGACCAGCGCACACCCTTGGGCCAAGCTATGCCGGTGGCCGAAGAGATCATTGCGAATCTCAGGTCCCTATGAGCGTGTCCCATAAACCCCCTTCCTGCGGGGTTGGCGAAGCAGTAAGCTCATAGAAACATCAGGCAGGTAGGACACTATGGCTTATAACCTTCTGAGTTGCGAGCGAGACCAGAGCTACTTGATGCCGCCGTCCATGAGGGATTGGCTGAGTGAGGGTCACTTGGCTTGGTTCATTGTAGATGCAGTAGGCCAGATGGATCTGAGGGAGTTCTATGCAGTCTATCGAAGTGATGGATGGGGTGCAGCGGCCTACGATCCGGGGATGATGGTGGCCATCCTGTTGTACGGCTACTGCCTGGGTGTACGCAGTTCCAGGCGCATAGCCCGTGCTCTGGAGGAAGATGTAGGATTCCGGGTGGTGGCGGCCAACCGGCAGCCAGACTTCCGTACCATCTGTCGCTTTAGGGCGGAGCGCGAGGAGGCGTTCGAGGAGCTCTTTGTAGAGGTACTGAGGTTATGCCATGAAGCGGGTCTGGTGAAGTTGGGGGTAGTGGCTCTTGATGGGACGAAGGTGGCAGCCAACGCGGCCCTGGCCACCAACCGGAGCCACCAGGCCATTGAAGAAGAAGTGCGGCGCATGTTGGCAGAGGCCAAGGCAACGGATGCTGAAGAGGATGCCCATTATGGTCCCGACCGGCGAGGGGATGAGCTACCGGAAGGGCTAGGGGGACGGACGGAGCGGCTCAAGCGCCTGAAGGAAGCCAAGGAACGTCTGCAGCGGGAGGCTGAAGCAGGAGCCAAGGCTGTCCAAGAGCACGTGGAGCGACGGCGGGCAGAAGAAGATGTCACAGGCAAAAAGAAGCGAGGGCGAAAGCCCAAGGTGGTAGAACCACTTCCTACCGAAGGGGCGAAGGCTAATACCACCGACCCGGACAGTCGTATCATGAAGACCAGGCAAGGGTACGTGCAGGGCTACAATGCCCAGGCGGTGGTGAGCGAGGAGCAGATCATAGTAGCCGTTGGAGTGACCCAAGAGGCCAACGATGTGCAGCAACTGGAGCCGATGCTCCAAACCATGGCGCATACTCTGGAAGCAGCCGGCATAGAGGACCGGCCCAAAGCGGGCTTGGCCGATGCCGGGTACTGGAGTGAGGCCAACATCAGGGCTTGCCCCTGGCCAGAGATGCCTGAGCTTCTTATTGCCACCACCAAGGATTGGAAACAGCGGAAGCTGCTATGGGAGAAGGGGTGTCCCCGAGGGCGTATACCAAAAGGACTGAGCCCGAGGGACAGGATGGAGCGCAAGCTGCTGACAAAGCGAGGCCGAGCTCTGTACAAGAAGCGGGGTGTACTGGTGGAGCCGGTGTTCGGACAGGTCAAGGAAGGCCAGGGGTTCCGACGGTTTATGAGACGGGGGTTGGGCGCTGCACAGAGTGAGTGGTCGCTGGCAGGGACGACCCATAACTTGCTCAAGCTATGGCGCAGCGGCCAAGCGCCTTGGGACTGGGTCAAGGCGCCATGGAACTAAGAGAGTAGACGACCTTTCTGGGGGCCGACAAGTGGCCGGTGCAACTGGACGGGCCAACCTCTGTTGAGGCGCATCGCTCCCACACCTGTGTTACTCAACCCGCCCACCGGTCTATGAGACAAACTCCTATGTCCTGGCATAGGCTCCATGCAGGCAGTTGGCAGCCTCCGACGCTGGAAAGAGACCATCGGCGACGTAGACATCATGTGCACCGCCGACGATCCTGCCCATGTTATGGATACCTTGGTAGGCTTGCCCGTGGTGCGGGAAGTTCTGGTGCACGGCCTTAAGAAATCCAGCGTGTTTGTGGACCCAGGCATCCAGATCGATATGCGCGTTGTAGAACCTGAATCCTTCGGAGCTATGCTTCAATACTTTACAGGCAGCCAACAGCACAACATCCGCCTGCGGGACTATGCGAATCAACAGGGACTATCTCTGAATGAATACGGTATCACCGACCTGCAGCAGAACACTTTGGAGAAGTATGCTGATGAAGCCAGCTTCTACGAGCGGCTGGGGCTGGACTTCATCCCTCCTGAAATACGAGAGGGGCTGCGGGAGATCGACCTTGCCAAGGAAGGCACGCTTCCTGCCCTTGTGGAAACATCGGACATCAAAGGCGACCTGCACGTACATACCGAATGGAGCGATGGCCGCGATCCTATTCATGAAATGATAGCTGCGGCGGCTGACCTTGGTCATCAGTACGTTGCTATCACCAACCATTCATCGGGCCGGGGCATCGCCAACGGCCTTTCCAATGAAAGGCTTCTGGAGCAGATGACCATACTCCGTTCCATGAAGGAACGGACGGACATCAAAGTCCTGCATGGGTCTGAGGTAGACATCCGGTCCGACGGCTCCCTTGACTATCCCGACCATCTGTTGGCCGAGCTGGACATCGTCGTTGCATCGGTCCATTCATCCTTGGGGCAAGATTCGGAGCACATGACGGCACGGATCATAGCAGCTATGAATAACCCTCATGTGACCATCATCGGTCATCCCACCGGGCGGTTGCTGGGCAGCCGCGAAGCCGCGGAGGTCGATATGGAAGCATTATTCAAAGCAGCTCTGGAAACGGGCACAGCAATGGAGATCAACTCAGCGCCCGAACGGCTGGACCTTAAAGACACACATATCATGAGGGCACAACAGTTGGGAGTCCCCTTGGTTATAAGCACCGATTCCCATTCCCACACTCACCTGGACAAGATGCGTTTCGGGGTAGCTTCGGCTCGACGCGGTTGGTGTGAACCCAAACACATCCTGAACACCCTTCCGGCAGAGGAGTTCCTGGGCTACATACGAACCCCAAAGCCACACCGCATATCGATTCATTACGCCCGCCTGTAGCTCCTGGATTTACTTATGAAAACAAAACGACCAACCAAATCGAAGGACCCGCATGAGGTGCAGTCGCCACCTTCGAACCTTTCGAAGATGGAAATTCCTACTGTCGCCCATCTGAAGCGCCAGTTGGAAACGGGGCGCGATTGGTGCGAAGCGCTTCTGGAAGCAATCGGTATGTGGACCCTAGCTGAAGAAGACCATAAAGGACGCAGCTACAGCTATCTGTTACAAGGAGAAGCATTCGATTGGCTGGTGCTAGCTGAAAGGCTATGCAACGAGCTGGATGGAGCAATACCCGCGGCCGAAAAAGAAAAGCTCCTCTTCCAAGGAAAACTACCCAAAACCCTCACCGCAGAAAAGTTCAAATCCCTCATCGGCGATGCTAAACATCAGGCGTTCTTGAACTACTGGTACGGCGTTGTGGTGGAAGAAGCCCTGCAGCTCAAGGTGGAAGAAGAGGTACGCAAACAGCATTGTGCCCGCGGATACTCCGACAACGAAGAACTGGTCGAAGAGGTGTTCGTTCGATTATATGAAAGAACTCGGACCAGCTTATTCATAGAGTTCGTGAAGGAAACCAACAGGAGCCAGAAGGGCGCCCACTCACTGAGCGATCTCAAAGAATTTACCTACTGGCTATTCAAGCGCCGGGTGCGAATCTGGGACCCGGCGAGGGTGGCCAGCGACACCAAGAAGGGCTTGGAAAGGATTCACAAGCTCCGACCCTCAGACACCTTCCTGGGCGCCTGATACCAAAGCTACCGGAAGCCAGACTACACAGGCAGTTGAGCCAAGACCTGTTGCAGCCGCTCTTGGCGCTCCTGCATGGACTGAGCCCGTCCCTGTTCCCGCTCCACCACATCTTCGGGTGCCCTGCTACTGAAGCTCTGGTCGGACAACAGCTTCCGTACGCGGTCCAAAGCTTCACGGGTTTCTTTGAGCTCGCCTTCCAATCGGCCCCGCTCTGATGAAATATCTATAAGCCCAGCCAACGGCACCTTTATCACCATCGGGCCGACCACCATGGTCATCACCTGATCGGCTGACGCTGAGCGACCATCAGAGTCGGAAGAAATCGTCAACGGCTCCACCTTGGCCAAGGCTTTGATTACCTCAGCTTCATCTTCCACAGCTCCAGCCATGGATCCGGCAACCAAGACCACAGGGAGTTTTTGTCCAGGAGCTATATGAAGCTGTGCGCGGGCATTTCGTATGGCTCGTACAGCTTGAAGGATATTCTGCATCTCATCGGTGGCAACGGCATCTACCTCGGCGCCATGGAAGGTCGGGTATGAGGCGATCATGATCGCCTCGGGAAGACCGTCCCTCTCGGGGAGCCGGCGGACCAAGTTCTGCCAGATATCCTCGGTAATGAAGGGCATGAATGGATGAAGCAGCCTGAGGGTCTTCTCAAGAACATGGGCCAGCGCCTTCAGGGGAGATGCATCCCCTGCCCGGATGCGGACCTTGGCCATCTCAATGTACCAATCGCAATAGTCCCCCCAGAGGAACTCGTAAATCGCCCGCTGAGCTTCACCCAGCTCATATTCTTCCAAGGACTTATTCACCGAACCGGTGAGGATGCCGAGACGGTCGAGTATCCACCGGTCCTGCCGGTCCATATCCGACGTCGGATGCAATGTGAGCCATCCCGCCAATGAAGCAGTATCTGCCTGATTGATGTTGGATAGCACATACCGGGAAGCATTCCACAACTTGTTGGCAAAATTGCGGCTGGACTCCAGCTTGGATTCTCCCAAACGCAAATCGTTGCCTGGAGCTGTTCCTGTGGTCAGGGCAAAGCGCAGGGCATCGGTGCCAAACTCATCAATGAGCTGCAGAGGATCAAGAACATTGCCCTTGGTCTTGCTCATCTTGACTCCCTCGGTATCACGGATCAGACCGTGGAGGAAGACGGTATGAAAAGGTTCCCGCCCTGTGTTTTCCAACCCCATCATGATCATCCGGGCTACCCAGAAGAACAGGATATCGTAGCCGGTTTCCATGACGAAGGAGTTGTGCCCTGATGCAGTTGGGTCAAAGTTCTCCGATGGATAGAAGTAGGAAAAATCAGCGGCGTCCTCAGGCCACCCCAAGGTGGAATGGGGCCATAATCCTGAGCTAAACCATGTATCCAGAACATCGGCATCCTGCCACAGGTCTGCTGAACCGCAATGAACGCACGTAGTTGGATCATCGACCGAGACCACGCAGTCACCGCAAGAACGACAGTACCATACCGGAATGCGGTGGCCCCACCAAAGCTGGCGGCTAATGCACCAGTCGCGAATGTTTTCGAGCCAGTTCCGGTATACGCTGGAAAACCGTTCAGGAACGATGCGAATGCGGCCCTCGGTAACCGCCCGGTATGCGCGGCCTGCAATGGAATCAGGAGCGTCGTAGCTCCCGACATTCAAAAACCATTGTGTGCTGATCAGGGGTTCAACCACCGTTTTGCATCGTTGGCAATGGCCCACCGAATGCCGGTAAGCTTCGACCTTCTCCAGGTAGCCTTCATCCTGTAGCTGCTGAACAATCTTGGTACGGCATTGGAACCGCTCCGTCCCCGCATATTCTCCAGCTTCCTCAGCCATACGCCCGTCTTGGCCGATGATGGTAATCACCGGAAGGTCATGCCGCCTGCCGATCTCGAAGTCGGTGACATCATGCCCGGGCGTGACCTTGAGGGCACCGGTCCCGAACCGGGGATCGATAGCTTCGTCGGCAACCACGGGGATTTCCCTATCCATGATCGGCAATCTCACCTTATGCCCCACGGCAGCCCGGTAACGGTCATCTTCCGGGTGGACCGCCACCCCGGTATCGCCGAGCATCGTTTCGGGGCGGGTGGTTGCAACTGTCACATGGCCGTTTCCTGAAAGCATCGGATAGCGAATGAAGTAGAAGGCTCCTTCCTGCTCTTCATGTTCGACTTCCAAGTCCGATAGTGCTGTGGAGCACCTGGGGCACCAGTTGATTATCCGCTCGCCGCGATAGATCAATCCTTTGTTGTAGAGGTTGACGAAGGTGGTGCGGACCGCATGGCTTGGTCCTGGGTCCAAGGTGAAGCTCAAGCGAGACCAATCGCAAGATGCTCCCAACCGCTTGTGTTGTTCATCTATCCGGTTGCCGTACTGGTGCACCCACTCCCATACCTGCTCAACAAACCGCTCCCTGCCAAGCTCTTGGCGGCTGGTTCCCTGCCTTGCAAGCTGCTGCTCCACCACCCATTGGGTGGCGATTCCGGCATGATCTTTGCCGGGGAGCCACAACGTAGCATCTCCCATCATCCGGTGCCAGCGGCAGAGCACATCTTCGATAGATGCTGTCAGTGCATGACCCAAGTGCAGCTCACCGGTGACGTTCGGCGGAGGCATGATAACCACAAAGGGCTGCTTGTCAGGGTCTAACTGGGGCGTAAAGTAGGAACGTTCCATCCAGAAGCTGTAGATTCGGCCTTCGACTTCATTCGCATCATAAGCCTTGGGCATCTCGTCCATAGCTGACAAGACCATGTATTTCGTCCTTTGCTTGCCGGTTGCTGCCGGTTGCTTGTACCTGTTAGATCAAGAACTACGCCAGAGGGATGGAAATAAACACCCTGGTTTCATCACCTATCGCGGCGGTGGTATGACCCTTGCCGGTCAGATCTTCCACCAAGTTCACATCCCCAGGACCAAATGCCTGACGGGTCCCGTTGGTAGATACCAATTCACCCGTTCCCGATAAGGTGATGTGAAACTGCCTGCGAGGCGCCGGATGGAGGTCGACGAAATGCCCCGGCTCCCAGTGGGTTATCGATATCGTGCCGTTGGGGTCCACGTTGACCGGGCCTTTGGGAGAATCTATAGCTTCGAAGTGGGTTTCACCATCGTCGCCGGTGTAAGTTCTGTAGAACATGCCTATATCTCCTTGATACGAAATGGGGTCCAGATGCGGTTCTAATGACGAGTGGGTCCCGCCTCCAAGATGCCGGCCGACCTCACCGCCAAAGGAACTTTCGCTAAAACAGCCAATGCCCGCAGGTCAGTCCAAGGGGATTGCTACAGAAACCCGGGCAACATCGCCGACCACCTTGGTTGTATGGCCTTTGCCCGTCAGGTCATCTGCCAGCATGACATCGCCAGGGCCGAACCGGTGCGTTGTGCCATCCCCCAAGCCGATTTCCACCTCACCTTCCAAGGTGATGACGTACTGACGGCGTGGCGCCGGATGGAAATCGATAAAGTAGCCGGGCTCGGACTTCCGGAAGGTAACGCCCGTAGCTGGTTGAAGGACCGGTCCATCTATCTGACCGAAAGCAGGGTCCAAATCCTCAAGGTGGGACTGTTGATCATCGCCCGAATACAACCTTTTGAACATCAGTGCTCTCCTGTCTGCTAACAAGCTGGTCTGCTTAGAATATCTCCACCTATTTTCCGAGGAATCAATAAGCCATCGCCCAAGGAGCCAAGGAACTCACCATTTTCAACCACCACTTTCCCGCGCAGTATGGTGGTTACCGGCCATCCTTGCACATCCCAACCTTCCCAGATGCTGTAGTCGCCAATGTGAAGGTCGCTCATCGAAAGGGCTTTGGAGAAATTGGGATCGATCAAAACGATGTCGGCATCGCTTCCGGGAGCGATGGCTCCCTTACGAGGGTAGTATCCCATGATCTTGGCCGCATTGGCTGATGTTACATCGACGAACCGTTCCAAGGACATGCCTTGCTTGGAAACCCCTTCGCTGTAGGTGATTCCCACCCTGGTTTCCGCGCCATTATGCCCGCCGGTGATATCGTGGGTTGTTCTACCAGCGATTTTGGTGGCAAAGTCGGTGCAGTATTCATCAGTCGCCATGCTGTTGATGCCGCCCTTGATCAGACCTGCCCATAGGGCTTGCCGGTCTTCTTCGGATTTCAGAGATGGGTAGGTGTGGTACTTCATACCGTCGGGCTGCTTATAATCTTCAGCGTTGAAACTGGCGTAGTTATGAAGGGTCTCGCCATATACGGGCATCCCCTTCCCCCGTGCTTCCCGTATGGCATTCACTCCTTCCTTGGCGCTGACATGAACGAAGTAGACCGCAGCTTCCGTCCATTCAGCAACCCGCAGCACCCGGCGGAAGGACACATCTTCAGACATGTTGTTATGCACTTCATGGATGTTGAACCATTCGGTGCGTTCCTCTTCCGCAAGTTTCTTATACATGTACTGGACGATATCGTCATCTTCCGAATGGACGAACATCAGCCCGCCGCTGGCTGCAGCTTTGTCCATTATGCCGGACAAATGACCCATACCCACCAAGCGGCCGTCCCCTTCTGCAATGTTCTCTCTGGGGCGTATGTTGGTGGTAAATATCTTGAACGTGGGGAAACCGGCTTGGACAACTTCCGGGATCTGTTCGATTACCCGGGTGGGAACCTCCCCCAGCAACATGCAATGGTGGGAGTAATCACAGTAGGAGTTGCCAGCCCACCGGCTGGTCCGTTCATCGATGGCTTGGAAGATATCGACATCCCTATTTTGGATGGCAAAGTCGGTCAAGGTGGTTGTGCCGCCAAAGAGAGCTGCCCTGCTCACCTGTTCAGGTGGGGCTGTGTACTTATCGGGTTGCCCCGCGATGGGTGCAGCGATGTGGGCATGGGGCTCAATCCCACCAGGCGCCACGACCTTCCCGGTCGCATCCAAGACCCGGCCGACCTCGCCGGGCAGCGTTCCTTCCAGAGCTACAGCAACGATCTTTTCACCTTGGACTGCCACATCCCAGTTTCCGACCCCCCAAGGTGTCACCACCTGCCCGCCTCTAATGATAAGGTCCAACATCGAGCACCTCCTGATGCTGCTGATTAGGTAGTGTAGCATAAGAAACTGGGGTGTGCACCGAGGATTCTTGGTAGGTGTGTGCGGTAGGTTAGCTTGCTTGAGAACAACCTTGCGGGTAGAATTAACCCCAACTCAAGCACTACGATATGAGCGCCGGAGGTAAATTCATGACTTCACTAAGCTCGCCCCTAGAAGGTATTCGGGTCCTTGATCTAGGTCGTCATCAGGCTGGTCCCCGTTGCGGTCAAGTGTTGGCCAGATTGGGGGCGGAGGTTATCAAGGTCGAACGGCTGGAAGGGGAAGAAACCCGCACCCACGGCCCTTGGTCCAATGGTCAGAGCGCCTATTTCGTTCAATATAACAGTGGCAAGAAGAGCTTGTGCATGGATATGCGAAAGGACAAAGCAAAGGATATCGTGAAGGAGCTTGTCAAGATTTCCGATGTGCTCATCCAGAATTTTCGTCCCGGCACCATCGAAAAAATGGGCTTCGGGTATGATGCGCTTCGTGAGCTTAATCGCAAGATCATCATGGTGAACATTTCCGCTTACGGACAGTTCGGTCCCTACCGGGACAAGATCGGCTATGATCCCATCGGGCAGGCAATGTCGGGGATCATGATGGTGACGGGCGAAGATGGAATGGATCCCATGCGGGCCGGCGTTCCCATCATCGACCGCACCACCGCGCTGCACGCCGCCATCGGCACCTTGGCTGCACTGCGAGAACGGGAGTTTTCAGGAGAAGGACAATCTCTTGACCTGTGCTTGGCCGACACCGGCTACAGCTATACCGAGATTCCGATAACCGCTTATACCGGCGGCGGCGGGCTGCCAAAACGAGGAGATAGCGTGGGTGCAGCTCCAACCGGCGCCTATCCTTGCAAAGACGGCTGGATCCTCATCGCAGCAGGAGACCAACACCAGTGGCCGCGGGTATGCAGCTCATTGGGACGTCCTGAGTGGGAAGAAGATGAGCGTTTTACCGAAAGGCACAACCGGTCCAAACATTCGGATGTTATCAATGCGGCTGTTAAGGAACTCTTGGCGCCGATGACCATGACCGAAGGAATCGACCATTTTACGAGGCATGATATTACTGCCGCACCGGTGAACGATATCCCGCAAGCCGCTGCCGACCCCCACCCTTGGGAACGCGGCGCGCTGGTTGAGGTGGATGATCCGATTGCCGGCAAGATCAATGTTTCCGGGGATTTCTGGCACTTCAGCAGGACCCCCGTGGTTGTGGCCGCTACTCCGATGCCAGGCGAACAGACTGATGAGCTGCTATCTGGACTACTCAACCTATCTGAAGATGAGATTAAAGAACTCCGGGACCAAAAGGTCGTAGCTTAGCTTACGGCGCTGAAAAATTCCGACCCAAGATTAACGGGACTTACGACGAGTTTAGCTAGACCGTATTATGAGTAACTACTACTGTCCCAACTGCGGCCATCCACTGGAATCCAGCAGTTCCTTCTGCGGTAATTGCGGCGCTGAAGCCGATGTCCCGCAACGACCTGCCAGTTACGCCGGACGCGGCTGCCCCAGCTGCCATGCTGAGGTGGATTTATCTCGTAGGTTCTGTGATGCATGTGAGCAGGTGCTGGCCGCCCTCAACGGGGTTAAGATATCGGGCCACGGACGTCGTCTTGGGGCCTATGCCCTGGATGTCGTGCTTTTGTTTATATGCTTGTTTGTCGTCTATGCCATCTGGTGGCTTTTCACCATTCGGAACGGCCAAACGCCCGGCAAACAGCTGCTTGGCATCCGGGTTATTCGGGCCGACGGGACCCCGTCCGGCTGGGGGTCGACCTTCATCCGGGAATTTCTCATCAAATGGCTACTCGTCGGCGTGCTAACCTCTTTCTTGGTTGTTGCATGGCCTTTAGATTTGGCGTGGACGCTTTGGGATAAGGACCGGCAGACCCTTCATGATAAGATCATGAATACACTGGTGGTGGATGACCGCGGACTAATCAACAACGTCCGTGCAGAGCCCACTCTTTTTTAACATGCTCAGGTAAGAAGAGGTCCCCCCTCAGGAGGTGGCTTGGATGTACGATCTGATCCTTAAAGGCGGCAAAGCGCTGGACCCGCTTCAAGGCTTTTTGGGTAACAACAGCAACTATGATGTTGCTGTCCAAGACGGCTGCATCGCCTGCATCGCTCCCAGCATACCTGCTACAGATACAACCAAGGTGGTCGATATATCCGGCAAGATACTTTGCCCCGGCCTCATTGATATTCATACCCATGTTTTCGATGGCATAGCCAGCAACGGGGTGAATCCTGATCTTGGTGGTGTGCGGTCCGGCGTCACGACGCTGGTAGATGCCGGCAGTTCAGGCAGCGCCACATTCGGCGGATTTCCCCGTCATATAATTCCCAACTCTCACACCGAGATTATTCCTTTCTTGCACATTGCTCAGACCGGCCTGGCAACCACCCCCGACATCATCACCGAAGGCAGTATCGATTATGAAGGCACCCTGAGGGTGGTGGACAAGCACAAAGGGCTGATCAAGGGGATAAAAGCCCGCATGGTTTCTCCCGCCCTGGAAATATTCGGCATGGAGATGCCCAAGCTGGCCAAGCGGGCTGCCAAAGAAAGCGGAATAAAGCTGATGGTCCACATAGGAGATACCGAAAAGCGCTTCGATGGCGGCGTCATAAAGGAGCTGCTTCCCATTCTCGAAGAAGGCGATATAGTTACCCACTATTTCACCGCCAATCCCGGCGGGGTGCTGGATGCTAACAAAAAGCTGGTGCCGGAAGCCCGGGATGCAGTGGACCGGGGCGTTTGGCTGGACACAGCCCACGGCAGGATGAACTTCAGCTTCGATGTGGGCCGCAGGTGCTTGGACCAAGGGCTGCTTCCCCATTGTATAAGCACCGACCTAACGATCCCAGGGAGACTGGGAACAGTCCACAGTATGACCGAGATGATGACCCGGTTCTTGGGGCTGGGGTTCACCTTGGAGCAGGTAATAACCATGTGCACCACCAACCCAGCGAAAGCCATCGGGGAAGAACATCGCTTGGGCGCCTTGGAGGTCGGAAGGCAAGCGGATATATCCGTCCTGCAGATTATCGACGGCGACTGGCTGGTTTATGATGTGCTCGGAGACAGCCTCAAGGTGGATAAAGCGGTTATACCATCTTTAACGCTCAAGCGCGGCAACATGTTTGAACCCGATTGGGGACCCAGACCCTGGGGGTGGGAACCCGATACTGCACAGCATCATAAGGAGGACTAGGTGAAGTTCGGTAATTTTCTGTTCCCCGAAAGCGCCACCAAGGACACCGACCATATGGTTATCGCCGAAGCCCTGAAGGAAGCTGAGCTTTCTGATGAATTGGGGCTGGATGCAGTTTGGTTGGCCGAACACCATTTCGACGGCGGCTGCGCATATGTGGACCCCACCACCTTTGCTTCTGCGATAGCTGTGCGTACCCAGCAGATAAAGATAGGCTTTGCCGTAGCTCAGACGGCGTTGCACCACCCTGTAAGGCTGGCCGAACAGGTAGCTCTCCTGGATGTTCTCAGTCAAGGACGCATGATCGTTGGACTAGGGAGCGGTACGGCTTTCAACTGGTATGAGTACCGGGGTTATGGCATCGACCCCGAAGAATCCTATGAGCGATTGGACGAAGCAGAAGAAATTCTCTTCCAGATATGGACCGCCACCAACTATGAGCATCATGGCAAATACTACCAGTTCAAGCTGCCTGAGCTGAGACCCAAGCCAGTCCAGCAACCGTACCCAACCATTATCCGAGGCGCTTCAACCTTGGAGTCGACCTTGGAGATGGCTGCAAGGGGCAGACCTTTTCTGATGAACGTCCAAAGCGTGGAAACCACAGCCCAACGCATAGGAGCCTACAAAGACAGAATGGCAGAGGCGGGCTACGACGAAGGAGCCATCGCCGACGCGGTGGACAATTGCTGGGTGTGGCGCAATGTCGTGGTCGCTGATACGGATGCTGAAGCTGAAGAGATAGGCATACCTGCTTTCCTGACGATGCGGACCAATCTGTCAGCAGCCCGGGAAAGATTCAACCTGACATCGGAACGTGCACCTTCATCAGGCGCAGCCAGAGATTCGGTGGAGCAGGGACTTATATGCGGTTCCCCCGACACGGTGGCAGAGAAGCTGGCGAAGGTCGGGAACACCGGCGCAGGCGGGGTGATCATCCATTTCCGTCTCGGTCCCCTACCGTGGGATGCCAACGTCAACAGCCTCAAGCTGTTTGCTGGCAAGGTGATCCCCCAGCTTCGCAGCTAGACAGATGAACAAGCCCTCAGGTGAAGCAGCTAGCTACTCTTGGAACCTTTAGTCCGCCTCAGTCTTCTAAGCAATCTCGCCAGCCTCCGGCGAACTGAAGGTCGGCGCCTACTGAGGCCGGCTGCCACCGTCGGAACAACCAGTGCATCTCCGGCGATCACAGGAACAGCCCAGCTTCGCAGGTCCTTGAAGGTGGGAGGGCTTCCCGCCCAGCTTGGTCCCAAGATCGTCGGTGCTTCCCATGAATGGCCCTTTCTGCCTCGGACCATCACCTTGCCGCCAGCTTCAGGAACGATCAGGATTCCGGCTGCCACATCCCACAGCTTCGGCGCACCAAAGAGGGCATATTGTACCGACCCCATAGCGACCATCGCCAGTTCATATGCGATGCTGCCGGTTACCCGCGGTTCTCCCACGCTTCGATGCATTCCCTTGCTGAACCGGAAGCTCTCCCGGAAAGATCCCGGAAGACCGCTGAGCCGGTTGGCTTTGGGGCCTTCTCGCGAATTTATTGTCAGGGGTTCTCCATCCAGTTTGCTGCCGCCGCCCCTTCGGGCATGGAGGACCAGTCCGCCCTTATCATTGGGCCAAGGAACGAACACAACTCCGACCACCGGGGCGCCTTTGTGCAATACAGCGATGGACACCGCATATATCGGCAATCCGTTTAGGAAATTGGTTGTACCATCCAGGGGGTCAAGCACCCAAAGGTAATCGGGAGAGGTGGTGTCTCCTTCTTCCGAACCTTCTTCACCCAAGATTCCATGATCCGGGAATTCTTTACTGATGCCTTCTCTGAGAAGCTGCTCACTATCTTTGTCCGCAGATGTGACGGGGTCCGTTTCCTGTTTTTTGTCTTTGTACTCTACATCCAGGGCTTTCCTGAAGCGGTCTCGAAGCAGAGCGCCAGCTTCGTTGGCAAGTATTACAGCTGCCCTTTCGACATCTTCAAGCTGAAAATCATCAGGTGCTAGCAAACCGACCCTGCCATCTTCCGGTCCAACACAATCTCAAGGATAGACCCCCCGGCAGAGCTGCCGGAATTTTCAGATTAGGTTTCGGCAGCTGTCCGGAGGTCAGCCCGGAAACCATCCGGGGTGGGTCCCCGGTCGATGATCACATCTATGACCGCTGGAAATCCCGAAGCTTGAGCTTCTTTGAGGGCGCCGGGCAGGTCCCGGGAGTCGTTGACCTGAACTCCAAAAGCTCCGAACCCGCGGGCAATAGCTCCGTGGTCGGCTTGTATAAATTCCGATGCGATCAGACGGTCACCTTGATGGTGCCGGACCATCCCCAGCGCGGAATCGTTGAACACTATGCACACTATGGGCAAATCATATTGCAGTGCCGTAGAAATCCCATGGATGGACATCATAAACCCACCGTCGCCAGTCACCGATACCACGGGCCGGTCCCGATGAGCCAGCTTGAGTCCCACTGCCGCGGGCAAGCTCCATCCCATGCCGGCGGTGCCGCCGGGGCAAAAGAAGGTTCCTTCCTGCTGGGACTGGAAGAGGTGACACATCCAAGTACGATTATTCCCGGCATCCAAGGCGTACAGCGTGGATGGGTCCATGGTGTCTTGGAGAATCTTCACCACCCGCTGGGGTAGGACAGGAGAAGAATCCGTCATCAGGTCCGGGTCTTGATAATATCCCCTTCTTTGCTTGAGACCCTGAAGATCAAGGGCTCGTCGCCGGTGTTCAGCTTCCCTTCCTGGAATCGCGGACTTGGATGCTTCCACGAGCTGCCCCAGAATAGCCCTAGCATCGCCCACCAGACCTATCTCCACAGGAAAGGTCCAGCCGGTGTTGGCAGCTTCGATGTCGATCTGAATGATCCGCTGCTTCAGTGGATCAAAGACGTTCGGTCGCTCTCTGACGGTATCTTGAGGGGTGAGTTTGGCTCCAACCACCAATACCGTATCTGCTTCCCCAATGGCTGCATTGGCTGCCTGCTGTCCGTATACGCCGGCCATACCCACCGCCAAGGGATGGGTTTCGCTGATGGCGCTCTTGCCCTTATAGCTGGTCGCTACAGGCATCCCCCACATCTCAGCGAGCTGTCGCAACAGCCCATGGGCGCGAGCCATGTGGACGCCGTTGCCTGCCATCATCACCGGACGCTTTGAAGATGCAATTATGTCAATCGTTCGTTGGATATCTTGGTCTGATGATTGGGGGACGGTGGTGTTGAGATAGCCGGCTGTATGATGGATGAATGGGGGCGATTCCAAGTCCACCTCTCCGCCGATGGATGCGCTTCTCATCAGAACGCAGGTGGGCCCTGGGCGTCCTTGGCTGGCATGCTTGATGGCAAGCTGAGTTCCGAGAACAGCTTCTTTGGGGGTGGTTGCCAAGGTGGTGTACTTGGTCATCGACCGGAATATGCTGAGTAGATCAATGCTGCCATATTCGCCAGCTCCCGACTGGTTGGCCGGATGTTGAGCGACTCCACCATCGGAGGTGTCGGTCAGCACCACCATCGGAGTACTGCTCAGGTATGCTTCCATGATGCCGAAAGCAGCGTTGGACCCCATGAACAGTCCTTGTCCCATGATGGCTGCCGGCTTGCCGGTGGCCCGGCCATACGCATCAGCCATAATGGCCGCCGCTTGTTCATGGCGGGCCAATACCGTATTTATACTGCCTTCCTGCCCGAACAAGGAAGAATAAATCTGGCCGGTACCGCCTCCGGGGATGCCAAAGACATGATCAATTCCACCTTCTTGTAGAGCTTGAACGATGTGTTCATGAGCACGTGCCATGTTTCCCCTTTCACCAATCCCGGTCCCGAAGACAGACCTAAAAGGAGTGTTTCGGATACAAAATGTGAACTGCTGGAATCACCCCATACTAGTTGCAGGCCGGTAGGGTGTCAACCTGAGGGCACGATGGGTTGAACGGCCAGTTATGACAAGTTTTTTGTGTCAATGGATGCATACCATGCACCACAATTCCGTTGACAAGGATATCTAGCTGATGCTATATTTACAGCGTCTTAAGGGCCTACGCAGCTTGGCGCCAACGGCAGCAAGAGGCCCCTAAAGAAGGTCTGGAGACGAAGGGAGCATCCCTTACAAGCAAGTAAAAGGTCAGGCATGGCACGGATCTCCCTCTTCCTCAAAATTAACCAGATAAATTCGACTTCGGTAGGGTTGCGTCGGGGGTAATAACCCCGGGGAGGCAGTGGATGCAGACTCGAGACTTTGTGGTGAGGTTTGCGGGGGAAGGCGGCCAAGGGGTGGTGACTGCTGCCGAGATGCTGGCCCGCGCAGCATCGTCGGTGGGATATCATGTCCAGACATTTGCCACATTCCCTTCTCAGATCATGGGAGGCCCCACTTGGACCCAAACCAGGATTTCGACCGCCAAGGTCCTCAGCCCCGGCGATGATCTGGATGTGCTGGTTGCTTTGAACCTGGAGGCTTACGAAGGTCACAACGGTGAGGTGCGAAGCGGGGGTGTAATCCTACATGATTCAGCTTTTGATATCCCCGATGACGACCGAGCCATCGGGGTTCCTTTTGATGAACTGGCCAAGAAAGCAGGAGAAGCCCGATCAGCCAACATGGTGATCATCGGCGCCCTAGCTCATCTGGTAGCGATGCCTCTCACCTTCTTTGAAGAGTTCGTTCAGAAGCGGTTTTCGGGCCGCGATGCAATCGTCAAATCCAACATCAGCGCCCTCAAGCTCGGATATGAACATGCTTCCGATAGCGAGGTGCAGATCGGCCAGCTTGAACCCCCCATCAAGCCCGAGGGAGACCAGATTCTGATCAAGGGCAACGAAGCAGTATCCATGGGCGCGGTTGCGGCGGGTCTTGAATTTTACGTGGGTTACCCCATCTCCCCAGCCACCCCAGTCCTGCTGTTCATGGAACGGAACCTTGTAGGACCCGACAGGTTCGCTTACCAGGTGAGTTCCGAGATCGAATCCATAGCCGGTTTGTTGGGCGCCGGGTTTGCCGGTAAAAAAGCTATGACCGCAACTTCAGGTCCTGGGTTGTCTCTGATGAGCGAAGGAATCGGACTATCTTGGATTGCTGAGATCCCCCTCGTGGTGGTAGATGTTCAACGAGGCGGCCCAGCCACAGGACTTCCCACCAAAACCGAACAATCGGACCTCCAAACAGCCCTCCATCCAGCCCACGGTGATGTCAGCATACCTATCATCGCCCCCGGGACGGTGGAAGAGTGCTTCTACGGCGGGGTGATGGCCCTCAACTGGTGCGAACGGTACCAAGGCCCCGTGATCCTGCTAAGCGAGATGTCCTTGGCTGAAAAGGCGCAGAACATACCCAAGCCCGACCTTAGCCAGGTGGTGGCTGAAAACCGCAAGGTTTACACCGGCACCAACGGCTACCTTCGTTATGATGGCCGGGAGCTATCTCCGATGCCGGTCCCAGGCGGTCCTGGAGCTTATGTCGCCAATGGCAGCGAGCACGATGCGATGGGTGATACAACTCACCTGCCCGAGCGCCATGTGCAGATGACCGAAAGGCGATTCGGCAAGCTCAAGCTTCTGGAAGATGAGCCCTACGAGCAAACGAACGGCGCCGAATCGATCGCGGTGATGACCTGGGGCGGGTCCAAAGGCCCCACTTCGGAAGCATACGCCAACCTTCTGTCCGAAGGGCACAAGCTTGCTTGGTACTACACGATGTTTCTGAACCCCCTATCCCCAAAGCTCTTGGATGAGTTGCGGAGCAAAGACCTGGTAATAGTTCCTGAACTGAACTACCAAGGACAGTTCAGCAGTCACCTGCGCTCCCTTGGCGTGAAAGCTGAATCCATCACCCAATATACCGGGTTGCCCTTCAAGGTTCAGGGCCTGATGGACCGGATAATATCCTTGTCAGAGGCTTGCAAAGAGAGGATGGCCACCGCATGACCACCAAGAACCCCGAGTACGATTTCAAGTGGTGCCCGGGATGCGGCGACTTCGGGGTCCGGCGGGCGCTGGAATTCGCGATGACCGACCGTATCCAAGAGACAGGCTCAACCATGGAATCCAACGTGGTCATTGCCGGAATCGGTTGCTCCGGCAATTTGGTCCACCTGCTGGAAGGACCTCAACCCTTCGGCTTTCATGGCATCCACGGACGTTCGTTGCCCATTGCTATGGGCACGAAGATGGCCAGACCCGACCTGAATGTGGTTGTGGTAGCCGGAGACGGAGATTTTCTAAGCATCGGGGGTGAGCATATCGGCCCCCAAGCTGCCCGTAACCTGAACATATGCGCTGTGGTGATGGATAATGGCGTTTACGGCCTGACCAAAGGCCAGAGCTCGCCAACTACCGAGTTTGGTAAGAGCACCAGCTCCACACCTTACGGCAAGATCGAAGAGTCCCTGAATCCCTTGGAGCTGTACCTCACCTTGGGTGTATCCTTTATTGCATCGGGCTTTTCGGGTCAACCCAGGCCGCTGGCAAAGCTGATCCGCAGAGGCATGGACCATCCCGGCTTTGCGATCATCCATGTTCAATCCCCCTGCACCACTTACAACGACACCTACGAGATTATCAAGGGGAACTCGAAGAAGGGCATTGAGCCGACGCTGTGGAACCTTCCTGAAGACCATGACCCATCGGACCGCCAAGCGGCCTACAACATCCTTCAGTCGGGCGGGCTGCCCGTAGGTGTGATCTACCAAGCGCCGGATAGGCCGACCCTCGACGACCGTCAAGCTGAGCTTCGGGAAAAAATTCCGGTCAAGTCAACCCAAGAACTACTGGATTCATTCCAGTTGTGATACCTGATGTCGGCTATAAGGTTCTGTAGTCCGACCCAACCAGCCCGGGATTCATACCTCAGCCGGCCCCTCGTTCTTGGCGACCGCGTCTACTTCGCTGAGTTCTTACACACGGAGCGCGTAACCGGGACCTGTATGTCCGCCCTGGGTTGATAACCGGTCACGAGGCTACCCCCAAGAGTACCAACGGAACTGCCGGAACCCCTCGCCCTTGACGCAGCACATTCAGTAAGTCTCGTTCGTAGTATGGAACCCCGGAGGACATTTCGCGTTCCAATTCCTTCATCGGAAGAATTTCGATTCCCACGTCGATGATGTCTGAAACGTAGAAGCTGAGGTGTTTCACGAACAGGTCGTGAGCAACAAAGGCGTACTTCCCGAACTGCACTTCCACGGCCACTCGATCTTTCACAAAATCGGTCTGGTTGTACGACATGATTGGAGTGTGTCCAGCTTCCTCGATTGCCCGCCTCTGATCAGTTTCCGGCCAGCTATGTATCCCACGCAGCAACTTTTCATCAGCCGTCGCCCAGAAGGTGTTGCGGCGCTCGCTCCATCCTTTTGCCTGAAGCCCGTCCTTGAATGCTTGATTCATGTCGCCGGGAGAGAACAGGGTCCTGCCCCGCATGGTCTTTTCCTTTGAAATCTTGGTTCGGCATGCCAAGGCATCAACATCTGCAATCACATTTTGGACTTCAGCCCACAATTGTTTGCGGTGAACCAGCAGGTACTCCTCACCGTTCAGGTGTGAATATCGAGCCTTTATTAGAATTAGTGTCCCCCTCGTGGCTTTGCGGGGTCGTAGATCGGCTTCCCCATCGGCCGAGTTCGGAGAGACCCCGCTTTCAGTTGGTTCACTCGGCGCCTAGCAATCTCGACATACTCCGAAACGATTTCACAGCCGTATGCGACGCGCTTGTGCATGAGGGCCGCGATCACGGACGACCCAACTCCCATGTAGGGATCAAGCACCGCGTCCATTGCATTGGTCATCGAGAGAACAAGGCGTTCTACCAGTTCGATCGGAAATTGGCACGGATGGATTGTCTTCTCTGGATGGTTGTTTTTAACATTTGGGAATGCCCATACATCGGTTGGGTTCTTTCCCTTCGGGTTTCCAGATAGCTTTCCCATATTGGGGCCCTTGAAGTGGCGCTTGTTAGGATACTTCGACGGAACACGAACCGGATCCAGATTCCATGTGTAATCGTCACTCTTGGTCCACCAGTTAATCGTCTCGTACCGCCCTGACAATCGTCTCGTGGAGTGGAGACCATGTCCAAAATGCCATACGATTCGATTGCGAAGTTTCAATCCTTGATCCCGAAACACGGGGTAAAGCAACGAATCCAGCGGAACTATCTCTCCGTGATCAACATAGTTTCCTACCTGCCAGCAGATCGAACCTTGCGGGTGCAGCACCCGGACGCACTCAGCTATTACGAGTTTCTGCATATCAAGATAGACGTCCAGTGAAGTCTTGGCCTCATAGTCCTTGCCCAGGTTATAAGGTGGTGAAGTAACGATGAGCTTTACATGTTCGTCTGGCAATCTCCCCATAAAAGACAGATTGTCCTCACAACCAAGAATCGGCTGGTAATCGACGAAGGTTTCAAGGTCTGAGCCTGCAAACGAATAAAATCCCGGTTGCTCTTCTTTCATCCCCGCATCCCTCTGGGTCTTTGTAGTTGATTGCATCGATATCTTCGCCCTTTGATCATCCATCGCAGCCCTGCTATCAGTGGTTGATGCCGAAATATCTACTTTATCGATTGACGACCTTGGATGATTATCGGTAGCTGTGGGCTCATGCCGGAGTTTGCTGATTCGTATGATTCTATTCGGTGTGACGGTATTGTACTACAGTAGCATCGGTTGCATCGCAATGCCCGCAGCGGCCAATCCCGCAAACTAAGGGGCGGCCCCATATAGTGGACTAGTGCCTCACGCATGTATCAGTGTGGACTGTTGGTGGCGTTGATCAAGCGCTTTCTAGGGCTTCATACTTCGACGGGCATTTCACAACTACATCGTCCACATGGAAGGTTTCTCCTGTTCCGTAGTTCCCTTCCAAAACTATCTCTGAATCTACGTTGAAGAACAGATCAGGGACGACGCCTTCGTAAGATGCATCAAGTATCTGACCGTCATTGGCAACCTGGAAACTAGCTAGTATGCCACCCTGTTCCCGGTGAAAAGAATCGGGGACCAGATGACCGACCACCCTTACGCTCCTGCCATCCTGGTTATCTTCGCTAGCCCAAAACTCGCCCACGGTCAGGTAATAACGGGTATTCCCGGGGAATGCCTCGTTGATGAGGAAGCCCAAGCTCAAAGCCATAACTACCCCGACGATCAACAACCTTACTTTGTTATTGAATATCCAACTGGAGTTGGCTTCGCTGCTATCTGGGCTGTCGTACGGTTCTTGGTTTCCTTCTAACATACCGTCACCTGGTGGAGGACGCTTTCATTGGCTCCTGATTCGTTGTCTAAACTATACGGATCACAGGTACACTTTTCAACCGTCATTTGAGGAAGGTTCTCCTTCAACAGACCGCAGGTTGGTCTGCAGTTCCGTTATTTCACGTTCCAGCTCCTTTTGACGCCGGGATACGAAGAATGCGTATGCAAAGAAGAAAGCCCAAGTAACCGAATATACTGCGAATAGATAAGGCATGTTCTCCGAAGGCATTCTCAACCCTCCTTAAGATTATCCAGATCTGATGCCGGTATTCAAAAAATACTTCGTTCTTCTGAGGGCGTCTTCGATCTTCCTGACCGACATCGCCTCTTTGACCAAGTAGACAAATAGAAAGGTGAAGGTTAGTCCGGTGAAGAGCATGACTCCCCTCATTGTGGGGTCCAAGCTTCCTGAATCAGCCAATGGCCCCGATATGACCTGTGGATGTAGGCCGCGCCACCAGTTGGCAGCAAAATAGATGATGGGCACATCAATGAACCCGATGATTCCCAACACAGCAGAAAATCGCGCCCCTTGAGCCGGGTTGGCAGCAAAATTCCTTAGCATCAGATAAGCAACATAGATCAACCAGAGGATCAGCATGGTGGTCAACCGAGGTTCCCACGTCCACCAGCGGTCCCAGATGCCCTTCCCCCATAGAGACCCTGTGATGAGGACCAAGCTGGCAAACACAAGCCCCACCTCAGCTGCAGAGTAGGCCAAAGAGTCCCATCGAGAATCTTTCTTCCAAAGATAAGCCAAGCTGGCAACGAAAATCACGGCAAAAGCCAATAGTGACACCCATGCAATTCCCACATGGAAATAGAGGATTCGCTGAAGGTTGAAACGGTGATCCGCGGTGGCAACAGGTGCATGGATAAAGATAAGGTACAAGTCCAAAATCATCAAAGCTGCCACCAAGGGCAGGAGTGCTGCGTTCAAAAAACGGCCGAGGGCCCTGAGAACACCGGCAGCATGTCGTTCCGCACCTGTATCTTGCACAGACCTCTCCAAAACCATCATTCCTCTACGATTATTCCAAATACCCAAGGACAAGTTACCAAAAATACCATATCGAACACAGCTATCAATCCCAGCCACTTCATCGGGCTTACGCCGCCGCTGGTCCCAGCACCTATCGATCCCGCGGACGACTCCACAGCGCCGATGATTACCGGCGCCACTATAGGTAAAAACAGTATCGGCAGCATGATTTCCCGGGAGCGGGTATGGACTGCTATTGCCGAAAACAAGGTCCCAACCGTGGCGAATCCCAACGTAGCCAGCAGTATGACAAGTATAAGCAGGGGAGAAAAAGCAGAGAAGTTAAACAGGACGGCAAATATGGGAAGAAAAGCAGCTTCTACGATGATCATGAAGAGGAAGCTTCCCAACATTTTGCCAAAGTAGATGGAGTCCCGGCTTACGGGAGCTAGAAGAAGACCATCAAGGCTGCCCTTATCTTTCTCAAGAACAAAGGCCCGGTTCATAGCCAAAACCCCGGCGAAAGAAAAGGCCACCCACAGTACCCCCGGCGCCAGATCTTCTTGAGCCACGCTTGAAACTGAGTTCAGCGTGAAGCTGAAGACCACCACCACCAGCAGGGTGAACACCAGCACCGATACGACGATATCCTTGGTCCTTAGCTCAAGGACAATGTCTTTCCAAGCCAGGTTTAGCACTGGGACCAGGAAGCTCATCAGACTCGCATCCCAAGTAAGCGCTGGTAAACATCCTTGATCTTATCGGCATCAACTTGGCTACGGTCCGCTTGGAAAGCGATATTCCCGCTGGAGAGGATTGCTATTTGATCACCCCAGCTCAGCCCCTGCTCTATGTTGTGGGTCGTCATCACCACGCTGCGCCGGTCACTTTTCCAATCCGCCAAGATGCCTTCCAGCATCTCGATAGCTTCATGGTCCAAACCTGCTTCCGGCTCATCCAAGAACAGGATCGATGGTTCGTGGAGGATCGCTCGTGCAATGGAAAGGCGCTTTTGCATTCCGTTGGATAAAGTTCGAACCCTGTGGTTGCGCCGGTCCAGAAGGCCGACCTGGCCCAAACTCCATTCAACCTTCGCGGGAACATCCTTCAAGCTATACATGCGCCCATAGAACACCAGGTTTTCATGACAGGTCAGATCGTCATATAGGAAGTCGTTGTGGGCTACCACTCCTATAGACCGGCGGACCTTGTTGGAATGCTTGCTTGTGTCGGTCCCGCCAATGTACATCTCACCTGCATCGGGCTTGGCTTGGGTGGAAAGTAGCTTGAGTAGTGTGGTCTTGCCGACGCCGTTGGCTCCGAAGACCACCAGAAACCGGGACCACTCGACTATTAGGTCCAAATTCCAAAGTACCGGCCAATCACCGTAGCTCTTTCGGAGACCTTTAACGACAATGGCCTGATCACCTTGCTGGCCCACAACAGCCCAATGATAATCCTATTGTGAAAGAATTCGCAACCCATCTACTTCGACCGCATCCCGGACCCCAACAGGTTGGCTCCATCGGTTCTGTCAACTTCACCAAAACTCCATTATTGGGAATGATAGTCAGCCGGATATTCGCTGGTATAATCAGGGGGTTGTTACCCATGTTCATGGAGGCGATGTATGCTCTACAAGCGGCCCGAACAGGTTAAAGTAGCTCCAGCCCTGGGATCAAAGGTTCCTCCGGGCCAGTTCGTCACCGATAAGTTCCCGGTTCTTAGCTACGGCCCCACCCCAGCTATAGATCTGGCACAGTGGACCATCCAGTTTTGCGGGCTTGTAGAAAACCCGGTGGAGATGAACTGGGACGTATTTTCCCAGCTACCTTGGACTTCTCTCAAGGCAGATTTTCATTGTGTCACCCAGTGGAGCGCCCTCGACAACACCTGGGAAGGCGTACTCTTCAGCGATATTGTCGATCTTGTGAAACCGGCGCCTGAAGCCAAGTACGTCATGGCCCACTGCTACGGGGGGTACACAACCAACCTTCCTTTGGATGTGGCGACAGAAGAAGGCATCTTGGCCCACAAGCAAGACGGCGAAGAACTGGGGCGGGATCACGGATGGCCGCTGCGGCTGGTCGTGCCAAGCAGGTACGCTTGGAAGAGTGCGAAGTGGGTCTGTGCAATCGAATTTATTGATGAGGACCAGCCCGGTTTCTGGGAGCAACGGGGTTACAACAACAACGCTGATCCTTGGAAGGAAGAACGGTTCTGGCCCTCGCTAGCCTAAACCATCAAGGTTGCATTGAGCTGGAAATAAAGAAACGGCTTGACCTTAGACAACGCCTGCTTCCTTTTGCCGGGGCATCACAAACTGCGAGCGGGGCATCACAGCTTCAGCATCTTCACATCTGCCGCACTGCAGGCATTTGATGTACCGTCCGTAGATGTCATGATCTATCACTATGTCTCCCTTGCACTTGGGACAAGCCTTGAAGAAAATCTGTACCATGGCGCTAACCCTCTTGGGATTGATCTGTGCATATCACATACGTTACATTATAACAGTTGACATGATGCATGTCAAGTCGTAAAATACGAGACAGCTTAACGAACAGTATTTTATGCCAGATAAAGAAACTCGAAAGATTGAAGAGCAGGATTCCGTAGAATCCTACGTTCCTCCTATACAGTTCAAGCCCGAAAATCTGGGCTTGGCTCGGAACGAGGGCGCAGACCAGCATCCTGCCGGCGACGCCCCCCCCAACGGACCTGTTGAGCTTCGGGGCGTGTATATCATCAGCGTAGCTGCCCGAATTTTGGAGATGCATCCGCAGACCCTCCGAAAGTACGAGCGGCTGGGCTTTATAACCCCTTACCGGACCTTGGGCATGCTTCGCCTCTATTCTCAAGAGGATATCGAAAAGCTGCGGCTGATACGCCACCTCGAAGAAAAGCTGGGTCTCAATCTGGCAGGTGTCGAATTTACCCTTGAGCTTTTAAATCACCTTCTTGAGATGCTTCAAAAGCTTGCTGTGCTGGAGGAAGCTCAGCAGTTTGTGCACATAGTGGAACAAGAGATGGCTGACCTGTTTCGAAGGCTCAACCTTCCTCTGCAGAAAGATTCTTCTTGAGAAAAGGACTAGGATGGTAGACGAACATAGATCGCCCGAGGGAGTATTGGACCAAGAAGCTGCTCCGGTCGAAGAGACTCCTTCAGCTTCTTCGGGCATGGAGGAAACCTCCGGCGCTCAGGCACTGTCGATGTCAGAGGAGCCGGAGAAGCTGCTGGAAGCTCTTCGCCGGGTTCAAGCAGATTTCGTAAACTATAAACGACGCACCGAAGAAGGCCGCCTGGAGCAACAACGCCAATCTGCCTCCAAGCTTATCATCAAGCTGCTTCCGATCCTTGATGAGTTTGTCCTGGCTATCGACCATGCTTCCAAGGACGGTTCGGAACCGTCTTGGCTGGAGGGTATAGCGCTAATCCAAAGGAAGCTCAACGGTCTCTTGGAATCAGAAAACGTTACGAAGATAGAAGCCCAAGGAAAAGAGTTCGACCCTTTTGAACATGAAGCCCTGGCCTACCAAGAAAGCTCCGAACATCCTGAAGGACATGTGTTGTCGGTGGTTAGGGACGGCTACAGGATGGACGAAAGGGTGTTACGCCCCGCCTTGGTAATCCTTGCCCAAAGTCACAAGCAACAACTCTGAAATACGAACGGTCCATCTGCAAAGGAGATAACAAATGCCTAAAGTAATCGGCATAGATCTGGGTACCACGAACTCGGTGGCTGCGGTCATCGAAGCCAACGAACCCATGGTGCTTGAAAATGCTGAAGGGGGGCGGCTGACAGCTTCGGTGGTGGCAGCCAATCCCAAGTCGGGGGAGACCTACGTAGGTCAAATGGCCAAGCGCCAGTCGGTAACCAACCCGGAAAACACCATTTTTTCGGTAAAACGGCTGATGGGCCGCAAGTTCAATGACTCAGCGGTCCAGCGGGCGACCAAAATGCTTCCGTACAAGATCGTCGAGGCTGCCAACGGGGATGCTCATGTGAAAATGGGCGACAAGTCCTACGCGCCTCCCCAGATTTCCGCCTTGGTGCTTCAGAAAATCAAGCAAGATGCTGAAGCCAAGCTGGGCGAACGGGTTACCCAAGCGGTGATCACCGTTCCTGCTTATTTCAATGATGCCCAGCGTCAAGCAACCAAGGATGCTGGTCAGATCGCAGGCTTGGAAGTATTGCGGATTATCAACGAACCTACAGCTTCTTCCTTGGCCTACGGGATGGACAAAGAAGAAGCCGACAGCATCTTGGCTGTGTTCGACCTGGGGGGCGGGACCTTCGATATTTCTCTCCTGCAGATGGGAGAGGGGGTGTTTGAAGTAAAGTCGACCAACGGAGATACCTTCCTCGGCGGCGATGATTTCGACAACCGAATAATCGATTGGATGGTCAGTGAGTTCAAGAAAGATTCCGGCATTGACCTAGCTGCCGACCGAATGGCCCTCCAACGGTTGCGGGATGCAGCAGAAAAAGCAAAGGTGGAGCTGTCCACCGTGGTCGAAACCGAAATCAACCTGCCCTTCATAACAGCAGATTCCAGCGGTCCCAAACATCTGGTCGTACCCCTCAGCCGTTCCAAGCTGGAACAGTTGGTTGCCGATTTGCTGGAACGGTCGGTTGCCCCATGCAGGCAAGCTCTGGATGATGCGGGGCTTACAACTCAGCAGATCAACGAGGTGATCTTGGTGGGCGGCATGACCCGGATGCCCGCGGTGCACCAAAAGGTGAAGGAGATATTTGGTCGGGAACCGAACAGGTCGGTCAACCCGGACGAAGCTGTTGCGTTGGGGGCAGCCATACAAGGAGGGGTATTGGTGGGCGATGTGCGGGACATATTGCTCCTGGATGTCAGCCCCCTCACCTTGGGTTTGGAAACCTTGGGGAACGTTTCCACTCCTCTCATACCCAGAAATACCACCATTCCAACCTCCAAGACCGAGAGCTTCACCACCGCTGCCGATGCACAAACCAGCGTGGAGATACATGTCCTCCAAGGTGAGCGTGCCATGTCGACCGACAACAAGTCCATCGGCAAGTTCATCCTTGACGGCATTCTGCCGGCGCCCAAGGGCGTACCGCAAGTCGAGGTTACTTTCGATATAGATGCCAACGGCATTCTCAGCGTCTCAGCCAAGGACAAAGGAACCGGCAAAGAGCAGAAAATTGTAATACAATCAAGCTCAGGCCTGTCCAAAGAAGAAGTTCAAGATATGGTGGAACAAGCCCAACGATTTGCCGAAGAAGACAATAAACGTCGTTCGGAAGCAGATACCCGTAACCAAGCTGAATCTCTGGTATACTCAACAGATAACTTACTACAGGAGCATGCTGATAAGATCCCAGCAGATCTAAAGCAGGAAGTCGAAGACAAGGTGCAGGCGGTTCGTACTGCAATCCAGTCCTCGGACACAGCACAGATCCAGCTGGCATCCAATGATCTCAGCGCATCCGTTCAAAAGATAGGTCAAATGGTGTACGGACAGCCCGGAGAAGAGCCGTCGGCGCCTCCGGAAGGACCTGACGACGGTGATGGAGGAGGAACGGTGGAGGGAGAGTACCGAGAGGTCTAAAGTTCCCGCTCCCAACACCCTGACAACCGCAAGATAAGAACCAAGCACTAAGCCAGCATCTAAGGTGGAGTTTATGATGAATATCGAAGATACGGAACACTCGGATTTCAGCCCAAGCGCCGAAGGAGCTCAAGCTGTAGCCACGCCCACCAAACTTCAGCTTCATTATCTGGACCTGTTGGGGCGTCTCCAGAACGTAAAGTACGCATACCAGGATGATCCCGAGCAAGAAGAATGGATCCTCCAAGCTATCTATAAGTCCAACTATTCCGCTTTTCGCAGTTGCGTCGAACATGGGGTGGAAGAGTGGGCCAAATCTGTGTTGACCGTGGAACCTAACAACGACTAAGGAATGGAGCGCGGTACGCACTCGGAGCCAAAGCTCCGCAGCCCATTCCACTACCCTGAGGAGGCTGATCTAAGGAACCTCTGAACATCTCGCCTGAAGCCCGTCATTCCCGCCCCCTGAAGCCCGTCATTCCCGCGAAGGCGGGAATCTCGCCCCTCTGTAGGGACGGGTTTCACGTCCATCCCCCGCATCCAAGGGGACTTATTCAGACTACCCCTGAGTTACTTGACGTTGTGAATCGGAAACACCAGTTGTTTCAGCAGTTCCACGTTTTTTTCAGCAAAAGCTCGAGCTTCCTGCCGGGTGCGGTCCGGAACAGCAGCTACAGAATCCGCACTGTCCATGAGTTGCCCGATGCCGTATTTTTCGGCATAGCTTGAAGGAATATCATTGGACCATTCCCTTTCCACCATCACGCCGTAAGCCAAGGTCCAGCACCGGGCCACCGCCCCCAGGTCGTAGCCGCCGCCCATCGCCAACCATGGAATACCCATCGCCCCAAAGTCCGAAACAGCTTGCTGAAAGCCCACAGTAGATAGCCTTAGGTGGGTCAAAGGATCGCTGTGATAGGCATCTATTCCCAGTTGGGTAGCCAACACATCGGGCTTAAAAGCATCCAACAAAGGAAGCGCCACTTCCCGGAATGCCCAGATATAGGCGCTGTCCTCTGTTCCTGGATACAGCGGCAAGTTCACCGAATACCCGGCGCCACTGCCAACGCCCATCTCTTGAACCGATCCTGTTCCGGGAAACAGGTACATCCCGGATTCATGCAGCGATATGGTCAGCACCTGGTCGGTATCATAAAAAGCGTTCTGGACGCCATCTCCATGATGAGCATCGATGTCTACGTACGCGACCCTGTACTTCTTCTTGACCAGTTGTTTGATCGCCACCACCGGATCGTTGAACACACAAAACCCGGAGGGGCGCCCAGATGCTGCATGGTGCAGCCCGCCTGATATATTGAAAGCCACATCGGCTCGCCCCGATTCAATCATCTCCGCAGCTACGATGGATGCCCCGACGCTTAAAGCCGCCGCCTCGTACATGCCCGGATAAACCGGGTTATCTCCAGCATTGCTGAAGTTGAACCGTGCAGCATCATGCATATTTTCCCCAGAGCTAAAGCGTTTAACTGCTTGGATGTACTCGGGGAGATGGAAGGCTCCAATCTCTTCTTCGGTAGCAGGTCTTGGTGCAACAAGCTGGGACGAAACCCCATCGAAAGCTTCATAAGCCTTCAGCAGCTCATAGGTCTGCTGAAGCCGGACCGGCTTCATTGGATGATAGGGACCCAGCACATGGCGGGACAATTCTTCATCGTAGACAAAAGCGGCTCGTCTGCTCATAGTTGCCCTTTCCCCACCCGGTTAAGCTGATATTCCGGAGCTGAAATACCTTGAGCTAAGGAACCTCTGAACAACTCGCCTGAAGCCCGTCATTCCCGTCCCCTAAAGCCCGTCATTCCCGCCCCCTGAAGCCCGTCATTCCCGCGAAGGCGGGAACCTCGCCCCTCTGTAGGGACGGGTTTCACGTCCATCCTCCGCATCCAAGGGGACTTATTCGGACCTTCCCTAAACCTCGACCAACATATCTTCTTGGCCAAGGATAATTTCCACGCCCAGCTCGGCCGACACACCCTTCAGTTCTTCTTCTATCTCAGCTTCGTGGCTGGCGTCCCGGTGAACGACCATGATACGGGGAATAGCTAACCCGTGCTTCATCGCACCAGCAATTTCAGCGCCCAATAATCCGGGGGTCAGATGACCGCTGGACTTCGCCCGGTCTATCATACGGTCGGCGAAGGTCACCTCAATGAACAACACCGATGGCTTTGCTTGGTCTTGCATGAAGGGCAACAGTCCACCGCCGCAATCGCCGCAGTATGCAAAAGACCGACCTTCGAGCCCCGTAATTACATAGCCGACGCATGGGGCGGAATGGGGGACCCTAACGGAGCGCACACTGTAGGATGCCGTTTCGAACATCTCTCCGGGAGTGATCATGTGGAAACTATATTTGGGCCCTTCGGCGGTCAACCTGTTGGTAAAATCAGGATACAGCACACCATCCATAAGCCGGGGAGTAACCATCTCCAGCGTTTCTGGAAGTCCGAAAACCGAGATGGGGCCGCCTGTTTCCATGGTTGCCAGACCGAGGGTTGGCAAATCTCTGACATGGTCAAAATGCTGGTGGGTAAGCAGGATCGACTTGATGCCGGCTTGTTCCTCGGCAGTCAGAGAGGTGACCAAGCTACCCGCATCCACAGCCACTCTTCCATCCACAAGGAAGCAGGTGTGCTTGGTGTGTTTGGTTTCCAGATTATGAGCGCCCAGGACCCTAACCTGCATCCAAATCTCCTGGAGAGATCAGCCCTTTAGAACCACCGGCTAAGCCGGAACAGCGCCAACATTCCACCTGCAATGGCGGCCATTATGCCCACCACCAGCCAAAAACCGTAAGGTGAATCTCCCGCCGGTAGATATACATATCATTCCATAAATGCCAGAAACCACCGTCAGTGGAAGCATTATAGTCGCGATGATGGTAAGGGTGCGCATCACCTCGTTGGTGCGGTGGGTGGTGATGGATACGTAGGTGCTTTGCAGGCTTTCGACAACCTCTTTCAGGTCTTCCAACTCCAGCGATATCCGCCGCATCTGGTCTGCCAGATCCCCGAAGTAGACGTCAGGATCGACCCTCAGGAAGGGATATTCCTTGCGTTCCAGCAGTTCCAAAGCAGCGATCTGGGGACGCACGATGCGCCGGTGCGCCAGGATATCCCGTTTGGTAAGCGCCAGTTCTCCCACCAACTCCTTGGCCCCCGTATCCAGGAGCCGTACCTCCAAGCTGTCTACGACTGCAATAACTTCACTTAAGATGGGAGCACAATAATCAACCAGCCCATCCAGAATCCGATACAAGAGGTACCCCGAACCATGCTCCATGACCGACGCGCAGACCACGCTACTGGCGTTGCAATCACTGAAAGGCTTGACAAGGGGTCGTAGGTCGCCGCTATGAACTGTAACCAGGTAACCCCCGCTTACAAACACGCAGACTTGGCTGGGAACGGTGATGCGAGCTTCTTTGTCGAACCGGGGAAAGTGAAGTACCAAGAAAAGATGATCATCATAATCATCGACCTTGGGTAGCTGAGTCCGACTCAGACAATTCTCCAAGGCGAGGGAATGGAAACCGAAGGTGATTCTGAGGTATTCCATCTCTGCCAAGGACGGCAGCTCAACATCCAACCAAGTGGTGGATTCATGCACCAACTGCTTTATGTTGAGCCCTTTGGGAGCTTGCTCTATAACAACCATCGTAGTCCATAGGACCTAAGGAACCTCTGAACAACTCGCCTGAAGACCGTCATTCCCGCGAAGGCGGGAGGCTCGCCCATATGGAGGGACGGGTTTCACGTCCCTCCTCCGCATCCAAGGGGACTTATTCAGACTATCCCTAAGGAAATCACACGAGGATTCACCCGAACAAATGGGGCGCAAATGGAGTCTAGTTAAATTCAACTCGTAGGTCAAGGATACTGGGCAGAAGCGCGTCTTGGGATGGCCGCCCATGCTATCCCAGCGGGAGTGCTCTTGTTTGGACTTCTTGCCTTCCGGTATTAGAATGTTGCTACCGCAGGACTGAAAATCATCCGCCGGGAGGCTTGACTGTGTCCACAGAAGAAAAACGCGCTTACATAGAAAGAATTTACCAAGACAGGGGTTATGTGCTGGACCTGCACAAGATCATGGTCGAAGCCGATCTAGCTTGGGTCCAAGCTTACGATCCTCTGGTCAAAGCCACATATACCGGACAACGAACCCTCGACCGGAAGACAAAGGAGCTACTCCAAATCGTGGTGGAAACGGCCCTCAGGGCAGACGTCGACCAGATCCGCGCCCATGTCAGGGTAGCCCTGCAAAGCGGAGCAACTTCTCAGGAGATATTGGAAGCTCTCCAAGCCGTGGTGATGCCGATGGGGATGCTGGCTTTTAGGGAAGGGCTCAAAGCATGGGCGGCCGAGGTGGGCATAGACCCGGATTAGCCCCGCCCCTGGAATGCAGGGTGCTTTACAACTTCAGCCACGACGGCCCGCAGATAGCGCAGCTACGCTTCTGCGACCACGGTATTGCTAAGGGTTCCGATTCCCTCGATCTCGATTTCACACACATCCCCCGGAACCATGTTTTCCGTGGCGCCGTCGGTGCCCATCCAGACCACATCCCCAGGGTAAAGGGTCATATATCTGCTCATCTCGCTGATGTAAGTAGCTGTGTCGAAAATCATCGTTCCGGTATTGAACTGGGAAACAACACGTCCGCTAAGACGTATTGTCGTTTCCAGATTGGTTGGGTTCAGGTCGGTTTCGATCCAAGGTCCCATGGGTTTAAAAGTATCGGTGTTCTTGGCCCGCCACAACGTCCGGTCTCCCCGTTGCCATGTTCGTTCGCTAACATCGTTGCCTATGGTGTAGCCAAGAACGCAGCTAAGAGCTTCGTCTTTGGACAAATTCTTGGCTTTTTTGCCAATCACCGCCACCAACTCCCCTTCATACTGGAATTGCTCGGTAGAATCCTTGGGCATGATGATGTTTTCACCGTGGGCGATGAGGGCATTTGCCGCCCGGTACCCTATATCAGCTTTCTTTGGCAGGACAGGTTCTTCCCCCCTCATCTTGGCTGCCCATGTCACATGTTCCGGGTAGTTGATTCCCGCAGCATAAAAGGTCGGCGGGATAACCGGCGCCAACAGCTTGACCTGCCGAAGCTCATGGCCGGTTGAAGTAACGGAGTAGGAGTCGAAGGGGCTTCCTTCGACCTCTTTGATACGATCATCTTCCAAAATTCCGTATGCTATCTTTTGCCCGACTTGGAAACGACACCATCTCATGTCAACAGCCCTCCTCAGGTACTGGCAGTTGGATCCAGCTTAAAAGCAACGCTTCGTAATCGTCCTCAATTGTGGCGCCCCGCATCGGCTTGGTCAAGGAACCGTCGATGATAGTCAACGTTTTCGTATGCAAAGTGCATCTGTACAAGATGCCATAATGCAGCCTTATAGCGGTCCAGATTGAGGCAGACTTGACAGTTTCCAATGCGTGGTGCGATACACAACGTCAACGTGGTCTGCAAGACGGCGAGAGAGTCTTTCCGGGTCCTCTGTGTTGGCCAGTTGAGAAGACGCTTCACGCCTAATGAGGTAGTAGAGGTAACGTTCGACGAACTTCCCGAACAGCAGACGCGCAACTTCGCAAAAGCCCCTGCCGTCGCTTGTCTTTCGCTACACTTCAGAGGCTCGCTCGTGCTCACCCGTGAAGGAGAGTTGCCGGGTCTGCTGCTCTGTCCAAGCCGAGATAACATCCACTGCGGCCTTGGTCGTCATACTGACATGCACATTCCCAGTTACGCTGATGGAACCCGTTACGGTTCCTCCCAGATCTCCCATCGGTTATAATATTCCGTCTCCGCGAAGCTCACTACATCAGTTGCGGTTCCTCCCCGATCTCCCATCGGTTATAATACGCCGTGGCGGACAAGGCGGCCTTCCTAGTTGCGGTTCCTCCCCGATCTCCCATCGGTTATAATCTTCATCGTCCACTCAATCTTGAGTGATCTGTTGCGGTTCCTCCCCGATCTCCCATCGGTTATAATATTGACCTCTTCCATTACACTACGGACCTCGTTGCGGTTCCTCCCCGATCTCCCATCGGTTATAATACCTGTCAACAGGCGGCGTTGTGGGATTTGTTGCGGTTCCTCCCCGATCTCCCATCGGTTATAATAATTGTGGTTTATCATAGCGGATGAGACCGGTTGCGGTTCCTCCCCGATCTCCCATCGGTTATAATGAAGCAGATCACCCCCCCTTGGGACCGTAGTTGCGGTTCCTCCCCGATCTCCCATCGGTTATAATGGGTCTGAAAGCAGAGCAGCAGACCTTACAGTTGCGGTTCCTCCCCGATCTCCCATCGGTTATAATACCGGATGCGGTGTCGATCCAGCCATCGGAGTTGCGGTTCCTCCCCGATCTCCCATCGGTTATAATCGTTACCCTCAGCTCCACCCTCGGGACCGGGTTGCGGTTCCTCCCCGATCTCCCATCGGTTATAATCACTCCTTAGAACCCCCATACGTCGCTGCGGTTGCGGTTCCTCCCCGATCTCCCATCGGTTATAATATATTGCTCCGGTGCCCAGCGCCAGGACCAGTTGCGGTTCCTCCCCGATCTCCCATCGGTTATAATAGATGGTCGCCGGGCCAGCTTGGAGACAGGTATGGCACGGCGGTCGTCGGACGCCGAAAAAATGGTGCCGGCAGCATCAAAACAGGATGTACTGCTCCGGATTTTTGTTGGCTAAGCGCCGCTTGGGGCCGTCAAAGCTGACGATGTTTTCGTACTGCTTGTCGGTAAAATAGACGATCTGAACATTGCCGGAGGGCGGCAATGCCCGTTGGACCCGCTTGGTGTAGACCTGCGCCTGTTCTTTCCCGGCGCAGAAACGCAGGTAAACGGATAGCTGGCAACGATCGAAGCCCTGGTCCATCAGGAACTTACGGAACTTGTTGGCATCCCGCCGTTCTTTCTCGGTGATGACCGGCAGGTCAAAGAGCACCATCATCCACATAAGCTTGTACCCGGAGAGCAAGGGCTGCTCCTCAGCCGGTCCCCAAGGCTGCTCCCGGCTCCGCACCAACCAAGGGCGGTCCGGGCAGGATTAGGGCGGGCTTCCCGTTTTCAAAGGACTGGGCCAGTGATTGGGCAGCCCTCTCCAAGCAGGTCTGCAGGGGTGTAGTACCCCGTTTCGTAGCCATATCCATGGCCAATACATCCACCAGCGCCCGTTTGACCTCCGGGGTCATCTGGCCCCAGCCATCGGCTGTCAGCCCGGCCACCGCATAGTCCACCATGGGGCGGAAGGGCTCCATCAGGTCGTCCACCAAGCACATGCTGTTGGTGCGGTTGATGTGATGGATGCCCAAGGATGGATGGAGGCCGGCCGCCGCCACGGCACGGGCCATGGCAGCCCGCAGCACCGTATATCCGTAGTTGAGGAACGGGTTGGGCATAGGGCCGAAGCGCTCACGCCTGAATGTGTCGTCGAAGAGCATCAGCCAGTACCGGCGGGCTGCTTGTGCTTCCACATTGTCGGGGTCGCCGGACCTCACCCGCTGGGCCAGCTCGGTCACGCCGTCGCCGGGCACACCCATCAGCCCCAGCACCATTCCCTGCTGGATGATCTTGGCTTTTACTAAGCCCTAATCCACCGAAGGACGGCGTGTAGGAGGCCTGCTGAAGAAACAAAAGGGTGCGCCTCTGAATCTGGGATAATGGTTTTGTAACAGAAAACCGGTCCCAGAAAAGGAGCACCCGATAGATGCTACCACGTAACCACCCCGACCGCATCCAAATCGCCTTCGACGATCACCGCCTGGTGGCCAATGCCGGGCTGATCCTTCCCGCCACCCTCGCCCTGCGCCTTGGCCTGCCCCAACTCCTCCGGAAGGACCTCGACCTCGGCGGCGCACCGGGCCGGGCGAACACCGGCGACAAGATGATGACCCTGGTGGCCTCCGCCCTAGCCGGCGGAGATTGCATCGACGACGCCGATGTGCTGCGCGCCGGCGGGACCGCCCGCGTGCTCGGTTTCACGGCTAAGGCGCCCTCCACCCTGGGGACCTTCCTGCGCAGCTTCAGGTGGGGCCATGTCCGCCAACTGGACCGGGTGAGCCGCGAGTTGCTGGCCCGGGTCTGGAAGGCCGGTGCCGGACCCGGCGACGCGCCGTTCACCATCGACCTCGATTCCACCATCTGCGAGACCTACGGACTGGCCAAGGAGGGCGCCCGCCACCACGGCTATACCGGCAAGCGGGGCTACCACCCGCTGCTGGCCATCGCCGCCGGCACCGGAGACGTGCTGATGTCCCGGCTGCGCGAGGGCCGGGCCAACACCGCCCGCGGCGCCGCCCACTTCCTGCGGGAGACGGTGGGACGGGTGCGCTACGCCGGGGCCAACGGACGACTCACGCTACGGGCCGACAGCGGGTTCTACACTCATGGCGTGGTATCCGTCTGCCGCAAGATGGATGTCCGCTTCTCCATCACCATCCGCCAGCACAAGAGCCTGCGCAATCTCATCGAGGCGATACCAGAGGATGCCTGGACTCCCATTCCCTACTGGATGGACGGCGCCGCCGATGTGGCCGAGACCACCTGCACTCCGTTCCAGAGTGAACCTGACGCCGCACCGGTGCGGCTCATCGTCCGGCGTGTGAAGCCCACGCCCGGTTCCCAGCTGGCCCTCTTCGCCTCCTACAGCTATCACGGCTTCATCACCGACCGGGACGGGGAGATGCTCGAACTGGAGGCCGACCATCGCCGCCACGCCGAGATCGAGAATGCCATCCGAGACCTCAAGCACGGTGTGGGGTTGAACCATCTCCCCTCGGGCCGCTTCGCCGCCAACGCCGCCTGGCTGGCGGTACAGGTGATGGCCCACAACCTCGCCCGCTGGACAGCGCGCATCGGTCTGGGCGAGCAGATCGTGACCACCAAGACCCTCAGACGACGGTTCTTCTCCCTGGCCGGACGGATCACCCGCTCGGCACGCCGCCTCACACTGCATCTGCCACAGCGCTGGCCTTGGGAAGCCCAGTTCGATCGTGCCCTGGCCCGATTGCGCGCCCTGCCACTCCCTGCCTGACGGCGCCCGTCCGCCACTGACTCGCCAGCCAACCCAACGTCCCCGCAAACTCGCGCCAGCCCAGTCCGCGAGCGCCTCTTGCCGTGTCCTATCCCGCCATCTCGCTCTCCACAGCCACTGTAGGCCGCCATCGGTGCCCCCAAAAGCGCCTGCAGACCGCCCGCCAACCTCCCGTCTACCCAAATTCGAGCCCGGATCATCGCGCCTGTAACTCCCTCACCCCCTTCCGCTGTCCTCACGCCGTCCATCCCTGTCCATCGGTGGATTCGGGCTAAGGCTTGCCATAGCCGCTTTCGGAGGGGCAGGGATGCCTCTATCTGGCAGCGCATACGCCGGGCTTGGATATGATGGCCTTCCAAGGGCCAGAGCCAAGCTATGGGCAGGTAGTTGTTGCCACATAGCACAACAGCCACGCCCCGCTGGGCCAGTTCCATCATCAGATCGTTGGAGTAGGTAAGTCCGTGGGCATTGCAGAGGAGGACGCCGATATCATCCAAGGGCACCCGGCCTTCTTCTACCCGGTCTTTGGAAATGGTCATAAGGCCGCGGTGACGGGACAAGTGCCGCCCTTCGCTGGCTATTTCGATGACCCGGCCTATCATCGTTTGCACGGCCCAGGGTCCCAGATGCGCCCGACTTCGTCAACGCGGATCTTGCGGAAGTTCTCTTTCTGAAGCTTTTTCGCACCATGCCCACGGTTACGCTTGATTAACTTGTCTCTTTCTCTTTTATCTACATTCCCCTCGTTGTGATCGTCTAACACTACCGTTTTCCCCTCAAATTTGCGAACCCGAACGATGCGTCTGTCGGGTTCCTCCCCCAACATTCCCATATCGCCTTTGTAGAGCCTCATGAGATGCTTCGCGTCAGGGTGAGGCTTGCACTCTTCAACGTCGAAATTCGATTGATTGACGTCGAAAGTGGGGACTATCTCTACCTTCCAATTTTTGCGCTTGTCCGGCATCTCCCAAACATCGGCGAACTCCTTTGCGTCTGGAAGGTAACCTTTGTAAGGCACTCCGTCGGGGCCTTCAACAGGTATGATGTGCTTGTTACTGGTGAGGCGAACGCGTTTCACGGGGCGTTCTCCGCCGCCCCATTTCACACCTTGGGCGGCCTGCCTTGCGAATTCAGGCGCGTTGCCCTCGCCGACCCTGTCCCATAAGTCAAACAGCGCTGCCTTTAGTTCCTCGCCCTGCACTAAGTGGATCTCGGCACGTTTCTTGAAGTCGGTAAGCTTCTTGCGAATCACCACTTTGTACGAACCGTCCTTTAAAGGCATAGCGGGAGGGACGAACCCATAGGCCGTCGCGTCGTGCAATTGACCTGTCGTCGTACCTTTGACGTTGGGTGTTCCATGGTCGGGCTTGTGAGAGACCACCAAACAACCGATGAGGTCCTTGACTTGGTCAGGGAGACCAACCCACGGTAGCGGGACTTTGATCCTTGACCTCGCCTCGTCGTAGGCTTTTGACATCTCCATGAGCAGCGAACGCTCCGTGAACGCCACTACCGAGGCGTCTATGGCATGGTGACGGTGGTCCGTGCGTTTCTTGACATCGTCGGAGCCTTGCCCAGGGAGCAGGCTGTTTAGCCCCCACTTATCGCGAATCATGAACGTCAGCCTGCCAGGGGTCACCCAGATATTATTGGGGTCCACCACCGCTTCAAGGTATTTCTTTGACATACGGGCCAGCCAGCCAGTCTCTTTGAGCTGACGGGCGAGGAACCCACCCTGTTTCTCGAAATGTTCCCGAGCGTCAGGATCGAAACGCCATCGCTTGTTAAGGGGCAGTTTCTGTGCTCGCTGGTGGATACCGTCCCATTCCGGCGTATTGCCCCACTGCTCAAATGGGGTACGATTGCCTTTATCGCGGTTAGCCCACCTCATTGAGACCGTCTTATTCGCCGGGCTGTCGTCCCAAGAGTCCTTCCACGGAATCAAATGCTCGAACTCGACTTCATCACTGAACAGCCTCGTTAGGGAAATGACATCCCCGGTATATGGGCAGCACCGGTCACATGCGTTTTCTGGGTTGAGCTCTTCCCAAAGCCGCATTTTCAGGCGATTTTCATAGTTTTGCTTTGGGCCGATCTCCTTTAGCTTCTCGTTTCTCGCATCGTTCTTTTTTTGATTTGCTGTCTGTTCTTTATTGAGGGCGTCTCTTTGCTTTTTCGACCGCTTGAGGTCCCTGGTCATCTCGACCACTACCTGGTGTGGTGGGCCGTATTCTTTGATGAGTGCGTTCACGACACGGCGCAGTTGACCAAGGCCGATATGTACGGTGGGGTTGGGATACCGGCCATAGCATTTTTCGACTGGGTCTCTAGGGTCCCCGGTGCCGTTTAGGTGTTCCTGTAGCCACTCGCCATAATAAGGCAAACGCCCGGTCGGTGATTTCTTCCCCGACGAGGCAGGTGGTGTATGATAACCCGCCATTTTTTCTGCGTCACAGAGGTCCAACCCTTCTTCCTCCATGAGGGGAAGAATCTTTCTCATTGCGCGGAGACCGAGGCGGCAATGGCCTTCCGGCAGAAAGGCTGCCACAACGGCCTCGGCGGTCTTGGAGTCGAGGTCCGCATTGTTCTCCAAGCATTTTGCGGTGGTCTTTTCATCATATTCCTCGTCCAGCAACTGATCGACAATCTCAACTTGTTTATGAAGTGGTAGCTTTCTCCATGCCTTACCGAAAAAGCCTTCTCCAGACAGGTTAGCAGCCGTCTGGTCGCCTGATAGCTCCTTCCGTCTATCACTTTCAAGATTGAAGTAGGCATCAGAAGGAAACTTGAGCAGTTTTCTGATCCTGTCGAAGTTGACGGTCTTCTGTTGAATCAGGGCTTTGGCGACCAAATCGCCTTCTTCTTTGGAAAGGCGCCGTGATGACCAGCCGCCCTCGTGGTCTCGCAGATTGCGGACTTCCAGATTTCGTACATCCTGATATATGCGGAACCGCTGTGCCAGCGGATGCGCCCACGGACAACGAAACCCATCTTTATCAACTTTGTCTTTAGCTGGATCAAGGGTACACTTTCCGACGGTCTGAGGCTTCAAGGGATTCTGGGTGAAGATGGTGTCATGCAACGCCTTCTTTGCTTCATCTGTCATAGAGTCTATATGACATGGGGCTTGGGCATTCCAGATTTTTTCGAATTCATTCTTAAGCATCTGGCGGGTCGGGTAGAACTCGTATACTGCTTTGTTCTCCGTGCCCAAGTTGCGGAACCGGATTGGGTTGGGGGATTTGTGCTCCCCTTGCTGTTTATAGAGAAACTCGCCCAGAGTTCGGGCGTTTACCTTGGCCATCCGGTCGGCGAGTTTCTTTATTGCCTCTTTGACAGGGCCGGTGTTCTTGTCTCCCTTTTCGGCTTTTCGGTTGGACTGGAAGCCCCGCCGCTGGTTCAGATGAAAGATGGCCCGGCCGACATGATGCACGGGTAATTCCATGTCGAGAGCCTTCTTACGCAGCTCGTAGGGGTCCAGTTTTTCTAGCTCCTTACGTTGGGATTCGTTGTTTGGCATCAATCCATATTGGATCATCAGGGACATCAACGCCTGACGCCGTTTAAGGTACCGGTCGCGCATCCTTCGGGCACCACGAGCTTCCCATCGCGTTTTCGCGTTTGAGCTTTCTGATCGTGGAACACGCCCATCAGGGAAGACGCGGACGCCCATCTTGAACACGCTACAAGGCTTATCTTTGTCGTCCAGCCCTATCATGGCCCAACCTAGCGAATTCGTTCCCATGTCGAGGCCTAGCCGGTATTTGATCGGATTTTTTACAGCCATGTATTTCCTCGCTGTAACAGTTCAGAGTTGAGGGGAAAGTAGTAGGTCACGGCATTCCAAGAGGGGGTTGAGGCCCTTGGCGCGCCATGTCCCAAAGAGGGATGCCAGGGTCATTTTGGTGTCACTGCCCTGTTTGGAGCGAGTGCCGCCGCTAATCTTACGGCTGATCACCAGGTGCCGCAGGCTTCGTTCGGCGGCGTTGTTCTCCGACGGCGCGTCTGGGTGGGACACGAAGACGAACAGCTCCTTGATGAACCGTTCTATGCGCCGGCAGAGCTTGGACTGGGGCGCGGCTTGGTCCTTGAAGAAGGGGCTGCACAGCGCCAGCAGTTCCTTCTCCAAGGTCAACTGGCGTCGCGAGGCCAGCCGGGGGCCATCGGCAGGAACGCAAGTCCTGGCCTTGGCATATACCCGCCGCACCGCACCGGCCCACTGTGCCAAGCCGAGGTCATCAGGATACCAAGCCATGAGCTCATCCATATCCCGCAGCAGGTGTGCCCAACACCGCTGCTTCAGGCCGGGGTAGTGGTTATATGCGGCGTAGAAGTCACTCACCAGCACTCCGCTGAATGCCTCTCCCAACGCCTCGTCCACCACCCCCTTGCCACGACCGCGACGCAGGAAGTACCGCTCCGTGGGAGTGCTGAAGGTCCAAACGTAGCCGTTGACTCCATCCTCACGCCAGCCGGTCTCATCTGCATGCACCACCGGAGAGCCACGAATGCGTTCCAGGGTCTCGGCCACTGCCATCCGGGCCTGTCGTGCCACACTATGAATCGTCTCCACGATGGCGCCCACGCTCAGCTTCAACCGATGCACCGTCTGAAGGTACTGCTGGATGCTCCTTATGGGCAGCCGTCCCTCCTCCCGCAGCGTCACTATCAGGCTCGCAAGGTTGATACCAAGGCGCCGAGGCCCCACTGCCAATCCCTGCAACGCACCACGGGGCACCCGCCGTTTCCGGCATAGCCCACACATTCGAGCCATGAAGACGTGCTCGACCACCTCCGCCGGAACCAACGGAAGCTCGATGACCTCACGAGTCCGCTGTACCCATCCCCCTGCCAGGCCCGTCCCACACTCGGGGCACGACTCCAGAGCATGCACCACCTGCCGCGTGGGTTCCATTCGCTGCCGGGCAAAGCCGTGGAGACGACGCTTCCTCGATCCCTTTCTCTCCGGCTGACTCCCCTTGGCGCGCGGCTTATTGCCCGGCATCCCTGCAGACGGGCCGCCAGTACCCGGACGGGCCTCCAACTCCTTCACCCGTCGCTCCAGCTCGGCGATGATCGTCTGCTGCTTGGCAATAACCTCCAGCAGGGTCTCCCGGCTCGTGGTGCGAAGGTCCACTTCATTGTCCACCCCTCTCGTTTAACACAATCAAACGCCCCTTGCTCCGTACTCTCCACCCAGGTTCCGAGCAATTCACCTCTCCAACTCTGAACAGTTACTCCTCGCTGATTGATTTGCCTAGGGGAGCAGAGGGTGGTATAATCTGACCGCCCAAGGCTCTGACGGACATTATAACCGATGGGAGATCGGAGAGGGTCTCCGTTAATAAGCCTCGTGCACAAGATGGGGGTGGCCTCGGTCGGCACCCCCTTTATTTTATGGCACTCTGTCAGGGCTGCCATCTTCACCATGCCGCCGAACGCGGCTGACGGGGGGGCGGTATATCAGAGTGCTAGATGTGGCTGCTGTGGTGGGCGGTAGTGGACTTGAACCACTGACCTCTGCGATGTCAACGCAGTACTCTAACCAGCTGAGCTAACCGCCCGCAGTGGATACGTAGGAAGCTAGTGTATCAGGATGATCAATTGCTATCAATATTCCAAGCTGCGCCGATGATCTCGGATATGCGCTCAATGCCGTGCTCATCCATGTAGGCTTGGAGACCATCCAGCACAGACAGCGGCGCCCAGAAGTCGGCGAGGTTGGCTGAACCCACCTGGACTGCCGTCGCACCGGCGAAGATGAACTCCAGGGCATCGGTGTACTTGAACACCCCGCCAACGCCCACTACCGGAATATTCACAGCTTGGGATGTTTTGTAGACCAGCACCAAGGCGATGGGCCGCAGAGCGGGGCCCGATATTCCGCCGGTGATGCCCCCAAGGATAGGGCGGCGAGAATCAAGGTCTATCGCCATGGCAGGGACCGTGTTGGTCAGGGTTATCGCATCCGCCCCCGCATCTTCCACCGCCTTGGCGATGGACACGATATCCGGGACATTGGGGCTGAGTTTGGCAAGCACCGGAAAAGACGTGGAATCTTTGACCAGTCTCACCGTTTCGGATGCCATCTGGGCGCTGTGACTGAAAGCCGCCCCGTTGTCCACGTTGGGGCAGCTCAGGTTCAGCTCGATTCCGGCGATACCGGGGGTGCTATCGGCCATAGCTGCCATGACCCCGAACTCTTCGACAGTTTCGCCAGCCAAGCTGAGGACCACCGGAGTGTTCCAGTGGACCCAGTAGGGAGCATGTTCCGTCAGGATGTTGCGGATGCCCGGGTTGGTCAGGCCGATGGAGTTCAGGTAGATATCTTCCCCAGCGAGCTGGGCGTTGCGCCAGCTTTTGGGGTGCCACCTTGGTTCTGGGTTGCCTTCCCTGGGTTTCATGGTAACGGTTTTTGCCACCACAGCGCCCAGACGTTCGAAGTCGATGCTACCCGTTTTGTCGGGGGATTCGGGCAAGGGTATCTGGGGTCCGGTAGATACCGGGTGGATGATCTGGCCCCGCAGGTCTTGGCCGACCAAAGCTCTGCCGTAGCCATCCCATCCAAACGTTCCTGATGCGATCATCACCGGGTTGCGAAGCCTAAGCCCGGCTGGATGGCATGGCGCCAGATCAACAGCTAAGGACGGATCGTCGGCAGCCAAGAACTACTAAGCCTCCCCACTAGCCTTCGGTCGGTTCTTCGAAGGAGTCATCTCCAGTTTCATGTCCGTTTTCGTGACCGTTGCTGCTGGGCGCTTCGGTGACTTCGAACCAAGGACCTGTGAAAGATTCTGCATTTTGAGCAGCAGCGAGCTTTTTTTGCTCAGCTTCCAAGAAGTCGGACCGGGCGGGTATGAGGCGCCCGATGATCACATTTTCCTTCAAGCCCAGCAGGTGGTCCCGGGCGCCCGTGACAGCAGCTTCCGTCAACACTCTTGTGGTTTCTTGGAAGGAAGCAGCAGCCAAGAAGCTGTCGGTGAGGAGGGATGCCCGGGTGACGCCCAAGAGCATGGACTTGGCGGTAGCCGGTTCGCCGCCTTCCGCCAGCACCTTTGCATTCTTATCTTGGAACTCGAAACGGTCGACGATCTGTCCTGGGATGAACTCAGCATCTCCGGGGGTGTCCACCTGCACACGCCTCAGCATTTGCCGCAGGATGACCTCGATGTGCTTATCATGGATTCCCACACCCTGAGACCGGTAAACGTGCTGGACCTCGCCGACAAGGTACCGTTGCAGCTCCTCTTTGCCCCTGATTCTGAGGATGTCGTGAGGGTTCAACGGACCGGATGTCAGCGCATCGCCTGCCCGGACCGGGGTGCCGCTTTCCAGCAGGATATGGGCGGATGCAGGCACCAGGTGTTCCCGCTCTTCCACATCCTCCCAGACGATGGAAAGCTTCTTGCTTTTGACCTCAACCCGGCCGCCTACGCTGGCCAGGATATCGATGCTCTTCTTGTCTTCCGCTGAGTCGGCGCTCTCTTTATCCTCGCGGTTGGCGCTGGCCAGCGCATCTCCTGCATTGACGGTTTCGCCGTCCTTCACCAAGAGATTGTAGCCCTTGGGCACCGTGTATTCTTCCCGGTATTCTTCCCGGCTTATGAGCCTCACACGCAGGCCGTTGGGATCATCTTCGACCACAACGATGCCGTCTATATCTGCGAGGATGGCGAACCCTTTGGGGACGCGGGCTTCGAAGATCTCCTCAACTCTGGGGAGACCGCTGGTGATATCCAGACCTGCAACCCCTCCCGTGTGGAAGGTCCTCATCGTAAGCTGGGTTCCGGGCTCGCCGATGCTTTGGGCGGCGATGATGCCGGTAGCTTCTCCGATGCCGACAATCTTGCCCGTGGCGGGAATCCTTCCGTAGCACTGCTGGCACACACCCCGTCGGGATTCGCATACCAAGCCTGATCGCACGTACACCTCCGAGATGCCAGCCTCGATCACCGCCCGGATATCTCCTTCTTCCAACTCCACCATGCCATCGACGAGTACTTCACCTGTGCTGGGATCGGCTATCGGTGCGGCGGTGACCCTGCCAACCATGCTTTCTTTCAGGGGAGATACCAACGGATCATCGGGGGTTGATTTTATCCAGACCCCCTCGGTTGTGCCGCAATCGGGTTCCAATATGATCACTTCTTGAGCTACGTCGATGAGCCGCCTGGTCAGGTAGCCGCTATCGGCGGTTCTCAATGCGGTGTCGGCCAAACCTTTCCGAGCTCCGTGAGTGGATATGAAGTATTCAAGGGCGGTAAGCCCTTCGCGGAAGCTGGATTTGATCGGGAGGTCAATGATGCGCCCTTTGGGGTCGCTCATCAGGCCGCGCATTCCTGCCATCTGTTTGATCTGGGCGATGTTGCCTTTGGCGCCGGATACGGCCATGAGGGCAACTCCGCCATAGCTTGCCAAATCTTCTCTCACGATGTCTTCCATCCGGTCGCTGGCATCGGTCCAGGTTGCGACGGTGCGGCTGTAGCGCTCCTCCTCGGTAACCAAGCCCTGCATATACTGTTCTTCGTACTCTTCGACCTGACGGTTAGCTCGATCGATGATCTGCTTCTTCCGGGGTGAAACCTGGATATCATTGATTGCGATGGTCAAGCCCGAAGTTGTTGCAAAGTGGAATCCCAAGGTCTTTACCCGGTCCAAGATCGCGGCTGCTCCATGATTGCCCAGCTTGTGGTAGCACTCGCTGGCCAGTTCTTTGAGGGCGGCTTTGTCCATGAGTTGGTTCTTGAAACCAAGCTCAGGAGGAAGGACCTCGTTGAAGATCAACCGGCCCAAGGTAGTGGTCAACCAACCATCGGACTGGGCGGAATCGTGCACCTTGATCTCGGCCCTTAGGTCCAGCTGGCTCGAATCATACGCGAGCCTGGCTTCGTCGAAGTCGATAAAATGACGAATGGAGTTGTCATCCTGGGGTTCGATGTCCGTCAGGTAGTACATACCCAACACCATATCCAATGTCGGAGCAACCAGCGGCTCCCCCGAGGCAGGAGACAACATATTGTGCACGCTGAGCATAGTATCTTTGGCTTCGCCCACTGCCAGCTTGGAAAGGGGAACATGCACTGCCATCTGGTCGCCGTCAAAGTCGGCGTTGAAGGCTGAGCATACCAGGGGATGTATCTGAATGGCGCTTCCTTCGATAAGGACCGGCATGAAAGCCTGTATCCCCAGCCTGTGCAGGGTGGGGGCGCGGTTCAGCAGCACCGGCCGTTCCTTGATCACATCTTCGAGTATGTCCCAGACCTCGGGCCTGGCCCGTTCCACCATTCTCTTGGCGCTCTTGATGTTGGGGGAAATTCCCAAGACCACCAGCCGGTGCATCACGAAGGGCTTGAACAGTTCCAAAGCCATACGTTTGGGAAGCCCGCACTGGTCAAGGCGCAGTTCAGGCCCAACGACGATGACCGACCGTCCGCTATAGTCCACTCGTTTGCCGAGCAGGTTTTGGCGGAACCGCCCCTGTTTACCCCGGAGCAGGTCCGACAAGGACTTCAGCTTGTGATTGTGGGAACCTTGGATGGGTCTTCCCCGCCTGCCGTTATCAATGAGCGCATCCACTGCTTCTTGGAGCATTCTTTTTTCGTTGCGAATTATGATCTCAGGTGCGCCAAGGTCCAAAAGCCTCTTGAGGCGGTTGTTGCGGTTGATCACCCGCCGGTACAGGTCGTTGAGGTCGCTGCTGGCGAACCTGCCGCCGTCAAGCTGGACCATTGGCCGCAGATCCGGGGGCAGCACCGGGCACATGGTCAAGATCATCCATTCGGCCTTGTTACCGCTGCGGCGGAAAGCTTCAACCACCCTCAGGCGTTTGATGGCTTTCTTTCGACGCTGGCCCGATGTGGAACGCATCTCTATGAGGAGTTGCTCTCGAAGGGATTCCAGGTCGGTCTGACGCAGTATTTCCAAGATGCCTTCGGCGCCCATGGTCGCCTTGAACACACCTCCGTAGAGCTCTCTCAGTTCCCTGTGACGGCTTTCGGTGATGAGCTTGCAAATGCGCAGGTCTTCCAGCTCATCGATGCTGGATTGGGATTCAGACCGAATGTTGGCTTCATCCTTGCTCAGCGCATCATGAAGGGCTTGAAGCTTTACTTCGTAGGCTAGGATGTCTGTCTCTCGTTCAGTTTCGTCCTTATTGGCTGTTTCAGATTCGAACGTTTGGTTCAGGAGGTCTATAGCTGCGTCAAGCGCCTGCTTCTTTTTCAGGACCTCTTGCTCAGCCTTGGTCTGTTCTTCCTGAATGGCAACTTTGCGGGCATCTGAATCCACCGATACAACTATGTACTGGGCGCAATAGAGCACCCTTTCCAGGTTGCGGGGCGAAAGGTCCAGAAGCAGCCCCAGCCTGCTGGGGGTGCCTTTGCTGAACCAGATATGAGCCACGGGGGCTGCAAGACTGATATGGCCCATTCGTTCCCGGCGAACCTTGGACCGGGTCACTTCCACACCGCACCGGTCACAGACCACTCCCCGATACCGGATGCGCTTGTACTTGCCGCAGAAACATTCCCAGTCTTTGGTGGGACCAAAGATACGCTCACAAAACAGACCATCTTTCTCTGGACGCAAAGTCCGATAGTTGATGGTCTCGGGCTTCGTGATCTCCCCGTGAGACCAGTTGCGGATCTGTTCGGGGGATGCTATGGAGATCCGTATCGCATTGAATGCCGCGGCCTGGGTTTCGATCCGTTCTACCATTAATTTTCCTTCTTCGTCTGAGGGTAATTTGGTCTTCAGGTTTTTGCAGCCCGGTGGCCTCTGCCATCAACAGCCGGTGGCCGCTGCCATCAGCAGGTTGAAGCTATTCGCTCAGCAGCTCCACAGTAAGCCCAAGGCTTTGCAGCTCTTTCAGCAGCACATTGAACGATTCAGGGATGCCGGGCTGAACAATATCTTCTCCTTTGATGATTGCTTCGTAAGTTTTAACCCTACCTGCTACATCATCGGACTTGACGGTGAGGACCTCCTGCAGGTTGTGGGCAGCTCCGTAAGCTTCCAGGGCCCACACCTCCATCTCGCCGAACCTCTGGCCGCCGAATTGGGCTTTGCCGCCCAAGGGTTGCTGCGTGATTAGAGAATAGGGACCCGTGGAGCGGGCGTGAATCTTATCTTCCACCAGATGTATCAGCTTGAGCATGTAGATATATCCGATGGCCACCGGTTGATCGAAGGGTTGACCGGTCCTACCATCGAAGAGGGCGACCTTGCCAAAGATGGGTGGGGCCAGCTTGTCTTCTCGATGTAGCCTGACAGTTTCCTTACGCAACTGGTCCATGTCCATCCCGGCGGAATCTCTCCCCACTTCTTCTTTCAGCCATATCTCCAAGCAAGCATTGGCAGCTTCGCCCAATTTTTTGTCATCGTACAGGACGTTGGCATCGTATCCTCGTTCAGCCAGCCATGCTCCGACTTTGTCCATATCTATTCCGGTATCTTTTACCGGGGACATCAGGTCTACCGCATTAGCTTGTTGGGCAAACCATGATCTTGCCAGCGCATCTTCAATGGAAGCATCCTTAGCTCCATCGAACACCGGTGTAACAGCTTTGAAGTTCAGAAGCTTTGCTGCCCACCCCAGATGGGTTTCCAACACCTGACCCAAATTCATTCGAGATGGCACACCCAAGGGATTGAGTATGATATCCACCGGGGTGCCGTCTGGCAGGTAGGGCATATCTTCTGCCGGGAGGATACGGGCGATCACGCCTTTGTTGCCATGTCGGCCTGCCATCTTGTCGCCGATGGATATCTTCCTGGTTTGGGCAACCCAGACCCTCACAGCTTCGTTGACCCCTGGGGGTAGGTCATTTTTGTTCTGGCGGCTCAGTACCTTGACCTCAATGACCTTTCCTCGTTCTCCGTGGGGAACCCTGAGGGAAGTATCCTTCACATCTCGCGACTTTTCACCAAATATGGCTCGCAGAAGCTTTTCTTCAGCTGTTAGCTCGGTTTCACCCTTGGGGGTTACCTTGCCAACCAAAATATCTGCGGGTCCAACCTCGGAGCCAAGACGTATGATCCCCTTTTCATCCAGATCCCGCAGGTTTTCTTCACCAACGTTGGGGATATCCCGTGTGATATCCTCAGGTCCCAGCTTGGTTTCCCGTGCTTCCATCTCATATTTCTCGATGTGCACGGATGTGAAGTAATCATCTTTCACAAGAGATTCGCTGATGATTATCGCATCTTCGTAGTTGTATCCCTCCCAGCTCATGAAGGCCACCAAGACGTTTTGGCCCAGAGCGAGGTTCCCTTTATCGGTGGAAGAACTGTCTGCCAGAACATCGCCGGTGGCTACGATATCTCCCTTTTCGACCACCGAACGCTGGTTGAAGCAAGTGCCTTGGTTGGTTCGAGCAAACCTGGTGATCCGGTGGGAATGTTGGTCTCCGGCAGGGTCTGTAATCACCACCTGGCTGCCTGTAACCGAAGTTACCACTCCGCCAACCGATGCTTGGATCACCTGGCCGCTGTCTTTGGCAACCCGGCTTTCGATTCCGGTGCCCACCAGCGGAGCTTGGGGGTTCAGCAAGGGGACAGACTGCCGTTGCATGTTGGAACCCATCAGGGCCCGGTTTGCATCATCATGTTCGAGGAAGGGTATCAAGGATGCAGAAACGCTCATGATCTGCATCGGCGAAACATCCATATAGTCCACCGCTTCGGGGGCTTCTTCGGAGTAACTTTCTCCGATTCTCACCTCAACTCGATCTTGAACGAACTGGTTTTTGTCATCCAAGGGTGAGTTGGCTTGGGCGATGATGAATTTTTCTTCTTTGTCCGCCGATAGGTAGGATATGTCTTCGAGCTTTACGGAGACGAAAGGTTGCACCGAGATGGGACCTTCGCAGGATTTGGCGATCTGGTTAGCCTTTCTTTTGGTAACTACACTTGCCGGCTTGCTGATCACCTTGCCGTCGCCCTGCCTTACTTCGCCCGTAAGAGTACGTCCCAGAAGGTCTGGATCGGCTGCATCGATCTCCCTGAGTACAGGTCGGTAAGGAGATTCTATAAATCCAAAAGGATTGATGCGGGCGTAGGTTGCCAACGAGCTTAGAAGCCCGATATTGGGTCCTTCAGGAGTTTCGATGGGGCATATCCGCCCGTAGTGAGAGAAGTGGACATCCCGAACGTCGAAACCAGCTCGTTCTCGAGAAAGCCCGCCTGGCCCAAGAGCCGACAACCGCCTTTTATGGGTCAGCTCAGCCAGGGGATTCGTCTGGTCCATAAATTGGGAGAGCTGAGAGCCTCCGAAGAACTCACGGACCGATGCGACGATGGGCCGTATGTTAACCAGGGCTTGAGGTGTGGCCTGCTCCGGGTCGATCAAGGTCATACGTTCCCTGACCATGCGTTCCATCCGCAGCAGTCCCACCCGCATCTGATTCTGAATTAGTTCACCGACGGACCGGACTCGACGGTTTCCCAGATGATCAATGTCGTCGGTTGTTCCTTCGCCGTTATTGACCTGGATTATGGTCCGTATGACCGCAATAAGATCGTCCTTGGTCAAGGTCCGTTTGTCGGGTTCTTCACTCGTTGCCAACCTGCTGTTGACCTTGTACCGGCCAACTTTGCCGAGGTCGTACCTGCGAGGGTCGAAGAACAGGTCGCGCACCAACGACCGGGCGTTTTCCAAGCTGGGAGGTTCTCCAGGCCGGAGCCGTCGATAAAATTCTATCTGCGAAGCGGCGATCAGACGGGCGCTATCCCGGACATATTCATCGTTTGGACGAAGTTCCTGCCACAGGGATTTCAGATCATCTTCCTTGTATTGCAAGTCCTTTTCGTCTGGGATTGGGTCTCTATCCAGTGTCGATTTGATGTACCGGTGCACATCATGCGTATCCACATCTTCGAAGAGTGCCCTGATCTCATCATCGGTTGCGATGCCTATAGCCCGCAAAAAGGTGCAGACGGAAATTTTCCGTTTTCGATCAACCTTCACCGACAAGATGTTTTTGGAGCTGGTTTCAAACTCCAGCCAAGCGCCCCTTGAAGGAATCACCTTGGCAGAACAGTATTCCCTGTCGCTGGCAATATCTTTATTCAGGACGAAGTAGGCCCCTGGGGAACGGACCAGCTGGCTGACCACCACTCGTTCAGCGCCGTTGATGATGAAGGTGCCGTTGGCGGTCATCATGGGCAGATCGCCTACGAAGACGTTCTGCTCTTTAAATTCGCCCGTTTCTTCCATTTGTAGCTGGGCTCTGACATACAAGGGGGCCACGTAGTTGATTTCCCTTTCCTTACACTCCTCTGGGGTCGCCTTTGGGTCCCGAAATTCGTGGTCCAAGAAAGACAACCGGTATTTGTTGCCGGTGTAATCTTGAATGGGCGATACTTCTTTGTACACTTCCCTGAGTCCTTCGCTCAAAAACCAGTCGAAAGACTGTATCTGATTTTGTATCAGATTGGGAACATCAAGAACCTCGGAGATCTTCGAGTAGGATTTGAACTGGGGCTGGGCCATAGGGCCATTTTGAGACAGCGCTAATGCCATCCTGTCATTCTCCTTCAGAAACGGAAAATCTAGCCAGCTTGATGCGCAAGCAGAGGGAACAGAGGTATCCCAAAGGGATGGGGTTTGGAGCCGATGGTGGAATGAGGCATACTGCAACCCTTAAGTATACCGAAAGATAACTGTTTGTCAAGCGGAAGAGTTGAATGTAACTGTTCAGAGTTGGAGAGGTGAATTGCTCGGAACCTGGGTGGAGAGTACGGAGCAAGGGGCGTTTGATTGTGTTAAACGAGAGGGGTGGACAATGAAGTGGACCTTCGCACCACGAGCCGGGAGACCCTGCTGGAGGTTATTGCCAAGCAGCAGACGATCATCGCCGAGCTGGAGCGACGGGTGAAGGAGTTGGAGGCCCGTCCGGGTACTGGCGGCCCGTCTGCAGGGATGCCGGGCAATAAGCCGCGCGCCAAGGGGAGTCAGCCGGAGAGAAAGGGATCGAGGAAGCGTCGTCTCCACGGCTTTGCCCGGCAGCGAATGGAACCCACGCGGCAGGTGGTGCATGCTCTGGAGTCGTGCCCCGAGTGTGGGACGGGCCTGGCAGGGGGATGGGTACAGCGGACTCGTGAGGTCATCGAGCTTCCGTTGGTTCCGGCGGAGGTGGTCGAGCACGTCTTCATGGCTCGAATGTGTGGGCTATGCCGGAAACGGCGGGTGCCCCGTGGTGCGTTGCAGGGATTGGCAGTGGGGCCTCGGCGCCTTGGTATCAACCTTGCGAGCCTGATAGTGACGCTGCGGGAGGAGGGACGGCTGCCCATAAGGAGCATCCAGCAGTACCTTCAGACGGTGCATCGGTTGAAGCTGAGCGTGGGCGCCATCGTGGAGACGATTCATAGTGTGGCACGACAGGCCCGGATGGCAGTGGCCGAGACCCTGGAACGCATTCGTGGCTCTCCGGTGGTGCATGCAGATGAGACCGGCTGGCGTGAGGATGGAGTCAACGGCTACGTTTGGACCTTCAGCACTCCCACGGAGCGGTACTTCCTGCGTCGCGGTCGTGGCAAGGGGGTGGTGGACGAGGCGTTGGGAGAGGCATTCAGCGGAGTGCTGGTGAGTGACTTCTACGCCGCATATAACCACTACCCCGGCCTGAAGCAGCGGTGTTGGGCACACCTGCTGCGGGATATGGATGAGCTCATGGCTTGGTATCCTGATGACCTCGGCTTGGCACAGTGGGCCGGTGCGGTGCGGCGGGTATATGCCAAGGCCAGGACTTGCGTTCCTGCCGATGGCCCCCGGCTGGCCTCGCGACGCCAGTTGACCTTGGAGAAGGAACTGCTGGCGCTGTGCAGCCCCTTCTTCAAGGACCAAGCCGCGCCCCAGTCCAAGCTCTGCCGGCGCATAGAACGGTTCATCAAGGAGCTGTTCGTCTTCGTGTCCCACCCAGACGCGCCGTCGGAGAACAACGCCGCCGAACGAAGCCTGCGGCACCTGGTGATCAGCCGTAAGATTAGCGGCGGCACTCGCTCCAAACAGGGCAGTGACACCAAAATGACCCTGGCATCCCTCTTTGGGACATGGCGCGCCAAGGGCCTCAACCCCCTCTTGGAATGCCGTGACCTACTACTTTCCCCTCAACTCTGAACTGTTACAGTTGAATGACACGATTTCCAATCCGGCGCTCACGAGCAACCACGGCAGATGATAGCGGGCGTATTGCGGTCGACGCTCAAGCCCATCGCTCGGGGCACCGAGGCCACGGTGCGCCAGCCGGGAGCCAGAATCGCGCCGACAAAGCAGAACTTGGGCTTTTCGCCAAATCGGAGCTCCAAACAGCATCGCCCAAGGACCGAGAACGGGTAGAATGGCGTCTGACCGGATAAGCGTGGCTGGATCTTTCCCGGATCTTTCGTATAAGTTTGGCCAAGTCAGCTTATACTGTTTTATGTTTATCGGCTTTTGTACAAAGTCCGCCTCAGGTGGACTCCCGGCGCTTTTCCCTTTTCTTGGGGGATATGGAGTAAGGACTTGACGAACCCCCCGTATCTTGACCTGACCCAAGAGGAGAAGGTGTCCATGTTCCGGATTACACCCGGACGATTCCCCTGTACGCCGCCCTTGGGCCAATCCTGCTGGTTACGCCGAAGCCTGCAACCAAGCCGCCGAAACGGGCGGCAATGCGCCGACGGGCGCCGCCCCGCCTACTGCCACACCCACACCGCCTACTGCCACACCCGCACCGTCTCTGCCACACCCACACCGCCAACGGCCATAACCGCACCGCCTACGGCCACAACCACACCGTCTACTGCCACACCCGCGCCGCCTACCGCCACACCCACGCCCCCAACGGCCATAACCGCGCCGACGCCAAGACCGACAGCCACGCCGGTTCCACCCACACACCCACACCGACTCCCATCCCGTTCGCCTCGATCAACGCCGGGTACGGTTACACCTGCGGGGTGAGGACCGACGGCTCCGTCGCCTGCTGGGGCGACGACTTTTAGGGCCGGACCACGCCGCCGGCCGGGGAGTTCGCCTCGGTCAGTTCCGGGCAGAATCACACCTGCGGGGTGAGGACCGACGCCTCCCTCGCCTGCTGGGGCGATAACGGTGATGGCCAGACCACGCCGCTGCCCGGGAAGTTCGCCTCGGTCAGCTCCGGGAGGGATCACACCTGCGGGGTGAGGACGGACGGCTCCGTCGCCTGCCGGGGCGACGACTTTTCGGGCCGGGCCAGGCCGCCGGACGGGGAGTTTGCCTCGGTCAGCTCCGGGGCCGTTCACACCTGCGGGGTGAGGACCGACGCCTCCGTCGCCTGCTGGGGCGATAACGGTGATGTCCAGACCACGCCGCTGGCCGGGAAGTTCGCCTCGGTCAGCTCCGGGAGGGATCACACCTGCGGGGTGAAGACGGACGGCTCCGTCGCCTGCTGAGGCGAGCGAGCCCTGGGGATAAACGCGCCTACGCCTAGGCCCACACCCAGACCAGGGGAATGTTACGTCGACCTGGCGCTGAATAGCGGCGACCAATGCTCCTACTTGGGATTCACCATTCGAATTGCCGGGGATGGATCAGCCATCGTTGACGGTACGATTCCGGGCTATGGAGGGTTCTTTCGGAGCCAGACTTTCCGGAACAAACGATATCCCCCGGGGTATTTCTTGGTGAACTTGTTCAGTGCTAGCTCACTTGGTTCACCTCAGGGTTCGTGGACGATTTTGAGCCTCCCCTAGCCGGGCGCTCTGCCCGCGGGATTGGGGAACACCCAAGTCACGAACATGACTCGTTCCGCCAGAGGCGCCACAGAGAATCCGGGCAGGAACGTCGCCCAGAGGAGCGGACTGAACCGCCGCATACCCGAACAGGGCTGGGGAGCGGTCAAGCATGCCTTGGAATACAAGTCAGCAAGGGCAGAACGGACCTACATCCTGGTCACGCCGGTTGGTCCCGCGGCAACCGCCAGCCGGACCTGCCCCGAGTGCGGGACAGTTGACGCCGAGAACCGGCGGACGCAGACCGGAACCAGGCGCATCGCCTGCGGGTATGAAGCCCATGCAGCGGACAACGCAACAGAAAACATCCGGCGCCGGGCGGTAACATCCCCGGGCCGGGCAGAGTGTCTCTCAGCCAGAGAGCCTTCGCGAGCCGCCGGAAACCCCACGGAGTGCAAACGGCTACGTATCTCCTCCGGGGAAACCGGGAGCCGGCCATGCTCGCATGAACCCTGAGCCGAAGCACGACATTCCTCAAGAATGCGTCAACTGAGTTTCGAAATCTTCTATCCGAGGAGATCCTTATCCCCCTGCCATTCCGAGGAGCGCACGACGAGGAATCTAAGATGCCCGTTAAGAGGAGAGGCCGTTGCTTCGAAGAGTCCGCCATGTCGCCGGGATTTTAGATTCCTCACTGCGGTTCGGAATGACAGGGAGGGGGCGTTCGGAATGACAGGGAGGGGGCGTTCGGAATGGCACAAAGGGAGGTGCTCTTTAGAATGACGGTGGAAAATGGTCATTCCGTCTTCCCCCAATATCATTCCGAGGAGCACCTCCCCCCTCTGTCATTCCGAGGAGCACACGACGAGGAATCTAAGATGCCCCTTAAGAGGAGAGTCCGTTGCTTCGAAGAGTCCGCCATGTCGCCGGGATTTTAGATTCCTCACTGCGGTTCGGAATGACAGGGGGGATTGTCATTCCGAGGAGCGCCTCCCCCCCTGTCATTCCGAGGAGCGCACGACGAGGAGTCTAAGATGCCCCTTAATGAGGAGGGTCCGTTGCTTCGAAGAGTCTCCCATGTCGCCGGGATTTTAGATTCCTCACTGCGGTTCGGAATGACAGGGGAGGGGTTCGGAATGACACAAAGGGAGGTGCTCCTTAGAATGACGGTGGGAAATGGTCATTCCGTCTTCTCCCTGTCATTCTGCATTACCCCTGTCATTCCGTCTTCCCCTGTCATTCCGAGTTTCCCCAATGTCATTCCGAGTGAAGCGAGGAATCTAAGATGCAGCTCTGATGGCTGGGTTGTTACTGCGACGGCTCATCGTGGGTGACCGGGATTTTAGATTCCTCACTGCGGTTCGGAATGACAGGGAGGGGGCGTTCGGAATGACACAAAGGTCGGGGCGGCGCCATCAAGGGTGACTGGGACACCCTGTCTCCGCTTTGGTGGAGGCCGTCCTTGGCCGTGCTGGAGCACCTACGCAAGCACATTCACCGGGTCCGCCTCGCCACTCAGCATCGGGCGCCACCAACAGCAGTATCTCCACACGAATCTCATCTTCCACGCTGGCCACGGACCGCGCAGTGGGAGGCGGGATGTTTAGCTGGTCCCATGTAAATGTGGTGCGTCCCAAGATGAACATCGCGTCGCCGTCGTCCCGGGCTTCAATGTCGAATCCGAGATCGAAGGTGCTCCCCCGGATATCCAGAGAACCCGTCGCTTGGGTCATCACCTCTTCGCCTGCAGCCAGACCTTCAGGTATCGGCCCGACGTCCGGCACAGTAAAGGTTGCGGTCGGATGGTCGGGGAACATCCTGTTTTTCACATAGGAGTCCCTGAACTCCTGATCGCTGGACAACTTCTGAAGGTCAATACTGATAACCGACGGTCTACCATCCAGATGTATCTCTCCTGAGAGGGCTGTAGTCCGCATCACGGCATCGTTGGGCAAGGGCAACCTCACAAGCTGCTCTTTTACGGTGAAAGTAGCTTCCGAACCGTCGGATATGATGAAGGAAATACCATCGTACTCCCCCGTGCTTCTCGATTTAGTCCCAGCTTCGGATGTAGCGGACATCGTATCGGGCGCTTGTTGTGTCGATGCCACGGATGTGGATACGGGCACGGTTGCGGTTTCTTCATCCGAACTGCTGCATCCTGCCAGCGCCATCAGCGCTGCCAATGCTGCAATCGCCATAAAAAGGTGGGGGCACGAGATGAACCTAGCCGTGGTCTTCTACTCCAACACTGTACTTACGATGACTGAAACCCGGATGTGCCCTTCAATGCGGTCCTCTGTGGTCCTCGGCGGCAGTTCCAGCCTGCCACTCTCTTGGTCGCCGTAGCCAGCCAACCCGACCCCAAGTGCAACCGCCGCGATTACCGCCAATATGGCTATCTTCCATGACAGCACATGTTCGATTCGCGAGAGGAGAACGGTCAAAGCCCCCGTTAGCCCCAATACGATGGCAGCCAGCGGCACGATGTACGATACGGAGCGCTCCATCTGAGATTCGCCAGCTACTGCGAAGCCGGAGACCATGCCAAATACCAGGATGATGGCGATGCCAAAGAAGACGGAGCGGCCGGGGGAATGGTTCAGGTTGCACCACAAGGCGCCCGCAGCCAAGCCCGCCAGCAGCGATGCTGCCATTACCGGGGCACTGTTGAAGACGGAATCGCTTGGCGAGTCCAGCGGGAGGTTGGCAAGAACACCCGCCACCGCGGCAATCGACCCCGTGGTGAGGCCAATACGGACCGCCCGGCCATCACGCCATGCACGAATCATCTTCACAGCGTCACCACCTCCTGTGATGTACATAGTATAGCGGGAGGTCATCCGTTCCAAGGAGATGCCTGTGGTTCTCGTTAACATAGTGCGTTCCGTTCACCTCGGGGAAGCTATGGTACGCTTTGTTGACTTGCGCAGGACCAATTTGATGGGCAGAATAGAACCAGCGCACAGCTTTATGTAAACTGCATAAGAAAGGACGAACATCCGGTGAGAATCTTGGAATTCGTCAAAAGAAGCAGGCTGGAAGCTTCCTCAGAAGAGGTCTTTCAGTGGCACACATGTCCTGAGGCGTTCGAGCGGCTCAATCTTCCGTGGAGTCCGGTGGTGGTCCTTCAGCGGAACGGGGGCGTACAGGATCGCGACAAGGTCACAGTTGCTATCCCCTTGGGCTTTGCCCGTTTACGCTGGTCATTGGAGCATCAGGATTATGTGGAGGGCCGGCAGTTCCGGGACGTGCAGCTAAAGGGACCCTTTGCCCATTGGAATCACCTTCAGAGCATCGAACCCGACGGGCCCAATTCCTGCTACCTGGAAGACCGGATCCAATATGCGTTCCCCTTGGGGTTCCTTGGCCGGGCCTTGGCCAACAGACCCTTCTCCAAAAAACTGGAAGCTGCTTTCGAATACAGGCATAACACCCTGTCCCAAGACCTGAAAGCACACCAGCGCTACTCCGGGATGCCCCGCTTCAAGGTAGCTGTAAGCGGAGCATCAGGCTTGGTGGGTTCGAACTTGGCGTACTACCTGACGACAGCCAATCATGAGGTGCGACGTTTGGTCAGGAGGGAACCACCAGAAGGAAGCGCCGATATTTTCTGGGACCCTTATCAAGGTCAAATTGATATCAGCGCCATGGAAGGGTTGGATGCGGTGGTCCACCTGTCCGGCGAGAGCATATTGGGAAGATGGACTCCAGCCAAGAAGCAGCGTCTGCTGGATAGCAGGATAAGGAGCGCCAATCTGCTGGCGGAGACCCTTTCCAAGCTGAAACATCCCCCGAAAGTCCTGGTTTGTGCTTCGGCGGTAGGCTATTACGGCGACGGTGACGACCGCATTTTCGATGAAGCCAGCCCAGCGGGTGAAGGCTTCTTGGCAGACCTCGTGAGCCGGTGGGAAGCAGCCGCTGAGCCAGCATCCAAAGCGGGCATCAGGGTGGTCCATCTTCGCCTTGGCCCCGTCGTAACCCCCTTGGGAGGAATGCTCAAGCAGATGATGCTGCCCTTTAAGATGGGCTTGGGTGGCGTGTTGGGCAGTGGCCGCCAGTACATTAGCTGGATATCACTCGATGATGTTCTGGGAGCTATAGAACATTCCATGATGACCGGATCACTACAAGGCCCTGTGAACCTGGTGGCCCCCAACCCCGTATCGAACCGGGAGTTCACCGGCACCTTGGGCAGGATCATCAGGCGTCCAACCCTTCTCAATCAGCCATCGGTTGTTCTCAGAGCTGCCTTCGGCGAGATGGCCAATGAATCCCTCTTGAGCAGTACCCGTGCGGAGCCGACGAAGCTGCTGGATACAAGCTACGATTTTCGCCACCCCGACCTAGAAACCAGCTTGCGCCACGTACTGGGCAGGACCGGCGCAACCGCACCGGGGGGTGGTTAATACAGCCTGCGCATCCGGCCGGTTAATGGGAGATTAACGGCGATGCTGGCTGGGAGTCAGATGCGGGTCGCTTCACCAAAAACAACAGCCGGCGTGGATACTGACGATGAGATGGTGACCTTGACCGCCGGAAGCTTGACTGGTGGTCCGAAGAAAGGCCAATCGGCCACTCTCGCCGCGCCTCAGCTGTAGATCTAAGGAACCTCTGAACAACTCGCCTGAAGCCCGTCATTCCCGTCCCCTGAAGCCCGTCATTCCCGCGAAGGCGGGAACCTCGCCCCTCTGGAGGGACGGGTTTCACGTCCATCCTCCGCATCCAAGGGGACTTATTCAGACTATCCCCAAGAAGCTATTGCCCCAACCCAAGCCCCAAGAATGGAGCCAGAGTTGCTACCGCTGAAGGGCGGTTAGCTGCTCCAGCTTAAGGTCGTCGCCCACATGGGCTCGGATGATATCCAGCGTGGGGAAGTCCCATTCGGACACGAAGGTGATGGCAGTGCCAACCCTACCCATGCGTGCAGTGCGTCCTATACGGTGGACGTACTCTTCGGGGTTGTCAGGGATATCATAGTTGATCACATGAGAAACCGCCGGAATATCCAGCCCCCGAGCAGCAACGTTTGTTGCTACCAAAATGCGAACGCTGCCTGATCGAAAGCGACCCATCACAGCAGTTCGGTGGGACTGGGCCATATCGCCGTGGATAGCTTCAGCATCGAAGCCTCCGCGTTTCAAGTTCGCTACCAGCCAATCCACTCCCAGCTTGGTCCTTCTGAACACCAGAGCTTGGCTGATGATTCCAGGATCGGCCAGGAGGTGTTCCAAGGCTCGGGGACGTTCTGCGGCGGCAACCTCATAATAAGACTGCTCGACCTGATCGACAGGCTCGCCATCTCCACCCACACGGATCCAGATGGGGTCCTTCAGGTAACGTCTTGCCAACCCTTTTATCTGACCTGGGATGGTTGCTGAAAACAGGAGGGTTTGTCGTGACCGGGGTGTTTGGCGAAGAATGTAGTTGATCGCATCGGCAAATCCGATATCCAGCATCTGGTCTGCTTCGTCTAACACAGCAGTACGGACCCGGCCGAGGTCTACGGTGCCGCTCTGCATATGGTCCATCAAGCGTCCCGGAGTGGCAACAACGATGTGGGCGCCCCGGCGAAGTGATTCTATCTGGCCGTTCATAGGCCGTCCGCCATATATAGGCACCGCACGAACACCCTTGAATTGTCCGATCTTGGACAGCTCTTCTGTCACCTGGACCGCCAACTCCCTGGTGGGCACCAGGACCAATGCTTGTATCTCACGGGCCCGCTGGTCTACGTTTTCTACCAACGGGATGCCAAAAGCAGCTGTCTTGCCGGTGCCGGTTTGGGCTTGTCCCACCACATCTCGCCTTGCGACCACAGGGGAGATCACCTTAGCTTGGATGGGCGTTGGGTTAGCATATCCCAAGCTCGCCAATGCCCGAAATACGGGCTCAGAAACAGGCATTTCACCAAACAGATGCGGCAGGTCCGGTTTCTGGGGTTTGGGGGGCGCTTCCCGTACTATCTGCGGCTGGAGACGTTTCGGTGGGGTCGGGCGGGGGTGAGAAAGCTCTTGAGCGGGCGCCGGTGCATTGAGAGCAGTGACTGCAGGGCTGGCCTGCTTCCCATTGGAAAGGGTCGCTGCGGCGTCTTGGCTGACTGGTGGGGCCTGGACCTTCGATGAAAGGTGGGGCTTCTTGGAAAAATCTGGGGTCAGTTTACGAATCAGGATTCTAAGGATAGGTGGAACCTCCGTGGAATTTAGCGGTGTTGAAGGAAGGCGAATGAAGTTTATCAGAAAGGCGGGGCTTATCCGAATGTATGTCTTTTCGTTCTGGTACCACTAACAACGCTCTTCGCCATACTAGCACAGATGCGCCAAACTTGATAGATGGTGTGGATTCAGTAATTGTCCAGCCCCCACGACTTCATCGTCCAGGGCTGCCCCGCATTGCCATTCCAACCCCCCTGTCATTCCGAACCTCCCCCCTGTCATTCCGAACGCAGTGAGGAATCTAAGGTCTCCCTCCCGATGGCCAGCCCATTCCTCCGACGACCCAGCTTGTGGCATCGCACCTTAGATTCTTCGTCGTGCGCTCCTCAGAATGACGGGGAGGGGGCGCTCCTCAGAATGACAATGAGGAAGTGCCACTCCGAACGTCCCCCACTGTCATTCCGAACGGAGTGAGGAATCTAAGGTCTCCCTCCGATGGCCAGCCCATTCCTCCGACGACCCAGCTTGTGGCATGGCATCTTAGATTCTTCGTCGTGCGCTCCTCAGAATGACAAAAAAGGGGACTCCTCAATATGACAACAGGGGGAAGAGATTCCCACGCATGACAACAGGGGGGGATGCGACTCCCCTGAATGACAGTGATGGAGGGCGATTGCCTGCATTTTTTGCTAGGTCTGAACGGTTACGGTATCCAATCTGAACCGTTACGGTCTTCAAATGGAAGAGGCTGTGATGGCATCAAGGTTCATGGGGGACGATGGCACGACTCCCACCATTTACGAATTCCCTTAAAAGCCGAAGATACTGTGGTTGACCATGTACTCGGGACGTAGATATACTGCGATGGTTGCATAGAACCTGACGATACGAAACCGGCCAAGCAGAATCTGGACTGTACAGGTGTTTGGGGTATAACAAGCAAGCAGGCAGAATCTGGACTGTACAGGTGTTTGGGGCATAACCAGAATGTAAGACCGACCCGCCCGTAGGGCCAGAATCACCCTTCCCACCAAGCAGCCAGGCGCAAAAGAACCCGTAAGGCCGCCCCACCGGTAGAACCGCCACAAGGACGGATTAGTGAGCACAACTTCCCTGGATCTCAGATGGTTAGAAGAGTTGACGGCCGTCCCGGAGAAACCCAACTCAGATTACGCAGAGCTCAAAACACGGGTGAAGCAGGCAGGCCTTCTGAAAAAACAACTCCATCACTACGTGATTGCAGCAACGCTGATTCTGGCGATGATGGCTGGGTCCATCTACGTTGCATCAACCCAGAGCATCACATGGTTGCATATAGCCAACGGTGCATTCATGGCGGTTGTCTTTGCTCATCTGGGATTTTTGGCTCATGACGCAGGCCACCTGCAAATATTTCGGTCCCCCCATCGAAACTACCTAGCTATGTTGGCGGTGGGTTTCCTGATCGGCCTCAGTCCAAGTTGGTGGCTGGATAAGCACAATAACCATCACGCCAACACCAACGATGTCGACCACGACTTGGACATAAATCTTCCGATCATTGCCTTCAACGAAGAACAAGCACGCTCCAAGCGTGGCATAGCCAGATTAATCGTCAAGTACCAAGCCTTCCTTTTCTTTCCACTCCTTCTTATCGAAGCTTTCAGCATCAGGGCAGATAGTACCCAGTTCATCATGCGGGGAAAGAAAGTAAAGGCCCGCAGGGCTGAGGCTGTGGCGATCATCGGGCACTTTGTTCTTTACTTCTGGCTGGCTTTCGAGTTCATGAGTCCGGTAAATGCGATAGCTTTCATCCTGGTGCACCAAGGTCTCGTCGGAGTTTATATGGGTTCGGTATTTGCTCCGAATCATAAGGGTATGCTCCTCGTCAATCGTGCCACTGAGTTGAGTTTTCTGCGCCGTCAGGTGCTTACATCCAGGAATATACGCGGAAGCGCAGCTGTCGACTACATATACGGCGGGTTGAACTACCAAATCGAACACCACCTGTTCCCAACGATACCAAGAAACAAGCTGTCGTCGGTGCAGCCCATCATCCGGCAGTTCTGCCAAGAGCGGGGCATACCGTACCATGAAACGGGAGTTATAGGATCTTATAGAGAGGTGCTGGGCCACTTGGAACAGATCGGATCCGGACTCCGAAGGCCCGCGGGCAAAACAGCTGTACCCCAGGCGCCTCAATCCCTTGATTCGCCCGTCCTGACTGCTGACAGCCAGAGCGCTGTGCATCGTTCTGCATAAGTTCGGCCTCCGGGCGTCGAATCCAGGTCTCCAAGGTAGCTGCTGCGGGGCAATGCTCCTCCACCGAAACCAGCGACTTCAACTGTAAATGGCGCATAGCATGAGCTTGTCACCCATGGTCCTAGCCACAACCAACCCGGACAAACTAAACATGTTGCGTTGGGTACTGGAAGGAGTTCCCATCGAAACTATAGCTCCTGACCAGCTGCCCATGAATCAACGGCAGCCTCCCGTCGAAGATGGCGTCTCCCACGAAACTATCGCCCGGAACAAAGCACTGGATTGGTCCAACTCCACATCCTTGTGTGCCTTGGCTTCTGATGGCGGCCTGCATATCCCTGCTTTGGGCAGATCATGGAGCAGCCTCCAGACCCGTCGGTTTGCCGGCGAAGGCGTCGACAACCAAGGCATCAGCCAAGCTCTCTTGGAACTGATGGAGCCCTTCAAGGGCGAGGACAGGCGGGTTTCGTGGGTTGAAGCAATGGCGGTTGCCTACGACGGCCGTTGTCTGGCATCTTGGGAAGTGGTGGGAGCACAGGGATTGCTGTTAGACCATCTTCCATCCCAATCCCGCGCCGACGGTTTCTGGGTGTTCCCTCTATGGCACATGCCCGCCTTCGGTAAAACCTACGACCAACTCAGTCCCGAAGAATTAGATCAGGTCCAAGACCATTGGGTACAGCTCAGAAACCACTTCCTCGGGTTCTTCCAAGCCTACCAAGGTACCCACACTTAGCTCAGCATCAACGGGGGACCAGCTCCATCTTATCTTTCTTGTTGCTACGGGGATATTTCAGTCTGGCGCAGCGCCCATTGGTGCGGTAGTATGTAGGCTGTCAAAAAGCAGCATGAGGAGTGGGGCTCAATGAAGAACAAGGTGTACACCTCCTTCGACCAAGCTGTAGCTGACATCCCGGACGGGTCCACCATCATGTTTCCGGGTTTCGGCCCGCCGGGCATTCCCCGCAACCTGATTGCCGCGCTGATCAGGCAAGGAGCTAAAGACCTGACCGGCATATGCAACAACCACGGCGCCCTGGGCAACCTGATGGATGCGGGTAGGCTCATCGAAACGGGCAAGGTGCTGAAATGGGTGTGCGCATTCACAGCCGCTCCTCATCCATCGCGGAAGCTTGCTTTCGAAGCCCTCTACGAAAGTGGTGAACTCGAAGCTGAGCTTGTGCCTCAAGGGACCTTGGCCGAGCGCATCCGAGCCGGGGGCGCCGGGATCGGCGCTTTCTACACGCCAACCGGCGTCGGGACCGAGGTTGCCGAAGGTAAGGAGCACCGGCTCATAGACGGCCGTATGCACATCTTGGAGTACCCTTTGAAAGCCGATTATGCTTTAATCCGTGCTTGCCGGGCAGATAGATTGGGGAACCTACAGTACCGCCTGTCACAACGGAACTTCAACCCCATTATGGCCCAAGCTGCTACTATAACCATCGTCGAGGTGGAAGAGGATATTCTGGAACCTGGGCAAATTGATCCAGACCAAGTCCACACCGCCGGCATCTTTGTGGACCGCATAGTCAGGATTCCACCGGCTCCCGAAGGAATCTGGGATACGCCTCCCCGAAGCTAACACCACAAGAACCACCATCAAGGAGCTGGTCGATGGAAAACCCGGCGCTGAGCAGGCAAGACATGTGCAACAGGTTGGCGATGGAATTTCAAGATGGCTGGGTTGTCAACCTTGGCATCGGGATGCCCACATTATGTTCCAACTTCGATTTTGGGGACACCCATATCATCTTCCATTCAGAAAACGGGGTTATCGGGTATGGACCATTGGCAGCTGAAGGCGAAGAGGACCTGCACCTGGTAAACGCCAGCAGCCAATATGTAACCATCGCCACCGGAGCAGCTATAGTGCACCATGCCGACTCCTTCGGGATTATCCGGGGCGGGCATCTGGATGCCACGGTGCTGGGAGCTTATGAGGTGGCGGAAAACGGCGATTTTGCCAACTACAAGACCGCGGGGCGGAAGGGCGGAGGCATCGGCGGGGCGATGGACCTGGCGGTTGGAGCCAAAAGGGTTTTCATTGCTATGGAACACACCACCCGCGAGGGAGAACCGCGCCTGTTGGAACGATGCACCCTGCCCGTGACTGCCGTAGGCGTTGTTACACTGGTGGTCACCAACCTGGGTCTCTTCGAAATATCTCCTCAGGGGATCGTGATAAAGGAGATCGCCCCAGGCTACACATCCGAAGATGTTCAAGCACAGACGGGCGCACCGCTGATAATCCCCGATAACCTTGCCGTCTTTGGAGCTTAGGCCACAAACGCCACAGTGTCAGCAACGTTGACACTGTCAGAACACAAGGGCATCATAAATTTCGATTTCAACTGGAGGACAACAGGACAATGAAAGCTGCGGTATTGTACGACTACAACACGCCTCTGGTCATAGAAGACCTGGAGTTGGATAGTCCCAAGCAAGGAGAGGTGCTGGTCAATACCGGCGCTGCCGGCATATGCCGAAGCGACCTGCATTTCATGAAGGGCCAAGCTCGCACCATCTTGCCGGTGGTGTTGGGGCATGAAGCTTCCGGTATCGTACAAGCAGTGGGAGAAGGGGTCGCCACGGTAAAGCCGGGCGACCACATCATCCTTTCCTTCGTGCCCAACTGTGGTCGATGCGGTTACTGCACTACCGGCAGACCGAACCTGTGCGATCTGCACGCTTCCACAGCAGGCACGTTGTTCGATGGCACCATGCGACTGCACAAAGGCGATCAACGCATCTCCCATTTCGGCAAAGTAGCTTGCTTTGCCGAGCAGATGGTTGTTCCAGAAGCGGGCTGCATACCTGTATCCGACGATGTGCCGATGGAAGTTGCCGCCCTCATCGGATGCAGCGTGACCACGGGAGTATGCGCCGCGGTCCTGAATGCGCAGGTAACCCCAGGAAGCGCCGTCGCCGTCGTCGGCTGCGGAGGGGTGGGGTTGAATGTCATCCAAGGATCCAAACTGATGAACGCATCCAAGATCATCGCTGTGGATATCAACGAAGGAGCCCTGGAGTTTGCCACCAAGTTCGGAGCAACCCATTCGGTGAATGCTGCACACCAAGATGCGGTAGCCCGTGTTAAAGAGCTTACGGATGGTCAGGGCGCCGACTACACCTTTGAGGTCTACGGTTCCGGGGAAACGGTGGAAACAGCTTATGCCATGGCCCGTAAGGGCGGGACCTGCGTAGTGGTGGGCATTGCGCCCACGGGAGATCAAGCCAATATAGAAGCGGTGACCTTGGTGCGCAGCGAAAAGGTGCTAAAGGGCACCTACTATGGGTCGGCCCGCTGTCATGTCGACATGCCGAAGATGGTGGATATGTACAAGTCGGGCCGTCTTAGCATCGATGATTTGGTGACCCGCCGATACACCTTGGACCAGATCAACGAAGCATACGATGATCTGGACCGCGGCAACATCGGTCGAGGAGTAATCGTATTTCGGTAGTGACCGTCAGCTTCCTGCGGCATAGCCCAGGGACTATCCGAATTTTCGCTGTCAGGCTTGCCCAAGGCTTATTTTAATATAGCGATATGTCGAACATCACCGTTAAGCTGGTCCAGACGGAAGCTGAGCAGCTCCAAGCCTTTGCCATACGCGCCCAGGTCTTCGTTCGCGAGCAAGGTGTTCCACTGAGGGAAGAGATGGATTCTGACGATGCTGGGGCTACCCACGCCATCGCTTTTCTTGGCGGGGCTCCCGTAGGAACGGGCCGGCTGGTATGGAACGTACATGAAGGTCCGACAGATTCAGAACAGCAGGAAGCCAGGATCGGTCGCATGGCAGTGCTTCGAGCATGGAGACGCAAGGGGGTCGGCGCCCAGATTCTGGATGCCTTGGAAGCGGCTGCTAAAAAGCAGGGCGCTGGTCACATCCTGCTTCATGCCCAAACCTACGTTCGACACTTCTATGAAGCCCGGGGCTACGTGGCTGAAGGCGCTCCCTTCATGGAGGTCGGCATCGAACACCTGAAGATGCGTAAGTCCCTCTCCGATAGCTAAGAGCTCGGTTTTCGGGCTGTTACTGCGTAGATGGGATCATCCCCTGGGCGGCGGTCGGGATTGCAGCAGGCCCCACGAATATCTTCGTAATTACCCGCAGAGTTAAAGTAGGTTGCGACCAAATCCATGTGCTGTTGATCGTTCCTTGAAGTCCACGCATTGACTGCCTTGGTGGGAAACATCCGGTTCGAAAATACCACCACAAAAGAACAACCGGGCCTTAGAACCCTGTGAACATCCTTGAAAAGCTCGATGGGGCGGGTGATGTACTGCACAGATACTGTGTTGATGACCCCTTCGAAGGATTCATCTTCAAAAGGAAGCTTGGGGTCTTCGTTTATGTCATGAATCGCACAAGCATCCAGCTCAGGGTTTTGCCGCATCTCCAGTTCATTCAACCCCAAGCCCACCAACCGGACATCAGGTTGTTCTGTACCATCGTCATGGCGCTCTTCTTCCTGCTTGGGTCCTGCAAAGGGCCAATGAGACCGCCAACTGCTCATCAAATCCAAGAAAACCGCAAGGCCTCGTTCATTTTCAGCGGTGGATAACGCGGAATCATCTCGGTGCATCGCTGCGGCAATTACCGGTGAAAATATTTGCTTGTAGAGATATCGAACAGTTTCTATGGCGGGTTCATCGATGTGCGCCACCAAGCGGGGCATCTTGTAGAACTCGCTGTCGTCGGACTCATCCTGCCTGAAGAAGTCCTGAGGGGTGAAATCATCTATACCCGGTCCTTGCATACTCGTCCCCTACTATCAGCGTAGTGCCGTAGCTGCAATTGTACCACCTCAGGTCCCCTGCTGCGATGGCAGCGCCCCTTGTCAAACACCCCATGCCGTTATAACATCGTAGCTGGCGATGCTGCTGGATCACGGTATTCCCCCAAGGTTGGCAGCGACCCCGGAGCATTTCCTTCAAAGAGAATCCCTACCCTACAGAAAGATAAGGGCCGATCTATGGACCAAACAATTCGCCTTAAAGTCAACGGCAACGACCATGACCTCACGGTGCCAGCCCAACGCCTGCTGGTTGATTGCCTCCGGTATGATCTCGGGCTCACCGGGACCAAAGAAAGCTGCAGCGTGGGTGTGTGCGGAGCATGTACGGTGTTGCTGAACGGGAAGATCATAGCTTCGTGCATATCCCTGGCAGTGGCCGCCGATGGAGCTGAAATCACCACCATCGAAGGTTTGGCTGAAGATGAGCGGCTGCACCCCCTGCAACAAAGCTTCATCGACAACGGGGGCTTTCAGTGCGGAATCTGCACTCCCGGACAGATCATAGCAGCCAAATCGTTGCTGGATGAAAATCCAGACCCTTCGGAAGATGAGATCAAAGACTGGATGATGGGGAACCTATGCCGTTGCACAGGCTACTACAAGATACTGGAATCCGTCGTCCAAGGGATCGCTGCGGCCAAAGGAGCGGGGGAATGAACACTTTCGAATACCATGCCCCCAGCACACTGGACGAAGCGCATGCCCTGCTGGATGCGCATGGAGATGATGCCAACATCGTAGCTGGCGGCACAGGGCTTGTACTGTTCATGAAACAGCGAATGGTCCAACCGGCACATCTTGTGAGCCTTGGCTCCATTCCCAACCTGGACCACATCAAGGTTGCCGGTGGTGAAGCCCGCATCGGGGCTATGTGCACCCTCCGGCAGGTTGAAACCTCGCCCCAGCTTGGCGAGGCGCTCCCACTGCTGAGGGAAACTTACCGCCATGTAGCTACCGTGAAGATCAGAAACATGGCGACGGTGGGTGGGGGATTATCCCACGGTGACCCCAACCAAGACCCGCCCCCTGCTCTCATCGCGCTGGGGGCTTCTGTGGAGCTGTCTTCTTCCTCGGGTCAGCGAGTAGTGCCCATTGATGGGTTCTTTACCGACTACTTCGAGACCGCCGTTCGCGATGGCGAGGTCGTCACGGAGCTGGTGGTCCCGCAGCCTCCAGCCAGCTCAGGAAGCGCCTTCAGCAAGTTTCTGCCTCGTACTGCCGACGACTATGCTACGGTTTCTGTTGCAGCGGTGGTTACCAGAGCGGATGGAACCAACAGATGCCAGGATGTCAGGATAGGCTTGGGGTCCGTTGCCACCACCCCCATCAGAGCACGAAAGGTGGAGGATGCGCTTCGAGGTCAGGAGCTTACTTCCGACATAATCCGACAAGCTGCTGATCTGGTGAAGGATGAGGTCGATCCGCTGGATGATTTCAGGGGGTCATCCAGCTACAAGAGGCAGATGGCCCAAGTGTTCACCAAGCGCACATTGGAAGCAGCTATAGCCAACATCCCGGCCGTTCCGGCATGAAGACCGAACACCGGTTCATTGCCCCGGCAAGCCGCGAACAGGTATGGGAACTGATGTCCGATATGCCCCGTATCGGACGCTGCTTTCCAGGGGTGAAGGAAGTGGAAACTCAGGACCATCAGAGATACAAAGGCACCATGCAGGTTAGGGTTGGGCCTGTCAGCCTCAGCATATCAGGCACCATGGTGGTCGTTGAGATGGACAAAGACCGCTGGCAGGCAGCGATGCAGGTGACAGGATCGGACCGTCGCTTGGGCGGTGCGGTCAGCGGCGATATGCTGGTGAACCTGGTCGATCTGTCCGAGTCGGAAACCGAGGTCGTTGTCAACAGCGACATATCCTTCTTGGGCAAGCTGGGCGAGCTGGGACAGCCGATAATACGCAAGAAGGCCGATTCCATCCTCCAAGAATTTGCAGTGAACATCAGCCGCCAGTTCGGGCCGCGATAGGGCCGCTGATGGGTGAAGGATCAATGAGGGGCCAGACCCATCAGGTCGGCCGACTACAGTCTCGGTGTCTGGCTAAAATAACACAAGGTAGGAGATGATATGCCTAAGTTCATGGTCCGAGCTTCATATTCATCGGAGAGCCTGAAGGGTCTGATGCAGGAGGGCGGCACCTCCCGGCGAGATGCCCTCAAAACCACCGTAGAGTCTGTGGGCGGCACACTGGAGAACTTCCTGTATGGCTTCGGAGAGAGCGACCTGTACCTAATCGTCGACATGCCCGACCAAGAGACGATGGCAGCCATCGCCCTCACCATTGGCGCCTCCGGTGCCCTCTCCACCCACACCACGGCACTCCTGACCCCGGAACAGGTAGATGCGGCTGTCAAGAAAAACGTCAACTACCGCCCCCCCGGCACCTAGCCACAGGGGAGTCATATTCCGCCCCTGGTTCAGATCAAGAATGCTGGGTAGGCGAACTTGGGGCCATCGGCTAGCGCTGACGCATAAGGACAGCCCATAATCCGTAGGAAATCTGGTTCCATCCTCCAAGAATACGCCGCAATCATCAGCCAGCGGTTCGAGGCGGCGTGGGGCCGCTGCGCCAAGCGACCTGAACTAATTGCCTTATACCATAGCTGAAATACGGAGGTCCGTAAGTTGGCACAGGTGAGAGACCGTCAGGGTCCATACGACCGCGATGCTGAGTTTCAACATGAAGAACGTCACCTAGAGGCTGTCGTCAGGTCTTTAGATGCAGCGATTCAGTCTAGAGGGAGAGATGGTAGAGGACCTGTGAGCGCCGTCGATCCAAGAACCGCGGACATGGTGACAGACTTGCTCCGCGTCGAACTGGACAAGCTGCGGTCAGCACGGAATCGCCCCTATTTCGGCAACGTCAACTACGCGTCGGGGGCGGAGGGAAATGTTAGGACGATCTACATCGGCGAATTCAACGTAGACAACAGGGATCCTCGGTACGTCATAGTGAGCCGCAATGCACCGATTGCCAAGTTATACTATGTGCCTACCAGTAATTTCTACGACTCACCCGCGGGGCCATAGATGCTTCTGTCCACCTAAAGCGCACCCTGATGGTAAACGATGCCCGATTGCTTGACTTCGACGACCAGCTAAGCTTGCCATCCGGCCTTATTGTATCGCGTGCTTTGAACGAAAAACTCTCATCCGCGAGCGGGGATCAACTCACGGACGCAGTCCAGACGATTCAGCCTGATCAGTATGAGCAGATAGCTTCGACTACTAAACCAGCGCTAATAGTACAAGGGGCTGCCGGCAGCGGAAAGAGCTTGATAGGATTGCACCGTATAGACTTCATTCTTTCGCCATTCAGCAACGTCGGCGGGCTTACTCGCCCAACAGCAGAACAGATCATCATGTTCGGACCTTCACCTGCTTTCCTGAAGTACGTTTCTCGTTTGCTTCCCGGTTTGGGCATCCACAGAGTGAGGCAAACAACCGTGAGCCAATGGCTTCTCGATCAGTTTTCCTCGAGGGTTACACTCATCTGTCTTGATAACCTCTACGACGACCTGATGAACAACCGACGTAAGCTGACAGAGGCTGAGATTGAAGCCCATTCATTCAAGTCGGGGCTGAGAATGAAGAGGCTGTTGGATAACTATGTGAGTCATCTAAAAAGAGAGATAAGAAGGAAGGTGGGCCAAAGCTCGGGTATAAGGATTCCGGGTAGCCCGCCCCTTGAGTTGAGTGCAACTGACCTTAAGGAGTGGGTTGCCAACGTTTTAAAAAGGAGCACAGCGCCAAACGTTGCCCGAACATACTTGGTGAATGATCTCTCGGAGGAGTGGCTGCGCCTTCATCCCGTCCGGGGTGTAACGCGGTCTGAGTCTGCTACAGAAGCCGGCAGACTGATGGAGAGCAACCTGACCCTCTGGCCGCGAATCGACCTTAGGAAAGAGTATATGGACCTGGTGCAATCTCCAGATAAAATTCTGGAGTATTCCAAAAAATGAGATGTGGATCCAACCGGAGCAACCGAAATCAGCCGAACCGCTCCGTCCGGTGCGGGATGGGCGCTGGGAATGACCGATCTGGCAGCAGCACTCTATCTCGATTACAGCATCAACGGGTTTGGAGGTGAACGGTTCCAGCACATAGTTGTTGATGAAGCCCAAGATGTTTCTCCTTTGGAGATGGCGCTCAGGCAGATGCACTCAGCTAACAACACTTTCACTATTTTGGGGGACCTCAGACAGAGTGTTCTGCCTTACAAATCCATACGCAACTGGGATCGGCTTGCGAGTCTGTTTGAGCGTCAGAGTGTGTCGAGACTTGAGAGCCGTCGCAGTTATCGAAGCACCAAACAGATTACACAATACGCCAATCGCATTCTCCAACGGCTACCCAGCAACACAAAAATGCCTGACCCTCACCATCGCAGCGGAGAATTGCCCAAGCTGGTTCCCTCCAGAAGCGCGGCTGGAATGCATACCGCTATCGCCGATGCTGTCCGAAGACTGACGAGTCAGGACAACGTACGGTCCGTGGGAGTTCTCACCAAGTGGAGGCAGACCGCACGGGATATAAGCAGAACACTAATCGACGTAACTGTTCAGAGTTGGAGAGGTGAATTGCTCGGAATCTGGGTGGAGAGTACGGAGCAAGGGGCGTTTGATTGTGTTAAACGAGAGGGGTGGACAATGAAGTGGACCTTCGCACCACGAGCCGGGAGACCCTGCTGGAGGTTATTGCCAAGCAGCAGACGATCATCGCCGAGCTGGAGCGACGGGTGAAGGAGTTGGAGGCCCGTCCGGGTACTGGCGGCCCGTCTGCAGGGATGCCGGGCAATAAGCCGCGCGCCAAGGGGAGTCAGCCGGAGAGAAAGGGATCGAGGAAGCGTCGTCTCCACGGCTTTGCCCGGCAGCGAATGGAACCCACGCGGCAGGTGGTGCATGCTCTGGAGTCGTGCCCCGAGTGTGGGACGGGCCTGGCAGGGGGATGGGTACAGCGGACTCGTGAGGTCATCGAGCTTCCGTTGGTTCCGGCGGAGGTGGTCGAGCACGTCTTCATGGCTCGAATGTGTGGGCTATGCCGGAAACGGCGGGTGCCCCGTGGTGCGTTGCAGGGATTGGCAGTGGGGCCTCGGCGCCTTGGTATCAACCTTGCGAGCCTGATAGTGACGCTGCGGGAGGAGGGACGGCTGCCCATAAGGAGCATCCAGCAGTACCTTCAGACGGTGCATCGGTTGAAGCTGAGCGTGGGCGCCATCGTGGAGACGATTCATAGTGTGGCACGACAGGCCCGGATGGCAGTGGCCGAGACCCTGGAACGCATTCGTGGCTCTCCGGTGGTGCATGCAGATGAGACCGGCTGGCGTGAGGATGGAGTCAACGGCTACGTTTGGACCTTCAGCACTCCCACGGAGCGGTACTTCCTGCGTCGCGGTCGTGGCAAGGGGGTGGTGGACGAGGCGTTGGGAGAGGCATTCAGCGGAGTGCTGGTGAGTGACTTCTACGCCGCATATAACCACTACCCCGGCCTGAAGCAGCGGTGTTGGGCACACCTGCTGCGGGATATGGATGAGCTCATGGCTTGGTATCCTGATGACCTCGGCTTGGCACAGTGGGCCGGTGCGGTGCGGCGGGTATATGCCAAGGCTAGGACTTGCGTTCCTGCCGATGGCCCCCGGCTGGCCTCGCGACGCCAGTTGACCTTGGAGAAGGAACTGCTGGCGCTGTGCAGCCCCTTCTTCAAGGACCAAGCCGCGCCCCAGTCCAGGCTCTGCCGGCGCATAGAACGGTTCATCAAGGAGCTGTTCGTCTTCGTGTCCCACCCAGACGCGCCGTCGGAGAACAACGCCGCCGAACGAAGCCTGCGGCACCTGGTGATCAGCCGTAAGATTAGCGGCGGCACTCGCTCCAAACAGGGCAGTGACACCAAAATGACCCTGGCATCCCTCTTTGGGACATGGCGCGCCAAGGGCCTCAACCCCCTCTTGGAATGCCGTGACCTACTACTTTCCCCTCAACTCTGAACTGTTACTAATCGACGAAGGGATTGACGGGGTGCGCTTGCTTGCGGCAGGGGGACTGATAGAAACAGATATAACCGTAAGCCCGATCATTCTAACCAAGGGACTGGAGTTTGACGCTGTCATCGTTGCCAATGCACGCAAGGACAACTTCAGTGAGTCTGCTTTTGATCGTCTGCTTCTGTACTTGGCTTGCACGCGCTCACGCCACTATCTGGAGATCCACTGGTACGGCCTCCGTTCGCCCATAGTTCCGAATGTGACAAGACTGCTACAATAGTTGAGTGTGCAGCTTCGACGGTGTATCCTGAGAACACTGGGACGCACCTATCATAATCAGGAGGGACCAACATGGCGCTTACCTTGGCAGAAGCTAACCGAATCGTTCAGGCTGCCATCGCCAAAGCAGGAGAATTGGATATCAGGATAAGTGCTGCGGTATGTGATGCCGGCGGCCGGCTTATGGCATTCAACCGCATGGACGGAGCATTCTTCGCCGGAGGTTACGGCTCCCAAGGGAAGGCTATCGCTTCAGCAGCTTTCGCTCGTCCCAGCGGCGTCATCGACCCCACCCGGGCCATCGTCCAGAGCATCGCAGCACAAGAGGGCGGGCATATGATCCCCAGCCAAGGAGGCTTGCCCATCATTCGCGGCGGCATGATAGAAGGCGGCTGCGGTGTCGGCGGGGGCACCTCGGAGCAGGATGAAGAATGTGCTCAGGCGGGTATCTCAGCCCTCTAAACGCGGCCCCCAACTTGGCTCCCGAGCTGAGCCAAAGGGGAAGTCGTTAACCTCCGGTCAGGCCGGCTTGCTTTGACTTTCGATTCGACCGTTGCTATAGTGATGGTCGCGCCCGAAACCCGGTCCCAACCGAGCGGGCCCCCTCGGGTGCTGCAAAACAATGATTCGTGAGGGTGAGATGCCGAGTTGGGCTGAGAGTTTAGTACAAAGCTTGAAAGACACCGAGATATCTCTCGTCACATATGTTCCTGACATCAGCATCCACCAAGCCACTCGTTTGGTGGATGCCGACCCTTACTTCCACCTCGTTTCTGCAAGCCGGGAAGAAGAAGCTATCGGTATAGCTGCGGGCGGCTACTCGGCGGGGCGCAACTCAGCGGTGTTCATGCAGTCCAGCGGCTTTGGGAACTGCTTGAATGCTGTTGGCAGCTTATGTCTACCCCACCGCATCCCGCTGCCCTTCTTCATCAATCTGCGGGGCGGCTTGGGTGAGTTCAATATTGCCCAGGTTCCGCTGGGCCGCGGCACCAAGCCGATCTTGGACGTACTGGGCATTCCTCACGTTACCCTTACCAACGAGGATGAAGTGGAACCGGTGGTGAAAGGGGCGATCAAGCTCTGCTACGCCAGCAGGTCCCCCGTGGCTATTTGCCTTACAACCCAGCTGCATGGAGGTAAAATTGCGTAGGCTGGATGCAACCAAACTGCTTTTGACCCTTATGGAAGACCAACCCATAGTGAGCAATCTGGGACCCACCACCGACGAGCTTTGGCATGTAGGCGATAGAAACCGCAACTTCTACACCTACGGGGGCATGGGCCTTTGCTCATCCATCGCCCTTGGCATCGCTTTGTCGACCAATGAGAAGGTGGTTTCCTTGGATGGCGATGGTTCTCTGCTTATGAACCTTGGGAGCCTCGGCACCATTGGCAGGGAGCAGCCGGACAACCTCATCGTGGTGGTGTGGGATAACGAACAGTGGTCCCAGACAGGGCATCAACCCAGTCACACCGCTATGGGAACGGACCTTGAGGGGGTCGCCCGCAGCTGCAATATCGCCGAAACAGCCACCATTTCCACCGAAGAAGAACTGGAAACGGTGTTCAAGAGAGCACTAACATCAAAGGGGCCGTGGTTCATCGTCGCAAAAATCGAAGATGTCGAAGCATTGCCTGTGTCTCCCATTGAGCCAGAGATGAACCTCTACCGGTTCCGGCAAACCTTTACAGGTCCTCCAACCCGGATAGAGCACTGAGGATCTCGGCTGCTGATGCACGATCGGCGATGTTGGACCCGATCTTGCTCCACAGTATGGAGCCGTCCGGGCTGATGATATAGGTTGCCGGGGCTGAGACGCCGTCTCTCAGAAGGTTGAACACACCATAAGCTTTGGTCACAGCTCCGGTGGGATCAGCAAGGACAGGGTATTCAGCCCTCACCAGTTCCTTCATCTTGGCTGCGCCTTCGATCCCATCCATACTGAGCGCCAGTAGCTCTACGTTTCGCTTTCCGAACTCGGAATATTCTGCTTGCAGCCCACCGAGCTGCTGTCGGCAGAACCCTCAGAATATTCCTCGGTAGAAGACAAGAACAGTCCGGTCGCCCCGCTCAAGCACTTCTGTCAAAGCTACTTGGCTTCCACCGGCTTCCACCGCCACAAATGCTGGTGAGATGTCACCGGGGACCAGAGGAGAATCCGGCAACCGTGAACCCGGGGTGGCTGAGCCAGTTTGGCTGGTCGGATTATCCGAAGCTCGGCCACCATCTCCACCCCCACATGCGCTGATTATTAAAGCCGATGCTAGGACCGCCAACAACATGAAGCCAGCTAATCTCACGGTCATTCATCCTTCCCTGCACCCATTCGTCGGCCCAGTCTTGTATGTAAGGTATCGAACGAAATAAGCCGCCTCCTTCAACACCCTCCATCACACACTGACCCCGCGTACATTGTAAGGCTACAACTCTGGATGGGTCTATGCCCATTGCCGAATGGGCCGCGAATGCCCAAGATACGGCGGAGAAGATGTGCTTTGGACGCGCGCCAAATTGGACAAGACGATATTAATTTCAGATATATGTAACACTTAAGGAACCTCTGAACAACTCGCCTGAAGCCCGTCATTCCCGCCCCCTGAAGCCCGTCATTCCCGCGAAGGCGGGAACCTCGCCCCTATGTAGGGACGGGTTTCACGTCCATCCTCCGCATCCAAGCGGACTTATTCAGGCTATCTTTTGATTCCTCACTCCGTTCGGAATGACAGTAAGGGAGTACGGAATGACAATAAGGGAGTACGGATTGACAGTAAGGGAGTACGGAATGACATGTTATTGACGCCATTCTGAGGAGTGCCCTCCTCCCCAATCCTGACGAACACCCTCCTCCCATGTCATCCTGAGGAGACCCCCCCTCATTGTCATCCCGATGAGCACCTTCCCCCCATGTCATCCTGAGGAGACTCCCCCTCCCCACATTGTCATCCTGAGGAGACTCCCCCTCCCCACATTGTCATCCAGAGGAGACCCCTCCCCATGTCGTTCTGAGGCGGCCCCTCTCTCCATGTCATTCTGAGGCGCGCACGCCCATTGTCATTCTGAGGCTCACCCTCACATTGTCATCCAGAGGAGACCCCCCTCCCCATGTCATTCTGAGGCGGCCCCTCATCCCCTGTCATTCTGAGGCGCGCACGCCGAAGAATCTAAGATGCTGGTTCACCCGAAGGACCGTCGTAGTAACGGACCAGCCATCAGAGAGAGATTTTAGATTCCTCACTCCGTTCGGAATGACATTGGGGGGTTCGGAATGACAATACATTAATGTCATCCCGAATCCTCCCCAACCCTGAGGAACAGCCTCCCCCATTGCAATCCTGAGGAGCACCTCCCCCTGTCGTCTTGAGGTGCTCCCCCCATTGTCATCCCGACGAGCACCCTCCCCACATTGTCATCCTGAGGAACAGCCTCCCTCATTGTCATCCTGAGGAGCAGCCTCCCTCATTGTCATCCTGAGGAACTCTCTCCCATTGCCATCCCGATGCGGCCCCTCTCCCCCTGTCATTCTGAGGCGCACCCTCCCATTGTCATTCTGAGGCGCGCACGCCGAAGAATCTAAGATACTGGCTCACCCGAAGGACCGTCGTAGTAACGGACCAGCCATCAGAGAGAGATTTTAGATTCCTCACTCCGTTCGGAATGACAAGCGGGGGGTTCGGAATGACAATATATTAATGTCATCCCGAATCCTCCCCAATTCTGAGGAGCAGCCTCCCTCATTGTCATCCTGAGGAGCACCCCCACCATTGTCATCCTGAGGAGCACTCTCCCCCGTTGTCATCCTGAGGAGCACCCTCCCCCATTGTCATTCTGAGGTGCTCCCCCTCCTCCCCTGTCATTCTGAGGCGCGCACGCCGAAGAATCTAAGATGCTGGTTCACCCGAAGGACCGTCGTAGTAACGGACCAGCCATCAGAGAGAGATTTTAGATTCCTCACTCCGTTCGGAATGACAAGCGGGGGGTTCGGAATGACAATACATTAATGTCATCCCGAATCCTCCCCAATTCTGAGGAACACCCTCCCCCATTGCAATCCTGAGGAGCACCTCCCCCTGTCATCTTGAGGTGCTCCCCCCATTGTCATCCTGAGGAGCACCCTCCCCCATTGTCATCTTGAGGCGCTCCCCCCTCCCCCATTGTAATTCTGAGGCGGTCCCTCTCCCCCTGTCATTCTGAGGAACACCATCCCCCATTGTCATCCTGACGAGCACCCTCCCCCATTGTCATCCAGAGGAGCCCCCCCCATGTCATTCTGAGGCGGCCCCTCATCCCCTGTCATTCTGTTCTGAGGCGCGCACGCCGAAGAATCTAAGATGCCGGCTCACACGAAGGACAGTCGTAGTAACGGACCGGCCATCAGGGCGAGATTTTAGATTCCTCACTCCGTTCGGAATGACAAGCGGGGGGTTTGGAATGACAATACATTAATGTCATTCCGAATCCTCCACCATTGTCATCCCGACGAGCACCCTCCACCATTGTCATCCAGAGGAGACCCCCTCCCCTCATTGTCATCCAGAGGAGACCCTCCTCCCCTGTCATTCTGAGGCGCGCACGCCGAAGAATCTAAGATGCCGGCTCACCCGAAGGACCGTCGTAGTAACGGACCAGCCATCAGAGAGAGATTTTAGATTCCTCACTCCGTTCGGAATGACAAGCGGGGGGTTTGGAATGACAAGCGGGGGGTTCGGAATGACAATACATTAATGTCATTCCGAATCCTCCCCCAATTCTGAGGAACACCCTCCCCCATTGCAATCCTGAGGAGCAGCCTCCCTCATTGTCATCCTGAGGAGCTCCCTCCCATTGTCATTCTGAGGTGCTCCCCCTCCCTCCCTACATTGTCGTCCTGAGGAGCACCCTCCCTCATTGTCATCCTGAGGAGCACCCCCACCATTGTCATCCTGAGGAGCACTCTCCCCCGTTGTCATTCTGAGGAGACCCCCTCTCCCCCTGTCATTCTGAGGCGCGCACGCCGAAGAATCTAAGGAACCTCTTAACAACTCGCCTGAAGCCCGTCATTCCCGGGAAGGCGGGATCCTCGCCCCTCTGTAGGGACGGGTTTCACGTCCATCCTCCGCATCCAAGCGGACTTATTCAGACTATCCTTAAAAATCCAGAATGCCAGAAAGTCTTGCTAAGAATGACCAAGACGGTTAGAATGTGGCTTCGCATGTCAAAATCTAGACAGGGGGGCGGGTGATTGAATGTACTTGGAATTCACATGATGATCGAACTGAGGGAATGTAACCCCAGTCTCTTGGACGATCTTCCCTACATCCGAGCAGCTATGACCCAAGCAGCAGTTGCTGCAGGCGCTACCATTGTCGGCGAGTCCTTCCACCAGTTCCATCCCCAAGGCGTCACGGGTATCTTGGCTATTGCCGAATCTCACCTTTGCATACACACATGGCCTGAACACGGCTATGCGGCTGCCGACGTGTTTACCTGCGGCGAATCCTTCAGTCCAAAAAAAGCTGCTCAAATACTTATCGATAAGCTGGAATCTCAAGATTCTTCGTTGACCGAACACCGGCGCGGGATCCTGGCTGAACTTGTAGCCGACCGCTAAAGTTCACGAAATTACAGAGCATGGAAATCCCAGGTAAATGGCACTTTGAGATAGTTACTGCCGACCTGATGGTGGTCTACCGTATCAAGGACATCTTGCATACTGGGCAGACCAGCTATCAAACCGTCGATATTATGGACACCGATGCCTTTGGCCGGTGTCTAGTTTTGGATGGCAAAACCCAATCTACCGAGATTGATGAGCACATCTACCATGACTGCTTGGTGCATCCTGCCATGCTGCTTCATCCATCTCCCAGATCGGTGTTCATAGGCGGAGGCGGCGAAGGAGCCACCTTAAGAGAGGTCCTGCGGTATCCTGACGTAGAAAAAATAACCATGCTCGACCTGGACCCGGATGTGGTCCGGCTGTGTCAAACCCACCTTCCTCAACACAGTTCGGGCGCTTTTGATAACCCCAAACTAGAGTTGCGACACGAAGATGCCAGGGGATACCTGACCACCTGCTCCGAAACGTTCGACGTGATGATATTGGATCTGGTAGACCCCACAGAGGGCGGGCCGGCGTACCTGTTATACACAGAAGAGTTTTATCAACAAGCTAAATCGAAGCTGAATCCCGGCGGCGTTTTGGTCACACAATCGGGTCCTGCCGGATATCTTAATTACACCGAATGTTTCACCGTCATCGCTCGTACATTGTCAAAGGTTTTTCCCCAAACCCACCCATATTGTGTATACATTCCTGCATTCACCACCCTATGGGGGTTTGTGTTGGCGGTTGCCGATAACTTCGACAACCGCGATGCAGCATCCGTCCCAGAACAAGAACCTCAGTACATCGACCAACAAATCAAACGCCGTCTCTCCGAAGAGTTGTCCTACTACGATGGATTGGCGCACCGGCGGATGTTCTCACTGCCCAAGTACCTGCGCCGCGGCATCTTGGCTGAAGAACGGACCGTGACCGATAGCAACCCTGTGTACATAGTGTAGCATCCTGGCTGCCGGATGCATCCGTTCCAAGTAGCCTTCTCTGAGCCTCCATATGCACCCCTTTGTTTCTCTGACCTAACATTGGGTTTGTATCGTACAAAGCAAGGGGTCTATGCTAATTCAACCAACGCCCGCCGAGGCGAGTTTCTTGGCGCCCACTGCAAGGGGAAGCACCTGAGATAATGAAGTACCGACGCTTCGTAACCTTTGCTGTGCTGGGAATCGTTGTGTTTGCTGGGCTGGCGTTTTACGGCGATCTGCCCGAACTGCTGGACCACCTCTTTGAATTTCCGGCCACCTACTGGTTGATCGCCCTGGGTCTTGCACTGGTCAACTACCTGATCAGGTGGGTCCGCTGGCACTACTTCCTCAGATTGCTGGGCATAAAGGCCGATTTGTGGACCAGCGCAGTTATATTCGTCTCCGGACTTGCTATGGCCATAAGCCCTGGGCGTCTGGGAGAGCTGACCAAGTCCTATTTTCTGAAGGAGCAGCTCGACGTTCCCGTGGCTGGTTCTTCGGCTGCTGTGATCACCGAGCGCTTTACCGATGTTATCGCAGTTATGTTGCTCAGCTCTTGGGGGCTATTTCTTGTTCCCTACGGTTGGACCATCTTCCCAATAGTGGTGGCGGCGGCGGCAACTATGGTTACTTTCTTGGTCTCTCCGTGGGGGTCCAAAAAAATACAGCTGCTCCCCATACCATCCAAGGTTAAATCCTTCCTGATCACATCCCGAGAAGCTTTCCAACAGGTGCTATCGCCAAAACCGCTGGTGTTGGCAGTAATATTGAGCTTGATGGCATGGCTCGCCGAAGGAGCTGCTCTGTGGTTCGTACTTCAAGGACTAAATGCTCCCGCTTCCTTTGGAAGCGCCGTGTCCATCTACGCAGCAGCAACGCTGCTGGGTGCGCTGACCCTGCTGCCCGGAGGTCTGGTAGGTACGGAAGGAAGCATGATAGCATTGCTTCAGCAGCTAGACCTTTCCAGCGCCGAAGCAAGCGTCGCAACCATCATAATTCGGATTTGCACCCTGTGGTTTGCTGTCGGAATAGGGATTTTGGGAATGACGTACGTTCATTTTCTGATGCCCAAAAGAAGTCGTCCTTCCTCGGGTCAGGAGGAGGCTGGGGAACGGCTGTCTGGTGGCAACGCCCGATAATATGGCACATGAGGACTGAGCATTATGCCCCCCACTAGGCGACTGACTGGAAGAATTAAACCCCTAGCCCAGTTCGTAGATTTGGTCCTGAACGCCGTTCTTGCTATGCGTCCGGTGCAATGGACCAAAAGCTTGATGGTGTTCCTCCCCTTGGCTTTTTCTCTGAACGAAGAGTGGCCCACCAGCGACCTCAGCTACTTTGGTGAGCTTCTGTTCACGACCATCTTGGGGGCGGTGGCGTTCATCGCTTTATCGGGAGCGGTTTATATCATCAACGATACCTTCGACAGGGAAGGCGACCGACTCCATCCGAAGAAGAAGCGGCGACCCATTGCTTCAGGGGCCCTGTCGATCAAAGCTGCTCTTATCATAGCAGCCTTGCTCATAGCAGGTTCTTTGGTAGGCAGTTATCTGCTGGCGACCAGCTTCGGCATCGCCGTTTCAGCCTTTTTGGCGATGAACTTAGCTTACTCATCTTTCCTGAAGAACCTCATCTTGCTGGATGTGATGTTGGTAAGTTCAGGCTACCTGCTGCGGGTACTGGGGGGCGCACTGATCATTGATGTGGAGGTGTCACCGTGGCTTTATAGTACGATAGGTCTGGGAGCTCTATTTATTGCGTTGGGAAAGAGGCATAGCGAGTTCAAGGTGGCTGGCGGTGATTCCGCAAGCAGGCGTCCTGTGCTGAAAGAGTACAGCGAAGCGCTGCTAAATCAACTGATAACCATCACGAGCACAGCCACCTTGGTGGCTTATGCGCTGTACACATTCACAGCCCCCAACGTTCCGGCAAACCACAGCATGATGCTAACGATTCCCTTTGTCATCTTCGGCTTGTTCAGGTACCTCTACCTCATCAACCACACCGCAGAAGCTGAAAGCCCGGAAATGGTGATCATCAAAGATGTGCCCTTGGCGCTGGACGTGATGCTTTGGGGGGTTACTTCGATCACAGTGTTGGCCATCAGCAGGTGAATGCTCGGTTGGAAACCGGCAACATCGAGATTCATAATCAGCATGATGCCGCTGGCTGAAAGGTCACCGATGGCGGCCGAAGAACTATCTTCGGCGCCAGATACTAGGGCCTGTTCACGCTATTACACAGTGGTCGCACGGGAAAACGGAGGGGGTGTGTCACGTCCAGATGCTTTGGGAAGAGAAGGGTTCACCGAAATCAGATTGCATGACGCAGCCATACCCTCGGATTTCGTTGAACATCATGTGTACCATGGCTTATTCATCCATTATTGTGTGAACACGCCCTAGTCCGAACCGATAACCGGCGCCTCTGAACGCCGCAGCTCCAAGATGCCCATCACGGTCTTTGCCAAGAGGTAAGAATCGTGGTGTAGATAAACCCCGGCGGTAAATAGCGGCCCATGAACGACTTCCCGGACCAGCTTGCCGCTTTCATCGTCATCGATCTCCACCGGGTATTGACCAAAGGAGCGATACCTTTCCAGAAGCCTCTCCGGGTACGGGGTGTTGTTGACGATGAGGTAGTCCAAAAGATCGGTGGTACCCAAGTATTCTCGGATCAGTCCTACAAAGCTGCTGGCTTTGAATCCGTCGGATTCGCCCGGTTTGGTCATCAGGTTGCAGATGCATATCTTAGCTGCGCTGGAAGCGTTGATCGCTTGGGATACATCTTCCACCAGGAGATTTGGCAATATGCTGGTGTAAATATCGCCAGGCCCCATGATCACAGCATCAGCTTCTTCGATAGCTTGGATGGCCGGAGGGTAAGCATAAGCTTTGGGGCTTAGGTGGATATAATCAATGGAAACATCCAGGTCTTCTTGGCGCTGACCTATGCTCGCTTCTCCAGACAGCTCAGAGCCGTCTTTAAGCCGGGCCACAAGGGAAGCCCGGGTCAGGGTTACCGGAAGGACGGTTCCTTTGATCGACAGCATCCTCGAAGCTTCTTCTATAGCCGTCGCTATGTTTCCTGTCACTTCCGTCAGAGCTGTCAGATACAGGTTGCCGAAGCTGTGGCCCTCAAGGCCGTTTCCGGCGCTAAACCGGTAATCGAAAAGCTGGGCCATGAGTGGGTTGGGGGGTTCGCTGGAAGCCAAGGCGACCAGGCACTGGCGGATATCCCCAGGCGGCAGTATCCCCAACTCGTCCCGCAGCCGCCCAGAGCTTCCGCCGCTGTCGGTCATTGCAACCACCGCGGTTAGATTACATTGTTCATGCTTGAGGCCGGTCAGGGTGGTACGGTTTCCGGTCCCACCACCGATGACAACGATCTTTAGGTCAGACATAGGAGATAGGTTCCTCGACTTGACCCTCCGGGACTAGAATCACAGCTACAACTGGCGGAGCTATGGTCAGTATATTTTCGAGCCAAAGGTAAGTCAAGGATACAGAAATCGAGTAGCTGTTCAAGCTCCGTGAGTCGAATCTTGAGGGCCTCTCCGGATTGCCGTTCCGAACGCAGCATTACCCTCCGTCTTATCATTCTGGCCCCCCTACCGTCATTCCCAACTCCCTACCGTCATTCCGAACGCCCCCTTCTGTCATTCCGAACGCCCCTACTGTCATTCCGAACCGCAGTGAGGAATCTAAGGTCTCCCTCTGATGCCTGGTCCATCACTACGACGATCCATCGTGTGGTCAGGCACCTTAGATTCTTCGTCGTGCGCTCCTCAGAATGACAATGAGGGAAGCGCCCCTCAGAACGACATTAAGGGAGGCACCCCTCAGAATGACAATAAGGGAAGCGCCCCTCAGAATGAGGCTAAAGGGGGCGAGGGCAAATGACCGTTCCGAACGTCCTAATTGTCATTCCGAACGCCCCTACTGTCATTCCGAACCGCAGTGAGGAATCTAAGGTCTCCCTCTGATGCTTGGTCCATCACTACGACGATCCATCGTGTGGTCAGGCACCTTAGATTCTTCGTCGTGCGCTCCTCAGAATGACAATGAGGGAAGCGCCCCTCAGAACGACATTAAGGGAGGCACCCCTCAGAATGACAATAAGGGAAGCGCCCCTCAGAATGAGGCTAAAGGGGGCGAGGGCAAATGACCGTTCCGAACGTCCTAATTGTCATTCCGAACGCCCCTACTGTCATTCCGAACCGCAGTGAGGAATCTAAGGTCTCCCTCTGATGCTTGGTCCATCACTACGACGATCCATCGTGTGGTCAGGCACCTTAGATTCTTCGTCGTGCGCTCCTCAGAATGACAATGAGGGAAGCGCCCCTCAGAATGACAGGCAGGGGGTGTCATTCCGACTTCCTCCATGTCATTCCGAACGCCCTAATTGTCATTCCGAACCGCAGTGAGGAATCTAAGGTCTCCCTCTGATGCTTGGTCCATTACTACGACGATCCATCGTGTAGTCAGGCACCTTAGATTCTTCGTCGTGCGCTCCTCAGAATGACAATGAGGGAAGCGCCCCTCAGAATGACATTAAGGGATGCGCTCCTCAGAACGACATTAAGGGATACGCTCCTCAGAATGACAATGAGGGAAGCGCCCCTCAGAATGACAATAAGGGAAGTGCCCCTCAGAATGACATTAGGGGAAGGCACTCCTCAGAATGACGGAAGGGGGGACTCCTCTGGCATGTCATTCCGAACGCCCCTACTGTCATTCCGAACCGCAGTGAGGAATCTAAGGTCTCCCTCTGATGCTTGGTCCATCACTACGCCGCCCCATCGTGTGGTCAGGCACCTTAGATTCTTCGTCGTGCGCTCCTCAGAATGACAATGAGGGAAGCGCCCCTCAGAACGACATTAAGGGAGGCACCCCTCAGAATGACAATAAGGGAACCGCCCCTCAGAATGACATTAGGGGAAGGCACTCCTCAGAACGACATTAAGGGATACGCTCCTCAGAACGACAGGCAGGGGGTGTCATTCCGAACGGCCATCCTGTCATTCCGAACGCCCTAATTGTCATTCCGAACCGCAGTGAGGAATCTAAGGTCTCCCTTTGATGCTTGGTCCATCACTACGCCGCCCCATCGTGTGGTCAGGCACCTTAGATTCTTCGTCGTGCGCTCCTCAGAATGACATTAAGGGATGCGCTCCTCAGAATGACAATGAGGGAAGCGCCCCTCAGAATGACATTAAGGGATGCACTCCTCAGAATGACATTAAGGGGAGGCGCTCCTCAGAATGAGGCTAAAGGGGGGCGAGGGCCAATGACCGTTCCGAACGCCCTAATTGTCATTCCGAACGGCCATCCTGTCATTCCGAACGCCCTAATTGTCATTCCGAACCGCAGTGAGGAATCTAAGGTCTCCCTCTGATGCTTGGTCCATCACTACGCCGCCCCATCGTGTGGTCAGGCACCTTAGATTCTTCGTCGTGCGCTCCTCAGAATGACAATAAGGGATACGCTCCTCAGAATGACAGGCAGGGGGTGTCATTCCGACTTCCTCCATGTCATTCCGAACGCCCTAATTGTCATTCCGAACCGCAGTGAGGAATCTAAGGTCTCCCTCTGATGCTTGGTCCATTACTACGACGATCCATCGTGTGGGCAAGTACCTTAGATTCTTCGTCGTGCGCTCCTCAGAATGACAATGAGGAAGGCGCTCCTCGGAATGACATTAGGGGGAGGCGCTCCTCGGAATGACATTGGGGGGAGGCGCTCCTCGGAATGACATTAAGGGGAGGGACTCCTCAGAATGACATTAGGGGAGGCTCTCCTCAGCCGGAACATAATCGGCCAATAACTTCCGGCCTTTACTTGCCTTGTGCGCAGGTAGGTTCTAGACTGGCCTTAAAGAGTCGATGCCGAGATTTCCTTGCTGCCTTATTCTGACCGGAAACCTACTTCCGCTGTAAGCAGCCTGCAGGCCAGAACCTTCTGAAGTTGGCGGCCTCTCAGATGGCGGACAGTCCATCGCTCTTATGTTCTTGGATATGTTGCACGGAGCACCTCCTTTGATATCCTCAAAAGCACTGGTCACGGGCGGAGCCGGATTCATCGGCTCCCATCTTTGTGATGAGCTTCTCAGCAGGGGCAAGCAGGTCACCGTGATCGATGATCTGTCCACAGGCAGCTTATCCAATATTGTCTACCTTGAAGATAATCCGAAATTCAGGTTCCTCCGAGCTAGTGTGCTGAGTACGGCGGACCTGGCGCCTGAAATAGAACAGGCTGATGTTATATACCATATGGCGGCAGCGGTGGGTGTCCGTTACATACATGACAACCTTGTTTCTTCGCTGGAAACCAACGTGGAAGGCACCAAGAACGTTCTGCGGTTAGCCAGTTCCTCACCCAACAAGAAGGTGATCCTAGCTTCCAGCTCAGAAGTGTACGGCAAATCGTCAAAGATTCCCTTTAAAGAGAACGACGATACGTTGGTGGGCCCTACATCCGTTCCCCGATGGGGTTATGCTTGCTCGAAAGCGCTGGACGAATTTATGGCATTGGCATACCACAAAGAGCAGGGTGCGTCCGTCGTTGTGCTCCGGTTATTCAACACCGTCGGACCACGCCAATCGGGATATTACGGCATGGTCATGCCCCGTTTCATCCGACAAGCAGCCACTGGGGAACCCATCACAATCTACGGGACTGGATTGCAGCAACGCAGCTTCACGTACGTAAAAGATGTTGTTGCCGCCATGGCCGACATTGCGGAGGCGCCTTCGGCTGAAGGGCAAATCTTCAACGTGGGGAGCGATTCGGAAATAAGCATTATCGATCTGGCCAACCTTGTGCGACGTGTGTTAGGCAGCCAATCCGAAATAGTCCATATTCCCTTTGCTGAAGTGTACGGTGAAGGGTTCGAAGAACCTGTAAGAAGATTGGCGGATATCGCCAAGATACGAAGATACATAAATTACCATCCCAGCACAGATGTCGAATCAGTGATAAGAGAGATCGCCAACAGCATCAATACGGGTGAAAGCAGGTGACCGAAATTTCGGATGCTCCGGCAGTTGGGGGGCTGAGGTACAAGATAATCAACCGGACCGCAAAGGTTGGGGTTATAGGACTGGGCTACGTGGGGTTGCCGACCATGGTGGCCGCCGTCAAAGCCGGATATGTTGCCACCGGCATCGAACTGAACTCTTGGCGGACCGAGGAGGTTAATGCGGGACGCAGCTACGTGGAGGATGTACCCGATGAGGCGCTAGCACCTTTGGTTGAGCAAAAAAAGATCAGCGCCACCACCAGCTACGACGTTATTTCAGAGCTGGATGTGATCATCATCTGTGTCCCCACTCCGGTCGATACCCACAAAGAACCCGACCTGGCTCCCCTTCAAGATGCGGTAGAGCAACTGGCCAAGCATATGGCTGGCGAGCAGCTGCTGGTCCTTCAAAGCACCACCTTTCCGGGGACGACCGAAGAGGTGGCGCTACCCCGGCTCCAGAAGACCGGCAAGGAAGTGGGAAGGGATTTCTACCTGGCCTTTTCTCCAGAGCGCATTGATCCGGGCAATAAGGTGCACTCTTTGGTCAACATTCCGAAGGTGGTCGGTGGCGTTACCCCAGCATGTTCCGAAGTAGCGTCAGCCTTTTTTGAAACCTTCGTGGATACCGTGATCCCTGTCAGTTCTCCCAAGGTTGCTGAGATGACCAAGCTGTTGGAAAACGTCTTCAGGAGTGTAAATATCGCCTTGGTTACCGAGCTTTCCCAGCTGGGACAGCGTATGGGAATTGATATCAGAGAAGTTATCGAAGCTGCAGCCACCAAGCCTTTCGGCTACATGCCCTTCTATCCCGGCGTGGGGGTTGGAGGCCATTGCATCCCCGTCGATCCTTTCTACCTATCGTGGAAAGCTAAAGAGTACGACTTCTACGTCAACTTCGTAGATCTGGCAGCCAGAACCAACGATGATCGACCCTATTACGTGGTTTCGAGGATCGGAGAAATCTTGGGTGAAAGGGGCAAAACGATAAAAGGGTCCCGATTGCTCCTCTTGGGCGTATCTTTCAAAAAGGACATCCGGGATGTCCGAAATTCACCTGCGTTGCAAATAGCCAATATGCTGGCCCAACGGGATGCGGACCTCAGCTATAGCGATATACATGTTCCTGAGGTCCCCATTGGAGACGGTAGCCTCAAGAGTATCGAACTTAATGATAAGGCCCTACTCCAGCACGATGCAGCCATCGTTTTGGTGGACCACAGCTACTACAACTGGCCGAAAATCATTGACCATAGCAAGCTGGTGATCGATGCTCAAGGAGCATTGCGCAGCTTGGGCTCAAAAAAGAACGTGGTGGCGATATAAACCTAGCCCTGGATCACATCATCGTTCTGCGGTGTGAACCCTGAGCATTATGCCCCAACCTCCGGCCCGAACTCTCACCGCCACCTTGATCGATCAAAGAGATTGAAAAGGTTGAGCTGCGGAGCAATGCTCCGGCCGATACCGCCGATATGCACTCAACACAGGGGATGAACCAGTTTAGTGATATAATCCCTCTGGGGTTACTTGTTATAAAAGGGTTAGGGCATCCACATGGGATCATCTGAGTATCTTTACATAGCTGTCGGTATGTTCGGCCGAGGGGCTGTGGGAATCATGCTGGCTCTTCTCTTCGGGTTCATGGGGTATGTGACCTGGTTTGGTTTGAGGTTCTTGTTTGCAGAATATTGGGTTTGGGTTGGGGCTGAGTGGCATTTCCGGTTGTGGATAGGCGGCGGCGCAGCTATGGGCGGCTATCTAGCGTGGCTCGTCATCCGCCGGGACTTGGCTGTGTTGTTGCTGAAAGCTCCCGAAGTTGTTTCCGGTCTGCTAAGCAAAGCTTGGACCAAAGCACCCGCTTCCGTCACTTTGTTCAAGCCACTTAGTCAGGATTGGGTCGGCAGGTCCATCAGGGTGGTAACAGGTGGTTTTTGGGCGACGGTTCTAATCTCCTGTACGCTGCTCATAGCTGTAGGCTACCTTGGCGCCTGGGGAGGGTTCGAATACCAAGAAGGCAGGGTGATATCAGGGACCTATAGCGCCAGGATAACAACTCCCGCCATCTCATCCTCCATTTTTGGCGGGGCATTTTGTGCCAATGCTGTTATGATCATCATCGGGTTCGCCCACCAAATTCGAAATCAAGGAAGATGAACCTGATTATACCGGGGCTACCACCAATGCTCCCACGCCCAAGGTTTTCAGTTCCACGCCTATCTGCACCCAGTTCAAGCCCTGGTCCTCGCTGCAATAGATCTTTCCGTTATCGGCACCGGCGTACACCCTCTTCGGTTCGTTAGGGTCCCAGTCGACAGCTACGACCATGCCATCCCCTGACCCGACTTCTGCAACCAAGCCCCAGTGTTTCCCGCCGTCTTCCGACCTATAGAACTGTGGTTCAGAATGTCCGGCATTCCTTGATACCGTAACCAGAACCAGATCAGCATCATCGGGGGCGGATGCGATCTGCACGGTATATCGGCGCTCCAGTCCACGGTTGATCAGATCCCAGCTCTTGCCGCCATCATCACTGCGGTATGGACCGTCAGCAGTAGCTAAATACACTCTGCCGGGGACAGCAGACGGATGGACGAAATGGATATCCGGATCAGTCCCGGTACATTGCTCCCAAGTTTCTCCTCCGTCCAGAGATCGTATGACACCCCCCACCTCGATCCCCGCATACAACAGGTTTGGATCATAGGGGGCTGCCCGCAAATCTCGCACATGGGACTGTCTGGTTTCCGAATGGAAGAACCACTGCTCCGATTCAGGCACAGCCCGGAGACCCGAGCATCGTTCCTAGGTGCTTCCTGCATCGGAGGTTCGAAAGATATCGGCAGGTTCGCTGCCAACATATGCAGTGTCACCGTCCGTAGGATCAACCAGCACACTATGGGCATAGTCCGCAGGATACGAATCTAGCTGCTGCCACGTGCTCCCGCCACCATCGGTTCGATAAACCCCGGATTCGTAGGCTGCCAAGTACGCCCGGCTGGGTGCTGCATTCGTCCAAGAAAACCGGGATGCAGCATGGTCCAAGGGCGTTATCTGTCCTTGGACCCAGCTGTTATCTTCGCCGGCGCTGGTGAGGGCGCATACACCATTATGCATACCAGCATATAATTTGCGAGGGCTGTTCTTTTGAGAAGTCATGGCGCCACCCTTTCATCTATCTCGCTGGTGTCCGAAACCTATCAGTCCCCAATCAGGCGCCGCGACCATCGCGACTCTATGATCCAACTCTATGGGTCAGAAGTTGTATAAATAGCGCTAGCATCCTACAGGGGATATCCTGATACCTGTAGGATGCTGGCACTTCAGTTTCCGCTGGCACTTGAGGCCTGAGTTAGTCGGACACCTCGAAGATCCCTTCGATCTCCACTGGGATGCCGTTGGGCAGGCTACCCATGCCGACAGCTGAACGACCATGCTTGCCATTTTCACCCCAGAGGCTGATAAACAGATCGGAGCACCCGTTGGCCACCTTGGGGGTTTCGACAAACTCCGGATCACAGTTGATCATGGACAACAGCTTCACAACCCTGGTGACCTTATCCAGATCGCCTATCTCAGCTTTGATGTTGGTTAGCAGGCTGAGACCCACCGCTTTAGCAGCCTCGTAGCCCTGCTCGGTGGTCAGGTCGCGACCCAGTTTGCCCTTCCAAGGGGTTTGACCCTCAGCTACTCGCGGGCCCGTTCCCGACATAAACAGGAGGTTGCCTACTCGCACACCGCGCGCGCCAAAGGGACCCGGGGGGCCGGCCGGCAGCAAGGACAAGCCCATTCCTTCCAGTTTTTTCTCGATTTCACCTGCCATAGTTACACCTCCGTGAAAGATAAGTTAGTCCACTGCAAAGTGGCATTTGGGATAGTGACCTCATGGCATAAACCCGTGTTGTTCAGCCAATGGTCGACGGGTGCTATTGTAAACCAAGTCGGAAAGCACCGCAAGGGGAACCCCTCAGTGGGGCGGCCCTTGGATTGACCGGCGCTTCAATAGGTCCGATAATCAACGAGGGCTCGATTAGCCATCTGACGATCAACGTGCGCTGCCGGTATGTGGGGTCAACAACGGTCGCTGACCTGTCCACCTGAAATCATGGATATTGTCATCATCCAACCCTGAAGGAGCCAAGATGTTCAAAACTTTTTCCAGCCAACTACGGAACCGTATCAGCCGGTTTCGGCCAACGGTCGCATTCGCAGCATCGCCGCAGGCCGGCGACCAACCACGGACCTTATCCTTCTTTTGGGTGGATGTTTTTGCCCTAAGGCCCAGGGAGGGTAACCAGTTGGCGGTGTTTCTGGACGGAGATGGGTTGGAAACCGAGACCATGCAGGCCATAGCCCGGGAGATGGCAATCTCAGAAACGACCTTCCTCCAAAGGCCGGAACATGGAGGAAACGCCAAGGTGCGTATCTTCACCACCACCCGTGAGCTGCCATTTGCGGGTCATCCTACCTTGGGAACCGCTTATGTCGTTGCCGAAACCCAAGACCTGACCACCAAGGTTGTGCTGGAAATGGGGATAGGTGATGTTCCTGTTACCTTGGACCGCTCCGATCAGGGCCTCAAGCTGGAGATGACCCAAAGAGATCCGGAATTCGGGCCGACCATCGGCGATCGTGCGACGGTTGCACGGGCAATCGGACGCACCGAAGATGATCTTGATCCAGACCTGCCGGTGCAGATCGTAAACACAGGGCTGCCCTTCGTGATCGTTCCCCTAAGGTCCCTGGAAGTGATTCAAAACACCCGGCTCCAACCCCAGATCAAAGAGGAGATTCCCGAAATCGCCGACCTGGGCCTCTATATGTTCAGCCGGGAGACGGTCAACGCCGATGCTTCGATTCATGCCCGGCCCGCTTCAGCAGGCCGGGAAGACCCTGCCACCGGCAGCGCCGCCGGATGCTTGGTGGCCTACATAGTCGAGCATGGGGTTGCTGAGCCCGGAAGTGAGGTCGTCATTGAGCAGGGCGTGGCGATACTGAGAAACAGCCGTTTGGTCACCAAAGCCGACAAGGTGAATGGCCGGGTCCAGAATGTGCGAGTGGGTGGGCAGGTGTTCGTTGCCCTCAAGGGTGAGCTAACCCTCTAGTGTGCTAGCCCCAGACCTTCTGTGCGGTTTCTGCCACCAGCTCCAGCTTGCGTCGTTGTTCATCCCAGGTCAGCAGGTTGCCATCCTTTTCTGAGGCGAACCCGCATTGTGGGCTGAGCGCCAGGTTCTCCAGCGGCACATATCCAGCTGCTTCTTCGATTCGCCGCAGGAGCATATCTTGGTCCTCTGGCGCTCCGGCTTTGGTGGTGACCAGACCCAGGACGACCTGCTTATTCTTGGGCATAAACCGCAAGGGTTCAAACCCTCCGGCCCGCTCAGAATCATATTCCAGCAAGAACCTGTCAGCGGCGAGGGTTGAAAACAGCGCCTCAGCAATAGGTTCATAGCTCCCCTCGCTGCGCCACCTGCTTCGGCTGTTGCCGCGGCACATATGGACAGCCCCAATGACCCCGCTTTTTCGGGTTGCATCCAAGCAACTATTATCGGCAGCTATGGCTTTGATCATAGCTTGGTCGGGATCGATTCCGCTGCTGCGTAGCTGCTCTCGTTGACGAGCGTCGCAATATCGGGTGTAGTGAGGCGCATCCAGTTGGATGTAGGTTATACCATCCTCGATCATAGCGGCGATTTCCGCTTTCAGTACGCGCACCAAGTCCCACAGCATCTCTTCGGCTGTGGGATAGTACTTGTCCGTTATCCCAACCTTGAATGCCCCTTGGGCGATGAATGTGGGACTGGGGAGCGTGATCTTGAAGGGTTCACGGGCATGTTCCTTCAGGAAAGAGGTCTCGTGGGCGGTCAACCGTCTTCTCGGTCTCAGGTATCCATCAACCACGCGGATTTTGGTGGGAGTTGAACCTTCACCGGGACCGAACCAACGCATGGGGGCAGATTCTTCCGGGGGAGCGAACCCTTCAACTGCTTCTGCCAGCTCGGACATGAAAGCTTCCCGCCGGTACTCCCCATCGGTCACAACATCAATTCCGGCTTGGGCCTGCATATCCAAGACCTGCAAAATCGCAGCATCTTCTGCCCTGCGAAGCTCACCAAGATCAATGGAGCCTGCGTTATAGCATGCGCGGGCGTCCAGGAGACCGGGTGGACGCAGCAGGCTCCCGACCTGATCGGAGCGAATCTTTTTGTCCATGACGGAGGCGTTGTCAATCATCCGAAACTGCGCGGGGCTGACCTCCGCGGTTGCCCTCTGGTAAGTTTTATTCCAGCGTCTGGTTGGATATCAGCCCACCTTGAGGGGCTCGCCAAAGCTCTCCACCTTAGCATGTTCAAAGCCGTTATATTCCATCTGGGCTCGAATTTCTTCCATGACCTCAGCCCCAGCGATCTTGTGGACCAAGTACAACCCCATGTCCAGTGAAGAGCTCACACCGCCGGCGGTAATCACCTCACCATCTTCCACAACCCGCTGCTTCAGCACCTCGACAACAAAGGGTTCCAGAGCCTTGAACGCATTGCGGTTGGTGGTAGCCCGTTTCCCTTCGAGAAATCCTGCATCCGCCAAGACCAAAGCTCCGCCGCACACCGACATCTTGTACGAAGCATCTTTCCCGGTCAGGATCCATTCTTTGAACTCAGGGCTGTTTCGGACCTCCCGGCCTCCAGGCCCGCCGGGGACGATGAAGAAATCGTAGTTGCCAAGGTTGGGTTTGACCTTGGTAGCCTTGATGGTAAGCTGGCCTGTCTGGTCGGTCACTTCGGGGCCTATCGCACAGATATCCCACTCGATATCATCGCGAAAGCCCATCGTCTTCAGGCGGGAGATAGGATCATAAACACCAAGGAAATCCAAGGTTGTCATACCATCATAGATTACAAAAGCGATCTTCATGTTCCCTCCTATCGATTTACATATGGGCAGGGGCAGCCCCAATGGTTGCCCCTGCCATGCCCCTGCTGGGTCAAGCTTAGCGGTTTACGCCGGAATATGGATTGTCCTTGTTCTTTTCGTTAAAGTCGGCTATTGCCTGAACGCCCCGCTCTCGGAAATCCATGAGGAAGTCCCATCCGGCAGCGTACATCGCAAAGAGATGAGAGTAGGGATAGCGCACCTCGCACAAGCCGATGTCGGCAGCTTCCTCGTAACTTAGAAAGTAGGCTGGGCAGGTGCATGGAGCATTGATCTCCTTGACCATCTGCCGAATCTGCTCCACATCTCTGGGCGGGTAACCTATGTACAGCACATCCGCTCCTGCATCCCTGTAGGCGATCATCGCATCCACCGCCTCGGATATGGGCATATGGGAGTCCAAAGCATAACAACGCGCCCTGATTACAAAATCGGGATCAAGGGCATCTCTAACCTCAACGATAGCTTTGATCTTATCTACCATGTTTTGTTTGGGGAGGATGCCCAAGTCCACGATATGCTCGCGAACGAGGCCGCCCGACCCCGGTTTGGGGCCCTGATCGGCAGCTGTGGGCAGCACCCTGTCATCCAGGTCCATTCCGGCGATGCCGATGTTGATCAGTTCTTCGGCGGCTTTGGCTGCATGGATCGCACCCAAGGGCGCCAGATGGTCGCAGTCTACCAACACAGGTAGATCGACCGCTTGGTTGAAGTACTTGGCAATCCAAAGCCGGTCTGACAGCTCAAGGTATGATCCCGGAACACCAAGCAGGTAGGATAATGTGGCATCTCCGCCAATGAATATATACTCGAATCCAGCCTGTTCCAGTTGCTTGGCAGCAGCTACGGACGTTGCTGACATATGGACCGCCGGCTTTCCTTTCCGCATGAAGATTTCCCGGGCTCTTGTGCTCTTCTTTTTGGTTGTGGTCATCGTGTTACTCCTTTTAAGGTGATAAAACCGGCGGCGTCATCCCGCACAAAATAATCCATGCTCCTGCTTCCGCCTGTCGCTCTGCAAACGATTGGCATGAATGGATATTACCAGCCTATGGCATAGTTGGCCCTTCGGGGGTCGGCCCCACCGATGAGGATGCCCCGTTCGCGATCAACGACGATGGCGGAGATAGCTCCGTTGTCGATGGTCCAATCATCAGCCCATGTTACTTTATGGGCCAGCTTTTCTAGGCCGTGGGCGCTTTCTTTGTCGATTCGCCCTTCCAACACCAGTTCGCCGGGTTTATAAACATGAGGATGATAGGTGAGGGGGAAGCTGTCGGAACGTACCCGGGGTTCTTCGGTCGCTTGTTGCGGGTCCAGCCCGAACTCCACCATGTTCAAGAACATCTGCACCATCGCCTGGAGCTGCATATCTTCGCCGGGTGTGCCAAAGGGCATGTACAGCTGTCCGTCTTTGAAGACCATGGCTGCTTGGGGCGTCAGCCTGGGACGTCGACGCGGCCCCATACGAGCCGGATGCTCAGGGTCTATCCAGGTTTGACCGCCCCTGGCGCTAAGAGCTACGCCGGCGCCCCGGACAATGGGACTCATATGAGGACCGTCGCTGGTGGCAGCCGAAAAAGCGTTGCCCCACCTGTCCACCACTGCACAATAGCTGGTGTCGATCTCTCGTTTTCCGTAGTTCGGCGTTGCTACCAAGGCCGGTTTGGTCCTGATGCCGCCCTGATGGGGCCAAGGGTCACCCGCCGGGGGCATTTCGGGCCAAGCTGCGTTTTGGTCGATGGCTGCCCTGCGTTCTTTGGCATAGGCTTTCGATAACAGTCCCGCAATGGGAACATCTTCGAAGTCGGGATCTCCGTAGTATTCATGCCTGTCCGCAAAGGACAGCTTCATCGCTTCTACGATGGTATGAATGTATTGGGATGAGTTCAGCCCCATCGACTGCAGATCATAACCTTCCAAGATCTGCATCATCTCAATGAAAGTGGGACCTTGGCACCAAGGCCCGCATGAATACAATGTGTAATCTTTATAGGTGCCCACCTCGGGTTCATCGACCCCCACATGGAACTCAGCCATATCTTCCATGGTCAGCTTGCCACCCATCTCCTGGCAAAAGCGGACCATGGTTTCTGCCAGTTCTCCCTTATAGAACAGGTCCCTGGCAGCTTGAATTGCTCCTTCCCGGCCTTTGTGGGAATTGGCATGTTCTTCGTCGACCAGCATTCGGAAGGTCTTGGCCAGGTCTTTTAACTGAAGTATCTCGCCCGGCTTGGGAGGCCTGCCACGGGGCATGTACACTTCCACGGTGCTGGGGAACTGGCCCATGAATGCTTGTTGCCGGTCGATCATCCTCGCCATGCGAAAGGAGCACGGAAATCCCCGGTCTGCCAGTTCGATGGCTGGAGTCGACACCTGCTCGAAGGACATTGTGCCGAATTGCTGCAGTGCAGTCAGCCAAGCATCACATGAGCTGGGGGTAACAGTTCGAACGATTCCCATTGGAACTGTGCCTTTGTGCTCTTGGGTGAACCTATCCAGGTCGGTAGCTATGGGCCACCGTCCTATCCCGCTGATGGTCCTCACCTGTCCGATGTCGGCCCGGTAGACCATGATGGGAGCAACGCCGCCGAAGGAGGTCTGTTCGCTTACGACCACGTTCAGCGTTATACCGGCCGCTACTCCAGCGTCGATGGCGTTGCCGCCCTGCTCAAGGATTCGGTAACCTGCCATTGACGATAAGTAGTGGCCCGTCGATATCATGTGCTGGGTGCTCATGAAAGGAGCACGGTACGAAGAAATTCCATTTGGCGGCATCAAGTACCTCCAACAACCACCCACGGCTGTTTTGATGAAAGATGATGTTCCGTTTGAAGCTTCTGGAAGCTTGCTGGGATGCAGTTCCCAGCATTTCCGGGGCTGTCCGGGGGGATCATCCCCGAGCTCGACCAAGCTGCTGGGCCATGCTGAATTTTACATGCAAGAAGGTGCTCTTTCAAGGGTTCGTAATTTCTGTGTGTTGACCAGAACATACCATCAGGGTGTATCACCCACGTTTCATAACACAGGATATTTAACGAAACCGGATTGACAAAATCTTTTGGACCACGAGAATAGAGGAGTATAATACCCGCAAGCTTGAATAGCATCATCCTTCTAGCGGGGCTAATGCGGGCGAAGTTGGGTATGGGGTAGGAGGAAATCAATACACAAGAGGTCGCTGGCTTTGGCAGAGACTGTCCCGGACTTTTATGCCACCTTGGGAGTGCCCCGCTACACAACAAAATCAGGAATCCGAAGAGCCTACTTACAAAAAGCCCGCCGGTCTCATCCCGATCTCAACCCGGATGATCTGGATGCAGAATCAAGGATGAGCGCTCTGAACGTAGCCTACGGTACCCTTTCAAATCCTGCCCGCCGTGCCAGGTACGATTGTGAAAGGATTCAAGTCAGGATCAAGACGCCGAAAGTATCTTATACCGAGACATGTGCGGCCCCCACTGGAACACGCCTTCGCAGACCTGAAGACCCAAGGTTTTTCGACATCATTTCCGACATGATCCGCAGGCTTGTTCGCCTTGTCTCAATGATGATTCCAGCGTAGTTATCCAGTAGGGCAGTAGGCAGCAGGGTCATTCCAGTACCGCATCCCGGAGAATCTCCACCAGGTGGCGGCTCCTCCGACCGGCGCCATGCTCCAGTTGCTGACGGCACGAAACACCCATCGTCGCCACTTCCCAAGATTCATCCTTGGATTCAACAGCCGGAAACAGCTTTAGCCGACCCACATCCATAGATACTTGGTAATGTTCGACCTCGTACCCAAAAGAGCCAGCCATCCCACAGCATCCGGCATCAATCTCTTCAACCTCGTAGCTGCTGGGCAGCCTTAGCAGAGCCATGGAATAACGGGTGCCAACGAGGGCCTTCTGATGGCAGTGCCCATGGAACAGCACCTTCTTTTTCAGTTCAGAAAACCTCAGTTCAAGCTCGTTCTTTTCGTGGAGCATCATGAGGAATTCATCTATCATGAAGCTGTTTTCAGCAACCATCTTGGCTTTGTCATCCCTGAGCAGGTCAGGATATTCATCTCTCAGGGTGAGCAAACAGCTGGGTTCGCATCCAACTATGGGTATTCCGCGCTCAGCGTAGCTGTACAAGTGGTCCACATTGGCCCGGGCATGGGATTTTGCCTGAGATAGCAGGCCCTTGGAGATCATGGGCCTCCCACAGCAACCGGAATCCGCCAGCTCCACGTTGAACCCGGCATGCTCCAAGATGTCCACCGCCGCCTTCCCAACCTGGGGATAGTTGTAGTTCATGAAGGTGTCGTTGAACAGCACAACGGATTTTGCTGATGTGGTTACGGTAGAAGATCGAGACCGGAACCAGCGGGGGAAGGTCTGAGCCGCTTGCGGGGGCAATTTTCTATTGGGATGAATCCCCAAGAATCGATGAAGGAAAAAACGGGTTAGCGGGTTACCGGTTGCGATGCCGGCAAAAGGGCCAAGGTGAGAGCCAAGGGAGCTCAGCAGGTTGATGTTGGCAAAGAGCTTCGACCTCAAGGATACTCCGTTGGCCCGTTGATAGTGGTCCAGAAACTCGTACTTCAGCTTGGCCATATCCACACCGGTCTGGCATTCAGCTTTGCAAGCTTTACATTCCAAGCAGAGATCCAAAGCATCGTACAATCGTTTGCTGGCCATGGTATCCCCGGGCAGGGAACCCGACAGGACCGCCCGGAGCAGATTGGCCCGGCCCCGGGTGGAGTGTTCTTCTTCTTTGGTTGCCATGTACGAAGGACACATGGAGCCCGTCAGCTTCCGGCATGCTCCCATACCATTGCACATCTCCACAGCCCCGCCATAGCCGCCGTCCTTGGAGAAATCGAATGTTGTGGTCAAGGGTTGGGTGACATACTCCGTGCCGAACCTGAGGTTCTCAGTCATCGGGGGGCAATCGATGATCTTGCCAGGATTCATGATGCCGTGGGGATCAAAAGCTCTCTTCATATCCCGGAAAGCGTTGTAGATAGCTGGACCAAACATCTTTTCGGTCCAAACACCCCTCACGATTCCATCTCCATGTTCGCCGCTGAAGGAACCGCCGTACTCCAAGACCAGGTCTCCGATGTCCGATGCGATAGACACCATGCTCTGGATGCCTTCGGAATTCTTGAGGTTTACCAATGGTCTGATGTGCATACAACCCACGCTGGCATGACCATAGTATCCAGCTTGGGTGTCATGGGCTTTGACCACCTGATCGAAGCGGGCGACGAACTGGCCCAGATGTTCTGGGTCGACCGCAGTATCTTCCACGTAGGGCAGAGGCTTGGCATCCCCTCGAGTACTCATGAGCAAACCCAGCCCTGCTGCTCTCAGAGACCATATGTTAGCTTGATCTCCGGGGTCCGTGAGCTTGACACATGCATACCCCAACCCTTTACTGGCCATATCCTGTTTGAGGCCATCGATCTTGCCAACAACTTCAGCTTCGGTTTCACCGCTGAACTCCACCACCAGCAGCGCGTCGGGCTCCCCGTCCACCGGCTCCAACAACCGGCTGAAGCCCAAGGATTCACGGCAGCGGTCCAAGATCATCCGCCCGATCAGCTCTACGGTGGCCGGTTGGTGTTTGAGGATTTCCCATGTTGCTTCACAAGCACGGACCATATCCTCGAAGTGAAGCACCGCCAACCCCTTCTTCGCAGGAACGGGCACCAGGTTGATCTTTGCTTCGGTGATGACACAGAATGTGCCTTCTGAGCCGACCACCACCCGCGCCATGTTGAAGGGGTTGCCATCAGTGTTGTTCAATGGTTCATCCAGGTTGTAGCCGCTCACCCGACGCATGATTTTGGGATAGCGGGCAAGCACCTCATCCCGGTTTTCTTCGGCGATGCGCATCACATCTCTGTATATCTGCCCCTCCAAGGAGCTGACTGCCAGTTTGGCCTGCAGCACATCAGCATCGACGGGGCCGAAGGAAGCTACGCTGCCGTCGGAGAGGACGGCGGTTAGCTCCTTGACATGGTCCACGGTTTTGCCATAGATGACCGAATGGGAGCCGCAGGTGTTGTTGCCAATGCCGCCCCCTACGCACGCTCGACTGGATGTGGTGGGGTCTGGCGCATATTGAAGATTCATGGGAGCTAGACGACGGTTCAGTTCGTCCAGCACGATGCCGGGCTGCACTCTAGCCCATCTCTCTTCTGAATTGACTTCCAGCACCTGGTCCATATATTTGCTGAAGTCCATGACGATAGCATGATTTACCGTTTGACCCGCCAAGCTGGTGCCGCCGCACCGGGGCAATACAGGAATCCGGAGGCGGGCTGCAAGCTCCATCACCGCCAACACATCATCCCGGTTCTTGGGTATCACCACGCCAACCGGGTCCATCTGGTAGATGGATGCGTCGGTGCTGTATAGCAACCGGGAATATGCATCGAAGCGTACCTCGCCTGCCACATGCTTACGGAGTTCACGGCCCAACTCCTCCCCTTCATTGGACAATGACCTTGCACGTGCTGAACTCACCATCGAAGAATGCCTCCGGCAATCAGGTACAAAGGACCCCTATGACGACATTCCTACTTTATATGAATCGGTTCTTGGCTTCAACTGCGGGCCGACCACATACTCCACCGTATGTAACCTATGCTAATATTCGAGGGTGGAACCTCCTTACATAGTTGTTTTGGGTGGAATAAACATTGACCTTGTTACGATGACGCCCCGCTTCCCCGAGGCTGGGGAAACGGTTGTGGGAACCAGCTTTTTGACCTATCCCGGCGGCAAAGGAGCCAATCAAGCTGTCGCTGCCGCCCGGATGGGTGGAAGGGTGAAGATGATCGGCCGCGTGGGCGGAGATGCCTTTGGGGGCCAGCTATTGGAGTCTTTGACCCGCAGCGGAGTGGATGTTTCGGGCGTACTTGTGGATGATGCGGTCAGCTCAGGGATCGCTGTAATAAACATCGATGGTCACGCTCAGAACCGGATAATCCAGGTTCATGGAGCAAATGCCAGGTGCGATATCACAGAAGCCCAGAGGGTTGGCAAAGCTATCTCCGGCGCTTCGGCGCTAATGCTCCAATTGGAGGTACCGGTGGAAGTCAGCTTATCTGCCGCCCGGCAGGCGGCAGATTCGGGGGTCCTCATAATCATGGACCCGGGGCCTGTTCGGAGCATACCTGATGAGATGTACCAACTCTGCGATTACCTGACTCCCAATGAAACGGAAGCTCAGGCGCTGGTCGGGTTCCCTGTGACCGGTCCGAATTCAGCATCCAAAGCTGCGGCGGCGCTGATGGAGCGGGGTATAGACCATGTTGTGATAAAGTTGGGTGCTCTGGGCGCTTACTATGCCACCACCGGCATCGAAAGGTTTCTGCCCGCCCACAAGGTGGACGCTGTGGATAGTGTCGCTGCCGGGGATGCATTCAACGGTGCGTTGGCAGCAATTCTGGCAGAAGGCCAACCCACAGATGAAGCCCTGAAATGGGCCATGGCATCGGGAGCTTTGGCAGTCACCCACCATGGCGCTCAGGATGCTATGCCCCATCGTCAAGAAGTCGAAAAACTCCTGGCTGGTGAACAACTCTAAGCAACTGTCCAGCCTTCGCGAGCAACGCAGGCAATCGCCCTCCTTTCTGAGGAGCCACCCTGAGGAATCCCCACCCTCCCCTTATCGTCCATTCTGCAAGGTCCTTCCTACTTGCTGTCACCCTCCCGCGGACTCCCCCCTCCCTCCCGTCTGTCACCACCCCGCGGAGCCCCCCCTCCCCGTCATTCTGAGGCGCGCCATCTTACTGTCATTCTGAGGCGCGCACGCCGAAGAATCTAAAATCCGTTCACACAGGCTGGGTCCTCGAGGCAAAAGTCCGCCCCCAAAGGGGCACCTTAGATTCCTCACTGCGGTTCGGAATGACAGGGGGGCGTTCGGAATGACGATGTGGGCGTTCGGCATGACAGGAGGGCTCGGAATGACCCTCCCTCCCTGTCATTCTGAGGCGCGCCCGCCGAAGAATCTAAAATCCTTGCACACAGACTGGGGCGTCGGGGCAAAGGTCCGCCCCCAAAGGGACACCTTAGATTCCTCACTGAGGTTCGGCATGACAGGAGGGGGTGTTCAGAATGACGGGGGGCGTTCGGAATGACCCTCCCTCCCTGTCATTCTGAGGCGCGCACGCCGAAGAATCTAAGGTGCCGGCTCACATGATGGGTTGTCGTAGCAACGGGCAGGCCATCGGAGGGGGCATCTTAGATTCCTCACTGCGGTTCGGCATGACAGGGGGCGCCGGAATGACCCCCCCTGTCATTCTGAGGCGCGCACGCCGAAGAATCTAAGGTGCTGGCTCACATGATGGGTTGTCGTAGTAAAGGGCAGGCCATTGGAGGGGGCAGCTTAGATTCCTCACTACGGTTCGGAATGACAGGGTGACGTTCGGAATGACAGGGGGGGCGGTTCGGAATGACGATGTGGGCGTTCGGGATGACAATTGGAGGGGAGGCTGTCAGGATTAAACTCATGGATGCTAACCCATTACATCTCCAAGCTGCGTTACGCTTTACTTCCAAGCTGCGTTACGCTTCACTTCCGAGCTGCGTTGCCCTTCGCTTGCAAGCTGCATTACCACCCACTCAACATCTCGTGGTATTCTATTGACTGCTATGCTGCCCGACGATGTATGTTGTCCCCGCTGTGCGAAGGTCTTGGAAGCAAAGGTCGTTGAGGGGACAAAAAGGCCTGCATGTACCGGCTGCGGTAGGATAATCTACTACGATCCCAAGGTGAGCGCTGTGGCGGTGGTCGAGCGGAACGGCAAGATATTGATGGTGCAGAGGGCGGTTGAGCCGGGCGTGGGTCTGTGGAGCTTGCCCGGCGGATATGTAAATCGGGGTGAGGTGGTGGAGAGGGCTGTCGAACGAGAAATTGCAGAAGAAACCGCATTCCAGATCGAAGCGGGCCCACTCTTGGAAGTATCTTCGGAAGCTGGCAATCAGGTTATCCTGATATCCTACGACTGCAGATTCACAGGCGGTGAGCTAAGGGCAGGGCCTGAGGTCACCGATGCTTCGTTCTTCGATCTGTCGGACCTGCCGCCCCTAGCATTCCCCAGGGACATCCAGATACTGGAAACCTGGAAAAGGGTCCACGACAAAGACCGTTAACGGTCAGCCGGCAAGCTGACCGGGCACATACGCAGGAACAAGGAAGCTATGATGGACACGAAGATAGGCTTCATTGGCTTGGGAATCATGGGCAAGCCAATGGCGAAGAACCTCATCAAAGCCGGGTACGAGCTTACGGTGCACAACCGCAGCAGGGCTTCTGTTGAAGAGCTGGCCCAAGATGGGGCAACTACTGCCTCATCAGGCAAGGAAGTAGCTGAACGCTCCGATGTGATCATTACCATGCTTCCTGATTCGCCCGATTCTGAGCTGGTCATCTTGGGAGATGGGGGGATCTTGGAGGGCGCCAAAGCTGGTTCTGTGATTATCGATATGAGTTCCATTGCTCCCTTGGTATCCCAGCGCATCGCATCTGAAGCTGCCAAAAATGATGTCGAGATGCTGGATGCTCCTGTAAGCGGAGGTCAGCCTGGGGCTATCGCCGGGACGCTGGCGATCATGGTCGGGGGTAATCAGGGTACCTTCGACCAGTGCTTGCCCATTCTGAACACCATGGGCAGAAGTGTGGTGCGGGTGGGCGATGTGGGGGCCGGCAACGTTGTAAAGCTGGCAAACCAGATAATCGTAGCTGCCAACATCGAAGCTATCGGGGAAGCTTTCTCCTTATCCCAGAAAGCAGGAATCGATCCGGAGCTGGTCTTCGGCGCCATTCGGGCAGGTCTTGCCGGCAGCAACGCCCTAGAAGCCAAAGCTCCCATGATAATGGAACGCAATTTCGATGCGGGCTTTCGTATCCGGCTGCACCAGAAGGATCTGCAAAATGCCCTTCTGACAGGAAAGGACCTGGGAGTGCCTCTGCCGGTGACGGGGCTGGTGCAGCAGATGATAGGCGCTCTTATGAACAGGGGCATGGGAGAAAAGGACCATTCCGGCATTGTCCGGTTCCTTGAAGATATGGCTGGGGTGGAGATCAAAAAAGGCTAATTTGCAAACGTGAGGTTATGTGAAGCTCCACGAATATCAAGCCAAAGATACATTTGCCCGATACAACATCCCTGTGCCACGCAGCAAGGTGGCAACAAGCGCCCAAGAAGCTTTCGAAGCAGCTCAGGAGCTTGAGGGGCCGTGGGTGGTGAAAGCCCAGGTCCATGCCGGGGGACGCGGTAAGGCTGGAGGAATCAAGCCCGTCTCGACCCCGGACGGCGCCAAGGATGCCGCAGCGGCCATGTTGGGCGCCCGGTTGGTCACTCACCAGACCGGCGCCGAAGGTGCCCCGGTGGATAAGGTGCTGGTTGAACAAGCCACCCAGGTAAGCCGGGAGCTTTATGTTGCGGTGATGATAGACCGGGCATTTCTTGGTCCTGTCCTCATCGCCAGCCAGTCCGGGGGAATGGATATCGAAGAGGTGGCTGCAACGACCCCGGAGCTAATCCTCAAAGAGGGCGTCGATCCTGTGTTGGGTCTCCAGCCCTACCAAGCCCGCCGCTTAGCGTATGGACTGGACCTTCCCCCTGAACTTATCCGTCCAGCTACCGAGATCATGTTGTCGCTATATAGGCTCTTCGTCGAAAACGACTGCTCCTTGCTGGAGATCAACCCCTTGGCAATCGATCAGGCAGGAAACCTCGTTGCTCTGGATGCCAAGGTCAGTCTTGACGATGATGCTATGTTCCGGCGCCCGGACCTGCAGCAGCTGCGGGACAGGGACCAAGAAGATGAGTTCGAAGCCCAAGCTCAAGAAAACAACATAGCTTATGTAAAACTGGACGGCTATGTTGGGTGCTTGGTAAATGGAGCAGGGTTGGCGATGGCCACCATGGATGTTATCCAAAATGCAGGATCAAAGCCCGCCAACTTTCTGGATGTGGGGGGAGGCGCAACGGTGGGCAAGGTGGCCCTTGCGCTGTCAATCATGTTATCCGATCCCCAGGTCACGCAGGTCTTGGTCAATGTCTTCGGAGGCATCCTCAGATGCGATATAGCTGCGGGCGGCATCGTCAAAGCATGGAGCGACAGCAGTTCCCAGCTACCGGTCTTGGTGCGGATGCGCGGCACGAACGTGGATGAAGGTAAAGATATCCTCAGAAATTCAGGCCTTAATGTCACCTTTGCCGACACCTTGGCCGAAGTATCCAGTGCGCTGGCAAGCTATGCCGGATAACCGCCAGCTATCCCCGATCTCAGGAGAACCCGCTTGAGCATCTTGGTCGATTCGAACACCAAGGCAATAGTCCAAGGAATCACCGGCGGCGAGGGCAGCTTCCATGCCCGGGCATGTATCCGCTACGGGACAAATGTCGTAGCGGGGGTTACACCCGGCAGGGAGGGACAGCTCTTCGATGATAGTGTGCCCATCTTCAACACCATGGAGCGGGCTGTCCGGGAAACATCCGCCGATACATCTCTGATCTTCGTTCCTGCGCCATTTGCTGCTGATGCAATTGCGGAAGCTGCCGAGGCAGGAATCGGGCTGATCATATGCATCTCCGAAGGGGTCCCGGTCATGGATATGGTCCGGGTGCTGAGGCATCTGGATGGCCGTCAGGTACGCCTCATCGGCCCGAACTGCCCTGGGCTAATTTCTCCGGGGGAGCATTGCAAGCTGGGTATCATGCCCGGCAATATCCATAGCCCAGGCAGGGTGGGGGTCGTGTCCCGAAGCGGCACGTTGACCTACGAAGCGGTGGGGCAGTTGTCCGCCTTGGATATCGGTCAATCCAGCTGCGTGGGCATCGGCGGCGATCAGCTCATCGGCGCCACCTTCGTGGATGTGCTGGAGCTTTTCAACGATGATCCAGAAACGGACTTTGTGGTGCTGATTGGCGAGATCGGGGGCACGTTGGAGCAGGATGCAGCCCGGTACATCAAAGAGCAGTTCCGCAAACCTGTGGCAGCTTTGATAGCTGGCGCCACCGCACCTCCCGGCAAGCGCATGGGCCATGCTGGGGCGGTCATCACCGGGGAAGCAGCCACCGCTGCTGCCAAGACCCGCGCGCTTCAAGAAGCTGGCGCGGTCATAATCCCCACCCCAGCAGACATCGGAGAAACCGCCCAGTCCCTGCTCTCCCGCATGTAGGCTGCCGGGGGGGCCGTTGCCCAATTGTCCAGTGCCATCAAGCAGTCTCAAAGCTCCCACTACCGCAGTTACCGCTCAAACTCGGTGAAAACCGCAAATCATCGACCGCCCCCTGTTGTTATCCTGAAAGCCCCTCCCTACTCGTCATGCCGCAGGGTGCCCTTCCCCTTCCTGTCACGCTCCAGAGCTCCCTCCCCATCCTTCCTGTCACGCTCCAGAGCTCCCCATCCTTCCTGCCACGCTCCAGAGCTCCCTTCCCCCTTCCTGTCGTGCTGCAGGGTGCCCTTCCCCTTCCCTGTCGTGCTCCAGGGTGCCCTTCCCCTTCCCTCGTACTGAGGGGAGCTCTTCCCCTTCCTGTCATTCTGAGGAGCGCACGACGAAGAATCTAAAATCCTTGCCACACGCCGGGTCGTCTAGGAATATACCGTCCTCAGCGGCGGGCCTTAGGTTCCTCACTCCGTTCGGAATGACAGTAGGGGAGTTCGGAATGACAGCAGCGGCACTCGGAATGACAACAGCGGCACTCGGAATGACAACAGCGGCACTCGGAATGACGTAGCGGCGTACGAGATGACAGTGGAGGCGTTCGGGATGACACTCCCTCATTGTCATTCTGAGGAGTGCCCCCATTGTCATTCTGAGGAGTGCACGACGAAGAATCTAAAATCCTTGCCACACGCCGGGTCGTCTAGAAATATACCGTCCTCAGCGGCAGACCTTAGATTCCTCACTCCGTTCGGAATGACAGCAGGGGAGTTCGGAATGACAGCAGTGGCACTCGGAATGACAGCAGTGGCACTCGGAATGACAGTAGGGGAGTTCGGAATGACGTAGCGGCACTCGGAATGACAGCAGCGGTCCTCGGAATGCCGTAGCGGCGTACGAGATGACAGTGGAGGCGTTCGGGATGACACTACCTCATTGTTATTCTGAGGAGCACCCCCATTGTCATTCTGAGGAGCGCCCCCATTGTCATTCTGAGGAGCGCACGACGAAGAATCTAAAATCCTTGCCACACGCCGGGTCGTCTAGGAATATACCGTCCTCAGCGGCGGGCCTTAGATTCCTCACTCCGTTCGGAATGACAGCAGGGGAGTGCGGAATGACAGTAGGAGAGTTCGGAATGACATGTTGGGTGTTGTTCGGAATGACGCTAGGGGATAGGCTCGGGATTACAAGTTGGGGAACTGTGCGCTGGTAACAGTTCAGAGTTGAGGGGAAAGTAGTAGGTCACGGCATTCCAAGAGGGGGTTGAGGCCCTTGGCGCGCCATGTCCCAAAGAGGGATGCCAGGGTCATTTTGGTGTCACTGCCCTGTTTGGAGCGAGTGCCGCCGCTAATCTTACGGCTGATCACCAGGTGCCGCAGGCTTCGTTCGGCGGCGTTGTTCTCCGACGGCGCGTCTGGGTGGGACACGAAGACGAACAGCTCCTTGATGAACCGTTCTATGCGCCGGCAGAGCTTGGACTGGGGCGCGGCTTGGTCCTTGAAGAAGGGGCTGCACAGCGCCAGCAGTTCCTTCTCCAAGGTCAACTGGCGTCGCGAGGCCAGCCGGGGGCCATCGGCAGGAACGCAAGTCCTGGCCTTGGCATATACCCGCCGCACCGCACCGGCCCACTGTGCCAAGCCGAGGTCATCAGGATACCAAGCCATGAGCTCATCCATATCCCGCAGCAGGTGTGCCCAACACCGCTGCTTCAGGCCGGGGTAGTGGTTATATGCGGCGTAGAAGTCACTCACCAGCACTCCGCTGAATGCCTCTCCCAACGCCTCGTCCACCACCCCCTTGCCACGACCGCGACGCAGGAAGTACCGCTCCGTGGGAGTGCTGAAGGTCCAAACGTAGCCGTTGACTCCATCCTCACGCCAGCCGGTCTCATCTGCATGCACCACCGGAGAGCCACGAATGCGTTCCAGGGTCTCGGCCACTGCCATCCGGGCCTGTCGTGCCACACTATGAATCGTCTCCACGATGGCACCCACGCTCAGCTTCAACCGATGCACCGTCTGAAGGTACTGCTGGATGCTCCTTACGGGCAGCCGTCCCTCCTCCCGCAGCGTCACTATCAGGCTCGCAAGGTTGATACCAAGGCGCCGAGGCCCCACTGCCAATCCCTGCAACGCACCACGGGGCACCCGCCGTTTCCGGCATAGCCCACACATTCGAGCCATGAAGACGTGCTCGACCACCTCCGCCGGAACCAACGGAAGCTCGATGACCTCACGAGTCCGCTGTACCCATCCCCCTGCCAGGCCCGTCCCACACTCGGGGCACGACTCCAGAGCATGCACCACCTGCCGCGTGGGTTCCATTCGCTGCCGGGCAAAGCCGTGGAGACGACGCTTCCTCGATCCCTTTCTCTCCGGCTGACTCCCCTTGGCGCGCGGCTTATTGCCCGGCATCCCTGCAGACGGGCCGCCAGTACCCGGACGGGCCTCCAACTCCTTCACCCGTCGCTCCAGCTCGGCGATGATCGTCTGCTGCTTGGCAATAACCTCCAGCAGGGTCTCCCGGCTCGTGGTGCGAAGGTCCACTTCATTGTCCACCCCTCTCGTTTAACACAATCAAACGCCCCTTGCTCCGTACTCTCCACCCAGATTCCGAGCAATTCACCTCTCCAACTCTGAACAGTTACCGTTTTTCAGCGGGTATTCACCTGTTGCTGTTTTTGTGGTAAAGTGCTAGCACCTATATAAAGACATCTTGGAGGTGCGATTTTGCGAAACGGTTTCAGAGTCGTGGACATGGACACCCATGTGGTGCCACACCTTGAAGTACTTGAGAAGTACTCGGACCCCAGTTTTCGATCCCGGTATGCTGAGCTGGATCCTTACAAGCGCAGCAAGACCATGAAAGACGGCCGCACAGTCAGTGACCTGCGCATCGCCCCGATTCCTTATGACCGGTTCCCCGGCGCCAAGATCGGGCAGGAGGAAGTCGCAGCCACAGCTGGTGGTCGGAGCAGCTTGGAAGGACGTATCGGCAACCGGCATCACGTCGCGCCATCTGACTCTGTGGAAGATGAGAACTCCGAAGGTCGGCTGAGTGACATGAACACCGAGGGCCGGGACATAGACTACGTCTTCCCCGCATCCTTCGCCCGGTCCATCGTTGCCCTTGACGATATAACCATTGGCCGGGGCCTCTACCGGGCATATCACAACTACATGCGGGAATACTCGGCGGTTGCGCCCGACCGCATCAAGAGTGGTATCCAGGTCAATGGCGCAGATGTAGAGTGGGCGGTGGATGAGATCAACCAGTTCGGCAAAGATGAGTGGGTCGCAGCCTGCTGGATTCACCTTCCCCACGGCTTGCCCATTGACGACCCCAGCTTGGAGCCGGTCTGGGCAGCCATGAATGAGCATCACCTGCCACTGACCCATCACACCTTCCAGACCGACGCACCCTACTTCCCCGGTTACAAGGGTGATGAAAACTGGGGCAACATCATAGCAGTCAGGACCTTTGCGCATCCTTGGGGTGCCCAGCGCCTGATGGCCTACGTCATCTTGTCCGGTATCCTGGACAGATACCCGAACACCGGCGTATCGGTTTCAGAAGCAGGGTTCGGCTGGCTCCCCAATTTCGTCCTCAACCTTGGTTTCAACCTGAATCACCTCAGGTCCTCTGCTCCCGATCTCAAGCACACCCCCTTGGAATATGCCCAGATGGGGCGAGTCAGGGCCGCGGTCGACCAGCTCGAAGGCCCTGAGATGACCAAGGCAGCCATAGATGTGCTGGGAGAAGATTGCCTCATGTACCAGTCTGACTACCCGCACCCCCAATCGGAGTACCCGGACACTTGTCAGATGGTTATGGACTTCCCGATCTGGAACGTCTTGGGAGAAACAGCGAAGCGCAAGCTTATGTCTGAGAACGCCGAGAAGTACCTCCGGGTATAGTCCGAACACCCAGCCTTCACCGTAAGAGAAGAAAAGAAGAAGCCCCGTTGTACGGGGCTTCTTCTTTATCTAAGGATAGCCTGAATAAGTCCCCTTGGATGCGGAGGATGGACGTGAAACCCGTCCCTACCGAGGGGCGAGGTTCCCGCATTCGCGGGAATGACGGGCTTCAGGCGAGTTGTTCTGAGGTTCCTTAGATTCTTCGGGGTGCGCCCCTCAGAATGACAGGGAGGTGCGTCTCAGAATGACAGGAAGGAGGCGCTCCTCGGAATGACAGGGGGAGGCGCCCCTCGGAATGACAATGAGGGGAGGGGACCCCCAGGTTGTCATTCCGAACTTCCCACCGCCATTCCGAACTCCCCTCTGTCATTCCGAACGGAGTGAGGAATCTAAGGTCTCCCTCTGATGGCCTGCCCATTACTACGACGGTCTTTCGGGTGAGGAGGCGCCTTAGGGATAGTCTGAATAAGTCCCCTTGGATGCGGAGGATGGACGTGAAACCCGCCCCTACAGAGGGGCGAGGTTCCCGCCTTCAGGGGACGGGAATGACGGGCTTCAGGGGAGTTATTCAGAGGTTCCCTAGATTCTTCGGGGTGCGCCCCTCAGAATGACAGGAAGGAGGCACTCCTCAGAATGACGGGAGGGAGGCGCTCCTCGGAATGACAGGGAGGAGGTGCGTCTCAGAATGACAGGGGAAGAGTCATTCCGAACTTCCCTCTGTCATTCCGAACTCCCCACTGTCATTCCGAACGGAGTGAGGAATCTAAGGTCTCCCTCTGATGGCCTGCCCATTACTACGACGGTCTTTCGGGTGAGGAGGCACCTTAGGGATAGTCTGATTAAGTCCCCTTGGATGCGGAGGATGGACGTGAAACCCGTCCCTACAGAGGGGCGAGGTTCTCGCCTTCGCGGGAATGACGGCTTCAGGGGACGGGAATGACGGGCTTCAGGCGAGTTGTTCAGAGATTCCCTAGATTCTTCGGGGTGCGCCCCTCAGAATGACAAGAAGGAGGCGCGTCTCAGAATGACGGGGGGGAGAGTCATTCCGAACTCCCCACTGTCATTCCGAACGGAGTGAGGAATCTAAGGTCTCCCTCTGATGGCCTGCCCATTACTACGACGGTCTTTTCGGGTGAGGAGGCACCTTACGGATAGTCCGATTAAGTCCCTTTGGATGCTGAGGATGGACGTGAAACCCGTCCCTATAGAGGGGCGAGGTTCCCGCCTTCTCGGGAATGACGGGCTTCAGGCGAGTTGTTCAGAGGTTCCGTAGATTCTTCGGGGTGCGCCCCTCAGAATGACAGGAAGGAGGCGCCCCTCAGAATGACAGGGAGGAGGTGCGTCTCAGAATGACGGAGGGAGAGTCATTCCGAACTCCCCACTGTCATTCCGAACGGAGTGAGGAATCTAAGGTCCCCCTCTGATGGCCTGCCCATTACTACGACGGTCTTTCGGGTGAGGAGGCACCTTACGGATAGTCTGAATAAGTCCCCTTGGATGCGGAGGATGGACGTGAAACCCGTCCCTACAGAGGGACGAGGTTCCCCGCCTTCGCGGGAATGACGGGCTTCAGGGGGCGGGAATGACGGGCTAGGGGCGACGGGAATGACGGGTTTCAGGCGAGGTTCCTTAAGTGTTTGGCGGGAGACTGAGCGGCAGAGCACGTGGCGGTGAAGAACGGAATGTGGGGTTGAAAATGGTCGGGGCGATTGGATTCGAACCAACGGCCCCCTGCACCCCATGCAGGTGCGCTACCATGCTGCGCTACGCCCCGACCTCGTGTATAACCATACCACATGGTTATACACGGTACAATGCCCAAGGGGTCTTCGTCTGCCCGCTGCGTTGACACTAACATCCTGCGTTGCTAAAATCAGCTTCTTCCAGCATCAGAACGAAGCTGGAGCCATCCCGGAGAACCAAAGAGACGCTCACCACACCACTTGGTTGGAATGTCGTGGAAAGGCCATAGATATGCCCCCCAAATACGAAATCGGCCAGCGAGTGAAGGTTCTAAGCCAGGTACCCGGAGGCACCACCAGGACGCCGTTCTTCGTTCGTGGAAAAAAGGGCGTGATAGTGTACTCTCATGGTCCGGTGGGCAACCCGCGGGAACTCTCCTTCGGAAACCGCAACGCACCCAAGGTGCCTCTTTACGGCGTCTCTTTTCATATGGCCCACCTGTACGATGAAGACCCTGACGTGGTTATTGACCGGATTATCGTCGATGTATGGGAAGATTGGCTTATCCCCAACGTGACGGAACGGGTGGATACAAGGGCAATAGACCGCGAAGAGCACGGTCTGTCCTACTACGACAGACGTATAGCTGCACTGCAGAACCTGCTGAACACCAAAGGCTACATGAACGTCGACGAGTCCCGCCGCCTTGTGGCTGAGCTGGACTATGATCGCCGCGGAACGACTCATCCCATGGTAAACCCTGAATAATGTTGGTCTGGCAAGCCGGTGCGGCAAGCTGTCGGGAGTGCCGGGATAAATATAGCGGGGAGATAAAAATGGTAGATAACGAACATGAGATGCTTCATCCCCACCTGGATGATGGTCATGTGGAAACCTATTATGAGAAGCGCATCATCGCCCTGTGCAACCTGATGATGGATAAGGGCGTCATCACAGCCAAAGAGCTGCTGGCAGTACTACAAGAAAACGAGGCCCTGAATCCATCCATCGGAGCCCAGGTTGTGGCAAGGGCTTGGAGCGACCCGGATTTCAAGCAGCGGCTGTTGTCGGACGGCAAAGCAGCTTTGTCGGAGATGGATGTAACTCTGAAGCGTCTTGACGATATCATCGCCTTGGAAAACACCGAATCGGTGCATCATGTGGTTGTGTGCACCCTGTGCTCCTGCTACCCCATTCCCCTGCTTGGGCCGCCCCCTGGATGGTATAAGAGCGAGGTTTACCGCAGCCGGGTCGTCAAGGAACCCAGGGAGGTCCTGAAGGAGTTCGGGGTAGAAATTCCGGCGCAGGTCGAGGTGCGAGTGGTCGACTCCACTGCTGAAATTCGATATTTGGTGCTGCCGGTGCGCCCTCCGGGAACGGAAGCTATGACCGAAGAAGATCTCACGGACCTTATAACGCGAGATAGCATGATCGGGACAGGGCTGGCGTCCGTTGCCAGCGCTGCCACCGCGGACTAGATAGATTGCCAGCCAAAGGTTGGTCTGCGCAGGAGGTTCGATGAAAGCTCTGGAGGGAGTGCGGGTCTTGGACCTGACCCGAGCGTTGGCGGGGCCTTACTGCACCATGATGTTGGGTGATCATGGCGCGGATGTGATAAAGATCGAAATCCCCGGGACCGGCGACGATACCCGCGGCTGGGCCCCTCCACACATCGGCGATCAGAGCGCTTATTTTCTGAGCATCAACCGTAACAAAAGAAGCATCACCCTGAACCTGCGAAGCCCCAAGGGCAAAGAAGTGTTCTTGGAGATGTCGAAGACAGCAGATGTGGTGGTGGAAAACTTCACCCCTGGGGTGGTCGACCGGCTGGGCATCGACTACGAATCCGTGAAAGAGCTGAATCCCAAGATCGTCTACTGTTCTATTTCGGGGTTTGGTCAAACGGGGCCGTACAGGGAAAAGCCAGCCTATGATCAGGTGATGCAGGGCCTTGGCGGCATCATGAGTCTTACGGGAGATCCCGGCGGGCCTCCGGTGAAAATGGGAATGGCTCTTACGGACATAGGGGCTGGGATGATGGGCGCTTATGGGATCCTGGCTGCTCTTTACCATAAGGAATCCATGCGCCAACAGGAAGGCCAGTATATTGACGTATCCATGCTGGACCTCCAAGTAGCTTGGCTTACGTACATGGGAGGCTACTACTTCGCCACAGGCTCCAACCCGCAGAAGGTGGGATCAGCGCACCCAACCTTGGTGCCCTACCAAGCCTTTATGTGCGGGGATGGCAAGTACATCAACGTTGCGGTGGGCTCGGAGCGTTTGTGGCAACGGTTCTGCACAGCCATGGATAAAGAAGACCTACACACCGATCCAGAGTATGCAGAAAACGGAGACCGGGTACGAAATCGTTCCAAGCTGGTACCCATCCTTCAAGAAGAGTTCCTGAAGCAGTCGGTAGCAGAATGGGTGACCCGGCTGGATGCGGGAGGGGTGCCCTGCGGACCCATCAACGAGCTGAGCGATGTGTTCTCCGACCCCCAGGTCCTTCACAGGAACATGCTGCAGGAGATAGCCCATCCAACCTTGGGTAACATCAAACAAGCAGGAATACCGATAAAGTTCTCCCGGACGGAAGGTGCTGTCGGCAGGCCGCCCCCGTTGTTGGGTGAGCACACGCGGGAGATATTAACTGAGCTGGGCTACACCGAAGCCCAGTTCAAAGAGCTTGAAGATTCTCAAGCTGTCTAGCTGTTCGATGTTTTTGCCCTTGCTTCCCGGTCAGATGGTGATTATTATTACCTCAGTCTGAGGATGTGGGAGGGTGAGGGTCTATGGAATTAGGACTCCGGGACCGGGTTGCTATTGTTGGGGGGTCCGGCAAGGGTATGGGCCAAGCTGCTGCCCTCGTCCTTGCCAGAGAAGGCGCCAGCATAACCATTTGCGATTCTGATGAAGCCAACCTTCGCAAGTCCGAAATCGAGATAGCCCGCAACAGCTCCCAACACCATGTTCTGGGAATTCCTGCCGATCTATCCCGTCCCGATGATATCAGGCGTGCTGTCAGGGGTACGTTCAATCGCTTTGGCAGACTGGATATTGCCGTCAACAACATCGCAGGTCCCATGTGTGAAGAGGGACCGCTTGAGATCAACGACGAAGATTGGGAAGCAGACCTGGAACTGAACTTCCTCAGTGCGGTACGGATGAGCCGCGAGGTGGCCCCCTATATGAAACAGCAGCGATGGGGCCGGATCATAAACCGGCTGCCCGCGATGCTGACCCATCCCCTGCGAGGGTCGCACGTATTCGACTCCAGCCGTATGGCAGTGGTTGGCTACGCCAAGCTGCTGTCGAATGAGCTGGCATCGTTCAACATCACCGTAAACAATGTCATGCCAGGGGCGATCCAGACCGACCGGCTGGCATCGGTGCATGAAACTCAAGGCTCAGCCCAAAATCGGCCTCCCGCGGAGATTACCATGGAAGCCACCAAAGCTGTTCCTATGAGGCGTCTGGGCAGCCCTGAAGAGGTGGGGGAACTGATAGCTTTCTTGGCATCGGAACGGGCCAGCTACATCACCGGAGCATGCATTCCCGTTGATGGCGGCGTGCTTCAGACCGCCGCCTAGACCACACCTCATCATCGGGCTCGCTTGCGGATTCATCACCTTTAGGGTTACTTCATGCTTTCAGAAGCTTCCATCAACCTGGCACAGCAGTACATCCGGACCGCAACCAATCCTGAAATAGATGGTTGGCTGCTGTACGACTACCGCGCATCCAACCCCATCTTTTGGCAGCTGGTTGGAGAAGGCGTCGGAATGATTACCCGGCCCTGCTTCTTGTATATCCCTTCATCAGGTCAGCCGGTCATTCTGAGCCACCATGTGGATGCCGGAAAGTTTCATGGCATGGATAACCCACCGGTGGTCTATCGTAGCCGGAGTTCAATGGTGGATGAGCTATCCAAGCTGCTTCCCCCGGCGGGTGTGGTCGCTATGGAATATTCTCCCTTGAGCAGCTTGCCGCGGGCATCCAAGGTAGATGCTGGGACCGTGGAGTTGGTTCGCAGCTTTGGCGCTCAGGTTACATCTTCGGCCGATCTGGTCCAGTACACAACCCAACGGTGGACGGAAGCCCAGCTAGCTTCCCACAAAAGGGCGGCCAAGCAGCTCTCCGACATCGTATTGAACGCCTTCGAGTACGTTGGGCTTCATCTGGCCGAAAGCCCCACCGAGTTCCAGGTGGCTGAGTTCATCCGAAGAAAATTCAGAAATGAAGGGCTTGTCACCGCCGACGGTCCCATCGTTGCTACCAATAGCCATGCCAGCGATCCCCATTATGAACCGCTGGAAGGTAGGAGCAGTCCCATTCGAGAAAACGACTGGCTGCTGATTGATCTATGGGCCAAAGAAGCTGCCGAAGGCAGCATGTATGCCGATATTACATGGGTTGCATATGTGGGCGATGTTGTGGATGACGCCCACCAAAGGGTGTTCGATATCGTAACCGGAGCTAGGGATGCAGCTCTTGAGTACCTAGGAGCTGAGGTCGGGAAAGGGCGATTCCCTCAAGGGTTCCAAGCTGATGAAGTCGCCCGGCAATACATCGATGATAGGGGATACGGCGATTTCTTCACTCACAGGTTGGGTCACAGCATCAGCCAAGAAGTTCACGGAGATGCGGTGAACCTGGACAGCTTCGAAACCGAAGATACCCGGCTCATCATCCCCGGCATCTGCTTCAGCATCGAACCTGGGATCTATCTGCCTGAGTTCGGTGTCCGTTCAGAGATTGATGTGTATATGTCCGAGGAGGGGCCTGCCCCAACGACAGCAGTCCAAAGAGAAGTGGTGCTGATCAGGCCCTAAGGATAGTCTGAATAAGTCCCCTTGGATGCGGAGGATGGACGAGGTTCCCGCATTCGCGGGAATGACGGGCTTCGAGCGGCGGTAATGACGGTCTTCAGTCGAGAGGGACGAGGTTCCCGCATTCGCGGGAATGACGGGCTTCAGGCGGCGGGAATGACGGTCTTCAGGCGAGTTGTTCAGAGGTTCCTTAGATTCTTCGGGGTGCGCCCCTCAGAATGACAGGAAGGGTGCGCCCCTCAGAATGACAATGAGGGGAGGGGACCCCCAGGTTGTCATTCCGAACTTCCCTCTGCTATTCCGAACTTCCCTCTGTCATTCCGAACTTCCCTCTGTCATTCCGAACGGAGTGAGGAATCTAAGATCTCCCTCTGATGGCCTGCCCATTACTACGACGGTCTTTAGGGTGAGGAGGCACCTAGGGATGGTCTGAATAAGTCCCCTTAGATGCGGAGGATGGACGTGAAACCCGTCCCTACAGAAGGACGAGGTTCCCGCATTCGCGGGAATGACGGGCTTCAGGCGAGTTGTTCAGAGGTTCCTTAGATTCTTCGGGGTGCGCCCCTCAGAATGACAAGGGGAGGTGCGTCCCTCAGAATGACAGGAAGGAGGCGCTCCTCGGAATGACAATGAGGGGAGGGGACCCCCAGGTTGTCATTCTGAACTTCCCACTGTCATTCCGAACTCCCCTCTGTCATTCCGAACGGAGTGAGGAATCTAAGGTCTCCCTCTGATGGCCTGCCCAGTACTACGACGGTCTTTCGGGTGAGGAGGCACCTTAAAGATGGTCTGAATAAGTCCCCTTGGATGCGGAGGATGGACGTGAAACGCGTCCCTACAGAGGGGAGAGGTTCCCGCCTTCGCGGGAATGACGGGCTTCAGGCGAGTTGTTCAGAGGTTCCTTAGATTCTTCGGGGTGCGCCCCTCAGAATGACAGGGGGAGAGTCATTCCGAACGGAGTGAGGAATCTAAGGTCTCCCTCTGATGGCCTGCCCATTACTACGACGGTCTTTCGGGTGAGGAGGCACCTTAAAGATGGTCTGAATAAGCCCCCCTGGACGCGGAGGATGGACGTGAAACCCGTCCTTACCGAGGGACAAGGTTCCCGCATTCGCGGGAATGACGGTCTTGGGGCGGCGGGAATGACGGGCTTCGGGCGAGTTGTTCAGAGGTTCCCTAAAACACATCGTCCATGTACCCTGCTATTTCATCAAGGTGGAAATCTTCCACAACAACCTCGGGAGCCCAGGTAACCTGGTCCGAAGACCACCGCACCGTTCCCCTGCGTTCTGAGCCGATGGCCAAGATGCTGTTCAGCACGTTGTGAATGTTCTCGTTCATTCTCAGGGTGTTGGGCCTTACTGCTGCGGCGATCCTGCCGTCCCTGATGATGTATGAATCTCCGACGATGGTCCCACTGAAGTCGCCGGCTGCTATGCCGTTGACCGGATATGTATACCATATGCGGCCAATGTATATCCCATCTTCCACCACGGCTAGAAGGTCCTGAGGGGAGCGGTGCATCTGCCCTTCAATGACCAGGTTGGTCGGCGTGATGGCTGGCAGTTCATCGAAGTTCCTGCCTCCCCCTCGACCTGTGCGAAAGCCATTTCGTGCGGCAATAGCATTGGATACGCTGGCAGGCTCCACTCCCAGCTTTTCTTTGCCCCGGGGGTCCTTGAGCATCCGCTGCTGCTCATAGAAGTTGGATAGCAGTCCCACCAAGACGCCATCTTTGATCAGGTCGGTCCTGCCGGTTGGGACGCCTTCGTCGGTGATTGCCCTGCTGGCTGCCAAGCCGGGCATCGACCCATCATCGTATAAATAAAGCTCTTCTGCCGCTACTTTCTGATTCAGCTTCCCCATGAAGGTGGATACGCCTGCATAGAGGGCATCCACCTGCAAGCTGGGCATCAGCACCCATTCCAAGATTTCGGTAAGGGCTTGGGGTCCCAGGACAACCCTGTAGGCGCCGCTTTTCACCCTTTGTCCGCCCATGGTTGCGATTGCCGATTGGGCGGCATCCCGTCCGGGCTGACCAGAGTAACCGGAGAGGTGACTGCTGACAGACCAGCCGGTCCCCTTGGCATGTTCATCTTCCAACATGGCGGTGGCAAAGGTCATCAGCATGGTGGATTCGTCGGTCTGGACCTTGGGCATGTGAGTGGAACCGATGGCGACCCGCTCTTGGAGCATCACAACATCACCCCCCAAGATGAGACCCAAATCCCTGATCCCTTGGGGCGAGCCAGCTGCGTTGAGCAGGTCTTCGGAGGTCGAAAACACTTCGAGAGCACTTTCTAGGGTGCGCCAGCCTACCTCCACCATCTTGTTATTGGTGATTCGCAGAATAGCCGGATCATGGTAGCGGCGGAGCGTGGGTTTCTGGCTTGTCGAACGAGGTAAAGAAACGTAGTCCGGGTCCAGTACCGCTCCTCTCCGGGCTTTGTCCAAGGCCTTCTTGACCCCTTCAAGGGATAGGTCGGTGGGTTCGCTGCCGAAACCAGTTTTGATTCCTTCAGGGGAGTTGAAAGCGACCTGAAGGCCCAATCCGTAAGATTGCACCGACTTGGGTTCTTCCACACCATTGCTTGGGATGCGGGAGGTGTAATTGAGCCGGACGGTCAGGTTGGCGTTGGCTGAAGTGAACACCTCCGCTTCTGCGATATCCGGCTGGGTACGAAGATAGGCGAGGGCATCTTCAGCCGAACGCTTGAGTTGGCTGAGGGGCAGTATGGACATAGCCGGTCTCCTATTGCTGGGTTTATTCAGATAATGAGCGGATCCGTTCGAACTCCTCCCGAAGCCTACGGTAACCTTGGTCCAGCTCTTCTGCTTTGTTGGCTGCATTTCTCCAGTGGGTCCCATACAGTATATTCCAAGCAGCATCCAGCTCCTTGAAATTTGCAGCAAGGCGCTGGATATCCTTTTCCACCTTGGCAGCATTATCGGACAGCTTGCGAGCATGAACGCCGGTCTTGATCAGTTCTATCTTGTGGGACAAAGTTAGGGGAGAAACCAGCTGTACACCCTTCCCGACATATTCTCTGAGCATCTGGTATGCCTCGGACACCAGGAAGTAGTACACCCCTTCGGACGGAATGTAAGCGAAGGCAAATGCGGCAGACCCTTGGTCCGGGCGTACATAATCTTCAGCAACCTTGTTCAGGTGGCCCCGCACATCCTTGATGAACTGAGATTTGTGGCCGTTGCCGTCTACAGGATCGGTGGCTTCCTGCATTTTGATGTAGTTATCCAGCGGAAACTTGGAGTCGATGCAAATCAATCCAACGCTGGATTCGATGGCGGCATCGGGGATTTTACCGCCGAACATCCGAGACCGTATATGGACCAAATCGGGCGGCAGCGGGTCGGTCAGTATCGCCTCCAGGCCGATTTCCCCCAAGGAAGCCCGCTCCTTGGGTACCCTCAGCATTTGCTCAATGGAGGTGTGGGAATTCCGAATATCCCTGGCATGGGTTGTGATTTCGCCCAGCTTCTCGTCCAGACGGGAATCCTGCCAGATCCGGGATATCGCCACCTCCACATCCCTGATTTCAACCCTCTGGCCGCTTTTTGCCAAGTAGAAAACCAACAGGATGAGGACCAACAATACAGGGACTCCGACTACGATACCCAGAAGCAATTCAATGGACATATCTACGATTATCCCCGGCCGGTGAGTTTAGCTACACCCCGCATGGTTGGGCCGCCGTTGCTCATGCGTTTGGCCTGCATGGGCTGGCCCTTGCCGCAGTTGGGAATGGGGTACATTCGAAAGTCGTTGCCCACCGCATCAATGCTCATGAAGTAGTCCTTGGAATCCGACGTTATGCCGCCGTCACGGTAAAGCTGGCCCAACCGGCCGTTCTTGATCTCGTACACCTTGACCGCCGTTATGCGGAAATTCTCCCTGGCTTCAGCCACAGACGGCACCCGATGCCCAGAAACGTAGTACCCGTTTTCCACCTCACCTATGATGGATTCAGGGTCTTGGTCTCCCGGAGCAAATACGGTGTTGGTCATCCTGATCAAGGGTATCAGGTTGGCTTCTGTAGCCCTTGCTGAGCCGTTGGGCTCGACCCCCAAGATGGCAGCCGTCTGGCGGTTGTTGAGGAACTCTTCGAAGGCGCCGTTCCGAATATGGTAAGCCCGCCTGGCCGGTGTGCCATCATGATCGTACTTGAAGGAGCCAAACCCCTCCATTGTGGGGTCTGAATAAGCGCTGACCAATGGGGAAGCGATCTGAGCGCCAATCTGATTGTCCACCATATCCCTGAAGAACCAGCTGCGCCCAGCATAAGATGTTTCGTATTTTAATGCCCGGTCCAACTCCGATGGATGCCCTACGACTTCGTGCACCAACAGGGTGTTGAAGTGGGGATCGGTAACGACGACACAATCTTTATCTGGAGCTTTGAGAGGCGGCGCATTGGCCACCTCCACCCCATCGACGGCCAGGTTTCGGCAGAAGCTTTCAAAGCTGGGCAGGATGATATTGCCATTGTCGTAGCCTTCGGTCAGGACTTCCCAGCCCCGTTGGTGGCCCGTAAAATCATATATTTCCAAAACCCCGTGCTGACTGTTGCAGACGGTGAGAACAAGCCCTTCAGTTTGTGCGAAGGTCTGGTCGATGTTGGCGCCGTCGGAGCTGCAAAACAGCTCTCGCAAGAGGAAGGCGCTGACAGAAGTAGCTGAATGCACAACCTGATTGCTCACACCTTGAGCAGCTTTGCATGAGTCCACCGCCATCTTGGTGGCGCCTTCCAAAGAAACGGTCCGAGGGTCGACGCCATAGGTGGCTGTGACCGAATCTTCAGCTATGGGCACCGGCGCTAGATGGGTGTCGTAAAGGCTATCCGACAAGGCTCCGAACCGCCCTCGGGCCTTGCTCTTCATGCGGGCGTTGGCTGTGGCTCGCTGATGTGCTTCCCGGATCCCTTCCATCACCGCCTGGCTGATGTTGTCTGCATCCGCATCTCCCAAGATTCTTCCGTAGTATCCGGGAGCATGGGCTTTATCCTCGGCGATGACGCGGACCCCAAACCCAAAGGCATAATCTTCGGAGCTCATTCTTTCGGCGCCGTTTTCGGCGGCAGCTCCCTTTTCTTCTTTGACCTGCATACGAACGTCACAATACCGGAGGCCGCGCAGCCGCTTGGCATCTTCCGTTACCAAGGCGTTGATCTTGGACCGGACCTTATCCAGGTATTCGATATCAACCGTGCTCGACATCATGCCGCTCCTACCAGCTCAGATGGCCTGAGCTTGGGGAATACTCGTCATTCGGGTCAGAAAGGGACGCCAGTTTATCGGCAGTTAGCTGGTGACGGCGCCTTGGGCAGCTGAACTCACCAGGCGAGTGTACTTTGCAAGGGCACCCGTGGTGTAGGGATGCGCCACCGGTTGCCAAGCTTGCCGGCGCACCTCCAACTCTTCATCGGAGATGGCCACCTCCAGCTTACGTCCGGGGATATCCAGGATGATGCGGTCTCCCTCTTGGACCAGCGCTATAGGTCCTCCCACCGCAGCTTCAGGCGCCACATGGCCGACCATCAGACCGCGGGTTGCTCCTGAGAAACGCCCATCGGTCAGAAGGGCAACCTGACCGCCCAAGCCCTGACCCACCAAGGCGGCGGTGACCGCCAGCATCTCCCGCATACCGGGCCCGCCCTTGGGACCTTCGTATCGGATGACCAGCACATCGCCGGGATTTATTCCCCGTTCTCGGATGACCTGGAAAGCTGCTTCTTCCCGGTCGAAAACCCGGGCCGTGCCTTCGAAGCGTACATTCTGGCTTGCAGCCACCTTCACCACAGCCCCTTCGGGCGCCAGGTTCCCTTTCAGGATCACCAGCCCGCCGGTGGGCGCCCGCGGCGAATCTGTGGGATGCACAACATCTTGATCTTCCACCGTGGGCAGGGATTCCAGGTTTTCCCTGAGGGTCTTGCCGGTAATGGTCAACGCATCCCCGTACAGAAGGCCCGCCGCCAGCAGACGTTTCATCACCAAGGGAACGCCACCCACCCGGTCCAAATCAGCCATCACATAGCGGCCCCCCGGCTTCATATCTGCCAGGTAGGGTGTGCGGTTGCTGATTGCATCGAAGTCGTCCAAGGTCAGGTCCACGCCGGCTTCGTGGGCTATAGCCAGCAGATGGAGAACCGCGTTGGTGGAGCCGCCCATGGCGGCAACCACGGTTATGGAATTTTCGAAAGCCCTGCGGGTCAGGATATCCCGGGGTTTTAGCTGCTGCTCCAGTGCTTGAAGGATCACCAGCCCTGCTTGATGAGAGGTGGACAAGCGGCGTCCATCCACAGCCGGGATTGAAGCTGCGCCCGGCAGGGACATGCCAAGAGCTTCGATAGCTGCCGCCATGGTGTTGGCGGTAAAAAGGCCGGCACAAGACCCTTCTCCTGGGCAAGCGACACTCTCCAACTCGGTCAGTTCAGCTTCGGTCATGGCGCCGGTGGAGTGGGAGCCGACCGCTTCGAACACATCCTGAACGTTTACATCATGCTGCTTGTAGCTACCGGGTAGGATGCTCCCCCCGTATATGAACACCGACGGTATGTTCAACCTGGTGGCTGCCATCAAGGTCCCCGGCAGGTTCTTATCGCAGCCGGCTATGGTAACCAACCCATCCAGCCGCTGGCCGAAAGCGACCAGCTCAATGGAATCGGCAATCACCTCCCGGCTGATCAAAGAGGCTTTCATCCCCTCGGTGCCCATGGAAATGCCGTCGCTAACGGTAATGGTGCCGAACTCGAAGGGAGTTCCGCCGGCCGCGCGCACGCCCTCCTTGACCTTGGCTGCCAGACGGCCCAGATGGAGGTTGCACGGGGTGATCTCACTGGCAAGGTTGGCAACGCCCACGAAGGGTTTTTCAAGGTCCTGTCTGGTGTAGCCCATTGCAAAGAAATAGGATCGTGCAGGAGCTCTTTCCGGGCCTTCAGTGATCTCCCAGCTTCGGTGTTTAGCCCCGGTGCGACTGGTAGAAACCATCCGTATACCTCCCAACTGTGCCGGTGCCGATTCGTATGCAGATTTAGCTAGCCCATTATAGAGCTATGAAGGTACCTGCACAACCAGAAAGCCAGCCCGTAACTGTTCAGAGTTGGAGAGGTGAATTGCTCGGAATCTGGGTGGAGAGTACGGAGCAAGGGGCGTTTGATTGTGTTAAACGAGAGGGGTGGACAATGAAGTGGACCTTCGCACCACGAGCCGGGAGACCCTGCTGGAGGTTATTGCCAAGCAGCAGACGATCATCGCCGAGCTGGAGCGACGGGTGAAGGAGTTGGAGGCCCGTCCGGGTACTGGCGGCCCGTCTGCAGGGATGCCGGGCAATAAGCCGCGCGCCAAGGGGAGTCAGCCGGAGAGAAAGGGATCGAGGAAGCGTCGTCTCCACGGCTTTGCCCGGCAGCGAATGGAACCCACGCGGCAGGTGGTGCATGCTCTGGAGTCGTGCCCCGAGTGTGGGACGGGCCTGGCAGGGGGATGGGTACAGCGGACTCGTGAGGTCATCGAGCTTCCGTTGGTTCCGGCGGAGGTGGTCGAGTACGTCTTCATGGCTCGAATGTGTGGGCTATGCCGGAAACGGCGGGTGCCCCGTGGTGCGTTGCAGGGATTGGCAGTGGGGCCTCGGCGCCTTGGTATCAACCTTGCGAGCCTGATAGTGACGCTGCGGGAGGAGGGACGGCTGCCCATAAGGAGCATCCAGCAGTACCTTCAGACGGTGCATCGGTTGAAGCTGAGCGTGGGCGCCATCGTGGAGACGATTCATAGTGTGGCACGACAGGCCCGGATGGCAGTGGCCGAGACCCTGGAACGCATTCGTGGCTCTCCGGTGGTGCATGCAGATGAGACCGGCTGGCGTGAGGATGGAGTCAACGGCTACGTTTGGACCTTCAGCACTCCCACGGAGCGGTACTTCCTGCGTCGCGGTCGTGGCAAGGGGGTGGTGGACGAGGCGTTGGGAGAGGCATTCAGCGGAGTGCTGGTGAGTGACTTCTACGCCGCATATAACCACTACCCCGGCCTGAAGCAGCGGTGTTGGGCACACCTGCTGCGGGATATGGATGAGCTCATGGCTTGGTATCCTGATGACCTCGGCTTGGCACAGTGGGCCGGTGCGGTGCGGCGGGTATATGCCAAGGCCAGGACTTGCGTTCCTGCCGATGGCCCCCGGCTGGCCTCGCGACGCCAGTTGACCTTGGAGAAGGAACTGCTGGCGCTGTGCAGCCCCTTCTTCAAGGACCAAGCCGCGCCCCAGTCCAAGCTCTGCCGGCGCATAGAACGGTTCATCAAGGAGCTGTTCGTCTTCGTGTCCCACCCAGACGCGCCGTCGGAGAACAACGCCGCCGAACGAAGCCTGCGGCACCTGGTGATCAGCCGTAAGATTAGCGGCGGCACTCGCTCCAAACAGGGCAGTGACACCAAAATGACCCTGGCATCCCTCTTTGGGACATGGCGCGCCAAGGGCCTCAACCCCCTCTTGGAATGCCGTGACCTACTACTTTCCCCTCAACTCTGAACTGTTACGCCAGCCCACCCGTGCGCGGGGGTAACGGGTTCCCCAGCTATTCCCTCCACGTCCGACACGGGATAGCCCACACGAGCGTGGGGCTAACCGAAAGCCCCGTTAGGATCGTCTGCGTGAGCGGGGATAGCCCACACGAACGTGGGACTAACTGTGCAGATTCCGTGAGCGGGTAACTGTTCAGATTCCGTGAGTTGAATCTTGAGACCCTCCCCGGATCGCCATCCCGAACAGACCCACTGTCATTCCGAACAGCCCCGCTGTCATTCCGAACGTACCCCCGCCACCCCGAACGTACCCCCTGCCACCCCGAACACGCCCCCCTGTCATTCCGAACGGAGTGAGGAATCTAAAATCCTGGAGGCCCACAATGGCCCGTCGTAGTAACAAACAGGCCATCAGAGGAGCATCTTAGATCCTTCGGCGTGCGCGCCTCAGAATGACAGGGAGGCAGAGCGCTCCTCACAATGACATGGAGGGAGGGGGCACTCCTCAGAATGACGGGGAGAGAGGCGCTCCTCCAAAAGGGGCACCCCGCCGATTGTCATCGGGAATCTTGGATCGTCAATCCGAACGCCCCTCACTGTCATTCCGAACGGAGTGAGGAATCTAAGGTCCGCCGTTGGGGGCGGTCCATTTCTAGACGACCCAGCGTGTGTGCCAGGATTTCAGATTCTTCGGCGTGCGCGCCTCAGAATGACAGGGAGGCAGAGCGCTCCTCAGAATGACAGGGAGGGGGTGCTCCGCAGAATGACGGGGAGGGGGCGCTCCTCAGAATGACGATGAGGGGGCGCTCCTCAGAATGACGGGGAGGGGGCGCTCCTCAGAATGACGGGGAGGGGGCACTCCTCAGAATGACGGGGAGGGGGCGCTCCTCAGAATGACGGGGAGGGGGCACTCCTCAGAATGACGGGGAGGGGGCGCTCCTCAGAATGACGGGGAGGGGGCGCTCCTCAGAATGACGGGGAGGGGGCGCTCCTCAGAATGACGGGGAGGGGGCGCTCCTCAGAATGACGGGGAGGGGGCGCTCCTCAGAATGACGGGGAGGGGGCACTCCTCAGAATGACGGGGAGGGGGCGCTCCTCAGAATGACGGGGAGGGGGCACTCCTCAGAATGACGGGGAGAGAGGCGCCTCTCAGAAAGGCGGAGGGGAGGAGAACGCCCCGATGTCCTCTCCCTCCTGGCCCCCAATGTCATTCCGACCCCCCAAATGTCATTCCGAACGGAGTGAGGAATCTAAAATGCCCCCTCCAATGGCCACTCCATTATTACGACAATCCATAGTGTGAGCAGGCACCTTAGATTCTTCGTCGTGCGCTCCTCAGAATGACATGGAGGAAGCACCCCTCAGAATGACATGGGGGGAGGGAGCGCTCCTCAGGATGATGGGGGGAGGGGGAGGGCTTCTCAGGATGACGGGGGGGAGGGGGAGGGCTCCTCAGGATGACGGGGGGGAGGGGGAGGGCTTCTCAGGATGACGGGGGGGAGGGGGAGGGCTTCTCAGGATGACGGGGGGGAGGGGGAGTGCTCCTCAGGATGACGGGAGGAGGGGGAGTGCTCCTCAGGATGACGGGGGGAGGGGAAGCACCCCTCAGAATGACATGGGGGGAGGGAGCACTCCTCAGGATGACGGGGGGAGGGGGAGGGCTCCTCAGGATGATGGGGGGCGGGGGAGGGGGTGCTCATCAGTGTGGCAACGGGAGGGGGGAGGGGGACTGCCTGCATCTCCGAACGAGGCTGTACGGTGGTGTGTTTGCTGTTACCTTGACAATCAATTAGAGCTTGCTATAATTTGGGTTTGCAAGTATTTGCAATAGCACCTAATAGCATGTCGCAGCACGTGGTTACAGGGGTTGCAGGGGTTGCGGATGTCGCAGCATGTGGTTGCAGGGGTTGCGCATGTTGCAGCACGTGGTTGCGGATGTTGCAAGTGAACGATTATCTAGGCTTAGGTTAGGACTTGATGCCACACCCCACCTTGACCAGCGCGCGCCGGTTTGTCTCAAGCAGTCCAACCGAAGAAGCAGACCCGGATTTATGATGACTACCCTGAAGCTCACTTTACCGGCGCTTATCCTCATCATCCTGGCAGCTTGCGGGCAGCCTGCCGACGACGTCCCATCCGAATCTCCAACCGGTGTGCTGAAAGCTGTGACCACGGTATCTCCCATAACCGGCGGTGTGCTGAAAGTTGTGACCACAGTATCTCCCATAACCAGCATCGTGGAGAACATCGGCGGGACAAAGATCGCATTGGAAGGAGTGGTCCCTGAGGGAGTCAACTCGCACACCTTCGAACCGGCTCCTTCCGTTGCTGCGGCACTGTCCCGGGCGGACCTTATTGTGCTGAACGGGCTGTTCTTGGAAGAGCCAACCTTGGAGATGGCCCAAGCCAACAAAAAACCGGATGCCCTCATTTTGCCCTTGGGAGACCGGACCGTCGGCCAAGAAGGATGGTTGTACGACTTTTCATTTCCTGAATCCGACGGGCACCCGAACCCGCATCTGTGGCCCGACCCGTTCTTGGCGCTAAAGTACGCAGAGCTGGTGAGGGATGCATTGGCTTCGGCCGACCCAGACAATGCCGACTATTACAATGAAAACCTGAATGAGTTCCAGCGGCGGATTGAGCTGCTGGACGAAGGTATAAAGAAAGCTGTCGCCACGATTCAACCGGAAAACCGCAAATTGCTGACCTACCACGACTCTTGGGCTTACTTCGCCCGCCGGTACGGCATGGAGGTGGTGGGAGCAGCCCAGCCATCCGATTTTTCCGAACCATCTGCCCGGGAAGTGGCTCGGATGATCGACCAGATCCGCGAAGAAAATCTGCCTGCAATCTTTGGTTCCGAGGTGTTTTCCAGCGATGTGCTTGAAACCATCGCATCAGAATCCGGCGCGAACTATGTGGACCAGCTGCGGGACGACGACCTGCCGGGCGGGCCGGGAGACCCTCGTCACTCTTATCTGGGCTTGATGCTGGAAAATATGGAAATAATGATAACAGCCCTGGGCGGCAGAGTAGATGCTCTGGAAGGTTTTGATCCCAGCTTGACGTTCGAAGGAACAAGCCAAGCGAAATATCCTCAGTAAAGGGCAACCATGCTCCATCCGGTCCCACATGAAAGGGTTGAAGGACAACCCATCGTAGAGCTAAAAGGCGTTACCTGCGGCTACAACAGGCAGCCTGTGCTGCACGACGTTTCTCTGAACATCATGCCTGGGGATTTTATCGGCCTGTTGGGGCCAAGCGGCTCCGGCAAAACCACCCTTCTGCGCACGATCTTGGGTGCAGTCCCCATCATGTCCGGAGAAGTCCGGGTTAATGGATTGGATGTCACCCGTAAGAAACAACGATCAGGATATGTACCCCAACTGGAAACCATCGATTGGAACTTCCCCGTAACCGTGGAAGAGGTGGTGATGATGGGGCGCACCATGTCCAACATCCTGTTTCCTTGGTACAGAAGTCAGGAGCGGAAGCTAGCCCACCAGATGATGGAGCGGCTCGGCATTTCTCATCTGGCCCAGCGGCACATCCGGGAACTGTCCGGCGGGCAGCAGCAGCGGGTCTTTTTAGCCAGGGCTTTGGTGGGAAATCCCAGCTTGCTGCTGCTGGACGAACCCACCAGCGGCGTGGACATCAAGACCAGGGATGATGCGATGCACCTGCTCCACGACCTCAACCATCAAGGTGTGACGATCATCTTGACCACCCACGAAATAAACGCGGTTGCCGTGCATTTGCCATGGGTTGTTTGTATCAATGGTCACAAGCTGGCTGAAGGTCCGCCGGACCAGGTGATCACCTCCGAGACACTGAAGCGCACCTACGGAGCTGAAATGCCCGTTATACGATACCAAGGTATGCCGTTGGTAGCTGAAAGTCCTCACCACTTTGGCAAAGGCGACCACGACGACCAGAATATCGCAGAACAAAGCACAGGAGACATCAGAGAGCAGCACGACCATGCTTGAACCTTTTCAATACGATTTCTTTGTCCGCGGACTGCTTGCTGCCACCTTGGTCGGCGGCCTTTGCGGCCTGATCGGCGTGTATGTGGTCCTGCGACGGATGTCCTACATCGGCCACGGCTTGGCACATGCTGTCTTCGGCGGAGCCGTGGTCAGTTATGTAATGTCGATTAACTTCTTCATCGGCGGCAGCCTCTGGGGTTTCATATCGGCCCTGCTCATAACCATGACTACCCGGAAGCGCAAGATCGGCGCCGATGCAGCCATCGGCATCATTACCACCGCCAGCTTTGCCTTGGGCGTCGCCCTCATCAGCCGGTTCAGGACCTTTACCCGCAGCTTCGATGCTGCTTTGTTCGGCAACATCTTGGGTGTCAGCCCAGGCGATTTGCTGGCGATCGTCGTGGTGGTTGTCGCTACCGTCATCATACTTTTCATCGGCTACAAGCTGCTGTTGTTCACAACCTTCGACGAAGAGGTAGCCCAGTTTTATGGAGTGCCCACCAGCTGGGTCGATACGATGTTTTCTTTGATTTTGGCTGCCACCATAGTGGTGTCAATGCAGGTTTTGGGAGTAACTCTCATCGCCGCCGCCGTTGTCATACCGCCCGTAGTTGCGCGCTTATTAACCGACAGTTTCAAAAACATGGTGCTACTGTCCACCGGAATTGGCGCATCCTGTGGTTTGGGCGGGGTTTATATTAGCTACTACATCGATGTATCATCGGGGGCCAGCGTGGTCCTATTTTCAGCCCTGCTTTTTGTTCTGGTGCTGACGTACACGAATCTGAAGGCCCGTTGGTCCGCATCGACGGGCAACGCCTCTCGCCCCATGAGCCCAAGTAGGAGTTCTCCCGGTCCTTTGGAATAACTGGGACCATGCCACCGGCGCCGGATGCGTGGTGGGCACTTGTTGGACGGATGCGCAAATTCCTTGGGCGATCAACATATCGCCCAGGAGAATCACAGCTGCGACGCCGGGCATCGGCGGCAGTTTTCAGCTATCATCTGGCCCCGGTCTGCCCACAAAACAGTATGTTGACACGGCATGACCTACCGGGTAAAGTTATGGTTAACCTTGCAGAGGTAAAGTTCTGTGCAACCGCATCCCCATACCCTCTGACTTGTTAGCAATGGTCACACAAATGGGGCAAGAACCGGATAGATCAGACTAGCAAAAATCATAGGTCGAAAGGAGGTCAAAATGGCAGACAACGACATTGCTCTGATGGCCCATCTACTGCGCCGGGCTGGCTTCGGAGCAACGAGAGATGAGTTGGAAGCCTGCGTTGCCAAGGGATATGAAGCTACTGTGGACGAGTTGGTCCATCCCGAAGGACAGCCGGATGTGGACTTCGACATGATGGAACGGTCCCTGCCTGAGTACGGCGAGTTGGCGGGCATCGAATCCAATCAGCAAGCATGGGTTTACCGGATGGTAAACAGCAAACGTCCCCTCCAAGAAAAGATGACCCTCTTCTGGCACGGAATACTTTGCACAGGTTTCGCAAAGATCGACTACGGGCGGATGATGAGCATCTATGCCGACCTGTTCCGACGCAAGGGTTTGGGCAACTATCGAGAGCTGATAATGGAGCTATCAAGCCATCCAACCATGGTCTATTATCTGGATAACACCGACAACCACAAGGATGCCATCAACGAAAACTACGGCAGAGAGTTGCTGGAGTTATTTTCATTGGGTGTAGGGATGGATGGCAAGTTCAACTACACTGAAGATGATGTGAAAGCCGCATCCAGGGCATTTACCGGCTGGAGCGTAAACCCGGCCCTGCCGGTGTTCCCCTATGGCCGCAGCCCTTGGAGCTTCCGTTTCGACCCAACAGACCATGATGACAGCGAAAAGACCTTCTTGGGAAAGACCGGTCGATGGAACGGCGATGATATCGTCAACATGGTGGCGGAAAATCCGGCCACAGCCCGGTTCATAAGCCGTCACCTGTACAATTTCTTCGTCGCCGACGAACCACAGGTGCCGGCATGGAAAGACACCGCCCCCAGAGACCCTGAAGCTATCGCAACGCTGGAAAAGTCCTTCATAGAAAGCGGATATGAGTTGTCTGAGGTAATGAGGACACTCCTCAACTCAGATTTCTTCAAGAACGCCCGCTTCCAGAAGGTCAAGAGCCCGGCTGAGGTGGTAGCAGGAACGGTACGGCTGGTAAAAGACCATCAAGATATAAAACCGGGCTTGTTCCCGATCATGAAAGAATGCACCTTCATGGGCCAGGACCTGTTAAATCCACCCACCGTGGAAGGTTGGCACACAGGCCGTGAGTGGATAGACAGCGGCACTTTGGTGGAGCGCATCAACTTCGTGGCTGATCAGGTAGGCAACCTGGACCTGCCGGGAGTGCAGTTGATCGCGAATCGCATGACCTCCGACGCCTCCATCACCTCCCCAGAAGCCTTCGTCGATGGATGCTTGAGCTTGATCGGACCGGTGGAGGTCAGTGAAAAGACCAGAACTGCTTTGGTGGAACATGCCAAAGGCGGCGGCGAATTTCGGCGCAGCAACGAAGAAGAACAGAGCAGCTTTGCCCGAAGGGTGGGAGAGATGCTTCAGCTGATAGTTGCCACCGCAGAGTACCAGTACAACTAGAGCATATATCAGGAGGATAGATGATGGCTGGTAACGGAAAGGAAAGGGTGCTGGTGGTTCTGTCGCTGTCCGGCGGCAACGACTTTCTGAACACCATAGTGCCTTACACAAGTTCTTTGTACCAAGATTATCGACCTACCTTGGGGATTCCTGAGGACCAGGTCCTTCGCATAAACGATGAGGTGGGGTTCCATCCCAGCATGACCGAGCTGAAGGGTATCTATGATGAGGGCAAAATGGCGGTCATCCAAGGTGTGGGCTACCCACACCCCAGCCGGTCCCACTTCCGTTCTATGGATATCTGGCACACCTGCGAACCCGATACCATCGGCCAAGAAGGTTGGCTGGGCCGGACCCTCAAAGAGATGGACCCCAACGCTGAAAACGTGTTGACGGGCGTCAACTTCGGACGCGGGCTTCCCCGGGCCCTTGTAGCTCCGGGAGTCCCCGTAGCTTCTGTGGGCAATATCGAGACCTACGGGCTGCTGACAGGAATTGATGGACAGCAGGAGCGAAACCAAGCTCTGGATGTGTTCTCCCGAATGTATGCTCCCGCCATAGGCTCCGGGCCTGTCACGGACTACATCTGGGAAACGGGACGGTCTGCTCTCCAAGGCGCCGATATCCTGCAGACAGCCCCCCAGAAGTATTCTTCCACGGTGGAGTACGGTTCTTCTCCCATCGCCCAAGGGATGAAGGCCATTGCCCAGGTGCACTTCGCCGAGTTTGGCACCCGCATTTTGTATACGACTTCACCCTACAACTCCTTCGACACCCATGCCGCCCAAGCCGGAGCCCATGCTCAGCTTTGGCGACAAGTTTCGGAGTCGGTGGCCAATTTCTATGAAGACCTCCGAGAGCATAACCAAGGCCAAGAGGTCCTCCTGTTTATGTTCAGTGAGTTCGGACGACGAGCCCGGGACAACGGAGGCGGGACCGACCATGGCACCGGCGGAGCATGTTGGATCATCGGCGACCATGTAAAGGGAGGCTTGTACGGCGAGTACCCGTCCTTGAAACAAGCTGATCTGGAGGATGGCGGCGATCTGAAGCACAATGTCGACTTCCGCAGCGTCTATGCGACCATCTTGGAGAACTGGCTGGGCATGGATTCCAAGCCCCTGATAGGCGGCTCCTACGAGCCCATCAGCTTCCTTTAAGAAAAGAACCCTTTGACTGTTGACCCCGCCGCTTCCATCAGATGGAAGCGGTTGGGTCGACAGAAGATAACCGGGGGCAGGACATAGTGCCCCACAAAACGACATCTATGGCGTGAGGTAAACATGAGCACCATATTCTTCGGAATCGCCAATCGCACATTCGTCTTTGACAAGACCATCGGCCGTGCTGAATTCTCTGGGTCCGGGTTCAGGGCGCCAACGGACATCGCTTTGGCGCCTGATGGCCGCATCTATGTGACCAATAAGTCGTGGGAATATCGACCTGATGGTGTGCGCGTTACGATGCTCACCATCGACGAAGATTATATCGGCCAGTTCTCCAGCTATGGGGATGGCGATGGACAGGCGATCTGGCCCGGATCTGTGGCAGTGGACAGTAACCAGAATGTCTATGTCACCGATGATTATCTGAACCGTATATCCGTCTTTGACAAAGACGGTCAGTTCCTCAACAAATGGGGTGTTGCCGGGAGCGGCGACGGTCAGCTGAACCAACCTTTTTGCATCCGGATCGACAATGAAGATAATGCCTACATCTCCGATAGTGGCAACCACCGGATCCAGAAGTTCACCAAAGATGGCCGCTTCATATCAAAATGGGGTCAACAAGGTAATGGCCCCGGAGAATTGAACTTCCCTTGGGGTCTTACCATCGACAACGATGGCAACGTCCTCGTGGCGGACTGGCGGAACGACCGGATACAGAAGTTCACCGCCGACGGTCAGTACCTATCCGATTTTGGTTCTTCAGGGTCCGCGGTCGGCCAGTTCAGACGGCCCACCGGCGTGGCTGTAGACAAAGACGGCGATATCTACGTTGCCGACTGGATGAACGACCGGGTTCAGGCGTTCACCCGCGATGCACGGTACCTGACCACTTTCTTGGGAGAAGCTAGTCTGTCCAAATGGGGGCACGAAAAGCTCAACTCCAACCCCGATATGATTCGACAGCGAAACCTGGTACAAAACAAGGAAGCTGAGCGCAGGCTGTGGCGCCCCAAGGCGGTCGCCGTAGACCCTCAGGGCCGAATCATCATCGTAGATAGCAACCGGCAGCGGCTACAGGTTTACCGGAAAGAAAACTACTAGACCCCCATCCGGTAGCACAGGTGTCAATCGAATAAGTTCGTTGATAAGTCAAAATCCCCCGAACGAGGGATTTTGACTTATCCGGCAGCGGTATGCTATTCGCCGGCATTCTACACCCGAGGAGCCGCCTCATGAGCCAAGAGCAGGTCAGATGGCCTAGGGTCAAAGAGCTACTGGATGAAATCATGGAACGGTGGAAAGCCCGGTTCGGTGAACCGATGCCAGGCATCCACGAATACTACTGGAACAGTCCCGAACATCTGGCCAACAACAAACCGTACCGCCGCCAGCTGATCGAGCCTGGAGTCCCTGGCCGGGACACCAACCTGGTCCTGTTTCTCAGGACCGGTGAACTAACCACTCCTCGAATGCCCCGTGGAGGACCCTACTTGAGCGCCGACGAAATAGAAGAGGTCATCCAGTGGATCGATGGTGGGATGCCGGAATAGCTGCGGGGACACCTTGCGCATTTATTTCCCGGATATAGCGCAGCCTGGCGTAGGTTTGTCAGGAAAATTCCTGCATCTTTGGGGGCGGTGTTCATATATCCGGCACTCATTGGTGCTTGGGTCCAGCATCGGACATCGTTCTCCCGGATGATCAGAAAAACGCACCCAAGCCCTACCACTCTGCTGCTTAACCAACACCAGCTCAACCGAAAGACCATCAGCACGACGCTCGAAGTCAGCAATCTCATCTCCAGATAAGGAGAGCACCAAAGCGCCTCTGCAGCACATAGCTCTGCAATATTTCATACAGACATGACTGGCAGCTTCAGGAGTCAGTCCTGGCTTCAACGATGGCGACATATCAGGTCCTCGAAAATAATGGTTTCTGGGAAATCATCTACATAGCAAGGAGATCGATAATCGCTCCTGCATCTTTCATATCTTCCAAACGCCAGAGGGCAGCCAGCGCTCGTTGGACTTGCCCTTCAGTCAACTGGCTGCCCACCAAACTTCTGAATTTCACTTCAAGCTCCTCGTCGCTGATCGGATTCTGGGGATGGCCTTTGGGGAAGCTGGCGCTTTCGACCAGATGCCGGCCACCCGTGGTTACAACCTCGATCTTACATTCTTGAGAAGCTGGGTACCGTTGGGAGAACTCCGGGTTTTCTACGATGCGGATCTTCTGCATCAGAGGCCGGACGGCCGGGTCTGCAATCCTGCTTGGGGTGTAGCTGGCGGGTGTAACGGCTCCATCTTGCAAGGCAACCGCCACCAAGTAAGGAATGCTGTGGTCGGCGGTTTCCCGGGTTTTGGGGTCCCACTTTTCAGGCTCGCTGCCAGCGCTCCGCCACGCTGCTTTGTAAGCATCTATGTTCACAGCAACGATATCTTCCACCTTGATTTGCTTTCTTAGCTCCAGCGCAATGGAGATGGCCGCTTGGGTATGTATCTGAGATGGAAAGTACTTCAAGCTGGTATTATCGATCATAAAGGGGACATCGCCGTCGCCAAAAGGGTCCAGTTCCATACGACCCGTGACCTGCTCCCATAGACCATGTTGTCCTTCTATAGGATCTTGGGGGCCTTCCATGCCTTCCTTGGCCAAGAGGGCAGCGAACACCCCCGCACGGACGGAGGCCGCGGTGGCACATCCTTTCCACATCGACAGTTCACCTATGCGCGTTTGCACCAGAGGCTGGTTGGGCACAACTGCCAAAGAAACGCCGTGGCCGGCGCTTTGGGCATCCAAGCCCATAATGTTGCAAGCTGCGCAGACAGTGCCCAAGACAATGAAAGCACCTTGGTCCCAGCCCCGTTCGGCCAACGGGACCTGATCAGAAAACCGCCCGCACACCTCGTAAGCCAGCGCCACGGCGGCGATCATCTGCTTCCCGGTTGCATGGCACTGCTCCCCAACTGCCAAAACCCCTCCGAGCATATCGCTGGGGTGGCCGCCTCCACGCGTAACAAAGGTGTCGTTGCAGTCCAGATAACGCAGGGCGACGGTGTTGGCAAAAGCAGCCATCTCCGTGGATGTGGAATGGGAGCTGCCAAGGAGTCGCGCCCCTTGCGTGCTGGATGTAGCTGAAGCAACCTTGCGAGCAATTGTAGCTGGTTTGCTGGAATATCCGCCGATGGCACACCCCAAAGCATCAATGATCCTACGCTTGGTTTGGTGGATGGTTATGTCCGGTAGATCATGGAAAGCAAGGGATGAGCTGTAGGCGCTTATCTGTTCGGTGGTCTTGTCCATAGATAGCCTCCTGGTCGGTGTGAAGGGGAGCCCAGCCTTATTCCGGCACGTCTGCGGGCGCCGGAATTTGTTAGCTGCTAACCTTTATCCAACAGAAGTAAAGCATTCAGCAAGGTGTTGGCCCCATTGACACAATCCTCGGGCGAGGTGTATTCCTGCGGCGAATGGCTAATTCCATCTACGCTGGGAACGAAGATCATGCCGGACCGGGTGATGGCTGCCATCGCTTGAGCATCATGCCCCGCCCCGCTGGGTAACGACCGGTGCGCCAGTCCCAGGTTGGATGCTGACTGGGCTATGACCTCCCGGATTTCGGGATCAATAGGGCACGGACTGCCCATCTCCACCTCGTGAATATCGACCTCCAAGCCGGTCGAGTCAGACATTTCTTGAGCTACATATCTGAACCGTCGCTCCGCTTCGATCATCCGGTCCAGGTCAATATCTCGAAACTCCATCCCGATATCCACCTGACCGGGAATCACATTGATGGTGTCGGAATGCACCTTCATCGCACCGACCGTTCCTGATCTGCAGATCTCTTCTTCGGTGACTATTGTGTTGACCGCCACGGTCAGCTTTGAAGCAGCCAACAGAGCATCACGGCGGGCATCCATGGGTGTGGTGCCCGCATGATTGGCAAACCCTTTCACCGACACTTCATATACCGCCCTTCCGGTTATGCCCGATACTACGCCAATGGGAGTGCCGGAACGGTGGAGGATAGGCCCTTGCTCGATATGAAGCTCCAAGTAAGCATGAATTTCTCCGGGGTGACGCACCGCTTCGGCAACCTTGTCCAAGTCGCCGCCGATGGCTCTGAGATGCTCTGCGATGCCGATGCCTTCGCTATCCACCGCTTGCCGGTCGCCGTCTTCCCAAAGGCCTGCCATTGCTCTGCTGCCCAGGAGCCAACGATTGAACCTGGTTCCTTCTTCGTTGGTGAACACCAGTACTTCCACGGGGTGTTCCGGAACCGTTCCTAGGTCATTCAAGGTACGGCCAACTTCTATGGCTGATAAGGAGCCCAACGCACCATCGTACTTGCCTCCATTGGGGACCGAATCCACGTGGGAACCTAGGGCAATGGGCAGAAGCTTCGGGTTGGCGCCATTCCTGCGGCCGATGATATTGCCCGCTGCATCGATGCTCACCTTCAAGCCCGCTTGGTCCATCAGCTCCATGGCGTATGCCCGGCCTCGCACATCTTCCGGGGAAAAAGCAACCCGCTGCATACCGGCAGGGCTGTCCCCGATTTGCCCAAGTGTATGCAATGTCGAGTTCAAGCGCTCTGAATTGACCACGGGAGCTGGCATAAGTTCCTTCCATAAACCAGATTGGACTTGAGTATAAGCTTGTCAAAAGAGAGGGTCAACGCAAGGTCCAACTGTCATTCCGAACTCTCATCGTCATTCCGAACTCTCATCGTCATTCCGAACCCTTATTGTCATTCCGAACGGAGTGAGGAGTCTAAGCCGCTGCCACCAAGGCTTGCCCAATTCCTACGACGACCCTGCGTGTGTCCAAGCACCTTAGATTCTTCGTCGTGCGCTCCTCAGAATGACAATAATGGGGGGAGGACGACCCTGCGTGTGTCCAAGCACCTTAGATTCTTCGTCGTGAGCTCCTCAGAATGACAATAATGGGGGGAGGGAGACCCTGCGCGTGTCCAAGCACTTTAGATTCTTCGTCGTGCGCTCCTCAGAATGACAATTATGGGGGGAGGACGCCCCTGCGTGTGTCCAAGCACCTTAGATTCTTCGTCGTGCGCTCCTCAGAATGACAGTAATGGGAGGAGGACGACCCCGCAGTTGGCATAAAATCCTTCCACAAACCAGATTGAACTTGAGTATAAGTTTGTCAAAAGAGAGGGTTAACGGAAGGTCTTATTGTCATTCCGAACGGAAGGTCTTATTGCCATTCCGAACTCTTACTGTCATTCCGAACGGAGTGAGGAATCTAAGGTGCTGCCACCAAGGCTTGCCCAATTCCTACGACGCCCCTGCATGTGTCCAAGCACCTTAGATTCTTCGTCGTGCGCTCCTCAGAATGACAATAATGGGGGGAGGGCGAGGACCCTGCGTGTGTCCAAGCACCTTAGATTCTTCGTCGTGCGCTCCTCAGAATGACAATAATGGGGAGAGGACGCCCCTGCGTGTGTCCAAGCACTTTAGATTCTTCGTCGTGCGCTCCTCAGAATGACAATTATGGGGGGGAGGGTTCCCTCGCAGCTGGCAGCTCCTCAGAATGACAGTAATGGGAGGAGGAGGACCCCGCAGTTGGCATAAAATCCTTCCACAAACCAGATTGAACTTGAGTATAAGCTTGTCAAAAGAGAGGGTTAACGGAAGGTCTTATTGCCATTCCGAACTCTTACTGTCATTCCGAACGGAGTGAGGAATCTAAGGTGCTGCCACCAAGGCTTGCCCAATTCCTACGACGACCCTGCGTGTGTCCAAGAGCCTTAGATTCTTCGTCGTGCGCTCCTCAGAATGACAATAATGGGGGGAGGAGGCGCCCTCGCAGATGGAAGCAGGGGGGGAGGAGGCGCCCCCGCAGATGGCAGCAGGGGGGGAGATTACCTGCATTTCTGAGCAAGCCTCAACAGTTACCCTGAAGGTTACACACGCCACTCGACCTAACAGCGGGAAGGTCATTACCGTGGTGGTCCGGGGCGGTCCGGTTTCTGATACTCTGGCGACTCGGCGCTGGTTGCGCATCCGTTATGCAACGCAATGCTGCATAGAGCTGATCCTATTGGGCGGCGCTGCGGTTTCTTTCTTCTTGGGAGCCCGTGGGGAGCACCACCAAGGTGTTGTACGCCGGATGACGGAAGACCGACACCGGCGCCCCGAACACCTCTGAAATCACCTCAGCTGTCAGTACTTCCTCGGGCATCCCACTAGCATAGATGCTTCTATGGTGGAGGGCTATGATCCGATCACAATACTGACCCGCCAAGGTCAGGTCATGCATTGCTATCAGAACACTAACGCCTATCTCCGATCTCACCTTCTCAACGATGTCGAGGACGGATGTTTGGTAGGTGATATCCAGGTGGGCTGTCGGTTCATCCAAGACCAGCACAGGGGTTTCTTGAGCTAGGGCGCGGGCGATGAAAACCCTCTGGAGTTCACCCCCTGATAAGGACGACAGACGGCGGTTGGCGTATTCTTCGGTTTTTGTCAGCCCCATCATGCGATAGCAGATTTCCAAGTCTCGGGGGCCTTCCCATTGAAGCAGCCCCAGGTGCGGATTGCGCCCCATGAGCACCACATCCAAGGCGGTAAGCCCTGGTGGGACGGCTGGGTTCTGATGGACCATCGCCACTTGGCGAGCTCGCTCTTTCGGGGACAAAGACAACAGCTGCCGACCGTAGATATGCACCTCGCCCTTCTGCGGCGCTAACGTTCCTCCGGCAACCCTGAGGAGCGTGGTTTTGCCGGAGCCATTGGGGCCAACCAAGCCCACGATCTCGCCGGGGCCAACTTCAAAGGAGACATCATCCAAGATGCCCAAGCGGCCATAAGAAAACCCGATATTACGGGCTTCCACAGCTGCCGTGGTCGCTGAGGTGGAACACCTACTTTTCATCGCACCATCCAGCCTCGTTGCCGCAGGAGCAGCAAAAAGAATGGGGCGCCGCAAAATGCTGTTACCACTCCGACGGGCAACTCGCTGGGACTCACCAACATCCGGGCCGAGAGATCAGCTAGGATAAGGAATCCTGCGCCCACTATCAGAGCCATCGGCAGCAGGGCACGATGATCATATCCCCACAGCAACCGGACGCTGTGGGGTGCGATCAGACCGACGAATCCTATCAGGCCGCTAACAGAAACTGCTGCTGCAGTGATAAGTGAAGCTAAGGCTATGAGAGCCAGCTTGGTCCGCTCGACATTCACCCCCAATTGCTTTGCTTCTTGTTCATTCAGTTGGAAGATGTTGAGGATACGACCATAAGCTGCGGTGATTATCAGTCCGGGGACCATGTACGGAAGGATGATGACCACATCTTTCCATTGCGACCCGTTAAATCCTCCCAGCAACCATGCCAGCAGCGGCCGTACATCGGAATCGCTGCGTATCATCAGGTAGCTGCCGACAGCAGTCGCCAAAGAAGCAATGGCCACCCCAGCCAAGATCAGGGTCCCCAAGGGCAACCCGGAGGATTCCCGGGCAACGATGTAGGCGACGGAAACCGCCAAGATGGCGCCAACAAAAGCGGCAAGGGGTAGGATGCTCAATCCGTTGGAGTAGGCCGGAACCTTGGTTATCAGGACGACTGTTGCTCCCAAGCCCGCTCCTGCTGCAACGCCGATCAGATAAGGATCAGCCAACGGGTTTCGAAACAACCCTTGGTAGGTGGCTCCAGATATTGCCAAGCATCCTCCCACCAGTCCTGCCAGAAGGATCCTCGGAAGCCTGATCTCCCAGATTATCGTGTCCCAGGTGGCTGGCCAGGTTGAAGCGAACTCGATAAATGGGAGCTTGTTTAGCAGTATCTTTGCCGTCGTCAGGGGCGGGATGTACACAGAACCCAGCCCCGATGCCAACAGGGCGATCAACAGGACGACCGCGAAGCCTATGATAATCCGCCGCCAGGGGTAAGATAGGCCCATCAACCCAACGAGGGATGTGCCCTTGAGGTGTTGGCTCCTAGCTGCTCCTAATGGTAATGGCAAACCCAATCCTGTGTGCCCGCCTACTCAAAAAGTCCGGGATGGATGTACCGGGCGATCTCTTCTATAGCTTCCACGAACCTGGGACCTGCGATACTTATGAGGTCTGCATTTGCTGTGTACACCCTGCCTTCTTTGACAGCCGAAATATCTCGAAGGGCAGGATCTGACAGGATCTCCTGAGTCCGTTCAGGAAAGGTGGTGATTATCACTCCGGGGTTTCTCTCCACAACAACTTCAGAGCTGAGCTGGCCGTATCCCCCATCCGGGATATCGAATGCTATGTTCTTCACCTTGAGCATATCGTATACCTTGCCCACCAAGGTGTTGGGTCCCCTGGAGTAGAAAAGGCTGTCGTCATGAAATAGGGTGGGGCCTTCTTCCACGGATGCAAGCAGGCCTTGCAGTTCCTCCAGCTTTGCTTCGAATCGCCGGATCAGCTGGTCTGCTGCCGCTTCGTTGTCGGCGATACGGCCCCACATGCGCATCTGACCAACGATCCCTTCCAAGGTTGTGGGTGTTTCCAGATAAATCACCGGGACATCGGCGCGCTTCAGATCAGCTGCCGAACTACCGTAGAAGGTATAGATCAGATCCGGCTCCAGAGCCACGATCTCTTCAAGGTTAATGGTGAAAGAGGCGCCGACCTTTGGAAGCTCCACAGCCTCTGGAGGGTATGCTACGAAATCGTGGGTTGCAACGAGTCGCTCACCCTCCCCGATGGCGAAGAGGATTTCCACTGCCGCCGAATCGTATGAAACTATTCTCATGGGCGGCTGCGTGAGGACCACCTCTTCGCCGTCGCTGCTTGTGATGGTCACCTTGTAGGCTTCCGACGAGGGTGTAGGCATGGTGGTGGGCGATGGTGCGAGGGTAGGGGTAGCATCATTTCCGCACGCTACACCCAATGCCAAGCATATCAAAAAGGTTCCCAGCACAAGAATCCGGCCGCCGGACATGTACAAATATGAAGGCGTCAAAGGTGGCATGGCACCGAGCCCTCCGTCATTTACGGTATTTTGCGGGGCTCTGCCAAGCGGTCAATAAAAAAACCCCGGCTTTGCTGCTGCCAGGGGGTGAGTGAAACCCTTACGTTCCTTCGTGGGATTCCCTGAAGTTTTCCACCGTGGGACGTAGGAGCTGCTTCTGTGCTGCGCAGAGCTGAGCCCCGTGCTCATGGGCAGGTTTCCTGACTTACGGCTCTGTGCTGTATCGGCCCCTTCCCGTCCAACTGAGGACAGTGGATGCTTTGCCGATCAACTCCCCGCTTACAGTGGCGCAACCGCGACGGACTTTCACCGCCTTCCCTATTGAACCTGTTCGGTACCCACGGGCTTGATATTTAGCTTGTTAAAGGTCTGAGCAACTTCTACCATGTGCACTGGCGGATGTCAAGGTCGGTGTTCAGCGGCAACCATTCAGCGCCCATGAGCTGAACTTCTAAGGCCCCCCAAAACTGTCATTCCGGGCCCCCGATTGTCATTCCGAATACAGCCCCAGCCCCGACTGGCATTCCCAGCCCCCAACTGTCATTCCCAGCCCCCAATTGTCATTCCGAACCTTCTACTGTCATTCCGAACCGCAGTGAGGAATCTAAGATGCCTCCCCACACGCCAGCCCGTCGCAGTAAAAGACCAGCCATCAGAGGGATATCTTAGATTCCTCGTCGTGCGCTCCTCGGAATGACACCGGGGGGAGGCGCGCTCCTCGCAATGACATGGGGGGAGGCGCGCTCCTCGGAATGACATGCGGGCAGGCGCGCTCCTCGGAATGACATGGGGGGAGGCGCACTCCTCGGAATGACATGGGGGGAGGCGCACTCCTCGGAATGACATGGGGGGAGGCGCGCTCCTCGGAATGACACCGGCGGGAGGCGCGCTCCTCGGAATGACATGGGGGAGGTGCGCTCCTCGGAATGACATGGGGGGAGGCGCGCTCCTCGGAATGACATGCGGGAGGCGCGCTCCTCGGAATGACACCGGCGGGAGGCGCGCTCCTCGGAATGACATGGGGGAGGTGCGCTCCTCGGAATGACATGGGGGGAGGCGCGCTCCTCGGAATGACATGCGGGAGGCGCGCTCCTCGGAATGACACCGGCGGGAGGCGCGCTCCTCGCAATGACATGGGGGAGGTGCGCTCCTCGGAATGACATGGGGGGAGGCGCGCTCCTCGGAATGACATGCGGGAGGCGCGCTCCTCGGAATGACATGGGGGGAGGCGCGCTCCTCGCAATGACATGGGGGAGGTGCGCTCCTCGGAATACGGCCCCAGCCCCTACTGGCACTCCCAGCCCCCAATTGTCATTCCGAACCGCAGTGAGGAATCTAAGATGCCTCCCCACACGCCAGCCCGTCGCAGTAAAAGACCAGCCATCAGAGGGAGATCTTAGATTCCTCGTCGTGCGCTCCTCGGAATGACATGCGGGGAGGTGCGCTCCTCGGAATGACATGGGGGGAGGCGCGCTCCTCGGAATGACACCGGCGGGAGGTGCGCTCCTCGGAATGACATGGGGGGAGGTGCGCTCCTCGGAATACAGCCCCAGCCCCAACTGGCATTCCCAGCCCTCAACTGTCATTCCGAACCGCAGTGAGGAATCTAAGATGCCTCCCCACACGCCAGCCCGTCGCAGTAAAAGACCAGCAATCAGAGGAAGATCTTAGATTCCTCGTCGTGCGCTCCTCGGAATGACATGGGGGAGGTGTGCCCCTCGGAATGACACCGAGGGGAGGCGCGCTCCTCGGAATGACATGGAGGGAGGTGTGCCCCTCGGAATGACATGGGGGGAGGTGCGCTCCTCGGAATACGGCCCCAGCCCCTACTGGCATTCCCAGCCCCCAACTGGCATTCCGAATACGGCCCCAGCCCCGACTGTCATTCCCAGCCCCCAATTGTCATTCCGAACCTTCTACTGTCATTCCGAACCGCAGTGAGGAATCTAAGATGCCTTCCCACACGCCAGCCCGTCGCAGTAAAAGACCAGCCATCAGAGGGAGATCTTAGATTCCTCGTCGTGCGCTCCTCGGAATGACACCGAGGGGAGGCGCGCTCCTCGCAATGACACCGGGGGGAGGCGCGCTCCTCAGAGTGACACCGGCGGGGGAGGGGCGCTCCTCAGAATGTCAGCAGAGGATGGGCCGCCCCGCAGGATGACGGCGGGGAGGGCGAATACGTGCGTTTCTCACCGGGAGTGAACGGTTGCGTTCGTCTGCCCGAGCTTTCGGACGCACTTTAGTGCATAGGTGAGTTCGGGAGCCCTCTAGCGCATAGGTAAGTTCGGGAGACCTCTAGCGCATGGGTAAGTTCGGGAGACCTCTAGCGCATGGGTAAGTTCGGGAGACCTTTAGCGCATGGGTAAGTTCGGACGCCCTTTAGTGCATGGGCGAGAAGGATGCTGGTATCAGCAGCTTGTTCTCCTGTTTTACCTGGAACTCCCGGGTCGACGGCGGCCAGTGGGCATCCTTGGACGATTCTGCCCTGATCCTGTTTCTATCGTCCAAGGTCTTGTAGGGCCATAGATGCACCCATTTATTCAGTCCACCCAGGTCCGAGTAGAAGCACCCGGCACATGGAGAATATTCTTCTCGATACGGCATAGCTGTTGCCCAGCGTTTGATAACCTCTTGCATCGAACCCGGTTTGTAAGTGTAGGTGCGCATCTCATAGAAGTTACCCAGCTCCTGGTTCCCGAAGGGTCGTGTGAAGGGCACTGGAATCAGTATCTCCGAGGTCATATCCACGATGCCATCCAGGTTCTTGGGCGGCCAATTAGGATCTGCCCCAGCTTCGGCCACGATCCTTTCACGTTCGGTAAGGTCTTCATACGGCCAGACATGGATCACCTGGTTTAAGGGGCCAAAGTCTGTGTGCCAAAAGGCGCCCAACCTGGAATACTTTTCCCGGTGAGGCAGAGCTTCGGCAAAGCTGGCTTCGAACTCTGCCACAGCTCCGCCGGGTTTCATATTGTAGGTGCGCATCTCATAGATCATCCTTGAACCCCTTCCATCCTTGAGTTTTAACGTCTGAAGGACTGACTAATATCTTGGGCGTCGAAAGTGCCTGTCGCAGGTCCAGCGCTCCCCCAATTCTACTCTGAGAACAGAGTGGTAGCAACTCGCCCGATAAGTGCGATGGCAAGCTGACTTTATCATCGACGCCCCCTAGCTCGATGTTCCTTGACATCATGAATTAGCAGGTATAATCTTGGCCTACCAAGCGTTGTGAGGTGTTCAGGATGGGTGCACCCCGGTTTAAAGAGCTTCGCCGTACCTATGGTTTCGATGAAGTTGCCATCGTCCCCGGAGAAGTCACCATCAACCCGAACATGACCACCACCGACTTCAGCATCGGCGACCGTACCTTTGATATTCCGGTGATGGCTTCAGCCATGGATGCGGTGGTCTCTCCGACTTTCGCAACAACGATGCACGAAGCCGGAGGCTTGGGGGTGCTGAACCTCGAAGGGATATATACCCGATACCCCGACCCCTATTCCATTCTGGAAGAGCTTACATCAGCTCCGCAGGACGAAGTTACTTCCATGCTCCAGAAGGTCTATTCGGGAGAAATCAAGGAAGAGCTGATCGGAAACTGCGTCCAGCAGGTGAAGAAAACAGGAGCTGTGTGCGCCGTTTCTGTAACCCCCCAAAACACCAAGCGTTTCTCTCCCATGGCAGTGGAAGCTGGAGCTGATGTTGTCGTTGTCCAATCCACGGTCACCACTGCCAGGCACATGTCCAGAAGCTACCGCGGATTGGTCTTTTCCGACCTTCGCAAATACGTCAAGGTGCCGGTCCTCGTTGGAAACTGCGTGACCTACGGCGCCAGCTTGGAGCTGATGGAAACGGGAATAGATGGTGTGCTGGTGGGAGTGGGCCCCGGCGCAGCGTGCACCACACGGGAGGTGGTCGGGGTGGGGGTACCCCAAGTATCAGCTACACTGGAATGCGCGGCAGCACGGGAAGAATACTTCAGGCGAACCGGGAAATATGTGGCTGTGATTACCGATGGCGGCATCAGGACAGGTGGCGATCTGTGCAAATCCATCGTTTCTGGCGCCGATGCCGTTATGCTGGGAACGCCCTTTGCCCAAGCAGAAGAAGCTCCGGGGCATGGTTATAACTGGGGAATGGCCAATCCTCACCCGGAACTACCCAGGGGTACCAGGATAAAGGTGGGGACCAAAGGTCCTCTTGGCAGCATCCTCTTCGGCCCTACATCGGTGACCGACGGCACACAGAACCTTATGGGCGCCCTCAGGGTTGGTATGGGCATGTGCGGCGCGTACACCGTGCGCGACCTGCACAAAGCAGAGATGGTGATTGCCCCGTCCATCAAGACCGAAGGCAAGCACTTCCAAGGTTTTGCCTAAGGACGCATGACCTCTGGGTCAACCATCGCACCGAGGGTTTATCCACGACGGCTACGGAGTTGCTCCCACACTTCCTCGGGTGTCACACCGGACGCAGAAAGCAGTACCAAGACATGGTATAGCAGGTCCGCAACCTCCGGCGGCAGGTCTTGAACCTTCGATTCAGCAGCAGCGATTCCCACTTCTCCAGCTTCTTCAATGACCTTCTGAGCGATTCGTCCTATCCCCCCTTGGAACAAGCTGGTTGTATAGCTCCCCTCGGGAAGGTCCCGCTTTCTTTCTTGGATCACTGCAAAGAGCTCTTCTAAAATCCCGGACCCTGAATTCGACGGAAGGAACTCCTCGGGCATCCGGTCCATCGGGGTGAAGAAGCAGGATGTATTCCCGGTGTGGCAGGTTGGACCATCGGGAACGACCTTCATCAAGATCGTATCCCCATCGCAATCCAAATAAGCTTCCTTAATGTTGAGGTAGTTGCCCGATACCTCGCCTTTGTGCCACAGATCTTGCCGGCTCCGGCTGTAAAACCACACCTGGGCGCCTTCCATGGTACGTTTGAGGGAACCGTGATTCATGTACCCCATCATCAGCACTTGGCCCGTGTTTATGTCCTGTACTATTGCAGGAACCAAACCTTGGTCGTCGAGCTTCACTTGCAAGACAATCTATCCTTCTTTGATGGTCCTGAACAACCGTTCCATTGCCCAAGCATCAAGCTTCTTCCAATAATGCGATCAGATGGTCAAGACTGGATATTTCATAGTCGGGCTTGGGATAGCTGCGGTCCCGGTTGGAACCGTACCGATTGATCCAAGCGGCGCTCATCCCGACCCGCTTGGCTCCCAGCACATCATCGTAGAGATTATCGCCAACATAAAGGGTTTCGCCGGGCTCCACTCCCATCTGTTCCAGGATGGTCAGGAACGGGGCTGGCAACGGCTTATAGGCTCCCGCCTCTTCTGACGAGACCACAGCTTCGAACTGCCATCGGTTGCGTTTAAGAAGTGGATAAAGGTAGTCATCATCTGCATTGGATAGTATTCCCGTTCGCCAGAGGAGCTGCAATTTGGGCAATGCCGATACCGCATCAGGGTACGGGTCCCGGTCGCCCATATCGCGAATGGCTTCCTTGGCTGCGGATGCCGCATCTCCCTCAATTGCCAGTCCTTCAAAAGCCGTAACGAAGCACTCTCGCCATGCTTCTTCATAGGACTTGAACGGAGGACTCTTCTCAGGTTCCTCCAGGTTCAGTCGGACCTTCCGAAACACCATCTCCGGGGGCTTCCACCTATCGAACAGCAGTTGTGGGGTGGTGTCCAACCCCTGATCGGCACATATGCGCCCGAACATATCCAGCCACAGGCCAACATTGTTTTCAGCCAGGGTCTCGTACATATCGAATATGATGGTTGTGATCCGAGACATTGTCACCTTTCGTACTTGGCGGCTGAGACCAGGTCCCCGAAGCTCTACCGGCGGACGGGCACACCTGATCGACAGAAGATGAGCCGCCAGATACAGCGCGAACCTCTACCGGCGGACGGGCACACCCCTGCTGCCCAGGTACTCTTTGGCTTCTCCGATGCTGTACATCCCATAGTGGAAGATGCTGGCAGCCAGGGCTGCATCGGCGCAACCGTCGGTAAAAGCATCATACAAGTGCTGCAGGTTGCCGGCTCCTCCGCTGACAATGACCGGCACCGATACGGCTTGGGACACAGCACGAGTCAGCTGCAAATCGTAGCCCGTCTGCTGACCGTCCTCATCCATGCTGGTAAGCAGTATTTCGCCTGCACCCAGTTCGACCGACCTGATAGCCCATTTCACAGCATCGATGCCCGTCGGTGTACGCCCGCCCCGGATATAGACCTCCCATCCCGAATCATCAGAAAGGTCCAATCCGTCTTGCCGCATCCCTTCATCATGCTTTGATGGCGCCTCTGCGGTCTTCACCCGCTTGGCATCGATGGCTACGACGATACATTGGCTGCCGAACTGCTGGGCTCCATCATGCACCAAGGCCGGATTATTGACTGCGGCGGTGTTCACCGAAACTTTATCCGCACCAGCCCTCAGCAACCGTCGCACATCATCGGTGGACCGAATGCCTCCACCCACCGTTAGCGGGATGAACACCTCTTCAGAAACTTGTTTCACCACCTCGACCATGGTGTCCCGGCCATCGGCGCTGGCGGTAATGTCCAAGAAGACCAGCTCATCTCCCCCCTGCTGATCGTAGAATGCCGCCAGTTCTTTGGGGTCGCCAGCATCCTGCAGGTCAACGAAGCTGACTCCCTTGACCACACGGCCATCATCCACATCCAAGCAGGGGATAATTCTCTTCGTAAGCATCACGTCGCCCCGACTGAAAGAAGCTCCTATCGGTTTTTGAGCATGGTCATGTACTGTTGTCCGTTCAAGTCCCGCCACCACTGCTGTTGGAACCCGGCTTTTCGACCGAGTTCCTCCAGCTCTTTGGGGTCAATGCGGTGTTCTTGGGGTGGGCCCGATTCAGTTTCTTTCTTGAACCACTCCAGGACGGTGCACCAGCCACGCGGCTTGAGCAAACGACGGACAGCTTCCAAAAAAGCAACGCGGTCCTCTGGATGGTGGGTAACAAAAGCCAAGAAAGCCCCATCCAGGATTCCGGGGGGCAGAGAGAACTCCGTTTCTTCACAAGGGAGGATTTCCACGTTGCCGAGCTTCGCCTGAGTTACCCTCTGGCGTAGAGCTTGCAGCATCTCTTCGTTGATGTCCAAGGCGTACAGCTTGCCATATACCAGATATTTAGCTAAGGGGATCGAAAAAAAGCCCGGCCCGCATCCTATATCCGCCACATGGTCGTACGGTTCGATGGGCATATAGTTGAGGATTAGAAAGGGGTCGCTGAGCTCCGCTCGCTGAGGACGCAAAAGCCGCTCAATAAAGTCTTTGGTTTCAGGGTAATCAAAACGTTCTGTCAATGCATAGCTCCTGTGGAATGGTACGGTCCCTTTCTCAAAGCGCCTCGGCAGCCCTGAGCGCAGCTGCCAGTTCTATATCTCCAGTGTACAATGCCCTACCCAATATAGCACCTTCCACCCCTATCTCCGCCAGATGTTCTATATCTTCTGTGGTGGTTATGCCCCCGGAAGCTAAAATGGCTTTGGAGGTGGTCTCAACCAGATGTTGGAGTTCTCCGAAGTTGGGGTGTGTCAATGTCCCATCCCGGCTGATGTCGGTACAGAGGAACCTGGGAACGCCAAGACCGATCATTCGATGCATCAGATCAACCGCTCTGACCGATGATCCTTCGGTCCACCCTCTTATCGCAACTTCACCATCTCGAGCATCCACAGCTACAATAACCTGCTCGCCGCCGTAGGTCGTACATAGCCGTTCGACCAAGGCCGGATCTTCGATTGCAACAGTACCCAAGACCACCCGCGACACTCCCAGCTCCAAGAGATTCTGGGCTGCTTCCCAGTTTCTGATCCCTCCACCCACCTGAACGGGGATATCCAGCTGTAATGCCAGGTCCTTGATAACATCATAGTTGGTTTGCTGCCCAGAGGCTGCCCCATCCAAATCTACGATGTGCAGCCTGGTGGCTCCTTCTCGGCGCCATCTGAGGGCGACCTCCGAAGGGTCCTGCGAATAGATGGTTTCTTGGGCAAAATCGCCTTGGTACAAACGTACGCAAAACCCGGATTTTATATCTAAAGCAGGAATTATTTCCATGGGGCTACGGCAACTCGGCTGGTGTAAGCATGACTAAAAAGCAAGCTGTATCCACGGGTAGCACGAAGTGCTTCAACATCAGGCTTGGGCAGCATGACGGGTTTCGGAAGCTTTGAGGGCATAATCCACAAAGTTCTGGTATATCTTTAGACCCATATCACCGCTCTTTTCCGGGTGAAACTGGGTTGCCATCACATTATCCTGCACCAATATGCTACAGAATCGCAGACCATACTCGGTTATTCCAACAGCCAAGCTCGGGTCTGCGGGCTGGCCGTAGTAGCTGTGGACAAAGTAGAAGTAGCTGCTATGGGGAATGCCGCATAACAACGGATGATCGTTATTATGAGCAACATTGTTCCACCCCATGTGGGGCACCTTCAGCCCACTGGGCAGCTTCTTGGTGGAGCCTGCAATGATACCCAAACACGGAGAACCACCCTCTTGGGTATCATCCATAAGCAGATGAAGCCCCAGACAAACACAGAGCATGGGCTTACCCGATGCTGCTGCTTTTCTCAAGGGTTCCACCAGCTTCCGCAGATGAAGGGCCCGCATGGCGGCGCTACCCGAACCAACGCCCGGAAGGACAACCGCATCGGCGGCTTCCACCAGAGCAGGATCGGAGGTTACGGCGGGCTGGACCCCAGCTTTCCCCAATGCTCTGGACACGCTGCGCAGGTTGCCCGATTCATAATCGATCACCGCTACATTCAGCTTGGTCATGGTAATAAATTTCTTGGGTTAGACCTTCTCTAGGGGGATATCACGGTCTTGGTATCTGGCCAGAACGAACAGAAGGTCTCCCAAACGGTTTAGATAACTCAGGATGTGCGTGTTGGTCAGACTGCCCAGGTTGTTCAGGTCAACAACCCGCCGTTCCGTCGAACGTATCTGGGCTCGGGCTAGGTCGATAGCCCCTGAAGCAGCGGACCCTCCTGGCAGTATGAACACATTTGGCATCTCAGCTTCCTGCTCCAGCACGTCGATGGTTTCTTCAAGTGTGGCTACCATTTCAGGACCAACAGGCCTGAAGTGGGCAAGAAACAGATGATACTTCTCAGGGTCGGTGGCAAGCTCCGACATGACGGTGAACATCTCGCGTTGGAGCTCTTTAAGCAAGGTCTTGACCTTAGCGTCGCTGCTCAAAGCCCTAGCTAGTCCCATCGAAGAAACAGCTTCGTCAGCCACACCGTAGGCTTCGGTGTGAGGGTCGCCCTTGAGGACTCTCCCACCGTACAGCAGGCTGGTTTCTCCTGCATCGCCATATTTGGTATAGATTCGTTTTCGCTGAGAAGATGCCATCGGCTCTTTCCTGATGCCCAGCGTCGACTGATAGGTGGAAGGAGAATATTCGGTCGCAGAAGGCGCTGAGCGTAAGTGAAATCGGATTGTAGCACAGAGGTTCCACCCACGCTATACTTTGACAATTGAGTAGATTGAGTAGGTAGAGGAACCACGTTCCGGGGGGCAGGCGCATGATGGCAGTCCAAGCACTGGGGGTTGAAGGAATTCCTGAAGTACAGGAAGGAGATGATCTGGCGCATCTGATTGCCGATGCCCTTGGCAAGCAGGGCTTGGAGCCGGAGGTGGGGGACATCTTGGTCGTCACCCAGAAGATAGTTTCCAAGGCTGAAGGACGGGTGATCAACCTGGAGGAAATCCAACCTTCTCAGATAGCCGTCCAAATGTCGGAAAACAGCCAGCGAGACCCCCGGCACACCGAGGTGATACTGATGGAAAGCCGGCGCATCGTGCGGATGGACCGCGGGAACATCATCAGCGAAACCCGGCACGGCTTCATCTGCGCCAACGCGGGTGTGGATGCGTCGAACCTCCCCAACAAAGGAACTGTGGCGATGCTGCCTCTTGATCCTGACGGCTCTGCCCAGCGTATACGCCAAGGAATTCTGGCGCGAACGGGCAGTGATGTTGCCGTAATAATATCAGACACATTCGGGCGTCCTTGGCGGGAAGGTGCGGTAAATGTGGCGATCGGAGTGTCTGGAATGGACCCGCTGGCAGATTACAGAAACCTGGAAGATGCCTACGGGCAGATGATGCGCACCACGGTGATCGCCATAGCGGATGAACTGGCAGGAACCGCAGAACTCGTCACAGGCAAGACGCTGGGGGTGCCGGTAGCTCTGATAAGGGGTTACAGCTATGAGGTGAGTGGCGGAAGTGCAGAAGCGCTGGTCCGGGATCCTGCGCGGGATATGTTCAGGTGAACCGGCAACCCATGTAGGTGACGGTTACATCCGCTATCGCTATCTGCTTCAGTTAAAGCTACCCGAAAAGCTTCGTCGGGTAGGTGGACCATCCGAATCGGATGCCGATGCCTTCGGGGCTAACCTTCCACCTGCTCTTCGAAGCTTTCTGAAGATACGCCAACGGCAGCATACTTGGGACTGGTCTGGGATGAAGATTCTTCGCCCCAAGGCACTGCATCAATGTAGTTCTTGAACTCCCTGATAGCATCACAAAGCCTGCATATGCCCCTGCTGACCGGCCCTGTCGGGGACTCGATTATCCAGTGATGCCGACATTCTGAAAGATCATCCTTTTCACCAGGCTCCGGCCTGGAAATTTGCTGGACCATCGCGGCTATGCTCCTTTCTGTGGACGCAGAATTTAGCATAGTGATATTTCGATTGTCAAGGTCATAAAGTCGCATATTCGGCGCTATTCAGGCAGTGGAAACGAAAATAACTTCTCTTTAACCTTCTTGCAAACCTGGGTTATACTTTTGGCGCCAGCTCGGGATAAGTCAGCTACGGTACGTGCCAAGCCCAGAGAAGGGGACCGATGGAACGCCCACAACCAACAGGTGTCCGGATAATCCGACGGCAAAGGCTGCGGGATGTGGTCCCCGTGACGGTAAAGGACTCATCAAGAAGACGGCCGTCCAAGCATCTGACCCCTCCGTTCATACTCTTCTACAGCTTCAGTGGGCTGGTGCTCCTTGGCGGGTTTCTCCTTTCCTTGCCCATTTCCAATAATATCGACGGATTCACCCCGCTGGACCAAGCCTACTTTACAGCCACCTCCGCCGCTACCGTAACCGGGCTCACCGTCGTCGATACAGCCACCTACTGGACCGGGTTTGGGAAGGCCGTCATATTTGCGTTAATGTTGGTGGGCGGGCTTGGGTTCACCTCCTTGGCCACCTTCTTCCTGATCGTCATCGGCCAACGCATTACCCTCCCCGAACGTATGCTGATGCGGGACACCATGGGGGTTGATCGATTGGGTGGCATAGTGCCGCTTCTTCGGAACATCGTTCTGATCGTTACCGCCGTATATGTGGTTGGCGCCGCCTTCATCTGGTGGCGCATCCACGGAGAATTCTCGACGGGTGAAGCTGTGTGGCAGTCAGCCTTTTTGTCGGTATCGGCTTTCAACAACGCAGGATTTTCCATCCTCCCGGATTCGACCAGCTTGAGCCGATTCTTCTCCAACATTCCGCTCTTGGTCGTTCTGGCCGTATTGATTGTGCTGGGGGGAATCGGTTGGACGGTATTGGCGGACCTATTCCGACAACGCCGGTTCTCCCGTTTTGCCTTGGATACAAAGATGGTGGTTACCACCAGCTTGTTCCTATGGGCGCTGGGTGCGGTGGTGTTTTTCATAGCAGAGTATGACAATGACCGCACCTTGGGTTCTTCTTCCTTGGCGATGAAGGCCGTCCAATCTATCTTTCACTCGATCAGTGGCCGGACGGCGGGGCTCTCCACCATCGACCCTGCCCAAGCCACCCAGCTATCCGATCTCTTCTATCCCTTCTTGATGTTCGTGGGTGGAGCTGCCGGTTCGGTGGCCGGTGGGATCAAGGTGGCCACCTTGGCAGTTATCATCGCTGCGGTGATTTCTTCCATCAGGGGGAGGGCTCAAGCTGAAGCATTTGGCAGGGAAATTCCCCACTTCCAGGTGCACAGGGCCCTTACCGTCGCCGCTCTGGGTATGGTGATCGTATTTGTAGTTTGTCTGAGTCTCACCGTGACCGAGAGGGGGAATATCAACTTTATTGACCTTTTCTTTGACACCATCTCAGCCTTCGGGACCACCGGTTTGTCCACCGGGGTGCCCCCGCAGTTGAGTCCTGCCGGCAAGGTCCTGTTCATAATCACCATGCTGGTCGGGCGGCTGGGTCCCCTCACCCTTGCCTTGGCTCTGGCGCCCAGGCCGGAAGCTTCCGTGTACCGTTTTATGCAAGAAAGGGTTAAGATAGGATAGTGCCCTAGATTGGATTCACGCTGAGGAGCATGGGATGAAGAAGCAGGTTGTGGTCATAGGATTGGGGAGGTTTGGCGCCAGTGTAGCAAGGGAAATGTATCAAATGGGTCATGATGTCCTGGGCATAGATGTAGACGAAAAGAATGTGCAGGACATGTTGGGCCAGGTAACCTACGCGGTAAAATCCGACGCTACCAACGAAGCTGTACTGAAGGAGTTGGGCGTTTCAAACTTCGATGTAGCAGTGGTGGCGGTGGGATCGGATGTCCAAGCCAGCATCTTGGTGACCGTATTGTTGAAGGACCTCGGCATACCTTTCATCGTAGTTCGGGCCATCAATGAGCTTCATGGCAATGCAATCGAACGAGTCGGCGCCGACAAGGTCGTCTACCCAGAACAGGAGATGGGTCGCAGGCTCGCACATACCGGCTTTGATAAAGGGGTGCTCGACTACATGGAGGTCGCACCCAACTACGGGATAACAAAGCTGCGGCCGCCGGATCCTCTGATCAAACGCACCTTGGCGGAAGCTGGCTTGAGCAGCCCTCGGGACAAATATCATGTTGCTGTCCTCGCCATACGACGGGGCCGTGAACACCTGCTGGTTCCAGGACGAGATGAGGAGATTCGTCCTGGGGATGTCCTGATAGTTGCAGCCAGCAACGACGAAATGGCCAAGGTCCATATATCATCCAAAGAGGTTGCCGGCAAGTCGGAAACAATCGCACCCGATCAGAATGGGGCCGGGACCCCTGCTGCATGAAATCGGCCAACCCCGCCTTCACACAACGTCCGGTCTAGGCCCTTTTTGGTGTGCGCCCGGATGTTTTCGTTCTTTCGGATTATCTTGTACAATCGCAGAAGGAAGAACCTGTTCCAATGCCAGGAAAGTTACAAAAGATACTCGTTCCCATAAACGGAAGCAAAGCCGGGGCAGAAGCTTTTCGGCTCGCATGTGAAATTGTCAAGTTCAACAAAGCCAGGGTCCGAGCCTTGTACGTCATTGAGGTTGGCCAAGATTTTCCTTTGGATGCAGATGTTGACAGCAGCCACGGAGAAGCTGTTCTGAGCGAGATTGAAGCAGTAGCCGAAGAAGAAAAATGCCGGGTGGAAGCTGAATACCTTCAGGCCAGGCATGCCGGTCCCGCGATTGTCCAAGAAGCTCTCGAACGCCAATACGGGATGATCGTCATGGGGATACCATACAAAGGACGGCTGGGGCATTTTACCTTGGGGAACACCAGCTCTCATGTCCTAAAGAACGCTTTATGTCCTGTGATTATAGTGAGGGAACAACCTGCAGACCGTAATCACGATTAGCAATTCCGCAGGAAAGGTCGCATTTATCCTATGAGGGTCCTAATCATGGGATGCCAAAAGGTCACAGGCTTTCTAGCATCTTCTTTGGTCGGTGAAGGACATCGGGTAACGGTGATAGGTTCCGATACTGACCGGCTGAATGCGATAGCAAAGGAAGCTTCCGTTAAGGTTGTCCTCTCCACAGGTTCTCTGATGGAAGACCTCAGGGACATCGATATAACCACAGCGGATATGTGCCTTGCCGTTTCTGAAGACGACAACTGGAATACGATGGCAGCCCAGATCGCCAGCTTGATTTTCCACGTGCCGGATGTCATCTGTCTGGTGGAAGACCCGGCAAGAGAAGGCTTCTATCGCCAACAGGGCATTCGGGTGATGTGTCCAACAACGGTGTTGACTGATGTCATCAAAGCCGCTCTTGTGAACAAAAATTGATCCTTCATATAGGGCTTCGATAATGTACATATTGGTGGTTGGTTGTGGAAATATCGGGTCCCACTTGACCAAGGCTTTTGGAGCTATGGGGAATGAAGTCCTGGTGATCGAGAAGGACATGCTCCGGTGCGAAGCGATCAGGGATGAACTGGGCAGCCTTGACGTAGCTCTACACGGAGATGGCACACAGATGGATGTGCTCAAAGCCGCGGGAGCTGCGCGGGCCGATGTGCTTGTTGCTGTAACATCCAAGGATGAAGACAACTTGGCAGCTTGTCAGATGGCCAAACATGCCTTCGCCACACACAAAACCATGGCCTTGGTAAAAGACCCCCAAAACGAAGCCTTGTTCAAGGCGTTGGGGGTGGATGTAACCATCAACAATACCCATTCGATCCTTGCAACCATTGAAGAAGAGATACCTGGCCATACCCTTGTGCACCTCATGAGCCTGCGGCCAATGGACATGAAGATGGTCAGCATAACCATTCCGCCGGATGCTGCGGTGGCTGGCAAGCTGATGGAAGATGTTGAGCTGCCTCCCCAGAGCTTCGTTACATTGGTGGTGAAGGATGATGGGCCTGTGATTCCCTCGGGCAAGGTCGTCTTCAACTCAGGAGATGATGTGATCGTCGTGACCAGCACCGAAGAAGAGCAGCTTCTTTATCAGATCCTGATAGGGGTGGAGTAATGGTCAAGCGAGTGGCTTTCTTGGGTCCATCAGGTACGTTTTCCGAAGAAGCAGCCCTTAAACATGATAGTGAAGCTGAGCTTGAATCCCTTCCCAGCATTCCGGCAGTGGCTTTGGCGGTAGCATCGGGGATCGCTGAAGAAGGTGTGGTGCCCATTGAGAACAGCATCGAAGGATCTGTCACCTACACCCTGGATATCCTCATCCAAGAAGACCGACTATTCATCCGCCGCGAGTTGGTCCTTGCCATCGAACATTGTCTGGTTGTGAAGCCAGGAACTAGATCGGCCGATATCCAGGCGATCTATTCCCATCCCCAAGCTCTGAGCCAGTGCAGAAACTTCATTGAACGCTGCTTCCCCAAAGCTCAGCAGATCGCTTCGTTGAGCACAGCTGCAGCTGTCGTCGATATGCTTCAGAGCTCTGAAGTCTCTGCCTCCATTTCTCCACGAAGGGCTGCAGAGCTTGAGGGGATGGAAATCTTGGGCCACGGGATACAGGATAGTGTCGCCAACGTCACCCGTTTCGTTGTGCTGGGCGACAGCGATCATCCCCGTACAGGAAAAGACAAAACATCCCTATGTTTTACCTTTGCAGAAGATAAACCGGGGAGTCTCTATGATGTGATGGGGGTCTTTGCTCACCGGAATATCAACCTGACCAAGGTCGAATCCCGGCCGACCAAGCAGTCGCTGGGAGATTATATCTTCCTCATCGACCTCGAAGGCCACAGGGAAGACCCGATGGTGGCCGCCGCCATAGACACCGTCAGAATCCATACATCAATGCTGAAGGTCTTCGGTTCGTATCCCCGCTGGGATTCATAGATACCCTAGTTCATCTCTTTCCCGCCGGAGACACTGACAGATAAGCCGGTCATATAGTCCGATTCGGCAGAAGCCAGAAATGCTGCCATCCGGGCAACATCCAACCCCTGAGCAACACGACCCAGCGGTACAGCTTCCGAGCGGGACCTGAGCATCTCGGCATGATGGTCCTCAAGACTCACGCCGGGGGGAGTGAAAGCTCCGGCGATATACTCAACCCGCTCAGTATCGACCAGCCCCGGGCAGATGGCATTGACGTTGATGTTATAGGGCGCCAGCTCAAGGGCCAGCGCTTGTGTGAACCCGACCAGTGCAAACTTGGAAGCACAGTAGGCTGCATATCTGGCTTGACCTCTTTTGCCCATTCCCGAAGAGATAGTGATGATCTTGCCTCCCCGGTTTTGACCGATCATTTGCCTGGCTCCGGCCCGAGAACAAAGAAATGTTCCTTTTACATTGACCCTTTGGACAGTATCGAATGCTTCTTCTTCCAGGTCGACCACGGGGACACGATCAGGTCCCGGCCTTGAACCTGCGTTATTGACCAAGATATCCAGGCGCCCAAAGCGGCCCACCACCTGGCGAAACATATTATCGACTTGCCCGCTGTCGGATACATCAGCTACGATTTCCATGGAATCTTGGCCCATATCTTCGATCTGACGGACCACATCAGAAAGTCCTTTCCAGTCCGACGGACGCTCATGGTACGGATTCGGGGTGACGTCATTAACCACCACATTCGCACCTTCTTGAGCTAGTCGGGTAGCGATAGCCCGCCCGATTCCGTGTTCTCCCGCGGCGCCCGTAACAAGGGCAACCTTGCCACTCAGGTCATACATGCCTTCCTCCGTAACCGGCTCAACCGTAATAGCGTTAAAGGACCTCTGAACAACTCGCCTGAAGCCCGTCATTCCGCCGCCCCAAGACCGTCATTCCCGTCGCCTGAAACCCGTCATTCCCGCCGCCCCAAGACCGTCATTCCCGCGAATGCGGGAACCTCGCCCCTCTGTAGGGACGGGTTTCACGTCCATCCTCCGCATCCAAGGGGACTTATTCAGACTATCCTTAAAGGATGCCGGCGAATCCGGGATGATTAGATATCTATCCCTCCGGCTTCTGCAACCACATGGATGTCTTTATCTCCCCGGCCACTTAAACATAGCATCACGATCTTGTCCTTGGTCAATCCCGGAGCCAGCCGCGACAGGTAGAAAACGGCGTGGGCTGGCTCCAAGGCTGGGATGATGCCTTCGGTGCGGCACAGCAGATGAAAACCCTTGAGGGCATCTTCATCATTCACAGCCAGGTACTTGGCTCGACCCATATCTTTGAGATACGAATGTTCGGGGCCTACCCCCGGATAATCCAGACCTGCCGACACACTATGAGTTTCAAGTACCTGACCATTGTCATCCTGCATCAGGTACGACATGGAGCCATGAAGCACGCCGGGGGTCCCGGTGGTGAGAGAAGCAGCATGTTTACTGGTATGGATCCCTTCTCCGCCGGCTTCCACCCCTATCAACATTACCGATTCATCGGCTATGAAAGGGGCGAAGGCCCCGATAGCATTGCTGCCGCCGCCCACACATGCTACGACATAATCGGGCAGACAGCCTTCCACCTCCATGAGCTGGGCTCGAGCTTCGCTGCCGATGACAGACTGAAAATCGCGGACGATCTTGGGATAGGGATGAGGCCCCACTGCGCTGCCCAGCAGGTAGTGGGTGGTTTCGACGTTGGTAACCCAATCACGGATAGCTTCGTTGATGGCATCCTTCAGGGTACAACTCCCGGAATCCACCGGCACTACATCAGCTCCCAAGAGGCGCATTCGGTAGACGTTCAGAGATTGGCGCCGGATATCCTCAGACCCCATGTACACAACGCACTCCAACCCCATCATGGCGCACACCGTTGCCGCCGCCACACCATGCTGACCTGCACCCGTTTCAGCTATGATTCGAGGCTTGCCCATGTGTTTGGCCAATAGGGCTTGCCCAAGAGCATTGTTGATCTTGTGCGCCCCCGTGTGGGCCAGATCTTCCCGCTTCAGGTATATCTTGGCCCCGCCCAGTTCCTCGGTTAGCTTGGACGCATAATAAAGGGATGTAGGCCGGCCAACATAGGTCGATAGCAACCGCTGCATTTCTTCCAGAAACTGAGAATCCTTCTGAACATAGTCATACGCTTGGTCCAGTTCTTCCAAGGCTGACATCAAAGTTTCTGGAACAAACCTTCCTCCAAAGGAGCCGAACCGCCCTCGTTCGTCGGGAAGCGCAGAACTATATGTCACCTTTCTCCTTAATGGGTGGCTGTGCCAACCCGCCACCTTGCCGGCTGACCTTTTGTACTGCATCGACGAAAGCTAGTACCTTCTCTTTATCCTTGATGCCCCCGGTTTCCACACCGCTGGATACATCAACCCCCCAAGGCTCTGCAACTTGGACCGCCGAGCCGACGTTTGCCGGGGTTAGACCACCTGCCAGCAAGAAGCGGAACCCTTCTTGAGATAGCTTCTGGGCAACCTTCCAGTCAAAGGCGCGTCCGGTCCCGCCCTGTAATCCTTCCACCTTGCGGTCCAAGGTTACCATATGTCCTTTGAGGCTTAGCTCTTCCATTCGGGGGGCCAGAGATGATGCTGCATCCTCGGGGGTAAGGGGTTCGGCTACGTGGACCACTTTAATAACTGAAACCTCGACTTGATCGCAGTAATCCAGCGGTTCTTGTCCGCAGAGTTGCACCAAATCCAACTCGCATCGACGTACCAGCCCGTTAACTTCGTGGATGGGCTGGTCGGCGAATAGACCTACCATAGCGACCTTCTCCGACCTCTGTTCTTTGACGCCACAAACGATCTGCCGGCCCATGTTTCCATCCAGACGTCGTCGTCGTTCGGGAACAAAAACCATGCCAACGAAGTCGGCTCCGGCATCTGCAGCCACCATCGCATCTGCAAGGGTGCGTACCCCGCAGATCTTGATCTTGGGGGCACTTCCTCGGGAATGCCATTGGGAGTGGAATCCAGAATCTTTGTTATGGTACATCTTGCAACGGGATTTATGATGTCTTCGAAGCTCTTGGTATTATACGTCACATCCCCAAGGTTTAGCCAAAATGGCAAGCCATTTGATGGGCATCGGTTCTCGTTTACCTTGCTGTATCAAGCTATGTAGGATAGACTTGAAAAGTAAAAAATTATTCGGAAAGATGCCAGTTAGCACGTGGACCCAATATTCAAGAAGCTAAAATCCGTCGAAACTCGCTATCTACAAATCGAAGAGCTTCTGGCTTCACCGGAAGTAACTGCCGATTATGCTCAGATACAGGTTCTTGCCAAGGAACGGGCTTCCTTGGAAGACCTCGTGTCGTTGAGTCGTCAATATCAGAAGTACCTTGAAGACCAAGCTGATGCTCAAGCTATAGTGAACGAAGGATCGGACCACGAGATGGTCTCCTTGGCTAAGGATGAGCTGGGGTACTTGGAAGATAAGGTAGAAAGCCTGACCCACCAGTTGAAATGGGCGCTCGTGCCCAAAGATCCCAACGACAGCAAAAACGTGATCGTGGAGATACGAGAAGGGGTGGGCGGCCAAGAAGCTTCGTTGTTTGCGGGCGACCTGTACCGTATGTACACCCGCTACGCCCTTCTTCGTAACTGGGAGGTCGAGGTATTAAACACCAATCCTTCGGGATCGGGTGGATTCAAAGAAGTGGTCTTCGAGGTTCGTGGAAAGGGAGCCTACAGCCAGCTTAAGTTCGAGCGGGGAGCTCACAGGGTGCAGCGGGTCCCGGTCACGGAAGCATCCGGCCGGCTTCACACATCAACAGCCACCGTAGCCGTGCTTCCCCAGGTGGATGAAGTGGATGTCAACATACATCCCGACGATCTGCGCATTGATATATTCCATGCCGGGGGCCACGGCGGCCAAAACGTGAACAAGGTTGCCACTGCGGTCCGTATCGTCCACATACCCACCGGCACCATTGCGGTCTGCCAAGATGAACGGTCCCAGTTCAAAAACAAGCAAAAGGCAATGTCCATCATGCGGGCCCGCATCTACGAATCCGAGCTGCAAAAGCAGGATACCCTGATCGCCAACGAAAGGAAGAACCAGGTGGGTTCAGGGGAGCGGGCTGAGAAAATCCGCACCTACAATTTTCCTCAAGACCGAATCACCGATCACCGCATCAACACCAGCTTTCATGGCATGCCCAAGGTTCTGGACGGGGACCTGGAAGAAATCCTTGATGCTCTTGCCGCTCAGGAGCAAACAAGAATCCTGGAAGGTGCCCCCCGGTAATCCCAGTGCCTGGGTGACCGTTATTTCCCTAGACGCCTTTAGCTGGTCGTCATACCGAAAATCCACTTATGCCCAAGCCAAGGAAGGTGCGATGGTCGCCCTAGGAGATGTCCTCCGCGAAACCCAAGCAACCCTCACCGCCGGAGATATACCGGATGCCCGCTTGGAAGCAGAACTGCTACTGACCGATCTGCTAAGCATACCCAGACATAGATTGTACGCTTTCCAAGAAGACGACGTTCCAGATCAACAACAGGCGTTGCTCGCCCAATCGGTGAAACGGCGTCTGACCAGAGAACCCTTGGCATACATTCTCGGTCACAAAGGGTTTTACGGCATAGACCTCACGGTGGACCCTGGGGCGCTGATTCCCCGGCCGGAGTCGGAATACCTGGTGGAACAGGCCTTGCTCATCTCCTTAACCCGTGCTGAAGAAGAGGGCGACTGGGTTATTGCCGAACCTGGCGCCGGTTCAGGCGCCCTGTCTGTCAGCTTGGCGATACACCTACCCATGGCCCGCATCTACGCCACCGAAAACTCGCCGAAAGCGGTAGCGGTGGCGGCAACCAACATTCAACGCCACAATGTGACGGACCGGATTACGCTCATCCAGTGCAACCTGCTGGATGAGCTGCCTGAGAAAGCCAACATTATCGTAGCGAACCTACCATACATCAGAACGGACATGCTTAAAGACCTTCAGATGGAGGTTCGGTGGGAGCCACAAGAAGCCTTGGACGGCGGAGAGGATGGCTTGGATATTATCCGAGACCTTCTATCTCAAGCACCTGATAAAATCAGAGATGATGGAATCCTGCTCTTGGAGATCGATCCCGATCAAGCCGCTCCCCTCAAAGAGCTGGCTGGGTCACAGTTTCCAGATGCGTTGATCTCTGTCGAGCAAGATCTAGCTCATCTGGACCGCTACTTAATCATAAATCTGTCGGCTTCCCCATAGACTGCTTTCATCGTGCCGCACCCTCCCCAATTGTCATTCCGAGCACCCCCCCTTAATGCCACTCCGAGCACCCCCCAATGTCATTCCGAGCACCCCCCTTAATGCCATTCCGAGCACCCCCCTGTCATTCCGAGCACCCCCCGTCATTCCGAGCGAAGCGAGGAATCTAGGATGCCCCGTAGGGAAGGGTCCTTTTCTCCGAAAACCCGACTTGTGCCCAGGATTTTAGATTCCTCGTCGTGCGCTCCTCGGAATGACAGGGGTGGCGCTCCTCGGATTGACATCGGGGGAATGCGCCCCTCGGAATGACAGGGGGGAGTGCGCCCCTAGGAATGACAGGGGGGGAATGCCCTCCTCGGAATGACAGGGGGGTGCGCTCCTCGGAATGACGGGGGAGGAGTGCGCTCCTGGGAACGACAGGGGGGGAATTCCGAACGCCTCCTTTATGTCATTCCGAACGTAATGAGGAATCTAAAATCCTGGCGACATGGCGGACTCTTCCGAGCAAAGGACTCCCTCTGAGGAGCACCTTAGATTCCTCGTCGTGCGCTCCTCGGAATGACAGGGGGGAGGGCGCCCCTCAGAATGACAGGAGGGGAGGCCTTCCTCGGAATGACAGGGGAGAGTGCGCTCCTCGGAATGACAGCGGGAGGAATTCCGAACACCTCCTTTATGTCATTCCGAACGTAGTGAGGAATCTAAAATCCTGGCGACATGGGGGACTCTTCGGAGCAAAGGACTCCCTCTGAGGAGCATCTTAGATTCCTCGTCGTGCGCTCCTCGGAATGACAGAGGGGGGAGTGCCCTCCTCGGAATGACAGGGGGGAGGGCCCTCCTCGGAATGACAGGGGGGAGAGGGCGCTCCTCGGAATGACAGGGGGGAGAGGGCGCTCCTCGGAATGACAGGGGGAGGGCGCTCCTCGGAATGACAGGGGGGAGAGGGCGCTCCTCGGAATGACAGGGGGGAGGGCGCTCCTCGGAATGACAGAGGGGGCATTCCGAACGCCTCCTTTATGTCATTCCGAACGTAGTGAGGAATCTAAAATCCTGGCGACATGGGGGACTCTTCGGAGCAAAGGACTCCCTCTGAGGAGCATCTTAGATTCCTCGTCGTGCCCTCCTCGGAATGACAGGGGGGAGAGTGGCCCCCTCGGAATGACAGGAGGGGAGGCCCTCCTCGGAATGACAGAGGGGGCATTCCAAACGCCTCCTTTATGTCATTCCGAACGTAGTGAGGAATCTAAAATCCTGGCGACATGGGGGACTCTTCGGAGCAAAGGACTCCCTCTGAGGAGCATCTTAGATTCCTCGTCGTGCCCTCCTCGGAATGACAGGGGGGAATGCACTCCTCGGAATGACAGAGGGGGCATTCCGAGCGCCCCCTAATGTCATTCCGAGCGAAGCGAGGAATCTAGGATGCCCCTTAGGGAAGGGGCCTTTTCTCCGAAAACCCAGCCTGTGCCCGGGATTTTAGATTCCTCGTCGTGCCCTCCTCGGAATGACAGGGGGGAATGCACTCCTCGGAATGACAGGGGGGTGCGCTCCTCGGAATGACAGGGGGGAATGCCCTCCTCGGAATGACAGGGGAGGGCCCTCCTCGGAATTACAGGGGGGGAATGCCCTCCTCGGAATGACGGGGGAGGAGTGCGCTCCTGGGAATGACAGAGGGGGCATTCCGAACGCCTCTTTTTTGTCATTCCGAACGTAGTGAGGAATCTAAAATCCTGGCGACATGGGGGACTCTTCGGAGCAACGGACTCCCTCTGAGGAGCATCTTAGATTCCTCGTCGTGCCCTCCTCGGAATGACGGGGGGGAATGCCCTCCTCGGAATGACAGGGGGGAATGCACTCCTCGGAATGACAGGGGGGTGCGCTCCTCTGAATGACGGGGGAGGAGTGCGCTCCTCGGAATGACAGGGGGGGTCTGAGCAGTTACAGCCGACGATATCGGTTGACACCTCTGATGAGGCCAGTATAATCGGGGCCAGATTCCCCCCACAAAAAGAACCTATTTCATAGGTCCAGCACCGGCGGAAAGGAACATATAAATCATGGCTTACGATGTACTGATCAAAGACGGCTTGTTGGTGGATGGCTCAGGAATGCCTGCTTTTCACGGAGATGTTGGGGTGAAGAATAGCAAGATCGTCGAAATCGGAAAACTGAGCGGTCCGGCGGACAAGGTGGTGGATGCCGGGGGTCTGGTTGTTTCTCCGGGCTTTGTCGACAATCATTGCCACTACGATGCTCAGGTGACGTGGGACCCTCTCTGTACCTACTCCTGCTATCACGGCGCCACCACGGTCATCATAGGCAACTGCTCATTGTCCTTGGCTCCGGTGCATCCTGGGTCCGAAGAGCGTTTGGCTGAATTCTTGTCTTACGTGGAAGCAATTCCAATGGATGTCCTGCGCACCGTCGACTTTTCTTGGGAAACTACCAGCGAGTACATGGACATCTTGGATGCGAGATTGGGCGTCAATGTTGGCACCTTGATAGGCCACAGTGCGGTCCGCCATTATGTGATGGGGGATGAATGTCAGGGTCGTGACGCCACCGCTGAAGAAATCAAAGCTATGGCCGGGGTGGTGCGCGACGGCATCGCCGCCGGCGCTTTGGGGCTGTCTATCTCACAGAACCGGGGGCATTACGACCCGCAAGGCACCCTCATTCCTGCCGTTTGGGCCAATGAAGAAGAAACCTTTGCCCTCGGTGAGGTGTTGCAAGAACTGGGGACCGGCGTAATCCAGAGCGGCGGCGGCCGCTTTGCTGAGATCAAAAACCGTATGATGAGCCGCCTATCCGATGCTACGGGCAGGCAGGTGGTGTACAACAACCTGAGCCACAGTGCGCGGAAGCCCAACGAATGGAAGGAGCTTATGACGATAGTCAACGAAAGCTCCAAGGCTGGCATCCGGGCCAATCCCCTGTGTACGCCCAACAGCGTCACCCAGACGTTCACCATGAAAAACTGCCAAGTGTTCCGAGGAGTCCCGACATGGCATCCGATTCTTCTAGCTTCTGACGAAGCCAAGATGGAAGCATATCGGAACCCGGAGATTCGTCAACGCTTCCATGCTGAGGTCGTCGACTGGCAGGAAGACCTGCCCGATGTGAACATAGCTCGCAACTGGTATGACTACATGTGGGTCCACGAAACCTCCTTGGAGAAGAACCGCAGCCTCCAAGGGAAGACCATTCGCCAAGTTGCTACGGAACAGGGTAAGAACATCATTGATGCTCTGTTGGACCTGGTGGTGGAAGAAGAGCTCAACACCACCTTCCTTCACGGCGAGCTAAACGTCGATATAGATGCTTGCACCCAGATACTAAACTACCCCAACTCCTTGGTGGGCTTGTCCGATGGCGGAGCCCATGTGCAATTCCACGGCGGCTACGGGTACAGCACCCGGCTCTTGGGATATTGGGTCCGGGAAATGGGAATCATGCCCTTGGAGACGGCGGTGCGTAAGCTATCCTTCGATTCAGCTTCAGCTTTTGGCATCCATGACCGGGGTCTTCTGAGACCGGGCATGGTGGCAGACATCACCATCTTCGACCAGGACACCGTCCGTCCTTTGCCGGAAGAGGTGGTCTACGATTTCCCGGCCGGGGGCTGGCGTATGCAAGAAATGGCTGAAGGTGTTAAATCAACCATCGTTAACGGGCAGATACTGATAGACGATGGCAAGCCCACCGGAGCGTTGCCCGGCCGCGTCATGAGAAACGCTCTCTACAAAGCTGAGCACGATTAGCCGACCCATGCAATTCCAAACGCCGACATCGTCGTTCGGGACCCCGACACTGTCATTCCGAACCCCCGCCGTCGTTCGGGACCCCGACACTGTCATTCCGAACCCCCCACCGTCATTCCGAGTGAAGCGAGGAATCTAAGGTCTGCCATTGGGGACAGCCTATTTTGCGACCGCCTAGTGTGTGTGCAAGCACCTTAGATTCTTCGTCGCTCTCTCCTCAGAATGACAGGAGGGAGTCGCCCCTCGGAATGGCGGTGGGGGGAAGGCGTTCCTCGGAATGACGGTGGAGGAAGGCGTTCCTCGGAATGACGGTGGGGGAAGGCGTTCCTCGGAATGACGGTGAGGGAAGGCGTTCCTCGGAATGACGGTGAGGGGGCATCCTGGGAATGACCGTTTCCTGTTGTCATTCCGAACGCCACCTTGTTGTCATTCCGAACGTAGTGAGGAATCTAAAATCCCGGCGACAGGGGGGCGCATTCGAAGAAAAGGGCTCCTGCTTCAAGGAGCATCTTAGATTCCTCGTCGTGCGCTCCTCGGAATGACAGGGAGGAAGGCGTTCCTCGGAATGACGGTGAGGGGGCATCCTGGGAATGCCCCTTTCCTATTGTCATTCCGAACGCCCCTTTATTGTCATTCCGAACGTAGTGAGGAATCTAAAATTCTGGCGACGGGGAGGGCGCATTCGAAGCAAAGGGCTCCTGCTTCAAGGAGCATCTTAGATTCCTCGTCGTGCGCTCCTCGGAATGACAGGGAGGAAGGCGTTCCTCGGAATGACGGTGAGGGGGCATCCTGGGAATGCCCCTTTCCTATTGTCATTCCGAACGCCTCCTTATTGTCATTCCGAACGTAGTGAGGAATCTAAAATCCTGGCGACAGGGGGGAACATCCCAAGCAAAGGGATCCTGCTTCAAGGAGCATCTTAGATTCCTCGTCGTGCGCTCCTCGGAATGACAGGGAGGAAGGCGTTCCTCGGAATGACGGTGAGGGGGCATCCTGGGAATGACCCTTTCCTATTGTCATTCCGAACGCCGCCTTATGTCATTCCGAACGTAGTGAGGAATCTAAAATCCCGGCGACAGGGGGGAGCATTCGAAGCAAAGGGCTCCTGCTTCAAGGAGCATCTTAGATTCCTCGTCGTGCGCTCCTCGGAATGACAGGGAGGAAGGCGTTCCTCGGAATGACGGTGGGGGAAGGCGTTCCTCGGAATGACAGGGAGGGGGACGCACTCCTCGGAATGACGGTGGGGGCATTCCGAACCCTCCGCTGTCATTCCGAACGTAGTGAGGAATCTAAAATCCTGGCGACAGGGGGGCGCATTCCAAGCAAAGGGCTCCTGCTCCAAGGAGCATCTTAGATTCCTCGTCGTGCGCTCCTCGGAATGACAGGGAGGAAGGTGTTCCTCGGAATGACGGTGAGGGGGCATCCTGGGAATGACCCTTTCCTATTGTCATTCCGAACGCCCCTTTATTGTCATTCCGAACGTAGTGAGGAATCTAAAATCCTGGCGACAGGGAGGGCGCATTCGAAGCAAAGGGCTCCTGCTTCAAGGAGCATCTTAGATTCCTCGTCGTGCGCTCCTCGGAATGACAGTGGAGGAGGGCACTCCTCAGGGTGGCAGGGAAGGAGGAGGAGGAGGGTGCTCCTCAGAGTGACGGGGGGCATGGGGGGTGCGATTCTGGAGAATGATGAGGGGAGGGTGCTCCTCAGGGGTGAGGATACGGGGTGGGCACCCGTTAGGATGATGATACGGGGGGAGGGGGGGGTTACCTGCGCGCCTCACCGGGTCTGAACAGTTCGTTTTGGCGAGGGGGCTGCGAAACCGGTCAGCGCCGGAACTCGAGCTTCCGGTAAGCTTCAGCATATTCGTAGTCCGAACCTTGGGCGGCAGCACTGGCCCGCTCTCGTACGGAAGCTGCTACATCGCGCTCCGGCCGCTTGGACATCTGGCTTTCGTGGCAGCCAAGGGCTTTGGCTTTCATGTCAAGCGTTTCACTGATATCAACGAAAGTATCGGGTACGTCGGGGGCCCAAAACAAGCACATTCCGGTCTTGTGGGGTTCCAGCCCCTCTTCTTGGTACAGCTCAAGGAAATGCAGATAATCCCTGGCATAAGGAAAAGCTGCGTCGGCGCTGACCACACCGGTGATCCGGTGGTCTCTGTGCCAATGGTAAGCCCGACGGTAGGGGTCCGGGCATAGAAGAACATCCGGGCGGAACCGGCGTATGGCCCGGACTATTTCCCGACGAAATTCGGGGCTGTCTTCCAGTTCGCCATCAGGATGACCTAGCAGAACAACCTCTTTCACCCCCAACACCGCGGCAGCATCCAACTGTTCCTGCTCCCTTGTGGCAGCCAGCTTCTGAGGGTCGGTATTGGGATCATCGGAACCTTTGCTTCCGTCAGTGCATAGAACATAATAAAGATCGGTCCCTTGTATTATCCAAGAAGCTATTGTGCCGCCGCACCAGCCTTCTGCATCATCGGGGTGGGGGATAACCACCAGCGCTGTATCCGGCGCATCTACCATAGTACGACCTCCCCTGTCGGGCCTTGTTTGCAAGTCGATACTTTGCTACAATCCCACCTAGCTGTCAAGGGCTTCCGGGACCTTGGAGATTACGTACATCGTCCATTTATACCAGGGTCCGGCCTCGGAGCAACCCCTGCATCGTCGTTGATGGGCAAGATTAAAGCCCGAGAAAGGCAGGCACAACGGTGATCAGAGAGCTGAGTGGGGGGTTACTTCCCAAGCCTGCCGGAGCAGCGGCATCACAACAAACGAACCCGACCGGTTGTTGCCAAGCAGGTCCACGTAGTTGGCACATCCACAAGCGGACCTGACTTCATCGGATATCAGGACAAGGTGGCCTTCCGTAGAAGCAGGGCCACTATCCTTGTAATTATTAGAGATGGTAAGAGGCTGATTATTGGATGTCCGCAAGTTCAGATGGGCTGATTTACCCCAGCTGGCCCAGCTGATCAATCTGACAGCCTCCGAGGCAAGCCGCCGGACCACCGGGGCCCTACTGGCAGAAGACCTTGGCCGCCCAGGACTATCGCCGGAAGACAACTGCATGTTGTTTGAAGCGGAAGGCGAGCTGAGAGCGGTCTGCCTCATTCACCCGGAGCCATCAATTGAGCGATCTGTCCTCCAAGCGTGGATACACCCTGAGCATGGCGAGGGGGACTTGGAACGGATGATTGTTCGGACGGCAATCACCCATGCAAGCAGCTTGGGAAGCCGGGTACTCCATTTCTGCGCGCCGCCATCCGGATTTTGGCCTGACCTGCTGAAACAGGAAGGATTAACTCACACCCGCACATATTGGTTGATGCGGTGGCGCCAGCCCCAGGTTCCATCGAATGAGATGCCCAGAGGTTATACCCTGCTCAGCTACCAGCCTGAGTACGCCGGCCCACTGACCGATATCCAAAATGCAGCCTTCGGCGGCCATTGGGGATTTTGCCCCAACACAGTGGAAGAGATCGCCTATCGCGCCAAAATGAGCATCAGCCCCCCTGAAGGAATAGTGTTGCTCAAGGACGGCACAACCACCGCCGGTTACTGCTGGACCTGCACCTTGGGACAAGCTCCCCACTCGGTCGGAATAATCAGCATGATCGGCATCGGACCAACCTACAGGTGTCAGGGGCTGAGCAAGCCCGTTCTTCTAGCGGGGATGAGCTACCTGCTTGCTCATGGTGTGGAATACATCCAGCTTGATGTTGATTCCGAAAACACCCCGGCGGTCAAGCTGTACAGGTCCGTCGGATTCGATACTGCCTCGGAGCTTCACTGGTTTGAAGCTTCGCTTTCACCTTCCTCGGGATTATCCACCGCATCCACTCCTCTGTAGACCTCTTCCGGAGCAGATGGGACCCAGATCGGCCCTGTTATCGGGCCGGTTTCGATCTTATCAGGCGCCATGATCCCCGCAGAAACGACGAGTTTCATTGCATCATCCACCGATATGTTCGTGGGGGTCACCAAGTCCGGAGACAAAAACACCAAGAATCCTGAAGTCGGGAACGGTGAGGTGGGCATATAAACCGCCAAGAGGGGCTGTCCGTTCTGGTCTTCGAGCTTGGATGTAACCAATCCAATGGACCTGAGACCGTAGCCGGGAAACTCTACCAGCACCACACTGCTGTATGAATCATCTGTGTGGGAGGTCACCGTAGAAAGAACATTCATGGCTTGCCGGGCTGTTCGGTATACGCCACTGACCAAGGGTATCATGTCGACCACAGCATGCCCCATATCCAGGAGACGCCGCCCCAGGACAAAGGTGGCAACCAAGCCAACCAGATAGGTGCCCACCAGAAGGGTGGCGATCCCCATCCCCGGTCTATATCCACCGGGGACAGCCCTGTCCAAGGGATCTTTCAGGATATTTTCAAAAAAGTTGAGGATAAAGACGATGACGAGGGTAGTCACCAATACTGGAATGATAATTAAGAGGCCCGCAAAGAAAGTGGCCCGGAGGTGGCGCCCCGAAGTTCCTCCGGCCTTACCAATCCACCCCATAGATTATCCTTTAGACGCCAAGAGTCCTTCGGCCACGACGTTGTAGTGTCGGAGTGTTTCTTTAGCGACGTGTTCCCAACCCATGCCTTCGGCCCGTTTCCTGGCTTCCAAGCTCATGCTCTTCTGAAGGCTTTCACTGCACAATATGACTTCCATGGAATCAGCGAAGGGTTCTGGGCATCGCCATGGCATCAGGTATCCGTTCAGCCCGTGTTGAACCACAGCCGGCAAGCCACCCACACGAGTCGCAACCACCGGCGTACCGCACGCCAGTGCTTCAAGGGCAGCTAGCCCGAAGCTTTCATAGTGAGATGGCACCACACAAACATCGGCAGCACTGTAATATATCGGAAGGCGCTTCTGGTCGACGATCCCAATAAATTCGGTGATGTTCCCGATGCCCAATTCTTCAGCCAGTTCCTTCAGGCGCTGCACTTCTTCTTCTTGCGACAGGTTGCCCCCCACGATAAGCACCTTTAGGGCTCCTTGGTGTTCCATGATAGCGGTGCTCTTGAGCAGCAACTCAAGGCCCTTGATGGGTTCAACTCGACCCACATAGATGATGACCTTCTCACCATTCAGCCCCAGCTGCTTTCGAGATTCCCCGATATCAAGAGGACGGAACAAAGACAGGTCAACCCCGCATGGGACCACCTGTATACGGGCTTTCGGTGCATCATAGTAGCGCACCATAGCTTCCTGCTCATGGGGGCTTGAGGCGATGATCAAGTCGGCGGAAGCCATGGTCCCTTTTTCCACATCGAACCTTGCCGAAGATTCCATCTCTCCTGCCTTAGCTTGGACCTTCAGATGGGCAAGGGTGTGGTAGGTGACGGCATGAGGTATGTTGTGGGTTGCAGCCACACCTTGTCCGACCCATGCGGACAGCCAATAGTGGGAATGAATCATACCGTAGTGCAGGTTATTTTGGTCTATGAACCGGTTCATCTCGCCAAGAAAGTCTGGCAGAAATGAATGGTAGAGGTTCAACGAAGCATCCACGGGGCCGCCGTCAAGGTGAACTACGCGGATGTTGTCGTCCACCTCAACCACGTTGTCTTCCTGATTGGCGTGGCTCCGGGTGAACAGGTCCACCTTCACACCCATATCGCTCAGGCTCCGGGACAACTCCTTGATATACACATTCATCCCGCCGGCTTTGCCTTCACCTGGGCTAGCCAAGGGGCAGGTATGGAAACTGACCAGTGCAACATTAGTTACATTCAACGGCGTGTCACCATCATACGATAAATATCTCTGTTTTTTCCGCCCAAGTCGTACTTGTAATTCTCCGGGCCCCTTAGAAAGTCGAAGAAGGTCTTACCACCTTCGATGGCGTCGCCAATGCAGAGGGCATGTAGCAGCAATCCGACGCTGTAATATTTGTATTCAGGGTTGAAACCGCTGTTGTACAAGAAGCGCCCCGATCCGTAGTCGAAGCACAAAGCTGCGGCTACCTTCTCGCCACCCAGCTCCATGAAGAAAAGTTTCAGGATTCCAACGGATGCCAGCTTCAGAATCATTGCTCGAAAGAACCGTTCCCTCGGACCGGTGAGAAACTGGCTTTTCTCTTCTTTGCTAAGCCTCATGAGGGCAAAGAATCCATCCAAGGACTCTTCTACCTCCTGGGGACCTGAGACCCCATACCAGCGGAAGCCCTGTTCAGCAGACTCGAGTCTACGCAGCTTGCGCCTAAGCTCATGGCGGTCCTTTTTGCTCAAACCCTGCAGGTACTCATCCCACGTGCCGGGCAGCTCCAATCTCGGAGCTACATCATCTTCTTCGATGTGCACTTGGTAACCCCGCTGGCGGGCCAGGTCCGGTAGGATATCCAAGGTAGGCGATTCTTCTGGAAGGGAAAACAGCTTCAGTTCCTGCCAATCTTCCCCATCAAGGTGGTCCAGGAGCATCGGGTAAAAGCGGCTCTCCGTCCCGCGGGACACCAAAAAGTCCGCATAGTCGCACACATCTTGATCACCGATAAAGCTTATCTGACCATCGCGCTTGATCAAGGGTGCGATAGCTTCCAAACCGTTGTCTCCGGTCATCAACAGAAGGCGCATCTCAGCCCCATCGCCAAACTCTTCCCACCAAAGCCGTTGCCAGTGGGATGTCAAAAAGGGAGCATCAATAGCACACATGGGAAGGAGATTCTGCCATTCTTCCTCCCTCCCGTTGAAAGAGCTGTGACAGGTAAGCTCCGTCACTTAGCTTCCTGTTGAAGCAGTGATAGGAGCTCAGCCCGGCTCACTCCTTGGCGCTGAAAGGCGCCGCGGGTGGCGGATGTCAGGATGGAGCTTTCTGCTTTTCTAACGCCCCGCATGGACATACAGAGGTGGTTAGCTTCCAGAATTACCGCCACCCCATCGGGGTTTAGCACATCGTTGATAGCATCTGCCAACTGCCCCGTCATACGTTCTTGTAGTTGGGGTTGTTTTGCAATAACGTCCAGTGCCCTGGCCAGTTTGCTGGCTCCGGCGATCCGGCCATTGGGTATGTATCCTATGTGAGCCCTGCCAAAGAAGGGTAACAGGTGATGTTCGCAGATGGAGTAGAACGGAACATCACGCAACACCACAGCTCCTCCATGGTTGTCTTCTTCGTCGAAGACAGTATCGATAGCTGAAGCTGGGTTGACGTTGATTCCAGAAAAGAGCTCGGAATACATCCTGGCTACCCGGTCGGGTGTATTTAACAGACCTTCCCGGCTGGGATTGTCGCCTATGGCATCCAGTATCGACAGTACGGCAGTCTGGATCTGCTCCTCGTCAACCAACCCCTTCTCCTATTCCAGTAACAGGCGCCATAAGGGCTGACTCCAGTTCATCGGGGTCGGCGCCCACCTCTATAACTTCGGGCAGGAACTGTGACACAGCTAGGTCCGGGTCTTTTAGCCCTGACCCGGTAATTACACACACCACTCGGCGGTTGGCGAGATCGAGCCCCTGATCATGTAGCTTGCGGAGACCGGCCACCGCCGCTGCCGAAGCTGGCTCACAAAATATTCCTTCACAAGATGCCAATAGCCCGTAGGCATCCAGTATCTCATCATCGGTGACCATATCGACAACCCCGCCGGATTCATCCCTTGCCGATACGGCGCCCGCCCAGTTGGCTGGGTTGCCGATTCGGATCGCCGAAGCCACGGTGACAGGATCTTCGACGGGATGACCCAAAACGATGGGTGCAGCTCCTTGGGCTTGAAAGCCCATCATCTTGGGTAGAATGCTGGATATTCCGACCTCTCTATATTCTTTGAATCCCCTCCAGTAGGCTGTAATGTTCCCAGCGTTGCCAGTGGGAATGAAGAGATAATCCGGGGCATCGCCCAAGGAATCCACAATTTCGAAAGCCCCCGTCTTTTGTCCCTCCAACCGATGCGGGTTTATGGAGTTTACAAGGGTTATGGCATGGCGGTCCGTGAAGCTGCGCACCAAGGACAGCGCTTGGTCGAAGGAGCCATTTACCGTAACGATGCGCGCTTTGTGAGCCATCACCTGGGCCATCTTGCCGGCAGCTATCTTTCCTTTTGGCACCAGAACTATCGCAGAAATAGAAAAACGGCCCCCATAGGCCGCCGCAGAAGCGCTGGTATTCCCGGTGGAGGCACACATTATGGCCCTGCTGCCTGCTTCCAAAGCTTTTGCAACAGCCACGACCATCCCCCGGTCCTTGAACGAACCGGTGGGATTGCAGCCTTCCAGCTTGAAATACAGCTCCCCGCATCCCAGCATGTTGCCCAGCTGGGTGGACTTGACCAGCGGGGTGCTGCCTTCTCCGAGAGAAATCATCGGAGTGGAATCACTGATGGGAAGAAAGGGCCGGTACTTTTCTAGAATTCCCTGTTCCATACATCCTTCTGGGGTTCGCTCAAGACCTGATCAGCGAACCTTGCGCATATCTTAACCGATTCCTTGATCTGAACCTACCGGAGGGGTCACTCCTCCATACGGACCATGCTGCCGACTTTCTTGACCACATCCAAGTCCACCATACATTGGAGGGATTCTTGGACAGCATCTTCTTTAGCTGGATGAGTTGTTACAACCAAATCCGCTGTCTGGGCCCGAGGATCTGAGTCTTTCTGGATCACCGAAGCGATGCTTATATCCCTGTCTCCCAGAACCTTGGCAATTCGTGCCAATACACCTGATCTGTCGGCCACACTGAGTCGAAAATAGTATCGACTGGTCAGATCGGACATGGGGGCGATGCTGAGGGATCGGACCGTTTCTGCTATCGGAAGGGGCCTGATGCCAAGGTTCACCCTTCTGGCAACCTCTATCACATCGCCGATAACGGCGCTGGCGGTGGGTTCGCTCCCAGCCCCCATGCCATGGAAGAGCACCCGGCCCATCAGGTTTCCTTCAACCTCAATGGCATTGAATGCTCCATCTACGCTGGCAAGGATGTGTTCTTGGGGTACCAAGGATGGATGAACCCGGAGCTGCAAGGAGTCGTTTTCCCTGCGTGCTATGGCCAACAGCTTTATGGCATAACCCAGTTCATGGGAATACCTGAAATCCTGGGCTTCAAGGCCCGAGATTCCTTCCCTGAATATATCTTCAGGTAGAACCTTGGTGTGAAAGGCAAGGGATGCCAGAATTGCCAATTTGTAGCTTGCATCATTTCCTTGGATGTCGTTTGTGGGATCAGCTTCCGCAAATCCTCGCTCTTGGGCTTCCCTAAGAGCTTCATCGAACCCTGTATGGTCCTTCGCCATTCTGGTTACGATGTAGTTGGTCGTCCCATTCACTATAGCACGAATTGAACAGATATCGTTGGCCAGCAGGTCCCTGCTCAGAGGAGCGATGATGGGTATGCCTGCACCTACGCTGGCTTCGAAGGATAGGTAGCAGTCATTGGACCTGGAGGCGCCCAAGAGCTCGGGGCCATGCTTGGCCATAACCTCTTTGTTGGCTGTCACCAAGTGCTTGCCGGCAGCCAGAGCCTTCCTGATGTAGTCTGTGGCAGGTTGCTCTCCTCCCATCAGCTCGACGACGATGTTTATCTCAGGATCATCGAGAATCTGGCTAAACTCTGTAGTAACTATATCTTGGGGTATGGGGGTTGGTCGAACCTTTGCAGGGTCCCTGACCAAGATTTTCTTCAGGCGGATCCGCCCGCCAACTTTCTGAACACGGGATTCATTTTCATCCAGCAGCGCCTTGGCGACGCTGCTTCCCACAACTCCCAACCCCAACAGGCCTATGCTTATCTCCACGCCCATCGTACCTTGAGGCCTACCCTTGGTTTCCTGCGGGCGGGGTAGCATTCGGAGCTGCTTTCCTCACCTGATCAACCACCCAAGAATACAGATCGCTGGTGTTATTGACATCCACCCAGCCTTCGTTGGCGCCAAGAAGGATCTGTTCATCCAGCCATATATTCAGGGCTTGGGCCTTCAGCCGGTCCTTGGCACGGCCCGATAATTCACGGACCTCAGGCCCTGCCGTTACTTTGAGGATGTAGATGCCTTCCGGCGATAGGCCATGATGGACCGTCTCGCTGATCTGGTTGTGTTCCAGTGGAGCCAGGTCTTCGGTTCCGAACAACAAATGGTCCAAGAAGGGGAAGGCGCCCTCGGACACCCATCCCACGTAGCCGCTTGCGTTGGAATAGTCGGGGTCCCTGGACACCTCCCTCGCAACGGAGCCAAAGTCCTCGCTCAACAACCTGAGACGTACATCTTCTGCAATCGGCCCCGGGGAGCTTATGTTCCTGGGATCTATGAGAGAAGGAAGGCGGACCCAGTGGACTTCCACCTGCTCTGCCTCTTCCGGGACTTGTTCCCCCAGCGCAGTTATCATGTGGTCCCGGTACACTTCTTCTTCCACCAAGCTGCTGTAGTCGGCGTGGGATAGATGGCTTCGTTCCAAGAAACCTCTGTAGGTTTCTTCGTATTCTCGTTCCAGCTGGCCTGGAGAAAATTCTTGGCCCTCAGGAACCCTGGGATAGAACCGCTGCCTGAGAACCATGTCGATATCTTGTTCGGTCACCCGGATATTGAAGTCCGGCGCTGCCCTCCGGATGAGCTCGGCATCGGTTACTTCCCGGACCACCTCAAAGGGCTTCCTGCCAAAGTCGAAAATTTCGCCAAGAGCTATGGAAGCAGCTTGTTGCATCGTCAGTCTGGACACGAGATCGCCTTGGTTGTGGGTAACATCACCTACTCGGACGGCCAGAATTTTTGTGGGCGCTACGAAGGTGGAGTAGTAGCCGTAGCCCCCAATGCTGCCGATCAGCGCAATCAGGAATACCGCGATTGCTGCCAGCCCCAGTTTCCGGCGCCTGCTTCCGGATCCCAGCATACGCGCCATCCGGTGGTCCATGGGCGGGGGGCGTCTGCTTCTCATTCTCCGGTCGGTGCGTTGGGGTCTGGACGGTGGTCCACTGGGCGAGGAGGTCATGTTGTCGACCGATGTTGCCGGGGTGGGGTGTCCAGGTCAACCGCATATGTCGGAAACCAAAGAACCCCAGCCCGACTTCCCTTTCAACGGAGTAGCAAGGTTAAACCGGTGCGCGAGCATAGATCGGGGTAAATGGCAACAGTGCCAGGTGCCTAGCCCTCTTGATTGCAGTAGCTAGCTCACGCTGGTGACCTGCGCAGACGCCGGTCTTTCTCTTGGGTTCTATTTTAGCCCGATCAGAAAGGTAACGACGGAGTCGGTCTATATCCTTGTAGTCGATGGAAGGGATATGTTCGGCGCAGAAGGCGCATACCTTCCTTCGCTGAACATATCTTCCCCGGCGGGGACGCCCTGTCGTCGGCCTGCCAGAACCTCTACGGAACGCACCTGAGGTCATAAGCTGTGCTTCTCCTATGGGTTAGTCGTTATTTAGAACGGCAGGTTATCAGCATCAAGTCCGGGGCCCGTGTCTCTGTCGGGGTCCCCTCCTGAGGGGACGTCATCCGACCTGGCGCCGGCAGCATCAAGGAACCGGACTTCTGATGCATAAATCTCCATCGAAAACCGGGTCTCGCCGTCTCTGGTTTCGTAGGAGCGGCTTTTTAGCCGTCCCTCCAGATACACCTTCTTGCCCTTGACCAAGTACTGATTACAGGTTTCTCCCAGTTTGCCCCAAGCAGAAACCCTGAACCATTCGGTTTCATCCCGGCGCTCACCGTCGGCGGTGGTGTATCTGTGGTTGGTCGCCACCGAAAAATTCGTCACCGCTTGGCCGCTGGGGGTGTAACGCATCTCTGGGTCTGTCCCCAAGTTTCCGATGATCATCATTTTGTTCATTGTCATGGTCGAGCCTACCTGTTTCTCGTATCTTCTTCGGACCCTTCGCCAGCTTCATCCACCGCAGAATCTTCTGGTTCCGAAGGTATCGGGGGTGCTTCCTCGTCAGCTTCCGCAGGTTCTTCGGAAGTTTCGACGGTAGCCACCGGGGCTTCTGTTTCGGGTGTTACCTCGGAAGCTGCATCCGTATCTGCGGTGGTTTCGGTGGCTCCATCTTCGATGTCAACTGCCAACTCCCCGGTTTCTTCGGATACAGGTGGGGGCACCTCTTCTTCGACCGCCGCATGTTCATCTTCAGGCACAGGCGCTACAGCAGTTTCTTGCGCAACTGCTTCTTCAACAGTAGCTTCGGTTGCTACTTGGTCAACGACAGTCTCCTCTTCACCCGTAGCATCATCTTCTTGGTCTGCAGGAGCTTCCTCAACGACCGCCGTTTCTTCCACATCCACATCGGTTTCAAGGGCCGCAACGGCTTCCGGGGATTGCTCTGCCGATTCCGGCTCTGGGGCCGTTTCGTGGATGAGAACATCTTCCACGACGACCGCAACGGCTTCTGGGGGTTGCTCTGCCGATTCCGGCTCTGGGGCCGTTTCGTGGATGAGAACATCTTCCACGACGACCGCAACGGTTTCTGGGGGTTGCTCTGCCGATTCCGGCTCTGGGGCCGTTTCGTGCGTGAGAACATCTTCCACGACGACCGCAACGGCTTCTGAGGGTTGCTCTGCCGATTCCGGCTCTGGGGCCGTTTCGTGCTTGAGAACGTCTTCCACGACAGCTTGGTCGGTTGCCGCCGGTTCTGCCGAAACTTCTTCGCCTTCTCCAGCTTCTTGAGTCTCAGCAACAGGTTCCGCCACAACAGGAGCTGGGATCGGCTTCGGCCGTTCTGATTTGACCACCAAGTACCGGATCACATCTTCGGACAAGTTTAGCTGCCCTTCCAAATCTCGCGAAAGGGCGTTATCCGTACTGAACCAGGTGAGGACATAATTGCCCTCGAGAAAAGTTTGGCCTGCCTTCCTTATGGGGTAGGCCAATCTCCTCATTCCCCACTGATTTTCCCTGGTGATCTCTCCACCTTGTTGATCAATCAACTGCTTGATCCGATCTTTGGAGTCTGACACTCCTTCGGCGGACAAGATGGGACTTAGGACCACCATTAACTCGTAATGACGCAATACATTCTCCGATTTGGCTCTATTGGCTTGTGATTATAGCATTCCCTGGAGTCAGCCTCAACCTGTGCTGCATTTCCAGCAGAACTCTCAGCTGTATGTCCGAAGCATCCAACATCATGAACGAGATGGAGCTTGATGTTGCAAGGAACAATAAACTGGTTTGGTCCTCACATTCGAGCAAGGAGGCAGGCCAATTTACGGGTCCAGACCAGGAACCGGGAATCCTGATGTGAGCTGTGCCACTTCATCACGAACAACCTGTTCCATTCCTTCATCTTCCATGTTGGAAAGGCGCCGAAGGATCAGGCTTGCAATTTTCTTGATCTCTGAAGGGCCGAATCCTCGGGATGTCAGAGCCGGGGTGCCCAGACGCAGCCCGCTGGTTACCCTTGGAGGTTGGGGGTCGTAGGGCACCGCGTTCTTGTTGCTTACGATGTTCACCTCTTCCAACGCCCGCTCAGCATCTCTGCCGGTCAGACCCAGTGGAGTCAGGTCCACCAGCAAGAGATGGTTATCGGTGCCTCCTGACACAATGCGCAGGCCGCCTTCAGCCAGTTCTTGGGCCAACGTCCGGGCATTCGCTACGACCTGTCTTCCATAGTCGGCGAATTCAGGTTGAGATGCTTCTCGATAACACACTGCCTTCGCAGCAATGACATGCATGAAGGGCCCGCCCTGAGAAAATGGGAAGACAGCTCTGTCAACGTTCCTGCCGAACTCCTCTTGGCATAAGATCATCCCACCCCTGGGGCCCCTCAAGGTCTTCTGGGTAGTTGATGTCACTATTTGGGCATGGGGAATGGGAGACGGATGGACGCCGGCGGCGATTAGCCCTGCGATGTGGGCCATATCCACCATCAGAACAGCGCCTACTTCGTCGGCGATCTCCCGGAACCTGGGGAAATCTATGGTTCGAGGATAGGCGGTATAGCCAGCTACTATGAGCTTGGGGCGATGTTCTTTAGCTAGGTGCTCCACATCATCGTAGTCGATGGTTTCAGTTTCTTGAGATACTCCGTAAGCAACAAAGTTGTACAACTTGCCAGAGAAGTTCACCGGGCTGCCGTGGGTGAGATGCCCGCCTTGGTCCATCCGCATCCCCATGACGGTATCCCCAGGTTCCAGGGCGCTGAAGTAAGAGCTCATGTTGGCTTGGGCGCCGCTGTGGGGCTGCACATTGGCATGTTCGGCGCCGAACAGCTCCTTAGCCCGGTCTATTGCCAGGGTTTCCACCACATCCACATGTTGGCAGCCCCCGTAATACCTGCGGCCGGGGTATCCTTCGGCATACTTGTTGTTCATGGTGGTAGCTTGGGCTTCCAGCACAGCCCGGCTGGCATAGTTCTCTGACGCAATCAGTACGAGGCTGTCCCGCTGACGCTGGTCTTCCTTGGCGATGGCAGATGCCACCGCAGGATCAGATGTTGTCAGCACACCCATGATCGCTCCTCCAAGAGGTCATTGCACTCGGACCCATAGATACGGAGTAAACAACAACTCGACCCAGGCCTCACGATGGATGACCGGCGGGCCGAGGTGCGAAGGTAAGTCTATATTCGACCCAATACCATGTCAACGGGTGCGCTAAGCCGCCCCGACTGCCCAGCGTGTGTCTCATGGACCCTTAGGTTCTTCGTAGTACCCTCCCCTGAATGCCAGGAAGGAGCACCCCTCAGAACGACCACAATGGGACGCCCCCCGAGTGACGATAACGATAGATGGCCCCCAAATGCCATTCCGAACGCCCCCCCTTGTCATTCCGAACGCCACCCTGTCATTCCGAACGGAGTGAGGAATCTAAGATGCCCCCTCTGATGGCCGGCCCGTCACTACGACAACCCATCATGTGAGCCAGCACCTTAGATTCTTCGGCGTGTGCGCCTCAGAATGACAGGCATAGAGTGTCATTCCGAACCACTCACTGTCATTCCTAACGCCACCCTGTCATTCCGAACGCAGTGAGGAATCTAAGATCTGCCTCTGATGGCTGGTTCATTCCTCCAACGGACCGGCCTGTGTCCGGGCACCTTAGATTCTTCGGCGTGCGCGCCTCAGAATGACAGGGATAGAGTGTCATTCCGAACCACTCACTGTCATCCCGAACGCCACCCTGTCATTCCGAACGGAGTGAGGAATCTAAGATGCCCCCTCCGATGGTCTGCCCGTTACTACTACAACCCATCATGTGAGCCAGCATCTTAGATTCTTCGGCGTGCGCTCCTCAGAATGACAGGGAGGAGGAGCACTCTTCAGAATGACGGGGAGGAGGCACTCCTCTGAATCACAGGAGGCACCTCTCAGAATGACGGGGAGGAGGCACTCCTCTGAATGACAGGGGGGGTACCTCGGATTGTCATTCCGATCTCCCCATGTCATTCCGAACGCCCCACCTGTCATTCCGAACGCAGTGAGGAATCTAAGATCTCCCTCCGATGGCTGGTTCATTCCTCCGACGGACCGGTCTGTGTCGGGGCACCTTAGATTCTTCGGCGTGCGCGCCTCAGAATGACAGGGGGGAGGGGTGATCCTCAGAATGGCGACGGGGGGAGGGGGTCGCGCGGGATGACAGGGGAGGGGGCGTGCCCCGCAGAGCGACTATAAGGGACGGCACGCCGCCATCTCGCCGCCGTCACACCACCATATCGCCGCCGTCACGCCGCCGGTGCCCCGCCATATCGCCGCCGGCTCGCCGCCGTCATAGCGCGGCCGGCACGCGGCCGGGTGGTTCGATGATATCTGCACACGCCCGGCCTTCTGACTAACCAAAAAACCGGCAGCTTAACCTTCCCTTGACAGACATGCACCACATGGCCGAATGGATGTGCGGTATAATTGTAGTTGGTTTATCCACAGAAATTATTGGGCGCCGGATTGCTTGTAAGATTTGATATACGAAAGCTGTTTGCCAGCTTCTTCCTGCTGATATTCGCCTTGGGGCTGGTCGGGCAAGTGGTCCCTCAGGGCGATCATGCCCTGGTGGCCGAGGTGGACGGCGCCATCAATCCTGTTTCTGAGCGGTTTATATCAAGAGCTATCGATCAGGCGACCGCTGAAGGCGCTGAGATACTGATCATTACTCTCGATACTCCCGGGGGGCTCCTTAGCTCCACCCGCAATATCGTGCAAGACCTTCTGAACGCTCCCATACCCGTAGCAGTATATGTTTGGCCGCCGGGAGCCCAAGCTGCTTCTGCGGGAACCTTCGTCACCGCAGCTGCCAATTTCGCTGTGATGGCCCCCAGCACCAACATCGGAGCTGCTGCTCCGGTTACCAGTTCCGGAGAAGATATTTCTGAAACCATGGAAGCCAAGGTCATCGAAGATACAACGGCGCTGATGCGCTCCATTGCTTCCCAGCGCGGGCGCAACGCCGAAGCCCTGGAAGACACCATAACCCAAGCAACAGCTTACGATGCCGAAGAAGCGGTCCAGCTGAATGTTGCGGACTTTATCGCCACCAATGTTGATGACCTGCTGAGCCAGGTCGATGGTCTGACGGTAGAAACGTCCACAGGCATGAAGACGCTGGAAACCGAAGGGTTGAGCCAACGCAACATAAAGATGAACGTCATTGAACAGTTCCTCGACTTTCTGGCTGACCCAAATGTTTCTTTCCTGCTGTTATCGTTGGGGGGCTTAGGGCTGGTTGTGGAGCTACTGAACCCAGGTGGCATCGTACCTGGGTTGGTGGGCGTTATCTTTCTGATACTGGCCTTTGTGAGCTTCGGCAACCTGCCGGTAAACTGGGCTGGAGTGGCCCTTATCATCTTGGCATTGGCTTTGCTGGTGGCTGAGATCCTGGTTTCGGGGTTTGGGGTGTTCGGAGTTGGTTCGGTGGTCAGCTTTGTCCTCGGTGGTCTGCTCTTGTTCAACAACTTTGGTCCAGCTGATCCTACAGATGCGTCAATCGGCGTCAACTTGTGGTTGCTGGGTTCGGTAACGGCGGTTTTCGCCATAGTAGGGCTATGGGTTATAAGGACCATCGTCGACTCCCGACGGGGGCGGCGGCAAGATAGACCCCCTGAATCGCCCTTGATCGGGATGGTGGGTGTGGTGGCTGACGATCTGGTTCCCAGGGGCACGGCGCTGGTAGCTGATGAAGTATGGACAGCCATTTCTGAAGGTGGTAGTGTTATCGAATCTGGCGAGGAAGTACAAGTTCAGAGCCTCCATGGCGCTGTTCTAACGGTGCTCCGCTCCGAACCTGTCGAAGATGAAGAATCTTAGGAGGAGAACATGGCTGTTGGAATAGTGGTTGTAAAGCAGTTCGAAAGGATGATCGTCCTGAAGTGGGGCGCCCTTAACCGGGTGAGCAGCGCAGGGTTTCGGATCGTCATCCCAATCATGGAAACCGGCCGCATCGTTGATCTTCGAGAACGGGTCCGGCGGGTTCCCACCCAAAAGTACATCACCAAAGACAATGTTCTGGTTGACTTGGACTTCGTGATATACATGAGGGTTCTAGCTGAGGAAGCTGAAAAGGCTGTCCTGAATGTTGAGAACGTGGAACAAGCGGTCATCAGCTTGGCCGTAGCGAACTTGAGGGCGGTTATAGGCAGCACCGATCTGGCGACCGCACTGGGAGAACGTGAAAAAATAAGAGATACGCTGCAGCTCGCACTGGACGAAGAAACCGGGCGGTGGGGTATAAAGGTTACTCAAGTAGCCATCAACGAAATAGACCCGCCTCCGGGCGTTAAGTCGGCGATGGAACGAGAAAAATCGGCTGCCGCTATCAAAACGGCGGAAATCACCGAATCCGAAGGACAACGCCAAGCACAGATCAACCGGGCCGAAGGAGAAAAACAAGCGGCGATCTTGACAGCCGAAGGACAACGTCAATCGGATATCCTGGAAGCTGAGGGGGACCAGCAGGCAACGGTCCTGCGTGCCGAAGGGTTCAGCACCGCCCTTGATCGAATCTACCAGGTGGCAAACACTGTCGACGCCAAGACGATGAGCTTACAATACTTCGAGACCCTAAAATCCTTGGGGAGTAGTCCCTCTACCAAGTTCATATTCCCCATGGAGTTCACATCGATGCTACAACCTTTCTTGGGGTTGGGTGGCGGGAACCAGCAGTAAAACAACCAGTCGTAAAAGACAAAGAGGGCCGATCCTAGGATCGGCCCTCTTTGTTAGGGATAGTCTGAATAAGTCCCCTTGGATGCGGAGGATGGACGTGAAACCCGTCCCTACAGAGGAGCGAGGTTCCCGCCTTCGCGGGAATGACGGGCTTCAGGGGGCGGGAATGACGGGCTTCAGGGGACGGGAATGATGGGCTCCGGGGGGCGGGAATGACGGGCTTCAGGGGACGGGAATGACGGGCTTCAGGCGAGTTGTTCAGAAGTTCCTTAGTTCCTGGATTTTGTTCCACTCCATTCCCCATCACATCGGCTCAGGCTGTATAAGCCCATAATCGCCGTCTTGGCGCTTGTACAAAAGGTTGTATTGCCGCTCCTCGCTGTCAAAGAACAAGAAGAAATCGTGGCCCGACAACTCCATCTGGAAAGCTGCTTCATCCAAGGTCATGGGTTTGATGGGGTACCGTTTCACCCGTACAACTCCCTTTGCAGAACCGATGCCATCCTCACCAAGACCATCTTCTTCAGCATCTACATCGGCGGGCGCCGGGCCCCGTTGCAACTGATGTTGGGCGACCTTCCGGCTTTGGCCGCTTCTGTACACCTTGTACTTTAGACGTTCTATCCGCCGGTCCAAGGCATCAATAACCGAGGTTACTGCTTCCGTCACGCTCCCAGCCTTTTCTTGGGCCCGTAACACCGAACCGCTCACATCCAAGGTTACTTCAGCAACAAAGCGGTTCTCTTTCCTTCTTGAGTTGTTTAGAGACAGTTCTACCAAAGCTGATGTGATCCCCTTGATGCGCTTATCCAGACGGCCGACTTTCTGGGTAATCTGCTGTTGCAGACGCTCATCAACCTCCAGGTCCTTTACTTGTATATCCAGATTCATTTGGACAGCGCCTCGTGTAAAGTTCATGCCCCTATTATAGAAGATGAAGCACCTAGAGAACCTCTGAACAACTCGCCTGAAGCCCGTCATTCCCGCGAAGCCGGGAACCTCGCCCCTCTGTAGGGACGGGTTTCACGTCCATCCTCCGCATCCAAGGGGACTTATTCAGACTATCCCAAAAACAAGGAAAACTGGAAGGCAACTGAGGCTATTGAGAGTTACTGAGACACCTTGATGGGCGGCTTGGGCACCATGATATGACCTTCTTCTGGAAGACCCAACGCATCGGTCCGATCAATCGAGTGAAGCTGGGCGGTGTAGGCAGACAGGATAGCGTCACAACGATCATGATTGAGATCGTCCATGTGGGATTCGAGTCCGGTGACTATGGTGGACAAGCGGTCTTTCAAAAAAGCCAGCCCCCTAGAACTGTTTTTGGGCGGCATCTTGTCTCCGAAGAGGATAACCTTCGTGGCGTAGGGGTAAACTTCGATCACCTTGTACCCCCGCCCTGACAGCTCCTTGTAGACCTCTTGGCCGCGATATATGAGACCTTTGATGATCGATCGCTTGGTGGTGAAAAAGCAACCAATACGCATCTGGGCTAACCCTTGTTCAGCCGACCGGCCTTTGCGGTCCAGAGTAGGAGCACAAGGATGATCTTCTTCCAAACAGTCCAGCCCAAGAGGTAGGGTCAGTGGAGCATCGATCGCCACCTGGGTAGGTTGGTGTTCTTCAAGACGGGAAATGAGCTCGTCAAGGGTAAAGAACTGTTCCAGATGAAGCAGTTCTGCATTTTCGTCAAGCAGTGCATAGACACTGGCGCGTTTGGCGGATGCACTGAGGTCTATACCCACCACCGTCATAAAGGTACTCCCAAGAAGAAGGTCGCTTTTTCGGCTGCTGGACCGAACTTGTTCAAGATATCCGGGCGACCCGACCAGCTCATTGTTCCTGGTGTCGCCCAGCCCAGCTACTTATAATCGGTCAGTATCCTGCTTTTCCAAATCGGCATGTGCTCTGGGCCAAGAAGATTGCAGCTTGGAACTGCCATTTCCATGCAGACCAAGGTCGGTTGTCTCCTTCTAACCCGTATCGGTTGGTCCGCCAGGCGCATCCAGAAGCTCCGAGATGTCTTGACCCAACAGCTTTTGGGCTGAAGAATAAGGTTCCCACTCCCCACCTTTGACCCTATCCAGAGCATCTTTTAACACAAGATTTTCAGATAATCCTGTCTGGAGCTTTCGCATAAGCCCAGCTTCCAAAGCTTTGGTGAACTCGCGACCTCTTCGTTCCACTTTACGTTGTTCCAAGAAACCACCGGCGCTTTGGAACTCACGATGCTCTCGGATGCCATCATAAAGCTCCGACACCCCTACATTCAAGTGCGCTTGGGTGGTGAGCGCCAAGGGCAGCCAACCATCGGAAGCACCTGCCATATGGAGCATAGCACGAATGGCAGTCACCATTTTGTCGGCCCCAGGCAGGTCGGCTTTGTTTACCACGTAGATGTCTGCTGTTTCCATCAAACCGGCCTTGAGGGTTTGGATGATATCTCCTGATTCGGGCATCACCACAACCACCACAGTATCAGCCACATCCATAATGCCCAGCTCGGTTTGACCAACTCCGACGGTTTCAACCAAAACGATGTCCGTACCCGCGGCATCAAGAAGCTTAACCGCTCCTTGGACCATTCTTGGTAGCCCTCCCGCACTGTTGCGTGTCGCCATGCTTCTGATATACACGCCCGGGTCCATGAAGTGGCGCTGCATACGGATGCGGTCGCCCAAGAAAGCGCCGCCGCTATAGGGGCTTGTGGGGTCCACAGCTATAACGCCCACGGTGAGGTCCTGGCTTCGGATTACCTTGACCAAGGAATCGACCAAGGTGCTTTTGCCGGCTCCGGGTGGACCTGTAACGCCAATGCAGTAAGAGCTGCCGGAATGATGGAATATCCGGGCCATCACCTCGGCTCCGCGGGAATCTTCGTGTTCGATGAAGCTGATGAGCCGGGATAGGGTCCGCCGGTCCCCTTGGATCAGTCGGTGTACGGTTTCGTCCATTTGAGAGGAGTCCGGTTGTGCGGGGAAAGTCAAGATAATGGGGTACTCTAGCATCACCTTCTGCCAGCCGTCAAGACAAACTGGCTGTGCCGTGAAGACGCAGGCATACCCGTTCAGCCCTGGTGGAAAAAGCAGGTAATCGCCCTCCCCCGCCCCCGTGGCGACGGGCGCGCCTCCTCTCCTTATCGTCATTCTGAGGAGCGCCTCCTCCCCTTATCATCATTCCGAGGAGCGCCTCCCCCTCCCCGTCATTCTTAGGCGCGCGCCTCCTCCTGTCGTTCTAAGGGGTGCCTCCTCCCTGTCATTCTGAGGGGCGCACGCCGAAGAATCTAAGGTGCTGGCTCACATGATGGGTTGTCGTAGTAACGGGCAGGCCATCAGAGGCAGATCTTAGATTCCTCACTGCGGTTCGGAATGACAGAGGGGGAGGGTTCGGAATGACAATAACAAATCGTTGTTCTGGCGCGCGCCTCCTCCCTGTCATTCTGGCGCGCGCCTCCTCCCTGTCATTCTGAGGCGCGCGCACCGAAGAATCTAAGGTGCCCGGACACAGACCGGGCCGTCGGAGTAACGAACCAGCCATCAGAGGGAAATCTTAGATTCCTCACTGTCATTCTGAGGCGCGCACGCCGAAGAATCTAAGGTGCCTGGACACAGGCTGGGTCGTCGGAGTGACGAACCAGCCATCAGAGGGAAATCTTAGATTCCTCACTGCGATTCGGAATGACATGGGGAGCTCGGAATGACAATAACAAATCGTCGTCCTGAGGGGCGCCTCCCCCTCCCATTCTGGGGTGCCCCCTCCCCCCTGTCATTCTGAGGCGCGCACGCCGAAGAATCTAAGGTGCTGGCTTACTGCAAGGCCCGTCGGAGGAATGGACCGGCCATCAGATGCAGATCTTAGATTCCTCACTGCGTTCGGAATGACAATAACAAATCGTCGTTCTGAGGAGTGCCTCCTCCCCACCATGTCATTCTGGGGCACCCCCTCCCTCCCTGTCATTCTGAGGCGCGCACGCCGAAGAATCTAAGGTGCCTGGACACAGGCTGGGTCGTCGTAGTAATAGACAGGCCATCAGAGGGAGATCTTAGATTCCTCACTGCGATTCGGAATGACAATAACAAATCGTCGTTCTGAGGAGCGCCCCCTCCCCCCCTGTCATTCTGAGGCTCGCACGCCGAAGAATCTAAGGTGCCTGGACACAGGCTGGGTCGTCGTAGTAATAGACAGGCCATCAGAGGGAGATCTTAGATTCCTCACTGCGGTTCGGAATGACGAGCGGAGAGGGGCTCGGGATGACAAGTGGGGCGGCGGGCGGGATGCCAAGTGGGGTGGCGGGCGGGATGACGAGCGGAGAGGGGCTCGGGACGACAAGTGGGGTGGCGGGCGGGATGACATTGGGGGAGGGATCGGGATTATAATTCGGGGGGGCTGCGGTGGGGAGGGCGATTCGGGGAGGCCCTCGAAGCTGCAACTCATATAGGCTGGACAGTTATACATCGTAGAGACTGGACAGTTATGCACAAGCTTTGTTATTGACTATGAAACAAACCCCATGCTATGCTGGTCCAGAACGTAAACTCGGGGATGAAACATACCCCTGCGAAAGGAACAGACGCATGCTTGAGGTTACCTCTCCGGCGCTTGAAAAGCTCAAGGAGGTGATGGAAGAACAGGGGGAAACCGAATCATCACTCCGTGTTATCGCCACGCCCGCTGAGCACGGCGGGATTCAGTACATGATGACCGTCGAAAGTGAATCCCAAGGCGAAGATACCATCTTGGAGATGGATGGCATCAAGCTTGTGATGGATTCCGACAGCGCACCGTTCCTCGAAGAAGCCACCATCGACTACGTGGAAGACCTGACCAGGGTTGGTTTCGTTATAAACAACCCAATGTTCTCCACCGGCGGATGCGGCTGCGGGGCAGGCGGTGGCGGATGCGGTTGTGGCAGCTCGGGTTGCGGCTGCGGCAGCGGCCAATAACCTTCCCACACCAACCATTCAGCTAAAGAACTAAAATAAAGCGGGATCTTTACTGAAGGTCCCGCTTTATTTGTTCTACTCGAAGCTTGGATGGGCTGTTAACTGCGCAGTTGGATGTACTTGAATAACAGGGGATGAACGTCTTTAGCCAGTTCCATCGCCCGTTTCATCGGCTCCCTGATGGAAAAGTGAGCTTGGGGGTCAGTAAAGGTCCCGCTTTATTTGTTTTACTCTAAGCTTGGATGGGCTGTTAACTGCGCAGTTGGATGTACTTGAACAACCGGGGATGAACGCCTTTAGCCAGTTCCATCGCCCGTTTCATCGGCTCCCTGATGGAAAAGTGAGCTTGGGGCTGGATGCGCAATTTGAACAGATGATAACATTCCCGCAGATTCATCTTTGCCAAGACCCTCCGCCAGTGAGCGTGGGTGACCATATACTGAGCAACCACAGGAGAAAACTCTCTGATTTGGTCAAAAGCTTGGGCCGTCGACGCCATGATCTCGGAATATCTGCTTCCCAGACCCGCATCGACGATCAATTTCGGAGTCAGATAACCTTCATCCACGGTCAGCGGCTTCGGGATATAGGTCTGCATACGATGGCGCTTGAACTCCCGGTAGGCTCCATAATCCAGGGTGAATTCAAAGGTGTATTCTGCCATCTCGAATGCCCGGGGAGGCGCATCATGATCGCCGAGCTGGTCCATGCAAGCGCCGAACAACCCATCCAACTCATCATCGGACATGCTTTGCACTTGGCTCAGCACCCGCGAATAAGGTGAGCTCGAATACTGGTAGAGCAGGGCAGCAGCCACCTTGTGCTCAGCTTCCGGATCATAGTGCACCAGAGCAATATCAGGAGAATCCCCGAACGATGAGTCCAGATCATCCGCTTTCTGAGATTGAGCTACCCTGGAAGCTATCAGGTAATCCTTCTTTTCTGCATATTTGACCAAGGTGGGGGCTATTTCCCGTCCGTTTTCTCTAAGCTCTTTTCCCAGGTCCCGCTCTTCAGTTAGGTCTGAGGACAGAAGCTTGGAGATGGCATGTTCCAGCAGGCGGGCGTTCATGGTCACACCCACATTGGTGAGGGTGGAGGCGGGAAGCAGGAACCTGCAGCTATCCGTGGCTTCCCGTCGTAACCGCAGATTATAAGCTGAATCTCGTTCACCCTCTCTCTGGGAAACCGCAGTCTTCAAATGGTCTACGGTCGAATCCACTATGCAGCTATAAGCATCGAAGAGAGCTTCGCACGAGTCTATGTAAAGCTTCTTGAGAGCCGGTTGATCATCCAGTTCTACGGGTGTATGGAAGGACCCTGGGGGCAGCACCTGGTAGCGGGACGATTTTTCGGTGTAAGAAGCTAACCGGTTATCTTCCAAAGAGTCGCACGCCAAGCGGGAGATGTTCTCCACCGCCATGTGGATGATGGCATGCTCCGCCACAGATGCATGGCCGTACCCCAGCACCCATCGTTCATGGAAATCCGCTGCCTTCTCTTGGCTGACCTGACTTGCGATCTCATCGAAAGCCTCGGGACGCCTGGACGTCATGGCAAACGCCACCGCCAATTGCTCCTCGGTCAAATCGCGGGGGTTCAACGGGTAGACCCGTCTGGCGTTGGCAGCGTTGGTCATATCAGATGTCATCAGGCTGGTATTTGGCGCTTTCTAAGTTGATTGAATGCAATGCCGCAAAAGGTCCTATAACAAAAGGCCGACGGGGTGTTCCAGTTGTGATTTTACGTCCATGAGAAAAGCTGCTCCCTCGGCGCCATCGGCAATACGATGGTCCACCGAAAGGGTGGCTTTCATGATCTGCGAGACCTTGATCTGGCCTTCTCGGACCACCGGCTGCTCCTTCACAGCGCCCACAGCCAGGACCGCAGCATTGGGGGGGAGGATGATCGCAGCAAAGCTGTCCACATCGAACATCCCAAGGTTGCTTATGCTAAAGGTGCTGCCGCCGCACTCTTCCGCCCTCAAATTGTTGCTCTGGGCGCGCTGGATAAGGTCGCTGCTAGCTTTGGCTATATCCGTTAAAGACCTGTCCTGGCATCTGGCGATGGAGGGAACAATCAAGCCCTGCTCCAAAGCTACTGCGATGCCGATGTTCAGGTCCTGATGAACCTCCAGCTGTTCTTCCTTCAAGGATGAATTGAACTTTTCGTGCTTGATTAAAGCCAAAGCAGCTGCTTTGACGATTAGGTCGTTTATGCTGATCCGCGTTTCGTCGCGCATGTTTTCGTTGAGTTGTCGGCGTACCGACATCGCTTCAGCCATATCAACTTCGGCGCTGACGTAGAAATGGGGAATCTCGCGCTTGCTTTGGGCAGTAACCCGTCCGATAGCTCGGCGCATCCGGCCAAGCCCCACCTCATCGCTGGGCGCCGATGCTGGGCCATCTCCGTACCTTTGCACATCGGATTCTGTGATCCTCCCTCCGGGGCCGGTGCCGGAAATCGAAGATAGGTCGATGCCTTTCTCCCTAGCCAATCTTCGAGCTATGGGGCTTGCTTTTATATCACCGCCAGATGGACCTGGGGAATCTGGGGGCGGCGTGGTAACGGCAGGCAGCTGAGCGGTTTTCTGAGCTGGTTCCCCGGCTCTTGTGAGCTGGTCTAGGGGTGGAACAGCTTCGCCAACATCGGTGATCACGGCGATGGGGTCCCCCACTGGAACGGTGCGGCCTTCTTCCGCCACGATCTTGCCAAGTATTCCTGGGGAGAAAGCTTCCATTTCTACGGTCGCTTTATCTGTTTCAATCTCCGCCAAGACATCGCCTTTGGCTACACTATCCCCTTCCTTCTTACGCCACCTGACCACGGTGCCTTCCCGCATATCGTAGCCCATCTGGGGCATGATTATCGTGGTTGCCAATTCGACCTCTTCTCCACAATGCTAATGCACGGATTATATGTGAATTGATCCCCCAGAAGCACCCAAAGCAGCTTCCTTGATAGCTTCCGACAACGTGGGATGAGAATGGACCATCCACCCCAACTCTTGAGTGGTGCCCTCCAAGAGGCGGGCCATGGAAAGTTCCCCGAGCATCTCCGTAACTTCCGGTCCGACCAGATGAGCACCCAAGATTCCCCCATATTCAGCATCCACCACCAGCTTGGCCATCCCGGCGGATTCACCGATAGCCAAGGCTTTTCCGCTAGCTCTGAAGGGGAATCTGCCCACCTTGATGTTGAGGCCCGATCTGACCGCTTCCGCTTCGGTCAACCCAAAGCTGGCAACCTGGGGAATGCAATAGGTTGCTCTGGGCATGTAGGCGTAATCCAAAGCCGGCGGGTCCAATCCGGCGATGGTTTCTACAGCTGTAACCCCCTGCGCCGATGCTACGTGCGCCAGAAGCAGCTTCCCCGTTACGTCCCCGATGGCATATATCCCAGGTATATTGGTAGCCATGGAATCGTCTACTTTGATGAACCCTGACTGAAGCTCGACACCCAGACTTTCCAAACCCAGGTCCTGCACGTTCCCTTGGACCCCGATAGCCACCAGCGCCATGGAACAATCGACGGACTCAGATCCTCTTTCATCCGATTCTACGGTGAGACGAGGTCCATCAGCGGTCAGCTCCATGCTGCTCACCCTTGAGCCGGTCATAAACCGGATGCCTTCCTTGCTCAATGCCCGTTCTAGATGCTGGCTGATCTCTTCATCTTCGTTTGGGACAATCCGGGGGAGCATCTCGACCACCGTTACATCCACGCCGTAAGCATTGTACAGGTAAGCAAACTCTACTCCGGTGGCGCCAGCGCCGACGATCACGACCTTCAATGGAAGGTCTTTAAGCTCCAAAGCATGGCGGCTGGTGAGAACCATCTGCCCATCTACCGGCAATGCCGGTATGCTCCTGGCTCTCGCCCCCGAAGCCAAGATGATGTTCTTGGCTTGGATGGTTGGACCGTCGGGAGATACTTCTATTGTGCGGTCATCCCTGATCCTGGCTTCTCCGTTGATGTGCTGCACCTTGTTCTTGCCAAACAAGAACCCGATCCCCTTTGTGTTCTGGTCGACAACGCTACGGCTGCGGTCTACAGCTTTGGAATAATCGACTCTGAGGTTGTCAAAGTGGAATCCAAACTCATCAGCCCTGTGCAGAAGGGAAAGCACCTCAGCATTTCTAAGAAGGGCTTTGCTGGGGATGCATCCCCAGTTGAGACACACTCCACCCAGAGCTTCCCGCTCAACAACCGCCGTCTTCATTCCCAATTGGGCAGCCCGTATTGCTGCAACATAGCCGCCGGGGCCAGCCCCAATCACTGCCAGATCATACTGTCCGTCAGGTGAAACCATACAACTTCCTTAGATATGCAAATACCAAGTAATGCCAAATAGTGAGCGAACGTTCTTCAGCAGAATAATATCTACAAATATACTCCGGGTGCGCCACATGTTCAAAGACCGTCTCCAAGCCCGCTACCATAACTGTTCACTGACCATGTCCAAGCCCGCCAGCGCAACTTGTTCAACGACCATGTCCAAGCCCGCCAGCGTAACTGTTCAACGACCATGTCCAAGCCCGCCAGCGTAACCGTTCAGCGACCGGGTCCAAGCCCGCCAGCGTAACCGTTCAGTCGCATGAACTGAGTCTTGGGAAGCTCGCCAAATTATCATCCCGAACGCAGCATCGTCACCCCGAGTCCCCCCATTGTCATGCCCAACGGCCTCCCCCTGTCATTCCGAACGCCCCCCATTGTCATTCCGAACGCCCCCCTGTCATTCCGAACAGCCCACCGTCATTCCGAACAGCCCACTGTCATTCCGAACCCTCCCCCTCTGTCATTCCGAACCGCAGTGAGGAATCTAAGATCTCCCTCTGATGGCCTGTCCATCACTACGACAACCCATCGTGTGGGCAGGATTTTAGATTCCTCGTCGTACGCTCCTCGGAATGACAGCGGGAGGAGCCGCTCCTCGGAATGACAGCGAGGGGGCACTCCTCAGAATGACAGTGAGGGGAGGGCACCCCTCCCATTGTCATCCCGACCCACCATCGCCATTCCGAACGCTCCTCTGTCATTCCGAACGTAGTGAGGAATCTAAGATCTCCCTCTGATGGCTAGTTCATTCCTCCGACGACCCAGCATGTGGCGTGGCACTTTAGATTCTTCGTCGTGCGCGCCTCAGAATGACGGTAAGAGGACGCTCCTCGGAATGACAGCAGGAGGAGGCGCTCCTCACGATGACGGTATCGGGAGGGATTCCCCCGTAATTCCGAACCCTCCCCACTGTCATTCCGAACCGCCCTACATTGTCATTCCGAACGGAGTGAGGAATCTAAGGTCTCCCTCCGATGGCCTGTCCATTACTACGACAACCCATCGTGTAGGCAGGATTTTAGATTCCTCGTCGTGCGCGCCTCAGAATGACAGTAATGGGGTGGCTCCTCAGAATGACAAAAAGGGGAGTGCTCTTCAGAATGACAGTAAGGGGGGCGCGCATCAGAATGACAGTAAGGGGAGGGCACCCCTCCCATTGTCATCCCGACCCACCATTGTCATTCCGAACGCCCCTCTGTCATTCCGAACGTAGCGAGGAATCTAAGGTCTGCCTTTTATGGCTAGTTTATTCCTCCAACAGTCCAACGTGTGGCGTGGCACCTTAGATTCTTCGGCGTGCGCGCCTCAGAATGACAGTAATGGGGTGGTGCCTCAGAATGACAAAAAGGGGAGTGCTCTTCAGAATGACAGTAAGGGGGGCGCGCATCAGAATGACGGTATGGGGAGGGCATCCCTCCCATTGTCATCCCGACCCACCATTGTCATGCCGAACCCTCCCCTCTGTCATTCCGAACGTAGTGAGGAATCTAAGGTCTCCCTTCGATGGCTAGTTCATTCCTCCGACAACCCATCGTGTGGCGTGGCACTTTAGATTCTTCGGCGTGCGCGCCTCGGAATGACAGCGAGGGGGCACTCCTCAGAATGACGGTATGGGGAGGGCACCCCTCCCATTGTCATCCCGACCCACCATTGCCATTCCGAACGCTCCTCTGTCATTCCGAACCGCAGTGAGGAATCTAAGATCTCCCTCTGATGGCCTGTCCATTACTACGACAACCCATCGTGTGGGCAGGATTTTAGATTCCTCGTCGTACGCTCCTCAGAATGACGATAAGAGGGGGGGCCCCAGAATGACAGGGAGGGGAGGCGCTTCTCACGACGATGGGAGGGCGCGGCTCGGAATGACGGTGTGGGGAGGGGAGGGAGTGCGGCTTCGAGTGACGATGAGGGCGGGGAAGGCGATTATGTTGAGTAATCAACCGGCCTTAACAGTTATCCGCTCGCGGGTTTGTTGTTCAGGCGTTGGGTTACGTGGTACCATGTCAGCCAAAGACAGATGGGGAATACAAGGAGGCGGAAATGGCCCCCGTGGCGATGTTCTTCAGAAGCATTGGTCCTATCGAGATCGTCTTTATTGTCGTAGCTCTAATGCTGGTCTTCGGCGCTACCAGGCTGCCAAAGATGGGAGCATCTTTGGGCCAGAGTCTGCGGGCTTTCAAGGGTGCGCTGACCGACCGGGACGATGCGGACGCCTCCAACAACACAAGCAACTCGGTCCCGTCGAACACCACAGAAAAAGAGAGCACCTAATCCCTTCTCTCCGAAAGGATTACCGCCCCTCAGATTCCACCTTTAAAGCCTTCTAAGGAACCTCTGAACAACTCGCCTGAAGCCCGTCATTCCCACGAAGGCGGGAACCTCGCCCCTCTGCAGGGACGGGTTTCACGTCCATCCTCCGCATCCAAGGGGACTTATTCAGACTATCCCTAAGCAACCTCGGGAACGATCTCAGGCTTACTTCTGGCAGCGAACCTCGCCAACCATATGCCCAGTTCATAAAGCACTATCAACGGCGCCGCCACCAACGCTTGGTTCACCGGATCGAATGTAGGCGTAATCAGAGCCCCCAAGATGAAGGCAATCAGCACCCAGTAGCGCCGCCACCTCGCATACCCTCTCCATGTCACGATCCCCAGCTTTGCCAGCAAGAACATCACCACCGGCGTTTCGAACACAATCCCCAACCAGAACAACAGTGTCACCATTACCGTGATGTAGTTGCCTATGCGAATCATCGGCACCGCCAGGTTGCTGCCCCAGGTCAACAGGAAGTTGACGGCCGGGGGGATGAGCACGAAGTAGCCGAATGCGGCGCCCGCAGCAAATGACAGCACCACGCCGGGCATGAAGGCAAGCAGGTAGCGCCGTTCCCGATTGGTCAGGCCCGGTGCAACAAACATGATGATCTGATATAGGACCACTGGGAAAGCCAATACCAGCCCCCCCATGATCGATACCTTGACGGTAACTCCGACCATCTCTGTCAGCTCGGTGTAGATGAGGGTGGCCGGCTCTCCTTGTGTGCCCAGCTGATCGGCTGGACGCAGAAGCAGCCCGATGACATCTTCGTAGAAGATGAGCGCCACTATCGTCCCGATCACCACAGCAGCGCCGGATATCAGGATTCGTTTTCTTAACTCTCCGAGGTGTTGGCCAATGGTAAGCTGGCGTTCCATCAGCTTTTGTCCTCGGGACGATCATCCGATCGAGTCCCTGAGGTGCTCTGCCGGCTTTCTTCTTCGATGGAGTCGGTCAGATCGCCCATCGCCCGGCGGACCTCACCCATCATCTTCCCCGCGGTTTTGGCCATGCTTATCGTCCTGGCTGGGCCTACAACCAGCAGAGCAACCGCCAAGATGATGAACAGCTCCGGGATGCCGATTCCTCCAAGTCCCATCAGCGCCCACCAACCTTCGTTCCTTCGGAATCGGCTGCCGCACCCAACATGCACTTGGAGCATCTTTCGGTAATGGAAAGGCTGCCCGAAGGGGACACCGGGGACCCAGCGCGCTCAAGCAAGTCCGCTGCCACACATAGCGGCAAGCCCATAACGTTGGTATAGCAGCCATCCACCGATGCTACCGGTCCAAAGGTCTCGTCCTGGATGCCGTAGCTGCCGGCTTTGTCCAAAGGCCCAGAGGTAGCTGTATATTCTGCGATCTCCTGGTCCGAATAGAAACGCATCATCACGCTGGTCGTACAGCTGGCTACCCACTCACGGCCGCTGTCCGAATCGACCAAAGCAACGCCGGTAATCACCGAGTGTGTGCGCCCTCGAAGCATCTTCAGGACTTCAGTTGCTTCGGAAGCGTCAGCAGGCTTGCCGATGGCTTTGCCATCCAGCACGACAGCGCTGTCTGCGCCAATAACCAGCTTGCTGGGCTGCTCCTTTGAGACCTTTCTACCTTTGGCCAAGGCCAATCGTTCCACAAAGGAAACGGGGCTTTCGCCGTCGTTAACAGATTCATCCACCGATGGGTGAACGATTTCATGCTCAATCCCCAACTCTGATAGTAGTTGGGTACGGCGGGGAGATGCAGAAGCCAACACCAAGCCGCGGTCAATGGCTACCGGAAAGCTGGCGCCACCATCAACCGACCTTCCCGTCAAGGTAACCATGCACTCCACATGGTGAGTTTGGGGGAACATATCAATGGGCTGGACTTTCTCTATACGGAACCCGCCGTTGCGAAGCAGCTTTAGGTCACGGGCCAAAGAGTCAGGGTCGCATGATATGTACAACAAGCGGCCAGGGTTCAGCTTGACGACAGCTTCCACAGCTTCTGGACGGCATCCTGTCCTGGGCGGGTCCAAGATCAATGCTGTGGGGGGTTCATTCATCTGGGTAAGGACTTCTTCGGTCCTGCCTCGGATGAAGGTGATGTTTTCTATGCCTGCAGCGTTGAACTCCCCGTCCCACACCGCCGACGGAGAATCTTCGATAGCCGCAACCCTATCCACATAGGGAGCTAGGAGGATGGCGAAGGTCCCGACGCCGGCGTAAGCATCCACCAAAAGACCACTACCGGCGAGCTTCAGTTCTTCTTTCGCCAGACTGACCATACGGTCCGCCTGCACACCGTTCACCTGAAAGAAAGATGCTGCAGCGATGCGGAAGCTCCGGTCGCCCAGCCGTTCGTCATAAGTTTTTTGCCCCGAAGGTACGGAGATGTCCGGAGATTTAAGAGCAGGCTGAACAAGGTAGCTGCCCGTACCATCCCCCCCTCGGATGGATAGCTGCGTGGTTTCCGCACAACGACCCTGAAGTTCTCCCAACGTGCGGTTGATCAGTGGGTCCATGAGCATGCAGCTATCGATTGGGATGAATCTTCGGGTCTCCCGATTTACAAACCCCAAGCTCCCATCTTTACCAACGGTGAACCGGGCATGGTTGCGGTAGCCGAACCGCATGGGCGAAGGTACGGTGGGGGCCACCGGCACATCGCTGATTCCGCCAATCCGTTCCAAGGAATCAGCGACAATCCTTTGTTTCAGGGTTAGCTGGTACTGGTAATCGATGTGCTGCCACTGGCAGCCGGTGCATGGACCGAAATAAGAGCACGGAGGGCTTACCCTGTGGGGAGAAGGATTCAGCGCCTGAACAACTCGGGCTGCAACATAATGCTTCTTAAAGCCGACCACCTCAACCTCGACCTCTTCGTCCGGCATCCCGCCAAACACCATAACCTTGATATCGCCATGATAAGCCAGGGCATCACCGGATGCTCCCCAGCCCACCGGCATCAACTTCAGGCGTTGGCCTTTCGAGACTTCATATATCACAGGTGGCACTCTCATACACTATAACCTAATAACCTATGCTTTTCGAGATTCCAAGAAATGGCGGCAGCTGGCCGCCCGTAGCTAAAAGAGGGATGTATGAGAAGCTCGGACGGCCTGCCCCCCCTATATCGTAATCCCGAGGAGCGCCCCTCCCTATTGTCATTCCGAGGAGCGCCTCCTCCTTATCGTCATCCCGAGGAGCGCCCCCTCCCTATGTCATTCTGAGGAGCGCCTCTCCTTATTGTCATTCCGAGGAGCGCCCCCTCCCTATTGTCATCCCGAGGAGCGCCCCCTCCCCCCGTCATTCTGAGGAGCGCACGACGAAGAATCTAAGATGCCTGCTCACCCGAAGGCCCGTCGCAGTAACGGGACAGGCCATTGGGGGAGCATTTTAGATTCCTCACTGCGGTTCGGAATGACAGGGGGGCGGTTCGGAATGCCAGTGAGGGTGTCGGAGCGACATTCCCTCATGTCATTCTGAGGCGTGCCCCCTCCCTATGTCATTCTGAGGAGCGCCCCCTCCCTATGTCATTCTGAGGCGTGCCCCCTCCCCCCGTCATTCTGAGGAGCGCACTCCGAAGAATCTAAGATGTCTGCCTACCGGAAGCGCCGTTCTACAATGGAGCGGCCATTTAGAGGGGGCATTTTAGATTCCTCGCCCCGTTTGGGGTGATGATCTGGGGAGGCCTTCCAGATTCCGCTCATGGAGACTGAACGGTTACGCCCAGGTTATCAGGTTGACCTATCTACACTGCAAAGATAAACTAAGACCTGTCTGGGTACGGACACAGTGCAGACGCCGGAGCGGAAGGCTTACATAAAGGCCCAAAATCTGTCTGGGTACGGACACAGTGCAGACGCCGGAGCGGAAGGCTTACATAAAGGCCCAAAATCCGTCTGGGTACGGACACAGTACAGACGCCGGAGCGGAAGGCTTACTTAAAGGACTAAGATCTGTCTGGGTACGGACGCAGTCCCACCTGACCTACAGAAGCTCTAATTATATATTTTCCCCTTTCCGAAAGGAGGCCCATGGCACACCCTTTCCCAGCAACCGATTCCGACTTCGATGCAAAGGTGCTACAGTCCGAACTGCCGGTCCTCGTGGATTTTTGGGCAGAATGGTGTGGACCTTGCAAGATGATCGCACCCATCGTCGATGATCTATCTGAAGAGTATGATGGTATCGTGGAGTTCGCCAAGGTCGACGTTGACACCAACCCCAGTACGGCCATGGCTTATGGTGTCCGAAGCATACCCACCCTTCTGATCTTCAAAGGCGGCGAGCCTGTTGACCAGATAGTTGGAGCTGTGCCGAAGGGCGTCCTCAAGAAGAAGATCGACTCTGCGCTGGGCTAGGTAGGGCTGGTCCTTCGAAGACTGGGAGTGGATGGGGCCCGGTGGCTCTTGCGGACTTCAAATCCGTTGTGCCTCGCTAAACACGGGGTAGGTGGGTTCGACTCCCTCCCACTCCCGCCAATCTCGTACCTTGTCAACATCTTCGCAGAGCTTGCCCGCCGTTCGCAGGCCGTCAACGGGACATTCAGGGTCAGTCAACCGCCAGAAAGGCACGATCATGATCGTTGAGCAGAAGCTGGAATCAATGGGAATTGTTCTTCCCGACTTTGCCCGGGATGGTTTCTACGGCCACGCCTACGGAAGCATGAAACCCCACCATCGGAGCGGCAATATCCTGTTTTTGGGCGGGCATGTTCCGTTGCTTGACGGCAAGCCCGTTCATCCCGGCATTCTTGGCAAAGACCTGACCCTGGAACAAGGGTACGAAGCTGCCAAGGTTACCGGGATTAACTGCTTGGCGGGCATCAAATACGCCATTGGCGATCTGGATGATGTGGTTGCCATCGTTCGCTCCCTGAACTTTGTGGTTTCTACTCCTGAATTCTTGGAGGTCAACAAGGTCTCCAGTGGAGCCACCGATCTGTTTGCGCAAGCTTTTGGCGAAGAAAAGGGATTGGGAGGCCGAGCAACCATCGGCGTAACCAGCTTGGCCGGTGGTGTCTGTTTCGAAAATTGGTTGACGGTTGAGGTTAGATGACAGTGACAACATCCAAAGACCTGAAAATTCTAATATCTGAGGAATATGCAAAGAAGGTCCAAGCCCCGCAAGGTTGCTGCGGCGCCGACGACCGTTGCAATGCAACCTATCCCCTCCACATTCTGGATTCCATGCCCGAGAGCGTAGTCAGCTTCGGATGCGGTGTGCCAACAGCCATCGGCGCCCTTAATGTTGGAGAAACGGTCTTGGATTTAGGTAGCGGCGCAGGCTTGGACTGCTTCTTGGCGGCAAAAGAAGTGGGTCCCGCAGGTGCCGTGATCGGTGTGGATTTCACCCCGGTGATGATCGAAAGAGCCAATCAAAACAGAGAAAAGCTCAAGGTAAGGAACGTTTCTTTTAGGCTCGGAGATATCGAAAGCCTGCCCGTCGAATCTTCCAGCGTCGATGTGGTTATTTCAAATTGTGTGGTCAACCTTGCCCCAGACAAAGATGCGGTGTTCAACGAAGCTTACAGGGTGCTGCGCAGCGCCGGTCGCCTCATGGTGTCCGACATTCTTCTAACCCGGCCAGCCACCGAGGAAGAGTTCCAAGATATGGAACTGCTCACCGAGTGCATCTCAGGCTCCATTCCAGCTCACGATTACATCTCCAAAATCGAAGGAGCGGGGTTCACCAATGTCACATGCGAAGGAACAATCCCAACCGAAGGCGACCGGTTTTGGTACAGCGCATCCATCACCGCGAAAAAACCCTAGCTCCGTCCAGCAACCAAGACCCTTACCGGAAAGGGGAAACCCATGCCTGATCTAAATGCGATGGCTGCTTCAGTGGGCGCACTCTTAAAAGAAAAACAACACACCATAGGGATTGCTGAATCATCCTGTGGCGGGCTTATCTCCGCATCTTTGGTGGTGGTGGCAGGTGCGTCTGCCTTCTTCTTGGGCGGGGCTGTCAGCTACACCGGAGCATCTCGAGATGGACTGCTCAGGATTGACGAAAGCCAAATGGTTGGAATCCGTCCCAGCACCGAACCCTATGCGCTTCTCAACGCCCGTAGCATCCGGGACATTTTGGGGTCGACCTGGGCTTTGAGCGAAACCGGAGCCAGCGGCCCCACCGGCAATCGCTACGGGGATTCAGCAGGCCATGCCTGCATGGCTGTGGTAGGCCCCGTGGAAAAGGTAATAACCATCGAAACCAACAGTCCTAACCGGGAAGACAACATGTGGGCCTTCGCCGTCGCCGCCATAGACCTCCTGGAAGGTTGCCTGAAAGAAGCAAGCTAGGGATAGTCTGAATAAGTCCCCTTGGATGCGGAGGATGGATGTGAAACCCGTCCCTACAGAGGGGCGAGGTTCCCGCATTCGCGGGAATGACGGTCTTCAGGGGACGGGAATGACGGGCTTCAGGCGAGTTGTTCAGAGGTTCCCCAGATCACACATGCCCCTCCCAGCGATTCCGTCCTTGAGCTGGATTCCAAGAAGCAATATAAAAAGGGACCGGCGCCACTGTTAAGGCGCCGGTCCCTTTATTTCTCTGCCTTGAGTAGGTGATTTGAGCTTAGATGATTTGCCTGGAAGCGATCATGGCAGCATGGTCTTTCCGGGCTTCTTCCTTGGTGGGGCCGCAGTAGCTCTTCTTCTTCTCTTGTAGGTTCAAGAAGTAAGAATCGAAATCATCCGATTTCCCCACTGAATGCAACGCTCTTACGAAATTGTTGATGTTCATTTGCCCTTTTCCTCTTTCCTTTAGTAGGTCCTGATGAGGACCTGATATGTTGTGTCACTGAACATAGTGTAAAGCAACCGTATCATCATGTCTAGCAATGATGTGTAATATAATATATCATTGTTCATGATATACAGTGAATTTGGGAGTGCAGAATGGAACTACGCGAGCTCAAGAGCTTTTGCACAGTTGCCCGTCTCAGGAGCATCACCAAAGCATCCGACCACTTGAACTTGGGGCAGCCGGCAGTAACGGGTCATATCAAGAGGTTGGAAAATGAGCTGGGCACAGAGCTGTTTGACCGGCTCAAACGCCCGATTCGCCTTACCGTGGCTGGCGATGGTTTGTTCAAGCTGGCCGAGCCGCTGGTGGAAGCAATCGATAACCTGACAACCACCTTATCCAACGTTGAGCAAGATGGTCCTGTTCGGGTTGCTTCCACCTTCGATATCATCTCCCATGCCCTTCGAAGAGCAGTGCAATCCTTCCTGTCCCAGCATCCTCACACGCACCTTAAAGTGAGAGCTGGCAGCTGGCGGCAAGTATTGGAGATGGTGACTGACAAACAGGTGGATCTGGGCTTGGTTCCAGGACCCGGCAATGGGGTGGAGTTTGATTTTCATGCGTTGTTTCCCTATGAGCGGGTACTGATTGCACCCCTTGGCCACCCAATATTGGATTCTCCCATCACCTCTTTGGATGAGATCGCACGGTGGCCTTTGATCCTTCGTGGGGAGGGTACCTCAACGCGGTCGATACTGGAAACTGAATTCCGCAGAAAAGGTCTGGCTTTCGAGATCGTGATAGAACTGGATAGCATCGACATGATCAAATCCTACGTTGGCTCGGGTTTGGGTATATCCGTAGGACCCAAGATGGCTATCGAACCAGAGGATGAGCAGCACCTGGGCATCATAGACCTGACGCATCTTCTTCCGGTGGAACAAGCCGGGGTGGTCACCCTACGAGGTAAGAACCTTACGCCGCCGACAAACCGGTTTATTGAAATACTGGAAGGCAGCTTCGCCAGCGCTGGGCGACCGGTCTCAAAAATTGGCTAGCTGGAAAGTTCTTCACCAAGCTGGTTCGCAGAAATGCGTCTACCCCACCACAATGGACCACACTGATAGAAGCCATGGTCAGGCGTCAAGGAAACGTCTTGGAGCTTCCCAACCACCTGCTTCAGAGCCTCCATGTGCTGGGCCGCAGTTTCGAACCATCCCACCATAACCCCCGTACTCCCCTCAGGGTAGGTCTCGTGGTACAACCTGCGATGGACCACAGATACCAAGGGAGCGGACACATCGATGTGCCCGGGAGAAAGCATCTGCCCCTGAGAATCCATGCGAGGCAGGAACAGAGCTTGGCGCTCCAAGGGGGTGAGATCCCACCATTGGGGCGTTCTTTTGAACGACCACAGCAGCGCCTCAGGATGTACGCTGCGGCTTTGACGCCCGATAGCATGTTCGTAAGCTACGCTTGCGATGGTTGGGCTGGTGTATATCCGGTCGCCAACGCCGACTGGAAGAAGAGCCAATCCGGGGACCACGCCAACAGCTTCATCCCGCCACATAGCAGCGACCCCGTACAGTTGCGCAGGTTCGGGCCCTTCGATGCACAGGACCTTCTGGGCATCTGCCAGCGGAGGATCATCCCATTTAACGGGGCTGTAGGCATCTTCGAGATTATATCTGGAAGCAGCAACGGAGCTTGCGGGGATGGGTGCATCAGGGGTTGGCTCTTCTTGATCAGCTGGGTAGATGGACATGGTGCGTTGGAGCAAGTCCTCCAGCAGGAGCCTATGTTCCCTTTGAATCGTGCTGGGGTCCGGCCACCCAAGGATTACCGCCCGAAGGTTCATTACGGTTTCTCCTTAATAAGGTCTATTCAAGCCGGCGGTTGGCTGCTTGATTCACCGGCAGGTGGCAGTGCGCCAAATATTTCCGCCACCTCATCGACATCCTTGGCGGTCCACCAAGATGCGGTAGCCAGCGTATCTTGGTGCTCAATCAAGCTGTAAGCTGCACAAGCATCAGATACGACGATGGGGTTATACCCGCGGTCCCCTGCACCGCGGGCGGCGCTTTCGACCGCGACGTTGGTCAGCAGCCCTGCGATCAGCAGGTTCTGGACATTCATGTTGCGCAAGAACTGGTCCAGGGCCGTCGACACGAAGGGACTGGCTGTATTCTTGTCCAAAACCAGGTCATGGGGACGGGGAGCTATCTCATCCATAATCTGATAGGCGGGGCTGTCGCTTGGAAACAGGTTCGTGCTGGAGGACCGGGCTTGAGCTCGCTGCCAACTCCAAGGCGCCAGATCGCGGCCGCTTGGCAGCTGCAACCCCATCCTGGTATAGATCGTCGGCAGGTTGCACCTTCGGGAGAGGGCCAGCAGCCTTGCGACCGCTGGCAGCACCTTCTCTCCGAGGCAGCTATAGTAGTAACGGTATATTTCTGGGAACCTGCTCTTCAGGGTTGGGCCCACTCCCAGAAGAGTGTCTGCATATCCCTGCTGCACATCCACGATTATCAGGGCAGTCCGCGTCAGGTCGATCTCCCATTCATCAATGGTGAACCGGCCCGGACGAGGTGCTTCCCAAGGGATGTTGGTCCGCATCGACATCATCCCTTGACCGGGGCAGGCATGGGATATTCTGTTGCCAGCGCCCCCAGCTGAACGATCACTTCATCGGTGGTCTTGACCGCACCAAAAGCATCCCCAAAAGTGCGCACGGTTGTGCAATGGTTTCGCTGGACAGGATCGACGCATGCATCATCCACCAAGATCGCATTGTATCCCCGGTCAGCTGCACCCCTGGCGGTGTTGTCCACACACCGGGATGTTGCAGCCCCGCAAAACACCAGGTTCTGCAGACCCGCAGCCTGCAGGTAACGGTCTATGCCCGACGAGTTGAAAGCTCCAGAAGAGTTTTTATCAATGACCAACTCCCCCGGCTCGGGGGTAAGCTCATCAACGACCTGATGGTTCCACGTGCCGGGGTATACCACCATTGCCGGACCATCTCCGAGTGGTTTCATCCACGATAATGCCCGCTTTGCGTGCATATCCCTGCGCCCCGGCAACAAAGAACCTACCCGCAGGTAGATAACCTCAAGCCCATGTTGGTGGAAGAAGTCCCGCAGGCGTATGCACTGGGGCACGATGGCTGCGTTCTTCTCAGAGTAGTTCTGAACATCCACAATGATCAACCCGGTTTTCTTCAAGTCGATCTCCAGCTCCGGGATGGCATGGGGCCATCTACCGGTCGATTGCCAAGGAATAACCCCCTTCATAACCGGACCTCCAAGCAGCTAAGGATTCCCTCAGCCCCAATTATATATCACGCCGGTTGTGGGGGATACCAAGCCGGGGAAGGTCCGCCACAGCCCACGCTGTCCATCAGCCTGCCTCCGGGGGGTGAAGGCGCTTAACGCGCAATGGAAGCGCCGTCATCGGCAATTTTGTACCAGCCCTACCCGCCTGCGAGCAGATGGCCCACCGCATCCTCCACATCGGCCGCATCTAGCATATTCGTTGTTGACCATAAAGTTCCTTATTATCTACCGTTTATCTAAATTCTACCTGGTTCCTGACAACGGCGTCACGCCCGCCCTGTTCTCAGCCGCTGACAGCATCCCCTTCCGTACCTTACGGTGACAAAATAGCTTGGGCAATGGTATAACAACAGGTGGTGGTACATTGGGTTCATCCTTAAAAAGGCATTCCAGCGTACCGGTGGGAGAGGAGAAATGGCCAAAACGACACTCACCTTTGAGCTGGGCGGTCGGGTAGATGTTAAGCGTTTGGAAGTTGGGATTATCGCTTTCCGTAGGCTTATATTGGCGTTGACGGATAGGGCTGATGTGGCTTGGGTTGTCGACGACTTGCAACCCGGCAGTGCCACGGTCACCCTTCGCGGTGAATCCGATGACCCTGCCAAGGTGGGACAAATCGTTGACCGTTACAGCGAAATCGGAAAAGCCCTGTCCGAACATGAAAACGTCAGGAGTGAACAACGGGCAACGAAAGCCATCAACGGCATCAAAAAATTGGCTGCCTCGGCAGCATACTTGAGATTTGAGACGGAGGATGCTGATTATACGATTTACGCCAATGGAAGGGATCCGAGTCAACCCGCCGTCACATCCGCCATCGGAGCAGTTACAGGCAGGGTGCAAACGCTAAGCAGTCGCGCCGGACTGCGGTTCAACTTGTACGACGCGGTTCATGATAAAGCCGTAGCCCGCTACCTGACAGAAGGGCAGGAAGAGTTGATGCGAGAAGCTTGGGGCCGGCAGGCTCGGGTGAGCGGACAGGTCTCGAGAGAAGCATCAACGGGACGGCCGATAGCTGTCAGACATATTCTGAACGTAGAAATAATTGAAGACCCAGCACCCAATTCTTATCGACTGGCCCGCGGCGTCTCCCCTTGGCAGGAAGGGAACCTTTTGCCCGAAGATGCTGTCAGGCAGATGAGAGATGCCTTATACCCGCCGGATTGTCTACTGGGACGCCGACGGTTTTCTCTCGTATGTAAACGAGTTGCCAGACCGAATACTCGTCCTTGATTCCTTATTAGCCGATAGCGCCAGCCATACCAACCCACTAAAACTGTACACCTCAGAGCTTTCCGGGTGGAAGTGGCCTTCGGCGCTTCCGAGCAAAAACACCGATCATTAGACGAAGAAACGGAGCGGCGAATCGACAGCCTCTGGGCCGACCCTGAAGCTGTGGTACTTGTTGAGTGCCATAATGCCATCGGCAGTGAGGCTCGAAACCTGATCCGCAGCGCTATTGCCCGTGGATTGAGCCTGAAACCCCTCGACGCAATCCACCTAGCCACAGCTCAATGGCTGTCAAAGGTGGGGTTGACTGTAAGAGAGTTTCATACCTACGACAAAAGACTCCGGAGATGCGAATCCATTGTAGGATTCAGAATCATCGAACCGAACACTCCACAGATCAGAATGATTTAGCGGTCACCCGCCTGCCAGCAACCTGCCCACGGCATCCTCGACGACGGCGCCTTCTGGTGAGGTGTGCAGCCACTTGCGCAGCTCCCGTCTTACGTGGTCACCGAGACGTTGGCGCCCCGTTGCTGCCGTAGCTGCTCCAGCTGCTGGGCTGCACCTTGGGCTGCCGCAGCCCCGGCACCAGCTATCTGGGTATGCAGGTGGTTTCCGGGGTCGAACTCCGGGATGGGAAGCTTCCACAGGTGCTTCTGCAGGTGTCGCGTGTTACCTGCCCAATTTGCGGTCGTATACTTGTTGACCTCGGTTGCCAGCACATCACTGTTAATAGTGGCCAGCAGATAATTGGCTTCCTCCATGCCCTCGCAGGCTACCCAAAACAGTGTGTAGTCCGCTAGTACAGCATCGTTATTGAGCAGTGCCGCTGTCGGCACACCAGCTTCGGTGTAAACAACCCGAATTGATCTGACGCCCGGATCGCGCTGCCATGCCAACTGCTTCGACAATTCGCCATGATAATCCAGCCTCCCCAACAAGTCTAATTTGTTTACCGGTTGCTTATGGGTGTCCCATAGACCGCTAGTGATTTGCCAGCGTTCCCTCATACGACGCCCAAGCTCGCTTAAACGGACTCCGCCCACTCCCCGCGTATCGACGGGTATCTGGGAATCAACTCTTTTGAAGGGAAGGATAGCTTTTAAGGGATCAAGGGTCGCATACGGAACCACGGTCTCGCCTAAGTGAACACTGAAGACATGCCCTGATTCGATAGTCTGACTGGTGACTGCGGTAAGATCCAAACCACGCCAAGGCCCTTTATCGAATGTGCCTCGGCGAGGGTTCACGGTGATGGTCTGCCCTGCTTGGATGATCGCAGTGTTGTCGGTTTCAGCGACGAAGAATAGGCAACGTGGAACGATCGACGCACCTTGCCGGGAGTGGCTGGCATATGGTGACTTGCCAACAACCGATGTATCCCTTATCGCCATACCTTCCCGCCACATATCGTCCGAGCCTGCCGCTCCACGCCAGCGTTCCACCTTGCCGGACAACGGCTGTCCCTTGGCGCCTGTCGCCAGGCGCTTGGCAAAGACCACCGATGCTGGCACCGGAAAGAAGGTGTTGGGTTCGAGCCGCTCTAGGTCCCAAGCGGGCTTGTGGCTAAAGTCCACAGAAAGGGTGACAAGCCCTTGGCGCCTCGTCCATGAACCGGTGCGCCACTTGGCATACTGGCCCGTCTGCAGGGCGCTATGGGGCATGACCATGCCGATGGCGCCGCCGTCCTTCAGGTATAGATCGACGCAGCGGGCAAAGAACAGCCCAGCCACATCCTGATGGGTAGCATAGCGGCCCCCCTGCCATATCCCGTACAGGTTCCTGCTCTGCCGCTCCAGCTCGGTGCGCAGTATGCTGGCGGTCTGGTTATAGTTGATCCAAGGCGGGTTGCCGATGATTACATCCACCTTCTTGCGGGCTAGGGCCACCGGGCGCACCAGGTTGCGGGTATAGTATGCCCATATATGGTCGCGGCCCTCAGCATGGAGCTGCTGCAACACGGCGATGGTCTCCCTGAGGGTCTGCCGCTCGCCGGGGTCGGTGATATGGGCATCATCCAGGGCTAGGTAGGGGTCATCGCCGTTTTCGATGCAGTCGGCGACGGCTCCCATGAAAGCATCGAAGTCCTCGGTCCGCTCAACCATCCTCATGGGAAAGATTAGCTGTAGGGCTTCTACCCCTTCACCAAATGTTGTTGGCCGACCTTCTTCCTCCTGCCGTTCCACGGGGATGGTGACCACATCCCCGGCGAACATATCACCTGTGCGAAACCTGAGCTGGAGGGCATCTCCCAAATAGATGGGCACGGTGATACTGTCGGATAAGCCATGCACGAAAGCATCCCGGATGGCGGGCTGGGCAGCAAGGACCCATGCAGCCCGGGCTAGGTGGACCGCCACCGGGTGGACGTCGATGCCAACGACGGAAATCCGCAGCCATTCCAGCACCCCTCTGGAGTCTAGGTCGACATTCTTGGCAGCTTCCATGAAATGGATGACAGCTTCGGCGATGAAGGTGCCGGAGCCGCAGGCTGGGTCGAGGACGCACTGTTGTACCGGATTGTCTACCATGTCGCGGACGATGGACCGGGCCAGCCAGTGCGGTGTGTAGTACTCGCCCAAGGTGCGCCGCTCTTCGGGCGGGATGACCGTTTCATAGAGGATGGCGGCGATATCGGTAGGGGCGTGCTGCCAGTCGAACCTGGCTGCCCGGTGGGCTATGGTCTTGAGCAGGGTCAGGCCGCCGACCTCCGTGGGCCATGCAAAGAAGTCCGACTCCACCACGCCTTGGAGACCCGTCTTGCTGCGAAACTCGCGGCCGTGGAGCAGATCGGCAGGGTCGGTGGCAGCCATCTGGCGGATGTCGATGCCGAAGGATGCCTGCACCACCATACCGATGACCGCCGTCAGATAGGTGTGGCGGACGAACAGGTCGTCCATCTCCTCAGGGCTGCGGGCAATCTCGCCCAGTGCTGTGCGGAGAAGGTCATGCCATAGGCGGCGCTTGACCTTGATGGTCTCATAGCTGGCATAGTCCCGGTATAGTGCAGTCAGCGCATCTATATCCCGCTGGTAGGATGGGCTGTTGGGGCCGAAGTGGTCCTTGACAGCATCGCGGTCAGGTATGACATGTTCCAAGGAGACCAACGCCCGGGCCCGCAGCCACTCATAGAGGGCGGGCCAGCGGTCAGCGTTTTCTAGCGTGAAGGCATAAGGAAGGGTCGTCTTGGGCTGTCCTGCTTCCGGCCAGCGCAGAAGCCAATGCTTGCCGTCGGTGAGGACGCCCATGCGGACTCCTTTGCCGGATGTTTGGGACTGGGCCAGATAATCATCCAGCTGCGCGACATACTCCGGGTTGGGGTTTGGACCGTTCCCGATGCGCCGCTTCATCTCGACGAATGTGTCGTGGGCTGTCAGGTCGACCGCACTACGGGAAGTGTTCGAAGGCGGATTTTCTTCCTTGATCTCTTCTGAGGATGCCAGGTTGGTCAAGACCAGAAAATTACGGACCGCACTGGTGATATCGGCTTCAGTCCCAGTCTCGTAATGTCGCCTGAGAATTTCAGCGGCCGCCTTAGCATACTTGGCATCGCCATAATCGATATGATCGGTCAAAAAGCCCTCCCCAAGTGCCCGCTAAAGTCTAGCACAAACACCCTCCCCTCCCCCACGATGCCCTAGGAGTCTGTCCGAGGATTCGTTTCTGGAGACGAAAAACGCCACGCAATAACCTGCTTACAGCAATCTGGACTTTGTCGTGGAGGAATTAGCATCTTTACACTCCACTAATGACGCATATCGTTTAGAACATTGTTTCTCGGACAGACTCCTAGGCAAACCCAAAGCCTTTTCATTATCGTGCCATCTTCATCTCCCCCATCCCACTGTCATCCCGAACGGCCCCACTGCCATTCCGAAGCCCCCCACTGTCATTCCGGACGCCCCCTACTGTCATTCCGAGTTCCCCCTCTGTCATTCCGAGTTCCCCCTCTGTCATTCCGAGTGAAGCGAGGAATCTAACGTCTCCCTCTGATGGCTGGTTCATTCCTCCAACGACCCGACGTGTGTTCAAGCACCTTAGATTCTTCGTCGTGCGCTCCGCAGAATGACGGGGAGGGGGCACCCCGCAGAATGACGGGGGTGAGGGGTGCTCCTCAGATTGTCATTCCCAATCCCTCGTCGTCATCCCCAACCCCTCGTCGTCATTCCCAACCCCTCGTCGTCATTCCCAACCCCTACTGTCATTCCGAGTGAAGCGAGGAATCTAAGGTCTCCCTTTGATGGCTGGTTCATTCCTCCGACGACCCGACGTGTGTCCAAGCACCTTAGATTCTTCGTCGTGCGCTCCTCAGAATGACGGGGAGGGGTCACCCCGCAGAATGACGGGGAGGGGTCACCCCGCAGAATGACGGGGGGACGGGGCGCTCCTCAGATTGTCATTCCCAACCCCTCGTCGTCATCCCCAACCCCTCGTCGTCATCCCGAACACCCACTACTGTCATTCCGAGTGAAGCGAGGAATCTAAGGTCTCCCTTTGATGGCTGGTTCATTCCTCCGACGACCCAACGTGTGTCCAGGCACCTTAGATTCTTCGTCGTGCGCTCCTCAGAATGACGGAGAGGGGGCGCTCCTCAGAATGACGGAGAGGGGGCGCTCCTCAGAATGACGGGGAGGGGGCACCCCGCAGAATGACGGGGAGGGGGCACCCCGCAGAATGACGGGGAGGGGTCACCCCGCAGAATGACGGGGGGGAGGGGCGCTCCTCAGATTGTCATTCCCAACCCCTCGCCGTCATTCCCAACCCCTCGCCGTCATCCCCAACCCCTCGTTGTCATTCCCAACCCCTCGTCGTCATCCCCAACCCCTCGTTGTCATTCCCAACCCCTCGTCGTCATCCCCAACCCCTCGTCGTCATCCCGAACACCCCCTACTGTCATTCCGAGTGAAGCGAGGAATCTAAGGTCTCCCTTTGATGGCTGGTTCATTCCTCCGACGACCCGACGTGTGTCCAAGCACCTTAGATTCTTCGTCGTGCGCTCCTCAGAATGACGGAGAGGGGGCGCTCCTCAGAATGACGGAGAGGGGGCGCTCCTCAGAATGACGGGGAGGGGGCACCCCGCAGAATGACGGGGAGGGGGCACCCCGCAGAATGACGGGGAGGGGGCACCCCGCAGAATGACGGGGAGGGGGCACCCCGCAGAATGACAAAGGAGGGGAGCTCCGCAAAATGACGGGGAGGGGAGAGCGACTATCTGCATATCCCATGATGTCTGAACATTTGCCAAGTGGAAAGATGCAGCAGCCGCTGTCGCGCCGCTTGACCGCTGTTTTTCGAAGTCCGGGAACCCAATGTCCATAAGAAGGGTACATTGGTACTGAACGGTTACCCTATTTATGCCTTTGTTGACACACCCAAAGGGGGCAGCTACCATGTCAGTGTCCTTCATCCGGGGAGCTTCTTCGGAGGACACACCGGTCCGGCTGCCTTTAACTCGGATATCCGCCGCCTGCTGCCTGTGTAATATGCAATATATGGTCGGCAGTCCACGGGAGGTAAGTTGCCCAAAGCAAGAGTCAACGGGATCGACCTGTACTATGAGACCAACGGAGAAGGCTACCCCATGGTCTTTTGCCACGAGTACGCCGGAAGCTACGAGAGCTGGAACCCTCAAGTGAGCTTCTTTTCCCGCCGCTACCAGGTCATCACCTACAATGCCCGCGGGTATCCTCCCTCCGATGTGCCGACGGATGTCGAAGATTATTCTCAAGAACAGCATGTGGATGACCTGCGGGGCTTGTTGGATGCTTTGGAAATCCCCGACGCCTACATCGTGGGGCTGTCCATGGGCGGCAATGTTTCCCTCCATTTCGGCATCCTGCATCCCGACCGGGCAAAGGGATTGGTGGTATCAGGAGCGGGATACGGCTCCACCAACCGGGAAGCATTTCGACGTCAAGCATTGGGGTTCGCCGACCAAATCGAAGCCGGGGGTATGGCAGCTTTCGGGGATTATACAAAAGGCCCCAGCCGGGTCCAGCTAATCCGCAAGGACCCCAAGGGTTGGGCTAAATTCGCCCAGCGATTCGACCAACATTCGGCGTTGGGGTCGGCCCTCACCTTCCGGGGAGTGCAGGGGCGCCGCCCCACGGTGTACGATCTGGAGCAGGGGATGCGGGAGCTTCAGACGCCCACCCTGATACTGGTCGGCGATGAAGATGACCCCAGCTTGGAGCCGTCTTTGCTGATGAAGAGGCGCATCCCCCGGTCCGGCCTCATGGTTATGCCCCAAACGGGCCATGCGCTGAACTTGGAAGAACCTGATATGTTCAACCGGGCGGTGCTGGATTTTGTAACATCCATCGAAGCGGGGAAGTGGCCCGCCCGAACCGTGGGCAGCGGCGTTGGTTACTTGGTCGAAGATAATTCCTGATCGCTGCCATGCTACGCCAAAGCTCATAATCTCATAGCGATGCCAAGAAGGAGCCCAATACAGGGCCCTTCCAAAAATGAAAGGAGATATTATGCCCGATCGAACCGTTGTAAAGGTTGACAGCCTACCGGCCCCAGGAATACCTGCCGTCCGAGCCATCAAATCCGCAGGTCTTGTGTTTGTTTCAGGGACCCCGGCGCCCAGAAAAGCCGACGGCACCCAGGACCCCGATATCCGAGTGCAGGTGCGCACCTGTCTGGAGACCATCGACACCATCTTGAAGGACGCCGGCACATCCTTGGCCAATGCTGTTTCGGTCACCACTTTCCTGAAAGATGTCAGCGTCTTTGAAGCATACAACGAAGAATACCGGAAGTTTTTCCCCGTCGATCCACCCACCCGGACCACGGTCAAAGCGGATTTGGTCCGTGACGATATGCTGGTGGAGATCACCGTTATCGCAGCCCAAGGTTAGAGCAACCTCGTACCTCGGCGCCCGCCTATAGACAATAGAAGCACCTTGGGTGGGTTTTCTTGAAAAGCCCGCCCAAGGTGTTTGACACTTGTTAACGTAGTTACTACAATCCTCCTCAGACACAAGCTGCTACGGAACAGCTGGCATGTTGATTGACGCCTATAAAGAGTGCTTTCGTCCAGAGAGAGGTGCATCTTGAAGAACGCCAAGTATGTCGATGTAAAGGGCATCAAGACCCGCTACTTCGAAGCAGGTGAAGGGGAACCGCTGGTACTGGTCCACGGCGGCAACTTCGGGTCCCACAGCAGCGCTGACGACTGGGAGATGAACGTCGATGTCCTATCCCGCTCATTCCACACCTTCGCCTACGATAAGATCGGGATGGGTTTCTCCGACAATCCCCTCTCCGACGAAGAATATGTCATCGGCGCCAACGTACAGCACATGTACGATTTTATGCAGGCTGTGGGAATAGATAGCGCCCATATAGCCGGCCACTCCAGGGGCGGATATGCGGTGGCCCGCTTGGCTTTGGAACACCCGGAGGTTGTTAAAACCCTCATAATCATAGACAGTTCGACGCTGATGACCCCGCCCAATCCCATCTACGATGAGTGGGCCCGGCTGGCAGCACAGATCCCCGATCCCAGAGAAAGTATGCGCCATCGCATCACATCCAACTCCTTCTCGGGCGACCACATCACCGACGACTACCTGGATGTTTGCCTTGAGATCAAGGGAATGCCCAAGACCGCAGAAATCAATGCCAAGATGAACGCGGGCCTCTTGGACCAGTTCAAGACGGACCTGGTTGCCAAGCAAAAAGAAACGCAGGAGTGGATCGTTGCCGGTGGCATCAAGGCCCCCACCTTGGTCATCTGGGCTTACAACGATCCTTCAGCCACCATGGAAAGGTGCGGAATTCCTTGTATGCAGCTCATCATGTCCTCCGTTGCGGACTCTGAGATGTGCATCATCAACCAGTCGGGGCACTCGGTTTTTCGAGAACAGCCCGAAGCCTTCCATGCTGCCGTCACCAATTTCATACAAGCCCGAGCAGACAGCTAACGTCGACGTCGGGAGATCTCCTCAGATGACAAAGCCCAGGATCTTGGTCACAGTGCCCGCCCCAGTCGAAATCATCGGCGAGAACTACGCCAAGCTGGAAGATAATGGCTGCGAGTTGATTATCGGAGACCCTGCTTGGTTGGAACCTGCGATGGACCACAGTGACGCTATAGCCCGCGTCGCTGCCGACTGTGATGCGCTCATGAGCAGGTCCAACCGGAACGCACCCATCTCCCGGAAGGTGCTCCTGAGCTCAGAAACCCTCCGAATAGTAGCTAAATACACCATCGGCGTCGATGATGTGGATGTGGATGCTGCTACCGAGCTGGGCATACTGGTGACACATGCGCCCACCCAAGCCAATTGGGGCGGTGTGGCGGAAGGGACTGTTACCGCCCTGTTGGGTGTGCTCAAGAAGGTCCGCGAAAAAGATAGGCACGTCAAAGCAGGCGGCTGGAGGAATGACTCCTTATCGGGGACCTACGTGGGTTTCAGGGAAGAAGATGGCTATCCGGGAATCACCTTGGGGGTCTTGGGGTTGGGCAGGGTAGGCAGCCGGGTATCGGACCTGATGAAGCCTTGGGACATACGCATCCTTGCCTGCGACCCTTATGTTCCTGAAGAAAAGTTCGAAGAACATGGCACCGTTTCGGTAGACCTCCCCACCCTGTTGGCAGAATCGGATGTGCTGACCCTTCATGTGACGCTCACTCGGGAAACCTGGCACATAATCGGGGACCCGGAGTTTCGCATGATGAAGCCCAGTGCGGTGCTGATCAACACCTCCCGTGGTTCGGTGGTGGATGAAGCAAGCTTGATTCGCGCCCTAGAAAGCGATCTGATTCAGGCAGCTGTGGTGGATGTATTCGAAGAAGAGCCCGTAGCTTCCGACAACCAGCTAAAGGCACTGGGTGATAAGGTGATGCTATCTCCCCATATGATCTCAGGCAATGCGGGAGCAGGGTTGTCTCAAGGCATCAGCTGGGCTACGGAATCAGCCCTCCAAGCCCTGCGAGGAGAGGCGCCCAGTCATATTTACAACGCCGAAGCTCTGCCGTTGTGGAAAGCTCGCTTCGAAAGTGCAGCGCTGATCTAGATAACATCTGCAGATGTCCATAAGGGGGACAAAATGGATTTTGGCATCTTCACTGACTATCCGGTGCGGCAGGGTATGGTCGAACCCGAAGCTTTCGATGAAGCCTTTTCCCAGGTTGAACTGGCCGACCAAGCGGGCATAGATTCGGTGTGGCTGGCTGAATACCACTTCAGCCCCGATCGTTCCGTGTCTTCCGCCCCCCTTATCATCGGCAGTGCGGTCGCAGCCCGTACCAGTAACATCCGCATAGGCTTGGCGGTCCAGGTGCTGCCCTTGTTCAACCCGCTGCGGGTTGCTGAAGAAGTGGCAACCATGGACCAGATCAGCAAGGGCAGGTTCAACTTTGGGATTGGCAGAAGCGGCAGCACCAAGTTCTACGATGCTTTCGGCGTTAATTATTCAGAGAGCAGGACCCGGTTCTACGAAAGCTTGGATGTTATTTTGAAGGCTTGGACCTGCGATGGGGTTTCCCACCATGGAGAGCACTTCAACATCGAGGGTGTGTCCGTGGTCCCCAAGCCATACCAAAAGCCCTATCCTCCCTTCCGGGTGGCTATTGCCAGTGAAGATTCTTACTCCCAGATGGGCGAGCTGGGCTATCCCATATTCGTGATGTCCAACACACCGCTGCCCCAGCTGGAGGAGCGGGTTTCCCAATACCGGGATGCTTGGCAAGCAGCGGGGCATCCCGGCTCGGGCGATGTGATGCTTCGGGCGCCCGCCTTCATCTCAGAATCTGCTGATGAAGCTTATTCGGCGCCTGAAGCTAGCACCATGCGCGGCATCGCCTATCGGGTCAACGAGCTTATTGCCACTGCCGCCAATCAAGAGGTGATCGACAGGCTCAAGAAAGTGGCTGACGTTCCCTACTCCGAAATCCTCAAGGCACGGTGCATCTATGGCACCCCGGAAGCGGTTGTTGACCGCATCCATGAATTCGATGATCGACTGGGACTGAGCGGCATCTTGATGGAAGTCAACTACGGCGGGCAGATCCCTTACGATAAGGTAGTCAACACGATTCAGCTTCTGGCAGATAAGGTTATGCCGAGATTTCGCTAAGGACCTCCCCAGAGCTGCCTTTTTTGGAGCCATCCGGATGAGCACAACGAAGCCCCAAGCATCTACCGACTTCATTCGGAGCATAGTTGCTGAAGACCTGAAGAACAACTTGCACGGCGGCCGGGTCATAACCCGTTTTCCTCCGGAACCCAACGGCTATCTGCACATAGGACATGCCAAGTCCATCTGCCTCAACTTCGGCGTCGCACTGGAGATGGGGGGCAAATGCAACCTGCGATTCGATGACACCAACCCCGCCAAGGAAGATACGGAATACGTCGATGCTATCGAAGCAGATGTCCGGTGGCTGGGCTTCGATTGGGTCGATGGACCTTATTTCGCATCGGACTATCAGGAGCAGCTATTTCAGTATGCTCTCCAGCTCATACAAGAAGGCAATGCTTATGTGGACAGCCTCTCCCAAGATGAGATAAGACAATACCGGGGCACCCTGACGGAGGTGGGGCAAGACAGCCCCTACCGCACCCGTTCCATCGAAGAAAATCTCGACCTGTTTCGTCGAATGCGGGCCGGGGAGTTCGCCGATGGCACTCATGTTCTGCGGGCCAAGATCGACATGGCATCGCCAAAGGTTATCATGCGGGACCCAACCCTCTACCGCATCCGCCATGCGGAGCACCACAGGACCGGCGCCAGCTGGCGCATATATCCGACCTACGATTACGCCCACTGCCTTTCGGATTCCATAGAAGGGGTGACCCACTCACTGTGCACCTTGGAGTTCGAAAACAACAGGGCGGTGTACGATTGGGTATTGGATGCGCTCAATGCGGAACCCCATCCCCAGCAAATCGAGTTCGCCCGGCTAAATCTTAGCTATACGGTCTTGAGCAAGCGCAGGCTGCTGGAGCTGGTCGCCAAAGGTTATGTCAACGGATGGGACGACCCTCGTATGCCCACCCTCAGCGGCCTCCGACGGCGGGGTTATACACCGGAAGCTATCCGCAGCTTCTGCGATCTGATAGGTGTTACCAAGCGGGGCAATATCGTCGAGATCGCCCAGTTGGAACACAGCATCCGGGAAGACCTGAACCAAAAATCGCCCCGGGTAATGGGTGTGCTTCGCCCCCTCAAGGTGATCATCGACAATTATCCCGATGACCAGGTCGAAGAGTTCGAAGCAATCAACAACCCCGAAGATCCTTCGATGGGAACCAGGTCTGTGCGGTTTACCAAGGAGCTGTACATAGAGCAGGACGATTTCCGGGAAGAGCCGCCCAAGGGTTACTTCCGCCTTGCCCCCGGCGCAGAAGTGAGGTTGAGGTACGCCTACTTCGTCACCTGCGTGGACGTGGTCAAGGACCCTTCGACAGGGCAGGTTATGGAGGTGCACTGCACCTACGACCCCGAAACCCGGGGAGGGTCAGCAGCGGATGGTCGGAAAGTGCGGGGAACCATCCACTGGGTTTCAGCGTCCGACTCGGTGGAAGCGGAAGTCAGGTTGTATGACCGGCTGTTCCTGCACCCCGACCCCGGCAAGGAGGAAGAAGGGGCCGACTTCACCAGCTACCTGAACCCTGAATCCCTCCAGGTCCTGACCGGATGCCGGGTGGAATCCAGCTTGGCTGGTGCACCTCCCTGCTCCAAGTACCAGTTCGAGCGCCAAGGTTACTTTTGCGTAGATTCGGTGGATTCCACATCGGAAAAGCTGGTATTCAACCAGACCGTAGCTCTACGAGATTCTTGGGCCAAGGTGGAAAAAGCACAGTTTGCCAGCTAGCGACAGTTCCGCTAGACAAAGCAGACGGGCTTCGTTCCACTGAGCTGGATCAGTTGATGGTCAGGTTGTAGAAGGCCGCGGCGTTTCTGTGGAGGATCGCTTCTTTGTCGGTGTCGGAAAGCCCTTCCTGCTCGCGGATTTCCGATATTTCATGGCGGCAGAACTTTTCGTCGACCTCATGGGGGAAGTCGGAAGAAAAGAAGAAGGGTTCGTTCCCAACCGCTTCCACAGCATTAGCCAGGGTGGGCTCGTGGCCTTCGCAGCCGATAAAGATTCGCCGGGCTTTTACGTGCTTCCGGATGTAGTCGATGATCTTCTCATCATCCGCGGGTCCCAGAAGTTCATCTTTGCGAACCGGAATTTCCTTGCGGGTTTCGTGCATCCGCTCGAACCGTTCGATACAGAAGGGCAGCCAACCCACGCCGCCTTCCAAGAAAGCAACCCTGATGTTGGGGAACCGGTCGAAGATGCCGTTGTACATCATTGCTCCAAAGGCGATCATAATGCCAAAGGAGTGTCCAAGGGCAACCACCGGCTCGAAGACGTTGATATGGTCCATCCCCATACCGTCATGGCATCCGCCGTGTATCGCAATGGCAACATTCAGACGCTCAGCTTCTGCATAGACGGGCCAATACTCCTTGGCTCCCAGGTGCAGCGCAAGACCCCGGGATGGAAGCATCGTGCCAACCATACCCAGATCGTTAACTGCCCGGCGCAGCTCTTCTGCTGCTGCTTCAGGCTCCTGCATCGGGATCAGGGCCACACCCTTGAAGCGGTCGCTCTTTTGCAGATATGTCTCATATAACCAGTTGTTATAGGCTTTGCAGACCGCTATCGCATAGTCCCGGTTGACCACCTTCCCATAGCCCAAGCCTCCGCTGGGATAGAGGACCGTTGAATTGATGCCTACATCTTCCAGAAAACGGATCCATTCATCAGGTCCGACCTGGGCGTTCCCCCGAACCTCCCTGCCGATGGTGGTTGAGAAGTGGGCGGTGTGCAGATGGTCTATGGGCGGGAACATGGCCCTTAAATCCAGTGCTCCGGGCTGTCCGTAGTAGGTCGGCATATGCTTGGCGATAGCAGCATTGTCCTCCATGATATGTCCGTCGCCGTCTATGATGAACTCCAGGTTGGTATCAACCATAATGACCCTCCTCGTTTTATACCGATGTTGTCCCTCTGACTTCTTTGATCAGTTCCGCTATCCGCTCACCAGCCATCATCACAGTGGGATTTATTGCAGCCCGGACCAGGTCGGGCATGATGGAAGCATCCGCCACACGCAGCCCTTCTGCGCCCCGTACCCGGCCATACTGGTCCACCACAGCCAACGGGTCCGACTCCGGGCCCATCTTGCAGGTGCCGGAAATGTGCGAGTATGTGCCCACCTCCCGCATTATCCAATTATCCAGTGCATCGTCGGATGCTAGGTCATCGTCCGTAGGTTCTATTCGTTCATCCAGAACATCCTTGAAATCCTCATATTCAGCCAGCTTGATACAAAGACGTACCGCTTCACGAGCACGCTGTAGGTCGAAGGGGTCGGACAGGAAATTGTAGTTCATAGCAGGCTGAACGGAGGGGTCGGCTGATGTTAGGTAGAGGTGTCCTGCACCGACCGGCCGCATCAGACCCACCACCAGATCCGTACCGATGGGCCCGGTATCTTTGTTGTCCCGCCCGATGTGTTCCCCCGTCGCCGGATTGATACGACGGCCCGCAACGGAGGTTACGTTAATCATAACATCGTTGCGGAAGTCGGACCCCGTTGCGGTATACCGTAGCTGGATGCCGCCCGAAGCTTTCAGGCTGACTCCGGGCTTGTTCGTCCAGCTGCTGTATAGCTTGGGATGGTCTTTGAGGTGTTGCCCAACCCCCGGCAGATCAAGGATCACAGGTATGCCGAAGCTCTCCAACTGCCGCGCAGGTCCGATTCCCGAAAGCAAAAGCAACTGGGGCGATATCACAGCTCCGGCGCTAAGGATGATCTCCCGGCCAAATACGGAGAAGGTCTCACCGCCGCTTTCAGCTTCCACTCCAACGGCCCGCTTGCCGTCGAAGAGAACTTTGTGAGCCCGGCAGTCGGACCTGAGGGTCAGGTTGAGGCGGTGGCGGGACTGGGACAGGTGGGTTATTGCTGTGCTGTAGCGCACCCCTTCCCTTGTGTTGGTGGAACTGGGACCAACTCCGGTGGAGTAGGGCTCGCTCGGAACCGGACAATCCTGGAACCCAGCTTGCAGACATGCGTTGTAGAATGCTTCCTTGGCTGGGTCCCACTCCTCCTTGTTGGACCGGCGGATAGCCACGGGTCCGGCGTCATCCCGCGAATCCGGGTCGCCTTCCAGCTTCTTGAAGAAGGGAAGGCACTGGTCGTAGCTCCATATATCGTTGCCTTCGTTCGCCCAAGAATCATAATCTTCGGGCACACCCCGGCGATAGCCAGCCCGGTTGATAGCGCTGGAACCGCCGGTCACCTTTCCTCTGGGAACATGCATCGGGGGGGCTTTTTCAGTAGCGGCGGCAATGTACTGCCAGTTGTGCGGGCTGGATGCAAGGGATACCGGATGGCCCCCTCTTGAACGAAGGGTCGGCCCAGGAGTGGCGGAATAGCTTCCATATTTCAGCTCATCTGGAAGGTTGTCTATGTTCGGGTAGTCAGGGCCGGCTTCCAGCAGGAGGACGGATACGTCGGGGTCCTCGGTGAGCCGGGAAGCGATGATAGCCCCGGCAGATCCGGCGCCGACAACAATGTAGTCGTAGGACAAAGCCAAGCTCTCACCTCCCTGTATCGCCTATCGGACATCTTGAGCCGATCGCCCTATGGAAACCCTAGGTCTCGGAGATTGTAATTACAGGCAAAAGGAGCACTGATGTTGGCTGGACCCGGAGGTAAGCATTCCACAGAGCAGCAAAAACCCACTGCCAGCTTACCATCGCTTTTCGTTCGATTATAATGGTTTCCGATGGGACGTCAAGGGCAGGGGTTGGCATCATAGTTGGACCGCCCCGATACATAAAAGAAAAACTTCGGAGGATCAGAAATGACCTTAGCTCCCCTGTTTCAACAACGGCTGGATGCCGGAGAAATAATCATCATGGACGGAGGTATGGGATCGGAGCTGGGACGCCGGGGCGCCCCCATCAATCCGAGTACAACGTGGTCGGCGGAACCCAACATCAACCAACCCCATACGGTGCTCGCCATTCACGAAGATTATATTCGTGCGGGGGCTGAAATCATCATCACCAACACCTTCTGCACCAGCCGCTCCACCTTGGCGCAGATAGGGCTGGGAGACCGCACCGCCGATATCAATAAAAAGGCGGTTGCATTAGCCCAAGATGCAAGAAGGAACTGTGGAGTGGAAGGGTCTGTGATCATCGCAGGTTCCATGTCTTCCTTGGATCCGAAGGACCAACCAAAGGTGGTACCCTCTTATGATGCTGCACTTGAGGAATATACGGAGCAAGCTACTGCCCTAGCTGACAGCGGGGTGGACATTATCGTGCTGGAGATGTTCGTTCGCGCCGTGGATGCTTCTGCGGCGGCAGCCGCCGCCGCGGGTACTGGGCTTCCCATCGTGGTCGGCATTTCGTGTGAAAGCTTCGAGGGCCAGCTGTGCCTGGGTCTCTTGGGGCGGCACAGCGGCGAGACCATCGCCGATGCCGTTGGTGCAACCATATCTGACAACGTTGCAGCTTTCGCCATCATGCACTCTCCACCCAGAGACACATACTCCGCCTTGCAAGAGCTGAGTAAGCACACAATGCTGCCCTTGGCGGCTTACGCTCATGCCGGAGACTACGAGGCCCAGACAGGCTATGCGCCTTCCACGAGCTCTGCCGAACATGCATCGCCGGAACGATATGTTCAATATGCTGAGGAGTGGGTGGCTTTGGGCTCCCAGGTCGTGGGGGGCTGCTGCGGGACCACTCCCGACCACATCCGGGCCCTAAAGCAAAATATTCCCCGCAGACTACCCAGCTAATGGCCGGCAAACCGGGTTTTAGGGATAGTCTGAATAAGTCTCCCTAGATGCAGAGGATGGACGTGAAACCCATCCCTACACAGGGGCGAAGGTCCCGCCTTCGCGGGAATGACGGGTTTCAGGGGGCGGGAATGACGGGCTTCAGGCGAGTTGTTCAGAGGTTCCTTAGACCACCTATATAGAGGGGCGAGGTTCCCGCCTTCGCGGGAATGACGAGCTTCAGGCGGCGGGAATGACGGGCTTTAGGCGAGTTGTTCAGAGGTTCCTTAGATTCTTCGGGGTGCGCCCCTCAGAATGACAGGGGGGAGGCGCGTCTCAGAATGACAGGGGGGAGGCGCCCCTCAGAATGACAGGGAGGAGACGCCCCTCAGAATGACGGGGGAGGCGCCCCTCAGAATGACAGGGGGGAGCGCTCCTCGGAACGACAGGGAGGAGGTGCGCCTCAGAATGACAGGAGGAGAGTCATTCCGAACTTCCCTCTGTCATTCCGAACGGAGTGAGGGATCTAAGGTCTCCCTCTGATGGCCTGCCCATTACTACGACGGTCTTTCGGGTGAGGAGGCACCTTGGGGATAGTCTGAATAAGTCCCCTTGGATGCGGAGGATGGCCGTGAAGCCCGTCCCTACAGAGGGGCGAGGTTCCCGCCTTCGCGGGAATGACGGGCTTCAGGGGACGGGAATGACGGGCTTCAGGGGAGTTGTTCAGAGGTTCCTTAGATTCTTCGGGGTGCGCCCCTCAGAATGACGGGGGATGTGCGTCTCAGAATGAGGGGGGAGGCGCCCCTCGGAATGACAGGGGGGAGGCGCTCCTCGGAATGACAGGGGGGGTGCGCCCCTCAGAATGACAGGGAGGAGAGTCACTCCGAACTTCCCTCTGTTATTCCGAACGGAGTGAGGAATCTAAGGTCTCCCTCTGATGGCCTGCCCATTACTACGACGGTCTTTCGGGTGAGGAGGCACCTAGGGATAGTCTGAATAAGCCCCCTTGGATGCGGAGGATGGACGTGAAACCCGTCCCTACACAGGGACGAGGTTCCCGCCGTCGCGGGAATGACGGGCTTCAGGCGGCGGGAATGACGGGCTTCAGGCGAGTTGTTCAGAGGTTCCCCAGATTCTTCGGGGTGCGCCCCTCAGAATGACAGGGGGGAGGCACTCCTCGGAATGACAGGGGGGAGGCACTCCTCGGAATGACAGGGGGGAGGCGCTCCTCGGAATGACAGGGGGGAGGCGCTCCTCGGAATGACAGGGGGGGTGCGCCCCTCAGAATGACAGGGAGGAGAGTCATTCCGAACTCCCCTCTGTCATTCCGAACGGAGTGAGGAATCTAAGGTCTCCCTCTGATGGCCTGCCCATTACTACGACGGTCTTTCGGGTGAGGAGACACCTTAAAGATGGTCTGAATAAGTCCCCTTGGATGCGGAGGATGGACGTGAAATCCGTCCCTACAGAGGGGGGCGAGGTTCCCGCATTCGCGAGAATGATGGTCTTCAGGGGAGTTGTTCAGAGGTTCCTTAGATTCTTCGGGGTGCGCCCCTCAGAATGACAGGGGGGGTGCGCCCCTCAGAATGACAGAGGGGGTGCGCCCCTCAGAATGACAGAGGGGGTGCGCCCCTCAGAATGACAGGGAGGAGGCACCCCTCAGAATGACAGGGGGGAGGCGCCCCTCAGAATGACAGGGAGGAGGGGCCTCTCGGAATGACAGGGGGAGGCGCTCCTCGGAATGACAGGGAGGGAGGCGCCGTTCATATGCGCATCATACCTGCAGGGTTCCTTGATCATGTTTGCCAGCGGGTGTTGTGTCTGATACTCTGAGTCCCATAATCTGTAGCTACGATTTCGGGAAGAGGTTTTCGGGTGGATAATCCGCCGAAGGTCCGCGCGTTCCTTTATGTGACCTGTCTTGTGGAGCACCTCTATCCAGAGGTGGGAATAAGCTGCGTCAACCTGTTGCGCCGCCTTGGCGTCGATGTGGATTTCCCCCAAGACCAGACCTGCTGTGGACAAGCTGTCTTCAACTCAGGCTTTACCAAGGATGCCAAGCAGTTGGCACGCCGGGTGTTGAACACCTTCACACCATTGATTCAAGCTGACGACAACGCCTACATCGTAGTGCCTTCCGGGTCCTGCACCAGCATGATGCGGGTGTTCTATCCATCTTTATTCGAGGACGACCCCGGGCTTCACCGGCAAGCTGTCGCACTGGGCAACCGGACATATGAACTCTCCGAGTTTCTGGTGAAGGTGCTGGGGGTGACCGACGTTGGGGGGAGGCACAACGGAAAGGTGGCGTATCACCCATCTTGTCATCTCCTCAGAGAACTGCAGGTGGAAGAAGAACCTGTGCAGCTACTGCGCGACGTGGCTGGAGCTGAGTTGGTGGAAATAGACCAAGCCAGAACCTGCTGTGGTTTTGGCGGGACCTTTTCGGTGAAGTACCCGCATATCTCCGAAGGGATGCTGGAAAACAAGCTTGAAAATCTACAAGCTTCGGGGGCAACGACGTTGGTGGGATGCGATATAAGCTGCTTGATGCACATCGGGGGCGCCCTCAACCGGCAGGGCAGCAGCATCGAACCTGTTCACCTCGCCCAGTTCTTGGACAATGCCGGGCACTGATCCACCGCGGGCAGCATAAACTAAAATCTCAGGGAGAACACCTTGGCAGAGGTCAAGACCAAAGATTTCATACCCGCTTCCAAACGTGCTGTGAGCAACATGCAGCTACAATCGGCTCTGAAGAAGGCGGGCGGAGGGTTCGACAGCGCCCGCTTGGAAGCTATCGAAGAGCTGGGCACGGAAGCTTGGGAAGACCTGCGCGAAAGGGCCCGCCAGACCAAAGCGCACACCTTGGAGAACCTGGACTACTACTTGGAGATGCTCTACAACCGTGTAACCGAAAATGGGGGACAGGTCCATTTCGCTGCCGATGCAAAGGAAGCCAACGAAATAATCGCTGAGCTGGCCCGGTCAAGAGGGGTCCGCATCGTTACCAAGAGCAAGTCGATGGTTTCCGAAGAGATGGGGCTGAACCACTCCCTAGAAGCTACGGGCGTAGAATCGGTGGAGACCGATCTGGGCGAGTACATCATACAGCTGGCGGAAGAAACCCCCTTTCATATAGTCGGCCCAGCTATCCACAAAACCAAAGAGGATGTTTCTGAGCTGTTTGCCGAAAAGATCGGGAAACCCGACCTCGTGGAAATAGAAGACCTGGCCACAGCTGCCAGAGAGACCCTTAGGGAAACGTTGTTCCAAGCAGACATGGGTATCTCAGGAGCCAATTTCTTGGTGGCTGAGACGGGCACCTTGGTGATCATCACCAATGAAGGGAACGGCCGGTTTTGTACCTCGGCGCCTCGCATCCATGTAGCTCTGACAGGTATGGAAAAGGTGATTCCATCATTGGAAGACCTGCCGGTTTTTCTGCGTCTCCTTCCCCGTGCAGCTACGGGCCAGCGGCTTACCAGCTATGTGTCGATGATTTCGGGGCCGAAAGCTCCCACCGAAGAGGACGGCCCCGAAGAATTTCATCTTGTGATCGTGAACAACGGAAGGTCCAAACTCCTAGAAGACCCAAAATTGCGGGGGTCTCTCTCCTGCATCCGCTGTGGCGCTTGTCTGAACATATGCCCCGTCTACCGCAAGGTGGGCGGCCATGCTTACGGCTGGGTTTATCCCGGCCCCATTGGAGCAGTGATTTCTCCGGTGCTCGTGGGCCTGAAGGAAGCCAAGGACCTGCCCTTTGCATCCTCCCTCTGTGGAGCATGCAAGGAAGCATGCCCAGTGAAAATCAACCTGCCCCATATGCTCCTCACCCTGCGTTCCCGGCTGATGGAAGGGGAGAAGAGCAGCCAACGAAAAGTTAGCTTCGCAGATAAGCTATCGGGGCGTGGGTTCTACCTGCTCATGAGCAGTCCCAAGATAATGTCCCTAGCCCGTCGCATCGGTCGTTTGATCCAGCTTCCTGTATCACGAAAGGGTTGGATCAGGAGGATACCCTTCCCACCCTTTGATGCTTGGACGCATCGCCGGGATTTGAAAGCTATCCCCAAGGCCTCTTTCACCGACATCTGGAATAAAGAACTTTCCAAGAAAGCCAAAAACGTCGGGCCGGCACACAAGAAAAGCGATGGAGGGGACCGCTGAAAGCCGAAGATTTCCTGGATATGGTGCAATCGTCCTTGGGTAAGCCCGCCCGGGTCCTTACCGAACCATACGACCCCCTTGAGGAGACCGTGGAAGGAATCCAAGAGCGGGCAGCAGCAGCGATGGTCGACCTGAAGGAACGCCGCTCCCATCTGTGGGAGCAGCTGGCACGGACAGCTGCACTCAGGGGCTGGAATGTACACCGGGCAGCAGAAGCCGAAGAGGCATTGGACTATATATGCAATGTTGCCGCCTCAGCGGAAGCCCAGACGGTTGTTCGTTCAAAACAAGAGATATTTGATCTGGCGCCCATTGATGCAGCCCTAAGCGCCAAGGGTGTGCACGTAACGGTAATGGCCAAAACCGAAGACGTTTCTCAAGAAGAGCTCAGGAGCTGTGCTGCCAGTGCCGGAGTCGGCATTACGGGCGTGGATTATGCTGTAGCTGAAACCGGTTCTGTGGTCCTGATCCCCCGCCAAGGAGTTGCCCGCTTGGTGTCTTTGGCTCCTCCCATCCACGTGGCGATCGTCCAGCCCAGCGATGTGGTGGCAACCTTGGATGATGTCTTTCTGTTCAGGCGGCTGGCTTACTACCAAGGCGACCGGAACATGGGGAGCTATCTCAACTTCATCACCGGACCCAGCCGAACCGCGGATATAGAACAACAGCTGGTTATCGGCGTTCATGGACCTCGGGAGGTGCATCTGGTCATGTTAGACCAAGAAAAGACGGAATGAAGGATGCCCGCAAGGATCGGGTTTGCAAAGCGCCGAAAGCAGATGTTGGAAGATGAACTCAAGCGTATCTTGGAGATGTTCCCCACGCTGGGAGTCAAGCAAGCTTACTTGGTGGGAGATCTGGCTACCGACCGGGTGGGGCCTGAAAGCTCCCTTGAACTGGTGATCGTGCAGGATATACCTGGTAACTTCCACCGCCGCTCGGATTTCTTCACCAGTCATCTGGCGCCCACCGTCGGAACAACCTACATGGTGTACACCCCGGAAGAGTTCTTGGATGTTCGCGAAAGCAGCCCCCACCTGCACAGCTCATTGAAGAAGGGGGAGATGGTCTTTGAAGCCTGATCCCAAGGCGGAAGGTCAGCGTTGGCTAGCCCAAGCTGAACGGGACCTGGCTGACGCCGGTTTCTTGCATGAGGGCGGGCGGCATAATCTGACGTGCTTCCTTGGACACCAAGCCGGGGGAAAGGCGGTAAAGGCTTTTCTTTATCAGCAGGGCACCGAAGATGTGTGGGGCCACTCCTTGGCTGACCTATGCGAAGATGCCAAGGTGTTCAACGGCATGTTCGAAGCTATCAAATCCTTGGCCGTGCTGCTGGATAAGTACCATGAACTCACCCGCTACCCCCACCTGCACAGCTCATTGAAGAAGGGGGAGATGGTCTTTGAAGCCTGATCCCAAGACGGAAGGTCAGCGTTGGCTAGCCCAAGCTGAACGGGACCTGGCTGATGCTGGTTTCTTGCATGAGGGCGGGCGGCATAGCCTGACGTGCTTCCTTGGACACCAAGCCGGGGAAAAGGCGGTAAAGGCTTTTCTTTATCAGCAGGGCGCCGAAGATGTGTGGGGCCACTCCTTGGCTGACCTATGCGAAGATGCCAAGGTGTTCAACGGCATGTTCGAAGCTATCAAATCCTTGGCCGTGCTGCTGGATAAGTACCATGAACTCACCCGCTACCCCCACCTGCTTCCCGGAGGAATTCCATCGGATGCCTATGATGAAGTGGATGGGGAGCGGGCGATGTACATTGCCGGGGAAGTCATTGCTTTTGTGAAGGTCCAAATGTCTGCTTAGGTCAGCAGACCAGTGCATCATTCTTCAGTTTGGGTGCGGGCGCCGGTTCAGGTGCGGGCAGCTGACCTCCTACTTTGAGGAGACGCATCGTGCGTTCCGCGGCACCCCGCAACAGAATATAGGTCCGTTCCAAGCTTTCTTCGAACCTCATCGGCCTGTCCAGCAGAGCAACTACACCGTCGACCCCATGCTGATAGACGCTTTCATAGCCAGCGCCCAAGCTGCCCGCCATCAGGATCACTGGGATGCCCTTGGATTTTGCCAGCTTGGCCACCCCAACCGGGGCTTTATCGAAAATCGTGGAGCCGTCTACCCGGCCCTCGCCTGTGATCACCAAATCCGCACCATCCAGATGCTCTGCAAGATTGAGAACATCAGTAACGATCTCGACGCCCGATACGACCTCAGCATTCAAGAAAGCGATCAGTCCCGACCCCAGCCCCCCTGCAGCGCCGGAGCCGGGGATATCTTTGACATCCACCCCCAAGGAACGTCTGATCACCCAAGCATAATGTTCCAGTGCTTGGTCCAATTCGGCTGTAACCTCGGCTGTGGCTCCCTTTTGAGGCCCGTACACCACAGAAGCGCCCTCAGGCCCGCACAGTGGATTGGTAACATCGCTGACAGCGGTAATGCTGGCTTCTGAAACCTGCATGTGGATATCGGATGTATCGATCTTCGAAAGCTTGGCAAGGGCAGAGCCCCCGTGGGCCAGCTCATTTCCGCTGGAATCCAGAAAGCGCACCCCCAAGGCTTGGGCCATCCCGGCGCCGCCGTCATTGGTTGCACTACCACCCATGCCGACCAGGATCTTACGGTATCCGCGTTCAAGAGTTTCCTTGATGAGCTCTCCGGTGCCGTATGTGGTGGTGATCTTGGGGTTGCGGCGCCTGCGGGGTATCAGAGTCAGCCCCGAAGCTCTGGACATTTCTATTACCGCCGTCTCCCCATCTCCCATCACCCCCCACATGGCTGCGACCGGGTGCTGCAATGGTCCCATGACCTTGGATGTGAACTGCTCGCCACCGGTGCTTCGGACCAGTGCATCCAAGGTGCCGTCACCGCCGTCAGATACCGGGATCTGTACCGTTTCCGCCCCAGGCCAACCGCTGATCACACCTTCATGGATGGCTTGTGCTGCATCCACGCCAGGCAATCCTCCTCGGAAAGTTTGGGGAGCGATCACAACTTTCATAGCTATCCCCATTATACACCCCGTACTTAGAGCACCTTTAACGGCCCCCATCCCGGAGAAGATCGGAGCCCGCGAAAGAAGTCGCCTAACCCAAAGGGTAGCTGTTCAGTCTCCATGAATTAAATCTTGAGAGCGTCCCCACAGCATCGTTCCAAACGCAGCGCCATACCCCCTACGGCCATCCCAACCCCCCCACCGTCATCCCAAACCGCCCCCTCACTGTCATTCCGAACCGCAGTGAGGAATCTAAAATCCCGGCCACCCACAATGGCCCGTCGTAATAACAAACAGGCCATCAGAGGAGCATCTTAGATTCCTCGTCGTGCGCTCCTCGGAATGACAGGGGGAGGCACTCCTCTTTATCGTCATTCCGAATGCCCCCTCCCCTGTCATTCCGAATGCCCCCTCACTGCTATTCCTAACGCCCATCCCCTGTCATTCCGAACCGCAGTGAGGAATCTACAATCCCGGTCACACACAATGGCCCGTCGTAGTAACAAACAGGCCATCAGAGGAGCATCTTAGATTCTTCGTCGTGCGCTCCTCGGAATGACAACAGGAGAAGGCACTCCTCGGAATGACAGCGAAGGAGGCGACCCTCTTTATCGTCATTCCGAATGCCTCCCCGCTGTCATTCCGAACCGCAGTGAGGAATCTAAAATCCCGGCCACCCACAATGGCCCGTCGTAGTAACAAACAGGCCATCAGAGGAGCACCTTAGATTCCTCGTCGTGCGCTCCTCGGAATGATAGGGGGGCGCTCCTCGGAATGACAAAGGGAAAGGTGCTCCTCGGAATGACAGCGAAGGAGGCACTCCTCTTTATCGTCATTCCGAATGCCCCCTCACTGTCATTCCGAATGCCTCCCCGCTGTCATTCCGAACCGCAGTGAGGAATCTAAAATCCCGGCCACACACAATGGCCCGTCGTGATAACAAACAGGCCATCAGAGGAGCATCTTAGATTCCTCGTCGTGCGCTCCTCGGAATGACAGGGGGGAGCACTCCTCGGAATGACAAAGGGAAAGGCGCTCCTCGGAATGACAGCGAAGGAGGCACTCCTCTTTATCGTCATTCCGAATGCCCCCTCCGCTGTCATTCCGACCCCCCCTCACTGTTATTCCTAACGCCCCTCTCCTGTCATTCCGAACCGCAGTGAGGAATCTAAAATCCTGGAGACCCACAATGGCCCGTCGTAGTAACAAACAGGCCATCAGAGGAGCATCTTAGATTCTTCGGCGTGGGCGCCTCAGAATGACAATGAGGGAGCGCTCCTCACAATGACAGCGAGGGTGCGCTCCTCAGAATGACAGGGGGGAGGCGCTCCTCGGAATGACAGCGAAGGAGGCGACCCTCTTTATCGTCATTCCGAATGCCTCCCCGCCGTCATTCCGAATGCCCCCTCACTGTTATTCCGAATGCCTCTTCACTGTCATTCCGAACCGCAGTGAGGAATCTAAAATCCCGGCCACACACAATGACCCGTCCTAGTAACCAACAGGCCATCAGAGGAGCATCTTAGATTCCTCGTCGTGCGCTCCTCGGAATGACAGGGAAGGAGGCGCTCCTCGGAATGACAGGGGGGAGCACTCCTCTTTATCGTCATTCCGAATGCCCCTCTCACTGTCATTCCGAATGCCTCCCCACTGTTATTCCGAACCGCCCCCTCACTGTTATTCCGAATGCCTCCTCACTGTCATTCCGAACCGCCCCCTCACTGTCATTCCGAACCCCTTTATGTCATTCCGAACGGAGTGAGGAATCTAAGATCTTCCTTTGATGGCTGGTTCGTTACTACGACGACTCATCGGATGTGCGTGCACCTTAGATTCTTCGTCGTGCGCTCCCCGGAATGACGGGGGGCGGGTTGCGTGCGTTTTTTGCCTAGGCTGGACAAGTTGGTTCAAGGGTTGTGGTGTTCAACTGGCTGCGTCTTTGCTACAATCGTCCCTAGCCCGAAGATGCCGCCAGCCCAGCGTAACTTCCTCGTATATCAGGAGGAGTGCCATGCCTTCCAGAGAAGATATTAAATCACAGATTTTCGACCAGATTGATTCCCGGTCCGAGGAGATAATCAGGGTTTCCAAGACCATCCTCGAAAACCCCGAACCGGGGTTTCGTGAAGTAAAAACATCCAGCCTCATAGCTTCCAAGCTCTCAGAGTTGGGAGTGCCCTTTCAGGACGGCCTGGCATTGACAGGGATCAAGGGAGAGCTGAAGGGGGGCAGTCCAGGACCCACGGTCGCCCTGATGGGAGAGCTGGATTCTCTGATCGTCACCAGCCATCCTCACGCTGATCCATCCACCGGGGCAGCCCATGCCTGCGGGCACCATTGCCAGATCGGAATGTTGGTCGGTGCCACCATCGGGCTCATGGCCCAAGATGTGCTGGCATCCCTCAGCGGCCGGGTGGTTTTGTTCGCTGTGCCGGCAGAAGAATACATTGAGATCGAATACCGTGACTCCCTGAGGGAGCAGGGTAAGCTGGAGTTTCTGGGTGGAAAGCCTGAGCTCATACGCTTGGGAGCAATGAAAGATGTGGATATAGCGATGATGTGCCATACCACCAGCAACGCAGATGAAGGCAAAATCTGCATGAGCGGCACCAACAACGGGATCGTAGCCAAAAAGATACAGTTCTTGGGCCGTGGCGCCCATGCCGGCGGCGCACCCCACCTGGGCATAAATGCTCTCAATGCCGCATCCTTGGCGATGATGGCGATCCACGCCAACCGCGAAACCTTCCAGGACGAAGACACCATCCGGGTGCATCCCATCATCACCAAGGGCGGCGAAGCTGTCAGCGCCGTTCCCGCCGATGTCCGTATGGAAACCTTCGTCCGGGGGCGCACACTGACCGCCGTTGCTGACGCCAATCGCAAGGTGGACCGCGCCCTGAGAGCAGGTGCGATGGCTGTGGGAGCCAAGGTGCGCATACAGACCTTGCCGGGTTATCTTCCCATGCAGCAGGACCAAAACCTGGCCCAATTATTCCGTTCCAATGCTGAGAACTTGGTGGGAGAAGACAACGTTGGGCAGGTGCATCACCGCACCGGCTCCACCGACATGGGGGATGTGAGCCAGCTAATGCCGGTGATTCATCCATATGTGGGAGGAGCTACCGGCTTGGGCCACGGCGCAGATTATGTAATCCACGATTATGAACTGGCGGTGATTACCGCCGCCAAATGCTTGGCTTCTACGGTGGTTGACCTGCTGTCTAACGGAGCAAATCAGGCGGGGAAGGTCATATCATCTCACACCAATGCGATGACCACCGAAGAGTATCTCAGCTTCATGCGCAGCCAAGCCAAGGATGAGCTTTTCGAGTACACCGGCAACCCATCTTGAGGTGATACGGCAGACAAAGATATCAGCTTGGCATGGCGGGAAGGTCCACTTGGCACGAAGGAGCAGGAATGTCTGATAACGAAGCTCTGAAGCGTATGGTCTCCGATACCATCGACAAAAATAGATCGGAAATCATCGGCATCGCCAAAGATATCATGGAACATCCCGAGACGGGGTTCAACGAGCGCCGGACATCCCAGCTGGCCACCCAAAAGTTCAAGGAAATGTCCGTCCCCTTCCGCAGCGGACTGGCAATTACCGGGCTCAAAGGTAAACTGGAAGGTAAAGCAGGTCCCGGTCCCACCGTAGCAATCTTGGGAGAGCTGGATTCTCTACTGGTGTCCGAGCATCCCTCCGCCAACCCAGAAACGGGAGCAGCTCATGCTTGCGGGCACAATGCCCAGATGGGGATGATGTTGGGAGCAACCTTGGGGCTTGGAGCTTCCGGGGTGCTGGAACATCTTTCGGGTTCCATAGTGCCCTTTGCAGTCCCCGCAGAAGAGTTCGTTGAAGTGGAAAGTCGCTTGGCTTTGCAGGAAGAAGGCAAGCTGGAGTTCTTGGGTGGAAAGCAGGAGCTCATCCGCTTGGGCGAGTTCGACGATGTAGATATCGCGATGATGTGCCACACCGCCAGTGATATGGGTGAGCGAATGTTCTCCTTTGGCGGCACCAGCAACGGGCATATGGTCAAGTTCATCCAATATACCGGCAAAGGCGCCCATGCAGGGGCTGCTCCTCATCTGGGCATCAATGCGCTGAACGCAGCAAACCTGGCCCTGGCGGCGATCCACGCCAACCGGGAAACTTTCCGCGAACGGGAAACAGCCCGGATTCATGGCATCATCAACAAGGGCGGAGAAGCTGTCAACGCCGTACCGGCCGATGTTCGCTTGGAGTGGCGGGTCCGATCTTCCAATACCGCGGACCTGGTGAAGAACAACGCAACGGTGGACCGGTGCTTCAAAGCGGGCGCCCTTGCTGTGGGAGCCAAGGTTAAGATAATCAACATCCCCGGTTATATGCCACTCCGGCATGACCCCATACTCCAAGAAGTGCTGTTCAACAATGCAACGCTGCTCTTGGGTCGGGACCGGATTACGACAGTCCCGGAACATCGCAGTAGGGGCGGTTCTACCGATATGGGAGATTTGAGTCAGATCATGCCGGTGTGTCATCCCTACACAGCCGGCGCATCGGGGCCGGGCCATAGTAAAGACTACATAATCGATGACTATGAGCGGGCAGTGATAAACCCCGCCAAGATCATGGCAATGGCGGTGATCGATCTTCTAGCAGGCGATGGCATCAAGGCCAAGGAAATACTTGAACGGTCCAATCCTCCGATGACCAAGGACCAATACGTTGCTTTCCAAAGAGAGCGGGCGCAGGTGGAAGAGTACGACGGCGGCGACAGCTAGCTCCAGGCGACAGCTGCTCCAATGAACTGAGCTAGAGGGCGATCATGCCGGTCATTATGCCGCCGGACACCAAGGGGATGGTCAGATTATCGTCCACCGGGGCAGGGACCAGTTCCATCAAACCAGCCGCCACAGCGCCGGCGATAAGGGCCCAGTGCTTGGGGGCTACACCTGTCCCGGACAGCAGGCCAGCCACACCTAGAGCTACCAAGATGAAAGCCAACGTACCCCAAGGGGACTTGTCATAGAACCTTATGCCTCCTGCGCGACTACCCACCAATGCAGCAGCAGGATCGCCCAAGGATAAGAAGAGAAGGGCGGTCAACGCGATGGATTCGTCGAATAGCACAAAGGCCGCCAAAGCCGAAAGGGCAAAATAGGTAGCCCCTGTGATGTTCCGCCCTTCGCCCTCTTTTAGCAGAGCCTTGAATCGGACCAGCAGCGCTTTGTTCAAGCTGGGCAGCTTGAGCCGGGCCGCCTCCACCACCAACGCCGATCCGGCAAGGACCGACATGAGGACTACCATCGTGCCCGGTGACAGCAGTATGGCCAAACACGGGATGCTGCTGCCGGCGATTATGTGGAACACACGCCGCCAGATGGGCGGAGGGGTACGGGATGAAGAACCAACGACGGGGCTGGGCATCTCAGCTACCGGATCAACGCTGCCGGATCATGCTAAGATTCAAAGAAGATGACATCTCCCCCCGCCCCCCAACGGACCTTTGTCACCTCCATACCCTTGGGGACCTCGAACACTGTCCATCCCCCCAGCAACCCGTTGCCTTGAGGAAGTTCGATCACACCTGTGAGGAACCCCTCCTTGTAGCGGTCATCTTGAGCAGGTAGCGGTCCAGCTATAAGCTGCACATTTTCAGAGTCCACCGCACTAATATCTATCATCGTGAAACGATCATCGGGAAGGGAGCCTCGGACTTCAATGGCATCCCCTTTCATGTTGAGAAAAACCACCGATGCTTCGTCGTTCCACACATTGAACTGAAGGGTAACCAGTTCGTTATTGGGATCCGTCGGAGCGATCAAGACGTGGCTTGCATCGCCAGTGCTTGCCCGAGTCCGAATCTCGGACACACGATTTATCTTTTCGATGCTGACGATGAGGGTTTTCCCCTTCAGGGTGGTCCCCAAAGGGAGAGAGCTTCCGCTGCCCCATTCGACCTTGAAGGCCAGAAACCATACAAGGAAACCCACGAAAAGGCCCAGCACAATGACGCCGACCACCAGATTCGCTTTGGATGACGAGGACGTATCCCTGTCTATGTTTTGTGATTCGCCAGTTTCCTGCATATATCCTTAGCCATTCAAAATTCTTCCGATGCTCATAGCCTTGCCCAAATAGCATACCTGCCAGAGGATATGCGCGCAAAGGCGCTCCGGTAACGAACATTGGTGGGTTTGTGGTCCAACACAACAGCAGGTGGCTGAGTGCAGATCGTCATGAGGTCAGGTGCGCCGGGGAAAATGACCGGTCCCGGCTTTCTTTATCCGTTGCCCGTTGGCGTCAGCGAAGGCATCTCTCTCAAATCGCGGACCAAGTCCTTCAACACCGTGAGGACGTGCTCCCCTTCTTCAGGGGTATTTGATTTACCGAGGGTCAGCCGCAAGCTTCCTCTGGCAAGATCTGCAGATTGACCCAAAGCCAAGAGAACATGAGAAGGCTCCAACGAACCGGAGCTGCATGCGCTGCCGCTGGACGCAGCAATGCCTTTCATATCCAACCCCAGCAGAATCGGCTCGCCATCGACCTGTTCGAAGGAAAAATTGATGCTGTTGGGCAAGTGCTCGGTAGGATGTCCGTTGAGACGGACCCCGGATATCTGGGACATCACCCCATCGACTATCTGGCTTCTCAAGCTCCCACAATGTTTGGCTACCCAAACCCGTTCGGAATTTGCGGTCTCCAGTGCAACGGCAGTCCCCACTATGCCAGCAACGTTTTCTGTGCCAGAACGGCGTTCCCGTTCTTGGCCCCCTCCCAGTTGCTGAGGATGAAAGGGGGTTCCCCTGCGCGCACACAAGATCCCGACACCCCTTGGCCCATAGCACTTATGGGCTGAGAGGCTCAGCATATCCACGCCAAGTTTCCTGATATCCAAATCCAAGAACCCCGGGGCTTGGACCGCATCGGTGTGGACCACAATGGTCCTGTTCAGCTTGCGAGCGTATTCCTTGGTTACAGATGCTATGTCCGCAATGGGCTGAATTGTGCCAATCTCGTTGTTGGCATACATGATGCTAACAACCGTTGTACGATCGGTAATTGCATTTGCCACGTCATCCGGGTTTACACTGCCATACTTATCAACCGGTAGATAGGTTACCTCGTACCCGTGGTTCTCCAGGTACTGGCAGGTGTGCAGCACCGCATGGTGTTCAACGCTTGAGGTGACGATATGGTTGCCCGTGGCTTGGAGAGCATCGGCGGCTCCCTTGATGGCTGCATTATCCGATTCGGTCCCCCCGCTGGTAAACACAACCTCGCTGAAACGACAGCCCAGTATCTTTGCCACCACTTCCCTGGCATTATCCAAGGCCCGTTTTGCTTCTTGGCCGAGGGTGTGGATGCTCGAAGGATTACCAAAATGCTCTGTGAGGTATGGAAGCATCGCATCCACCACACGGGGGTCGACGGGTGTGGTTCCGGCATGGTCCATATACACGACGCCTTTGGTCGGTGCCATGCAAAATGCCTCGCTCTTCACGGTACTGCAAATATGCCCGGGTCAAGCCAATTGTAGCATAAAGGTATGGCTCTAGGAACCTGATGAACCGGGTTGGCGGCTTCCTAGAGAAACTATCTGGAGGAACACTCCCAAGACCACCAACCACATCCCACCCAACAAGAAGCCATCCATCCAAACCGCCAGTATTATGCCCACGCCAATCATGACGGTAGCCAGGACCTGGCTTGTTATGTACGCAAGGTTGGTGGCCCGGCGAAAGCTTCCCGTCGTCCACCAAAGGAATGCCCTCAAGACCCTCCCCCCGTCCATGGGGAACAGGGGCAGCATGTTGAAAAGGCCCAAGCCGATGTTGGCATAGAACATCATCTCAGCTATCACCAAGATTTCGGCGCTGAATCTGCCAAGCCCGACTGCAACACCCAAGAAAATAAAGCCTAGCACGATGCTCGTAAGGGGCCCGACCAAAGCTATGACAAATTCGGTAGAGGGTCGTTCCGCTTCTTGTCCGATCTGGGACACGCCACCAAACAAGAAGAGGGTGATGTTCTTCACAGGCAGGCCCCGCCGGAGGGCTACCAAGCTGTGGGATAGTTCATGGACAAGGACCGACACGAACAGAAGGGCGCTGGCGGCGATGGCTGAAACCAGACGCTCCACCGCACCCCACTGGTACTGATTATTGTCGAAACGATTTTCGAAAAGAAGGATGAAGAACCCAAATATCAAAAACCAGCTGAGGTGGAAACGGATGGGGATTCCAAAGAGCTTTACGAAGCTTACTGATGCACCCATCTAGGAAGCCCCAACAGGGGAGCTCATCGAATAAGCTATCAGCTTGTAAACCAGCTTCGCAGCCAAGTAGGAACATGCTTCCGGCCCTTGGCGGGGACTGAGCTCCATTACATCGAAACCTACTATCTTGCGGTCCTCTGATACCTTGCGAAGCAGGGCGATGGTTTGATGCCAGTCCATCCCGCCAGGCTCAGGAGTGCCTACGGATGCCATTATGCCCGGATCCAACACATCAAGATCGACAGACACATAAACGTGGTCGCCAAGGTGGCCCACCACAGCCTCTAGGTCCAGAACCCCTGCTGTCCCAAGAGGCGATGCAGGCCGCCTACCGCCTCTTCGGGCATCGGGCGGCCAGAAGAAGGTTGGTATCTCTTCTGCTTGTATATGATCGATCTCCTCTTGAGAAAAGCTCCTACCTCCCACATGGACCAAGGGGCACAGTTCAGAGACCCTGCGTGCAACGGAAGCATGGCCCCAGCCGGTCCCTAAATACTCATCTCGCAGGTCGCCATGGGCGTCCAGGTAAAGGACTGAAAGGTCTGGATAGTGGGGTAATAGGGCCTCCACCGCCCCGGTGGTCAGCGAATGCTCGCCGCCGACCATAGCTATCAGCTTGCCCATCACTGTAAAAGAGGCGGAAACGTCCCGTACCCGGTCGAGCATATAACGCGGCCCGGCCATCTGAGGTTCGATGCGGGGAGCTGTGTGTATGCCGATTTGTGCGACATCAACATCCAGCTCAAGATCATAATCTTCCAGGTTATATGATGCTTCGATTATGGCATTGGGGCCATCCCGAGCACCGGACCTATAGGAGGTTGTGCTGTCGTAGGGGACAGGCAGGACCACAACCTTGGATGCATCCAAGCTGCTTTGTTCTTCAGGAAGGGAAAGAAAGTTGGATGGAATCCAAAATGTAGAGCCTGCATCCATGCTGAACCTGGCTTACTCCTATACATGGGCGACACCGTAGGGTAAATGTATCTGCCCGGTCAGCTCACCTGGCTGGGCGATACTTTGGCAGGCATCCCCTCAGGAACGACGGAACACTCTGTAGGCTGGGGGTCCAGAAATTCCAAGCCTCGGTCTATGTTCCAGGTGTTCACCGAATCAAATTCAAAGAGGGCAATGATATCGGCATAAGCTTTATCACGGTCGAAGGACTTGCAAGAAAAAACATCCACATTGACATATTCCCTGTTGGGGAAGGTGTGAATGCTGATGTGACTTTCAGCTATGATAACAAACCCGGAAACCCCTGAATCTTCTTCCTTCGGCGCATCGTAGGTCAATACCTGGGGTTCACAGAGCTTGGTCATACCCAGTACGGCAGGGTATTCCGAGAGGAAGTTTCGGACCAAGCTCTCATCCCACATCTTCCCGCGGTCGCCGCCGTAGCCATCAATTACCAAGTGCATCTATTTTCTCCGGCAGAATGTCATATCTGTTGCAAGTTCAGGATTATTCTTCTTGGCAAATCCCGAACCTGTAAGGTATCATCTGGGATGATACGCTACAGCAGCGTTCAAGTATAATATATGTTCGCCCGGAAGGCTACTTTTCTTGTGTAATCATTCATGCATCCTTGGACCTGGAGGAGTCAATTATTGGCTGGGATGATCGAGGTCAAGAACCTGACAAAGTTCTATGGCAACTATCCAGCCATAGAAGACCTCAACTTTGAGGTCCAAAAGGGCGAGATCCTGGGATTTCTTGGCCCAAATGCCGCCGGTAAAACCACCACCATGCGGATCATCACCGGCTTTATGCCTCCCACCCGAGGCACCGCGACCATGGCCGGCTACGATGTCGTCGAAAGGTCTCTGGATGTTCGCCGCAAGATGGGATACCTGCCCGAAACCGTCCCCTTGTACACCGATATGACGGTGGAGTCCTACCTGAATTTCATGGGCACCCTCCGCGGCATGAACCAGAAGCGCATTCGGACCCGCAGCGGAGATGTAATAGGCATGTGCCGCTTGGGAGACTACCGCAAGACCATCATTGGCAAGCTGTCGAAGGGTTTCCGTCAGCGGGTGGGCATTGCACAAGCTATCCTCCACGAACCTGAGGTCCTGGTCCTTGATGAACCTACCATCGGCATCGATCCGATCCAGGTCGTGGAAACCCGAAAGCTGATTCAAGATGTCGGTAGGGAACACACCGTGATCCTGAGTACCCATATCCTGCCTGAAGTGAGCATGGTCTGCCAGCGGGTGGTGATCATACATGAAGGCCAGATCATGGCTGAAGACAGTCCCAAGAACCTGGCGGAGCGCCTTCAGGGGGTGGAACGGGTACAGGTGGAAATTCGCGGACCTGAAGAGCAGATCTCCAATGCTCTCAGGAAGATACGGGGTGTTGTGGATGTTTCCGTTTCATCCGCCGGGGGCCACGATGCGGACGCCCGAAGCACCTACTCCGTAGAAGCAAAGCGCGGGCTGGATTTGCGGGGAACAATATCAAAGTTGGTCATCAGCAACGGATGGAACCTGCTGACCATACAGTTGATCAGCATGAGCTTGGAAGAGATCTTTCTCAAACTGACCACCAACGAGGAGCTGGAGGCATGAGGGTTGCCCTCGCCATAGCTTCCAAGGAGATCCAGACCTACTTCACAAGTCCCATGGGTTACATCGTAGCCTTGGTGTTCTTGTCTTTAACAGGATTCTTCTTTGGAATCAGCATCAGCTCCGATTTCCCGGAAGCCAGCATTGACGGATATATCAGCCCCAGTGCTTTTATCTTGGTCATCTTGGCTCCTGCCATGACCATGCGGTTGTTTGCCGAAGAACAGAAGCTTGGAACCTTGGAGTTGCTCCTGACCTCGCCGGTAAGAGATTGGGAGGTGGTACTCGGGAAGTTCCTGTCAAGCCTCGTCTTCTTTGTTGCGACCCTAAGTCTGACGTTGTATTACGTGATCTTGCTGTACTGGTTCGGCAATCCGGATTCAGGCCCAATTTGGTCCGGGTATCTAGGGCTGATCCTCTACGGCGCCGCTGCCCTCTCCGTCGGGCTGCTGGCATCATCCCTCACCAACAACCAGATCGTTTCTTTGGTTGTGGGGTTCGGAATTCTTCTGATCTTGTCGGTGATAGACCAAGCTGCTACGTTGGTGGAAGGAACAGCATCGACCATACTATCCCAGCTGGGATTAACCGGGCATCTGGGGGACTTTTCTCGCGGTGTCGTGGACACCAGCAACATTGTGTACTACCTGACCGTTATCTCTGTGTTCCTATTCCTCACGATCAGGTCCTTGGAGAGCCGCCGTTGGAGATAAGATCCGGGTTCGGCGGCACATTTCTATGAGTCAACGATCTCCAGAACACGAAGAAAGGCTGTCAGGGACCATCCTTACAGGCGTTCAAAACCTCCTTGACTCCTTCCGTGGTTTGAGCGCCCCTTTCGGCTTGGGTGGTGTCACCGGCCTGGTTTTGGGGTTAGTCCTTCTGGTGTTCATTCCCGATCTCCGCTTCTATTCATATCTGCTCTTGGGCATCGGCGGGTTCCTGCTGGCTATTTCCATGATCATCTCCTTCCGGACGGTCGGAAGGGCAGCCGCCAGCCGATCAGGAAGATATGGGACCAACACCGCCATCATGGTGGCGGTGTTCATCGGCATCGCAGCTATCGTCAACTTCTTGTCCTTTGAAAACCCAAAACGTCTTGATGTGACCGCCACCAAACAGTTCGACCTAGCCCCCCGGACCCTGCTGCTCTTGGACAATTTAAGGGAACCTGTGGAAGCTAAGGTGTTCCTGGGCCCCCCGAACAGCTTCGAAGAAGAAGCATTTCAAGAACAGGTCGAAGATATGCTCCAAGAGTTCGAAGTTAAGGCCAACAACTTCTCCTACGAGTTCATCGATCCCGACAGGGAGCCTGAGGTCGCCCGCGAATACGGGCTACGAAGCTACGGCAACACCGTCTTTGAAAGCATGGAGTCCAAGCGTCAGCACCAGGTCTCTCCTTCCGGCTTTCTGGAGCAGGATTTTGTGACCGCCCTGCTGATCGTCACCGGGGAAGAACAAAAACAGGTCTACTTCCTCACCGGACACGGGGAGCGGAACATCAACGATCTGGAGGAAACAACGGAAGGCTTTGGCACCGCCAACAACGAAATCTTGGCGGAAAACTACGGTGCGTCGCCGTTGGACCTGAGCTTGACCTCGGACAAAGAAGCCTTCGAAGCAGAGATGGCCGGTGACGGGGTGAACATGGTGGTGATCGCCGGACCCCGCAAGGATATGCTGGATGAAGAAAGGGAGGTTCTGGACAGGTACCTTGATCAGGGCGGGAATATGTTGGTCCTCCTCGACCCAGGCGCCCCTGAAAGCTTCCGAAGCTTCCTTGCTCGGTGGGGAGTGGCAGTAGGAAGCGGTCAGATCATCGACCGGGCAGCATCGGTAGCAGGCAACGAAACCATTCTGATCCTGAATTCGGACCGCTACATCGGTCAGATACCCGAACCAACGCTGGAAAGCATCTTGAGCATTGGAAATCTTACCGGCGCCATTGGGTCTACCATCTATCCGGGCGTTGCCCCCTTGAAGCCTGCTGAAGGAACGGTGTTCGTTCCAGATGTTTTTGCATCGCCAGATCCAGAACTGGTTTTAGGGGTAGATACAAACATATTCGGAGTAGCCTTGGCTATCACCTCCAACAGCACCGTGTTGATCGACGGACCCGACGGTTCTGGATCTACCGACGACGGCCCATATTATCCCGCGATGGCTATAAGAGCTTTTGCGCCCCTCGGCGTGGACCTGCCCGAAGATTTTGTTCCCAGCACTCCGGCGTCCTTGGTTGTGTTCGGGGATACCGATTTTGCCAGCAACCAATACTTTTTTAGTGGTTTCAATGGCGATATCTTCCTCAACTCCGTCAACTGGCTTGTAGGAGATACTTCCATAGCTAGCATAAGGCCAAAACCCTTCGCCTTTAGAGAACTGATCGTCAACGAGGACCAAAGCTACTTTATGCGGTTTTCCGGCTGGCTGCTGCTGCCAACTCTGATGGCGGTCGCTGGTGGTCTGGTGTGGTGGCGGCGGCGTTAATTGCATACAACAGCCCGGACCGGCAATGTGTTTCGAGAACCTACGACAGGTGTAGGGCATGAATTATAAGCTTACTGCGGTGCTGTTAGCTGTCCTTGTCATGGTGGGCGGCGCAATCCTGATCACCCTGGCTTTGGGTTCCAAAACCCCCGAGGAGCAGCCAGCCCAGCTATACAAGGTCTCGGAGGATGATATCACCGGCCTGAAGATATCTCACGCCGGAACAACGGTGGAATATGAGCTCCTGTCGGACCAAACGTCGATCGCAGAAGCTTTGGGCGAAGCTGCGCCAGCCACCGGGGCAGAATATCCTCCCCTCTGGGTGATCAAAGACAGGAACAACACACCTGTCTACCAGCCAAAATGGTCTGCAACAACCCTCCTCCTCAGCGGGCCCCGTTCGGACCGTGAGCTTGCAAAGCTGCAAGACCTCGCACAGGAACTTCCGAGCTATGGATTGATGCCGCCACAAACCGAGGTGACCATCACCCTACTGGGACGGGTGGAATTGAGCTTCGAGCTGGGCGACCCTACGCCCGATGAAAGGAACTGGTATGCCCGGTTGGCTGGCAGCGACCGGCTCTTCATCTTGTCGGCGGCTTGGAGCGACGCAGTAAGCAAGCTGGCTTCCGATCCCCCATATCCTCCGACCATGTTCGCCGTCAACGTGGATGATCTGACCCTCGTCAGCGTCAGCTCTGGGGGCCAGGATAAACGGTACGATTACGTACTCCAAGACGATGAATGGGTGGGCATTCAGTACACATCAGAAGGTCTGGAATGGATCACTGGAGATGAAATGGTTCCCGTCGATGCGTCAGCGTGGGCGGACGCTCTGGACCTGTTCAGCGACCCCTTCATAAGCGTAGCTCAGAAGCAAGATATAGATGTTGCATCGAAATATGGTTTGGATGTGGGTCAACAGGAAGTACTGAAGACGCTACTTGAAGAAGCCGATGGAGAAACATCCACCTTCTATCTGGGCGCTGCGACCCCGGATGGCTTGTACCGGTTTGCAGGATCAGCCGCACAGGAGCTGTTGTACTTGGTGCCCACCGAATGGGCGGAAGCGGTAACCCGCCTCATCACCGATCCACCCTACCTTCCCAAATAACGCGCCATCGGGCCCAGCTCAGTGCGCTACGGTGCCTCGGACCACCCCTTTGACGACCACAGCATGAGCAGGCCAGGTGCGGTCCCAGACCCTGGACTTCCCATTTGTTCCCGACGTTCTTCGAGCAGCATCGCGTCGTGCCACCCTATGGTGAGCCTGATTCCAAGGCGACGATGCCCCATTCGATAACAATATATTTTAGTCAATTCGGCGACTACCTATCTCGAAAGCAGTTTGTTAAGATGTAGCTAGGAACAGCGTTCGCAAGGTAGCTCTTCAAGAAGGTCGTGAAGATAAATGAAGCTGTTGAGGCTTACCGCCAAAAAATACCGTAGCCTCCGTGATGTGAGCATAGAAGTTGGTGACCTGAACCTGTTTATTGGCGCCAACGCATCGGGCAAGAGCACCATACTCGACGCCCTTCGCTTCCTCCAAGAAGGGGTGGCAACCCGAGACTTCCGTAACCCGGTCCATTCCCGCGGCGGCTTTTATAATCTTGCCTGGAAGGGAGCTCATGCGAGCGATATCGAGTTGGCCCTGCAACTTGAAGAAGGTGATACCAAGTTCGAATGGTCGGTCAGGTTGGTGAACGGACCCTTCGATTTTCATGTCAATGAACATGTCCGTAGACTTTCCCCGTCAAATCCACCCGAAGAACTTCTCAATGCCGAGAAAGGCGAAGGGGTATGGTGGTCTGGGGAAAAACAGGCAGGGGTCGTTATGAAGCAGGCGCCCACCAGCTGCGCGTTGGCCGCCGCCTCTGCAGACGCGTCCTTTCCCGCTCGTGATGTTGCTGAATTTGTTGCCACATGGGGTTTCTTTGACCCAAGTCCGTTCCTGCTCCGCCGAGACTGGTCAGGGGGATCTGATTCTCCACGGCTCGACCCCTACGGGAGAAACCTGGGCGAAACGCTATATAGCTTAAACCAATCATCGGCAGAGGACTTGGAAAGAATAGTGACTGCTACACGGGAGATAGTCGGTCTTCCCAGTAGAATCGAACCCAGAGTAACCGAGGACCGTTTTTATTTTGTCCAAGAAGAACCGGGGCTTCAATTCCCTGTGGGCCAGATGGGGGTGTCCAGCGGCACATTGCGTATGCTGGCGTTGATGACTGCCCTGTATGGGAGTCAGAACACCAACCTGATCGGCATCGAGGAACCTGAGAACTATATCCACCCATCTGCTCTCTCTTCTTTCGTTTTGCACTTGCTGGACGCAAGAGACCGGATGCAGTTCTTGGTGACCACCCATTCGCCGCTGCTGTTGGACTTTGTTGATGACCCCTCTGCGATACGGGTAGTGAAACGCAAGGGACCCGAAGGGACCGCCGTCGTGAAGGAACAGGATCCGGCTGGGATCCGGGAGGCACTGGACCAATCAGACTTTGGACTGGGTGAATACTATGAGACCAAAGGGTTCGGGAGCTGACCCCAGTGCCCAAACGTGTGACCGTAATAGCATCCGGCGAAACTGAACGACGCGCGCTTCCTCACCTGGTGGCCCATCTACAGGCCAATGACATTGAGATTGACGTTAGCATTCCGCCAGGGAACGGAAAACTGACGGTCTCGATGGCCGAAAAATTAATAAAATTGTCGATTTACGCCGGTCCGCCACCTGATAAGGTAGTGGTTCTATTAGATGTCGACGGTAAAGACCCCAAGCAGGTGTTAACGTCATTTAGAAATGGGCTTCAAGAACGGTTACGCAACGATACGGTAAACAGCATTCTATATGCCCACGCGCAGTGGCATCTTGAAGCGTGGTACTTTGGCGACGCCGAGGGGTTGAGACGCTACCTTGGCGGGGATGCGTTGGGGAGTATCGACACCTCACAGCCAGACCGTATCGAGAATCCCAAGTTGCACTTTAAGAAGTTGCTACGCAACCGGAACCGGCTTTATACAGCCCAAGTTTCATCAGGGATTGCCGAAGTACTGGACCCTGAAACCATCGGCCAGCGCAGTCCCAGCTTTAAAGGTTTTCTTGAGGCGGTCCAGAACGGGACATCAAATTAGCCCGGAATGTGAGCGACCGCCCGAAGCTTGGCTGGCGTAGCAGCTCCGGTCCAGGTACCACACGATGTGTGGCGGGGGCAACTCAGAGGCGGTAGCCCCTAGGTTGTCAGCATACGGTAGAGCACGGGCAGCCGGGATGGCAGGCTCCAGATGTTATCCAGAACCTCGTAATTCATATCGCCGCACATAGACTTCAGGTAATCATGGCCCGATTTATCCACGGTGAGGCAGAAAGGCACCACCGATTTTCGCCTCGCCTCAGCCAAAGCCATGTGGGTATCATGTACAGCGTACTCTTTTTCCACACCCTCGCGGCTATAACCCCGGTCTTGGGGGCGGCCGTCGCTGATCAGGAACAGAAGCTTGGTCCTAGCATCTTGGTTCATCAGCTTTGATGTAGCATGGCGAATCGCCGGGCCCATCCTGGTGGCATGCATCGGGGTGATCTTATCTATGCGCCGTTTAATCTTGTCATGGAACGGTTCATCGATATCTTTAATCACATAGTACTCGACGTTTTCCCTGCCATAACCTGAAAACCCGTAGATGCCATAGGAATCTCCGATGGTTTCCAAGGCTTGCAAAAGGATGGCGGTACTTTCTTTTTCCAGATCGATGATCCGTTTGTAGTGGCGTCTGACCATTCCTTCGCGCCGGCTCCGCAGCCACATCATGTACTCCACCGGATCATCGGGAGCATCCCGGTCATCGGTGGGTTGACGTCCCTCATCTATCGCTTCGGCGGTCGACGCGCTCATATCCAGCAAAAAGACGACTGCCACATCCCGTTCGATTTTGTTTCGCCGCCACCACACCTTATCCTCCGGGGTCTTGCCCGTACGCCAATCGATGGTGGCTTCAATAGCTGCATCCAAGTCCAGGTCCTCACCGTCGATGACCCGGCGAACCTTGCGGAAGCTTTCGGGAATCACCATCTCGAACTGCCGCCGAATATCGGCAGTCAGCGATGCAAAGTTGCGCAAGGTGTCGTTGAAGAAGGTGATATCACCTTCTTCTATGCTCTTCTCCCGCACGATGCACCATTTGGGCTTATAATCGGCAGCCCTGAAATCCCACTCATCGTACACTTGGGCTTTGGGTTCTCGGGTTTCCAGTGCGCCGCCTTGTTCATCTTCATGCACCATCGGGCCGTATCCTTGGCCCGGCTGAGAAGAAGGCGGCGGGACTCCTGCCTCCTTCATCATATTCTGGGCAAACATCCCCATGCTGGACTGGAGGGAACCTTCGTCCGCATCCAAATCCAGATCGGCGCTATCCTTGAGCAGCTGTTCCAGCATCTCTTTGGTGATCGGCTGGGGTTCCCCTTCCATCTGCTGTTTCTGGTCCATGCGCAAGCGGTTCAGTAGCTGGACCAACTCCGGCTTGAAGTCACCCCTGAAATCCACCTCTTGAGGCGACTCGTAGGGCTGTTCGGTATCTCCTTGTCCACCCTGACCTTGGCCGCCTTCCAGTTGCTGAAGAAGCTCTTGCAGCTCTTCTTCAGAAAATTTATCAGTATCATCGAAGTCTTGGGATTCGAACTCTTCAGGGGGCTGAGGTTCATTGGGCAAACGAGAAATCAGCTGGTAAGCCCGTATGGTAGCTTCGGATGTGTCTTCCACCGTTGCGCTGACGGCGAAAAGACGCTTCAGTATCTTGGCTATCATACGCGCAACGGCAACATGCGCTTTGGGAACCGGCAACCCTTTGAACTGACCCAAGCTGAGCCGCAACAGCAACTCGACCATTGCTTCCTGCAAAGGCATCTCTTCAAGTGCCGGACGTTCTGCCAAGGCATCCTGCTGTACACGCTGATAGTTGCGCACAATGCCGGGGTATTCGACCTTAACACGGTAATCCAGCCTGCCATCTTCCAGTTCGGTAAACAGATCAAGAGCCAACCGTCGATCTTCGAAGAGGTGGAAGAACCGGCCCATATCGGTCAAGTAACCTTGTTCGGACACCTGATTGCTGATGTCCGCGTCAGCAGTAGCTCCATCGCCATCCGCAAGCTCGGCGGCGCTTCGTTGGGCCACAGCGAGGAGTTCGAATTTTTCCCTTATATTCCCAAACAGGGTGGATGGTCGGTCAAACCGGAAATCGAAGCTGAAGAACTCCATGTGTGCGACCTGGTGGGTGCTTACCACCTTGAACCAGCTAAAGTTTTCATCTTTAGCTTGGTACCGATCGACCACCGGCGGCAAGAACACCTTGGTGCCTTCGGTGGAAGCATGGGATTCCGATACCCAGCCGATGCCTTTGTGTACCAGCTCTTTGCTATCGAGGATTTCTATGGGAGCACCTGAAAGAGCCCGGCAATAAAGCCGCATAACACCCTTTATACGGTCCAGTTCCAAGCTGGAAGAAAGGGTTTCCAAGACTCCTTCGGAAGTGTTGGATTCCACCTTGAAATATGCAAGCCCGCCATCGGGGTTTTCTTCCAGGACAGAAACACCTTTCTGGAACCACAGATCGAGTTGACTCAGCGTCACTCGAGAAAGCACATAATCCAAGCTCTTCAGGAACGCAGGAACACAATCGGGAGAGGTTGCCAAGAGGCTTTCACAAAGGTCGAGGATGTAACGATGGGAAGGTTGGCTAACCCTGTTCAGCGATTGTGATCCTTCCAAGAGAAAGGCGGGGATCTCCCTCTGACCGGCTTTTGCCAGCCGTTCCGATAGGCGAAGGAACCGGCTCCGCTGGCTTTCATCAACTACCGAGAGCACCCTGTCCGAGACCTCCATGCATCCTTTGACCTCGCGCCAGTTGCCTTCCGTCAAGGTGCGACACATCGCCAAGAAAGCTTCTCGTTCTTTGCCCATATTGGAAACAACATCTTGCCCCAGCATCAGGCATTCACTGGCAACATCGTAGGACTTATAGGATAGTGCTTCCATCAAAGATGAGAACACTTCCACATCCCAGAAGGGCAGGTAACGGACCAGCCGTGGGCTGACCTCGAAGAACCTGGCTGCCAATGTGCTGGACTTCCAAGTGCCCTTGTAGAGGCTGCGTCCCAAGCCGGCCCAACGGGGAATGTACTGTGCCCGCAGATTGACGGCGATCCCAGGACTAGCTTTGAAATACGCAACCGCCAAGGTGGGAGAATCTTGCGATAGATATGTGCCGCAACGAGCCCACTGCATGAATGAGGTGAAAGGAAGGGACTTGGAAACGTCCGGCCCAGCTCTGAAGTACTCAAGGGCTGCTTCCCAAGACCGCACCGTCTGATTGGCTATTGTCAGCCCTTCTTTGGCCCAAAGGACCAGCTCATCTTCGTTAAAGGCAGAGGTCAGCTCCGCTCTCGACTTGCGGAACTCCTCAACTACCGAAGGTGGCAGCTTGGTAAGGTCTGCTTCGACCTCTGAGCGGGCTGTATTGTCCGAGGAATTTGATGAAGAACTCAATTTTTCGTCCGTCCTAGGCGTCTTCCATACTCATGTCCCTTGCCGATCGGCTAGCCTTTTAATTCTTGGGGGATCAGGTCCAAAAACCGGTCCAACATTTGTGCGGTGGCGCCATAGATCAGATGATCGCCAAAAGCATAGCAGGACGATTTTACCGCATTGCCGCCAGACCAACGCACTTCCTCGCGAAGGTTGACCGGGTCCACGAGTTGGCTGATAGGCGCCTCCAGCACCTCTGCGATTTCCATGGCGCTAGGTTTGAAGGGATAGGGATACGGTATGGCCCCTACGAAAACTTTTACCCTGAACCTGCTACGGGTAACCACATCATCCGACTGTCCCAAGGTGGCAATATCTTGGGGATCGATCCCCATCTCTTCTTGGCACTCCCGGAGGGCTGCATCCAAGAAGCTCTTATCTTCAGGGTCCTTGGCCCCTCCCGGAAATGAAACCTCTCCCTTATGGTGTTCCACCATCTGAGACCGCTTGTTGAGCAGAAGGCAGTACTTCCCGTCCTTCAGATAGATGAGGATGAACACAGAAGCTGGAGAGAGGGATTCGTCGTCGTTGGTCTTGGGTGGCCGGTTCGAAAGAACGCTACGAAGAGCTTCTAGGGCAGGATCAAGCAAATCAGCGATATTGGTAGACAAATCCAGTGCCGCTCCTTGGTGCGTCCTCAGCATCAGTTTTGTGCGACCACTATTCGAATATGGAGGATACAACCTCTTCGACGCTCTTTTGCACTTCTTGATCGTCTGTTAATGCCCAAACCACAGCCACCTGACACGCCCGGCGAGGAGACACACCTTGGGCGATCATCTTGCCGGCATATATGAGGAGCCGCGTGCTGGCGCCTTCCTGTAGTCCATGTTCCCGCAGGTTTCGGACCTTTTCTGCCAGCTTGGCCAGAGCTTGTGCATTTTCTGTATCACAGCCGCTTTCTCGTTCAATAATCTCAGCTTCGATATCCCTGGGGGGATAATCGAACTCAATGGCTATGAAGCGTTGCCGGGTGCTATGCTTCAGGTCCTTAAGTGCGCTTTGATAGCCGGGGTTGTAGGAGATAACCAACAGGAACTCGCCACTGGCTTCTATGACCTGGCCCAACTTATCCATGGGCAGCATCCGCCGGTGGTCGGTCAACGGGTGAATCAGTACCGTGGTGTCTTTCCGAGCTTCAACGATCTCATCCAAGTAGCAGATCGCCCCTGCTTTTACCGCTTTGGTCAGAGGACCATCCATCCACCGGGTCCCCTCCGCTTCCAGCAGGTAGCGGCCGACCAGGTCGCTGGCGGTCAGGTCTTCGTGGCAGGCTATGGTGACCAAGGGGATTTTACCTGGCTCTCCTCCCTGCTCCACCAATTTGCCACGCTTCTTAACGACGTTGAGCGGGCGGGTCAGACGCCAAGCCATATACTCAATGAAGCGGGTTTTTCCACAGCCGGTAGGCCCCTTCAACAACACCGGCAGGTGTTGGTGGTAGGCAGCTTCAAAGAGTTGAATTTCATCACCCAAGGTCCGGTAGAAGGGTTCGGATCGCACGGTGTACTCTTCGATCGCGTACTCATTGTAGTACGTGGCAACTCCACTAACCATCCTTACTTAACCTTCCCTTTCAGTCGGGCATCCCAAGATGATTTGACTTCCCTTTGCAGCCCTGCCAAGTCCCCCGAATTATGTATCACCACCTGGGCGCGGGGAGATGCTTCTTCGAAAGCCAACTGGGAGCGCATCCGCTCTTTGATTTCCCCTCCTGGGAGCTTATCGCGCTGCTTGAGGCGCTCTACGACCTTATCTTCAGGAGCACGGACGATCCAGATTTCATCTACCAGCGAATCCCAACCGGCTTCCAGAAGCAGGGCGGCTTCCAACACCACCGCTTCCACACCTTCTTCCCTGAACTGTCCGATCTGTTGACCGATGATGTCGGCCATCCTTGGGTGCATGATGGCATTTAGCTTTTTCAATGCCTGCGGGTCGTTGAAGACGATGGAACCCAACTGCTTCCGGTCGATCTCTCCATCAGCCCGGAGAATTCCTTCTCCGAAGGCGTCCAGCACCTCTTGCCAGATTGGTGAACCGGGCTTATAAGCTTCGTGCCCGACCTTATCAGCATCTATGACCTGGGCGCCCAAGTTGCTTAGAATGCGAGAGACCTCGCTCTTTCCGGTTCCGATGCCCCCAGTCAGACCAATAGTTAACATGCTTTACCTTTGGGAGTCAAGTAGGCATCCCGGAAACCCACCAATTCTACCAACCACCCCGATGGGTATCACAGCACGCACCTAAGCTAGAATGATGGACGGTTCGCCGTAGCGGCGTTCGAAGTTCTTCTTCAATTCTTGAAATTTAGCTTGATAATTGGATGATTGGATGGGTTCCGTTGTCATGATCACCGCATCCTCACGGTTATCGGTGTAGTAAGCTTTTCTGATCCCCATATGTTCGAACCCATACTTCCCATAGAGGGAACGGGCAGCATGATTGGATACTCTAGCTTCCAAGCTAACCACACTCGACTCAAGGTGTGCTGCCAGATCTATGGACCCGATTAGCAGAAGCTCTCCAATGCCCTTTCGCCGCGAAGCTTCTTCGACAGCTATGGCAGTTATATGGGCTTCATCCGCCATAAACCAGAGACCGACGAACCCCAGAATGGCATATTCCGGGGACGGATCTACTTTGCGAAAGCCGAGGCGGTCTTTAACTGCACCTACCAGCTTATTGAAAACCAAGCTGACGGGTGATGCGTCAGATGGCGCATCTATGCTACGTTTCGGAGTGTTCGCATCTTCGGCGGGTCGAGGTTCCCAAGCGACCAGATATCTCACCCGCCGGTTTCCCATCTCGCGTCTCAATGGGGTGGGGGGGCATAGTGTGGGGAATGCTTCCCTCTCGATGAGGGTGACCATTTCCACATCATCATCGGTTATGGGACGAATAGCTACGTTCATCACAGGTTTTACCCGCTGTTTTAGACAAGTTAATTCTAACATGCTTGGCGCTACTTTCGACCTAATGTAACTGCTCAAGCTTGGTCAGAAATGCAGGTACTCGCCCTCCCCCTCGTCCCCACCCCACGGACCCCCCTCGTCACCACTCCACGGACCACCCCCTCCCCTCGTCGCCACTCCACGGACACCCCCCCTCGTCGTCATTCTGAGGACCGCCCCTCCCTGTCATTCTGAGGCGCGCACTCCGAAGAATCTAAGATGCCTGCCCACACGCCAGCCAGTCGTAGTAATCAGCCGGCCATCAGAGGGAGCATCCTAGATTCCTCACTCCGTTCGGAATGACAGTGAGGGGACTCGGAATGACAGCGAGGGGTCGGAGGGACGCCCCTTTATCTCGTTCTGAGGCGCGCCCTCTCCCCCCTGTCATTCTGAGGCGCGCCCTCTCCCCCTTGTCATTCTGAGGCGCGCCCTCTCTCCCCTGTCATTCTGAGGCGCGCACGCCGAAGAATCTAAGGTGCTGGCTGACACGATGGATTGTCGTAGTAATGGGGTGGCCATCGGAGGGGGCATTTTAGATTCCTCACTCCGTTCGGAATGACAGTGGGGGCGTTCGGGGTGACGGCGTGGGGACTCGGAATGACATGGGGCATGGGCGGGGGGAGCTTGGGGCGTTCGGGGTGACGGCGGGGGGGGCGTTGGGGGCTTGGTGATGGATGCTACTAGTATTCGGCCAAGCTGGTATTGTCAGTAAATACATGAGCCCAGATGGGATGCTGCCTTGGGGATAGACGAAGGGTTGTGGGACGTGAGGTGGTCATGGTGCAGGGGAAATACGGAGTCCGGCTGGCAACACAGGAAAGGGACGGCTCAGGAGGATGATCAGGGCTGGCAGGAGTTCCGCCCAGGCCATCACCCGGGCGCGGGTCCTGCTCAAGATGGATGAGGGCTGGACCGCGCCCCAAGTGGCCACCGCTCTGGACGTGTCGGAGCGGACCGTGTTCCGCACCAAGCGGCGGTATGCCGAGGAAGGACTCGACGAGGCGCTGAGGCGCCATAACCAGGTTAACCGGCCCAGAAAGGTGGACGACAGGGTGGAAGCCCACCTGATGGCCATGACCACTGGACCATGCGAGCCCTGGCGGGCAAGGTGGTGGATTGGTGGAGTCTTTGTCTCCCGAGACGGTGCGCCTGCGGCTAAAAAAACACGCTCAAGCCGTGGCGGAAACAACAATGGCGCATCCCCAAGGTGGGCGGCGAGTTCGTGGCGGCCATGGAGGACGTGCTGGACCTCTACGCCGAGCCCTATGACCCGCAGAGGCCGGTGGTCTGTTTTGACGAGACCTCCACCCAGTTGCTGGCCGACGTCAGGGAACCGCTGCCAGCACAGCCCGGGAGGCCGAGGCGTGAGGACTACGAATGCCAGAGGGCGGCCACGCGCAACCTGTTCCTGGCTTGCGATCCCCGCCGGGGCTGACGCCACGTGGCGATGACAAAGCGGCGCACCATGCAGGACTTTGCCCGCCAGATGCGCTGGCTGGTGGATGACGCATATCCCGATGCCCCGGTGATTCCGCTGGTTCTGGACAACTTGAACACCCATCGCTTGGCCTCACTTTACGAGACCTTCCCGGCCCCGGAGGCCCGGCGCATTGCCAAGCGGCTGGAGTTCCACCACCACTCCCAAGCACGGATGCTGGCTGAATATGGCGGAGATCAAGTTCAGCGTGCTGGCCCGGGCCTGCCTGCGCGGACGCAACGCGGACGAGGACAACCTGGAAAGAGCCGTCAGAGCCTGCGTGTCGGAGCGGAACGCGGCAGGGGCCACTATTAGCTGGCGGTTCGCTGCCCAAGACGCCAGACGCAACCTCCGCCGCCTTTATCCCCGCCAATCCTGATTCGGTCCAGTACTAGAGTCCTCACTTCGTTCGGAATGACAGAGGGGGACTCGGAACGACAGTGGGGGGTCGGAGGGACGCCCCTTTATGTCATTCTGAGGAGTGCCTCCCTAGGAGTCTGTCCGAGAAACAATGTTCTAAACGATATGCGTCATTGGTGGAGTGTAAAGATGCGAATTACTTCACGACTAAGTCCAGATTGCTGTAAGCAGGTTATTGCGTGGCGTGTTTCGTCTCCAGGAACGAATCCTCGGACAGGCTGCTAGTCGTCATTCCACGGCGCGCGCCCTCACTGTCATTCTTAGGGACGCCCTCCTTACCTGTCATTCTGAGGAGCGCACGACGAAGAATCTAAGATGCCTGCTCATGCGATGGGTTGTCGTAGTAGTGGACAGGCCATCGGAGGGAGACTTTAGATTCCTCACTCCGTTCGGAATGACAGTGGGGGACTCGGAACTACAGTGGGGGGGTCGGAGGGACGCCCCTTTATGTCATTCTGAGGAGTGCCTCTCTAGTCGTCATTCCACGGGGCGCGCCCTCACTGTCATTCTTAGGGACGCCCCTTTATCTCATTCTGAGGGATGCCCCCCTTACCTGTCATTCTGAGGAGCGCACGACGAAGAATCTAAACTGCCTGCTCACACGCCAGCTAGTCGTAGTAATCAGCCGGCCATCAGAGGGAGATCCTAGATTCCTCACTCCGTTCGGAATGACAATATACTAATGTCATTCTGAGGAGCGCACGACGAAGAATCTAAGATGTCGGCTCACACGCCAGCTAGTCGTAGTAATGGGCAGGCCATCGTAGGAAGCATCTTAGATTCCTCACTCCGTTCGGAATGACAGTAGGGGGACTCGGAATGACAGTAGGGGGATTCGGAATGACGCCCCTTCTCTGTCATTCTGAGGAGCGCACTCCGAAGAATCTAAGGTGTCGGCTCATGCGATGGGTTGTCGTAGTAATGGAAAGGCCATCGGAGGGAGCATTTTAGATTCCTCACTCCGTTTCGGAATGACAGAGGGGGAATTCGAAATGACAGGGGGAATTCGGAATGACAGGGGGGATTCGGAGTGACGTTGGGCTGGCTTGGGATGGCAGTGCTGCGTTGGGAATTGTAGGCGCAATTCGGTAACGCCAACTGGTGGGTGATCTTCCCAGCCGGTGGGTGATCTTCCCAGCCGGTGGGTGATCTTCCCAGCCGGCGGGTGATCTTCCCAGCCGGCGGGTGATCTTCCCAGCCGGCGGGTGACCGGCGCTGCCGGTGGGTGATCTTCCCAGCCGGCGGGTGGTCTTGCCAGCTGGTGAGTGACCGCATTTTTGTATTGGGTTGGAGGTTGGGGATGGGACCGAGGGTGGGTCATTGCAGGGCTGGGGGCGAGACGATTGGCCCTCATAGGGCCTGCTCTGGGCCTACGTGAGCAGCTGCGAAGTTCCTGATCTTTCGTGGGCCTGCTCTGGGCCTACGTGAGCAGCTGCGAAGTTCCTTATTTTTCGTGGGCCTACCCTGGGCCTACTCTGGGCCTACTGTTCGGGCGGTGACTCTGGTCCCGCGGCGCGGTGGATTCGCACCCGTTCGATCTTCAACCTGCGCATCTCCAGCACTTCCAGGTAAAGGTCGCCGTAATGCAGGTATTCACCTTCATGGGGAATATGACCGAGACGCGATAATATGAACCCTGCCAAGGTCTGGTAGTTGCCTTCAGGCAAGGTCAAGTTGATCTCATCATTAGCTTCCTGAATCGCTATGCCGGCATCGACCTCGAAGATATTTTCGCCAACGACATCGAACTCCTCCTGGGCAGGTTCTCCTTCTTCACCCACCGGCCCAACCACCACTTCCATAAGCTGTTTCAGGGTAACCAAGCCTGCCACGCCGCCAAACTGGTCTATAATGATCGCCATTTGTTGGCCCGCTTGGGTCAGCTCGGCGAACAACGCACCCACAAGCTTGGTTTCAGGTACGAAATAGGCCGGACGCACGATGGTTGTAACGCTGCCATCGAGGTGTAGTTCCTTCCGGGCCATGGATTGGACCAAATCTTTTACCGAAAGGACCCCGATGATGTTTTCCATATCCCGCCGGAAGACGGGAAATCTGGTGTGGGATTCTTGGTTGTAGGTTTGCAAGAACTGCTCGAACGTGGTGTCTTCTTCCACGAATACGATTTCGGTTCTTGGGGTCATAATCTCCTGTATCTGTCGATCTCCGAAGTGAAACACCTTTTCAAGCATCTCCGCTTCCGACGCCTCAACGGCGCCCGCCAAAGCGCCCACCGATATCATGGTCCTGATTTCTTCTTCGGTGACATATGATCGGTTGGGCTTGATGCCAAGAAGGTACCCTACCATCATACTTAGTCCCTGAAGCAGTCGGACGGCCGGTGACAAGATCCAGCCGATGATCGCAAGGGGCCGGGTGACCCAGAAAGCCACCGACTCTGACCGGTTCCACGCTATGTTCTTGGGCAGGGTTTCGCCGAAGACGAGCAGCAGCAAGGTGGCCGCGACGGTGGCTACGAGCACCGCTACATCTGCATTGTCGATCAGGCTTATCGCAAGTGCTGTAGCGATGGATGCCAAAGCTGTATTGACGAGGTTGTTGCTGAGCAGCACAGTCGCCAGAAGCTTCTCCGGGCGCTGGAGCATACGTGCCACCCTGGCTGCCCCAGGTCGCCCCGTGTTCACCAAGTGAGCAAGTCGGACTCGGGATAACGATATGAAAGCTGTCTCAGAAGCAGAGAAGAAGGCCGAAAGCACAAGAAAAACCGCTATGAGACCAAGTTTCCATAAGTCACTTATGTCCATGTGCGTGTAGGCCTTCCCAAGGTAAAGCAGTTACGGATGGGGGCGCCTGTGCATCCTGACGAATTGATAGGGATGCTAGCACAAAAACACATTTTCTGTTACTGGTATTGAAGCAGATGGAAGAGACGGGTTGGTTTCGAAGGGCTGGCGATTGATATGGAGTCCGGCGATTTGCCGTATCTGTACAGCTACCCAATCATACCATTGATCGCGCCCTGATTCAACGGATGTTGATGAGCTTTAGGGATAGTCTGAATAAGTCCCCTTGGATGCGGAGGATGGACGTGAAACCCGTCCCTCCAGAGGGGCGAGATTCCCGCCTTCGCGGGAATGACGGGCTTCAGGCGATGGGAATGACGGGCTTCAGGCGGCGGGAATGACGGGCTTCAGGCGAGTTGTTCAGAGGTTCCTTAGCTTGTGTGTCGCTTATTGTTCTTGGGCGCTACATTGTATGATACTAAATAATAATCGGCGAGGGATAAGAATGCGAAGCGTAGATATTCATGCCCACACAACCCCCCAAGCCTTGTTTGCAGCGGTTGACTCCGGATCGGACTGGCACACCATCAATCTAGAACGAAACGCCAAGGGCCAAGAGATGCTGGTCATCGGTCCCCAGAGAGCAGCCATCGCTCCAAAGATGCGGTTTTCTCCCGAAATGCGCATCGCCGACATGGATTCTTTGGGCGTGGATGTACAGGTTCTGTCAACTCATAGCGCGCTGTACAACTACCACCTGGATATTGATGTGACTACAGCGACTTCCAAGGAAGCTAACGACGAGGTCGCCGAGATGGTCAATGGGCGGCCGGACCGCTTCGCAGGACTGGCCACCCTGCCCATGCAAGATGTTGGGGCAGCAATCAGCGAACTGGAGCGCAGCGTGGCGACGCTGGGTCTTAAAGGTGCAATGATCGATGATAAGGTCAATGACCGCACCTATGATGATCCGGCTTATCTACCTTTTTTCAAAGCAGCAGAACGGCTGGGAGCTTTGATCTTCTTTCATCAAAGCGGCGAAACCATCGTCAGTCAGCGGACCACCAAGTACCATCTGCCCAATACGGTGGGAAACCTGGCAGACCGTACATTGACCTTTGCTGCACTGGTTTTTGGCGGGGTTATGGATGCGTGCCCCAACCTGAAGGTGTGCTTCTCTCACGGAGGAGGATACGCCTGCTTCGGAATCGGGCGGATGGACCGCGGCTGGCAAGTACGTTCGGAAGCACGTGCAACATTGGCCAACCCTCCCAGCTCCTACTTGGACCGTTTTTATTACGACTGCCTCACTCACAGCGAATCCGCGCTGCGCTATTTGATCGATTCGGTGGGAGCAGACCGGGTGGTGCTGGGCACCGATTGGCCCTTCGACATGGGAATCGACTGGCCCGTCTCCTGGATCATGGGATTGACCGGTCTTACTGACGAAGAAAAAGATCTGATCTTGGGGAAGAATTTAGAAAAACTCCTGGGGCTGGAGCCAAAATGCACCTAGCGCTGGGACGCACGGACAGCAGCGCCGGTCCGGTCCGATATGTGGAAATCGGAATAGAAATACTGTGGCTGATCTCCGTTGCGTTGGTTCCGCTGATCTTCGTTCCGCCCGGCTACCTGTTGTCTGAAGCAACCAATTCTTATGTGGAAATACCCAAGACCGTTGCCCTGAGAACCTTGGTTGGGCTGATGACGGCGCTGTGGATCGTCGAGTGGCTGCTCAAAGGCGGCCTTCATCAGCAATACAGCATCAAACAACTGCCCAGCAAGGTTATGAACTGGCTGGAGGCAGAGCCCAGCCGCTGGATAGTTGTCGCTGCCGTTTTCTACATCACGGTCGCCATCCTCGCCACCATGTTATCCGTATCCTTCGGCCGGAGCTTATGGGGAGAGGTTTCTGGACAATTCGGCTATTCCGCCTACACCACCCTCTCCTACTTCCTTTTGTTCCTCATCGTAGTCACCCACCTGAAAACCTATCAGCAGCTATGGCATCTGCTCATCGTGCTTGTAGCCAGCAGCACCTTGATAGCTCTCTTTGGGATCATGCAGCACTACGGATTCGACCGCTGGGACCTAGGGGAAGGGGGCCAGACGCGGGTTTCAGCAACCATGGCCAATCCGGTGTTTGCAGGAGCCTTCTTCGTTGGCAGCGCCCTACTGGTATTTGGGCTGGGGTTGGCTGTCCTGAATAGCTGGGCCAAGTCCCATAAGCAGGTTCTTCTATGGGGAGCGCTGTGGGTGCCTCTCCTGGCTGTACAGATGCTGGCGGTTTACTGGACCGGCAGCAGGGGTTCTTGGTTGCTGGGAGCTCCTTACGGCTTGCTCATCTTTTTACACCTGCCAATCCTCGGTGAATCGATCTTCTCATGGAAAGAGCGCCGGCGGGTTCCATTGGATATGGTAGCTATCATGGGCGCTCTCGTCGTCCTGGATGTCATGCTTCTTATTGGGCAGCTGGAATTTTTGGACCAAGTAGGCCGCTTGGGCCTATCCAATGCTCTGGCTGCCAGGATCATTGGTTTCTGGCTGGGGATCTTGATAATGGTCAGCGTGGTGGCGCTGATGGTTCCGCACCGTTTCGCCGTCGGAACAATCAGCTTCGCCAGAACCGCAACTGTTCTGGCCTTGGGTCTGCTGGTCGTTCTGTTGGTGGTCACCCTAACGCCGGGCCCTCCAAGCAATCCTGGGTTGGACCTTAAGGACCTGTCGAGCTGGCTCAATTCCGCGTTCATCCTACCCATCATCCTGATGGTATCAGGTGCGGGATTGATCGGAACGTTCTTTGTCGCCAAGGTCCGGCCCATGGCGCATCGCCTGAGCAGGGTGGCAGCCCTGGCTGGGGTGGGGCTTCTCATCCTGTTTCTTATATTCCAGCTCAGTCCTGCTAATCCACCAACTCCAACCGAAACCCCTTCTTCCGGGGAGGTCCTGGTAGAAGGGCAAACCCCAGAGGCAACTCCCGCCCAAACCGGCCGGGGAATCAGTTACCGCACCCACATCTGGTCTGCTGCCCTCAGACTATCGTTGTACCGGCCGTGGTTCGACTATGAGCCGCTGCCGCTTTCTTTCATCCGTCCCATCACCGGCTACGGACCTGAGATGTTCAAATACACCTTTCCTCTGGAGACTCCCTCGGGAGGGCTGCTAAGCCACGCCCATAATTTCTTTCTCCATCATTGGGTGGAACAAGGCATCTTGGGATTATTTGCTTCTTTGGGCCTTGTGTTATCCGCCTTGGCTGTTGGATTGGGCCAGCTGTGGCGCAACTGGCGCGGGCATTCCGACCTTCACCGGTGGCTGCTGATTGCCATGTTGGGAACGGTGGTTGGCCGGGCTACCGAAATGATGGTCGGCACCGCCAGGGAATCGGACCTGGTATTTTTCTGGGTCCTGTTGGCGCTGTTGGTTATCCTTCCCCAAGTGCTGGCCCCGGCGCCCAGGGCGCAAGCTGCAGGCCCGCAACAGGGCCCACCATCCGGTCTTTCGGGACGAGGAACACAGGGCCGCACCCTCCGTAGGAGAGACAGGCCAGCAAGGCGGAGGGATGGACCAGGTTCAAGATGGGGTATCCTTCAGTTCCTCGGTGCATTCTTGGCAGCTCTCTTGATAGCATTTGTTGGATGGCTCACATGGGACCGGAGCTTGGAATATGCTTCAGCATCTCGTTCCGCGGCCTTGGCCCGGGACCACTTTGTTCTGGGCGTCACATCATCACCCGTACAATTGTCGGAGGTCCAGGTTGGTTATGAACTGATGAACGATGCTGTTTCCAAGGCTCCTGACATCCCCAACTATCGCCAAAATATTGCCAGCATTTTTGAAACATACCGGAAACTTGCTACCGATAATGCCGATTCCGGCTCATCATTCCAGAGTTGCGCAGCTTTCTTTTCCCTAGAAGCAAGTTACGGCTTTGAAGGACGTCCATCTGAAGCGGAACCATTTGCCCGGTGCGCAGAAGAGGCATATCTTAGCAACCTGAGGGGGCATGAAGAAAATACCAATTCCCCCAAAGCAAAACAGACCTTGGCCAACTCAGCGATGGTTTTGGGGCTCATGGGTTATGAAGGCAAAGGAGCGGAATCTATCAGGCTCCATGAAGAGTTGACCTATATGCTGCCTGGCTCCTACACCACCCATGATGACCTGGGTTCAGCTTACCTGGAATTGGGTTTGCACCCGCAAGCTATCGCAAGCTTCGAAGCAAGCTTGTTGTTATTCGAAGGGGATAAACCGGCAACCCAAACTCTGACGACGCACCTCATCAGAGCATACAACCTCCATGGAGCTCAGCTTTTGCGGGGAGGGGACGCTGAGACCGCCCTGGATGCGGTGTCCCGGTCTTTGGACCTCGCCGGGGAATCTCAAGCAGCAGGCACACCCCTCGTCATCCAAGGAGTTGCTTTCCAGCAGCTGGCCAGAACGGGCGATGCCATCCGTTCCTTGCAAGACAGCTTGGATCTGGTGGATTCGGGTACGTCAGCTATAGATGCCCACCGGAACCTGATCCAGATATATAAGCTGACGGGCGAGGATGAACTGGTCCAGCAACATCAAGACCTCCTAAACGGCCTGCGGCAAGAGTAGGTTTCCTCTCAACAGATTCCAAGGTAGTCCTTGACCTGGAGGCAATTTAGATGGCACGTACAGCAGATGTGGTAATCATAGGCGGCGGGGTGATGGGATGCAGCATCCTGTACAACCTCGCAACCCGGGGAGCGGGTAACCTGATGCTGCTGGAACAAGATGTCTTGGGATCGGGTTCTACAGGAAAATCCCAAGCTATCTGCCGGACGCACTATTCCAACCCAATCACGACAATTATGGCTTGGGAGAGCATCAAGATATACCGGAGCTTCGCCGAGATTGTCGGAGCTGACTCAGGATTCGTATCTACCGGCTACCTTGTGGTGGTCAACCCGGAAGACAGAGCTGCCATGCAACAGAACGTAGCTATGCAGCAGGGATTGGGGGTCGACACCGGTATGGTGACACCGGAAGATGTTGCTGAGACCGCCCCGATGCTGCACGTGCAGGATGCCGGCGGCTTGGCATATGAACCCCAATCCGGCTACGCCGACCCCTATGCGGTCACCTCAGGCTATGCAACCAGAGCTAGGCAGCTCGGCGCCACCATCGTTATGAGATGCCCTGTAGGCAGCATCGAAACCACCGCCGGAGCGGTGACGGCGGTGATCACTGCCGAAGGCCGGATAGAAACTTCGACAGTGGTCCTTGCTGCCGGCCCATGGTCCAGACCTCTGTTGGCGCCGATGGAGATAAACCTTCCCCTGGACACGGTGCGCCACCAAATATTGATCATGCGCAGGCCGGAAGCTGCGATGCCATCTCATCCTGGGGTGGGAGACATAGCTCAAGAATTTTCTTTCCGCCCCGACTCCACCAATCTCACCTTGGTTGGCGGCGGGGAGGACCAAGCGGACCCCGACACCTACAACCAAGGCGTGGATATGCCAATGGTGGAAGAGTACACGGCGAAGCTGGTCCACCGGATGCCCGCAATGTACGAAGGGGTGTTCCGGGGTGGCTGGTCTGGATTGTTCACCATCACCCCGGATTGGCACCCCATCTTGGATCAGGTCCCGGATGTCCTGGGTTTATACTGCGCCGTAGGTTTCAGCGGCCACGGCTTCAAGCTGGCGCCAATGGTAGGCATTACCATGGCTGAGCTCGTCCTTGAAGGCAACTCCAAAACCGCGGACATCTCCCCTCTTAGATTTTCTCGTTTCCAAGAAGGGGACCTCGTGCGCTCCCGCTACCGGTACAACGTCCTGGCATGAGCTTCGGGCCGAGACCGGTATCTAGGGAACCTCTGAACAGCTCGCCTGAAGCCCGTCGTTCCCGTCGCCTTAGCCCGTCGTTCCCGCGAAGGCGGGAACCTCGTTAGCGCCAGAGCGCTCAGCCCGGATATATTCCCGTCGTTCCCGCGAAGGCGGGAACCTCGTTAGCGCCAGAGCACTCAGCCCGGATATATTCCCGTCGTTCCCGCGGAGGCGGGAACCTCGTTAGCGCCAGAGCGCTCAGCCCGGATATATTCCCGTCATTCCCGCGAAGGCGGGAACCTCGCCCCTCTGTAGGGACGGGTTTCACGTCCCTCCTCCGCATCCAAGGGGACTTATTCGGACTATCCCTAGCTTACCGTCGTAAGCCCCGGAACGGAGTCGATCCCCGCCCTCGCAGCATCTTCATCCTCTTGAGCAGTGCCTCCGCTGCCGCCAACCGCCCCAACCAGTTCTCCATCCTTGAATACCGGCAGAGCTCCTTGCCCCGGAATCATCCTTCCTTCTTCCATCGCCATCAGTCCACGGAGGACCGGGGACTGTGCATTGTCCGCCATATCTTTGCTGGACCGGCCGAAAGCTGCCGACGCCACTGCCTTGGCTTGGCAGATTCGGGGTGTGCGCCATGGCGCTCCATCCACTCGCACCATGGTGATAAGATCGCCCCGATCGTCCACCACCGCCACGCTCATCTTGGCCCCAAACTCCAGTATCTTTGCTTTCGCTGCATCTCGCATCTGTTCCGCTTCCGCCATGGTTAGCTTAGCCATTGGTATACCTCCTAATCGGTTTCCTGATACTGCGCCCAAAACTGCGCTTCAGCCTTCCATTATAGGGTAGCTTCCCCACAGATGACCACTGCCGTTCTTCTGAGCAACTGCTCAGCCTTGGTGAGCAACGCAAGCAATCGCCCTCCCCCCTTATCGTCATCCTGAGGGCCCCCTTCCCCCACTGTCATTCCGAGGAGCGCCCCTCCCTCACTGTCATTCCGAGGAAGCGCCCCTCTCTCCCCCATCGTCATTCCGAGGAGCACTCCCGCCCTGTCATTCCGAGGAGCGCACGACGAGGAATCTAAGATACTCCTTGGAGCAGGAGTCCTTTCCTCCGAAGAGTCCCCCGTGTCGCCGGGATTTTAGATTCCTCACTACGTTCGGAATGACAGTGGGGGCATTCGGGAGGACAGTGGGGAGTCGGAGGGACGGTGGGGGCATCGGGAGGACAATAAGGAGTCGGTCATTCCGAGCGTCCCCCACCGTCATTCCGAGGAGCTCCTTCCATCACTGTCATTCCGAGGAGCGCCACCCGCTGTCATTCCGAGAAGCGCACGACGAGGAATCTAAGATGCTCCTTGGAGCAGGAGTCCTTTCCTCCGAAGAGTCCCCAGTGTCGCCAGGATTTTAGATTCCTCACTACGTTCGGAATGACACAAGGGGGCATCGGGAGGACAGTGGGGAGTCGGAGGGACGGTGGGGGCATCGGGAGGACAATAAGGAGTCGGTCATTCCGAGCGTCCCCCACCGTCATTCCGAAGAGCTCCTTCCCTCACTGTCATTCCGAGGAGCGCCACCCGCTGTCATTCCGAGGAGCGCACGACGAGGAATCTAAGATGCTCCTTGGAGCAGGAGTCCTTGGCTCCGAAGAGTCTCCCATGTCGCCAGGATTTTAGATTCCTCACTACGTTCGGAATGACAGGGGGGAGTCGGGGGGACAGCGGAGGGCTTCAGGAGACGGGGGGACTTCGGGGGCAGCGGGGGGGCTTCGGGGGGATGGGCGGAGGGACGGTGGGGGATTGGGGGGATGGGCAGACGGACTGTTCGGGGGCTAGCGCCGCGTTTGGGGAATTGCTATACCAACGATATCCGGCAGATAGACACAGCAAGGAGCAGCAGGTTATAGTGTCAGTGGTTCCAGCTACACCAACTCATCCCCCACGGGGCGGCGAGGCACCTTGATTTGATTGATCTATTGGTCATAGGAGCAGGACCTGCAGGGAACAACGCCGCCTACAAGCTCGCATCCTTGGGCTATGATGTCGTCGTGGCTGACTGGAGACACCGGATCGGCGACAAGCTGTGCACTGGCATCGTCGGTAAAGAATGCATCGACCGCTACCCCATAGACCCTTCCCTCATCCTCAGGAGTGCTCAGTCTGCACAGATAGCAACGCCAAACGGGCAAACCACAGAATTTGCAGGGGATGAGGTGCAAGCTTATGTGGTTGACCGGGTCGGTTACGTAGATTCCATGGCAGAGCAAGCTAAACGTGCCGGAGCTACGTATATGATCGGCAGCCGGGCCACCGGAATCTCCGTAGAAAAGGACCGGTGCCGGGTACGGTTTTCCTCTGAATCCGGTCAACGGACCATCGACGCCAAAGCGGTGGCGCTTGCCAGCGGTTTCGGATCTGAGCTAAACAACAAAGCAGGCTTGGGAAAACCCGGTGATTATGTGACAGCAGTCCAAGCTGAGGTCGATGCCCCGGGCATCAACCAAATAACCGTCTATGTTGGTCAATCGGTGGCTCCTGGGTTCTTTGCTTGGCTGGCCCCTACCAAGAAAGACCGTGCGCTGGTGGGTCTTCTATCCCGGCATCGAGCACAGGACCATATGGACAACCTTATCCGACAACTGCATCAGGACGGGAGGATAACGGGCGTAATCCGTGAACCTTCCAGGTGGGGTATCCCCTTAAGGCCGCCTCGGAAAACTTATGGACATCGCATCCTGGCAGTGGGAGATGCGGCAGGGCAGGTCAAACCCACCACCGGAGGCGGCATCTACTATGCGCTGCTGTCCAGCGATGTGGCAGCGGATACCTTACACCAAGCCTTCAAGCAGGGCGATCTCTCCAGCTCGTTTCTCAGCACATATGAGTGCCAATGGAAAGCCCTACTTTCAAAAGAGCTGGAGGTTGGGTACCTCGCCCGCCGGTTCTTCGAATCCCTTGATGATCACCAGATATCCAGCTTGGTAGAAGCTATGGGGCGCAATGGTTTGTCAGCCCAACTGATGGATTCCCATCAGATTTCCTTCGATTGGCACAGCCGTGCCATTTCCAAGGTGATCAGCTATCCTCTGTTTGGCAAAGCCCTGACTCTGATCAATCCTCTGTTAGCTACTTTGGCGCCCCATGACGCGGGACCTTCTCCCAGCCAGCCAGACTAGCTTCAGTACGATTTTTCGCAGTAATCCGAATCGAAACGCAAGGGCATCCGATACCCCCAGTTTGGTACAATTTCCCTGTAATTATCGTGTGGGGGACCAGATGTCAGATCCGGCAAAACCTGTTTCCAGCACATCCCAAAAACCGTTTTCAGAGCTGCGTCTCCGTTCCGGGTGGGGTTATCGCAGTGCTGTCCTCCTTGCCATCGGCGCCCTTGCCGTACTGTCCTTGGCGCTTTGGGGATGCGGCGGGTCGGGTTCGGACCGGATCGCTTTTGTTTCTGAACGTGACGGGGATGCTGACATTTTTATCATGGACCCTAATGGAGAAAACCAGATCAAGCTGACCAACAATGGTGCGCTGGATTCCATGCCCAAATGGTCCGTCGATAAGAAGTCCATCGCCTATATTTCCCAAGAATCGGGAGATACCGAAATCAACCTGGTAGAAGTCAAAGACGGTTCCATCAAAAGCTTAACCAGCACATCTGGGGCGGATTCTCAACATCATTGGTCTCCCGACGGCGACAGGATCGCATTTGTATCGGACCGGACCGGAACACCGGAAATTTATCTGATGGATGCTACCGGCGCCAACGTCAAGCAGGTTACCAAGGATGAATCCCACCCATCACTGAGCAGTTGGTCCCCAGATGGGGAGTGGCTTGCTTTCACATCAAGCAAGGATGGCATAGTAGGACGGGGCATCGTCGCAAGGAACCCTGATGGCGTCAACATACGGCAGCTGACCGACTCAGGAGATTCCCAAGCTGCATGGGCCCCCAATGGTAAACGGATCGCCTTCTTGTCGGAATGGGAAGGCGGCACGGACATACACCTGATGAACGAAGACGGCTCCAGCCAAGTAGCTCTTACCAAGAACAATGGAAGCAACTACCAGTTCCGCTGGTCTCCGGATGGTAAGAAGATAGTGTTCGTATCCAACCGGGATGGCAATGACGAAATCTACAACATGAACATCGATGGATCGGATGTTCGCAGGCTGACATTCAACAACGCCAAGGATGAGCAACCGGTGTGGTCCAGGAGCGGCGATAAGATCGCCTTTGTGTCGTACATCTACGGCAGCGGGGAGATCTTCGTCATGAACGCCGATGGCTCCACCCAGCTACGCTTGACCAATAATACCACCGACGAAACCTTTCCCGACTGGTAGCAAGAGGCCCCCGGCATCGGTCTCTGAATATGGACGGCGTTTGGTCGGGGCGGGCAGGTTCGAACTGCCGACCTCCTGGTCCCAAACCAGGCGCGCTACCACTGCGCTACGCCCCGATGAACAAAACCCAAAAACGGGGGTGGTGCCCCCGGTGGGACTCGAACCCACGCACCTGGCTTCGGAGGCCAGTACTCTATCCTCTGAGCTACGGGGGCTTACGTACCGGAGAGCATACCACCAGCTTGCTTGGCACGACAAGAGCATTACATCAGGAACCTTGGGACATGCCTCTTACTGTGGCCGGCAGCTTATTCCCGGACCTTGAGGATTCGTCCAGCTACCAATGCTAATACACCAACGAAGATGCTGAGCATTGCCCCCATCTTTGCGGGATCATCAAAGGGCGGCCCCGGAAATGCCTTAGCAGAAACGAACAGGGCAACCGTGAGACCCAAGCCCGCAATCAGGCCTGCGACCAACACATGTTTGGCAGCCATCCCAGAAGGCAAGGGAAATCCCATTCGGCGGGTTGCAAGAGAAAAGGCTGAAATTCCAACGGTTTTGCCGACGATGAGTGACAGCAAGACGATCCAGGTTACCGGATTGATAGTGCCGAAAGCTACTCCCGCATTGACAAAAGCAAAGAAGAACAGACCAAAATCCACTATCAGCTTCAGGTGGTGTTCGAATTGGAGCAGTGGACTTTGGGAATATACCTCATGTTCGGTGACGGGAGAAGTGGTATGGTCGGTCAGACTTCGGTACCTGCTGAACACAGGCAAAAAGGGAACGATAAACACCAAAGCCAGGGCTGGTTCTACTCCAGCTTGAAGCAAGCCCATCCAGCTCATCACCCCCCCAAAGGCAATGTAGGGAGGCCAGTAGGGTACTCGAAGCTTTCGCATACCAAAAGCAACTGCCATTCCGCCCACAGCCAAAAGAAGCCACACAGGTTCAACTGGGTGGTCCGGGGAAGGATAGAACACCGCGATGATCACCAGCCCGATAGCATCGTCGGCAACAGCCAGAAGCAGCAGGAAAGCCACCGCCGGATGGCTCTTGCCAAAAACCAGTCGAGCCACCAGCCAAGCTAATGCAATATCGGTGGCGGTGGGTATGCCCCAGCCATTGGCAACTTCCGAAAACCTGTCTCCTCCACCATAGAAAACAAAGGCCAGCAAAAAATAGACCCCCACAGGCCCCAGCACACCACCCAAGGTGGCCATAAGGGGATTCACCGCTTTGGAAAGGGGGTTCAAAACTCCGCCGGGGAGCGCCGATTGTGTGATTTCTTTAGCAGCTATGCCAAAGAAAAAGACCATGAAGATTTCATTGACCAAAAATTCGATGGTGAGCGCGTGGCCAAGTATGGCGGCATCACCGAATGGGCGCTGGTGAACGATACGTTCATATGTACTGTTATCTGTGTTGGCAAAAACAACGCTGGCAACGACCCCCAAGAGAAGAGGTATTGAAAACACCTGCGTTGTTATTACCAGCTGTTTTAGCTTATCCAAGGTTCCTCTCAGAGCGAGCCTGCATGGGCGCAGGAAGCCCTGTCATCTAGACAACCACGATATGATACCACACCAAATCGTAGCTATCCTTGACTAGCCGTTGCCGCCCCAATTAACATTGCTCCACATAAGGACGATGAAAGGGTTTGCAGCATGACCAAATTCGCCGGTGTGGCGCTGGCGGCGGGCAGAGGTTCGAGAATGCGGTCGAAGCTGCCCAAGTTGATGCTGCACATATGCGGCAGGGAACTCCTTCGTTATCCTGTAGATGCCCTCAAAGGAGCCGGGGCTGAACCGGTGGTCTTGGTGGTTTCCAAGGACGGAGAAGCTGCAACCCAAGAACTGCTGGGCGATCAAGTCCGGTGTGTGGTCCAAGAAAGTCCTTTGGGAACGGGCCATGCTCTTGAACAAGCATCCCAGGTCCTGTACGGATGCGCCGACCATGTTCTTGTCCTGAATGGAGACCTTCCCCTGATACGGACAGACACCTTGGAGAAACTGCTTGCGCAGCACACTTCTCAGAGCATCGCCATCACCCTCTTGTCAGCTAGGTCCGGTCCCTTTGCCGGTATGGGGAAAATCCTGCGGGACGATGCTGGGAACATCTACGATATCCTGGAAACCAAGGACCTGAACCCAAGTGAGTCCAACCCGTGGGAGTTCAACGGCGGGGTTTACTGCTTTGAAGCATCCTGGTTATGGGAGCACCTGCCCAAGGTTGCGCCGTCAAGCTCAGGAGAAGTCTATATCACCTCGTTGGTCTCCACCGCTGCGAGCCAAGGTGCGGGCGTGGGAAGCTTGATCCTCGACGACCCCACCGAGGTGTTGGGCATCAACACCCGCTTTGAGCTGGCGGAAGCTGAAGGGGCGATGCGCGAAAGGATTCGACGGCGCTGGATGGAGGCGGGGGTTACCATGCTCGATCCCAAGACCACTTTCTTGGATGCTGACGTACATATTGGACAAGATACTGTCATATACCCCAACACCATGGCGCTGGGCAGTTCCAAGGTCGGCGAGGACTGTATCTTGGGTCCCGGAAGCGTCATCAGGGATTCACAGGTGGGTGATGGCTGCCGGGTCACCGCTTCCTTTTTGACCGAGGCACATCTGGAAGACAATGTGGAGGTCGGCCCCTACTGTCATCTGAGGCCCGGCGCCTATCTGGAGAGCGGGGTGCATGTCGGCACATTCGCTGAGATCAAGAACAGCCGATTGGGCCAAAGAACATCAATGGGGCATTTTGGCTACGTCGGCGATGCAACCGTTGGGGTTGATGTGAACCTTGGGGCAGGAACGGTGACCTGCAACTATGATGGGGAAGCCAAGCACAATACCAAGATCGGGGATGGTGCATTCATCGGTTCCGATACGATGCTGGTGGCGCCAGTCGAGATCGGCCCCGACGCAGCAACGGGGGCTGGAGCGGTGGTGACCAAAGATGTGCCACCCTCTAGACTTGCAGTAGGTGTACCTGCTAGAATCACCGAAAAGAGGAAAAAACCTCGCGGTTCCAGATAGCCCTCCCAAATAGTGCGCTCTTCAGGTGTCCATAAGGCAGTAATTCGAAAGGTTTGGATAGTACAAGCTTAGAATCCAGCTTATTTCTGGCGGCCGGTCTCGTCGTCTTCTTGTACCTGAGTGTGGTCGCCTTTATCCCCAGTCGCCCCGACGAAGCGCGCCACCCCACGGCTGACCAGCTGCAACACATCGCCGGCGCTTACCGTCTCATCAAGTATGCCAGCTTGATGGCAGTTGCGGTCTCCTTCCAAGCTTTGTTGGTGAGCCAAGCTGCCACCGCCCTATCAACACAGGCGCCGGCCACCTTGGGTCTCGTCCTCTTTGTGGTGGCGATAGACAGATTGTCAAAAGCGGCAGCAACCGCCTTTCCCAACATCGTGTCTACCCTGCACATCCCCCTCCAAGCCCTTCTGATAAAGACATTGCCGCGCAAGAAACGCTCTCAAGCGGTCCTCGAACCCAACGAGACTGACGGCAACCATCATCGCGACGTTGATGTTGCTGACATACCCGAGCAGTCACCGATGGTCATCACCGAAGAAGAACAGTCCAAGCTCGACTTGAGGGAGCGGTCGATGATCCGCTCCATCCTCAAGCTTGATGAAGCTTCGGTCCGCGGCGTTATGGTGCCGAGGGTCGACATGGTTACTGTGGAGGTCAACACAGCTTTACCGGAAGTTGCGGGCAAGATGCTGGAGCATGGTCACAGTCGCCTGCCGGTGTTCGAAGAAACCCTCGATCATGTGGTCGGCATCGTTTATTCCAGGGATTTATTACGATTTCTGGTCGAACGCGACGAACATTCTTCTCTGATCTCCATCATACGCCCAGCCTACTTCATCCCCGAATCCAAACTGCTGGATGATCTGCTCAAGGAACTGCAGGAAAAGCACCTCCAGATGGCTATCGTCGTCGATGAATATGGCGGCGTCGAAGGGCTGGTCACCTTGGAAGACCTGATCGAAGAAATAGTTGGTGAGATCGAAGATGAGTTTTCCCGGAGCATGGAACCTCGGGTGACGCCGATGTCGGCGGGAGAGCTCGTGGTGGATGCCCGGTTAACCCTGGACTACATATCAGACCTGCTGGGCACACCCATCAATCATGACGATGTAGATACCGTGGGTGGGTTGGTGTACAGCTCTTTGGGGAAGATGCCGGAGGTTGGCGATCAGGTAACTGTTGGCGGGCTTACCATCGAAGTGGTCTCTCTTTTCGGCAGAAGGATCAACAAGCTCAAGCTGGTACGCGATACAGCCCACGAAGACTAGCGATAGTCTGAATAAGGCCCCCTTGGATGCGGAGGATGGACGTGAAACCCGTCCCTACCGAGGGGCGAGGTTCCCGCCGTCGCGGGAACGACGGGCTTCAGGCGAGGTGTTCAGAGGTTCCCGCCTTCGCGGGAATGACGGGCCTCAGGCGACGGGAATGACGGGCTTCAGGCGAGTTGTTCAGAGATTCCTTAGATTCTTCGGGGTGCGCCCCTCAGAATGACAAGAAGGAGGCGCGTCTCAGAATGACAGGGAGGGTGCGCCCCTCAGAATGACAGGAAGGAGGCACTCCTCGGAATGACAGGAAGGAGGCGCTCCTCAGAATGACAATGAGGGGAGGGGATCCCCAGGTTGTCATTCCGAACTTCCCACCGCCATTCCGAACTTCCCTCTGTCATTCCGAACTCCCCACCGCCATTCCGAACTTCCCTCTGTCATTCCGAACGGAGTGAGGAATCTAAGGTCTCCCTCTGATGGCCTGCCCATTACTACAACGGTCTTTCGGGTGAGGAGGCACCTTAGGGATAGTCTGAGTAAGTCCCCTTGGATGCGGAGGATGGACGTGAAACCCGTCCCTACAGAGGGGCGAGGTTCCTGCATTCGCCGGAATGACGGGCTTTAGGCGAGTTGTTCAGGGGTTCCTTAGATTCTTCGGGGTGCGCCCCTCAGAATGACAGGGGGGGTGCGCCCCTCAGAATGACAGGGAAGAGGTGCGTCTCAGAATGACAGGGGAAGAGTCATTCCGAACTCCCCTTCTGTCATTCCGAACGGAGTGAGGAATCTAAGGTCTCCCTCTGATGGCCTGCCCATTACTACGACGGTCTTTCGGGTGAGGAGGCACCTTAGGGATAGTCTGAATAAGTCCCCTTGGATGCGGACGATGGACCTGAAACCCGTCCCTACAGAGGGACGAGGTTCCCGCATTGGCGGGAATGACGGGCTTGGGGCGAGTTGTTCAGAGGTTCCCGCATTGGCGGGAATGACGGGCTTCAGGCGAGTTGTTCAGAGGTTCCTTAGATTCTTCGGGGTGCGCCCCTCAGAATGACAAGAAGGAGGCGCGTCTCAGAATGACAGGAAGGAGGCGCTCCTCGGAATGACAATGATGGGAGGGAATCCCCAGGTTGTCATTCCGAACTCCCCCCTGTCATTCCGAACTCCCCTCTGTCATTCCGAACAGAGTGAGGAATCTAAGGTCTCCTTCTGATGGCCTGCCCATTACTACGACGGTCTTTCGGGTGAGGAGGCACCTTAGGGATAGTCTGAATAAGTCCCCTTGGATGCGGAGGATGGCCGTGAAACCTGTCCCTACAGAGGGGCGAGGTTCCCGCCTTCGCGGGAATGACGGGCTTTGGACGAGTTGTTCAGAGGTTCCCTAGATTCTTCGGGGTGCGCCCCTCAGAATGACAAGAAGAAGGCGCGTCTCAGAATGACAAGAAGGAGGCGCTCCTCGGAATGACAATGAGGGGAGGGGATCCCCAGGTTGTCATTCCGAACTCCCCTCTGTCATTCCGAACGGAGTGAGGAATCTAAGGTCTCCCTCTGATGGCCTGCCCATTACTACGACGGTCTTTCGGGTGAGGAAGCACCTTAGGGATAGTCTGAATAAATCCCCTTGGATGCAGAGGATGGACGTGAAACCCGTCCCTACAGAGGGGCGAGGTTCCCGCCTTCGCGGGAATGACGGGGTTCAGGCGAGTTGTTCAGAGGTTTCCGCCTTCGCGGGAATGACGGGCTTGGGGTGAGGTTCTCTGAACTCACCTTCCCGCATTCGCGGGAATGACGGGCTTCGGGCGAGTTGTTCAGAGGTTCTTTAGATTCTTCGGGGTCCGCCCCTCAGAATGACAGGGGGAGAGTCATTCCGAACTCCCCTCTGTCATTCCGAACGGAGTGAGGAATCTAAGGTCTCCCTCTGATGGCCTGCCCATTACTACGACGGTCTTTCGGGTGAGGAAGCACCTTAGGGATAGTCTGAATAAGTCCCCTTGGATGCAGAGGATGGACCTGAAACCCGTCCCTACAGAGGGGCGAGGTTCCCGCATTCGCGGGAATGACGGGCTTCAGGCAAGTTGTTCAGAGGTTCCCGCCTTCGCCGGAATGACGGGCTTCAGGCGAGTTGTTCAGAGGTTCCTTAGATTCTTCGGGGTGCGCCCCTCAGAATGACAAGAAGGAGGCGCGTCTCAGAATGACAGGAAGGAGGCGCTCCTCGGAATGACAATGAGGGGAGGGGATCCCCAGGTTGTCATTCCGAACTTCCCCCTGTCATTCCGAACTTCCCTCTGTCACTCCGAACTCCCCTCTGTCATTCCGAACGGAGTGAGGAATCTAAGGTCTCCCTCTGATGGCCTGCCCATTACTACGACGGTCTTTCGGGTGAGGAGGCGCCTTAGGGATAGTCTGAATAAGTCCCCTTGGATGCGGAGGATGGACGTGAAACCCGTCCCTACCGAGGGGCGAGGTTCCCGCCTTCGCGGGAATGACGGGCTTGGGGCGGCGGGAATGACGGGCTTCAGGCGAGTTGTTCAGAGGTTCCCTAGATGTCCGATGGCGACAGGGCAAAAAATAAGAGAACTGGGCGATGGTCGTTGCCCAGTTCTCTTATTTATGTCCTCTACCGGAACCTAGGCGCTCTGCGCACCTTGAAGGTTGGGATTTATTCGCATTTACCTGCGGAAACTGTACAGACCATCAACGGTGTGCTGGCAACGTGGGTAGAACCGATGGTGCTTGCTTTCACCGTGTACACACCAGCGGATACGGTTGTGGGCAAGGAATCCATGCTTGCTATGAAAGCGCCGGAGTCGTTAGCCCTTCCCCCTTCGATGATCACCGAGTAATAGCCTTCGCCTATGAATATTTCCACCAAGACCAGCTCGTTGGGTGTAAATCCCGCCCCGACTATCTGGAAGCTTCCACCTTCGGGTACTTCCTGGGGAATAGCAGTAATCTCAATGACTGAACTGGTCAGCGTCTGCTCGCTCGGAGCAGAGCTGTTCGCTGCCAGTGCAACGCCTGTTATGACCGAAACTAAGCTGATTACAAGAACCAACGCTGCCAGTTTACTCCGTAGAAATAGTTTCATTAGACCTCCTTAGTCCACATCGTCGCACCGGGATATACAAATTGAAATATAGCTAGCTACAGTATTAAGCAGTCCTGTCAGCTACAAGGTCACCGACAATCATAGTAGTCCCCTTTGCACATGTCAAGGTCTGGGGGATAGCTCTACATGCGGTTTTTCGATGTGGTTGGGTCAATTTTCTTGCGACCACAACCGGGGCGGCAACAGGTTGGGAATGGAATTTTCTATCGGATAAGCTTCGGCGCAGCTATCGCAGTACAATGACCCTGCGATTACCTCTTCCCCATCTTCTTCGTCTATCCTGAGCTTTAGCTCACTCTTGCAAAGGGGACATGCCAGTATATCCATAAGATCTTTTTTCATCTGTTCTCCAAATCCGCCGATTGGTCCGCTGCCCATCTGATCATCCACCGACCGCCGGGCCCAGCTATTCCAACGGGCGTCATATACAAAGCTAAGACCTCAATCCCTGCTCTACTATGCTGGTCAAAACATCTGCCAGCAAGAACACGATTACACCCAATGCCAGCACCGTGGTGGCGCCGGTAGCAATGGAAGACAGCTTCCGAAACTTGACGTTCGTTCCCACAGGTTCCGGCATGTACCCCGGTCGCCGGAAGAACCTGGCTAAATAGAACATATAGGCAGCCAAGCCGACTTTGACCGCAAGGACGATGATGTATGGAAACCCGCCGTGTTCCGAAGTAAGTCTGCTCAGGGTGAGGACAACTCCGGTGATGATGAGCACCACGATCGCCGTGGTGACCAAGTGCCTGAACTGCTGTCCCACCTGGTTATAAACGGATGTGTCGGCGTTGGGTGCAGCTTTGATCGTCGGCCTCAGCACAAAGAGATAGAAGATGCCGCCGCCTACCCAAGCTACTGCTGCCACAGCATGGAGCCACCGTATTATCAGAAGGAGAACGTCGGTTGTGCTCATACTGCTCTTTGGTGGGGACTTTGTGCCTCTGGGATTGTACGGGGGCGGAAGATAGTAGTCAAATAATCATCTCTCTGGCTTTGACGGAGATGCTATGCTCCGGTTGACACACCATAGCTTAGCTCCTAAAATCTGGGCAACGCCCGAACTGCGGACTAGTGGAGGGGGGATGCGGGACTCCCGGGTGACCAAGCTCCTGGCTATCGACTATCCTATACTGCAAGCCGGTATGCCATGGATATCGAATCCTGAATTAGCCGCCGCAGTATCCAACGTTGGCGGTCTGGGAATCACGCACTCCACAGCCGGCATGGCTCCTGACGGAGATGCGGCAGCCAGCCTGCGGCAGAACATCCGGCAAATCCGGCGCCTCACAGGCAACCCATTTGGGGTGTGCTTCTACTTGGGAAACCCAAACGTCGCCGAGGCGGTCGACATTGCCATCGAAGAAGGCGTACGCATCGCCGTCACCTACGGAGGCAGTCCTGCTCTTTTCACCGGCCTGCTGAAAAGCAACGGCGTAAGTGTGCTGCACCAAGTGTCGACGGTGCGTCATGCCCGGGGTGCAGAAGCCCAAGGCGTGGATGTGGTCATTGCTGAAGGTTATGAGGGCGGCGGCATACGCGGACCCGATGAAAACTCCAACCTGGTGCTCATCCCCCAGATAGCCGAGACGATATCGATCCCCATCATAGCATCCGGCGGCATCATGGATGCACGGGGCTACGTTGCCGCCCTGGCGTTGGGAGCTCACGGTGTGCAGATGGGCACCAGATTCGTGGTAACCAACGAGTGCATCGCCCATCCCAATTATAAGGGAATTATAGTGAATTTTATCCAAAACCGCTTGACACCGCAATCGTTAACGGATAGAATAATCGCATAAAGCAAGCGTGATTGGTGCGATTATGGCAACTGTATCCGGCCCCGGCAAGGCATACCGCAAAGGCGTCACCCTCATGGAGGCCGTCAAGCGGTTCGACACCGAGGAAAAGGCCGAGGCTTGGTTCATCGCCCAGCGTTGGCCCGACGGCCCAGTCTGCCCGAAGTGCAACTCCGTTCGCATTCAGACCGTTGCCAGCCGTGATCCACTACCTTACCGTTGCCGTAGCTGTCGCAGATTCTTCTCGGTCAAATCGAATACTCTCCTACACAGTTCCAACATAGAGCTTTCCAAGTGGGCCATCGCATTCTATCTCTACGCCACCAGCCTTAAGGGAGTATCCAGCATGAAGTTGCATCGGGACTTGGGAATCCCCCAAAGTTCAGCATGGTACATGGGCCACCGGATACGGGAGATGTGGAACGAAGAAGCGGACAAGTTCGCTGTCGCGGTCGAGGTTGACGAAACCTACATTGGGGGGAAAGAAGGCAACAAGCACGAGGACAAGAAGCTCCGGCGCGGGCGTGGAGCCGTGGGCAAGACAGTGGTGGCCGGTGTCAGGGACCGGAATACGGGCCGTGTCAACACCGAGGTAGTGGAATCCACGGACAAGGGAACGCTCCAGGGCTTCGTCATTCGGCATACCGTCCCTGGAACCATGGTCTACACCGGCGAAGCATCCGCCTATGTGGGCATCCCTAGGCCGCATGAGGCGGTCAAGCACAGCGCCAATGAGTACGTGAGGGGGATGGCCCACACTAACGGGCTGGAGAGCCACTGGGCCCTGTTCAAGCGCGGGATCGACGGGACCTTTCACCACATCTCGGTCAAGCACCTGGGGCGGTACAACACCGAGTTCGAGGGAAGGCACAATTGCCGTCCGCTAGACACCGAGGAGCAGATGGGGTTGATTGCGCGGGGCTCCGACGGCAAGCGCATGACCTATCAGAGCTTGATTGGGCCGATGGAAACCCGCCAGCCGAGGATGCTGTAATGCCCGCCCTAGACGCATCCGCAGAGATTAGCTTCATCCCAGCCGGACGCCTCCGGTGCGTGATTACAGACAGGTTGCGTCCAGGCACGCCCGAGGAACACGTCCGACAGCGTGTAGCCCGCAGTCTCATAGACGAGTACGGGTACAGCAGGGATGATATTGCAGTGGAGTTTCCCATCCACATCGGAAGTATGCGTAAGAGGGTGGATCTGGCTGTCTTTCCCCCTGGCAGTGAACATGTTCAGCAGTCCATCAGCATCATAGTTGAGTGCAAGAGAGAAGGGGTAAAGCCCTCCGACGAAGATAATGGTGTCGGTCAGCTTCACTCCTATGTTGCCTCCTCCATGCAGTGCCGCCATGCAGTGCCGCTTTGGGATGTGGGTGGGATCGGAAATACAAGTCTGGGAGAAGACCTCCGATGGACAGTTGTTGGAAGCTACCAGTATTCCCCGCTCTGGCTCCGATGTTCCCCGTCCCCCTCGGTTCGCTGACCTAGTGCCAGCAGAGACCGATTTACGGTCCGTTTTCCGCAGGTGCCATGACTATATCTACGGCAACCAAGGACTGCAAAAGGAGCCAGCGTTCAACGAGTTGCTAAAACTCATCTTTTGCAAGGTCCAGGACGAAAGCGACATATCCAACCCATTGAGGTTCTTCATTGGCAACGAAGAGCGCCGTTCAATGCTGGGGCGGAGCCATCTGCGAAAAGCGATGGATAATTTATTCGAGGACGTGAAAGGACGATACTCCTATATCTTCAGCGAGGATGACACGCTGGGCCTGCAGGACAAGGTTTTGGCCTACATTGTGGGCGAGCTGCAAAGATATTCTCTGATTCAGACTCGGTCCGACGTGAAGGGAGTAGCATACGAACAATTGGTGGGTGCGAATCTTCGGGGAGATAGGGGAGAATTCTTCACGCCTCGTGCGGTTTGCAAGATGGCCGCGGAAATGGTCTTGGCGACATTCCCGACCGACCGATGGTTGAACATTAACGTCTTGGACCCGGCCGCCGGCACAGGAGGATTCCTGATTGCCCTAATGGATGTTTGGGAAGAGCATATCCGTGGGTTAGCAAAAGAACGTTGGGGAGAGGACAACCGACAGGTAGAAGGCGAAACGAAGGAACAGTTGCGGAATGTCGCCTCGACTCACCTCTTCGGAATTGACTTCAACCCTGGATTGGTTAGGGCGGCGCAGATGAACCTAGTCATGCACGGAGATGGGTCAACCAACGTGTTTCACGCCGATTCCTTATTGCCGCCTGGGGAATGGCCGCGAGACGGGCAAAACGACGTGGCCCGCAACATCCTGTCCAACCACTTCGATGCCATTCTGACCAACCCTCCGTTTGGTTCCAGAATCCCAATTGATGACCCTCATGTGCTGGCTCAATACGAGATCGCGGGGCCTCCCGTTATGCAAGTCCGGCAAGGACGTTCCAGATCAAGTTCCGTTCCACCTGAACGACTATTTATTGAGCGGTGTTTACAACTTCTCCGTCCGGGCGCACGTATGGCTATTGTTCTCCCCGACAGTATCTTGACCAACCCCGGCCTGACATCTTTGCGCAGGTGGATACTGAGCAAAACCCGAGTAGTAGCGAGTGTGGACTTGCCCAAAGAGACCTTCCAGCCGCATACGGGAACCCAAACCAGCGTCCTGTTGCTCCAGAAAAAGACCGACGAAGAGATGGACACCGAGCAAACCTTTGGAAGACACCGGGAATACCAGGTCTTTATGGCTATGCCCCGGGCCATTGGTCATGACCGTCGGGGCAACCCGCTCTATTGCCGAACCCCAGAAGGTAACCTGATTGAAGTGGAGGAGTCGCACTCGACGTTTACGACGGCCTCAGACGGAAGTGTTGTTGTTGAAAGCAATACTCGCCGCGCCCCGTTGATTCACAACGAACTCCCCAGCGTGTCTGACAGTTTCAAGGAGTGGGTGTCCGATTCTGAACGGATGAGGTGGCTTGATGGTTGACGCACTGGTTGCTAGAGCCGCGCCGCGAACCCTGGCAGAAGCTAAGTCCAACAACACGTCGTCTGTCACGGGAATAAACTCCGCCTGGTTATACCGGACCGGAATGCGGCTGGACGCTGGACACTACAACTCCGAATTTGTAGATGCGTGTAGGCAATTAGAGTCTTCAGGGTTGGCAATGAAAAGGCTGGGAGATGTAACTGAGAGGATATTTATCCCGCCGCGTTTCAGGCGTGTATACGTTGATCAAGACCACGGTATCCCCTTTCTCCAAGGAACACATCTGCCTCAATTCAAGCCGACTGACCTTAAATTCTTGTCGCGGGTGGCTCATAAGGACCTGCGGCCTTGGGTCATTCATGCTGGATGGGTCTTGGTGACTTGCTCAGGCACTATTGGACGGGTGACCATAGCCTTGCACCAGTGGGACGGTTGGGCGGCTTCCCAGCATATCTTGCGGGTAGTACCGCAGTCCGGCGGCCTATGTCCAGCAGGATATATCCACGCCTGGCTGTCCTCCCCTCTAGGACAGGCTCAATTCAACGGCGTGTACGGCTCAGTGGTGGATGAAATCACCTCCGAACATGTCGCAAACATTTTGATCCCCGTACCAGAGACCGGAGAGCAGCAAATTATCGTGAATACCGTGAATAACTTGGCGTTTCAAGCGGTGGGGGCTAGAGAACGAGCCTTGGCAATGGACGCTCTCTCAGTCGCTACATTGAGCGAACTTGTGAGTGAACCGGAGACACTGGGGGGATGATGCCGCGCAAGAAGAAAGAGTTGGGCAGGCCAGTACGGGGATACCCGCCCAGGATAGACGCCACACCGGAGCAGTTAGCCCGTGTCCTGCTGAATGCAGGGCGCCCGACCAAGCCGGTGGATTCCAACAAGGTATATCGGTGCGTGGACTGCGAGCGGGCAGTCTATTACCCGGAGACGCTGTACAACGACGGGCGATGCCCCGAATGCCATGCTCTGGCTACGGCCTAACCGAGTCAGGCATTTGGATAAAATTCACTATAATTCCCAATTATAAGGCCGCACTGATGGGCGCAATCGACACAGGGACCGTCATCGCAGGTAGATATCACCAGCCTACCAGGTTGCTCAGGAGCGATGCAGCCCTTCGCTTGAAAGAGGCCACCCCCGAAGCTGGCGTGGATGTTGTGAGCCAGTGGGATTCGAAAATAGGGCCTGGGCAAGTCCGTCCAGCGCTTCTGGACGGGGACCTGGATGATAACATAGCTTATTGTGGCGCCGGCGTTGGCATGGCCTCCGAGGTGTTGGATGCGGCGGATGTGGTGAGGAATATGGTCGAAGGCGCCCAAGCTATCATCAACAAGATACGCTAGATAACGGGTTCCTGAGGTACGTTCAGCTGGTCGGGGAGCTCAGGCGCTGACCTCTCGACCTCTTCAGCTTCCAGGTCCAACAACCTTTCAGCATATTCCACGAGCTTCTGCTGTCTGCCATCGTCCGTCCCTCGATCATTCAAGTACATCTGTAGAGCTCCTACGGGCGTCAGGCCTTCCATGGCCCCAGCTGATATCCTGGTTCGCCGCTCACCTTCAACGTCCCGCGTCAACGAAGCCAGATGATGGGCGCTCTTCAGCGCCTCACGAATCTCACCCTCCCGCAGGTGCACATCCATCTCGCCGGGCAAAGAGATCCTTACCCTGACGATGGCTCCCGCTATGTTGCGCCGCATGATCTCCTGGATCACTTTTCTGGTCGGATCATAGTCGGAGGTTGTCACCTTCACATCAATGGTGATGAACGGGCGCGCCTCCACCTGAACGAACTCATACCTTTGGAGACGTCTACCCTGAGGAGCAGCGGGGTCCAGGTCCAGAACGCAGAACCCCTTTTCATCTCCTTCTTCCCCAAAGTCAACCAGTTGCAAGCTGCCCGAATACACCATCATCGGATCTTGTGCCAGCACTTGGTGTTTATGGATGTGCCCCAGGGCTACATAGTCCAGTTGAGGTTTGTGAACGGCACTGGGAAACAGGGTATGGTCCCGCCCCAGCATCATGGACCGCTCGGAACTTGTTTTGGCGCCGCTGATGGTGACATGGGCTGCCAGTATCGCCGGGACCATCGGATCCAGCTGGTCTACGTTGGTCTGGACCGAGTGGGTGAGGCGGCGTTCGATCTCTTCTCGTATTTCATTTATGTTAAGTCCTCGCGCATCTTCACGGGACAGAAGCTTGCTCCGGTTGGGCCAAGGCAATGCCACGATCTGGATGGGTCCCTGCTTGGTGGGAATGTGGTAGGTGCGGAGCTCATTGCCCACATACAGATTGGCCACCTGAAGAGTATGAAAAATCTCGATGGATGTAGCTCTCCCAACAGCATGAGGGAGGTCGTGGTTGCCTACCAGTAGAAAGGTGGAAATTCCGGCTGCAGATAATTTGGCCAACCGCGTGGCCAGTTCTCTTTGATGCGTCTGGGATGGATCGCGGCCCTTATAAGCATCTCCTGCCAGCAGGACGAGGTCCACGTCGTTGTTCAGAGCATACTCAACCACAACATCCAAGGCAGCAAGGAAGTCCAGGAGCCGGGTCGATAGCCCGGTTTCCGGGTCTATCTGCCCATGATTTTCGACACCGATATGCAGGTCTGAGAAGTGCAGGATTCGCATATGGTGAAGACCTGGCGCCGTCACCCGTCATTCTCGAGCTTACCGGCTAGGATACTCGCCAAATCGGCGATGGGCACCCGCTCCTGTTCCATGGTGTCCCGGTCTCTTATCGTCACCGCATTATCTTCCAGTGTGTCAAAGTCCACGGTGACGCAATAGGGTGTTCCGATCTCATCTTGGCGCCGGTATCTGCGGCCGATGCTCTGTGCATCATCGAACTGGGTTGCGAACCGTCGGCGCACCAGTTCATGCACCTGCCTGGCAACGGGCGTAAGCTTTTCGTTCCGGCTCAAAGGGAGCAGCGCAACCTTAATTGGGGCGATGTTCTTATGAAGCTTAAGGACGACCCGCTTTTCTTCCTTGCTTGATGTGTTGTCCGGTTCTTCATCGTAAGCATCCAGCAGAAATGCAAGAGCAGCCCTATCGACGCCGCCCGAAGGCTCTATGACAAAGGGATAGTACCGCTCTTTAATTTCGTCGTCGAAGTAGGTCAAATCTTCGCCGCTGGCTTCCCCGTGGCGCTTCAGATCATAGTCGGCGCGGTTGGCGATCCCTTCCAACTCACCCCAGCCCCAAGGGAACCTGTACTGGATATCGTAGCAGTCCCGGGCATAGTGGGCCAGCTCATCTTCGCCATGACGCCTGAGACGCAGATTTTCTTCCCGGATACCGTACCGGATGTACCATGCAAGGCGTTCCTTTACCCATGCGTCCAGCCAGCTATCATCGGTGCCCGGCTTTACGAAGTACTCGATCTCCATCTGCTCGAACTCGCGGGTACGAAAGGTGAAGTTTCCAGGTGTGATTTCATTTCTGAATGCTTTGCCGATTTGGGCAATGCCAAAGGGGAGCTTCCGGCGGGAGGATACGGACACATTGGCGAAGTTGACGAAGATTCCTTGAGCGGTTTCGGGACGGAGGTACACTTCGTTGGCTGAATCTTCGACAGCCCCCATGAAGGTCTTGAACATCAGGTTGAACTGACGGGGGTCGGTGAGCTCACCCCCACAGTCGAGACAAGCTCCGCCCTCCGTAAGGTCTTCTTGCCGGAAGCGGTGATGGCACAGCCGGCATTCCACCAAGGGGTCTGAGAAGCTCTCCACATGGCCGCTGGTAATCCACACCTGCGGGTTCATAAGGATAGCTGAATCCAACCCCACTATATCATTGCGTTCGTGCACCACCGAGCGCCACCATCTGTCCTTGACGTTGCGCTTTAGCTCGACCCCCAAGGGCCCATAGTCCCAGGTGGCATTCAGGCCCCCGTAGATCTCGCTGCTCTGAAATACAAATCCCCTCCTCTTGGACAAGGAGAGGATTTTATTCATTTCAGCATACTCTAAATATCGCGGCAAACCGTGAAACCCCCTGCCCCTCGGATGATGGGAACCCGGAAGGACACACCCCGCCGGTGAATTCCCATCTCCTTCCATCAATAGACGCCCTAAAACAGGTTATCAATTACCTAGGTCCATAGGCGACCTAAAACAGGTTATCAATTACCTAGTTGGATGTAAAGGCAGACCATCAACAGCCCGCCTCCCACACCGGCGCGCATCCAAGAACCCACATCCCCCGCAACTTGCGTACCTACACGATGAGCTGATGCCGTCACTGTTCAGACCTGGTGCGAAACGCAAGCACTCCCCCTCCCCATAACCGTCACTCGGGGGACCCCCTCCCCCTTTTGGCACTCTGAGGAGTGCCTATCCCCTTCCCTGTCATTCTGAGGAGCGCACCCCCCCTGTCATTCTGAGGAGCGCACGACGAAGAATCTAAGCTGCTGCTCACTCGATGGCCCATCGTAGTAATGGACAGGCCATCGGAGGAGCACCTTAGATTCCTCATTCCGTTCGGAATGACAGCAGGGGGGGTCGGGATGACAGCAGGGGTTCGCAATGACAGTGGGGGGTCGGAATGACAGCAGGGGTTCGCAATGACAGTGGGGGGTCGGGATGACAGCAGGGGTTCGCAATGGCAGTGGAGGGTCGTTCTGAGGAGGGGCGCCTCCCCTTGTCATTTTGAGCAGCCCTTCTCGGCATCCCATAGACCCGGCCCGCCTTGGGCGCCCCCTCATTTGTCATTCTGAGCAGCACTCCCCCCTGTCGTTCTGAGGAGCCCCCTTCCCTGTCATTCTGAGGAGCGCATGACGAAGAATCTAAGCTGCTGCTCACCCGATGGCCCATCGTAGTAATGGACAGGCCATCGGAGGAGCTCCTTAGATTCCTCACTCCGTTCGGAATGACAGCAGGGGGGGTCGGGATGACAGCAGGGGGGGTCGGAATGACAGCAGGGGGGTCGGGATGGCAGCAGGGGTTCGCAATGACAGTGGAGGGTCGTTCTGAGGAGGGGTGCCTCCCCTTGTCGTTCTGAGGAGCCCTTCTCGGCATCCCATAGACCCAGCCCGCCTTGGGCGCCTCCTCATTTGTCATTCTGAGCAGCACTCCCCCCTGTCATTCTGAGGAGCCTCCTTCCCTGTCATTCTGAGCAGCACCCCCCCCTGTCATTCTGAGGAGCGCACGACGAAGAATCTAAGCTGCTGCTTACCCGATGGCCCATCGTAGTAATGGACAGGCCATCGGAGGAGCACCTTAGATTCCTCACTCCGTTCGGAATGACAGCAGGGGGTCGGAATGACAGCAGGGGTTCGGAATGACAGTGGGGGATCGTTCTGAGGAGGGGCGCCTCCCCTTGTCGTTCTGAGGAGCCCTTCTCGGCATCCCATAGACCCGGCCCGCCTTGGGCGCCCCCTCATTTGTCATTCTGAGGAGCGCTCCCTCCTGTCATTCTGAGGAGCCTCCTTCCCTGTCATTCTGAGGAGCGCACGACGAAGAATCTAAGGTGCTGCTCACCCGATGGCCCATCGTAGTAATGGACAGGCCATTGGAGGAGCACCTTAGATTCCTCACTGCGTTCGGAATGACAGGGGGGTGCGGCATCACAGGGGGGCGGGATGACAGTGGGGTGCGGGATAACAGGGGGGGCGGAATCACGGTGGGGGTTCGGGATGACGGTGGGCGTGCGGAATCACGGTGGGGATTCGGGATGACGGTGGGCGTGCGGAATCACGGTGGGGTGTGGGGGATGACGGTGGGAGGGGCGGGATGGGGGTGGGGGGCGGGATAACAGGGGGCGGGATGGGGGAGGGGAGGGACGGCGTGACGGGGGGCCGCCTCATTGCCTTCCCGATGAGCTTGATATAAAATCCCCTTCGCCAACTCTTCCAGCATCAGGCTGGCAATGATAGGCCCTCTTAACATCGGTTGCTTCCGGTAAGCGCCCAAGGAGCGGTTATGGCTGAAGGCGTATTTGAAGGAGTCAAGGTCCTGGATCTCAGCCAGGATATCGCCGGCAGCTTCTGCGCCAGACTGTTGGCGGATTACGGAGCTGACGTGATTAAGGTCGAACCACCTTCTGGCGCAGACCTCCGCGGAATGGGTCCGTTCTTCAAAGATGATCCCCACCCTGAAAAGAGCTTGTTCTTTCTGGTGATGAACCTGAACAAACGAAGCATCACCCTGAACATCGATACCCAGGACGGCAGAAGGTTGTTCCGGAAACTTGCCGAAGATGCAGATGTGGTCGTTGAAAGCTACAAGCCCGGCTACCTATCCAGCCTCGGCTTGGGGTACGAAGACCTAGAATCCGTCAATCCCAGCTTGGTTATGACCTCGATAACCCACTTCGGACAGTACGGCCCCTACAGCCAGTACGAAGGCGAAGAGATTGTCGATTATGCGATGGGCGCCATCATGAGCATCAGCGGGACTGCCGACCGGGAGCCCCTGAAGCACGGCGGGTTCCAAGCCCAGTACGAAGCTGGCCTCAATGCCGCTTGTGCCACATCCATGGCCCTGCTGATGCAGACGAACCTGGGTTTTGGCCAGCATCTGGATATATCCACCGTGGAATGTGTCAGTTCCAGCATGATCGGCAACCAGTCGATGTACAGCTTCACGGGCGGCGTTCAACCGCGCAGGAAACCTTCAGGAACGCTTTTTGGCCAGCCCATGCCCTGCGCCGACGGCTGGGTGTTGAATCAAGCCGGGGGTGGAGCAAGCTGGGCTGACATCGCCGAGTTCTACGGAAAGCCGGAGCTAAACGGCCCACACTTCAGCAATCAGACCCTTCGCAACGAAAATGGTGAAGAGTTGGATGCTCTGCTGGTGGATGCCATCAAAGACGAGGGAAAATGGGACCTGTTCACCAAAGCATCCCGGATGCGTATGTTATTCGGCTTGGTGCAGACCCCCGAAGAACTCGCCCGATGCCCCCAACTGGAGTCCCGGGATTTCTACAAGGATATAGAACATCCTGTCATGGGGCCCCTGAAGGTCCCGGCGGCGCTGCTCAATCTGAGCCTGACCCCCTACAGCCAGTGCCGCCCTGCTCCGACATTGGGACAGCACAACGAAGAGGTATATTGCGGACAGATGGGAACATCCAAAGAAGACCTGACCCAGATGCAAAAGTTGGGCATCATCTGAGGAGAGCGGCGCTGCTCAATCTGAGCCTGACCCCCTACAGCCAGTGCCGCCCTGCTCCGACATTGGGACAGCACAACGAAGAGGTATATTGCGGACAGATGGGAACATCCAACGAAGACCTGGCCCAGATGCAAAAGTTGGGCATCATCTGAGGAGAGCGGCACTGCTCAATCTGAGCCTGACCCCCTACAGCCAGTGCCGCTCCGCTCCGACATTGGGACAGCACAACGAAGAGGTATATTGCGGACAGATGGGAACATCCAAAGAAGACCTGGCCCAGATGCAAAAGTTGGGCATCATCTGAGGAGACTTGAACGTGCAACCCGGACCTGATATCAGCGGCGCCAAGCCCTTGGATGGCATCCGAATACTGGATTCCACCTACGTCTTTGCGCTGCCTTATGCCGGCGGCTTGATGGCCGATCTCGGCGCAGAGGTGATCAAGGTGGAGGGGCCGGGCCGCCCCGACGTCAGCCGCACCGGGGGCTATTCGGGTTGCTTCCCCGACGGAGATGTCGGCGATGATTGGTGGAACCGCGCTTCAACCTACAACCTTCTTCATAGGGGCAAACGGTCCCTGACCTTGGACTTGACCAAGCCGGAAGCCCGCACCATCTTCAAGGAACTGGTCAGCATCTCCGATGTGGTGATGGAAAATTACACCCCCCGTGTGATGAAGAACTGGAAGCTGGACTACCCCAGCCTGCGTGAGATCAAACCCGACTTGATCATGGTCTCGAACACCGGCTACGGTCACGGAAACGGCCCCTACTCCGAATATCCTGCCCAAGCAACCACCCAAGAAGGCACCCACGGGCACTGTTGGGTGACCGGCTATGTCGACGGCCCCCCAGCCAAGGTTGGAGCTTCCTTCGTCGACTTTTTGTCCACATGGTCCGCCGTATTTGCGGTGGGAGCTGCCCTCCGGTACCGCAACCGCACCGGCAAGGGCCAGTGGGTTGATTTATCGATGTACCAGTCGGGGGCGATGTTTCTCTCCGAGTACATCATGGACTACATGGTAAACGGACGGTTGGGAGAACGTATCGGCAACCGCCATCCTCACCGGGCACCCCAAGGCTGCTATCCTGCTCTTGGGAAGGACCAGTGGGTTGTGCTGTCCGTCGGTTCCAACGAGCAGTGGTCGGAGCTCTGCAAGCTGATGGGCAGACCAGATATGCTGGACGACCGTCGTTTTTCCGATATGCCAAGCCGCCAGCAGCGCCATGATGAACTGGATTCTGTCATCGCCCAATGGACCCTCGGACACGACAGATACAAGCTGATGGAGATGCTGCAATCCGTTGGGGTTCCGGCAAGCCCCGTGTTTGCGAACAGGGACACCCATCTTGACCCTCATTTCAAGGCCAGAGGATTCTTGGAGTACGTGACCTTCCCTCAAGAGCGGAATATCGGTACCCGGCCGTTCATTGGCCGTCCTTACCAGTTCTCCAAATCTCCGGTCGGGATCAGCGGTCCAGCCCCAACCTTCGGTCAGGACAGCAGGCCCATAATGACCGAGCTTCTGGGGATTTCCAAGGAAGATTATGCGTCCTTGGAGCAGGATGGGATCACCGCTTCCACGCCAACAACTGGAGAGCCCAACACGCCGGTGTCCTTCTTGGAACAGTTGCATTCAGGGCGTCTCGCCGACCGGGACCCAGACTACAAGGACAAGCTGGGGATTTCTTGACACCCATATGGGCCTGAAGTAATCTGAAGCCACCCTCCCACCCATAGAGCGACTTCCACAGGGCCCGTAGCTCAGAGGCAGAGCAGCCGGCTCATAACCGGCGGGTCTCAGGTTCGATTCCTGGCGGGCCCACCATGACGTACCGAATTCATAACTCGCCCGTTCAGGGCGATCTCTGCGGCGTCCGCTCCCCCTATGGGAGAATCCTCCGGCGTCGGTATTGAGTAGACGATGGCGGCCCTGCCGGGCTTGACCACGACCTCCTTCACGAAGGAGCCGACGAAGGCTTTGGTCTCAGTCAGCTCGCTGGTTTTGAGGAACTCGCTCATCTCGGCGGCGAAGGCGGCGATGGTGTCGGCGCTGTCGAGGAACTGCCGCCTCTCTTTTAGCAGCGCCCTCGCCTCCTCTGTGGCGATCTCCAGCTTCTCCTTGCGCTCCCGGAGTTCCACGATGAGGTCCGAAGCCTCGGCCACGTCTACGCTGTCGCTCCTCGCTATGAAGTGCCAGACGCGGCCCAGTTGGTTCTTCACCTCCTCAAGCTCCCCGTCGATACTCTCCAGCCGCTCACGCTGCTCGCGGGCCACTCCGTCCATCTCCTCGTCCAGCAGCTTCACCAGGTCTCGGATGTTGGACTCGGTGAGGATGTTGGCGCGAATCTCATCGACGATGATCTTCTCGAATTTCTTGGCATTGAGCCTGGGGGTCTCGCAGGTGCCCTTGCCCCGCTTGAGCAGGGAGTGGCAGATGTAGTAGGTGTACTTGCCGCTCTTGGCCTCGGCAGCGGTCATGGCCTTGCCGCAGGTCTCGCACTTGGCGATGCCGCTGAGCAGGTAGGGGCTGGAGGCGCGGCGGGGGTTCACCTTCTTGGGGGCGCGGGAGCCGAGCAACCTCCTGGCCTTCTGGAAGTCCCGCTTGGAGACGATGGCGGGGTGTGCGTCCTCGACGCGCACGGGCGGCGCGCCGTCTTTGGCGTTGGCTCCCCAGACCACGGTGCCGGTGTAGGCTTCGTGGGAGAGCATGGTGTGGATGGTGGTCTTGAGCCACTTCTTGCCGTTGGTGGTTGGGATGCCCTCGGCGTTGAGGGTCTTGGTCACGTCGAGGATGCTCTTGCCCTGTAGCACCATGTCGAAGACCCGTCTGACCACGGCGTCGGCGGGCGGGTTAAGCTCAAGCTTGGGGCGCTTCGCGGCCCCATCCTGGACGTGGACCCGCTTGTAGCCGTAGGGGGCGTAGGTGGTCATCCAGAAGCCTCTCGACGCGGCCTCTCGCATCCCCCGGACAACCTCCTGGGCGAGATTTTCCGAGTAAAATTCGTCCACGCTCTCGATGATGGCCTCAAGGAGCTTGCCCGTGGGGGTGTCGTCGGCCTGCTCGGTGATGGAGACCACGCGGATGCCCCGCCTGCGCAGCATGGACTTGAAGGCGACGGCGTGCTCGCGCTTGCGGGTGAATCGGGAGAATTTCCAGACGAGAATCTCCTTGAAGGGAGCCTCGGGCTTGTTGGCCTCGTTCAGCATCTTCTGGAACTGGGGCCGGTCGGCGATGCGGCCGCTCTCGGCCTCGTCCACGTACTCGCGGGCGACCAGGTAGTCGTTCTTCTCGGCGTAGTCCCTGAGCGCCCTTAGCTGGGCGGCGATGGACAGGTCCACGTCCTGGCGGTCGCTGGACACTCTTGCGTAGAGGGCCACTGGCGTCAGATCGAGTCGGTCATTCATCAGTCTCTCCTCCTTGTGTTTCACTCTGTCCTGTCCGGCGGGAGCGCAGCCGTTCCAGCCGCTCCCGTCTGCGCCACTCCCGCTCCTCCATGAAGATGCGGATGGCCTGGCGGAGCAGCTCGCTCACGGAGAGGTCATCCTCCTTCATTACCCGCCGCACCTGCGCCTCCATCTCCGGGGGCAGGGAGAAGGTGAGGGCCTTGGACTTCCTGGGAGTGGTCACTCTCTTTTTGCCTCCTGATGTAGTGTAGTGTCTTACTAAACACTATCGGGACACCTGCCTGCAACTCCTACCAGGGGCCAGCCGCCACCGGCCTGCGCCTGCGCCCGGGCATGTCCGAGGCGACCATCTGGGGTCCGAGGACGGAGGCGTAGCTTTCGGGCACGGCGATGACCACGACCTTCGCCAGCTTCCCCGTCCAGATCACGGGCCTGGCTATGGCGGCGCAGCCGCCGTCCTGGGCGTATCGCGCTGTGCCGTAGCGGGCGGCCTGCTCCGCCAGGGAGCCGGGGGGGATGGGCCTGCCCCTGCGGGGGACGCCTCCCCGCTCCCCGCAGATGGGGAACGTGGCCGGCGTGCCGAAGCCCCGCGTCCGGCGCACCACCTTCGCCCGCAGGTCGAGCAGGTCGGTCCAGCCTGCGGGGTCGCTCTTGTCCTCCCGCGCGTACAGGACGGCCATGAAGGGCGGCTGCCTCAGCACCTCAGCCAGCCGGATGGTCACCGAGGCGTATGAGCATAGGAAGGCACGCTGCAACTTCAGCACGTCCTGCCCCCACTCCAGGGCCAGCGGCTCGAAGGCCCTCGGCTGCATCAGCACCGCCGCCGCGAAGCGTTCGGCCTGGGTGCACACCGCTCGCTCCGGCGCGGAGCCGGATTCCATGTCGCATAGGGTCTCATAGATGATCTCGTAGGTCTCGTGGACCACCGAGTAGTCCTGGGTCCCGGCCCACATGTCCTCGCGGTAGTGGATGTCGTAGCCCCCCTCCCGGCGCGCTGTAGTGGATGCCCTTCACGTCCAGGTGCCTCCTGCCCGACACCTCGCCGAACCCGGCTCGTTTCAGCAGGGCCTTTATCTGCTCCATCGTGGGGCGGGCGGGGACGTCGAAGTAGCGCACGAAGCGTGCGGCGAGCCGCTCCGGGTCCATGGCCTCGCGGGGGAGTCGTCCAGGAGCAGGCGGCAGAAGTCCTCTCTCGTCCTGTTCATTTCAGCAGCCTCTTGTTGGCGAATCGCTCGTACATCTCGACGATGAACCGCTTGGTCTTCAGGGTGATGGGGCCGTCGGGCCGGGTTCCCACGCGGAATACGGGGTCGGCCAGCACGTACTGGTAGGCCCGCTCGATCTCCATCGCCTCGCCGCTGTAGGGGTCGGGCTGGTCCACGCGCCCGGCCCGCTTTATCAGCTCGTCTGCGTCCACGTTGTAGAGGGCGGCCAGCTTGCCAATCATGTTGGAGCCGGCCCTCCGGCGGCCCCACCCGCCAGCATCCCGATGGTCTTGGCCGACCTGACCATCGAGGCGGGCAGGTTCATGCCGAAATAGAGCATCGATAGCCAGGAGTCGAAGGTCCCGGGGTTGCCCAGCATCGAGGGGACCCGGGTCGCCATGTAGATGAAGCCCAGCGACATGAGGAGCTTCCAGATCAGGTCCTGCACCGGCTCGAAGGCGGCGATGGCCGCGAACTCCTTGAGGAAGCCGAAGCCCAGGGCCAGGGCGATGAGCTGTATCGCCTGCTGGAACACCGTCGTCATGAAGAGCCGCAGCCACTGGCGGCCCCAGCCCGCCGTGTGGGGCAGAATCCACAGCCCCAGGGCGATGGGGGCTAGGGCCAGGAGGATGTCGATGAGGGCCAGGCGCAGCACCATCTGCACGATGACGTAGAGGACGAAGAAGCCGTAGACCAGGTAGAGCGCCGCCAGCAGCAGCGCCATGCCCACGCTCCCCGCCTGCACCGCCGTCATCAACGTGCTCAGGGTCGAGCGCAGCATGTCCCCGGCGGTGACGCCCAGGGAGAAGGCGATAAAGCCGGACACGGCATCGGCCACGTCGATGACCAGGGCGCACCACCACAGGGACGACGCGGCGGCCACCAAGCCCAAAACGAGGCGGGGGACCATCTCGCGCCACCCCGCATGGGAGCGGCCCAGGTGCTCGGAGATGATGAAGCTCAGGCCCATCCAGCCGAGGATGACCACCAGGGCGGCGGAGGTGATGGCCCAGACGACCATCCACGCCTGCTGCACCAGGTGGTGGTCGTAGGTGAGGTTGGGAGGGGTTCCGGTGAGGATGTCGCCCATGCGCTACCCACCCCCGCAGTTGTCGGCGTCCTCGCCCGACGCCCGCTCGACAACTCCGCACAGGGTCCCGTGGACGCCCTCGATGACCCACCCGGCGAAGGCTTTGGCCCAGCGCGCCGGGCTGAGGGCGGACAGAATCTTGTCCCAGATGCGGCCCGGCTGGTGGATGGGGATGACGGCGTAGAAGTCGCCCCTCAACCCGTCCTCGGCCTCGGCCAGCATGACCAGCAGGTAGGCCCGGTCGCGGTCGAGCTCGGGGTGGTCGTCAAGGTCGGGGTACTCCCAGGAATACTCCCAGCCGTCGCTCCTCTTCTTCTCGCCGCCCTTCACCCTGTACATGGCGCTTATCCAGTCGCCGGTGTCGGCGTCGCGAACGGCGTAGAAGAGGTTTGCGATCTCCCGGTCGAAGACGGGCCTTGCGACGAACTCGCCGCCGCCCTTGCGCTCCACGAACTCCCGGTCGGCGTTGACCAGGACGATCTCGTTGCCGGGCGGGGCTTGGGCTTGGGCGATGTTGCTTGCGGGGATTGCCAGAAGCGCTGCCAGCAGCAGCGCGGCGGCTAGGGGCATCAGCCTCCTGGCTCTGCCAAGGGACCTTCGGACCGTCGATTGCGCTCCCACGATTCGCCTCCTCTTCGCTGATGGGGCCGTCTGTTCTGCCATCGAGTCTGGGAAGTCGCGGGGCCGGACACCATGCCTTATATGGGAGGACTCGCGAGTCCTCCCATATAAGGCATGGGAAGGAATGGGCCGGATGTGGTGTCATACCCGTGTACAGGGATTTGCTTCGGTGCCCAGAAGGGAAGTTTTGGGCTGTGGGCAACGTGAAACGGGCGTGAAGGAAGGGAAGTGAGGCCGAGCCTGCGAGCACTTTGGTGAAAGGGGTGGTTCCGACAGCGGCCCAAAAGGGAAGTCGGGGATGGCGCGACATCGGAGCGAGCAATTGGACGGGGAGGTTGGAATCGGGGGTCGAAACCCCCTCCAGGACAGCCCCCTCCAGGACATGACTGCGAGGAGGTGCGACCATGAATGAGCGGGTTGGGAACGGCAACGAGAGCGTGGACGCGGAGAGGTTACGGCGGCTCAGGCTGAGCGAGTTCCTGCGGGACCTGGTTCGGCAGGAGGGCAAGATGGAGGCCGCCGAGCTGCTGGGGGTCAACCACAAGACCCTGACGCGGGCCGAGGAGTCGGGTGAGATCACGGGGCGCATGGGCGATGCGCTGGAGCTGCTGCTGAGGAGGGCGGACGACGCCGAGGTCGCGCGGCTGCGGGAGGCGGTCGGTGCGCTGGAGGAGCGGGTGGCGGCGCTGGAGGGCGGCATGGAGACGCCTCCTGCGGCAGATGTGGAAGGCGGGGGTGAGAGCAGACAGGTGGAGGGCGGTGACGAGGACGGTACCCAGGCCCAGGCGCAGGGCGGGAAGCACGAGGAAGGGGCAGGCCGGTCGGAGACCAGGGCCGCCCCTCCAATGGCGGGTGTGCGCTCGAAGAAGCGGGCGACGCTGCGCAGGCTGGACCCGGAGGTGGTCACCGAGGAGCCCGCCGCCGCCGACCCGGAGGTCTACGGCGATGCGTGGCCTCTGGTCGAGGAGTGGCGACGGCTGCAGGCCGGGCATCCCCACCAGGGGAAGAGCCTGTCGTGGCTCACGACGGAGGAGCGTCTGCTCGTGCTGGAGCTGGCTATGCTGGAGGAGCACGGGCTGACCCTGCCCCCGGAGACCCAGGCCCTGCGGGGCTTCGGACGCAAGGGTCAGATCAACCATCGCTGGAAGGCGCTGGCCGACACTCGGGTGGCGCTGCGGAAGCGGAAGCTGCTGCGCTGGATGCGGACGGTCCTCACCCTGTGGCTGTGGCGGAAGTAGGCCCCGGAGCCGTCTCCGGGGCCGGTTTTCGGCGGTTGCTACATCGGAGCGAAGTGGGCGCTAAGTCGGTGCGAGCAATTTAGGTTGCGTTGGCCCGAAACAGGGTTTAGGGCCTTCCATTCGCTCGGTTGTTCGGGCGATAATTGACGCAGTTTCTGGCTTTTTCCAGTGTTTCCTGCCTAGAAACCTGGAGGATTCCCGTCCCCCGAATCCGGGACCGGCTGCATAGGATTGAGCCTTGCTCTCCGAACAGCCGCCCAGGGGTCAGACCGGAAGGATTGAGCCTCGCTCTCCCGAAGGCCGCCCCGGAGGACACAATTCGCAGCGGTTGGAGCGTCTCTCGCTTCGGCCCCTCGGACACCACCGTATCGAGTACGGTGCAGGCTCTGGTCGGAGTGCGCCCTGCACACTGGCCGGTTCCTCACGTCTGCGGCATGGTTCCTGTGGAACTGGCCGCAGCTTCACCACGCGCCGGTCTGCGATGAGGTCTTAGCTGGCTGGCCGCTTCCCTCGCAGCTTCCCAGGACGTTACAGACGTAGCTCCCGGGTCTCGCTGCGTCTCTCACCGCGCCGTCCTGTGGTTGCTCTGCAGGCCGGTCGGTTCCCCCCATTTCATAGCAGCTCCCCCTGAGTCCATTCCCTGTGATGTGACCCTGGGCCGAGCTGCGTCCTCTTCATCCCCCAGGTAGCAGCAGCTCCCCTGAGTCCATTCCCTGTGATGTGACCCTGGGCCGAGCTGCGTCCTCTTCATCCCCCAGGTAGCAGCAGCTCCCCTGAGTCCGTTCCCGTGATGTGACCCTGGCCGAGCTGCGTCTTTCTCACCACGGCGTCTCCCTGCGTTCGTCTCGTGGTCGGACTGCGTATGGCGGCGGAACGGCAACACGGATTCACGGAGTCAACAGCAGCAAGGAGGTAACGACGGTATGGCTACTGAACGGACGGACGGCAACGGCGAAGGAGGAGCGCACATGACGGAACGGTACACGGGACCGAGCGCGAAGCGGATCGCAGACCTGCTTCGGCACCGGGTGAGCTTCGAGCGGGCTGGTTCTGGACGACGACGGCCATCTGTCACGGCGGCAAGTCGGACGGGCTGGCGTTCAGGCAGCAACCGGACGGCAACGGCATCGACGTGCGCTGCCACACCGGGGGCTGCTCGGCCGGCGTGGTGATAACCGAATTTGAGGCTCTCATCGGGCTGCCCATCTGGACGGCCTTCGAGCCTGTGAGCGACACCGCGGTCAAGGCCCCAGAGAAGCAACCGTGGTGGAAGCGACAGCGGGTCTGGGCGCCGACGGTGGTCGCCCCTTGGTCGTGGCGGCGCCGCTTATCACCGGCGACGTGGATCTCTTCGTCCTGAACCTCGTCGGGCTGGGCACCGGGGCGCTGCTGCTCCGGTGGTTCATGCCTCGGCGTCCGGTAGGGAGGGTCCGTCGCCGCTGACGACAGGTCCTCCGGCTCCCTCATACCCATCCCAACACGCAAGGGTCGTCTCCATCCGGGGACGGCCCTTCTTCTTTGCCCGCAAGCGGGCGCAATCCAAAGGCAACACAACATGAAGGAGGTCGTGATGACGACGGCAACATTGGCAACTGGCAATCGGACGATGACGGAAGCTCGGCCTAGGCGCAGCCTCGAAGAGCTGGTCGACCGGCTCATTGCGGCGCTGTTCAAGGAGCAGGAGCCGGAGACGGCATCGGCGACGGAGACAGCGAGCGTGGCCAAGAGCGTCCACGAGGCGCGGCGGCTCAGGCAGGCGGGAGATGTGGACGGTGCGCTGGCGGTCCTCGCCGGCACCGCCACAACGAAGGCTGGGCCGCACCAGGCTAGGTGGGCCTACGCCGAGTGGACGGACCTGGTGAAGCGGCGGTTCGGGGACCGGGACGCGCTGGTCTACAGCCAGGGCGCGGGACAGGCCGCCGCCCTGGCGCCCACCGGAAACGGCGGGACGCTGGAGGTCGCGGCGGTCCTGGGGATGCGGTGGCCGCCCGGCAAGGTCGTCTCGGGGCGCAGCCTGCGGGGGCTCCGGCCCCTGGCGAAGGCTTGCCCTCGGCCCTGACCGGAGACTGGCCCGGCGCTGGCGTAGCGCAAGCAACGGTTGACGACTCGTGAGGCAAACGGGGCGCTCCAGTGCCCTGCTTGGACCCTGGGGCGCCTCCTTCTTGCGGCTACTTGCACCCGCGCTCCGTTCCACCAGGCAGCGTCCGCACGGGGGTCGCTGCCTCCTCCGCCCGCTCCCCTGCGGGCTTCCATCCCTCTTCCCCCAACCCCACACGCATCGCACAGGTCTTCTCCCCGACTCCGGCCGGGGGTGTGACCTGTGCCCGATGCACGACGGAGCCTGACCCGGACTTGATTCCGGGGGCTTGCCCCGCACACGGCCTTGCACAGAGGCCGCCCGGGCTTGAGTCCGGGATGCCGCACCGGCCATTCGCCACGGCAACAACGCCACCCAAGGAGACAGTCCCGACCATCGGGACACGGATTCGAGCGGGACTGTCTCCGACAAGGGGGCGGTCCCGCTTCTTCATTACAGGAGGAAGCGACATGACAACTACGAGCATTGACAGAACCGAGAGCGAGATCAGGGCTGCGGCGAGGCGGCGCGGGATCACCATGAAGGAGCTTGCGGCGCTGATGGACGTGTCCGTTGGCTACCTTTCGCAGATTGCGAACGGGAAGAGGCCGTGGACTCCGAAGATGCGCGAGAAGGCCATGGCGGTCTTGGGAGAGGTCCCCGGGCAGGGGACCGTCTACCGCCAGGGCGGCGTCGTGACCGGCGAAAGCAGCTTCATCAGGGAGCGCGCCCGCACCCTGGGCATGACCATGCGAGACCTGGCCGACCGGACCGGGGTGTCCTACAGCTACATGACCCAGGTTGCCCGTGGCCGCCAGAGCATGGGCGTCAAGGTCCAGGCCAGGGTCGAGTCGGCGTTGCACGCCCCGGCGAAGGTCGCGCCCGCCAAGTGCGCCAACCGCCAGGGCGTCGTCGTGGCCGGCGAGAGCAGCTACATCCGGGAGCGGGCCAGGGAGTTGGGCATGAGCCTGCGGGACCTGGCCGACCGCGTGGGCGTCTCCTACGGCTACATGTCAATGGTGGCGCGGGGTCATAGCAACATGGGTGTGAAGGTCCAGGCGCGGGTCGCGTCGGCGCTGGAGGCCCCGGTGAAGGTCGCGCCCGCGCAGCCCGCCTGCATCGACCGGGAGGCCGTGTGGGACCGGATGAACGCCCACGGCTTCAGCCAGAACGAGGTCGCCCGGCGAGCGGGCATAAGCTCGGCCCATCTCTCCCAGATCATGAACGGCAAGTCCTCCCCGTCGGCGGGCGTGCTGAAGGGGCTGCACGGCGTCCTGTTCCAGCCGACGACGGCGGAGCGGGTCATGCCCGCCGAGGTGAAGGTGCTGGGCTGGCGCAAGGGCGAGCGGAGCGGGATGGTGGTGCGCGGCGCCGGTGGCCCCGGGCGCGGCGCCAAGTCCGGCGGCGGGACCGTCAGGGTCGGCGGCCGGGTGCCCTGGGGCGCGAAAGCCGAGTACGCCTACCGCGCGGGGTACGACGGCATGGGCCGGGTCTCGGTGACGCACGTCGTCGAGCGGGGCTACTCCGCCATGCTGAAGCAGCCGGAGACGGCGGCTGCGTAGGGCTCCATGACATACCGCATGATGGGCGGCTGCCTCGGAGCAGCCTGGGACGGCCCGCACCGGGCCGCATACGCGAGTCCCGCCGTGGGCGGGCCTTCGCACGTTCAAGCATTCGCCTGGGGGCGTTGCCGGAACCCGACCGCCCCCGCTGGGGCGGTGCAGTCCGTCTCCCGTCGCTCTCCGCCTTGAGGCGGCGACTGATGGAGACGTGCGTCCGGGTTCCGGCGTCGTCCTCCGGCCCACCACGGAAAAGGAGGACGACTGACATGAACCTCGGAGGTTTCATAGACACGTTCAAGGACGCCATAGCGAGAAGGGTGGTCGAGTCCTATCCGCCGCTCTACCGGCCCTCGGAGAACGGCCACACGCTCCCCAGGCTGCTCCGCAAGCCCCTGGGTGCGCAGGCCGACGCCATCAGGGGCGCGGCCCTCTCCCTCAAGGCCCACCGGGGCACCACCGTCGTCGGCGAAATGGGCACCGGCAAGACATTCAGTGCGCCGCGTTACGCGGCATAGGATACTCGGCTCAGCCGGGAAGAACTCGGAGAAAGTTCTTGGGCTAACCGACCCACCTCGAAGCGAAAGCCTAGGGGGAAAGCAGCATGTCGGTAAAGCGGCTACAGTCCCAAAGCGTTGTAGGACTGGTTCCGCAAGGCCCGCGCGATACGGTGAGAGCTACACTGCCTGAACCCCAGTTCCCAGATGGTGTTCTTGCCACCCGCCGGTAGAACGCTTGTAACCCGGCGCCGCTCATTGCGCTGGTCTGATGAAGGGAACAATGCAACTCCGGTGAGTGGACGATGACCAGTGTGGTCATTCAAGGGAACGAACGGGGCACCTACAGTCGCGCTAGAACGTCCTATGTCGAAGACATAGGGGAGACAAGCTCGGTCTCGTCGAAACCACAGGTTTCGGCAGCGAGGTCACGCTCCCTGTTCAGACTGGGAGCGCCGCAAGGATACGGCATCGCCCAACAACGGGGAGTCCATTCTCTCCAGGATCTCGATGTCCTCCCGGAGGATGGGGTCGGATAGTCTGACCTTGTCCTCAGCCCGCTGCTTCGCCTGTTGTCGGGGTGCCTTCACCACGAATAGCTAGTACACGAGGTACACGAGCGCAGCGGTGAATAGAAAGGACACCAACTGCGTCAAGACAATGGCAACCGCAGCTACATTGTCCATGCTGTGGAGTCTAATCGAGCCAGACCCCCAATGTCAATACGGAATGCGGGATGGCCTACGGGGGGAGACCTCTATGGTCACGGAGTCCTCGTAGTAGTCCGAGGACGGGAAAGCCGTCCACATGGCGAAGGAGGACAGGTGGTTTCGACGGAATACAACAGGAAGGTATGCATAATCCCGAATCCACCGAAGGAGGGCGTCGGGTTAGCGTCCTGAGGCGGCAAGAAGGTGCTCCTGTGCTTCTGGGATAATGGTTTTGTAGCAAAAAAACGGCCCCGGAAAAGGAGCACCGAGTAGATGCTGCCACGCAACCACCCCGACCGGATCCAAATCACCTTCGACGACCACCGCGTGGTGGCCAATGCGGGGCTGATCTTTCCCGCCACCCTCGCCCTGCGCCTTGGCCTGCCCCAACTCCTCCGGAAGCACCTCGACCTCGGCGGCGCGCCGGGCCGGGCGAACACCGGCGACAAGATGATGACGCTGGTGGCGTCTGCGCTGGCTGGGGGCGACTGCATTGACGACGCCGATGTGTTGCGCACCGGGGGGACGGCCTGCACCCTGGGCGGCACGGTCAAGGCGCCATCCACCCTGGGCACCTTCCTGCGCAGCTTCCGGTGGGGCCACGTCCGTCAACTCGACCGGGTGAGCCGCGAGTTGCTGGCCCGGGCTTGGCAGGCCGGGGCGGGACCCGGCGACGGGCCCCTGACCATTGACCTGGACTCCACCATCTGCGAGACCTACGGACTGGCCAAGGAGGGCGCCCGCCACCACGGATATACCGGCAAGCGGGGCTACCACCCGCTGCTGGCCATCGCCGCCGGAACCGGCGACGTGCTGATGTCCCGGCTGCGCCAGGGCCGCGCCAACACCGCTCGCGGCGCTGCCCATTTCCTGCGTGAAACAGTGGGGCGGGTGCGCTACGGTGGGGCCAGCGGCCAACTCACGGTGCGCGCCGACAGCGGCTTCTATACCCACGCTCTCGTCGCCGTCTGCCGCGAAATGGGTGTCCGCTTCTCCATCACCATCCGCCAGCACAAAGGCCTGCGGGAGTTGATCGAGGCGATCCCCGAGCAGGACTGGACGCCGATTCCCTACTGGATGGACGGCGCCGCCGATGTGGCCGAGACCACCTATACCCCCTTCCAGAGTGAAGCCGACGCCGCGCCGGTGCGGCTCATCGTCCGGCGAGTGAAGCCCACGCCCGGTTCCCAGCTCGCCCTCTTCGCCATCTACAGCTATCACGGCTTCATCACCGACCGGGATGGGGAGATGCTGAAACTGGAGGCTGATCATCGCCGCCACGCCGAGATCGAGAATGCGATACGCGACCTCAAGTACGGCGTCGGGCTGAACCACATGCCCTCGGGGCGCTTCGCCGCCAACGGCGCCTGGCTGGCGGTACAGGTGATGGCGCACAACCTGGCCCGCTGGACAGCCCGCATCGGCCTGGGTGAACGGATCGCGACCACCAAAACCCTCAGGCGGCGGTTCTTCGCTCTGGTGGGACGGATCACCCGCTCGGCGCGCCGCCTTACCCTGCATCTTCCCCAGCATTGGCCTTGGGAAACCCAGTTCACTCGCGCCATGGCCCGACTGCGAGCCATTCCACTCCCCGCCTGACTGCCAGCCTGCAACTGACCCAACTTCCCCGCAAACTCGTGCCACCCCGGTCCGCGAGAGTTCCCTGCTGCGTATTCTCTCGCCATCCCGCGCATCGCAGCTCCCGCAGAGGGCCATAGGGGCCCTATGCGGCGACTGAAGACCGTCCGCCGACCTCCAATCTACCCCAATGGAGCCCAGCCATCTCCCCTGTAGCTCCCTCACCCACCCTGCCGCTATCCTCACGCCGTCCATCGGTGTCCTTCGGTGGATTCGGGCTTAGACGGGACGAGCCAATTGTGTTTGATGAGGAAGAGCAGTGGCATGTTCACCGTGAGCTTGCCCGTCTGGATGAAGAGGTGCTCAGAGGTCGTTACTTTTCACTCCATAGCGATTACAAGATATTGTAGGCAGGTTTCGTTTGCCAGGCTTTGCGAGACATCGCCGAAGCCCGATCAAGCACCGGGGACCTGAGGGGTGCGGCGTCGGCGTGCCTCAAATCCCTGGCGCTGTTTAATTCTTCTCTAGCAGCCTGTCCGAGAAACACGGCAGGCGAGTGGTTTGGGGTAGAATAGGCGCAGTTGAGTAGTGGGGAGGCGGCGATGAGCAAGACCTACCGTCCCTATGATCCAGACCAGCAGTTGCTTTTGCCAGCGGCAATGCGGGAGTGGTTGCCAGATGACCATCTGGCTTACTTCGTCTCCGACGTCGTGGACGAGTTGGAGCTATCGGAGATCACTGCCCGCTACGAGGGGGAGAGTATAGGTGGCCCACCGTATCATCCGCGGATGATGGTCAAGGTGTTGCTTTACGGTTACTGCGTCGGGGTGGCATCTTCCCGACGAATCGCCCAGCGACTCCACGAGGACATAGCCTTCCGTGTACTGGCGGCGAACAACACGCCGGATTTCCGGACCATCTCGGACTTCCGCAAGGACAATCTGGATGCGCTGTCGGGGCTGTTCTTGCAAGTATTGGCGTTGTGCCGGCGGGCGGGGCTGGTGAAGCTGGGTCACGTGGCGTTGGACGGCACCAAAGTGAGGGCCAACGCATCGAGGCACAAGGCGATGAGCTATGGTCGGATGAAAGAGAAGGAGGCGCAGTTGGCGGGGGAGGTTGAGGAGTTGCTGCGGCGTGCCCAGGAGGTTGATGACGAAGAGGACCGATGGTACGGACAGAGCAAGCGCGGGGATGAACTGCCGGAGGAGTTGGCTTTTCGGGAGGGGCGGTTGGAGAAGATACGGGAGGCGATGGCGGCGTTAGAGGCCGAAGCTCAGGTGGCTGCGGAGCAGGCTGAGGCTGCGGGTAAGGGTCATTCGGGGGTTCCCGACGACAAAGCCCAGCGCAACTTCACCGATCCTGAGTCGCACATCATGCCGGCGCCGGGCGGACGGGACTTCCTGCAGACTTACAACTGTCAAGCGGTGGTGGACAGTGCCCACCAGGTGATCGTGGCGGCTCACGCCACCAACCAGACTTCGGACAAGCAGCAGGCGGTGGCGATGGTGGAGGAGGCCATAGACAACGTCGGCGCAGTGCCCAAAGAGGTATCCGCCGACGCCGGTTACTACTCGGCACAGGCGGTTGAAGGTCTCTACAGGCTGTGCGTGGACCCGTTCGTCGCGCCGGAGCAGACCCGCCACGGCAGGGTGCCGTCGCCCGCGCCCCGAGGTCGCATACCCAGTCATATGCCCACCAGGGATCGGATGCGCCGGAAGCTGCAGACCAAACGGGGTCGGCAACGTTACGCCTTGCGCATGGCGACAGTGGAGCCTGTATTCGGCCAGATCAAGCAGGGCCGAGGCTTCCGCCAGTTCCTGCTACGGGGCCTGGAGAAGGTCAGCGGCGAGTGGTCGCTGATCTGCACCGGCCACAACCTGCTCAAACTATTCCGCTTTGGGGCCGACCAGTCTCGTGAAACACCGACCAACAGGCTTGCCACAAGTGTCCGGAATATCGTCGAGGTGGTCAGCACACTGAGGCGTACGAAGCTATTGGTCCGTCAGTGGCTGCACCCGGCAACAATAATTGTCGCCGTCTGACCTCCGCCTGTATCCAAGTCACGCCAGCTAATCCTCAGACGGGACGCTAGACCGCTAAGACACAGGGGAGGCCATCGTTTGAATGAGCCTGTCTCAGAGAGGTTGAATGACGTAGTGCCTCCGCATGGTTCGTTAGTCGAATCCATGCGGAGGCACTACGGGGGTAGTGAAGCGGTGAGAGTAAGGATCGTTCTCGAGACCTGTGTAACGGTCAGAAAGCGGGGCAAGGCTCCAGACCGTAGGGTAATTCAGCAGAGGCGCGGGATCGGGAGTTCCATACCTTCCAGAGGGTGCGCAAGTTGAATGCTGTGGCCAACGCCGTCCATTCGGCCGACACGTTGGCAAGGCCGCGCAACAGGAACCTCCGCGCTCCCTGTTGTTCCTTGATGATTCCGAAGACCGGTTCGACTAACTGCTTTCTCAACTTGTACACCCTCTTGGCTTCCTCCGTCTCCATCCAGGCACGATGTCGGCGCGATACTGCATCGTAAGGCCCCAGTTCCAAGGCGCGTCCCTTGCGGCGATTCTTGGTACAGACTCCGAGGGCTGGACACTCCTTACAGACTAACCGAGAGGCCCGGTATATCCGTACCCACTCCCCTCTCTTACGACTGTTTCGAAGGAAGGGCAGGGTTTGTCCCCTAGGGCAGTAGTAGCAGTCGTTGTCCTCGTCGTAGGTGAACTGGTCCTTGTGGTACGGGTCCTCCTTAATGGACCGCTGTTTCGGATCGGGCATCACCACCTGCTGGCCTCTCCGGGCGCATTCTTCCAGGTGCCTGCCGCCGAAGTAACCCGCGTCGGCCAGGGTCGTCGGAACCCTTACCCCCGTAACCTCCTCGGCCTGTTCCACCATCGGGGTCAGACGGGCAAGGTCATTGACTTCATCCACCACGTCCACGGCGGTGATCATCATGCCGGTTACTCCCTCGCCGGTGGCCAGAGGGGAGACCATGGCTTGGGCGTTGTAGCTGAGAACAAACCCCTGAGCAGTCTTCATCGACCTAGCGTCTCTATCGGTCAGATTGATGCGACGGGGGTGCTTGTGCTGACTGCGCCTGGGAAGCTCCCGGCTTGGCAGTTCCTCCATTGCTTGCCTCACCCGCTGCCGCAACGTCTTGCGGTCGGACAACTTCTCTGGAAGATGAACTGGATCGCCGTCTTCGCCCCCTTCGTTCTGGGCCTCCAAGTCGGCAATGGATTTCTCCACCCTAGCCAGCAATTGGTGCAACTGCTCTCCGGTGTAGGTCCATCTCGCCGCCGCGTTGGCGGCCATCTTCGTTCCGTCCACCGCCTGCATCGCCAGGTCCACCAACTCCAGGGACACCGCCGTCCGAACCGTGCGCTTGAACAGCTCTCTCATGCCTTGACGGTGCCCCTGGTAGAATCGCCACAGGGTGTTGTGGTCGGGATGCTGCCACCCGGTCAACCACAGGTACGGAATCTGGTCCCGGCAGGCCGCCTCCAACTTCCGGCACGACCGCACGTTGGTCATGAAGCCGTACAGCCACACGCTCAACAGCGCCCGCGGATGGTAGGCGGGCGCTCCTAGCGGGTCTCCTTCTATCCCTACGCCCATCTTCGCCCAGGCCGCCCTATCCAACGCATCCACAAACTCGGCCACGAATCGGGCCGGATGGTCCAACGGCAGCAGTTCGTCAAGGGTGGGCGGCAACAGCCACATTTGCTCCCGGTCCATGTCTCGAAGCGGCATCTCAATCTCTCCCCAATTGATGTCGCTTCGAAGGTACACCTAACCCGGTTCCATTGCCAGTTCCGACTTCTGAGACAGCCTCTTGAATACGATAGCCTCCCCTGCTCGTCTATGTATGCGGGTCTTTTTTGTTGCCCTTTTTTCGAACCGCGCATTGACGTCTTTCCCGTGTTTGCTTACCCTTACGGGAGAGAACCATCCTGAGGAGGGATCGACAATGGAGGTCAAGAAGGAGAGACTCACGCTGGACTTGGCCCCCACCTTTTTAACGTTGGCTGAAGATCATCGCCGCGCTCAAAAGCGTGAGCATGCGCCATACTGCCGGACCGCCAGCGACCGCGCCCTGAAGAGGGTCAGGCACATATCGGACAGCAGCACGAGAGATGAGTGGACGGTATGCTGGAGGCCATATGAGCAGCTATGAGGCCATCCTGCCGCGAGCGGCGGCGTTGGCATGGCTCCCGGCGGAGCCCAGTGCAGAAGCCAGACGCCGCGAGAAGGCCGTCTTGTGGTACGTCGACAATGGGCGGAGGGTGCGGTTGACGGCGCGGCACTTCGGGTTCAGTCCCGACAGCATCAGCCGCTGGGCGCGGGCCTAGCTTGGAAAGATGATTCCAGTATTCCCGCACATTCAGAGTGCTACTGAAACGATATGATGTTCGCTAAGCTGTGCCGCCGGCAGCGAATCCTGTCGGCGATATGCGCCTTACTTTTGGCCTTCCTCACCTTGAGCAGCGCTACTGCGCAAGGGGCCAACAGCCAACCGGCGTTCCCGTCCAGCGAGAACGGCGCCCGATCGGTGGCCGAGAACACCGCCGCCGGCGCAAACATCGGCGCGCCGGTTGGGGCCACGGACGCGGACAACGATGCGTTGACCTACACCCTGGGCGGCGACGATGCCGCATCCTTCGCCATCGTCCCCTCCACCGGCCAGTTGCAGACGCTGGCCGCCCTCAATTTTGAGGGCAAGAACTCCTACAGCGTAACGGTGTCGGCCAGCGACCGGAAGGATGCCACTGGCAACGCCGACACGGCCATCGACGTCACTATTGACGTGACCATCAGCGTAACCAACGTGGACGATCCGGGCGCGATAACCCTGTCGTCCCAAGCACCCGTCGTTGGCATAGACCTGACGGCCAGTATCACCGACCCCGACGGGGGTGTTTCCAGCATAGGTTGGACCTGGAGTAAATCCTCGGACCAAACTACGTGGACCGCTATTGCCGGCGCAACGTCGTCCACCTACAGACCGGTTGCCGCCGACGTTGGCAGCTACCTGCGAGCCACGGCGGCTTACACCGACAGCCAAGGACCGGGCAAGAATGCGCAACAGAAAACGGACGCCCCGGTTGTGCGGGGCCCGATCGAGGTGCGGGTGACCGAAACCACGCTGAGGTTTGCCGAGGGGCATAGCGTCTACTACTACGTGAGTCTGAACACGCAGCCCTCCTCCAAAGTGGTGATCGCGGTGAGCAGCAACAACACCGATGTGACGGCGTCGCCGGCCACGCTGACCTTCAGCCCGTCCAACTGGGACACGGCCCAGACGGTGACGGTGTCCGCCGCCCAGGACGCCGACGCGGTGAACGACGCGGCTTCCATCACCCACGCGGTGGTGGACGCCGACAGCGCCGACGAGTACGACGGCGTGGCCGTGGCCGGGGTGAGCGTGACCGTCGCCGACGACGACGCCGGGGTGAGCGTGTCAGCCAGTGCCCTGTCGGTGGCCGAGGGCGGCAGCGCAACCTACACCGTGGTCCTGAATGCCCAGCCCGCCTCCGACGTGGTGATCGCGGTGAGCAGCGACAATATGGAGGTGAGCGTGTCGCCGGCGCGGCTGACCTTCAGCCCGTCCAACTGGGACACGGCGCAGACGGTGACGGTGCGGGCCGCCCAGGACGCCGATGCGGTGAACGACGCGGCGTCCATCACCCACGCCGTCGACGCCTCCCGGAGCGCCGACGAGTACGACGCCGTGAGCGTCGCCGGGGTGGCGGTCACGGTGGCCGACGACGATACCGGGGTGAGCGTGTCCGAAACCACGCTGACGGTTGCTGAGGGCAACAGTTCCACCTACACGGTGGTCTTGGACGCCCAGCCCGCCTCCGACGTGGTGATCACGGTGAGCAGCGACAATTCGGACGTGACGGCGGACACCGACGCCGCGACGTCCGGCAACCAGACCACTCTGACCTTCACCTCGTCCAACTGGGACACGGCGCAGACGGTGACGGTGCGGGCCGCCCAGGACGCCGACGCGGTGAACGACGCGGCCTCCATCACCCACGCCGTCGACGCCTCCCGGAGCGCCGACGAGTACGACAACGTGAGCGTCGCCGGGGTGGCGGTCACGGTGGCCGACGACGATACCGCCGGGGTGAGCGTGTCCGAAACCACGCTGACGGTTGCTGAGGGCAACAGTTCCACCTACACGGTGGTCCTGGACGCCCAGCCCGCCTCCAACGTGGTGATCGGCGTAACCGCCAGCGGCAGCCCCGACGTGACGGTGGACCGGGCCACGCTGAGATTCAACCGGTCCAACTGGGACACGGCGCAGACGGTGACGGTGCGGGCCGCCCAGGACGCCGATGCGGTGAACGACGCGGCGTCCATCACCCACGCCGTCGACGCCTCCCGGAGCGCTGACGAGTACGACGGCGTGGCCGTGGCCGGGATGAGCGTGTCCGTGGCCGACGACGACGCCGGGGTGAGCGTGTCAGCCAGTGCCCTGGAGCTGGACGAGGGGGGCCAGACCGCCTACACGGTGGTCCTGGACGCGCTGCCATCAGGCAACGTGGTGATCGGCGTAACCGCCAGCGGCAGCCCCGACGTGACGGTGGACCGGGCCACGCTGACCTTCAGCCCGTCCAACTGGGACACGGCGCAGACGGTGACGGTGTCCACCGCCCAGGACGCCGACGCGGCGAACGACGCGGCCTCCATCACCCACGCCGTCGACGCCTCCCGGAGCGCCTACGAGTACGATGGCGTCCCCAATTACGTACTTCCGGTGACCGTGGTCGACGACGACACCGCCGGGGTGACCGTGTCCAAGTCCACGCTGCCGCTGGACGAGGGCACCAGCGCCGCCTACACGGTGGTCCTGGACGCGCTGCCCGTCTCGGACGTGGTGATCGGAATAACCATCAGCGGCAGCCCCGACGTGACGGTGGACCGGGCCACGCTGACCTTCAGCCCGTCCAACTGGGACACGGCCCAGACGGTGACGGTGTCCGCCGCCCAGGACGCCGACGCGGTGAACGACGTGGCTTCCATCACCCACGCGGTGGTGGACGGGGAAAGCGCCGACGAGTACGACGGCGTGGCCGTGGCCGGGGTGAGGGTGTCCGTGGCCGACGACCCCTTCGGGGTGACGGTGTCCGCCACCGACGTGACGGTGGCCGAGGGCGGCAGTTCCACCTACACGGTATGGCTTGATAGGCAGCCGTCGCATAACACGGTGGTCAGGGTAACCGCCAGCGGCAACGGTGGTGTGAGCGTGTCGCCGGTGCGGCTGATCTTCACCTCGGCCACCTGGGACACGCCGCAGACGGTGACAGTGAGCGCCGCCGAGGACGCCGACGCGGCGGACGCGGCGGCCTCCATCGCTCACGCCGTGGTGCCCTTGCCTTACAATCGTATCATAGAGGATGCCGACGCCGACGTGAGCGTCACCGTGATTGACGACGACGCCCTTGGAATGAGCTTGTCCGAAACCGTGGTGAAGGTGAACGAGGGCGGCAGCTCCACCTACACGGTATGGCTTGATACGCTGCCGTCGGGCGGCGTGGTGATCGGCGTAACCGCCAGCGGCAGCCCCGACGTGAGCGTGTCGCCGGCGCGGCTGACCTTCACCACGGCCAACTGGGACACGGCGCAGACGGTGACGGTGCGGGCCGCCCAGGACGCCGACGCGGTGAACGACGCGGCCTTCATCACCCACGCGGTGGTGGACGCCGACAGCGCCGACGAGTACGACGGCGTGGCCGTGGCCGGGGTGAGCGTGTCCGTGGCCGACGACGACGCCGGGGTGAGCGTGTCAGCCAGTGCCCTGTCGGTGGCCGAGGGGGGCAGCGCAACCTACACCGTGGTCCTGAATGCCCAGCCCGCCTCCGACGTGATGATCGCGGTGAGCAGCGACAATATGGAGGTGAGCGTGTCGCCGGCGCGGCTGACCTTCACCCCGTCCAACTGGGACACGGCCCAGACGGTGACGGTGTCCGCCGCCCAGGACGCCGACGCGGTGAACGACGCGGCCTCCATCACCCACGCCGTCGACGCCTCCCGGAGCGCCGACGAGTACGACGCCGTGGCCGTGGCCGGGGTGAGCGTGTCCGTGGCCGACGACGACGCCGGGGTGAGCGTGTCAGCCAGTGCCCTGTCGGTGGCCGAGGGGGGCAGCGCAACCTACACCGTGGTCCTGAATGCCCAGCCCGCCTCCGACGTGGTGATCGCGGTGAGCAGCGACAATATGGAGGTGAGCGTGTCGCCGGCGCGGCTGACCTTCACCACGTCCAACTGGAGCGCGGCGCAGACGGTGACGGTGTCCGCCGCCCAGGACGCCGACGCGGTGAACGACGCGGCCTCCATCACCCACGCGGTGGTGGCCGCCGACAGCGCCGACGAGTACGACGCCGTGACCGAAGCCGTGACCGTCACCGTGGTCGACGATCAAGCCTCCGGGTTGAGGATTTCGGCCGGGACGGTCACGGTGGCCGAGGGCGGCCAGGCCGCCTACACGGTGGTCATGGACGCAGAGCCCGCCTCCGACGTGGTGATCGCGGTGAGCAGTGACAATATGGAGGTGAGCGTGTCGCCGGCGCGGCTGACCTTCACCCCGTCCAACTGGGACACGGCCCAGACGGTGACGGTGTCCGCCGCCCAGGACGCCGACGCGGTGAACGACGCAGCCTCCATCGCCCACGCGGTGGTGGACGGGGAAAGCGCCGACGAGTACGACGGCGTGGCCGTGGCCGGGGTGAGCGTGACCGTCGCCGACGACGACGCCGGGGTGAGCGTGTCATCCAGTGCCCTGTCGGTGGCCGAGGGCGGCAGCGCAACCTACCCCGTGGTCCTGAATGCCCAGCCCGCCTCCGACGTGGTGATCGCGGTGAGCAGCGACAATATGGAGGTGAGCGTGTCGCCGGCGCGGCTGACCTTCACCACGTCCAACTGGAGCGCGGCGCAGACGGTGACGGTGCGGGCCGACCAGGACGCCGACGCGGTGAACGACGCGGCCTCCATCACCCACGCGGTGGTGGTCGCCGATAGCGCCGACGAATACGACGCCGTGACCGAAGCCGTGACCGTCACCGTGGTCGACGATCAAGCCTCCGGGTTGAGGATTTCGGCCGGGACGGTCACGGTGGCCGAGGGCGGCCAGGCCGCCTACACGGTGGTCATGGACGCAGAGCCCGCCTCCGACGTGGTGATCGCGGTGAGCAGCGACAATATGGAGGTGAGCGTGTCGCCGGCGCGGCTGACCTTCACCACGTCCAACTGGAGCGCGACGCAGACGGTGACGGTGCGGGCCGCCCAGGACGCCGACGCGGTGAACGACGCGGCCTCCATCACCCACGCGGTGGTGGACGCCGACAGCGCCGACGAGTACGACGGCGTGGCCGTGGCCGGGGTGAGCGTGTCCGTGGCCGACGACGACGCCGGGGTGAGCGTGTCAGCCAGTGCCCTGTCGGTGGCCGAGGGGGGCAGCGCAACCTACACCGTGGTCCTGAATGCCCAGCCCGCCTCCGACGTGGTGATCGCGGTGAGCAGCGGCAATATGGAGGTGAGCGTGTCGCCGGCGCGGCTGACCTTCACCACGTCCAACTGGGACACGGCCCAGACGGTGACGGTGTCCGCCGCCCAGGACGCCGACGCGGTGAACGACGCGGCCTCCATCACCCACGCGGTGGTGGCCGCCGACAGCGCCGACGAGTACGACGCCGTGACCATCAATGGAGTGGCGGTGACCGTCACCGACAACGACGCCTCGGTAACTGTGAGTGCCCTTACGCCTTTGCCGGTGGCCGAGGGCGGCCAGGCCGCCTACACGGTGGTCATGGACGCAGAGCCCGCCTCCGACGTGGTGATCACGGCGAGCAGCGACAATTCGGACGTTACGGTGGACACTGACCGAAAGACGGACGGGAACCAGAGTACACTCACCTTCACCCCGTCCAACTGGGACACGGCCCAGAGAGTGACGGTGCGGACCGCCGAGGACGCCGACATGGTGGACGATATCGCCGCCATCGCCCACGCGGTGGTGGACGCCGACAGCGCTGACGAGTACGACGGGGTGGCCATCGCCAGGGTGGACGTGAGAGTGTCCGACGACGATGGCAACCCGGGGCCCTGGCCCAGCGAGCTGGCGATGTACGAAGGAGACAATATTACCCTATATTATAAACTGCCGTCTCGGCCGTCCAGCAATGTCTTGATCAGCCTTGCCGTCGACGACAGCAGCGACGTGGCAGTGTCGCCGGAGCAGTTGACTTTCACCCCAGCCAACTGGGACACGGCCCAGAGAGTGGAGGTACAGGCCCTCCAGGACGATGACGCGGCGGACGGCACGGCGACCCTCACCCGCGCGGTGGTGAGCGCCGACAAGTTTGACCACGTCGCCCCCTTTATGATGACTGTGACCGTAACCGACGACGAGACCGTCGGGGTCAGCGTGTTGGCCAGCACCCTGTCGGTGAACGAGGGCGGCAGCGCCACCTACACCGTGGTCCTGGACACGATGCCATCGGGCAATGTCCAAATTGGCGCAGCCTCAAACAACAGTGATGTTAGGGTGTCTTCCGGTGGCCTGACCTTCACCCCGTCCAACTGGAATATGCCACAGACGGTGACGGTGCGGGCCGCCCAGGACGCCGACGCGGTGAACGACGCGGCCTCCATCACCCACGCGGTGGTGGACGCCGACAGCGTCGACGAGTACGACGGCGTGGCCGTCGCCGGGGTGGACGTGACCGTTACCGACGACGACACCGCCGGGTTAACCGTGAACTACTCTCCCACAGTAAACACCGTCAGGAACACCCTCACCGTGGTCCTAGACGCAGAGCCCACGAGCAGGGTGGTCGTAAGGGTAACCACCAACAAGAGCGGCGACGTGACGGTGGACACCGACGGGAATACGGCCGGCTACCAGGATACGCTGACCTTCACCCCGGACAACTGGAACAAGCCGGAGGAGGTAATATTGTGGGATTCCCGGGACATCGACGCGTTTATTAATACTAGCTTCACAGTGGTGGACAACCAAAGCGCCGACGAGTACGAGGGCGTCAGCATTACCAGGGTATTAAGCTTGAAGCTAGGACAAATTGACTACTCCGCTCCTGCCCTTTCCACCCTCGACACGATTTCTATTAGGAACGGTGAGAGCGAGTCCTACAAAGTTGTGCTGAGACGGAAGCCCACCTCAAACGTGGTGGTCAGCATAACCTTCAGCGAGCAAACGGAGTTTCTTTTGTCTTCGACTAGTCTGACCTTCACCCCGAACAACTGGAACACGCCTCAGACGGTAACCTTAAGCGTTGGCGGGAACAAGGGCATTAGCTTCTCCTGGGTTTCCTTAACCCACTCGGTGGTGGCGGACGAAAGCGCCGACGAGTACGACAACGCCCCCGACCAGATTTGGTACTTGTCGACGTGGGATACTTCGGCATCACTTGTGGTGACTGCCGCTAATCCCATGATAATTGAGGAGGGGGGCAGCGCTACCTACACCGTGGCCCTGAGAACGAGGCCCTCCTCCAACGTGGTGGTCATTGCACACGTCTGGCATTCGGACGTGACGGTGGACACCGACGCCACAAGGCCCGGCAAGCAGAATAGGCTGACCTTCACCTCGTCCAACTGGAGCACGGCGCAGACGGTGACGGCGTGGGCCGCCCAGGACGACGACTCGAAGGATGAGCGCGCTTACATCCGGATGAGCGTGGTGAGTGTCGAAAGCGCTGTCGAATTCCATTATGCGCTGCCTGGCTATGTGTACTGGATCCTTACCGATGACGAACCCGGGGTGAGCGTGTCCGTTACTGAATTGGCGCTGGCCGAGGGGGGCAGCGCCGCCTACACCGTAGTTTTGGAAGAACGGCCCACGCACGACGTGGTGATCGGCGTAACCGCCAGCGGCAGCCCCGACGTGACGGTGGACCGGGCCACGCTGATCTTCACCTCGTCCAACTGGAGCACGGCGCAGACGGTGACGGTGCGGGCCGCCCAGGACGCCGACGCGGTGAACGACGCGGCCTCCATCTCCCACGCCGTCGACGCCTCCCGGAGCGCCAACGAGTACGTGAACCTGGATATCGACGGCGTGAGGGTCACCGTCGACGATGATGAAACCGTCGGGATTAGCGTGTCAGAAACCGCGCTGCCGGTGGCCGAGGGGGGCAGCGCAACCTACACCGTGGTCCTGGACGCCTCGCCCCCGGGGGACTGGGGTTTTGTGAGAATCGCGCTGAGCAGCGACAACCCGGACGTGACGGTGGACCGGGCCACGCTGAGATTCAACCGGTCCAACTGGGACACGGCCCAGACGGTGACGGTGCGGGCCGCCCAGGACGCCGACGCGGTGAACGACGCGGCCTCCATCACCCACAAGGCGCTGCCCGTTGCTGGAACCGACTATTACCACTACCGGGCCCTCGATGTCGCGCTGCCCGTGACCGTCGACGACGACGACGACGCCGGGGTGAGCGTGTCCGTTACTGAATTGGCGGTGGCCGAGGGGGGCAGCGCCGCCTACACGGTGGTCCTGGACGCGCTGCCATCAGGCAACGTGGTGATCGGCGTAACCGCCAGCGGCAGCCCCGACGTGACGGTGGACCGGGCCACGCTGAGATTCAACCGGTCCAACTGGGACACGGCCCAGACGGTGACGGTGCGGGCCGCCCAGGACGCCGACGCGGCGAACGACGCGGCCTCCATCACCCACGCCGTCGACGCCTCCCGGAGCGCCAACGAGTACGGGAACCTGGATATCGACGGCGTGAGGGTCACCGTCGACGACGATGAAACCGTCGGGATTAGCGTGTCAGAAACCGCGCTGCCGGTGGCCGAGGGGGGCAGCGCAACCTACACCGTGGTCCTGGACGCCTCGCCCCCGGGGGACTGGGGTTTTGTGAGAATCGCGCTGAGCAGCGACAACCCGGACGTGACGGTGGACCGGGCCACGCTGAGATTCAACCGGTCCAACTGGGACACGGCCCAGACGGTGACGGTGCGGGCCGCCAGGACGCCGACGCGGTGAACGACGCGGCCTCCATCACCCACAAGGCGCTGCCCGTTGCTGGAACCGACTATTACCACTACCGGGCCCTCGATGTCGCGCTGCCCGTGACCGTCGACGACGACGAGACCGCCGGGGTGAGCGTGTCCGTTACTGAATTGGCGGTGGCCGAGGGGGGCAGCGCCGCCTACACGGTGGTCCTGGACGCCCAGCCCGCCTCCAACGTGGTGATCGGCGTAACCAGGAGCGGCAGCAGCGACGTGACGGTGGACCGGGCCACGCTGACCTTCAGCCCGTCCAACTGGGACACGGCGCAGACGGTGACGGTGCGGGCCGCCCAGGACGCCGACGCGGTGAACGACGCGGCCTCCATCACCCACGCCGTCGACGCCTCCCGGAGCGCCGACGAGTACGACGCCGTGAGCGTCGCCGGGGTGGCGGTCACGGTGGCCGACGACGATACCGCCGGGGTGAGCGTGTCCGAAACCACGCTGACGGTTGCTGAGGGCAACAGTTCCACCTACACGGTGGTCCTGGACGCCCAGCCCGCCTCCAACGTGGTGATCGGCGTAACCAGGAGCGGCAGCCCCGACGTGACGGTGGACCGGGCCACGCTGACCTTCAGCCCGTCCAACTGGGACACGGCGCAGACGGTGACGGTGCGGGCCGCCCAGGACGCCGACGCGGTGAACGACGCGGCCTCCATCACCCACGCCGTCGACGCCTCCCGGAGCGCCGACGAGTACGACGCCGTGAGCGTCGCCGGGGTGGCGGTCACGGTGGCCGACGACGACGCCGGGGTGAGCGTGTCCGAAACCACGCTGACGGTTGCTGAGGGCAACAGTTCCACCTACACGGTGGTCCTGGACGCCCAGCCCGCCTCCAACGTGGTGATCGGCGTAACCAGGAGCGGCAGCAGCGACGTGACGGTGTCGCCGGCCACCCTGACCTTCAGCCCGTCCAACTGGGACACGGCGCAGACGGTGACGGTGCGGGCCGCCCAGGACGCCGACGCGGTGAACGACGCGGCCTCCACCACCCACGCGGTGGTGGCCGCCAGCAGCGCCGACGAGTACGACGCCGTGAGCGTCGCCGGGGTGGCGGTCACGGTGGCCGACGACGATACCGCCGGGGTGAGCGTGTCCGAAACCACGCTGACGGTTGCTGAGGGCAACAGTTCCACCTACACGGTGGTCCTGGACGCCCAGCCCGCCTCCAACGTGGTGATCGGCGTAACCAGGAGCGGCAGCAGCGACGTGACGGTGTCGCCGGCCACCCTGACCTTCAGCCCGTCCAACTGGGACACGGCGCAGACGGTGACGGTGCGGGCCGCCCAGGACGCCGACGCGGTGAACGACGCGGCCTCCACCACCCACGCGGTGGTGGCCGCCAGCAGCGCCGACGAGTTCGACAACGTGAGCGTCGCCGGGGTGGCGGTCACGGTGGCCGACGACGATACCGCCGGGGTGAGCGTGTCCGAAACCACGCTGACGGTTGCTGAGGGCAACAGTTCCACCTACACGGTGGTCCTGGACGCCCAGCCCGCCTCCAACGTGGTGATCACGGTGAGCAGCGACAATTCGGACGTGACGGCGGACACCGACGCCGCGACGTCCGGCAACCAGACCACTCTGACCTTCACCTCGTCCAACTGGGACACGGCCCAGACGGTGACGGTGCGGGCCGCCCAGGACGCCGACGCGGTGAACGACGCGGCCTCCACCACCCACGCGGTGGTGGCCGCCAGCAGCGCCGACGAGTTCGACAACGTGAGCGTCGCCGGGGTGGCGGTCACGGTGGCCGACGACGACGCCGGGGTGAGCGTGTCCGAAACCACGCTGACGGTTGCTGAGGGCAACAGTTCCACCTACACGGTGGTCCTGGACGCCCAGCCCGCCTCCAACGTGGTGATCACGGTGAGCAGCGACAATTCGGACGTGACGGCGGACACCGACGCCGCGACGTCCGGCAACCAGACCACTCTGACCTTCACCTCGTCCAACTGGGACACGGCGCAGACGGTGACGGTGCGGGCCGCCCAGGACGCCGACGCGGTGAACGACGCGGCCTCCACCACCCACGCGGTGGTGGCCGCCAGCAGCGCCGACGAGTACGACGCCGTGAGCGTCGCCGGGGTGGCGGTCACGGTGGCCGACGACGACGCCGGGGTGAGCGTGTCCGAAACCACGCTGACGGTTGCTGAGGGCAACAGTTCCACCTACACGGTGGTCCTGGACGCCCAGCCCGCCTCCAACGTGGTGATCGGCGTAACCAGGAGCGGCAGCAGCGACGTGACGGTGGACCGGGCCACGCTGACCTTCAGCCCGTCCAACTGGGACACGGCGCAGACGGTGACGGTGCGGGCCGCCCAGGACGCCGACGCGGTGAACGACGCGGCCTCCATCACCCACGCCGTCGACGCCTCCCGGAGCGCCGACGAGTACGACGCCGTGAGCGTCGCCGGGGTGGCGGTCACGGTGGCCGACGACGACGCCGGGGTGAGCGTGTCCGAAACCACGCTGACGGTTGCTGAGGGCAACAGTTCCACCTACACGGTGGTCCTGGACGCCCAGCCCGCCTCCAACGTGGTGATCGGCGTAACCATCAGCGGCAGCCCCGACGTGACGGTGTCGCCGGCCACCCTGACCTTCAGCCCGTCCAACTGGGACACGGCCCAGACGGTGACGGTGCGGGCCGCCCAGGACGCCGACGCGGTGAACGACGCGGCCTCCACCACCCACGCGGTGGTGGCCGCCAGCAGCGCCGACGAGTTCGACAACGTGAGCGTCGCCGGGGTGGCGGTCACGGTGGCCGACGACGACGCCGGGGTGAGCGTGTCCGAAACCACGCTGACGGTTGCTGAGGGCAACAGTTCCACCTACACGGTGGTCCTGGACGCCCAGCCCGCCTCCAACGTGGTGATCGGCGTAACCAGGAGCGGCAGCAGCGACGTGACGGTGTCGCCGGCCACTCTGACCTTCACCTCGTCCAACTGGGACACGGCGCAGACGGTGACGGTGCGGGCCGCCCAGGACGCCGACGCGGTGAACGACGCGGCCTCCACCACCCACGCGGTGGTGGCCGCCAGCAGCGCCGACGAGTACGACGCCGTGAGCGTCGCCGGGGTGGCGGTCACGGTGGCCGACGACGACGCCGGGGTGAGCGTGTCCGAAACCACGCTGACGGTTGCTGAGGGCAACAGTTCCACCTACACGGTGGTCCTGGACGCCCAGCCCGCCTCCAACGTGGTGATCGGCGTAACCAGGAGCGGCAGCAGCGACGTGACGGTGGACCGGGCCACGCTGACCTTCAGCCCGTCCAACTGGGACACGGCGCAGACGGTGACGGTGCGGGCCGCCCAGGACGCCGACGCGGTGAACGACGCGGCCTCCATCACCCACGCCGTCGACGCCTCCCGGAGCGCCGACGAGTACGACGCCGTGAGCGTCGCCGGGGTGGCGGTCACGGTGGCCGACGACGACGCCGGGGTGAGCGTGTCCGAAACCACGCTGACGGTTGCTGAGGGCAACAGTTCCACCTACACGGTGGTCCTGGACGCCCAGCCCGCCTCCAACGTGGTGATCGGCGTAACCATCAGCGGCAGCCCCGACGTGACGGTGTCGCCGGCCACCCTGACCTTCAGCCCGTCCAACTGGGACACGGCGCAGACGGTGACGGTGCGGGCCGCCCAGGACGCCGACGCGGTGAACGACGCGGCGTCCATCACCCACGCCGTCGACGCCTCCCGGAGCGCCGACGAGTACGACGCCGTGAGCGTCGCCGGGGTGGCGGTCACGGTGGCCGACGACGACGCCGGGGTGAGCGTGTCCGAAACCACGCTGACGGTTGCTGAGGGCAACAGTTCCACCTACACGGTGGTCCTGGACGCCCAGCCCGCCTCCAACGTGGTGATCGGCGTAACCAGGAGCGGCAGCAGCGACGTGACGGTGTCGCCGGCCACCCTGACCTTCAGCCCGTCCAACTGGGACACGGCGCAGACGGTGACGGTGCGGGCCGCCCAGGACGCCGACGCGGTGAACGACGCGGCCTCCATCACCCACGCGGTGGTGGCCGCCAGCAGCGCCGACGAGTACGACGCCGTGAGCGTCGCCGGGGTGGCGGTCACGGTGGCCGACGACGACGCCGGGGTGAGCGTGTCCGAAACCACGCTGACGGTTGCTGAGGGCAACAGTTCCACCTACACGGTGGTCCTGGACGCCCAGCCCGCCTCCAACGTGGTGATCGGCGTAACCAGGAGCGGCAGCAGCGACGTGACGGTGTCGCCGGCCACCCTGACCTTCAGCCCGTCCAACTGGGACACGGCCCAGACGGTGACGGTGCGGGCCGCCCAGGACGCCGACGCGGTGAACGACGCGGCCTCCATCACCCACGCCGTCGACGCCTCCCGGAGCGCCGACGAGTACGACGCCGTGAGCGTCGCCGGGGTGGCGGTCACGGTGGCCGACGACGACGCCGGGGTGAGCGTGTCCGAAACCACGCTGACGGTTGCTGAGGGCAACAGTTCCACCTACACGGTGGTCCTGGACGCCCAGCCCGCCTCCAACGTGGTGATCGGCGTAACCATCAGCGGCAGCCCCGACGTGACGGTGTCGCCGGCCACCCTGACCTTCAGCCCGTCCAACTGGGACACGGCGCAGACGGTGACGGTGCGGGCCGCCCAGGACGCCGACGCGGTGAACGACGCGGCGTCCATCACCCACGCCGTCGACGCCTCCCGGAGCGCCGACGAGTACGACGCCGTGAGCGTCGCCGGGGTGGCGGTCACGGTGGCCGACGACGACGCCGGGGTGAGCGTGTCCGAAACCACGCTGACGGTTGCTGAGGGCAACAGTTCCACCTACACGGTGGTCCTGGACGCCCAGCCCGCCTCCAACGTGGTGATCGGCGTAACCAGGAGCGGCAGCAGCGACGTGACGGTGTCGCCGGCCACCCTGACCTTCAGCCCGTCCAACTGGGACACGGCGCAGACGGTGACGGTGCGGGCCGCCCAGGACGCCGACGCGGTGAACGACGCGGCCTCCATCACCCACGCGGTGGTGGCCGCCAGCAGCGCCGACGAGTACGACAACGTGAGCGTCGCCGGGGTGGCGGTCACGGTGGCCGACGACGACGCCGGGGTGAGCGTGTCCGAAACCACGCTGACGGTTGCTGAGGGCAACAGTTCCACCTACACGGTGGTCCTGGACGCCCAGCCCGCCTCCAACGTGGTGATCGGCGTAACCAGGAGCGGCAGCAGCGACGTGACGGTGTCGCCGGCCACCCTGACCTTCAGCCCGTCCAACTGGGACACGGCCCAGACGGTGACGGTGCGGGCCGCCCAGGACGCCGACGCGGTGAACGACGCGGCCTCCACCACCCACGCGGTGGTGGCCGCCAGCAGCGCCGACGAGTTCGACAACGTGAGCGTCGCCGGGGTGGCGGTCACGGTGGCCGACGACGACGCCGGGGTGAGCGTGTCCGAAACCACGCTGACGGTTGCTGAGGGCAACAGTTCCACCTACACGGTGGTCCTGGACGCCCAGCCCGCCTCCAACGTGGTGATCACGGTGAGCAGCGACAATTCGGACGTGACGGCGGACACCGACGCCGCGACGTCCGGCAACCAGACCACTCTGACCTTCACCTCGTCCAACTGGGACACGGCGCAGACGGTGACGGTGCGGGCCGCCCAGGACGCCGACGCGGTGAACGACGCGGCCTCCATCACCCACGCCGTCGACGCCTCCCGGAGCGCCGACGAGTTCGACAACGTGAGCGTCGCCGGGGTGGCGGTCACGGTGGCCGACGACGATACCGCCGGGGTGAGCGTGTCCGAAACCACGCTGACGGTTGCTGAGGGCAACAGTTCCACCTACACGGTGGTCCTGGACGCCCAGCCCGCCTCCAACGTGGTGATCGGCGTAACCATCAGCGGCAGCCCCGACGTGACGGTGGACCGGGCCACGCTGACCTTCAGCCCGTCCAACTGGGACACGGCGCAGACGGTGACGGTGCGGGCCGCCCAGGACGCCGACGCGGTGAACGACGCGGCCTCCATCACCCACGCCGTCGACGCCTCCCGGAGCGCCGACGAGTACGACGCCGTGAGCGTCGCCGGGGTGGCGGTCACGGTGGCCGACGACGACGCCGGGGTGAGCGTGTCCGAAACCACGCTGACGGTTGCTGAGGGCAACAGTTCCACCTACACGGTGGTCCTGGACGCCCAGCCCGCCTCCAACGTGGTGATCGGCGTAACCAGGAGCGGCAGCAGCGACGTGACGGTGTCGCCGGCCACCCTGACCTTCAGCCCGTCCAACTGGGACACGGCCCAGACGGTGACGGTGCGGGCCGCCCAGGACGCCGACGCGGTGAACGACGCGGCCTCCACCACCCACGCGGTGGTGGCCGCCAGCAGCGCCGACGAGTTCGACAACGTGAGCGTCGCCGGGGTGGCGGTCACGGTGGCCGACGACGACGCCGCCGGGGTGAGCGTGTCCGAAACCACGCTGACGGTTGCTGAGGGCAACAGTTCCACCTACACGGTGGTCCTGGACGCCCAGCCCGCCTCCAACGTGGTGATCGGCGTAACCAGGAGCGGCAGCAGCGACGTGACGGTGTCGCCGGCCACCCTGACCTTCAGCCCGTCCAACTGGGACACGGCCCAGACGGTGACGGTGTCCGCCGCCCAGGACGCCGACGCGGTGAACGACGCGGCCTCCATCACCCACGCCGTCGACGCCTCCCGGAGCGCCGACGAGTACGACGCCGTGAGCGTCGCCGGGGTGGCGGTCACGGTGGCCGACGACGACGCCGGGGTGAGCGTGTCCGAAACCACGCTGACGGTTGCTGAGGGCAACAGTTCCACCTACACGGTGGTCCTGGACGCCCAGCCCGCCTCCAACGTGGTGATCGGCGTAACCAGGAGCGGCAGCAGCGACGTGACGGTGTCGCCGGCCACCCTGACCTTCAGCCCGTCCAACTGGGACACGGCGCAGACGGTGACGGTGCGGGCCGCCCAGGACGCCGACGCGGTGAACGACGCGGCCTCCATCACCCACGCGGTGGTGGCCGCCAGCAGCGCCGACGAGTACGACAACGTGAGCGTCGCCGGGGTGGCGGTCACGGTGGCCGACGACGACGCCGGGGTGAGCGTGTCCGAAACCACGCTGACGGTTGCTGAGGGCAACAGTTCCACCTACACGGTGGTCCTGGACGCCCAGCCCGCCTCCAACGTGGTGATCGGCGTAACCAGGAGCGGCAGCAGCGACGTGACGGTGTCGCCGGCCACCCTGACCTTCAGCCCGTCCAACTGGGACACGGCCCAGACGGTGACGGTGCGGGCCGCCCAGGACGCCGACGCGGTGAACGACGCGGCCTCCACCACCCACGCGGTGGTGGCCGCCAGCAGCGCCGACGAGTTCGACAACGTGAGCGTCGCCGGGGTGGCGGTCACGGTGGCCGACGACGACGCCGGGGTGAGCGTGTCCGAAACCACGCTGACGGTTGCTGAGGGCAACAGTTCCACCTACACGGTGGTCCTGGACGCCCAGCCCGCCTCCAACGTGGTGATCACGGTGAGCAGCGACAATTCGGACGTGACGGCGGACACCGACGCCGCGACGTCCGGCAACCAGACCACTCTGACCTTCACCTCGTCCAACTGGGACACGGCGCAGACGGTGACGGTGCGGGCCGCCCAGGACGCCGACGCGGTGAACGACGCGGCCTCCACCACCCACGCGGTGGTGGCCGCCAGCAGCGCCGACGAGTACGACGCCGTGAGCGTCGCCGGGGTGGCGGTCACGGTGGCCGACGACGACGCCGGGGTGAGCGTGTCCGAAACCACGCTGACGGTTGCTGAGGGCAACAGTTCCACCTACACGGTGGTCCTGGACGCCCAGCCCGCCTCCAACGTGGTGATCGGCGTAACCAGGAGCGGCAGCAGCGACGTGACGGTGGACCGGGCCACGCTGACCTTCAGCCCGTCCAACTGGGACACGGCGCAGACGGTGACGGTGCGGGCCGCCCAGGACGCCGACGCGGTGAACGACGCGGCCTCCATCACCCACGCCGTCGACGCCTCCCGGAGCGCCGACGAGTACGACGCCGTGAGCGTCGCCGGGGTGGCGGTCACGGTGGCCGACGACGACGCCGGGGTGAGCGTGTCCGAAACCACGCTGACGGTTGCTGAGGGCAACAGTTCCACCTACACGGTGGTCCTGGACGCCCAGCCCGCCTCCAACGTGGTGATCGGCGTAACCATCAGCGGCAGCCCCGACGTGACGGTGTCGCCGGCCACCCTGACCTTCAGCCCGTCCAACTGGGACACGGCGCAGACGGTGACGGTGCGGGCCGCCCAGGACGCCGATGCGGTGAACGACGCGGCGTCCATCACCCACGCCGTCGACGCCTCCCGGAGCGCCGACGAGTACGACGCCGTGAGCGTCGCCGGGGTGGCGGTCACGGTGGCCGACGACGACGCCGGGGTGAGCGTGTCCGAAACCACGCTGACGGTTGCTGAGGGCAACAGTTCCACCTACACGGTGGTCCTGGACGCCCAGCCCGCCTCCAACGTGGTGATCGGCGTAACCAGGAGCGGCAGCAGCGACGTGACGGTGTCGCCGGCCACCCTGACCTTCAGCCCGTCCAACTGGGACACGGCGCAGACGGTGACGGTGCGGGCCGCCCAGGACGCCGACGCGGTGAACGACGCGGCCTCCATCACCCACGCCGTCGACGCCTCCCGGAGCGCCGACGAGTACGACGCCGTGAGCGTCGCCGGGGTGGCGGTCACGGTGGCCGACGACGATACCGCCGGGGTGAGCGTGTCCGAAACCACGCTGACGGTTGCTGAGGGCAACAGTTCCACCTACACGGTGGTCCTGGACGCCCAGCCCGCCTCCAACGTGGTGATCGGCGTAACCAGGAGCGGCAGCAGCGACGTGACGGTGTCGCCGGCCACCCTGACCTTCAGCCCGTCCAACTGGGACACGGCCCAGACGGTGACGGTGCGGGCCGCCCAGGACGCCGACGCGGTGAACGACGCGGCCTCCATCACCCACGCCGTCGACGCCTCCCGGAGCGCCGACGAGTACGACGCCGTGAGCGTCGCCGGGGTGGCGGTCACGGTGGCCGACGACGACGCCGGGGTGAGCGTGTCCGAAACCACGCTGACGGTTGCTGAGGGCAACAGTTCCACCTACACGGTGGTCCTGGACGCCCAGCCCGCCTCCAACGTGGTGATCGGCGTAACCATCAGCGGCAGCAGCGACGTGACGGTGTCGCCGGCCACCCTGACCTTCAGCCCGTCCAACTGGGACACGGCGCAGACGGTGACGGTGCGGGCCGCCCAGGACGCCGACGCGGTGAACGACGCGGCCTCCATCACCCACGCCGTCGACGCCTCCCGGAGCGCCGACGAGTTCGACAACGTGAGCGTCGCCGGGGTGGCGGTCACGGTGGCCGACGACGACGCCGGGGTGAGCGTGTCCGAAACCACGCTGACGGTTGCTGAGGGCAACAGTTCCACCTACACGGTGGTCCTGGACGCCCAGCCCGCCTCCAACGTGGTGATCGGCGTAACCAGGAGCGGCAGCAGCGACGTGACGGTGTCGCCGGCCACCCTGACCTTCAGCCCGTCCAACTGGGACACGGCGCAGACGGTGACGGTGCGGGCCGCCCAGGACGCCGACGCGGTGAACGACGCGGCCTCCACCACCCACGCGGTGGTGGCCGCCAGCAGCGCCGACGAGTTCGACAACGTGAGCGTCGCCGGGGTGGCGGTCACGGTGGCCGACGACGACGCCGGGGTGAGCGTGTCCGAAACCACGCTGACGGTTGCTGAGGGCAACAGTTCCACCTACACGGTGGTCCTGGACGCCCAGCCCGCCTCCAACGTGGTGATCGGCGTAACCATCAGCGGCAGCCCCGACGTGACGGTGTCGCCGGCCACCCTGACCTTCAGCCCGTCCAACTGGGACACGGCGCAGACGGTGACGGTGCGGGCCGCCCAGGACGCCGACGCGGTGAACGACGCGGCCTCCATCACCCACGCCGTCGACGCCTCCCGGAGCGCCGACGAGTACGACGCCGTGAGCGTCGCCGGGGTGGCGGTCACGGTGGCCGACGACGACGCCGGGGTGAGCGTGTCCGAAACCACGCTGACGGTTGCTGAGGGCAACAGTTCCACCTACACGGTGGTCCTGGACGCCCAGCCCGCCTCCAACGTGGTGATCGGCGTAACCAGGAGCGGCAGCAGCGACGTGACGGTGTCGCCGGCCACCCTGACCTTCAGCCCGTCCAACTGGGACACGGCGCAGACGGTGACGGTGTCCGCCGCCCAGGACGCCGACGCGGTGAACGACGCGGCCTCCATCACCCACGCCGTCGACGCCTCCCGGAGCGCCGACGAGTACGACGCCGTGAGCGTCGCCGGGGTGGCGGTCACGGTGGCCGACGACGATACCGCCGGGGTGAGCGTGTCCGAAACCACGCTGACGGTTGCTGAGGGCAACAGTTCCACCTACACGGTGGTCCTGGACGCCCAGCCCGCCTCCAACGTGGTGATCGGCGTAACCAGGAGCGGCAGCAGCGACGTGACGGTGTCGCCGGCCACCCTGACCTTCAGCCCGTCCAACTGGGACACGGCGCAGACGGTGACGGTGCGGGCCGCCCAGGACGCCGACGCGGTGAACGACGCGGCCTCCATCACCCACGCCGTCGACGCCTCCCGGAGCGCCGACGAGTTCGACAACGTGAGCGTCGCCGGGGTGGCGGTCACGGTGGCCGACGACGATACCGCCGGGGTGAGCGTGTCCGAAACCACGCTGACGGTTGCTGAGGGCAACAGTTCCACCTACACGGTGGTCCTGGACGCCCAGCCCGCCTCCAACGTGGTGATCGGCGTAACCAGGAGCGGCAGCAGCGACGTGACGGTGGACCGGGCCACGCTGACCTTCAGCCCGTCCAACTGGGACACGGCGCAGACGGTGACGGTGCGGGCCGCCCAGGACGCCGACGCGGTGAACGACGCGGCCTCCATCACCCACGCCGTCGACGCCTCCCGGAGCGCCGACGAGTACGACGCCGTGAGCGTCGCCGGGGTGGCGGTCACGGTGGCCGACGACGACGCCGGGGTGAGCGTGTCCGAAACCACGCTGACGGTTGCTGAGGGCAACAGTTCCACCTACACGGTGGTCCTGGACGCCCAGCCCGCCTCCAACGTGGTGATCGGCGTAACCATCAGCGGCAGCCCCGACGTGACGGTGGACCGGGCCACGCTGACCTTCAGCCCGTCCAACTGGGACACGGCGCAGACGGTGACGGTGCGGGCCGCCCAGGACGCCGACGCGGTGAACGACGCGGCCTCCATCACCCACGCCGTCGACGCCTCCCGGAGCGCCGACGAGTACGACGCCGTGAGCGTCGCCGGGGTGGCGGTCACGGTGGCCGACGACGACGCCGGGGTGAGCGTGTCCGAAACCACGCTGACGGTTGCTGAGGGCAACAGTTCCACCTACACGGTGGTCCTGGACGCCCAGCCCGCCTCCAACGTGGTGATCGGCGTAACCAGGAGCGGCAGCAGCGACGTGACGGTGTCGCCGGCCACCCTGACCTTCAGCCCGTCCAACTGGGACACGGCCCAGACGGTGACGGTGCGGGCCGCCCAGGACGCCGACGCGGTGAACGACGCGGCCTCCACCACCCACGCGGTGGTGGCCGCCAGCAGCGCCGACGAGTTCGACAACGTGAGCGTCGCCGGGGTGGCGGTCACGGTGGCCGACGACGACGCCGGGGTGAGCGTGTCCGAAACCACGCTGACGGTTGCTGAGGGCAACAGTTCCACCTACACGGTGGTCCTGGACGCCCAGCCCGCCTCCAACGTGGTGATCGGCGTAACCAGGAGCGGCAGCAGCGACGTGACGGTGTCGCCGGCCACCCTGACCTTCAGCCCGTCCAACTGGGACACGGCGCAGACGGTGACGGTGCGGGCCGCCCAGGACGCCGACGCGGTGAACGACGCGGCCTCCATCACCCACGCCGTCGACGCCTCCCGGAGCGCCGACGAGTACGACGCCGTGAGCGTCGCCGGGGTGGCGGTCACGGTGGCCGACGACGATACCGCCGGGGTGAGCGTGTCCGAAACCACGCTGACGGTTGCTGAGGGCAACAGTTCCACCTACACGGTGGTCCTGGACGCCCAGCCCGCCTCCAACGTGGTGATCGGCGTAACCAGGAGCGGCAGCAGCGACGTGACGGTGTCGCCGGCCACCCTGACCTTCAGCCCGTCCAACTGGGACACGGCGCAGACGGTGACGGTGCGGGCCGCCCAGGACGCCGACGCGGTGAACGACGCGGCCTCCACCACCCACGCGGTGGTGGCCGCCAGCAGCGCCGACGAGTTCGACAACGTGAGCGTCGCCGGGGTGGCGGTCACGGTGGCCGACGACGACGCCGGGGTGAGCGTGTCCGAAACCACGCTGACGGTTGCTGAGGGCAACAGTTCCACCTACACGGTGGTCCTGGACGCCCAGCCCGCCTCCAACGTGGTGATCGGCGTAACCAGGAGCGGCAGCAGCGACGTGACGGTGTCGCCGGCCACCCTGACCTTCAGCCCGTCCAACTGGGACACGGCCCAGACGGTGACGGTGCGGGCCGCCCAGGACGCCGACGCGGTGAACGACGCGGCCTCCACCACCCACGCGGTGGTGGCCGCCAGCAGCGCCGACGAGTTCGACAACGTGAGCGTCGCCGGGGTGGCGGTCACGGTGGCCGACGACGATACCGCCGGGGTGAGCGTGTCCGAAACCACGCTGACGGTTGCTGAGGGCAACAGTTCCACCTACACGGTGGTCCTGGACGCCCAGCCCGCCTCCAACGTGGTGATCGGCGTAACCAGGAGCGGCAGCCCCGACGTGACGGTGGACCGGGCCACGCTGACCTTCAGCCCGTCCAACTGGGACACGGCGCAGACGGTGACGGTGCGGGCCGCCCAGGACGCCGACGCGGTGAACGACGCGGCCTCCATCACCCACGCCGTCGACGCCTCCCGGAGCGCCGACGAGTACGACGCCGTGAGCGTCGCCGGGGTGGCGGTCACGGTGGCCGACGACGACGCCGGGGTGAGCGTGTCCGAAACCACGCTGACGGTTGCTGAGGGCAACAGTTCCACCTACACGGTGGTCCTGGACGCCCAGCCCGCCTCCAACGTGGTGATCGGCGTAACCAGGAGCGGCAGCAGCGACGTGACGGTGTCGCCGGCCACCCTGACCTTCAGCCCGTCCAACTGGGACACGGCGCAGACGGTGACGGTGCGGGCCGCCCAGGACGCCGACGCGGTGAACGACGCGGCCTCCACCACCCACGCGGTGGTGGCCGCCAGCAGCGCCGACGAGTACGACGCCGTGAGCGTCGCCGGGGTGGCGGTCACGGTGGCCGACGACGACGCCGGGGTGAGCGTGTCCGAAACCACGCTGACGGTTGCTGAGGGCAACAGTTCCACCTACACGGTGGTCCTGGACGCCCAGCCCGCCTCCAACGTGGTGATCGGCGTAACCAGGAGCGGCAGCAGCGACGTGACGGTGTCGCCGGCCACCCTGACCTTCAGCCCGTCCAACTGGGACACGGCGCAGACGGTGACGGTGCGGGCCGCCCAGGACGCCGACGCGGTGAACGACGCGGCCTCCATCACCCACGCGGTGGTGGCCGCCAGCAGCGCCGACGAGTTCGACAACGTGAGCGTCGCCGGGGTGGCGGTCACGGTGGCCGACGACGACGCCGGGGTGAGCGTGTCCGAAACCACGCTGACGGTTGCTGAGGGCAACAGTTCCACCTACACGGTGGTCCTGGACGCCCAGCCCGCCTCCAACGTGGTGATCGGCGTAACCAGGAGCGGCAGCAGCGACGTGACGGTGTCGCCGGCCACCCTGACCTTCAGCCCGTCCAACTGGGACACGGCCCAGACGGTGACGGTGCGGGCCGCCCAGGACGCCGACGCGGTGAACGACGCGGCCTCCACCACCCACGCGGTGGTGGCCGCCAGCAGCGCCGACGAGTTCGACAACGTGAGCGTCGCCGGGGTGGCGGTCACGGTGGCCGACGACGATACCGCCGGGGTGAGCGTGTCCGAAACCACGCTGACGGTTGCTGAGGGCAACAGTTCCACCTACACGGTGGTCCTGGACGCCCAGCCCGCCTCCAACGTGGTGATCGGCGTAACCAGGAGCGGCAGCAGCGACGTGACGGTGTCGCCGGCCACCCTGACCTTCAGCCCGTCCAACTGGGACACGGCCCAGACGGTGACGGTGCGGGCCGCCCAGGACGCCGACGCGGTGAACGACGCGGCCTCCACCACCCACGCGGTGGTGGCCGCCAGCAGCGCCGACGAGTTCGACAACGTGAGCGTCGCCGGGGTGGCGGTCACGGTGGCCGACGACGACGCCGGGGTGAGCGTGTCCGAAACCACGCTGACGGTTGCTGAGGGCAACAGTTCCACCTACACGGTGGTCCTGGACGCCCAGCCCGCCTCCAACGTGGTGATCACGGTGAGCAGCGACAATTCGGACGTGACGGCGGACACCGACGCCGCGACGTCCGGCAACCAGACCACTCTGACCTTCACCTCGTCCAACTGGGACACGGCCCAGACGGTGACGGTGCGGGCCGCCCAGGACGCCGACGCGGTGAACGACGCGGCCTCCACCACCCACGCGGTGGTGGCCGCCAGCAGCGCCGACGAGTTCGACAACGTGAGCGTCGCCGGGGTGGCGGTCACGGTGGCCGACGACGACGCCGGGGTGAGCGTGTCCGAAACCACGCTGACGGTTGCTGAGGGCAACAGTTCCACCTACACGGTGGTCCTGGACGCCCAGCCCGCCTCCAACGTGGTGATCGGCGTAACCAGGAGCGGCAGCAGCGACGTGACGGTGTCGCCGGCCACCCTGACCTTCAGCCCGTCCAACTGGGACACGGCGCAGACGGTGACGGTGCGGGCCGCCCAGGACGCCGACGCGGTGAACGACGCGGCCTCCACCACCCACGCGGTGGTGGCCGCCAGCAGCGCCGACGAGTACGACAACGTGAGCGTCGCCGGGGTGGCGGTCACGGTGGCCGACGACGACGCCGGGGTGAGCGTGTCCGAAACCACGCTGACGGTTGCTGAGGGCAACAGTTCCACCTACACGGTGGTCCTGGACGCCCAGCCCGCCTCCAACGTGGTGATCGGCGTAACCAGGAGCGGCAGCAGCGACGTGACGGTGTCGCCGGCCACCCTGACCTTCAGCCCGTCCAACTGGGACACGGCGCAGACGGTGACGGTGCGGGCCGCCCAGGACGCCGACGCGGTGAACGACGCGGCCTCCACCACCCACGCGGTGGTGGCCGCCAGCAGCGCCGACGAGTACGACGCCGTGAGCGTCGCCGGGGTGGCGGTCACGGTGGCCGACGACGACGCCGGGGTGAGCGTGTCCGAAACCACGCTGACGGTTGCTGAGGGCAACAGTTCCACCTACACGGTGGTCCTGGACGCCCAGCCCGCCTCCAACGTGGTGATCGGCGTAACCAGGAGCGGCAGCAGCGACGTGACGGTGTCGCCGGCCACCCTGACCTTCAGCCCGTCCAACTGGGACACGGCCCAGACGGTGACGGTGCGGGCCGCCCAGGACGCCGACGCGGTGAACGACGCGGCCTCCACCACCCACGCGGTGGTGGCCGCCAGCAGCGCCGACGAGTTCGACAACGTGAGCGTCGCCGGGGTGGCGGTCACGGTGGCCGACGACGATACCGCCGGGGTGAGCGTGTCCGAAACCACGCTGACGGTTGCTGAGGGCAACAGTTCCACCTACACGGTGGTCCTGGACGCCCAGCCCGCCTCCAACGTGGTGATCGGCGTAACCAGGAGCGGCAGCAGCGACGTGACGGTGTCGCCGGCCACCCTGACCTTCAGCCCGTCCAACTGGGACACGGCGCAGACGGTGACGGTGCGGGCCGCCCAGGACGCCGACGCGGTGAACGACGCGGCCTCCATCACCCACGCGGTGGTGGCCGCCAGCAGCGCCGACGAGTACGACGCCGTGAGCGTCGCCGGGGTGGCGGTCACGGTGGCCGACGACGACGCCGGGGTGAGCGTGTCCGAAACCACGCTGACGGTTGCTGAGGGCAACAGTTCCACCTACACGGTGGTCCTGGACGCCCAGCCCGCCTCCAACGTGGTGATCGGCGTAACCAGGAGCGGCAGCAGCGACGTGACGGTGTCGCCGGCCACCCTGACCTTCAGCCCGTCCAACTGGGACACGGCGCAGACGGTGACGGTGCGGGCCGCCCAGGACGCCGACGCGGTGAACGACGCGGCCTCCATCACCCACGCGGTGGTGGCCGCCAGCAGCGCCGACGAGTACGACGCCGTGAGCGTCGCCGGGGTGGCGGTCACGGTGGCCGACGACGACGCCGGGGTGAGCGTGTCCGAAACCACGCTGACGGTTGCTGAGGGCAACAGTTCCACCTACACGGTGGTCCTGGACGCCCAGCCCGCCTCCAACGTGGTGATCGGCGTAACCAGGAGCGGCAGCAGCGACGTGACGGTGGACCGGGCCACGCTGACCTTCAGCCCGTCCAACTGGGACACGGCGCAGACGGTGACGGTGCGGGCCGCCCAGGACGCCGACGCGGTGAACGACGCGGCCTCCATCACCCACGCCGTCGACGCCTCCCGGAGCGCCGACGAGTACGACGCCGTGAGCGTCGCCGGGGTGGCGGTCACGGTGGCCGACGACGACGCCGGGGTGAGCGTGTCCGAAACCACGCTGACGGTTGCTGAGGGCAACAGTTCCACCTACACGGTGGTCCTGGACGCCCAGCCCGCCTCCAACGTGGTGATCGGCGTAACCAGGAGCGGCAGCAGCGACGTGACGGTGTCGCCGGCCACCCTGACCTTCAGCCCGTCCAACTGGGACACGGCGCAGACGGTGACGGTGCGGGCCGCCCAGGACGCCGACGCGGTGAACGACGCGGCCTCCATCACCCACGCCGTCGACGCCTCCCGGAGCGCCGACGAGTACGACGCCGTGAGCGTCGCCGGGGTGGCGGTCACGGTGGCCGACGACGACGCCGGGGTGAGCGTGTCCGAAACCACGCTGACGGTTGCTGAGGGCAACAGTTCCACCTACACGGTGGTCCTGGACGCCCAGCCCGCCTCCAACGTGGTGATCGGCGTAACCATCAGCGGCAGCAGCGACGTGACGGTGTCGCCGGCCACCCTGACCTTCAGCCCGTCCAACTGGGACACGGCGCAGACGGTGACGGTGCGGGCCGCCCAGGACGCCGATGCGGTGAACGACGCGGCGTCCATCACCCACGCCGTCGACGCCTCCCGGAGCGCCGACGAGTACGACGCCGTGAGCGTCGCCGGGGTGGCGGTCACGGTGGCCGACGACGACGCCGGGGTGAGCGTGTCCGAAACCACGCTGACGGTTGCTGAGGGCAACAGTTCCACCTACACGGTGGTCCTGGACGCCCAGCCCGCCTCCAACGTGGTGATCGGCGTAACCAGGAGCGGCAGCAGCGACGTGACGGTGTCGCCGGCCACCCTGACCTTCACCTCGTCCAACTGGGACACGGCGCAGACGGTGACGGTGCGGGCCGCCCAGGACGCCGACGCGGTGAACGACGCGGCCTCCATCACCCACGCCGTCGACGCCTCCCGGAGCGCCGACGAGTACGACGCCGTGAGCGTCGCCGGGGTGGCGGTGACCGTCGCCGACGACGACAGCCGACCGCCCGGCGGTGGCGACAACTGGACGCCAGCCATATCCATCGCGGCGGATACCTCCCCGATCACTGAGGGGAGCGACGCCAACTTCATTATCACCGCCAGTCCTGCGCCAAGCGCTGCCCTCGCCGTGACGGTCCGTGTCTCCGGCGGCGCGAACTTCACCACCGTGTCCGGCAATAAAACGGTGCGACTCGCCGCCGGCGCGGACACCGCAAGGCTCAGCATGGCTACCATAGACGATACCGTGGACGAGCCGAACGAAGACATTACCGCCACACTTCAGGCGCGGAACAATTACCGGGTGAGGGCGCCCGGCAGCTCGGCATCAATAACGGTAACCGACAACGACGCGATACCCGGAGCGCCCACGGAACTTACGGCGGCTCCGGGCGACGGCCAGGTGGAATTGAGCTGGACTGCTCCCGCGAACCACGGCAACTCCCGCATTACGCACTACACCGTTGAATACTCAACCGACAGCAACTTCAGGGCGGCGGCGATGATCTCGGGCACTGCTGACGCCGCGACCACTCTGAGCATCGGCGGCCTGACCAACGGCGTTGAGTGCCACTTCTGGGTGAGGGCGGTCAATGTCGTCGGCCCCAGCGACTGGTCAGCGCCAGCCATCGCCACGCCACGCCATAGTGCCATTGTGCCGATAGCTAAGCCGGCGCCAACGCAACCACCGGACCAAGGCGGCAACGAAACTCCCACGCCGACACTGACGGCCGTACCTGTGCTGGCAGCCACCGCTCCTCCCAAACCCAGTCCTACGGCTACTGCGGATGTGCCGTCCGCCGCGGCCCCATCAGATTTAGCGCCTCAAAGCCCTGATGAAGGGGTGCGTCTGGGCTGGCCGTTCTGGCTCCTCATAGCCATTATCATCATAATCCTGATGGCCCGCCGGCTGCGGAGGCTGCGGCGCTGGCGCTAGGATGGGGATACCGCGAGAGCCGCATAAACAAATCCCAAGATGATGCCAGTCTCCTGATTGCCGTGGTGGCCGCTACGCACAATGGTCCCGCCCTGCTCGCCAACCGCCCGGTGCCGTCCGTTCTGTGCCAGACGCCCTCCCTGCCTCCTCGTCGTGGTGGGGGATTCAGAAAAAGGGCGCCAGCGGCTAAATGAGGAGATTATGACGGACGTTGCTTTACCCCGGACCGGATTCGTGCACATGGGGAACTGCTGCAATACGGTGTTCCTCACTGAAGAACCCTGCTTAGCCCCGTACGCTTCTTGACTGGCGATGACAATCACCCGAACGGGATCCCAGGTTGTCATTGCACCCACCCGATGGAACTCAGCAAGTACCAGCTCAGCCCCGGTTTTCACACTCCGCTACTCCGTCGTATTCCAGCGGCTTCTCAACGTTGCCCTCGGCACCGCGGGCCGGGGCAAAGACATGCCGCCACCGGATCGGCGTCCTCCTGGCGCCGCTGATGACCTGCTTCGTCAGGGCCAGCATCGGTTCATCCCAAGCAGCCCCGAAGCCTTCCTTGACCCACCACCACGCCAAGGAACATCCCGTCCCAAACCCTTGCGTTCATACGCCTGGAACGCGGCAACGGCTACTTCCACCAGATACCCCGAGTGACCACACGCCGCAGCAATCGGACCTGATTGGCCCTGTTCAGCTCCCGCCGTGCCTCAGCCAGGGCATCCAGCCGCCGCCGGACATGATCTTGCCTTCTCCATCCATCCAACGGTTCCCTCTCCGGCGGCAGCGTCAGGCGAAAGTCCCGAAGCATCTCTGCTTCAGTTCCCACCGGCGTACCCCAACCCTGGCCCGGTCAACCCGGCTACCCGCCGCATCTCCGCCGGCCCGCAGGCTGCGCCACTCGGCCGCCAGCACCGCCGCCGGGCCGCAGGCGTGTTCCCCGTTGGGCTGCTCTTCCAACGTAACCACCCAGGCGTCGGGCAGCCCGTGGCCCCGCTGGGGCGGAGGCCACGCGGACGGTTCTTGCGGCCCCACCACCGTTTCAGACTCGCCCCGTTGCTGCTGCGACTGCTCCAAACGGGCCACCCGGCGCTCCAACTCTTCCAGTTAACACGCCTGGACTTCGACAATCTCTCGCAACCCGAGAATCTCCTCCTCCAGCGCCGCCACCCGTTGCTCCAGGAGTCCGGCCTCATCCTTCAGAGCACCATCTCCGCCGCCAACCTCCGCCCCGCCGTCGTCACCAACGCCCGCGGCCCGAAAGTCCGCCACCGCCTGCCGCATCCGCCGGGACACGTGCCGGGAATCATAGCAGGTCATCATGGTGCGGTAGTTCACCCCCAGAGCCTCGACTACCGCCACCCGGCCCCGGTCATTGACCAGGGCGTCCAGCAGGTCCAATAGGGATTGGGCTGATAGGGGTGCATGCGGCCCAATTCTGGACCACTGTCACTGTCATTTGATGGCTGCCAACCACGCCCGTCCTTTGCTATGATCGATGTATGGCAATCTCCAACCGTCAGTTACTCGACTCCCTCAGCCGGATGCCGTTCATCGACGCGGCGGAACTGGAACGCGGCGCAGAGGGTGACGGTGCGGGCGGCCCAGGACGCCGACGCGGTGGACGACGCGGCCTCCATCACCCACATGGTCGCGGCCACCAGCAGCGCCGACGAGTATGACTCGGTTAGAGTCTCCGGCGTGAGGGTGACCGTCACCGACAACGACGTAGCCCAGAACCAGCCCGACCGGAGTCCGACGTTCGCCTCGCGGACGGTGGACGACCAGATCTACGCAGTAGGCGAAGACATAGGGACGGTGAGCCTGCCCTCCGCTCTTGGGGGGCGACGACAGGCTGCGATACAGCTTGTCGCCAGACCTGCCCGCGGGGCTGCGCTTCAACTCGGACCGCACGATCACCGGCACGCCCAGGGCGACGTTCCCCAGGACGCGGTTCACCTATACGACGGCCGATTCCGACGGTGACCGCGTTCACCTGCGCTTCTATATCACCGTGAACGAGAGGCCGGGGGTGAGCGTGTCCCTCACCGAAGTGGAAGTGGCCGAGGGCGACGACGACGCCTACACGGTGGTCCTGAACGCGCTGCCATCAGGCAACGTGGTGATCAGCGTAGCGGTGAGCGACAATTCGGACATGACGGTGTCGCCGGCGACCCTGACCTTCACCTCGTCCAACTGGGACACGGCGCAGACGGTGACGGTGACCGCCGCCCAGGACGCCGACGCCGCGAACGACGCAACCGCCATCGCCCACGCCGTCGACGCCTCCCGGAGCGCCGACGAGTACGACGGCGCGACCATCGCGAGCGTGAGCTTGACCGTGGACGACGATGACGCCGCGGTGAGCGTGTCCGCGTCCACGCTGACGGTGTCCGAGGGCGGCAGCGCCACCTACACGGTGGTCCTGGACGCCCAGCCCGCCTCCGACGTGGTGATCGGTGTAACCAAGAGCGGCAGCCCCGACGTGACGGTGTCGCCGGCGACCCTGACCTTCACCTCGTCCAACTGGGACACGGCGCAGACGGTAAGGGTGTCCGCCGCCCAGGACGCCGACGCCGCGAACGACGCAGCCGCCATCGCCCACGCCGTCGACGCCTCCCGGAGCGCCGACGAGTACGACGGCGCGACCATCGCCGGGGTGGCGGTCACGGTGGCCGACGACGACACCGCCGGGGCGACGGTGTCCGAGACCACGCTGACGGTGTCCGAGGGGGGCAGCAATATCAGCGTATGGGTCTTGACGCTCATAGGCGTGCTGCTCAACCTCGTGGCCCTAGGCGTCGCCATAGGCATCTGGCGGCGGCGCTAGCGCTTAACGGCATGAGATTCTGCCTGGGTTCGTCATGGGGCGGAACCAGCGATTGAACTGGTCTCTTACGTCGCATCCTTGAGCAGCGGATATGGACAAGTCTGTGGACTCAAGGCAGACGGTCAGTGGTATGCTGGAAGAGACGACTTCAACCAAGCTTTCCCGCCAGAATGGGGCTCATTACCTGAGACCGCCTCCCACCGTTGCACAATATGCAATGCGATGCCTATAGCGAAACCTCCCACCGGAAAGTTCGCAGTACGGTACACTCCGGCCCACCAATGACTGTTCCTCTCCCATGACTCATTTCACTTCATATAATTTCCACTTGGCCGCGGCATTGCACAGGCGCTGGGAACGGCCCTGCTTCCAGTGGCCTTCCGACTGACGCACCTCTCCACCTTCACTAGACGGATCCGACGCCCACCAAGAATGCGGGCATCGGATGTCGTTGCGGCATCCGCAAGATAAATTTCCAAGATAAATTACATAGAAAGAAGTATGCTGTCGCAATGAAGATCCATCACCTTCTCGCATGTCTGCAAGTCAATGACGCCGCCAAGGCGATCGAGTTCTATACGTCGGTTTTTGGGGCGACTGGGACGTTGCGCCTGACAGACCCCAGCGGGCGCATTGGGCACGCCGTGCCCGATTTTGGCGGTACGACGCTCATGCTGGCTGAAGAATTCCCTGAATTCGGCATCTTGGGACCGGTGAGGTTGGGCGGCGCCTCGGTCACGATGCACCTGCAAGTCTACGATGCCGACGCGGTGATTCGTCGCGCGGCCGAGGCGGGCGCCGAGATCGAGAACGAACCGGAGGACCAGTTCTGCGGCGAGCGGTCGGGCTGGTTGCGTGACCCTTCCGGTCATCGCTGGAACGTCGGCCATTTTCTCGAGGAGGTTACGCCGGAGGAGATGCAGCGTCATTTCACAGCGCTGATGACAAGCACGGACAGCTGACTCGACCAACTCATCTCCAAGTCCCCGATCCCGTCCCTCCTGCCCGCCATTTTCGAACTAAACGTACCGCATTCATAACCATTGATCTGAGGTGTTTACTCTGCCTAGGAGAAGAGTTCATATGCGAGGCAGCGCCAATCCCCTTGGAAGGGATAGTTGCTGCAAGTGTTGATGCTGTTCCCCGTAAAAGCTGCGGTATGAGTCTTGCGCCTTGCGGTGATTACAGTTTATAATATCCGCATATGGTGCGGAGAATATATATACATCAGCAGGCCGACTGGCCCCATCTTCACTGGCGACCAGAAAGCATAGTCGCCCAACTCGCTGCCGCCAGACACCAACAAGGTCGGCTCTTGGGCCGGATGTCGTCCCTCGGCTTCAATGTTCGCCGGGAGGCCCTACTCAATGTGCTCACCGAGGATGTGGTTACGAGCAGCGGGATCGAGGGTGAGCTACTTGACGCGGGGCAGGTCCGCTCCTCGGTCGCGAGGGGTCTCAGAATAGACGTCGCCGGACTGACCAACGTTAACAGCGGCGTCGATGGCATCGTTGATCTGATGTTGGACGCAACCGAGTGTTACGCTCAGCCCCTTACCCGGGACCGTCTATTCGGTTGGCACTCTGCTTTGTTCTCCACTGGACGGAGCGGCCTGAGACGGATCACAGTGGGCGGCTGGCGTGACGATAGCTCCGACCCCATGCAGGTCGTATCGGGCTCAATTGGCCGGGAACATGTACATTTCGAGGCCCCGGCGGCAACCAAGCTCAACGGGGAAATGCAAGCCTTCTTGGACTGGTTCAATTCACCTGCCGATACGGATGAGGTGCTCAAGGCTGGACTAGCTCATCTCTGGTTCGTTACTGTGCACCCGTTCGACGACGGCAACGGACGTATCGCCAGGGCCATCTCAGACATGGCCTTAGCCCGGTCAGAAGAGAGCTCCCAACGGTTCTACAGCATGTCGTCTCAGATAAGGCAGGAGCGGGCTGCTTATTACGACATTCTGGAGCGCACGCAGAAGGGGGCGACGGACATCACTGAGTGGATGAGTTGGTTCGTGGCATGCCTGGGCCGGGCCATCGGGGGTGCCGACCGTATCCTCACAGGGGCGCTTGCAAAGGCCCGATTTTGGGAAGGGATAGCCAACCTTCGGATCAACGAGCGCCAGCGTGTCATCATCAACCATCTACTGGACGGGTTCGAGGGCAAACTCACCACTACGAAATGGGCAAAAATGACGAAGTGCTCTCAAGATACAGCTCTCCGCGACATCGCGAACCTCATGGAGCACAGAATACTCGTGAGGAGCCCAGAAGGCGGCCGGAGTACCAGCTACACCCTCGGAGGGAACTAACTCCCCCCTACTCGATACCCTTTTATCTCTGACTGCTTGGCTAGACCAAGAAGCGTAGCAATTGACACTAATAGTGTGACACACTATTAACGGGGTGTGATCAGGAGTCCACCGGGACCGGGATACTGAATCAGTCCCTGGATGACGACATGTCAGCAAGTTCCCCGGGGACATCCAGCTCAGGGCACAGCTTTAGTGGACTACCGCTTAGTACAGAAACTGGACGACCAAGGAGCGCGGAGACCATGACCAGCAAGATGGCACTCAATCCCGAAAGGCTGGCTCCCGTCCACCAAGGAGAAATCCTCAAGGATGAATTTCTCCTCCCGATGAACATTACCCAGTACCGGCTGGCCAAGGTTATTGGCGTGGATGCGCGCCGGATTCATTCCATCGTCCACGGGGAGCGGCCATCACCGCAGAGACAGCCTTGCTGCTCTCGCGGTTCTTCGGAAATTCCGCTGAGTTCTGGATGGGGCTGCAAAGCCAGTATGACCTGGAAACTGTCGAGGACCGGCTATCTGATAAGCTAAATATGGTGGCGGCCCACTCGCCGAAGTAACCCAAATCTCTCGCTCGAAGAGGGTCAAATGGTTCGTCGATCCAGCAGCTTGTAGGAGTGTATCTGGAACCTTGTCGACCTGGTCACAAGCGGGAATCGCAGAGCAGGATTTCATGGATATCTCCTCATTTAGGGAACTCGAATGCTTGTCCAAATAGACGACAACGATCCTCGGTGCGTTGAGGCAGCTGCCGAGATACTGCGGCGGCACGATGCTGGCGAGCCCGAGGCCAACATCACCAGTGCCGTCCGCAACTTCCTGACCGCTACCGGCTTGGTGAAGGACGATGAGATCGCCCTTGAGAACCCACCAGCTCAAGGCTCCCGCCGTGCCGTGGACCTCGCCGCCTTGGACACCTTCATCGAGTTCAAGCGCAGGATAGGCGCCACCGGCGGCTTCAATGTCCCGCATCTGTAACCGAGGGTTCCCGCGCTGCCCCTGTCTCGCACATCTCCGTACGATAGCCACAGAGCGGCTCTCACCAAAGATGTGGAGCGGTTTGCCAATTTGTCCCCCAGATTGCGTCGTCCGGCTTACTGCGGTGACTAGACCGGGGTCTGTCTCCAAACTTGGTCCAGTGCTAGCGCTCAAGCGTCAGGAGCGATCAACCGACAAGCAGGAAGTACTCACGCCTTGTCCGACATGGTAATAGCGCCGGCAGTAATGCGGACCGTATAGTGAAACACTTCATTCAGGAATTCTGTCCAAGAGTCGCCATCATGTGCAAGATCGTCAAGCAAGAAGGTCTTGACAATCCCCCGCCTGTCCAGCCGTTCCCTCATCTCCGGCGTAATGATTCCAGCAATCAGCATGTTGACGCAGCCGGGCGGAGTCACCTCGAAGCTTTTCTGTATGGCTCCCAGCCTCTCGAGTGCGCCCGCGGGGTCCTTGCCGCCTTTAATCTCAATCGTTGCGACCACGGTCGATCCGCCTCCTACGCCTCGACTAAACTCAATGTCCGGCTCCGAGCCATAACGCATGAAATATTCGTCGATCAACTCAAACTTAGTCCCTTCATCATTACGCTGGATAATCAGTTGCTGGCTCTCCAGCCACTTTCGCATCCTATCTTTGATCAGTCGTTCAGCGTCCTGACCGATGAGATTTCGAAACGTTCCGTCCAGACCGATGCCCATGTTCGCAATGATGTTTCGATATCCATTCTCAAGCGTCCAGTCATCGGAGCCTTCAATGATCGAGGAGATCACCGCGTTGTATAGCTGGGCGACGCGGATTATATGCGCCTCACGCAGAACAGTTCTTCTGGACTCATCTTCCCAGGAATCGACGGCACCCGCTATTTCGGTCACACGCTTTCGTGGCAGAAGTGCGATACCTCGATAGTATTGGGAAGCGCGAGGATTCTGACGCAACATAAGAGGATGTGCGAATACAAGCTTTGGATCGATGTCGGATGACGTGACGTGTGCCCATGCCCCCTCGCTAATCATCAAGTCAGACAGGGGAAGAAAATTCAATTCTCCCTCAAAGTTGGCGATGGACCTGCGCAACGCCAGATCAGTTCTCTGCCGGATTCTCTCCGCTATTACACCGGAACGCTCCTGGGCATCGTCCAGCTTAGCCATCGTCTCGTACCCACCGATAGACACATTTGCGAAGTTCTCTCCGCCCGAACCGCCCCATCTGCTGACTGGAGTTCCCCTTGCCGCGTCGCAGCGTCCAGATGTGTGTGCAAGTGAACCCGCTTTGTTCGGCGTAGTCCGAAAGAATTAGATCGACGGGCACCTCTTCACCATGGTATTGGACGTTGTCATTTACCATGATCACGGTACCACCAGGGCGTACAAGTCGTCCTAGTTCTGCAATGACTACGGCCATTTCAAGGAAATATCCTTCGATCAGGCGTATTACGTGTGGATTGCTAAGCTCCTTCACCCTCTCCTTCAGAATGGCGAGGACTTCGTGAATCGCACCCTGGCCTTCGTATAGACTTCCCGCTGCATCAAGCCGAGACGAGCCATCATACGCTGCCTTCAGAAGTCCCAGCTTGGGTTTGTTCTCAACGGTCGCAGATAGCATACTCTGACGGAGTGCGGAGAACGCCTTCTGATCATAGCCAAGCCACGCAAGCTCGAGGGCGTATGTCCTAGTATAGTCGTATCGGTTTGCGTATGGGGGAGAGGTGATCACCATGTCAAAGGAGCTATCGGGCAGCAGCCGGAGACGTTCTAAGCTGGACCCGGTGATGAACTCGGGGACCCCCTTGCCGTACCGCTCCTTGAGGAGATCTATATCTTCCGACATTTCCGTCAGGCGAGCTTGGAGAGCTTCCAAGAACGGCAAGATCGGGCCCTTGTGTATCCGAGCCCTCAGCTTTCGTCCTGATCGATAGTCCCACCGAAGGTATTGCCCATCCTTCCGAGTGTAACTCACGGATTCGAGGACACTCATGCAGGCTAGGTTGAGCATGGAGCGAATGCCTGGATTGTCCACGGAACTTATGTACTCTCGGGCCTTCGCGAGTCCTTCTTCGGTTTCCAACGGGAATGCCGCCTCTGTGATTCGAACGTGGCGAAAGGCGTGTCTGCGGTCGGCTGCTTTATCCGATGACACATGGCTGAGCAGGGACTCAGCGGCGGAGCTAAATGCTTCCCGGCGCAACCCATTGGCGGCATGGGCGATTGCGTTGCCAGCCAATACGCCCACAGGAATGAGCTCGATGCCAGTTGCCTTCAAGCCCCTGCCAGCCGCGATGAGCGGGGTGGTGCCAATACCGGAGAAAGGGTCAAGGACGGAGCTCGGTCGGACCTCGTCCAACATTCGCTCTACAAGTTCCAAAGAGAACCCTTCTTTGTACTTTAGCCAACGAAACCCCGGGACTCCTCGGTTCCCCTGGTATGACACTACCCTGCGTGTCAAATTTGGATCTACAGATAGTCTCTCCTCAAAACGCGTGTGCAAGGAACGGCGTTCTTCGACGCTCCCACCATTTGGAGACTCAATTGGCGTACGGTATTGGATCCCTGTAATACCCTGAAACGCCTCTGCATGTTCCCAGAAAGAATAAGATGTCAAGACTGGCGCCCTGAGGGAAACTCAGGAGGAAGCCTGCCTTGCCCACTGTCCTCTATGAATCTACACAAGACGTGGCGAGCCACAAACGTCAGCATTGCGTCGTTCCGATTCGCTATCTCTTCCAGGATCGCTCGTTGGCCGGGACCCAAAGTGGTGGCAAGACGGGCTTGGCCCGCGGCAGAATTGTCAGATGCCATGCTCTACCTGCTCCATGTGTCATGCATCATTATGATGAACAAGTGGTGCGACGGTCAACGGGCAGACGGCAGCCCACATGCCCGCCACGACCTTGGAGAACAGGCCTAGCTAGTCGGCACACAAGCGACATCTCTTGGATGCGCAGCGATGTCAGCAGCGAACTCACATTGGCTTGGGGCACCTAACAGACATTGCCCGAGCTTTGGCAGATGCCAAGCAGTACTTGGTCCATCCCCTCACAAGGTGGGGCGCCATCGCCTGCGGGTTGGCGGGGGTTGCGAGGGGGGGCGGTCATGTTGCCCAGCCCATCCCTAGCTCCTATAATGGCCGGGTTGCGTAGTGGAATACTTGATCTTCGCGACTTGCAGGTACACCGCCACCCCGATGGAGTAGTGTACACAGGTCCCACTACCCTACCCACCCACCAGCTAAATGCAGAGGGCCCGTTTGATGACGACTCCAGCTTCTGATAACCCTCGTTTCGAGGCCCACGAAAACCCGCCCCCGCTGGTTTCCTTGGGCCTCAGCTTGCAGTTCAGCGTCATCGCCTCCGCCACCCTGCTGATAACGCCCGTAATCGTAGCCAAAGCAGCAGGAAGGGATGATTCCTATCTGTTGTGGATGGTCTTCGCCTCCTTGGTGGTCGTTGGCCTGTCCACACTGCTGCAGGTACGTCGGATCGGGCCGGTCGGCGCCGGGGCCGTTCTGCCCCTGTTCACTGCCGCCTTTGCCATCCCGTTCTGCATCTCCGCCTTGGTGAACGGGGGTCCTGCAACGCTGACGACCCTGATCCTCGTCCTGGGGATTTTCCAGATCATCATCTCCAAGTGGCTCTTCATCCTGAGGCGGATCGTCACACCGACGGTCGGCGGCACGGTGATGATGATCCTTTCCATCACCCTTGCTTCCGTCGTCTTCGGCCTGCTGAACGAAGCATCGACGCTTGAGCCTACCGCAGCGCCCCTGACCGCCTTGGCGACCTTGATCGTCGCTGTTGGGATCATCCTCCGAGGTTCAGCCATGGTGCGTCTCTGGTCGCCGATGGTCGCCATAGCAGTTGGGTGCATCGTTGCTGCAATACTCGGAATCTATGACACCGACAGGATCATATCAGCCCCTTGGATAGGGGTTCCCGCCGAGTGGCCGGGGTTGGGCCTCGACTTCAGCGTCGATTTCTGGACCCTTGTTCCGGCGTTTTTATTCCTCACTGTGGTCATATCCATCCAGGTCAACGGGGAGGCCATATCCTTGCAGAGAGTCTCGTGGCGGGAACCTCGGGCCGTCGACTTCCGGGAGGTTCAGGGGGCTCTCTCAGGCGCCGGCGTAGCCAATCTGCTTGCTGCCGTTGCGGGGGCTGTACCCAACATCGTCAACCCGGGCATCGTTTCATTCACCCAGACCACGGGCAGTGCTTCCCGAAGGGTTGGATATTACATCGGGGCCATTTTCATCGTGGTGGCGTTTCTTCCCAAGGTGTCTGGGCTGCTCAGCAGCATACCCGGCCCGGTCATGGCGGGATATCTTGTTATAGTAACCGGGACACTGTTCATCGAAGGGGCGCGCATCGTTATCCAAGCCGGGCTCGACAGGCAGAAGGTGGTGGTTGCAGGAGTTTCCTTCTGGGTCGGCGCTGCATTTCAATTCGGGCTGTTCTCCTTGCCGAACCTTGGCCCAGTATGGGGGACCCTGATCCAAAGCGGTGTAACAACCGGAGGGATCACCGCGATGCTGATGATCCTTTTCTTGGAAGTCACCAGTCAGCGGCGTATGCGGTTTCAGTCAGACCTCAACATCGATTCCTTGGAGGAGCTCAATACCTTTCTCGCAAGGTTCGCTGCCCGGAGGGGCTGGGGGCCTGAGATGAAGGAGCGGCTGAATGCTGTTGCGGAAGAAACCCTCCTGACGCTGGCCCCGTTGGATTTGAGCGGAGATGAAGAGGACAAGCCGAGAAGGCGGTTGGTTGTGCTTGCAGCCAGCGACGGCCCCGTGGCCGAGCTCGAGTTCATCGGCGCGGAGAGTGCAGAAAACCTGGAGGACAGGATCCAACAGCTCCAGCAACACGACTCGGAAATCCCGACGGAACGCGAGATCTCGCTCAGGCTGCTGCGCCACTACGCTTCATCGGTGCAGCACCGGCAGTACCACGACGCAGACATCATCACCGTCCGAGTCGGCCCACCTGGAATGCGGTAGGTAACGCCAGCCTGCCCTTCTCGCAAATCCACACTACGTATTTTCTTGGGATGGAGCCATCATCCTCCGGTTGCGGTCGAAACAGCAGACCCGCCCAGACCCCATGCGCAGGGAATGTTGGGCCGGTGAGGACCGTTCAAGGGAACCAGTAGGGCTTTCCTCACAGAGGTTTGGGGAAGGTGTCTACTGTGACGGGTTAGACCGCCTGGTGGGGGTATCGGCGATGAAGCCGGAGAGGTTCAGGGCTGTGTGAATAAGCCCGATGTGGGAGTAGGCTTGGGGAAAGTTGCCCAGCTGCCGCTTGGATACAGGATCGAACATTTCAGCGAATAAGCCCAGGTGGTTGCTCTGCTTTGTAATCACTTCGTGGAAGTAATCGAAACCTCGGTCCATCTGACCTGTGTATATGAAGTTCCCGATTAGCCAGAAGCTGAGCAGTGTGAAGGCCCCCTCGGGCTGACCTCCCAACCCATCGTCGGTTTCTTCCGGGATATAGCGCCAAACCAGCGGGCCATCGGTTAGCTCCCGTTCGATGGCATTCACGTTTTGCAGAATGCGCGGGTCATCGGGCGGGATCAAGCCAACAAAAAGCATGACCAAGTTCGAAGCATCCAAGGCATCGTCGCCGTATCGCTGCCGGAAGGCACGTTTGTTGGAGCTCCACCCTGAGTCCAAGATTTCGGACTTGATTTTGTCTGCGGTCAGGGACCAGCGGCGACACAATTGCACATGTCCCTTGGCGCCGGCAATGTAGGCTGCACGGTCGAGGCCAGCCCAGCACATCAGCTTGGAATACACGAAGTGCTGTTGTTCACCGCGCACTTCCCAAACGCCCCGGTCTTTTCGATGCCAATTGGCCATGACGACTTCGGCCATGGCGTGGACCAGCTCCCAAGCTTCTGTCGAGATGTCTCCGAACAGCAGAAGCAGGGAATGGATGGAGATGATGACTTCTCCGAAAACGTCGAGTTGGAGATGCTTTGCAGCAGCATTGCCGATGCGGACGGGGCGTGACCCTTCGTACCCTCTCAGATGGGAGAGGGTATACTCCCGCAGCGACGAATTGGGGCTTATGCCGTAGATGATCCGGGTTTTCCGGCGGCCCAGCTGGCACTGTTCCAACAGCCAGTTCATATACCTGTCAGCCCCGTAAACATCGCCCAAACGATAGAGAACATCCACGGTGAAGCTGGCATCGCGCAGCCATGAGAAGCGGTAGTCCCAGTTACGCGACCCGCCGATGCTCTCCGGCAGACTGGTGGTGGGGGCGGCGACGATAGCTCCGGTGTTCCGGTACATCATAAGATGAAGGGCCAAGAATGAGCGGACGACAGCATCTCTCCAGAGCCCGTCGTAGTTCATGTGGGCTACCAGCCCCTGCCAGTAGCGGCGGGTGTAGTCAAGCTTTTCGGCGGTACGGAAACGTTCGAAGCTGGCCGGGCGGCTGTGGCCGTAGGCAAGAACGAAGACAGCGGACTGGCCTTCAGCGAGCGTGAAAGGGCAGGTGGCGCCGCGGTCGTCGAAGGGAAGAGGGATGCTGGCTGAGAGGGTCATGGTCTGGCGGCCTCCGCTGGCTTGAACAGCTCCACCGCCGGACCGGCTCCTCAGCGGGCTGAAGCTGGGGACGGAGCGGGCGTAATCGTGCCGGGGCTGAAAATCGCAGCACATGTCGACCTCACCGGTGAGGCAGCGAACGATGCGGTGGATTTCATGGAGGGCATTCGGCGGTGTATCCGGGTTGTTGTCATCATCTTCAGAGGCGGGCATAAAATCGGTGACGGAGACCACACCGGTGGCTGTGGTGAAGGTGGTTTCGAGAATGTTGGTGTCGGTCAGATACGCCTGCCGGACGTCGAAACCGGGGTCGGCAGGGCTGATGCGGAAGCGCCCCCCAGCCTCCGGGTCGAGGATGCCAGCAAAGACGCTGGGAGAATCGAAGCGCGGGAAGCAACACCAGTCAACGGAGCCGTCGGTCCCGACGAGGGCTGCTGAGGACATATCGCCGATCAACCCGTAGTTGTACAAATCAGTCCATAGGTGTGCGAGCTTGGTGGGGCCGAGTTTATCACCGGGATGCTGCGGTATGCAATGAACAGACAAGCGAGCTATGGGCGCTTTAATCGTGTGGTATAGTGGGCTCTGCGCTCCCGGCCGTGAAGAATACGGTGAAATTGCCGGTTCCAAAGCTCCTAGCTCAGTCTCCTTAGGCCCACCAACCAGAAATTGACGCCGTATCTATCCAAATCCAAATTCCAGAATGGGCTTCAGTGCCTGAAACGGCTCTACTTGGAATGCTACCACCGGGAGATGGCCGATCCGGTGGATCCGGGCACACAGGCGAGGTTCGACACCGGCGCCGCCGTCGGTGAAGTGGCAAGGCAGCGGTTCCCCAACGGCAAGCTCATCGAAGAAACCTACTTGGAACACGACCAGGCTGTCAGGACAACCCAAACCCTTCTGGCCGATGATGCCATTCCGTCCCTGTACGAGGCTGCCTTCACCTTCCAGGGCATCAGAACAAGGGTCGATATTCTTACGGGAAACACCCAAGAGGGATTCGACCTCGTGGAGGTCAAGTCCACCACGAAAGTCAAACCCGAACACATCACCGACGCAGCGATTCAGCTGTATGCTGCGGAGGGTTCCGGGGTCCCCATCAAAGGGACGTACCTGATGCACCTCAACAATGGTTATGTGTACCAAGGCGGCGACTACGACTTGGAACAGTTATTCACACTGGAGGATATCTCGGATGATGCGAGATCGTTCGTATCTGCGAATGTCCCCGACGACCTAGCCCGGATGTGGGCGACGCTGCAACTGGACGATGTGCCGGACATTGCAACGGGCCGCCATTGCGAAAGACCCTACCACTGCTCTTTCTTTGGGTTCTGCCACCAAGATGAGCCTGAACACCCGATTGGAGAACTGCCCAGGCTACAGGAACGGCAATGGGGGCAACTGAAAGCTTCAGGAATTCGCGATGTCGGCAGCATCCCGCCGGGCTTCCCCGGCCTGAGCTTGCTGCAAAACCGGGTGCGGGATAGCGTGATGGGTGGATGTTCTTTTGTGGGCCCGGAGCTTGGACCAAAGCTGCAAGAAATTGCGTTTCCGGCCAGCTTCTTGGACTTCGAGACCATCGGGCCAGCCATGCCCATCTATGCAGGCGCCCGGCCCTACCAAACGGTCCCGTTCCAATGGTCGCTGCATGTACTGGACTCCTCCGGGCGGATGAACCACTATTGGTTCCTGAATAACACCGCCGATGACCCCCGCGAGAGCTTCATAGTCAGCCTGCTGGAAGCGCTTCCCCCGGAAGGTTCGATACTAACGTACTCATCCTATGAAAGACGGATAATAAATCAATTGGCGCAAGCCTTCCCAAGGCGCCAAGATCACCTGCTGGCCCTGTTGGACCGGGAAGTTGACCTGCTGAAGCTGATACAAAATAACTACTACCACCCGGAATTTCACGGAAGCTACTCACTCAAGTCGGTTCTGCCGGCCCTGGTTCCCAGCTTGGGCTACGCCGACCTGGAGATAGCAGAGGGCTTGGATGCTGCCGCGTCCTACACCCGGATGATCGCCGTCGATACCCCTGAACCCGAAAAGGCGCAGATCAGGGAAGCACTGCTCGCCTACTGCCAAAGGGATACCGAGGCGATGGTCCACATCTACCGCGCCCTGTTGGCTGAATCCGGCATGTAGATCAGCTCTGTTTAGCTGCCAGTATGTGATGGCAGTGATCCTGGCCGACCCTCGCCAGTCCGATGGATTCGCTATAAAGCGGTAATTCCTTTTCTGGTAGGTTGCTGACCGACCAAGGGAGATGTGGTCGTGCTTAAAGAGCAGGCCCCCATGAGAACTACCGGATCTCGCTGATGACGCTGTTACAATATTGCCGCGCGCCATGCTGTCATCCCGCCCTTCGTATCCGGTATGAGCCGGAGATTCATCAGTCCTGCGATGCTGCGAAGATCATACGCCCTCGGCTTACCACGAACGCCTGATAAGTGATAGCATTGATCCACTCCTTGGTATTCCAGAAGCGAGAGCGCCAATGGCTAGCTACGATTATGACATGGCGATCATCGGATCGGGGCCGGGCGGGCATGGGGCTGCGATTCAGGCCGCGAAGCTTGGCAAGCGTGTGGCGGTGATCGAGCGGCTTTCGGACATCGGCGGTGAAACCGTCAACGTCGGAACTCCAAGCAAGACGGTGCGCGAGGCTGTTGTCTACCTGACAGGTTACAAAGAACGTAACATATATGGCGAGTCTTACGCCATCAAGCAGAACATCACCATGAGCGACCTGATGGTCAGGACCCGCTATGTGATGCAGCATCAAGCGGACATGCTGCGAAACCAGCTCATCAGGAACCGCGTGGATATGATCACCGCTGAGGCATCATTCCTTGATCGTAATACCCTAAACCTCTCTTCTGATAACGGCAGATCAAATCGCACCCTCACCTCAGAGAAGATAATCATAGCTGTAGGAACATTATCCACCGTCCCCTCCGTGGTGTATGCGGACGGGAAGCTAATATTCGTAAGCGATGATGTGCTGAACCTACCCGACTTGCCCCGTACGCTAACCATCGTTGGCGCCGGGCCCATTGGTTTGGAGTATTGCAGTACATTTGCTGAGCTGGGCGTGCGGGTTACGCTTGTGAACATGGCCCCGCGTGTGCTGCCCTTCGCGGACGATGAGATCGTGGACACGCTGATATATCACCTACGTCAACGGTCGGTGACATTTCGCCTGCAGGAAGAGGTCTTCGACGTGGAGTACATCAGAGACGAGCTTGGGGACCGGGTGCGAGTCAAACTTGTCAGCGGTAAACAGATAGTTAGCGATGCGGTGATGTACTGCGTCGGACGCACCGGGTCCACCGACCCGCTCAGGTTGGAGGCTGCGGGCTTGGAGGCCGATATGCGGGGCCGCCTCAGCGTGGACGACAACTACCAAACGTCGGTGGAAGGCATCTATGCGGTGGGAGGGGTAATCGGTTTTCCCAACCTGGTGTCGACTTCTGAAATGCAGGGTCGTCTGGCTGCGTGTCATGCCTTTGGAGCTGCAACCAACAGTTTCCCCGGCCTCTTTCCCTACACGATCAAAACGATTCCCGAAGTGGCGATGGTCGGCAAGACCGAAGCCGAACTGACCGAGGCCGGTGTTCCATATGAGGTCGGCAAAGCTCGTTATCAAGAGAGTGTGAAGAGTATGATCCAAGGTGATGATACCGGTCTCCTTAAGCTGCTCTTCAACATAGATACACGGAAACTCCTGGGTGTGCACATCATCGGGGAAGCTGCGGCCGAGCTGATACACATCGGGCAGGCGGTAATTGCGCACGGCGGAACGATCGACTACTTCCTTGAGGCAGTGACAAGCCATCCCACGCTGGCAGAATGCTATCCGGCAGCAGCCTTGGACGGGATCAGCCGTCTTCCTGGGACGAACGTCTCAGCAGCTACAAGGGCTCGGATGGCCGACGGTTCCGGGAATGCGTGAACTTGAGCGCCCAGCCTGAACGTTTATGTATGACCGGGCACGGAGGCCGCCACAGCAGAGAGCTCCTCGAACCTGTGGTTGGCTAGACCCTGTGACCCGTGGGTTTAACCAACGGGGGCCCTATGCCTTGGTGGTCCGCTGTGTTTGCATGAGGTGGCCGACGTGGTGGCCCTCAGTCTCAAGACAACTGGATGTCGATTGCTCCAGTTGAATGGTCACGTGCCCGATGTTGTAGCGGTTGTGTGTGATATCCTGAATTCGATTGCGTAGCTGCTCCATGCTTCCTTGGTAAGAAGGGTCCACGACTATGTGGGCGGTGAAGGCTTCCCTTCCTGATGTGATGGTCCAAATATGGATATCATGTATCAGGGTCACACCCTCCACATCCTCAATATCGCTACAGAGCTTATACGCATCAATATGTTCGGGCGTCCCTTCCAAAAGAACGTGGAACACCTTGAAGGCCAAACGCCAAGAGCTGCGCATTATGAGCAGGCCGATGACAACGCTCAGGATCGGATCTATGAGGGTCCACCCAGTGGTCAGAACAACGATGCCTGCAAGGACCACCCCAACGGACCCCAGAAGATCGGCCATCACATGCTGGAAGGCGCCTTCGACGTTTATGCTGTGCTCCGATGATCTGTGAAGTATCCAAGCAGAAGCCACGTTCACGAAGAGCCCGCCGATGCCGACTATGAGCACCGACCACCCTTCGACGTGAATTTCATCAAGCCTGAATCGTTGGAACGCCTCCCAGAATATCCAGCCCACGATCAGCCAAAGCGTTAGAGCATTGATCAGAGCTGCCAGCACCTCGGTGCGATAGTACCCATACGTGCGTTCTGCAGATGCTTCCCGCTCAGCGATCCACATCGCGAAGAGGGCCATGCCGATGGCTGCTGCGTCGGTGAGCATGTGCCCGGCGTCAGCGAGGAGAGCCAAGCTACCCGAAATTACGCCTCCCACCACCTCGGCCACCATGTAAGCCGAAATCAACACGAAGGCGATGATCAAGCTGCGGCGACTGGCCCCTCTTAGTTCATGGGAATGGTCATGACCGCCGTGGCCGTGGTCGCCATGGCCGTCGTCGTGCCCATGCTCGTCATGCTCATGCTCGTCGTGCCCATGCTCGTCATGCTCATGCTCGTCGTGGCCATGCTCGTCATGCTCATGCTCGTCGTGCCCATACTCGTCATGCTCATGCTCGTCGTGCCCATGCTCGTCATGCTCATGCTCGTCGTGCCCATGCTCGTCGTGGCCGTGCTCATCGTGGCCGTGGTCGTCATGGCCGTGGTCATGGGCGTCGTGATCATCCGTGGACTGACTGTCTCTGGGACTATCGGACGGGTTCGAACTGTAGTACTCAGACCTTCCGGCTGCTGAGATCAGGTTCGACGGCTTAAGTAATGCCTTGATCGCTTGACGTACAGCCCCAAGTCTTCGAACAGCCTCAGTTCCTGGGGAAAGAACTCTTGGATCTGCGGTAGTCATGAGCACCTACCCAATTTCTAATGATTCGACACGCCGGATGAAGCCAGCCTGAACCTTTGCCGTACTTGACGGCAGTTAGTAGGATATTATCCCAAGTTGTGCGGCGCAAGGGGTTATCTCTTCCGACAGTAACTGGGTCAGCGTCGGTTCCTATCTGGTCAGCGCCGCATCCATTTATCTTGTAAATCGCCTTTTACGAGTCCGATGGATTATTAGTGTTCGTGGCGCTCGTGGTCGTCGCACTCGTGGGGACCATGGATATGTTCATGGTGTTCGTGGTCGTCGCATTCGTGGATGTCATGAACATGGCCGGCCTCATCGCCGTGGTGTTCGTGTTCATCGCACTCGTGGGTGTCGTGAGGCATTTTACCGTCCTCCTGGCTTTGATTGGCAACGTAGGGCCTTGGTCGTTCCCAGAACGTTGCGCAGTCGTCTTAGCATAGTTGGGCTGGACAAAGCGAGAGATGAAAAGGGGTGAAATGGCAGTACATTCAGCCCTGAAAGTAACTTGTGAAGTTGCGGCATGATGATGGATGGCGATCAACTCGACGAGGACGCTGGCCAGCTATCTTGGAACGTATTTCTTGCCCTGTTGAGAAAGCAAGCATATTCTGAAGCGGTTCCTTGGTCAAATGATCTTCGACCGCCACAGCTAACGCATGTGCATGTGCCGGAACCTGCCAGCCGCGGATTTCGATACGGGAGCCGACAATCCACAAAGGACCCATTGCAACTATGGAGTTGGGCAATCGGATGAAGAGACCAGCGTCAATATGACCAGTTTAGAAAGCGGGGCTGAGGTCGAGCTTCAAAGCATCGCGCGAAGGCACGATCTTGATGCCATGCGCGGGCTTGCGATGCTGCTCGGCATCGTCCTGCATGGGGCACTATCCTTCACAACGGGGTGGTGGCCGGTACAGGACCAGAAGCAAGATGATCTGCTCGGCTTGCTGGTGGCGGCAATACACGGCTTTCGAATGCCCGTATTCTTCATGATGAGCGGGTTCTTTACGGCTATGTTGTGGCAAAAAAGGGGTCTACCGGCACTGATCAAACAGCGGTCCACCCGTGTGCTGGCGCCCTTGGTCATAGCTTTGTTTACCATCTTACCCATAATGAACATTGTGGTCGCCTACGTCGTCACGGATGCAGCCGGGGACAACATCTGGACAGCAGCGAAGGCCAATGACGGGGAAGCCATCGAAGCTTACTTGGCCGATGGTGCGGACATCAATGAGCAGGACCGTATCTTCGGGGCCACACCTCTGTCTTGGGCGGCGCCTGCGGGCCACGCCGAAATGATCGGCCTGCTCCTTGAGAACGGCGCCGATGTGGGCGCCAAGAACAAGGATGGTGGAACAGCATTGCATGCGGCGGCATTCATGGGCAGCGTTGATGGCGCCGATCTGCTGCTGCGCAACGGCGCGGACCCAAATGCCGCGAATGCGGACAGCCAGACGCCCTTGGACAGCAGTTCTGTCGATTTGGGAGTTACAGAATACTTGGCGGGGGTTCTGGGGCTGGAATTCGACAAAAGAGCCATTCAAGAAGGAAGGAAAGCTGTGGCGGAGCTTCTCACCGCCCAAGGGGCCGAGTTCGGAGACCCAACCGGGAACCGGGAACAGGAACCCTTGACGCTGGCTCCTTGGTATTGGGAGACCATCTACTCGGATGCTTTCACCATCTCCACCGGCACAGATCCTGAAAAGGCGGGCAGGTTCAACTTCTTCCACACATCCATCTTTCATCATCTGTGGTTCCTCTGGTTCTTGGTGTGGCTTGTGGGTGGGTTTGCCATCTACGCTTGGGCTGCGGATAGGTTCTCATGGAGCAGCCCGCGCCTGCCCGGCTGGCTGGCGCTTTCACCCGCGAACCTCCTTTGGTTGATTCCCATAACAGCTTGCCTCCAGTGGTTCATGGGGTTGGAAGGGAGTTCTCCGATCTTTGGGCCGGACACATCGGTAGGACCTATACCGATTCCACACATCCTGCTTTACCATGCTGTCTTCTTCGCCTTCGGCGCAGTGTATTTCGCGCATAAGGAGGGTGGGCAGCACCTGAGCCGGTGGTGGCGGATTTGGCTTCCCTTGGGGCTGCTGGTCATCTTCCCGTTAGGTATGTGGCTCGTGTACGGGGATTTCGGCGCCCTGCAAGATAGCCCCGCCGGCCAATGGATAATCAGGGTCCCGGCGGTCGTCCTTCAAGCTGCATTTCCTTGGTGCATGATCTTTGGGCTGATGGGGTTGTTTCGAGCGCTCCTGGAGAGCGGCAGCTACGTGGTCCGTTACATTTCAGATTCTTCTTACTGGCTATACCTGGCGCACCTGCCGCTGATTGTATTGATGCAGCACATGGTACGGAACTGGGAGGCGCCCGCGGCTGTGAAACTTGCTTTCATCTGCATCATGGTCACAGCTCTGCTGCTGGTCCTGTACCAGTGGGGCGTTCGCTACACGCCATTGGGTACGCTGCTTAACGGGCGCCGGACGCGGCCCGAAGCCCCTCCCTCGGCTTCCCGGTAACTCCCGTCCCTCAGCTTCCCGGTAACTGCTGAGTCTCCATGAGTTGAACCTTCAGTCTCCATGAGTTGGATCTTGACGGCCTTCCCAAATGCCCGTCCCGTACCCCCTCCCCAAATGGCAGTCCCGTACCCCCTACCGTCATCCCGAACACTCCCTGCTTCCATTCCGAACGCTCCCTGCTGTCATTCCGAACGCTCCCTGCTGTCATTCCGAACGCTCCATGCTGTCATTCCGAACGGAGTGAGGAATCTAAGATGCCTGCGCTAAGTCTTGGTCCATTCCTACGACTACCCGGCGTGTGTACATGCATCTTAGATTTTTCGGCGTGCGCGCCTCAGAATGACAATAAGGGAGGCGCTCCTCAGAATGACAATAAGGGAGGCGCTCCTCAGAATGACAATGGAGGAGGCACTCCTCAGAATGACAGAGAGGGAGGCGCTCCTCAGAATGACAATGGGGGAGGCACTCCTCAGAATGACAGAGAGGGAGGCACTCCTCAGAATGACAGAGAGGGAGGCACTCCTCAGAATGACAGGGAGGGAGGCGTCATTCCGAACGCCCCTACTTTGTCATTCCGAACGGAGTGAGGAATCTACGGCCCACCGGTGGGGCCAGCCCATTTTTGGACAACCCAGTGTGCGGGCAAGGACCTTAGATTCTTCGTCGTGCGCTCCTCAGAATGACAGGGTGGAGGCACTCCTCAGAATAACAGGGGGGGAGGCACTCCTCAGAATGACAGGGAGGGAGGCGCGCGCCTCAGAATGACAGGGAGGGAGGGGGCGCCTCAGAATGACAATAAGGGGGGCGTCATTCCGAATCCCCCATTGTCATTCCGAACCCCCCTGCTTTGTCATTCCGAACGGAGTGAGGAATCTAAGATGCCCGCACTAAGTCTTAGTCCATTCCTACGACAACCCAGCGTGTGGACAAGGATTTTAGATTCTTCGTCGTGCGCTCCTCAGAATGACAGGGAGGGAGGGGCGCGCCTCAGAATGACAGGGAGGGAGGCGCGCCCCTCAGAATGACAGTAAGGGGGGCGTCATTCCGAATCCCCCATTGTCATTCCGAACCCCCCACGTTGTCATTCCGAACCCCCCTGCTTTGTCATTCCGAACGGAGTGAGGAATCTAAGATGATGGCACTAAGTCTTGGTCCGTTCCTACGACGACCCAGCGTGTGGACAAGGATTTTAGATTCTTCGTCGTGCGCTCCTCAGAATGACAGGGAGGGAGGGGCGCGCCTCAGAATGACAGTAAGGGAGGGGGCCCCTCAGAATGACAGGGGGGCCCCTCAGAATGACGGGCCGGCGCACCTCTCGGAATGACAATGAGGGGGGGTGCCCCTCAGGTTGCCATTCCGAACGCTCCCAATGTCATTCCGAACCCCCTAGTGTCATTCTGAACCTCCCTACTGTCATTCCGAACCGCAGTGAGGAATCTAAAATTTCCCTCTGATGGCCAGTTCGTTACTAGGATGAGCCATAGGGTGAGCAGGCATTTTAGATTCTTCGTCGTGCGCTCCTCAGAATGACAGGGGGGAGCACCCCTCAGAATGATAGTGAGGGGAGGGCTCCTCAGAATGACGATAACGGAGGCACTCCTCAGAATGACAGTAAGGGGGGTGCGCCTCAGAATGACGTGAGGGAGGTGCTCGTTGGAATGACAACGACGAGATGCCCTCCTCCCAATGTGATTCAAAACTCCTCACTGCCATTCCGAACCCCCTATTTTGTCATTCCGAACGGAGTGAGGAATCTAAGATGCTGGCAGTAAGTCTTGGTCCGTTCCTACGACGACCCGGTGTGTGGGCAAGGATTTTAGATTCTTCGGCGTGCGCGACTCAGAATGACAGGGAGGGGAGGCACTCCTCAGGATGACAATAAGGGGGGGTGCTCAGAAGGACGACTGGAGGGGGGAGGTAGGCCGCAGGATGACGATGGGGGAAGGGGGAGTGCTCAGAAGGACAGTAAGGGGGGGATGCTCAGAAGGACGACTGGAGGGGGGAGGGGGGAGGCAGGATGACGATGGGGGAGGGCGGGTCGCTGCATTTTTCACCAACTCCGAAGGGTTTCGACCGCGACTCCGAACGGGTTCGACCGCTTAATTACCTTTAAATTGGCCTAAGGTCATGGTATCGTTGTGCCCTGATGGGGGCTTGGAAGCACCTGTCGATAGAAGCTGCACGGGAGGCATCCGATCAAAGAAGCACTGCGTGACAAAACAAGGGATCGCCTAACCGACGCCCTGAAATCGTTGGGTATAGCAGCAGAAATGAGTGAACGTGAGCGGCTCGAAGAACAAATACAAACGTCGTGGCGCACACGTTCCTTGGGAATAATAGACATACCGGAAGGGCCTATCAGTTGGGTGAACATCCTCAGACAAGACGGGTCGAAACATAGCGGACCCATGTGGTGGGTTGTTCTTCACATACCGGACGACAAATCGGTATCGTATACCCAAGCTGTCAGGATCAAGACCGTCAGAAAAAAGTCTTTTCCGTTGTTTGGAAAGGTGGTCGATGTGATCTGGAGAGGTAATGATCATGGCGCCGGACTCGCCTATACCCTCTCCAGCGACCAAACAATAAAAGAACTACCAAAGAGGATCCGCAACTTGGATGTTCGTAGCTATGCCAAAGAGTTTCAGGGTTGGACATTGCAGGTGGACAGACGATTTGAACCGACCAGCCAAGATCGGGAGGACCTTCTAAAGGTCGCCGATTATCTCCTTTCATCTCCTCGTAGTTTGTAGTCCCCATACGTGAATCATTGCCAAGAACTTACCCAGAGGGCGTTGACGAAGTAAATGGTTGGAGATGGCAATAGCATCCCCGAATGAAGAAGCACATTCTCCGGTTATTGAGGTCCATGGGCTTCGAAAGTCGTATGGTCAAGTGGAAGCTGTCCGCGGGATAGACCTGCAGGTGTTGAGGACGGAAGTGTTCGCCCTACTCGGCCCCAACGGCGCCGGAAAGACGACCACGGTGGAGATACTGGAGGGGCATAGAAGCAGGACCTCAGGCGATGTTTCTGTCTTGGGCTTCGATCCAGCTGGAAACGATCGCAAGCTGAAGGAGCGTATCGGCATCGTGCTCCAATCGGCCGGAGTGGACCCGTACCTGACCGTTGCTGAGACCATAGACCTCTTTCGGAGATACTACCCTCATCCGTTGCCGCTGGATGAAATTCTGGATATGATCGACCTCGGAGACCAGCGCCGGACCCTCGTGAGGCGCCTTTCGGGAGGCCAGCAACGCCGCTTGGACTTGGCCATTGGTCTGGCGGGGGACCCCGACCTTTTGTTCTTGGATGAGCCAACCACCGGGTTCGATCCTTCAGCACGCCGGGGAGCTTGGGAGATGATCAGGAACCTGAGGTCCCTCGGTAAAACCGTGGTTCTCACCACCCACTACATGGACGAGGCAGAGTTCTTGGCAGACCGTGTAGCAATCATGGCGCACGGAAAGATCGTTGCTGAGGGGACACCCGCCGAGTTGATGCAGAAGGAAGGCGGCGCCATCGTACGGTTCAGAATAGGGGCTGAAGCAGCAAGCTTACCTCCGGGCTTGGGGACAGAAGCCAGCGCTGCTGATGGGCTGTTCACCTTCACAACCGACACACCGACCCAAAGCTTGCACCAGATCACGAGCTGGGCTGTGGAGCAGGGAATCGAGCTGGAAGACCTTTCGGTATCCCGACCATCCTTGGAAGATGTCTTCTTGGAGCTTGCAGGCGCTGATGGGGCGGACCAAGAACCAGCATGAATTCGTTTGTGCTGGCTCTGAGGCAGATCAGGTACCAGAATACGGTTTTCTGGCGCAATCCGGTAGCAGCTTTCTTTGCGTTTGTGTTTCCTCTGATGTTCTTGGTGATCTTCAACCTGGTGTTCGGCAACAACCAGTTGGACATCCCAGGCGGGACCGTCAGCACATCCACCTTCTATGTTCCGGCGATAGCAGCCCTGTCGGTGATCACGGCCTGCTACACCAACGTAGCCATAATGATGTCTTTTTCGAGGGACCGCGGGTTGCTCAAACGTACCCGGGGGACCCCGCTTCCTGCATGGTCGTTCTTGGCGGGAAAGATTGCCCACGCTGTGTTTCTGGCTGTCCTGCTGGTCGTTATCATCACAGCAGCCGGTGCGCTCTTCTACGGGGTGGATGTGCCAACCAACACGCTGCCGGCATTTCTGGTAACCCTCGCCATCGGAGCGGCGACCTTCTGCGCCTTGGGGCTGGCAATCATGGCGATCATCCCGAATGCAGAAGCGTCGCCAGCCGTTGTCAACGCATCCATCCTGCCGCTGATGTTCGTGTCGGATGTGTTCATACCGATGCACGATGCGCCAGCATGGCTCAGGACCTTCGCAGACATATTCCCGGTGAGACACTTTTCCTTGGCAATGCAAACATCGTTCAATCCCTTCGAGACAGGTGCGGGTTTCGAATTGGTGCACCTGCTGGTGATGACTGGGTGGATGGTTGCCGGACTGCTGCTGACCCTTCGGACCTTCTCTTGGGAGCCTCGCCGTTAGCTGATACAGGGAATCTACTTGCGGGTGGCACGACCTCTTAGGGCAGTTAGAGACATACCGATGCTGACGACACCCACGCCGAATATGGCAGCCACGCCCTTTGCCAAGGTCACAGGCTCCCAGCCGTCGGAGACCAACGAACGTAGGGCAGCCAGGAGGTAGGTTACCGGGTTGTAGTCCGCTGCTGCGCCCAGCCAACCGGTCATCGCCTCACGGGGGACAAACAGGGTGGTCATAAACAGGAATGGGAAGAACAGCAAGAAGCTCATGTTGACGGCAGCCGGATTGCCCGTCTTGAAGGCGATGGTGTAGGGGAAGCCCGAAAATATCAGCCCCCACAGTCCGCTCAAGAACATGAACGCCAAGATTCCCGGCACCCCGGTCGCAAAGTTTACGCCAGCTATAAATCCCATGATGACCACCGGCACCGTGAGAGCGGTGACCAAGGTGAAGTCAGCGATCATCAGTCCCAAGAGCAAGGCGAGCCGGTTCACCGGGCTAACCACCAAGCGGTCGAAGTAACCTGTCTGGATATCGGTCACCACCACCATAGCTCGGGAGATGCCAGTTACAGCAAAGAGCACTGCCACGGGTATCTGGAAGGCGCGGTAGTTGAGGTCGGGGATGCCTTCGGCAACATCATTGAGCGCTCCCACGGTCACAACGTACATGAACACGGGGATCAAGAGGGCTGGAATCGTGACCTCCGGGTCCCGCGGTATGGAACGCAGGGCTCTTTCAGCCACGCTGGCAGTACCGTGGATGAACCCTCTCCGGCGGGCCAAGGTCCCTTGGCCGGTGGATGATGATGTTGATATTGTCATATGTAATAATTCCGGTTGAACTGGTTCATCAGCTAGCTGCTTCCTACAGCCGACCCCCGGTAACCTGAAGAAACACATCATCCAAGGTGGGGGTCCGCAGGGTTAGCTCCTGAACGCTCACACCTCGCTGGTTTAACGCAAGGGCTACTGTGCTGATCAAAGCTGCGCCGTTGGCTACGCTGACGGTCAGCTCTTGTCCATGTACCGCGACGTTTTCCACCTGGGAGATACTGTTCAGAGCTTCCGTTGCTGCTGCTGTATCTCCGTCAAGCCGGACCAATATAAGGTCGGAGCCGCGGGCCCGCTTCAGGTCGGCTGGGGCCCCTTGGGCTGCCAACTTACCTTGTGCGATGATGCCGACTCGGTGAGCCAGTGCATCTGCCTCCTCCAGGTACTGGGTGGTGAGGAATATGGTCACCTCAAGCTTGCTGTTGATATTGCGCACTTCCTCCCAGATGCGAGCTCTGCTGATGGGGTCAAGCCCGGAGGTAGGTTCATCCAAGAAGAGCACCGAGGGGTTATGGATCAGCGCTGCGGCCAGGTCCAGCCTGCGTTTCATGCCGCCGGAGTAGGTGCCAATCATCCGGTCCATAGCTTCGCCGATGTCCACCAAGTCGGTAAGCTCATCGATGCGTTGCTTGACCTGCCGCCTGGAGAGGCCGTAAAGATTGCCCTGTAGATTCAGGAGCTCGCGCCCGGTCTGTTTGTTGTCGAGGGCAGCTTCCTGTAGGGCTGCACCGATGCGGGTGCGCACCTCTTCGGGCTGGCGCACAACATCGTGGCCCGCCACCCAAATCTCGCCTGCAGTGGGGGCTAACAGCGTAATCAGCATCCGGATAACGGTGGTCTTGCCAGCGCCGTTGGGGCCGAGGAAGCCGTATATCTCTCCACGGCGCACTGCCAGATCTATGCCGTTGACCGCCTGGACATCGCCAAAGTGCCGCACCAGTCCTTGGGTGAAGATAGCATATTCTTGGTCGTTCACGTTCGGCCGATTAGTCATGAGAATTCGGAAGCACACATCCTGAATAATCTGATCCCCATCCCTTGACGGGAAACATTCGTCGCCGTACCTTCTGCTGTGGACCAAGCGAACGAGCAGGATCGCCGGGCTGCAGTCTAAGAAAACGGCACAATGGAGCGTGTCCCATAAACCCCCTTCCTGCGGGGTTGGCGAAGCAGTAAGCTCATAGAAACATCAGGCAGGTAGGACACTATGGCTTATAACCTTCTGAGTTGCGAGCGAGACCAGAGCTACTTGATGCCGCCGTCCATGAGGGATTGGCTGAGTGAGGGTCACTTGGCTTGGTTCATTGTAGATGCAGTAGGCCAGATGGATCTGAGGGAGTTCTATGCAGTCTATCGAAGTGATGGATGGGGTGCAGCGGCCTACGATCCGGGGATGATGGTGGCCATCCTGTTGTACGGCTACTGCCTGGGTGTACGCAGTTCCAGGCGCATAGCCCGTGCTCTGGAGGAAGATGTAGGATTCCGGGTGGTGGCGGCCAACCGGCAGCCAGACTTCCGTACCATCTGTCGCTTTAGGGCGGAGCGCGAGGAGGCGTTCGAGGAGCTCTTTGTAGAGGTACTGAGGTTATGCCATGAAGCGGGTCTGGTGAAGTTGGGGGTAGTGGCTCTTGATGGGACGAAGGTGGCAGCCAACGCGGCCCTGGCCACCAACCGGAGCCACCAGGCCATTGAAGAAGAAGTGCGGCGCATGTTGGCAGAGGCCAAGGCAACGGATGCTGAAGAGGATGCCCATTATGGTCCCGACCGGCGAGGGGATGAGCTACCGGAAGGGCTAGGGGGACGGACGGAGCGGCTCAAGCGCCTGAAGGAAGCCAAGGAACGTCTGCAGCGGGAGGCTGAAGCAGGAGCCAAGGCTGTCCAAGAGCACGTGGAGCGACGGCGGGCAGAAGAAGATGTCACAGGCAAAAAGAAGCGAGGGCGAAAGCCCAAGGTGGTAGAGCCACTTCCTACCGAAGGGGCGAAGGCTAATACCACCGACCCGGACAGTCGTATCATGAAGACCAGGCAAGGGTACGTGCAGGGCTACAATGCCCAGGCGGTGGTGAGCGAGGAGCAGATCATAGTAGCCGTTGGAGTGACCCAAGAGGCCAACGATGTGCAGCAACTGGAGCCGATGCTCCAAACCATGGCGCATACTCTGGAAGCAGCCGGCATAGAGGACCGGCCCAAAGCGGGCTTGGCCGATGCCGGGTACTGGAGTGAGGCCAACATCAGGGCTTGCCCCTGGCCAGAGATGCCTGAGCTTCTTATTGCCACCACCAAGGATTGGAAACAGCGGAAGCTGCTATGGGAGAAGGGGTGTCCCCGAGGGCGTATACCAAAAGGACTGAGCCCGAGGGACAGGATGGAGCGCAAGCTGCTGACAAAGCGAGGCCGAGCTCTGTACAAGAAGCGGGGTGTACTGGTGGAGCCGGTGTTCGGACAGGTCAAGGAAGGCCAGGGGTTCCGACGGTTTATGAGACGGGGGTTGGGCGCTGCACAGAGTGAGTGGTCGCTGGCAGGGACGACCCATAACTTGCTCAAGCTATGGCGCAGCGGCCAAGCGCCTTGGGACTGGGTCAAGGCGCCATGGAACTAAGAGAGTAGACGACCTTTCTGGGGGCCGACAAGTGGCCGGTGCAACTGGACGGGCCAACCTCTGTTGAGGCGCATCGCTCCCACACCTGTGTTACTCAACCCGCCCACCGGTCTATGAGACAAACTCAATGGGCACCTGTCATTCTACATCAAGTGTTGAGGTTGGTGGAAGGTCGGGTTGTCGCATCGGCAGAATTGGGTTCGGCATGACATTTCGGGCGCTGATGTTGCGTTCGGACCGACGTTCCGGGGAGGCCCTCAACGTTCAACTCACAGAAACTGAACAGCTACGCCCGCGGTATCTTATTGACTAAAACGCTGGATAAAGAGTATATACGAATTGGGTAATCAAGCACGGGAGTAACGACAACTTGTCCCCAGTTGATATCAGAACGTTCGAGGATTTGCTCCAGACTACGGAAGATCCCCTCCGAGCAGTCGCTCAGGCCCTGAGGGACATCATCTTCGAGGTCGATCCGAAGGTTTGCGAGGTGGTGCGTCTTGGCGACAGGGCGGCAACCTTTGGCGTAGGTTCCCCGAAGATGATCGATGGTTATGCTTATATTCAGCCCCATAAAACATGGGTCAACCTCGGCTTCGATCCTTATCAGAGGTACGGGCAGGGGTACGGGCAGCCGGACCCGAACGGGCTTCTTGAAGGCGCCGGCGCCAAGATGCGCCATGCGAAGATCCACCTGCTTGATGATGCGCGCCAGCCGGCAATTCGAGCGCTGATCGAATGTGCGCTTGCAAAACGCAAGGAAACATCCGGACAGAGCGTGACCACTTCAGGCAATAAACCGGGACCGGGTGGATAGATAAGGCTTAAGGCTGTATGAACGATGTGCAAAGTATCCGTCAATAGTCCCGGTACAGCTGTTAGCCGGTAGATGTTGGGTTGTGGCAAATCATCCATTATAAAGGGAGGGTGTCATGGCAATCTTGCTGAAGAAACTGGTAGTCCCATTCATGTTGTTGTCGATTCTGGCTCTAGCATCCGTTGCTTGTGGGAGTGACAGCGACGAACCCTTCGGGACCGGTGTGATGGACTCGGCCAGTGGGAGTGACAGCGACGAACCCTTCAGGATCGGTGTGATGGACTCGGCCACAGGACGGGGTGAGAGCTATGGCACAGCGATTATCAAAGCCAAGCAGATGGCTGTCGACGAGATCAATGCTGCGGGCGGTATAGACGGCCGCATGTTGGAGATCATCGTCGAAGATTCGAAATGCGGCGCGCAGGACTCGATTACTGCCTACAACAAACTAACCGATGTGGATGGTGTGAAGATCATCCTCGGCACCACATGCAGCGGAGCCATGCTTGGAGCCGCACCTCTGGCTGAGGCGGATGGTGTGATCCTACTCTCCGCATCGGCAACCAACCCGGACATAGCGGAGGCTGGCGACTACATTTTCCGGACCGCGATCAACGATGACAAGCTGGGCGTCGACACCGGCAACGTACTCTGGGCGGACGGCATTCGTACACTGGCTACCATGACTGAATCAACCGACTACGCTGAGGGTGTGAGACGGACCTCCGTCGCACAGTTCGAGAAGCTGGGCGGTCAGGTATTGGGCGAGGAGCGGTACTCCTCCGACATCATCGACTTCAGGTCCCAGTTGGCCAAACTCATCGACGAAAGCCCCGATGCTATTCTCTTGGCTGCCCAGACGGAGTTCAGCGGCGGCACGATCATGAAGCAACTCCGTGAGCTGGGTTACCAAGGTCCATTGTACTCAGAGTCCGTGCCAACGGGGTCAACGGCGATTGAAATAGCCGGCGATGCCGCTACCGGCTTGAAGGGCATCATCCCGAGCCCTGACCTGTCCACCGATAAAGGGAAGGAATTTCTAGCCAACTTCCTGGAACGCTACGGAACCATCACCCTAGCTTGGTTCTTGGGCTCAGCCTACGATGATGTATATATCGCGGCGGAGTGCCTCAAGAGGACAGGTGACGACCAGGATGCGGATGGTGTCAGGGACTGTTTGTACGATATCACCTGGAGCGGCGCCATAGGAGACAACTACAGCTTTGACGAAAAAGGCGAGGTTGTCGGTCTTTCCAACGCGGTCGTAGAGATTCTGCCGGTTGATGAAAGAAACGAAACCAACCAGGGTCAACGAGTCTTGGGCAGTGCTCCAACCAACTAATCTTACCTCATGGTAACGGTCCCCGCCGGGGTGACGCCAGCATTCGGCCATCCCGGCGGGGCAGCTACTTGGTGAGACATCGGGCCGACTCTGGCGCCGTATCTGGACGTTAGGGGAGCGCTTGGGTTGGCCCGATGAGCTTTGATCAAACTGAAGTTCGCTTCGAGGCGCCATTTGCTCACACATCTTGGAAGCCGGGCCAACATCTTGGCAATTGTGCTGACGATGGCAGCTGTAGCCTATGTCTGCTGGAAGGTTACCCAATCCCCGGACCAAGCACTACAGTTCACCTTCAACGGCCTGTCGGTGGGCGCTGTGTACGCCATCTTGGCGATGGGGTTCACCATCGTGTACAGCACCGTCTGGTTCTTCGATCTGTACTACGGTGCGGCAGCAGCTATGGGGGCGTACGGCGTCTACTACCTGAGGACCCAAGAGACCTTGGGCAGGCAGCACGATGTCAACAGCATTTTCGTCAATACCGTACTGGCGGCTGTGGTTGCCGGAGTGACCGTCTGGGTCTTCCATACGATTATTCTTCCCCGGCTCACCGCCCGCTTTGGTCGAACTTCACTGCTGGTCATCCAAGGCTTGGCGGCTGCGGGAGCCGGAGCTTATACGTGGCTGGTTCTAGCCTATCCGGGCCAGCTGAACATCATGCTCAGCCCAGCGATAGGCGTAATGGCGGCGGCGGCGGCGGTTTGGGTGCTCCATCGGGGATATCAGCGCATTTGGGCCGGCGCCAAGCATGTGCCTTTATTGGTTCTTGCCACCCTTGCGGCGGCGGCCTTGGGGGTGTATTGCAGCTTACTTGTGGCTGATGCCCCAGGGTCCAAGCTTTATCTGAGCTGGGGAGTGTCATGCTTGCTGGCTGGAGCAGTCGGTGTGGCATTATACAGGGGCTTGTACGTCTACATGCGTCAACAAGCAAGGTCCCCCTTGATCATGCTCGTTGCCTCCCTCGGCATGTTGCTGGCCATCTCCGCATTCATCGTAATAGTCTTCCAAAGCCCGCCGCGAGCCCTTCCAGAAGCCTTTGGCAGCGCCTCTTGGGCTGTCGGCGGCGCATACATCAAGGGATTCAATGTATTCACCATCGGCGTTGCCGTGGTCGGCTTTATGGCATTGTTTGTCCTCCTCAAGAAGACCGCCTTCGGAAGGGCTGTCAGGGCCATAGGCGATGATGAAGAGGTTTCCAAGGTGGTGGGAATAAACACCACGGTCATCATCGGCGCGGTCTTCTTCATAGGAGCGGTCTTTGCCGCGATGGCCGGGTTGTTGAGCGGCCATGATACAGCTATTCAGCCCAAGATGGGCCTCCTGCTATTGTTGAAGGGTTGGATAGCTTCTGTGGTCGGCGGTATCGGCAACCTGTACGGGGCCATCGTTGGCGGCTTTGTCTTGGGTATGGTCGAACAGTTCGGCATCTGGGACCTGGCGGGACAATGGAAGGAAGCCATATCTTTCATCCTGCTGATCCTCTTCTTATCCTTCTGGCCAAATGGCTTGTTGCCAAGAAAGTAAGAACATGTTGGCGGGTTTGCTTGCACATATGGATTTAAAGAAGCTGGCACAAAGGTCTCAGGGGCTTATGCGGTCTCCCAAGGTGAATGTGGAGCTGTGGGCGAACCTGTTTGTGATCGCTTGGGCAGTGGCGTTCATGCTATGGCAAGGCACCGGATTTGCCATAACGATAGGCACCATATTCGCCATCTGGGCGATACTGGCGGTCAGCCTCAATTTGGTGGTGGGGTTTACCGGTCTGCTATCCATAGGGCACATCGGTTTTTTCGGAATCGGCGCTTACTCCACGGCCATTCTGACCTCGGATGCTGCATATGAACAGCTGCGCACGGAAGCTATTCCCACCTTTGCTTGGCCGTTCTTTGCTGCCCTGCCGGTGAGTGTCGTAGTAGCCGGCTTGGTGGCTATCTTGGTAGGCGTTGCCTTCAACAGGTTCAGAGATGATATCTACGTCCTTGTATCTTTCGGCTTTGCGATCATCGTCTACAACATCTTCTTGAACTGGCGGACCCTTACCAGGGGGCCCTTCGGCATTCATCAGATACCCAGACCTGAAATAGGCGGCTGGGTATTCGACGGCGAATTGGAGTTCTTGGCCTTGGCGCTGGCATTCCTTGCTGTCGTCGTGCTGGTCTCATGGTTCATCGTGTCATCTTCCTTTGGACGTGTGCTTACCGCAATTCGTGAAGATGAGCAAGCAATAGAGGTTTTTGGATACCGGGCAACCCACTATAAATTAGCCATATGGGTGGTCTCAGCAATGATGGCTGGGCTTGCCGGCGGGTTATTTAGCAGCTGGACAAGCTTCATCGACCCCAACTCCTTCATTCTGTTGGAATCGGTCCTGTTGGTGTCGATCGTAATACTGGGAGGGCTGGCTTCCATCCGCGGTTCCCTGATGGGCGCCATGGCTTTCGTCCTGTTGGAAGAGGGGATGCGCTTTCTGCCGTTCATACCGAACGAGTTCGTCGGCCAAGCCCGGCAGGTCGTCTTGGGTGTTCTCTTGGTGGCGCTGATGCTCTTGAGACCCCAAGGTTTGGCTGGGAGGTTCAAGCTATGAGTGCAGCCGACACAGGTTCACGCAGCCCCATTGCCCTGGAGACTCAGGAGGTCTCCAAGCGCTTTGGTGCGGTCAAGGCGGTGGACCGGCTTTCCGTAGCCATCAAGCGTGATGGTATGACCAGCATAGTAGGGCCCAACGGCTCGGGAAAATCGACCTTGGTCAACTTGCTGAGCGGAACGCTGCCCCTCGACGGAGGGTTGGTGATCATCGACGGTAAGGGCCTCAAGGTCGTAAATTCCCATGAGACCCCCAGCCACGGACTCACCCGCAGCTTTCAGGAGGTGCGGCTCTTCGACCAGATCAGCGTGTGGGACAACATCATGGTCGTGTTGACCGACCGGCGCCTGTTTCCTGCACTGCTTGAACGGGCCAAACCCGCCTATAAAGAAAAGGCCAAGGACATCCTGGAGAAGGTTGGGTTGTGGGAAAAGCGGGACTCCTTGGCTATGGATATGTCCTACGGTCAGCGGAAGCTGTTGGAGATCGGGCGGGCCATAGCATTGGATGTGAGCATATACATGTTTGACGAACCTTTCGCGGGCCTCTTTCCCCAGATGCTGGAGAGGGCTAAAGACATCATGAACGATATCCGGGACCAAGGCCGGACCATCATCCTGATATCCCATAACATGGATATTGTCCGCCAACTCCCGGACCACCTGATCGTGCTGGACAGCGGAACCCTCCTCGCCCAAGGAGATGTGGATGAGCTGCTGAACAGCACAGAGGTTATAGAAGCTTATCTGGGCGCCTGATCCCGCGTTAAAGCGGGATATTTTCACTCAGCGCAGCGGTGGTGCACACATGGACACTCCAGAAGGTACGGTCAAAGAAGGGATATCCAGCATCCCCGGCGGGAAGGGGCCTTCCATCAACAGGACGATGCTCCTGGAGCTGGCGGGCATATCCGTTCGTTACGGGGCTGTGCTAGCTTTGGATGAAATATCGATGGGAGTCCAAAAGGGTGAGGTGGTAGCGGTGATGGGCCCCAACGGGGCGGGGAAATCCACTGTTCTCAAAGCTATCATGGGGCTTGCGCCGGTGGTCGCCGGGAATGTCTACTGGCGTCAAAACCGCCTGGCTGCAGCAACTCACGAGATAGTGAAGGAGGGCATCTCTTTTGTGCCTCAAGGAAGGCGCGTATTCACCCATCTCACCATCCAAGAGAACCTGGATATGGGTTGTCTTTACTTGAACGACAAGGCCGAAAAAGAGCGGCGCTTGGATTCGGTCATGGCGCTCTTCCCCATTTTGCACCAGAAGCGCCGCGATCTGGCCAGTCAGATGTCCGGGGGCCAGCAACAGATGTTGGCGCTGGGGCGCGGGCTCATGGCAGTCCCTGAGGTGTTGCTGCTTGATGAACCCACGCTGGGCCTTGCGCCCATAGTGGTCAAAGAGGTGTTTCAGAAGGTTTCTGAGATCAACCAGAGTTTCAAGACCAGTATCTTCATCGTCGAGCACAACATCAAGGGCGTTCTGGGCATCGTGGACCGGGCCTACGTCCTGGACAAGGGCCGTATCGCACATGAGGGCACCCCTGAATCGATACGCGACACCAATATACTGACGCAGGTCTTCCTCGGCAGGGTGAACCCAGAGTAGGATTTCTCAGTAATATAGTTGGTCCTGGCGACGCCGAATCCCCCAATTTTTACCAGCTATCAGCCTGTAACCCAAGGCGAACAACACCCCGGCTGTGAACCCTCCGATATGGGCCATGTACGCTATGCCCACCCCAGAAGCAGCCAAGGTCTGTGACCCCAGCCCATTCATGAGCTGCGAAATAAACCAGAATACGATAAAGATCGTAGACTGGCCGCGGGGGAAGGCGACCAAGTAAACCCCCATGATGCCGGAGATGGCGCCGCTGGCTCCGACCAAGGGGCTCACGGAGCTTGGGTTCACCGCTACTTGAGCCCACACCGCGGCAACTCCGGCAACCAGATAGAACAACAGGAATTTCGTGTGGCCCAATCGAGCTTCCGTCCGTTCGCCGGTGATCCAGAGGAAGAGCATGTTCAGGCCGATGTGCATAAATCCACCATGGACGAACATGGACGAAAACACCGTTCCCCAAACCGGAACAGGTGAAGTTACATCCAATGTTTCTGTCCCTATCCCGGAACGGAAGTACAACTGGGTCAGATCCTCGCCACTGGTCAGCTCCCAAGGTATGAGTCCGTAGCGGTAGACAAACTGGGCTGTCTCCGCCTCGGACAGGAGAAGCTGGTAGATGAATACCAGTCCATTGGCGCCGATGAGCAGATAGGTAATGAGGGGTCTGGGGCTGTGATAAAGGAGGGTAATCAACCTGCTAGGCTTCTTTGGCCGGTGCTGCTAAATATGACGTACTTCAGATCGGACGGAACGGGGCAAGCCGGCGATGCGATATCCCGAGGGGCTGGTAGGTCGAACACATTCATCTTCGATAGTACCAGGGCATTGCCTCATGGTTATGACAAGCAAACCAGCCTCCGCTACCTTGACGGTTGGTCGGCGCTTTCCACAAGACGGGCCCGCCGCCTGGGATACTCATTGGATAGCAGGCCCATAGCAAGGGAGTCGTACCATTCGCCATCCTTGGGGTGAGTCCCGCGCAGGTGGCCTTCCAGCACAAATCCCATGCGTTCGCACATATGCAGGGCGGGTTTGTTGTATTCGGGCACATCCACCCATGCCCGGTGCAGGCCATGGGTGAAGAAAGCCAGGTCCAGAAGCTGGACCAAACCTGCAGTGCCATATCCTTGATACCACAGGTCTTTGCGTCCAATCAGGATGTGCAGTTGAGCTTCCCGGAGGGGTTCTTCGATAACCATCTGTGCTTCGCCGATGTGATCGTCGCCGTCGGTCACCACGGAATATATTTTCCGGAGCGGAGTATCGAAAGCTTGCTCCCAGCCACCCGGCGAAGCGTTGACCAAGCCCTTGGGGGAATACCCGATGTGCAATGCTTCCCCATGTTCATCAGCCCCATACCATGACCCGCTGACTTCAGGATCTTGAAGCCACTGCACCACCCGCCGGACATCGTCCTGAGATACCTTGGTGAGCTTTACGTTGGGGATCACGATATCCCTCCGATAAATGGGTTGGCCATTGGCGAGAACCACAGCAGTGGAGAAAGTGCCCAGCATCCCTTCCCAACCGTCACTTCTGGATTATAGCAGCGGGCTTGGGACAAAACAAACCTGAGCAATTCACCAGCAGGGCCGCAGGGAAGCAGCCTTGAAATGAATGTGCCGTTATGCTAATCTTCGGGGGTACCGATCAGCTATGCAATAGGTTGCCGCACCAAGCGTCAGGACAGGCACTCCAACCGGTAGGTTCCCAGACCGGTCGCCCCTCATGGTGGTCTATTGGAGAGCCGCGGGATCACCCCTTCGCAAACCCATAGTTCTTTCTTGCTTCATCGCATCCAAGGGCGGAAGTATGATCGGCAATCAGGGGCATTGGCGCTGAAACAAGGAAATTCGAGGATATAGTTGTTCAAAAACGCAAGATGCGGCGACCTGCGAGAGGCAGACGAAGGCAGAGAAGTCACCCTTGCCGGATGGGTCCACCGGAGGCGTGATCATGGCGGAATCATCTTCTTGGACCTCAGGGATAGCTCAGGCTTGGTCCAGGTGATATTCAACCCGGAGTTGTCCCACGAATCGTACCAGGTCGGTAACGAAGCCCGCCCCGAATGGGTGTTGCAGATAGAAGGCGTTGTTTCAAAGCGGACCGCCGAAACTCGCAACCCCAACATGACCACCGGTGGCGTCGAGGTTATTGCCCGTGGTGCAACGGTTTTTAACCCTTCGCCGACCCCGCCCTTCTATATCAACGAAGATTCAGAAGTGGATGAGCCTCTCAGGCTAAAGTACCGATATTTAGAGCTTCGCAGGCCCCGGCTGCTGGCCAACCTGGTGCTGAGGCACAAGCTGGTGAAGTACATCCGGGACTTCCTGGATGAGCGGGGGTTCCTCGAAATAGAAACCCCCCTTCTGATAAAAAGCACCCCTGAAGGAGCTCGAGATTACTTGGTCCCCAGCCGTACCCAGAAGGGCAGCTTCTATGCGCTACCCCAGTCGCCCCAGCAGCTAAAGCAGCTTCTTATGGTAGCGGGAATCGAAAAGTACTTTCAGATCGCCCGTTGTTTCCGCGATGAAGACCTGAGGGCTGACCGCCAGCCTGAATTCACCCAGCTGGACCTGGAGATGAGCTTTGTCGATGAAGAAGATATACTCGGGCTGACCGAGCAGCTTTATACGTCGATGCTGGAGATGATCTGCCCCGATAAGAAGATAACCAAACCCTTCCAGCGCCTCACCTACCAAGATGCCCTCGCACGATATGCTTCCGACAAACCGGATCTGCGGTTCGGAATGGAAATGTCGGACATCACCGAAATAGCCCTTCGCGCCGAATTCCGCATCTTCCACAATGTTGCCCAAGCAGGCGGTGTGATCAAGGGTTTCGCTGTTCCCGGCCAAGCAAGCTATAGCAACGCAATACTTCGAGACTTGGAGAAGTATGCTGTGGAACGGGGAGCTAAAGGGATCAGTCATATCCGGCTGAAGGGCGCCGCACCACTGTCCGAACTGGCGGAAGGCGACCTGCAATTCAGCCAAGGTCTCCGTATGGAGCCGCAATTGGTGGCTGAGCTGGCTGCTCATATGGGCGCCGGACCCGGCGACCTACTGCTGATTCTTGCCGGACCCTTAAGAGATATCGACCCACCCCTAAGTGCTCTCAGGAATGAGATGGGCCGGAGGTTGGAGCTGGCTGACCCGGATGTGCTGGCCTTTGCCTTTGTTGTGGACTTCCCCTTGTTCGAGTGGAACGAAACCGATGGTCGGTGGGATTCTTCCCACCATCCGTTCACTTCCGCCAAGTCCGAACAAGAAGAGCTGCTCTGGCAACTGCCCGAAGCTGATCTTGGATCGATCGTTTCCCGAGCTTATGATCTGGTGTGCAACGGAAGCGAGCTTGCCAGCGGGAGCATCCGGGTACACCAACGAAGAACCCAAGAGAAGATCATGTCGATTTTGGGTTACAGCCCTGAGCAGACTGAAGAGCGGTTCGGTCATCTCTTGGAAGCTCTGGAGTATGGCGCTCCTCCCCATGGCGGCATCGCCCCAGGAATCGACCGGCTGGTAGCCATATTGGCAGGCACGCCTTCCATCCGGGATGTGATCGCTTTCCCCAAGACTCAAAGCGGGGCCGACCTTCTTTTTGGAGCTCCGTCCCCGGTCACAGAAGAGCAGCTCCGGGAGTTGCACCTGAGGGTGGTCGAGTAGCTTTTACTCCCAACAAAGAGAAACTTTTCACAAGCTATCAGGTATGTTATAATCCCTAGGTTTAAAATGCTCGGGGGTACGCAGGTACTTGAAAGTAACCAAAGACGAATCCGCAACACGCCAAGTGACCCTACATGTTGCTTTAGATTCTGAGGACTTAGAACCGTTCCTAGAACGGGCCTACAAACGAAACAAAAGCCGAGTTTCAATTCCCGGCTTCCGTCCAGGGAAAGCTCCCAGATACATCGTGGAAGCCTTTCTAGGCCGTGAAACCTTGGTCCGGGACAGCTTGGACTACATAGTTCAAGAATCTTTGGACCAAGCGATCAGCGATGAAGCATTGGATGCCTTCGGCCAGCCGGACGTGGAAGTCGAAGAGGTCGATCCCGTCTCCTTCACAGCCATCGTACCCTTGGAACCTGTGATCGATCTCGGCGACATCCGGCAGTTGGATGTCGCCAGGGGGACGGTGGAGATCACCGACGAGCAGGTGGGCCTCGTCCTCGAACAGCTACAATACAATGCAGCCCCATGGGAGCCTATGGATCGACCCATCCAGTTCGGCGATCTGGTGACCCTTGATGTGGATGGGACCATCAAAGGAAACCAGGTGGCTAATGACAAGGGTGTGGACTTCATTCCTTCCCAAGACAACCCCTATCCGTTCCCCGGATTTTCGATATACCTGGAAGGCTTGAAAAAGGATGATTCACGGCAGTTCACCCTGAAGGTGCCGGATGACTTCCAAGACACCACCATAGCCGGAGAAGACTGCTCATTCGATGTCAAAATCCTGCAGATCAAGGCCAAGGATTTGCCCGAGATCGATGATGAGTTTGCCAAGGGCATCGAGGACGGTTACGAATCTTTGGAAGCCCTGAAAACCTCGATTTTGGAAAATCTGACCTCTGAATCAGAGCAGAGAGCAACCCGGGAATTTCAAGAAACGGCGCTGGAGAAGCTCATCAGCGGCGCTTCCATAGAGGTTTCCGACGCGACGGTCGAACGGGAAATAGACCATCTGCTGGAAGAGCAGGCCCGCAATCTCCAAGGGCGTGACGCAGACGTGGAAACCTACCTGCAAAATGCCGGCAAGAGCCCGGAGGAAACGCGGGATGAGCTGCGCCCGCCTGCCCGAGAACGCTTGAGCAGATACTTGGTGATTCGCAAGCTGGCCCAAGATGAACATCTGGAAGTTATGCCAGAGGAGATAAACGCGGAAATTGAGCGGCTGGTATCCGGCACTGCCGGTTCATCCGATGCTCTGCTGAGAGCCTTCTCCACGGACGAAGCAAAGGCCTCCCTCGGGAGCGCGCTCCTTACCCGGAAGGTACTGGGGCGATTGGGACAGATGGTGGAAGAAACGGATGAAGACCCGGAGGATTCCGAAGATGACGCCGCCCAACCAGAAATAGACGAAGAACCAGCGGAAGATGAGGAGAGAGGAAGTCCTTCCTCAACTTCCGAGTAGGATACCCCTAACGGAATTAAGCGGAGTGTGGAGGTGAGCACATTGCTCGAAAATCCCTTTAACAGCCAGGTGACCGTCCCTCAAGACATAATACCCATGGTGATCGAGACCAGCCCCAGGGGTGAGCGAGCTTTTGATATCTTCTCGTTGCTGCTGAAGGAGCGGATAATCTTCTTGGGAACCCCGATCGTCGACCATGTAGCAAATGTGATCATCGCCCAGCTCCTCTTCTTGGAAAGAGAAGACCCTGATCGGGATATCAGCTTGTACATCAACAGCCCAGGGGGAGTCATCAGTGCCGGGCTGGCCATATATGATACCATGCATCTTGTGCGCCCAGAGATTTCCACCATTTGCGTTGGAATGGCAGCCAGCATGGCAACGGTGCTGCTGAGTGGCGGCCACATGGGGAAACGGTATGCGCTGCCCAATGCAACCATTCATATGCACCAGCCGATGGGTGGTGCACAGGGCCAAGCGGCGGATATAGAGATCGCCGCCCGCGAGATAATTCGGATGCAGGACAAGATTCGTCAGATACTGTCGGCCCGCACAGGACAGACTTATGAAAAGGTCGCACGCGATACTGACCGGGACTACTATCTGGCAGCAGACCAGGCATTGGAATATGGCTTGGTAGATGAAGTGCTAGGCCCTCAGACTGGTGCAGAACAGCCGGAAGATGCGAATGGGAGCGAACCCCAAAAATAACCAGCTGCTCTGAATAGACGGGAACTAGCATTAGGGGAGGATGGGAAGTGCCCAACAGCAGAGCCGGTTCCAAAGCTTATCAATGTTCATTCTGTAGAAAGGCGGAGACCAAAACCAACCGCCTTGTGTCCGGTCCAGGCCGGGTGTCCATATGCTACGAATGCATCGGAGCTTGCAAGCAGGTGATAGACCAAAACGCTGCAAGCGAATCCCACAAGAACGAGCAGAAAAACCGGAAACCCCCTGTCCCCCGTGAGATCAATCAAGCTCTTGACAGCTATGTTGTGGGCCAAGAAAGGGCCAAGAAGGTCCTCAGTGTAGCAGTCCACAACCACTACAAGCGCATCTGGAACGACACAGAACGGTCGGATGTCGAGATCCAGAAGACCAACATCCTATTGATCGGCCCCACAGGCTGCGGGAAAACCCTCCTAGCACAAACCTTGGCAAAAATCCTGGACGTTCCCTTTGCCATCGCTGATGCCACCTCACTCACGGAATCGGGTTATGTCGGTGAAGATGTGGAGAACATCCTCTTGCGTCTGATCCAAGCAGCTGATTGGGATATGGGCAAAGCTGAGCAGGGGATAATCTACATTGATGAGATCGACAAGATCGCCCGCAAAGAGGGGGCCAACAGGTCCATTACACGAGATGTTTCAGGGGAGGGCGTTCAGCAAGAACTGCTGAAGATCGTCGAAGGTTGCATAGCTAATGTGCCCCCCCAAGGCGGCAGAAAACATCCGTACCAAGAGTTTCTCCAGATCAAGACTCACGATATATTGTTCATCTGCGGGGGAGCTTTCGATGGCCTTGAGGGGATCATAGAGCGACGTTTATCCGCGGGCAGCTCCAAGTTGGGGTTCAAGTCCAACTCTCTTTGGGAGAACCAGTCGGGCGATAAAGATGGAAGCCAGATCCCCGGCATGATGTTGAATTTGGGCCCTGAAGATTTGCTGGAGTACGGGTTCATTCCAGAACTGGTAGGCCGTCTCCCGGTGTCCACATCTTTGGATGAGCTGGATGAGGGGGCGCTCATCCGGGTGCTTACGGAACCCAAGAATGCCATTGCCAAGCAGTACCAACAGCTTTTCACCATGGATGGTGTGGAACTGGTCTTCACCCCCAAAGCTCTGGAAGCTGCATCCAGCAAAGCTATAGGTTACAAAACAGGGGCCAGGGGACTGAGAAGCATCATCGAAGAATCCTTGCTGGATGTTATGTACGAGCTTCCATCCCTACAAGATGTGACGCGGTGTATCGTAGATGGGGAAGCTATCACCGGCAATGGGCAACCGGATTTGCTGAATGCAGCAGGAGATACTGTCGAGCTTCCCTTGGATATGGCGAAACTCGCCTAGCTCCGGGATAGTGCCCGGTCCACCTCTTCATCAAGGCACAAGCCAGCCGACGGTGAGCCGTTTTCGTCATAGACTTGGCCGTCAGACACCCTGATCCTGCCTTCCGAGAAAGCTTCGAGGGCAGCGCCCAACATCCAAGGTTCCCTGCGGTACCCTTCCTGCCGGACCATCTTGAAGAGGGGATGCTCTTCACCACCGGATGCTTGCAGGTCCGAGACGGACTTCCCTTCCGCATCCGCCCACAGACCGTCATAAGCATCGCCCACGATGGGCATGGCGCTGTAAGCCATCACCGGGCCGCGGTCCACATCTTCGGTAACCAAGTGGACCATTGATCCTGTCATGACCGCCTTGGATTCCATCAAGCTCCAGATGACCTCCTGCCAGGTCCCGGTGGGGCCGTCGGGCAGGGCGGGATGAAGATTGAGCATGGTGTACCGTTGGCACATCTCTTTACTCACGATACGCATATACCCTGCCAGAACACACACATCGGGCTGAAATTGTTCGAGACTGGCGATGACCTGTCTATCATATTCTGCGCGGTTGTCTGCGGGCTTGCCACCCATCGCACGCTGAAATTTCCTGGAGGAGATGGTCACCAGGGGCAGGCCATATTCGCGGACCTGCTCGAAAAAACGGTCGCTTCCTTCTGCTTCTCCCGGTTCCCGATTGCTGAACACAAACTGGATGCGACCATTGATATCGCCGGACCGCATACTTTCATGGATGTGTTTCAATAAACCCAGCGACCCTCCGCCCCGCCCCGTAGAAAACCAGCCGACCTCCAACATATCTAAGAAAAACGCCTTTTCAGCTTGGCACACATCGGAGCTAAACGAAGCACGGGATTTGCTTTCTTTCCAACCGGCCTCCCTTGGCTAAGGGCTGCTTTCAGACCGGAAGGGGTGCCATCGAAGAAAGGCAGCTCCATATAGGTGGAGCCCAGCTCACGATGGGTATGAGAATCACTGACCGCAACCTGGATTAACTGGTGCTTCTGGGCGAATGATTCTGCCTTCAGGTTGTCTTGGTGGAATAGGTTGTGGGCATTGAAGCTTTCGATAGTATCCACCTGATCCACGACCTCGGTCAGTGCATCGTGGGTGATTACCGAAGATCGAAGCCGATCAAAGGGATGGGGAATCATGACCAAGCCGCCTTGGGAGAGGATGGCTTGGACCGTCTCCTTGGGAGACAAGCCCTTGGGTATCTCTTCTTGAAGGAAAAGGCCTATGATGTCGCCCCCTGAGCTTTTTATCTCTTCGCCGATTATCACCTGAAAGGGCGCCAGCTCACGCACCTCCAAGGCCCCGGAGATGGAGTTGTGGTCTGTTACTGCGATGCAATCCAAGCCGGTCTTGATACACTGCGCAACGATAGACTTGGGCTGGGCGCCGGAATCGTAAGACCGGTAGGTGTGCATGTGCAGGTCCGCCTTCAACATTGCACTGCTAAAACCCGTCTTCATCATCCTTGGGCAGCGGGTCTGGCGTGGCGGAATAAGAATCTTTAAGCTGGGTCACCCGCAGTTCTGCGGAGCTGAGGAGTTGGTTGCATGCTTGCACCAATTTCATACCCTCCTCATACAAGGTCGTAGCCCGCTCCAAGGTCAGATCTCCACCTTCCAGTGCTTGTACCGTCTGCTCCAGATGCCGGAAAGCGCCTTCGAAGGAAAGCTCCGATTCGGCGTTTGAGTTGTTGTTTGTCAAAGAATCAACCTTCGATAGTCCCAAGCTTACCTAGATCAGCGGTGCCCCGGCGCGCTCCACCTGCTTCTTTGGGACCGGCTTCTGGCCTGCAGCGCCCACGATGGCCGGGATCGAACCTTCAGCAACAGTCAGTTTTAGCTGCTGTCCGGTCTTCACCTGATCTTTGCTGCGGACTATCTGGGGGTCCGGTTGGGTTTCAACGATAGCATAGCCCCTTTCCAAGATGGCCTTGGGGCTAAGGGCCCTCAGCTGATGGCCAAACCCGGATACCTGGAACCGCAGGCTGGTGAGGTGTTCTGCCAGAGGAGCGTAGGCATCCCTCGCCAGGTCATCCACCCTGCGGCGCCAGCTTGCAATATCAGGAGATCCTCGGTTCACCCGTCCGGTTAAGGAGGTTACCGAATTCCGGCGCCGGTTTAGCTGATCGGCAAAGAACCGCTCCAGACCATATTCGAAAGCCGCGATATCCTGGCGCAGCGCCCTTCTATCGGGGACCACCATCTCTGCCGCCGCCGATGGTGTGGGAGCACGCAGATCAGCAACATAATCTGCTATGGTGTAGTCGGTTTCGTGACCCACGGCACTTACCACGGGAATCCGGCTGGCATAGATCGCCCTGGCTACCTGCTCTTCATTGAATGGCCATAGCTCTTCCAAGGAACCGCCTCCACGGGCCAAAATGATCAAATCCGAAGAGCTTTGTTCATTAAGAGCTTTGATCGCTGCTGCGATCTGCGCCCCGGCACTGGCGCCTTGGACCGTTGTGGGCGCCAGCAGGATTTCGGCCAAGGGATACCGGCGGCCGACGATGTTGCATATGTCGTGGAAGACAGCGCCCGATGGCGAAGTAACCACACCGATGGTGCGGGGTAACCGGGGGAGGTCGCGTTTGCGGGATACTTCGAAGAGACCTTCTTCTTCCAACTGCATCTTCAGTTTTTCCAGCTGAAGGTGCAGGGGGCCCGTACCTTCGGGCATCACCAGGTCGGCCACAAGCTGCACATCGCCCCTGGCTTCATAGAAGGAAATGCGGCCATGGGCAGTAACCAAGCCACCGGATATTAGAAGCTCAGCGCCCCGGCCTCCCCTGAACATCACCGAACGGAGCTGCACTTGGGAGTCTTTGAGTGTGAAGTAGCTATGCCCCGATGGAGCTGCCCGCAGATTGGAAATTTCCCCGGTAATCCACAGGTCCCCCAAGAACATATCCCCTTCGAGGGAATCCTTTAGATAATGGCTGATTTGGCTTACGGTGTAAATAGGCATTTCGGTACGCTACGGCCCTTTAGGAGTCTTTCAGGTAATTGCTGATCTGGCTTACGGTGTAAATAGGCATTTCGATGTGCTACAGGTCTTTAGGAATCCCCTTGCGGCCATGCTGCCTTGAGGCAAGAACTCTTTGGAATTATCCAACGCGCTCGACGTACTGGCCGCTTCGGGTATCTACCTTTACCTTTTCACCGTTCATGATGAAGAGGGGAACTTGGACAGTCATCCCCGTTTTTAGGACAGCAGGCTTGGTCCCGCCGGATGCGGTATCTCCCTTGAAGCCTGGGGGCGTATCTGTAACCAACAGATCGACGAAGGTGGGTACGCGGAGATTGATCATTTCTTCGTTGAAGAAAACCACCTCCACTATCATCTCTTCCTCCAGATAGTGGGTGGCATCTCCAACCTGTGCTATCGATAGCTCATACTGGTCGTAGGTTTCCATGTCCATGAAGGTGTAGAACCGTCCGTCGCTGAAGAGGTATTGGGCTTCCTTGGTTTCGACCGCAGCCCGGGAGAACTCGGTGGTGTAGCTCTGGAAAGCCTTTTCAATCACCCGTCCGTCCCTCATGCTCTTGAGCTTAAGCCGGGTTACCGGAGCCCGCTGCTGCATCTTCTGGCGCTCATATTCAATGACCTCATAGGGATGACCATCCACATCAATAGCCACGCCTCTCCGTAGGTCTCCAAAGCCGATGGTCATATCATCCCCCTAGATTTGCTTCCATGCTTTTTCGGACTGCCTGCAAGCGGAAGTTTCCACTCATTTGCGGGCTTTGCTAAGTACCTTGGCGCCCGTACCTTCAAGAATGACGATATCTTCGATGCGGACCCCGCCCCATTCGGACACGTAGATCCCCGGTTCTACGGTGAACACCATGCCTTCCGACAACCGGTGATCGGATTTGGGTCCAACCCTGGGGAATTCATGTACCTCCATACCTACTCCGTGGCCCAAGCTGTGGCCGAAGTTGTCGCCGTATCCTGCTTGGGAGATCACACCCCTGGAAAGCTCGTCGGCATCGCCGCCGGTCAGTCCAGCTTGTACGGTGGCGATTGCGGTGAGCTGCGAACCTAGGACGATATCATAGATCCGTCTGAAGGTTTCGTCGCTTGAGCCAACGCAGATGGTGCGGGAGAGGTCGCTGCAATATCCGTCTACCATTGCCCCCATATCAATCACCACGGGCTCACCTTCGTTTATGGGGCGGTCCGAAGGTCGATGATGAGGCATTGCGCCATTGGGTCCTGAAGCCACTATGGTGTCGAAGCTGATCGAATCAGCCCCCAGCTCTCGCATAGCCATCTCGAGGCGCCAAGCCACCTCTCGCTCCGTTTGACCCGGTTGGATGGTGGTGGATACCGCGTCCATGGCAGCATCCGCTACGTCGATGGCTTTTTGCAGCAGCTCAAGCTCACCGGTTTCTTTGACGGTTCGAATCTCCTCGACGATGCTGGTGGTGGCAACCAAGCTGGGCTGAACTGCAGAAGGCAAGCTGCGGGTTGCTTCGACCAGCTGTTGATACGTGGATACGGTTATCTGCTGGCTCTCAAACCCCACCTTCTTGAGACCTGTGTCTTTGGAAAGGTCCATCAGCCATGACCATCCGCTTCCCACCTTTAGGACTTGGAAATCCGGCGCTTGGCTGGCAGCTTGCTCGATATACCGGAAATCCGTGGCAAGATAAGCTCTTTCGGCAGATATCAACAGATATCCGGCTGAACCGTGAAACCCCGAAAGGTAGCGTCGGTTTTCCGTTGTAGACACCAAGAGAGCATCAAGCTCCCTTTCTGCCAGAATGTTACGCAGTTTTTCTAGTCTGTAGCTCATCCCTTCTATGTTTCTCCTTCTTCAGAAACCAGAACTTCCAAGGCAACCAGGTAGCCCTTCGATCCCAGCCCGGTTATCTGTCCCCGGACAACCCCGGCGGTCACCGAATGCTGCCTCCAAGATTCCCTGGCGTAGATGTTGCTTATATGTACCTCAATTACGGGCAGGCGGCTGTCGGCTATAGCTTCCCGCAGAGAGTAGCTGTAGTGGGCCAACGCTCCTGGGTTGATAACGATCCCCCGGACACCGGGAGCGTTGGCTTGGATGAAATCAATAATAGCACCTTCGGAGTTGGATTGGAAAAATTCGACCTCGACCCCAAGCTCCTCAGCTTTGGAAGCAAGCTCAGCTTCCACATCCGCCAAGGTCTTGTAGCCGTATACGCTTGCATCCCGGCTGCCCAACAGGTTGAGGTTGGGTCCGTTGATAATCAGGTATTTATTCATCATCGTCTTTCGCCTGTTCGTTGCTTTGAACGGGCATCAGCGCACCTGGGTGGGTGGTCAGATACTCTTGGCGAGCTTCGTTTTGGGTAACATGAGTATACACCTGGGTTGTTGCAGGGCTGGCGTGGCCCAAAAGGTCTTGGACAACCCGTAGATCAGCTCCACCTTCCATGAGATGGGTTGCAAAGGTATGCCGGAGTGTGTGGGGATGGACTCCCGGCCTGGTAGCCACCGCCGTTGAATATTTGATCACCAGTTTCTCGATGCTCCGGCGGGATAGCCGGGCGCCATAGCGGTTCAAAAACAGGGCTTGAGTCGGAGTATATCGGGGCTTCAGTCGTCCAGCATGTTCCAAGGCAGGACGTCCGGAAGCAAGGTACTCTGAGATGCTGGCAACGGCAGGCTCCCCCAAAAGGACGACCCTTTCTTTAGATCCTTTACCTCGTACCCGGACCTCTCGTGAATCAAGGAATAAGTCTCCAATGCCCAGCTCCTGTAGCTCAGCCAACCGAACGCCTGAAGAGTAGAACATATCCAGTATCGCACGGTCCCGCATCCCCAAGGTTTCGGATGGGTCCGGCGCATCGACAAGGCGGACAACCTCGTCCCGGCCCAAGAAGACCGGCAACCGCTTTTCGACCTTGATGTTGAAGGTCCGCCCCTTGGGAATTGGGTTGGCGGATATGTGACCCTCTTGAAGCAGGTACTTGTAGAAGGAACGAAGAACCACAAGTTTCCGGGCCACGCTAACCCTGGCATAACCGCCGGCCGGACCCCGGGCTGAGGTGGAAAGCCACGCAAGGTACTGCCTAAGGGACCTCCGGTCCAATTTACGGGGGTCCATTGCTTCGGTGGACAAGAACCGCAGGAAGGGCTGAAGGTCGTCGGTATAGATTTGCACCGTTCGTTCAGTGCGGCCATGCCGATTCCGAAGGGATTCCGCATAACTCCGCACCAGCCGTTCTGGATCATCAACCAGATGTTGGGTCACTGTTGTATTCCTGGGTCCTTGGTGAGAAGAACGGGTGGCTGCTTCGAGATGTCAATTATTTGCCTGCAACGGTCTCCAAGGCTTTTTTGCTTTCTGTCCAAGTGCACTTTGTACACTTGACGTTCTTGGAGCCGGCAGCCACCATCAACCCTCCGCATTCTGGACATGGGTCCGGCAACGGTCGTTGGTTGGATACAAAATCGCAATTCGGGTAACCGGAACAAGCGTAGAAGGTGCGCCCCTTGCCACGAGACCGGCGCTGTACGATTTCGTTTCCACATTTCGGACAAGCTACACCTATCTTGTTCAAGATGGGTTTGCTGCTCTTGCAGGTAGGATAATCGGTGCAAGCAATAAACCGCCCGTAGCGGCCGGACCGGATTACCATCGGTTTGCTGCACTTATCACATATTTGGTCGGTCGGTTCTTCCGCAGGGGAAGCCTGACCTTGGGTTTCAGCGGACTTCCCATCAGGCGCCAAGGGACTTGTGTTCCGGCACTCTGGGAAGTTGGTGCAAGCAAGAAACCGTCCAAAGCGGCCTGTCTTGATTACCATTCCACTTCCGCACTTATCGCACACCTCTTCCGTTGCTTCCTCGACTTTCACCTTGGGCATTGCTTGTTCAGCCACATCCAAGGATTCCTTGAAGGGGCCATAGAAGTCCTGAAGCATGGGCACCAGTTCCAAATCACCCTGGGCTACTTCGTCCAGTTCTCCTTCCATCTTGGCGGTAAAGTTCATATCCATGATCGATGCAAAGTATTGGATCAAAAGGTCGCACACGGTAATTCCCAAGGTGGTGGGCTTCAGCTTTCCTTCGTCCTTTAACACATAATGGCGATCGGTAATGGTGGAGATAATGGGCGCATAGGTGCTGGGCCGGCCGATGCCCCGTTCCTCCAGTGCTTTGACCAGGGTGGCTTCGCTGTAGCGGGCGGGAGGTTGGGTGAAGTGCTGCTTCGGCTCCAAACTCAGGAGCGTCAGGACATCATCGGGGGAAAGCTCAGGCAGCGGCGATTTGTCGTCGTTTTCGTCGCCTTCGGCATCGTCTTTACCTTCGAGATACAAGGCCCTGAAACCGGGGAATCTGAGGACCGACCCCGTGGACCGGAAGATATAGGTCTTCTGCACAGGCACGCACTCTGCGCGGGTGTCCACCGTGGTGGCATCCGAGAGTGCATCGGCCATTTGGCTGGCCAGCATACGCTGCCATATCAACTCGTACAGACGGGTTTGGTCGTTGGTCAGACGCCCCTTCAGCTGGCGGGGCTCCCGCAGTATGGAGGTCGGCCGGATGGCTTCGTGAGCTTCCTGCGCTCCCTTTGATTTCTTTCTAAAAACCCTGGATTGGGCAGGAACGTACTCAGCCCCATACTTAGCGCCGATGTATTCCCTGGCTTCTCTGATCGATCCGGGGTTCACCTGGGTGGAATCGGTCCGCATGTAGGTGATGAGCCCAACGGACCCTTCAGCTCCCACCGAGAGGCCTTCATATAGCTGCTGAGCTACGACCATGGTGCGCTTGGCGGAGAACCTCAGCTTGCGGTGTGCTTCCTGCTGCAAGGTGCTGGTAATAAAAGGCGGGGCCGGCGACTGCTTGACCTCCCGCTTTTTCACATCATCTACCGTATATTTAGCTCCGTTTAGCTCATCCTGTATTTGGCTTGCCAACGTGCCGTCCGGGATGCTGAGCTTGCCCTTCTGTCCCTTCAACCTGTAGAGGATAGCTCCGAAGGCGGCTTGCTGTTTCTTCGATGTTGCTTGCCGATTGCTGAGCTGGACTTCGATGGACCAGTGCTCCACCGGCACAAAAACTTGGACCTCCCGCTCCCGGTCCACAACGATCCTGAGGGCCACCGACTGGACACGCCCGGCAGAAAGACCCCGTTGGACCTTGCGCCATAGGATGGGGCTTATCTGGTAACCCACCAAGCGGTCCAGTATGCGCCTCGCTTGCTGTGCATTAACCAACTCCATGTCGATGGACCGCGGATGCTTGAAGGATTCTTTTACTGCATCCTGGGTAATTTCGTGAAAGACGACCCGTTGCAGCTGGTCGCCATTTCCTTCCCAGTCTGTTGCTTTGGCGATATGCCAGGCGATCGCTTCGCCTTCACGGTCGGGGTCTGTGGCAAGATATATGGAGGAAGCTTGACTACCCAGCTTCCTGAGCTCTTGGATTATGGTTTCCTTATCTTTGTTGACCGTGTAGGAAGGTGAAAACCCGTCTTCTACCTTCACCCCAAGCTTGCCCTTTGGAAGGTCACGAACATGCCCTTGGGAAGCTCGGACGGTAAATGACGGTCCCAAGATGCGTTCGATGGTCCTTGCCTTTGCGGGCGATTCGACCACCACGAGGCTGTTGCCCTTGGAACGTTTGGGGCTGCTCTTGGATGCCTTCCCCGCAGCAGAAGGTTTTGCGGGCTTTTTTCGTGTTTCTTTAGTTACCATGCTGTTCAACCGTTTCTCTCCATCGCGTGTAGTGCATACCTCCTACTTGCTTTACCATCCCCTTGAGCTCCATCATTGCCAGAATGCTGCTGACCATGTTGATTGGAAGACTCACTCGCCGTCTGATCTCGTCGATGTGTAAAGGTTCGTGGGTTATATGTTCCAGTAGGCGGATTTCATTTTCATCCTGAGGATGGGTCAACGACCGCATCTCCATCTGGTAAGCTACCGCATTTAGGTTCAGTTCTTCAAGTACGTCTTTGTAACTGGTCACCACCTTGGCCCCCTCTTGGATGAGGGCGTTGGTGCCGGAACTGGCGGGCGAAAATATGTTGCCGGGGACGCAGAACACCTCTCGTCCTTGTTCCAGGGCATGGCTCACCGTGATAAGGGCCCCGCTTTGTTCACCGGCTTCGACAACCAAGGTGCCAAGGGTCATCCCGCTGATGATACGGTTACGCTGGGGGAAGTGCTGGGATTTGGGGTTTGTTCCCAAAGGATATTCGCTCACCAGGGCACCATGGTCCACGATGTCTTGGGACAGCTTAGCATGTTCGGGAGGATAGATGAAATCCACCCCCGTGCCGAAGATGGCGATTGTGCGGCCCCCCGCATCCAGGGCTGCCCTATGAGCGATGGAGTCGATCCCTCTGGCAAGGCCGCTGACTATGCCAACGCCGTTGGCAGCTAGGTCCCGGCACAGGACCGAAGCAACTTCCTTCCCATATGCACTGGCTTTGCGGGTGCCAACCACAGCCACAGACCGTTCATCTTCAACGGACAATTGCCCGCGTATGTACAATACGGGAGGTGGGCTGTGTATTTCCTTGAGCCGCGCCGGGTATTCGGGATCATTCCAGTTGATCACATGTGCGCCGCACCGCTCCAGCTTCTCCATCTGTTCATCAGGAGATATGGCTCCCCTGTGGGTGGTGATTGATCTGGCAGTCTTCTCATCCAAACCGGCCGCTTTCAGTTCATCGAAGCCAGCCTGCCAAGCAGTCTCAAGATTACCGAAGTGGCCCTCCAGGGCACGGAACCGGACGGCGCCCAAGTTGGGGATGAGACTGAATGCCACCCAATATTTTAGATCACTTTCCATAGTTCAATTCTAGCATACGGATTTTTGCGGTAACGGCGAAGGAGCCGGCAGCCTTTGTTCAAGGGCTGTCGCCCAGCGCGGTCCCGTAATCCGGGGGAGAATGGGCAGGTGCGCGTCAGCTCCGGTTGGTGGCGGAGAGGGTGGGATTCGAACCCACGAGAGGCTTAACGCCCCTACGCGCTTTCCAGGCGCGCCTGATCGACCACTCTAGCACCTCTCCTGATCTCTTGGCTGGCAAATCAGCTTGGAACCGGAAGCATCTGTTCTTCGAGTCCGATGGCTCCCGTGCTGCCAGTCAGCTATTATATCCACCGCTGCCTGAATCTGTACATCAACGCATGGACAGCAACGGCGGCGGGCGCCTCGGCAGCAGCTGCGGCAGGCAACCTGGAATGGTGTCGCGAAGACCTGTTTTGGCGGAGAGGGTGGGATTCGAACCCACGATCCCGAAACGAGATACCGCTTTTCGAGAGCGGCGCCTTCAACCACTCGGCCACCTCTCCTCACCACCAAGACCAAGGAACCGCCCATGATGACAGGCGGATGAGGCCACGACCTACTGTCGTGGCAATGATGATCTATTGCCTTCCTTGATCTGCTTAAAATCTCAATTACTGCATCGGTGAGAAGGCAGCCGGCAGCAGGATTTTCACCTCTTGCTTGATCATAAACTCCGATGTGGGAGGGGGCCACAATGATTCTTTGGATGCTTCAGCCCGGATCTGCTCCCTCTCTTCAAAGCTCTTGTACGGCCACATATGAATGAGCTTGTTAAGGCTGCCCGTTTCCACATACCAGCAGGCTGCCAATGGGGAATACTTTTCCCGCACCGGCACACCCTGACCCCAACGGCGGAGAACTTCAGGGATATTCCCCCTCCGATAAGAGTAGCTTCGCATCTCATAAAAATTGCCGAGCTTGGCTGGCTCCATCGGCTTCATAAAAGGAGCACAGGTCAGAAACTCCGCTTCCTGTTCGGCAATGAAATCAGACAAGGGTAAAGCTTGAAGGTCTGCATCCTTGCCCATTGCTTCCCGTACCTCACCCCTCTGCTTGACACTGTCATAGGGCCAGACGTGGACCACCTGATTCAAGGGGCCAAAGTCGGTGTGCCAAAATCCGCCCAGCTTCGAGTACTTCTCCCTGAAGGGTTGGCGCTTTCCGAAAACGGATTCAAACTCGGGCACCGCACCCGGTTTGAGGGTGTAGGTACGCATCTCATAGAACATAAGCCCTCCCCAATGGGACCACGGATTTCGAACCCCAACCCACTTGGTATCCGCGTCCTCTGCAGCGCCAGTGTAGCAAACCATCCGGCTTCCAGCAAACGAATATCCGGCAGAATCAACAACCGTCACTCCCGACCGTCTGCATAAAATGTGTTGAAGGTGGCGCCTCCCGAAGCATCAAGAGTGCAGATGCCATGTTCACAGCCAGACCAGGAGCCGCTGTCCCGTGGTTGGTGGGCTACCGGGGTCATCCATGTATCCAGCGTGGACCCAGCCGTCACGTTATATCAACTATATGGCCTATGCCATAGCTGTCATACAGCATGGAACCGAGGCGCCTAGCTACGTACTATTACTTTATTCATGCTTGACTATCATTAGTATTCTTGTATAATAACCACAGTGCCCCGGCTAGCTGATTCAAGCTAGCCAGTATGGTCAAAGCCTTCCTGATATGGAAGTGTCCAGTGGGCAAAGTAGTGTATCGCAGCACCCGAAACCTTGCCCAAATGCACGGAGATCTCAATCAAATAAGGAGGTAGTCCCTTGGTAGCTGATTTCACGTTCTTTGTAGGAACCGTAGGTAGAGGCCTTTCAATAAGCCGCGATGGAGGAAAAACCTTCCGCCGCCCCGATCCGTTGATCGCAGACACCAGGGTTTATGAAGTAACATCTGATCCCACGAATGCTGATGTCATATATGCAGGCACGGACACCGGCATCTTCAAGAGCGACGATAAGGGTCAGAGCTTCAAACATGCCGGCTTGAATGGACAGTGGGTCTGGCGAATCGCCGTTGACCCGGTGGACCCCAACATCGTGTTTGCCGGTATCAAGACACTGACTTCCGATTACCAGGGCCCTTGGATCTATCGCTCCAAGGATGGTGGTCGTTCTTGGGATGCAACATCCTGTCACTTCGACCCGGTTTTCCCTGCCCCAAGAGAGCAGCAGTTGACCGAGCTCAACCGCATGACCGGACTGGCCATAGACCCGACGAACCACAACAACATCTGGGCATGTGTCGAAGCTGATGGCGTTCGCCGAAGCTTGGATGGCGGCGATACTTGGACCAACCTCAACGCCAACCTTCCGGGGGACCAGTCCTTCGGTTACATCGACTTCCATGATATGGCCGTTGTAGCCAATCCTTCGAAAGCGGTTTTGGCCCAGCGCAACAACGACATCCTGATAAGCACCGACGAAGGTGAGACCTGGGAATCTACCGGAGCTGGCGTAGACAAGTGGAAATTGCCCTTCGTGCGATGCATAGGTTTGGCCAACGAAGGCAAGACGGTCTTCATTGGTGCGGGCGACACCGCCACCGGCGTGGTCGGCGGCATCCGCCGGTCCGAAGACAGAGCTGGCAGCTGGGAAGACCTTGATCTACCCAACCCGACCAACTCGCCCGTCTATGGCATTGGCACCCACCCCGAAGCTCCGGGCGTGGTTGTTGCCGGCACCCGCTACGGAGAGGTTTATGTGAGCCGAGACAACGGAGACTGGTGGGTAAAGGTCAAGACCGAGTTCTCCGAGCTTCGCCGTGGCATAGCGGTGGTCCCCAACTAGGTCCGAAAAGGGACTGGCGCCAAAACGACAGAACCTGAATATCTTGGAGCCCCAGCAGACAGCAGGTGCCGAACCTTCTTCTGCTGGGGCTTCAGCTTTTATGTAAAGGCAGCCTACCCACCAAAATATGACTATATGAGGAGGATTCACCGTGGGAGCCGATTTTACGATCTTAGTAGGAACCGTAGGCCGCGGTCTTTCGGTCAGCCACGATGGCGGGAAAATGTGGAGGCGTCCAACCCCAATGGTGGCTGACTCCAGGGTGTACGAGGTCCATGCTGATCCCACCAATGCTGCGGTGGTGTACGCGGGCACCGACAATGGAATTTGTAAGAGCGAAGACGGCGGGGTTACCTTCAAACAGATGGATAACATATTGAGCGACCAGTGGGTCTGGAGGATCGCCGTCGACCCTGTAGACCCCGATATCGTCTATGCAGGGACCAAGCCGCCCTGCCTGTACCGTTCGAAAGATGGAGCCAGGACCTTCGAAAAGCTGGACTGCTTTTGGAACCCGGTGTTTCCCCTAACCGGCCCGACCCGTATTCCTGAGATCAACCGGGTGACCGGCTTGGCGGTGGACCCCATCGATCATGATATCGTGTGGGCATGCGTGGAGGCTGACGGCGTCCGCCGGACTATGGACGGCGGCGAAACATGGACGGACATCAGCCCCAACCTTCCCGGCGATATGTCTTTCGATTATGTGGATATGCATGACATAGCCGTCAGCGCCAGTCCCAGCAAGGCGGTTATTCTCAACCGCAACAATGAAATTCTTGTCAGCACAGACGAAGGTGAGACGTGGGAAGCTTCCGGGGCAGGCGTGGATAAATGGGCTCTGCCTTTCCTGCGCAACGTTACTTTAGCTGATAACGGCAAGACCATTTTCGTGGGCACCGGAGATGATGCCACCGGATTTGAAGGTGGTATCCGCCGGTCCTCAGACAGGGCGGGAACTTGGGAAGACCTGGCTCTTCCAATTGAGCCCAATACCCCCATATATGGGTTGGCCACTCACCCACTCATGCCCGGCTTGGTCGTAGCTGGAAGCCGCCACGGCCAGATATTCATCAGCAAGGACAACGGCGACTGGTGGGCGAAATCCAAACGTGAGTTCTCCGAGCTTCGCAGAGGCATGGCGGTGATTCCCAACTAAGACCACTGCGGCGCTTCCATTGGCTGGGCATCTCACCCGCGCATTTCCGCCTATAAGATACCCTTATGATGACTATTTTGGATGACAAGGGCAGCCCCCTAAGGGCTGCCCTTGAGGTAGGACCTTGGGGATGCAAGAAACAAATCAGCTACAGATAGTTCCTGAAACCTGGCAACGAGCTATGGCCGTGGTTGCGCATCCTGATGACCTGGAATACGGGTCTGCCAGCGCCATTGCCCGGTGGACTTCCCAAGGAAAAAATGTCACTTATCTCCTCATGACCCGGGGCGAAGCCGGCATAGATTCGATGACTCCAGAAGAAGCTGCACCCCTGCGGGAAGCAGAAGAACGGGCCAGCGCCGAGGTTGTGGGCGTCGATGTGGTGGAGTTCCTTGATTACAAAGACGGCATCATAGAGTACGGCCTTCCCTTGAGGCGCGACATTACGCGGCACATAAGAAAGCATCGCCCCGAAGTGCTGATCACCGGAAGCCATCATCTGCTGTGGAGCAGAGGTAATCTGAACATGGCAGACCATCGGTGGGCGGGTCTGGCGGTATTGGATGCAGCACGAGATGCGGGCAACCGCTGGATCTTTCCTGAGCTGCTGGAGGAAGGTCTGGAACCTTGGGGCAAGGTTGGCATGGTGCTGGTAGGCGGCTCCCCAAATGCAACTCACGGAGTGGACGTAACCGACTTCATCGAACGGGGCGTTGAATCTCTGGAGAAGCACCGGGTTTATATAGATAACCTGTCGCAAAAGACGAACCCCGATGAGCTGCTAAGGTGGAATGCATCCATCATGGGCGAGCGAATATGCTGCGAATATGCGGTCGGCTTCGAAGTAATCGGTATCTAGCTTAGCTTCCAGACATTCATCTGGTCCGTGAAGAGGACCCAGGTTCTGGCCCTTATAGGACGGGCTTTATTAGCAGCTGCCCGTCTTGGGCAACGGGCTGGCCTTTTTTGATAACCCACAGCTTCTTTGCCTGATCTACGATTGCTTGATGCTTCGAACCAGCTTCCAGAATTACCATGTCCGCAGGTGATCCCTCTTCGACCACATGGTTTCTCCCGAGGCCGATAGCTTCAGCTGCACGTTGGGCGCCCATATCGAAGATGCGGTCCAACTGATCGTTGGTGCGCCATGTTCCCAGCCTGGCGACGAACAAAGCAAGCAGAAGCATATCGGCGTTTCCGAAAGGCTGCCAGCTATCCTGCACATTGTCGGTCATGTAGGTGGCTGTGACGCCCCCTGAAGCGGGTTCAAGCAGGCGCTCCTGCACGGTGGTGAATGGCGTGATGCATGTGCTTACCCCAGCCACCCGAAGGAGCCCGATTGCACGTTGTCTTTCTTCGGGGCTGACATGGGCCAAGGCATGACAATGGCCGAGCAGCACCCGGCCCTGCATACCTTCGGCGATGGTCTTTTCTGCGATATAGGGGATGTGGAACGGGGGCGGTGTGGTGATCTGATCGCAGTGGAAATCCACATCTTTATCATATTCTTTAGCCAGCGAAAAGATGTAGTCGATGTGGGCTTTGGCATCGGGTTCAGATTCGGTAACCCCGCCGATAGCATCGCAGCCCATCTCGATAGCTTCCCGAAACATCTTCTCCATCCCCGGATCAGCCAGAAATCCCTCGCCGTAGTAGTAGCCGCAGAAGGCATTGGCTACAACCTGAATATCGATGAATTCGCGGCAAGCTTCCCTAGCTGCCAGCACACCCTTGATCCCGGTTAGACCCACAACTGGGTCCACCTCTGCGTGGGTCCTTATGGTGGTGGTGCCGTGGGCAGCGCACATCTCAGCATGGCGAATGCAACGGTCGCGAACATCTTGTACCGTGAACTGGGGTTTGATCTTGTTGGTTTCATAAACGCTGGTCAGCCGCGGCGTGGGTTGAGGTTCCCGCTGGGACCAGTCGTACCGGTCGAGCACCAGAGCTTTGTCCAGATGAAGGTGAACATCCACGAACCCAGGGGCAACCAGGTTGCCATCAGCCTGGATTTCCTGCTGACCATGTTCTTCGATGTGGTCGGTTATGCTCGCGATAGCACCCTGCGCAATGCCTATGTCTTTGGTATCTGGTTGCCCTTGGATCGTAGCATTTCGGATCACTAAATCCACAGCGTACCCCCTGAATCAGCCTGAGGAGAAACTGGTCTTATATCCGGGAAAACTACAGGGCTGGAGGATTTTCGATGTATCCCCGGGCCACCTGCAGACCTGTTTGATGTAGAAGCTCTGCATCTTTCTCCAAGCTGGATGCTGCAGGAGCTCGTACGACGGTATCGTTGGCGTAGGTGCGAATAACCTGATCGGCGGAGAGCTGGGACCCGAAGGGATTCCTACCGGCTTGCACATCTCGGATGCCGGTGCGCACCATATTTCGAAGCATGATCACGCCGCGGTCGGTGTACCCCAGGTGTTCCAATCCATAACGGGACATTCCCCAGTGGATTGTGCTCAAAGCATCATAATCTCCGGGAACCCGTTGTCTGGCTTCATGGTCCCTGTCGCCAGTTTGTCCAAAGGTGAGGACTGGCGGCTTGGCGGGGGAGCGGTATTCTTCTTCGCTGTAGTGGCGCAAGCGGATATTCATCGTCTCTTTATCATCCACCGGCACCGACCACTGGGTAAGCCACGGCCTATGGAACCCGTGCTCATGCTTCCCATCTTCGAAGCTGGATGCTACCTGATGGACGTTGGGCGCAATAAAATCGTTCATTCTGACCCAGATGTTATCCCCCACCCTCCGGGTGGCGATGTATGCCATCCCGACGGGGCTTTCGATAAAGTCCAACTCTGGGATGACTCCGAACTCTTCGGTGAACTGGGCCCCGGAAACGATGGTGTGAAGAAAGGCTGTATGGACTGGGTCCATACAGTTTTCTTTGATCTGCAGCCAGTTGCAGGGCATATAATGCTTCCCGTTGTCTGCCGACGAAGGACGATGGCCCGCCGTGCCTTCATCCACCAGTGTGTCGAAGATGGGGAAGGGCGGCTGCTTGTCCTGAGGCCCCATATATGCGAACACCAGACCACGGTGTTCACGGGTGGGATATGCCCCGTGGCACAGCCGGAATCTCAAGGTGCTGTCATCAGGTTCTCCGGGGGTTTCCAAGATGGTGCCGTCAACATCATAAAGCCAACCGTGGTAGCAACATCGGATGCCCCGTTCCGAGAGTAAGCCAAACTCAAGGGAGGTGCCCCTGTGGGCACAATGGGGTTCCATCAGACCAACACGACCGCTGAGGTCTCTGAAGATTATCAGGTCTTCGCCCATGATGCGGATGCGGAGCGGTACATCCTTCAGTTCATCCGAAGTGGCTACGGGGTTCCAGAACCGGCGCAGGTACTCGCCGCAGGGCGTTCCGGGACCGACATGGGTGAGCTCCACATCTTCTTTGGGGATATCCCGGTGATGATAAGCTCCGTAAGGCTGGTTTATGAATGTTGCTCTTTGGGTCATGGAACATTTCCTCAGACGAAGGTGGAAGCTGAGACAGCAGGAAGGACAGCCCCTCCAGCTATGTGGTCGAGTGTAGGCGGGGCATCTTACCCTGTCAATAGCGATGGCTGCCAAGCTATGTCACCCCTATATCCGGATATAAACAGGTATGTTATCCGAAGAGTTTGAAAAGCTGGTATATTATGAAGCTGTCATGGAACTAGAGCCCGTAACAGCACATCTTGACCTTGGAACAGTCAGGCTGGTGCTGGTATAAAGCTGGTATCGCTGGCAGCTGCTTGGCTGATTGGCTCCTTCGTTGCCTTGGAAACCGGCTTGGATCCGACGGCCCTGATCTTCTTCCTGCTTGCATCCATCATCTTGGGGATTCTCGTCTTCCTGTGCCGCATATCTATTACCGTACCTGTCCTCTTGCTGGTCTTGGTGTTGGGCGCCCTCAGGGTGGGAGGACCGGATGATGCCAACAACGGACTTGTGGTAGATGTATCAGGCACGGTAAAAATCCGGGGAATGGTATCCAGTGACCCTGAATCATCGGCGAACGGCGCAGAATTCCACCTGACGGTGGAGCAAGTCGAAGACGGCGGGTTGTGGAAGCAATCGGATGCCAAGCTGTTGGTTTTTTCGCGCCCGCCCATTGAGCTGATACGGGAGAGAAGCGATCCCTTTTTTAGATACGGCGACCAACTGGAACTGACAGGAACCCTTAGGCAACCGGAGCCTCTGGGCGACTTTGATTATGGGCGTTATCTAGCAAACCAAGGTATCCAAGCTATCCTATTTCCCACTGAGGTGGACCACCTAGGTTCTGGAAAAGGAAGCCTCCTCCGCAGGTCCATCTACGCAGCCAGGGGAAGGTTGTCCAGAAGCTTGGAAGATACATTGCCAGAGCCCCAAGCTGCCCTGGCTCAAGCGCTGTTGTTGGGCCAAAGAGGGAATCTGCCTGCGGATATCACCCAAGCATTCCGCGACACCGGGACCTCCCATCTGTTGGCAATATCGGGCCTTCATGTGGGTGTACTGTTGGCGGTCAGCCTTGGAGCAGCAACGTGGCTCCTAGGAAGGCGACGACAAGTTTACCTGTTGCTTCCTTTGGTTGCCATATGGGGTTATGCGTTGATCAGCGGACTATCGCCATCGGTGGAACGGGCTGCCATCATGGGCACCATATACTTGGCGGCCCATGCCATCGGACGCCCGAAGAGCATCTTTCCTGCATTGGCCCTTGCGGCCGGATTGATGGTCGGGTTCGACCCTCCCGTCCTCAAAGATATTTCTTTCCAGCTAAGCTTCACCGCGGTATCTGGGATCGCTCTGCTTCTTTCCGCTGAAGGGCGGTGGTGGAGCAGGTTTGTACATACCGGCTATGTTGAAGGTGGCTGGATAAACAAGGTGCAGCGATTCTTCATGCTTGCAATAGCGACATCGGCAGCAGCCACGATTTTTACCCTACCCCTGGTTGCTTTCAACTTCCAACAGGTTCCCACCATGGGGATATTAGCCACCGTACTAGCTCTTCCGGCGATGTCTTTTCTATTGGTCAGCTCAGCCATCACCGCAGTAGCGGGGCTGATTCATCCCGGCATAGGGCAGGTAATCGGCTGGGTGACATGGCTTTTCTTGGAGTACCTGATCAGACTGGCCGATATTTTCTCAGGTGTGCCGGGAAGCGCCATTTCAGCTCCAAAGCTGAACGGACTTCTGGTCTGGGGATATTATGCTCTGATTGCGGTCGTGTTTGTCCTTCCGATAGACGTGGGACGATTGGCAAAGGGCGCCGGCCAGAAGATGGCGAAGGTCAGGGAGACCCTGCAACTGATAAGCTTGGTCGATGGGAAGCGGTATCTGCATGTAGGAGCGTATCTTGCCGGAATAGCTGGAATGACCGTCCTGGCAACGATTTTATGGACCAGTGCGTTGACAACATCCAACCAGATGTTGTCGGTGCGGTTTTTGGATATAGGCCAGGGTCTGAGCATCTTTATTGAAGGTCCAAGAAGCTCCCAGATATTGGTGGATGGGGGTCCTCATCCAAAGAAAGCTGCTCTTGCCCTAGGGAGAATCATGGGGCCTTTGGACCGAAGCTTGGATGTGGTGGTTTTGACCCATCCAGACAGAGACCATTTCAGGGGTCTTGCCGAAATAATCGACCGATATGATGTCGCGGCAATCCTGGAAGGTCCTGGGCGTACCGAGGACCCACTGTATCTGGAATTGCAGTTGGCTGTCGACCGTAAGCAGGTCAGACGGGTCGAAGCAGTCGAAGGCCAGTCCATTGTGCTGGATGGGTCCGTCATCATTGATGTCCTGAATCCTCGACCCGACCTTTCTCCTGCGACCACCGTAAACAACTTGAGCGCCGTTCTGAGGCTGACCTACCGCGGTGTTTCTTTCTTATTGGCTGCCGACATCGAAGCAGAAACGGAACGGCGGCTGGTACGAGAAGGTGTTCCGTTGAATACGGATGTCCTTCAAGTAGCCCACCATGGCAGCAAAACCTCCACTACACAAAGGTTCTTGGAGCTGGCATCTCCCGAGGTTGCGGTGATCAGCGCAGGGGAGGGCAACCCCTATGGTCATCCCCACCCCGACGTGGTGCAGCGCTTGGGGCTGGTTATCGAGCCGGACATGATCTACAACACAGCCGACCACGGAGATATCGAGTTTTTAACCGACGGGACCCGTCTGTGGGTGAACCTCAGCGATTAGTTTTTCGCGGATGCCACCCCTCTCCCCGACATCCTCAGGAGCGCCCCCTCCCCCTTCCTGCCATCCTGAGGCGCACCCCCTCCTTGTCATCCTGAGGCGCACTCCCTCCCCCCCTTGCCATCCTGAGGCGCACCCCATCCCCCCCTTGCCATCCTGAGGCGCACTCCTCCCCCCCTGCCATCCTGAGGCGCACTCCTCCCCCCCTGCCATCCTGAGGCGCACTCCTCCCCCCCTGCCATCCTGAGGCGCACTCCCCCTGTCATTCTGAGGAGCACCTCTTCCCTTGTCATTGTGAGGAGCGCCTCTTCCCTTGTCATTGTGAAGAGCACCCTCCCTTCCTGTCATTCTGAGGAGCGCACGACGAAGAATCTAAGGTGACTGCTCACCCGAAGGACCGTCGTAGTAACGGGCAGGCCATCAGAGAGAGATCTTAGATTCCTCACTGCGGTTCGGAATGACAGCGGGGGCGGTTTGGAATGACAGGGGGAGTGTTCGGAATGACAGTGGGGGCGGGTCGGATGACAGGGAGGGCGTTCGGAATGACAATGGCGCCCCCTGCCCGTCACCCTGAGGGGCGCGTGTTCCTCGCCTGTCATTCTGAGGAGCCCCCTCCCCTGTCATTCTGAGGAGCGCCCCTCCCTTCCTGTCATTCTGAGGAGCGCCCCTTCCCCTGTTATTCTGAGGCGCGCACGCCGAAGAATCTACGGCACCTGCTCACCCGAAGGACCGTCGTCGTAACGGGCAGGCCGTCAGAGGGAGATCTTAGATTCCTCACTGCGGTTCGGAATGACAGTGGGGGCGTCGGAATGACAGGGGGAGTGTTCGGAATGACAGTGAGGGCGGGTCGGATGACAGGGAGGGCGGTCGGAATGACAATGGCCCCCCCCTGCCCGTCACCCTGAGGGGCACCCTCTCCCTTCCTGTCATTCTGAGGAGCACCCCTTCCTCTGTCATTCTGAGGAGCACCCCCTCCCCTGTCATTGTGGGGAGTGCCCCCTCCCCCTGTCATTCTGAGGCGCGCCCCTCCCTCCCTGTCATTCTGAGGAGCGCACGCCGAAGAATCTAAGATGCCTGCTCACCCGAGGGACCGTCGTAGTAACGGGCAGGCCATCAGAGAGAGATTTTAGATTCCTCACTGCGGTTCGGAATGACATAAGGGGGCGGTTCGGAATGACAGTGGGGGCGGTTCGGAATGACTCTCCCCCTGTCATTCTGAGGAGCGCACGACGAAGAATCTAAGATGCCTGCTCACCCGAGGGACCGTCGTAGTAACGGGAAGGCCATTGGAGGGAGATCTTAGATTCCTCACTGCGGTTCGGAATGACAGCGGGGGCGGTTCGGAATGACAGCGAGGGCGTTCGGAATGACAGGGGGAGTGTTCGGAATGACAGCGGGGGCGGTTCGGAACGACAGGGAGGGCGTTCGGAATGACAGGGAGGGCGTTCGGAATGACAGGGGGGCGTTCGGAATGACAATGGCGGCTCCTCCCGTTGTCATTCTGAGGAGCGCACGACGAAGAATCTAAGGCGCCTGCCCACACTCCAAGCTGTTGTGGAAGCATCGTTTTCTTGACAACCAAATGGGCGGCCCGTACAATGCGGCCAAGCTGGGAACCCACGGTGCGCTCATTCGCAACAAGGAGACCTCCCCATGTCTACACCCACCAACTTGGAAACTCTATCCAAAACCCAGCCTCTGGTTAAGATCATCGAGATGGACCACATCGTTCTAAGGTGCAAAGATGTCGACACTTCGATGCGATTCTACAATGAGGTCCTGGGGATGGAACTCCTCCGAGTCGATGAATTCGAAGCAGGAATGGTCCGCTTTCCGTCAGCCCGGCTCAATGCTGACACCATCATTGACTTCTTCCCATCTCCCGACCAACCGGCCATCGGCAAGGATGGCATCAAAAACCAAGACCACTTTTGCATGGTGATCGAACCCCAAGATATGGAAGCATTGAAAGCTGAATGCCAATCCATGGGCATAGAGATTCAGCAAGGCCCGGGCACAAGATGGGGCGCTCACGGCAATGGCGTCTCGTTGTACATCTACGACCCCGATGACAATGTGGTAGAACTCCGCCACTACAGCTAGAACAGCAAGCCAAGTCCATCTCCCCCAACCAACCTTCGTCCAAGCAGTTCAGGAGGTATAACCCCCATGGCCGATGACCTATCTTCCGTTATGAACGGCGACGCCGAACGTCTGACCACCGGATTTGAGTTCACCGAGGGCCCCCTTTGGCATCCTGACGGTTATCTTCTGTTCGTAGATATCCGCCGAAGCCAGCTTCTGAAGTGGGTCCCTGGGCAACGTTACCGCGTGGTCCGCGAGCAGACCAACGAAGGAAATGGTCTGACCTTTGACCTGCAGGGCCGCCTGATCATGTGCGAAATGTCAGCCCGCCGGATAACCCGCACCGAAAGCGACGGCAAGATCGGCATCCTTGCCGATAAGTTCGACGGGAAGCGTTTGAACCGGGTCAATGATGTGGTGTGTAAATCTGACGGCAGCATCTACTTCACAGACCCAAATTCCCGGCTGGCGCCCGAGGAGAGGGAGCTGAGTTACTCTGGCGTTTACCGGTTATCCCCCGACGGACGGATGCAGCTGGTCACAGCCGACTGCGAATATCCCAACGGGCTAGCTTTTTCGCCTGACGAAAAGGTGCTGTACGTGGCCAACAGCAGGGAGCAAAAATACATTCGGGCTTTTGATGTCCAGCCTGATGGGTCGGTCGCCAACAGCCGGGTATTTGCGGATATGTCGGCCCCCCAAGAAGAGGTCCCTGATGGAATGAAGGTGGATGCTGAAGGCCGTGTATTCTGCACCGGCCCCGGGGGAACCTGGATCTTCAGTGATCAAGGGCAGCTGATCGGCATCCTGCGCACCGATGAAGTCCCAGCAAACTGTGCCTTCGGCGGCTCAGACCGCCGTACTTTGTTCCTCACAGCCCGGACTTCTGTGTACACCATCCGGGTGAAGACACCTGGGACCAAGCCCCCTTGGGCATAGCAGTTTCGGCAACCTGAAAAAAGGGGGCAGGCTCATAAGAGCCTGCCCCCTTTTTTTACTACCCCGTCGTACGATTTCTTTGTGTTACCTCACCAAGCCCCAAGCCCACATTGCTAGAAGGACGATGCGGAGGGCTTGAGGGAGCCATCAATAACCACATCGACCACAGCAGGCTTGCCCAAGCTGAGCGCTTCTTCCAAAGCAGGGCGTAGATCACCGGGGTCTTCCACCGTCCTGCCGTGGACGCCGAACCCTCCGGCAATTCCGGCTATATCCAGCGGAAGGGCAAAGTCCATTCCGGTGTATTCACTCTCCCGCTCTTGGTCCTTCAACATATCTCGAAGATAGATTTCCAGGTTGACCTTGAGGATCTTATAGCTCCGGTTGTTGCATACGACCCAGGTCACGGGAATATCATAACGGGAAGCTGTCCAAAGGGCTTGGATGGTGTACAAGGAAGCCCCATCCCCCACCACAGCCACCACAGGTCGGTCCGGCTTCGCTATCTTCACGCCGATGCAGCCCGGCATAGCCCAGCCCAGCGCCCCACCCCGGATACCATAGAGGCTGTCGGGTTCATCGAAGCTGATGGCAGATTGCAGTGCACCCCTGGAAGTGACCGATTCATCCACGATTATCGTGTTGGGGTCAATTGCTTGGCCAAGCTCATTCATCATACGTTCCAAGGAAATGGGAGCATCATCCCAGTTTTCTTTGACCTTGGCTTGGTATGCCTGTTTTGCTTTGGCCCTTTCGTCGCCGATGGTAGCGGCACGGGTGCGTGCAGCTTCTTGAGCAGATCCCGACATCTCTTGCCTGAGAACTTCCGCCAGGTCCTGTAGGCCGCTCTTGGGGTCACACAGAAGCCCGGCTTCCGTCGGATAGACCTTTTCGATCTCCTTGGCGCTGCTGTCGATATGGACAACCTTGGTGCCGGGGTCCAAGTACGGGTCCGGGACATATAAAAAGGCTGAGAAGACACTGGCTCCGACAGCCAATACAACATCCGCACCGGCCAGACGCTGCCGGGCTGAGCCGGTGTTCAGGTTCAGAACACCCTTGAACAGGGGATGACTGGTGGGGAAGTTGACTTCAGAGAAGGATGCGGCGTACACCTTTGCACCGAGCAGCTCGGCAACATCAACCATCTCCGACAGCGCCCCCGACTGGGCGACCCGGTCTCCTACCACTATCACCGGGTTTTCAGCTTTGGACAATAGTGCTGCTGCTTTATCCACCGCCCTGGCGTCGGGCCGGGTACGGTAATATCCGGGGGATGACGGAACGATATCCACATCAGCTTCGTCATCCATAGAGTCCCACGGGAAGCTGATGAAGGTGGGGCCTGTGGGCGGCGTCCTTGCTTCTTTAAATGCCCGCCGCATAGCTATCGGGATATCGGATGCATGGTTGATCTCGGTGCTCCACTTGGTGTACTGCTTGGTCATCTCCACCAAGTCCCCGGATAGCACAGGGTCTGTGAGGCTCATGCGGGTATCGGCATTGCCGGCGGTAAGCACCACTGGGGTGCCGCCCTTGTAGCAGTTGTAGAGCATACTGATGCCATTGGCCAAGCCGCCGGCGATGTGCAGGTTGGCGAATGCGGGATTTCCGGTCGCCCGGGCGTACCCTTCTGCCATTCCCACGGCGGTAGCTTCTTGGAGCGCCACATAATATTTCACCTGAGGATAATCCTGCAGGACATCCATGAAGGGGCTTTCGCTGGTGCCGGGGTTGCCAAAGATTTTCGTCGCCCCTTCAGCAATCAGCATTTCGGCCAGAGCTTGTTTGCCAGACATCCTCGCCATTCCATCTACCTTTCTTCGTGCCTGCCGGTCGTGGACTAAGTTGTTGGTCCAAAGGCATACCCACTCCGATTTCGGAAGCTGGGAATGCAGAACCAACGGTACCACCACCGCCTAACCGCGTCAACGGTCAGGGCCTTGGGCGCAGCCCCGAAGCCCATTTCCAAGTCGTAACTATCAGCCTCCATGTCTAAAGTTGTAACCATCAGCCTCCATGAGTTGATTCTTGAGGGCCCACCCACTGTCATTCCGAACCGCAGTGAGGAATCTAAAATATCCCTCTGATGGCCTGCCCGTTACTACGACTGTCCTTCGGGTGAGCAGGCACCTTAGATTCTTCGGAGTGCGCTCCTCAGAATGACAGAGGAGGGGCGCGCTCCTCACAATGACAGGAGGGGAGGGGCCACTCCTCAGAGTGACAAGGGGGCACTCCACACAATGACAATTTCTTGTTGTCATTCCGACCTCTCCTCTGTCATTCCGAACCCCCCGCTGTCATTCCGAACGCCCTCCCTGTCATTCCGAACCGCAGTGAGGAATCTAAGATCTCCCTCCGATGGCCCGCCCGTTACTACGACTGTCCTTCGGGTGAGCAGGCATCTTAGATTCTTCGGAGTGCGCTCCTCAGAATGACAGAGGAGGGGCGCGCTCCTCACAATGACAGGAGGGGAGGGGCCACTCCTCAGAGTGACAAGGGGGCACTCCACACAATGACAATTTCTTGTTGTCATTCCGACCTCTCCTCTGTCATTCCGAACCCCCCACTGTCATTCCGAACCGCAGTGAGGAATCTAAAATATCCCTCCGATGGCCTGCCCGTTACTACGACTGTCCTTCGGGTGAGCAGGCATCTTAGATTCTTCGGAGTGCGCTCCTCAGAATGACAGAGGAGGGGCGCGCTCCTCAGAGTGACAGGAGGGGAGGGGCCACTCCTCAGAGTGACAAGGGGGCACTCCACACAATGACAATTTCTTGTTGTCATTCCGACCTCTCCTCTGTCATTCCGAACGCCCTCCCTGTCATTCCGAACCGCAGTGAGGAATCTAAAATATCCCTCTGATGGCCTGCCCGTTACTACGACTGTCCTTCGAGTGAGCAGGCACCTTAGATTCTTCGGAGTGCGCTCCTCAGAATGACAGGGGTAGGGGGCGCTCCTCAGAATGACAGAGGGGGCACTCCTCAAAATGACAATTTCTTGTTGTCATTCCGAACGCCCTCCCTCCCTGTCATTCCGAACCGCAGTGAGGAATCTAAAATCTTCCTCTGATGGCCTGCCCGTTACTGCGACGGTCCTTCGGGTGAGCAGGCATCTTAGATTCTTCGTCGTGCGCTCCTCAGAATGACAGGGGTAGGGGGCGCTCCTCAGAATGACAGGGGTGGGGGCACTCGTCAGAGTGACAGGGGAGGGGGCACTCCCCAGAATGACAGCAGGCGAGGGGGCGCCCCTCACAATGACGATAAGGGGGGCGCTCCTCAGAATGACAACAAGAGGTCGGGGGAGCCTCGCCGATTGTCATTCCGAACGCCCTCCCTTCCTGTCATTCCGAACCGCAGTGAGGAATCTAAAATCTTCCTCTGATGGCCTGCCCGTTACTGCGACGGTCCTTCGGGTGAGCAGGCATCTTAGATTCTTCGTCGTGCGCTCCTCAGAATGACAGGGGTAGGGGGCGCTCCTCAGAATGACAGGGGTGGGGGCACTCGTCAGAGTGACAGGGGAGGGGGCACTCCTCAGAATGACAGCAGGCGAGGGGGCGCTCCTCACAATGACGATAAGGGGGGCGCTCCTCAGAATGACAACAAGAGGTCGGGGGAGCCTCCCGATTATCATTCCGACCTCCCTCCCTGTCATTCCGAACCGCAGTGAGGAATCTAAAATCTTCCTCTGATGGTCTGCCCGTTACTACGACGGTCCTTCGAGTGAGCAGGCACCTTAGATTCTTCGGAGTGCGCTCCTCAGAATGACAGAGGGAGGCGCTCCTCAGAATGACAGGGGATGGGGCACTCGTCAGAGTGACAGGGGAGGGGGCACTCGTCAGAGTGACAGGGGAGGGGGCACTCCCCAGAATGACAGCAGGCGAGGGGGCGCCCCTCACAATGACGATAAGGGGGGCACTCCTCAGAATGACAACAAGAGGTCGGGGGAGCCTCGCCGATTGTCATTCCGAACGCCCTCCCTTCCTGTCATTCCGAACCGCAGTGAGGAATCTAATATCTCCCTCTGATGGCCTGCCCGTTACTACGACGGTCCTTCGAGTGAGCAGGCACCTTAGATTCTTCGGAGTGCGCTCCTCAGAATGACAGCAGGGGAGGGGGCGCTCCTCAGGATGGCAGGGGAGGGGGCGCTCCTCAGGATGGCAGGGGAGGGGCGCTCCTCAGGATGGCAGGGGAGGGGCGCTCCTCAGAATGACAGCAGGGGAGGAGGCGCTCCTCAGAATGACAGCAGGGGAGGAGGCGCTCCTCAGAATGACAGGGGAGAGGGGGCGCCCCTCACAATGGCGATAAGGGGGGCAGGGCGCTTCTCAGGAGGAGAGGGGCACAATGACAATGAGCGACGGGCGGGCGATTGCTTGCATATCTCATAATGTCGGGGGCAGTTACCCTGGGTTGCGGGTGTGCGCACCGGGGGGCAGTTACCTTGGGGTGCGGGTATGCACGTCGGGGGCGGTTACCTTGGGGGGCGGGTATGCGGAGAAGTGAGCGCTTGCTTACAAGATGGCAAAACTGACTTGCCAATAGGGGAACAACGGACGGGCTGGAAGGATGGGCAGGAACCCCTAACCCTTGGGCGCCAATCCATTCTTGAACACCGACCACATCGAAGCTCTGTGTTGGGAGAGGGGATGGGCCCGGTTATCGAAAGACCAAAGGGTGACGCTGGCTTCCAACATGCCGAAATACATCAGGGCGGCAGCTTTCACGTCGGTGTTGCCGTCAGCTTCTCCGGCGGTGGCTGCTTCCTTCAGGATGGATGCAATAACATCAAGATAGCGCTCGACCATCTCGCCGGTTGCGTGCCTGACCTCAGGATCTGCGAACCGCAAGGCTTCGGATACAATGACGAAAGGTATCCCGTACTTGCGCTCTGAAGCAGAAAAGTGCCGCTGGAACAGGTGCTCCAACCGGGACAATGCTCCTTCATTGGGTCGAGCCGATTCGGCGATAATATCCAGAAGATGCCATTCGATATCTTGGACCAGGACCAAGAGAATTTCATGTTTGCTCTTAAAGTGCCGGTAGATCGCACCTTCCGACACCCCCACCTCTGCGGCCAGCTCCTGAATGGTAAAGGAAGCCATGCCATGGGTGCCAACTATTTTTCTTGCGGTCTGTACGATCTGGTGCCTGCGCACTTCGGAATCCAGGTGTCCGGTTGTCAATTATCACCAACCCACAATTTAGTGTAAGTGAGCCAATACTCACATTAGTCTAAACATGAGTTCCCGAAAAATCAAGGGTTGACAAGTTAAATTGGCTATGATAGCGTTGCATGTAAGTGAACACTTACTTACTTTACCCTTACGGACGCATGTGAAATCAGCTGCATAAATCAAAACAGCTGGGTTTGATGGGAGGTATAAGATGGTACAGCAAGGTAGTGGACAAGAGGTCATATACAAGCCTGAAGAAGCGAATGCTTTGGAAACCGCACCATCCGGCCGACACAGTAAGCCGAGATCGGGAAGCCTGCAGGAGCCGGTGGAGATGCGGTCTGCAGTGATCAAAGCGCCATCCACAAAGGGCATTATCATTCGGGAATTGGAGATGCTTCCAAGGCTAGAGGAGATAAATCAGATGGAAGAGATTCCAGTAGGCGGCATTACGAACGTCGGGCCCGAGGTCGTGGGGGCCATAGCCGGGGTTGCCGCCCAAGCAGTCGAAGGTGTCGCATCCCCTGGCGCCACATCGCTCCGGCGCACCCTGAACGAGCGTTTGGGGAATGCCGAGCGGCAAGCTAGAGGTGTCGGGGTCGAGGTGGGCCGTCGGGAAGCAATCGTAGATATCAACCTCAGGGTGGTGCACGGGTACAGCATCCCGAAGATAGTGGTTGAGGTCCGGTATCGGGTGGCTGACAGCCTCCTTCGTTACGCGGGATTGGTGGTCAAGGATATCAACATCCGCGTGGTTGGGATGGAATTCCCAGCCAAGGCGCCCGGAAGGCTTGATTAACATGATGCAACCATCCATGAAAGGGGAAACCGACATGACAGAAGGTAGGATTAAAGAACAGGAGATGGTACCCAGGCTAGCCGAGTTGGAGAAGCTCGAATCCATCGAGGTGGGCGGCGAAACTGCCATTGGCGATGAGGTGATCGGTGCGGTGGCCGGAGTGGCAGCTCATGAGATAGAAGGGGTGGCTTCCCTGGGTACAAGTTCCATCCGAAGAAACATCGCAGAACGGGTTGGAACCCGGGAACAGAGAGCTCGCGGCGTCGGGGTGGAAGCCGGGAGGCGCGAGGCAATCTTGGACATAGATCTCCGGATAGTCTACGGGTTCAGCATCCCCGAAACGGTGGTGAAGGTCCGCCAGAATGTTGCCCAACGAGTGTTGGAAATGTGCGGTCTCGTTACCAAGGAGATCAACGTAAACGTGGTGGGCATAGAGTTTTCCGACCGGACTCCGACCCGAGTGGACTAGCTCAAAGCGTTACTATTCATCCACCCTTGGCTCTTGGAAAAGCAGCGCCAAGGGTGGCAGCCTGATAACTTAGAGGACCAATGGAAGCTTGGAATCGAATCGTAATTACACTGCTGACGATCTTGGTGATCGCAGCCGCGGGGCTTGTCGCTCTGGTGACTGCCGGATACGTCGACCCCGACTTTCTCCGAGGATCCGGGGAAGATGCTTGGTTCTTTCAACAGATGAACGGCCTCGCCGGCTATGAGGGATCGACCCAAGGCATTGTCATTGGGATCTGTGTTGGTGTGATAGGCGTCATGCTGATCCTCCTTCAGCTTGAACTGCATACAGCACGAAAGCACGAGGTGCTGCTCCCCATAAGCAGTGCCCAGTACGTTGCCCCCAGCGATGATTCCCCTGGGCAAGCTGCCGGTATCGTGAATATGGAAGCCAGCAGCGTCCGCTTGCTGGCTGAACGTACAGGAAGCGCCAACCGGGAAGTCCATGATTTACGTTGCAGGCTGGCAGTAAGGTCCAAGCCACCCAACGGTCCGGCCAGAATAGTGATTGGCTGCTACCCTCGTCTGCGGATGGGAAGCGACGTCCAAGAGGTTAGCTCCGACATTCGAAGCCGCATCCACGAAACGGTGGAGCAGTTGACGGGTCTGCAGGTGGTGGCGGTTAATGTGGTTAGGATCAGGTATTCCAAGTCTGAAGAAGACAATATACTGATTTCGTGATTGACAAAAATGTCTACTAATAACGGGACCAAGATAACAGGAGCAATCTTCGGCCTCATCATAGGCTTGGTCTTCATATGGCAAGGACTGATCGGCGCCATTATTGTTGGCCTCCTCGTTGCAGGTGGTTGGCTCATAGGCAAGTACGTGGCGGGTGAGTTCCCACTATTGGATGATCTGCTGGCACGGTACCTGTCCGGCAGAACCCGGCCAGAGGATTAGCTCACCCAAGCTCCGTTGCTTTGAGTCCAGCCTACCCTGTTGACCTCTCACCCCCCCTTATCCTCGACCGCTATGCAGTTTACAACCAAGGCTGAGCGCGCGTATGGCTAACATCCATAGAATCTCCGCATCTCCCGCCAAGCTCAAGCTGCTGGATGATGCCGGAACCCAAGGTGTTCTTCTGGGAAGCCGGTGCCGGCTCTGCAACAGCTATTTCTTCGGCGATGTTCCATCATGCCAAGCATGTTATTCCCCGGATGTGGAACCTGTGGAACTGGGCTCCCAAGGGACCCTGCATAGCTACACCGTCGTCAGAACCCCGCCGCCTGGATGGAAAGGGGCTGTTCCCTACCTGCTGGGGCAGGTGGAGTTGCCCCAAGGTCCCCATGTGGTATCGCAGATCGTCGAATGCCCCCTTGACGGTGTTCGGATCGGCATGATGCTGCACCTGCATCTGGGGGAGGTTGAACCGTCCGACGATGGGAAGGTTATGGTAGTATTCAAGTGGTGTCCCGTTAGCTGGAAGGCTGTGAACGTGGGGGAGCTTTGAAGCCTGGACGAAAGGTTGTTGTCCTGGGGGTCGGCCTTCATCCCTTCGGAAGGTTTCCTGAGCACGATCTCCCCCAGCTGGCCCGCCCCGCTGTTGTGGAAGCCCTTAAAGATGCATCGGTGTCCTGGAAGGATGTTCAAGCAGCCTACTTCGGTCACGTTTACTACCAAGGCATGTCCTTGGGCGAAGTTACCCTCAGGAGCATCGGGTTGTCGGGCATTCCTGTTGTGAACGTGGAAAATGCCTGCTCCAGCGGCTCCACCGCTTTTTGGCAAGCATATTGGGGAATCGCAAGCGGCATGTTCGACATGGCTCTTGCTTTTGGGGCTGAGAAGGTTCCCCGCGGGCCTGTAACCGTCACCTCGGAAGATGATCCTGACCGCCTCACCGGGGCTGATCATATGATGGCTGCCTATGCGCTGAAAGCCCAGAGCTACATGCATGAATATGCTGCTCCCATCGAAGCTCTTGCGCAGGTTGCGGTGAAAGCCCATGCGAATGCCATCCTGAATCCGAACTCCCATTACAAGAAAGCCTTCACGGTGGATGAGGTCCTGGAATCCAGGCCCATCGCGGACCCCCTCACCTTGTACCAGTGCTGCCCCACCAGCGAAGGAGCTTCGGCCGCGATCTTATGTGCTGAAGAGATGGTCTCCAGCTACGGGGCTGATGCTGCCAGGGCCGTTCCAGTAGAAGCTGCTGTCCTCACGTCGGGGACCTTCAGCCCCCAAGGTTCGGACCATCCGGCCCTCAATCCGTACCGGGCTGAGTTTGCAGCCGGTCAGGCTTACGAGATGGCCGGCATGGGTCCCGGGGATATGGAGGTGGTCCAGGTGCATGATGCCGCCACCATCGGCGAGATCGAACACCTGGAAGCACTGGGTATCGTCGACAAAGGGGAGGGTTGGTTGGCGACTCGGGATGGCCGCACCAAGATCGGCGGCGATATACCAACCAACTCCGACGGCGGACTGCTGGCCATGGGGCACCCATTCGGGGCTTCGGGGATAAGGATGATCCACGAGATCGTGACCCAACTGCGGGGCGAAGCAACCGGCCGCCAGATAACATCCCCCAAGAACGGAAAGCTGCCGCAGGTCGGCATCGCCCACTGCAGCGGCGCCGGAGATGTCACCACGGTCCATATACTGAAGCGGTGAGGCGCCGGTACTCTCTCCAACAATCCCGCTTCCGACCGGACCGTAGTGCTATACATCCCACCGAACGGAGTGAGGAATCCAAGGTCCCCCTCTGATGGCTGGTTCATTCCTGCGATGACCCATCATGTGAGCAGCATCTTAGATTCTTCGTCGTGCGCTCCTCAGAATGACATCCATAACCTGTCATTCCGAACGCAGTGAGGAATCTAAGATGCTTCTCTGATGGCCAGTTCATTCCTACAATGAGCCATCGGCTGAGCAGGCACCTTAGATTCTTCGTCGTGCACTCCTCAGAATGACGGGGGGAGGGGCACTTCTCAGCGTGACAGGGGGAGGGGGCACTCCTCAGAATGACGGGGGGGAGGGGCGCTTCTCAGCGTGACAGGGGGGAGGGGGTGCTCCTCAGAGTGAAATCAATACCATGTCATTCCGAACGGAGTGAGGAATCTAAGATGCTCCTCTGATGGCCAGTTCATTCCTACAATGAGCCATCGGGTGAGCAGGCACCTTAGATTCTTCGTCGTGCGCTCCTCAGAATGACGGGGGGAGGGGCACTTCTCAGAATGCCAGGGGGTAGGGGGGCTCCTCAGGATGACTGGGGGGCCCTTCTCAGCGTGACAGGGGGGAGGGGGTGCTTCTCAGAATGACTGGGAGGGGGGCACGCTTCTCAGCGTGACAGGGGGAGGGGGCCTCAGGATGACGGGGATAAATTGTCATTCCGACCCTCCCCCACTGTCATTCCGAACCTCCCCCACGTCATTCCGAACCGCGGTGAGGAATCTAAAATCTCCCTCCGATGGCCTGCCCGTTACTACGACAACCCAGCGTATGAGCAGGCACTTTAGATTCTTCGGAGTGCGCTCCTCAGAATGACAGGGGGGCGCTCCTCAGAATGAAATCAATACCATGTCATTCCGAACGGAGTGAGGAATCTAAGATCTCCCTCTGATGGCCAGTTCATTCCTACAATGACCCATCAAGTGAGCAAGCACCTTAGATTCTTCGTCGTGCGCTCCTCAGAATGACGGGGGAGGGGGTGCTCCTCAGAATGACCGGGAGGGGGCGCGCTTCTCAGCGTGACAGAGGGACGGGGCCTCAGGATGACGGGGATAAATTGTCATTCCGAACCTCCCCCACTGTCATTCCGAACCGCAGTGAGGAATCTAAGATGCTCCTCTGATGGCCAGTTCATTCCTACAATGACCCATCAAGTGAGCAGGCACCTTAGATTCTTCGTCGTGCGCTCCTCAGAATGACGGGGGAGGGGGTGCTCCTCAGAATGACATTAACAACATGTCATTCCGAACCGCAGTGAGGAATCTAAGGTCTCCCTCTGATGGCCTGCCCGTTACTACGACAACCCAGCGTATGAGCAGGCACTTTAGATTCTTCGGAGTGCGCTCCTCAGAATGACATTAACAACATGTCATTCCGAACCGCAGTGAGGAATCTAAGATGCTCCTCTGATGGCGGGCCCGTTACTACGACAACCCAGCGTATGAGCAGGCACTTTAGATTCTTCGTCGTGCGCTCCTCAGAATGACAGGGGGAGGGGGCGCTCCTCAGAATGACATTAACAACATGTCATTCCGAACCGCAGTGAGGAATCTAAAATCTCCCTCTGATGGCCTGCCCGTTACTACGACAACCCAGCGTATGCGCAGGCACTTTAGATTCTTCGGAGTGCGCTCCTCAGAATGACAGGGTGAGGGGGTGCTCCTCAGAATGACAGGGTGAGGGGGCGCTCCTCAGAATGACATTAACAACATGTCATTCCGAACCGCAGTGAGGAATCTAAGGTCTCCCTCCGATGGCCTGCCCGTTACTACGACAACCCAGTGTATGAGCAGGCACTTTAGATTCTTCGGAGTGCGCTCCTCAGAATGACAGGGGGAGGGGGCGCTCCTCAGAATGACGGGGCGAGGGGGCGCTCCTCAGAATGACAGGGGGAGGGGGCGCTCCTCAGAATGACAGGGGGAGGGGGGGCTCCTTAGAATGACAGGGGGAGGGGGCGCTCCTCAGAATGACAGGGGGAGGGGGCGCTCCTCGGAATGACAAGAAGGGAAAGCAATCGGCCTTGACGCAATACGTCGAGAATGCCCGCTCTTCAACGGGTGGGTAGAGGAGCTTGAGGAACGGGCTTGGCTGTAGGGTCACCGCCGGAGGTGGGTGGGTAGGCGCTTGATCTGCTCCAGGTTGCGGGCTGAGGCGAAGACGTCCACGTAGGGTCGGGCGGCACGTAAGCCCAAGGTTAGCGGCTGGTAGTCGGGGGTCCCCAGGAGGGGGTTGAGCCAGATTATTTGTTGCACACGCTTTCTCAGCTTGGAAAGCTCTACGCTCAGATCGTCCGGGTCGCCGGTATCCCAACCATCGCTCAGCAATATCACCGAGGTGTCATGGTCCAAAAGCTCCTGGAACTTGGCGTTCAAAGTCTTCAGGGATATGCCGACGCATGTTCCTCCAGACCAGTGCTTCACCAGATCGCCGACCTGCTGCAAAGCACCCTGAAAGGTGGGATTGCGCATCTCCCGGGTTACCTTGGTCAACGATGTGCTAAATACAAAGGTTTCCACCCGGCCAGCCCTCTGCCCCAAGGCGTAGACCACCTGTAGAAGCAGCTCAGCATATCGGTCCATGGAGCCGCTGACATCCAGCAGGACCAGCAAGCGGGGATGCCGCGGCGCCTTCCTTCTACGGGGAAGGTCGATGAGGTCGAATCCGTGGCTCAGGTTCCGGCGCAGTGCTTCACGGAGGTCCGGGCGGCCCTTTCGCCGGTGTTTTCTCAGGCGGCGCCCAGGACGGGATGGCAGCGCCCTGGCGATCTTGGAAGCGATCTTGAACACCTCATCCATTTGGTCCCCTCCGAGGCCGGTCAGGTCGCGGGCGGAGGACCTTTCTCTGGAACTGGCGCCCGTCCTGACCACCTGCACCCCGGGCTGATCGCCAGGTGATTGCGGCTGCAGGCCAACCGGTGTAGGAGTGATGTTGCCGGTGCGCAGGATTCCCTTCCGACGGGGTGGCTGCGGCACGGAAGCATAGGGCTCCCGGAAAGACCAGTAAGCATCGAAGCAAGCATCGAAAAACGGGATTTCATCAGCCCGGGATACCAGGACGGACTTCAGGCTCCAGTAGACCTGCTGTTGGTCCAAGATATCTACTGATGCCAACGCCCGAAGGGAATCGGAGGTCTCGTTGGGGCCGACCAGTAACCCCTGCTGACGCAGGGTGCGGCAGAAGCGGATGCAGTGGGTAACCAGGTCTTGGCGGTCTTCCATAGCGAGGTCACACCGCAGCTAGTAGATCGTCCAAAGCGTGGGTCCGAAAGCGTTCCAGATCATCAGCATCCTTGACCAAGCATCCCAAGGTCTGCTGTACTGCCTCCCGGTCCAGGTGCTCGAGGTGGAGCATCACCATCGCATTGGCCCAATCAAGGGTTTCGGAGATGCCGGGGACCTTGCCCAAATCCAGTTTGCGGGCTTCTGACAAGAACCGGCATATCTGCACTGCCAATTCTTCGCCGATGTTTGGGACCTTGGATGTAACTATCTTCAGTTCTTTTTCGTAGGAGGGATAGTCGAGCCACAGGTACAAGCACCTGCGGCGGAGAGCATCGGACAGGTCGCGGGTCCGGTTGGATGTAAGGATCACCAAGGGGGCCTGATCGGCCTTGATCGTGCCGATCTCAGGGATGGTCACCTGGGATTCCGACAGTACCTCCAGCAGAAAAGCCTCGAACTCTTCATCAGCCCGGTCCACTTCATCTATCAGGAGCACAGGAGGCTTGTCCGGCTGGGTGAGGGCAGCCAACAGGGGCCGCTCCAGAAGAAAGGGTTGGCTGAATATATGGTGTTCTTTTTCTTCCAGGTTGCGGGACGAGCTTTCGTCCAGCTTTATCCAAAGAAGCTGCTTTTGATAATTCCATTCGTAGAGGGCGGTGGATACATCCAAGCCTTCGTAGCACTGGAGTCGGATGAGCTTGGTATCCAAGATGCGCGACAGCACGTTGGCAACCTCGGTCTTGCCGACCCCCGCCCTACCTTCGATCAGAAGCGGGCGGCCCAAGTTGGTTGCCAAGTAAATGGAGGTGGCTATAGCTGGGTCGGCGATGTACTGCTCTTTTTCCAGCTGCTCCAGTATGTCGGGTATCGACCGGGCCATCTACCTTCTTCCGGCTGCGCGAAGGGCCCGCCACACCTTCTCAGGCTTCAACGGCATGTCGATGTGTTTGACGCCGAAGGGGGCCAGGGCATCCATCACAGCATTTACCACAGCCGGCGAAGCAGCGATGGTGCCCGCTTCACCAGCTCCCTTGACCCCAAGGGGGTTTACCGGGGAAGGGGTTACGGTACGGTCGGTTGCGAAGGATGGCAGAACCTCCGCCATCGGGACCGCATAGTCCATCATCGAACCCGTCAGAAGCTGCCCTTCGTCATCGTAGATGGCTTCTTCCTGAAGGGCTTGTCCGATGCCTTGGGTTACGCCGCCGTGGACCATGCCATCCACGATCATCGGGTTTATGACCACGCCGACATCATCGACGCCCACATATTTGAGCAAGCCAACCTCGCCGGTGTCTGGGTCCACCTCGACCACTGCGATATGGGTCCCGCTGGGCCAGGTGAAGTTGAGAGGGTCGAAGAAGCTGGTTGCTTCCAAGCCCGGCTCCATACCTTCGGGAAGGCTGCTGGCGAGATGGGAAGCCAGAGCTATTTCTCCAAAACTCTTGGCTTCGCCCGGAGCTCCTTGGACGAACAGCTTTCCATCTTCGAAGACAATGTCGGCTTCAGCAGCTTCCATCAGATGAGCAGCCAGCTTCTTGGCTTTGTCTTTAACCTTCCCCAAGCTGTGGAAAACCGCTGTGCCTCCCACGGCAGCACTCCTGCTTCCGAAGGTTCCGACGCCGAACTGCACCTTATCAGTATCTCCGTGGATCACCTCCACATCTTCCATGGGAACACCCAACTGTGAAGAAACCAGTTGGGAGAAGGTGGTCTCGTTACCTTGGCCGTGAGGAGAAACGCCGGTGTAAACCGAAACCTTGGCGGTGGGATGAACTCGGACCAGAGCGCTTTCCCACAGGCCTGCTTGGGATCCCAAGGCAGTGGCGATGGCTGAGGGAGCTCCACCGCATATTTCCACATATGATGCCATCCCGATGCCTATGTACCGGCCCTGACGGCGGGCATCTTCCTGCTCCCGGCGTATCCCTTGGTAATCCACCATCTCCATCGCCCGGTCGAAAGCGAGCTCATAGTTGCCGCTATCATAGGAAACGCCGGTAGCTATGACATGCCCATCTTCGAAGGGCGCGATCAGGTTCTTTCTGCGCACATCCGCTGGGTCCATGCCGATCTCGCTTGCAAAGAGGTCAACCATACGCTCCAAGATGAAGGTTGCTTCGGGGCGGCCAGCTCCCCGGTATGCATCCACCGGCGTGGTGTTGGTAAATGTGCCGTGAACCCTGCACGCGATATTATCCAGCTTATAGGCGCCGACCAGCATGAGACCGAACAGGTAGCTGGGGATCAGGGGCGCAAAGGTGGAGAGGTGCGCTCCCATATTAGCGTACACTTCAGCTCGGAGCCCGGTGATGGTCCCATCGCGGTTACCCATGATCTCCAGGTGCTGTACGTGGTCTCTGCCATGATTGGTAGCTATGTAGTTTTCTTGGCGTCCTTCCACCCACTTGATGGGGCGCCCTGTCTGTTTGGCCAGAAGGAGCATGATTATCTCTTCGGGGTACAGGCTTATCTTGCTGCCAAAACCGCCTCCGACATCAGGAGCAATGACCCTCAACTGGTGTTCGGGATGACCTGTAACGAGCGCCAGCAGGAGCCGGACCAGGTGGGGAATCTGGGTGGAAGTCCAAAAGGTCAGTTGATTGGAACCTTGGTTGTAGTCGGCAACGATGGCTCTGCCTTCCATTGCATTGGGGATGAGGCGCTGCTGTACGATGCGCTGACTGACCTTGACCTCTGCTTGGCTGGCAGCAGCTTCTATATCGCCGCCAGCCACCTCCCACACCCACGCGGTGTTGTTGGCAGCATCTTCGTGGATCTGCGGCGCATCCTTTTGGGCAGCTTCCTCCGGGTTGATGACAGCTCTCAAAGGTTCGTACTGCACATCCACCATGGCAGCAGCATCGGCAGCTATTTCGGGGCTGTCGGCAATCACCGCAGCGACCACCTCGCCGACGAACCGCACGGTGTCTATAGCCATAGCTGGGTGATACGGCTGTTTCAGTTCAGGCAGCAGCCATCCGACGGGCATGGAACCCAGCTTTTCTTTGAGTTCCGCTCCGGTGGTCACTGAGTTCACACCAGGCAAAGCGGTTGCTTGGGAAGCATCGATGGAGCTTATTCGAGCATGGGCATGGGGGCTTCTCACGAACATAACATGCTGCATTCTCGGCAGGATGATGTCTCCCGTGTAGTTTCCTTGTCCGGTGATCAGCTTGGGGTCTTCGCGTCGTTTGATTCGAGAGCCGAAGACAGAGGTCGTCATCTTGTCCCTCCCGGTTGCAGTAGCTGTTGGTTCATGTGCGGCCGGTACGCCAGTCGCTGCGTGTATCGGTGTATTGTATGTTGTGGATGCTTGTTTGGAAAGAGTCTTTGCAGAGGCTGCTTGCGCGGAAGGGCCTATAGCCCAAAAAGCTCCTTGGCATTGCTTTGGGTGATCTTCATCACATCATCTTGGCTCAAGCCCGCTGCGCCGATGTTCTCCAAGGGAACGGCATCATACACAGGAAATGGGTAGTCGGTCCCCAAGAGCACCCGGTCGCTGCCCACCAGGTCGGACAAGAACCTGAGGGCGGGGCCGCCGTGGAGGATGCTGTCGTACCAGAACCTTCGAAGGTAAGCTGAAGGCGGCGCGGACGGCACCAAGGGCACCTCGTCCAGGTGGTTCCGGTACAATCGGTCGAACCTTGCTATCTGGTAGGGGAAGTAGCCGCCACCGTGGGAAAGAAGAAGCCGGAGGTTGGGGTGCCGGTCCATGACCCCGCTGAGCACCAGCGATCCAACGCTGACCGTGGTGTCGTAGGTGTACTGCACCGAAACATTTAAATCATATTTCATGGTCCGGGCAGACGGGGTGGGAGCTGTGGGATGGATGAACAGGGGCACATTCAACTCTGAAGCAGCAGCCCAGAAGCTGTCCAGCGGCGCATCTCCGAGGTTGACCCCATCCACGCTGGCGCCGATCACCCCGCCGACGGCTCCGCACTGCTTCACGCCGTACTCCAGCTCAGCAGCAGCCAGGTCCGCATCTTGCAGGGGGAGCGAAGCCATCATCGACAACTGCTCTGGATGGCTTTGGACAGTCTCCGAAAGGCGGTCATTCAGCATCCGGTGCCACCGGGATGATTCTGCAGCGGGGACACCATAACCGAAGATGTCAGCCCACACCGTGAGAATTTGATGGTCGACACCTTGCCTTTCCATCTCAGCCCAGCGGTCATCCAGGTCCAGCAGACGATGAAAGAAGGGCCTGATACGCAGCCCATAGTCGAAGCACAAGCAGCTATTGCCATTGGCTGCTGCTTCCAGGTGGGCTCCAAAGGGAGACGAATCCTTGTTCAACTGTTCCAAAGCTTTGGGCGGGACATGGTGGGCGTGCATATCAATGCGCACGGTTCCTCCTTGGATTTTGCGGTTGAAGCAGAAAGGGGAAGCTCGGTCCGCCTCCACTGCAACACGTGGATGGTCAGAACTATTTCAGGTTGGGGAGGACATCCCGCGATAGTATCTCCGCCTGCTCATGTAAATTCCCAACCGGGTTGCACATCAGCAGATCGATCCCTTCTTCCAGCACCTCGCCCAGACCATCCACACAATCCTGAATGCTGCCGTAGACAGCTGTTGCCGGCAGCCTGTCCGGGTTCTGATAAATGATGGACGACCATTCTCTCAAGCCCTTTTCGGCGGTGGCTTTATCCTTATCGACGTAGAGGTATACCCGCTTGGATAAGCTGAAGGAGGCTGGGTCCCGCCCTTCTTCTTCCATGAACCGGCGTACCAGCTTGATCTCAGTTTTGAAATCCGCGGTGGATGCTGCCCCGGCGCTCATCCACCCATCACCCAACCTTACGGCGCGCTTCAGGGCTGCTTCCGAATGGGCGCCGAACCACAGGGGAGGATGGGGTTTTTGGACCGGCTTCGGGTTCATAGCCACATCCTCAAGCTGGAACTGTTTACCCTGAAAGCTGGCCTTATCTTCGGTCCATAGGGCTTTCATGATCTTGATGCCCTCTTCGAACCGGGTAACCCTGCCCTTCACGGTGAGGCCAAAGGCTGGATAGGCCTTTTCATAGAAGCCCATTCCAATACCCATGATCAGTCTGCCGCCGGTGAGGTGGTCCAGTGTGGCAACCGACTTTGCCAGCGAGATGGGAATCCTGAGATTTGCAAGAAGGACGGAGACGCCCAAGGTCAAGTCGCCGCTGAAGGCTGCCGCATAGGCCAGTAGCGGAAGGGGGTCCAAGGAAGGGCGTGAGCCGATCACGCCATCCTGCACCCATGCGCTGGTGTAACCGAGTGCACGAATCTTTTGCATGTAGGAGGATATTTCCTCAAGGTCCACATTCCCATCAGGGAACAACTGGGGTATGCAGATACCGAACTGGAGCTGTCCTTTGATAGACATTTACGGTCCTCCAAAAGCCATAATTTAGAGGGTTTGGATATCTGATATCGCTTATCAGAGGGTTTGGATAACTGCTAACGCTTATTAGAGGGTCTGGATATCCGATATCGCTTATTAGAGAGTTTGGATGATCTGCTACCGCTGCATATGCTGCCGGAATTCCGTAACCAAGCAGCATCACTTTTCAGTATGGAAGGGCATTCTGTTCACTGGTTACAACGCTAACACGCTGACGAAACTCGGCGCAACCCCGCCCCATGAGAGTAACCGTTCAGACTTTAGGGGTAACTGTCCAGACTTGGTGAGAAATGCAGGTGAGGGACCTTCCCCTATTGCCATTCTGCGGCGCGCCCCTCCCCTTGCCGTCATCCTGAGACCCCCTCCCCTCTTTGCCATTCTGGCGCGTCCCTTCCCATTGCCGCCAATTCTGAGGAGTGCTCCTTCCCTGTCATTCCGGCGCGTCCCCTCCCATTGCGTCATCCTGAGGCCCCCCTCCCCTGTTATTCTGAGGAGCGCTCCTTCCCTGTCATTCCGAGGAGCGCACGACGAAGAATCTAAGGTGCCTGCCCATACGCTGCATTGTCGGAGAAATGAACCAGCCATCAGAGGGAGATCTTAGATTCCTCGTCGTGCGCTCCTCGGAATGACAGTGGGGTGCTCGGCATGACAGTGGGGTACTCGGTATGACAGTGGGGCACTCGGCATGACCCTCCCTCGATGTCATTCTGAGGAGCGCCTGCCCTCCCCGTCATTCTGAGGAGCGCCCTACCCTGTCATTCGGAGGAGCACGCCGCTTACTGTTATTCTGAGGAGCGCTCCTTCCCTGTCATTCTGAGGAGCGCACGACGAAGAATCTAAGGTGCCTGCCCATACGCTGCATTGTCGGAGAAATGAACCAGCCATCAGAGGGAGATCTTAGATTCCTCGTCGTGCGCTCCTCGGAATGACAGTGGGGCACTCGGAATGACAGTGGGGCACTCGGCATGACCCTCCCTTGATGTCATTCTGAGGAGTGCCCTACCCCGTCATTCTGAGGAGCACGCCGCTTACTGTCATTCTGAGGTGCGCTCCTTCCCTGTCATTCCGAGGAGCGCACGCCGGGGAATCTAAGGTGCTTGGACACACGATGGGTCGTCGGGGGAATGAACCAGCCATCAGGGGGAGACCCTAGATTCCTCACTGCGTTCGGAATGACATTAGGGGAGTTCGGAATGACAGTGGGGGAGTTCGGCATGACAGCAGCGGGGTTGAGGGGTTCACCAAGATACGGGGCATGGCTTGGACTCTTAACTAGGGGAACTGCTGCAAGCCCGCCATCGGGACAGCAGAGAAGCGGTTCCCCATGGTGCTTTCTTAAATACCCCCCGCTGGTGTTCTCTTAAATCCTCTGCATGGTGCTTTCTTAGATGCTCCCCATGGTGTTTTCTTTAATCCTCCGCATGGTGTTTCCTTAAATGCTCCGCATGTCGTTTTCATGAATCCTCCGCGGCGCCCGCGCGGGCGGTGGCGGGACTTTTCCCGACTCCCTCATCCTCGCTCGTCACAAGCGGCACCCGCGCGGGCGTTGGCGGGACCTTTGTTAGCGGGGTTGCGTGATGGTATCGATCACAGCAGTCCTACCTTCTTCCTTCACCACCTTGAGCCCCCTCTTGAGGGCAGACGATATGTCGTCCGGGTTGGTGATGGGGCCTTCGCCGTAGAGGCTGAAACTTCGAGCCAGGTTGGCAAAGTCTGTGTCCGGGCCTTCCAAGCTCACCCCAACGTTCAGGTTTTCCAAGGACCGTTCCCTCAGGGTTGTGACAGCCCTCTGATGGCCCACATCCTGGTAGTAGGCTTTATTGTTGAACATCACCACCAACATGGGTATTTTGTGGTGGGCAACCGTCCAAAGTGATCCGGGGGTGTAGAGCAGGTCGCCGTCATTTTGAATGCTTACACACACCTTGCTCGAATCCTTGAACGCTAGGGAAACCCCCATCGCAACGCCCATTCCGGTGCCGGTGCCACCGCCGCCGGCGATCCAATGGTTCTGGTCGATGGTATCCCAAAGCCGCTTTTCCCAGCCGCTCAGGGAGCCGTGGACCAGCACCCAATCTTCATCCTTGATCACATCCCATATCTCCGATGCCAATCTCGCGGTGGATGTGGGTGTTTGTGCCCACCATCGTTCTTTGAGGTCGGTCTGGGCTTTGTCTCTAATCCCAGCGTTGATTTCGCCAGCCTTCTTTGCTCTGGCTTTGGCTTTGGCATCCACAGAGCCGTTCATGGACCCTTTGCATATTTGGCCCAGTTCCCTGAGCACTTGGGCTCCATCCCCCAAAATAGGCACATCTGCGGCTGTCAAGCGTCCATTGTGGCTGACCCAGCTTTTGATGCCATAATCTTCCAACCCAATACGAATCAGCTTGGTGCTTTCGGAGATCAAGCTTTCGTAGCGGCGGATGTTGCTGGATGGAATCCGGGGCAGCCCCTCAGGAATTGATCCTGCTTGGTGCACCGGAGTTTTCAGCGCATTGTCGATATCTTTGACGCCAACGGTGAGCACCAGGTCAGCATCGCGGAGAACATCGTTGTTGGCTCCGGTGACATTCAGGGGATGGCGGTTGGGCAATGAAAATGATGGGCCGACCTCAATCACCGGCGCCCCCATGAGCTCAGCCAAGGATATGAGCTCATCCGGTCCGCCGGGGGTCAACCCCATCTCTTGGGCCAGTATCACGGGCCATTCAGCATCCATAAGGGCTTGGGCTGCTTCGGCGACCGCACGAGGGTTCCCGGCAGGTGCATGGGCAGGAGCGTATCGGCTCAGATCAGGAAGATCAAAATCAGCGGGAAGAAGGGCTTCCTGCAACTCTACATCGAAGCACAGGTAGACTGGCCCCCTGGGTTCGGTCATTGCTATCTGGTAAGCTCGGAGGATCGATTCAGCGGCACTGCGCGGTCCCTCCGGCTGGTCATCCCATTTTACGTAGTCCCGGACGATCTGCCCTTGGATTTGCGGAGTGTGAATCCAGTCGATCCAAGGCCGCCGGTGGCTCAAATCCATTGGCCCGGTCCCGCCGATGACCAGCATCGGAACACCGGCCAACCAAGCTTCGTAGATTGCCTTGCTGGCATGTTGCAGCCCCACGATGTTGTGGACGAGGGCTGCCAAGGGCTTGCCGGTAGCCAGGTAGTAACCTTCAGCCATAGCTACCGCCAGTTCTTCGTGGCAGCAGGTGATCATCTCAGGGGAACTGTTCCCGCCGTAGCTGACGATAGATTCGTGCATGCCCCGGGTCGTAGCTCCAGGGTTGGTGGTGGCGTAATCGATGCCCAAGCCGTTTAGCATATAAACGATCAGGTCGGATGCATATTCTGGTCTTTCGAGACTCATCGTGCTCCCTTCAGCATGGGGCCTTTGTCCAAGCTACCCAGCGTCGAGGTGGAATATAACTTTAGCTTGATACCTTGTCAATCGAAGACCCGCCCAACGCCGCCGGTCTGCGGGAGACCATCTGCTCCCACAGGAGACAAGCTATGTTGACACAGATATAGGCAGAAAACATAATGGGAGCAAGCTGCATCCAAGTACATGTACCTGTACAGACCCTGACCGCATCAGCACCTGAAAATATGAAAAGCCAGCTTTATTGACAAGTAATATGGGGCAGATGGACCTTCAGGAACCAGGGCTATTCACCGACCTGTACGAGCTGACAATGGCCCAGAACTACCTTGAGCAAGGGTTTCATAGGCCGGCTACCTTCAGCTTGATAATCCGCAGCTATCCCAAGGACCGGAGTTACTTCGTCAGCGCTGGCTTGGAAGATGTTCTTGGGTACTTGGAAAGCTGGCGATTTTCTGCTTACGACCTGGAATATCTGGATTCGACAGGTATATTTTCGCCCCGATTCTTGGATTATCTATCAGGTGTCAGGTTCACAGGCGATGTATGGGCGATTCCAGAGGGGCGCCTCTTCTTTGCCAACGAACCCGTTCTGGAGGTAACCGGGCCGATTATCGAAGCACAGATAGTCGAAACCTTCATCATCAACCAGATCAACCTTCAGAGCATGATAGCTACAAAAGCATCCAGATGCACCTGGGCTGCCGGGGGCCGGGATGTAATGGATTTTTCATTGAGGCGCACTCATGGCATGGATGCAGGCATGAAGGTCGCCCGTGCCAGCTACATCGCCGGGATAAGCTCCACCAGCAACGTGCTGGCGGGCAAGGTCTACGGGATACCGCCTGCAGGCACCATGGCCCATTCCCTTATCACCTGCTATCCCCGAGAAATCGATGCTTTCCGAGCCTTTGTAAAAAGCTTCCCGAAACGGTCCATCCTACTCGTGGACACTTACGACACGGTTGCAGGAGCCCAAAAAGCAGCAGTTGTTGGCAAGGAAATGGAATCCGTCGGACAGCAGCTGCAGGGGGTCCGCCTCGATAGCGGCGACCTGTCAGAGCTGAGCAAGCAGGTCAGGGCGCTGTTGGATGCCGCCGGGCTGGATTATGTGCGGATCATCGCCAGCGGCGGGCTGGATGAATTGGATATACAGCACCTGCTCGCGGATGGGGCTCCGGTTGACGGTTTTGGCATAGGAACCAAGCTGGGAGCTTCGGCTGACGCACCTTGGACGGATATGGCGTATAAGCTGGTAAGATACGGCGATAGGCCGGTCCTCAAGCTGAGCTCCGGCAAGGCATCCCAGCCGGATAAGAAGCAGGTCTACCGTATCTGCGATGATGCGGGCATGTTCACCGGCGATATCATCGCCCTGAGGGACGAAGGGCTTCTTGATGAAGGAGAACCCCTTCTGGTACAGGTGATGGAAGGTGGTCAGCTGGTGGACCCGCGCCCAACCTTGGAAGATATAAGGACTCGATTCAGGGATGAGTATGCCCACCTGAAGGAAGGGCACAAAGCTTTGGCCGACCCTGAGCCATATGGGGTGTCCTTCAGCCCTGCCCTAGAAGAGATGTGCGCCGCCATGGAACACAAGCTTGTAGTAGAAGAGGTTACAGGTCCTTCATGAACATCAACTGTCATCTAAAGGTTCTTTACACGCCATGAAGATCGCGGTCTGCATCAAGCAGGTGCCGGTACTATCCCGGATGCAGTTCGACTACGAAACCAAGACCGTGCTGCGGGAAGGGGTGCCCTTGGAGGTTAACTCCTTCGATATGCTGGCTGTGGGCAGGGCTGTCGATCTGGTTGAAGCAGAAGGGGGGCAGGTGGTGGTGGTGACCATGGGCCCGCCCCAAGCCAGGGATGCACTCATCCAGTGCTTGGCATTGGGAGCTGACCGAGGGCTGCATCTCACGGACCGGGCTATGGCTGGCGCCGACACCTTGGCCACCGCCCGCACGCTGGCGCTGGCTTTGCAGCAGGACGAGTATCAGCTTGTCCTGTGCGGACGCAACAGCACGGATGCGGAGACCGGGCAGGTGGGACCGGAGCTGGCTGAGCTTCTGGGAATTCCCTATGTGGGGAACGTCCGGCGTCTGGACCATGAGGGCGACGATGATGTTCTGCGGGTGGAAAGAGAAACCGACGACGGCTACGAGGTTATCCGTTGTCCGTTGCCAGCCTTGGTGAGTGTGTGTGAAGGAATCATCGAAGAGCGGTTCCCAAGCCGTCAGCAGATGCAGGCTGCCATGGAGAATCCGGTCATCGAAGAGATTACAGCTGCGCAGCTATCATCGGATACTTCGCAGCTGGGCGCTGCGGGTTCTCCAACCTGGGTAACCGACATCCAGATGATTGAACCCAGCAGGCGGGGAGAAATCATCGAAGATACCGATCCTGCCATGGCCGCACAAAAGGTGGTGACAGCGATGAGCCGGCTGGTCTCACCTCCAGTCACCTCTTCTGCCAAAGAATGGACACGATATCAGGGGGAAGCTTCTGCTGCCATCTGGGTCGTCGTGGATCATATGGGTAGTGAGGTCCGAGCTTCTTCCTTGGAGAACCTTGGCAAAGCCAGAGAGTTGGCTGAGACCACACAGGGCGAAGTTGTTGCGGTCCTTCTTTCAGGAACTGATCACGACAACCAAGCCGGCCAGCTGGCAGCTTATGGTGCGGACAAGGTTATTATGCTGGGCGCTGAAACCCCCATCCACCCCACCAGCTCGCGATGCGCTTCGGCTTTAGCCCAAGCTATCGGCGCCCTTAAACCTTATGCTGTGCTGTTTGGTTCCACCGCCAATGGGCGGGATTTAGCTTCCCGTCTGGCAGCTAAACTGGGATTGGGACTGACAGGCGATTGCATCGACTTGGGAATCAACGAAGCAGGGGAGCTTATCCAGTACAAGCCCGCCTTGGGCGGTAATGTGGTTGCGCCGATCCAGTCCAGAACAACACCGTACATGGCAACCCTCCGGTCCGGTCTTTTCAATGCGATAGAGCCGACTGAAGATGCTGTCTGCAAGCTGGAAGTCCTGGATGTTCCTTCTGTATCTGCGCCCGATTTCGAGGTTCTGGAGGTCCATGTCGAAGATGACGCCAAGGGATTGCAGCTGGCAGCAGCCCAGGTGGTTATAGGTGTCGGGATGGGCATCGGCGGCCCAGAACACCTGCCCGTCATATATGAGATGGCCCGTTCGCTGGGGGCTAGTGTGGCGGCAACCAGGAACGTCACGGATGCAGGGTGGCTGCCCAGGCAAGTCCAGGTGGGGTTGACTGGGCGGGCCATCGCCCCTCAGCTTTATATCGCCGTTGGGATCAGGGGCGATTTCAACCACATGGTAGGTCTTGGGAAAGCTGGGACCATCATTGCCATAAACAACAACCCCAACCCCAGGCGTTCTCCCATCTTTGCAGGTGCGGACTACAGCATCGTCGGCGATTGGGAAACCTGTTTGCCGCCCTTGGTGGAAGCTCTGAAACCCATCGTCGCATAGCAGTTTCGGCTGAAACAGACCATCCGTTTTTCTTCTGAAATCTGAAACTTTGGCTCAGGAGGCATTCTGTGTCCACCACTGAATCTTTAGCTGCGCTGATCGTGGAAACCAAGTACGAGTCCATGCCCCCACAGGTGATAGAAGCAGCCAAAGTGGTGATAATGGATGGTATGGGGGTAATGCTGGCGGGCAGCCAAGAAGAGCCTGCCCGGATAGTGGCTGATCATGTGAACGAGATGGGTTGCGCACCGCGGTGCACCGTCTTTGGACAAGGGTTTAGCACAGCCCCCACCATGGCGGCTTTTGCCAACGGCGTGGCGGGACATGTGCTGGACTATGAACCTATGTGGCACCCGGCCACGCATCCAACATCCCCCACCCTGCCGGGGGTCCTGGCTTTGGCTGAGCTTCATAGCCTGCCGGGCAGCGATGTGTTGGGGGCGCTGATCATAGGCTTCGAAGTACAAGGAAGGATCAGGGTTGCTTCGGCAGGAATGGACCTGTCGGGGTTCCACCCACCGGGTCTGGTGGGAATCATGGGTAGCGCCGCCGCTTGTTCCAGGTTGTTGGGTTTGGATATCCACCAGACGCGCATGGCTTTAGCTATCGCCGGCTCTCGCTCCGGGGCACTTTCGGCCAACATCGGAACCATGACCAAATCGACCCACTGCGGCAATGCCAGGCGCATGGGACTGGAAGCAGCGCTGCTGGCGGCCAAGGGCTTCACCGGCAACGATTCCATATTTGAGCATCCCGTTGGATATGCCAATGTCCTGTTTGGTCCCGAATTCGACCTGGATGCGGTGACCCGAAACTTCGGCGACCCCTACAGACTGGTTGATCCAGGGGTTGGCATCAAGAAGCATCCCAGCCAGTTTGGGACCCAACGAGGCATTGATGCCGCCTTGGAACTGCATCATCTACACGATGTTAATCCAGCTGACATCAGCCGGGTGCGCATCCGAAATCCCGTGATGCCTTATGTTGACCGCCCATATCCTTCGACGGGACTGGAAGGTAAATTCAGCTTCCAGTACACGGTCGCATCAGCCCTTCTGGATGGTCAGGTAACCATCCAGACCTTCACCGACGAGCGACGCCACCGGCCTGATATGGAGGAGATGCTCACCAAGATAGACCTGCATATGGACCCGGAGATACCCAGCAATTTCGAAGGTATGTGGACATCCGTGGAAGTCGATACCGTTGACGGAAATACCTACAGTGCGCGCTGTGATCGTCCCAGGGGGATTTGGGGAAACCCCCTGAGCCGGGAAGAACGGCTGACCAAATTCCGAAACTGCGCATCTACGTTGTTATCCGACGAATCGGTGGATCAGTGCGCCTCCATCATCGAAAACCTGGATGAAGCCCAGAACATCCGGGAGCTGATACGGATCACACAATCCGCCTAGGACGCGAAAACTCCCCATGATCTATGATGTGCTCCCGTGGTCCAGAAGGTGCGCCAAATGCCCAGAAGCCGTAGTTGTTCAGACTTAGTGAGAAATGAAGTAACCGTCCACCCCTGTTGTCATTCAGCCGGGTCCCTCCCCTCCCAGTCATTCTGAGGAGTGCCCCTCGTCGTCATTCTGAGGGGCGCCCTCCCTCGTCATTCTGAGGAGCGCCCGACGAAGAATCTAGGGTGCATGGACACACGATGGATAGTCGTAGTAATGAACTGGCCATCAGCGGGAAACTCTAGATTCCTCACTGCGGTTCGGAATGACATGGGGGGAGTCTGGAATGACATGGGGGCAGTTCGGAATGACATGGGGGCATGAGGGGCGCCCTCCCTCCCGTTATTGTGGGCGCCCCTTCCTCGTCATTCTGAGGGCCGCCTCCCCTCCATGTCATTCTGAGGAGCGCCCCTTCCTCGTCATTCTGAGGAGTGCCTCCCCTCCCGTCGTTGTAGGCGCCCCCTCCCTGTCATTCTGAGGAGCGCACGACGAAGAATCTAAGGTGCATGGACACACGCTGGATAGTCGTAGTAATGAACTGGCCATCAGCGGGAGACCCTAGATTCCTCACTGCGGTTCGGAATGACATGGGGGGAGTTCGGAATGACATGGGGGACGTTCGGAATGACATGGGGGGAGTTCGGAATGACATGGGGGGAGTCCGGAATGACATGGGGGCATGAGGGGCGCCTTCCCTCCCGTCATTGTGAGCGCCCCTTCCTCGTCATTCTGAGGAGCGCCTCCACTCCATGTCATTCTGAGGAGCGCCCCTTCCTCGTCATTCTGAGGAGCGCCCCTTCCTCGTCATTCTGAGGAGTGCCTCCCCTCCCTGTCATTCTGAGGAGCGCACGACGAAGAATCTAGGGTGCATGGACACACGATGGGTAGTCGTAGTAATGAACTGGCCATCAGCGGGAGACCCTGGATTCCTCACTGCGGTTCGGAATGACATGGGGGACGTTCGGAATGACATGGGGGGAGTCCGGAATGACATGGGGGGAGTCCGGAATGACATGGGGGCATGAGGGGCGCCCTCCCTCCCGTCATTGTGGGTGCCCCCTCCCCATGTCATTCTGAGGAGCGCCTCCACTCCATGTCATTCTGAGGAGCGCACGACGAAGAATCTAGGGTGCTTGGACACACGATGGGTCATCGTAGCAACGGACCCTCTTCAACGGAAGACCTTAGATTCCTCGCTTCACTCGGAATGACAATGGGGGAACGCGGAATGACGATGGGGGGCGGTCGGTATGACAGTCTGGCGGTCGGTATGACAATGGGGGAACGCGGAATGACGATGGGGGGCGGGCGGTATGACGATAGGGCGTTTGGAACGACAATTTGGGGAGGCCCTCAAGATTCAACCCATAAAGACTGCAGCGGCCCAGAAGGTTCACCAAATGCCCAGAAGCCCCATCTCTTGACACCTGCTTGGCACCGGGGGAAAATGGGGGCGTCTCCCCGCTGCAACCTGCCCAGATACGGCAGATGCCCTTGGTGGACAATATCAGATCAGCCAAGCCGTGAGGTAACAATGGACTTTGCATTTACTCCAGACCAAGAACATCTAAGACAAGACGTCCGGCAATTCATCGCTGAAAACGTCAACGCCGAGGTCCAATCAGAGGTGGAAGATGCCATGGATGAAGGGCACGGCGAAGCTTACATGGAACTGAGAGCCAAGATCGCTGAGCGCGGGTGGATCGGCATCAGCTTCCCCAAAGAGTACGGCGGCCAGGATGGAAGCCGCATCGACCAGTACATAGTGGAAGAGGAGCTAGCCCGTGTGGGTGTTAACGTTGGGCTTTCCGGGAGCGGAGGCCCTGCCATTTTGGCAGCGGGCACCGAAGAACAAAAGCAGTATTTCATCCCAAGATTGATCCGGGGAGAGGTCACCTTCGCTCTGGGATTCACCGAACCCCAAGCCGGCGCCGACCTGGCCGGTCTCCAAACCCGTGCGGTACGGGATGGAGATGATTACATCATCAACGGCCAAAAGATGTACACATCTTCTGCCCACTATGCCACCCACATCTACATGATGGCACGAACAGACCCGGATGCTCCCAAACATAAGGGCATATCCATATTCCTGTTCCCCATAGACACACCCGGCGTTACGGTACGTCCATTATGGACGATCCAGAACGATCCGCCGGCACCCATGGGCACCACCTACGGTATGGGTCGGACCAACGAAACCTTCTTCGAAGATGTGCGGATACCCGGTTCATCGATGCTCGGAGAAGAAAACACCGGATGGTACGTGGGGGCTATGGGCCTGAACCTGGACCGGGTGGGAGCCAGCAGGTACCTGATCTCGGTGCGCCGGGATGAGGACATCGTAAACTGGGTGAAAGAGAACAATTTCGACGGACACTCCCCAGCAGAAGACCCTGAGGTCCGGGACCGCATCGCCGAGATGTGGATCGAAGCCCAGGTCTGTCGCCTGATGACCATGCGCAGCATGTCCATCGTGGAGCACGGCGGCAATTTCAGATACGAAGGCTCTGCTGAAAAGGTGTGGGCCCCTGAGCATGGCGTACGCACCACCGAGGGGATTTCCCAGATATTGGGGCCGTATGCCCAGTTGCTCAATGGCTCCATCGGCACTATCGAAGACGGCGTATTTGCCCACAACCTGATGGGTTCATTCCAGTCGGGCATCAACCACGGCAGCGTTCAGGTGATGCGGGACCAAGTAGCCCGGCGCGGGTTGGGGATGCCCAGGGGTTAGTAAACCACTCCGCCTTTCTGTCGCCTCCGACGAATGGATCGAGGAATGTAAGCTTCCCCAAGGTGTGCTTGGGAACGTCAGATCCTGATAGCTTCCCGATAAATAGTCTAACTGTGGAGAAACCATGGACGTACTTCTGACCGAAGAAGAAGAAATGCTGAAAAACAGTGCCCGCGAGTTTTTGGAAGCTGAATGCTCACCTGAAATGGTCCGGGCGATGGAGAAGGATGATCTGGGGTACCCCCCCAACCTTTGGAATCAGATGGCAAGCTTGGGCTGGGTCGGTATGGCGTTGCCCGAAAGGTACGGCGGCCAAGGATTGTCCTTGACATACCTTGGCATCGTCATGGAAGAGGTGGGGCGCCACATAGTCCCGGTGCCCCTCCACAGCACCATGACGGCAGCGCTTACCATCAATGCCGACGGGACAGAAGAACAACGGCGGGAGACCTTGTCCAAGGTCTGCAACGGGGATATGGTCCTGACATGGGCTTTCATCGAAGCTGATCCGAGGTTCCGCGCCGAATCCGTGAAGATGGAAGCAAAGCAGGATGGGGACAGCTACATCCTGAACGGTTCCAAGATGTTCGTTGAGAATTTCAACGCAGCACAAAAGTGCATCGTGGTCTGCCGGACAACCCCCGGGTCCACAGGCAAGGATGGGATATCCGTCCTGCTGGTGGATGCCAACACTCCGGGTATATCCCACGAGCCGTTGACGACATTAGCCAAAGATAAACAGAGCCGGGTTGCGTTCAAAGATGTTCGAGTTCCCGGTACAGCCATCATCGGAGAAGCGGGCGAAGGTTGGCCCATCGCTGAGCAGATGCTGGACCGGGCGACAGCCCTCCTCTGTACGCAACTGGTCGGAGCAGCCCGGAAAGATGCGGAGATGGCTATAGAATATTCCAAGAACCGGGTAGCTTTTGGTCGCCCAATTGCTTCCTTCCAGTCGATACAGCACATCTGCGCCGACATGATCCTTTGGATTGATGGCGGACAACTTCTCACCTATGAAGCTCTTTGGAGGATGGACCAAGGTTTACCCGCTGGCATAGAGGTTTCTCAAGCAAAAGCTTTTTGCAACGAAAAGTGCGAAGCTACCGTCCGTTCTTCACAGATAATCCATGGCGGCATCGGCTTTATGATGGAGTTCAACCTGCATCTGTGGTTCCGCCGTGTCACCGCATGGACCCTGCGCCTTGGGACGACATTTGAGCACCGGGCAAAGGTCGCCCGGGCCCTTTTGGACCAGCCGGGGAAGATGCGCTTGGGCCAGTCTGTATACCAGACCACCCTATCCTGATGAAGCCCCAGACCCACTATCATTTCTGAGGAGATCATCTATGGCCAAGGACCCTGTGTGCGGTAAAGACATTGATGAAGAAGAAGCCCGACAACAAACGGGACAAACCCGCTTCGGCGCCGCCGAGGTGGACCCTCAGAAAGGCACTCGGCGGTTCCACGACGGGACATGGTACTATTTTTGCGGTCTGGAGTGCCGAAGTAAATTTATGTCAAGTCCGGAAGCTTATCTGCAAGCTAAGGGCAGCTAGCTCCGGGCTTTCCTTTCCTGCCTCAGCCATCTCCCAGACCCGGTAAAAGGAAGGCGCCATGGTCAGCTACACCGAGGATGAAGCAAAAGAACTCCAACGTTCTGCTCTAGAGCACCTATGGATCTACAACAGGGAACCCAGCGACATGGCGGAGAAGGGCGAACCTCATATCTTCGTGGAGGGCAAGGGCTGCCAGGTCACCGACATCCAAGGGGAAACCTTCATAGATGCGATGTCGGGATGGTGGCTGAAAAACGTGGGGTACGGCCGCACCGAGATCGCTGATGCCGCCTACGAGCAGATGCTTCATCTCACCTACATGCCCTCAGGCTCCACCGCACCATCCACCATAAAGCTGGCTCAGAAGATCGCGGATATAACGCCTGGAGACCTTTCCCGCTGCTTTTTCACCAGCGGGGGTTCTGAATCGGTGGAAACCGCCCTAAAGCTTTGCCGGGCTTACCAGCGCCGTCAGGGCGAACCTACCCGGTACCGCTTCATCAGCCGGGTCGGGTCCTACCATGGAGCAACCTTTGGAGCTATGGCATTGGGCGGGTCTCCTCTCATCCCCAGGGATGACTACGAACCGCTGATGCCCGGTTCGGTGTATGTTCCACAGCCGAATCCCTACCGGTGCCAACTGGGCGGCGCCTCAGCTTCCGAATGCGCGGTGAAGTGTGCTGGAGCAGTTGAAGATGCGATCAAGTTCCACGGACCCCAGACGGTCGCCGCCGTGATCGCTGAACCCGTCTCCAGCCCGACGGGGGTCGTGGTGCCCGGGGATGAGTATTGGCCGATGCTTCGAGATATCTGCACCAAGTACGGGGTTCTTCTGGTGGCCGATGAGGTTATCACCGGATTCGGCAGAACGGGCAAGATGTTCGCATGTGAACACTGGGGCATCACGCCGGATATCATGACCGTTGCAAAAGGCATCACCAGCGGGTACATCCCCATGGGTGGAGCCATCATGCGCAAGGGTCTGGCGGACTCTTTTGTAGGGAGCGACAAGGCCGCTTTCCGTCACATCATCACCTTCGGCGGTCATCCGGTGGCCGCAGCAGCTTCCCTGAGAAACATCCAGATAATCGAAGAAGAGGGATTGGTGCAAAATTCGGCAGCAATGGGGCAATACCTGCTGGATGGTCTCAAGGAGCTAAAAGCAAAGCATCCAATCGTGGGCGATGTTCGAGGTCTGGGGCTGATGTGCGGCATGGAGATCGTGAAGGACCAAGATACCAAGGAACATTTCCCCGCAGAAGCTAAGCTGGCAGAACGCCTTACTCACCAGTTCTCCCAGAACCACCTGCACCTGAGGGGCAGCAACCAGATGAGCATCATGCCTCCCCTATGTATCAGCCGGGGTGAGGTGGAAGATGTTGTATCAGGCATAGACCGAGCCCTGGAAGCAGTCGAAAGAGACCTGCTGTAGCTGAGGATGGGTTAGGGATAGTCTGAATAAGTCCCCTTGGATGCGGAGGATGGACGTGAAACCCATCCCTACAGAGGGGCGAGGTTCCCGCCTTCGCGGGAATGACGGGCTTCGGGCGACGGGAATGACGGGCTTCAGGCGAGTTGTTCAGAGGTTCCCTAGATTCTTCGGGGTGCGCCCCTCAGAATGACAGGAAGGAGGCGCCCCTCGGAATGACAATGAGGGGAGGGGAGGGGATCCCCAGGTTGTCATTCCGAACTCCCCACTGTCATTCCGAACGGAGTGAGGAATCTAAGGTCTCCCTCTGATGGCCTGCCCAGTACTACGACGGTCTGGAGGCACCTTAAGTATAGTCTGAATAAGTCCCCTTGGATGCGGAGGATGGCCGTGAAACCCGTCCCTACAGATGGGGCGATGTTCCCGCCTTCGCGGGAATGACGGGCTTCAGGCGGCGGGAATGACGGGCTTCAGACGAGTTGTTCAGAAGTTCCTTAGCGTAGTCCCACAGCCTGCACCGAGAAGGTGTTATAACATAACCCACGGGCGGGGAGCCTTATAGGCCGGATACGATATCGTGTAGTGCCAGAAGCGCTTCTCTGTGCTGGTCTAGGTCCATGCCATCCACGGAGTAGATGGCAGACCCCACCACCCCGTCGACTGCTCCCATATCGACCATCATCCGAATCAGATCATCTTCATCTTCAGGGTCGGGGAGCATGTTGTGGCCCGTCAGGTTGGACAGCGCAGCAACCACGCCGTACCCTCCCCAATTCGATGTGCTCGAAATGACCAGGTGAGTTGTGCCGGTATCAGCCGGAATTGGGGGCAGGGTTGCCACCTGGGGTATTACATCCGCCAGGTTGCCCATCCCGATCTCGTTGCCGCCATCACCTATGCCGATGGTCTGGGGATGATGACGGAAGAGATGGTCCAGCCGGGCGGTCTGAGGTGTGATATCCAGTCCCCGCATGTTCAGGTAGGTGCCTTCCTTGGTCATAGAACAGCGTTCGATGGCAATGAGCGCCGAGGGTTCGAGGTCTAAAAGCATCTCTTCGGCAACTGTTTTGCTGGTTGCATCATCGCAGATGGGGAAGTCCATAATCTGGTAGGAGTCGGTCACGAAGGGTTCGAGGATGGGATAGGTGTAGCGGTCGGTGACATATATGACCTCTCTACCCATGGATTCCAGTGCCCTGCCCAAGGCCAGTGCACCAGGAGGACCGTCGGTCTCAGGGGCGCCGGCCGCGGCAATGTAGAAACCGGTGGTGATCAGGGTTGTTCCTGGGTTGGCGAGAATGCAAGCTGCCGCTAATTCACAGTAGTTGGCCGGGATGTGGGGCCTGAGCTGCGAAATGCCTCTGCCATCGTTGGCAAGAATCACATCTTCTATAGTTGGCATATCCACCTTCCACAGGGATGGGGAGAGCTAAAACACCGCGAAATCTTCGTCTCGCCAGTCGGTAATGAACATATATCCTGGGGCATGAGCAATCATCAGGGAAGGCTTGGATCTCAGCGCCACTGCCTGAGGTGTGACGCCGCAAGCCCAGAAGATGGGGACTTCACCCGGATTAATCTCCACCGCGTCACCGAAATCCGGGTGGGCGATATCTTTGATCCCGATGCTTTCAGGGTCGCCGATATGCACCGGAGCCCCATGGACCGACGGGAAACGGGAGGTCACCTGAACAGCCCGGACAACCTGGGACCGGTGGACCGGGCGCATGCTCACCACCATCGGCCCAGAGAACACCCCGGCCGAGGTGGTTTCGATGCTGGTCACATACATTGCGACGTTCTTGCCCTGGTCTATATGCCGCAGGGGAATTCCTGCGTTTATCAAAGCAGCTTCGAAGGAAAAGCTGCAACCCAAGAGGAAGGAGACCAGATCATCCCGCCAGAAGGCTGTCACATCTTCTTGTTCCCCGACAAGCTCACCGTTTTCGAAGATCCGGCACCGGGGTATGTCGGTTCGCAGGTCGGCTCCGGGCGCCATGTGCTTTGGTTCGTAGCAGCCCGGTTCCAGCACCTCAAGCACCGGGCACGGTTTCGGGTTTCGCTGGCAGAAGAGCAGGAAATCGAAGGCTACATCCTTGGGCAGGATGGCTATGTTGGCTTGGACATGTCCGGGGGCGGCGCCCGAGGTGACACCGCGCCATTCTCCGGACCTGATCAGGTTTCTGATGTCATTGGGGCCCTTTGGCAAAGTCAGTGTGCTCATGGCGCCTCTTTACGTTGACCCACGGTGGTTACGGCTGCTCTGACCAAGTGTATCTGTCTACCCAGCGGGCTGGGTTGGTTGCAGAAGTAAAGGGGATTTTAGGGAACCTCTGAACAACTCGCCTGAAGCCCGTCATTCCCGCCGCCCCAAGCCCGTCATTCCCGCGAAGGCGGGAACCTCGCCCCTCTGTAGGGACGGGTTTCACGTCCATCCTCCGCATCCAAGGGGACTTATTCAGACTATTCTTAGAAATGTTTCGGGGAGTATAACTGAGAAGGTGCGAAGCTGCAACACCTGTGTAGACGTACCGGATATAATGGTAGTAGAACCTTCGGCTGTGCTGGGCTTTTACCTTTCCCCGCTGAAGCTACATGGAGATACGGGGTGTACCGCTTACTCGTAATTTCAGGACCACAGATAGACCATAGTTCCATTCCTTGGGCATTGGACGGAGAAGGTCTCAGCTACATATCATGTGATGAAACCCATCTCTACGACAGCCGCAACGGCCGGGAAGCTCTGGAATCCGAAGGTGTGCTGCTGGATGTTGAGAACCTGACCCATGAACAGATGAGCCGAGCCATCAGCTTCTGCCAAGACTCCCGCTTGCCCGTGCTTGGCGTGGTCTCCGCAAGGGGGTTGGACAGGTATGTGCCAAGCTCGTCGGTGGATGATTTCATAGTTCATCCCTACACATCCCAAGAGCTGGTGAAGCGCATCGAGTGGGCGATGATAAGGGCCAAGGAGCCGGATTCCCAAGAGGTTGTCAGGACGCGCGATCTGGTAATCGACCTTGCGAAGTACGAGGTGAGCGTTTCTGGACGACGGGTGGTGCTGACCTACAAAGAATATCAGTTGCTGGTGCTGCTAGCTACAAATCCCGGTCGTGTATACACTCGCGATGATCTGTTGCGCCAGGTTTGGGGCTATGATTACTTCGGCGGCACCAGAACCGTTGATGTGCACATACGGCGGCTTCGTTCCAAGATCGAAATCGCAGGCCACTCCTTCATCGAAACCATCTGGAACGTGGGCTACCGGTTCAAGATCACCCAATAGCCGTAGCCCCCAAAACCGAAGCGCTCAAATAAGCCAAGCCCAGAACGCCCTCCCCCTCACTGCCATCTTAAGGAGCGCCCCCTCCCCCTCATTGCCACTCTAAGGAGTGCCCCCTCCCCCGATGGCTCGTCGTAGTAATGGTCTGGCCATAAGAGGGAGACTTTAGATTCCTCACTCCGTTCGGAATGACAACGGGGCATTCGGAATTACAAAAGGGGCGTTCAGGATGACACTCCCCTCCCCGTCATTCTGAAGAGTACCCCCTCCCACTGTTGTCATTCTGAGGAGTGCCCCCTCTCCCGTCATTCTGAGGAGCACCCCCTCCCCCATCATTCTGAGGAGTGCCCCCTCCCCCGTCATTCTGAGGAGTGCCCCCTCCCCCGTCATTCTGAGGAGCACACGACGAAGAATCTAAGATGCCTGCTCACCCGATGGCTAGTCGTAGTAATGGACTGGCCATCAGAGGGAGACTTTAGATTCCTCACTCCGTTCGGAATGACAACGGGGGCCGTTCGGGATGACAACGGAGGGACGTTCGGGATGACGACCCCTCCCCTGTCATTCTGAGGAGCGCACGACGAAGAATCTAAGATGCCTGCTCATGCGATGGCTCGTCGTAGTAATGGACTGGCCATCAGAGGGGGATTTTAGATTCCTCACTTCGTTCGGAATGACACGTGGGGGTTTGGAATGACAACGGGGGGCGTTCGGGATGACGACCCCTCCCCTGTCATTCTGAGGAGCGCACGACGAAGAATCTAAGATGCCTGCTCATGCGATGGCTCGTCGTAGTAATGGACTGGCCATCAGAGGGGGATTTTAGATTCCTCACTTCGTTCGGAATGACACGTGGGGGTTTGGAATGACAACGGGGGGCGTTCGGGATGACGACCCCTCCCCTGTCATTCTGAGGAGCGCACGACGAAGAATCTAAGATGCCTGCTCATGCGATGGCTCGTCGTAGTAATGGACTGGCCATCAGAGGGGGATTTTAGATTCCTCACTTCGTTCGGAATGACAGGTGGGGGTTTGGAATGACAACGGGGGGCGTTCGGGATGATCACAGGGGGGTTCGGGAAGGTGCCTCCTCCCCCGTCATTGTGAGGAGCGCACGACGAAGAATCTAAGGTGCATGCTCATGCGATGGCTCGTCGTAATAATGGACTAGGGAGTGTTCACACAATAATGGATGAATAAGCCATGATACACATAATGTTCAACGAAATCCGAGGGTATGGCTGCGCCATGCAATCTGATTTCGGTGAACCCTTCTCTTCCCAAAGCATCTGGACGTGACACACTCCCTCCGTTTTCCCGTGCGACCACTGTGTAATAGCGTGAACAGGCCCTAGCCATCAGAGTGGGATTTTAGATTCCTCACTCCGTTCGGAATGACAACGGGGGGCATTCGGGATGACACTCCCTCCCCCGTCATTCTGAGGAGCACCGTACCCCTGTTGTCATTCTGAGGAGCGCACGACGAAGAATCTAAGGTGCTGGACACACGCGTGGTCGTCGGAGGAATGAACGGCCATCAGGGGGAGATTTTAGATTCCTCACTTCGTTCGGAATGACAACGGGGGGCATTCGGGATGACATTGGGGGCGTTCGGGATGACATTGGGGGCATTCGAGATGACATTGGGGGCGTTCGGAATGACAACGGGGGGCGTTCGGAATGACAACGGGGGGCGTTCGGGATGATGACGGGGGGGCGAGCCTCAAGCTTCGACTCACCAAGACTGAACGATTACACTCATACCCTGATGAACGATTACACGCATACTCTGATGAACTGTTACATTCATACCCTGATTAACGATTACATTCATACGTTGATTAATGGTTACGGCGATTAACGATTACATTCATACGTTGATTAACGATTACGTTCATACCTTGATTAACGGTTGCGCTGATTAGCGGTTGCGTTCGTGCCTTGATGTTGACGCTTTGTAACTGGGCAGGTATAATAGCGACGTTCTTGTATTGAGCCCAATTACCGGAGTGTGCAGGGTGTCAACCGTTCGGCTAGCTGAGGGCGAGACCTTCGAGAGCCTTCTTAAGCGATTTAACAAGCGCGTCCAGCAGGACGGGATCCTATCTGAGATCCGTCGCAGGCAGCACTTCGAGCCGCCCAGCGTCCGGCGCAAGAAGAAGGAAGCCGCCAAGCGTCGCAAGAGCCGGCGTAACAGCTAGCGTTCCTTGCCCTTCTTAGCAACCTCGCCCGTTCGGGCTGGAGCAGCTACCGCGAAACAGCATCCCTCAAGCAGCCTCGCAGTTCGTGAGACCCCAGCCATCTTTACTACTGAACTCAGGGGATATTAGCTTAGCACCATGCGTTTTGGCATAGTAGTCTTCCCTGGCACATGGAGCGACCGAGACTGCTATCATGCGATAAAAACGACCTTGGGCGAATCTGCCGACTATCTCTGGCACAAAGATACCCGCACCGCATTGGAAAGCTATGATTGTCTCCTGCTGCCCGGAGGCTTTTCTTATGGCGATTACCTGCGCGCTGGAGCTTTGGCTACCCTCTCGCCCATCATGGAGCCAATCCGCCGTTATGCTGCAAATGGGGGCTTGGTGTTCGGGATATGCAACGGCTTCCAGATTCTATGCGAATCCGGCCTGCTTCCAGGGGTTCTGAGGCCCAACATCCACCTTGAATATAGGTGCCAATGGACGCACCTTCTGGTGGAGCGGGATGATACTCCCTTCACAAGGGCATCCAAGACCGGAGATGTGCTCCGCATCCCAATTTCCCACGGCGAAGGCAACTACTATGCTCACCCGGACACATTGCAGGGGCTGGAGCAGAACGGGCAGGTGGCGTTCAGGTACTCATCCCCCGTGGGTGATATTACATCTGCCGCCAACCCCAACGGTTCCTTGAACAACATCGCCGGGATCATCAACGAAGCGGGCAACGTACTGGGAATGATGCCTCACCCTGAAAGATGCTGCGAACCGATGCTGGGAGGAACTGACGGCAGCGTACTGTTCAGGTCTCTGGCTGAGAGCTTCGCGAGGGAGAGCTCGAAGCCGCTATGACCATCAGCAAGGAGACCTTGGATGAGATCGCCCTCAGCGAAGCAGAATACCGGCGCATCGTCGAGGGTCTGGGCAGGGAACCCAACCCAGTGGAGTTGGGGATGTTCGGGTCGCTGTGGAGCGAGCATTGCGGCTACAAACATTCCCGGGCGCTGCTTTCGTTGCTGCCTTCGCGCAGCCCCCGCGTACTGCTGCCTCCCGGCGAAGAGAACGCCGGGGCCATCGACATCGGCGACGGCCTCGCCATTGTCTTCAAGATAGAATCCCATAATCATCCTTCAGCTGTAGAACCTTTTCAAGGAGCAGCCACAGGAGTTGGCGGCATCGTCCGGGATATCTTGGCAATGGGCGCCAGGCCCATCGCCCTCCTGAACTCACTGCGATTCGGTCCATTGGATGACCCCCACAACCGCCACTTGTTCAACGGGGTGGTGGCCGGGATATCTTGGTACGGCAACTGCATAGGCATCCCCAACGTTGGCGGCGAGGTGTGTTTTTCGCCTTCTTACTCTAACAATCCCTTGGTCAATGCGCTTTGCGTAGGGTTGATAGAAAAGGGCCGCTTGGTCCGATCTGCGGTGGGAGATGAAGGCAACCTGCTGCTTCTGGCAGGGGCGGACACAGGAAGGGACGGCATTCATGGCGCATCTGGGCTTGCTTCCCGTACCTTCGAAGATGATCGGGAAATGCGGCCTACCGTCCAGGTCGGAAATCCCTTCTTGGAGAAAATCCTCATCGAAGCTTGCTTGGAAGCATCCGCTTCGGGGCATCTGAAAGGCATGCAGGATCTGGGGGCTGCCGGGTTGACCTCGGCTGCTATCGAATCAGCATCCCGGAGCAAGGCCGGAATAGATGTGGATACGGCGAAGGTGCCCCGCCGGGAACTGAACATGAATGCTTACGAGGTGATGCTCTCCGAATCCCAAGAACGTATGCTTCTCATGGTCGACCCATCCAGCAAGGGCGCAATCGAAGCCATATTTAGTGAGTGGGATATAGCTTGCTCCGAGATAGGCAAGGTCACAAAGTCTCCCCAAGCCCGGATATACGATGGCGACACCCTCGTTGCTCAACCTCCCATAGAGCTTCTGACCAGCCCGCCCAAGTACAGATTCACGGGCAAGCTGCCGGAACGGCAACGTGCCGCCCAAGCGTATCCAATGGGAAGCTTACCGATGCCCGGGGCAAGCCCGGGGGATGTTCTTCTCGGAACTATATCTTCTGCCAACATCGCCAGCAAAGGTACGGTTTACCGGCAGTATGATAGTCAGGTGCAGACCAACACGGTGGTCGCCCCTGGAGGCGATGCGGCGGTACTTCGCATCAGGGGCACAACCAAAGGAATAGCCCTTTGTACCGACGGCAACAGCCGCTACTGTTACCTTGACCCCTACAGAGGCGGCGCTGCTGCGGTCGCCGAATCATGCCGAAACCTTTCGTGCACTGGGGCGGAACCGCTGGCTCTCACCGATTGCCTCAACTTTGGCAACCCTGAAGACCCGGAGATCTATTACCAGATGGAACAGTGTATTCGGGGCATAGCCAGAGCTTGCCGGGCGCTGGAGGTGCCGGTCGTCAGCGGAAATGTCAGCTTGTACAACGGCGCCGAGGACACAGCGATATATCCTACGCCCGTAATCGGGGCTTTGGGTCTTCTGGAAGATGTGGCATTGCACGTGTGCTCCGGTTTCGATGCTGAGGGTCTGATGGTGGCTCTTCTGGGGGTTGGGGACGTACGGGGCAGGGCACGGGACCTTTCAGGAAGCGAGTACCTTGAACGCTTCCACAACAAGGTGGTGGGCAGACCCCTCTTGGACCTCAGGTTGGAGAAATGCGTGCAACAACTGTGCCGCCGGACCATAAACGAGGGTCTGATCAGAAGCGCCCACGACTGCTCCGAAGGGGGGCTAGCTGTGGCATTGGCAGAAGCATGTTTCGCCAATCACATCGGCTTCAGAGGGAGTTTCGACATCCTTGGCCGGTGGGATGCTGCCCTGTTTGGCGAACGTCAGTCTCGCATCGTCGTTTCCATCGAACCGGACCATCTCAACAGCCTGAAAGTTCTAGCTGATGAGCTGAATGTGCCTTGGACCATCTTGGGATACACTCAGTCTGGGCAACAACTGACAATCCCAGGATATATCGACCTTCCCTTGGCAGATTTGGAGCAAGCATGGCTGTCGGGCTTGGACGACCTTGGGGCTTACCCCTAGGCGGAAAGAAAATCCTTTCCCCCCGGCTAACCCATCAGTTATAATTTACCGTAACGCATGTCCTAAAATTCCGGCTGGCACTACAGTTGCCGATGCAAAATTCGATATACATGGAGTACCTAACGTGAGGGTTATTTTTCTTCAAGATGTGTCCACCCTGGCCCATGCGGGCGACGTCAAAAATGTAAAGGACGGCTATGCCCGCAACTACCTGATACCCCAGAAGTTAGCCGAAGCAGCCACTTCCGAAGGTATGAAACGGATCGAGCGAATCAAACAAACGGGTGATGAACGCCGTATGCGCGAAACGAATCGATGGGAAGATCTGGCAGCTTCCTTGGACGGCACCAACATAACGGTGGCTGCCAGGGTCACACCTGCAGGCCAGTATTATGGCGCCATCACCCCAACCCAGATCGCCCAACAACTGACCGAATCGACGGGCCGTGAAATAGACCGTAAGCTGATAGATACCGTTCAACCCATTCGTGAACCTGGGGAACATGAGATCATCCTCAACCTGGCGCCCGGTATCCAGGTCACCATCATCGTAACGGCGGAAACCCAAGAGCTATAGAATGCTGGAAGAGAAGCTCCTACCCCACGATATACAAGCTGAAGAAGCGGTGGTCGGTTCCATCCTCGTCGATGGCGAATCGATCTTGCAGGTGCTGTCTTTCCTAAAGACCACCGACTTCTACAGGGAAAAGAATCGCGCGTGCTACGAAGCATGTATAGCGATCTTTCGAAGGGGTGAAGCGATCAATCAGATCACGGTATCCCGTCAGCTCAACTTGGATAACAAGTTGGAGCAGATCGGCGGAGCAGCCTACCTGAGCCACATGGTGGCCAGCGTTCCCACCTCGGTGCACATTGAACACTACGGGCGGATCGTAAACAGGACCGCGACGATGCGTCACCTGATCGATGCGGGCAGCAAGATCGCCGCCATCGGCTATGAGGACACCGCCGATGTGGATGCCACCCTAAGCAAGGCAGAAGAAACCTTATTTCGTGTACGGACGGGGCAACCTTCCCGAGATTTTGTGTCGGTCCGGGAGATTTTCGACCAGTACCTGGAAGAACGGGCAGCTATAGGCGACCCTGCGGACCGGACAACATCGCCTGTCATGACAGGATTCCCTTCTGTCGATGAGCTGTTGGGTGGGCTTCACCGGTCGGATATGGTCGTTTTGGCAGCCCGGCCCAGCTTGGGAAAGAGCACCCTCGCCATAAACGTCTCCATGAATGCCGCCAAATCCGGTAACACCGTCGGCATCTACAGCTTGGAGATGAGCCGGGACCAGTTGGCCATGAGAATGGTGTCCAGCGAATCCGAGGTGGATGCCCAGCGCCTCAGGCTGGGTCTCTACACCGATGCTCAAGAAAGGGCGATCATAAACTGCATCGGCTCCTTGTCGGAATTGCCGATATACATAGACGACACACCCCTTCAGGGGATCGTCGAGATGCGCAGCAAAGCTCGACGGTTGGCTATGGAACGCGGGTTGGACCTGCTGGTGATCGATTACCTCCAGATCATCCAACAAACAAATGCCCGTGGAGATAACCGCGCCCAAGAGATGAGCGAGATTACCCGGTCCATGAAGGGGCTCGCCCGGGATCTGCATGTTCCTGTGTTGGCGGTTTCCCAGCTCAACCGGGCGGTTGAAATGCGCACCTCTCACCGGCCCCAGCTTTCGGACCTGCGGGAAAGCGGAAGCATTGAGCAGGATGCCGATGTGGTGATGTTCATCTACCGGGATGACGTTTATTACTCGGAAGATGAGTGGGCTGGGCGCTACCCGGGCAAACCATTTCCCAAGAACGTCGCCGAGCTTATTGTAGCCAAGCATCGCCACGGGCCCGTCGGGGTGGTGAAGCTCCTTTTCCGCGACCACCTGGTGCGTTTCGAATCTGCCCCCTTCGATCTGGAGGAGTTCTAGGATGGCCGGCGCCGGTTTCCCATCGGGTGCATTATGCACTCCTGTTCCGAACCTTGTTCTCAGCAGCCTTCTGGAGGAGATCACAGACCCGGCTGAGCTGAAGTGCACCTTGCGGGCTTTCCTGCTGCTGCGCGAGAAGAAGAGCAACGCGCGCTACCTGACCGCCGACGAATTCATCACAGACCCGGTCTTGTATCGGAGCTTCGAGTCCCCGGGCCTCAGAGCAGACGAAACCATCCTGCGAGGGTTACAGCAGGGAGTAGAACGGGGTACATTCCTGTGCTGCCGAATTGGAGAAGGTCCCAAACCCCAAGAAGCTTATGTCCTGAACGATGCCCCCGGCCGTCGAACATTGAAAACTCTTCAAAGGGATGGCGCCGGAGGCGGCGGCTTGCAAGATACGAGACGTGTGCCGCCCAGTGGGCCAGCGGACCAACCCAACATATTCCAACTCTATGAAGAAAACATCGGTCTCTTGACTCCCCTCGTGGCAGAACAGCTCAAAAAAGCAGAAGAAGATTACACTGAGCGTTGGATCAAAGAAGCTTTCGAGGTTGCTTGTGTAAACAATAAACGGAACTGGCGGTACATCGAAGCTGTTCTAAAACGTTGGAGTGTCGAAGGAAAAGGTGATGGAAAGCCTGAAAGACATACTGCAAAGGTCGGTTTCAGCGAACATCGGAAGAAGCGGGGACCTTCTTCCCCAAGATACTGAATCTGATGAGCCGAGATGCTCATTCTGCCGTGGGACAGGCTGGATCAGCAAGAGGGCTCACATAGGCCATCCTGACTTTGGCGAGGTGTTTCCATGCCGTTGCCAAGAACAGGACATTCGAGACCGGACCATAGACTACATGCACAGGTACAGCAACCTGGGCCCGCTCAGGCGCATGACCTTCGCAGGCGCTCGTCCTGCCGGTCATTCCACCGACCCTGATTACCGCCGGTCCTTCAACGAAGCTGTGGAAGCGGCTCGTGGTTTTGCTGAGGACCCTCAAGGTTGGTTGGTATTGACAGGGCCGAGCAGCTCAGGAAAGACCCATTTGGCTGCCGCCATCGCCAACAGCTGTATCGAAAGCGGCCATACGGTGTTCTTCATGAGTGTTCCTGATCTCTTGGACCACCTGCGAACAACCTATAGCCCTGATTCGGCGGTGGGTTACGACGACCTGTTCCAGCAGGTCAAAGAGGTTCCCGTCTTAATACTGGATGATCTGGGCGTACAAAGCAGCACACCTTGGGCTCAAGAAAAGCTGTTTCAAGTTTTCAACCACCGGTTCAACACCGAACTGCCAACGGTAATAACCCTTCGCGGCAAGCTAACCAACCTTGATGAAGGGCTGCTATCTCGTCTTCAGTCTTCCCAGCTATCTCGAATCTACTCCTTGGGGTCGGGTGAAGCATCTTCCTTTCATGACTTCGGGGGTCTGGAGCCTGAGATACGGAGTCGGATGAGATTCGACACGTTCGATGTTCATGGATTGAATGCCGGCCCCCGCCAACAGGAGACCTTGGATGCTGCTTTTCGGGCTGCACAGAATATTTCGAGAGAGCCAAAAGGCTGGCTATTTCTGACTGGAGGCACCGGCTGCGGAAAGACCCATCTGGCGGTATCCATCGTCAACGAGCGCTTGGAGCGGGGTGAGGGGGTAACATTTGCCTTCGTGCCGGCGCTGCTGGACCACCTAAGGTCTTCCTTCGCCCCCGACAGCCGGGTGGCTTACGATGAACGGTTCGAGCAGATGAAAAAGTCTCCGCTTTTGATCTTGGATGATCTGGGGGCGGAGAGCAACACAGCGTGGGCTAAAGAGAAGCTGTACCAGATCATCGTCCACCGGCATAATGCCCGCCTGCCGACGGTGATCACAGCCTGCACCGAGGACAAATACCCGTTCAGCGATTCCATCACATCTCGACTCAACGATGCTACGATCGTCAATAACATCGAAATAGAAGCTCCGGATTATCGGTACTACGATCCCAAGCTCCAACCCGAGCGCAGGGGAAGCCGGCACAAATAGGTCCTTCTGCAAAGGGTGTTAAGTCGCTCCAACCCCCGCCCGAGCTGACCCCTCCCCCCTCCCCCTTTGCCATCATTCTGCGACGTACCCCCTCCCCTCTGTCATTCTCAATGGCCCCCTCCCCTCTGTCATTCTCAATGGCCCCCTCCCCTCTGTCATTCTCAATAGCCCCCCTTCCCTCTGTCATTCTCAATGGCCCCCCTCCCCTGTTGTCATTCTGAGAAGCGCACCCCCTCATTGTCATTCTGAGGAGCGCACGACGAAGAATCTAAGATGCTGGCTCACCTGATGGGTCGCCGTAGGAATGGACCAAGACTTAGCGCCGGCATCTTAAATTCCTCACTCCGTTCGGAATGACAATGGGGGAGTTCGGAATGATAAAGTAGGGGGTCGGAATGACAAAGTAGGGGGATTCGGAATGACAATGTGGGAGGTTCGGAATGACGCCTCCCCTATTGTTATTCTGAGCAGCGCCTCCCTTACTGTCATTCTGAGGAGTGCCCCCATTTTCGTCATTCTGAGAAGAGCACCCCCAGTTGTCATTCTGAGGAGCACCCCCCCTGTTGTCATTCTGAGGAGCACCACCCTTGTTGTCATTCTGAGGAGCGCCCCCTCCCCCGTCATTCTGAGGAGCGCCCCCTCCCCCGTCATTCTGAGGAGCGCACGACGAAGAATCTAAGATGCTGGCTCACCTGGTGGGTTGTCGTAGTAGTGGACTGGCCATCAGAGGGAGATCTTAGATTCCTCACTCCGTTCGGAATGACAATGGGGGAGTTCGGAATGACAAAGTAGGGGGGCGGTATGACAGTGGAAGGCTCGGCGTGACAGTAGGGGGTTCGGAATAACGCCTCCCCTATTGTTATTGTGAGGAGTGCCTCCCTTGTTGTCGTTCTGAGGAGCGCGCCCTTGTTGTCGTTCTGAGGAGCGCCCCCTCCCCCGTCATTCTGAGGAGCGCACGACGAAGAATCTAAGGTGCTGGCTCACCTGATGGGTTGTCGTAGTAGTGGACTGGCCATCAGAGGGAGATCTTAGATTCCTCACTCCGTTCGGAATGACAATGTGGGGGGGTTCGGTATGACAGTGGGGGGGGTCGGTATGACAATGTGGGGGGGTTCGGTATGACAATGTGGGGGGGTTCGGAATGACAATGCGGGGGGGGGGGGGGGGGGGGGGGGGGGGGGGGGGGGGAATGATGTCTCCCCTATTGTTATTGTGAGGAGCGCCTCCCTTATTGTCATTCTGAGGAGCGCGCCCCCATTGCTGTCATTCTGAGGAGAGCGGCCCCCTCGTTGTCATTCTGAGCAGCGCTCCCTATTGTCATTCTGAGGAGGGCACGACGAAGAATCTACGGCGCTGGCTCATATGCTGGGCTGACGCAGCACGAACCGGCCCCTTATTCAACGGTCTTGCCCACAGCGCCCGATAGCAGAAAATAGGTTCCATTTTCTGTTGACATGAAATACTAGAGGCCCGTATATTCAGTTGGCCATGTCATCGGGAACCCCGGAATCCCATGTCCTCAGAGACGGCACCCTTCGCATGGATGGAGCCGCCATGTACGGCCCTATCCCCAGAACCACATGGGGCGGCTTCAATCCTCCTGACAATAGGAACCGGGTACTGGCAGAAATAAACTGCGTTCTGATCACGGCTTCCGACAAGAACATCCTGGTGGATACCGGGCTGGGCACCAAGCATCCGGTTGATCGAAAAAACCTGTATGTGATGAAAGCTGGCGAGCTGGTCAGGGATCTGCAGGTCCTGGGGCTTGGCACAGACAAGATAGACATAGTCGTCCTATCCCATCTGCACTTCGACCATGCAGGGGGGTGCACCAGGTGGTCGTCTGGTGAAAAAGCAACGCCCACCTTCCCCAAAGCAACCTACTTGGTCCAGAAAAATGATTGGTATGAAGCCACTCATACCAATGAGCGTAACGCGGAGGCTTATCTACCGGAAGATTTCCTGCCCTTGGAAGAAGCTGGACAGCTGGAGCTTGTGGATGGAATCACGGAGATAGTGCCGGGGGTGCGCCTTCAACCCACCGGGGGGCACACTTCCGGACACCAGATGGTATGGATCGAATCGCATGACGGGCCCATCATATATCCTGGAGATATGATACCCACATCGGACCATCTGTCCCTTGCCTACACCACCGGCTGGGATGTGCATCCCAGCGGCACCGTGGTGGAAAAACGAGCTATCTTGGAGGAGGCATACCAAGATAACTGGACCGTGGTGTTCTGCCACGGCATCAACCTCAAATCAGCCACCCTTTCGTCCCAGAATGGGCAGCGAACCTTCATTCCTCAAGACCTGTAGAGCCGTAGCATCGCAGCATCGACAAGAGCGACTGTTCTGCGGTTGCGGCCCTGTACCAATCCCACGTACATCAAGTTTATCGAGAGGTCCGTTTACACATGGCACGAAAACCGGGTTGCATATTCTGCGATATAGCAGCAAAGGAAAAGCCGGGGACCATCCACTTCGAAGATGATCATGTAATAGCGATATCCAACGTCCTGACCTGGGTCCCGGTGATGCTGCTGGTGATGCCGAAAGACCACATGGGCCAACTGGAGCTGTGGGAGAAGGGTATGATAGATAAGGTCGGTCAAGTTGTGGTTGAAGTGGGGGCCAAGTTCTGTCCCAACGGATTTCGTGTGCTATCCAACTTCGGACCCGATGCTATGCAGAGTCAAGAACACGGGCACGTTCATGTTCTGGGCGGGATGTACTTGGGCCCCTACGCATGAAGCTCAAACGAGCCGGATCAAGGCATATCAGAACCTCACCTGGAGGAAATCTATGACATCCATGGAGTTCGCAGAGCCTGGAACCAACGTCCTCTACGAAAAGCAGGACCAGATAGTCCTCATCACCTTGAACCGCCCCAACGCCCTCAACTCCATAGACCGCCATCTGCGCAGCGAGCTGGGCGGAGCTATCATGAAGTACGACCAGGATGATGATGCCAGGGTGGCTATCATCACCGGCGCCGGGCGCGCTTTTTGTGCTGGCAGGGACCTGAAGGAGCGAGCGGAAGATAATGCAGCCGGGGTCCAAGCTCATGCCCAAGCCAGCATGTCGCCGGAGCGCCCCTTCATGTGGCCACAAACCTGGAAACCTTTAATCGCAGCGATAAACGGCTATGCGCTGGCGGGTGGCTGGTCCATCGCCCAGCTCTGCGACATTCGTATTGCAGCCGAAGATGCGAAGTTGGGCATCACCGAACCCCGGGTTGGCCTCCTACCTCCCTTTGCGGTGACGCTGCCGAAGGTCCTGTCCTTGGCGGCAACGATGGAGCTGGTCCTGACCGGCGAACCCATCACCGCACACCGGGCTTACGAAATAGGCTTTGTGAACAAGGTGGTCTCCGGAGGAACCCTGATGGATGAAACAATGGAGATGGCTTCCAAGATCTGCTCCAACGCACCTCTGTCCCTGAGGTACTTCAAGGAGCTGGCTTACCGGGGGTTGGATATGAGCACCCAATCCGCCTCCGTCCTGACGTACAATATGTACAACCAGCTTCTCCAAAGCGAAGATTCCAAGGAAGGCCCGCTGGCCTTTGCCGAAAAACGTCCACCCCAGTGGAAGGGGCGCTAACCTGCAACAGATGAAAGAGAAGAACGATGGAAGCCATACGATGCGAAGCGCTTTCCAAAACCTTCGGTGGACTGAAGGCAGTCGACAGCCTGAATGTGTCGGTTGAACAAGGTACAGCCTTCGGTTTTTTGGGCCCCAACGGAGCTGGTAAGACAACCACTCTCCGGTTGCTCACAGGACTGACCAATCCCACCTCCGGGCAGATGTGGGTGGATGGCGAAGATGTTTCCGACAAGCCGTTGCATCTGCGTTCGAAGGTCGGATATCTTCCTGAATCACCTGCATTCTATAAATGGATGACGGGCAGAGAATTCTTGCATTTCGTCGCCGCCATATACGGCATAAAGGGGACTGAAACCAAGCAGAGGGCAGACCAACTGCTTGAACAGGTTAATCTTGCCGATGCTGCAGACCGGCAGATAAAAGGCTACTCTAGGGGAATGCAGCAGCGCTTGGGCTTGGCTCAAGCCCTCATTCACAAACCGCAAGTGCTGTTTTTGGATGAGCCAGCTTCAGCCTTGGACCCCATGGGTCGGCGGGATATGTTGGAGACCATTGCAGCTCTGAAGGGCACAACAACTGTGTTCGTTTCCACGCACATCCTGACCGACGTTGAGCGCGTGTGCGACCATGTGGCGATCATCAACCGGGGTCGTTTGGTGACCAGCGGGACCATCGACGAAATACGTTCCACACAGCGCCAACCCGGTTTTCAAATAGAGTTCGAAGAAGATCCTGCACCTATGGCGGCGCTGCTAGCCGGCAAAGAATGGCTGACATCCATGAGAGGGGAGAAGCTGGGTGACCGGCATCTCTTCACGGTAGATGTATCAAACCTCGATGTCGCCAAGGTGGAGCTGCCGCGCTTGGTCTACGAAAGCAAACTGACCCTGCTTCGTTATGAGCTAAGATCAGCCAGCTTGGAAGATGTTTTTATGAAACTGGTGGAGGAAGAGGAGCAGAGCTTATGACCGGCTTCTGGGTGCTCATCAAAAAGGAGCTGCTGGAACAGCGGCGAACGTGGAACTTCATCGGCGTCACAGTTTTCTTTGCTGCGGTGGCGGCACTGATCGTTGTGATCCCATTTATCATAACTTTGTTTAACAACCAAGATCGAGATGCAGGTTACGCCGAAGGTCTATTGCTTGCCTACGGGTTTACCATAGCTTTCTTGGGCACCATTATATCCATCATCATCGGGATGGGTGCACTCGCCAACGAACGGGCTTCTGGAACCGCAGGGATGGTGCTGAGCAAACCGGTTTCAAGGGCTGCCTTTGTATGTGCCCGGTTCATCGGAACGGGGTTGTCCGTTTACCTTGGTTTAATCTTGGGTTCCGTTGTCATGTACCTGCTGACCCTTATCCTGATCAACTACTACGATCCTGTCCGCTTTTTCATATTCATGGGCATCACCGGCGTTTATTTCCTCTATATCAGTTCCGTCGCCTTCTTCTGGAGCGGAATGTTCAGTCGCCAGTTGTTGGCTGGCGGAGTTACCTTGGTTTTGTATATCATCCAAGTGCCGTTGAGCCAAATACCGCACACCCAAGCTTACTGGCCGATAAATACTGTGGAGTGGGCCCAGAATGTCAGCGGTATCACCACCGACGGGGCAAGGCTTAATACCGGCTGGGAATCCTTCCCGGTGGCCTTGGGCTGCATCGCCCTGTTCACCGTCGGGGCTTGGGCTGCGTTTCGTAAGAAGGAGCTTTGATCGAAAGCAGGTATTTCTTCTTTCCCCGGAAGGAACTTGCAAGCACACCAGCCGAATATGGTGTGACATTCGAAGAGGTATGGTTTCAGTCGTCTGATGCTGTGAAATTGCATGGCTGGCGCCTCCCCGGCGGCGGGGAGATCACCTGGATTTGGTTCCACGGCAACGGCGGGAACATCAGCTATTCTCTGGAACATGCCATGATGGTTCGCAGCCGCTTGCGGATCAACAACTTCCTCTTCGATTATAGGGGCTATGGTCTAAGTGCGGGCAAGCCCACCGAGCGGGGGACCTATCTGGATGCCCGGGCTGCGCTGGACCATGTGCTGGGGCGGCCTGATGTCGACCCAGATAAAGCGGTCTACTTCGGATCATCCTTGGGGGCTGCCTTGGCAATCTGGCTGGCTACCCAGCATCCACCCTATGGCCTGATCGTGGAAGGCGCTTTTTCTTCTGCTCAAGATATGGCCAAGCTTGCCATGCCCCGGCTGCCCGTACATCTGCTGGTCCGGCACAAGTACAACTCCGTCCCAAGGATTGCCAATCTAACATGTCCAACTCTGGTGATCCATGGCGAGGACGATGACACGGTGCCGCTGGAACAAGGACGCAAGCTGTATGATGCTGCGAGCGGGCCAAAGAGGTTCTACACGGTTCCCGGAGCCGGCCACTCCGACACCTACCTGGCAGGCGGTGAGGCATACTATCAGGTGATCGCCGAGTTCTTGGCTTCATTGCCACAGGGCAGCTAAACATCTCCGCACAACTCGCCTGAAGCCCGTCATTCCCGCGGCCCCAAGACCGTCATCCCCGCGGCCCCAAGACCGTCATCCCCGCGGCCCCAAGACCGTCATCCCTGCGGCCCCAAGACTGTCATTCCCGCGAATGCGGGAACCTCGCCCCCCTGTAGGGACGGGTTTCACGGCCATCCTCCGCATCCAAGGGGACTTATTCAGACTATCCCTAACCACCTCCGCACAGTGCACTTAGCAGGTCGCCGGCAACATCTTTGTCCAAAGGATGGTTGTTGTTGCCGCACTTCGGAGATTGAATGCAGCTGGGACAACCCGACTCGCAGACACATTCGGAGATCACCGACAATGTGGCTTCCCAGAGGGCATCAACTATCTTGAACCCGCGTTCTGCAATGCCGATTCCTCCCGGATGCCCATCATAAATGAATATCTGGGGTTTATCGGTGTCGGGATGAAGCGGGGTGGAGACCCCGCCGATATCATTGCGGTCGCATAGGGCAAACAGGGGCAACACCCCGATTGCAGCATGTTCCGCGGCATGAAGACCTCCTGCCAGGTCCAACCGTCCCCCGCGGCACCGGTCGACGAACTTCTGGGGAACATCGAACCAGAAGGCAACTGTGTTGAAACGCCTCGGGGGTAGGTCCAAGGGTTCATCGCCAATCACCTGTTCGGTCATTGGCGCCCGCTTTTTGTAGCCCAAAATATGGTTGGTAACCTCCACATCCCCCAACCACACCCCAACTCCGCCGGCAACCTTGGACTCGATTATCTTATTGATGGCGATATCGGTGGTTTCCCTGGCTTGGGTGTAGTACGAACCATCGTTAAGAGCCACGATGGCAGTCCTTGATTCCAAGTCCAGTTCTTCCACGAGATAGGACTGACCTTGGTGAAGATAAACGGCGCCCGGGTGAAGCTGCAACAGTGCGGATGCTTCTTCCACCGTTTCCAAGATGTTCCCCGAACCACCTTCCACAACAACATAGTTATTGGAGGAAGCGGACCGTATGTTAACCGTCTCCGCCGGGTAGGGCGAAGCAGGGGAGATGTGCCACCTGCCCTCGTTGTACCTTAAAGAGCCGCACTTCATCAGGTACTCAAGATGCACGATCAGATCAGGACCAAAAAGCTCAGCATCAGCGCCAGTAAGGGGCAGCTCGTAAGCTGCGCACAACAGATGGGGTTGCATGATATGCCGGTTGCCCGGCGAAAGCAGGGCCGTTTCTGAAGGGCGTCCAAAGAAAGTTTCAGGATGGTTGACAAAATACTGGTCCAAGGGATTATCCCGGGCGATGAACACCGATAAGGACTCTTCCCCCCGCCGTCCGCTCCTTCCCGCCTGTTGCCAGGTGCTGCTGATGCTTCCGGGATAACCGGTAATGATGGTCGCATCCAGTGTTCCGACGTCGATGCCCAGCTCAAGTGCGTTGGTCGCCGCCACACCGATCAGGTCGCCGTTGAACAATGCCCTTTCAATAGCCCGCCGGTCTTCTGCAAGGTAGCTGGCTCTATAGGGGCTTATCTTGTTGCCCAAGGGCGGCTCCATATCATCCAGCATATCTCTAGCGTACATGTACACAAGCTCCGCCACCCTGCGGGTCCTGACGAATGCCAACGTCCTGATGTTGGAACTGACCAATGCTACCAGCAGGTTGGCAGCTTCCGTGTTGGCGCTACGCCGGGCTGGCTGCAAGCTGTCTCGAAAGCTAGGACTGTAAGCTGGTGGCCCCGATGCGCTGTCTTTAGTGGAACCGAAAGCTGGGTTGGCATCCAATAGGGGAGGATTCCAAAAAGCAAATCTCTTCCCGCCGGAGGGCGCTCCATCTCCGTTGACCACCATAAAGGGCAATCCGGTTAGCTGCTCCGCCAGTTCGCCGGGGTTGCCGATGGTGGCTGAACAAAGAATGAACTGAGGGGAGCTGCCGTACCGGCTGCACAGGCGGCGCAAACGGCGGACCACATTGGCTATATGAGAACCGAACACCCCCCGGTACATGTGGGCTTCATCCAATACGACGTACCGCAGGGAACGCAGCAGCCGGGACCATGTTTGGTGATTTGGCAGGATTCCCCGATGAAGCATATCCGGGTTGGTGAGCAATATCTGGGCGGAGCGTTTGATCCCAGACCGTTCATAGAACGGGGTGTCGCCATCGAATATAGCCCCTTGAACAGGAAGGTCCTCAGTCAGATGGTTCAGGGAACTTAGCTGGTCTTGGGTCAGGGCTTTGCTGGGGTAGATGTAGAGGGCCCTGTTGGAACGTTCGGTGAGGATGGAGTCGATTACCGGGAGATGGTAGCACATGCTCTTCCCGCTGGCTGCCGGCGTAGCTACAACAACATTTTGGCCCGCCCGGAGCCCGTTGACCGCCTCAGCTTGATGAAGGTACAAGGGCCACAACTGCCTGCTTTCCAAGGCAGAACGCAGGCCGGGATGCAGGGGTTCTTCCAGCTCGCCTGGGAAAGCATCTCTGGGAGGAATGGTTTCTACAGAGCTGATCTGCCGGCGGTACCACGGGGCTGATTCAAGCGCCTTTAAGAAAGCTGTGGCATCCATAAGCTCGCTCAGATACCTGAGAGCAGCTCCAGTTCATAGTCCAAAAGCTCCAGATCGGGTCGGGAGCTTTCGATGTATTCGACGACATTGGAAAGAATCCCGTTGGCGTAGGCTTGGTCGTTGCTGACGCAGGCGATGCCCAATGTCAGTTTCTGCCAGAGCTCAACATCATCCACCTCGGAGATAGCGACGTTGAATTTTGCCCGGACCCGCGAGTTGACGGAGCGGGAGATGCTCCTCTTTTCTTTGAGGTTGCGGCAGGCGGGCAACCTTAGTATTACTCGACATACGCCGACATGCACCAGGCGCCTCCTAGCGCGTCGCGCGGGGTGCCCCGGTTGCGATGGGGAAGGTGGTGGTGGGGTGGGGAACAGCCGAGCTTAGAAAGTCTCAGATGATTTAACAGACCTGAAGCAGTCGTTGCAGTAGACAGGTCTGCCTTGTCTTGGCTGGAACGGTACTTCGGTTTCTCTGCCACAAGAAGCGCAGGTTGCCGGGTACATGGTCCTGGGCTGGTCCGAGCGGAATCCGGTCCTTCGCCGCGCCGACCGGCAGGTTGGGCAACGAGCGGGCTCGTGCATGAGCCCCCGGCTCTGGTAGAACTCCTGCTCACCTTCGGTAAAGGCAAATGACGCCCCGCACTCCCGGCACACCAGGGTTTTTTCCTCGAAAGCCACTTCCTAGCCTCCTAGATACCAGATGTCGCTGTGGCCTCCAATGCCCTGGAACATGCGCCTGACGGGGTGGTACTCCAAGCTTCCGAATCCTAGCAAAATGAAGCCTACTAAGCGCCGCCACGAGTATAGCAGACCCATATGAAGTTGGCAAACAAACGCAGTCGCCGCAACGGTTCCGAACCTACACCGAACCTCTGAACAACTCGCCTGAATCCCGTCATTCCCGCCGCCTGAAGCCTGTCATTCCCGTCGCCTGAAGCCCATCATTCCCGCGAAGGCGGGAACCTCGCCCCTCTGTAGGGGCGGGTTTCACGTCCATCCTCCGCATCCAAGGGGACTTATTCACACTATCCCTAAACCGAACCCACCATTCTATTCCGTAGGCAATTCGGTCTCGAACATGGCTACTTTCCTTTCAGCCTACCGGGTGAAAGCGTAATTTGCCGAAAAAGACCAATTCAGCTATGGAACCCAACCGCATCGTCAACCAGGTAGCGGATCTGCGACGGCCCAGAACGCGACATGCTATAATACCGCCAGCCAACACGCTGGGAACAGGTGACGCCCACATGCCCATGGAAAGCCTGCTTACGCTTGTCGAAACCCTCAGAAAACTCATCGACGTCCACGCTGACGCTCTGCGCCACAACGAGATGCAGACCCGCTACGCACTCATCGACCCGCTGTTGCGTGAACTGGGCTGGGACACTGCCGACCCGCACTTGGTGATACCTGAGTACACCTCAGGCGTTGGCCGCGCTGATTACGCCCTGCTGGACAATGGCAAGCCCGTGATGATGGTTGAAGCCAAGAAGTTGGATGAGCCTCTTCGTGGTGCGGTTTCTCAGGGAATCCAATACTGCCTTGAAGGGGGAACCAAGTACTTCGCAGTGACCGACGGTCGACGCTGGGAGATCTACGAAACACACAAACAGGTCCCGCTCATTGACAAAATGGTGGTTGCCTTCGACCTGAAGGGGCGATCCGCGGCAGAAGTCTGCCTCCAAGCGTTGGCGCTCTGGAGGCCCAGCGTAGCTGACGGGTCCGTTCGCCCAGGGCAAACCCCCGTAGCGTGCCTAACCGCCGCTCAGACTATCCCCAATGATCCTCGACCCATCGACCCGCCCCCAATGCCGCCACCCCCGCCCATTCCCCCCAAACCGGGCTTGCAGCCACTGACAACCCTGAAACCGGTCCCGAGCAAAAATAACCCCCCGCCGTCCGAGATTCTGTTTCCTGACAACTCGCGCGCTGACATAAAGCATTGGTTCGACATTGCCACGTCTGTTGTACGCTGGCTCATGGATCAGGGCCTTCTAACCGCGGCCCACTGCCCCATCAGCCACGGGAATAGTCATTTGCTGGCAACGACTCCCACTCATCCCAATGGCAGGGCCATGAAGCACAGAAAGATCGGAGAGCTGTACCTTAATCGCGACTTCACCTCTCTCCACCAAGTTAGAAACTCCAGAATCATCATCGAACACGTAGGCCAGGACCCGTCCCAATTCAACGTGCGATTCCCATAAGCCCACACCGGCGCCCAGCCGCTCCCCGATCCTCACCATCCCACCCGCTCCCCGAGCCTCACCGGCGCCCAGCCGCTTCCCGAGCCTTACCGTCTCACCCACGTTACCGGTCGAGACTCAACGCTAAATCCGGGAAGAGCGCCCGTTCAGACTTGGTGAGAAATGAAGGTAACAGTCCTTCCCTTGCTGTCATTCTGAGAAGCCCCTCCCGTCCTCGTCATTCCGAGCATTCCCCCCTTCACCGCCATTCTGAGGAGCGCCCCCTCGTTGTCCCTCTGAGGAGCGCCCCCTTATTGTCATTCTGAGGAGCGCACGACGAAGAATCTAAGATGCTTGGACCACGCTGGATCGTCGTAGTAATGGACCAGTCCTCTGAGGGAGACCTTAGATTCCTCGCTTCACTCGGAATGACATAAAGGGGCATTCGGAATGACACCCCCCCTGTAATTCTGGGGAGCGCGCGCCCTCACTGTCATCCTGAGGAGCGCGCCCCCTCATTGTCATCCTGAGGAGTGCCCCCTCATTGTCATTCTGAGGAGTGCCCCCTCATTGTCATTCTGAGGAGCGTCCCCTTATTGTCATTCTGAGGAGCGCACGACGAAGAATCTAAAATGCCTGTACCACGCTGGATCGTCGTAGTAATGGACCAGTCCTCTGAGGGAGACCTTAGATTCCTCACTACGTTCGGAATGACATAAAGGGGCATTCGGAATGACAATGGGGTCAGTCGGAATGGCAATGGTGCCCCCTCCCCGGTCATTGTGAGGAGCGCCCCCTCATTGTCATTCTGAGGAGTGCCCCATCCCAGTCATTGTGAGGAGTGCCCCCTCATTGTCATTCTGAGGAGCGCCCCCTCATTGTCATTCTGAGGAGCGCACGACGAAGAATCTAAGATGCCTGGACCACGCTGGATCGTCGTAGTAATGGACCAGTCCTCTGAGGGAGACCTTAGATTCCTCACTACGTTCGGAATGACAATGGGGTCAGTCGGAATGACAGTGGGGGCTCGGAATGACATGAGGGGGCTGGGAACGGCAGTCGAGGGGCCGCGGAATGGCGGTGTGGGCTCGGAATGGCATTGGCGATTCGGAGTGACAACTTGGGACGGTCATTGTGAGGAGCACCCCCTCATTGTCATTCTGAGGAGTGCCCCATCCCAGTCATTGTGAGGAGTGCCCCCTCATTGTCATTCTGAGGAGCGCACGACGAAGAATCTAAAATGCTGGCTCACCCGATGGCTCGTCGTAGGAAGGGACCAAGCCTTCGTGGCAGCATCTTAGATTCCTCGCTCCGCTCGGAATGACATGTAGGAGGTTCGGAATGAAAACGGGGTCAGTCGGAATGACATTAGGAGGTTCGGAATGACAATGGGGGCACCCTTCGGAATGACTATAAGAAATCGTCCCTCTGAGGAGCGCCCCCTCATTGTCATTCTGAGGAGCGCACGACGAAGAATCTAAGATGCCTGTACCACGCTGGATCGTCGTAGTAATGGACCAGTCCTCTGGGGGAGACCTTAGATTCCTCACTACGTTCGGAATGACATAAAGGGGCATTCGGAATGACATGAAGGGGGACTCGGAATGGCAATGGTGCCCCCTCCCCGGTCATTGTGAGGAGCGCCCCCTCATTGTCATTCTGAGGAGCGCACGACGAAGAATCTAAGATGCCTGGACCACGCTGGATCGTCGTGGTAATGGACCAGTCCTCAGAGGCAGACCTTAGATTCCTCGCTTCACTCGGAATGACATTAGGAGGTTCGGAACGACAACCTGGGAAGGACCATGATTCAACTCATGGAGGCTGAACGGTTACGACAAGCACTGGTTGTTGACACTCACGGGGTTTGTTGATAGACTCTTCTGCTAGTGCCAACACTTGGCAAAGGAAGAAATATGCCAACCGTAAACCAGCTGGTGAGGAAGGGCCGTCAGAGGGTCCACAAGAAGACCAAGGCTCCTGCTATGCACTGGCTCCAGAATTCTCTGCGAAACCGGGTCACCTGGGGACTAGGTGCGCCGCAACGCCGGGGAGTTTGCGTTCAGGTACGAACCATGACGCCTAAAAAGCCCAATTCCGCCCTGCGCAAGATAGCCAGGGTGCGCCTCACCAACGGTTTCGAGGTGACCGCCTACATCGGCGGGGAGGGCCACAACCTCCAAGAGCACTCGGTCGTGCTCCTCAGGGGAGGCAGGGTTAAGGATCTGCCGGGCGTTCGTTATCATGTGGTCCGTGGCGCCCTTGATTGTGAAGGGGTCAGTGATCGCAGGCGGGGACGGAGCAAGTACGGCTCAACCAAAGCAAGAGGCCGCTAGATGGCCCCGAAGCTTCGGTCCCACGGTCCCACCCCACCTATCTAAAGGATCAGGAAGCTATGTCCAGACGACGGAGGGCCGAGAGGCGCATTGTGCCTCCCGACTCCAAATATAATAGTCCTGAATTGGCCCGCTTCATCAATAAGGTGATGAAGTGGGGTAAGAAGAGTACCGCCGAGCGGGTGGTGTACGGGGCTATGGACCTGGTGGAACAAAGTGCCAGACGGGAACCCTTGGAAGTGTTCCAGCAGGCATTGAAGAACTCAACCCCTCTCTTGGAGGTCAAGCCCAGGAGGGTGGGCGGAGCAACCTACCAGATTCCTACCGAGCTACGTGCCAATCGCAGCGAGGCCCTTGCCATGAGATGGCTGATCAGGTCTGCCAGGTCCCGCAAAGGTATGCCCATGATGCGGAAGCTGGCAGCTGAACTCACGGATGCTTCCAGGGGTGAGGGCGCTGCGGTGCGCCGACGGGAAGAACTGCACCGGATGGCCGAAGCTAACAGAGCTTTCGTCCACTACAGGTGGTAGCATGTAGCCTCCTGTTTCCGCTGCGGTATCTTGCAACGAGACCAGCATCTTCAACAGTAGTTAACTATGCCTGATAATTTCCCTATAGACAAAATACGCAATATAGGCTTCATCGCCCACATTGATGCCGGTAAAACTACCGTCACCGAAAGGGTGCTATTCCTTGCGGGCCGAATACATCGGGTCGGGGATGTGGATGAAGGCACCACCGTCATGGACTGGATGCCCCAAGAAAAGGAGCGGGGCATCACCATCACCGCCGCAGCGACTACCTGCTACTGGGATGGATACAGGGTCAACATCATAGACACCCCCGGCCATGTGGACTTTACGGCAGAAGTGGAACGCAGCCTGCGAGTGTTGGATGGCGGCATCGTGGTTCTGGATGCTGTCGCAGGCGTTCAACCCCAGTCGGAGACGGTGTGGAGACAAGCTGATAAGTACGCGGTCCCCAGGATCTGCTTCGTCAACAAGATGGACCGGGTGGGGGCCAGCTTCGACCGCACCATCGAAACCATCCGGCACCGCCTGAAAGCCAATGCCATCCCCATACAGCTGCCCATCGTGGAGGATGATTCCTTCCGGGGCGTGGTGGACCTGATGCAGGGCCGGGCCTTTGTGTACCAAGACAACAATGGTATGGCCCCGGATGAAGAACCCATCCCGGAACGCTACGAAGAAGATTACCGGTTGCACCGGGATGCCATGACCGAGAAGATCGTAGAGACCGACGATGCTCTTATGATCCGGTACCTGGAAGGCGAAACCATCGATTCCGACGATCTGATGGCCGCCTTGCGCAAAGCCACCATCGCCGGAAAGCTTATTCCTGTGATCTGCGGGACTGCTCCCACCGGACGAGGCGTCCATCCTTTGATCGATTGCATCATCAAATACCTTCCTTCTCCCAGCGATGTTCCTCCCGTTATCGCCACGTTGCCCCATAACGGGCAAGAGGTTATCCGGGAGCCCCGGGAAGATAGTCCGATGTCCGCCCTGGCATTCAAGGTCACCACCGATCCTTTTGTTGGCAGGTTGGTGTATCTGAGAGTGTATTCCGGGACTGTTAAATCCGGTGAATCGGTGGTCAATGTCACCAAAGATATTCGAGAGCGGATGGGCAGGGTTCTACAGATGCACGCCAACCGCAGAGAAGAGATCGAAGAGGTCGGAGCGGGCAATATCTGCGCTGCTGTGGGGCTGAAGAACACCTTCACAGGCGACACCATCTGCACCCGGGAAGCGCCTGTTATCCTGGAACCTCCCAAGTTCCCATCTCCGGTCTTGGCGGTCGCCATTGAACCCATCACCAAAGCGGACCAAGATAAGCTGTCGGCAGCTCTTGATAAGCTGACTGACGAAGACCCCACATTCTTGGTGGAATACAACAAAGAAACGGGCCAGACCGTGATCTCTGGCATGGGTGAGTTACATCTGGAAGTGCTGGTTGACAGGATTCGCCGGGAATTTCACGTGGGAGCCAACGTTGGCAGGCCCAAGGTGTCTTACCGGGAAGCAATCACCATCGCCGTCAAGTCCGAGGGCCGGTTCATTCGCCAGTCGGGCGGACGAGGTCAGTACGGCCACGTCTGGTTGGAAATAGAACCAACAGAAGCCGGCGAGGGATTTAAGTTCGAAAACCGTATAGAAGGCGGTTCGATACCCAGGGAGTACATCCCCGCCGTTCAGGCAGGGGTCAAGGAAGCGGTGACCAACGGCCCCTTGGCAGGCTACCCCATTGTGGATATCAAGGTAACCTTGTACGATGGCACCTTCCATACGGTGGACTCATCGGAGCTCGCTTTCAAGGCAGCGGGCTCCATTGCGTTCAGGGATGGGGTCAGAAAGGCGCGTCCCCGTATCTTGGAGCCGATAATGGATATGGAGGTCGTCACCCCTGGGGATTTCCTTGGCGATGTGCTGGGTGACCTGAGCTCCCGCCGGGCCCAGATAAAGAACATTGAAGGCCATGAAGGGATTCAGGTGGTTCGGGTTAGCATACCCTTGGGCGAGACCTTTGCGTACACGACCACGTTGCGTTCGGTAACCCAAGGCAGGGCCAGCTACACCATGGAATTCCGTGACTATGAGGCTGTACCGGAAGGCATGGTTCAGGGTATAATTCAGGGTAGTCTCGCGTAGGTAAGAAATTAAGAAATGACGACAAACCGCCAGAAGATAAGAATAGTCCTTAAAGCATTCGATCATAAGTCGTTAGACTTGTCGGCTGGACAGATCGTAGACACAGCCGAACGTACGGGTGCGGTGGTCTTGGGGCCTGTGCCTCTGCCAACTCATATCCGACGATTTTGCGTCATCCGATCGCCCCATGTCGACAAGGATTCCAGGGAACACTTTGAGATACGAACCCATAAGCGGCTGGTGGATATCGTGGAACCGACGTCCAAGACCATCGACGCTCTGACCCGGCTCAATCTGCCGGCGGGCGTCGATATTGTTATCAAGCTGTAGCCGCAGGATGGCCCCAAGTTGCGAAGTTCATCCAACCTCCGGGAGGAGCAGGTTTGATTAAAGGGATTGTGGCAACCAAGATCGGTATGAGCCAGATCTTCCGGCCTGACGGCAAGGTGGTCCCGGTGACCATCGTGCAGGCTGGACCATGTACCATCACCCAGATTAAAACCGATGAACATGATGGTTACCAAGCTGCCCAGGTGGGCTTTGGGACCATAAAGCAGATGAATAAACCCAAACGTGGGCACATTGGGCGCGGAGCATCTTTCCGGCACCTTCGGGAGATGCCGGTGGACTCGGTGGAGGGTCTCCATGTGGGTCAGCAGTTCACCGCCGACCTGTTTGAACCTGGCGATAAGGTTGATGTGGTAGGAAAATCCAAGGGCAAAGGGTTTCAGGGAACCATGAAGCGACACGGTTTTAGCGGAGGTCCTAGGACCCACGGTCAGTCGGACCGGGCCAGAGCCCCCGGCTCCATCGGAGCAACGACCTATCCAGGCCGTGTGTTCAAAGGCAAGAAAATGTCAGGCCACATGGGCGACACCCGGATCACGGTGAAGCGCATTGAGGTGGTGCAGGTGGATACGGACCGAAACCTGCTGCTGCTCAAAGGTGGTCTGCCGGGGTCGCACAACAGCCTGCTTCTGATCCTGAAGACAAAGTAGCCGTCAAGCCAAGTGGCATTACTCAGTATCCGATAGGAAATCAGCATGGATCTACCGGTAAGAAATCGAAAGGGTGAGGTGGTTGACACCGCCGAGGTTAGCGACGGCATGTTTGCCGTACCTATGAACCGGTCAGTTGTCCACCAAGCGTTGGTGATGTACCAGCAGAACCAGCGCCAAGGCACCCACGACACCAAGACCAGATCATTTGTGTCCGGCGGCGGTCGGAAACCCTGGCCGCAGAAGTACACCGGCCGGGCCCGCCAAGGCAGCACCCGGTCTCCCCAATGGCGTCATGGCGGCGTTGCATTCGGCCCCCATCCCCGGGATTACACCAAGCACATGCCCAAAAGGATGCGGCACCTGGCTCTCAAGTGCGTTCTGTCGGAAAAGGTCCGTCGCAACCGGCTGATAATACTGGACGATCTAACGATGGATGCGCCGCGCAGCAAAGCCATGACTGAGATCCTCGCCAACCTGGGGATCAACACCTCCGCGTTGATCGTCACGGAAGAACCTCAAATCAACGTTATCCGTTCAGCCCACAATCTGCCGAAAATATGGACTCTTCCCGTTGCGTTGCTTAACGCTGAACAGGTGCTAAAACAGGAAAAAATGGTGATCACACTGGATGCTCTCAGAAGGGCCGAGGTCCTTTGGGCTCCCGGAAAAGGCAACACCACAAGTTCTGAGGATGGCAACGATGAAACAGAATGAAGTGATCGTCAAGCCCCTCATCACAGAAAAGAGCACCATCGGTCAAGAAGAGGGCAAGTATGTCTTCCAGGTTGACCGCCGTGCCAACAAGACGGAAGTAAAGCAGGCAATTGAGCAGACCTTCAACGTAAAGGTCACAGATGTGAACATCACCAAAAACCGGGGTAAGATGAAACGATTCGGCCCCCGTCTGAAGAGGACCCCCGACATCAAAAAGGCTGTGGTCACCCTCCAAAGAGGAAGCCGCATCCAGATCATCGAAGGGGTATAGAAAGTGCCGTTAAAGATACCAAACCCCAGAACGCCCGGAACCCGGGATGCTGCTCTTCCCTCCTTTGAGGAGGTGACCAGGACCAAACCGGAACGATCCCTGTTGCGTCCCCAGCATAATTCCAGCGGCAGAAACAACCAGGGACGGATCACCACCCGGCGACGTGGCGGTGGCTCCAAGCAAATGTACAGGGTCATCGATTTCAAGCGGGATAAGGTGGGCATCCCCGGCAAGGTCGCATCGGTGGAGTATGATCCCAACCGGTCGGCCCGCATCGCCCTGATCCTCTATGCGGATGGTGAAAGACGTTATATCCTGGCGCCCTTGGGACTTGAGGTCGGAGCCAAGATCGAATCAGGACCCCGGGCCGACATCAAGCCCGGAAACACCCTGCCCCTGCGCAACATTCCGGCAGGCACCCAGGTCCATAACCTGGAAATAACTCCCGGCAGGGGAGGCCAGTTTGTCCGAAGCGCCGGGGTGGCAGCCCAGGTGCTGTCACGAGAAGACCCTTATGTGCTGATCCGTCTGCCTTCCGGGGAGGTGCGCCGGGTGCTGGTGGCCTGCCAAGCTACCGTCGGGCAAATAGGAAACCCGGACCACAAGAACATCAAGCTGGGCAAGGCTGGTAAAACCCGGTACAGGGGGCGCAGGCCCCAGGTCCGCGGTGTTGCCATGAACCCTCCGGACCATCCGCACGGTGGTGGTGAGGGACGTTCGCCCATCGGTATGCCCGGACCCAAGACCCCGTGGGGCAAACCGGCCTTGGGTTACAAGACACGCAAGAAGAAGAAAGCCAGCAGCAGCTTGATGGTACGAAGGAGGAAGTAAGGGATGTCCAGGTCTACCAAAAAGGGCCCCTACATACATCCCAAGCTGGCCAAGAAGGTGATGACCATCCAACGGTCCGGGGCAAAAACGATCATCAGAACTTGGTCTCGTGCCTCGACCATCATGCCGGAGATGGTGGGATTGACCATCGCCGTACATGACGGGAGGCGTCATGTGCCTGTGTTTATCACTGAAAACACCGTGGGCCACAAGCTGGGTGAGTTCGCCCCCACCCGCACATTCAGAGGGCATGTGGCCCGCTCTGAAAGAACGACCCAACCCCGCAGCGGTGCGGGTCGCAGGTAGATTATCCATGTGCGGATACCGTAAGGAGGACCTTAGTTGCCTGAGGTAAAGGCTATAGCCAAGGATGTTGGGGCTTCACAAAAGAGGCTTAAACCCATCATGGATCTGGTGCGGGGCAAGCCTGTGGAAGAGGCTTTGGACACCTTGAAGCTGCTGCAGTCCCCTTGGGCGCGGACGGTATATAAGGTGGTCAGGTCGGCGGCAGCCAACGCAGAAAATAACCTGCTGATGGACCCAGATAACCTGGTCATCGTCAAGATAGTTGCTGATGAAGCCCGATCTCTGAAGCGGTTCAGGCCACGGGCCAGGGGCCGGATAGGGCGCATCAAAAAGCGTGCCAGCCATATTACGGTCGTGGTAGATAACACGGAGGAGGTGTCCTAGGTGGGACACAAAACCCATCCGATAGGATTTCGCCTGGGAATTGTCAAAGATTGGCAGACCCACTGGTTTGCTGCCAAGGGCAGGGAATACAGGGCCTTGGTGGCAGAGGATATGGTTCTTCGCCAAGGGATTGCCAAGGAGTACGAGAACTTTGCGAATGCCGGCATAGCTCGTGTCGAGATCGACCGGGGCTCTCAGGATATCGTCATCAACGTCCATTCTGCCAGACCGGGAATCCTGATTGGACGGGATGGCGAGCGGGTCAAGAAGCTGAGAACACGCCTGGAAGGATTAACCGTCCGGCGCATCCAGCTCAATATACTAGAGATCTCCCAGCCTGAGCTGAACGCCTTCTTGGTCAGCCGGAATATCTCCGATCAGTTGGAGCGCAGGGTTTCTTACCGGAGAGCCATGCGCCAAGCAGCACAGAGGGCAATGCAAGCGGGGGCTGAAGGCATCAGGATAAACATCAAGGGGCGCATCACCGGTTCCGAGATCGCCCGGCGGGAAAAGCTGATGGATGGACGCCTGCCCCTGCACACCCTACGGGCAGATATCGACTACAGCATCACCGAAGCCAAAACAGTCATGGGCCGTATCGGCGTCAAGGTATGGATCTACAAGGGCCAGATATTGCCCCCGCCCCCGGAAGAAACCGCTGAAGAGATAGAAACCATCCAGGTAACAGTACACACCGAGGATGCTGCCGATGTTACAACCTAAGAGGGTCAAATACCGGAAGATGCACCGGGGACACCGCAGAGGTGTGGCCACGTCCGGCAACTCGGTGGACTTTGGCGAGTTCGGGCTGAAAGCCATGGAATGCGCATGGATCACAGCCCGGCAGATTGAGGCGGCGCGTATTGCCATCAACAGACATATGCACCGCGGCGGTAATGTCTGGGTCCGATTGTTTTCGGATAAATCGGTCAGCAAGAAGCCGGCTGAGGTTCGCATGGGCGGCGGGAAAGCAGCAGTCGATCATTGGGTGGCTGTGGTCAAGCCCGGCCGCATCATGTTCGAGGTGAGCGGGGTCAGGGAAGAGGTTGCCATCGAAGCCCTGAGGTTGGCATCCCACAAACTGCCCATTGCCACCAAGGCGGTCCGCCGGGGAAGCGCCGCCGAAGCTGGTGCGAGTTAAGCTGCAATGCAAAAGATATTAAAGACATTGATGGGAGCAAGCTAAATTGCGAGCCCAAGAAATACGAGAACTAGACGATGGGGAGCTCAGCGAAACCCTGCAAGAAACTTACAGGGAGCTGCTGAACATCCGGTTCCGATTGGCAACGAAACAGATGGCTAACACCTCTGAAATCAGGGTTGTCAAGAAGAACATAGCACGCCTCAACACCATCATCCGTCAGCGGCAACTAGGAGTATCTTAAGATGGCCAAGGAGCTTCGTAAGGTCAGGGTAGGCCGTGTCATCAGCAACAAGATGGACAAAACGGCGCTGATCGCCGTCAGGTGGCAACAGCGCCACCCCCTCTACAAAAAGAGCATGCGGCGCATATCCAAGTACTACGTCCATGATGAAACCAATGAATGTCTGCTTGGGGACCTGGTGCGCATAGAAGAAACCCGGCCCATCTCCAAGACCAAACGATGGCGGGTCCTGTCGATACTGGAACGGCACGATGTTGCAGAGGTGAAGCCCGTCGATCTGGATGAGGGGTTGCTTACTCAACCCGCTGAAGATGAAACTGACCCAGCTGAAGCAGATGCCGCCGAGATGGAACAGATGGAAGAAGAAGAAGATATCGGCAACGAAGCTGATGAAGATTCGGAGAACGAACAATGATCCAGACCTTCTCTCGTCTGGTGGTGGCTGACAACAGCGGCGCCAAAGAGATCATGTGCATCAATATACCCGGCTCCAGCCGGCGCAGATATGCTTCCATTGGCGACATCATCGTTGGCGCTGTGAAAGAAGCAACCCCCCTTGCCGCCGTCAAAAAGGGAGATGTGGTGAGGGCGGTCATAGTCCGTACCGCCAAGGCCCATCGGCGGGCCGACGGCACCTACGTGCGCTTCGATGACAATGCTGCGGTGTTGGTTACCGGTACAAATCCTCGCGGAAGCCGTATCTTCGGGCCCGTAGCACGGGAACTGAGGGACCGAGGTTATATGCGCATCGTGTCCCTAGCTCCGGAGGTTGTGTGATGAACATTCACAAAGGCGACACGGTGCTGGTTATCGGCGGCAAAGAAAAGGGCCGCAGGGGCAAGGTGGAAAAGGTATACGCCGACAAAAACAGGGTAACCGTAGAAGGGTTCAACCTGATCGTAAAGCATACGCGCCCATCGGGCCAGGTGAGACAAGCGGGCAGAATCCAGAAGGAATCGCCCTTTCATTTGTCGAATGTTATGTTGGTCTGCAATAAGTGCAGCCAACCTACCAGGGTCAAATCAAACCGGCTGGAAGATGGTAGAAAGGTAAGGGCATGTCAGAGGTGCAGGGAGACAATCGACTAGAAGAAGAAACCCCTCCAGAAGCGGTTTCTGATACGGCGGAGCCTGCCACCTCATCTACCGAGGACGGCGGGGCTGACGCGTCCCCAGCTGAGCCTGCGAAGGTTCCGCGGACAAGGGCTCGCTCCCCCAGGTCAGCTGCTGCGGGCACAACTCGGCGAACAACCAAAGCTGCCGCCGAAGCTCCCGCCACGGAGGCCGAAACGCCGGCTCCAGAGCCGGAGCAGGTCAGGACTGTGCCGCGAATGTTGGAGTTGTACCGGTCGGAGGTAGTTCCCGCAATGCTCCAAGAGTTCGGGTACAAAAACGTGGTCCAGGTGCCCAAGCTCAAAAAGGTGGTCCTGAACATCGGTCTTGGTGAAGCTCTGACCAACCCCAGGGCTATGGAAACGGCCACCAAAGACCTGACCACCATATCAGGCCAAAAGCCGATCATCACCCGCGCCAGGAAATCCATAGCTGGATTCAAGCTGCGGGAAGGGAACCCCATCGGTATGTATGTCACCCTCCGGGGCGCTCGTATGTACCAGTTCATGGACCGGCTGGTGAATGCGGCGCTGCCCCGTATCCGGGATTTCCGGGGGGTTCCATCCACCAGCTTCGATGGACGGGGCAACTACTCTTTGGGTATTCGTGAACAGATAATCTTCCCTGAAATCGATTATGGGCAGATCGAACGTATCCGGGGACTTCAGGTAACCATCAACACCACGGCCAACACAGATGCTGAAGCAACCCGCCTCCTTGCACTGATGGGGATGCCCTTCGTTAGACAGAACTGAGGTAGTCGGATTGGCAAAAAAATCGAAGATCGAAAAGTGGAAGCGGGAACCCAAGTTCGAGGTGCGCCGTCACAACCGGTGCAACCGCTGCGGCAGGCCCCGGGCTTATATCCGTTATTTCGGGCTGTGCCGTATCTGCATGCGACAGTTGAGCTTGGTGGGCGAGCTTCCAGGGGTACGAAAAGCCAGCTGGTAGGTGGAGGGGGGACTCGAACCCCGCATCTACTCATAGACCTGATTGGGAAAGGAATAAGAACTGGTGAAGCAGGTGACATCATGCCGGTAACGGATCCTATAGCTGATATGCTGACACGAATCAGGAATGCTCAGCAAATGAAGCATGAGCATCTGTCTATGCCTGTGTCCAAAGCAAAGATTTCCATCGCCAAGATACTGAAGGAAGAAGGGTTCATCCGCGACTACGATATGCTCCGCGGCCAACCCCATCCCCAACTACGGATACACCTGACCTACCGCGATAACAGAGAAACGCCCATTAACGGCCTCAAAAAGGTCAGCAAACCGGGGCTGAGGATTTATGTCGGCAAAGGCGAAATCCCCAGGGTGTACGGCGGGCTCGGCATAGCCATCCTGTCAACATCCAGCGGTGTAATGACCGGAAAAGACGCTTGGCAAAAGGGTATCGGAGGGGAGTTGCTCTGCTATGTCTGGTGAAGTAACGGCACAACGTCAAGAAAGGACCCTCTCCCGCGTGGGTCGTAAGAGCATACCCATTCCCGCTGGCGTACAGGTAACCCCAGGGTACGACCAGGTTACGGTCACGGGGCCAAACGGCACGCTGGTCCAAGCGGTCCACCCCGATGTCACCATTCGGGTAGAAGATTCCGAGGTGGTTGTGGAGCGGTACTCATCGCGCAAATTCCACCGTTCCCTGCATGGGCTGACCCGCAGCTTGGTGGCAAATGCTGTGACGGGAGTGTCCGAAGGATACCGGAAAACCTTGGAGCTCATGGGGGTTGGGTACCGGGCGCAACAGTCGGGAGATGGGATCATACTGAACGTCGGATACAGCCACCCGGTCGTGATCGCCCCCTTGGAAGGGGTAACCATCGTCGTCGAGGGCAATAACCGGGTCCACGTGAGCGGGATGGACAAACAAAAGGTCGGCGAGGTTGCAGCCCGGATTCGCAAGGTGCGGCCGCCCAACGCATACAAGGAAAAGGGGATCAAATATGCTGGCGAAGTCCTGCGACTCAAACCTGGTAAATCCGCAGCACGGAAGAAGTAGAGGAGTACAGGATGCCTAGGGATAAAGATGCGCGTAAATTGCGGATAGTAAGGCACCGGAGGGTACGTAACAAGGTATCGGGTACCCCCCAACAGCCCCGGCTATGCATCTTCCGAAGCTTGAGGCACATTTATGCCCAGGTGATTGATGATACCGTGGGGTGTACGGTGGCGTATGCGTCCAGCAAAGAAACGGAGATCGTTGCCCCGGCATCCAATGCCAAGAAGACCGATCTCTCCAAATTGGTGGGTTCGGCCATCGCTCAGCGGGCTAAATCCAAGGGGATCAACAAGGTGGTGTTCGACCGGGGGGGATACAAGTACCACGGACGTGTAAAGGTACTGGCCGATGCTGCTCGAGAAGGAGGACTCACCTTTTAATGGTAACCTTGATAAGCAGGTCTACAGCTTCCAAGATCGATGCCAATATCCTGGCGCTGAACGAAAAGGTAGTGTACACCCGGAGGATCGCCAAGGTGGTCAAGGGGGGTAGACATCTGAGGTTCAACGCCCTGGTCGTTGTGGGCGACGGCGAAGGGGTTGTGGGTGCAGGACTGGGCAAAGCCCTTGCCATCCCCGATGCGGTAAGAAAAGGTAATGCGGTTGCAAAAAAGAACCTGATCCGGGTGCCCCTGAAGGGTAGCACCATTCCCCAAGCAACCACCTTGAAGAAGGGCGCCGCCTTGGTGCTCATCAAGCCCGCACCGCCGGGCACCGGCATCATAGCCGCAGGTGTGATCCGAGCGGTCCTGGACCTGGCGGGCGTCAAGGATGTGGTTGCCAAATCCCTCGGTTCCCGCAACCCTATAAATGTTGTCTATGCTACCCTCGAAGCCCTTAAACAGCTCAAAGACCCCGAAGTAGAGGTGGCTCGCCGCAAGCTGGCGGTCCGCCCTGCCCGGTAACCTACTGAAGATCGGAACATGTGATGGGACGTCTTAAGATCACTCTACGAAGAAGCTATGCCGGCTCTACGGAAGGACAACGGCGCGTTGTCCGTTCCTTGGGGCTACGGCGATTGCATCAGACGGTGGTGCACCAAGATAGTCCAACGATCTTGGGTATGGTCAACAAAGTTAGCCACATGCTGCATGTCGAAGCAGAACCGGAAGAACAAAGCGCCCCGCCCCAAGGCAATGGGGCGTAGGGAAGAGGATAACAAGCTATGATGGAGCACCAAGTGGTGCCCCCCAAGGGAGCTAGAAGAAACAGAAAGCGGCTTGGCCGGGGCGATGCCAGCGGCCATGGCAGCTACTGTGGACGCGGTATGAAGGGCGCAAAGTCCCGCTCAGGCTCCGGGCCCAGGCCCGGGTACGAAGGTGGTCAGCTCCCCCTCATAAAGGGGCTGCCCATGAAGCGGGGGTTCACCAATATTTTCAAGAAGCAGTACACATTGGTGAAGCTGGATGACCTGAACGGCATCCCTGAAGGTTCGGAAGTTACGCCGGATCTCCTGGTCAGCTTGGGAATCATCAAGAACCTCAAGCACCCCATCAAGGTGTTGGGGGACGGAGAGCTCCGGGTAAAGCTTAACGTGTCTGCGCACAAGTTTACCAATTCGGCTCAAGAAAAGATCGCATCAGCCGGAGGCCGGGTGGAGGTCCTCTGAGCATGATGACTCGGGAGGCTGAGGGGCCTCCACGACTATTCAAGGCAGCGATCGATTCCTTCCGTATCCCAGACCTTCGATCCAAAATCCTGTTCACCTTGGCAATGCTGATGGTGTTCCGCCTCATGGCACAGGTGCCAATCCCCGGCATCAATCAAGACCGGCTGGATGCACTATTCGACACCAACCAGTTCCTGGACTTTTTAGACCTATTCAGCGGCGGAGCCCTCAGAAATCTCAGCATTGCTGCCTTGGGCGTCTTTCCGTACATAACATCATCCATCGTCATGCAGTTTTTGACTCCGGTGATCCCTCCCCTTCAACGGCTTTCCAAAGAGGGGGAACTGGGGCGGCAGCGTATCAACCGGATCGTACACTTCATGACCGTGCCGATAGCGCTGGCCCAAGGTTACGGGCAGCTCCAGCTCATCCAGCAAGCTGGTGTGGTCGATGGAGTATGGTCCGGACCTGGTAGCAGCGGCGATCCCGTAGCCACCGTCGCGATGCTGGCATCCTTGGTTGCAGGGACCATGTTCTTGGTCTGGTTGGGAGAGCTGATTACCGAAAAGGGGATTGGCAACGGTATTTCGCTGATCATATTCAGCGGAATAGTTGCGGGCTTTCCTGGGCTGATGCAACAGTTTACTGATCAAACCAATGCTTTGGGCATGATATGGCTTATATTCATTGGCTTTGGAATCATCGCGCTGATCGTAATTTTCACCGAAGGGCACCGGCGAATTCCGGTCCAGTATGGTCGAAGCATCTTTCGAGGAGGTAGGATGTACCGCCAGTCGGGGGCTACCTATCTACCCATAAGGGTGAACTCAGCAGGAATGATTCCCCTGATATTTGCTTCGTCCTTGGTGATATTGCCCGGCACCATAGCCAATTTCGTTGGAGTGCGGAGCGATTGGCTGGGATCAATAGCTGACTTCTTCGTCGGTGTGTTCGACCCGACAAACTTCATCTATTGGCTGCTCTTTGGCGGACTTACCATCGCCTTTGCTTTCTTCTACACCTTGGTGGTGTTCCAGCAACAGAACATGGCAGAAAACCTGCAACGAAACGGCGGGTTTGTGCCCGGCATCCGGCCGGGGCAACCGACCCAAGATTATCTCAATCGAGTTATCTTGCGCATCACTTGGGGCGGAGCAATATTTTTGGGGTTCATCGCTTTCGCGCCATTTTTAGCATCACTGATAACTGACGTTCAGGCCCTGCTCCTTCCCAGCATCAGCTTGCTGATCGTCGTGGGGGTGGGGCTGGATACCCTGCGTCAGCTGGAGGCCCAGCTTCTTATGAGAAACTACGAAGGATTCCTGAGGTAGATTTGGAATTGGTTCAAGATATTAAAGTGGAGGACCAAAAGAGAATCATACTGTTGGGACCGCCCGGCGCCGGCAAAGGAACTCAGGGCAAGGCCATGGCGGACTCGGCGGGTGTGCCCTATGTCGCTTCCGGCGACCTCTTTCGGCAGCACCAAGAAGAGGGGAACCCCATCGCCCAGAGGATCCAAGAATACATGAATAAAGGGCTATTGGTCCCCGATGAAATAACCATCGAAACGATCCTGACCGAAGTGTTGCCACCCAAGAACAAAGGGGGCTTCATCCTGGATGGTTTCCCGAGAAACATCGCTCAGGCGGAAATTTTGGATGAGAAACTCGCCAGCTTGGGCTTGAGTCTCGACCATGTGGTCCTCCTGACCATACCCGATGTAGAAGAGTTGATAAAGCGCTTGAGCAGCCGATTGGTTTGCCGGGGCTGCCAAGCACCCTACAACACAAACGGAGCCAACCCCGCTCGATCAGGTGTTTGCGACCGTTGTGGACATGAGCTCTATGTAAGGCCGGATGATGCATCCGAAGCGGTAAAGGTCCGGATTCAGGTTTACGAAGAGCAGACCCAACCGCTCATCCGATACTACCGCAGGACCGGCAAGCTGGTGGAGGTCATAGGAACGGGCCGAGCGGAGGATGTTAGCAAAAGGCTGATGGAAAGAGTAATAGCATAAGACGCTGCGATTGGCAGAAACTCTTTCAAAATGATGATAACTGTCGTAGAATGGTAGTTTGACTGACAAATCGGAAGGGGCATAAGCTCACAGACAAGGAATGCTCCCAGCGCCTGAACAAAACATATTACAATGACACACACCAATAAGGTCACAACTGCATCTAACTCAGCATCCACCTACTCTGGGGGGATAACCATAAAATCCGCCCAAGAGATGGAGTCGATGCGCGGCGCAGGAAAAATCGTAGGGGCAACTCTCGCTTTGTTGAGGGAATCCGTAGCCGCCGGAATCAAAACCGGTGAGTTGGATGCCATAGCCGAACGCAATATCCGCAAAATGGGTGCGGTCCCAGCCTTCAAAGGCTACAGGGGATTCACAGGCTCCATATGCTCCTCCATCAACCATGAGATCGTCCACGGCATCCCTGGGGATGCCGTTCTTAGGGAAGGCGATTTAATCAAGATGGACGTGGGTGCAGTGTACGATGGTTTCATCGGTGACGCAGCCATAACGGTCGGTGTGGGAGAGATCAGCGATGATGCCAAGAAGCTGATCGAAGTAACCCGCTTGTCCTTGGAAGCAGGGATCAAAGCAGCTGTCGCCGGTGTCAGAACAGGCGATATTGGGGCTGCAGTCGAAGAATATGCCCAGGGTCAGGGCAACTACGGTGTGGTACGGGAGTACGTTGGACATGGGGTGGGCAGGTTCCTGCATGAAGACCCCCAGATACCCAACTATGGGCCGGGCGGCAAGGGCCCTATGCTCCGAAAAGGAATGTGCATAGCGATCGAACCAATGATAAACCTGGGCGGTTGGCAGACCCGCATATTGGAAGACCATTGGACGGTGGTCACCTTGGATGGAAGCTTGTCTGCCCACTTCGAACATACCATCGCAATCAACGATGGAGAAGCTGAGATACTCACCAAAGAAGGCTAGATGTCATCCCTTGCCATTGGGATGAACACTGGTTCCAACAAGAATCATGGCTAAAAAAGAAGCGATAGAAGTAGAAGCAACGGTAACGGAAGCCCTCCCCAACGGCATGTTCAGGGTGGAGCTTCCCAACGATCATAAAGTGCTGGCCCACGTTTCGGGCAAGATTCGCCTGCACTTCATTCGTGTCCTTCCGGGAGACAGGGTCTTGGTGGAGTTGTCTCCCTACGACCTGAACAGGGGGCGGATCACCTATCGTTTCAAGTAGGTGTGCAAAAGATGAAAGTTAGAGCTTCCGTAAAGCCGCGGTGCGACCGGTGCAGGGTGATCAAGCGCAAGGGTTCGGTGCGCATCATATGCACCAATCCTAGACACGCCCAACGGCAGGGCTGATCTCAGGGAGGAAAGCTATGGTCAGAATAGCTGGTGTAGACATACCTGATAACAAGCGGGCAGATGCAGCCCTCCGTCGCATCTATGGCGTAGGTCCTACCTTTGCAATCCGTATCTTGGATAGAGCAGATGTCATCGGCATTCCGAGGCCGAAGATTGCAGAGCTTTCCGATGCGCAGATCAACCGCATACGGGAGGTCATCGACCAAGAATACACGGTCGAAGGAGACCTTCGTCGAGAGGTGAACGGCAACATCCGAAGACTCATCGAGATAGGTTCCTTCAGAGGACTGCGCCACCGTAGGGGACTTCCCCTGCGGGGACAGCGCACCCGCACCAATGCCAGAACCCGAAAGGGCCCCAGACGGACCGTTGCTGGCCGCGGACGCCGCACCGGCGGGAAGAAGTAAAGGAGGCTAATGGCACGACCAAGAAGTCGGCGCAGAGAACGAAAGGTCGTTCCTAGGGGACGAGCCTATATTCATTCCACCTTCAACAACACCTTGGTGACCATCACAGATCCACAAGGTGGGGTAATCGGGTCCGCCAGTTCAGGCACCGTGGGCTTCAAAGGTTCCCGTAAAGGAACGGCCTTCGCAGCCCAACGAGCAGCAGAGCAGGCAGCCCGCCGCGGCATGGACCAAGGTCTTCGCCAGATAGAAGTGTTCATCAACGGCCCCGGAGCAGGAAGGGAAGCAGCTATCCGCTCACTGCAAGGGGTCGGGCTGGTCATCACCAGCATAAGAGATGTGACCCACATTCCCCATAACGGGTGCCGTCCTCCCAAGCGGCGAAGGGTATAGGAGGTAGTATGGCACGTTATACAGGACCAGCATGTAGGCTTTGTCGTAGGGTCGGAGAAAAGCTCTTTCTCAAGGGTGAACGCTGCTTCACACCCCGTTGTGCCATCGAACGGAGAAGGACTTCCCCTGGGGACCATTCAGGGCGCAGGCGCCGTGTTTCCGACCGGGGGGTCCAGCTAAAAGAAAAACAAAAAGCCCGCTATATGCACGGTGTAATGGAAAAGCAGTTCAGACGCTACATGGAACTGGCTTTCAAAAAGCCGGGGGTTACTGGAAGATACCTGTTGGAGTTGCTGGAGCGGCGGTTCGACAACGCAGTGTACCGGCTGGGTTTTGCCGACTCCCGGAGACAAGCCCGCCAGTTGGTGACTCATGGTCATTTCACTATCAACGAACGAAAAACCAACATCCCTTCCTTCATGCTTCGGCAAGGGGATGTTATATCCTGGATCGAGTCCCACAAGGAAAAGGACTTCTACAAAGCCCTGACAGATGGCATTCCCAAGCGCCCAGTGCCCAGTTGGCTGACGCTGGACATCGATCATATGACGGGCACCGTGGCAACTCTCCCTGCCGATGATGACCTGGACGCGAGCATCGATACACGTCTCATCGTAGAGTATTACTCGAGGTAGTATAAACAATGCTGGAAATTTCACTCCTTTCTGAGGGGATCACTCCTCACAGCCCAGAAACTACCACCCCGGAGATCAAGGTACTGGAAACGGGGGATAGGTATGGGAAGTTCGCCATCGAACCGCTGGAGCGGGGATATGGGATCACCATAGGCAATCCCATCCGCCGTATTCTACTGAGCTCGGTGGAAGGGGCTGCCGTCACATGGGTCAAGATTGACGGTGTTCTTCATGAGTACTCCACCGTCCCCAACGTCAAGGAAGGGGTGATGGAGTTCTTGGTGAACGTCAAGGGGATACGCATCCGCTCCATGGCGGACCGGCCGGGTAAGATGCGCTTGGATATCCACGGTGAAGGCAGGGTGTGTGCTGGAGATATAGCGACCTCCGCCGACTTCGAGGTGGTAAACCCTGAGCTTCACCTAGCCACCTTGGATTCTGATGATGCGACCTTGTCGGTGGAGTTCAACGTCGAATCGGGGAAGGGTTATCAACCCGTACCCCAAGGCGACGCATCGCTGGGACCCATGGTGGGAGTCCTTCCTGTGGACGCCATCTTCAGCCCCGTCCGGAAGGTCAACTACGCGGTGGAACGAACCCGCGTAGGGCATGTGACCGACTACGAAAGGCTGGTCCTGGAAGTATGGACCGACGGAACGATCACCCCAGCTGATGCGGTACGCAGATCATCTGAGATACTGGTCAATCACTTCTTCGCTTTTTCGAATTTGGGGGAAGAGACCGATACCGCTCCCGAAAGGCCAACGGTCACAGTGTCCCCAGAGGTTTACCAAACTCCCATCGAAAAGCTCGACCTTTCTCCCAGAACCCTCAACTCCCTGAAGCGGGCTCACATTACCAGGGTGGGGCAGGTCTTGGAGATGAGCAACGACGAGTTGCTGAATATCAGGAATTTTGGTGAGAAGTCCCTTGGTGAACTGCTGGGCAAGCTGCAAGAAGGCGGGATGCTATCCGAGAAACTTGGCGAGGGAGACCAGTCATTCGACAATATAAACGATGCCACAGCTTCAGGCCTCCGTGCCCTTCTTGGAAGCGGAGAGGATGATTCCCTCATCACCGACGAGCATGAAGCTTTTTTGGACAGCAATGCTACGGATGAAGTGGAAGGACATCCACCCTACCAAATAAGCGGTGGGACGAAACGTCCTTACGGCGAGCCCGATCAAGACGACGAAGACGACGAAGACGACGATGTCGACGATGATGACGACGATGACAAAGAAGATTCGAAAGATTAGGACGATCTATGGTTAAGCATCGAATAGCCGGCAAGAAATTGGGCAGACCCAAGGACCAGCGAATAGCTCTGCTCCGCGGTCTCGTGGCAGACCTGATACGGCATGAGCGGATTACCACGACGGAAGCTAAAGCTGTGGAAACGCGGCGTCTGGCAGAGAAGCTGATAACCCACGGCAAAGAAGGGTCTCTGCATCATCGCCGGATAGCGCTTTCCGAGCTTCCAAGTGTGCCGGTTATAAGGAAGGTCGTAGATGATCTGGCGGTAAGGTACGCCGACCGGTCGGGCGGGTACGCCCGCCTCATCAAGCTGGGGTCTCGCAAAGGCGATGCTGCACCCATGGCCCTGATAGAGTTGGTGTAACGACACCGCGCCTTCCGGCCCAGCTGGGCGTGGAGAAAGACGACTCTGCGGTGGAAGAAAAGGATGAAGACCAACCAAGTAGGAGCGGCAACCGCAAGCTAGCCCTACTGATAGAATACGAGGGGACCAGGTATAGCGGATTTCAGTTGCAGTCCAATGCTCCATCAATACAAGGTGAGCTGGAGAAAGCGCTGAAGACCTTAACAAGAGAAGATGTCAGGATAAGGGGCGCCAGCCGCACCGATGCAGGTGCCCATGCTGAGGGTCAGGTCATTGACTTTGTGACGAACGCACAGTACACGGCGGAAACATTCGTGAATGCCCTGAACCGGCTCTTGCCCGAAGATATAAAGATCAGAGGAGGATGCGAAACATCGCGTAGCTTCAGCGCCAGAAAGCAGGCCACCGCCCGGCAGTACCGTTACACCGTGCTCAACAGCCGGTGGCCGGCACCTCTACTCCGTAACACCGTCCATTGGATACGGAAACCATTGGATACGGACAAGATGCAGGAAGCTGCGCAAAATTTGGAAGGGGTCCACGATTTCTCAGCCTTCACCGTGGCGCTTCCTCCAAGCAGGAGTCCGGTCAAGAGGGTGGATCGGTGGACGGTCCGACGAAAAGGCGACCTGGTTTACATAGACTCTGAAGCCGAAGGGTTTTTGCCCCACCAGATACGCCATACCAACGGAGTGCTAGCTGACATCGGCTTGGGACGGGCCCCGGTAGGGACCGTCAAAGCTGCGCTGGATGGACAAGCGCCGACGCTAAAAGGACATCCTCTCCTGCCAGCCAAAGGGCTTTGCTTGATTAGGGTGAAATATAAAGATAACCTGTTCTTCGATAAGGATTCCCATGAAACGTAACAAAACCTATATGGCCAAACCGGGGGACGTCAACCCTCAGTGGCACCTGGTCGACGCAACCGGTCAAACTTTGGGCAGGCTGGCAACCCGCATATCCCTTGTGCTTCAAGGGAAGGATAAAGCTATCTACACCCCGCACATCCTGACGGGAGATTACGTGGTGGTGGTCAACGCAGCCAAGGTTCGGGTTACAGGTCGTAAGATGACACAGAAAACCTACTACAAGCACAGTGGCTATGTGGGCAATCTAAAGACCTTCATCCTGAGAGATATGATACAAAACCACCCGGAACGGGTTATAGAGCTAGCTGTACGAGGAATGCTGCCGCGGACCAAGCGAGGAAGAGAGATGCTGGGGCGTCTCCACGTCTATAAAGATCAATCACATCCCCATGAAGCTCAACAACCTGTCGAAGGTGCAATGTTGGGCGTTTCAAGTAGCCAAGGGAGGTAAAGGTTATAGTGGTCCAGGATAATGCCCGAGAACAATACTACTACGGGACCGGCAAACGTAAGACCGCAATAGCTAAGGTGCGTCTGTACTTGGTGACCGGCGGAGGCGGCTCCTCCCCATCCGCCCAATACCAGATCAACAGCAAACCCCTGGAAGAGTTCTTTCCTTGGCGGTCCTGGCAAAACACGGTCCAACAACCCCTGAAGGCCACCGAAAGCGTGGGCAAATTCAATGTGGTTGCCAAAGTGATAGGCGGCGGAGTTTCAGCTCAAGCTGATGCTATACGTCATGGCATATCCCGGGCCCTGGTCGTCTTCGACGAAACGCATAGGGCCATCCTCAGAAAGCACGGATTCCTTACACGGGATGCACGCATAAAAGAAAGCAAGAAGTACGGCCTCAAACGGGCTCGGCGGGCTCCCCAATACACCAAACGTTAACCCCGGATTGGCCGGTCCAACTGCTGCTCAGCAGCCCCGATGTTGTCCGCCAATGACCGCTCCCAGGTTGTACTAGGGGGAAGGCTGTTCCAGCTTTCCCCTGATGTACGTGATGTTGGGCACCGGCGATGGATCAACGCCTTGGAGCACAGCCAGATAGTAGCTGACATAGTCCCCAATGAGGGTCGTGGTGAGCATCTGGCATAATGGACCGCCCGCAACGCCTCTGATGGTATGGTGAGGTATGGATTCCCGCTCCAAAAGCTCCTTGGTTACCTCGTACCTTCTTGCCATTTGAGATGACAGATCATGTGGTTCCAGCAAGACCACCGATGCTATGCTTCTGACAGCTTCCGGTAACGACAGACCCACCACAGCATTGTGGTGCGCCTCGGGCAGAAGCTCATAGAATGCCTGCACCTTGGAATTTTCGTTGAACTGGGTCTTCCACCTGCGGGCAGCGCTGGAGTAGATGCCAGACCCATATGCCACTATCAACCGGTCCTGCAGAGCAGTAGCCAGCTCTTTGGCCGGATTGTTGACAGAAGGTGAAGTCTCACAGAGCGTGGGGATGAGAGCATCCAAGCTGTCGAAAGCACCCTCGAAATCTATGTTGTCAGGGCTTAGCAGACCCAACCTCATCAGCAAGACGGCAGGGACCACGAAGCTGTATCCCACCGCACTCCTGGGCTCTCCTTCATAGTCGATGCGAAAGAAGGGCACAGACCGCTCCTGAGCTTCCCGGCCCAAGGCGCCGCCGCCCGATACGACCAGAATTGGCACATCCAGGGATGCTGCCTGGTCGAAAGCGGACAAGGTCTCTTCGGTGTTGCCAGAGTAGCTGCAAGCCAGGACCAAGGTGCTGCGGTCAAGGATGTAGGGGATGCGATAGTTGCGATTGACCAAGATGGGCACCGAGGGTGTCATCGATGCCAGATCGGCGAGCAGGTCTCCTCCTATAGCTGAACCGCCCATCCCGGCCACTATCACCTGATTGCAGCCGTCCGCTTTCAAGGATAGTGGGAACTCCTTGGCTTCTTTCCAAGCCCGGCGGCACTGGTCGGGAAAGTCTAGCAGGCGCCGATGCAGACCCGAAGGGTCCAGATCTGAATACAGGCCGAGGTCATCAAGGGATCTGCCTACCATGCATCACCCCTTCCAGCAAATGCAAATTGGATAGCGGCGGCCTTAAATTCCCAGGTAGCTGATCGCACCATCAAGCAGGTCTTTGACCATCTGCGGGCTTTCAGCTTCAGCATAGATGCGGAGCAGCGGTTCCGTACCTGAAAAGCGGACCACCAGCCATGAACCGCCAGCGAACAAAAACCGGCGTCCGTCGATGGAATCTGAAGATAGAATACGCATCCCGCCCAGGTCGGTCAATTCCGTATGGTCCAACTTGGCTTGAATATGGGTCCGACGACCAGGGGCAAAGGTGACATCTTTCCGCTGATAGTGATGCTCGCCAACCATCTCGTAAAGCGACTTCATCAGGCCGGATGGCGGGGTGTTGGTTTTCGCCATATATTCCAATATCAGGAGACCGCTGAGTACGCCATCCCGTTCAGGAATATGGCCCCGGAAGCCGTATCCACCGCTTTCTTCCCCGCCCATCAGTGCATCTTCCCGGATCATGACCGGCCCTATCTCCTTGAACCCCACTGCCGTTTCAAAGACGGGCACCCCAAACCGTTCGCCCAGCTTGTCTATCATACTGGTGGAAGTGAGGGACTTTACCAGCGCACCCTTCTCTTTTTTTTGGTCCAGCAGGTACATAGCCAAGATGGCAAAGGTCTGCAAGGGAGAGAAGCAAACCCCCGATTCATCCACAACCCCCAGCCGGTCAGCATCGCCGTCCAGGGCAATGCCCACGCTGGCCCGTTGGTCCACCACCAGCTTGGATAGCTGTGACAGGTTGGATTCTATCGGTTCGGGCTGCTTGATTCCGGGAAAGGCAGGATTGGGACCACTATGAATCTCGGAAATCTTGGTTCGCTCTCCAAGACCACTCCTGCCAGAGAGGATGTTGGGCAGGTAGCCCGCACCCGCCCCATACATAGCATCTACCACCACATCAAGCCCTGCTTGGGAGATGCTATCCAGATCGACCAAGCGCCCGATCTGCTCGCAGTATGCTGGCGCTGGATCGAATCTCTGCACCAAGCCCGAGCCAAGAGCTTCTTCCAGACTTAGCAAGGGAATGTTGGCTCCCTCCGCAGCATCGATATTTTCTTCAAGGCGGGCAACCACTTCGGGGGAAGCACTGCCGCCGTAGCTGGGTTTATACTTCAAGCCGTTCCAAGCAGCAGGATTGTGGCTGGCGGTGATAACACATGCGCCTGCAGCATCATAATGTAGAATGCTGTAGCTTACCGCCGGTGTGGGCGACGGCGCGGACGCCAAATAAGTGGGGATGTCATTCCCCGCCATCACTTCGGCGACTCGCTCCGCGAACTCCCTGGAAGCAAAACGGGTGTCGTAACCTACGACGAGTCCCTTGTGGGCAATTCCTTCCTGCTGCAAATAGGAGGCCACACCTTGGGCACACAGGGCGACATTGCTGAAGGTGAACTCGTCGGCAATGATAGCCCGCCACCCGTCGGTGCCAAATCGGATTTTGCTAGCCATACTGCCCCTTCAGAAACAAGATGGGACGGTCGAGAACTAAGCTCTGGCCCTGATATTTGCTTCAGACCTGAGGAAGGAAGCTTTGTCCGTCTGCTCCCACGTAAGGTCCAGATCCTCTCGACCGAAGTGGCCATAGGCGGCAACCTTCTGGTAGCCGGGCCTTTTGAGGCGCAGGTCTTCAATGATAGCCCCCGGCCGAAGATCGAAGTGCTGCGTAGCCAGGTCCTGTATGATCTGATCGTCCACCTTGCCCGTGCCAAAGGTTTCAACGCTCACGGAGATGGGATGAGCGACGCCTATTGCATAAGAGACCTGTATCTCTACCCGGTCGGCAAGTCCTGCCGCCACCAGGTTTTTGGCCACGTACCGTGCAGCATAGGCGGCAGACCTGTCCACCTTGGTTGGATCCTTGCCGGAAAATGCGCCCCCGCCGTGCCTGGCGATCCCGCCGTAAGTATCTACGAGTATCTTCCGGCCGGTTAAGCCCGTATCGCCCATAGGTCCGCCAATGGCGAACCGCCCGCTGGGATTGACCAGTATCTTGGTCCGATCGTCCAGTAGGTTTTCGGGGATCACCTGCTTGATCAGCAGTTCCTTGATGTCCCGTTCCATCTGGTCGGCGTCCACATCAGGAGCATGTTGAGCGCTGATTATGACCGTATCCACCCGCTTGGGCACTCCATAAGAATACTCTACCGTAACCTGGGATTTCCCATCGGGTCTGAGATAAGGCAGGGTCCCGTCTTTTCTCAGTGCCGCCAGCTTAAAACACAGCTTGTGGGACAAGCTCACCGTCAGGGGCATCAGCTCAGGGGTTTCGTTGCAGGCAAAGCCCACCATCATGCCCTGATCACCTGCACCTATCCGGTCGAGGTCTTCCCGGTTGTTCCCGGTGGCTCCTGTGTGCCTCAGCTCCAAAGACCGGCTCACACCGGCGCTTATATCCTTGGACTGCTCTTGGATCGAAACGATGACGCCACAGCTTTTGTAGTCTATGCCGTAATCAGCGTTGGTATACCCAGCCTGCTTCAGGGTTTCCCTGACTATCAACGGCACATCTACGTAGGTATCGGTGGTGACCTCTCCCATCACTACGACCAAACCGTTGGTTACACAAGCTTCACAAGCTACTCGCCCATCGGGATCGTTCTCCAGTACCGCGTCCAGGACAGCATCGGAAATCTGATCGCATAGCTTGTCCGGGTGACCTTCCGTCACGGACTCCGAGGTTAGAAGGTAGGATGGTAGGCCCAAAAACGAATATGCCATATGGTTCGCCCTCCTTGTTTACTAAGTGCCTTCTTCCCAGCTCTCCAGATATTTTTGTTGCTCGGAAGAAAGAGTATCTATGCTTACGCCCATTGACTTTAGCTTCAAACGACCGACTTCATCGTCGGTTTCTCGGGGCACCGGGTAGACGCCGGGGGATAGGGTCCCCTTCTTTTTTACCAGCAACTCCACGCTGAGAGCTTGGTTGGCGAAGCTCATGTCCATGACCGCTGACGGATGGCCCTCGGCAGCTGCCAGGTTGACCAGCCTGCCGTCGGCCAGCAGGTAGATGTTTCTGCCATCCTTGGTGTGGAACCGTTCCACAAAAGGCCGGACTTCCTCCCGTGATGCGGCCATAGCTTCCAAAGCGGGGATATCGATCTCGACATTGAAGTGGCCGCTGTTGGCCAGGATGGCGCCATCGGGAAGCACATCAAGGTGCTGCTGACCGATAGCTTTGAGCCCACCGGTAACCGTGATGAAAACCTCGCCCGTTTTGGCAGCTTCCACACTTGAGGTCACCGTAAAACCGTCCATGATAGCTTCCAAAGCCCTCACAGCATTGACTTCGATCACCGTGACATTCGAGCCCATTCCCCGCGCCCGCATTGCCACGCCGCGCCCGCACCAACCGTAGCCGAACACAACAACCCTGCGTCCCGCCCATAGGAGATTGGTAGCCCTGGTGATGCCGTCCAAGGTGCTCTGGCCTGTGCCGTACCGGTTATCGAAGAAGTGCTTGGTGTCAGCTTCGTTGACGGCGATGATGGGGTATTCCAGCTTTCCTTCTTTGGCCATTGCTTCAAGGCGAATGACGCCGCTGGTGGTTTCTTCGGTGCCCCCTATGATGTTGCCCATCATCTCCCGGCGTTCGGTATGCAGGGCGGTAACCAGGTCTGCCCCATCATCCAAGGTTATCTGCGGTTTTTTATCCAAGGCAGCATAGATGTGACTGTAGTAGGTGTCATTGTCCTCGCCCTTGATGGCGTAGGTGGGTATCCCGTACCTCTCCACCAAGGCTGCTGCCACATCATCTTGGGTGCTGAGGGGATTGCTGGCGCACAATGTCACTTCTGCCCCACCATTTTTCAGGGCAAGGGCCAAGTTGGCGGTTTCGGTGGTGATGTGCAAACATCCTGAAGCCCTTGCTCCAGCCAGTGTCCGTTCCTTCTTGAATCGCTCGCCGATGAGCTTGGTCACCGGCATCTCCCGAGCTGCCCATTCGATGCGCCTAACGCCGGCATCAGCCAAGCCCGGGTCTTTGATATGCCCTCGGTCTCCTAGTTTCTCCAATTATCTCCTCCCTGTACGGGTTGAATTTTGTGGCTGGGAACCATCTTGGTGATCATCCAAAGATGACTCCCTCCCGCCATGTCAATGCTTCAGATTCTCCCAGATGGGTGAACTGACTCATATCGCTCAATGCTCTATACCGTGCTGTGACCTCGGCTCTGTTCGACCTATTCACACGTTCGACGCTGAAATCCTCCACCGCAAGGGAACCCATCACCGAGCCCAACACACTGGCTCTACGGAACCCGGCCTCGCTCAAATCTCCGCTGGCTGCTATATAGCCCATGAAACCCCCGGCGAATGAATCGCCCGCCCCTGTGGGATCAGTTACATGGTCCAACGGGTAGGATGGAGCAGCAAATACAGAATCTTGGGTGAACTGGATAACTCCATGTTCTCCCCGTTTCACCACCACCAAGCGAGGCCCCAAGCTGAGCAGGTACCGGGCTGCCCTGGTCACGCTTGCACCTGTGATATACGGCCCGGCAAACATCTTGACCTCAGTTTCATCCATGAAGATCACATCGACCCGCTTGATCACCTCGGTAAGGGCTTCCCGCTTGCCGTCGATCCAGAAGTTCATGGTGTCCGCTGCCACCAGCTTGGGGCGTTCCTCCATTTGTTCCAGCACACTAACTTGTATCTCAGGATCTATATTTGCCAAGAACAGGTACGGCTGCCGCCGATGATGGCTGCTGAGCTCGGGTTTGAAGTCGGCAAACACATTCAGCTGGGTGTCCAAGGTGGTCCTGATGTTCACGTCTTCTTTGTGGTACTCCCCGGACCACCTGAAGGTCTTTCCTGGGCTTGTGGTCAGACCCGATATGTCGAGCTGGTTGCGGCGCAGAAGCTCTATATGGTCGTCTCTGAAATCTTCTCCCACCACCGCCACTATATGCACCTGGGTGAACTTGCCCCCGGATATGGCAAAATAAGTTGCCGAACCCCCCAGGGCATCTTCCTTACTGCCCGAAGGTGTGATCACCGTATCATAAGCAACTGATCCTACTGCCAGAATCGACATACGGAGTATTACCTCAATCCTCTAAGATGTTCGGAGCTGCCGGGCCCACTAGGGAGCATCGCCGTAGGTGGTGGGATGGTTCCGTTCAATCCAAGTTGGGGTGCCGTCTTCGATGTTGTACAGGTTATCCGAAAGATAACCCATTGATGCAGCCATCTCACACGCCAAGCCGCTGCGGACTCCCGCGGCACAGATGAAAAACAGTTTTTTGTCCTGTGGAATCTCATCCATCCGTCCAAGCAGATCGTCGATGGGAATGTGCACAGCTCCGCTGGCATGGCCCGACACCCACTCATCATCTCGACGGACATCTATGATGGCTGCGCCTGCGCCTTCCTGCGCCAACATCTGCGCAGCTTCATCTGAATCGACACGGTAGAAAGGTTCGCCAGCATCTTGTCTGGGCATTCAGTGCTCCTTACTAAAGGTATTTCCCCACCAGGGGTTGTAGCTGTTCTTTCAGTTCTTCGGATATCTTCCCCGGAGCGGTAATGATGGAATCCTTCAGCGCCGATGCACAGGAGCAACCGCGCTCTTCAGGGATACGGGGGACCGTGTTGGTGAGCGCCTGTTTGGAGATGGATACGTTCTTGATCAGGTTGGCAACAACCATCTCGACAGTCACAACATCGGTTGCTTCCCGCCAACAATCATAATCGGTGACGCACGCCAAGGTCGCGTAGCACATCTCCGCTTCCCGAGCAAGCTTGGCTTCGGGAAGGGCTGTCATTCCGATGATGTCGGCGCCCCAAGAACGGTACACCGCACATTCGGCATTGGTGGAAAAGGCCGGCCCCTCCATCACCACCATGGTGCCCCCCATATGGACCTGGGCGCCGGTTTCGACGGCGCAGCTGTACAGTAAGCTTCCCAACACCGAGCAGAAAGGGTCCGCAAAGGCCACATGTGCAACCAACCCAACGCCATCGAAGAAGGTGTTGGCCCGTTGCTGGGTCCGGTCGATGAGCTGGTCGGGCACCACCAGATCCAAGGGGGCCATCTCCTCTTTCAGGCTGCCGGTTGCACCGACGGAAATAAGCCATTCCACCCCCAAGGTTTTCAGGGCAAATATGTTGGCCCTCACCGGAAGCTGGGTGGGATTGATCCGATGCCCCCTGCCATGCCGTGGAAGAAAAGCAACCTGCTGACCGCCGAGGAGACCCACCATGATGCTGTCGCTGGGCTTGCCGAAGGGAGTGTCGATATCTACCTCTTGGACTTGGGACAACCCCTCCATTTCGTATAAGCCGCTGCCGCCGATGATGCCGATCCGAGCATAGGTCATGATAAGCCCGCTTGGGCCCGGGCTACTGCTCCAGCCAGATTGTCTTCATAGGGCTCCTTGATCACCCCTTCTTCGGTGATGATAGCTTCGATATACCTATGGGGAGTGATGTCAAAGGCCGGGTTGCGCACACCGATGCCTGGGGCGGCAGTGCGGGCGCCATTGAAGGTAGCAACCTCATCGCCATGCCGTTCTTCTATGGGTATCTGATCGCCGGTTGGGAGGGTAATGTCGATGGTGCTGGTGGGAGCAGCCACATAGAAGGGCAGCTGATTTTCTTTTGCCAGCACAGCTATTTGGTAGGTGCCTATTTTGTTGGCAACATCGCCGTTGGCTGCGATCCGGTCAGCTCCAACGATGGCGCATCCCACCTCGCCCCGGCGCATCAGGAGCCCTGCCGAAGAATCGACCACCAAGGTGGCGGGGATTCCCAACTGGACCAGTTCCCAAGCTGTGAGCCGTGCTCCTTGGAGAAAGGGGCGGGTTTCGGTGGCAAAAACCTGAAACCTGTTTCCTGCTTCCCAGCTTGCCCTGATGACTCCCAAAGCTGTTCCGTAGCCGGCGGTCGCCAAAGCGCCTGTGTTGCAGTGGGTGAGCACCGATCCTCCGTCTGGGATTAACTCTTTACCCTCAGATCCCATGCGGCGATTGATCGCTTCATCTTCATGCTGGACCTGTTGAGCTTCTTTGAGGAGGATGTCCGGAGCTTCGTAAATGTCGGAAATCCCTTCCGCAACCCGAAGCATTCGTTCCACACCCCATGTGATGTTAACGGCAGTGGGTCTGGCCTGCCCGATCCTGCGGCCCACATCCTTCAAAGCATCCAAAAATCCGTCCTTGTCTGCTACCTTGATGGTCCTAGCTGCCATCGCCATGCCATAAGCTGCGGCGACCCCAATGGCGGGAGCTCCGCGGACCTGCATCCCTCTGATCGCGTCGATCACCTGCTGATAGCTCTCCAACTCCAAGACACGAACTTCAAGAGGAAGCTTGGTCTGGTCCAAGAGCTTGAGCTTGTCAGCTTCCCATTTTATGGCTCTTATCTCAGCCATCACACCGCCCTTAGCTGCATCACATATGGATAACAAAGAAAAAGCTTCTCGTGAGAGAAGCTCATATAGTGTAAGCCACCCTCATCTTCCCCCGACTATTCGGGGCCGGAATTAGCACCGTGCCGCACTACCTGGGATGATGGGGGGGTGTAGTGGTCGACCGGTTGCTCGGCTTCGTAGGGCCGATCCCTCAGCCACTCTGGATAAGGTGGGTCTGCTTATTCGGTTGTCCATCGGCTTCATCCATGCGAACTGGCCGAACATCCATGTTACTAGCAAACCATTTTCGTGTCAAGGACACCCCCCAGCGCGTAACTGTTCAGAGTTGGAGAGGTGAATTGCTCGGAATCTGGGTGGAGAGTACGGAGCAAGGGGCGTTTGATTGTGTTAAACGAGAGGGGTGGACAATGAAGTGGACCTTCGCACCACGAGCCGGGAGACCCTGCTGGAGGTTATTGCCAAGCAGCAGACGATCATCGCCGAGCTGGAGCGACGGGTGAAGGAGTTGGAGGCCCGTCCGGGTACTGGCGGCCCGTCTGCAGGGATGCCGGGCAATAAGCCGCGCGCCAAGGGGAGTCAGCCGGAGAGAAAGGGATCGAGGAAGCGTCGTCTCCACGGCTTTGCCCGGCAGCGAATGGAACCCACGCGGCAGGTGGTGCATGCTCTGGAGTCGTGCCCCGAGTGGGGGACGGGCCTGGCAGGGGGATGGGTACAGCGGACTCGTGAGGTCATCGAGCTTCCGTTGGTTCCGGCGGAGGTGGTCGAGCACGTCTTCATGGCTCGAATGTGTGGGCTATGCCGGAAACGGCGGGTGCCCCGTGGTGCGTTGCAGGGATTGGCAGTGGGGCCTCGGCGCCTTGGTATCAACCTTGCGAGCCTGATAGTGACGCTGCGGGAGGAGGGACGGCTGCCCATAAGGAGCATCCAGCAGTACCTTCAGACGGTGCATCGGTTGAAGCTGAGCGTGGGCGCCATCGTGGAGACGATTCATAGTGTGGCACGACAGGCCCGGATGGCAGTGGCCGAGACCCTGGAACGCATTCGTGGCTCTCCGGTGGTGCATGCAGATGAGACCGGCTGGCGTGAGGATGGAGTCAACGGCTACGTTTGGACCTTCAGCACTCCCACGGAGCGGTACTTCCTGCGTCGCGGTCGTGGCAAGGGGGTGGTGGACGAGGCGTTGGGAGAGGCATTCAGCGGAGTGCTGGTGAGTGACTTCTACGCCGCATATAACCACTACCCCGGCCTGAAGCAGCGGTGTTGGGCACACCTGCTGCGGGATATGGATGAGCTCATGGCTTGGTATCCTGATGACCTCGGCTTGGCACAGTGGGCCGGTGCGGTGCGGCGGGTATATGCCAAGGCCAGGACTTGCGTTCCTGCCGATGGCCCCCGGCTGGCCTCGCGACGCCAGTTGACCTTGGAGAAGGAACTGCTGGCGCTGTGCAGCCCCTTCTTCAAGGACCAAGCCGCGCCCCAGTCCAAGCTCTGCCGGCGCATAGAACGGTTCATCAAGGAGCTGTTCGTCTTCGTGTCCCACCCAGACGCGCCGTCGGAGAACAACGCCGCCGAACGAAGCCTGCGGCACCTGGTGATCAGCCGTAAGATTAGCGGCGGCACTCGCTCCAAACAGGGCAGTGACACCAAAATGACCCTGGCATCCCTCTTTGGGACATGGCGCGCCAAGGGCCTCAACCCCCTCTTGGAATGCCGTGACCTACTACTTTCCCCTCAACTCTGAACTGTTACCCCAGCGCACCTGTTCACCCCACATGCGATGAATCCCGGCGTCCGCCCCCAAAACCGTGAATCCTGAGTCCCGCCCCAAACCGTCGTCCCAAACAAACCGTCGTCCCTCCGAACCCCTACCGCCATCCCGAACAGAGCGTCGTGACTCCGTACCCCTCACCGTCATTCCGAATCCTCTCTGTCATTCCGAACGCAGTGAGGAATCTAAGATACCCCTCTGATGGCCAGCCCGTTCCTACGGCGACCCATCGGGTGAGCAAGCATCTTAGATTCTTCGTCGTGCGCGCCTCAGAATGACGAGGGGGGGAGCACTCCTCAGAATGACAGGGGGGAGCACTCCTCAGAATGGCAAAGGATGAAGCACCCCTCAAAATGACGACGAGGCCCCCCCTCCGCCGTCATTCCGAACCCCTTTTTGTCATTCCGAACGGAGTGAGGAATCTAAGGTCTGCCTCAGATGGCCAGCCCATTCCTACGACGACCCATCGGGTAAGCAGGCATCTTAGATTCTTCGTCGTGCGCTCCTCAGAATGACAGGGGGGAAGTGTCATTCCAAACCCCCTCTGTCATTCTGGACCACCCCATGTCATTCCACCCCACCCCATGTCATTCCAAACCCCCCTTGTCATTCCGAGCGGAGCGAGGAATCTAGTGTCTACCTCTAAGGACTGGTCCATTCCTACGATGATCCGCGGGTGAGCAGGCATCTTAGATTCTTCGTCGTGCGCTCCTCAGAATGACAGGGGGGAAGTGTCATTCCGAACCACCTCTGTCATTCCGAGCGGAGCGAGGAATCTAGTCTCTGCCTCTAAGAACTGGTCCATTCCTACGACGACCCGCGGGTGAGCAGGCATCTTAGATTCTTCGTCGTGCGCTCCTCAGAATGACAGGGGGGAAGCGCTCCTCAGAATGGCGAAGGATGAAGCACCCCTCAAAATGACGATGAGGTCCCCCCACCGTCATTCCGAACCCCTTTTTGTCATTCCGAACGCAGTGAGGAATCTAACATCTCCCTCTGATGGCCTGCCCGTTACTACGGCGGCCCATCGGGAGAGCAGGCATCTTAGATTCTTCGTCGTGCGCTCCTCAGAACGACAGGGGGGAAGTGTCATTCCGAACCACCTCTGTCATTCCGAGCGGAGCGAGGAATCTAGTCTCTGCCTCTAAGAACTGGTCCATTCCTACGACGACCCGCGGGTGAGCAGGCATCTTAGATTCTTCGTCGTGCGCTCCTCAGAATGACAGGGGGGGAAGCGCTCCTCAGAATGGCGAAGGATGAAGCACCCCTCAAAATGACGATGAGGTCCCCCCACCGTCATTCCGAACCCCTTTTTGTCATTCCGAGCGGAGCGAGGAATCTAAGATCCCCCTCTGATGGCCTGCCCGTTACTACGGCGGCCCATCGGTTGAGCAGGCATCTTAGATTCTTCGTCGTGCGCTCCTCAGAATGACAGGGGGGAAGCACTCCCTCAGAATGACAGAGGGGAAGCGCTCCTCAGAATGGCGAAGGATGAAGCACCCCTCAAAACGACGATGAGGTCCCCCCACCGTCATTCCGAACCCCTTTTTGTCATTCCGAGCGGAGCGAGGAATCTAAGGTCTCCCTCTGATGGCCAGTCCATTACTACGGCGGCCCATCGGGTGAGCAGGCATCTTAGATTCTTCGTCGTGCGCTCCTCAGAATGACAGGGGAGTAAGCACTCCTCAGAATGGCGAAGGATGAAGCACTCCCTCAGGGTGACAGGGGGAAGTGCTCCTCAGATTGCGATTCCACCCCACCCCATGTCATTCCGAACCACCCCATGTCATTCCGAGCGGAGCGAGGAATCTAGTGTCTCCCTCTGATGGACAGTCCATTACTACGATGAGCCATCGGGTGAGCAGGCATCTTAGATTCTTCGTCGTGCGCTCCTCAGAATGACAGGGGCGGAAGCACCCCTCAGAATGACAGAGGGGAAGCGCTCCTCAGAATGACAGAGGGGGAAGCGCTCCTCAGAATGACAGGGAGAAGCACCCCTCAGGGTGACAAAAAAGGGGGTGCTCCTCAGGATGACAGGGGGGAGGGAGCACTGCTCAGGATGACCGGGAGGGATGCGCCCACTTCACAACAACCGGTGAAAATGGTAAATTTGGCAATGCTGGCTCGGTGTTGCTTCGGAAAAGCCGGGTGGCGCTACCTCAGAAAAGCCCGGGTGGCGCTACCTCAGAGCTTGCATTGAGGAGATTTTATGGAAACTTCCATTGATTTTGGCGCCAGCTATGCGTTGCTGGACGTCAAGTTGGCGGCAGGTGAAGAAATCAAGGCAGAGCCAGGGGCGCTGGTGGCCCAACAGGGCGTGGATATGCAGACCGGCATGGGCAAAGGCGGGCTGTTTGGCGGCTTGAAGCGGATGATCGGCGGCGAGTCCTTCTTCGTCAACACATTCACCGCCGGGCCAAGTGGAGGCTGGGTGAGCTTGGCTCCAACATCACCCGGGGATATCGTGCCCTTCGATCTGCAACCTCAAGAAACCCTGTTTGTCCAGTCCGGCTCGTTCCTCGCTTGCACTCCCAATGTGCAGCTCGACACGCAGTTCCAAGGGTTCCGCGGCTTTTTCAGCGGCGAGAGCTTGTTCTTCCTGCGAGCTTATACCGAAAGTGCGAAGGGCACGGTCTTCGCCGACTCCTACGGCGGCATCAAGCAGGTGGCAGTTATTCCGGGGGAGGAACTGGTGGTGGACACCGGCCACCTGGTCGCCTTCTCCGACGATGTGGAGTATTCCATCGGCAAGGTGGGCGGCCTCCGGTCCCTCATCGCCGGCGGAGAAGGACTGGTGATGAAGTTTCGGGGCAACGGGCACGTCTGGGTGCAGAGCCGCAACATAGCATCCTTGGCCAATATGCTCATTCCATTCCTTCCCAAAACCAACAAATAACCATCCCTCCACAACTCTTCGGCCTTGGTGAGAAATGTGGGCAGTCGCCCTGCGCCCCTTCGGTGGCGTTCCGAGGGGGCGTTCTCTTCGTCATCAACCTGAGGGGATCCCACTCATTGTCACCCCGGGGAGCTCCTCCTCCCATTAGCGTCATTCTGAGAAGTGTCCCCTCCATGCCATCCTGAGGAGCCTCCCTTTATGTCATCTTGGGGATGCCCCCCTCAGTGCCATTCTGAGGAGCGCCCTACCCCCTGCCATTCTGAGGAGCGCCCCCTTCATCTCATTCTGGGGAGCCCTCCCTTCATTGCCATTCTGAGCAGCCTCCCCCCTGTCATTCTGAGGAGCGCCCCCTTTATTGTCATTCTGAGGAGCGCACGACGAAGAATCTAAGATGCCTGCTCACACGCCAGCTCGTCGTAGGAATGGACCAGCCATCGGAGGGAGACCTTAGATTCCTCACTCCGTTCGGAATGACAATGGGGCGGTCGAGATGACAAATTGGGGAGGGCGGAACGACAAATGCGCCCCCTCATTGCCGTCCTGAGGGGGACTTCTCATTGTCATTCTGGGGAGTGCCCTCCCCCCTGTCATTCTGAGGAGCGCCCTCCCCCTTTATGTCATTCTGAGGAGCACCCCCCCTTATGTCATTCTGAGGAGCGCACGACGAAGAATCTAAGATGCATGCTCACACGCCAGCTCGTCGTAGGAATGGACCAGTCCTCAGAGGGAGACCTTAGATTCCTCACTCCGTTCGGAATGACAATGGGGAGGGCGGGATGACAAATTGGGGAGGGCGGGATGACAAATGCGCACCCTCGTTGTCACCCTGGGGGTGCCCCTCATTGTCATTCTGAGGAGTGCCCTCCCTCCTGTCATTCTGAGGAGCGCCCCCTTTATTGTCATTCTGAGGAGCGCACGACGAAGAATCTAAGGTGCACGCTCACACGCCAGCTCATCGTAGGAACGGACCAGTCCTCAGAGGGAGACCTTAGATTCCTCACTCCGTTCGGAATGACGAATTGGGGGGTCGGAATGCCAAATGGGGGGCGGGAGGACGAATGGGGCGGTCGGGTGGACAATGCGCGGGGGGCGGGAGGACAGTTGGCGGGCGCGGCCTGGCGGGGATGGCGGCCTTCCCGGCACGTGGCGATGGCAGTCGCATACCACGCCATGGGGTAAGATACAGACAGGGTTTTGGGAAGACGGGAACTTCACCAGCCCGCAGCACAACCTGAGATGCTGCCGCGCGGATGGTGTTAAGCTCTATCTTGGCTCTTAAGGCCGGGGACCTCACCGTTGCCCGATCATCATCAGCAGGATGGGGGATGCATGCTCTGGACCTTCGCGGCGCTCGGTAGCTCTGCCATCTTCGGCGCCATCAACATAGTTGACAGGATCCTGCTCAGCCGCCATTTCCCCAGCTTGCCCACCTTCTTCATCTGGGAAGGCATCTTCCTCACCATTTCGGGGCTGGCGGTGCTGACCGTCGCAGGAGTCCCCGAATCGGGAGAGGGCATCCTCCTGGCATATTTGTCCGGGCTCATCTGGGGTGCGGGTCTGATGTGCGTATTCTTGGGTTTTCGCATCGAAGAAGCATCCCGGGTGGTAGCTGTATATCAAACCTTCCCCGTGTTCGTATCCATCTTGGCGGTTATCTTCCTTGATGAGGCGCTCAGTCCCGGACAGTGGGGAGGAATCATGGCGGTTGTGATAGGCGCCAGCATCATCTCCTTCAGGGGTTCGGTAAGCTCAGGGATCATCAGATTTAACAGGTCTCTTCCCGTCTTGGTGGCAGCCAGCTTATTTATTGGAACAGGAATACTGATCAGCAAACCGGCCCTGAATCTGCTGCCCGTGCATGATGTTCTGATGCTCCGCAGCTTTGGCATGGCCTGCATATTCCTTATGTTCTTCCGGCCGAAGTTATTGCCCGCCTTTGTTCGTTCCTTTCAGGACAAGAAAGCCATTGGCCTGTTGGTTGTAGCTGAGCTCTTTGGCAGCAACCTCGCATTGGCCTTGGTGCTGATTGCCACCGACCTTGGCCCGGTTTCTTTGACCTCATCCCTCATCGCCACCAGGCCCCTCTTCGTGTTCATCTACAGCATCATCCTCAGCAGTTCTCTTGTAAATCTGCTGGATGAACCCTTGAGACGTGAAGTGCTGCTCCAAAAAGGGATTTCCGTTGCCACGATCATCACGGGCGTGTTCATGGTAAGGCTGCTGTAGGGATGCGGGACAGCATACGGTGGACGCACCTAAGCTGTCTCTTGTATCATCACAAGTACCACGGATGAGCGGTTGTTTTCATGCGGGTGCCGGGAAGCACCTACAATTCCGGCGCAAAATACAGATGTCCGGTGACTACCCCCTAAAAGAACCGCTCTTAAGCATATCTGTTAAACTCAGGTTACTCGATGTTGGAGGCGGTGAGCGGTGAGACTGATCGTAGGAGTCGTAACGATCAATTATTTCGATGAACCTACAGGCGTCGTACGTGATTTCTTGGTGGACCTGACGGCCCGCTTTGATTTGGGGGATGCCGACCCGGAATATGAGGAAGAAGACGACTATGACGGCGACCACTACACCTGGTGTAATGACGGAATAGTCGAGTTCAGTCGGCATTATCTGAACTGGAAAATGGACAAGTGGACTGATAGCGAGGGCATCCCCGTAGAAAGAAAGGCTGAAGTACAACGTTGGATCGCCGACCTTCCTTGGAAAAATGACTATGTGATGCTTCATCTGGAGGCCTGACAATGACCAGCAGAAAACAACAACTGCAAGATTGCTACGACCGAATACTCCCGTTAATTGAGGAACCGGCAAATCAGTACTATGGCGGAAACCTTGACAAGGGATTTTGCCACTGGGCTTTCGCAACGATTTTCACCGGCGGGAACGATATTTTCTGACAAAGCCGTCTGTCCTTTTTACGGCGAAAGTGATAGCATTGCAGCGAAATCAGACTCACCTGATATACGAACGAGATGGTGGTCGAAGGCGACCCCTGTGCGGAGAGACCAACTTTAAAGGAAGGCCGATGGTTGCCCCGCAAGTAACTCGTTGCAACGTGGCTTGGCGTTTGGCGAACTGGGCCGTTCTCTCTAACATACTCCATAGCGGGGTATCAACATTCGGAGACAAACGGTATGAGACATAGTAGGGTGCACGAAGAGCGGGCAAACCGATGCTAACAGCGAAGCCCTGAAATGTAAAATTCAGCCGAACCTACACTTCAACGCAATAAAGACAAGCTAGGACTTTGGCAGCCTCAGAAGTGGAGTTGCATTGAACACGACCCCTTAATCGGCGGTCTGCTGCGACTTATATCTGGCGGGTCGATTGCCCATGAGTAAAGTAAAAAACCAACTTAACAAACCTACTCCTACGGATGGTCTGGCGTCCGTCGTAGACCCAAACAATCCAGCGGAGATTAGTCAATGGCTAAACAAAGTACACCACGGTGACTGCATCGAACTTATGGGGAATATGCCTGTCGGCTCCGTAGACGTGATAGTAACCAGCCCTCCGTATAACATTAAGAACAGTACCGGCAATGGTCTTAAGAACGGGAGTGGTGGCAAATGGCCAACAGCGAAGTTGATAGAGGGCTACGACGAATACGACGACACGGTCCCTTACGCCGACTACGTTGAATGGCAAAGAAATTGCCTTGAAGCCATGATGCACATCATAAAGCCGACGGGGGCCATATTTTACAACCACAAGTGGCGTATCCAAGCTGGATTGCTTCAAGACCGGTCTGAGATCGTTCGCGGATTCCCTGTTCGTCAAATCATCGTCTGGAAACGATCGGGCGGCATAAACTTCAACCCAGGCTATTTCCTGCCGACCTATGAAGTCATCTATCTGATAGCCAATCCCCAATTTGTACTCGCACCCAAAGCAAACGCTGTTGGAGACGTATGGGCTATTCCCCAAGAGTCCAAGAATCCCCACCCCGCTGCTTTTCCGGTGGAGCTGGCGCAACGGTGTATCGAGTCGACGACTGGTCAAGTCGTGCTTGACCCTATGATTGGCTCAGGCACAACCGCCGTAGCTGCTGAGCTACAGGGCCGCGATTGGATTGGAATGGAAATCTCGAAGAACTATTGTCAGATCGCTAACGAACGAATAGCAGCACATCGACAGAGGTATATATGACCCTTCCTGAAAAGCAGGTGAGGGAACGGCTCAGACGTCTACTCACGGTTCGTGAGCACGAAATTCCCATAGGGCAAGGCTTTGAAGGCACCGGTGCCCCGGGTCTCTACTTGGAACATCTTCTTGGTCTGACTACTTCCAACGTTGATGTTCCCGATGCAGGAGCTTGGGAAGTCAAGTACTCCAGCGGTAACAGCCTAATTACATTGTTTCATAAAGACCCCTACCCACGGGGACTGGCCATCAGATACATCATCAATGAATGGGGACGGATAGGACGCAATGGTCTGCAAAGCTTTCGGCACACAATCTGCGGGGAGTCTGACCAATTCACCGTCATAGACGAGTCTAATTCCATTCGAGTCCGACGCACTGGCCATGATGATATTGTTCCTCACTGGCCACGCGATACCCTAGTAACAGCATTCGCTCGCAAGCTTGGCAACCTGATACTCGTCCATGGAAACAAGCGTGGTCGTATAGTAAGGTACGAGTCCGCCGAATTTCTCACAGAAGCCCGAACCACCCGTCTCATTGACTCCATCGCTAAAGGCACCATTTGCATCGACTTCGACGCATACATTCACATAAAGGGAACGATTCGTAACCACGGCACCAAGTTCCGTATTAAGTCCCAAGACCTGCATTCTATCTACCGCAGTCGCCGACCCATGCCATAAGCTAACTATTATTCCCTTTCCCGATACACAATGTCAGGCTTAAGTCGGTCTGGCTGGCCTAGGTTTATTCTTTACAAGATGTACCCCCACAGTAGAATGGGACATAGCCTCAACCCGCTATCTTGGTACCAAACTCCCCAAAATCAACGATGTTCATCCATCAACAACGGAAGGATGGCCGGAATATGACCTATGCAGCTGATGCGCTTACCTCCAGCCGGGTGGATTCGGAGGGGACTGAAGATGCTATGGAGCTGTGCTACCTGAAGGGTTGGACCGATGGTCTGCCCGTGGTGCCGCCCACGGAAGATAAGGTTCTGCAGTTCCTTGAGGTGATTGAACGTCATCCTTCGGATGTTATCGGCATAGAACCTGTCCGTGGACGGGTTATTACTGCTGAGAAAGTAGCTATCAACGCCGTGATGGCTGGCTGTTTGCCCAACTACATGCCCGTGGTCATTGCCTCTGTAGAGTGCATGGTCCAGCCCCAATACAACCTTCATGGCAGTTCGGCCAGCACCGGCGGGTCGGCGCCGCTGATAGTGGTCAACGGCCCTGTTCGCAACCTCTTGGGGTTCGCCAGCAGCCATAACATCTTCGGCCCCGGCCCCGACCGGAGGGCCAATGCTACGGTTGGCCGAGCCGTCCGCCTGCTGCTCATCAACGTGCTGGAAAACCATCCAGGCGTGCTCGACCGCTCCACCTTGGGCCATCCGGGCAAGTACACCTACTGCATAGCTGAAGATGAAGACAACAGTCCTTGGGAACCCCTGCATGTGGAGCGGGGATATTCCCCCGAATCCAGCGTCGTAACGCTGTTCACATCCATGGGCCCAACCCAGCTGGAATCACGCCCTGCCGGTACGGCAGAGGCCATGCTCACCGGAGTCGTGGATAGCATGATGGGCTTTGGTCATGGTCACGGAGAGCTTCTGCTACTGGTTTCCCAAGAGCACGGAGGGTTCTTCGAAGCTGCGGGCTGGAGCAAAGCCCATGTCCGGGAGTTCGTCCATGAACGCGCCCGCCGGACCGCTGGGGATTGGGCTTCGGTGTACAAAGGCGAACAACCCGCACCCGGCTCCGAAGATGAAATGGTTCCTGTACTGAAAAGCCCCGAATCTTTGGCTCTGCTGGCTGGCGGCGGGCCGGGCGGGCCTTGGTCTGCGCTGATACCCCGCTGGTCGAAGGGAGTTGGTTCTTTTTCTGTAAGCCGGGAGATCGTTACCAGAAACATTTCCTGACCGATACATTGGGTGGCCGCCTTGATGGTATAATGGCGCCAACCCGCCAATCTGATGAAAGGGATGCTGCATTATGGTTATCGAAGCTACGAAGATAACGATGTTGGACCCAACGGTCGAACCCCTTCCAGTCCGGACCAGTTTAGCTCCAAGGCCCGAGGACCTTACCGGCAAGATGGTAGGGCTGCTGGCCAATGGCAAGCGCAACTCCGACAAGCTGCTGGAAGCTGTTTACACTCTGCTGGACGAACGCTACCAGCTGAAGGGTGCGGTGCGGCTGAACAAGGGAGATGCGTCACGGCCCGCCCCGGACCCAGTGATCGATGAGCTTCTCAACAAGTGCGATCTGGTGATAACAGCTACCGGGGATTGAGGGTCCTGCAGTTCGTGCAGTGTGCACGATGCCATCACAGTGGAAAAAGCAGGCAAACCCGCAGCTGCCATCTGCACCGAGCCTTTCATAGCTACCGGCAGGTCCATCGCAAAGATTCGAGGCATCAGCAACTATCCCTTTGCGACCATAACTCACCCGGTGGGCAGCTTGCAGGATTCAGTAGTTATGGAGCGGGCGCGGCAAGCCTTGCCAAAGGTGCTTGAGATCCTCTTAACCAAGTAAGCGGGCTGTTGCCGTAAACGGCAGCTCCTCAAATGCTTCTCGGAGCCGAACGGGCCGGAAGGAACCCTTCCCCGCCACCCTTTCACAGAGGGCCCGGCGGTCGGAACGGCACCCCTGCGCCCGTCCACAACTCCCGCCAAAAGGATGCTTCCTAGGAGGTATGGTTGCAAGCTGACGTGCACAATGTTTCTGGGAGCTTGAAGCAGAATCGCAACTTCATCCTGGGAAGCATGTCGGTCGGGCACGGGTTTGCTCACATGATGGCTCAAGGGTTTGCCATCATCCTCCCTGACATCAGCTCTTCCATGGGTCTTGGCACCATCCAAACAGCCAGCTTGTTTGCCGTACGGCAAGCAGGCTCCGGGGCGGTCAATCTCGGTGGCGGCCCCTTGGTGGATATGCTGAAGTCCCACTGGGGCTTGATACTTACAGGCTGCATGGTCTGGACCGCCCTTGCCCTCGTCATCATGGGATCAGCTCCCAACTATGCGGTCCTGGTTGTGGGGTCGGCTCTATTTTTCATCCCCGGCACTTTGTGGCATCTGCCCTCTGCTGCTGCCCTCTCCCAGCGGTTTCCTGATCGCCGCGGCTTTGCCATCTCCATGCACGGTGCGGGAGCAAACGTGGGGACCGTTCTTGGCCCCCTTGTTGCCACGGCGATGCTGACGATACTCATCTGGCAGCACATCTTCTATATCTATGCCATACCTGCTGTGGTGATTGCGGTCTTCGTCTGGTGGTCGCTCCAAGACCTGGGTCGAGAGACCAAAGGTGAGCAGCAAAAGAAGATCAAGGCCCAGTACAAAGATGCCCTGTACTTGCTCCGAAACCCCATCGTAGTGGGTTTGATGGTTTCCAATATCCTGCGCAGCTTGGGGTTGCAAGCTGTGTTCAATTGGACGCCCTTCTACCTGAAAGAGTCGCCGGAAAACGGTGGCTTGGGGATGGCCGGGTTTGAAGCGGGCTTCTACTATGCGCTGCTCATAGGCACGGGAATCGTTGCAATGCCCGTTATAGGGGCTATCTCGGACAGGTATGGGCGCAAGATGGTGCTGGTTCCTGGATTGATCATATCTACGGCGCTGTCCGTATTGGTGGTTAGCGCCGGTGGCAGCTGGTTGTTATTTCCCATCATGGCGGGGTTGGGATTGTTCAGCGCCACCCTTCAACAGATCATCCGGGCGGGTCTTCTGGATATGGTGAGCCGAGGCTCCGAAGCCAAGGCTGTGGGGTTGGTTGCTGGGCTGAATGGTGCGCTGGGTATCGGCACACCCTTCATCGCGGTGGTTATCATCGACCACATGGGCGGCTACAGCTCCATCTACTACTATGCTGCCATTGTAACTGGGCTGACCGCCCTGCTCATCTCGGTGATTCCCATGCGCCCTCCCGCTGAAGAACCTGCCCAAGCCTAGAGCACCGACTGTGCAGCAACCGGTTACGGCAGCCAAACGGCCAACGGGATAACGGGATAACGGTTTCAGCTGCCTGCCCGCAGATCTCTGAGGCGCCTAGACGTCCAGTTCTTTCACGTTGCGGGCATGGGTGTTGATAAACTCTTTACGGGGTTTCACCTCATCACCCATAAGGTCGGTGAAGGTATCATCTGCTTCCATCGAATCTGGAATGGAAACCTGAAGCATGGTGCGCGTTTCGGGGTTCATGGTGGTTTCCCATAGCTGGTCCGGGTTCATTTCTCCCAGACCCTTGTACCGCTGCACTATAACGCTTCGCCTTCCATTGAGCGCAGTAACCAGTTTATCTTTATGACCATCGGTGAAGGCGTAGTTCACATTTTTCCCAACTTGTACCCGGTACAAAGGTGGCTGAGCGATGTAGAGATGCCCGGTTTCGATCAGCTCCAACATGCGCCGGAAGAAGAAGGTGAGCAGCAGGGTGCGGATGTGGGAGCCGTCGACGTCCGCATCCGTCATGATGATCACCTTGTGGTAGCGGAGCTTATCGAGGTCGAACTCCTCGCCTTCGCCTGCTCCGAGGGCTGCGATCAGGGCTCGAATCTCCTCATGGCCCAATATCTTGTCGGGCTGCCGCAGCACCCGTTCGACGTTCAAGATCTTGCCCTTCAGTGGCAATATAGCTTGGAAGCGCCGGTCTCGGCCCATCTTGGCGGACCCGCCCGCCGATTCGCCTTCGACGACGTATATCTCCGACAGCTCCGGGTTGCGTTCGGAACAGTCAGCCAGCTTGCCTGGCAAAGATGATCCGTCCAAGGCGTTTTTCCTGATCACCAGCTCCCGCGCTTTCTTGGCAGCCTCCCTGGCTCGTTGGGCGGTGGTGCAGTTTTCGACGATCCGCTTACCTTCGGGAAGGTGCTCCTCCAGGTACTGGGACAGGGCTTCTCCAAACAAGGTTTCGACTATGCTCTTGACCTCGGCATTTCCAAGCTTGGTCTTGGTTTGTCCCTCGAATTGAGGATCGGTAAGCTTGATGCTGATGACGGCAGTAAGGCCCTCCCTGACATCATCCCCCGCAAGATTCGCTTGGTCGTCTTTGAGCAGCTTCTGCTTGCGCCCGTAGTCGTTGATCACCCGGGTGAGGGCAGTCCGGAAGCCGGTCAGGTGGGTGCCGCCTTCCTCGGTAGGAATGCAGTTGGCAAAGGACAATACATGTTCGTTGTAGCCATCGTTGTACTGGATTGCCGCTTCGACTATGGTATCGCCCGAATCTTTCAGCATGTAGAAGGGTTTGTCCTGAAGGACCTTCCGGTGCCTGTTGACGCTTCGAACCAAGCTGGCCAAGCCACCGTCGAAGAAGTAGCTGCGCTCCATGTCGCCGTCTCGCTCTTCTTCATGCCACAAGCTGACAAAGTGGACCTCCAAACCCTTGTTCAGGTAGGCTATCTCTTTGAAGTGGGCGGTTAGTACATCGAAGTCGTACACGATCTCCGAGAATATCTCTTCGTCCGGCAAAAATTTTATGGCTGTGCCAGAGGTTCCCGGCTCACCGGGAGCTTGCCGTTCTTTTCGAATGCTTCCGGCGGTAATGCCCTTTTCGTACTCTTGGGTGGCAATGATTCCATCCCGGCGCACCTCCACCTCCATGTGGGATGAAAGAGCATTAACCACCGATGCTCCCACGCCGTGGAGCCCGCCGGAAACCTTGTAGGCTCCCCCTCCGAACTTGGCGCCGGCATGTAGGGTGGTCATCACCGTTTCCAATGCTGAGAGGCCTGTGGTGGGATGGATATCCACCGGTATGCCCCGGCCATCATCGTTAACCCGTACAAGACCATTCTTTTCGATGATTATGTTCACACCCGAGCAGTGCCCGGCCATGGCTTCATCAACGCTGTTGTCCACGATCTCGTAGATCAGGTGATGAAGACCCCTTTGGTCGGTGCTTCCGATGTACATTCCCGGCCTTTTGCGGACTGCTTCCAGCCCCTGAAGGACCTGAATATCTTTTGCTGTGTACTTTAGCGTCATCTTCCCCCACTTCCCTCACATGCGTACCGGTTGCTTACCTTCGGGTATTCCGTTATGACCGTTTCGCATTGAATGATAATTCCGTCATGTAGTTGGACCGGTTGGCTTTGCGGAGCAGGTGCGTAGAGCACCTTGGCATACTGGCTGCACATACCTTGAGTATACCACTTTTGGGACTGCTTTTGTTGTATCTAAGCAGCTTGGATTTTATCGTTTTTGCAGCTTGTTGTCAGAGGGGTTTCGGGTGAGGTGTATAATCATCCGTGGACTCCTTCCCCCTTCTCTTCTGGAGTGCTGGCCGGATGCTGCTTATTCGCAACGGGCCGGGCACATCCTCGCACCAGAACTTCGGGGATATACGACCGACCTCAGCCCCCAAGATGGGGTCTTTGCCAACCAGAAAGAACCAGAACATCCTTGAATCCCCTATCATGGATACCCCGGTCCGAAAGCGGAAAGATCTACTACGGCTGGAAGGTCTTGGCCGCATCTTGCTTCATGATGTTCTTTGCCAGCGGCATCTTCTTCAGGGGCTTTTCCGTCTTCTTCGTTCCTCTTAGGGATTCTTTGCAGCTGACCAATTTCCAGACCTCCCTGGTTTTTTCCATCTCCCGTGCTGAAGGAGGACTGGAAGGGCCGGCAGCAGGTTACCTGATCGATAAGTTCGGAAACCGACTGCTGGCTATCTTGGGGATAATCCTCACAGGAATCGGGTACCTACTGTTCTCCTTGGTGCACGATTTTCTTACCTTTGCGCTGGTGTATCTGGGGTTGATCTCTCTAGGGGCCAGCGTTTCCTTCCAACATGCCATATTCGCTGGGCTGAACATGTGGTTCATCCGGCACCGGGCATTGGCCTTGTCCACCTTGGCTTCATCTGCCGCCCTCGGCGGGGTTGTCTTGATTCCGGCGCTGACCTTGGTGATCACCCGCATTGGCTGGGAGTGGGCGGCATTCGGCTCTGGAGTAGTTTTCTTGGTGGTGGTTCTTCCTTTCACGATCTTGATCAAAAGCTCTCCTGAAAGCATGGGACTGCTTCCCGATGGAGATGAATCTCCCGCTGACGCACAGGCGCCCAGGACTGGGGAGCGCAGGCCGTCAGCGCCCTCTGCGCCTGATCCCCGGGACTTCAGCGTGTCCGAAGCCCTTCACACCTCCGCCTACTGGCTGCTGTTGATCGGCATGGTCATCCGTCAGCTTGCCATAATGGGGATACTGGTCAACCTTCAGCCTCTGCTCATCTGGAAGGGAGCTAGTCTGGAAACCGCCAGCTACCTTATTTCATTGATGTTGGCTACGAATGTCGTAGCCAGGATGGTTATCGGTTGGGCAGCTGACCGATGGGCCAAGCCTCCCATAATGACCGCCTGTTTGGTAGCTGGGTCGGTGGGGTGCGTACTGATCCTCATGGGTTCTTGGGATACGGCTCCTTGGGCAATAGTGTTGTACCTTGTGCTGACAGGCATCGGCGACAGCGTGGGAATCATCGGATGGGCAGCCTTGGGGGATTTTTACGGCCGCCGGAAGTTCGCCAGCTTACGGGGAATCATCACCTTTTCCCAAAGTGGAGTGCTGGTGGGTTCTCCGATGTTCGTGGGTTGGTGGGCTGATCACACCAACGGCGACTACACACTGCCCTTGATACTGTGCTTGGTGTTTCTGGCTACATCTACCATCTGTTTCGCAGGGTTGCGGAAACCCGTCCGGAAGACCGCACCCAACTAGCAACTCCCAGAATGTAGCTTGGCGAGCCCGCTTAAGCCTACAGCTCGCACTTTTCAGCTGCCTTGGCGAACCCTTCGATAGACCCTTCCAGCACCCGGTCTTCCACGCAGTAAGAGATTCGGAAGAAGCCCGGCGAGCCGAAGGTCCGGCCGGGAACGACGAGCACATTCCAAGCCAGCAGTTCTTCGACAAAAGCCGCGTCATCTTTCAAGGGAGACTTGGGGAACAGGTAGAAAGCGCCTTCGGGTTTGAAGCATGAGTAGCCAATTTTCGTTAGCTCACCGTACATATAATCACGCTTGCGTTGATAATCGGCCACATCCACCACGATCCCCTGAAGCTCCCTTACAGCATGTTGTATGAGGGCTGGCGCATTTACAAAACCCAAGATGCGGTTGCAGAAGATTAGGCCGGTTACCAGCTCTTGTTTATCCGCATAAGTTGGGTTGACGGCGATGTGTCCGATCCTTTCCCCAGGTAGAGCCAGGTCTTTGGCATGGGAATGTACAGCTATGGATGGGCTGTAGTGGGGAAAGACATGGGGATAGCTGAGGCCGTCGTAGATAAGCTGCCTGTACGGTTCGTCGCTGACCAGAAATATCTCGGTGCGGTACTGGGAAGATTTCCGTTGCAGCAGGCTGGCAAGGGCTGCGATCCGCTCAAGCGAATAGACCGCACCTGACGGGTTGTTGGGAGAATTGATCAGCACAACCTTGGTCCTGGGCGTGATCAACTGTTCCAAAGCATCCAGGTCCGGCTGAAAAGCTTCGTCGGTGGGAGCGACAACCGGCACACCCCCGTGGTTATCGGTGTAGTAGCGGTACTCCACAAAATAGGGTGCGAAGAAGACCACCTCATCGCCGGGATCAAGAAGGGTCTTTATGACCACATTGAGAGCTGCCGCGGCCCCGGAGGTCATAACCACATCATTCATGGAGAAGGGTATGCCCGTTTCGGCGCTGAGACCCTGGGCGACCGCTTCGCGGGTTTCGTTGTAGCCCGCGTTCGGCATGTAGCGGTGCATACCGGGGATGGGCTCTTGGGCCAGGTTTCGCAGCACATCGCGGAACTTGCCGGGGGGTTCTGCGACCGGGTTTCCCAAAGAAAGGTCGAAGACCTTATCCTCGCCATGCTGGGCTTTGAGGGCAATGCCCGCCTCGAACATCCGGCGAATGGCGCTGCCCTGTTCTGCGAGCCCCTTGATCTTTGCTGATATTGCCATCTTCCGCCTGCTTTCAGAGGTGTGTGCCAAACCCAAAGAACGTTCTGAATATACCCGGCCCAAGGGTCGATGTCCACATCACCCGTTCGGCCAGCCCAATCGCCATCCCGTCGCCAAACAAGCCACATAATATCCACCAAGCTCCGGCCTGCGGCGGGTGCTGGGAAGGGGCTCGTTCCCCGGCTGGTTCTCTCGGAATGATGGCGCACGAAAGGATGTCAGCTTCGTTGACACACTTAATATGGTACAGGTATATTTGAATGCGGCAGCTTCAAGGAAGGCTGCATTCCGGCAACGTAGCTCAGCGGCAGAGCGGGCGCTTCATAAGTGCTAGGTCGATGGTTCGAACCCATCCGTTGCCACCAGATCAGCCGGAACAAGCGCCCATAACCCCGCCTCCCTGATTCACGTCAAGGCCCGCACAGAGCGTCGGCAAGCAATCGGTAACTTCCCTCTTCAGGGAGGGGAAAACGCCAAGATCACCCCGCCATTCTTTACTAAACCCCCTTTGGGCTGCTACCTTTAGACCCATCCAGGTGATAGATTATCCCGAAGACAACAACACGATAGGGGAACTTCCAGTGAAGATGACAACCTTCGAAACAAACGAAGCTAAAGATATAATGATGGCCCTTGTGGATGCTTTGCGCAAAGATGTGGAAAACCAAGAAGGCGCTGATGCGCCAGAGGTGGCATTTCAGATGGGCAAGTTCGAAAGCGTCGCCAGCGGCGAAAATGCTTACGGGCTGTCGGCAGTGGTGCTCACCCGCGACCGGGATGTGATAGATACGTTGCAACAGTTCCTCGAAGATACCCTGAGTACCTGGTCTTCAGCCGGCACCCAGCCGAAGACCAATGTGAAGAACGGGCCGTAAGGATAAAGCCTCCCGCCGATGGTTACCCAAATCTGAATTGACACCTTAGATTCACATCCGTACAATTGAGCGCAAATCAACCCCCCGGCCGGGCACCAAGGAGGTGCGCTACGACAACCAAAGCAATTATTCTTATCGTAGTTGTGGCAGGCGCTTCCCGGACCGTGGCGGACCAGCTCAGAAGTGTCAAGGGTGTGCAAAGCGCCGATCTGGTCACCGGCCCCTATGATGTGATCGCTGTACTTGAAGCACCCGATATGAGGGTCATCGGCTCCTTGGTAGAGCAGCACATCCATACATTATCCGGCGTCAACCGCACCGTAACCTGCGTTGCCACCGGGGGATAGCTGATGCCGAGGGCATCTTGACATCATGATGCGACCTTAGCTGGTCCTTCACCCCAACGCTTCTCCCAGGGCTTGCACCTACTGCACTGATGGCTCCTGATCAGCCCAAGGGCCTGACCGGTCGCCACACTTCCCGTCTTTGTGGCGGGGGCCGGAATCTGGAACGGACTTGCACCCTGTACCGGCGCTACCTATAATGTTGTGGGAACGGTAGGTGATGGGGCGGTTAGCTCAGCGGTTAGAGCGCCTCGTTCACACCGAGGAGGCCAGAGGTTCAAATCCTCTATCGCCCACCATGTTCTTCACCTGTATGGTTGTTCTATCTCGACATCGTCCGAGGCCGAGGTGGCGGAATGGTAGACGCGCTACGTTCAGGGCGTAGTGCCCGCACGGGCGTGTGGGTTCGAATCCCACCCTCGGCACCATAGAATGCCCGTATCAGGAAGCCAACATGTGCGCTTGTAGCTCAGTTGGATAGAGCGCATCCCTGCGGAGGATGAGGCCGTGGGTTCGAGTCCCGCCAAGCGCACCACGAATTCTGAATTAGCTTTGGTCCCTGCCGTACCATCTCAATATTCTCTCCCACCCCAGGAGAACGCCAGACAAGAGGGCGGTTAGCTCAGCTGGTTAGAGCACCTGCTTTACACGCAGGGGGTCAGAGGTTCGAGTCCTCTACTGCCCACCCACGAGGGTTCGAACCACATTGGGCTGCGTGATCAGTCGTCAAGCCCAACCGCCCATATGTACCTGATTTTTTGTGTTGATTCAATAACCGATATCCTGGTCCAAGTTGAAGTCCACCGGACCACACATCCTCTCAATGCGCCAAGTCCCTGCGAACCGGATCGTTGTCCCAACCGTAACGCCTGCAAGACATAAGACGCCGATCAATATGTGTTCCGTGAGATCGAGCGTCGCGGCCCACAACTCGGTCATTCAGGCCGCTACTCCTCCGCCAGGGCGCGCAGTAGCTTTTGATCGCCAACCGCTCTTCCACGGCTACCCATTAGGCGACCTTGGCTACGATTGACGTTACGCTTGTGCTGATGGTTCCCAAGGCCACGATTGTCGGGAACCAGTTGCTCTTGAACCAGAACCTCCAGGGACACCTTAGTTCTTCCCAATAGTCCCAACCCTTGGCCGTCAAGCGATAGTGGCTGTCCATACCCACGACTTCGAGACACCTCTTGCTCGTGAGATACGTCAGAGCATCCCTTTCAACAGGAGTCGTCGCGAGGGTTGTGATCTTGTCTAAATTGGCTCGCGTCCCCTGGTCGCTCCAATCAGCCATCTCATCCAAGATACTTCTGATCGCTTTCCTCAATGCGTTATCCAAGTTGTACTCCTTCTTGGCTTTGCAGAATAAGTCGGACTTGAAGAATAAGCCCCAGGTCTGAAGAAAAAGTCGGGGCTCTACCCTCTATTCCCTGGCGGTGATTTTAGCCCTAACCTCTTGGCGCAGGTCTCGGAGCGGTGGCGGCTTTTGGCCCATCAAACGCCCGAACAGGTCCGCGACCGGCCATTCGATGGTCTGACCCTGCCGGGCCATGTAGAATCCTAGTTTCTCAATCCCGAACTCATCGTCATAATCCAGAAGCAAGTAACCGATCAGTTGCTAGAGCCCCTTGACCTTCTCGATGCTGGCCTTAACCGTCGTCTTGAACTCCATGAGACACTTGCCAACGATGACGTCGGCGTCCGCGCCGCCTATGTCGTCGCTGCCCCGGAACGTGGGGTTTAGGATGGCCTCGCCCGACAACCTATCCTGAAACGCATGGGAGAACATTCGGGACAGGCGGCAGAGGTCCTCTACCCAATGGTCCTCCGCGATGCTTAACAGGTCTTGAACGGTTGATTGGGCACCGTGTCGCATTTGGGGCGAGGATATTCGGGCCTGACCTACCCCCGGACGGGCCATCTCCTCAAAGAGGGCCAACACGATGCAATATCGGGCCAGCAACTCCTCATCCTGCTGCTCCAGGTCTCGCAGGCGGCCCTCCTGGGCCATTCGCGCCAGCGTCTCGTCGAGGTCGGCGAAGAAACTCGCAACGAGATCAGGAACCACCCTTACGATATCACCGGTCAAACCTTCCCCCACCCATGTAGTCTCCCATTGGGAAAGCGCTCCCTGCCATGCGACGAGTTTGGAGGACGGGGTGACACGGAAGTAGTAGCGTGCCCGGTAGTCAAACGCCGTGCCCATCGTTCCCCACGGAACCGGCTCACTTGGCCGGATGGTCTCCACCTTGCGGAACTGAGCGTTAGCCTCGCTCGTTACCGCCCTGGTATTGGGGAATCGTTCTTCAAGGAATTTCCTTATCGGGCTGCTAGAGTTGTCCAATTGCGAGGTCAGAGACACGGTGCATCCTTTACGGACACCGAAGGCGAAGATCCACCACCTTGGCTGTCCCCAGGCAACGCGCAATAGGGTTCGATAAGCTCCACGCTGTAGATGAACGCGCTGGCGTCGAGATAGATCGGTCCGTTAGACGGAAGCGCTAGCGGTCCCATGACTCCCGTTCGTCCTTGAGGTAAGATGCCACGTCCTCGGCCGTCTTGAAGACCAGGTGCCCCGGTGCTTCGGCCAGAATGTCAACAGCGGACCGCCGCTCTGACGCCGACGACCGACTGACAACCACGTCAACGGACTCCCCCACGGAAAGCCCCTGGTCCACGATCTCTATCTTGCCTCCCGGCAGTACCGTCGTTCTGGTGTGCAGCGCCTTTTGCATGGTTCGTGTCCTCCTTCATAAGGAATCTGCTATGTGAAGTCCGGTTGCACGCCTCTCCAATGCATCACTACACGTCAATGAGTTCGTAGGAGTGCGGCTCGGGAACGGGGCGGCCATCTTCCTCGAGTGCCTGGACGTAGAGGTATATGGCTTCTCGAATGAGCGTGCATACCTCCTCTTTGGTCTCCGCGGCAGCTACGCACCCGGGCAAGTCCGGCACATGGGCCCCATAGCTGGTTGGCCCCTTCTCTATCACCACGGCGTACTTCATAGTCAGCTCCTTCTCTGCAGCCCCGCCTGCTTCAGGATATTGTTCCACGTTCCCTGTGGCATATCGACGCCCGGATGCCCCGCGATAACGACGATCCCCTGCTTGGCGGGGTGTTTGTACACGCGGTGACTACCCCGGGTCCAAGCCAGCCGCCAGCCGTCTCGTTCCACCAGCCGGATGGCGTCCCTAACCTTTGGCATGCCCCATTTCCACTAACAGGTCGTCCGTTTGCGCTACTGCCACTCCCTCACCCCCACGCCCATACGATACTTGATATCGTAGGTTCTAATCTGGCAGGCAAGCGCAGTCTGACCTCCCGTCTCCTCAAGGCTCGATATGGCCAGCGTATTTCTAGCCGTTACCTCCGCTGCTTCTGTTACAGTGTCGACAGGAGATTAAGGAGTTCGTCCTTCTGTGGCATAGTGAACGCACGACAACCATAACCATCACCTACCTTGGTCTTCTTGATCAACTCGGCGATGTATTTCTCAGTTGCAAACACATCCGAATACGGAAGTATTGTGGCTACTATGTCGAAGTCTTCTAGGAGCGACCGCTCCGGTATTCGTTGACGTTCATGTACAATATCGGCAGCCATCAACTTAGGCCGAACCGATAAGAATGGCGTGTCGTAGAACTCTTTGGAGGACAAGAAGGATTCGAACCCATCTCCTCTATCGCAAATCTGCTTGATCTCCTCCAAGCGTTGTTGCTGTTGCAGAGCTGTCATCCAGTGAAATGCTTCCCAGCCCGAGGGGGTCTCTCCGAGTAAAGAAATCGCCTCGCCGAGAGCTTCATAACTCTCTCGCAACAGTTGGAGCCTACTGAAATTGGTCTCATCTTGATAGGATAGGTTGATTTCTTTTCTATGCTCCTTGTAGTTCTGATATAGTGGCGCGGAGACTTGGTTCCGCACTCGTCGGTCTTCATTTACCATCTCATCAATAGTCAAGAACACCTCTATGCCGTCCGCGGGGCGTGGCAGCTTACTGTCCGGAGTGTCCGGATCTCGGTTGAACGGAACGCGCCACCAGTGCTCGGACGAGACGTCGACATGAGCAAATGATGACGCCGCTTGAAGCAGCTGTTCATGGCTGATGTTGACATGGGAGTTAAAAGACAGCCCTCGACTGAGGGTATTGTCTACGCTTCGAAGGTCGGCCTGCAGCCGGAAGCTAAGTGTACTCTCGGCTTCGTGGAAGGAGGACGTAGGGCAGACAAATCTGTCCTGTGCCACGCCTTGTTGGATGACACGGGACAATTCGAGAAGGTAGCACCTGTCGAGACTCGTTTCCAAACCAAGGTGCGCCTTGGTGATCTCGCTTAGCCAGTTCTGGTCAAGATAAACGACTGGTGTATTGCCATGGCGTTGCATCAATGGTTTCTCTCACGCCCCATGCGATATTTGATGTCGTAGTTGATGATGAAGTCCAATTCTACGTCGGTAAAGCCGTAGTGCTCCGCCAGCACCCGGTCGATTTCGTCGATGATGGGCTTGGACCCTCCAGCGAAGAATTCCTCATACATGATTGAGTCGCCAATCTTGGTGTCTATTGTCTTTTTTATGGCCTTCTCGTGGAGGTCCTTCATAAGTGCATGGCTCAATTGTATGAGACGAGAGTCCTCTACGATCGAATCAGCTAAGGGGACTGATGTTGGCCCAGAGATAAGGAGAGAAGTGCAAAAGTCCCCTCTACCCTCCTGAGTGAAAGCATGGCATCCACCACTGCTCCGCAAGGTGTTCAGGGCACCAGGCTATCATGGCATATAATCCGAACGCTGTGATCCCCACGACCACGGCCATAGGTACCAAGTAGATTGGTTTGACCAGTTGTAAACGGTCGTCAGCCTTATTAACGAAGTTACCGCCTAGCCAACCTAGTAACACGCACATCGCAAGGCCAACTTGGACCCGCACAAGGGTGTCCAAGCCGCTGCTGGATATGATTTTAAACCCTATCGTTAGAACCACGAAGAACACTACTAATGTTGGCACGAAAGCGAAGTAAGTAATCCATACTGGCATCTTGTCCAGTAGTGCGCCGACGTACGCGGGCATGTTCCTCTTGCGGGCGACCCTGATGCCTATTGTCCAGTAGGTATGCGCGGCCTTCATTAAAATCGCACCACTAATGAGTGTAAGCCAGACGGCGGCGTACGTGGATAGAAAAGCCGATTCAGATCCATTCTCATGCAACAGCATCATCGTAACATCAGAGTGAAGGGCAAAGTCCCTCTCCCACTGGCGTACTCTCGTGCCTACTACGCACCATATAGCATTGGGCAGAGGGCTGGGCCGTTACACCGTAACACCATTTACCGGTGTCGGTCACGCGGGTCGGGTTCGGCCTCGCCTGCGAAGCATGGACTTGAAGGCGACAGCGTGCTCGCGCTTGCGGGTGAAGCGTGAGAACTTCCAGACCAATATCTCCTGGAAGGGGGCCTCGGGCTTGCTGGCCTCGTCCAGCATCCTTCGGAACTGGGGCCGGTCGGCGATGCGCCCGCTCTCCGCTTCGTCCACGTACTCGCGGGCGACCAGGTAGCCGTTTCTCTCGGCATAGTCCCTGAGCGCCCGTAGTTGGGCGGCAACGGACAGATCCACGTCCTGCCGTCGCTGGACACCCTGGCATACAGGGCTGCCGTTGTGAGGGCTTGTAGTCGTGTCATTTGATCTTCCTCCTGAGCAATCGTGTTATGGCCAGCGAATTGGAGATGGAAATCCGGCTTGGATGGCATCTGGAGACTGTACGTTGCATAAACTAGGAGTCACGTACCGTAGGGACCAGATGCTGCGGGACTTCGGGTTGCGGGCGGGACTCCCCTTGGTCAACCATCTCCTTAGCACGTGCCCGCCGCCGTTGATCCACCTGCTGCCATACAGCGGTCACGTAGGCTAGCCAGCCCCTGGTGTATTCCCTCTCAGCGCTTATGTATGGATTGCCAGTTTCATCCAGTTCACACTGCCAGATGAACCATTCAGCATGCTCACCTCTCCGGTGTCCAAAGTCTTTGGTGCCAGGGATGTATCGCCAGAACGGAATGAAGAGTTCACGGTTCTTCCGTTTGGCCACTCCCAAGTTGTGAAACAGATTCTCCAAGTCCTCCAGTTCCGCTCTTTCGACCCACGCTTTGCCGTCAACATATCCAAGTTCTTCCCAATCAATGGTTCGGGATTCCTCTTGACGCCATATTCTTTCGGCCTCTTGTAGAGTTCCGTCGTTCTCAATCATCATGGAGGCACGCTCATAACTATCGACGTAGGCTTCGATAGCCTCGCGACATACCTGTGAGACGTTGATGTTTGGTTTCAGGGGTTCGAGTCTCGTGAGCAAATCGTCAGGAATGTTCAGCCCGATTCGCATTGGGGACCTCCAACATATGAGTATGTACTGAATATAGCATACGCATATTACGGATGTCAACAGAGAGCACGGCCAGACGCTGCGTGGCTCTGGTCCTGAGTCCGCGCGGACTCGATGTACGTCATCAGCGACTCTTTCGCTTCGCCCCTTCTGAGATGGGGAGAACCAATGTCGAGGTAGAGTCGGCTGCGAGTCTGAAGGTGTTGGATGAATGGATTAGCTCTGGAAGGGTTCCGTTTGCTTTGGGTGTATCGCCCCCAATAGTCATAGGGACTTTCAAGCGACGTACTCCGCAAGCAAACGGAACCCCGGCCCCCTCCTTCTCCGCGACGTAGAGGTGTCCGGCAAGCTCGCCCCGGTGAATGACCGGCGCGGCCATAAAGGGCACGACGGGTCCCACCGCCACCGGCGGGCGGAACTCGGGAAGGCCCAGCGACCTGACGTGGCCGAGCAGGTCCCGGAGCCGCAGCGGTTCCCGGGCGCTGCCCAGGTACTCGAATAGCCGCATCCCGTCGGGCATATCCCAGAGCAACCCGGCCTCCTCGGCGGTCATCTCGGAGGAGAGGAAGTCCGCTATCCGTCCCGAATCGTCCAGGAGGGTGATGACGCCGGAGCGGGCTTCGGTCAGCGACCGGGCGGAGTCCAGAACGTCTTGCAGCACCGTGTCGAAGTCAAGGCTCTCGTTGATGCGCAGGCTGGCCTCGGTCAGCCGGGACAGCCGGTCCCGCAGCTCCGCTAGCTCCCGCTCCCGCTCTTCGGACTGGTTCATCTTCCCGCCCTGACCGGCCCCCAGACCGCCTGCAGCAGCCTGATTCGAGACGCGCCCGGCCCTGCCGGGTTTCATGGTATACTGATACAGAAAAAGAGCTTGAATGATACGGGCATGATATACGCGCCGTCTATAATTAGGTGGCTTGACAGTCCAATTGGAGAGATTCACTTGGCGTTCGTCAGGTCGATAGATGCGCTGGCGAAGCCGGGCCTATGACTATTGAAAGGATCGGTAAAGTGATGAATAACCTCGTCCCCGGACGCTCTGCATGGATGTTGCTTGCGGGATTCGCCGCCCTTGCGCTGAGTCTGGTCGCCCTGCTCGCCGCCTGTGGCGGGGATGCAGTGCCTGGAGAAGATGCTGCCACTGAGGCGCCTGCACCGGGCTCGCCTGCAACGGACAGGGAAATTTTGGTCACCCTCTACAATGCCCTAGATGGACCAAACTGGGAGGCCAACGAAAACTGGCTGACCGACGCACCGATGGGCGAATGGTCTGGAGTCACCACCGACGACAAGGGCCGTGTCACAGTACTGCTACTGGCCTCTGAAGGGTTAAGTGGAGAGATACCCGCCGAGCTGGGCAATCTGGCCGGGTTGAAACATCTGGGCCTCCATGGTTTGTATGGCAAGTTGAGTGGGCAGATACCGCCGGAGTTGGGCAACCTCACCAACCTCAAAAATCTGAGTCTCACTCATGGCGAGTTGAGCGGGGAGATACCGCCAGAGTTGGGTAACCTCACCAATCTCACCAACCTGTATCTCTACGATAATCGGTTGAGCGGGGTCATACCACCCGAGCTGGTCGACCGCGATTACCTGTATGAACTGAATCTCGCTCGCAACCAATTGAGTGGAGAGATACCGCCAGAGTTGATCAACCTGAGCCCGATTGTATTGGACCTAAGCGGCAACCAGCTGAGCGGAGCGATCCCACCCAAGTGGGAATGGTCGCGCATGCTTCAGCTGAGGCTGGGCGGCAACCAGTTCAACGGGCATATACCGCCGGAGTTGGGCAACTTCACGGGACTGGAGGAGCTGAACCTCAGTAATAACCAGCTGACTGGGGAGATACCGCCAGAGTTGGGTAACATCGATACCCTGGAAAGGCTGACTCTACACGACAACCAGCTAAGCGGGGAGATACCAGCCGAGTTGGGTAACCTCGATAACCTGAAGAGTCTGACTCTACACGAAAACCAGCTAGGCGGGGAGATACCTTCCGAGGTGTGGAACATGCTTGAGCGGGAAGTCGAGATTGAGATCCATGGCAATCATTTCCCGTGTCTAACGGGTGGGTTGCGCCACTTATATATCGAACAACGGGCCAACTGCTGAGTCCCAGGTGTGCCACTTCTCTCGACTCTGCGGGGATTGCACGTGGTTTGCCCAGGGGAGATACCGGCGGAGCTGGGCAACTACGAAGAACTGATTAGAACTGGACATCAGTGGGAACCAGTTGAGCGGAGAGATACCGCCGGAGCTGGGCAACCTCGCCACCTTGGAAAGTCTTGACCTGAGTAAAAACCAGTTGAGCGGGGGAGATACCGCTGGAGCTGGGCAGCCTCCCCCTGGTTTATCTGACCCTCGAAGGCAACGACTTTAACGGGTGCGTGCCAAGCATCCTGGAACGCCGGTTGGACAACGACCCTGACCCTGGCGGCCTGCCCTTCTGCTGAAGCCACGCGCCCTCAGCCGGGGGGATGGACGGCATATTGCCCAGAAGTCGCTCCCAGCGTGTGTCGGCTATGGCGCATGGCGCTGCCGAGCAACGGGGTATCAGCCTCTCCCTTCGTCGGCCTCCCGGTCGACGGCGGTTTGACCGCTCCTTGGCCTAGCAGGCTGCTGAAAAACTATTGGGGCCGGTCGACTTCATCTTGGGGACAGCGACAAGCGTAATAATCACCAAGAATATGGATGTAGTCGTGACCTAATGACCCGTTATGGCCGGACATCGTCGTGTTCCTGAGACCATCTACAGGGCAGTTTCACAGAGACCCCCTTTTTCCGCAGCCTGCTAGGAGAACGGCGTCCGCTGCCTTCCCCCACACCGGCACTGCCATGTGACGGATGCACAGCGCGCCCCTCTTTTGCTACGCTGGACGTATGGCGCTCTCCGACCTACAGATGCTCGACTCTCTCAGCCGGATGCCGTTCATCGATTCGGCGGAGTTGTCGCGCGTCCTCGGCGAGCCTCACGCCACGATCCACCGAGCCTTGACCGGCCTGCTGGGCGATGGCATCGTGGGGAGGGTGAGTCACGGCACCGCCCACCTGCCTTCTAGCCAGAGATACTACCTGACAGCCAACGGCGTCCGTGAGGTTGCCGGGGTTCTCGGCTTCGGCACACCCTCGGACTTCGTGCGAGCCTACCCTGTTTCCAGGGAGTGGCTGACGCTGCTCATCCGCAGGATGGGCGCGGTGGCTTCCGTCTACCGACTCGCCGCATCACTCTCCCCCGGCATCGACGGGCTTCGGTCTCACGTGGGGTTCCACCGCAGGGGTCGCTTCGACGCCACCATCACTCTCCACGACGGCCGCAGCTTCGGCGTGATCCGCCAGGGCCTGGCCCTGCGGCGGCGTTCCCTCTACGACCGGCTGAGAGCCATAGCGGAGTACGACTACCACGACGCCCCGACACGATCCTCATTCTCACCCCCAGCGTCTGGGAGGAGAGGCTGACGGGGAGGTTCTGCGAGCGACTGAATCTCAGGGACTCCTACATCGCCGTGGAGTCGAGGAACGCGCTCGAAAGACGGGACCTTCGCCTCTGGTGTCAAACCACGGGGTTATTCGGCAGTTCGTACCACGCCCTCGATCATGTGAGGTCCCAGGGCAGCCCCGGCGGAGGGCTTCGCACGGAGTCGCCTGAGCGGATGGTGCATGCTGCACCGACCTTCGGCCTCACGTCATCGGAGAAGCGCACGCTTGACCTCGTGACCGACCACCCGATGATCCCCCGTGAGCACTTTGCCACTTGGCTCGGCGTCTCCGAGGGGCCGGGTCAGCCAGATGATGCACAGCCTCGTGAATACCTGGGGCCTTGTCGAGTGCCGGGGGCAACGCGGTAACACCCGCTACACGCTTTCCGCCGAGGGCATACGCTACGTCACCCACCGGGACCGCGCCCAGCTTCCAACCACGCAGGGCATCTGGAGCACCGCCCTCACCACCGACAAACAGGGCCGCAGGCGTCACGTGGGCCACCGCATCGCGACGTGGGCGAGGCAGACGAAGCACGCAGACGGGATCACATGGTTCCTCTCGAAGCTGGAGGCCGAGGCCAGGGCCGACCGGGCCTACAACTGGGGCGCTTCCGCCATCGCTCCCGACGACGTTGGAGAAATGACCGCAGAGGGCCTTCGGATACCGTTCTACTTCGAGTACGAGCTACGCGCCAGGCATCCCCAGGGAGTCATTGCCCGCCTGGACCCCTATGAAAGCTACTACTGGTCGCCTGAGCATCAGGACGACCAGCCGCCATACCCCGTCACCCTCTTCGTCGTGGACACCGAGGAGGTCGAGGCAACCTACGTGCGCACCGCCGCCCGGATGAGCCGGATGTCGCTGCCCATCTTCGTGTCGTGCCTCCCCGCTCTGTCCAACACAGGGATACTCGGACGGTCGTGGCGTCCACTGTGGGAGCCGGAGTCCCCGAGACTGCCATTGTCCGCGCTGCGTGCCTACCAATGGGACTCACTGTACCACCGGATGCGTCGATCGTCCTGTAGGGGGGAATAGATAGGGCCGATGCGTCCCTATCTTCCCTCAATGCTGGCTGGGGGTACAAATTGGCACAACTGGCCGGATTTCCGAGGACTTCCGGGGGTTGTTTTGGGCCGAATTCAGCTACGAAACGGGGTTGACGCATCGAGTGCAAACGCCCTGACGTGTCAGGGTACAAAATAGGAAGCCATGCTAAAATAAATCGCCGCTCAGATGACAACTCGATTGCACTTTTGCAACTCTGACGTGTCAGCCTGTAGGGAGGGAAAAGCGATGGATGAGCACGTCCGTTGGGTGACGAAAGCGGAGGCCGCTGAGGAGCTGGAGGTCTCCCTCTCGACCCTGGATCGGAAGATCAGAAATGGAGAGGTCGAGGTTCGCAGGGAGGGCCGCCTGGTGTACGTGCGTATGGAGGGGGAGTACATCACCGACGATGAGCTGCTGCGCCGGGCCATCGTCAGGGAGGACGAGCTTGAGCGGACGGTGCGGGAGATGGAGCGGAACGCCACGGAACTGGAGCAGGGAGCGTCCGAGATGGAGCGGGAGCGGGACGAGGCCAGGGAAGCCGCCTCCGCCGACAGACGGGCGTATGAGGAGCTAGAGGAGGCGTACCGGAAGGAGCGGGCAGCCCACGGGCGGACGAGACGGTTGGCCGTCAGGCTCGCCCTGGTCGTTGCTGCGCTGTTGGTCGTCTGCGGTCTGCTCACGTGGCTTCTGCTGACGTAAGGGGTTTGTCAACGCGAGGCCGTGTCCCTCCTGATGAGCACAACATGGATGTTGACAACGGCACATCCGTTTTCCATGATGTGGGAGTGAGGCGGTACGAAAGAGTTGGCGATGGCTAAGAAGACAGGGCGCAACGCACACGATCTGAGCTATTGAACACACTCGGAGATTACAACGAACTTTGGCGGAGACGGATTGAGCAAGACTATGAGAGAGACTGCCGTAAATATCTTCGCATATGGGGACGGTAAGAGTGTCCACTCGCTGGGCTATTGCCGTTACATGCTAGACGGAACGTATGAAGAGATCACGGCGAATCTACAAGCTAGAGTGGCGAGGGACCACCTGATAGCGGATCCAATAGAGCTTGGCATTCCACCAACACTCGTTGAATTTAATTCTCTGACACGGCTGGGGTTCATCCGGTATCTACTCACGCAGAAAGGAATTATTCCCGAGGGTGCCACATTTGTGCTGACTCACATTATCAACGGGACTCCAGTAGTCCATGAGATTTCGGATGATCTCGCTGATGACCCCGTTCCCGACTACTTGGGAGTGTACTGGACAGACAGAGGACTGGACCTCACTCAACTGATTACCGATGACTACCTGAGTGCAGTGGACTTACTTTGGGACAATGGGAAGTACATTTCAGCTCTTAAGCTGTTGCTTTCCATGATCGATACCTTGGGCTTCGTAGAATACGGACCTATAGACAATTGCTTTCTAGCGTGGCTGGATGAGTATTGCGATATGGGCCAGGCAGGCGTTACCTCTCTTGAGCTATGGGAGCTTCGTAATTCCCTTCTCCACATGACCAATCTTGACTCCAAGAAGGTTCGGAGAGGGTCCGTCGAGAGGCTCAAACCAGTCATCATCAACTCCCAAGTCGAGGTGCCTTCACATTCCGGCGGCTATAAGAACTTTCATCTAACCAGGTTCACAGCGACGGTCCTACCGCAAGGCATAGACAAGTGGATTCGTTCGTACAATGAGCAGCCGGCCAAGCTGCTACAGTTCATTCATCGGTATGACACGATAGTCTCAGAGGCCAGGTTGAGCGTTATACCATACCAACACGCCTAGGGACCGCGTCGATTGCCCAGTCACAGTTAGGATGCTTGGTGATCTGACTCATCTGCCCTGTGTTGAGTTCGGGAGTAGGAGACACTTGATGCTGCACCAGTAGATGGAGCTAAGCGGCTTCCAGGTTCCGATCTATTGGCAACTAGCCAACACAACACGGACGTTGACATCAACACGATTGTTGTGCATGATATGGAAGGATGAATGCACGGGAGTTTCGACGTTGGCTGAGAAAGCAGGGTTGCACGTTCCAGACTCACAAGAGCGGCAGCGGCCATCTCACGGTTCGGCTCGGAGACCGCACCAGCCAACTGCCGATGCACGGAGGCGGTAAGGAGCTGGGACGGGGACTCGTAGCGAAGATGAAGAAAGACTTGGGGTTGGATTGATGCTGGCATATCCGATAAGACTCGAAGATGACGACGGGACCTTGCTGGCGACCTCCCCCGACTTCCCGGAGTTGACCACCTTCGGAGACGACCGTGAGGAGGCCATCGCCCGCGCCGTCCACGCACTTGAGGAGGCGATAGCGGCTCGCATCCACGACCGCAAAGACATCCCCACACCGTCAAGAGGCGAAATCTACGCCGTATTGTCGACGCTGACTTCAGTGAAGGTGATGCTGTACCAGGGGATGAGGGAGCAGGGCGTCGGCAAGGCGGAATTGGCCCGCCGCCTGGGGTGGCACATGCCGCAGGTGGATCGCGTGCTGGACGTTCAGCACCGGTCTCGACTGGATATGATGGACGCCGCTCTAGGAGCCATCGGGCGGCAGTTGCGCGTGACTGCAGCAGATACCGCAGTCCCAGTTGTGGCGGCCTCTAGAGAAGAGATGCCCAGCTCGAATTAGCCCATAGACCAACCCCGAAGGAAGAGCTTAATCTCAAATGGACACAATCTTCTGGGAAGCTGTCGGTAAGATGAAGCCGCTCATGAACGGGCTCAAGGGGAGTGAGGAGCGGAGTTGGAGCAACTACAGTAATGCCCCTCGAAAGGGTGTGTACGTCCTCTACGACAATGGGGAGCCGATCTATGTGGGCCGTTCCAACACCATGCGGAGCCGTATCAGAGAACATGGGGCGGACAGTTCAGACCGGAATTCAGCCACTTTCGCCTTCAAATTGCTCCGAGAAGAACTGAATGAGCCGAAAGGCGGGGCGGAAGACATTGAAAGAGAGCACAATGAGGAGTACCGCCAGCAGCGGAAGAGAGTGCGAGCCATGACCTTCCGCGCAGTTGCAATCACCAACCAATTGGAACAGACCATCTTTGAGACTTACGCCATCATCGAGATGGGCACTGCTCCCAAGTACAACGACTTTGAAACTCACTAAAACTCGCTAAGAGGAGGACAGCATGAAGAAACACCTACAGCCACTCACACCGGCGGCGCTCTACGCACGAGTGTCCAGCGCCGGCAAGACGTTGACCTGTCCGTGTCCGCCCAGCTGAGGGCGCTCAAGGACTACGCCAGGGCCAACGGCTACTCCGTGGCCCGCGAGTACGTGGACGAGGCCGAGAGCGGCCGCGTCGCCGACAGGCCCCAGTTCCGAGAGATGATCGAGGAGGGCAGCCAGCCAAAGGCCCCGTTTGAGGTCATTCTCGTTTGGAAATTCTCCCGGTTCACCCGCAAGCGCGAGCACGCCGTCGCCTTCAAGTCCATGCTACGGCGCAAGGGCATCCGCGTGGTGTCCATCACCGAGCACGCCGACGACTCGCCCACGGGCAAGCTCATGGAGGCCATCATCGAGAGCGTGGACGAGTTCTACAGCGAAAATCTTGCCCAGGACGTCGTACGGGGTATGAGGGAATCCGCTTCGAGGGGCTTCTTCCTCGCCTCGAAGGCCCCCTTTGGCTACAAGCGGGTGAAGGTCAGCGACGGGGTGAAGGAACGTCCCACCCTGGAAGTTGACCCGGCCACCGCTCCGGTGGTGAAGGAGATGTTCGAGAGCTCGCTTAGTGGCAACGGCCTCAAGGAGCTATGCAAGTCCCTGAACGGCCGGGGCATCACCAACAGGGGCAAACGCTGGAACAAAGGCGGACTCCACTACCTGCTGACCAACGAAGCCTACACCGGCGCCGCCGTCTGGGGCAGGACCAGCAAGGGAGAGAAGGCCCAGGACCCTGTGAGGGTTGAGGGAGCATGGCCCAAGCTGGTGTCGAGGGATCTGTTCGACGCCGTGCAGGAGGCGATGCGGGAGCGTGCGCCCAAGGTGCAGAGGCCCGGTAGAGTGGGGAGCAAGTTCCTGCTGAGCGGTTTGCAGAAGTGCGGCGTCTGCGGCAGGCCCTACAGAGCCCAGGGAGCCATGAGCGGCCAGTTCGCCTACTACATCTGCGGCACCCTGTTCACGGAGGGCGCAGGGACGTGCAGCGCCCGCTATCTGAACGCTCCCAGGCTGGAGGCGTTCGTGGTCGAGAAGATTGATGACAGGCAATCGAGACGAAAAATTGCGGTACTCGTGGGCGGTGGACTTAAACCACTCCGTATAAGCGACAAGGCCGAAGCCCCGCAAGGTCCACTGCCCCGTCACGAATCGACTCGGAACCGATTGCCAGGGCCTTGCGGAGTTTGCCGGTCGCTGTCTAGTCGGCTTCCAGCAGTCAGGTCTTCATTTGTTGAACGTGGGGCGCAGTGATTATAGCGATTTCTCGCGTGAATCTCTCTGCGTTTCCCGCGGTCAGTTGCCAGTCTGGTTTGCGGCACCCGGCGTGGGGTTGCCGACCGTCTGGAACTCTCCGATAGCATCCGGCACCCGCGCAAAGCTCATACCCTCACGCGCCTGCCCTTCGTCCCAATCAACCTCGGCCACCAGCGCGCCGTCCGCTGTCCACATGCCCAACTCTTCGTCCTCGCCCAGCGCGAAACCGGGCCAGCCGTCCTTGTCCAGCTCGATTTCCAAGTATCCGCCCTGTGGGATTACCAGTTCGTCAGGGAAGGCAACCCGCTTGGCTGCGTCCTTCAGGTCGTCGGCCACCACGAAATCGGCCAGCGCTATCTCCTCGCCAGAGGCGTTGTACAGCTCGAACCAGTCCAGCGGATCGCCTTTGGCAGCCACCTCGTTTATGACCAGGCCGGTATACGCCTCAGTCGTGCCGGCATCGCCTTCGCTGCCCTCGGGGGAGGACGGGATTCCCCCGAAGACGCCGGAGAAACTGCCGACAATGGCCGCGCCTGGCTCCGTTCCCGCTTCCGACAGCTCCAGAGTGCCTGTGGTGAAGGGTGAGAAACTGTCCGGTGCGGCGGCCCCGGAGGGTATGGTCCACACACCTCCGGCGATTTCGTCCTCGCCAATGACCAGCGTGGCGCCGCCGGTCAGGTGAGACAAGGGCAGCACAATGGTTAGACCATTGACGGAGCCGTCCGGCTCGACGCCTAAAATGGCTATGGATGCCAACGCTCCGGCGCCCGGCAGGATGGCTTGTTCCTCCGGACTGGCGTGACCGGCGATGACGGCCACGCCATCTACGGATTCTTCATTTTCATTCAGCAGCAGACGGGTGACCACCCCCTGCTCCAAGGGGTTGGCGCTCTTGTTGCTTGCCCAGGTGGTCTCAAAGCTCAGTTCCAGGGAGCCTGCTTCCCCAGCCGCGGCGGCCTCTTCGGGTTCGGGCCAATCCGGCGGTTCCGGCGTGATGTCGGCCAGAATTTCGCCCCGCCGCTTCAAAATGAACTTTTGCACCCGCCCGGTGTCTTCGGCTGGCGCTGCCTTGGCTTCGGGTAAGGCGTGCTGCTGGACGATGGCCGCCATTTGGTCAACGCTTGCCAGTAACTCATCTTCGTTCCAGGCGGTATCCAGCAGTTCTTTCAGGCGGACGACGTATTTCAATCGCCAGTCGGCATTGCTGTACAGACGGTTGGGAATGGCAGAGAGGGCTAGCACCGACGGGGGCGGGTTGCTGATGTTGTCAAAGGGATTGGGGTCGTCCTTCAGGTGGAAAGTGTCATCCACTCCCCAAGGAATGAACACAAAGGTCCCGTCGGGTTCCCGGTAGAAGTGGTAGTTGTTGCGGTCGCCAGCATAGCCGTCCCAGTGACCCACCAGCACTTCCGTGGCCCAGAAGGACAGGAAGCGGTCCAGATCAACGGCCTTGGCCAAGGCCTCCAGCCCGCCGTCCGACGGGTCCTGAAGAGCGGCCACCACAGCGTCAATGTCCGACCACTCGTCGGCGTCTTCGTTGGTTTTCTTCTCTAAAGTGCCTCGAAAGTCGGGTGTAAAATCGCTTACCGTTCCCTCATACAGGTTGCCCTCTGCGTTATTGAAATGGCGCGTCAGGAAGGGCTTCTTGATCTCCTCCGTGTGAACATACAGCCCTAGGTTCTTTCCGTTCACCGTAACCGTAGCGAAATTGCATCGCGGCGAAGGCGACCCTGCGGCTGCGAAAATCTGGTAGGTCAGGCAGGTGTTGACCATCGAGGCGTCCTGGATGCTGTTGTTCAGGGTCATCCGCTCGATGACGCCGCCAAGAGACCGGTCATCCACATACTTGTCAAACCGGAGCTTCAGCGCCGGCTTGGTGTCGCTCTGGGACCCTAGGAAACCCTTCTTGCGGACGCCGACGTTGGAGTGGGTTTCGCCGTCCACGGTTACGGTGCCCGAGAACCAGGTGTAGATGTTGGCGAAGGGACGGGAGAGGCCGTATTCCTCTATTTCCGCCATCACGTCCTCGAAGGTGCGGGTCTGATGGCGCAGAGTGTCCCAATCCTCCGGCGCCATTTCGATCTCTATGTTCAGAACGCGGTCGAGGGCGAAGTAGGCGTCGCTGTCCGGTGTGGGCGTTGGGAGAGGGGTGGGGGCCGGTGTGGGCGTTGGGGCGATAGTGGGCGCCGTCGTCGGGGTGGGAACGGGCGTGGCCGTGGCGTCTTGCCCGCACCCGGCGGCCAGGATGGCTACAACCATCAGACCAGTTCCTACCAGTATTTTTATGCGGGTACTCAATTTCCTTTCTTTTCAGTCCTTAATCCACAAACATAAAGTATAAGCCCTCTACGCCTTTTTGTAGAACTGAAATTACGGTGCCCTCTGCGCGAGGACGGTGCAGTCGTGTGCTAGGTGGTGGGCCGGAGGTCTCAAGGCGGTGGATGGCCTTGGGGGGCCGAGTGGAGCCACCCCGCATGGGCGGCCCAAGCGGCCATCTACACCTACGGGAGCTTCGGCAAATCCCGCGACGCGGGACGTAGAGACGCTTGATGATAGGACGCCTATTGGCTATCCCTTCCCTTGAACCACTCTTACCGGCGATATTCGTCGCCGCAGTCGCCGATCATCCGATAGAGGTCGCGGGACTGCCCGAGGACGCGCTCGATGGCTTCCACGTCTTTGGAGTCCAGTTGGATGCGGAACACCCGGACATTCTCATTGATGTGTTCGGCTACCCCTAACCTGGCGCCAATGATGACGCCGGCGACGGCCGGACGGTCCAGGACATATCGCACCGCGACGTTGGCGATGCTGGCGTTGTGCTTGTCGGCGACAGTCCTGAGCACGGCCAGCAACTGCTGAAATAGGCTCCAGCCTCCCCAGGCGTCGATCATCTGCTTGTACTTGCGCAGGCTCGCGGTGTTCAAAACGGCAGTAGTCGGTTCCGGCCGGCCCAGGTATAGGTCCGACAGCAGGCCGCCGCAGAGGGTCCCGTAGGCCAGCAGCGAGACCTCATGCGACCGGCAGAACCCGACCATTGCGACTTCGGGGCGACGGTCGACCAGGGAATACTGGACCTGATTTGACACCACTCGAATCCCTTGACCGGCGATCTCCTGCATCCGTTGCGTGTCAAAGTTCGTCAGGGCCAACTCCTGAATCTTACCTTCGTCCCGCAGATCGGACAGGTGGGTGAGGGCTTCCAGGTAGGCGCTTTCCCGGTAGTCCCACCAGTGGAACTGCAGCAGGTCCAGCCTGTCCATGCCCATGCGGCGGCGGGAGATGTCGATGTTGTTCTCGACGACCTGGCGGGTCATGGGTCCCGGCCGAGGCACCCACTTGGTGAAGGCCTGGATGCCGGACACGGCTTCCCCGCCGCGGGCCGAGGCCAACCGGTGCCGGAACTCGCCGACGAAATCTTCGGCTGGACCATAGTGGTCGGCCAAGTCCCAAGTGGTAAACCCGGCGTCCACGTAGTCGAACATACTGGGAATAACAGCGTCGGGGTCAATGGCGCCGTGAGCGCCGGAGACCTGCCACATCCCGTTCAGGATGCGGCAAATAGGTAAATCGCTGGTCAAATCGAACCGACTATTTTGAGGAAGAGTCATCATCACCCCAACGGGATTATACTCGGCCACCCTGCCCCTTCGAGTCAAACCTGTACCAGGATGATCAAGCCGATGTACACGGCCAACTGCTAGCCCTTTCTCCGGAGGCTGGTTTGATTCCGCGATAGCTGCCCTGCTGGCGGGCGCCGGAGATGGCTGCTTCCCGGAGCTGATTGGTCTGGCGGGGGCTGCGCCGGGGACAGCTGGAGCGGTCGTGGAACGCATCCGGCCCGCCATCTCGGGACAGGTGCACCCACTTGGCGGCGGTCGCGCGGGAGACGCGGAACAGGCAGACCGCTTCGGCCTGAGGCCAGCCGACATATTGGTGACGATGAAGCCCACTCTAGGGAATAGCTCTCCCTGGTGCCATTCTACCTTGGCTATCACCCGACGCGGTCGGTCCCAACTCCCCGCTTGATACCAGAAGTCGTCGTACCAGATGATGGGCTTCTTCGGCGGCCTTCCCACCGGCCTCCTCAACAGAGGGCCGCTCCCGCTTCTTTTTGCCTGTGGCCTCTTCTTCTGCCCGCCGTTGCTCCACGTGCTCTTGGACAGCCTAGGCTGCTGCTTCAGCCTCCCGCTGCAGACGTTCCTTGGCTTCCTTCAGGCGCTTGAGACGCTCCGTACGTCCTCCCAGCCCTTCCGGTAGCTCATCCCCTCGCCGGGCAGGACCCGTAATGGCCATCCTCTTCAGCATCCGCTGCCTTGGCCTCTGCCAACATGCGCTGCACTTCTTCCCTCAATGGCCTGGTGGCTCCGGTTGGTGGCCAGCGCCGCGTTGGCTGCCACCTTCCTCCCATCAAGAACCACTACCCCCAGCTTCACCAGACCCGCTTCATGGCATAACCTCAGTACCTCTACAAAGAGCTCCTCGATCGCCTCCTCCTGCTCCGCCCTAAAGCGACAGATGGTACGGAAGTCTGGCTGCCGGTTGGCCGCCACCACCCGGAAACCTACATCTTCCTCGAGAGCACGGGCTATGCGCCTGGAACTCCGTAGACCCAGACAGTAGGCGTACAACAGGATGGCCACCATCATTCCCGGATCGTAGGCCGCTGCATCCCAGCCATCACTTCGGTAGACTGCATAGAACTCCCTCACATCCATCTGCCCTACTGCATCCACAATGAACCAGGCCAGGTGACCCTCGCTCAACCAATCCCTCATGGACGGCGGCATCAAGTAGCTCTGGTCTCGCTCCCAGCGCAGAAGCTTATAAGCCATAGTATCGTACCTACCTGTTGTTTCTATCAGCTTACTCCTTCACCAACCCCCGGAAAGAGGGTTTATGGGACACGCTCGTTTCTGTTCCAAAACCATTATCCCAGATTCAGAGGAGCACCCTCTAGCTTCTTCAAGGGCTGTCCCCAAGGCCGTCCTTCGGTGGATTCGGGCTTAGCGGGACGGGGCTCGCTGGGGCTTGATGAACCCCGACTGTGCGTGCAGGTGAAGTCGCAGAACAGCCCGGCCGACATGACGATCTATCGGACACTTCAAGGGGCGATGCAGACGTTCAATGCACAACAGGGACTGTTGGTCTGCTGGGGAGGCTCCAACAAGGTGGTCCTTACGGAAGCGAGGACTGGGCACTTCAGCGCCCGCCTCTGGGACAGCGGCGACCTGGTCGAGGCCATCTATCGCACCTACGAGCGATTACCCGCGGAGGTCCAGGCCGAGTTACCCCTCAAGCGAGGGTGGATGCTTGTCGTCGAGGAGTCGGAGAACTGAACCGAGGTCCTAGCGAAGGGATCCAACCGTTTGCTCGCCACCTACGTGAAGACGTCCCTCGCCTCAAGCATTAGGCGAGGGACGCCGGAGGCTCGCAGAGCCCCCAGCCACATCTCAAAGATGGTTCTGTCTATCGTCAAAATAGGGCCATCTGTGAGGGTTCGAACCGGCTATCAGGGTTGAGGTGGCACGCCCACCTGTCGATCCGCCTGACCTTACACGGTCGCATCCAAATCGACCGCCCACGAGTACTGCAAATTTTGGTGTCGATTGAGAAATGGGGATGGTGTATCGCATGAGGGCGTCGCCGGGCATGACGACGATCTCCTTGACGAACGACTCGATGAAGGCCCTGCGCTCGGTTAATTCGCTCTCGTTCAGGAAGTCCCTCATGTCCTTGGCGTAGGCGGAGATAGTCTTCACGTCGTCGAGGTGCGCCCTGCGCTCGGAGAGGATCGCTCTCGCATCCGCCGCCGCATCCTCAAGACGCTCCTTCCGCTCCCGGTGCTCTTTGATCCTGTCCGAGGCGTCGGCCATATCAAGGTCACTCGTCTCGATGACGTTCCAGATGCGACCCAGCCGCCGCTTCACGTCCTCAAGCTCATCCTCAATGATCCGAAGCCTCTTGCGCTGGTCTTGGGCTATGCCGTCCATCTCCTCGTCCACCACCTTCACCAACTCCGTGATGCTCCCCTCGGTGAGGATGTTGGAGCGAATCTTGTCGACGACAAGCTCCTCGAAGCGGCGGGCGTTGAGTCTGGGAGTGTCGCAGGCATCCTTGCCGCGCTTCATGATCGACTGGCAGACGTAGTAGGCAAACTGTCCGCTCTTGGCGTCCTGGCCGCTGAGCGCCCTGTTGCACGTCTTGCACTTGACCAGTCCGCTGAGGAGATAGGTGCTCCCGACCCTACGGGGATGGGAAGTCTTGGGTGCGCGAGAGTGCATCAGCTTTTTGACGCGGCTGAACTGGGCCTTGGTGACGATGGCGGGGAACGCCTTCTCCACCCGCACTGGCTCGGCGTTGTCCTTTGCCTTCACTCCCCAGACTAGGGTCCCCGTGTAGGACTCGTTGATGAGGATGGTATGGACGCTGGTCTTGCCCCAGAGCTTTCCCTTTGGGCTAAGGATGCCCTCGCCGTTGAGGGTCCTGGTGATGTCCGTCATTCCGCTGCCGGCCTCGGCAAGGTCGAAGATGCGCTTGACCACGCGAGAGGCATCCGGGTCGGGCTCCAAGGTGGGGCGCTTCTTAGGCCCGTCCTGCACCATCACCCGGTTGTAGCCGAAGGGGGCGTAGCTGGTGACCCAGAAGCCGCGAGAGGCGGACTCCCGCATCCCTCTCGTGACCTCCTGGGCCAAGTTCTCGCTGTAGAATTCGTCCACGCTCTCGATGATGGCCTCCATGAGCTTGCCGGTGGGGGTGTCGTCGGCGTGCTCGGTGATGGAGACGACGCGAACTCCCTTGCGCCGGAGCATGGACTTGAAGGCCACAGCGTGCTCCCGCTTGCGGGTGAAGCGGGAGAACTTCCAGACCAGAATCTCCCGGAACGGGCCGTTGGCCTTGGCGGCTGCGTCGATCATCTTGCGGAACTCCGGGCGGTCGGCGATGCGCCCGCTCTCGGCCTCATCCACGTACTCGCGGAAGACGATGTAGCCGTTCTTCTGTGCGTAGTCCCTGAGCGCCCGCAGCTGGGCGGCGATGGAGAGGTCCACGTCCTGGCGGTCACTGGAGACTCTGGCGTAGAGGGCCACGGGCGTGTAGTCGGTGTTCTGGTTCATGGGTGCGTCCTCCTTGTTCATTCCTGGTCGGTTTGGCGTGAGCGCCGCATCTGCATCCGTTCCTGTCTGCGCCATGCCCTCTCCTCCAAGTAGAGGCGGAATGCCTCGCGAAGAAGCTCGCTCACGGTGCGGCCCTCCTCCTCGACCACCTGCCGCAGTTGCTCGTCCATCTCCGGTGGCAGGGAGAAGGTGATGACCTTCGACTTTCTGGGTGTGGACACTCTCTCTTTGCCTCTCGCTGTAATACAATGTCTTATCCTTATCATGAACGAAACGGCAGGCCGCTGTCAAGGTCCGGGCCTCTGTAAGAGGCCCTCAAAATCGGGTAAAATGGGGTGGTAGACACTTCGGCGAGGAGGCGCCCTATGGGGACTTTCAGGTGGCCGCTGCGCATCTCCAGCATGGACGGCCAACAGGCCCAGGAAATAGAGGCGACGGTGGATACCGGCGCATCGTTCACCACCCTGCCCTCGCGCCTGCTGCGGGAGTTGGGCGTTGAGGCTACTGGCAAGCGCGGGTTCCTGCTGGCGGACGGGCGGCGCGTCGAGATGGACTACGGCCAGGCGTGGGCTACGATAGACGGCGAGAGCGTAGTCACCATCGTGGTCTTTGGAGAGGACGAGGCCCCTCCACTGCTGGGGGCCTACACCCTGGAGGGTCTGGCGTTGGCGGTGGACCCGGAAGCTCAACGGCTGGTTCCCACCCACATGATCATGTACTAGGACGCTGCGGCGCTCGCCGCGTGCCTTCTTCCTGCACATCTCAGTCTCCCGCGTCCTGCGGAGCCATCAGTCCTCCTCCTCGCCGCCGTCCGGTGCAGCCTCGGGCAGGGACAATGCGGCCCCGTGCTTGCGCATATAGGAGCGGATGGCGACCCTGGCCCAGATGCGCAGCCCGTTGCGGATCATCCTCCGCTGCTCCGGGGTGTACGACACCTCCGGGCTGTCCGGGGAGGCTTCGGGAGGCAGCTCGTCGGGCCTCTTTCGTCTCTTCTTACCTTCGGTATCTTTCATGATCGTAGTCGCAGCGGCGGTTCGTGGGCCGCTGGCCTCTCGTTGCAGGTGTGCGGCAGGGCCGCCCGGCGCCGACGGAATGGGCGAGCGCCGGCGGCCTCCGTGCCGTCTGATGCCCCGCCTTGCCGCCGTTGCGCGTACGCGGGGGGGCGTTCCGGTCAGTCCTTGAAGAAGGTCATCTGGAAGCCCTCGCCGATGAGAATTTCCAGGCCGCCGGGCAACCGGCTTGCGAAGCGGAAGATCGAGTGCATCGCTCCCCCGCACGGCTCGACGCCCTTGCGCCACCTGAGCAGCTGCTTGGGGTCCACGCCGAGGGCCTTGGCCATGCCGCGCCAGCTGAGGCCGCTGGCCTCCTTGAGGCGTTCGAGGCGCTTGGGGAAGTCCTGCGACAGCACGCCGCTCACCAGGGGCTGCGTCCCGTCCGCTCCGTTGTCGCGAAGCCCGTCGAAACGGGTCGAGTCGTTACGGTTGTTCATCTCTCTCCTCCAATCTGAACAGGTCGCCGAATTCGGTCAGTTCTAGGGCCTTGAGCATCCGGCGGCGGATGCGACCGGAGGGCGCTCGCCCCGCGTTGACCAGCATCGACGCGTAACCGGGGCTGACCCCGATCTCCCTGGCGAGCCAGTTCTGGGAGCGGTTCAGCAGCGCGAGCCGCTTCCAGAGGGCCGCCGCGTCGAGCCGGACAACGGTCCGTCCTCTGCGCCTTCGGGGGCCTTTCTGCTGGTGGGCGTCTTGTGTAGGCATGGGTCTCTCTCGTCACTCGTCTTTCATTGGGGCGGCAGGGCCTGGGGCGACTCCGGGTCGCCGGAGCTGCGCCAGGCGCGTCCCAGCGGCCCCAGGGCGTCCACGGCCTCCCTGTGGGACACCCACAGGGGCACGTTGACTCTCGATTTCAGCGCCAACTTGTTCACCTCTCTGCGAACTGCTGCGACTCACCGGGTCGCGGCACTCGCAAAAGAGTGTGAATAAATCAAACGCCGCAGAAGACCTCCCATAGGGCTGCGCAGGAATGCGGCCCCCTATAGGCCCTCTCCCCTGTAGGGCAGCGCACACCTGCGCCCCCTTATAGGCCCTCTTTTCGACGGCCTCTTTCGTGCAGTATTGGGGGTGTACAGGAGATTGAGTTTGGTAACAGAGGGGCGAGAGTCGTGATTTCGTAGCTGGTACAGGGGGAAATCGCCCCCCTACAGGAGGTAACCAGTGAACACTTGGTTGAAAGAGTGCGTTCCGGATTGCAATGACAACGCCAAAGGTGGGGCGTGGCATCGGCAGGCCCGTGGGAGTGGCGACTCAATGACAAAAGACCCCCGAAACGGCGATTGAAGTGGGGGTGCGTTACGGCCCCCAATGACATGGCCGAAGACCGGGGGGAAGCCGCACCGTGGCTGAAAGAGAGTTCTACGAAGGAGCAAAGGAGCCATGAAAACGACCGAACACGGCATCGAAGACAGCAGGGACGTGGAGAACGTCTACCACATGCGGCTCATGGCTCTGCTGAGCGAGCTGGTGCGGGAGAAGGGCTACAAAGGCGCGGCGCGAGTGCTGGATATTGACCAGCGGACGGTGGCCGAGAGCGCAAAGACGGGTCAGCTGTCCCGGCGGGTGCGCGAAGCCTTGGAGCGGGCGCTGCAAGAGGGCGTCGGCTCGGCGGCGGCCCGGCAGCGGGAACGCAACGACAGGCTGGAAGAGCGGGTCGAGTCGCTGGAACGGGGCCATGAGGCGTTGGAGAAGGGGCACGACGAGCTGGGCAAGGAGCTGCGAAGGCGCGCGGCTGCTGTCGAGGGCGGTGTCGAAGCCCTGCGGCGTGACGCTGCCCAGGGGACCGGGGCCGGTCATGCCGGCGCCGGTCCCTCCCGTGGTGGTGTTGACGAAGCGGAAGGCGGTGCGTCGGGCCAGGGCAGGAAACCCCCGTCGAAGCCGTCGATGCGGCGGGAGCACCCCGACCTGGCGACGCGGGAGCCGGCCCCGGACGACGAGGAGATATTCGGCGCGGCGTGGCCGCTGATCGTCGAGTGGCGGGAGCTGAAGGACGCGCACCCCAACGACGGGAAGGGGCTTGCGTGGCTGGCGACCCGGGAGCGGTTGCTGGTGGTGGAGCTGGCGCTGCTGGAGGAGCACGGGATGACGCTGCCGCCGGAGAAGCAGCCGCTGCGGGGCCTCGACCGGAGCGGGCAGACCAACTGGCGCAGGACAGCGCTCTACGACACGCGGAGAGTGCTGAAGCAGCAGGAGCTTCGGCGGTGGGCAAGGCGTGTCCTGACCCTCGGCCTGTGGCGGCAGTAGACGGGCCGGACGTGCGCCGGGTTAGTTGTGAACTTTTGTGAACACTTTGGCGGCAATCTTCGGAAGGGGTGCCGGAAGCCCTCACGTTGGGGTGTTGGGCGCGGTAATAATGGGTGCGTTGTTAGGCTTTTTCCACGGTTTCCAACCATAGAAACCTGGGTGCGTGATCCCTGTTGCACGGGTAGACCATAGAGTCACCCACGAGGGAATGCTGCCACTGCGGAGTTTGACGTTGGTCCTTCGCAAGCAGCGCGGGCCGAATCTACGGAGTTGACATTGGTCCTTCGTCCTCGGCCCAGTCCGGTGGTTGAAGTTTGACGTTGGTCCTTCACCCCTCGGACACCAGTCTGGCGGTTGGAGTTGATCGCTTCTGTCGCTGGACATCGGGAACGGAGCGCGCCTTGCGTTTCGTCCTCAACAGTCGGTCGGAGTGCGTCTTTCGCCCCGACCGGTTCCACATGCCTGCGGCATGGCTGCCCCCAGCCGTCCCGCAGCTTCGACACGCGCCGGTCTGCCACTGAGAAGCAGGCTGGCCGCTTCACGTCTCGCAGCTTCCCAAGTCGATTCGCAACGGATCACCTGGGCCAGGCTGCGTCTTCTTCATCCCCCACGTAACAGCAGCTCCCCCTGAGTCGATTCCCCCTGACTTGACCCTGGGCCGAGCTGCGTCCTTTTTGACCCCACTCCGTCTCCCGCGTCCGGCATCCGACCGTGGGCGGAGTGCGTCTTTCGTCAACCCCATCACACATGACCTGAGCCAAGGATGCCGGCACGGGTCAACAGCGGAAAGCAACTGTCTTGAAAGTCAAGAGGAATGAGCGGCGACTTTCGGAGTCAGGTCGCGCCAGGGCGAGCCATGCTTGAGCATTGAGTTGAGGATAACCAGCAGCTTGCGCATGCAGGCTATGAGGGCCAGCTTCTTCGGCTTACCAGCCGCCAGCAGCCGCTGATAGAAGTCCCGGATCACGGGGTTGTGGCGGCTGGCTACCAACGCTCCCATGTACAAGACTGCGCGGATTCGGGCGCGTCCACCCCATACGGTGCGTTTGCCCCGCAGGGTGCCGCTGTCCCGGTTGAAGGGAGCCACTCCCACCAGGGCGGCGATTTTCCGGCGGTCCAGAGTGCCCAACTCCGGCAAGTAGGCCAGGAGAGTTAAGGAGAGCTGCTCTCCTACGCCGGGGACGGCGCGCAGGAGGTCCTCTTTCTCTCGCCAAACTGGACTCTGGCGGAGGGTCTGCCGCAAGCCCTCGTCCAGGTCGTCCAACTCGCGCTCCAGCCATGCAATGTGGGCCTCAATGCGGGGCCGCACGGCGATGGTGGCGGAGCTCAGGCGGTTCTTCTCCGAGACCAGCATGATCATCACCTGGTGCCTGCGGGCGGCCAGAGCGTTGAGGGCCTGGGTTTCGGCGTCCCGCAGAGGGCGCACGGGAGGTCGGACCGCTTCAGCGAAGTGAGCCAGGACCGCCGCGTCCAGAGCGTCGGTCTTGGCCAGAGTCCCGGTGGCCCTGGCGAAGTCTCGAACTTGACGAGGGTTGACGACGACCACGGGCAGCGCCGCCGCTGCCAGGGCTGCCACCAATGGCAGTTCCAGGCCGCCCGAAGCCTCCAGCAGCACCAGGGCGGGACTCAGGTCCTCCATCTGGGAGACCAGTTCCCCAACCCCAGTCTCGTCGAAGGAGACAACCCATCTCTGGCCCGTGGGACGGACGGCAACATCCACCTGGGCCTTGGCTACATCGATGCCTACGTAGATACCTTCCTGCTCCATGAGCACCTCCTGCGAATTGCTGGCCCGTCCTTGCAAGATGCGGGCTTGGTTGGCCCAGGCAACTGTTCGGGCTCTGTTCGGGAGGGGTGCGGCGACCCTCGCTTTCCGGCGGCCTTCTATGACCTGGGAGGCTGCGGTCTGCCGCACCCCGATCCACCTCGGTGAAGTGATTGTCCCATACAAAACGAGATACAAGGAGGCGTCAATGCACGTCAAGAAACTGGTTCCAAGGGTCACGGGACTCGCGGTCAAGGCGGGCGGCTTCATGCGGCGGCACAAGCGGCTGACGATAGCGGTCGTGGTCGCGGCGCTGCTGTTCGGGCCGCTCGTGACGAACGACGGCGAGCTGGTCTTCCTGAACGCGGTCGGCCTCGGCCTCGGTGCGCTGCTGCTCAGGCGGTTCATCAGGCCCGGAGGCAGGCAGCGAACGGGACGGGCGCAACAGGCACAACGGCAACCGAAGGCAAAAGCAACAACACAACATGAAGGAGGACACGATGACGACGCAAGCAACGACGATTGGTGGGACTGGGACAAGGCCGCGGCCAGGCCTCGAAGAGCTGGTCGACCGGCTGATGGCGGCCCTATTCAGGGCTGAGCCGGAGACGGCTGTGCAGACGGAAACCCCCAGCGTGGCCCGCAGCGTCCACGAGGCGCGGCGGCTGCGGCAGGCGGGAGACCTCGACGGGGCGCTGGCGGTCTTCGCCGGCGTGGACGCGGCGGGGGCGGCGACTACGAAGGAGGCGCGGTGGGCCTACGCCGAGTGGACGGACCTGGTACGGCGGCGGTTCAGCGACCGGGACGCGCTGGTCTACAGCCAGGGAACCGGCAGCGCCGCTGCCCTGGTTCCCACGGGCGACGGGGCGCTGGAGGTCGCGGCAGTCCTGGGGATGCGCTGGCGGCCCGGCAAGGTCGTCTCGGGGCGCAGCCTGCGGGGGCTGAAGCCCCTGGCCGGAGGTGCGTGATGGTCACGGCCAACGTGGACATCCCGGCACTGAAGGCCCGTCACCCCCTGGGCGGCGTGGTGGAGGCGTCGGGGGTTCGGCTGAGGGGAAGGGGCAGGGTCCGGCAGGGCGTCTGCCCCTTCCACAACGAGGCCGAGGGCAGCTTCACGGTGTACGCCGACACCGAGCGGTTCTACTGCTTCGGCTGCGGGGCGGGCGGCGACGTGCTGGACTTCGTTCGGCTCGCCGAGAACCTGAGCCTGCCCGATGCGATCCGGCGGCTGGACGGCGGCGCGTGGGTGGTTCCAGGTGCCGCCGTCCGCTCCCAGGCAGCGGTCAAGCCTCGCGGCTCAACCGCCACAGCGTTGCCTCCTAGGGACCCGTCGCTGCTGACGGCGGCAACGCGGTTCTACGCCGGGCAGCTCCGGCGCAGCCCCGCCGCTTGGGAGTACCTGGCCTCGCGTGGCGTCAGTCTTGACGCCGCCTTGCGGCTCGGCCTCGGCTACGCACCGGGACACGGGCTGCGGGAGGCCCTTGAGTCGGACGGCTTCGCTTCCGACCGGCTCAGGGACTGCGGCCTGTTCACCGCGCTCGGTGAGCGGTTCGCGGGGATGGTGGTCGTCCCCGAAGCCTCCGGCTGCCTCGCCCGCTGGCTCGTCGGGCGGGCCGTCTACCCCGACCGGACGCCCCGGTTCCAGGCGTTGCCCGGCCCCAAGCCGGTGCTTGGGCTTGGGCGTCTTGGGGTTGCGCCTCCCTGGGCGGTCGTGGCCGAAGGGGTCTTCGACTGGCTTGCCCTTGCCGGTTGGGGCGTGCCCGCCTGCGCCGCCCTGGGAACCCAGGGCGTTGAGCGGGTCGCCGCAGCTCTGCGGGGCTGTCCCCGCGTCTTCCTCGCCTTCGACAACGACGACGCGGGCCTTGATGCCGCCGAGCGGCTTGCGGGCTTGCTTGGGCGCAGGGCCGCCGCCGTCACCCTTCCCCAGGGTGTCGGCGACGTGGCCGAGCTTGCGGCCCTTCCCCACGGCCGCGCCGCCTTCCTCCGCCTGTTGGCTCAGGCGGCCCGCTCCGCCCGCTAGCGCGCCACTTCCCTCGCGGGACTTGCTCCCGCTTCATCCATTGCCACTCTCACCGCCTTGGAGGACCTATGCCCAATGCACGACGGGCTCTGCCCGCCCACGGCCTCCCATAGAGCCTGCCCCGTACTTGATACGGGGGGAGTCCGCACCAACCATTCGCTACAGGAACGCACCACACAGAAGGAGACAGACATGGTGAACAGGAACGGAAGCAACAACGGACATGGCAACGGGACCGGCAACGGCCTCGTCCACGTCAACGGACACGACGCCGCGCTTGACGCGACGCACGAGCTGCTTTGGGACGGGCTTTCGCCCGCCGTCACCAACGCCTTAGGGCAACCCCTCGACCCCGCGCTGGTCTCCCAGCGCAAGGGCCGCGCCGGGCGCACCTACGACTACCTGGAAGGCCACACGGTCATCGACCAGGCCAACAAGGTGTTCGGATTCGGCGGCTGGGGGTACGAGTTGCTCGGTGACGTCACCCTGCGCCAGATCGAGACCGTCGATACGAAGACCGGAGAGGTGACGGCCACCTCCGCCTACAGCGCACCAGTGCGGGTCACCGTCCCCGGCGCGCCTCCCCGCACCGACATCGGCTTCCACGCTGTTGCCGAAGAGACCGCCGACGGCCACGACACCGCCATCAAGGGCGCGGTGACGGACGGCATGAAGCGGGCGCTCAGGAGCTTCGGCCTTCAGTTCGGGAGCGGGTTCTACGGCGACCAGCCGGTGGAGGAAGCCAGAGGCCGCCGGACCGCCGCCAGGCAGACGGGCGGTAACGGCGGCGGCTCGCCACGCCCCCAGCGCGCTCCCACCCAGGCAAAGGCGGTGTCCAACCCGGCCCCGGCCAATCACGGCGGCGACACCTCCGTGCTCAAGCTGCGGGAGCGGCTCGTCGAGCTTGGCGTTGCGCAGGGCTTCGACGAGGCCCAGGTGAGGACTGCCGTGAAGAGGCAGACGGGCAAAGACCTGGACGAGCTGCCCGCTCCGGCGCTGACGCCCCTCATCGAGGGGGCGACCGAGAAGCTCCAGCAGATGCGGCAGGCGCAGGCGGCCTAGTCCGTCCAGTCCATCGGAACACGCAACCGAGCGGGGCTGTCCCAGACGGGGCGGCCCCGCTCTCCATCTACAGGAAAGGAGACACGACCGATGACGGAAACCTTGATGTGCACACCTTGGGGGTGGACCCATGACGTTGAGGAGCTGGCTGAGGGCGTCTGGCGGGTGTCCACTCCCAGCCACGGCGGACTGAAGCTCAGCCGGGAGCGGTGGGACGAACTGCCCGCCGAGGTGCGGGACGCCATGTTCACCCCAACCTTCGCCGAGGAGGACTGCGAGGAACCCATCGTCAGGACGCTGCTAGGCCTCGCCGACCACCGGGAACGGGAGGCCGCGCTCAGGACCGCAGCCTACTTCGAGCGGTACGCTCCTGCGCTGCCCTATCTCCGGGGAAAGGGGGCGGACGATGGCTACGACCACGTGGCCTAGACCCCGCAGCCTGCCCAGCACGACGACCAAGCTCAGCACCGAGATGGGCAACCTCTACGTCACCGTCTCGACGGACGAGGACGGCAAGCCCTTCGAGGTCTTCGGGCACATGGGCAAGGGCGGCTCGTTCCAGCACGGGGTCACCGAGCTGGCCTGCCGTCTGATCTCGCTCCATCTGCGGCGGGGCACGCCCCTGGCCGAGATCATAGACCAGTGCCGGGGCATCCAGGAGATGCAGCCCTTCGCCAACCGGCTCGCAGACGGCGTGTCGGTGTGGGTGTTGGGGTTGGGCGACGGCATCGCCCACGTGCTGAGGCAACACCTGAAGACCGGAGAGGAGGTGCAAGAAGGCGAAGCACAGAAGGCCGCCTGAAGAGGCGCGTACAACGGACGCAGGGCGCAACTACGGGGCTGTCTCCACACGGGGGGCGGCCCCGCTTTTCATCTACAGGACACCACGACAAGAGAAGGAGAGCGACATGACAACGACTATTGACCACAACAAGGCGGAGGTCTACTCCCGCCCGGCGGCGCGGTTCGACGCCGCCGGCAACCTGGAAGTCCGGGCATCGGCGGCGGGCAACTGCCGCCGCGCCCTCTGGTACGCGGCGACAGGCTACGAAGCCACCAGCCCCACCACCGCCGAGACGCTGACGGTGCTCGAAGCGGGCAATGCCCTGGAGCCGGTGGTGCTGGGGGCGATGGAGCGGGCCGGTTGGGTGGTGGCTCCAGCCGACCCCCAGGACCCGCAGCAGGTGTCGGTGAGCATCGGCCCCAACCCCGTATCAGGTACGGGGCAGGCTATGGTGGTGACGGGACACCCCGACGCCACGGGGGTGACGCCCATCTTCGGAGACAAGCCCAGCGTCATCGAGGTGAAGACCAGGGGGCCGGAGGCGTTCAAGCGGTGGCGCTCCCTGGGCGCGGAGCGCAGCCACCCGGCGTCGGTGGCCCAGGCAGGCTTCTACACCCTGGGCGTTTACGGCGAGCTGCGGGACGCGGTGATCGCCACGATGGACACCGGCAGCAGGCAGTGGGACTACGAGGTCATCCCCGCCGAGCGGGTGGGACATGCCCTGGAGCGGGCCTGCGAATGGCTGGGGGAGCTGGGCGCTCACCTCGTCCTCAACGGACCGGACCCCGACGCCCTGCCGGAACGGGACTTTACCGCCAAGGACTGGCAGTGCAAGTCCTGCCCCTTCCTCAACGCCTGCCTGCCGGGGATGGCGGCGGAGGCCGAGGGGGAGGCGGAACCCGCCGAGAACACCGAGCCACAGGAGCCGCTGACCGACGAGGAAGCGCGCAATGCGCTCCACGAGTACGAGGAGATACAGGACACCATCCGGGAGTTCGAGGACGAGAAGCGGTGGGTGGTCGAGAAGCTCCGGGCCAGGCTGGGCCGGAAGGGGGTGGACAGGGCCAAGCTCGAAGGGCGGGAGAAGACCCGCTCCGTGGGCATGGTGAAGTCCCGCCGCTACTCGGTGGACTACCGCAAGCTCAACAACCTGCTGGACCCGGAGACCAGGGCGGAGATCGTCACCGAGAACGTCTCCGAGTACCTGCGGGTCAGCTAGACGCTCCCCAACGGAGCGCCCGCCTGCAACGGGCAGGCGCGACGGGGCCGGTTCCCTCTACAGGGGTCGCGGCCCCGCTCTCATTCAGACGGGCGCGGCATGGCTGCGCCACACCATTCAGGAGGAACCGAAATGGCACGCACCATCAACAAGGTAGAGCTCTTGGGCAGGGTCGGCACGGAGCCGGAGATGCAGTACACGTCTGGCGGGACCGCCGTCACCAAGCTGCGGCTGGCGACGGACCGCCGCCGCCAGGACGGGGAGGTCGAGGCCGACTGGCACAACATCGTCTGCTGGAGCAAGCAGGCCGAGGCGGTGAACCAGTACGTCGGGAAGGGCGACCGCATCTACGTCGCGGGCTGCCTGGCCCAGAACACCTGGGAAGGCGAGGACGGCCAGCGGCGCTACCGCACCGAGATTCACGCCTCGGAGGTCGTCTTCCTCGACTCCCGCAACGGCGGGCAGCAGGAGCAGACCGCAGACGAGGACTCCCCCTTCTAGCCAGTCAACCCACGACCGCATAGCGACGCCTTTCCGAAGGCGCAACCACGGGGCCGCTTCCCTCTATCGGGAGCGGCCCCGCTCCTGTTTTCACCGATACCAAAGGAGGCCGACATGACCAGGAAGAAGACCCCAATCAAGGATTCCGTTCTGCTGGAGGCGCTGCGCGCCAACATGAACCTGCTGGGAGAGCTGGCGGTGCGCTACGACGTGGCGACCAGGCCGGAACTCCTGGAGGACCTGCCCGCCATCAACTGTCCAGAAGACGTTCGGCGGCTGCTCGGACCCGAGATGGCCCCGCTCGCCCAGGAGCAGCTCCGGGTGCTGCTCCTCAACACCAGGAACAAGGTCGTCGGCCAGCGGGTCGTCTACCAAGGCAACGTCAATTCGTCGATGGTTAGGCCCGCCGAGGTGCTGCGCCCCGCCGTCATCGAGGCCGTCCCCAGCATCATCATCAGCCACAACCACCCCTCCGGCGACCCCACGCCCAGCCCGGAGGACGCGGTCATCACTCGCGAGCTGGTCCAGGCGGGCAAGCTCCTGGGCATCGAACTGCTTGACCACGTGGTCATCGGCGGCGAGAAATTCGTCAGCCTCAAGGAGCGGGGCCTCATGTCCTGACCGCCCACGACCGGCGGCCCATGCCGTCCGGCCTAACGCAGGGGACTCCACGCCTCCGCGCACTCACACAATACACATAAGGAAGGAGATTTTCCATGCTCGCAACCCACATCATCGACCCTGAAGACCCCGCATCCGGTGCGGGGCAGGCTCTCTACACCATAAGCGCGGGCGGCTTCTCGGCCACCGCCGACGCCTTCGCCCACGACGAGGCGACCGACGGCCTCTGGTTCGTCTCGATGGTCGGCTCCCAGACCGCGCTCAAGGCGATCTGGGCGTCGCTCCTCAAGCAGCCCCCGGACGTCGCCCACATCATCAAAGGCGCGGACGGCATGGCTCTCTCAGGCGGGTATCAGCGGTGCGTGGTTCCCTACGAGACGGTGGGAACGTGGACGACCAAGATCGCCCGCCTGCCCGTCTCGGGCGGCTGGCACGCCCTGGTGTACACCAAGACAGCCGAGTTCGGCTTCGAGAAGGACAACTTCCTGCTGCTGGGCCCCAGCGATGAAGAACCTCCCGGCCTGCACCATCGCTTCCTGGACAAGCGCAGCCCGTTGCCCCTGCATGGCTCCTGGGCCGGATGGCTCTGGGAGCGGGGGCTGGAACAGGAGGAGGTAGTCCCCCTCCAGTCGGTGGGCGTCTCCGCCTACCGGTGCTCCCCCAAGGCCAAGAAGCTGCGCGAAGACCTGTCCGACGCCGTGGCGTCGGGCCGGCTGACGCTGCCCCGGGAGAAGGAGGCCAGAGATGGATAGGATGCTGAAGAAGGCAACGCGGAAGAACAAGCGCAGGCAGAACCGGAACGGGGGCGCCTGGCGGCGCTTCTCGCCGGACGGGACGACCTGCCGCTACTGCAAACACGATGGCGCGGCGCACCTGGTCAGCTCGGGGCAGCCCCATTTCTACCGGCCCGCGACGGAAGCGGAACGGCGGGACCCCTCGGTCATGCTCTACCGCCACACCCTGCCCCAGGGCAGCTACGTCCTGGTCAGGCGGATGGTGGTCGCCAACCACGCCGAGCTCGTCACCGCCTTCTGCACGGCGTGCGCCGAGGCCATGCAGACGCACCAAGTGCTCTGCTACCAGCGGAACGTGGGCGTAGGAGAGGTGATAGGGGTGCAGACCGGCCACAGAGACTTGGCAATCGCCGTCTGACGCGGCGCAAGACCCAGGAAAGGAGAGGAGACCATGCCAACGGAACAGACGCTGTTCTTCACCTGCCCCCACTGCGACGAGCGGTTCGCGCAGGTCGAGGAGCCTGACAAGGACATCCACATCGGGGAGATCTACCACTGCGGCTCGTGCGGCATCCAGGTGATCTTCCAGGCGGTGTCCGCCGAGGACTACGTGCCGCCCCCCAGGGCGAGGAGGGACTGCTACTTCTGCAAGCCCGACCCCTGCAACTTCGGACCTTCCACCTAGACCGACATTCAGAATTCAGAAAGGAGAACTGACATGAGACTTGCAGCGCAGGCGAAAGGCGGGTTTTACCCCACGCCGGAGCGGGTCGTTGACCTGCTCGCGGAGCTGATTCACACCCCCACCGGCTACGGCTACCACGGGAACCGGGAGACGCTCCGCATCCTCGACCCCTGCTGCGGGGCGGGGGAGGCGCTGGCGCAGCTGGCCGAGCGCATGGACACGCCCAACGCCATCCCCATCGAGACCTACGGCGTCGAGCTGCACCGGGACCGGGCGGAGGAGGCGGAGAAGCGGCTTGGCCGCGCCCTGGCCTCCGACCTGTTCGCCACCTCCGTAGCGAACGGGGCCTTCGGGCTGCTCCTTTTGAATCCGCCGTATGATCACGACTCGGAAGACAAGCGGACGGAGCACGCCTTCCTGACACAGACGACCCGATACCTGGCCGAGGGCGGCCTGCTGGCGTTCATCGTCCCCAGGCAGCGCCTCGCGGTCTCGGCCCGCTACCTCTCCACCCACTACGGGCGGATGCGGTGCTGGGCGTTCCCGCACCCTGAGCGGGAGGTCTTCGACCAGGTGGTGTTGATGGGCTACAGGAAGGCCGACCCCGTTCTCGACGCCCATGCCGAGGGGCAGGTATTGGAGTGGGCGGTGGGGGAGCCGGAGCCGATGCGCCCCGACCCATACCCTCCGTTCACCCCGAAGACCATGCCGAACGGGGACATCCTGTTCACCACCCGCACCGTCGATCCGGTGGCTGCGGCTGCGGAGGCGCGGCGTTCGGGGCTGTGGACCAGCACGGCAATAACCGACACCCTCTGGCCCACCAAGGACCTGCGCACCCGCCCGCTGATGCCCCTGCGCCGGGGCCACATGGCGATGCTGGTGGCGGCGGGTTTCCTTGACAACCTGGTGCTGGAGGCGGAGGGGCGGCGCATCCTGGTCAAGGGCCGGACCTCGAAGGAGATGGTCATGGTGGAGGACGCCCCGGAGAAGGAGGTCCACCGGGAGCGGCTGAAGACCACCGTGGTCGCCCTGGACTTGGACGGCGGCGAGATCACCGACATCGCCGCTTAGCTCAGACGGCTCACTCCGGGCCGCATCACGAGGCCCCGTCATTCCCCCTATCGGGAACCGGCGGGGCCTCGCTTCGTCTCGACCGAACGCAACACCCTCACTAAGGAAAGAGAGGCAACAAAGATGCAGACGACCATGACCCTCGAAGCCTGCGCCCGGTGCGGGCAGCCCATCGCCCCCGGCGAACCCGCCATGCAGACCGCATCGGTGGACATCATCGGCGGCAGGGCGGTCTCCTCCCCGGTGAAGTCCTACCACCTCCGGGGCCGCTGCTACGACGACGTGAAGCGGCGGGAGCGCCTCCCCAACGCCGCATAGACGGCTCAGCCTGAGCCGCATCCACGAGGCCCCGTTGTTCCCATGAGGGACCGCGGGGCCTCGCCTATCGCCCAACCCCAAGCACACTCTAATAAAAGGAGAAAGACATGAACCTCGGAGGATTCATCGACACGTTCAAGGAGGCCATCGCCCGGCGGGTGGTGGAGTCCTACCCGCCCCTCTACCGGCCCTCGGAGAACGGCCACAAGCTCCCCCGCCTGCTCCGCAAGCCCTTGGGGGCGCAGGAGGACGCCATACGGGGCGCGGCCCTCTCCCTCGAAGCCCACCGGGGCACCACCGTCGTTGGCGAGATGGGCACCGGCAAGACCTTCAGTGCGCCGCGTTACGCGGCATAGGATACCTAGCTCAGCTAGGAAGAACTCGGAGAAAGTTCTTGGGCCAACCGACCTACCTCGAAGCGAAAGCCTAGGGGGACAACAGCATGTCGGTAAAGCGGCTACAGTCCCAAAGCGTTGTAGGACTGGTTCCGCAAGGCCCGCGCGATACGGTGAAAGCTAGACTGCCTGAACCCCAGTTCCCAGTTGGTGTTCTTGCCACCCGCCGGTAGAACGCTTGTAACCCGGCGCCACTCATTGCCTCGGTACGATGAAGGTACCAATGCAACTCCGATGAGTGGACGATGACCGATGCGGTCAATTCAAGGGAACGAACGGGGCACCTACAGTCGCGCTAGAACGTCCTATGTCAACGGAACGCGGGATGGCCTACGGGGGGAGACCCCTATGGTCACGGAGTCCTCATAGTAGTCCGAGCCGGGGAAAGCCCGGCACATGGCGAAGGAGGACAGGTGTCAACGACGAACAAACACAGAGAGGTATGCAGAATGCAAAACGCCGAAACTGTACTGAACGTCATACGCGAACGCGGAGAACGAGGATTGCCGCTGGAGAACATCTATCGGCTGCTGTACAACCGGAACCTTTACCTGCGGGCCTACGGTCGTATCTACTCAAACCAGGGGGCTACGACCAAAGGCGTCACCGCAGAGACCATGGATGGTATGTCACTGGCGAAAATCGACCGCATCATCGAAGCCTTGCGCTACGAGCGGTTCCGGTGGACGCCGGTGCGACGGGTCAACATTCCCAAGCCTAACGGCACGACCCGCGCCTTGGGCATACCAACTGGGCCGGACAAGCTGTTGCAAGAGGTCATCCGGATGATTCTGGAAGCCTACTACGAGCCGCAGTTTTCCGACCGCTCCCACGGCTTTCGGCCCGACCGGGGTTGCCACACCGCCTTGAGCAACGTGGTGGACTACTGGTCTGGTGTCCGCTGGTTCGTCGAGGGCGACATCAAAGGGTGCTTCGACAACATCGACCACGAGGTCATGTTGTCGGTGCTCGGCGAGAAACTCCACGACAACCGATTCCTACGCCTGCTCAAGTACCTACTGAAAGCAGGCTACGTTGAGGATTGGCAATACGGTCGCACGCTGAGCGGGACACCGCAAGGCGGCATCGTCAGCCCTCTCCTCGCCAACATCTACCTAGACCGGTTGGACAAGTTTGTCGAGAACGTGCTGATACCAGCCCACACCCGAGGCACAGAGCGGAGAGACAACCGCGAGTACACACGGTTGCTGAACCAAGCGGCCCGCCAGAGGAAGCGGGGGAACCACGCCGAGGCACTGCAACTGCGCAAGCAAATGCAACAACTGCCATCACGTGACCCCTACGACCCCGGCTACCGCCGGTTACGGTACGTGCGCTACGCGGACGACTTCGTGCTGGGTTTCATCGGGCCAAAGGTCGAAGCCCAACAGGTGAAAGAGTCCTTGGAGACGTTCCTGCGCGACACACTCAAGCTGGAGCTATCCAAGGAGAAAACTCTCATAACCCACGCCACCAGCCAGGCGGCGCGGTTCCTCGGCTACGAACTCGTGAACCAACAGGCCAACGACCAGTTTGACCGCAATGGTCGGCGCAGGGTCAACGGCCAAATCGGATTGCGGGTCCCCGCCAACGTCATCGAACAACACTGCCAAGCCTACATGCGCAAAGGCAAACCGGCACACCGCAGTTACCTACTCCACGATGAAGACTTCTCCATCGTGGCACAGTACCAGTCGGAGTTCCGGGGCGTCGTCAACTACTACCTCCTGGCCTCCAACGTCGCCCATTTCGGGCGACTGCAATCGGTCATGGAGATGTCGTTGACACGGACCCTTGCGGCAAAGCACAAGTCCACCGCACGGAAGATGCGACGCCAGTACAAGAGCGTCGTGGAAACCGAGCACGGGCCGCGCGTCTGTCTCAAGGTCGTCAGGCAACGGGACAACGGCAAGCCACCTCGCGTGGCATATTTCGGTGGCATCCCCCTGAAACGGCAACGGCAGGCCGTCCTCGTAGACCAACAGCCCCAACGGTACAGGAGCGGCCGCAACGAGCTTATCAAACGGCTCGAAGCGGACGAGTGCGAGATGTGCGGGTCGGCAGTGGACGTAGAAGTTCACCACATCCGCGCACTTCGCGACCTGAACGTGAAAGGCCAACGGGAAAAGCCCAGGTGGGTACAAATCATGGCGGCGCGGCGGCGCAAGACCCTCGTGGTCTGCCGGACGTGTCACATGGACATCCACCACGGGCGCAAGTAATCCGCGCAAGCAACAGTAGGTAGTGTCACGACTCAGACGACTGAGGCCCCAGCAACGCTCTCCCCAGCAGGCACATAGTCACGATACGGATACCGTTAGTCCCACCAGAGTTCACGCTCTGGTAACTGACATTTCCGCCGTACTCTGGTAAAATACCAGTTAACCCCTGCACAGGGAGGATGGCGCATGACTTCTGAATTTGAGCATACGAATAGGCAACGCTCCCCGCAGCAGGCCCAGGGCCGTCAATGGCCCATCCTCGTCCTGCTGCTTGGCTTGGCTGCGCTAACCCTGGCCCTGACCGCCTGTGGCGGCTCGTCCAGCACCAGCACCCCTGGTGCCACAACTGGCAGCCCCTCAACCGCAACATCGCCCCCGGCGTCCACTCCGACGCCCGAACCTACGGAGGCTGCGGAGGTCGGTGAGAGCACAGGGATCAGCAGAGAGACGCGGGAGTACATGGAGGCAGCTTGCGCTCTCGTTGCCGCCGAACAGGAGGTAGCCACCTGGGGCGAGAAGGCAGACCGGGTGCAGAAGGTCATCGACTTCCTTGAGAATAACGAGCCCCCGGCGGAACTTCGAGATTCCTTAGAGGCCAGTGTGGCGCTGGACCAACTGATAGTGAGGTTCGCAAAGGAACATCGTTCTCTGTCGTATGAGGACGAAGAGGCTTGGAACGAGTACCGCAAAGGCCCGGAGATGCAGGAAGCTTACACAACACTCGGCAGGGCGATTGAGGCGTTTGACGACGCCGTGCTGGAAGTCCTCAGTTGTTCCTAGCTGCCTAACGACCCATAACCACAACGTACCGCGCCACCCGGCGCGGTACTTGCTTTTACTGACACTACCCACAATGACACTGGAGAGCCGGATGCGGTGAAAGCCGCACGTCCGGTTCGGAAGGGGGCCGACGGAAAAGTGCCCCGCTAACGCGGGGTAACTCGCCGGCGGCCTACCTTACTCGCCGCCGCAGCAGCGCACATGGCGGGCTTCGAGAGGATTCTCATCCTCTGCCCGCCGCACCTGACCAAGAAGTGGAAGCGGGAGGTGGAGCAGACGGTGCCCGGCGCCCGCGCCGCCATCGTCGGCTCCATCACCGACCTGGAGCGGCTGCGCTTCTCCGTCGGCTCCGGCCCCCTCTTCGCGGTGATGAGCCGTGAGAAGGCCAAGCTGTCCTACCGCTGGATTCCCGCCGTCATCGAGCGGTGGGCCGTGTCCAAGGGCAGGCTGGTGAGGGACGAGGAGACGGGGGAGCCCTTCCGGGTCCCCTGCTGCCCCGCCTGCACCGCGCAAATCGTGGACAAAGACGGCGTTCCCCTCACCGACGAGGACCTGAACCGCAGGAAGCACACCTGCCCCGACTGCGGCGCTCCCCTCTGGCAGGCCGACAGGTCCGGTCCCGCCCGCTACCCCCTCGCCGACTACGTGAAGCACCACATGAAGGGATTCTTCGACCTGCTGGTCGGTGACGAGATCCACGAGTACAAGGGGCGCGGCTCGGCCCAGGGCATCGCCGCCGGCGTCCTCGCCGACGTCTGCGGCAAGTCCCTCAGCCTGACGGGAACCCTCCTTGGCGGCTACTCCTCGACCATCTTCCACCTGCTCTACAGGTTCAGCCCGGAGATCAGGACGGAGTTCGGGCGGTCGGAGGAGCGCCGCTGGATACAGCGGTACGGCTTTGAGGAGCACACCGTCGGCAAGCCCGACGACGACTCGACGGAGGATGGCAGGTACAGCCGCAGGAAGAAGTACCGCAAGGTGGTCAAGGAGCGGCCCGGCCTCGTGCCCTCGGCGCTGTTCCACCTCATCGGTAACACCGTCTTCCTTCGCCTGTCCGACGTGGCCTCCGGGCTGCCCCCTTACGAGGAGCAGGTAATGCTGTCCTCGATGGACTCGGATGAGGACGGGACGGGGTTCTCCCAGCGCAGCGCCTACAACACCGTGTTCGAGGAGCTGCGGAGGGAGCTGGCCGAGGCCCTGAAGAAGGGTTCCAAGCGGCTGCTGGCGACCTACCTGCAAACCCTGCTGGCCTACCCTGACGGGTGCACGAAGGGAGAGACGGTGTTCGACCCTCGGAGCGGCAACGTCATAGTCCAGGTTCCTCCTCTGCATGAGGACAAGCTCTATCCCAAGGAGAAGGCCCTCATCGACCTCGTGGCCGCCGAGCGCATGGAGGGCCGCCGGGTGCTGGTCTACGCCACCCACACCGGGACGCGGGACATCACCGAGCGGATGGACGACATGCTCACCCGGCACGGGTTCAGGGTGGCGGTGATGAAGGCCGACGCCGTGGCCCCGGACCGCCGGGAGGCGTGGGTGGCGGATAAGGTCAAGCAGGGCATCGACGTGCTCATCTGCCACCCCAGGTTGGTGCAGACCGGCCTCGACCTCATCGACTTCCCCACCATCTGCTGGTACGAGACCGACTACTCGGTATACGTGATGCGGCAGGCGTCCCGCCGCTCGTGGCGCATCGGGCAGACCCGCCCGGTGAAGGTGGTGTTCATGTCCTACCGGAACACCCTCCAGGCCGACGCCCTCAAGCTGGTGGCGAAGAAGCTGCAAAGCTCGCTGGCGGTGGAGGGCGAACTGCCGGAGGACGGCCTGGCGGCCTACGGCGACGACGGCGACGACCTGATGATGGCGCTGGCCCGCAGGATCGTCAGTGGCGACGAGGAGGAAGACGAGGCGGAGACGGTGGAGTCGGTCTTCGCCCAGGCCAGGGACGCCGAGGCCGCTTCGGAGGAGTACCTCGTGGATGACGGCTGGAAGGCGGTCGAGGTAGAGCCGGAGGCCGTCGCGGTCAACGGCAACAGTCACCACGCAGGCAGCATTGGGCCGACGGTCGAGCTAGTGCTGACCAACGGCCACCACGTCAACGGCAACAGCCATGCGCCTGCCCCGGTCAACGGGAACGGCCACCGCGACGAGGACCCGGAGCCGCAGCAGTCGCTGTTCTCCTGGGCGGAGTTCATGGCCGAGCCGGTCAAGCCCAAGGGCCGGGGCCGCAAGCCGCAGCCTGCCACCCTTTCGATGTTCGAGTGGGCACTGGAACAGGAGACGGAGCCGGTCGGCGCGGGGCGCTAAGCCGCTAAAACAGAGGGGGAGGACGACGCATTTGCAGTGTCGTCCTCCCCTTGCCGGTGGATGTATGCGAGCCTTTTTTGTTGCCCGATTCTGGCAGTGTATTGCGCATCTTTCTGTGTTTGCCCTATACTTGCTTTAAGCAAGTCATCTTGGAGAAGGACAAACGATGGAAACCAAGAAGAAAAGGCTCACCTTGGACTTGGACCCCGCCTTTCAACGTCGGCTGAAGGTTATCGCCGCGCTCAAGGGCGTCAGCATGCGCGGGTATTGCCAAGCCGCCATCGACCGGGAGTTGACGAAGGACGAGTATGGTGGCGCTGGCGAACTGCTGGCTGACAAGCCAGACCATGAGATGTTTGCAGAACTCCGCCAGGAGATATTCGGTGGTAAGCCTCTGCCTGGTAACTCTGCCGACCTGATCAGGGAGGCCAGAGAGCTTCGGAATGCCGAAACCGAGGCATGGGCATGAACGGGGTTGTTGTCGTTGATGCGAGTCTAGCCGTCAAGTGGCTCGTTGATGAGGAAGACTCTGACAAGGCCCACGCGGTTCTCGAATCTTGGGTTAGCCATGACGTAACTCGCATCGCCCCCTACCTGATGCCATTCGAGGTTGCTAACGCCCTTCACAGGAGGGTGACACGCGGCCAGTTGAGCGTCGGCAACAGCGCCCGCATGATGACCCGGCTACTCGGGTCCCGGCTCGAACTGCACCAGTCGCCAAGTCTTCATGTGAGGGCGCTAGAGTTGGCGAGTCAACTCAGCCAAGGGGCGGTGTACGATGCCCACTACTTGGCGCTGGCGGAGGAGTTTGGCTGTGAGTTGTGGACCGCCGACCAGAGATTTCACCGGGCGGCAGAGAGCGCCGGGAATGTCCACTGGGTTGGCGAGTGGTCCGCGCCTCTATAGAGTTTTGAGAGGATAGCATAAATAGTCGCATGGATGGCACCAAACGCAATTCACGGTACGGGGTTGCGGTCCGTCGTGGACCGCGTATCAGCCTTGACCCTCACTGCAGTTCCCCCGACCCGAACGACAATGCCGGTGTGCGCATGTGGCTCGCGAGCAGACCTCGCCCGTGGGCCATAGATCTCTTCTGTGGAGCCGGGGGATTGAGCCTGGGACTTGAGAAGGCGGGGTTCTCAGTGGTTGCCGCCGCCGATTCCGATCCCGTGGCGATGGAGACTCATGCTGCGAACATTCAGGGTCTAACATGGACCGGGGACCTTTCCAGCCCCACTGAGTTCCTTTGTCAGCTGGACGATTGGGGCATCGAAACCGTAGACCTTCTTGCAGGCGGCCCTCCATGCCAGCCATTCTCTACGGCTGGCACCTCAAAGATCGGTGACTTGGTGAGGAGAGGGAGCCGACGCCCGCGCGACGAAAGAGCCGACCTCTGGCGCAGTTTCTTTGCCGTCGTTGACCGCCTGCACCCGCGGGCAATGCTCTTCGAGAACGTTCCGAACTTCGCTCAAGCACAAGGAGGAGCATTGCTGATCGCTTTGATGGACGAACTGTCGAGCAGGGGATATGGGGTGCACGTACAGGTGTTGGAGGCGTGGAGGTACCGCGTTCCGCAGCATAGGTCGAGACTCTTTGTGATTGGAATCGCGGAGGATGGGGAGTTCGAGTGGCCTAAGCCCATAGGAAGGCGACCTACAGTTGGACAGGCTATCGGAGACCTGCCGGTAGTGCAAGCAGGTGTTCGAGACGAGGCCCAGATCTATGAGGGACCACCGACCTCGGCGCTTGCGAGATCGTTACGCACAGGACTAAGAGGCACCGAAGCTCTGCTTGTTCGTGACCACGTAACGAGATCGGTCCGACCGGACGATGCTGAAATCTACAAATTGCTGAAACCCGGTGACATCTATCTGGATGTACCGGAACACTTGCGAAGATACCGGTCAGACATTTTCAACGACAAATACCTGAGATTGTCTTTCGATGGCCTGTCAAGGACCATCACCGCCCATATAGCCAAGGATGGTTATTGGTACATTCACCCAAGGGAAGACCGAACCCTCTCCATACGAGAGGCGGCCAGAATTCAGACCTTCCCAGATAGATTCCGGTTTGCGGGCCACCCATCGAGCAGGTATCAGCAGATAGGCAATGCTGTTCCCCCTCTGCTCGCTTCAGCAATAGCCTCGTCGGTGAGAGATGCTCTCGAAGACAGGGAGGTCAATGCTGGGACCACCAGCCGTCAACCGGCGAACGGGATATCCTTCCAAGACGACCTCGCCAGGTGGTTCAGGGAAAACAAACGGGAGTTTCCGTGGAGGCGTCCCAATCTGAACCCCTGGCAGATTCTGCTATTGGAAATGTGCCTCCACCGCACAAGGGCTGACCAAGTGGCCCGGGTCGCGGACAACCTCCTCAGTCTTGGTGAAACCCCGGATTCATTTTTGGGCAACTGGAGAGGACTGGCGCCGATGCTGGCCTCGCTCGGCCTCCACTGGCGGTCTGCGAATCTGGTTTCTGCGGCGGAGTTCGTCAGGGACAGGCTGGCAGGAACGGTTCCCGACAACTGGCAGGAACTGACCACTATCCCAGGCGTGGGAGACTATATAGCTTCCGCTGTGCTCTGTTTCGCCTTCGGGCGCTCCAGCGTCCTGATGGATACAAACACCGTGAGAATAGCTCGTAGGCTGTTGGGTGGCTCCAACCAACCGAACTGGCGGCTCAGGCTCTCCCTACGTGAATTGGCTGGACACAGCGGAGCAGATGCGCAATGGAATCAGGCACTGCTAGACCTAGGTGCGATGGTCTGTACGGCCCGCGCTCCCAAGTGCGATGAATGCCCCGTTCGCGCCTCGTGTGCCACGGGAACTGGGGTGATAAATGCGCGTCCTTGAGATTCCACCCAAGCCATCTCCACTCATCGAAAGCATACGGGCCATCGGATACTCGCTGAGCACCGCCCTTGCCGATCTCGTGGACAACTGCATAGCGGCACGGGCGGAGACAATCCAGATACTCGCAAGTCTGGAAGCACCCGACTTGAAGATTGGCATTCTGGATGACGGAGTGGGGATGACCGAAGAGGAACTCCTAGAGGCAATGCGACTGGGGAGCCGCAGCCCCTTGGAGGAAAGGGCGCAGTCCGATCTCGGCCGTTTTGGTCTAGGCTTGAAGACGGCCTCATTTTCCCAATGCCGTGTAGTCACTGTGGTTACGCGAACCAAGGGAGCTACCGCGATTGCCCGATGGGACTTGGACCGAATTGCCGAGTCAGGCAGGTGGCAAGTCCAGATACCTGACGACCTGACATCCATCCCTTGGACGGAGTTTCTTGGAGCAAGTGGGACACTCGTTGTTTGGGAGGAACTCGGCCTCGGAACAGATGATGGAGACTCCGGTCGGAATATGACTGACTTTGTGCGGCAGATGGATGAGGCCCGGTCCCACCTAGAGCTGGTATTCCATCGCTTCCTCTCCGGTGAACCGGGACGCCGTAGGGTCAGCATTCAGATGAACAACCGGTCCTTGGATCCCTTTGATCCCTTCCATTCCAGCCACTCAGCGACGATTGCAGGCCCTAAGGAGCGAATTCGAGTTGCACATGAGGACGTGCTGGTACAGGCATTCACCCTCCCGCACCATGGGAAGGTCACACCCGCAGAATGGGAACACTACGCAGGACCGGAGGGCTATCTCAGGAACCAGGGTTTCTACGTGTACAGGGAGCGGCGGTTGATCATTCATGGCACATGGTTTGGCTTGGCGCGTCAAACGGAGCTCACGAAGCTGGCGCGCGTCCGCATCGATATGCCGAATGCGCTCGATGCAGCCTGGAAGATTGATGTGAAGAAGGCATCTGCGCAGCTGCCACCGCCGGTTCGAGAACGGTTGCGCCGCATCATCGAGCCGCTGGCAGCAAATTCAAAGAGAGTTTACCGGACCCGAGGCCGAAGGCTCATTAAGGAGAACCACATCCCCGTCTGGAACAGGATTCAGGACAAGAACCAGATATTCTACCGAATCAACGATGAGCACCCAATGGTCCTTGACCTTCTGTCCAGATTGCCCCCAGAGGCACGGGGCGACCTCCGCAGAGTAATTGAGGTCGCAGGGGCGTCGCTACCGATGGATGCGCTCTTTTCCGACCTCGGCGGCGACGTGGACTCAGTAGTTGGCAGCGCTACCTCGGAGCAGGCGCTGCGCTATGCAGCAGTGACGACATTTACTCACCTCAGCAAAAGGATGAAGTCAATCGAGGACGTGCTTACCATGATGAGGGTCGCGGAGCCTTTCCGCTCGAACTGGGAGCGCACGGAGCATATTCTGAAGGAAGACTGCAACGAGGAGTTACCGGATGACTGACCCTCTCTCAAACCTCGAAAGCATGGTGGCCGCGGCTCTCGCCAATCAACAGGGGCCGACTGGTGAGGATATCCGCAAGTTGATTGGGGACCTCTGCCAGTTGCCGATATTCGAGGGTGTCACCGAGGACGATGCGGAGAGGCTCGCAAAGCGGTTCGAAGAACGTGTGAGCATCACCCAACATCTCGGCTCCATTCTGATCAAGCGTGACCACCAACCCTGGCTGGACGCTGCCAGGGCACGGATAGATCCGTACTACTGGAGTCGCTACAGACAGCACCTCATTCAAGAGGGGTTTCCCACCGCTGCGATCAACACGCTGGATGACGTCACCGAACGTGTGCTCGGACTGATGCAGGACCCTCTGAGGGATGGACCTTGGGATAGGCGCGGGATGGTTGTTGGGCATGTGCAATCGGGCAAGACGGCCAACTATGCGGGCCTTATATGCAAGGCCGCGGATGCAGGGTACAAGTTGATCGTAGTAATCGCGGGTGTCCACAACAACCTGCGAAGCCAGACACAGCGACGAATCGACGAGGGTTTCGTGGGCCGGGACAGCGCACGCTTGCTGAGCAGGCAAGATGACATGTTCGTGGGGGTTGGTCGATTCGACCATACGAGGCGTCCGGTCACATTCACCAACACCATCCGGGATTTTAACAAGATGACGGCAACCGGCGTCGGGATACCCCTTCAGAACCTCACCGAGCCCGCCGTGTTCGTGATCAAGAAGAACAGCAGCACGCTGAAGAATCTGCTCGAGTGGCTCAGGGAGCACAGCGCTCGGGGAGGTGGCGAGAGCATTGATGAGCCGATGCTGCTGATCGATGACGAAGCAGACAACGCCTCCATCAACATCCGGCATGGAGCTGGCGAGGTCTCAAGGATCAATGGACAGATACGCGAACTCCTCCACATGTTCGGCAGAAGTTGCTACCTGGGATACACAGCCACTCCCTTTGCCAACATCTTCATCGACCCTGACACTGACGACCAGATGCGCGGTGAGGACCTGTTCCCCCGCAGTTTCATCGTGAGTCTTGATCCTCCCTCGAATTACTTCGGAGCCACCGCCGTCTTCCTTGAGGGCGGAGACCAATACATGCGCACCATTGAGGACAACGAAGACCACCTTCCCATCAGACATGAGAAGGACATCGTTCTCTCCTCCATCCCCCCATCCCTAACCGATGCTGTAAGGACCTTCGTCTTGGGCCGAGCCATTCGACTCGCCAGAGGACACGAACGACAGCATTGTTCAATGCTGGTGAACGCGTCCCGCTTCATGAACGTACAGCGCCAACTGCGCAATGAGATTCATGGGCAGCTTGATGGCATCCAACGCTCCATTCGGGTGAATGGGGCTCTGCCTCCGGAGACAGCGCTCCTTGACCCAGAGATCAACGCACTTCACGCGGTCTGGGAACGTGAGTGCCGCGACACTGAGTTCGATTGGGCTGAGGTGCAGAGCCGTCTGCATGAGGCCGCCTCTCCCATCAGGGTGGTCGAGGTCAACATTCAGTCCCCTGGCACGCTGGACTACAGCGGAAATCGGCAGGACGGTCTCAATGTCATAGCGGTGGGCGGCTTCTCACTGTCCCGTGGGCTGACACTCGAGGGACTTATGGTCAGCTACTTTCTGCGCAACTCCATGATGTACGACACATTGATGCAGATGGGGCGGTGGTTCGGATATCGACCGGACTATCAGGACCTCTGCCGCATCTGGATGCCGGAGGCGGCAGAGGGTTGGTACGAGCACGTCGCAGAGTCCATTGAGGAACTGCGAGGTGAGTTCAGGAGCATGGAGGCTTCCAATGCGACACCTGAGGAATTCGGACTCAAGGTCAGGAGTCATCCGGATACCCTGATCGTCACCGCACGCAATAAGATGGGAACTGGAGCTCAGATAGTGGTGAGCATCGGCTTGGCGTTCAGGTTAATCGAGACCCACACGCTTCGAAGGGATGCTGAGAGCTTGGAGGTCGACCGCAATGCCGCGCGGAGGCTCTCTCACCGGCTCCGTCAGAGCGGATTCCCCATTGAGGCTGCTGAGATGGACAATTTCGGGTTCCTTCTTCGGGGAGTTCCGGTGGCTCCCATACTGGACTTCCTGATTGAATTCCGAAACCACGATGGCTCGTTGGTGACCAACGGGGAACCGGTGAGGCGATACATCGAGGAACGCCAGGACGACGAGCTTGCGGAATGGGACGTGCTCTTCGCAAGCGTGGGCCAACGTGAGGGCAACCGAACGGACGAATCCCTTGGTAGGACTATTCGTTGCCAGCACAGAACCGCCGGGAAGAGGAGCGACGCGAGGACCCTCTTGGTCAGCAATCGGCAGAGGGTCTCGACCAGAGGGATCGAGCGAACGGGCCTCAGCGGTGAGGAGCGGGAGCGCGCGGAGCGTACGTACAGGGAGAATCCGGGGAGGAGTGGCAGGTCGGCCGAGGGCCGGCCGATCCAATACCCGGACCGGGCATACAGAGAGGTGAGGACGAAGCCCCTTCTGATGGTCCACCTGATTAACGTAGATACCGAGGGCCAAGGCGATCCCACAACACAGCCAGTGGTTGCATGGGGCATTAGTTTTCCGCGAACCAACAGGGAGGAGCGGCGGGTGGAGTACGTGGTCAACACGACATGGCTCCGAGAGAACTTCGGCGAGGACGTCGACGAGGACGAGATGGGAGGCGATGATGGGTGAAGACCCTTGGGCGGAGATTGACCCACCCAGCATCGCCGACTCGGTCGCGGCTCGTCGCGTCGACGCAAACCTGCCCTGGGATTTCTTCTGGGCTCGGGGGGTGGACGGAAGCGTTCTCCTCACACTGCGCCACGCCACAGGGTCAGCACCGACCACCCACCTGCCAAGGCTGCGTGACATTGAGGTGACCCTGTCCCCACCCGATGAGTCGGACACACAACTCCTCGTATTCAAGCTGCTCGACCCGAACCAGCGGGACATCTTCCAGACCCTCTGTCGGGACATCATCTCTGCTGCCGCGCGGGCCGAGTCCGAAGCTGGGGCGGTGTCTGATGCGCTGATGAGGACATGGCGATGGCACCATCTCCTCAGAGGTGGGCGTGGCACCCTTCTCTCTCTGGAGGAACAAAAGGGATTGCTCGGAGAGATCTTCGTGTTGGAGCGTCTACTACTGCCCCGCATAGATGCCTCATCTGCTGTGACGGCATGGCTCGGCCCGTTGGGTGCACCCAAGGACTTCGAGATTGCGCGGGTTGCGATTGAGGCGAAGACGCGTCGCGGGGGAGCCACGCCGTCCGTCTCAATCACGTCGGAGAATCAGCTGGACGAGAGCGGCGTTGACTCGCTGTTCCTACATGTGATGGAGTTGGATGAGTCCCCGGAGGATGCCCCTCATGGTGTGACCCTCCATGACGTGGCCGAGCGGATTCGCGGACGCCTCTTCTCCCTCGACCCAGGCTCATGCGGCATTCTCGAAACGCGGCTGGCGGCGGCGGGCTACAGGGTGGAGGACGACTATTCCAGCAACCGCTGGCTGGAGGGAGCGAGCCGCATCTATCGGGTGACTGGCAACTTCCCTCGCATCACTTCGGGCGAGATACGATCGGGTGTCGCGAATGTACGGTACTCGGTCTCGCTGGCCGACTGCGAGCCTTTCGCAACGTCGGTGGATGCTCTGAACGAAGCCCTAGCAGGATGGTAGGTTCCGATGGCGATTGATATTGCAGAGTACCACGAGGAACTCTTTCAGGAGGTTCACAGCCTCGCCGATGCCGAGGGCAGGTTCGTGGAGGATGCCTTTTTCAATGTACTCACGGAATCGCTGATAGATGCCGGTGAGATTGAGACGGCGGACCGGGTTCACCACGTCTCCCCACGGGGCATTCGAGTTGACGGCTATGGTGGAGACCCCGCCAACTCCGACGCGGTGCTCAGTCTGATCATCACCGACTTCAGCCAGTCACAGGAGATCGCAACGCTGACGGCGACCAACATGGACGCAACATTCAAGAGGCTGTCCAACTTTCTCGACCGGTCGCTGGATGAAGCATTTCGGAACAGCTTGGAGGAATCGGCACCCGCATTCGGCCTAGCCGACCTCATCGCGGCACGGTGGCCTTCCGTATCCAAGGTGAGGCTGTTCCTAGTCACCAACAGGGTGCTCAGCTCCAGGGTGGACGGCCGAGAGGCCGGTCAACTTCGAGGACTCCCCGTCACCTACAGCGTACGGGATTTGGGGCGCCTCCACCGCTTCGTCACGTCTGGGCATGAGCGTGAGGACTACATGGTCAACCTGAATGAGTTCGGAGGCCCGCTCTTGGTGCTGCCCGCGCACATGCAGCAGACCGACTATGAGTCCTACCTCGCCGTCTTTCCTGGGCATCAGCTCGCGAGGATTTATGGCCGCTGGGGTGCCCGCTTGCTGGAACAGAATGTCCGCGTGTTCCTTCAGGCGCGTGGGAATGTCAATCGAGGGCTGAGGAACACGATTGACAACAACCCGGAGATGTTCTTCGCCTACAACAATGGCATTACGGCCACCGCAGAGAGCATCGAGACCGTGGAGTCTCCTAACGGCCTGCTCCTCACCGGCATGCGCAACTTTCAGATCGTCAATGGAGGGCAGACCACGGCGTCCATTCATGCGGCGCTTCGCAACAAGGAGGCGGACCTAGATAAGGTTTTCGTCCAGATGAAGCTCTCAATCGTCAATCCAGACAGGGCAATGGAGATCGTCCCCAGGATATCGGAATATGCCAACACCCAGAACCGCGTCAGCGCGGCTGACTTCTTCTCGAATCACCCGTTCCATATCAGGGTCGAGGGCTTCTCTACGAGAATGTACGCGCCCTCGAAGGACGGAACATTCCGACAATCAAAGTGGTTCTACGAGCGGGCACGGGGTCAGTATCAGGACGCTCGGGGTCGGCTCACGCAGGCTGAGAGAAGAAGATTCGACCTCGAATATCCGAAGGCACAGATGTTCACCAAGACGGACCTCGCCAAGTTTCTTAATGTTTGGCATGACAAACCGGAGGTCGTGAGCAGGGGAGCACAGAAGAACTTTGCTGACTTTGCCTCGTTCATTGGAGGGGAGTGGAACAGACACCCCAACGACTTCAACGAGATGTACTACCGAGAGGCGATTGCGAAGGCCATCGTGTTCAGGGCGGTGGAGCGACTGGTCACGGAGCAGCCTTGGTACCAAGGCGGATACCGGGCGAACGTCGTAGCATATGCCATCGCCAAGCTCGCGCATGACGTGGCACAGAGTGGCCGATCAATCAACTTCGAGAGAATATGGCAGGAACAGGGAATCTCCCTGGAACTTCGGGGAAGCCTAGTGGTTGCAGCTAGGGCGGTACATGACGTGATCGTCGATCCGCCAGATGGTATGCGGAACGTGACCGAGTGGGCGAAGCAGCAGGCGTGCTGGAATCGGGTGATGGGACTGCTTGTGCAATGGCCCGGGGAACTGCAACGGATGATGGTCAGTTCAGCCGAGCGGAATGAGGAGAAGAGAGGTGCGGTCAAAGACCAGCGGATGCTGAACGGGATTGAGGCTCAGACGGTCGTGGTCCAAGCTGGTTCTGCTTTCTGGAGTGACCTCAAATCATGGGGAATGTCTAGAGGATTCCTATCACCGGATGACCAAGGGATACTAGATGTAGCGATCTCGATGCCGGCTAAGGTCCCATCTGAGAAGCAGAGCCTCAGAACCATTGAAATCCTCCGACGTCTCCGTGAGGAGGGGTGTCAGTTGGAGGCTGATGGAGTCTGATGAGACGAAAATGCGTCGAGCGAGGGGGGGGATGGCACCCTTTGGCTTAGGAGCGCGAGTGACCACTGCCCGCTCCTTGCGACTGCTGTGCCAAATTGTCTCAGTCATGCCATCCTATATTGGGACCTCCCAGCGAAAAGTTCGCAGTACAGTCTCCTTAGGCCCACCAGACTTGACAAAATAAAGGACCTTCACGTTGAGGTTCGGGTTGATACTATAGTCAGCCGTCCAGCCGAAGCCGTGCCTGGTACGGGCGGGCTCACCTCTCCGGAATCCGATGATCCCTCTAGCTGTCCCATTCTGGATCCACATCTCCCTTAACCCGAATCCACCGATGGACAGGGATGGACGGCGTGAGGACAGCGGAAGGGGGTGAGGGAGTTACAGGCGCGATGATCCGGGCTCGAATTTGGGTAGACGGGAGGTTGGCGGGCGGTCTGCAGGCGCTTTTGGGGGCACCGATGGCGGCCTACAGTGGCTGTGGAGAGCGAGATGGCGGGATAGGACACGGCAAGAGGCGCTCGCGGACTGGGCTGGCGCGAGTTTGCGGGGACGTTGGGTTGGCTGGCGAGTCAGTGGCGGACGGGCGCCGTCAGGCAGGGAGTGGCAGGGCGCGCAATCGGGCCAGGGCACGATCGAACTGGGCTTCCCAAGGCCAGCGCTGTGGCAGATGCAGTGTGAGGCGGCGTGCCGAGCGGGTGATCCGTCCGGCCAGGGAGAAGAACCGTCGTCTGAGGGTCTTGGTGGTCACGATCTGCTCGCCCAGACCGATGCGCGCTGTCCAGCGGGCGAGGTTGTGGGCCATCACCTGTACCGCCAGCCAGGCGGCGTTGGCGGCGAAGCGGCCCGAGGGGAGATGGTTCAACCCCACACCGTGCTTGAGGTCTCGGATGGCATTCTCGATCTCGGCGTGGCGGCGATGGTCGGCCTCCAGTTCGAGCATCTCCCCGTCCCGGTCGGTGATGAAGCCGTGATAGCTGTAGGAGGCGAAGAGGGCCAGCTGGGAACCGGGCGTGGGCTTCACACGCCGGACGATGAGCCGCACCGGTGCGGCGTCAGGTTCACTCTGGAACGGAGTGCAGGTGGTCTCGGCCACATCGGCGGCGCCGTCCATCCAGTAGGGAATGGGAGTCCAGGCATCCTCTGGTATCGCCTCGATGAGATTGCGCAGGCTCTTGTGCTGGCGGATGGTGATGGAGAAGCGGACATCCATCTTGCGGCAGACGGATACCACGCCATGAGTGTAGAACCCGCTGTCGGCCCGTAGCGTGAGTCGTCCGTTGGCCCCGGCGTAGCGCACCCGTCCCACCGTCTCCCGCAGGAAGTGGGCGGCGCCGCGGGCGGTGTTGGCCCGGCCCTCGCGCAGCCGGGACATCAGCACGTCTCCGGTGCCGGCGGCGATGGCCAGCAGCGGGTGGTAGCCCCGCTTGCCGGTATAGCCGTGGTGGCGGGCGCCCTCCTTGGCCAGTCCGTAGGTCTCGCAGATGGTGGAATCGAGGTCGATGGTGAACGGCGCGTCGCCGGGTCCGGCACCGGCCTTCCAGACCCGGGCCAGCAACTCGCGGCTCACCCGGTCCAGTTGGCGGACATGGCCCCACCTGAAGCTGCGCAGGAAGGTCCCCAGGGTGGAGGGCGCCTTAGCCGTGAAACCGAGCACGCGGGCGGTCCCGCCGGCGCGCAGCACATCGGCGTCGTCGATGCAATCTCCGCCGGCTAGGGCGGAGGCCACCAGGGTCATCATCTTGTCGCCGGTGTTCGCCCGGCCCGGTGCGCCGCCGAGGTCGAGGTCCTTCCGGAGGAGTTGGGGCAGGCCAAGGCGCAGGGCGAGGGTGGCGGGAAGGATCAGCCCGGCATTGGCCACCAGGCGGTGATCGTCGAAGGCGATTTGGATGCGGTCGGGGTGGTTACGTGGTAGCATCTATCGGGTGCTCCTTTTCTGGGACCGGTTTTCTGTTACAAAACCATTATCCCAGATTCAGAGGCGCACCCTTTTGTTTCTTCAGCAGGCCTCCTACACGCCGTCCTTCGGTGGATTAGGGCTTAACAACCCCTACGTCTCCCGATCTATGCCATTCCATTATATCGGCCCGTATCTCCTCCGGCGGGGAGTGGGCTGTGGCTAGCAAAGTGGCCGGTGAAGCCGGTTCCAGCCAATTTGACGCTGCTGTGGACATCCTCCAGGCGTATGTGGCGTAGGGCAGAGCCTCGCGGCGCAGGAAGGCTTCCCTCAGCCGCCCTCGCGCAACAACGCCGCCGGCAGCCTTGACAGACCTGCCGGCGGCGTTGCCTCAGGGGACCGGCCCCCGATTCTCTCCGCTACCCGCCGTCTCCGCTCTGCACCGTCACGGTTACGATGTCCGAGTCCGAATGGCCCTCCTCGTCGGTGACCGTCAGCCGGAACTCCAGCGTCGTTCCGTCCGCGGCGTTGGCTGGCAGCGTGAAGCTGGGGTTGCCCACGGTGGCGTCGCTGAGGGTGACCGTCGGCCCGGATAGTTGCGTCCAAGCGTGGGCCATCTTGTACCAACTGCCGTAGGGGTTCGTGCTGCCTTTGCCCTGCAGGGTCACGCTCTCGCCGGGCGCGCCCGTCAGGTCAGGGCCTGCCTTGGCCGTGGGCAGGATGACGGTGACCGTAACTATCATGGTGTCGGAGTCTGACTGTCCCTCCCTGTCGGTGACGGTAAGCTGGAACTCCAGAGTCGTACCATCGGCTGCGCCGGCTGGCACGGTGAAGCTGGGGTTACCCCGAGTCGGATCGCTGAGCGCGACCGTCGGCCCCGATAGCTGCGTCCAGCGGTGGGCCATCTGGTGCCACCTGCCGTAGGGATTCGTGCTGCCTTTGCCCTGCAAGGTCACGCTCTCGCCCAGCGTCCCCGTCAGGTCCGGGCCTGCCTTGGCAGTGGGCGTCGGCAATACAGTGACGGTCACGGTGTCGGAGTCGGACTGGCCCTCCTTATCCGTGACGGTAAGCTGGAACTCCAGCGTCGTCCCAACCACCGCGTCGTCCGGCAGCGTGAAGCTGGGGTTGCCCACGGTAGCGTCGCTGAGGGTTACGGCGGGGCCGGACAGTTGCGTCCAAGCGTGGGCCATCTTCCACCATTCGCCGTGGGGGTTCGTGCTGCCCGTGCCCTGGAGGGTCACGATCTGCCCGGGGCGCCGGCCAGGTCGGGGCCCGCTTCGGCTGTGGTCTCCGGGGCAGGGCCGCCGGAACCATCCGCGCCATCGGGCGGCGCGGGATTCCCGATGGTGAACGAAACGAACTGTTTCTGGTAGAATTCCCCGTCCTTGGTAACGGTCACCACGAACACATACTCCCCGTGCGGCGGTCTCCAGCCCTCATTGCCGCAATCGAAGCTTATGGCGCTTCCCTCTACCCTGGAGCGTTTAGTGCCGGCAATGCCTCCCCCGCTAAGGCTGTAGTACGGAAGGAAGTTGGCGCTGCCGGTCTGTTGCCAAGTCCATTCGAAATCCGATTCTCTATCCGATCCTCTTATGGACACATTGTCGCCGTCCACGCAAGAGGCGTCCAGCACGACGAAGTACTCTGCGGGCGTGGGGTGGGCAAGCTGCTGTGGAGACAACCTTGTCCCCCCTATGATGACATTTTGGTCTTGGTAGCCCCCGGCCCCAGGATAATGGTCCTTCCCCGGGTCGCAGATAATGTCGAGGTATCTCCGCCCGAACTCGATCTCCCAGATGGTGGGCTCCAGGAGGGGCTGCAACGTGGAGCCCTCACCCGGGTCGGACCACTCGCTGACGCCGTGGGCGTTGCGGGCCCGCACCTGGGCCCGGTAGGCCGTGCCTTCCGACAGGTCCCGGAGGGTGGTTATGGGGTTTGCGCCGGAGAACGGGTGGTTGCTCCATTCAGCGGAGCCGGCCTGCTGGTATCGCACGTCGTACCCGGTGATGGGTGGGCCGTCCACAATCTGGGGGGCGCCCCAGAGGACGTCCAGGATCGTGAATCGGTCCGCGGCGGACCGGAGCAGCTTTGGCGCGCCCGGCGTGGCCGGCAAGAGGTTAACCTGCACCGTGTACTGCTGGGCCGCCGTGTTCCGGTGGCCGCTCACGTCCTGGAACTTGTTCGCCGCGATGTCCACCGTCAGCGCTCCGTCGGCGTTGGGGCGGATGTCCGCCTCCCAGAGCCACTGGCCGGTGTTCCGCAGGGCCGTGACCTCGCCGATGTTCACGTCCAGGTCGTCCGCCGTGAAGCCCTCCACGGCTTCGGTCAGCTGGATATCCACGGTGAAGACGCCTTTCTGGGTTTCCGACGGGCCGGAGAGACGGTGCACCCGCGGCGGGTCCGGGTCCACGCTCACCTCGTACGCCTCGCTGAGGCCGCGCCAATCGACGCTGATCCGCGCAGTGTAGGGCGATGTGCCCCAGCGGGAACCGTCGTAGCTGGGCTGTACGCCGGAAAAGGTCACCACAGTCCCGTTCTCCTGGGCGTTGAGTGGAGTGACGAGGTTTTCGGAAGCCAGGTCATACGGTCCGGGCGGCTCGGAGAAGGTGGCGGTAACGTCGAACGGGGCGGCGGTCAGGCGCGGCCCCTCCGGCCCGGCCAGCGTGAACGACAGGGCGCGACGGGGATTATCGGCATCGGTCACCAGGATGGTCACTTCCACCGAGCCGTCCACCGCCGGGTCCGCGGCGCCGGTCGAGTCCTTGCCGTCGCTGACGCTGACTATCACGACGTACGACGGGGTGGTCGAACGGTGCAGCGCCGCTCCCTCAGCCACCCGGATCTGCCCTGTGCCGGAGTCGATGGTGAAGTCGCCGCCCCCGCTGATGGAGTAGGTCAGCGCGTCGTTCTCGTCGTCTGTGGCTGTTACGGGGTCGTCCAAGGCGGTCCCGGCCGCCGCCATCTCGTCCACGTACCGGTATTCCGGTCCGCCGAAATAGGGGGCGGTGTTTGCCCCACCGGGGCCTTCGGTTGGCTTCTCTTCCGGGTCGCCGTCCGGGTCTGGGTCCTGGTCGAGGTCGTCGTCAGGGTCGTCGATCGGGTCGGGGTCGACGTCCGGGGCCGGCGGCTCTGCGCCGGTGTAGCCGCTGTCCGACCACGGGCTGGTCCCTTCGGCGCTGGTGGCCCGCACCTGGGCCTCGTAGTTGGCCGCGTTGGGGAAGCCGGTGAGTGCGGTCGAGACGCCCGCGCCCTCGAAGGGATGTTCAGTCCAGCCGGAATTGCCGCCGCGCAGGCGGTAGCGCAGGTCGTAATCGGTGATGGGCGCGTAGTAGCTCCTAGGGGCCGTCCAGCCCAGATTCAGCGAGCTATCGGAACCCTCAACCGCCGTCACCGTGGGAGGCATGGGCCTGTCCGGGGCCGGCAGGTCCGTAACCTGGATGGTCAGCCCGATGCGGGCGGCCCCGCCGTTTATGGTGTATTCCACCCGCCCGGTGTAGGCGCTCTTGGTCTCGTAGTCCAGGGTGTGGCCCGGCTTCAGGGTAATCTGCCCGGTGGACGGGTTGATGTCAAAGGTTGCGGCCGCCTCGCCGGTCAGGGTGTAGGGCGATATGGCGTAGTTATGCGCCGTCCGGTTGCCCGTCACCGGGTAGCCCACGTAATAGCCCCGGGGCGACTCCGGCGCCCGTCGCACCACGTTGACCCACCCCGAATAAACAACGGTCCGGGATACTTTCCCTCCGTACCCGTCCACGACCCCGTAGGTCTCGGTTGCTGTGCCGGGATTGACAGCAACGAAGTTCGACGAGTTGCCGTTGTCACCAACCCAGGTACTGAGCAAGGCCGGGTTGCTGGATCTAGTAAAGAAGGTCAGAGTGTCGCCGTCGGCATCGCCGAAAAAACGCTTCTGGGTAAGCCAGTCACGGTACCATGCACCGACTCTTACGCTCGCGTTTGAGAAGGACCAAGTGGCCCGGTGCGGCGGGCGGTTGGCCCGGCCATCGCCGGTCTCCGACCAGAGGCTGGGGCCGCCGGCGCTTGTTGCCCGCACCTGCACTTCATAGATAGCGCCGGGCTCCAGGTCCGGGAGGTTGAGGGTGGTCGCGCCTGCCGCCGGCGAGCCGGTGTAGTCGGTCCACGCGGCGGCGCCCTGCTTGCGATACTGCGCCTGGTAGCCGGTGATGGCCACGCCGTTGTCCGCCGGGGCGCTCCAGGTCACGTCCAGGGCCGGAAGCGTCTCGACGTCGAGGCGCGTGCGGGTGACCGTCGGGGCATCGGGCGCGTCCGGGGTCACGGCTTCGGTCACCCGGATGGTGAGGTCGATGGCCGAAGGATGGCCGCCCACGGTGTAGCCCACCTGGCCGGTAAAGGTCTTGTCCGCGGGCATGGGTTGGCAAATCTCTTCGGACCCATCCGGCTTGCTCCAGCGATGGCACCATTCACCCCGGTAGGGCAGGGTGACGCCGGGCGCCACGCTGATCTGTCCGCTGCCCGAATCTATGACGAAGGGGCCGCTGGGCGCGGCCGCATCGCCGGTCAGCGTGTAGGTCAGCGCTTCGCCTTGGTAGGGAACTCCGGTCATCGGCGCGCCCACGGGAGTCCATTGCGGGGACGGCCCGGCAATTTCACGGGTCTCCGAATGGGTCACGGTAATGATGTAAGACTCTTCGGTGAATTTACCGCCGTACCCGTCGGTGACGCCGTAGGTGAGCGTCGCTTGTCCTTGGTTGAGGGCCTCATAGTCGAACAGGTTCCCGTCATCGAGGCCCTGGATTTTTTTGATGTACACCCGGGCGGGGTCGCTGGATTTAGCAAAGGGAATCAGCGTGTCGCCCTCGGGGTCACTGAACCACTCGTTCCAAAGTCCGATAGAATGCCCTGCACCCTTAGCAACCGTGAGGTCATCGTGACGATCGTTGCCCCGCTTTTCCGGCGGGCGGTTGAACCGGGCCTGTACCGACTCGGTCCAACGATTCCATACGCCTTCACCGCTGGCGCGTACCTGGACTTCGTAGAGCAAGCTGGCTTCACCATCGACGAGCGTGGTATCCGGTGAGTCGGTATCAAAAGGCCCTCCCCAGGAAGCGCCTTCTTCTACCTTGCGGAATTGGTACTGATAACTGGCGGCCGGCGCCACTCTGGTCCAGCTGGCTCTCAATTTGGGGGCGCCGGTTTCCCCGACTCTTTCCCGCTCTACGGTCAGGCCGGTCGGCATGGGGCCGATGGCGGTGGTGAAGTCGGTCCACTCGTGCAGGATGCCGGCAGTGACGTGGCTTCCGCGGGCGCCGTTTGCCCGCAGCCGGAACTGATGGTCGATATTGTAAGCGAGGCCACCCCATTCCATACTGGTACTGTAGGTTTCCCGCTGGGTATCGATTGGGTTGCTGACAGTGTCGCCCTTCACCCTGACCATGACGGTGTAATCCAGGTAGTCAAAGGAGACGTTGTCGGGGGAGGGGGGCCAGCTGAGCCGGGTGACGCCGGTAGCCGCTGAGGAAGGGACGTTTTCGGTGGTCAGGTCGACCACCGTTGGGGGTGGGGGATGCGAGGATTGGCCCTTGGGCGGCACGGCAACGGGCAGTACCTCAATGGTGAAGGTCAATTCCGCCTGCGCGCCCTCGGCGTCGGTGGCGGTGTAGGTCATGGAGTAGCTGCTGTCCCCGGTTGGAGCGCCGGTGAGGGCGCGGACGGCAGGGGCAAAGGCCAGGCCGGCCGGCAGGGCAGGCGACAGGGCGTAGGTGAAGCCGCCCGCGCCGCCCGCTGCCTCGGGCAAGGTCACCGTCCCGATGTCCTGGCCCTGGGTGAAGTTGTAGCTGATTACGGCCGCCGGGAAGTAGGGCGGGACCTCCGGCGTCGGTTCCGGCGTGGGTTCCGGTGTGGGTTCCGGCGTGGGTTCAGGTGTCGGCTCCGGCGTGGGTTCAGGTGTCGGCTCCGGTGTGGGTTCCGGCGTGGGTTCAGGTGTCGGCTCCGGTGTGGGTTCCGGTGTGGGCGCGGTCACCTCGACGCGCAGGCCATCGCGATTGCGGAAGGCGTCTGTGCGGTCACGGTTGCCGTCGCCGTCGTGGACAACGTAGCTCATCAGGTACTGGTCGGACTGCTGCGGCGTGCCGGAGAGGGTCCGGGATGAGGGGTCGAAGGTGATGCCGTCAATCCCGTTGATGAAGCTGGCCGCCTGCCCCTGATGCCAGACGTTGTAGTCGTAAGGGCCGCCGTTGCCGCTGCCCTCGTCCGCCGCAGGCAGCGTGACGCTGAACCACTCGCCGACCTCGACGGTGTGCGTCCGCAGCGCCGACGTGTCCGACACTGTGGGCGCGGTGTCCGCTTCCGGCCCCGTCTCCTGCGCGGAAGCCGTGTGAGAGGAGAGCAGGACGGCCACAGCCGCCGCAACTATGAGGAAAGCCAGCGCTGTAGCCAAAGGTATCAGCTTGATCTTCGAACGATGGTTGCCTGCGAGCATATTCATTTCACTTCTCCTTCATTGGGTGGAGTTGGCGCCTGTCGTCATGCCCGTTCGTGGTGAGCTTGTCGAACCATGCGGGCGGGGCAACCATCCATCGTCATTCCTGCGTAGGCAGGAATCCAGGGCTGGGGCGGTGGAGGCCCCTCCCCCCTCTGGATGCCCGCGCCCCGTTTCCACGAGGACAAGCTTCGCGGGCATGACGACGTGACGCCTTGCCCGTTCGTGGTGAGCCTGTCGAACCATGCGAGCGGGGCAAGGAGGATGGGGATGGATTCCTGCTTCCGCAGGAATGACGGATGGGGTGTCGTCTTGCCCGCGCACGCGGGCGCCCAGAGGGGGGATGGGGCGCTCCCCCGCGCCCCATGGATGGATTCCTGCCTTCGCAGGAATGGTTGCGTGGGGCACCCGTTCGTGGTGAGCCTGTCGAACCATGATCGGACGGCCCTTCGACAAGCTCAGAGCCTGCCCCGCCCTTGATACGGGGGCGAACGTGGGAATCGATGGCAAGGGGAAAATGAAAAGGCCCTGCGCATCGACCGGCTTGTGAGGCCGGACAGGCGCGGTGTAGAATATGCGACCGGCGCTTCCTGCTCATCAGTCCCCTGTCCACCAGCTTGCTAACCTGACGGCTCATCACCGAAGCGTCCACCGGAAAGGCGCGGGCCAGCTCAGTCACCGTGTTCGCCTCTCCCCTGTGGCAGCTGTCAAGGACCCCATACTCCAACGGCGAGAGGTCGTGTTCCACGAGGCTCGAGAGGCTGGCCTCGGCTGCTGCGGCCGTCAGGCTGTTGATCAGATGGCCCAGGTCCGCAGGCGCCTCCGCCGTTCGGGCGCTGCGGCCCTGCGTGGCCGTTGCCGCTTCTGCCGTATTCGCCAGGCTCTATGCGCGGTCTCCGTCAGTGATGAATGCGTGATTGCAAGACACGCGGGCTGCGCGATACAATGCCTGTATGCCCTATATCTTGTCAGCAGCAACCACTGGTTGAGTACAATATATGCAAATAATATCTCTTGTCAATAGCAATAATTGATGAAAATAATAAATGTATGGTATGCTGCTTGTCAATGGCAAGTTAAAGAGGACTATGCCCAGCTATGCGCGCGCCTGAGTACGAGATTGGTCACATGCGCTGGAGCGGGAAACCGGGGAGCGCATTGAGTTGTGGCTAAACCCCATTGGAGCTAGTTGAGGAGTGAGGCAAACGGAATCACGAGACTGTCCTGACCATTGGACCGAAGACCTGCCGGCTGACCTGGAAGCATGTGTGGCCGGCTTGGTGAACGCGGTGGATAAGGGAATGGCGAAAGAGGTGGCCCCCTACGGCCTCACCCCCATGGAGTTCAGCCTCCTCAGGATCTGCCTGGAGAAGGAATGCACGGCCACCCAGATGGCGCAGGTCCTGCCGGTGGACGGCGCCCGCATAAGCCGCATAGTCACCGGGCTGGTCGACAAGGGCCTGCTGCGCAGGCGGCGCCTGCGCGACGACCGGCGCATTGTGATGCTCCGGCTGTCCGATGAGGGGAGGGATCTGACTTCCCTGGTCCTCCAGAACATGAAGCGCTACGACGCCATGCTCACGGAGGGCATTGGCGAGGATGAGATGCGCGTCTTCATGTCCGTCACCGCCAGGATAATCGCCAACCACGCTGCCACTTTAGATGCCTCTGAGTAGCCCAGACCTTTGCGTAACCCCTCGCGTCATATCAGAAAAGGCGCGCTGTTTGTCATTCCTGCGTCTGGGCGCGGCTTCCGTAGAGGCGGTCCGCGAACCGCCTCTACGGAAGCCGCGGTTGTCCCCGCTCATATGGTTCGACAGGCTCACCATGAACGGGCAGGGGACTTGGTTTGCCATGAGCGGGCCCCTCTTTCCGTCCGTCCTGAGCTTGTCGCAGGGCGTGGGCGTGAAGACTGCGTGGCACTCCAACCCACGTTGGCATTACCGACACGCGTTGAGAATACCCGTTCGGGGGAGGGGACGGCGCCCAGGTTGTGGCGGGAGGCCGGAGCGCCGGGTTTGACGGCCCGGTTGAGGCTTCGGACTTACGGCCGGCCGGCTACGGCCCCGCCGAACGCCACGCCGCAAAAGGCCCCCGGATGGTCCTTCCACCTGTCGTAGGCGTCGGAAATGGCGTTGCACAGCTCCTGGGTGGCGGCCCCGTACTTTACGGCCGCCTCCGTGATCTCCGGCGCCAGAAACCACTTTTGGGCGAACTCGTAGATGAACGCAACGTCCGCAGGCGCGTTGTAGATGTCGAACGAGGCGGTTATCTTGCCGTTTGTGAACCCTGCATCGACTATATGCGTCTTCAGTTCCTTCCCCATCTGCGGATGGCCTTCATCGGCCGCCAGGAGGTCCTCGAACATGTCCCAGGCGCTCCTGATGACGCCGAAGTCGGGGTGCGTGAAGCTCGACCCGCTTATCATCTCCCGGCAGGCGATGATGCCGCCGGGCTTCAGGACCCGCTTCACCTCGGCCAGCACGGCTCCGGTGTCCGGGATGTGCATTAGGACGTTGTGGCCGTGGGCGACGTCGAAGAAGCCGTCCTCGAAGGGCATGTCCGTGATGTCGCCAACGTGGAATATCGCGTTGTCCAGTCCATTCGCCTTGGCGACCGCCATCGCCAGATCGATCTGCGATTCTTCCATGTCCACGCCGTGCAGCTCGCCGGGGGCCACGGCCTTGGCCAGCCCCACCGATATAGTGCCCAGCCCGCAGCCGAAGTCGAGAACGCGAAGGCCGGGCCTCAGGTACGGGAGCAGATAGGCAGCGTTGGACTCCGCTGTGTACCGCCTGATAGACTCCAGCATCTCATCGCTGAAGCCCATTGTGTAGTCGGGGGTTGCCGATGTCTGATGAGTTGTCATTCACGCGCTCCGTGTGTAGCAGTGTAGCAATGCCCACTGTAGATTGTCCACAGGAGCCGCATCGGTTGTCAAGGAGTGCCGAACTCTTAATGACGCGTCTTGAGGGCCTTGCGCATGCGATTGACAGCATGGAATACGCCTGCAACTACTCAATTCTGGGTCGCCCTGCGGCCCTTGGGCTTGACCGGCTCCTCGGCCATGAATTCGGCTCGACGCGCTGGAACGATGGGCCTATCGCGCCCGGCGGCAGACCTCGTTTTTGTTCGACGGTTCATACCGCTCGCTGGAGACCGTGAGCTCTCACGGCAGCCCAGGCGGAGCGCTTCGCACACAGTCGCCGAGCCGGAAGCGGGCATCAATACCCGATCCTGAGCGGATGGCGCAGGCTGCGCCGGCCTTCGGCATCAGCCCGTCGGAGAAGCGGACGATCGACCTCGTGACCGACCACCCGATGATCCCCCGCGAGCGCCTGGCCGGCTGGCTCGGCGTCTGGGAGCCGGAATCCCCACGACTGGCGCTGTCCGAGCTGAGTGCCTACAGCTGGGACTCACTCTACCACCGGATGCGTCATCGTCCTGTAGGGGGTTGCAAGTTGCGGGCGCTGGCGCGATTTCCGGAACCGCCGTACCACGGTTCGAGTCCCAAATCACCCTGTTTTAGCTACGAAACGGGGCTGACACGTCGCCTGACCGGTCAGGGTTTGCACATGGCAGTACCGGAGCTTGGCCGTTGGGTCTCGAAAGCGGAGGCGGCCCGCGAGCTGGAGGTTTCCCTGTCCACCCTCGACCGGAGGATCAGGAAGGGAGAGGTCGAGGTGGTCAGGGAGGGCCGCCGGGTCTACGTGCGGATGCACGGGCCGGAGTGCCTGAGCGATGACGAGCTGCTGCGCCAAGCCATCATCAGGGAGGACGAGCTTGAGAGGACCGTGCGCGAATTGGAGCGGGAACGAGACGAGGCCAGGGAAGCCGCCTCCGCAGGCAGAGACTCATACGAGGAACTGGAGGAGGCGTCTCGGAAGGAGCGGGCCGCGCACGGAAGGACGAGACGAGTGGCTCTCCGGCTGGGTTGGGCCGTAGCCGGGCTGGTCGTCCTGCTGGCCGTCAGCGTTCTGGTCGCGTGGCGTCTGGCCACGTAGGAGATTGACCAGCCGGTCTTGACTCGCGCGTGAGTGACCAATAAAATGACTCGTAGAGCCTCTATTTATGACTCAGAAAGGGAGCAGCACAACATGAACCAACTTACGGTCAGGGGATTCGACGACGAACTCAGCTCCATTATGCGTCGTCTCGCAAAGCAGGAGGGAATCTCCCTGAATCAGGCTGCGTTGAGGCTGCTCAGGAAGGGCGCCGGGATAACGGACAGCAAGGGGAATCCGAACGCGATAGGGCCTTCGTTAGACGACCTGTTCGGCGTATGGAGCCGAGATGAGGCAGAGAGTTTCGATGCTGCCCTTGAGGTCTTCGAGACTGTGGACGAGTCTGCGTGGACATGAGGATTCTGCTGGACTCCAACGCCTACTCCGCGTTCATGCGGGGCAACCATGAGGTGAGAGACCTGATACAGGCTGCTGAGGAGGTGCTGTTCTCGGCTGTTGTGGTAGGTGAGCAGCTATTCGGCTTCCGGCAGGGAGCGCACTTCGAGCAGAACCTTGCGGAACTTCGCTCCTTCCTCGAACGTCCCTACGTGTCCTTCGTTCCTGTGGGGCCAGTGACTGCGGACCGTTATGCACGGGTAATGACAGCGTTGAAGGCCAAAGGGCGGCCAATTCCGACAAACGACGTCTGGATTGCGGCTCACGCGATGGAAACGGGCGCCGATCTCGTTTCGTCCGATGGGCACTTTGAACACGTTGACGGGATTGTTTGGGTCCGTGTGACGGGGGGTTGAAATCGAAAACGGCGACCACATGCCAGATTAAGAGGACAGCATGAAGAAGCGCCTACAGCCCCTCACGCCGGCGGCGCATCCGGGCAATCGGACGCTCAGGGTACGAGTAGCGCTACCGGTCCGATTCTCGAAGGGGAGGGTACACAATGAACTGCCAAACGCGCCAAGCCTGGCTCCGAAAGTACATTGGGGCTATAGTGCTGTTCGGCGCCTTGGCCCTAGGGATGTCATATCTGGCTTTGCCTGTCCAAGCGCAAGCTCAGACCCCCGAGCCTCAGACCGAGGGGGCCGGCGCAGAGCCTCCTCTGGGCGACTGCTTTGGCGGCGCGCTGTCGGGAGAGCCGCTGCACTGCTACCTACTAGAGCAAGCTGAAGCGGAAGGCTTGCTCAGCGTCGAGGCGATGTACAACGTAGTAGGCAACCTCTATATCTTCTTGCGCCAAACGGACGGCATCAGCGATAAGACGGCGGCCTTCTTGAAGCGGAAGGCAACTGAATTCTATGACAACTGGCCCAATCTAGCTCCCCGTAATCCGATATATGAGGAATGTCAAAGAGCTGGAGCCGGGGACACCTACCGGGATTGCCTTCTGAATTTGCCGTTTACGTTCAGGTCTCATCCCGGCCTAAACAAGGTGGACCTTCCTTGGCCAAGTTCATACATCGGCGCTACGTTGTGGACTGGCGGAGCGGAGTCGCGGCGCTCCTGGCCCAGTTGGGCGTCCTGGGAGCAGCTGTGGCCGGTGGCAAGACCGTCTGGGGCTGCGGAGCCGCACAAGTTTGACATCTCGGACGTGGACCTGACGAACTTCCCACGGCTTGACCGTGATGAATGCTTCGAACCCCCGTCGGTGGATGTCTACAGCGGCTTTTGCACTATGTGGACCATGTTCCCTGAAAGTGGAGTTGCCGGGTTTTGGTCAGTGGGGTATGAGAATGAAGATGGTGAAATGGTTGGGAAGGTTCACCTCTTTGCAAAGGAGTCGGATAACGAGACAAAGTTGGATGCATTAAAGGCTCGCCTAACAATTGGTTACTGGGAAGGACAGGAAGTAGTAGTGCTTCCCGTTGAGTACGACTATGCAGACCTGTGGCGGTGGGCTACGATCCTCTCCCGGTTCACAGTGTCGTCAGGGAACACAATTGGCCTGGAAAGGGCCGCCGTTTTCAGCAACCGAGATGGATTTGGCGACCCTGACCGCCTCTGGCCAGTAGAAGGTCTGGGGCCTGCGGAAGAGCACAAACAAGGCCGCGACCTTCGCCCGACGATTGAGCTAAGTGGGCCCGATCACCACCGAATTGCTGCCGCACTGCCCACTCTACTGCCGCAACTAGGTATTCCAGCAGATGCCGTGGGGGTCGTAGTTCGTCTCCGCGATGACCCTCGTAAGTTATTCGGCGCCGTCATCGCCCTTCCGGACGATGCGCAGCAGGCCGACCCAGTGGTGTCTGATAGACCTGTTCCGAACACTGCTTTGGAGACCAACGAGTTGGGCACGATGTCTGGGTCTGTGGAAGGTGCGAGCATCCAACAAGGCGAGGGTGGCATCAACGGCCAGAATGAGGGGGCCGTTGATCCTGCCATTGTTAGCGGGCAAGCGGGGGTGGTTACCACGGCGGGCGATGTCGCGTCTAACGAAGTTATGCCTTTGGGGATTGAATTCCAAGTTACCGACGCACGAACCGGGAGGGTCTCTTTATGGATTATGGCTAGTAGCGCCGCTGTTGCCGGACTAGCGGTCCTGGTCGTTGTGGCGTTCATGACATTCCGGTTGCGTCGGAGGTCGGTCTAAAATCGGTAGTACAGGTTGGCGTGCTCCTCTTGGCAATTTGCAAGAGACTGGACTATCGCCTCACGCCGCCGTGGGACAGCTTTACGGCTCTAAGCGAGTACGAGACGCACAGAGCCGCGCCGTGGGAAACCTACAGGGAGACCTCCCACCGAAAAATTTGTGGTACAGTCTCCTTAGGCCCACCATGTTCGGCCTGCGTGTTCTCTATCCATAGCTCCTCGCACGCTGTCGTCGCTGTTGTTACGCCGGAGTTCAAAGCGGAGAAGGATTATCCTTGCTGCTTCGCGGAAGGCGAATAGTCACGGTGACACCCCGTCCAGGCCCGTCGGTTGCTACGGTTATTGTGCCCCCGTGCGCCTCGACCATATCCCGGGTGATGGCCAATCCCAGACCCGTGCCGCCTATCCCGCGACTACGGGACTGATCGGTGCGGTAGGAGCGGTCAAAGACGTGGGGAAGGTCCGCGGCGTGAATGCCAATCCCGTCATCAATGATCGAGATAGCCAACACGCCGTCGCTCTGCAACCCCGCCCTGAGCACGATACTCCCGCCGGCCTCGGTACAAAGAAGGGAGTTCCTCAGGACGTTCCCCAATGCCTGGCTCATGCGCATCCGGTCGAGATTCAATTCCGGGAGGTCATTGGATGCCTGAAGCGACAATTTAATCTGTCGAGACTGAGATTGTGGCTGCCAGCGGTCCACCTCTGAGGAGAGCAGTTCGTAAACCGAAATCGTTTCGAGTGCGAGCCTAGAATCACCATGGTCGGTCTCCGCTAACCAGTCCAGATCGGTTACGAGACCACGCAACCTGTCCAGTTCCTTGATGATGTGGTCGGAGGAGCTCCCAGGCGTCTGAAGTCCATCGCGCAACCCTCTCGCCTCCAGTCGTATCACGCTCAGCGGCGTATTCAGCTCATGGGAGACATCGTTTACCAGCCGCCTGCGGAGGTCGCGTTGGGTTTCCAAGGCAGAGGCCATCTGGTTAAAGGCTTCGCTCATCCGTCCCAGCTCATCCGAGGATGTGACTGGCAGCCGGGTCGAGTCTCCCCGGGCAATTGCCTGGGTCGCCTTCGTCAAGGCCGTCACCGGCGCTGCGATCCGTTTGGACAGCCATGGGGCCAGCAGCATCGTAACACCAACTGTCAGGACTCCGCCGATCAGGGTGGTGTAGAGGAGCGTGCGCAGAAATCCATGCGACTCGGCCGACAGGAACTCACGGTTCACGTCCACATAGATGTGGCCCACGGGCTGGTCCGTGCTCAGATCGAGCACCGTCTCGCGATGCCCGTCCAGGTTGGTCGCGGCAGTCCCGGGTAGCAGCTCGGACAGGTTGTCCTTCAACACACGTCCATCAACGCCGATGATAACGACTCGTACCGGGTCATCGTGAAAGAGATCCGAGGACTCTCCCTCGCCTCCTTCGTGCCGCTTCCTCTGCGGGACTCCGTCGTAGATGTATCCGGCCTCGGACAGCAGTCTGTCCACCGTTTCCCAGCCACCGGTCGCGGTGTACTCCCGGCTCAGACTCCGAGCCAACCGGTCCGCCTCGTCAACGCCTATCTCGTCCACGAACACGCCCAGGCGGGACTGGGTGGCGTAGTAGCCCACGCCGACGTTGATCAGCACGGTGAGAACGATGAGAAGGACCATCGTCCCCATGATTCGCCAGCGTAGCGACATCACTCGTTCTCCACCACGAACCTGTAGCCAGCCCCGTAGACGGTCTGAATTGGCTGGCTGCAGTCCCGGCTGATCTGCCTTCGCAGGCGGGCGACCTGGCTGTCGATGGCGCGGTCGGACCCCTCGAATTCATCGTTGAAGCTCAATGAGATCAACTGGTCGCGGGTGAGCACCTGGTTGGGATGACGCATGAACGTCGACAGCAGGGCGATCTGCGTCTGGCTCAAGTCTGCGGGTTCTCCATCGACCGTCACGCTCCGGGTGGTCTCATTCAGCGTGATGCCCCCGTGCGTCAGGACCCGCTGTACCCTTTCCTTGACGCGGCGAAGCACGGCTTGGGCCCGCGCAATGAGCTCCTCCGGGTCGAAGGGCTTGACGATGTAGTCGTCTGCTCCGCTGTCCAGCCCGATGACTCGCTCGACGTGGGCTTCTCTGGCCGTCACCATGATGATTGGAACGTCCGACTCACGGCGCAGGATTCTGCACAGGTCCACGCCATCAAGACGGGGAAGCATCAGGTCGAGGATTATCAGGCCCGGAGCCAGATTGCGGGCCAGGGCCAGACCGGACTCGCCGTCATGGGCAACCTCGGCGGAGAATCCAGCGCGCTCGAAGTACACCTTGACCCAGTTCGCGATCCTCGAATCGTCTTCGATTATCAATACCGTGCCGCTCATCGCCTGCCCTCTAAAGAGCTATCTCAGGATGCGGCGCCACGTTAGCGCCGCCTCCTGTCCACCAGGGCTCGTGGTCGAATTGTCTCACCTGGAGCCAAGTTTCGATATCTCCCTTCGGTCGATTCCGGCCGGCTCTAGCCACAACCCCGCCGCTCGCCGCCGCTACCGTGTTCGCCGCCGGACTCATCGCTGCCGTCTTGCTCACAACCGGGCTCACCGCCGGAGCCTCTCTCCTCGCTAGCGGAACCAACCTCGGCATGGGCCACCCATCCGGTGAACGACTCCTGCGTCGCTGGGAGGGTGATCGCCACCACCTCGCCGGGGGCGAGGGCCTGCGGTGTCGTCGGACCCAGCTCCGCTCCGTTGGAGAGGTGCACTTCAATCCTGACCCGGTCAAGGACGCCGCTGGTCGTGTTCTCCACGGCGCCTTTGAAGGAGTTGCTTGCAGCATCGTAGCTCATGACGAGCCGGGTGCCGCCGCGAACGGCATCGAAGGTCTCGTCCGGCGCCAGCATGTTGGCGCCGGACTCTTCGCCTCTTGCGCCAGACTCGCTACCGGATTCTGCACCACTCTCACCGGAACCCTGTTCACTGCCTTCTCCACCCGTGTGGGGCACAGGCCCAGGGCCGGCACAATCGAACACCTCCAGGTGAATGACGTACCCATCGTACGAAACCCCGGCAAGTCCCGGTTCACCGGCGACCGACAGCCTGGTCGTCGCTTCCTGTCCGGGGATCAGGTCTCCCAGTTTCTCGGGGCCAAGCTCCCCAACCGTCGTCGATCCCGACTTCAGGTGGGGTTCGGCCTGCACGTAGCAGAGCTTCCGCGAGTGCGTGTTTCGCACCATCCCGTGGACGGTCTGGGTCGCTGCGTCGTACTGCATGGAAGCGGCCAGCCAGCCTAGGACACCGTTCCAGGACTCTCCGATCTGAATGATCGGGCTGGACATGGCGGCTTCGCCGATCTCTGCGCTTCCGCCGCTGCCGGCCTCGCCGCCACTGCCGCCGCGTTCGCCGGCGGACTCGCGAGCGGAGCCGCTCTCCTCGCTAACGAAACCAACCTCGGCATGGGCCACCCATCCAGTGAACGACGCCTGCGTCGCTGGGAGGGTGATCGCCACCACCTCGCCGGGGGCGAGGGCCTGCGGTGTCGTCGGACCCAGCTCCGCTCCGTTGGAGAGGTGCACTTCGATCCTGACCCGGTCAAGGACGCCGTTGGTCGTGTTCTCCACGGCGCCCTTGAAGGAGTTGCTTGGTGCGTCGTAGCTCATCGTCAGCCGGGCGCCGCCGCGAGCCGCGTCGAATGTCTCATCCGGCGCCAGCATATTGGCGCTGGTTTCTTCGCTGCCTGCGCCGCTGGATTCGCCACCACTCTCACCGCTGCCTTCAGCACCCTCTCCGCCGGACTCGCTGCCTTCACCTCCGCTGTGCTCACCTCCGGATTTGCCGCCCCCTCCCTCGGAGATGCTCTGACCTACCGTGGTGCGGTCAGCCTCGCGGCCGTCTTTGGGTCCCGTGTTGTCCGTGCACCCGATGATTAGCGCCGCGGAGAGCATGGCCCCCAGGAGCGCCCCCACCAAGAACGTCTTCGTCGCCAGCTTCTTGAGTTTCCTGCGAATCATCGTTGCGCTTCCTTCGTGAATATTCCTGACGCTACTCACAATAGCGATGAAATGCCGCAGAAATATGTCAGCCCGCAGCAGCCGGGACTGTCAAATGAAGGAAGCCGACCGGCACAGAAGGGAAGGCCAGAAGCTCCGGGGTCGGCGCGGGACGGTAGGTCGTCACCCACAGGGGGAAACTGTCGCAGCCAGTGCGGTAGCATCCTCTTGTTGTCGGGGACCGCCGCGAAGAAGTAAAATGTGACCTGTAGAAGTATGCGTAAACCCGAATCCACCGATGGACAGGGATGGACGGCGTGAGGACAGCGGAAGGGGGTGAGGGAGTTACAGGCGCGATGATCCGGGCTCGAATTTGGGTAGACGGGAGGTTGGCGGGCGGTCTGCAGGCGCTTTTGGGGGCACCGATGGCGGCCTACAGTGGCTGTGGAGAGCGAGATGGCGGGATAGGACACGGCAAGAGGCGCTCGCGGACTGGGCTGGCGCGAGTTTGCGGGGACGTTGGGTTGGCTGGCGAGTCAGTGGCGGACGGGCGCCGTCAGGCAGGGAGTGGCAGGGCGCGCAATCGGGCCAGGGCACGATCGAACTGGGCTTCCCAAGGCCAGCGCTGTGGCAGATGCAGTGTGAGGCGGCGTGCCGAGCGGGTGATCCGTCCGGCCAGGGAGAAGAACCGTCGTCTGAGGGTCTTGGTGGTCACGATCTGCTCGCCCAGACCGATGCGCGCTGTCCAGCGGGCGAGGTTGTGGGCCATCACCTGTACCGCCAGCCAGGCGGCGTTGGCGGCGAAGCGGCCCGAGGGGAGATGGTTCAACCCCACACCGTGCTTGAGGTCTCGGATGGCATTCTCGATCTCGGCGTGGCGGCGATGGTCGGCCTCCAGTTCGAGCATCTCCCCGTCCCGGTCGGTGATGAAGCCGTGATAGCTGTAGGAGGCGAAGAGGGCCAGCTGGGAACCGGGCGTGGGCTTCACACGCCGGACGATGAGCCGCACCGGTGCGGCGTCAGGTTCACTCTGGAACGGAGTGCAGGTGGTCTCGGCCACATCGGCGGCGCCGTCCATCCAGTAGGGAATGGGAGTCCAGGCATCCTCTGGTATCGCCTCGATGAGATTGCGCAGGCTCTTGTGCTGGCGGATGGTGATGGAGAAGCGGACATCCATCTTGCGGCAGACGGATACCACGCCATGAGTGTAGAACCCGCTGTCGGCCCGTAGCGTGAGTCGTCCGTTGGCCCCGGCGTAGCGCACCCGTCCCACCGTCTCCCGCAGGAAGTGGGCGGCGCCGCGGGCGGTGTTGGCCCGGCCCTCGCGCAGCCGGGACATCAGCACGTCTCCGGTGCCGGCGGCGATGGCCAGCAGCGGGTGGTAGCCCCGCTTGCCGGTATAGCCGTGGTGGCGGGCGCCCTCCTTGGCCAGTCCGTAGGTCTCGCAGATGGTGGAATCGAGGTCGATGGTGAACGGCGCGTCGCCGGGTCCGGCACCGGCCTTCCAGACCCGGGCCAGCAACTCGCGGCTCACCCGGTCCAGTTGGCGGACATGGCCCCACCTGAAGCTGCGCAGGAAGGTCCCCAGGGTGGAGGGCGCCTTAGCCGTGAAACCGAGCACGCGGGCGGTCCCGCCGGCGCGCAGCACATCGGCGTCGTCGATGCAATCTCCGCCGGCTAGGGCGGAGGCCACCAGGGTCATCATCTTGTCGCCGGTGTTCGCCCGGCCCGGTGCGCCGCCGAGGTCGAGGTCCTTCCGGAGGAGTTGGGGCAGGCCAAGGCGCAGGGCGAGGGTGGCGGGAAGGATCAGCCCGGCATTGGCCACCAGGCGGTGATCGTCGAAGGCGATTTGGATGCGGTCGGGGTGGTTACGTGGTAGCATCTATCGGGTGCTCCTTTTCTGGGACCGGTTTTCTGTTACAAAACCATTATCCCAGATTCAGAGGCGCACCCTTTTGTTTCTTCAGCAGGCCTCCTACACGCCGTCCTTCGGTGGATTAGGGGTAAAGGGGAGACAGGATGACGGACACAGCGACCCCGGCCCGCCGCCGCAGGCCCCGCAAGGAGGCGGTTCGCCTGGGCAAATCAAGAACCTTCGTGTTGAGGTTCCACTTGGCGCTGTAGTGCGCCACCTGTGGCGCGTAGAAGTAGTCACTGCGATCAGCACCGGGTCCTCCGAAAATATGGTAGTGTTCTTCACTGCTGCGTGAGATCTGCGGGAGGTCATACTTGAGGCCCAACCGGAAAGTTCCTCGAGCCTGTGTTGTGCCCGTTTCAGTTGGTCGAATGAACCAGGGGGCTGGATGAGTTGGCTCAGGCAACTTGATAAACACCGAGGTAGCCGACCGCGTTGCGTGCTGATGGTGGAAGGTAGCCGAGAAGATGTTGCCAGCCGTCTGACGCGACTGGTGAACCTTCCCGACGTGGTGGTGTCTCCAGACGACGGGTGGATGCCCTACGGCAAGCCCTTCAAGAGGGAAGACGGCAAATGAGACAAAGAACCTGCGAATGAAGGCCAACTCGGCAATCCGAAAAAACCGAACAACCTCGTGCGACCTGAGGTTCACCGGAAACTCACAGCTGGAGGAGCAGACGTGGTGACCCGACAACTCATCGTGGACCGGCGCTTTGATCTGAATGCAATCCTGGATGGAACACAAGATTTCCGATGGCGCGCCTGGAGAGACGACTGGCATTCCGGAGTGCTGAGCGGGAATCTGATTCACATTCGGCAAATCAACCGTGGTGTGGAGTACCGGGCCGACTCCGACCTGGACGCTCTGCTGAGATCCTATTTCCGGCTGGATGACGACATTGACGCCATTCATGCTGACATCGCCTGCCGCGACGATAAGGTAGCCGCGCTAGTGAAGAAGTATCCGTGTCTGCGTATCCTACGGCAACCCGATCCTTGGGAATGTACGGTTTCCTACATCTGTTCGGCCAACAACAACGTGGCCCGTATCAGCAAGATCGTGGAAAAGATAGCAGAGGCGTTCGGGCGGCAGATAGACCTGGACGGAGAGGTGCGCCATACCTTCCCCACGCCTGAGATGGTGATAAAGGCCGGAGTGGAGCCATTAACGGAGCTGAAGCTGGGCCTGAATCGCCATTTCAAGATGATCGACGCCGCCAGGCGGATACGCGCCGGCAAACTGGACCTGTGCTACTTGGCGCAACCGCACGTGTCCTACTCTGAGGCCAAACGGGGGCTGATGGGCTGTTACGGTATTGGACACAAGATTGCCGACTGCATTGCCTTGTTCGGACTAGACAAAGTGGAGGCGTTCCCGGCAGACACGTGGGTGAAGAGAGCGGTGGCAGGGTATTTCCCAAATCGGAAACAGCCCGGTGGCAATGAACTAGTGATGTGGGCGCAGAACTACTTTGGGAAGTATGCGGGCTACGCCAATCAACTCCTGTTTCACGAGCAACGAGAGTTGGAGAACCCGCGCCGTGAGGAAGACAGAGGAGGGAACTGAGCCGACCCCTGATCGGGACAGCACTACAGGCCGCCTTAAGATCCGTGGTCAGCAGTATTATCACGGCTTCGCCCATTCGCAGCGACCTTGGGGAGGGTTTGAGGACAAACTCGGCAAAATGGGTAATCAGTACACTCTTCATACAAAGTTAAAGTATACTCGACGCAACCGGCAACGAACGGTGCCCCGTCTTTTCGTTGCTCCAGAAGGAACAAGAGCATGGCCGGGACAATAGCCCAAGCGGTTGAGCAAATCAACAACACCGTATCCCTACGTAGCTTGGATGAATCCGCCACCAAGCAGGGAGTGGTCCTCAGACTGCTCAGCCTTTGCGGGTGGAACCAGTTCGACCTCTCGGAGGTTAAACCCGAACATACGGTCGGGAACCGCCGGGTCGATTATGCGCTCATGCCAGGTTCACCCAACGCCGTATTCATAGAGGTGAAACGGTCCGGCGAAAATCTGGAAGGACACCAGCGGCAGTTGCTGGAGTATTGCTTTCAGGAAGGAGTAAAGCTGGCCGCATTGACCAATGGGCGGACCTGGTGGCTCTATCTGCCCTTGCAGCCGGGAAGTTGGGAACAGAGGCGGTTCTTGACCATCGACCTCGAATCCTAAGAACCCGACATCATTGAACAACGGTTCATGGAGTACCTTTCTCAGGTAAATGTAAGCAGCGGCCAGGCGGTCAGCGACGCCGAGGACTTGGTGCAGTCGCAGCTGCGAGCCGAGATTGCCGGCAAAGCCATCGTCGAAGCCTGGAACCAAATCGTCGAAACTCCCGATGAAATCCTGGTTGACTTAATCTCGGAGACTACTGAGCGCATTTGCGGATTTAAGCCTGAACGAGAGTTGGTCGAACAATTTCTGTCACGGCGCGGCGGCGCGTTGCCTGACCGTCATCTTCCGTCGGAACCACCTTCCCGGAGACCCCCACCCGCTCCTTTAGCGAATCCGATGCGCAGGGAAGGACAGGGCCCCATCCTTCCGATCACACTGGAGCCGCAGAACTCCTCAGACTTCCTGGCCGCTTTGCTACGCACTAAGGAAGCGTGGTTTGAAGTGTCGTACAACGATGGCCGTAAAGAGGTTCGCCGCTGGGACGCCCCACGCATGAGTCCGTCATCGAATGTGATTGGCAACCTGAGAAGCAGGCCGGAATTTCGAGCCGGAAACTGGCAGAACAAAGGTATCGCCAGCCTACGGGTAAGCATCGAACGTCCGAGAAGCGAAGACGCATGATGTCATCATCCTGCAACTCCAATATGGCAAGAGCGGTCGCCCGGCTCTTCTCACTCACCCGTCAAAAAGTAGAGGAATGGCCAAACAGATAGTCAGTCAAGGAATCCTGCTGGTACTCGCCGCCCTTCTAGCATCGGCAATAGCAGCTTGCGGCGGCCAACCCGAGCCTTACCCGACTTACACTCCCTACCCGACCTACACTCCGGCGGCGGCATCGGGCACTGGGCCTGCCGGGGCAGGTCCCGGCCAACCCACGCCACAAGCCACCGGCGACCCCATCCTGCGGGACATTACTTCGTCCCAGCGCGAGCAACTCGACCAGCTGATAGCTGAATTGATGGAAAACCCGCAGATCTTGGTCGAGTGCGCCGCTGAAGCGGGCGACGCTGTACCGGCCCCCGGCTCGCCAGGCGAAGCCGACTGGTACGCCCAAGCCGCCATCAAGTACAGCGCCTGCGCCGCCAGCAAAGCCACTGGCGTGGACTTCACGGGAGGGAACTAGACAGTGGCGAATAGATGGCTGGGCTACCCGCTGCTGATCCTCGCGTTGCTCTTGGCCGTGTTCACGGCGGCGCACATCGTCTCCGCAGAGCGGCCTGAAGACTGTGCGCCGGAGGACCGGGAGATACCAGCCAACACCAACTCGCCCTGCAAGTGGGACTACCACTTAAACGAGATAACCAGCGTCCGCTACGACGTTGTGGAGAACACCGAGGGCAACACCTGCCACGAAGTACTGGTCTTCGAACCTTCCAACAGCACTCGAGACCTACCGGAGCAAGCTTATATAGAAGTATGGATGGGGCAGAAAAACCATCAGGGGGAAATAGGAAGTACCTGGGGCAGTATTGGAAGAGCGGTAGTCGGCAGAACTGCGGATTCGATAACAATCATACCGGGACGTCCCTATGGAGTGGTAGGCGGTCCTCCGCCGCACGAAGTACTCTATTCAGTTAACTCTGCCGTTCCGGAAAAAGTCTTCTGGGGTGCCAGTTACAATGCCAGTCAAGGCTGGTCCTACCGTTATCAAGGCGACTACCACGCCCTAAAAATCAAGGCCCCCCAAACAAGAACAGATCAGTACGGCAGGAAAGTACAACTACAAGTATTGGGGACAAACACCGAATCCGACTGGTTGCCTATGCCGGCCAACATCGCAGACTTCAACCTGCTGATGAACGACTGCCTGGCCGGAATCAAGCAGCGCATCAAGAACGAGGCCAAACTGGAAGAAGTCCGCCAGAAAGTCGAAGCGGTTCTGTATCATTTGCGGGGTAAGATGCCCGGAGGAGATATGTATGAAAACACACGAACACACCCACACCCACGAACATGAAGGAGGAATCGGGTGGTTCGGAGCTGTGGTGCTATTTGTGGCCGGAGCGGCGATGATGTACGGATTCATCTCCCCCTCTGAGGACGAAGACTCCGTAGCATCCGTTGAGACGGCCAGCGTGTATGAGGCGGCGGTGTTGCCGGAAGCCACTGATCTGGAGATAGCGGAGATAACGGAGAAGATGGTAAAGGAGATAACGGAGAAGGTGGCAAAGGGGATGGCTGAAGGCTTCGCTAGGCTAGCGTTGGAGGAAGGCATCAGCATGAGCGCATACAAGCTCCGCGTTTTTCTGCAAGAGCAACTACAAGAGCAACTACTCGGCAACAAAGACTTGGGTGCGTTTGATGCGTACTTGCATTTTGATACAGGTGACTATGCAGACGGGATCAGGCAGGACTTACTCGATAACGGAGGCATCCTGAAGGAAGAACTTCAAAAGACTCTAAGTTTCTGGGGGGTACTCTCTACAGTACAGCCACCCCGCAATGATACATAACCGAACGCAACATTTAGGGTATGTAGGTAATGAGCATGGCATCAGAGCGTGTCCCATAAACCCCCTTCCTGCGGGGTTGGCGAAGCAGTAAGCTCATAGAAACATCAGGCAGGTAGGACACTATGGCTTATAACCTTCTGAGTTGCGAGCGAGACCAGAGCTACTTGATGCCGCCGTCCATGAGGGATTGGCTGAGTGAGGGTCACTTGGCTTGGTTCATTGTAGATGCAGTAGGCCAGATGGATCTGAGGGAGTTCTATGCAGTCTATCGAAGTGATGGATGGGGTGCAGCGGCCTACGATCCGGGGATGATGGTGGCCATCCTGTTGTACGGCTACTGCCTGGGTGTACGCAGTTCCAGGCGCATAGCCCGTGCTCTGGAGGAAGATGTAGGATTCCGGGTGGTGGCGGCCAACCGGCAGCCAGACTTCCGTACCATCTGTCGCTTTAGGGCGGAGCGCGAGGAGGCGTTCGAGGAGCTCTTTGTAGAGGTACTGAGGTTATGCCATGAAGCGGGTCTGGTGAAGTTGGGGGTAGTGGCTCTTGATGGGACGAAGGTGGCAGCCAACGCGGCCCTGGCCACCAACCGGAGCCACCAGGCCATTGAAGAAGAAGTGCGGCGCATGTTGGCAGAGGCCAAGGCAACGGATGCTGAAGAGGATGCCCATTATGGTCCCGACCGGCGAGGGGATGAGCTACCGGAAGGGCTAGGGGGACGGACGGAGCGGCTCAAGCGCCTGAAGGAAGCCAAGGAACGTCTGCAGCGGGAGGCTGAAGCAGGAGCCAAGGCTGTCCAAGAGCACGTGGAGCGACGGCGGGCAGAAGAAGATGTCACAGGCAAAAAGAAGCGAGGGCGAAAGCCCAAGGTGGTAGAACCACTTCCTACCGAAGGGGCGAAGGCTAATACCACCGACCCGGACAGTCGTATCATGAAGACCAGGCAAGGGTACGTGCAGGGCTACAATGCCCAGGCGGTGGTGAGCGAGGAGCAGATCATAGTAGCCGTTGGAGTGACCCAAGAGGCCAACGATGTGCAGCAACTGGAGCCGATGCTCCAAACCATGGCGCATACTCTGGAAGCAGCCGGCATAGAGGACCGGCCCAAAGCGGGCTTGGCCGATGCCGGGTACTGGAGTGAGGCCAACATCAGGGCTTGCCCCTGGCCAGAGATGCCTGAGCTTCTTATTGCCACCACCAAGGATTGGAAACAGCGGAAGCTGCTATGGGAGAAGGGGTGTCCCCGAGGGCGTATACCAAAAGGACTGAGCCCGAGGGACAGGATGGAGCGCAAGCTGCTGACAAAGCGAGGCCGAGCTCTGTACAAGAAGCGGGGTGTACTGGTGGAGCCGGTGTTCGGACAGGTCAAGGAAGGCCAGGGGTTCCGACGGTTTATGAGACGGGGGTTGGGCGCTGCACAGAGTGAGTGGTCGCTGGCAGGGACGACCCATAACTTGCTCAAGCTATGGCGCAGCGGCCAAGCGCCTTGGGACTGGGTCAAGGCGCCATGGAACTAAGAGAGTAGACGACCTTTCTGGGGGCCGACAAGTGGCCGGTGCAACTGGACGGGCCAACCTCTGTTGAGGCGCATCGCTCCCACACCTGTGTTACTCAACCCGCCCACCGGTCTATGAGACAAACTCATCAGCATACGAAGATATCCTTGTCGAGCACTACAGGCCAATTATCGAACAATATGGGCCGCGTGCCATCTACTCAAAAATTCATTGGGAGGGTTGCGAGCAAGCGGGGAGGACCTCGGCCTTAATGCCTTCCGAAACCCCAGCCGAATGGATTTCGTGTAACGCCTGCCTTATTTGCAGAGGATACATTCGAATTGTTCATTGCGATCCGCGCGTTGAAGGTTGGCCTTACGATGATCGGCAGTGTGATCTATGCGATCAGGGCTGGGACTGCGAGACTTGGCTGAGAGTAAAAGGTGTGGGTGAAGGTGTGGAAAAGGCTCTGCGCCGCCTCGACCCTGAAGCCTATCACCCCGTTACATGGGCGGATGCTGGCCTTGTTCCTTTTAAGGATGGGACTGATCCGCAGTTTGAGAGCAAAGCAGCTTTAGACGACTACTTTACGGAGCTAGTGAAGAAGCACCCACTTTGGAGAATGACCGAAGACGTGTACAAGCCGAAGTTTGACCCCAACACCGGCAGTTTGCTGGGGTATGGTGCGAGAGTATCATTGGATGTAAGCAGACAATGGTGCTCAGAGCATCGTCTGTGGGACGACTGCTTTGAGCAGGGTTAATGAGTAACTTTCAACGTTGCAACCTCAGACCATCGGTTGAAGGGAATCTCGGCTACCCCGCAAATGATACAGAACCGTCGAAGCCGAGCGTGTAGCTCAGGAACGCTCTGCCAAACAAGCGGCGGCCGAAGCCGAACGACAGCGTTTGGAAACGGATGCGGCCCGCGAAGCCCTGCGTATAGTCCGCGAAACCGAACTCGCCAAGACACAGGCTCTTATCGAGCAGCTTGAGCGGGAGAAGATAATCATCGGAATCTGGCAGGAGATTGTGGACGAGAAACTGGTCGGGGCGAAAGCCCGCGCCGACATCACAAACACCTACTTGATAGAGATCGAAGCGAACGCCGCCGAGTTCAAGGCCAGTGTGGTGGCCAAGGCCTCCGAGGTCCGGCGATTGCAGGAGATCAACGACGCCATCGCCGACGCCATCATCGCCCACAACGACGACATAGAGCGGCAGCTTGCTGCCCAGGAAGAGCGAGAGGCGGAGCAGCGCAAGAAGCTGGAAGACCTGCATATCGAAACGCCGAACGGAACAGCCACGCCGAAGCCTGCGGGGTAACCAGCGTGAGAACCGCCAACGATTAGCTTTACCCGCCAGACTGCTGCTTTAAGTTTAAGTAAGCCCTGCGCCCTTCGGCTCGAATCCCATCAGGGTTTTGTTCGTACTCGTCCCAAATTTCTTTGGTTAACTTCGCGGGATGGTTGAGTCCCTTTCCGGGCATGTGGCGTGCAAGGGAGTCGAAGTTCCTTATCCGCATCAGTATAGAAGCATTGGGCCGGTTCATTGCTTCGGCCAATGTCCGGCTAGTCGGATGGATTGGTTCCAATCGCAGTTGATGTTCAAGTTTGATGTATAAGACTGCCAAATCCTGCGCGCGTGTCCATTTTTGTTGGGGCATTAGATTTCTCCTTCAGAGCATTATTATATCGGTGTTGTGGGCCGCGCAGGGGCTCGTGCCTGGTGTGCCTTCGCGACATACGGAACGTGCCGACGTACCACACCGCCAGTCGGTCCCTGGTGCCTCAGGCCCAGCTCGACGGACTCCGGTCGGCCTCCAAGTACTCCTACCCTGCGGTGGCCTCGGCGTCTCGCACATGGGCAAGGACCGTCTCCACCGATTCGGCGTCCTCGAAGTCTTATCCCCTTCCTAATTGAGATGCTGACGGCCAAAGAGCCTAATTCAACGCCACAGACCACGCCAACGGCTACTTCCGCCACAGGCCCAGGGTGAGCGCCCGCATCAGCCAGCGAACCCGCTCCGCCCTGGCACAGTCCCCCCACGGGCCTCCGCCAACGCGTCCGACCGCCGCCGGAGATGGTCGGCCCTTCGAGCTTCGTCCAGCGGCTCCGTCCCAGGGGGCAGAGTCAGGTGGAAGTCCCGGAGCATGGCGACCTCCAACTCCCACCGGCGCGCCGAATCCTTAGCCCGGTCAACCCGGTTGCGTGTCGCTTCACCCCCGGCCCGCAACGCCCGCCACTCGGCCACCAACGCCGCCGCCGGGCCGAAGGCGTGTTTCTCGTCGGGCTGTTCCTCCAACGTGACCACCCCGGCGTCTGGCAACCCGTGTTCCCGCCTCGGAGGACGCCACACGGACGGCTGGTCATCACCAACCACCGGCTCAGCCTCGCCGCGCTGCTGCGCAGGCTACGGCAAATCGCATACGACGACTTCGGGATTCACCACATCACCCTCCAGGTTGAACGTTCCGCAGGTGAATGTACCGAGAACCATCACGTCGGGCACCTTGCGGCAACGTCCCGGGCAGACGCGTGACTCCCGTGCATACCGCAAACGACCGTGGCCGCCGCCGTGCTTGAAAGAGCGACGGCAATGCAGGATGCAGCTCCCTTGCTCTGCCGAGCCTACAGTCCGACCACCCACCGAAAAGTCCGTAGCACAGTACATTTCGGCCCACTATACCACACACAAAATCAAGAAATTTCATGACTGCATTTAGCTTGACCCTCTGGGTTCTTCTGAGTGTCTAGTAGCTGTGGAGCGTCGGCAGGCTTTGCGGAGAGGTCAAAGAGTGAGCAGGTAGTTGATGGTGACCTCACCTGTAGAGAGTGTAGTGAAAGAGTCCGTTTGACGGCTGACATGGTTTGGGCAATTGGGTTACGATAGGGTGGTCCTTATCCACTCCCCTTGACAGGTGGACAGAGCAGAGAGACCAATGTGGACCGAGATTCGGGCGGTCAAGTGGTGTATCTGGATGGGCCTTGGATTCGTAGTCCTAATCATCGTGAGCCAAGTTGGGGAAGGCGGAGCGGCGGAGCCCAAGGAAGATGTCGAGGCGGGACAGGAGAACGTGATCTCCGACTTCGGCAGAGAGCGTGCGGTCGCCTACCTCTCTGAGGGAGTCACCCTCTTGGCTTTAGAGTACGGCATACGGCTTGATGAGGATGTAGTGGGAGCCATGTTGGACGATAAGGCCACCGATACCGATATGGGGGCTGGATCCGTGCTCGCCTTGACTTTTTTTGATTGGTGGCATTCCCCGTCGGACAAAGCTGATGCGCTTCTCGAGAGCGGGGAAGTTCCCAGTGAGGCTATGCAGAGGTTCGCTGATCGCGTTGCAGTTTACCAAGGATCGCACTAAGTTGAGTGTCCACAAAATGAACAACATTGAAGCAGCTTTCGCCGAGGATTTCGGCAGCTGGAATATCCGATTGCCCCCTGAGGCAACTGGTCTGAAGCAACCTGGCAAGATTACGAAAGCCGGATGGAACATCCGGTACGTGTTCGGAGAGGACTATCTCGACTATTATGCCGAACATCGCATGACCAATCCACGCCACGAGAGAATCCATTCCGACGGGCGGCGGGAGGGACTAGAAGCTCCTAGTGACATGTACGTCATTCCTGAGGGTGCCGACGAATCAACTCTGCAACGGGCACAGGAAGAATATTATGCCTACAACAGGAGAATCCACTCCGAGTTGAGAGCTAAGGGGTTGATGGACTAGCCAAGCTGGTCAAGAGCGCCACCCCCAGTTGGGCTGGCAACGGCGTCGGGTCTCACGCCGCCTAGGGTCTTGGGCGGCTGTGGCAAGCCAGTAAGGTGCAATTTGTCCTGGTCCGCAATGTTCGCCAGGCTTCCACCGAAAGACCTTATCCTCATTCTAAGTATCACAGTTGTGTGGCATAACTATTCCCATACCAGCCATGACCGCGGCTTGGATGGATGGGGGTCGGCCTCGAAAGTATCTCAGCAGCTGTATACTTAACGTAAGATGAAATGTGAAGGAGGGCTTACGCAAGCGCAGAAGCTTGACATCCCCGGTGAGAACCCATCACGGAACAAGGAGGGAGCGAGATGACGCAGCAATCGACAAAGACCATTCAGTACATTTGGGGAGTGCTTCGGCTCATGATGGGCTGGACTTTCTTCTGGCCGTTCTTGGACAAGGTGTTCGGGTTGGGGTTCGCGACGGAGCGGGGCAGCAGTTGGACCGACGGCGCCAGCCCAACGTCCGGCTTCCTTGAGTTCGCAACGAAGGGGCCGTTCAAGGAGTTGTTCCAGTCGATGGCAGGAAACGCGTTTGTCGACTGGTTGTTCATGCTCGGCCTCTTGGGCGTGGGCTTGGCGCTGCTGCTGGGCATCGGGGTCCGCATAGCGGCGGTGTCAGGGGCGGTGATACTGATACTGATGTGGTTGGGAGCCATCTGGCCTGAGCACAACCCGTTCCTGGATGATCATTTGGTCTACGCCCTCGTCCTGGCCGGGGTTTACGCGGCCGACGCGGGACGATATCTCGGCTTGGGCGACCGCTGGGCGAGCCTTGGGCTGGTCAAGAAGAACGGATTTCTCCGATAACGAGGCAGCGCGATATGGTGACGGCGACAGCCCACCACGTTACGCGGGGCGGTTCGCCCATGGCGCCGACCACGGCCACGGTGTTCCCGGCGGGGTGGTCGAAACGTTTCCAGTACAGTAACCTATGGGCCAACCACTTCGTAATCTGATCAGTGTTAAGGATAGTCTGAATAAGTCCCCTTGGATGCGGAGGATGGACGTGAAACCCGTCCTTACAGAGGGGCGAGGTTCCCGCCTTCGCGGAAATGACGGGCTTCAGGGGGCGGGAATGACGGTCTTCAGGCGAGTTGTTCAGAGGTTCCCTAAATTCTGGAGGGGCGCCTCTTTAGGAGAAATTCATCATCAGGCTAGCGTATCCCCTGCCACTTATAGCAGTAGCAACGTTCGTGCTGGCGGCCTCAGCGGCGTGTGGACAGGGGAAGCCCGACAAGATCACCGTCGCTTACCTTGTCGAATGGCCGACCGCTCATCATGTTCCGCGGACCGAGAATACCTATGCGGATGAGCTGGGTGTCGAGGTGGAATGGCGCGCATTTGAGAACGGCATTGCAATGAACGATGCCATGGCTGCGGGCGACGTGCAGATCGCCTATGCGCAGGGCTTTGTCCCTTGGGTCGTGGCGGTCTCCAACGACCAGCCATTCCTGTTGGTCGGCGTGGCAGTCAGCTATGCCGAAGCTGACAACTGTGTCGTCCACGGCGGCACGGTCATCACCCAATCCAACGCCAAGGAACTGGAAGGCAAGAGGGTGGCCACGACCATTGGCAACGTCACCCACTACAAGCTCTTGCGTACCCTCGACCATCTGGGGGTTGATGCCAGCAAGGTGAATATGGTCCCGATGAACGGTGGGGACGCCGCGGATGCCTTGGCTCGCGGCGAGGTCGCGATGGCCTGCGCCTTCGGCGGACCGTTGCAGCGTATGAAAGAGTTCGGCAGCGAGCTGATGACCGCAGCGGAGCAGGAAGCAATCGGCATCCGTGTGTTCGATGTGGTGGTGGCGCCGGAGGAGTTCGTCGAGGAGCATCCGGGCTTGATGCGGAAGTTCATGGAGGTCACAGAACAGGCGAACGCCGCGTACAAGGCTGATCCCGGCCGTTACGAGGAGACCATCGCCAGGGGTGCGGGCATGGACCTGGCTGCTACGCGAAACCTGCTTTCCGTGTTCTCGTTCCCATCCGCAGAAGAACAAAGGTCCGAGGCTTGGATGGGCGGCGGTATCCAGCAGGCCGCCGTGGAGGTGGCGCGATTCTTTGTTGAGCAAGGCCAGATCGACGAAGCCTTAGACAGCTACGGATTCGCCATCGACAGTAGCTTCCTCCCCTAGAGATCGTTTCCGCCAGCGCCCTCCGGTCGGTTCTCAGCGGGCACGACCCAGATGTCCCGCCCAGACTCTCGCCCGGGTGCTAGACACGCCGGCCGGTTCCACAAAGCAACCGCCCACCGAACGGTTCGCAGCACGGTGCACCTGGGCGCCACCGACCTACGCCATATCAAAAACCTTCGTGATGTGGTTCGGGCTGGCAGTCCAGGGAGGAAGGGTTCCCGCTGACTCTCAAGGCTCCCGTCCATCCCTCAGACAGTGTCCTCCGCTTGCTCAAGGACAGTTATCGCATGGCTGCACTGGTTGTTCCGCTGTTTCGCAGAATCCGGCGCACCAGTGCGGGGAGTCCGGTGCTCGCTTCGTCCATACTAGGGCGATCACTTGATACGATTGTGGTAGTGGTTCCAGAACGTTTCACGGAGCAAGAGGTCGCTCGTTTGCAGACGCACTACCGATTGGGTGCATTTTTCCTTGAGCACTAAGTACTCGGGCCTCGGCTGAACGAGTTCGTACTCGATCGTGTTTGAGAAGATGCGGAGTAGTAGTTCGATCACCTGATCTGTCGAGGTGGCCACCATCGCGCCTACGGCTACGCCGGTCTCGAAATTGATCAGTCGAGACAGGGGATGCACGTCGCGGAAGAAGCTGCTTCGAAAGTCCTCGTCCGCGAAGATGATGACGGGCTTCCCTAGGCTTAGCCCCATGGCCGCTTCGGCATCCTTACCGTAGCTGTCACGGCTGCCTGCGTTGAGGATGAGCGCCTTCGCGCACTTGACCATCAGACACTCAACTATCCCCTTGTCCTCGTGGTGTTCTGCGGCACTGAGCGTGGGATCGAAATATCGGAGCTTCAACGCTTGCAGTCGGTCATCGGCAAATACTGTTTCGCAGAAATCGGCCATGTCGCGGAAGTCAGCTCGATTACGCATGGAGGTCGCTATGTACACGTCTAAATCGCTCACCATAGACAAATACATGGCAGTATTAGAGAGAGCCGCTCTGCGGGCGCGGGTGAAATCTTGAGCAACGCGGCGAATCTTTTCAAGCAAACTGCCTTCGTCTTCTAGAACTTCTTCCATGAAGTCGTCCGCCGAGAGTTGCAGTTGCGGCTGGAGATGCGCGTACTGTCCTGCTGCATAGTCGCCGGTCAGTAGTTGACTAGCGGTCACTGGACCGCCGCCGCCAGCACGGTGCTGTTGAAAAAGGTCAATCATGACTTTCTCCAGCTGATTCGCATCCCCTGTCCCCTCAGCAACGTCGAAGGATTTGCATGCCATCTCCGATATTAGGTAGCGATTGTCCTTAGCGATTTGTGAGAGGCCGAGAGCTTCGCCACGTTGTTCCAGCCCATCAATCCGGTGACCCGCGAAGAAGGATCGGAGGTCACTCTCAGATAGCTGACGAAGCCTTTGATAGGCGGTTCTGATACTCCCGAAGTACAGCAAGGCGTCCACGTAGAACCTGTACAAGCCCCAGTAGAGTTGTTCGACCGATTGAATGTTCAGCGAGCCGCACCAACGTTCGTCGTAGGAGGGTATATGACATACGTCATACGGGTGCTTGGGAGCTGCCAGCCAGTAGTAAGCGAACAGCGGTTGCGAAACTGGCGCCTCGTGGGCCAAAGTCAGCAGCTGATTGAAACGTGCACGACTGAGCGGGTCGGTTTCGAGATCCTCAAGTGCACGAAAGACCTCATCCGACGTCTCAGGTCGCAGCCAACTGTCGAGGCCGCCAGTGCCTCCCTGAAATAGCTGGAACCGATCGAGGATGGACTGTTTGGTAACGGGCGTCGAAACCATCCAGCCAGTATACGTCGCTATGAAGGCGTAGGGCCAGGTCCGACCGGAGGTCGTTGGAAGCGAGGCGCCTGTCAGGCAGCACAAAGTCACGGACGAGGCGACCCACCGAACTGCTCTGCCTAACGACGAGGCTAGGAGTCTGTCCGAGAAACAATGTTCTAAACGATATGCGTCATTAGTGGAGTGTAAAGATGCTAATTACTCCACGACAAAGTCCAGATTGCTGTAAGCAGGTTATTGCGTGGCGTTTTTCGTCTCCAGAAACGAATCCTCGGACAGGCTCCTAGCTACCGATTCCCGGTCCCCGCCTCCATCGCCAACTCGAGTCGAGATGGGCTTCGGCTTCAACTAGTGCCTCCGCCCACTTGGTCCCGATCCCGCCCGGTACCCGGTACGGGGGCAGATGAAATCCGGTACGGGACGGAAGTGGGCCGACGCACCACAACAGGCGCCCTCCAGCAGCCACCCAGTCCCAGGACCAGGCCGACCATGTCCCGCCATCCGGTCTGAGTCTGTCCTCAGTGGTGCTCCATGACGAGGCTCAGCCCTATCCAGTCCAAGATGAAGACGAGGCCGCCGGAGGCGTTGGCAGATGCGCCGTGATGAGACCAGGAGAAGAACATTGACTTCTTCTACTTGGCAAGGAGCGGCTCGGCGTTAAACGGCGGCAGCCTGACGGGGTCGTGTTTGGGGTCACACGATGGGGTATGGTATGAATTCCGATTAGAGTTACGATTGACCGTAACTGTTGAGTCTATATGAGTTGAATCTTAAGGCCCATCCAGATTGTCGTTCCGAACGCAGGAGCGATCCGAGGCCTGACGTTGAGGGTGGTCCATTTCGCGACAACCTGGTGTGAATGCAGGAATTTTAGATTCTTCGTCGTGCGCTCCTCAGAATGACAATGGGGAGGTGCTCTCAGAATGACAGGGGGCGCGCTCCTCAGGATGATACTAATAAACCGTCATTCCGAGCCCCCCATGTCATTCCGACCTCCTCATGTCATTCCGAGCCCCCCATGTCATTCCGAACCCCCTTATGTCATTCCGAACGCAGTGAGGAATCTAAGATTTCCCTTTGACGGCTGGTCCATTTCTCGACGGGCCATCGCATGACCAGCATCTTAGATTCTTCGTCGTGCGCTCCTCAGAATGACAGGGGAGGAGGGCGCTCCTCAGAATACCAATGGGGAGGCGCCCTCAGAATGACAGTGGGGGGACGCTCCTCAGAATGACAGGGGAGGAGGGCTCTCCTCAGAATGACGATGGGGAGGCGCCCTCAGAATGACAGGGGAGGAGGGCTCTCCTCAGAATGACACTAATAAACCGTCATTCCGACCCCCTCATGTCATTCCGAGCCCCCTTATGTCATTCCGAACGCAGTGAGGAATCTAAGATTTCCCTTTGATGGCTGGTCCATTTCTCCGACGGGCCATCGCATGACCAGCATCTTAGATTCTTCGTCGTGCGCTCCTCAGAATGACAGGGGAGGGGGCACTCCTCAGAATGACACTAATAAACCGTCATTCCGAGCCCCCTTATGTCATTCCGACCCCCCTGTCATTCCGAACGGAGTGAGGAATCTAAGATTTCCCTTTGATGGCTGGTCCATTTCTCCGACGGGCCATCGCATAAGCAGCATCTTAGATTCTTCGTCGTGCGCTCCTCAGAATGACATCAGGGGAGGGCACTCCTCAGAATGACAGGGGAGGAGGGCGCTCCTCAGAATGACGGAGAGAGGGTGCTCCTCAGAGTGACAGGGGAGGAGGGTGCTCCTCAGAGTGACAGGGGAGGAGGGTGCTCCTCAGAGTGATACATTGTCATTCCGAACGGAGTGAGGAATCTAAGATTTCCCTTTGATGGCTGGTCCATTTCTCCGACGGGCCATCGTATGAGTAGCATCTTAGATTCTTCGTCGTGCGCTCCTCAGAATGACAGCAGGGGAGGACGCTCCTCAGAATAACAGGGGAGGGGGCGCTCCTCAGAATGACAGGGGAGGAGGGCACTCCTCAGAATGACAGGGGAGGAGGGCGCTCCTCAGAATGACAGGGGAGGAGGGCGCTCCTCAGAATGACACTAATAAACCGTCATTCCGACCCCCCATGTCATTCCGAACGCAGTGAGGAATCTAAGATTCCCCTTTGATGGCTGGTCCATTTCTCGACGGGCCATCGCATGAGCAGCATCTTAGATTCTTCGTCGTGCGCTCCTCAGAATGACAGGGGAGGAGGGCGCTCCTCAGAATGAGAGGGATACATTGTCATTCCGAGCCCCCTTATGTCATTCCGACCCCCCCCATGTCATTCCGAACGCAGTGAGGAATCTAAGATTTCCCTTTGATGGCTGGTCCATTTCTCGACGGGCCATCGCATGAGCAGCATCTTAAATTCTTCGTCGTGCGCTCCTCAGAATGACAGGGGAGGAGGGTGCTCCTCAGAGTGACAGGGGAGGAGGGCGCTCCTCAGAATGACGGAGAGAGGGCACTCCTCAGGATGACAGAGAGAGGGCGCTCCTCAGAATGACAGCAGGGGAGGACGCTCCTCAGAATGACGATGGGGAGGCGCCCTCAGAATGACAGCAGGGGGGCGCTCCTCAGGATGACGATGGGGAGGCGCCCTCAGAATGACAGGGGAGGAGGGCACTCCTCAGAATGACACTAATAAACCGTCATTCCGACCCCCCCATGTCATTCCGAACGCAGTGAGGAATCTAAGATTTCCCTTTGATGGCTGGTCCATTTCTCGACGGGCCATCGTATGAGTAGCATCTTAGATTCTTCGTCGTGCACTCCTCAGAATGACAGGGGAAGGGGGTGCTCCTCAGAATGACAGCAGGGGGGCGCTCCTCAGAATGACAAGGGAGGGGGCGCTCTCAGAATGACACTAATAAACCGTCATTCCGATCCCCCTTATGTCATTCCGACCCCCCCTGTCATTCCGAACGGAGTGAGGAATCTAAGATTTCCCTTTGATGGCTGGTCCATTTCTCCGACGGGCCATCGCATGACCAGCATCTTAGATTCTTCGTCGTGCGCTCCTCAGAATGACATCAGGGGAGGGCGCTCCTCAGAATGACAGGGGAGCAGGGCGCTCCTCAGAATGACAGGGGAGCAGGGTGCTCCTCAGAATGACAGGGGAGGGGGGCGCTCCTCAGAATGACAGGGGAGGGGGGACGCTCCTCAGAATGACAGGGGAGGGGGGACGCTCCTCAGGATGACAGGGGAGGAGGGCGCTCCTCAGAATGACATGGGAGGAGGGCGCTCCTCAGAATGACAGGGGAGGAGGGCGCTCCTCAGGATGACGATGGGGAGGCGCCCTCAGGATGACGATGGGGAGGCGCCCTCAAGATGACAACAGTGGGAGCGCGCTCCTTAGGATGGCAGCGGGGGCGGGCGATTACCTGCATTTTTCGCCTGGCCCGGATGGTTAGAATTGGCCGAATCTCTTGACAGACCCACCCATGTTTCTTTTATAATAACCAACCGAGCGGATGGTGCCAAGTTGACACACTTATGATCTATAACGTCGCCCAACTCCTCACAGAGCCGATAGGTTCCGAACGGAACCTCTTTACCGATTCTCAGACACAGATTGACAATAGTGCAACTGACATCCTGCCCGATGGAAAAGTGTACCTCCTGCGCACCGACCGGGGCATCCTGGTACGAGCCAGCTTGGAAGCACGCTTGAATTTGATATGTGGCAGGTGCCTCATCAGCTTCCGGCAACACCTACGGTTGAGCCTCGAAGAAGAGTTCTTGCCGTTGGTCGATGTTTCCACCGGCCAATCAATTCGTATCCCCGACGATGCGGAACCCTCTTCCATCATCGACGAACATCATATGCTGGACCTCACGGAAGCATCGCGACAGTACTGCTTGACCAACCAGCCCATGAAACCACTATGCCAGCCCAACTGCTTGGGCATCTGCCAGACCTGCGGAAGCAATAAGAATGATAATCGCTGCACATGCGACCTCAAGGCGGCAAATGCTCAATGGGAGCCACTGACCCCGCTGCTGGAACGTACTCACCACTGAGAACCACTAAAGAAAGGCATTTCAAGATAAATAATGGGTGCACTACCAACAAAGAAGCTCAGCAAGTCCCGGCAAGGGAAACGGCTAGCTCATTATCACATCAAACCGCTCCATCCATCCCGGTGCCCCCAATGTCGGGCTGCCAAATTGTCTCACACAGCATGTCCCAGCTGCGGCTTCTACAAGGGCCGACGGGTATTGAATGTGGGGACCAGCTAAGCACCGGTCATGTTATTCTTCAAGAAACAGGACCAAGAAGCTAGCTTGAGCAGGTGGTAAATGGATACTACCAGCGGTATACTATCCTCGGCAGTTTATAAGGAAGCCAACATATGGAAATAGCTACGAACGGCCATGACAAGGCCAATCTGGCTTATGTGTTTCCCGGCCAAGGCGCCCAGTTCGTGGGGATGGGCCGGGAAATCTATCGTACATCACGGGTAGCTAGAGACATTTTCGATGAGTTCGACCAGGTTATCGGAGAACCTCTCACCAAGATGATCTTCGAAGGCCCAGCCGAAGAACTGAACCAAACCATAAACTCCCAGCCGGCAATCATGGCCACCAGCCTTGCTTGCTACGGCGCTTTAAACGAGCTGAGACACAGTGACCTTCCAAAACCTGCTGCTGTAGCTGGGCACAGCCTTGGCGAATACACCTCCATGGTCGTATCTGGAGTAGTTGACCTAGCCGACGGCATACGCCTTGTGAGGGGGCGGGGTCGGCTCATGCAGGAAGCATCGGCGCTGCACCCAGGAAGTATGGCTGCCATCATCGGTTTGGATGAAGAAACTGTGGAAGAGATCTGTCATGAGACGGGAGCCGAGGTTGCCAACATCAACAGCGACGACCAGACCGTGATCAGCGGAGATAAGATCTGCGTTGCCCGTGCAGTTGATATGGCCTCCATCAGGGGTGCCCGCAAAGCGGTCCCTCTAGCTGTAAGCGGCGCATTTCACTCTTCCCTCATGGCGCTGGCTGCACAAGGTTTGGCTGATGCTGTGAATATGGTCCAATTCAGGGAGCCGGAGATTCCAATCATCGGCAACTCCATTTGCCGACCCCTCACCACAGCCCAAGACATCAAAGAGGAACTGGCGAACCAGCTCTGTAACTGCGTTCAGTGGCACAGGTCTGTCGACATTATGATGGACCTCGGGATTTCCAACTTTATCGAGTTTGGTCCTGGGCACGTTCTTGGTGGATTAATCAAAAAAATCAGCAGTGCCGCTCCCCATCAGTCATTGGGGGTAGAGGTGGCTAGCGTAGCCGACCTAACCTCAGCCACGAAGGTGGCTGAATCAGACTATTGGAACGCTCAGGCCGATCATCGCTGATCAGGATAATCACCACCAGCGGCAGTACAGTACCATGCCAGAGGAAAACCCCCTTCACTTCAGAAGACGTTCCCGTGTCCTGGCTGTTCAAGCCCTCTATGAAATGGACATTGCCGGCCACCCGACGGAATCATCCTTTTCATGGCTCCTGGATGAAAGCGATGTATCCAGAGCATCGGCGGATTATGCGATGGAGCTCGCCAATGGGGTGGTCGACCAGCTGGAAGAGATAGACCAGCAGATCCACCGGTATGCGCCCATGTGGCCGGTAAAGCAGTTGCCCGTGGTGGACCGGAACATACTGAGGCAAGCGATACTGGAGATACGGTACACTCAAGGCGCGCCCATCAAGGTTGTGATCAACGAAGCTATCGAACTGGCAAAGACATTCGGCAGTGAAAGCTCGTCCAAGTTTGTGAACGGAGTCCTTGGTTCCATGGTAGACGAATTTGAAGGAACTGCCGTGATCCCATTGGAGCCAAACACTGCGACAAAGAACAATCTTATCCAGGAAGGGAACTAACAGGATGGCAACCACCTACGAGCGGGTCAAGAGCATAGTTGTGGACAAGCTGGATGTAGATGAAGCTTCGGTAGTGCTTGAAGCCTCATTCGTCGATGATCTCAATGCTGATTCTCTGGATCTGGTCGAGCTCATAATGGCCTTTGAAGAAGCGTTTTCCAATGATGCCAACGAGATCAAGATTTCCGACGAAGAAGCAGGACAGATCCTGACTATCCAAGATGCGGTTAGCTACCTGCAAGGCCACGGCGTCCAGGACGAATGAGACCCTTGGTCCCACCAGTTTCTGACTCCAAATAAATTCGACGCAAGTACCTCGAAATCTTCTATGAGGCCCTGAATCAGCTCTCGAAAAGCAATTCCGACATGGGCCGGCGATGCAGGTAACGAAGAATGTTAGGGCTGGGGTGAAGTGGATATGGCCGAGATGAAGAATTTGGAGGAAGTCGCCCAACGCGTTCGATCCTGCACAGATTGTCCGCTGAGCAAAGGTCGGACCAATCCTGTGCCAGGAGAAGGACCGGAAGACGCCGAGATCATGTTCATCGGAGAAGGTCCCGGCTATCATGAAGACCGGCAAGGCAAGCCCTTCGTGGGACCGGCAGGCCGGTTTCTGGAAGAGCTCCTTGGTTCCATAGGCTACACCCGGGACGATGTGTACATTGCCAACATGGTTAAGTGCCGCCCAGCTGACAACAGAGACCCACTACCCAACGAAATCGCTGCCTGCAGCAAATATCTGGACCGGCAAATCGAGCTGATTCACCCGAAGCTCCTGGTCACATTGGGCCGGTTCTCCATGGCCAAATTTCTGCCGGAGGAACGTATCACCAATGCCCGGGGCAAGCCGCGAAATGTGGATGGCTTAACGGTGTACCCCATCATGCATCCAGCGGCTGCATTGTATCGACAAGAGCTCAGGAAGTTCATCGAAGATGACTTCAAAGGTATTCCTGAGCTGCTAAAAGAAACGCCTCCGTCAGAAACGCCTCCGCCCGATCCCGTTCAGCCGGCAACACCGAACCCTGAACAGCTTTCCATGTTCTGATCAGCTTGCTGCCAAGGCTCATGATCAGCCAATATTCTGCCAGTTCGCTCAGTAAATTACCTCAATACAAGGTGTGTTAGTGTCGAAATCACCGCTTAAAGTTATTCCCTTGGGAGGGCTCGGAGAAGTCGGAAAGAATATGATGGCCCTTGAGTACGAAGGGGACATCATAATCATAGACTGTGGCGTGCTCTTCCCCGAAGAAGATATGCCGGGGGTGGACCTTGTGATCCCGGATATCAGCTACTTGATCGAGCACAAGAACCGTGTGAAGGCTATCCTCATCACCCACGGGCATGAAGACCATACCGGCGCCCTTCCGTATGTGCTCCCTCAGCTTCAGGTCCCCGTTTATGCGCCCCGTTTGGCTCACGGCCTTATCTCCGTCAAGGTCAAGGAGCACAGAGGGGCACGGGATGCCATTCTCAACCGCATCGAACCAGGAATGCCAGTTAAATTGGGCAAGTTCAAAGCCGAATGGTTCCGCGTATGCCACAGCATTCCAGATGCGATGGGCATAGCCATAGAAACCCCCATAGGAACCGTAATTCATACGGGGGATTTCAAGATCGATCATACCCCCGTAGATGGCAAAGGCACCGACCTAGCCCGGCTGGCCAGCTATGGCAACGAGGGGGTGCTTCTCCTCTTGTCAGATTCAACATATGCAGAGCTTCCGGGGTACACAGCCTCGGAACAAGTGGTGGGCGAAGCTCTGGACAGAGCTATAGGAGAAGCTCCGGCCAGGGTACTGATAGCTACATTTGCTTCCTTGATTTCGCGTATCCAGCAGGTGATGGATGCTGCTGCCAAGCATGATCGTGTGGTTGGCATCGTGGGACGCAGCATGGTGGAAAATGTCAAGATGAGCATGGAGATGGGTTACCTAACCCCGCCTCCGGGGGTGCTCCTTCCCTTGGGTGAGACCAAACTTCTGGCTGATGATCGTACGGTTCTCATCACCACAGGAAGCCAAGGAGAACCCACCTCTGCCCTGGTTCGGATTGCCCGCCAAGACCATAGAGATATCCAGATAATCCCCGGTGATACGGTGATCATCTCAGCTACCCCGATACCAGGCAACGAAACCCTCGTCAGCAGGACCATAGACAACCTGTTTCGCCGCGGGGCCCGCGTACTGTACGACAAGGTGGCTTTGGTGCATGTTCACGGCCATGCCAGCCAAGAGGAGCTGAAGGTAATGCTGAACCTCACCCAGCCACGGTATTTTGTTCCGGTCCACGGCGAATACCGGCACATGTTGTCCCATGCCGCCTTGGCAGAAGCGATGGGTGTGGGCCGTGATGGAATATTCGTTCTGGAAAACGGCGATGTGCTGGAGATCACCGACGAAGGTGGGGAGATGGCTGGCAGGGTACCGGCAGGCCACGTATATGTGGATGGTGGTGAACTGATCAGCAGCAATAGCAAGGTGCTGAAGGAGCGGCGCTCCTTGGCTCATGATGGCATTATCATAGTGGCGGTGGCTCTGGACGGCAGCACCGGCTTGGCCGCCAAGCCCCCACAGGTGTTTTCTTCGGGTTTCACCGACGATGAGGGCTCTCGAGACCTGTTCCGGAAAATCTCCGAGTCGGTAAGCGAATCTCTTGAACACAACTACATCATTCCCATAGACTGGGGGCACACCAACAAGGTGGTAAAGGAAGCTGCAGCCAAGCTTCTCCACCGAGAAGCCCACCGGTACCCGATAGTGGTGGCGGTGTCTCTGGAGGTTTAGGTGCCCAGAATCCCCGGTCTCAAGCAGACCCGGTCGTCCCCCAGTCCCGCTCGGTCTCGCAGTTCCGCTTCCAAAAAAACCGGTGACGGTACCCGGCATTCCAAGGCTCCCGCTTTTGGGCGCCTGCTCATCCACCTGCTTCCCATCTGTTTTGCCCTAGCTCCTGTGCTGGTTCTCATCTTCCTGACGTCACCTTCAAACTGGGCTATGGACCGGCTGGGATGGGGCATAGCCCCGGTGGTTGCATGGTTTTCATGTGCCGTCTTGGTCCTCCGCTATAAAGGTTTACGGAATAAGATGGTATGGAGGGGCTTGGGCGGCACAGCCATAGCGGTAGCCTTATCATTAGCCCTTCTTTCCATGTTCAATGCATCTGACGGCAGGCTTCAGGATGCCTCTCTCGGAGGAAATTGGGGGGGACAGCTTGGGGGTTCTCCTTGGCCGCTGGGTTGGGCCAAGGTCCTCCTGATATTGTTTGCTGGACCTTTATTGCTGTATCCCAAGCTTGTTTTTAGAACCTATTTGATGGCGATACGGAGCGCCGCCGGGCACCTGAGCGGTATGCTTCAGAGGATATCGAGTCGGTCAACGGAGGCGCCGGAAACCACCGACGAGGACAGCGAACCCGTAGAAAGTGACCCACCCCCCGCCGTCGATCCACCACCTCAAAAAGAGTGGGCAGCACCTTCTCAGGAACCGTCCACCACCAAGCGCAAAGGCTTATCTTGGCAGCTTCCGGCTTTGGACATACTCAATAAAGGAGTCACGTCACCTGTGCCTCAGACCGTGTTGACACAGATGGCCCGTCACATTGAATCTACATTGGCGGACCACAGGGTCGATGTTAAGGTCGAAGATATTCGGACAGGGCCCAGGGTTATCAGGTTCGGGCTGGTGCCGGGCTGGACGAAACGTCAAAACGAGGGTCAAAGAGGATACCCAGGAAACAGCACGCTAGGCGCCGAGGTCAGCCGGGTCCGGGTGCAGAGCATCCTTGCCAGAGAAAAGGATTTGGCCCTGGCATTGAAGACCCCCTACCTTCGTATGGAAGCCCCCGTTCCGGGAGAAGCGCTGGTTGGGCTGGAGGTTCCCAGCCCCCATCCCAGCAGGGTTTTTCTCCGATCGGTCACAGAAAGCCCTGCTTTCCAGAAGCTGAGCGCCAAGGGCGGTCTGCCCATAGCTGTCGGCGAAGATACAGGGGGCACTCCTGTGGTTGCCGACCTTACCGCCCTGCCGCACCTGCTCATTGCAGGCGCCACGGGCAGCGGAAAAAGCGTCTGCATCAACACTGTCATAGCATCCTTGTTGCTGACCAATCGCCCGGACCGTCTTCGGATGGTCATGGTCGATCCAAAGAGGGTGGAGCTGACTCCCTTCAACGGCATACCAAACCTGATCTTGCCCGTAATAGTGGATACAGACCAGGTGCTGGTGGTGCTGAGAGGTGTCCGGAACGAGATGCTGCGTCGTTACAAAATGTTGGAAGAAGCGGGGGTTCGGAACCTCGAAGGATACAACAAAAAAGCCAAGGAGCCGATGCCCTTCCTATTGGTAATTATTGATGAGCTGGCAGACCTTATGATGACCGCAGCATTTGACGTAGAACAAGCTTTGGTGCGGCTGGCTCAGCTGGGAAGAGCCACCGGCATCCACCTGATATTGGCTACTCAACGTCCTTCGGTCAATGTGGTGACCGGACTGTTAAAAGCTAATATTCCTGCCAGGATCGCCTTTGCCGTTGCTTCCCAGGTGGATTCCAGGGTGATACTTGATGCCGTTGGTGCAGAAAGGCTGCTGGGCAAGGGAGATATGCTGCTGCTTTCTCAGGATTCCCCCAAGCCCGTTCGCGTCCAAGGGACTTTCGTCTACGACCAAGAAATCGAGGAGTTGGTGTCTTTCTGGACCACCCAGTCCGGACCACCAATGCCCAAGATAGTCCTGGAGGAGTCCGAAGAGGAAGAAGCCGACGATTTGGTTGATGACGATGATCTGATGGAGTCGGCCAGGAGTTTGGCTCAACGGACACCGAACATTTCAGCATCGGTGCTGCAACGCCGGTTGCAGATCGGGTATTCCAAGGCTACGCAGCTGGTGGGTCAGCTTGAAACAGAAGGTATGGTGGCCAGGTCGGCAGCTTCGTCCAGACCACCTTGGTAGGGTTGCAGGCAACCGGGCTTCCCCGGGTTTCATAAACTCCGGGCGCGTGCAGGGTCAGCTACAGCTTTCTTATTTAACCTGATACCGTTATGGTATAGAATATACATAGCTATCCGATGGTTGGCCTTCCGCCATAGCTTCTTTGACAGTCGTGGGGATATGCTGGGGAGTGGAGTCTGTGAAGAATCTGTCTGAGTACTTGGTCCATCTATTGCGGCGGGGAACGGTGCTGGATCCTGCCTATCTGTCTGTCCTACGAGACCACTGTCTCCTATGTGATGAGCCAATCAGGGAATCTGCTGTGTATCAAACGCACCGGGTGTGCCCCTACTGTCGCTTTCATTACAGCCTGACTGCTCGGGAACGCATTGACCTTCTTGTGGACAAAGGTAGCTTTCGGGAAACCAACAGGTCCATCGTATCTTTCTTTCCGATCTCTTTTTCGGCTCGGGGCTCGTACACAAAGCGGGTATCTCAGGACCAGATGCGCACAGGTCTTACCGAAGCTGCGGTGACCGGGCATTGCACCATCTCCGGCATCCGGACCATGATGATCGTACTGGATTTTGGTTTTATGGGCGGCAGCATGGGCAGCGTGGTCGGTGAGAAGGTCGCACTGGCTTTCGAAAATGGCGCATCAAGCAAACATCCGGTGGTTGCTATGGTCAGCGGAGGCGGTTCCCGGATTCAGGAGGGTGTCCTGTCCTTGATGCAGATGGCCAAGACGGTTGCGGCAGCCAATCAGCTTCGAGAAAAGCAGCTTCCATTTGTGGTCGTGCTATCCAACCCATCCACTGGGCAAGCTTACGCCAGCTTCGCCAACCTGGCGGATGTGATCTTCGCCGAACCCGGCTCGCTCATTGGGCTGGCATCTATGAAAACCCTGAAGGAAGCTTCCAGCAAACCTGTGCCCCTGAATGCTCACACCGCAGAAGCACATTTGGATCTGGGTCTCATAGATAATGTCATCGACCGTGAGGACCTGCAACCCAAATTGAGCGCCGTGCTGGAAATCCTCAACCCCGGCCGATCATCTCAGTCCGATGGCAAAGATAAAGATAAAGGTAAAGGGAAAAGTAAAGGCTCGGTTCTACCGATGCCCGTTGCGGTTTCCAAAGAACCCGATGCAGCTCAAGCATTGGAAGCAGCCAATCATCCCCAAAGGCCTTCAGCTCTACAATACATCGGTTCGACGGTGAATAAGTTCATTGAACTGAGGGGAGACCGGGTCAGCGGAGATGATCGGACCTTGGTGGGAGGACTGGGTTACTGGGGCAAAGAGCCGGTTGTGATCGTCGGGCAAGAACGTAAAGCTAACAGGCAAGATAACAGCTACCACAGCTATCCAGAAGGGTTTCGCAAAGCTCGTCGATTGATCGACCTAGCAGCACGATTCAAGCTACCGGTAGTAACCTTGATCGACACTCAAGGAGCTCATCCCGGTTTGGAATCCGAAGAACAAGGTGTGGGCAATGCCATCGCCACAACCTTGTCGCTGATGGCCGACGTTCCCACCCCGACAACATCCGTCATCATAGGAGAAGGGGGAAGCGAAGGAGCTTTGGCGCTGAGCATGACCGATAGTGTGCTGATGCAGCAATACGCGGTGTATTCCCCGACATCCCCAGGCCCAATACCCAGCAGGTTGTATCGCAACACCTCGCGCCAGGTGGAAGAAAGAGAATCTCTGACCCTGACAGCCCATGTCTGCAAAGAACTGGGGATCATAGACCAGATAGTTACCGAACCCGCCGATGGCGCCCATACCAATCCCGAAGAAGCAGCTCTATACGTTAGCATCGCAGTCTCGCGTGAGATTGCGAAGTTGGCTAAGATTCCGCCCAAGAAGCTGGTACAGACGCGCTACAAGAAGTTTCGCAGGATGGGGGAGTACACAAGTCATTCTCAGGCTGCCATCCGCCGAGAAGTGTCGTTACTGGAGCATATCGTGCTTAAGGACCCACCCAACCGGGGGAGCAAGGGACGTAGAAAGGTTTCCAGCCGAAGCTAGGCCGCAGCTTTTCCGAGCCGGTCCAAGCTTGTCCTGAGCCCCTGAATTATCTGTTGGTATTCCCCTTGTACTTCCCCACTACCCAGCACCGTGGGCTGGGAAGTATCACGGTAATCGGGTCTGAGGGCAATGGACCCCAAGAATGGGAGGTCCATTTCGTTAGCCAGCTGTTCCCCTCCCCCTTGACCGAACATCTCCCCAGTGAAGTTTTCCACCACCCCGGCCACATTCACCTTCAGCTTGCGTATCATGTTTATGCACCGCCGGGCGTCCAGACCTGCCAGCTGATGAGGTGTGGTTACGACCACAAAGCCGTCGATCGGCAGGGTTTGCATGACGGTCAGCGGTGCATCGGAGGTCCCAGGGGGCAGGTCTACGACCAAGTAGTCGAGATCGCCCCAGTCCGTCATCTGAAGGAACTGGCTGATCGCATTGTGGATCATGGGTCCTCTCCAGATGATGGCTTCTTCTTCGTTTTCCTGAAAGAAGGCCATGGAAACGACCTTCACTCCAAATCTTTGGGCAGGTTTGATCTCCCCATTCTCCACCGCGGGGGCCTCGGTGATGCCCATGACCTTGGTGACGTTCGGGCAATCGATGTCCACATCCAGGAGACCGACCTTGTGCCCTTCTTGGGCCAAAGCAGCTGCCAAGTTCACAGCAACGGTGGTTTTGCCGACCCCGCCCTTGCCGCTATAAACGGCGACCTTCGTCTTGATCAGGTCCAAGCGCTGGGTGATCTGACGTTTTTGCTGCCATGAGCGCTTGATCTGTTCCAGCCTGGCTTTGTCCTGAGGAGTTGTCATCCATTATCCTTATGAAACCGGATTGAGGTCGGCTGAACGTGTCTCTTGATCTAATCGATTCCCAAGAGCTTCCGTCCATCTTCGGTGATCAGGTCAGGAGACCAGGGTGGATCGAACACCATCTCAACTTCGACATCATCCACCCCATCCAGTTCCGATACCGCCCATTCAGCCTGCTGTGCAATGAACGGCCCCATGCCGCACCCAGGAGCGGTCAGGGTCATCTGGACATACACATCACCCTTGGTAACCTGCACATCATAGACAAGCCCCAGGTCCACTATGTTAACGGGGATTTCAGGGTCATAGACGGTCTTAAGTACTTCGATTACTTCATCAGCAGCTACTGCCACATCAGCCATGATTACCTCCGAAAGAACTGTTCCCTACCCTAGATTGTAGCAACAAAGGATGCCGGGGTCAATTTACCCCGACCCTAGGGAACCTCTGAACAACTCGCCTGAAGCCCGTCATTCCCGCGAAGGAGGGAATCTCGCCCCTCTGTAGGGACGGGTTTCACGTCCATCCTCCGCATCCAAGGGGACTTATTCAGACTATCCCTAGGGAATCGACCATGCGGAAGGGACATGGTCCTTTTCTCCCAGAGCCAACAGCCGTCGAAGCTCATATATCTCATCGCGGAGCATGGCTGCTTTTTCAAACTCCAGGTTCTTGGCTGAAGCTTTCATCTGTACCTCCAGGTCTTTGGTTACCTTGAACATGTCGTCCCTTGTCATTTCTTTGCGAATAGCCACATAGGAAGACCGGGATTCGGCGACTGCCCTCACCCGCTCGGTGATATCCTTGACCGCTTTGTGGATACCTATGGGAACGATTCCATGTTCATCGTTGTGGGAGCCTTGGATATCCCGCCGGCGATAGGTTTCGCTGATAGCTCGTTCCATGGACTTGGTACGGTTGTCAGCATACATGATCACATGACCTTCCGAATGGCGGGCGGCCCTGCCCACCATCTGGATCAATGCGGAATCGGAGCGCAGGAAACCTTCCTTGTCGGCATCCAAGATCGCCATCAAGCTGACCTCCGGCAGGTCCAAGCCTTCCCTGAGCAGGTTGATGCCCACCACAACATCATAAACTCCCAGACGCAGGTCCCTCAGGATTTCGCTGCGTTCCAAGGTGTTGATGTCTGAGTGCAGGTAGTGGGTCCGCACTCCCATCTCCTGCAGGTAGTCGGCCAGTTCTTCAGCCATTCGTTTGGTGAGGGTGGTTACCAAACACCGCTCGTTCTTGTCCACCCGTTCCTTGATCTGGAACATAAGATCGTCGATCTGACCCTTGGTTGGTTTGACCTCAATGGTTGGATCCAAAAGACCCGTCGGCCGGATCACCTGTTCCACCACCTGTTGGCTAACCTCCATTTCATGGGGGCCGGGAGTTGCCGACACAAACACCACCTGGTTCAGATGGCCTTCGAACTCCCGGAAGTTCAGAGGGCGGTTGTCCAGAGCCGACGGTAACCTAAACCCGAAATCCACAAGGGTGCGCTTCCGGGAGATATCCCCGTTGTACATACCCCGGACCTGGGGGATGGTCATGTGGGATTCATCAATAAACAGCAGCCAATCCTCAGGGAAGTAGTCCAACAATGTCCACGGGGCGCTGCCAGCTGATCGCCGGGCCAGATGCCGGGCATAGTTTTCAACGCCGCCACAGAAGCCGGTTTCCCGCAGCATCTCCAGATCATAGTTGGTGCGGGATTCCAAACGGGCTGCCTCCAGGACTTTGCCCCCGGACCGCATCTGAATCAGCTGCTCTTCCAGTTCGATTTGGATATCTTCTATAGCAAGGTCCAGCTTCTCCTTGGGAGTGACGAAGTGCCTGGCCGGGTAGATATCCATCTCCTGCCGCTGAGCCAATATCTCGCCGGTAAGGGGGTCGATTTCCACGATGCGCTCCACTTCATCACCCCAGAACTGGATGCGCAGGGCGGTTTCATCGTAGGCGGGATGCACCTCCACGGTATCGCCGCGGACCCGGAATCGGCCTCGGGCTAACTCCATGTCATTGCGGGAGTACTGCATATCGACCAACTGGCGAACCAACCGGCTGCGGTTGCGGACCTCGCCGACCTTCACCTGGGCGACGAAGCTGTAGTAGTCCACCGGGTCACTCAAACCGTAGATGCAGGACACGGATGCAACGATCAGCACATCCCGCCGGGTGAGAAGGGACCTGGTTGCGGCCAAGCGCAGTTTGTCGATCTCTTCGTTGATATCCGCATCTTTTTCTATGTAGGTGTCTGTCTGCGGCACATAAGCTTCGGGCTGGTAGTAATCGTAGTAGGACACAAAGTATTCCACCGCATTCTGGGGGAAGAACTCCCTGAACTCGGTAGCCAGCTGGGCGGCGAGGGTCTTGTTATGGGCGATGACCAAAGCAGGGCGTTGAAGGCGTTGGATGATATTGGCCATGCTAAAGGTCTTTCCGCTCCCCGTGACGCCCATCAGGGTCTGGTAGCGGTCTCCCCGCTCGGTGCCGCGGACCAATTCATCTATGGCGTGCGGTTGATCCCCGGTAGCTTGGAAATCGGATATTATCTGAAACTCAGGCATAGCAAAACCCAACCCTTGCGATACGCTTTGAGAACATATTCTGCACTATTCAGCCAGCCAGATGCTGCAAGGCTGACCGCAACCTGTCTTCCAAGGTCTCCTCGCCATCTGTAATCATGCCAGCTACCACTTTCCTGGCTTCCGTTGCTGAGTAACCCAAAGCTGTGAGAGCAGCCACCACCTCGCCATCTTGGTCCGGGGTCGAGCCGTCCTCCAATTCCATCAGGTTTGCAACCTTGCCCTTGAGTTCCAGCACAATGCGCCCGGCGGTGCGGGCGCCCACGCCCGAAACGCTTGCAAGAGCCCCGACGTTTTCTGTGCTGATAGCTGCCACCAAGGAGCGGGGGCCCAACGTGGATAGGGCGGCCAAAGCAATGCGGGGGCCGATTCCCGAAACGCCGTTCAGCAGGTTGAAGAGTTGCAGGGATTCTGATGTGGAGAATCCATATATGTCAGCCCTGTCATCGCGGATGTAGAGCTGGGTGTGAAGGTGCACCTCGCTACCCAGAGGTCCCAAATCATCCACCAAGGAAGATGGGGCTTGTACCTGAAAGCTAACGCTCCCGCCCACTTGGACCTGTACCCAGTCCTGACCCTTAGCTTCCAATATGCCTTTGATCGCCGCGATCAATCTTGACCTCCTGTGAGCTGCTTCGGCAGAATCCCAGCATTCCGATTAGCCCGATATTGAGCCGTTCCTTCAGATGAACGTCCCTGTTCCGGGCTAGGGTTGAATTTCTCGTTTGAGCAAATCCGACACATCCTGTTGACGAATATGACAGAGGGCTATGGCCAGAGCATCCGATGCATCGGAAGGCTCCGGCAAAACTTTCAGCTTCAGTATAACCCGCACCATCTCCTGCACCTGGCCTTTGCTGGCTGCACCATAATCGGTCACCGCCCGCTTGACCTGGGCAGGAGAATACCGCGATAGGGGAATGGCTTGCCCGGCGGCAGCGATGAAAGCCAATGCTTGAGCTTGCCCAACTGCCAAGGTTGAGCTTACGAATTGGTTTTCGCCTCTGCCCAAGAAGGGTTCCTCGACCGCTATCGCATCGGGGCGCCAGATGCTGATCATGTTGAGCAGGTGGGTATAGAGCTGGTATAGGCGGACTTCCAAGGGAAGAGATGTGGGAAGCGACACCGCCCCCCAATCCACTGCCACCGTTTCATCCCGCTCTTCCACCAAGCCGTAACCCATCCGGATGGTGCCGGGGTCTATTCCCAAGATTAGCAACGGTTGAAGCTACCCTTCGTTTTGGTACTTTTCCAGCGCTTCTTCGGGGAAGTTGGCGTTGCTGTAAACCTTCTGTACATCCAGCAGGTCTTCGAGATTATCGAGCAACTTCAAGGTTTGTTCGGCTTCTTTCATGCCCAGATCAATGGTGGTCTTGGGTTTCATGGAGATCTCGACGGATGTGGTGGGTATATCCTGGGCTTCCAGGGTTTTTCGGACAACTTCAAGATATTCAGGCTGAGTATAGATCTCCAGATACCCGCCTTCTATGTTTACATCTTCAGCTTCAGCTTCGATAGCTGCCATAGCAACATCTTCTGCTTGGGATTCATCTACATTCAAGCAGATGATCCCTTTGGATTCGAAGTTCCAGCCAACACAACCGGTTTCTCCCAAGCTGCCGCCCGATTTGGCGAAGGCGGCCCGTATCTCCGAAGCTGTACGATTGCGGTTGGAGGTTAGAGCTTCCATGATTATGGCGCTGCCGCCGGGTCCATATCCTTCGTAGAGGGTATCTTCCAGCTCGTCTCCCGCACCTCCACCCCCGGCAGCCCTGCTGACTGCCCGGTCGATGGTATCCATAGGCATGTTGCTGCCCTTGGCTTTGTCGATAGCAAGACGCAGCCTGTAATTCATGTCTGGATCACCGCCGCCACCTTGGCGCACAGCGATGGAAATATCCCGGGTCAGCTTGGTGAATAGTTGACCGCGCTTGGCATCGGTTGCCCCCTTTGCGCGTTTGATGGTCGACCATTTGGAATGTCCTGACATGTTCGTCACCCCCTTTAAAGGTCCACAGAGGTGGTTGGTTCTTTAGATTCTATCATATGCCAGCTAAGGGCCGGAAGAAACCCGATACACGAAAGCACCTCAGCTTGACTACCCTTTGGCTTTACTCCTAGAATGTCTCAACCTCATCGACGCGGGAAGGCATGACCGAGCGGCTCGTTTCAGGCAACACCATCGATGCCGATGATTCGATAGATTCATCCCTAAGACCTGGGCGCCTGGCTGATTTTGTGGGCCAGACCAAGGTTAAAGAGAACCTGAGCATCGCCATCCAAGCTGCCAAGATGCGGGGCGAACCTCTGGACCACGTGGTGGTCTATGGGCCTCCCGGTCTGGGCAAGACCACCCTTGCTCATATCATTGCTCAGGAGCTGGGGGTCAACATCAAGGTGACCTCAGGTCCGGCCATTGAGCGGGCGGGTGAGATGGCAGCTATCCTAACCAGTGTATCTGAGGGAGATGTGCTGTTCATCGATGAGGTCCACCGCCTGAGCCGTCCTGTCGAAGAGGTGCTCTACCCTGCTATGGAAGACTACTTTCTGTCGTGGGTGGTCGGGAAGGGACTGGGAGCCAGAAGCATCAACCTCCGGATAAATCCCTTCACTCTAATTGGCGCCACCACCAGATTTGCTTTGGTCAGCGCTCCGTTGCGGGACCGCTTTGGGTCGGTGTTCCGTATGGCCTACTATGATTCTCAGGAAATGGGGGCCATCGTCCGCCGTTCCTCCCGAATCTTGGATATCAGCATTGACGATAGCGGCGTGGACCAAATCGCCACCCGCTCCCGGGGAACGCCAAGGGTGGCTAACCGGCTCCTCAAGCGGACCAGGGACTATGCGCAGGTAATGGGCGATGGTAGAATAACCGGGACAGCTGCCCAGGAAGCATTGGGTAAACTGGAGGTCGATTCTCTAGGCTTGGATGAGATCGACCACCGGCTCTTGGACAGCATTATCGACAAATTCTCAGGCGGCCCCGTGGGGTTGGACACATTGGCGGCATCTATAGGTGAAGATGCGGACACCATCATGGATATCTATGAGCCGTACCTTCTTCAACTCGGGTTCTTGGACAGGACACCCCGGGGAAGGTTGGCCACCCGGTTGGCATACCAGCACCTTGGAAGAGAATTCTTCGACAAAGGTAGCGGCCCCCAAGGCCAATTGCTTTAGCAAGCCACACCCAATTCAACCAACATGCAAGGAGTTCCACCAATGATCTATGAGCTACGCGACTACTTGGCGATGCCTGGAAAACTAGGAGCTTTGAATAAGCGGTTCGCCGACCATACCGTTGGGTTCTTCAAGGAACACGGCATAGGCGTACTGGGTTTCTGGAACCTTGAAGCCGGCATGGGCAACCATCTGATCTACATGACCATCTATGATAGCTTGGCAGACCGGGAAAAGAAGTGGGCGGAATTCCAAGCAAACCCGGATTGGGCAAAGGTGAGGCGGGAATCCGAAGGCGAGGGGCCCATGGTGACCAAGATCCAGAACACGATCATGCGCACGACTTCATACTCCCCCGAACCCAAGGTGCGCTCCAACGTCCAAGAACTGCGCATCTACGATGCCATACCCGGCAAGCTGCCGGCAATAAACGACAGGTTCGCAAACCATACCGTGGAACTGTTCAGGAAGCACGGGCTGGAAAGTGTCGGCTACTGGACCGACGATGTGGGAATCAATAACCGCTTGATTTATATGCTTGATTATCCCAGCTTGGGCGATCGGGAAGTGGGCTTCGGAAATTTTTCCAAGGACCCCGACTGGCAAAAAGCTCGAACGGAATCAGAAGCGGCGGGTCCCTTGGTCGCCGGGGTTAGTGTGAAGCTGATGCGACTCACTCCCTATTCACCCAAGTAGAACATTCCAGGCGATTCCGTATCTACATCAATTGCATCCGTGAAACAGAGAGGGGAATGGTCGTTCCTTCCACAGATACAAGGCTGCTTCCCCATGTGGAAGACCCGGTCAAGGTTATTCCCGATCACCTGAGGCCGGCGCTGGATAATGTGCTGGATGGCTTCGATCTCACATCTGAGCAGGGGCTGAGATTGGCATCCTCCAATGAGGGGGACCTCCCAGCCCTTTGCGAAGTGGCATCGGAGCTTCGCAACCGCGAAAAAGGATCGACCATCACCTTTTCCCCCAAGGTGTTCATACCCCTGACCCGTGTGTGCCGGGATTTCTGCGGTTACTGCACCTTCCGCCAAACTCCTTCGGAAGCAGACGACATCTATATGTCCCCGGACCAAGTTTTGGATGTAGCTAAATCTGCCGAACGGATGGGATGCACCGAAGCACTGCTCACCTTGGGAGAACGACCGGAACAGCGTTACCCTGAAGCAGCAGAATGGCTCAACAAGGCCGGATACAACACCACCCATGAGTACCTGGTTGCCATTTGCCGATTGCTGGTGGAAAGGACTTCTCTGCTGCCCCACAGCAACCCCGGCACCATGACCCGCAGGGAGTTGGAGGAACTCAAGGATTCAAACCCTTCTATGGGGATGATGTTGGAGAGCTCCAGTCCCCGCCTATACGATTTGGGCGGGCCCCATGAACATGCTCCCAGTAAACGCCCGCAGGTGCGCATGAAGGTTCTGGAAAATGCAGGCAAGCTGAAGATCCCTTTCACCACCGGCATCCTCATCGGGATCGGGGAAACACGAAGGGAAAGAATCGAGTCTCTGCTGGCGATCCGGGACTTGCACAAGAGCTATGGGCATATTCAAGAGGTGATCATCCAGAACTTCAGGGCCAAACCGGCAACACCGATGGAAGGCCATCTCGACCCATCGACAGAAGACCTTCTGTGGACGGTCGCCGTCGCTCGCTTGGCGCTGGGGCCGCAAATCAACCTTCAAGTGCCGCCCAATCTGAGCTACGAAAATTATCAGGTCTTTCTACAGGCGGGAATCAACGACTGGGGTGGCATTTCTCCGATAACAATAGATTATGTAAACCCTGAAGCACCGTGGCCTCAGATTGTCGATCTAAAGGACAAAACCAACGAACTGGGCTTTGAGCTTCGTCCCCGATTGGCAGTTTATCCAGAATATATTTCTTCAGATGCCAGTTTTGTTTCACCAAACCTCAGAAGTAAAATCGCATCTTTGGCTGATGATGAAGGATATGTGAAAGGAGGCATCGACGAATATGTCCGTTCAACCTGATGCTTCCGATAGAAACGCCGTAACCTTGGAACATACACTGGGCAGCATCGAACCCGATGTTGCGCGCATCCTGAACGGTTGCCTCGAAGGTGAAGACCCAACGGTGGATGATTCCATACGCCTTCTGGGAACCTCCGGCCCAGAATTCATCGCTCTGATGATGACGGCAGACGAGGTGCGCCGGCGCCGGGTCGGGGATGTGGTGACCTACGTGGTGAACCGGAACATCAACTTCACCAACGTTTGCATAAAGCAGTGCACCTTTTGTGCGTTCAGCAGGGACCACAGGGAGGAAGAAGGCTATTTTCTGCCTATGGATGAGATCCTGCGTCGGGCCAGAGAAGCTTGGGACCTTGGAGCCACGGAGTTGTGCATTCAAGCCGGCTTGCCCCCCCAGATGGAGGGCAACTACTATGTGAAGCTGTGCGAGACCATCAAAGCTGATCTCCCCGACGTACACATCCACGGCTTTTCTCCCGAAGAGGTCCTGTACGGCTCGGTCAGGTCCCGCTGCTCCATCCGGGAATACCTCCAAGCTCTGAAAGATGCCGGGGTCGGCAGTCTCCCAGGCACATCAGCCGAAATCTTGGACCAAGGCGTTCGGGATAAGATAGCTCCCGGTCGCATCACCGTGAGCCAATGGATAGAGGTGATAACCGGCGCCCACGACCTTGGCATCCCAACAACATCCACGATCATGTACGGTCATGTGGAAACCGATGAGCACATCGCCAATCACATCGGTCTGATTAGAGATATTCAGAAAAGCACCGGAGGGTTCACCGAGTTCGTACCCCTGAGCTTCATTTCTGCAGAAGCTCCGATGTACAGCCGGAACCTCGTCTCCGGCGTTCGCCAAGGGCCTACCAAAGAAGAGGTCATGAAGGTGCATGCGGTTTCCAGGCTGATGCTCGACAACTGGATTCCAAACCTGCAGGTCTCATGGGTCAAAGAAAGCTTGCAATTTTCCCAAGAACTATTGGGCGTTGGTGTGAACGATATGGGTGGCACCCTTATCAACGAGAGCATCTCCACCGCGGCAGGCGCACAATACGGCCAGCTGGTGCGGCCTTCCCAGTTCCGACAGCTTATCCGGGATATCGGCCGTATCCCCGCCGAGCGGTACACCAACTACGACATCCGGCACAGCTACGACGATGGCGATAATCCCATTGAACCCCTGGATATGGTGGAGGAAGACCAGGTGGGGAGATTTGGGTCCTTCCACCAGCTTATCAAGATGGATAGCTACCGTTATCAACATCCCAAGCACACCGCCAAAATGCAGGAAGATGTATGACCAACTCCGTTCTGGCGCTTGCCGGCGGCGTTGGTGGAGCCAAGCTGGCCTTGGGGCTTTCCAAAGTCCTTCCTGCCGACAAGCTGACCATCATTGTAAATACCGGTGATGATGCGGTATTTCACAGCCTCCATGTGTCCCCCGACCTGGATACCGTCATGTACGCCCTGGCTGGTTTGACCAATGTTGAAACGGGCTGGGGTGTAACCGAAGACACCTTCAATAGCTTGGCCATGTTGGAACGGTACGGTGCACCCGCATGGTTTGGCTTGGGCGATAAAGATTTAGCAACCCACATCAGACGAACCGACCTCTTGAATCGCGGATTCACCTTATCTGAGGCAACCCAACAGCTTTCCGAAAGTTTGGGCATAGCCAGCAGCATAGTTCCGATGAGCGATGATCCAGTGCGGACCGTCGTGGAAACCGATGAAGGCGATCTCCCCTTTCAGGTGTACTTTGCGCAGAAGAAATGCAGACCGCTAACAAGGGCCATTCGCTATGAAGGCGCCGCTGATGCCACACCTTCCCGCAAGTTTCTGAGCGCTCTAAGCTCTGCTACCCACCTGGTGATCTGCCCCTCCAATCCGTTCCTCAGCATTGATCCCATATTGGCTCTTCCGGGAGTCTGCCAACGTATCAAAGAGCTTCCGGGGAGATGCGTTGCGGTCAGTCCCATCGTAGGAGGAGAAGCGGTCCGCGGGCCGGCAGCCAAGCTCATGAATGAACTGGGTTACGAGGTTTCCTGTGCTGGCATCGCACGCTACTATCGGGGGTTATGCGATACCTTCATCATCGACGAGATAGACCGGCGCTATGCTGACGAGATCGAATCCTTGGGTATCCGAACCCATGTTGCTTCCACCATCATGAAAGACGATGCTGATAAAGAATACTTGGGAAATCAGGTTTGCCAGCTTCTAGACAGATCAGGGCCTGCTCAAGAAGTCGGAACCATGCCATCCTCAGTACAGGCCGCCTCGTCAGGGGCTTAGAGTCAAAAGGGACCGTTTGAACAGATTGCAACCTCGCGGAATCATAGCAATAGTGCCGATGAAACCCCTGCAACTGGGGAAATCCCGCTTGGCCGAAAACCTCACCGACAGCCAACGAATGACCCTCAGTGCAAATCTCCTCCGGCGGGTCTTGAATGCTCTACGGGAGCCTATCCCCGGCTTGTCAGATGCTTCTCCCATAGAAAGCGCCTGGGTTGTGGGAGGAGACCCAGCCATTCAGAAGGTGGCAGAAGACTGTGGCGCGTCTTGGTACAAGGATGAAGGGGCGAACATCAACGATACTCTCAATATTTCTTTCCGGCGGGCTTCGGACGCCGGTAAGGCAGCTATGTTTTTGCCGGGCGACCTTCCCTTCGTCAAGCCTCGTGACATCCATAGCATCGTGGGAGCTTCCGGGCGCCTGAAGAACGTTACCTTGGCTCCGGCAAGGCAGGGCGGGGGCACAAACGGGATCCTCGTGGTGCCCGGTTTGTCCGACTCCTTCGAAGCCCTTCTCGGCCCGAACAGCTTCAAACGTCATCTTGCACAAGCCAGCTCAAAGAGTATATCCGTAGCCATCTACTACAGTCCGGGACTGGGGTTCGATCTGGATACCTACGATGATCTTCGGGCTTACGAATACATGGAGCCCGGCCTCCTGAGTAAGCTGACCGAAGGAGCATAATCGTGGCTGATTCCAAGCCAAAGCTGGGGATTCTTCTGCCCACCCGCGGGTTGATCATGGGCCCGGACCAACCTGCCAATGCGGATGCCATCCTTTCGATCGCTGACAAAGTGGAAGAGGCGAACCTGGACTCGGTCTGGGTCGGAGACAGCCTGACAGCAAAGCCTCGATTGGAGCCTCTCACAACCTTGGCTGCCATCGCGGGCCGCACCACCAAGGTGCGTCTGGGCACCGCTGTCCTTCTGGCCGCCATGAGGAATCCGGTGCTGTTGGCTCACGCCGCTGGTACGTTGGACCTTATATCCGGGGGCAGATCGCTGCTGGCGGTGGGCGTCGGGGGCGCTTTCAACGATGCCCAAAAACAGGAGTGGAAAGCAGCCGGGGTCAACCCAAAGCAACGAGCCCGCCGGTTGGAAGAGCTGGTGGAGATTGTGAAAGGGCTGGGCGCCGGCAAATCCGTTTCCTTCAGTGGCCAGCATTTCGACCTGGATGCGGTCGCGACAAAACCGGCCAACATTCAGGATGGTGGCGTGCCCATCCTCCTTGCTTGTCATCACAGCTTGGGTACGGACACCCAGTTTCGCCGGGCCGGCAGGTTGGGAGATGGGATCATGGGCATATCCGACAGCCCCGACCAGTATGCTGAAGTCATCAAGAAGGTCCGCTGGTATGCTGCGGAAGCTGGCAGGGATGCTGACAAGATGGAGTCCGTTTTCTATATGACGGTGAACCTGTCGAATGATACAGCCACTGCGACCGAAGAAGCTGAGCGCTTTTTGATGAACTACTATGGCGCCAATATATGGGGCGATCGTTGGGGTCCGTTTGGACCTCCTGAGATGACGACCGAGCGCATAAGCCAGTATGCAGCTGCGGGAGCAGAGACGGTCATCGTCCGGTTTGCTTCTTATGATCAAGAAGGGCAACTGGAGACCTTCTTGTCCGAGGTGGCTCCTTCCTTTTCGGGATAGAGGACCGGCGTGATGCTGGGGTACGTGCGTACATGCCGATGATATACTGGTCAACGCAAATCTGATGCGGGAAGGTTATGTGTTAGCTAAAGATCATCCGCCGGATATTCAATATTCCGTCTGATTTGTGCCGCTGCAACCCAAAGCTCAAGAAGCGGGATGCGGGCCTCGGAATTTCAACGCGCAAAGCTGCATCGGAGGATATTAATGTACTCCATCGACCTCAAGGGGAAGGTCGGAGTTGTATTTGGCGTTGCCAACGACCGTAGCATCGCCTGGTCTGTTGCCAAGATGCTCCATCAAGCTGGCGTCAAGCTGGTCCTCAGCTATCAAAACGAACGTTTGAAAGACCGGGTCCGCAAGCTGGCTGACACCTTGGATGCCGAGACGCTTCTGATAGAGTGCGATGTAACCCAAGATGATCAGATCGCTGCTGCGTTTAGCTTGATCAACGACAAGCTGGGCAGGCTGGATTACCTCATCCACAGCATTGCTTTCGCCAACCGGGATGATCTTGGCGGCGATTTTTCAGAGACCGACCGGGAAGGCTTTCGCATTGCTTTGGACATTAGCGCTTTTTCTTTGTTGCCCTTGGTCCGCGGTGCGGCCCCGTTGATGCTTGCTGACGGCGGCAGTGTTCTGGCGATGACCTTCCAAGCATCGAACCGGGTGTTCCCCGGCTACAATATCATGGGGACCGCCAAAGCCGCATTGGAGAACGAAGTTCGACAACTGGCGGCAGAGTACGGCGACCGTAACATTCGGGTGAATGCCATCTCGGCTGGGCCGTTGGAAACCTTGGCTGCCCGGGGAATCCAGGGCTTTTTGGATATGAAGAAAACCTATGCTGAGCGAGCACCCCTTGGGCGCAACATCACCCACGATGAGGTGGCCAAGACCGCTCTGTTCCTATGCAGCGATATGTCCAGTGGGATCACCGGCAGCATCGTCACCGTGGATGCGGGCTACCACATCATGGCCGTGTAGAATGAGCCACGCCCGCAACTACCGGTAGACTACTGCCCCTTTAGTGGCTTGAGAAAATCTCTTGGTACCGGGCAATCTTGGCAATTACAGCATCCCTTTCTTCACCTGTTGGGTTCCGTGGGTCATTGGCTTTGGGAAGACGGCCCAGCTTCATCATGGAAGCCATGAGCAGCATACGAGCTTTGGTGCAATCAAGGTTGCTTCCGCCAATCATCAGGGGAGCACGGCCTTGGGGCACAGTTCCTCCGGGATCGGATCTGCCCACTGCGACGACGGGCATCCCGCTGTACGTTGCTATCTCCAAAGCTGCGCCCTGACCTCCGGCGCCGGTGCCATAGGGAGATTGTCCTTCGTAGATGAAGCCGTGCAGCTTGGGTGAACCGGGGTCAGAACTGGCCTGCTCAGCCAAACCTCTCTCCAAACGAGCTATGATATCCACTTCATGGTCCGGGTTGTGGGTGTTGTCCTCTTCCATCAAGAATCCAAACTTGACGATATGCACCCGGGGAATAGCTTCGCCCTTCAGGAAACCATCAGAGTCCTTGATGGACACCTTGGTAAGGGTCCCATCTCCCACATGGTCCTGAAATTCGACCGTGGCCGGCTGATGGGAAATGTTGACCTGAGAAGCAGAGGTGTGCTTGTACGCGGGATGGTACCAGATGGTCATCGGAGGCCCGGCGCTTCCCAGCACTCCCCCGTGCCCGCCGGTGGTTTTGTAGCCGCCGGGCCGAGCATCCCCCTTCTTAAACTCCCTGGAAGCAAAGATCTGCTGGTCCTGCATACCCACCGAACCCAGACCCTTCCCAAGTCCCGAGAGGATGTATTCGACCGCATCCACGATGTTCCGGTCGCCGTCGTTGGCCAGCTGTCCGTGAGGCCGCTGGGATGCGCAACATACGATGGGGATGTCAGCATCTACGATCAGTCCCAGCCAGTAGGCCGTTTCTTCCACCGTCGGAGAACCTTGAAGCCAGATCATGCCTTCATAGGTGCCCCCGGAGAGAGTTCGGCAAACCTCATTGGTGATCCTGGCCAGGTCTCGATGGCGCGGCCGGCGAGCTAGGGCGGGAGGCCGATAGGGAAAGAAATCAACTCCTCCAACCTCACCTTGTGAGGGATAACCTCCAGAAGGCAACGCTCGAATAAAATCGAAGTCGGCTTTACGGTCCAAGATATTCGGCTCGCCCCGCTCATCCCGGCCGGATATGGTGCGGTCGATGTCAGCGAATATCCTGGAAGCATCCGGATAGAAAAACTGCCTGCCCCCATAGTTCAGAGACGGGTTGGCCATGTCGCTGGCCTCGAAGGGCACACCATCAGCTCCATCTCCTCGCCTGGCCATGTAGGGAAGGAGGTAGGGCCCATCTTCAGGGCCTATCTCCACCTCGTAGTAGTCCTTGCCATCATCATGGTAGTGCTCCTTGGAATCTTCCTCCAAGGGATGGGCTGAGAACTTCTTGATCCTGACCGTCACAGGTTCATAAAGAAGTTGTCCCACCAGGTGGTCGTAACGGCCTTCCAGCGTACGTTCGCCGGGTAGTCTGCCTTTATTGCTGGTCACCAAGGCTGGTGAATTCGAGATGGTGGCGTTGGGTCCTGAAAAAACGGCGATCTTTGGCTTGGCCATACCCCTCCTTATGCACACGAGCTACATATAATCAGGCGCTTCCATACCCATCAGGTAGAGGGTGCGTGACAGGACAATTTGTGCAGCTTCCACCAGCTTGAGGCGAGCCAGGGTCATGGGGTAATCGGCAGGGTCGCTGGAAAGCACACGGCAATTTTCGTAGAACCAGTGGAATGTTATGGCCAGTTCCAAGGCATAATGAGGTAGATGATGGGGCTCGTGGTTCCGAGCCATATTTTCCACCAGCTCAGGCAAGATTATCATCTTGCGGATCAAGGCCAGCTCATTGGGATCGGTCAGCAGAGAGATGTCTCCCTCGCTCCAATTGATGTTCTCCCGTCTTGCGTTGGCGAGGATGCCCTCAATGCGGGCATGACCATACTGAATGTAGTAGACCGGGTTTTCTGAAGATTCTTTCTTGGCCAGCTCCAGGTCGAACTCCATGTGGGTGGAGGGGGTGCGCGCCAAGAAGAAGTACCGACAAGCATCGGCTCCAACTTCATCAGCCAGATCCCGCAAGGTGACGAATTCCCCGGTCCGCTTGGAAGCTTTGACCAGCTCATCCCCCCGCCGCAGGGTAACCATCTGGGCGATGGTGATGTTCAGCTTGGCAGGGTCGACTCCCAAAGCTGAAGCAGCTGCTTTCATCCGGGGAACATGCCCTTGATGATCAGCCCCCCAGACATTGATCGCCAAATCATATCCCCGTTTGAGGAATTTATTGTGATGGTAAGCAACATCGGATGCGAAATAGGTGGGTGCACCGGTGGACCTGATCAGAACATTGTCCTTATTGTCCCCCAATGCGGAGGAATTGAACCAACGGGCTCCTTCCCGTTCCAAGATATGGCTGCCGTTCTCCAGCATCTCCATGGTCTCATCGTATTCTCCGCTTTGGTACAAAGCGCCTTCAGAGAACCAGCTATCGAACTCCACCCTTATTTGCAGAAGATCATCTTTGATGAGGTCGACCATCTTTTGCAGTCCTATTTTCCCAAGCGCCCGCACACCTTCTGACTCGTCCATTTGCAGAAAACGGTCGCCTTCCTCGGAGAGGATGTCTTGGGCTAAATCGGCGATATAGTCACCGGCGTACCCGTTGGCCGGGAGTTCTGCACTAAAGCCGAGGGCTTGTCTATATCGAGCATATACGGATGCATAAAATGCTTCCATCTGGCTGCCGGAGTCGTTGATATAGTATTCCCGGGTTACATAATGCCCGGCAGCTTGCAGCACCCGGGCGAGCGTGCCGCCCAGCACCGCCCCCCTGGTGTGGCCGACATGGACCGGGCCGGTGGGGTTGACGCTGACGAACTCGACGATGATCTTTAGGGGATTGGGCACTACAAGCTGACCATAGCTTTGGCCCGCATTTCGCACCTCATCCACCTGCTTCAACAGCCAATCCGTTCGCAGCCGGAAATTCACAAATCCCGGCGGTGTAGCCCAAGCTTCTTCGACCTCTTCACCGGAAATGATGAATCCTGCCAGGTCTTCTGCTATTTTCATCGGATCGATGCGGCAAGCTCTCGCCAGACGCAGGGGTAAGCTTGTGGCAAAATCGCCGTGCTCGCTGTTGGCAGGACGTTCTACCGCCACAGGAGGGATGGTGTCCAGATTCAAGACCCCCTCCCTACGGGAGCGCTCCAGGGCTTGGCTAACCTTTTCGACTATCAGGTCTCGGACTATCTGGGTGCTCAAATCAAGATGCCTCAGTACTTTTGAATAGCTACGGTTCCGGTTTCCATTTTATGATGAGACCGGACCATCGCCAGCCTGTTGATGCTGCCTATGCTATCACAAACTCCCCGATGACTGAACCGCCAAGACCCAGGGCAACTAATCAGTGTCCATGAATTAAACCCGAAAGGCCCTCCCCACAACGTCCCCCCCAACCCCGTCCCCCACCACTCCAAACCCTCCCGACTACCACTCCAAACCCTCCCTCGTCATTCCCAACCCTCCCCTGTCATTCCGAACGGAGTGAGGAATCTAATATATCCCTCTGATGGCCTGTCCATTACTACGATGGTCCTTCGTGTGAGCAGGCATCTTAGATTCTTCGGCGTGCGCGCCTCAGAATGACAGGGGGAGGGTGCCACTCCTCAGAATGACGTGGGGAGGGGGAGGGTGTCATTCCGAACCCTCCCCTGTCATTCCGAACGGAGTGAGGAATCTAAGATATCCATCTGATGGCTGGTTCATCACCACGACGCCCCATCGTGTGAGCCAGCACCTTAGATTCTTCGGCGTGCGCGCCTCAGAATGACAGGGGGGAGGGGGAGCTCCTCAGAATGGCGGGGGGAGGGGGGTGTCACTCCGAGACCCCCATGGCATTCCGAACCCTCCCACTGTCATTCCGAACGGAGTGAGGAATCTAAGATATCCCTCTGACGGCCTGCCCATTACCACGACGGTTCTTCGTGTGAGCAGGCACCTTAGATTCTTCGGCGTGCGCGCCTCAGAATGACAGGGGGGAGGGTGCCCGCCTCAGAATGACATGGGTGAGGGGGTCTCCTCAGAATGGCGGGGGGAGGGGGGCGTCGCTTCGAGACCTCCAAGGCATTCCGAACCCTCCCCTTGTCATTCCGAACGGAGTGAGGAATCTAAGATATTTCTCTGACGGCCTGCCCATTACCACGACGGTCCTTCGGGTGAGCAGGCATCTTAGATTCTTCGGCGTGCGCGCCTCAGAATGACAAGGGGGGAGGCGCTCCTCAGAATGACGTGGGCAGTGGGGCGTCACTCCGAGACCCCCAAGGCATTCCGAACCCCCTCCATGTCACTCCGAGTCCCCCCACTGTCATTCCGAACCCTCCCACTGTCATTCCGAACGGAGTGTGGAATCTAAGATATCTCTCTGATGGCCTGCCCGTTACCAAGACGGTCCTTCGGGTGAGCAGGCATCTTAGATTCCTCGGCGTGCGCGCCTCAGAATGACAGGGGGGAGGCGTGCCCACCTCAGAATGGCATGGGGGAGGGGGTGCTCCTCAGAATGACGACGTGGGGGAGGGGTCATTCCGAACCCTCCCCCTGTCATTCCGAACGGAGTGAGGAATCTAAGATATCCCTCTGATGGCCTGCCTGTTACCACGATGGTCCTTCGGGTGAGCTAGCATCTTAGATTCTTCGGCGTGCGCGCCTCAGAATGACAGGGGGGAGGCCTGCTCCTCAGAATGGCGGGCGAGGGGGGAGAGGGAGGAGCACCTCAGGATGACGGGGGGAGGGGAGGGGGCCTTAGAATGGCGAGGGGGGAGAGGGAGGAGCGCCTCAGAATGGCGAGGGGGGAGAGGGAGGAGCGCCTCAGAATTACAGGGGGGGAGGGGGGCCTTAGAATGGCGGGGGAGGGGAGGGGAAGGGGGGAGGATGATTTTTGTATTAGGTTACTTCGTTGAATACGCGGCCTAAGAACGCTTTTACGGTTTCGGCGATTGCACGGTTTTCCGGCTGCTGCAATTCGGGGTCATCCTCCAGCAGACGGGATGCTTCTTCCCTGGCGAGCCGAAGGATATCCTGGTGGGTGTGGCCCGCTATCTTCAGGTCGGGAAGGCCGCTTTGACGGGTCCCGAAGAAATCGCCGGGGCCTCTGAGGTTGAGGTCAACCTCCGCCAGTTCAAAGCCATCATGAATCCGCTCCATGGCATCCAGCCTCTCTTTAGCTTCAGGTGTGGAGAATTCGGACAAGATCAGGCAGTAGCTCTGTTCCGTGCCCCGTCCCACACGGCCGCGGAACTGGTGCAGCTGGGCCAATCCGAAGCGGTGGGCAGCTTCCACCACCATAATCGTAGCATTCGGAACATCGACACCCACCTCAACGACCGCCGTGGCGACCAAGATGTCTGTGCCTCCATCTCTGAACCTGCGCATGACAGCTTCCTTCTGACGAGCAGCCATCCGCCCATGCAGCAGCTCAACCTGCAGATCGGGGAACACCTGGGTGGACAGGCGTTGGTGTTCTTCGGTGGCAGCACGAGCTTCGATAGCTTCGGATTCTTCGATGAGCGGACAAATAATGAAAGCTTGTCGGCCCTTGAGCACCTCCTTGCGTACGAAGTTGTAGGCAGCATCCCTGCGTTCAGGAGCCACCACATGGGTCTTGATCTGCTGCCGGCCCGGAGGTAGCTGGTCGAGGACAGAAACATCCAGATCGCCGTATATGGTAAGGGTGAGGGTCCTGGGTATCGGTGTGGCAGACATGACCAGTACATGGGGTGCAGCCTCACCCCGCTGCCGCAGGGCAGCTCTTTGGCCGACCCCAAAGCGGTGTTGCTCATCCACAACCGCCAAGGCGAGACGGGGCATCGAAACCCCCTCTTGTATGAGGGCATGGGTGCCTATGAGAATATCGAGGTCTCCTTGGGTAGCACGCTGAATGAGCTCCCGCTTCACGCTCGGCTTGACGCTGCCGGTCAGTAGACCCATCGTTATGGGTTGAGGATGATCCTCAAGATAGAAGGTGGTGAGATTATCTTCCCGTACAGGGGTTGCGTATCTTTCAACCAACTTGGATACCGTGGCAAAGTGCTGCTCTGCCAGCACCTCGGTGGGCACCATGATGGACCCTTGGTATCCAGATACTGCCGCCGCCAACAAAGCTGCCAGGGCAACCACGGTTTTGCCGCTGCCCACCTCGCCTTGAAGCAGCCGATTCATGGGAGGGGCGCTTTGGGATATATCTTGGAGTACCTCAGAAATACACCGTTCTTGGGCGGCGGTCAGATCGAAGGGCAGCCCGGTCAAGAAGGCTCGCAACACCTTTGAGTCAGCCTTTATGGCAACACCATGAGCAATGCGTTGCCAGGTGTGCTTCCTTTGCAAGACCGCCAGTTGAAGCACGAACAGCTCATCGAATGCCAATCGCTTCAGTGCTCTGTCAAACACAGGAAGGTCGTCGGGGTAGTGAGCTTGCATTATTGCTTCGGGCAGAGGCAAGAGGTACAGCTTCACTCGAAGCTGTTCAGGGAGGGGGTCCTGGATGTGAGGCGCCCAGCGGTCCAGAGCTTGCCGGACTATATTTCGCATACGCCTGGATGAAAGTCCTTCCGTCAGCCGGTACACCGGAACGAAGCGTCCTGTGTGAATAAGATTTTCTTGGCTGTCCAGCACCTCCAGTTCCGGGGATTGAAATTGTAGTTGGCTGCGAAATACCTCAACCCGGCCGCTGATGACAACTTGGGTATTGGGCTTTAGCATCTTGGCCAGGTAGCGTTGGCCGAACCAGATTACCCGGATGTTGCCCGTTTCATCGCTAATCACCGCTTCCGTAGCTTTAAGGCGCGAGCTCCCCATACTGGTTTCGCGAGCTTCCCAAACAGTTCCCACGATGGTCTGGTCGTTTCCTGGGGTAAGATCGGCGATGGCTGCGATCTTGGAGTAGTCGTTGTGTCGGTGCGGGAGGAAGTAAAGGAGGTCGCCAATGGTGGATACGCCCAGGCGCTTCAGCTTGGCTGTGGTCCTTACATCAACCCCCCGCAAATGGATAACGGGCGAATCAATGGGGACGGACGGCACCGGAGTCTTGGGCTTGGCAGGAGCTTTGGAGGCGGGTGGTTGACCGGTTGGGTGGGTGGGTGGCGGGCTTGACCGGACAGGGTCTGCTGAAGCTGAGGCTGGGCTTTGTTCATCTCTGCGGAGCAGATCGAGCCAATCTCCCACCCATTTCTTCCGGGTGGCGGCATCCATCGCCGCATAGGAAGTGGTAACCAACTCAGGGCTGTCTTTCACCAGCATTGCCAAGTCGGACCGGTGCTCTTGCAAGAAGCGGTCGATGCCGCCGATGACCGCAGTATTTGTATGGCCTTTGGAAGCTTCCAGTTCCAGTATCTTCCGAAGAACATCCATGGGAGAAGGAGTTCCGGGATTCTGAGCAGCCATCTTGTTACCAGTTTATCATAGCTGGCCGCGACACCCTAAGGATAGCCTGAATAAGTCCCCTTGGATGCGGAGGATGGACGTGAAACCCGTCCCTACCGAGGGGCGAGGTTCCCGCATCCGCGGGAATGACGGGCTTCAGGGGGCGGGAATGACGGGCTTCGGGCCGCTGGGATGACGGGCTTCGGGCGAGTTGTTCAGAGGTTCCTTAGATTCTTCGAGGTGCGCCCCTCAGAATGACAGGGAGGGTGCGCCCCTTAGAATGACAGGGATGAGGTGCGCCCCTCAGAATGACAGGGGGGGTGCGCCCCTCAGAATGACAGGAGGGGTGCGCCCTCAGAATGACAGGGAGGAGGCGCCCCTCAGAATGACAGGAAGGAGGCGCCCCTCAGAATGACGGGGAGGAGGCGCCCCTCGGAATGACAGGGAGGAGGCGCCCCTCGAAATGACAGGGAGGAGGTGCCCCTCGGAATGACAGGGGGGAGGTGCCCCTCGGAATGACAGGGGGAGAGTCATTCCGAACTTCCCTCTGTCATTCCGAACGAAGTGAGGAATCTAAGGTCTCCTTTCTGATGGCCTGCCCATTACTACGACGGTCTTTCGGGTGAGGAGGCACCTTATGGATAGCCTGAATAAGTCCCCTTGGATGCGGAGGATGGACGTGAAACCCGTCCCTACCGAGGGGCGAGGTTCCCGCATCCGCGGGAATGACGGGCTTCAGGGGGCGGGAATGACGGGCTTCGGGCCGCTGGGATGACGGGCTTCGGGCGAGTTGTTCAGAGGTTCCTTAGATTCTTCGAGGTGCGCCCCTCAGAATGACAGGGAGGGTGCGCCCCTTAGAATGACAGGGATGAGGTGCGCCCCTCAGAATGACAGGGGGGGTGCGCCCCTCAGAATGACAGGAGGGGTGCGCCCTCAGAATGACAGGGAGGAGGCGCCCCTCAGAATGACAGGAAGGAGGCGCCCCTCAGAATGACAGGGGGAGGCGCCCCTCGGAATGACGGGGAGGAGGCGCCCCTCGGAATGACATGGAGGAGGTGCCCCTCGGAATGACAGGGGGGAGGTGCCCCTCGGAATGACAGGGGGAGAGTCATTCCGAACTTCCCTCTGTCATTCCGAACGAAGTGAGGAATCTAAGGTCTCCTTTCTGATGGCCTGCCCATTACTACGACGGTCTTTCGGGTGAGGAGGCACCTTATGGATAGTCTGAATAAGTCCCCTTGGATGCGGAGAATGGACGTGAAACCCGTCCCTACCGAGGGGCGAGGTTCCCGCCTTCGCGGGAATGACGGGCTTCGGGCGGCGGGAATGACGGGCTTTAGACAAGTTGTTCAGAGGTTCCTTAGATTCTTCGGGGTGCGCCCCTCAGAATGACAGGGAGGAGGCGCCCCTCGGAATGACAGGAAGGAGGCGCGTCTCAGAATGACGGGGGGGAGTCATTCCGAACTTCCCTCTGTCATTCCGAACGGAGTGAGGAATCTAAGGTCTCCCTCTGATGGCCTGCCCATTACTACGACGGTCTTTCGGGTGAGGAGGCACCTTAGGGATAGTCTGAATAAGTCCCCTTGGATGCGGAGGATGGACGTGAAACCCATCCCTACAGAGGGGCGAGGTTCCCGCCTTCGCGAGAATGACGGGCTTCGGGCCGCGGAAATGACGGGCTTCGGGCGAGTTGTTCAGAGGTTCCTTAGATTCTTCGGGGTGCGCCCCTCAGAATGACAGGAGGGAGGCGCCCCTCGGAATGACAGGAAGGAGGCGCGTCTCAGAATGACGGGGGGAGTCATTCCGAACTTCCCCCTGTCATTCCGAACGGAGTGAGGAATCTAAGGTCTCCCTCCAATGGCCTGCCCATTACTACGACGGTCTTTCGGGTGAGGAGGCACCTTAAGGATGGTCTGAATAAGTCCCCTTGGATGCGGAGGATGGACGTGAAACCCGTCCCTACCGAGGGGCGAGGTTCCCGCATTCGCGGGAATGACGGGCTTCAGGCGAGTTGTTCAGAGGTTCCCTAAAAGTCGGACATTATGCCTATGCCTAGGGCGCCTGGGCCAACATACGTGCCGACCACCGGTCCGAACCTTGTTACGATTATCTGGTCTGCGGGGACCAAGGCGCTCAGCTCTCCACGGAGGCGGGCAGCCTCATCCGGGGAGGCGTTGTGACCGATAGCTGCCCAACGAACGGGGGCCGACTCTTCTGCAACCTGGACCAGCTTGCGGATTCCTCGTTCCCTGGTGCGGACTCGCTCCCAAGGATGGATTTCTCCATTGGCGATCGTGATGATGGGTTTGATGCTAAGGAGAGAACCTAGAAAAGCACTGGCTTTGCCTATTCTTCCACCCTTGGATAGGTACTCCAAGGTTTCCAGCAGCACGTAGCCGCTTGAACTGGAGATTATCTTTGGCAAGTTCTGTTGGACCTGCTCCAGTGTAGCTTTATCTCTGACCATCTTGGCAACTTCCAAGACGACCAAGCCCAAACCCAGAGAAGCCAACCGTGAATCTACGATTTCCACCCGACCCCGGTCTTTCTGGTCGATTTGCGTTGAATCTTCGATGGTTCGTCGGGCTTGCCATGCTGAGTTGAGGGTGCCGCTGAATTTTTCGGACAGGTGGATGGAAATAACATCGTAGCCCCGCGATGTGAGGTCGAAGTACACCTCGACGAACTCTTGGATCGAAGGTTGGGATGTTTTCGGCAGTTCGGCTTCGGTTGTTAGCCGTCTATAGAACTCTTCGTGGCTGATATCTACCCCATCTTTGTAGGTATCGTCACCGAAGTGGACATTCAGAGGAACCACCGCAATATCCCAAAGTTGGGCGACCTCCGGGGGTAGATCGCTGGTGCTATCCGTTACTACTTTTATAGCCACAAGCGCCACCCATCTTTATTCGATTGACACCTGGCTCTATCCGTTACTACTTTCATAGCCACAAGCGCCACCCATCTTTATTCGATTGACACCTGGCTCTATCCGTTACTGCTTTCATAGCCACAAGTGCCACCCATTTTTATTCGATTGACACAATATAAGAGTAATGAGGTTGCCCACCATATACAGCTTGTATCTGCAAATTGGGATGCTGCCGGCCCAGTTCCTCAGCAGCTTCAGATGCACCTTCTTCGGAAATATCCCCGCCCCAGTACAAGGTTAGAAGCTCCGGGGAGCTTGAACCGTCCGTCTCCAGTATGCTGGCGACAGCAGCAGAAAGGGTTGCCAACGGCGAATCTCCCGTTCCTGTCAAGCCGCCTTCCAACAGAGCGATAAACTGTCCTTCTTGGACTGAAACTCCCCCGATGGTAGCATCCCGGACTGCTTGGGTAACTTCCAAGGTCCGGACCTCACCCAACGCACTTTCCATTTCTTCGAGGTTCCGCTCTATCACACTTTCAGGGTTGAAGGACAACATGGCAGCCACACCTTGGGGAAGGGTCCGCGATGGCAGCACATTTATGACAGGTCTGCCTTCAGAAAGACCGGCAGCTTGCCGGGCGGCGACCACTATGTTGGAGTTGTTGGGCAGCACCACAACCTGGTCGGCGCCGGTATTGCGGGCAGCTTCCAAGAGCTCGCCCGTGCTGGGATTCATGGTTTGACCACCGGGAACCACCGCAGCACATCCCAGCTCTTGGAATAAGCTTACAAACCCGTCCCCTGACGCTACCGCCACCACCGCCAAGGAACTCTGGGGCGATGCTTGGCCGGCAGCTCCACCTTCCGTTGTCCCAGCGCTATGCAGGGCTATAAATTCCTGGTGCTGCTGATCGATGTTTTCCATGCTGACTTGGCTGATGACACCCAAGGTCACTGCAAAGCTGATCACAGGACCGGGATCGTGGGTATGAAGATGGACCTTGGCTATTGATTCGGCGCCTACCACAACGGTAGAATCAGCCATGTCAGCTAGCTGGATTCGGATCTGGTCCACATCGATTTGCTCGCCACTGAGAAGGAACTGGGTACAGTAACCGTAAAGATCGTCTTGGGTAGCCTGAAGGTACTCTTGGCTGACCGATGGGGCTGAAGGATCGAATGGGGAACCGGCACCGCCATCCGATATAGGCGCATCTCCATCCAGCACCGGAATGGACAACCAGGATTCACTGTGATCAATGGGTTCGTCGCATATGTGCTTGCACGCTCCCTCCAAGAGGATTGCGAACCCCTGACCGCCTGCATCCACCACGCCCGCATCCCGAAGAACTGCAAGCTGGAGGGGTGTTTTGCAGAGGGCATCTTTGGCGGCTTCCAAGGCAACGCACCAAGCGGAGCGCACATCCTCTGTGCGTTCATCGCCTGCAACATGCTTGGAAACAGCTATGGATGCTTCGCTGATTACCGTGAGCATCGTACCTCGCACAGGCTTGCTCACAGCACTGTTGGCCGCCTTGGAAGCGGATTCAAAGGCTTGGGCTAGATCATTTCCGTCGAAGGTGTCTTTGGAGCTAAGACCTTGAGACAACCCATGAAAGAACTGGGATAGTATGACCCCGCTGTTGCCCCGAGAATTCATCAGGGCGCCACGAGCCATGGCAGCGGCGATAGCATCTGCGGTTGTTTCACTGCATTCTTCGGCATATTGGTTTACTGAGCGCATGGTGAGGAGCATATTCGTGCCCGTGTCACCATCGGGAACCGGAAACACGTTGAGGGCGTTGACCGCATCACGGTATGTTTCGAGGCATTGGGTTGCAGCCAAGAAAGCGCGCCGGAGTTCATTGCCGTTCAGTTTGTCTACGTGATTTGGCGAGCGGTGTTCCGGTGGTGCATTCGAACTGCTCTGCAAGGGCGGTCACCATCCTTGCCAATGGAATCTGGCTATGCTATTCTACCCTACAGGATTCTACAGAAAGCAGCTATGCCAGTCAAACGATGAAGTGCGAAGTCTGCGGCAAAATAGGGATGTCAGGGAACAATGTCAGCCATTCAAAGCGGCGAACCAAAACTTGGTTTGCCGCGAATGTGCACAAAATGACCTTGTCCGAAGGTGAAAATCAACGCCGTGTGAAGATATGCACCCGCTGTTTAAGGACCCGGCACAAGATGCCCAGAACCCGTAAATCAGGATCATCTCCGCAAACCTAGGAATTGCTCAGGGTCTGCGGGCGCGAAACGTGGTCCAACGCACTGTCCTCTGGCAACCTGCATCCCCTCAACGCCCGGCAAGAACACATCTCTCCATACCCACCCGTGCAAGGCTATGCTGCGAGGACGCCGTATTTGCAAGAGTTGGGTGAAGCCTCAGGACTCCCAAGTACGTGATGAAACGCAGCTTCGGTTGGCACACGCCTCCGAAGCTGCGTTTACTCTCGTCTTCTATCCACAGGTCTAGTTGGCGCCAGCCCCAGCGGTCTCCACTGATGCTCTCAGCTTTTGCATAGCTACCGCCACCGAAACATTCTTGTTGAAGACCGCAGAACCTGCCACAAGTACGGCGCCCCCGGCTTGCACCACCTTGGGAGCTGTCACGGCATCTATTCCCCCATCCACTACGATCTCAACATCATATTTCCGTTCTTTCAGCAGCATCGATAGCCTGGAAACCTTATCCAGAACTTCGGGGATCATCTTCTGCCCGCCAAAGCCGGGGTTGACCGTCAGCGCCAAGACCATATCCAAGTACGGGAGAATCTCCTCGATAGCTCCCAACGGTGTGGACGGGTTCATGGCAACCCCTGCTTTGACGCCCTGATCTTTGATCTGATGTATAACCCTATGCAGATGGGTACAAGCTTCGACGTGCACAAAGAGATGGTCTGATCCTGCTTTGATGAAGTCGGAAACAAGGGCTTCCGGGTTTTCGATCATCAGATGGACGTTCAATGGCAGGGATGTCGACGACCGGATACCGTCGATCACGACCGGCCCGATGGTCAGATTGGGAACAAAGCGGCCATCCATCACATCCACATGAATGTAGTCGGCTCCTGCTTCGGCTGCTTCCTTGACCTGCTCTCCCAACCGGCTGAAATCAGCAGACAGGATGGAGGGGGCGATCTTTATGTTGGTTCCGCCGCCGGAAGACCCGCCTTGAGTCATATCATGGTGTGTTGTCATCTAATCTCCTCCGGCAGCATCCAACAACGTTCGAGCTTCCTGCATTGCTCTTGCGACCTGCTGAGGTGCGGTGCCCCCTTCCACATCGCGGGCAGCAACTGAAGATTCTGCTGTCACCTTGAACACCATTTCATCGAACTTGGGGGAAAAATTTTTGTACTCCTCCAAGGTAAGCCCGTTCAGATCGACGTTGCGGGATAACGCGTACTTGGACAGCTCAGCTACGATGCTGTGGGCTTCCCTGAAAGGGACCTGCTTTTCAGTCGCCAAGTAGTCCGCCAGATCGGTGGCCAACATATGTCCTTCGGCTACAGCCTTGGAAAGACGGTCGGCGTTGACGTGCATGGTCGACACCATCTTGGAAAACACTTCCAAGGTTGCCAACAGGGTATCTATGGTATCAAAAACGCCTTCTTTATCTTCTTGAAGGTCCCGGTTATAGGTGAGGGGCAAACCCTTTAGCACCGTCAGAATCCCCATGAGATGACCATAAACCCGGCCCGTTTTTCCGCGGGCAAGCTCTGCAAAATCGGGGTTCCGCTTCTGGGGCATGATGCTGCTGCCGGTGACGAACTCTTCAGCCAAGCTCACATAGCCAAACTCCTGCGAAGTCCACAGCACCATCTCTTCCGCCAGACGAGAAAGGTGCATCATGCAGACTGCTGCCGAAGAGTGGTACTCCACCAAGAAGTCCCGGTCGGACACCGCATCCATGCTATTGGGCGTTATCCCCTCAAAACCCAGCTCCGCGGCCAAAAATCGGCGGTCGGTGGGATACGGCACCCCTGCCAAAGCGCCGCTCCCCAAGGGAAGGATGTTGGTGGTGTCGTAGGTGTTTTCAAATCTGCGGACATCCCGTTGCAGCATATGAAAATAAGCTAGTAGATGGTGGCTAAAGAGGACGGGTTGGGCCCGCTGCACATGGGTGTATCCTGGAATTATCAGGTCGGCGTTGGCTTCTGCTACATCCAAAAATGCCTTCTGTAAGCCGCGGATGCCGCTGATAGTATCCCGGATAGCTTCCTTGAGGTACATCCGCATATCCAAGGATATCTGGTCGTTGCGTGAACGGGCGGTGTGGAGTTTTCCGGCTGCGTTGGGGTCGATCACTTCATGGAGCCGACGCTCCACGTTCATGTGAATGTCTTCCAGCTCAGCACGCCAAGGAAAGCTTCCATCTTCTATTTCTGTTCGGATTACGTTCAGGCCGTCGACGATTTCTTGGGATTCATCCTCGGCGATAATCCCCTGCTTGCCCAACATGCGGGCATGGGCTATCGAACCGGCGATATCTTGTCGATACAAACGCCGGTCATAGTGTATGGATACGGTGTAATTGGAAAGGTCGCCAGTCATGTGAGGACCCCGTCTGTGGTCGGTATTGTGTGCGAGCTGTCATCGCCCCGGCGTGCCCAAGGGCTGCTATGGTCGCAGGTCAACTGCGGCAATTATATCCCATGAGCACGAATTCCCTTGTTTTGGGCTTGGGCTTGAGTCCGAACAGGAAGGCCGTAGATGCGGATAAAGCCCTCGGCTGAGCTGTGGTCGAAGGTGTCGCCCCGATCATAGGTTGCCAGCTTCTGATCGTACAAGCCGTAGTCGGACTTACGTCCTACCACCGTACAGTTCCCCTTGTGGAGACGGAGTTGGACGGCGCCTTCGACGTACTCTTGGGTGCTGCGGACATACGCATCCATATCCTCCCGGTGGCGGGTGAACCAGTTGCCATTATAGACAAGGTCCGCGTACTCTTGGGCGATGCGAGTTTTGAGACGCAGCTGCTCTTTGCCCAAGGTCAGAGCTTCCAAAGCTTTATGTGCGGTATGCAGCAGGACTGCCGCCGGAGCTTCATAAATTTCCCTGGACTTGATCCCCACCAAGCGGTTTTCCACATGATCTATCCTGCCCACGCCGTGCAGACCTGCCACCTCGTTCAGATGCCGGATCAGGTCCACGCCTCCCATCTCCTCACCATCGAGGGTGACGGGCAGCCCCTGTTTGAAGGTCAACTCCAAGAAGACCGGTTCTTCGGGGGATTCGGCGATTGAGCGGGTCCAAGCATAAGCATCCTCGGGAGGCTGATGCCAAGGATCCTCCAGGTCTCCCGTTTCTACGCTTCTACCCCATAGATTCTCGTCGATGGAGTAAGGGCTCTTGCCCAGCCGGATTGGAAGGTTGCGGGCAGCAGCATACTCCATCTCCTCTTCCCGGCTCATACCCCATTCACGCATGGGAGCAATAACCTTCAGTTCGGGAGCCAAGGCTGCTACGCCAATATCTATGCGGACCTGATCGTTGCCCTTTCCGGTGCATCCGTGGGCAACGGCGACAGCTCCTTCCGAACGGGCTGATTCCACCAAGTAGCGGGCGATCAGGGGACGCCCCAAGGCAGTGGCCAAGGGATACTGTTCTTCGTATATTGCTCCGGCCCCAAGGGCGGGCAGGATGTAATCCCTGACCAGATCTTCTCTTCCATCGACGGTGAGGGCTTGGACAGCTCCGATAGCCAGAGCTCGCTGGCGTATCTCTTCCAAATCCACCATACCGAGGTCAATGGTCAATGTGAGCACCTCAGCTTGGTAGTTTTCCTGCAACCATGGTATGGCTACGGAGGTGTCAAGCCCCCCGCTGTATGCGAGGATGATCCGGTTTCCTGCCATGTGCGTGCCTCCAGAGCTCTGTGCCGGCGGATTGGGTGCGTATGCCGGGGTTCTTGCAGCCAACCACCGATCTTTAAGTACCTATGATGAAACCACCTTGAGGGCGGATTCCAGCTTTTCCATCGCTGAATCGACTTCTTCTGGGGTGATGTTCAGCGGGGGCATGAACCTGATGGTGTTGGGTTTTACGGCATTAAGCAACAGCCCTTCTTCATTGCACTGGGTAACCACCTTGCCGGATGTGTCGTCGGCGAACTCCATAGCCATCAGCAGACCTTTTCCGCGAACATCGGCGATGAAATCGAAACGGTACCGTAGTCTCTCTAAGGCGTCCCTCAGGTAATCGCCCATGGCCTGAGCATTGCCTGAAACATCATTTTCGATGATGTACCGGCTGGAAGCATAAGCAGCCGCACAGGTCAGCGGATTACCGCCAAAGGTGGACCCATGATCGCCGGGCACCAAGGCCATGCAGCTGTCTTTCGACATGAAAGCGCCAATGGGAACTCCTCCGCCCAACCCTTTTGCCAAGGCCATGCCATCGGGCTCTATGCCAAATCCTTGGTAACCAAATAGGGTCCCGAGGCGACCGAACCCGGTTTGGACCTCATCCAACAGCAGAAGAATTCCTTGGCTGTCGCACCATTCCCGGACCCTGGCAAGATAATCTTCAGACGGAATGATCACGCCGCCTTCACCCTGCACCGGTTCCAGAAGGACCGCGGCGGTCCGCTCCGTTGTGGCTTCCATGATAGCTTCCACGTTGTTGTAGTCCACATGAACAAAACCCGGAGTGAGGGGCTGGAATGGCTCCTGATAGTGGGGTTGCCCGGTGGCTGCCACCATGCTCATGGTGCGGCCATGGAAGGAGTTGTAGGCGGTGATCACCTCATATGCTCCATCGCGTTGCGTCCGGCCGTACCTTCTTGCCAGCTTCACCACCCCTTCAAGGGCTTCTGCCCCGCTGTTGGAGAAGAACACCTTGTCCAAGGCGCTGTTTTCAACCAAGAGCTGGGCTAGCTGTAGCTGGGGGGTGGTGTAGAACTGGTTCGACGTTTGTAGCAGGGTCGCAGCTTGCCGGGTTATTGCTTCGGTTATCGCCGGATGACAATGGCCCAGATTGTCCACCGCCCAGCCGGCAACAAAGTCAAGGTACTCCTTGCCGTCGACATCCCACACCTTCGTGCCTTGGCCGCGGGCCAACACCACCGGCTGGCGTCTCACCGTGAACATGTAATACTGTTTTTCCAGGTCCATCCACTGACCGGATGTCATGTCTTGGGGAGTTCCGACATTGGACTGCGCATTCATTGAGGGTCATCTCCTAGTGCGTCTTTGATTCTATCCAAAGCTTCTTCCAAGCTGCTCAAGCTATCTTTCAGATCGTCCACAGCAGTTCCGATCTTATCCAGCTCTTCTGAGAGGTTCCCTGCTTCCGTATCGGTAGGCGGCGCCGGATCAGGCTGGGGGTCTTCCGCCGGCGGTTCTATATCCAAGCCTCCAGAGGTCCGGGCTGCGGTGAACAGCCGATTCAGACCAGCTACGAGTGAATCCTCCATGAACACATTATCTCCGTCTGCAACGATCACTTTCTTCAGCTGGGGCAGAGCCAAAGCTTCTGCTTGGATGTACAGGGGCTCCGCATAGAGGAAGGTATCGCCGATGGGGATGGCAAGAAGATTACCGCGAATACACTGCTTTCCTTCGGGGCAAAGAAGGCTGAGCTCCTTGCCGATATCTTCATCGCTGGTGATCCGTCCCTCAATCTGTTCAGGTCCATCGACCTGGCCCTCTGGGAAGATGAAATTAACCAACTGCCCGTAATTATCTCCGTCGTTGCGGGCAGCCATCCAGCCCACCATGTTCTTTCGTTCCCCGCCGCCTGGGGTAAACGGAAGCAAAAGAACAAATTCTTCTTTTTCTTCCCCTGGGAGCTTCATGATCACGTAGTAGGGTTCAACAACCTGTGTGTTGGTGGGAGTTATGAACACCTCTTGTGCCAGAGCCCAAAGGTCGTTGCTGGGGAAGAATTCTTCCGGGTCTCGCATATGGTACCGGAGGTAAATTTCCGACTGGGCTGCAAACAAATCAATGGGGTAGCGTATATGGTCTCTAAGGGCTGGGTCCAGCTCGTCGATCTTATCGAAGTCCAAGAACATATCGGGGAAAGCTTTCTGGTATATCTGAATGATGGGTTCTTCAGGGCTAATGACAAAGAAGTGAACCGCCCCGTCGTATGGGTCGACGACCACCTTGACACTGTTGCGAATGTAGTTGAACTCATCCTCGAAGCTTTGAGAATAAGCGAACCGGTCGGTGGTGGTATAAGCATCGATGATCCACCATAGCTTGCCGTTATCTCCCACAACCAGGTAAGGGTCGCTGTCCAGCTTGAGGAAGGGAGCGATACTGCCGACCCGGTCGCTTATTTCACGGCGGAACTGTATCTTGCTCTCAGGTCCGATCTGGCCGCTGATCAGCAGGTTGAAATCCAGCATCTGCCAAGCGAAGGTAGCCCTTCTGAGCAAGGATCCTATTTCGACCCCGCCGTCGCCGGTGTATTTTTGGTACACCGGATCACCTTCTGGGCCTGGGTAGTCAAATTCGTCGGTGGCGGTGTTGACTACAACAAAGCCCTTGGTGTTTTGGCCGTAGTAAATTTCGGGTCTGGTCACGGTTAAACCCAGCTCGGGTGGAGGGGACGGAGGGATGTTGTGGACGAAAAATTCCGGCTCTCCTTCTTCGGTGAACTCGGTTACCGGGCTCATGGCCAAGCCGTATCCGTGGGTGTAGGAGAGCTTGCGGTTGACCCAGTTCTGGGCTTCTGGAGCCAGGTTTTCCGGGAACAGCTCCCTGGCTGACAACATCACCTGCCGGACTTCTCCATCCGCAAATTTGTAGCGGTCCACATCAACTCCGAGGAAGTTATAAAACTGGCGGAAGGTGCGGATCTGATTATATGTATCCCGTAGGGGCCGATGGTCCCACAGGCGGATGTTCTTGGTCGTCCCATCCTGATTGATGAGCATCTCACGCTCTGCGGCTGTCAGGTTGTACCAATCAGGGGCATCGAATATATCCCTGGGATCAAGCCAAGGCGTGTACTCGGTGAAACGCCGCTCGTCGATCAAAAGCTCCGGGCCGTTCACCTCACCATCCCTCGGATCGGCGAAGTTGTAGGCGACCAAGGTGGAATCGATGGCTCTTTGGATATACTGTGCTTCACGTTCGAACTCGTTGGGATTCACTCTAAGGCGCTGGTATGCGGTGGGATAGACCCCCCCTGCCAAGATGGCGATGGCAGCCCATAAGGAGAAGGCGGCAATGATTATTCGTGTCCCGCCGTAGAATATGCTTACGCCAAAGCCCACCGCAGAAATGAGGGCTACAGCCACCAGCAACCACAGCACCGGAATACGGGCATTCACATCGGTATACCCAGCTCCGGGTGCAGCGCCCCTCCCTGAAAACACCAGTTCGAATATGTCCAGGTAGTGAGCAGCGGCAATGGTCAGCATCAGGAAGATGCCCAGTATGGCGATATGGTTCCGTATTTTATCGGGTATGGGGGAAAACTTTATACCTCGAATAGCAAAGATCGCCAAGTACAAAGCGCCCACCGCAACCACGATGGCAATGACCAACCCCATGAACCATCCTTGTATGAAATGGAGCATGGGCATGACGGCAACATGGAAGGACATATCCTTGCCGAATTGCGGGTCCACCACGCCGAAGGAGACGCGGTTCATAAACACCAAGACCGTATCCCAACGCTCCTGTGCCACCACGCCGAATGCCAAGGACATCACCAGCAGGGTTACCCCCGAAGCGGCGATGATGCCGATACGAGCGAGGCTGAAGACATCGGCGGGAATGGGGAGAATCGTCTCACCCCAAGACAGCCGGTACGCAATGTAGAGGTTCGCCGCCAAGAAGGCGCCCACCACGAGGAAACCGCCCCAGAAGAGCCAGATACGCATACCCAGGACCTTCTTGAAGGGCGCCAAAAATCCCAAGGTCTCGAACCACAGCCAGTCGGTGTAGATGCCTTTAACTATGAAGAGGAGGATGAGGCCCAGAGCCAAAAGCCCCAAGAATATCCCGACCTTTGTGTAGCGTCTCCAGCTAAAGGGGGCCGGTATGCCGCCTTCACCCCATGTGATGGTCTGTTCTTCGTTGCTACTCAATCAAATCTCCTAGCACATGCTATGGCTCTTGCACCATGTGAGGCATATCCAAGTTCACCGGCGCGGCCAACATATCGTGCCTTTAGCTGTATTTGCCAGATGTGCCGGATGTGACACGTGTTCCGGCCTGTCCGCCATTGAGACATTCCGCCAGTGCCCCAGGTTTCCTTCCATCCAGAATCCGTGCATCGGCGACACGTTCGATTGCCCGCAGACATGCTTGCAGCTTCGGTATCATCCCGCCCTTAACTACTCCCGAAGATAGTAACATCTTTGAGCTTCGTTCGTTAAGACGGCGAATCACCCGGCCTGAAGCATCCATGACCCCATCCACATCTGTGAGAAACACCAGTTGGTCGGCGCCCATCGAATGGGCCAGCTCGCCTGCCGCCGTATCGCCATTGATGTTGAGCAGGGATCCCGCATACTCGGAGCCGTCTGCACGGTGAAAGCCCACCGGAGCGATCAGTGGAATGTACCCACCTTCCAGTGCGTGGAAGATGATCTCGGTATTTACCTTGGTAATGCTACCCACATATCCCAAGTCTGGATCAGCGATCTTGGATTCCAGCATACAGCCGTCAACGCCGCTGAGACCCAGAATTTTTCCTCCCAAGGATTGCAACGATGCAACCAACCCTTTGTTGACCAGTCCTGTCAGCGCCGCCGTTACAATCTCCAAGCTTTGAGCATCGGTAACCCTGAGACCCTTAACAAACCGGGGCACAGTGCCTTGGCGTTCCATCCATTGGGAAATAATGTTGCCTCCCCCATGGACGACCACCATCTGAACGCCTTGTTGCTGGAGGGCTGCGATGTCTTGCAGTGTTGTATCGCCACTGCCTAAGGTGCTCCCGCCAATTTTCACCACTACGGGGCCGTGGGCCACTTACTGCTCCATTTTCCAAGGTGTTGTCTGGTTAGTATAAGTTGCCGGATGGGCTATGGGAACGTAGGTTAGCTGGCAGGTATGCCCCCTTGGTACATCGGTATATTGGTATGATGGAGGAGGAACCCCATCAGCACGATTGGAGCGTTGCCGGTCCGCCAAGGCGGGAATCACCTAGGAGCCTGTCCGAGGATTCGTTTCTGGAGACGAAAAACGCCACGCAATAACCTGCTTACAGCAATCTGGACTTGGTCGTGGAGGAATTAGCATCTTTACACCCCACTAATGACGCATATCGTTTAGAACATTGTTTCTCGGACAGACTCCTAGGTGCTGTAGGCGCTGTTGATCGTTACGTACTCTTCGCTTAGGCTGCAACCCCATGCTGTAGCATGGGCTTGACCCAGGTTGAGTTTGATCCGGAAGGTAACCTCATCCTTCAGCATCAGGGCTACAACCACATCTCGATGAAACGGTACAGGTCGACCATCTTCCACCAAACACACGTCGTTGATGTAGAGAGCCACCTTGTCTTCTTGGATTTCAGCTTTGCTGCGACCCAGCGCCGCCATTACCCGGCCCCAGTTGGGATCGGCTCCATGCACGGCAGATTTCACCAAGCTGGAGGATACGACGGTCTTGGCAGCATCCTTGGCTGATGTGTCGGAGACAGCCCCTTCCACAACAACCCGGACCAACCGGGAAGCCCCTTCACCATCCCTCGCCAGCTGGCGGGTAAGATGAATGCAAAGCTGGGTCAGCGCTTCTTGGAAAGTGTCTCCTGCCGGGGAGCCAGCTTCAATCGTCTCTGCCCCAGCATTGCCGTTGGCAAAGAGCAGTACGGTATCGTTGGTGCTGGTATCCCCATCCACCGACAGCATGTTCAACGAAGAATCGACAGCTTGCTTCAAAGCTGCGTTCAGGAAGCTGCTCTCAACATCGGCATCGGTGGTTAGATAGCACAACATGGTGGCCATATTGGGATGGATCATCCCAGAACCTTTGGCAATGCCGCCTATGGTGATGGTCCTGCCATCTTGGTCGAAGGATACGGCTCCTTCCTTGGGATGAGAGTCCGTGGTCATGATGGCTCTAGCCAGATCATGGCCGCCATCTTCGGAAACCTGAATCTGCCGGACACCTTCGCGGATCAGGGCCATCGGCAACTCGACGCCGATGATGCCGGTGCTTCCCATGAGCACCTCTTCAGGCTGCAAACCCAGGTGGCGGGCAGCTTCAGCCGTAGCGTCTTGGGCGTCGATGTACCCTTGTTCGCCCACACAAGCATTGGCTATGCCGCTGTTTACCACCAACCCTGAGAACCTTCCGCCGGTGGCAATGCGGTCTTGGTTGATGGTCACGGACGGGGACTTGATCGAGCTGGTGGTGAACATGCCGGCGACGATGCAGGGTGACCTGGATGTAAGAAGCCCCAGGTCCATCTTATCTTGAGCAAAGGTCTTGATGCCGGCATAGGTTGAACCAGCCAAGAACCCTCCAGGCGAGGTGATGGCGCCCCCGTCGATAGAGCTAATCTCCCCGGCCATCATTTTCCCCTTGAGACAAAATAACCACCTTCAGTATCGTAAGAAAAGGGTGGCTCGGAGTATATCACAACTCCGAACTGCTCACCATGCGAAACTGTAGCTGAGATGGCTGGCCCGCCGTTAGGCGCTGTCCATCCCTGCACCACCCGCCATGTACGCCACCACCGTAAATTCTTCGGAGGGAGCTCCTCAGAATGACAGAGGGGAGCTCCTCAGATTGACAGGGGAAGGGAGGGCGCTCCTCAGAATAACATCAACAAACTGCCATTCCGAGTGTCCCCCCAATGTCATTCCGACAGCACCCCGTTGTCATTCCGAACCCCCCGTTGTCATTCCGAACGCAGTGAGGAATCTAAGGTCTTCCTTTGATGGCCTGTCCATTACTACGACGAACTGGCGTGTGAGCCGGCATCTTAGATTCTTCGTCGTGCGCTCCTCAGAATGACAGGGGGAGGAGGGAGGCGCTCCTCGGAATGACAATTTATTATTGTCATTCCGACAGCCCCCCGTTGTCATTCCGAACGGAGTGAGGAATCTAAGATCTTCCTTTGCTGGCTGGTTCATTATTACGACGAGCTGGCGTGTGAGCCTGCATCTTAGATTCTTCGGAGTGCCCTCCTCAGAATGACAGGGGTGAGGGGGGCGTTCCTCAGAATGACGGGGGAGGCGGGCACTCCTCAGAATGACAATTTATTATTGTCATTCCGACAGCCCCCCGTTGTCATTCCGAACGGAGTGAGGAATCTAAGGTCTTCCTTTGATGGCTGGTTCATTACTACGACGAGCTGGCGTGTGAGCATATGCATCTTAGATTCTTCGGAGTGCGCTCCTCAGAATGACGGGGAGGAGGGGGCGTAAACTTGACGCAAGCTTCTGGCACTACTACTATCTACTACTATACGGTAAGCCCAAATACTGCTGTACGGTAAGCCCAACTGCTGCTATACGGTAAGCCCAAAGCTGAAGGCTCCGTAGCTCGCTAGGAGGTACTGTGAAAGGCCAATTCCACGTGATCGATGCCAACCGCCATGTCATGGAACCCACTGATTTGTGGGATACTTGGCTCGAACCTGAATTCAAAGGGCAGGTCAAGATGGGCGATGACGGCACATCCATCGTCGTCAAAGATAGACTTGTTGCGAACCCCCGGCCCGACTACCTTCAGGGTCCATCGTACAAGCGGACCTTCGCTGATGCCCTGGCCTCTGGGTTTACAGCCCATTCTCACCTTCAAGATATGGACAAAGAGGGCGTCGATGTAGCAGTATTGCTTCCCACCAAGGGCATGTATATCATCTGGGCCGACCACGTAGATACCGCACTATCGGCAGCGCTATGCAGGGCTTATAACAACTGGCTGCAAAGCTATTGCGCAACAGACCCCAGAAGGCTGAAGGGGGTTGCGCTGGTCCCCCTTCAAGGAGAACAGGAAGCGATCGCCGAGCTTCGCCGGGCTGTCCAAGACCTGGGATTTGTGGCGGTTTACATGCGTCCCAACCCTTTGCTCAAACGCAAGCTCCATGACTCGGCTTATGATGCGATATATGCGGAGGCTGAGAGCTTGGGCGTTCCCATATTGTTGCATGAAGGTCGGGGAAGCGTGCTCCATCAACTTGGCGAAGACCGTCAGGACTCGGTATTCGGCCAAGAAGGCGTACTGGACCCCTTTGAGATGATGCTTGCGCTCATGTCTTTCATGGGCCATAACGTGCTGGAACGGTTCCCAGACCTGAAGGTGGGATACTTTGGCTCGGGGTCGGGATGGCTTCCCTACTGGCTGGACCGAGTCGATGAACACTGGGGCGGACCTTTCGGAACCGAATCCAACAGCACCGAAGCCCCAAGCATACTTTTCAAGCGCCAAGGATTTGTGGCGGTGGAACCGGGGGAGCGCACCACGCCCGAGGTGCTGGCGGAAGTGGGAGACCACTGCTTGGTATGGGGAAGCCAGTACCCTCATCCTGAGCTAACGGATTTTCCCAATGAGATGGATGCCTTCTTGGCTGATCCCCTGCTTTCTGATGAATCCAAAGGCAAGGTTCTCTGGGATAATGCAGCTACTTTTTTCCGGATATCATAGCAGGCGGCCCACAGCCGGCGCACCAAGCGGACGCCGGCTGAAAGCTACTGCCTCTCATATATTACCCGGCCATCCAGGATAGTTACATCCGTTCGCACATCCCTCAACCGGTCCGGCGAAATAGCCAGTATATCTTCGGATAGCGCCACAATATCTGCCAGCTTGCCCACCTCCAAGGAGCCTTTGATCTTTTCTTCGAAGGTGGTGTATGCGCCGTTGTAGGTGTGTATCCGTACAGCTTCCTTCACGCTGATAGCTTCTTCGGGAGCTAGGGTTTCACCATCGGTCAGAGGTTCCAGCCTGCGGGTGACCATGAAATGGATTCCGATCATCGGGTTCATATCGCTAACCGGCCAGTCGGAACCGCCGGAGATGACGACTCCGTGCTTGAGGGCGGTCTTGATGGGGAATGCATACCGGCGCCGGTCCCCCCAAGGTTCCAAGGTGCCCCAGCGGCCAAGCCCGGCGATAACCGAAGCTTGGGTGTTCCAGATGATCCCCAGGTCGGCGATGCGTTGGGGCAGCACATCATTCCACAGATAAGCATGTTCCAACCGGTGGCGCACATTGCGGCCGGGGCGGTTGTGCTGAGCACGTTCGATGGCATCCACTGCCTTGGTCACCCCCTTATCTCCGTGGCAGACCGCCGAGATCTGCCATCCGTTGTTGTGGGCGGTGGCGCAGAAAGCTTCAGCCACCTCCGTGGTTACCCGGAAACTTCCCAGATACTTGCCTTGCGGATCGTTGGAGTAGGGTTCGAAGAGGGCAGCCGTTTGCCCGAACACCCCGCCGTCCACGCCGTAGGTTAGAGAACCCAGCCTGATCCATTCATCCCCGAAGGTGGTATGAAGGCCGGCCTCCAGCATCTTGGTCCCGGCGCCCTCCAGGTTCCAGTCGGATCCTTCCAGGGGGTATGGCCCCAGGTTGACTCTAAGGGACAAGGCGCCGTCATTCCGAAGCTGCTGCCATGCTTGGGTTTCTTGGGGGGACCGGATCGCCGCTTCGGAGGCGCTGGTAATGCCGTTGGCTTTCATCCTGTCGCACATCCACCGGTAGTCTTCCAGTATGCTTTCATCGGTGTTTTTGGGCAGGTTGGGCCTTACGAAAACAGCTCTGGTGTTATCGAACATGGGGCCCAAGGGGGCGCCTCTGGAATCGCGGTGCATAGGCCCGCCCGGAGGATCGGGCGTATCATCCTGAACTCCGATACGCCTCAAGCCCAAGGTGTTGAAAGTCCACCCCATACCTTCCCTGTGAACGATGGCTACCGGATTTTCGGGTGAGGCGGGGTCAAGGTCATGCCTGTTGGGATGACGACCTTCTTGCAATCGCTCGGGGTGGTACCCATGAGCCCATATCCACTGACCGGGTTCCATATCTTTTGCCCGTTCAGCTACCTTTTCCTGCAGTTCAGAGATGGAGCTCACCGAACCAGGACCCAGCTCCAGCCATGTCCGCCGATTGGAATTGGTCATGTGGATGTGGTTTTCGATGAAACCCGGCACCGCAGAACGGCCCTGCAAATCGATGACCTTGGTGGACGGTCCTACCGTGGAACTCACCTCCTCCCAAGAACCCACCGCGACGATGGCGTTGCCCGTGACGGCCACCCCTTCCACGACTTCATCCTTGGCGTTAACCGTCAGTATGGGACCGCCCCTGAGCACAAGGTCTGCCGGCCTCTCTGATACCATGAGCTCGCTCCCTAGCTTGGTGGTTTTGGCTGGTACATCTGGGTGGATGCCGTTATTTTACACCCTGATAATCTGCTGGAACGGACGGCACGGCAATTCGTCGAAACTGGGTGGCGAACTGGCCGAAAGTTGCCTTGACACCAACCACAACGTAGCATAACTTATCCTTCGTCAGATATGTTTACCCACCTCCATGTCCACACCGAATACAGCTTGCTGGACGGGGTTTCCCGTGTTCCCAAACTTGTAGCCCGGGCTAAAGATTTGGGTATGGAAGCCCTTGCCATCACCGATCATGGTTCCCTCTATGGCGTGGTGGAGTTCTACACCCAGTGCAGGGAGCTTGGCATCAAGCCCATCATAGGCTGCGAGGTGTATGTTGCCCACACCAGCCGCCACGAAAAGAGCCCATCGGAACGAAGTCCCTATCACCTGACCGTGCTGGCCAAGAACAATCAGGGCTATCGGAACCTTATGCGATTGGTCAGCCAAGCGCACCTGGAGGGCCAGTACTACCGGCCGCGCATAGACCGTGAGATTCTGGAACAGTACCACGAGGGTCTGGTCCTGTTCTCGGGCTGCCCCACCGCCGAGGTTCCCCGGGCCTTGAGCGAAGGGCGTTGGGATGATGCACGCGAAGCTGCTCTATGGTACAGCAACCTTGTGGGGGAAGGCTCCTACTACCTGGAGCTACAGGAACATGCTTACATCGATGAACTGCCCGCCATCAACGAAGGCCTGGTCAAGCTATCTCAAGAGCTTGGTCTCCCCCTTGTAGCTACCAACGATTGCCATTATGTAGATAAGAATGAAGCGAGCATCCAGGATGTCCTGATCTGCATTCACACGAACACCACCATCTACGATGAGAAGCGTCTGAAGATGGAAGATGATTCCTACTATCTGAAGAGCTCTGATGAGATGGAAGCAATCTTCGAAAAGTACCCCGAAGCGGTGAAGAACACCCAGCTCATAGCTGATATGTGCAACGTAAGCTTGGTCACAGATGAACTTCATCTGCCCAGCTATCCTGCCCCTGATGGATTGTCATCGGAAGAGTACCTGAACCAGCTTTGTTGGGATGGCTTCCACAAGCTCTACCCCGATCCTTCACCCGAAGCAGAAAAACGGCTGGCATATGAGCTGGAAGTTATCATAGAAACCCAGTTTCCCAACTACTTTTTGGTGGTGTGGGATATCATATCTTTTGCTCACAAGAACAACATCCTCTTTGGTGTGCGGGGCAGCGCAGCCGCCAGCTTGGCATTGTATTGTCTGGGTGTGACAGAGGTCGATCCCCTTGAGTACAAGCTGGTCTTCGAACGCTTTCTGAATGTCGAACGCAAAGAGATGCCCGACATCGATATGGACTTCCAAGATGACCGCCGGGATGAAGTCCTGACCTATGTCACACAACGCTACGGACGGGATAAGGTTGCCCAGATCATCACCTTCGGGACCTTGGGAGCCAAAGCATCCCTGCGGGATGTGGGCCGGGCCTTGGGGATGGGATATTCGGATGTGGACCGGGTTGCTCGCCTGGTGCCGTTCAAGAGCCGCACATTGGAAGATGCTCTTGAGGTGAGCAGCGAGCTCAAGGAGGTTTACAACACCGATGAACCGGTCCGCAACCTTGTAAATACAGCCCGGCGCCTGGAAGGGACCGTTCACCATGTGAGCACCCATGCTGCGGGGGTGGTCATATCCGGCGACCCTCTGACCGAGTATGTCCCGCTGCAAAAGCCCATCCGGGGAGATGAATCCAGCGGCATCCTGATGACCCAGTACGCTATGGACCCCGTAGCCAAGCTTGGTCTTATCAAGATGGACTTCCTTGGACTCACCAGCTTGACCATATTGGACCGGGTGATCAAGATGGTCGCCCAAACTCAAGGCCACGATATCGACCTTCACAAATTGCCCTTGGATGACCGGAAGACCTTCGATCTGCTGTCCTCTGGGAAGACCACCGACGTTTTCCAGTTGGAAAGTGCGGGTATGCAACGGTACATAAGGGAGCTGAAGCCCTCATCCATCGGCGATATAGCTGCGATGATCGCACTGTACCGCCCAGGCCCCATGGAACACATCGAGACCTTTATTCGCGCCAAGCATGGACTTGCTCCCATCAAGTACCCCCATCCGAGCTTGGAAGAGCTGCTGAAAGAAACCCATGGTGTGATCGTCTATCAAGACCAGGTGCTGCTGATCCTCCAAGCATTTGCCGGCTACTCCTTGGGTGGCGCCGACATAGTGCGAAAAGCGATGGGCAAGAAGATCGCTGAGCTTATGAGCCAAGAGGAGGACCGGTTCATCGAAGGGGCTATAAGCACAGGCTTTACCAAGGAGCTGGCCAAGGAGGTGTTCAGCTTAATAGAACCCTTTGCCGGCTATGCCTTCAACAAAGCCCACAGCGTCAGCTATGCTCTGATCTCCTACTGGACCGCATACTTTAAGGCCAACTATCCCTACGAATACATGGCTTCGGTCCTGAATGCCCGCTTGGACCACCCGGACAAAACGGCCGGAGCTATCAGCGAATGCTTCCGCATGGGTATCCCGGTGCTGCTTCCCGACGTCAACGAAAGCGACGTTCTCTTTACCATCAGCAAGAATGACGATGGAGCTACAGCATTGCGGTTCGGTTTGTCGGCGATCAAGAACGTGGGAGAGGGAGCCGTACACCCCATAGTGGAAGAACGACATCTGAACGGGCCCTATCGAAACCTTGATGAATTTTGCACCCGGGCGGACCTTAGGAGCCTCAACAGACGTGTGCTGGAAAGTCTGATCAAGGTCGGCGCTCTGGACTGCTTCGGGTCCAGGCCCGCTTTGCTGAAAGCCGTTGAACAGCTACTGGCTTTCGCCCAAAGGGAGGCCAACCGGCGGGAATCAGGCCAATCCAGCATGTTCGATATAGCAGCAGCTGATATCGGTTCCGGGCCAGGCATTTCCCTGAACGGGGAAGAAGCATCGCCCAACGAAAAGGTGGCGTGGGAGAAGGAGCTGCTGGGGGTTCCCTTATCTGAAAACTCGTTGTCGGCGGTTGCATTGGTGGATGCGGGAGGAGCAATCACCTCTCGAGATCAGCTGGACGGAGATATGGATACTCAGAGGGTGACCATCCTTGGGCAGGTGTCTTCCACATCCCAAAGATATACCCGGGAACAGAAACCATACATGGTGACCACCTTGGAGATGCTCTACGGAAGCATTGAGGTCATTGCATGGCCCGATGTTCTTGAACGCACCCGCAGCATCTGGCAGGACGGCAACCTTCTGGAAGTCACCGGCAAGGTGCGGTCCCGGGGCGATGAGGTTTCCATTCACTGTGAGCAGGGCAAATTATACGAAGCGCCCAGAAGCCCCGATGGCTCTGCCGACAGAAAGTCGCCTCCAGAAATCGAAGAGTGCTCGGTGGCATCGGAAAACGGCTCCTCCAACCATAAAGCTGCGGCACAAGCTCCAGATCAGCCTGAAAAACTGGGGGCGGTCCTGCTCACCATGGTCGAATCGGAGGATGCAGAAGAAGATACCCAACTGCTCAAGGAAGCGATATCCGTGGTTCTGGAGTATCCGGGAGCAGACCGGTTCCAGTTGGATATAGTCACCAATGGCAAACGGGTCCGACTTGAGATGCCAACCATCACCACCAGCTACTGCTCCGATCTGCAAGGGCGCTTGGAACAGATGCTGGGCAAGGGTTGTATCCAAGCTGAGATGCACTAGCTTGGTCTTGTTGTAAGAAGGACATGCTCACCGGAGGCGAGGGTGCCAGGCCAAAAGATCCTGATCGTGGAAGATGAAGACAACCTGCTGGAAGCCCTTAGATACAACCTGTCCAAAGAGGGCTACGATGTATCGGCAGCTTCCGATGGCGAGCTTGGGTTGTCCATAGCAACAGACCTGCGGCCCGACCTGGTAATACTCGATATCATGCTCCCCAAGATGGATGGCTTGGATGTGTGCAGGCACATCCGAAGCGCCAGCGATGTACCGATACTCATGCTCACAGCCAAGGCAGAAGAGGTTGACAAGGTTGTGGGTCTGGAGTTGGGGGCTGATGATTATGTGGTCAAGCCCTTCAGTATGCGGGAGGTCCTCGCCAGGATACGGGCGCTGCTCAGGCGACCACGTTACAGCGCCGGCGATAGAAGCTCCAAGGTCCTGAGAGCGGGCGATCTGGAGGTGGACACCTCCAGCCGTCTGGTCAAACTGAGGGACGCTCAACTCGATCTTAAGCCACGGGAGTTTGAACTTCTTACCCTTCTGATGGCAAATAAAGGGAAGGTCTACACACGACATGAGATTCTCGACCGTCTGTGGGGGCAGGATTACATCGGAGATACCCGCACCGTGGATGTGCACATACGCTGGTTGCGGGAAAAGATCGAACTGGACCCCGGAAACCCCGAAAGGATCGTCACAATCCGTGGGGTAGGTTATCGTTTCCAAACATGAGACTACCCAGATCTCTCCAGTGGCGCATTGCCCTATCTTCCGGCGGCCTTGTCTTTGCTTGCATGTTGGTCGCCAGCATACTGATCTCCTTGCTCGCTTCACAGTTCCGGGACAACATGGCCGCAGTCCTCATCATAGTGTCGTTGTGCGGATTGGCTGCGACCTTTTCGGTCTTGGGTTTGGCCTACCTGGTGGGCAACCGCACCTCGAACTCCATCCGGAAAGTAGCCGAAGGAGCACGCCGGCTAAGCCAAGGAGATTTGGAACACCGGGTTTACGCGCCTTGGGAGGATGAAACCTGGGAGTTGGCGGCCACATTCAACACCATGGCCGGAACTCTCAAAACCAGCTTTCAAGAGCTGGCTGCCGAACGTAACAAGCTTTCTGCCATATTGGAAACCATGGCCGACGGTGTGGTTATGATAGCTCCGGCGGGCGAAATCGTTCTCCTGAACCAGGTGGCCAGAAACCTGCTAAATGTACATACTTCGGATTTCTTGGGCAGGCGGTTTATCGAAGTTGCCCGTAACATCGAGATTCAGTCCCTGGTCGCCCGGTCAATCGAAACGGAACAACCTCAGTACGAAGAATTGGAACTATCTCAGGGCAGATTTGTCAGCGCAATCGCCATTCCCCTCAGAGATAATCCACCTTCAAACGGGGTCATTCTGACCCTGAACGACCTCACTCGCATACGTCAAGTGGATATTACCCGCAAAGAATTTGTGAGCAACGTATCCCACGAGTTTCGGAGTCCCCTGGCTTCCATCAAGGCTGTGGTGGAAACCTTGGAAAGCGGCGCCCTCGCAGAACCTGAGACGGCCAAGGACTTCCTCAGCCGCATTCACAGAGATACTGACCGGATGATCAGCATGGCCGATCATCTGCTGGAGTTATCTCGACTGGAAAGCGGCCAGATGCCGTTGCACCTGTATCCCATGGAGCTGGAGCCGTTGTTGGAAGATGTCAGGAACAGCTGCTCGGAGTGGGCGGACGCAAAGGGGATTACCCTTCTTGTCGTGCCTGCAGAGGGACTTCCGCCGGTGATGGCAGATGAAGAAAATCTGCGCCGGGTGCTGGTCAACCTGCTGGACAATGCCATCAAGTTCACACCTGAAGGGGGCGATATCAGCGTACTGGCAGGCATTCGTCAGTCCGTTGTTGAAGTCCGGGTCAAGAACACAGGTGCGGGTATACCCAGAGAACATTTGCCCCATGTTTTCGAGCGTTTCTACAAGGTGGACCGGTCTCGGCACGATAGCGGGACAGGCTTGGGACTAGCTATCGTCAAACATATGGTCCAGCTTCACGGGGGTGAGGTGGCAGCAGAAAGTCAAGAAGGCCAAGGGGCTACCTTCAGCTTCACCATTCCCAGCGCAAGCTAACCTCCCTTAAATCACCGGCTTGGCTAAAGCTATCATTTGCCGTGGGGGCTTTATGTTTGCCAATGATCAACAGGGCTTAACCTTCGGATAAAGCGAGATTAAAGAACACCCCCCAAACTATGGTCATGGGACTACAAGCAGGGCGGTGAACCGTTACCACGAAAGCATCGGCAACTTCCGTAAGCTTGCCAAGCGTGGTCGAAGGTGTCAGCGGCGGTGCCTTTTACTTGGCGCCGCCGTTTTGTGTTCCCCTGAAACCTGACAGGCGGCATCTAAGGATAGTCTGAATAAGTCCCCTTGGATGCGGAGGATGGACGTGAAACACGTCCCTACAGAGGGGCGAGGTTCCCGCCTTCGCGGGAACGACGGTCTTCAGGCGAGTTGTTCAGAGGTTCCCTAAACACGCAGACCGTTCGATAACATCTTTCATTGGAGAATCCCTGCCGGTAGCTGCCAATCCGTGGCCTCACAGCCGTGGAGACCTTCATGTGCACTCGGCCCGCTCTGACGGCGTGTTTTTCACCGTAGAGACCGGGGAGCTGGCGAAGCCAACGGCTTAGACTTCTTGGTGATGGCTGAAGGTGAACAGGTCCCTCAGAAGAAGGCGACGGTGAAACCAAATTCAAGCTACGCCCATCAGGAAAGGTTCACAGTAGCTGCTACAGGCACCTGTGCTTGACCCACATGGACTGGCAACAGCCAAAACATCGTTCTGTATTAACAGCACGTTAACTGAACCTTAACGCTATGTTCAACATTACTTAAAAATCGGCAGGCCTGCATGGAATACCCTATATCCATACTCTGATATAACGAAGGAGTAAGAATGAACCTTAAGACAAGGGGACCGCGGGGGATGCGGATTCTGGGAGTTGTGGCAGTGTCCATGTTGGCGCTGCTATTGGCTGCCTGTGGCGGTGATTCTGATACGCCCGACCTCACCAACTCCTCAGCCGCAACCAAGCTGGCGCCCGCCTCGACAACGATGCCAGTGGATGGCCTCAGCGGCTCCGTCGCCGTAGCTGGCTCCAGCACCGTATTCCCAATCAGCGAGGCTATGGGTGAAGAGTTCAGCAAGCTCCACTCCGATGTCAGGGTCAATGTAGCTTCCACCGGCACCGGCGCCGGCTTCCGCGCAATCTGCGCTGGCGAAACCCAGGTCTCCGATGCTTCCCGGCCCGTCAAACAATCAGAACTGGATTCTTGTGCTGAATCCAACATCGAGCTCATAGAGGTCCCCGTGGCTTTCGACGCCCTCTCCGTCGTCGTAAACCCCGACAACGACTGGGCTTCCTGCCTCTCCGTGGAGGAGTTGGCGGGCATATTCGGCCCCGATGCCCACGGCGCCGTCACCAACTGGGACCAGGTCAGAAGCGAGTTCCCGGATTCCAACCTCCGCCTCTACGGCCCCACCACCGCATCCGGCACCTTCGACTACTTCACCGCCGCCATCGTTGGTGAAGAAGGCTCCCACAGGGGCGACCTGGACCTTGCCACCGAAGAAGACCCCCTCATTGCCCAAGGCGTCAACGGCACCCGGGGCGGGATCGGTTACTTCGGCTTGGCTTACTACCTCCAGTACAGCGAGCTCGTAAAGGGTCTACAGATAGAGAACCCTTCCACCGGGGAGTGCGTGGAACCTTCTACGGCATCGGTTGAAAACGGTTCCTACCAGCCCTTGGCCCGACCTGTCTTCATATACGTCACGGCACACCTCCTCGACCAACGCCCTGAACTGGTTGCATTCGTCGAGTACTTCCTTGCCAACGCTCCCACCATCGTGCCCGAGGTCGGCTATGTGGCCCTGCCTTCGGAAGTGTATAGCTGGGCGCTGGACCGGGTCCGCAGCCGCACCACCGGCTCCGTTTTCAACCAGGTGGAACCGGGCACGCCCATCACCGAGGCGCTGAGTAGGATACAATAGCCCAGTGGCACAGGTGGAGCCAACACAGCCAAGTAGAAGGCGCCTCCAGCGGCAAATGCGGGAGGCGCCCATCCTGTTTATCCTGTTTCTTTGTGCTTCCTTATCCATTGTCACAACCGTCGGGATAATAATAATCCTGCTCTCGGAGGCCATCCCCTTCTTTCAAGGGGTATCGATCCTCCACTTTCTGACGGGGACAGAATGGGCCCCCCTATTCTCGGTAAAGAGCTACGGGGTGCTTCCCCTCATGGGGGCAACCGTTCTGATCGCTGGGATAGCTTTGGCCTTTGCCTTCCCCATTGGTCTTTTGACGGCAACATATCTGAGCGAATACGCACCCGATAATGTGCGGTCTGCGATTAAGCCCACCATTGAAATTCTGGCTGGGATCCCGACGGTGGTATTCGGGTTCTTTGCCATCTCCTTTATAAGCCCGAACATCGTCAAGCCCATCTTCCAGACCGACTCCATATTCAATGCTGCGACCGCCTCCGTTGCCATGGGCATAATGCTGATTCCAATGATCGTATCTCTAAGCGACGATGCGATGAGGGCTGTGCCGTCGAACCTGCGAGAGGGTGCATACGCCTTGGGATCAAGCCGCTTTCAGGTGGCGGTCCGGGTTGTGATACCGGCTGCCCTTTCGGGTGTGTTTGCAGCGGGTCTCCTGGCTCTTGCCCGTGCTGTGGGAGAAACCATGATCGTAACCATCGCTGCGGGCGGAATACCCAATCTGTCCCACAATCCCCTTGAAGCAATGCAAACCATGACCGCCTTCATCATGGAGGTGGCAACGGGAGACACTCCCAGAGGGACCATTGGATACGAAAGTATCTTTGCTGTGGGGATGCTGCTCTTTGTGTTCACTTTGTGCATAAACCTGCTGGCCCAAGCCCTGTTGTCCAAGTTCCGAGAGGTGTACGAATGATCCCGCCCCCTCCAAAACTGAGAAGCGGTGGACAGGGCCGGCGATTATCCAAAATAACGGCAGGATCCTTCTTGGGCTTGGCCATGGCATCCACCGCCTTTGGCGTGTTTGCTGTGGGCTTGCTTCTGTACACGGTGACGTCCGATGGAATCGGAGCCCTGAGCTGGGATTTCCTCAGCAGCTTTCCATCCCGACACCCAGAAAATGCCGGGATAAAATCAGCCCTGCTGGGGACCTTGTGGGTGATGTTTCTAACGGCTACTTTTGCTGTTCCCGTCGGTGTCGGAGCAGCAATATACCTGGAGGAGTTTGCCCGCAGAAATCTCTTCACCAAGCTGATCGAAATCAACATCAGCAATCTGGCGGGCGTACCTTCGGTGGTCTACGGGCTGCTGGGGCTGGCCGTCTTCGTCTACTGGGCGAGGATGGGGCCCAGCATCATCGCCGGGGCCCTGACCTTGGCCCTTCTGATCCTTCCCATCATCATCGTTGCATCCCGGGAAGGTCTGCGGTCAGTGCCGCCATCCATCCGGGAAGCTGCCATGGCTTTGGGAGCTACCAGATGGCAGTCAGTCAGATTTCAGGTCCTTCCCGCAGCTATGCCCTCCATCCTGACGGGGGTCATTCTTGCGTTAGCCAGGGCCATAGGTGAAACAGCCCCGCTGATAGCCATCGGGGCCTTCACATCCGTTTTCTTTTCTCCATCAAGCCCCACGGATCCGTTTACGGTGATACCCATCCAGGTCTATAGCTGGATCAGCCGGCCTCTGCCCGGGTTCCAACAAAATGCAGCCGGCGGGATGATCGTCCTTCTTGCTGTATTGCTGGCGATAAGCAGCGTGGCGGTAATAATGCGGCACTTCTATTCCAGAAAGCGGATGTGGTGATCCGCGGAAAGGCGCCTCCCCATCATGTCATTCCGTAACCCCTTACTGTCATTCCGTAACCCCCTTACTGTCATTCCGTAACCCCTTACTGTCATTCCGAACCCCCTTACTGTCATTCCTAACCCCCTTACTGTCATTCCGAACGGAGTGAGGAATCTAAGGATAGTCTGAATAAGTCCCCTTGGATGCGGAGGATGGACGTGAAACCCGTCCCTACAGAGGGGCGAGGTTCCCGCCTTCGCGGGAATGACGGTCTTCAGGGGACGGGAATGACGGGCTTCAGGCGAGTTGTTCAGAGGTTCCTTAGGTTGCTAATACGATGTATCATCCGATAGTATTACGCGCAGTTCCCCTTTTACACAACCAAAACTATGGTGGGCAGAACGATGAACGCACTAAAATTTGCTGTCTTCAATACGAACCTGGGATGGATTGCAGCCTTGGTTTCTCCCAACGGGTTGCGTCGGGCTACTCTGAAAGATACGCCGGAATTAGCTGTCGAAGAACTGGGTCCTGAGGGACTGGACGCTGAAGAAGACCCCGCTGCCTTGGACGATATTCGCACTGTGTACGAAGCTTACTTGGGTGGGGATGAAAAAGCATTGGACGTGCTCCCACTGGACATGGGCAATGTCACCGAGTTCACCAAAACTGCTTGGGAAGCTTGCCGCAGCATACCTCCGGGCGAAACCCGAAGCTACCAGTGGCTGGCGGCCCAAGCAGGCAACCCCAGAGCTCCCCGCGCAGCTGGGCAAGCTATGGCAAAGAACCGGCTGATCTTGGTCATCCCGTGCCACCGGGTCATCGGCAGCGATGGCAGCCTCCATGGCTACGGAAGCGGACTGGACCGGAAGGCCCATCTGCTGGAACTCGAACGAGATTCCATCGCCCGCAGGTAACCAAGAACGTGCTCCCCGGCATTCTGCTCCCTAAGACCTCATCATTATCTGGCATCGTCATTCGGACCAGGATACTGACGCCATTCTGAGGAGTGCCCTCCCCCATTGCCATCCAGAGGCGGCCCCTCTCCCCCTGTCATTCTGAGGCGGCCCCTCTCCCATTGTCATTCTGAGGCGCGCACGCCGAAGAATCTAAGATGCTGGCTCACACGAAGGACCGTCGCAGTAACGGGGCAGGCCATTGGGGGAGCATTTTAGATTCCTCACTGCGGTTCGGAATGACAGAGGAGGCGTTCAGAATGACAGAGGGGCGTTCGGAATGACGGTGGGGCGTCGGAGTGACCCTCCCCCATTGTCATCCCGAGGCGGCCCCTCCTCCCCATGTCATCCTGAGGAGCACCCTCCCTCCCATTGTCATTCTGAGGAGCACCCTCCCTCCCCCTGTCATTCTGAGGCGGCCCCTCTCCCCCTGTCATTCTGAGGCGCGCACGCCGAAGAATCTAAGATGCTGGCTCACACGAAGGACCGTCGCAGTAACGGAGCAGGCCATTGGGGGAGCATTTTAGATTCCCTCACTGCGGTTCGGAATGACAGAGGGGGCGTTCGGAATGACAGAGGGGGCGTTCGGAATGACGGTGGGGCGTCGGAGTGACCCTCCCCCATTGTCATCCCGAGGCGGCCCCTCTCCCCCTGTCATTCTGAGGCGGCCCCTCTCCCCCTGTCATTCTGAGGCGGCCCCTCCCCCATGTCATTCTGAGGCGCGCACGCCGAAGAATCTAAGATGCTGGCTCACACGAAGGACCGTCGCAGTAACGGAGCAGGCCATTGGGGGAGCATTTTAGATTCCTCACTGCGGTTCGGAATGACAGAGGGGGCGTTCGGAATGACGGTGGGGCGTCGGAGTGACCCTCCCCCATTGTCATCCAGAGGAGACCCCTCCCCCATGTCATCCTGAGGAGCACCCTCCCTCCCATTGTCATTCTGAGGCGCGCACGCCGAAGAATCTAAGGTGCCGGCTCACACGAAGGACCGTCGCAGTAACGGAGCAGGCCATTGGGGGAGCATTTTAGATTCCTCACTGCGGTTCGGAATGACAGAGGGGGCGTTCGGAATGACGGTGGGGCGTCGGAGTGACCCTCCCCCATTGTCATCCAGAGGAGCCCCCTCCCCCATGTCATCCTGAGGCGCGCCCTCCCCCATTGTCATTCTGAGGAGCACACTCCCCCATGTCATTCTGAGGCGCGCACGCCGAAGAATCTAAGATGCTGGCTCACACGAAGGACCGTCGCAGTAACGGGGCAGGCCATTGGGGGAGCATTTTAGATTCCTCATTGCGGTTCGGAATGACAGAGGGGGCGTTCGGAATGACGGTGGGGCGTCGGAGTGACCCTCCCCCATGTCATTCTGAGGCGCTCCCCCTCCTCCCCATTGTCATTCTGAGGAGCACCCTCCCCCATGTCATTCTGAGGCGCGCACGCCGAAGAATCTAAGATGTTGGCTCACACGAAGGACCGTCGCAGTAACGGAGCAGGCCATTGGGGGAGCATTTTAGATTCCTCACTGCGGTTCGGAATGACAGAGGGGGCGTTCGGAATGACGGTGGGGCGTCGGAGTGACCCTCCCCCATTGTCATCCAGAGGAGACCCCTCCCCCATGTCATCCTGAGGAGCACCCTCCTCCCCCTGTCATTCTGAGGAGCACCCTCCCTCCCATTGTCATTCTGAGGAGCACACTCCCTCCCATTGTCATCCTGAGGAGCACACTCCCTCCCATTGTCATTCTGAGGAGCACCCTCCCCATTGTCATCCTGAGGAGCACCATCCCCCATTGTCATTCTGAGGCGCGCACGCCGAAGAATCTAAGGAACCTCTGAACAACTCGCCTGAAGACCGTCATTCCCGACGCCTGAAGACCGGCATTCTCGCGAAGGCGGGAACGTCGCCCCTCTGCAGGGACGGGTTTCACGTCCATCCTCCGCATCCAAGGGGACTTATTCAGACTATCCCTAAAGTCCCCGCCGGTCCACGCCCTTCATTTTCCAGCCATGCGATAGCGGTGTCACGGTCTCTCCGTTCACGAGCGGGTGCGTTCTGGCGGTTTAGGGTACTCCTAGTGATTAGCAGGTCTGGGTGAACTTGTATATAATATCGTATGATATCAGCTACGGTGGGGCCGCTCAACGAGTTGGGGTCCTGGTCTCCAAAGAGTCGTCCCAGAAGGGTCCATACTGCCCTTGGTGTGGGAAGGGGCCCGAAGACCAAATCTGCTACATGCCAAGGTGGGTTGTTCGACAATGAAAAAAGCTATGAACATTAAGGTCGTGGGTCTGCTTTTGGTCCTTGCCGCCGCAATGCTGCTGACGGGGATATCGTGCTCATCGAACTCAGATCAAGGTTCTACCGATGTTCCAAGCATCGGAGGCGATACGCAGACCAAGCCTGCCGAAACGCCCACCCAAACCCCCGGAATCGCCGAGGGGCCGATTGCTTCTGAGATTACAGGGATAACGGCATGGATAAACTCCCCGCCCCTCACCTTCCAAGGTCTACGGGGCAAGGTGGTTCTGGTGGACTTTTGGACCTACACCTGCGTCAACTGCATCCGTACCTTTCCCTACCTCAGAAGCTGGCATGAAAAGTACGCTGACGCAGGTCTTGTGATCCTGGGTGTGCACACCCCTGAGTTTGAGTTTGAGAAGGACTTCGACAACGTATCCGAAGCAGCAGCCAACCACGGCATCGCATGGCCTATCGCCTTGGATAATGACTATGACACATGGGATGCTTTTGACAACCGCTATTGGCCCGCCAAGTACCTGATAGATAAGGATGGGGTGATTAGATACAGTCACTTCGGCGAAGGAGCTTATGCTGAAACCGAGGAGATGATCCGGGGGGCGCTGATGGAATCTGGGGCGGACCTTTCAGGAATCGATGATTCCCTCCCGGAAGAGCCAGGACTGGACCAAGCGTACCTCGAAAGCTCTTCTCAACCAACCCGTGAGCTTTATGCCGGGACCAAGCGGGGATATGGAGACCGGGTGTATGGTCGGGGAGGATTTGTCTTCAACGAGGAGTACTATAAAGGGCGCGACATAGTCCAGGTCTACGAAGACCCCGGTGATTACACAAACGACCTGCTCTACCTGGAAGGATCATGGCTCAACGGACCTGAATCCTTGAAGCACGGACGGGAAACCCAGAACTACGAAGATTATGTAATGCTCAGGTTCACTGCCCGGACCGTCAATGCGGTGATCAAGCCCGAAGATGGCAGTTCTCAGCCCTACAAGGTGCGAGTTACCTTGGATGGCGAGCCTCTGACGAGTTCCAACAAGGGGCAAGATGTGGTTATAGAAGATGATGGGGGCAGCTTTCTGATCATAGACGAACCGCGGCTGTACGGGATCGTAGATGCACCTTCCTTCGGCACCTTCGACCTGACGCTAAGCTCCAACTCTCCCCAATTCGATCTTTATGCTTTCACCTTCGGATACTATGAATCGGGCATGTAGTGGGATGAAGACCTGCTATCTGTTTGCAGCCCTTGCGGTCATGACGGCTTTGGCATGTTCCACAAGCATGGATTCCGGTGTCGAGAAGGACGGCGATGCTGGTTCTTCTGATTCATCATCATTATTCCAAGGGATGCTGGAAGACCCTGTTCTGGTCACAGGGCCTGTGTCCCCGGCGGGTCTGCAGGTGATATTTGCCACACCGGACCTGGGGTTGGGAAGCAACCGCATCGGCTTTGTGGTTGTCGGCCCCCAAGGTGTGGTGCGTCTTCCAGAAGTGGATGTCTCATCCTTCCACTTCCCCAGCGATGGATCGGCAGAGAGAAAGAAGGAAACATCCAAGGCGGTTTTCCGTCCGTGGCCCTACAACACCCGTGGGTTGTACACAACAGATCTCTCCTTCGATGTACCCGGTGATTGGGGCTTGGAGGTGGACATACCTGGGCCTGGAGAGATCGAAGGTGTTCTGACATTGAGATTCCCCGTGGCTGAGGTCCCATCGGCCGTCGCCACAGGAGGGCCGGCTGTCAGAAGCAAAAGCAAGACCTTGAATGATGTGGATGATATAGGCGAGCTGACCACCGGGTTCCTACAGGATGCTGATCTGTACCAGATCAGCATCGCTGAAGCTCTGGACAACGATATGCCGACGGTCGTGGTTATGGCCAGCCCGGCATTCTGCATCAATGCGGTCTGCGGACCCCAGGTGGATGTGCTGCAGGAGCTGAAGGAGGAGTACCGAGGGCGGGCTAACTTCATCCATGTGGACCTCTATGATAACCCCCACGAGATCCAAGGTGACCTGGATGTAGCCGTTATATCTCCCACGGTGATGGAATGGCGCTTGCCCAGTTCCGAATGGTCTTTCGTCATCGACAGGACAGGCGCCGTTACCGCACGGTTCGAGTCCTTTGCCACCTACGATGAGCTGGCCCTAGCTTTAGAAGCAGTGTTATAAGCGGCGCCCTTCGTTAGAAAGAGGATGTACCGTCATCCGGCATAGCCGCACGGTGCGGTGAACCATAAATAGAAGTTATGGAGCGTAACATGGAACTACGGGAACTGGGCAATACCGGGGTGCTCCTTCCTGAGGTTGGGATTGGCACCTGGAGATACAGCGGCGGCACAGAACCACTGGTCCGGGCTGTATCCCTTGGAGCAACTCACATCGATACTGCCGAGATATACGGCACCGAGGATGTGGTGGCCCAAGCGTTGCAGGGGCGCCGCGATCAGGTGTTTCTCGCAACCAAGGTCTCGGGCAGCCATCTGCGTTACGACCAGATCATCGCAGCAGCCAACGGCAGCTTGGCCCGCCTGCAGGTCGATATGATCGACCTGTACCAAGTCCATTGGCCCGACTCCCATGTACCGATAGCAGAAACCATGGGCGCCATGGAAGACCTGGTAGACCAAGGGAAGGTCCGCTACATCGGGGTCAGCAATTTCTCCACACAAGAACTGAAAAATGCCCAAGGAGCTATGACCAAGCATCGAATCGTAGCCAATCAGGTGCTGTACAACCTGAGGGAGCGGCACATCGAAAGAGACCTGCTCCCCTACTGTCAAGAGACGGGGGTCACCATTGTCGCATACACTCCTCTGGCCAGCGGCTCCTTGGCGGGCAAGCCCCTGATACGCGGACGACAAGGATCAAATGCGTTGGAAACAGTTGCCACGGAAACGGGGAAAACCAAGGCCCAAGTAGCTCTGAACTGGTGTTTGTCCAGGGCCAATGTGATCACCATTCCAAAGGCAAACCGGGTGGAGTATGTGGAAGAAAACTGCGGTGGATCGGGTTGGAAGCTGACCGACGAGCAGGTCCGGGCATTGGATGAATCTTTCTGATAGAGCAGCCACCGGCAACCCACAGACACATCCATCACATGGGAAAGCGGGTTTCGGGACATGAAGATGAGCAGCTTCGGCCGTTGGTTGAGGATTTCTCTACTGGTGGCAGTCATGTCATTGGCGACCGCTTGCGGCGCCGGTGCACCAGAAGATGTTACAACCTTGGCACCGGCGGATGCAGACATCATCGGGAGCATCAAGGTCGCAGAAATTCTCAAGGATGACGATATAAACCAGCTTCTCCGCTTGATCCCAGTGGATTTGCTGAACGGGGGCTTCCGGTATATGGAAGAATCAGCCGTCCCGTTGCTGCCGGACCAAACTCCAGTCTATAGCCCACTGCCTCTGGAAGAGCCACGTGCCCAGGCGACACAGGAACCGATGGCGGAAAGCTTGGGCGATGGCTCGCCATTCTTGGAATGGTTGCTGGAAGAAGCAAGCATAGGCGTCGATTTCCGTAATGTGACGAACTTTACGTTTTTTGCTGAGCTTTCTGAGGAAGCTTCACTCAATCTGATTCTCAAAGGAAGCTTCCAGCAAGATATGGTGGAAAGTGCGTTGCAAAAGCAGTCGGGCGAGTACATGGACGCCCAAGAATACAAAGGGGTGCGAGTCCTGATAGCTGAGCAAACGGATATGGCAGTAGCTTGGTTGGGCGACGACACACTGCTCTTGGGAAACATGGCTGGCGTGTTATCGGTCATCGACGTTAGGGCAGGAGATGAACCCGCCCTGACCGGCCCGCTCTTGGATGCTTTTAACGAGTTGGACGATGATTTAGTGAAACTGTCCGTTGCTTTCCCCGATGACCTTTTCGATCAAGTTGATGATCAATCGATCCTGGATTCTTTTGGTCTTCCTTCAGTCATCCAGGGCATCTCCGGCATGACGGTTTCGGCAGGTAAGGAAGATAGCGATTTTGCAATCGACATGGCTTTGCATTTTGAAAACGCCGAATCAGCTGAGAGGTCTCATAATCTGGCTCAAGGCCTGCTACTCATCTACAAAGGTGTAACTGAAGGTGCTGCCGCAGCAATGGCGGACCAGGTACGAATAGGGATGGATGAGAACACCGTATCCATCGCTGCTCAAGCAAGCGTATCTCAAATAGAGGACCTATACGGCAGCTTGGACGATTTTGGGGGCTTCTGAAGATACGCGAGAATATGCTTCATACCTCAAACATCAATGTCTTCGCCACTACTGCTCCTCCCAGATGTGCTAAAGCCGGAGGTGGCGATCATTGCCGGATAGCGTCGATGTAAAGTTCGTGGTGCGAGTGCACCATGCCTGCTATAGCTATGAAGAGCTACGCCGGATATGGCTGACCGCCGACCGCTTGGGCTACCACTCCGCCACCTTATACGATCTGATCAATATTCCGGCTCTGGAATGCTGGACGACCCTGACAGCCCTTGCAACAGAAACCGAGAAGCTTCGAGTGATGCCCTTGGTCCTGGCCAACCTGTATCGTCATCCGGGTCTACTGGCGAAGATGTGCGCCACCTTGGATGTGATCAGCGGGGGCAGGCTGGAGTTGGGTATCGGCGCCGGGGGCGACGGGAACGACCATCAGGCGCATGGCCTATCCTTCCCCAACCCCGCCCAGCGGGTGGATATGCTGGAAGAAGCAACGGCGGCGATCAAGCAGCTTTGGACCATGCCCCAGTTGACCTTGGAAGGACGCTTCTACTCCTTCGACCATGCTGTGTGTGAGCCCAAGCCGTTGCAGGCGCCCCATCCCCCGGTGCTCATCGGGGGGCGCGGCGAGGTGCATCTGCTTAGAGCGGTCGCCAAGCACGCTGACATATGCAACATGGGCTTTGAGATGACCCCGGATGAACACCGGGCCAAACTGGATATGCTAGCTGAACATTGTAGACAGGTGGGCCGAAACCCTGAGGAGATTGAGGTAAGCCACAACACGCGTGTGAAGATCTGCGCCACCGAAGGTGAAGTCCGGGGTCTGCTGGCAGATGGAGCTGATGCTGCTGGGATGTCCGTCGATGCTTACGAAGCTTCGGTGCAGAAATCGGTCATCGGAACCCCGGACCAGTGTGCCGCAAAGCTCCAGACCTACGTGGATATGGGTGTCACCCGCTTCTTCTTGATATTTGCCGACCCCATCAGCTCCGAATCCTTGGAGATGTTTGCATCGACAGTGATGGAGCGATTTAAGTAGCATCCTGCCAAATCCAAGAGGGCTGATGTGGGAAGCAGAGCGTTTGACAATAACGTAACCGGAAGGTAGTCTTGGCTTTGTTCCAAGCTGAGGAGGATAGCTATGAACTTCGGGCTGTTCGCTGAGTTCTTCATACGGCAAGGGATGACCCATCAAGAAGCTTTCCAAGAATCCTTGGCCCAGATTGACGCAGCGGAAGAGCTGGGCTTGGATTCGGTATGGCTGGCAGAGCACCATTTCGACCCTGCGCGTTCGGTAATAGCATCACCCATACCTATGGCCAGCGCCATCGCGGTTCGTACCAAAAGAATACGGATCGGGCTGGCAGTCCAGGTGCTTCCGCTGACCAATCCCGTCAGGGTCGCCGAAGAAGCAGCTACGGTGGACCATATCAGCCAAGGGCGGTTCGACATGGGGGTCGGCCGGTCGGGGATTCGCCGCTCCTATGACGGTTATAACCTGGACTACGACAGTGCCAGGGCATCTTTCAGGGAAGCTCTGGATGTGATCATCAAAGCTTGGTCCAATGATATTCTGGACCATGACGGCGAGCATTTCCACTATCACGGAATCAATGTGGTCCCGAAACCATACCAAAACCCCCACCCGCCTGTGTGGGTTGCAGTTGCCAGCCCCGAAACCTATCCGGTAATGGGAAGACTGGGCCACCCCATATTTGTCAGCATCATAGCTGGGATGGAACGCGTCGTCGACCGGGTAAAAGAGTACCAGCAAGCTTGGAAAGAAGCAGGGCACCCAGGGGTTGGGCCTGTGAGCTTGCGGATTCCCGCCTATGTGGCCGATACTGCTGCCCAAGCTCGAAATGAACCCGAAGCCAGCACCAGAAAAGGAATAGAGTACGCTGCCACAGAGTTGGCTGATTCCGCCGCCAGCCCAGAGCTGGCGGAGCGGTTCCGACAGGTGGGGCGCACCCCCTACGATGAGGTGCTAAAAGACCGGCTGATGTATGGAACTCCCGATGCTGTTATAGACCGGCTTCGCATGTACCAAGAGATGCTGAGCGTCTCTGGAGTGGTCCTTGAAGTCAACTACGGCGGGCAGATACCGCCGGATCAGCTGAATAAGTCGCTGCGACTGATCGCTGAGAAGGTGATGCCTGCTTTCAGGTAGCCTCCACCCCGGCTTCGGCCAGGACCAGCCTACGGCAAGACCCAAGCAGGGGGGCCATCATTCACCGCGGGGTCGCCGGACCATGCGCTGGGCGGAATTGACGCTCATCCCTTGTCGTTGTCCTTCAGCTCCTCAGATATTGTTCAGGTCAGGTTCACTTCATGCTTGGCCAGGTTGATATCCTATACTAGATCACTCATACCTCGGCTGATAACCGTTGCCGATACCTCGTCAGGTCCTCATCCGTTACCGCATCAGGCGGCACGAGCTGATAGTGTTTCTCCGAAACCACCCTGATATCGTCGCTCTGTTGCTCGAACTCGAAGAGGGCTATCAGTTCGCCACTCATAAATTGCGTTCCAACAGGTCGACAGATCAGGGATGGGAGTTTCTCTCTGCAAACAGCGATGTCCTGTTCAATTTGGACCCTGTTTAGCTTGTCGCCCCCTCCCTTGGCCTGAACTGGTATCACATAATGGGAGCCTCTTTTGTCTACTCCAACGTATATCTCGTCCGTCTCCATCTGACCCGTGCCGGCAACGGTCGTCCGAAAGTGGCTCTGGAGTGAGTAGCAAACTATGCCCAAGAAAATATCGATCAGTCGATTGTAGCGAACGCGAGCCAAGACAGCTTGCTCGTCGTTGAAAGCGTACTTGGCGATCATTCCCGGCGTGGCATCCGGCGCCTTCGTGATCGCAAGGTTTAGGTTGGGTTTCGGTGGTAGGTCCGCGACCAATACGAAACGGTATTTGCTTCGGCCGGCTGACCGGATGATCCAGGTTTCACCATCAGGCGCTTTTGTCAAGATACTGGCTGGTAGGTAACTGTTCAGAGTTGGAGAGGTGAATTGCTCGGAATCTGTGTGGAGAGTACGGAGCAAGGGGCGTTTGATTGTGTTAGACGAGAGGGGTGGACAATGAAGTGGACCTTCGCACCACGAGCCGGGAGACCCTGCTGGAGGTTATTGCCAAGCAGCAGACGATCATCGCCGAGCTGGAGCGACGGGTGAAGGAGTTGGAGGCCCGTCCGGGTACTGGCGGCCCGTCTGCAGGGATGCCGGGCAATAAGCCGCGCGCCAAGGGGAGTCAGCCGGAGAGAAAGGGATCAAGGAAGCGTCGTCTCCACGGCTTTGCCCGGCAGCGAATGGAACCCACGCGGCAGGTGGTGCATGCTCTGGAGTCGTGCCCCGAGTGTGGGACGGGCCTGGCAGGGGGATGGGTACAGCGGACTCGTGAGGTCATCGAGCTTCCGTTGGTTCCGGCGGAGGTGGTCGAGCACGTCTTCATGGCTCGAATGTGTGGGCTATGCCGGAAACGGCGGGTGCCCCGTGGTGCGTTGCAGGGATTGGCAGTGGGGCCTCGGCGCCTTGGTATCAACCTTGCGAGCCTGATAGTGACGCTGCGGGAGGAGGGACGGCTGCCCATAAGGAGCATCCAGCAGTACCTTCAGACGGTGCATCGGTTGAAGCTGAGCGTGGGCGCCATCGTGGAGACGATTCATAGTGTGGCACGACAGGCCCGGATGGCAGTGGCCGAGACCCTGGAACGCATTCGTGGCTCTCCGGTGGTGCATGCAGATGAGACCGGCTGGCGTGAGGATGGAGTCAACGGCTACGTTTGGACCTTCAGCACTCCCACGGAGCGGTACTTCCTGCGTCGCGGTCGTGGCAAGGGGGTGGTGGACGAGGCGTTGGGAGAGGCATTCAGCGGAGTGCTGGTGAGTGACTTCTACGCCGCATATAACCACTACCCCGGCCTGAAGCAGCGGTGTTGGGCACACCTGCTGCGGGATATGGATGAGCTCATGGCTTGGTATCCTGATGACCTCGGCTTGGCACAGTGGGCCGGTGCGGTGCGGCGGGTATATGCCAAGGCCAGGACTTGCGTTCCTGCCGATGGCCCCCGGCTGGCCTCGCGACGCCAGTTGACCTTGGAGAAGGAACTGCTGGCGCTGTGCAGCCCCTTCTTCAAGGACCAAGCCGCGCCCCAGTCCAAGCTCTGCCGGCGCATAGAACGGTTCATCAAGGAGCTGTTCGTCTTCGTGTCCCACCCAAACGCGCCGTCGGAGAACAACGCCGCCGAACGAAGCCTGCGGCACCTGGTGATCAGCCGTAAGATTAGCGGCGGCACTCGCTCCAAACAGGGCAGTGACACCAAAATGACCCTGGCATCCCTCTTTGGGACATGGCGCGCCAAGGGCCTCAACCCCCTCTTGGAATGCCATGACCTACTACTTTCCCCTCAACTCTGAACTGTTACGCTGGTAGCTCTGTCCTGTATCTGAAGCTGTAGACCAGATCGCCAAAGTTTTTTGGTGGGTCAACGCCGAGTTTGGCTGCGAACCTGCCAATGTCCTCTCGTTCGAAGCCTACCTCGCGTTGGCCCGGCTCGAACTTCGCGTCGAAAATCGCCGCAATGATTGCAGAATAGATGTTATGAGAAGGAATCTGTCTCTCCTCTCATAATCAGTTACCCGGCCATTCCAACAAGACAACTTCTTCTCGCAACTGCTCACCCGTAGCAGTCGATGACCGTGTGCGGAACAGTTCAATGCCTGAGACTTCATAGCCCAACGACCGGGCCAAGTCGGCAAGGATTGCCCCCGTACGAATCATGATCCGCAGATAAGAGGCTTGGTCCCCAACCACGTAAGCCAGCTTCGACCCCGGTTTAAGAGCAGATCGCATAGAAGCGAGATGTCTGACCATTCCGCCGAAATACAGTTGAGTCACCCTGGGGTACAGACGCTCAAAGCCGGATGTTTTGCCCAACTCAACGCGACGGCGCTCAATGGATTCCGCTATATTTTGTATCTCAGTATGCTTCGAGACCTCCCTGTCATCCGTGTCGCCTTTATAAACGCTCCTGGTATTTGACCTGACCAGTCCCTGCTTCAACGCCCTCAGATCATGCCTGTCGCATATTAGCCCAAGTACGACAGACTCCAAGCGGGTTGTGCGAGTGTAGTCCTTTTCGTTTGGGTATGGAGGAGAAGTGATCACCGCATCTACAGATTGCAGCTCCAGTACCTGATCGATCTCCCTTGAGTCTGCCTTGAGTACTCGGACAGGCGTCCGAGCAGGGCTATCCACCATACTGATGTCGTGGGCGATTGCACGCATATAGCCGAGCCAAGCATCCAACACAGGGGCGTCGACCCTCACCTGGCCTACTCCCACTTCCGGGCCGAACTTCAGGTTGCCAATCCGGTGCACCAACGCCTTGGCGAGCGCAAGCCGTCCGTACCGCCGGAGTTGGTGGTCACCGTGTCTGTCTATTGCATCCAGAAGAACCAGTGTCTTGTGCAGAGGAGTTGGGCTGATTGAGTTTTTGAGCAGCAACTTAGACTGCTCCGGGGGTAATCCTCGCATGGGAGTTCGGGACTCCTCGTACGCCTGAAACAACGGGAGACCATTCCAGTCGTCGATGCTGTCGCGATCGAGAGCCTTCCGCGTTGACGCTGCCACCTCGTCAGCGTAGTCCAGCAGTGCAAGTTGGCCCACCGACCAATCGATCTTCACTGAGCTGGCGAAATGCGCCATTGGGTTCGACTCGACCCCTATGCTGGGAATGCCAAGTTTCTTGCACTCGACCAACGTTGTACCGGTGCCACAGAATGGGTCAAGTACGGTCTTGGAACCATCTATGCCGAACTTGTCCACGTAGCGCCGGACCAAATGGGGAGGAAACGACAAGATGAACCTGTACCAGTTATGGACCGACTGGTCTTCGGGCCGTAGCTTGTTCCGGTCTTTATGGGCGCTGCTACTGTCTTGTAGGATGTGGGTCGACATTGGCATCAGTACGATGACCGGCTATGCGTTCGCCTTCTATCTACACTGGCTGACCTGATGTGAACTCTCCGCGATGATGCAATGCCAGCGCAGTTTCGGGACCTTCATTACTTTGCTGCTAAATAGGCAAGCCGCTGGAGCGATGGCCCGAGGCCCTAGGCCGGAGGACCTTGCAATCGTCCGGTCATGGCTTTCTTGCTTATTCCTAGGCAACCAACATTTTAATAGCTTGGCCAACATCGGAGATCTCTTCCATGGGGGCCCAAGTATCGGCAGCGGAATTCACCTGGTCGGGAGATAATGCCAGCGCCGCATTGACCCTGAATTTATCCAGAACATTGTCGAAGCCCCACGGGTTTTTGTACCCACCCAAGATCATATCCCGCGGTGTGGTGCGCTCCAGGACCCGGCCATCCTTCAAGCGAATGGTTACGGGAGTGCCGCCCAGAAAATCTCCGGATCCCTGCTCCCACTTGGATTGAACGTTCAGGCGTACCTTGCACATCGTATCTTGGACGGCAGTATTGGCGATTTTTTCGGGGGTGAAGGTCTGGATGGCTACCTTGCCATCCACCAACGCTGAAGCGGTGTTGTAGAGGGCGCTGAACTTTCCTTTCAACTCATCGTCGGGCTCGGTGTAGAGCATCACCACCGAAAGGTAGGATTGACCAACCTCCACCGACTCCACATCTTCATAGTTGAATTGATGTTCGTGCATCAGATCGATAATGCTGTCCAGCATCCCATGATTGCCGCCGCAACAAGGGTACTTCTTGATTATCAATGCTTCCGCAGTGCGGTACGGGTTGCCCAGGTTATCAGCCATATCGTCCAGATCGTAGATGCCCTCGCCTATAATCGTGTTGGCAAAGCCCAAGGGATGTTCGAAGATCTGGTCCCCGGAGGTCAGCCCCATACTGGCTAACTGAGCAGCCATAAGCCCATCTCTGGAAGCCAATCCGGCGTGTAGGGGCTTGGTCATGGTGCCGAAGTTGTGTATCAGGCCGCCAGCCATTGAACCGGCGATGCCCAAGGCTGTGGTGGTGGTGGCTTGGTCTAGTTTCATGAGCTTGGAGCAGGCAGCCGCGGACGACATGCGACCTATGACAGCGGTGCTGTGGAACCCGCGGGCCATCTGATTGTACTTGGTTGTTTGTTGGAGTGTGATACCCAGCTCAACGCCGGTCACATAAGCTTCCAGTACATCCCTGCCCGATGACCCCAGCTTCTCGCCCAGCGCCAGCAGGGGCGGGAAGGTGACCACCGTGGGATGTCCAAAACCGCCGAAATCATCGTAGTCCAAGGCATGGCCCATGGCGCCGTTGGCTAGGGCAGTATTGGACAAGGATGTACGCATTCCCGACCCCAGGACAGTTGCATCTTGGGAACCACCCTGTTCAGCTACGTACTTCTGAACGATCTGACCAACAGGTTGGACGGATCCCGCCAAGATCACTCCCAAGCAGTCGAAGCAAGACTGCTTAGCTACGTTGATTACCTCGGGGGGGATATCTTCATACGATGTTTCCACTATCCACTTGGCTATTTTTTCTGTTGCACCCATGTGTGCCGGCCTCCTTTTTACATCTTACCTGGTTTGGGAAGTGCCCATACCCTTTGGGGTTCGTAGCATCATGGTGGGGATTACCTGCACTCATTATATAGCTGCTGCCCCGTTAGGCAAGGGGCCTTTCAGAAAGATGGACAGGCAGGTATATTAGGAGATAAGAAGAAGTCAAAGGTCTGCTTTGTGCTAACGTTTCTTGGTGGAACCGGCCCTGAAGGCAAAGGTCTGGCCCTGCGTTTCGCCTTGGCAGGGGAGAAGGTCATCATCGGATCGCGGGATGCCGAGAGAGCCAAGCAAGCGGCAGAAGCGCTGCTGGAATTGGCCCCCGGAGCATCCATAACCGGGGATGTCAATGATACTGCCGCTTCGGAAGCGGATATGGCGTTTGTCACCATTCCCTACGAAGGTCAAAGGGCGCTCTTGGAGCAGCTTGCTTCCCACCTTGCAGGTAAGGTGGTGGTCACTGCTGTTGCTCCCATGTCCTTCGTTCGGGGGCAAGGCGCCACTGCGCTGGAGGTGGCTGACGGCTCTGCTGCTGTGGAAGCCCAAAATATTCTGGCCAGCTCGGAAGTGGTTGCAGCTTTCCAGAACATCAGCGCCGTTGAACTGATGGACCCGAATATACAAATGGAAGGCGATGTAGTGGTCTGTTCGGACCATCAGGCGGCCAAAGAGCATGTGATGGACCTCGTCACCAAGATTGAGCATCTGCGCCCGGTAGATGGCGGAGCACTGACCAATGCCAAGTATGTGGAACAGTTCACCGCGCTGCTGGTGAACATCAACCGTATATATAAAGCCCATTCCATGATAAAGATCGTGGGTGTGTAGATCGCTTCAACCCAAGTATGGGCACCTGGCCCATTCCATGATAAAGATCATAGGGGTGTAGGTTGCTTCAACCCAAGGATGCGTACCTGCCAATGCCGGTAATGGTAGTCTGGAAGACACCTCCAAGAAAGCAATACATGGTTGACCATTAAGGCGAGTCCCCCACTGGTTAGCCGATATTAAGGGCGCCCAAAAGCATCATGAACCTTTTAGAGAAAAGCTCTCGCCCGGTAAGCTTCCCCATTGAGGGGATGACCTGCGCTGCATGTGTCACCCACGTCACAGGTGCGCTGGAAAAGGTGCCCGGGATTGGTTCTGTTCAGGTCAATCTTGCGACCGAACGAGCTTCGGTACAGCTGGATGGAGCCGTTATTTCGTCCAATGATCTGGTGAAAGCCGTTGGCGATGCAGGGTATGCCATATCCTTGGAGCGGGCTGATCTGGCCATCGGAGGGATGACCTGTGCTGCATGTGTGTCGTTTGTTGAAGGTGCCCTACGCAAGGTCGCCGGGGTTATTTCGGCCGATGTGAACCTGGCTACAGAACGAGCTGCGGTCAAGTACATTCCCGGCTTGGCTGCAACAGCGGATTTCCGGGAAGCGGTGGCAGATGCCGGCTACATGGTCGTAGGGTCTGCCGACAAAGGGCTGAACGAAGCTGCCGAACTGGACCGGCTTGCCAGGACCACAGAAATCCAGAAACTGCGCAGTAAAACCGTATTTGCGGTGGCTGTAGCGATAATTCTCTTCTTGGGAAGCTTTGGCGGGTTCCCATGGGTATCTGGGCTCATGGATAGGACCATCTACCCCTTTGTGCTTTGGGCATTAGCCACCCCAGTCCAGTTTTGGGCGGGTTCGACGTTCTACGCATCGGGCTTGGGAACCCTCCGCCACCGAAGGGCCAACATGCATACCTTGGTTGCGTTGGGGACCAGCGTTGCTTATGGGTACAGCGTTGTGCTGGCCGTCATATTGGCGATCCAACCCAGCTTGGTGGAAGCAGAGGGCTTCGGCGGTGAAGTTTACTTCGATACTGCCGCCCTGATCATCGCCTTCATCCTTCTGGGACGCTTCTTGGAAGCTAGGGCGCGAGGTCAGACCTCAGAAGCGATCCGCCGGATGATGAATCTACGTCCATCGACCGCCAGGGTTATCCGTGACGACCGGGAAGAAGAACTGGCCTTGGATATGGTCGTTCCCGGCGATGTGCTGGTGGTGCGGCCGGGAGAGAAGGTCCCCGTGGATGGCACGATTCTACAGGGTTACTCATCGGTGGATGAATCGATGCTCACCGGCGAAAGCATGCCCGTAGAAAAAGCCCAAGGCTCCCATGTCTATGCAGCTACCCTCAACAGAACGGGCAGCTTCCGGTTCGAAGCAACCAAGGTGGGCGCCGACACCGCACTATCCCAGATCATCAAGCTGGTGGAAGACGCCCAAGGCTCCAAAGCTCCCATCCAGCGCTTGGCCGACCTGGTAGCAGCTTACTTCGTTCCTGCGGTGCTGGCCATAGCTACCGGAGCCTTCATTTTCTGGTTGCTATTGGGGCCTGATCCTTCCATCACATATGCTCTGATGGTGATGGTGGCCATCCTGATCATCGCATGTCCCTGCGCCTTGGGACTGGCTACTCCCACAGCCATCATGGTGGGAACCGGAAAGGGAGCTGAACGGGGTGTGTTCATCCGGGATGCCGAAGCACTGGAACTAGCCCATAAGGTGAATGTGGTGATCTTGGATAAAACGGGCACCCTGACCTTGGGCAACCCGTCGGTTACCGATGTCATGGCAGCCCCAAGCATCAATGAGAGCAGGTTGCTGGAGGTGGCAGCTTCGGCAGAGGTGGGTTCCGAGCATCCCCTTGGCAAGGCCATTGTCCGGGAAGCTGAGCAGAGGGGGATACCCTTGGTCGAAGCATCGGATTTCGAAGCGGCGCCAGGCTTGGGAGCTCAAGCCCAGGTCAATGGGACCAACGTGGCTGTGGGCAACCTGGAGCTTATGAAGATGGCCGGCGTACCCACGGACGTTTGGGAAGCTCAAGGAATGAAGCTGGCTGAAGCTGGCAAAACCCCGATGTACACTGCTGCCGATGGCCGGATATTGGGCATCATCAGTGTAGCCGACACCCTGAAACCCGAGGCGCATGCGGTGGTATCCCAGCTTCATGCGATGGGCTTGGAGGTGGTCATGGTTACCGGCGACAACAAGCCCACCGCCGAAGCTGTTGCCGCCCAAGCGGGCATCGAACATGTGATATCAGATGTGCTGCCTCAGCAAAAATCCCAGACCGTGGTGGAGCTTCAACGTCAAGGGAAGATCGTTGCAATGGTGGGAGATGGAATCAATGATGCTCCGGCTCTTGCCCAAGCGGATATCAGCATCGCCCTTGGCACCGGCGCCGATGTGGCGATGGAATCGGCGGGGATCACCTTGGTCAGCGGCGACCTTGGGGGTGTACTAACCGCTCTGCAGATCAGCCGCAACACCATGCGGACCATCAAGCAGAACCTCTTCTGGGCTTTCTTCTACAATGCAGCCCTCATACCCGTGGCGGCAGGTGCATTGCATCCGGTGTTCAGCGAAATGGGAAGTGTGCCGTCCGGCTTAAGTTTCTTCTTCGGAGACCTTGGCTTCCTCAACCCTGTTCTGGCCGGGGTGGCAATGGCATTCAGTTCAGTAACGGTGGTCAGCAACTCCCTGCGGTTGCGCCGGCAGAAGCTGGCAACCTAGGGATAGTCTGAATAAGTCTCCTTGGATGCGGAGGATGGACGTGAAACCCGTCCCTACCGAGGGGCGAGGTTCCCGCCTTCGCGAGAATGACGGGCTTAAGGCGGCGGGAATGACGGTCTTGGGGCGGCGGGAATGACGGGCTTCAGGCGAGTTGTTCAGAGGTTCCCTAGATTCTTCGGGGTGCGCCCCTCAGAATGACAGGGAGGAGGCACCCCTCAGAATGACAGGAAGGAGGCGCCCCTCAGAATGACAATGAGGGGAGGCGACCCCTCAGAATGACAATGAGGGGAGGCGACCCCTCAGAATGACAGGGAAGAGGTGCGTCTCAGAATGACAGGGGAAGAGTCATTCCGAACTTCCCTCTGTCATTCCGAACTTCCCTCTGTCATTCCGAACTTCCCTCTGTCATTCCGAACTTCCCTCTGTCGTTCCGAACTTCCCTCTGTCATTCCGAACTTCCCTCTGTCGTTCCGAACTTCCCTCTGTCATTCCGAATTTCTCTCTGTCATTCCGAACTTCCCTCTGTCATTCCGAACGGAGTGAGGAATCTAAGGTCTCCCTCTGATGGCCTGCCCAGTACTACGACGGTCTTTCGGGTGAGGAGGCACCTTAAGGATAGTCTGAATAAGTCCCCTTGGATGCGGAGGATGGCCGTGAAACCCGTCCCTACAAAGGGGCGAGGTTCCCGCCTCGGCGGGAATGACGGGCTTCAGGCGAGTTGTTCAGAGGTTCCTTAGATTCTTCGGGGTGCGCCCCTCAGAATGACAGGGAGGAGGCGACCCCTCAGAATGACAGGAAGGAGGCCCCCTCAAAATGACAAGAAGGAGGCGCCCCTCAGAATGACAGGAAGGAGGCGCTCCTCGGAATGACAATGAGGGGAGGGGATCCCCAGGTTGTCATTCCGAACTTCCCTCTGTCATTCCGAACGGAGTGAGGAATCTAAGGTCTCCCTCTGATGGCCTGCCCAGTACTACGACGGTCTCTTCGGGTAAGGAGGCATCTTAAGGATAGTCTGAGTAAGGCCCCTTGGATGCGGAGGATGGACCTGAAACCCGTCCCTACAGAGGGGCGAGATTCCCGCCTTCGCGAGAATGACGGTCTTCAGGCGAGCTGTTCAGAGGTTCCTTAGATTCTTCGGGGTGCGCCCCTCAGAATGACAGGAAGGAGGCCCCCCTCAAAATGACAGGGGGGAGGTGCCCTCAGAATGACAGGAAGGAGGTGCGTCTCAGAATGACAATGAGGGGAGGGGATCCCCAGGTTGTCATTCCGAACTTCCCTCTGTCATTCCGAACGGAGTGAGGAATCTAAGGTCTCCCTCTGATGGCCTGCCTATTACTACGACGGTCTTTCGGGTGAGGAGGCACCTTAAGGATAGTCTGAATAAGTCCACTTGGATGCGGAGGATGAACGTGAAACCCGTCCCTACAGAGGGGCGAGGTTCCCGCCTTCGCGGGAATGACGCGGGCTTCAGGCGGCGGGAATGACGGGCTTCAGGCGAGTTGTTCAGAGGTTCCCTAAAACGGGCAAGCTCCCAAATCAGGAGGTGTGTCTCATGGCAATTGATCCGATTTGCAAGATGGAAGTGGATGAAGCCAATCCGGCGGGGGGTAAGACCGATTATCGCGGCCAGACCTACTACTTCTGCGCTCTCGGCTGCCTGCGGGCATTCGAAGGTGACCCCGAAAAGTACCTGGAGGGAGAAGGTGGCGATGCCGGGGCGATGATGGATGCGTCCAAGCCTCCGCGCCGCTCGTTCTTTGCCAAGCTGTTTGGTAGAGGCCCATAGTGGCGATGATACCGTCATGTGAGTGAACATATAAGGAACCTCTGAACAACTCGCCTGAAGCCCGTCATTCCCGCCGCCTGAAGACCGTCATTCCCGCGAAGGCGGGGACCTCGCCCCTCTGTAGGGACGGGTTTCACGTCGATCCTCCGCATCCAATCGGACTTATTCAGACTATCCCCAAGCTGATTGACTAATTGTTCATGAGTCAACTAGACTGCAAATATGTCCAAACGACTACAGGTCCTTCTAGATGAGGTAGAGTACCTGGAGATCCAGGGTGTTGCTCGAAGACAGAGGGTGACTGTCGCCGAATGGGTCCGCCAAGCGTTGCGCAAGGCAAGAATCGACCACCCCGGGACCGTGGAAGCCAAGCTGCGCGCCATCGCCGATGCGTCGCGGAGCCGGTTCCCAACAGCCGACATAGAGGTCATGTTACGGGAGATTGAAGCGGGGCAACGCCTCTTGTGATCTTCATAGACTCCAACGTACCAATGTACTTGGTAGGCGCCGCACATCCGAACAAGGACCGTGCTATTGCAGCCTTAACGCAGTTGGTACGGGACGGAGAGCGGTTGGTCACCGACGTGGAGGTCTACCAGGAGATACTCCACCGATACACAGCTATTCAGCGGCCTGACGCCATTGATGCCGCCTTTGAGAGCTTGGATTCGATTATCGACGAGGTTTTGAACTTTGGCATGGCTGAGGTCCGTGCCGCCAAGGAGCTGCTCGCCTCCATAGATGGTCTCTCCGCACGAGATGCCCTGCATGTAGCGGTGATGCGAAATGCGGGAACCAATCGGATTCTGAGCTTCGACGGTGGATTCGACGCTTGTCCTGAAATTGACCGATTGACGTAACCATGTCTCTCCAGCTGGCTTCCGCTCTCACGGGGGATGGGTCCAGCGTTGTGTAGACCATCGGCGATATGCGCCCCAAGGCAAGTTGAAGCGTGCTTAGTAGTAGCGTAGAATGGAGCTACAAGGGTACATTCCCAGGAGGTGAGCCCCGTTGACCCAAGAAAAGACAGCAACCATCGTCATGTATACCCATCCCGACTGCAACTATTCGGATACCCAGCGGGACGAGTTCGTCAAGAATGGAGTTGATTTCACAGAGATCGACGTTACCCTTCACCCGGAAGCTATCGATGATCTGGTGAAGCTAACCGGCGGCGAGCGCATCACCCCAGTGGTGGTGGAAGGAGATACCATTACCGTCGGATATCATGGGATTGGTTGAGCATTCTAGTTGGGAGCTGTACGCTCCCATCCGATTTCACCTGCGTTGACACATACCTAGCCAAGACATACAATCGTGCTACAGTCGTCTCTTCCTACGGACCCGTGGTGTAGTGGCCTAACATGCAGCCCTGTCAAGGCTGAGATCGCCGGTTCGAATCCGGTCGGGTCCGCCACAATGGGGCCCCTCAACACAAAAATTCTCTTCTGAAGGACTTCAACTTACCACCTGTCGCCACAGTCAGTGAGCAACATGAAGCTGCTGATTCAGAGAGCTTTGGACGGAGGATGAAAAGTTGCCATTTGTCATTGTAGAGATGTGGGAGGGGCGCACGCTGGAACAAAAGCGCGCCTTGGTCAAAGCCATCACCGATGCGATGGTCCAACATGCCGGAGCCAAGCCAGACCATCTACATGTGGTGATACGGGAGAGTTCCTTGGACAACTGGGGCCGTGCCGGAGTCTTGGGCAGCGATGAGAAAAAAGGGTAGGCCGCGGATTCCCTACATGCCAAACGCCACGACAGCCAAGGAGTAGCTCAGAATGGGTCTCACTCTGATACGCGGCATCGAATTAGTGCTGACGGTTGATCCTGGGGATTCGGTGCTCACTCAACAGTCCATTGTCATCGACGAAAGCCGAATAGCTGCGGTAGGTCCTGTCGACCAGATAGACAGCCAATACGCCGGCCACTCCTTCGACAAGGTGATCTCCGGCAAAGACAAGCTGGCAATGCCGGGCATGGTGGATGCTCATCTACATCTGTCGGAGCACCTGAGCCGGGGCCTTTTCCCAGACCAGCTCTCCACTCGACCTTGGGTATTCAACTGGGCCAAACCGTTCTATGCAGCGGTGGACTCCGAAGCTGAACACGTCGGGACTTTGCTGGCTGGCATCGAAATGATCAAGACCGGCACCACATGCTGCTTGGACATGGGGACACAAAACGATGTGGGGAACACCGTCGAAGCCATAACCCAAGCTGGCTTTCGTTGTGTAACCGGACGCCATGCCGCCGATGTCAAGCCGGACCAGCTTCCTGAACATTGGACCAAAGAGATGATCGACCATCATTTCTTTCAGGACCACAATGTAGCCCTGGATGAACTGGGGCGGTGCGTGACAACGTACAACAATTCGGCGGAGGGCCGCGTTCGGGTCTGGGTGAACATAGAAGGCAAGGAGCCCTGCTCGCCGGAACTTCATTTCGGTTCCCGGGCCCTGGCTGAGGAGCTGGGTGTCGGCACCACCTATCACATCGCCTCATCCATCGAAGAAGCACAGGTCAGCGAGGCGAAGTACGGCATGTGGCCGGTGAGCCGTCTCAAACAGATGGGAGCCCTTGGTCCCAACCTGACGCTGGCCCATGTGGTAGCGATTCGAGATGAAGAGATAGGTTATCTGGCCGAGGCAGGGACCAAGGTGGCTTTCTGCCCTGGCACATCGCTGAAGATAGCCAAGGGTGCAACGAATATCGGCAAGTACCCTGAGATGATGGACTCCAACGTCACCGTTGCCTTGGGCTGCGATGGAGCCGCCGCATCGGGTTCCCTCAACCAGATGCAGCAGATGTACCTGGCAGCGGGGCTCTTCAAGGATTGCAGGATGGACCCATTTATGGTGCCCGCCCAGCAGGCTCTGCGGATGGCTACCATCGAGGGAGCGAAAGCACTGCTTTGGGATGACGAAGTCGGCTCCCTTGAGGTGGGCAAGAAGGCCGATATCGTCCTTTTCGACCTCAACACGCCGGACTGGGTGCCCTGCAATAACCCTGTGCAAACCTTGGTTTATTCCGCCACTCCGGGCTCCGTCGACACGGTGTTGATCGATGGGATTATGGTTATGGAAAATCGAAGGGTCCTGCACCTGGATGAGCAGGCGATCTATCGGGAAGCCCGCGAACAGTCCAAACGAGTTAACGAGAGGAGCGGGCTTCAGGTCGGAGAAACTCCCGTGTTTTCCAAGGCATATGATTAGCAGCTAATTCACCGGCTGCCCTTACTTTCCAAGGCATATGACTAGCGGATAATTCACTGGCAGGAGGCGCCAAAATGCCAACTACGGTCTTGGACAAACAACGTGAAGCTATGGAGACCCATGCGCTGGATGCCATGGTGATCATCTCACCTGAGAATGTGGCTTGGACCAGCGGGGTTCTTGTGCCATCCCAGAAGATCGTCCAGCACCGCCATGCCATAGTGCTGGCGCCCAAGGACCAAGAGCCTGAGATGATCGTTGTCACCGTCGAAGAGGAGCTGGTCAGGGAGAAGTCCTCCATCCGCCGGGTGACAGCCTACAACGAGTTCACCCAAGTGCCCATTCTGATGGCGGCAGACCGGCTGCGGGAGATGGGTCTTGCCAAAGGGACCATCGGATTGGAGGTCTCCTACCTAAACCAAGAGGACTACCGAAAGCTGACCGAGGCTCTGCCCGACATCCGCATCGAACCCATAGATAAGCTGCTCAAGAAGCTGCGCATAATCAAGACCGAAGAGGAGATACGGAAGCTCACCTTTGCCGGACAGCTTGCTGAGCGGGTCGGCCATGATTCTCTTCGGACCTGGTGGCCCGGAATGACCGAAGCCGACCTTTATCGGACCATCATGGACAACTTCATCTCCGGCGGCGGCGACAAGCTCACAATGCCCTCGGTAACGTCAGGGGAGCGGACGCCAATGCTCAACGGAGGACCGACCGAAAGGGAGATAAAGTACGGCGATGTGGTGCGCATTGACGTTATTGGCCTCGTCAACGATTATACCTGCGATGTCGCCAGAACAGCGGTGGTGGGTGAACCAACGCCGGAGCTGAATGAGCTATGGCAGAAGCTGGTAGAGTGCCGCAACACAGCCTTGGGGCGTATCCGGCCGGGTGTGAGCAGCCACAGCATTTTCAAGGAATACATTGATAAGATGAATGCTTGGGAGCTTCCGACCCTCAATTTCTTGGGCCATGGCTTGGGCTTGACCCTCCATGAGGAGCCCTATTTGAACCCTCATGCCGATACTGCCCTGGAGCCGGGAATGGTGCTGGCTATCGAGCCGCTGGTCACGTTCCCAGAACTTGGCATGCAGCTTGAAGAAGCGGTCCTCGTTACCGACTCAGGCTACGAGCTCATCACCAATCAGTTCGATGCTCAGCAGCTCTGGCAGATGCGTGAAGGCTGATAAGGGTGAAGATTACCGGCTACAGGGAGTACTTCATCCAACTGCCGCCCCGCCGGGTCCACAACTGGGCCAGCAAGATGCGAACTCCCATCGGACACCACTACATCCTCGCCCTCGAAACAGATGAAGGTGTGGTTGGCTGGGGTGAAGCTCCTGCCATCGCCACGTGGGGTGGTCCGAATGGCATGTACTACGGGGAAGATGCAGGCACCGTTTCCCACGTTGTGCGCAATTACCTCTTTCCCTCCATAGATGGTCAGGAACCCCAGCAAATTGGTTATCTGCACCGCCTCATGGGCGGTGCAATCAAAGGCCATCCCTACGCCAAAGCAGTTGTGGATGTGGCCCTATACGATATTGCAGGCAAGGCTGCGGATATGCCGGTGTATGAGTTGCTGGGCGGCAAGCTGAGAAACAGTATCCCCGTCTGCCACAGCTTGGGAATCATGGAAAACGACAAAGCGGTTAGCGAAGCGGAACAAGCTGTAGCGGAAGGCATTGGCGCCATCAAGTGCAAGGTCGGCCTCGACGTCAAGCGGGATGTCGATCTTGTCCGGCGCCTGCGCGAGCAGCTTGGACCTGAGACAATCCTTCGGGTGGATGCCAACGAAGGATATCGGACCCCTCAAGAGGCAATCAACGCAGCTGAAGAGATGGAACCCTACGATGTGGCTTTCCATGAGCAGCCGGTGGCCGGCTTTGAAGCCCTGGCTACGGTGGCCCAACGCATAAAAGCCCCGGTGATGGCCGACGAAAGCGCCTGGTTTCCCCAAGATGTGCTGCGCCTTCATGAGCTTGGAGCTGCCCAGATCATCTCGCTTTATTTCACCAAACCCGGCGGCATTTATCCAGCCCTGAAGGTGGCTGCTGTTGCAGATGCATGCGGCATCACGTGCGATATCGGGGGATCTATCGAAATGGGTATTGGCGTAGCTGCCAACCTGCACCTGGGTGTGTCCGTTGACGCCCTCAGATGGGCCAGTGTTTGTCCGGTTCCCAATGTCGATGGGGAAGCTCCGGTGACCATAGCAGGCATCTACTACATGGACGATATCATCAAGACGCCAATCAACTATTCCGAAGGGCATTTGCATGTCCCCGATGGCCCCGGCTTGGGTGTGGAAGTGGACGAGGACAAGCTGGCCCGCTACGCGGTCTGAGGCGTTCCGTGGCTGATGTACTGGTTCTCGGCGCCGGAAACGGCGGATTTGCCATGGCAGCGGACCTGGTTCTCCGAGGACATCAGGTTACCCTGCACAACCGAAGCTCCGATACGTTGGCTGCGGTGAGTGACCGCGGGGGCATCTCCTATTCTGGGGTGCTGGGTGAGGGTTTTGCACCCATCACACGCACCGCCACCGACCTCACCGGGCTTGTGCCCAAAGCCGATCTTATCATAGTGTGCGTTCCTGCCACTGCCCATCGTTCCATCGCCCAAGCCCTTGCACCTCATCTCAGTCAAGGACAAAAAATCCTGCTGAACCCCGGCGGCATGTTGGGCAGCTTGGCGTTTCTGCAGGGCCTCCGGGCGGGCGGGTTCACCGCTGATGTCCGAATAGCTGAGACGGGCACACTAACCTACATCGCGCGCAAGCCGGATCCGGCAAGCGTTCTGGTAACCAACGTTCTTCAAAACGTCCCCTGTGCTGCCTTTCCAGCCGTGCACACTGAGGATTTTCTGGCTTATGCGGCCGAAATAGCGCCCAATCTCAGAGGGGTCTCCCATATTCTGGCTGCGGGATTCGCCAACGTGAATGCCGTTCTGCATCCCCCGGGCATGATACTGGGTGCAGCTTGGATCGAACACACCCATGGCGATTTCCTTTATTACCTTGATGCTGCCACGCCCGCCCTGGCCCGTCTGATGGAAGCCCTGGATATAGAACGAAGGGCAATTGCTCATGGGTGGGGGGTTGAGGTTCCGAGCTTTCCCGAACTGTTCGCCAGCATCGGCTCAACATCAAAAGCTGCCGGCGAAAAGGGAGATTACCTGCAGGCTTTGTTGGATAGCAAACCCAATCACCATATCAAAGCTCCACCATCGCTGGACCACCGCTATATGCACGAGGATATCCCCTTCGGACTCGCCCCCATGGTCGATCTGGGCCGGGCTGTGGGAGTTGAAACCCCCACAATGACTGCTGCGGTGCAGATCGCCGTCACTGCCACGGGACGGGACTACTGGGCTGAAGCTCGCACCTTGGCTTCCCTTGGGCTCGGCGGTTATACGCGAGAAGAGATTCTGGAGCTGATGCAGGAGGGCGCCGGATGGATCTAAGCAAGTACATCGTTGCAGTGCTGGGCGGCGACGGCCGGGAGGTCGAGTGCGTCAGGCAGTTGTTGGCCGAAGGTGCAAAAGTCCGGACCTGCGGTTTACCGAGGGGTTCCGGGGTCGATGCAGCATCGGTCCATAGTACGGTTGATGAAGCTGTGCAGGGGGCCCACATAATCATCTGCCCCATCCCGCTTCCTCAACCCGACGGCGCCATTTTTGCTCCTCACTCCGAGACCAAGCTGTATGTGGACAGCAAGAACCTCGCCGGGGCCTCGCCGGGTGGCATCCTGATAACCGGCAAGGCAGGCCCGCAGATGAAGGAAGCTGCAGCCATGTTCGGCCTGGCTCTTAGGGAGTATGAACACGATGAAGAGTTGATGGTCCTGCGGGCGCCCGCCATCTCTGAAGGGGCGATCAGGATTGCGATCGAGCACACCGAAGTTACGTTACATGATAATCCATGCCTCATAGTCGGCTTCGGAAAGATCGGTCCAGCCCTGGCCCGGAGCTTGACTGGAATCGGCGCAAAGGTGACTGTGGCAGCTCGCAACTCCTTGCAGCGGGCCCGAGCTTGGGAGATGGGGTGCAGTGCGGTGGACCTAGACCAGCTGCCCTCTGTGGCACAAGCGGCAAAGGTTATTTTCAACATTGCACCAGCGCCGCTGCTAAATCGCCCATTCTTGGAAGGCTTGGAGAAACAGACGACGCTCGTCGACCTTGCAGCGCCGCCCGGTGGCATCGACTTTGATGCTGCCAAGGAACTGGGGCTGACCGCCATCTGGGCCCGCGGTCTTGGCGGTCGTGCTCCCCGGACCGTCGGACAGGTCCAGTGGAGGGGCATCAAGGGCATCCTTGAGCAAGAGTTGGATTAGCGCTGCCGCCGAACAGCCGCCCACAGCATAGCGGCGGCTTGAACCTCAGCTCTCCGCCAGAAGAGAACTGCACCAAACCCTCAAAGAAACATGCTAAGAGGGCCAACCAGCCGCTTCGGGCAAGCAACTGTTCAATCTCTAGTGGCTGTTCAATCTCTATGACTTGAACCTTAAGGCCCTCCCCCCGCCCCCCGCCACGCCCCACACCCCCCACACCCCCCACACCCCCCGCCATCCCGAACATCCCTCGTCATGCCGACCCTCTTACCGTCATTCCGAACGGAGTGAGGAATCTAAGGCTCCCTTGGGGGCGGTCTTTTGTTCCTACGACCTAGCGTGTGAGCCAGCATCTTAGATTCTTCGGCGTGCGCGCCTCAGAATGACGGGGGAGGGGGCGCCTCCTCGAATGACAGGGGAGGGGGTGCCATTCCGAACGTCCCCTCAGGTCATTCCGAACGGAGTGAGGAATCTAAGATGCTCCCCACATGGCCGGTCCATTCCTACGATGAACCATCGCATGAGCAGGCATCTTAGATTCTTCGGAGTGCGCTCCTCAGAATGACGGGGGAGGGGGTGCCATTCCGAACGTCCCCTCATGTCATTCCGAACGGAGTGAGGAATCTAAGATGCTCCCCACATGGCCGGTCCATTCCTACGATGATCCATCGCATGAGCAGGCATCTTAGATTCTTCGGAGTGCGCTCCTCAGAATGACTGGGGGGAGTGTCATTCCGAATTCCCTCCCTGTCATTCCGAACGCAGTGAGGAATCTAAGATGCTCCCCACATGGCCGGTTCATTCCTACGACCAGCCATCGCATGAGCAGGCATCTTAGATTCTTCGGAGTGCGCTCCTCAGAATGACAGGGGGGAGTGTCATTCCGAACGTCCCCTTATGTCATTCCGAACGCAGTGAGGAATCTAAGGTGCTCCCCACATGGCCGGTTCATTCCTACGATGATCCATCGCATGAGCAGGCATCTTAGATTCTTCGGAGTGCGCTCCTCAGAATGACAATAAAAATATGTCATTCCGAACGCAGTGAGGAATCTAAGATGCTCCCCCGATGGCCGGTTCATTCCTACGATGAACCATCGTGTGAGCAGGCAGCTTAGATTCTTCGGAGTGCGCTCCTCAGAATGACAGGGGGGAGTGTGCGCTCCTCAGAATGACAGGGGGAGGGGGGCCTCCTCAGGATGACAGGGGGGAGAGTGCGCTCCTCAGAATGACGGGGGAGTGGAGCCTCCTCAGGATCGCAGGGGGGAGGGGGCGGTCCTCAGGATGGCAGGGAGGGAGCCCTTCTCGGGATGATAATAAGAGGGAGGCCTCCTCGGGGTGATGACAGGGTGGAGGGGCGGTTACCTGCATTTTTTCACCATGTCTGAACAGTTGCTTGGACAGCAGCGCCTTGACATTTTCGTTCGTTGGCGTTAGAACATAAGTGCGCATGTTGAGTCAACTTGTTGCAGCTTGGTATGAAGATTGCTTGCATACTGATAACCCACTTTCCCCTTAAATCCGAGCTGGGACATAACCCGATGCTCCGGGGTAAGCCGGTCATCATATCCCATGATTCAGGGCAAGGTCCCCGGGTGTTGGGTGCATCTGAGCTGGGCGCCCGTCAAGCCCGCGGGATTGGGCAAGGTCCCCGGGTGCTGGGTGCATCTGAGCTGGGCGCCCGTCAAGCCCGCGGGATTGGGCAAGGTCCCAGGGTGCTGGATGCATCTCCGGAAGCTGCGGGAGTGGTGGCTGGCATGCCCCTGCAAGAAGCGCTATCCCGGTGCAAGGATGCTGTTCTCATCAAAGGGGATGAACCTTACTACGGCAGGGTCTTCGATGGGATCATAGATGGACTGCTCCAACGAAGTCCGTTGGTGGAAAGATCGGACCTAGGCTGTGCTTACGTGGGAGTCCATGGACTTGAGGGCATCTACGGTGATGAAGCAAACATGGTGACCGCACTGTTGAAAGCAGCGCCCCAAAGATTCGATGCACGTATCGGCTTGGCTGCAAGGAAATATCCGGCGTATATCGCCGCGGTAACGGGCGGCGAGGGCCGGGTGACCAAGGTCCCCGAAGATGCGGCGAGCTTCTTGGAAGGGGTCACGGTGGACCTGCTACCCATGTCATGGAAAAACCGTGTGCTTCTCCACAGCTTCGGCCTTCATATCATGGGGCAGGTGGCTGCGCTGTCCATCAGCTCTTTCCAAGCCCAGTTTGGCAACGAAGGCAAGGTGGCATGGAGCTTGGCAAATGGCATCGACCACAGCTCCTTAGCTCCCTTGAATCCAGATGAGAAGATGGTGAGCGAGATGGTTTCTTTTCCATCTCCCGCCACCGTTCTACCCACGATATTGCCCGCTTTGGAGATGCTCTTGAGCAGAGCTTTCGTTCATCCTTCCATCAAAGGCAGGTGCATCCGGGCTGCTTCCTTGGAGGGCAGAATCCTGCATAAGCCCCCGTGGACAAAGCATTATGCTTTCAAGAACCCCATGAACAACAAAGAAAAAACCTTCAATGTGCTCAAGGATTGCTTGGAAGCCACCCAGCTACCCGGACCATTGGAGGACCTGAAGCTGACATTGTCGGGCATTGCCGGAGAATCGGGAATACAAGCCAGCTTATTGTCCGATGTTCGCAAGCGGGAACAGCTACAGGATATGATGAAGCAGTTGGAGGTGCGTTTGCGCGCAAGGCCTCCAATATACAAAGCAAGGGAGCTAGAACCGTGGTCACGAATTCCCGAAAGACGCCAAGCTCTGGTCGAATTCGACCCCTAAATACTCCCAAGTGCGTGGAAGTCGAAGAGGATGACCGCCGGATGCCTCTATCCGTATCTTGGAACCGCCGGAAACTCCAGGTGGCATCCATCGAAGATGTGTGGGAGATAGCTGATGAGCGCTGGTCGAATTCGACCCCTAAATACTCCCAAGTGCGTGGAAGTCGAAGAGGATGACCGCCGGATGCCTCTATCCGTATCTTGGAACCGCCGGAAACTCCAAGTAGCATCCATCGAAGATGTGTGGGAGATAGCTGATGAGTGGTGGAGAAGGGCGCCCATCGCCAGAAGGTATTACAAGATAACAACGGAGGACGGTTTTTATGTCATTCTCTTCCATGATCTTCTGCAAGGTGGGTGGTACAAGCAGGGTGGCTGAGCAGACCGGCGATCACTATGTATGCTGAACTTCATTGTCACAGCCACTACTCCTTCCAAGAAGGCGCATCTTCCACAGATGAGCTCTTGGACCAAGCAAAGAAATTGGGGTATCCGGCTCTAGCTCTTACAGACCATGACAACCTGTGCGGGGCTATGGAGTTCGCCCGCACCGCCAACATCTTTGGGGTGCATCCCATCACCGGTGCGGAGATCACCCTGAAGGATGGTTCTCACCTGACCTTCCTGGCTGAGAACCGTAAGGGTTACAGCAATCTGTGCCAGCTCATCACCCACTCCCGGATTGGGGGTGACCGCCGCAACCCCGGCTTGGACCCTGTGCACCTTCCATCCTACTCCGATGGCCTTGTGCTGCTGACCGGATGCCCGAAGGGGAGGGTGCCCAGCATGGCAGCTGGCAAGCGGTGGGAAGAAGCTGAAGCTGAGATCAGAAACTACCTGGAATGGTACGGAGCAGACAAGGTATTTATCGAGCTTCAGCAAAATCTGGTGCATGGCGACACCCAGCGCAACAAGGGTTTGGTGAACCTGGCTCGCAGGATGGGCGTCGAGGTCGTCGCCACCAACAACGTTCATTACCATATACGGGAGCGGCATCAGCTTCAAGATGCTCTGGTTGCTATAAAGCACAACAGTACCTTGGAAGAAACCCATCAAGAACGCCGCCCCAACTCCAATTTCTATCTCAAGCCCCCTGCTGAGATGGCTGAGCTGTTCGAAAGCCTTCCAGAAGCTCTTCGTAATTCCATAAACATCGCCGAACGATGCACCTTCGACCTGACCAAAAACTTGGGTTATGAGTTTCCCGACCACCCGGCGCCCGAGGGTTACACTCCCGGAAGCTATCTCAGGAAGGTGTGTTACGAAGCAGCTGCCCGCAAATATCATGGCATTACACCCAAGGTCCAAGGGCGGTTGGATGAAGAGCTTCGCCTGATACAAAAGCATAATCTTTCGGGCTTTTTTCTTATCTATCGCGACATAATCCAGCTGGCCCACGAGGTGATGGCCGACTTGGGCGCAGGCGACCTGGAGGCGCCCGTGGAGGAGAACCCGCCGGGCAGGGGCAGGGGTTCATCAGTAGTTATGCTGGTGGGTTACCTCATCGGCCTTTCTCACATAGACCCTCTGGATTTCAACCTGTCCCTCGAACGATTTTTGAATGATGAGATGGGCGGGGCACCCGACATAGACCTGGACTTCCCGCGGGATATACGGGAGGAGCTGATAAAGCGGGTGCATAAGAAATGGGGCTGGGACCGGGCAGCCCTGAGCGGCATGATCAGCACCTACAAGATGAAGGGATGCATCCGAGACTTGGGGAAAGCGCTTGGAATCCCTTCGGAGGATGTGGACAAGCTGGCCAAAAGGGTCGATACCAGGCACGCTAAAAACCTGAGGTCGGAGATGAACAGCCTACCCGACTTCCGGCACAAAGTGGATGCGCTAGCATGGAGAAATCTTATATATCTGGCTGAGCAGCTGGCGGGTTTCCCCAAGTATCTGGCCCAGCACCCCGGCGGCATGGTGATAAGCTCTTCTCCGCTCACCGATATGGTGCCCGTTCAGCAGAGCGCTATGGATGACCGCTACATATGCCAGTGGGATAAAGACAGCATCGATGACGCCGGCTTCGTCAAGATAGATTTTCTGGCTCTGGGCGTCCTATCTCAGATGCAAGAAGCTCTGAAGCTGATCAACGAGCGCACCGGGAAATCCATTGATCTGTCCCGCATCGACTTCGAAGATAAGGATGTCTACAGTTCCCTTCACAGAGCTGACACCATAGGTGTATTCCAGGTGGAATCGGCAGCCCAGATGCAGACCATAACCCGCATCAAGCCGCGCAACCTGACCGAAATGGCCTATGAGGTGGCTGCTGTCAGACCCGGTGTTGGAGCCAACAATGGTGTCAGCCAGTTCATCCGGAGACATGCTTATGGAGACCCTTGGGATTTTGACCATCCCTTGGAAGAACGCGGGTTGGCAAGGACCTTGGGAATAATCCTCTTCCAAGACCAGGTCAACCAGCTTGCGATAGATGTGGCTGGTTTCAGCCCCAAAGAAGCTGATGAGCTTCGTCGCACCTTCGGGCGCAAGAACAACAAGAGGCAGCTTGAAGAATATTGGAAGAAGTTCATGAAGGGGGCATCGGAGCGAAATGTTCCAGCCCCCGTTGTCGAGAAAATCTTCAACAAGTTCTCAGGCCAGTATATGTTCCCCGAATCCCACGCTTTTGCTTTTGGTGTGACAGCTTACCAGATGGCTTGGCTGAAGCATTACCACCCCTTGGAGTTCTATGTGTCCATCTTCAACCAGCAACCTATGGGGTTCTACAACCTGGAAACGCTGAAGGAAGATGCCAAGCGCCACGGCATCAGGGCGCTTAACCCAGACATAAACAAAAGCTTGAGCACATGCGCCATCGAAAATGAATCTCTGCTGCTCGGATTCCTCAATGTGGCAGGAGTGGGCCAATCAGGGTCAGATATGATAGTCAAAGCCCGGGAAGGCGGCGGGCCTTTCTTAAGCGTAGCTGATGTGATGTCTCGCACCGGGTTGCAGCGGGGAGCTATGGAAAACCTGACGATGGCGGGTGCTCTCGATTCACTATCCTACGACAGAAGGGCCACCCTATGGGAGATAGGGCTGAGGTATCGCCCCGCAGGCGCCCAGATGTTCCTTCCGCTTCCTGTAGAACAGGATATGGCTGACCTGCCGCCCCTGAGCGGTTGGGAAGCTATGCTGGCTGAGTACCGGACCATGGAGCTGTATCCTGATGGACATTTGATGGCGCATCTAAGACCTCACTTGGAAGCAGAGCTGCTGTCCAGCGATGCGGTGCTGGATATGGAAGATGGTGCGGAGGTGACGACGGCAGGCTTGGTTATCCGCAGGCAACATCCCGGCGCCAATGCTGTGTTCATCACCTTGGAAGATGAGTTCGGTCATGTTCCCCTTGTGGTGTGGCCGGACACCTTCGAACATTACCGCTTGGTGATCAAAGGACCTGTTCTGAAGGTACGGGGTGTGATTTCCCGGCGGGAAGATTCGATGAACGTGGTTGTCGTCAGCATTGAGAGCATAGCTGCTGCCTACACTCTTCCGAAAGCAAAGAACTGGGGTTAGAAGAATATGCTGATGTTCTTGGCTGAAAGAACGTTCTGATCAAGAATTATCTTACGCTGGGCTATCTTCCAGCTATCACCCATCCTCCGCAGCACATCTTCCCGGCTACCCACATAGAAGTCGCTCTCAGCCCTGCCCCTCACACGATGGATCACATAATTGGAGTAAACCACCACCTCTGAATCCGACTCGCCATCTTCCACCTCGATGTTGGAAATGATGTGACGGGTCAGGGACGGCGGTTCTTCAGCCCATGCCATGCCCGTCTCCAGCCGGTCTACCCGCAGCTTCAGCGTATCCTTGGTTTCTTCCATGATGGATAGCTCATTTCCCTTTGATAAGCCACCTTCTTGGTACCGGTCCTTATCCTTTATTGCAAGGGCTTTGCTGGATGGGGAATAGCGAAATTTCCGAGATGGCATCCAGTAGCGGACATCTTCGGTCAGGATGTCCAGCCATTCATGGAACTGCTTGTTATCCAAGAGGCGAGCTTCTTTGTAAAGAAATTGTTCAACAGACCTTACTATTTTTTCTTCCATGCCTGTTCCTACGCGGACCCTTCGGAAGCCATCAACTGGGCCCAACGTCCATAGAAACGTCGGTGGAAGCTCTCGCTAATCCTAAAGTCGCTGGCCCAAGCCATCAGGTCTTCATCGAATCTTTCGTGGCCCAACCCCATCTGGATATTAATCTCAAGGTTTCTTGACACCGCACCCCGGCAGGTGCGGGTACATTCTTCCCAATTGTCCATATCGTCCTGCTCGAAGGTCCCGGCCGGGCCAAAGCTGCGCATACTCATCTGCCGTGTTGCTTCTTTCACATGGTCGGGAGCGTTGGCATCCACAAACACATATGCTTGCACCTCGATCTGCTCAGGTCCCCGAGGCTGCCAAACCCGGAAGGTGTGCGAGGTTGCCCTCAGTACAGAAAAGTTGGGGAAAATCGTCCCGACGATCGGGTTCAATACTTCTCGTCGAGGTCCCAAATGCTGCTTCACCTCAGGAAGGATAGCTTCTTCATAAGCCAGGATTTCAGGTATGGGAGGATCTTTTACATCAGCGGGTCCTATGGTTTGGAAACCGTGGCCAGCCCCGCTGGATACGACGTTGCCTCCACCGCTGCTCTTGGGAGGCACACCGGAGCCGAAGCCGGTCTTGATAGCTGACAGATGGGTCCAGAAGGTGTGATAGTTGTCGCCGCCGAAGCTTTCTGCTGGGAATTTCCAGTTGCACCGGACCATCCACCGGTGAACGCCGCCGATCACTTCGATGCCCCCGTCCCGTCGATCGAAAAAATTGTCCAAGTACCAGGTCATCTCGCCAAGATACTCCTGCAGCGGCGGTGCAGCAGGATCGAAGGTCGCAAAAATCAGTCCCTTATAACTATCCACCTGGGCAACCGGCATCAGCCCCCACCTGCCTTGTTCCAGTTCCTTGTAGTATGCATCTTCCAGGTTGGGGACCCCGACCAGCTTTCCATCGTTGCTGTAAGCCCAGCCATGATAGGAGCAGGTGAAAGATGCAGCATTGCCGTCATCGGCCCGGCACAACAGGTTTCCGCGGTGCCGGCAGATGTTCAAGAAAGCATTGACCTTGCCGCCATTATCCCGGACCACCAGCACCGGGTCTTCTCCCATTGATGTCGTCAAAAAATCGCCTGGTTTTGGAATCTGGCTTTCGTGGCACAAAAACAGCCAGCACCGGGCGAAAATGTTATCCAGCTCCTGCCGGTATATCTCCGGCTCAACGAATATGCGGCGACTAACCAGCCCTCTTTCTTCATCCACCAAGCTTGCCAGGGTTTCTGCCACAGCGCACCTCCTGCCAGCATATCTGAAGAGCACAGCTTAACGGCTATATAGCACACCGGCAAAGGCCAGTCAAGCTACGGCAGAAGCAACCGTTCGGACTTGGCAGAAGCAACCGTTCGGGCTTGGCAACAAGCAACCGTTCGGGCTTGGTAACAAATGCAAGTAGTCGCCCAGCCCCCTAGTTATCATTCTGAGGAGCACCCCTCCCCCTTGTCATCCTGAGGAGCCCTCTCCCCCTTGCGCCATTCTGAGGAGCACCCTCCCCCTTGCGCCATTCTTGCTGTCATTCCGAGCGCTCCCACTGCCACTCCAGAACCTCCCCACTGTCATTCCGAACGGAGTGAGGAATCTAAAATGCTCCCCCTAATAGCCGCTCCATCCCCACCACGATCCATCGCATGAGCCGCCATCTTAGATTCTTCGTCGTGCGCTCCTCAGAATGACAGCGGGGGAGGGGCCTTCCGAACGCCTCCACTGTCATTCCGAACCTCCCCACTGTCATTCCGAACGGAGTGAGGAATCTAAAATGCTCCCCCTAATGGCCGCTCGATCCCCACCACGATCCATCGTGTGAGCCGGCACCTTAGATTCTTCGTCCTGCCCTCCTCAGAATGACAGGGGGGGAGGGCGCTCCTCAGAATGACTGGGGGGAGGGGCACTCCTCAGAATGACTGGGGGGAGGGGCATTCCGAACCTCCCACTGTCATTCCGAACCTCCCCACTGTCATTCCGAACGGAGTGAGGAATCTAAAATGCTCCCCCTAATGGCCAATCCATTCCCGCCACGATCCATCGCGTGAGCCGGCACCTTAGATTCTTCGTCGTGCGCTCCTCAGAATGACAGGGGGGAGGGACGCTCCTCAGGATGACAGCAGGGGAGGGGCACTCCTCAGAATGACAGCAGGGGAGGGACGCTCCTCAGGATGACAGCAGGGGAGGGGCACTCCTCAGAATGACAGCAGGGGAGGGACGCTCCTCAGGATGACAGCGGGGGAGGGACGCTCCTCAGAATGACAGCAGGGGAGGGACGCTCCTCAGGATGACAGCAGGGGAGGGACGCTCCTCAGAATGACAGCAGGGGGAGGGCGCTCCTCAGAATGACAGGGGGGGAGGGCGCTCCTCAGAATGACAGGGGGGAGGGGCGCTCCTCAGGATGACAGCAGGGGAGGGACGCTCCTCAGGATGACAGCAGGGGAGGGACGCTCCTCAGAATGACAGGGGGGCGGGGCGCTCCTCAGAATGACAGGGGGGGAGGGCGCTCCTCAGAATGACAGCGGGGGAGGGCGCTCCTCAGGACGACAGCAGGGGGGAGGGGATCCTCAGAATGACAGGGAGGGCGGGGCGATTGCCTGCATTTCCCACCAAGTGTGGACGCGTTACACCCAGCGTTTTGCCTAGACAGGTGGATAACCTCTACGTTAGGATGGCCTTTGTGCTACGCTGAGGTGTGGCTCGAAGTTTTTCGTCAGTGGAGGGCTCTGTTTCCGAACGGCGGTACGGCATATCCATGAAGAGCTCAGAGGTACGGCGGAGGGCTCTGTTTCCGAGCGGCGGTACGGCATATCCATGAAGAGCTCAAAGGTCCGGTGGAGGGCTCTGTTTCCGAGCGGCGGTACGGCATATCCATGACGGGATCAAAGGTCCGGTGGAGGGCTCTGTTTCCGAGCGGCGGTACGGCATATCCATGACGGGATCAAAGGTCCGGTGGAGGGCTCTGTTTCCGAGCGGCGGTACGGCATATCCATGACGGGATCAAAGGTCCGGTGGAGGGCTCTGTTTCCGAGCGGCGGTACGGCATATCCATGAAGAGCTCAAAGGTCCGGTGGAGGGCTCTGTTTCCGAGCGGCGGTACGGCATATCCATGACGGGATCAAAGGTCCGGTGGAGGGCTCTGTTTCCGAGCGGCGGTACGGCATATCCATGACGGGATCAAAGGTCCGGTGGAGGGCTCTGTTTCCGAGCGGCGGTACGGCATATCCATGACGGGATCAAAGGTCCGGTGGAGGGCTCTGTTTCCGAGCGGCGGTACGGCATATCCATGACGGGATCAATGGTCCGGTGGAGTCAATGAAGTTCACTAAGTTCCTTGGGCTACCGCTCCTTGCCTTGGCGGTTTTGCTAGCTGCTTGCGCATCGGAAAGCCCGACCCCCACAGCAGATCTGGGGGCAACAATTCAGGCGGCCGTCGTTGCTGCGTTGCCTACGCCAACCCCAACGCCCACCCCCGACATCAACGCGACGGTAGAGTTTCGGATGTCCGCCACACTCACCGCCATCCCCACGGAGACGCCCATCCCGACCCCCACCTCAACGCCCACTCCTGTTCCCACGGCTACCCCTATACCGGCCCCCACCCCTACCCCAGTCCCAACAGCGACGCTGGCGCCAACTCCCACCCCAACCCCGCGCCCGACGCCCACGCCAGCGCCAACGCCCGATGCCGCAGCTTTGTTCAGCGAAATAGTGCGTCAGATCCGGCCTTCTGTGGTGCGAATCGAAAACGGTTCGGGGTCTGGTTCCGGGGTTATCTTCGATACCGTGGGCAGCAACGGGTTTATTGTCACCAACCATCATGTTGTCGACAACTTTGCGGAAGTCGATGTGATAGTGAATGATTCGACCACCTATCGTGGCTCCGTTCTGGGAACGGACAGCATTCGCGACCTTGCTGTGGTCAGGATCTGTTGTGGCTCGTTCCATGAAGCATCCTTTGGTAGCTCAGCAGAGATAGGGCCCGGCGCCGAAGTGGTTACCATGGGCTATCCTTTGGGCTTGCTCGGCGAAGCTACCATAACCCGCGGGATCATATCCGCGGTCCGGTATAATTCGGAGTATAGGACCAACGTGATACAGACCGACGCAGCCATAAACCCAGGTAACAGCGGCGGCCCTATGTTCTCTTTGTCGGGCAAAATCCTGGGTATCAACACTTTCAAATATGAAGAAACCCAGAGTGGGAGGCCCGTAGAAGGGTTGGGGTTTGCAATACCGGCGTCGGTGGTGGAAGAGCGTGTTGCAGTCCTTCGCAGGGTCGTCGCCCGTCCTACTCCCATACCAACAACTACACCTGCGCCCACGGGGAACCTATTCGGTCCCGAAAACGCTGACCTGGAACATAATCCGAGGGACGGATTTATCAAGACCTACTTTGCGGATGTTTGGGTTGCTGATGCAGAGGTGTCCGCTACTTTCTACAACCCTTATGCAGCTAATTCTCATAGCTGGAACTACGGGTTTTTCCTTCGGTATCGTAGCGACAGTCCATTCTTGGTCTTCGCAGTTTCAAGTAGTGGGTATTGGGAGGTACTACTGGGAGAACGCGATGCCACTAAGACTTACGAGACCATCGACGAAGGGAGACTTAATAACCTGAACATCAGTTCAGGTGAGTGGAACCATCTCAAGGTCATTGCCATTGGGAGCAGCGGCGAGTTCTTCGTAAACGGTAGGCGCGTAGCTACCCTTGATTTGAGTGGCGCAACCCATGCGGGCGATGTTGCCGTCGCCACCGGTATATACCAAGGCGGGGAGCGTGCCGGATCTGTCACCAAGGTCGAGGACTTCACGGTGAAACAGCCCGATTAGCGGTGCGGGGTGAATGTCAGCTAGCCGTCCTCCAAGCTTTCGGCCCAGAGTTCGAGGATGTCTTTGGCTTGCTTCTGGCCCGATAGACCCTTGGCTTCTATTCCTTCGGTGAGCATCTGGAGACAGAAGGGGCACGATACGCCGACGGTGTCGGCGTCTGTCTCTAGAAAATGGTCTGTGCGCATATGGGTGATGCGGGTGCCCCGGCTCTCTTCCAGCCACATATGGCCTCCCCGGCGCCGTAGCAGAAACCCTGCTGCGCAAATGTTCAGTCCTGGCGAGAAACGTGTGGTCTCCCTCCCCCAGCTGTCATTCTGAGGCGCGCACTCCCCCGTTGTCACCCTGAGTAGTGCCGCCCCCCGTTGTCACACTGAGGGGCGCACTCCCCTCCTGTCATTCTGAGGAGCGCACGACGAAGAATCTAAGATGCCGACTCACGTGATGGGTTTGTCGTAGTAATGGGCTGGCCATTGGAGGGGGCATCTTAGATTCCTCACTCCGTTCGGAATGACAGTGGGGGAGTTCGGAATGACAATGGGGGGTGCACTCCCCTCCTGTCATTCTGAGGAGCGCACGACGAAGAATCTAAGATGCCAACTCACGTGATGGGTTTGTCGTAGTAATGGGCTGGCCATTGGAGGGGGCATCTTAGATTCCTCACTACGTTCGGAATGACAGTGGGGGAGTTCGGAATGACAATGGGGGGGTGCACGCGATTTTCTGTCATTCTGAGGAGCGCACGACGAAGAATCTAAGATGCCGACTCACATGATGGGTTTGTCGTAGTAATGGGCTGGCCATTGGAGGGGGCATCTTAGATTCCTCACTACGTTCGGAATGACATTAATATACTGTCATTCTGAGGAGCGCACGACGAAGAATCTAAGATGCCGACTCACATGATGGGTTTGTCATAGTAATGGGCTGGTCATTGGAGGAGGCATCTTAGATTCCTCACTCCGTTCGGAATGACAGTGGGGGAGTTCGGAATGACAATGGGGGGTGCACGCGATTTTCTGTCATTCTGAGGGGTGCACTCCCCTCCTGTCATTCTGAGGAGCGCACTCCTCTCCTGTCATTCTGAGGAGCGCACGACGAAGAATCTAAGATGCCGACTCACGTGATGGGTTTGTCGTAGTAATGGGCTGGCCATTGGAGGGGGCATCTTAGATTCCTCACTCCGTTCGGAATGACATTAATATACTGTCATTCTGAGGAGCGCACGACGAAGAATCTAAGGTGCCGACTCACGTGATGGGTTTGTCGTAGTAATGGGCTGGCCATTGGAGGAGGCATTTTAGATTCCTCACTCCGTTCGGAATGACAATGGGGGGTCGGAATGACAATGGGGGAGGGTGGAATGACGGTGGGGGGGTCGGAATGACAAGGACCGGCTTAAAGCCGAATTGCGGATCACCAGATCAGTCCGGGGCTTTGTTCTCGTGTAGGTGTGAATGTGGAGCTGCACCTCTCAGGTATCCTACCGCGAATCCCCCTTGTCCTCCAAGCTTTCGGCCCAGAGTTCTAGGATGTCTTTGGCTTGCTTTTGGCCCGACAGGCCCTTGGCTTCTATTCCTTCGGTGAGCATCTGGAGGCAGAAGGGGCACGACACGCCGACAGTATCGGCGTCGGTCTTTAGGAAATGGTCTGTGCGCATATGGTTGATGCGGGTGCCCCGGCTCTCTTCCAGCCACATATGGCCTCCCCCGGCGCCACAGCAGAAACCCTGCTCCCGGCAGTTGGGAGCCATCTCCACCAGCTCCAAGCCGGGTACGGCTGAAGCAACCCTGCGAGGTTCGTCGTAGATGCCGTTGTGGCGGCCCAAGAAGCAGGAATCATGGTAGGCCACCTTTCCTTCCACCATCCTGATGGGTTTCAGCTTCCCATCCGAGATCAGCCGGTCCAAGAACTGGCTGTAGTGAAGGACCTCATAGTCGCCGCCAAGCTGCGGATATTCGTTTTTCATGGTGTTGAAGCAGTGGGGGCATAGCGTGAGAATGGTTTTCACCTGGTAGGTGTTCAGAACGGCGATGTTGCTTTCGGCCATGACCTGGAACAGATATTCATTGCCCATCCTGCGGGCTGGGTCCCCGGTGCAACGTTCTTCTTCGCCCAAGATGGCAAAATTCACACCAGCGGACTTCAGCACCTTTGCCATAGAGCGGGCGATTGCTTGGCTGCGGCCTTCCAGCGCCGCCGTGCAGCCAACCCACAAGAGGACTTCCGCTTGGGGATGGTCCGCCATCAGGGGAACATCCAACCCCTGAGCCCAGTCGGTGCGGGAGTAGGTCGTACCCCTCCACGGATGGCCCCGCTGCTCCATGCTGAGCAAGGCGCTCATTCCGGTTTCGGGAATCTTTGATTCTTCCAGCACCAGGTGGCGGCGCATATTTATGATGGTGGGGACATGCTCCACCGCCACGGGGCATTCTTCCATGCAGGCGCCGCAGTTGACGCAATCCCAAAGAGCCTCTTCTTCGATGGAGCCGCCGATAAGGGGATGATCGGGGGAAGGGTCCACACCAGCTTTCACCTTGGATCCCACATCGATGAGATGGTCCTTCAGGTTTTCGACGATGTGCATCGGAGAAAGCACCTTGCCTGTAAGGTGGGCAGGACAGCTATTGGTGCACCGGCCGCAGACAGCACAAGCATAACCATCCAGAAGTTCTTTCCAGGTGAAGTCCTGCACCCTGCCGGCGCCGAAGTGCTCGGCGGTTTCCAGGTCAATGGCTTCCAGCGCGCCCCGGGGTTTCAGGGATCGGAAGAAAGCATTCACGGGGGCAGCCACCATGTGCATATGCTTGGAAAAGGGAATGTATATGGAAAATCCCAAGATAACCAACAGATGAAGCCACCAAGTCACACCTTGCAGGGCGTTGGCTGCATCCAAGCCCAGCCCCATATTCACAAACCAGTTGCCGATTGCGCCCCCCACAAGAGCATCGGCGTGGGGGCTGACTACTGAAGCAGGCAGGTATGATGCCTCGGCGGTATAGAAAGCTTCAGTAAGAAGGGTGAGGACCATCAGTGAGGAGATCAAAGAAACGATGATGATGGCATCCGGGCTCCGTGTCAGATCGAAGGAAAGGCGGTGCGGCTTGGCCATCCACCTGCGAATAACCGCCCACGTCAGAGAAAACAAGATCACCAAGGCCACCACATCCAGATAGCTGGCAAAGACCTTCACGCCGGTCTCGGTGAGAATGGTTTCAGAAAAGGGGCCCCAAACTGAATCGGCGAAGATGAACAGAGCATAGCTCAGAAAAAAGGACAGGAACCCCCAAAAGACGAATATATGGCTCAAGCCAGCCCGGTCGCGCAAAGATACCCGCTGCATCACCTTCCGCTGGGCCATCACGATGGTAAGGAAATTGTTCAAACGTCTAAGGGGATGGTCGAAGCGGTTTGCCCCTTTACCCAGCAGGATCATGCTTACGACACGCCGGTGAAATGCGTACCCGGATAGAGCCATGGAAAAAGCCAGCGCCAGAAATACACCGGCTGCGATATGTATTTCACCAAAAATGTTCTCAGGAGGGACCATGATTTGCTCCCGGCGGTTGTGTTCCACCTAAGTCAGGATAAGGATGTGGCATCAATTCTACACCCGCAAGAAAGGGTGCACCACGATAACGCAGGCAGATTGATAAACAATGGGAGCCATCGTATAATTGGAAATAGAATCAAGCTATCGGCAGCACCTTATCAGTTGCTGATAATGGTCGCCCATTTATGAGGACAGGCAATGAGTTCCTGTTCCTTGACGGAGGGACAAGGTGGCAGATACAGGTACGTGGAGGGTCAAAGCTGGCTTAGCCCAGATGCTCAAGGGCGGGGTCATCATGGACGTGGTCAATGCTGAGCAAGCTGTGCTTGCCCAAGAAGCTGGGGCCACGTCGGTGATGGCTTTGGAACGTGTACCAGCCGATATCCGGGCTGACGGCGGCGTAGCTCGAATGGCTGACCCAACCAAGATCAGCGAGATCATGAGTGCGGTCAGCATCCCGGTGATGGCCAAATGCCGCATCGGCCATTTCGTCGAAGCCCAGGTGCTGGAAGCTATGGGTGTGGACTACATCGACGAATCCGAGGTCCTGACCCCTGCTGATGAAGACCACCATGTGTGGAAGCACAACTTCAAGGTCCCCTTCGTTTGCGGGTGCCGCAACCTGGGAGAAGCGCTTAGGCGCATCGGCGAAGGTGCGGCGATGATCCGTACCAAGGGCGAAGCGGGCACAGGGGATGTGGTGGAAGCGGTCCGACATATGAGGTCGGTGATGGACTCCATACGCCGACTCAAGAACATGTCCGAAGAAGAGCTGCCCACCTTTGCCAAGGAGCTGGAGGTTGACCTACCGCTGCTCATGGAAACCCGCAACCTGGGCCGGCTGCCGGTTGTGAACTTTGCTGCCGGAGGGATTGCAACCCCCGCTGATGCAGCGCTGATGATGCAGTTGGGCGCCGATGGGGTGTTCGTGGGGTCCGGGATCTTCAAATCGGGAGACCCTGTGAGAAGGGGCAAAGCTATCGTCCAAGCTACCACTCACTACAATGATCCGAACATCATCGCCGATGTATCGAAAGATCTTGGGGAGCCGATGGTGGGCATTGGGATACATACCCTTACCAAAGAGCAGTTGCTGGCGCCCCGGGGCAACCTGTAGCTGAGACCCTTTGGAGGATGTGACAGACGACCTTGAAGGTAGGAGTGCTGGCAGTCCAAGGTGATTTCGCTGAACATATTTCTATATTGAGGCGCCTGGGTGCAGATACGGTTGAGGTAAGGCTGCCCAGAGACCTGAGGGGGACGGATGCGCTGGTGATGCCCGGCGGAGAAAGCACAACCTTCAGCTACTTGATGGACCTCTACGACCTCAAGAAACCCATCATTGAAGCTGCCTTCAAGGGAACACCCATTTGGGGCACCTGCGCCGGCATGATCATGATGGCCCGTGAACTGACCGACGAGATGCCGGCGCCCATGGGTCTGATGAATATCCGGGTCGCTCGAAATGCTTTCGGACGTCAGGTCGACAGCTTTGAGACGGATCTTCAGGTTGCTCCCTTGGGGGAAGAACCTTTCCATGCGGTATTCATTCGAGCGCCCGGTATCGTAGACGTCGGGGAAAAGGTTCAGGTGCTGGCACAGCTTTCTGACAGCCAGCCTGTTGCGGTCCAAGAGGGCAACCTTCTGGCGACCTCTTTCCATCCAGAGCTGGGCAATGATATGAGAATCCACCAATATTTTCTGACCCTTGCTTGTGGAGAATCCAGCTACACAGCTTAAATTAAGAGGTGTCACCCAAGGGTGATGATGCAGGTAAATCCATTGGGCGATGCCCCCATGAGCTCCCCGCAGGTGGTCCCTCCGGGATTCGACTCAGTTCGCCCCCACGTTCACCCTATGTCACCCGGCGGGTACCGTTGGCGTACTGAAATCGATAAGGTCGAACATCTCTCCGATTCCATGGTGGAGGCAGTTGTTTGTCAGTAGAACGGAAGTGGGTTCAAGATGATCTGTCCTCTTTGATGGATGCGCTGCCACCCCGGATCACCCAACCATTGGAAAACTGTGAAGACCTTCATGGTCTGCTGGAAGTGGTTTTGGACCTAGGGAGGCCGCCGGAAGCCAGGTTTCCCAACGGCGACCTTCTGCTGGATGAGGTCGAAGTATCCCACGAAGACCTGGATTACATAGATAGCCGGGTGGGTGAGTTCGGAGATGATAACCGGGCAGGCATCCCCAGGACCTTGCACCGCATCTCAGCTATCAGAAACCGAAAGGGCGATATCGTCGGCATGACCTGTCGCGTGGGGCGGGCGGTCTATGGCACCATCCAGATCATCGATGATCTGGTTGCATTGGGGAAGAGCATTCTCCTCTTGGGAAGGCCCGGCGTGGGTAAGACCACCATGCTGCGCGAAACTGCCCGCGTATTGGCTGACGATGCCAAGAAAAGGGTTATCATCGTGGATACTTCCAATGAAATCGGGGGCGACGGCGATATACCCCATCCGGCCATCGGGCATTCCAGGCGCATGCAGGTCGCCACACCTCCTCAGCAGCATGCGGTGATGATCGAAGCGGTCGAAAACCATATGCCCCAGGTCATCATAATCGATGAGATGGGTACCGAGCAGGAAGCAGCAGCAGCCCGCACCATAGCTGAGCGAGGCGTTCAGCTAATTGCAACCGCCCACGGCAATACCTTGGACAACCTGCTGATGAATCCCACCTTGTCCGACTTGGTGGGGGGTATGCAGCCGGTTACCCTGGGTGATGAAGAAGCCCGCCGCAGAGGCACCCAAAAGACCATCTTGGAACGGAAAGCTCCGCCCACCTTCGATGTTGTGGTGGAGATTCAGAACTGGGAGAAGGTGGCGGTGCATGAAGATGTAGCCCGGGTGGTGGATACTTGGCTTAGGGGTTTTCCCATCGATCCTGAAACCCGGTGGTTGAACGCCGATGGGGAGGTGATGAAAACAAGGGAAGTCAAGCCTCAACATCAGTCTACCCACGGAGCAGCACGTCACGAACCCGCCGTGGACCCGGTTGAACCCAATGATGATCATGCTGAAGAAAGACGCGTCTTTCTCTTTGGGGTCGGCAGGGAGCGGGTGGTCCAAGCCGCACAAAACACCGGCCTCTCCGTGGATGTGGTCAATGAACTGCGGGCCTCGGATGTGGTGCTGACCACCAAGTCCCACTACCGGCGTGGGCCTCAGCTGGTCCGGGCTGCAGAAAAGTCGGGCAAGCCCATCTATGTTCTCCGGAAGAACTCCTTGGACCAAGTGGAACAGTTTCTGAAGACCATGGCCAAGGAACGGGATGATGGCAGCCACTTGGAATCTGCCCTTCAGGAAACCCAAGATGCTGCCCAGAAGGTCCTCGGTGGCGCCAAGTCGGTTGACCTGACTCCCCAGCGGGCTTATGTGCGGCGGCTGCAACATCTGCTGGCTGAACGGTACCAGATAGCCTCGGTCAGCTCAGGAAAAGACCCGCAGCGCCGGGTTACCATCTTCAGGGCGTAGGGGAAGCCGTCTTGGGTGCTTTCATAGTTTTCGAGGGCGGCGAAGGGGCAGGGAAAAGCACCCAGGCCAAGATACTTTCCAAGCGTATGGAAGAAGAAGGGTATCCGGTGGTGCGAACAAGGGAGCCGGGCGGCACCAAGCTGGGCGAAAGTATACGAAGACTGCTAAAAGCCCGGTCCTATGTGACTCCCGCCGCTGAGCTTCTGATGTTCGCCACAGCCAGGGCCCAGCTCGTTCAAGAGGTTATATCTCCCGCATTGAAAGCTGGCTCTTCGGTTGTGTGCGACCGTTTTGCAGCTTCGACGGTTGCTTATCAAGGTCACGGTCGGGGTTTGGACCTCCAGCTTATCAGCGACCTCAACCAGGTGGCTACGGGAGGAATCAAGCCCAACCTGACGGTGTTCTTGGATATGCCCGGAGGTGCGGGTCTGGCCCGCAAGCCAAACGGTGGGAAAGACCCCTTCGAATCCCAAGGCCGGGAGTTTCACGACAAGGTGCGGGAAGGTTACCTGGAAATGGCCAGCCGCGACCCCCGCGGATGGTTGGTGGTGGATGGAACCATGGCAAAAAATTCTCTTTCCAGGCTGGTCTGGGCAATGATAGTGCCCCTCCTCTAGACTGAGGAAGGGCACTATCATTGGGTTTCTATGTATCGGAGCCGGCTTAGTCGGCCGCGACGGGCATTGCCTCCAGCTTGGCTTGGATATCTTTCTTCATAGCCCTGACCCTTGTTAGGTCGGGGTATATGCCCTCTTCGAGCTTATCGAATATCTTTTCGCCCTCTACATAGACTTCCATGCGGCCCTGTGCGCCGGGAGTCATTGAGATACCGATGTCGGGGCCATAAGCTCTGAAGAACTCGTTTGCCATCCACGTGGCAGTGGAATGGTGCTGTCAAGGAACACAGTAGACTATCTCTACACTGACCTTCCAATCTTTGTCTGCCATCTAGCATCCTCCTGGTATTGAGTGCCCACATAGCCGGTAGCTGCGCGTCACGACGCAACTGCGGCACCTGCGCTTCTTTTAGTCTACAGTTTATTCCCTTAGTGTCAATGACCTTGGGGCGCTCTGATGTTGCAAACGGGCGGCATAACGCCCTTCGCCAAGCCCAGGACGAACGGAAAGGGTTTGCCCCGTTCGTGGGGGCCCAAGTTTCCCCGTTCGTGGGGGCCAAATTCCCCGTTCATGGTGAGCCTGTCGAACCACCCCTCCGCGCGCTGGCTCATCTTAGTAATGAACCAGCCATCAGAGGGAGATCTTAGATTCCTCACTGCGGTTCGGAATGACAAGGGGGCAGTCGGTTCGGAATGACATGGGGGCGGTCGAGTCGGAATGACATGGGGGCAGTCGGTTCGGAATGACATGGGGGAAGGAGGCGCGCTTCCCCCTTTGTGTCATTCCGAGGCGCGCACGCCGAGGAATCTTAGATGCCTGCCCGCACGCTGGCTCATCGTAGTAATAAACCAGCCACCGGATGGAGATCCTAGATTCCTCACTGCGGTTCGGAATGACATGGGGGCAGTCGAGTCGGAATGACATGGGGGGAAGGAGGCGCGCTTCCCTCTTTATGTCATCTCGAGGCGCGCTCCCCCCCTTTGTGTCATTCCGAGGCGCGCTTCCATCTTTGTGTAATTCCGAGGCGCGCTTCCACCTTTACGTCATTCCGAGGCGCGCATCCACCTTTATGTCATTCCGAGGCGCGCACGCCCCCTTTATGTCATTCCGAGGCGCGCACGCCCCTTTATGTCATTCCGAGGCGCGCACGCCGAGGAATCTAAGATGCCTGCCCGCACGCTGGCTCATCGTAGTAATGAACCAGCCATAAGAGGGAGATCTTAGATTCCTCACTGCGGTTCGGAATGACAAGGGGCAGTCGAGTCGGAATGACATGGGGGCAGGCGAGTCGGAATGACATGGGGGGGCACCCCCCCTCCCGCCCTTCGACAAGCTCAGGGCGAAAGGGAGGGTTTGCCCCGTTGGTGGGCCCGACTTGACGGCAGGCAGCTCCATCTTCGAGATGCGGCTGGGTCTGTGAGCCTCACGCCGTGAGACCATGGCAATCGCGGCTGGTGTCGCACACGCTGTCCGCCACCATTATGTCGCGGCCCCATTGATGCCGTGCGCTGCGTCCAAGTCGCAAGTAGTGTCGTGAGTATGTCGCAAGTTTTGGCACAAGTTTGTCGCAAGATCAGGTGGCCCCGTCCGCAAGGACGTATTCGAGCCGGTTCGTACTACCCCGGCGGAGAAGCAATCCCTTCTCCATCAATCCCCTGAGGTCACGTTGGAGCGTCCGGCGCTGAATTTCTGGACACAGATGCTCGAACTCGCCGATGGTAAGTCGGCCGGACTCCAGCACATGACGAAGGGCGAGCTCCTGTCGATCCGTCAGGTCGTGTCGGCGAGCGAGGATATCCTGCTGAATCGCCAACTCCCCTCGCCGCTTGACCTCGGTGAGCTGGGCAGCAAGGGCGATGGTGAAAAATTCGATCCACCCCGTCATGTCCATACTCGTTTGTCGTACTCTCCGGAGAGCCCGGTAGAAGGTCGTGCGGTCCCGGTCGTAATACTCGCTGATGGTGAACAGCCGCTTGAAATCATAGCCCGCCCGGTAGAGACACAAGGTCGAGAGCAGCCTGGATGTGCGTCCGTTGCCGTCGAGAAACGGATGAATTTGAACCAACTGGAACTGGGCGATCCCACTTGCAATAACAGGATGTATGTCGCTTGGCCGGTTCAGCCAACCGACGAGCTCGCGCATGAGAATAGGCACGTCCCAGGCCGGAGGCGGCGTGTAGATCGTCTCGCCGGTCGCCGAGTTGACGACATAGTTCTGGACACGGCGGTATTCCCCCGGTGCGGCGGACCCGCCACGGACGCCGGAAGCCAGATGCCGGTGAATCTCAAGGATAAGCCCTTCCGTTATCGGACCGCCACTGTTCAGGTAACCGCTGATGAACTCGAAAGCATCGCGGTAATTGAGCAGTTCGCGCGTGTCGTCCGGGTCCGCCCCGGGGACATCATCGCCCGCCAGAAGGTCTGCGGCCTCCTCAATCGTAAGGCGAGTCCCCTCAATATGCGTCGTATGGTGCGCTTCGAGAAGGAACGCCCGCGAGCGCATAGAGTCGACCCACTCATCCGACAGGCTCGCAGCCTCGAGGAACCCGCGGGTGCGCTCAATCTCGGTGAGAGCCGCTGCGATTGCATTCGTAATGGAGAAGCGCGGAATGAAGCTCATGCTGACCACATCCCTCCGTCCTAGACCGACACCACAGTGTCCGCGTCCCCGCCGGCGAGGGCGTTCATGTAGGCGAGCATGAGGTCGCTCGGCCCTGACGGGAATGCGCCGAGCAGAACCTTGAGAGGCCTCTCTGTCGAAGCAATCATGTCTGAGCCTCTTCAAGAGGCGGCAAAGCCTTCACTATCGCCACCGTTTCCAAGCTTACAATCTTGATGCGCTTCACCAAGTCAATGATGTAGCGAGGGTCGCCAATCTCTGTTCCCCAGTCGTTCGGGTCGTTGACGATGCCGCTCGCCTTGTCGGTGGTCACCCGGTAGCGGTCAATCAGCCATTCCAGAGCTGAGCTCCTCCGCCGTCGCCCGGTAGTGGGCGTCGTAGACGGCGCCCTGGTTGAGTTGGCTGGCACGCTCCAGCCCCCGTGCGGGAACATACTCCCGGTCTACCATTTTTCGTTGCCCTGGGACGGACCGGAGTCCTGCTCCGAATGAAGATTGTCAGGGCTCATCTGGGCCAGCATGCCGACAAGATCATAGGACCTCTTGAGCGATACGACTTGGTCGCCCGGAGGAACAATCTCTATGGCCGAGCCTTCTTGGACACCCCACTGCTCGGCGATGGGCTTGGGAATCCGGACGGCCAAGCTCGTGCCCCACTTGGAGATGTGCGACTTCGCACCCATGTGAACACCTCCATTAACGTACATATTACATATCATGGTTGAGTGTCCGTACCAAGCAGCGAAGTGCCGCGATGGTGCAAACGGGCGGCGTAACGCCCTTCGGCAAGCTCAGGACGAACGGAAGGGGTTGCCCCGTTCGTGGGGCCCAAACTCCCCGTTCGTGGTGACCAATGCCCCGTTCATGGTGAGCCTGTCGAACCACCCCTCCGCACGCTGGCTCATCGTAGTAATGAACCAGCCATAAGAGGGAGATCTTAGATTCCTCACTGCGGTTCGGAATGACATGGGGGCAGTCGGTTCGGAATGACATGGGAGCAGTCGAGTCGGAATGACATGGGGGGCGCGCATCCCTCTTTATACCATTCCGAGGCGCGCTTCCCTCTTTATGTCATTCTGAGGCGCGCTTCCACCTTTATGTCATTCCGAGGCGCGCACGCCGAGGAATCTAAGATGCCTGCCCGCACGCTGGCTCATCGTAGTAATGAACCAGCCATAAGAGGGAGATCTTAGATTCCTCACTGCGGTTCGGAATGACATGGGGGCAGTCGAGTCGGAATGACATGGGAGGAAGGAGGCGCGCTTCCCTCTTGATGTCATTCCGAGGCGGGCACGCCGAGGAATCTAAGATGCCTGCCCGCACGCTGGCTCATCGTAGTAATGAACCAGCCGTAAGAGGGAGATCTTAGATTCCTCACTGCGGTTCGGAATGACATGGGGGCAGTCGAGTCGGAATGACATGGGGGGAAGGAGGAGCGCTTCCCCCTTGTGTCATTCCGAGGCGCGCACGCCGAGGAATCTAAGATGCCTGCCCGCACACTGGCTCATCGTAGTAATGAACCAGCCACCGGATGGAGATCTTAGATTCCTCACTGCGGTTCGGAATGACATGGGGGCGGTCGAGTCGGAATGACATGGGGGGGAGGAGGCGCGCTTCCCCCTTTGTGTCATTCCGAGGGACGCTCCCCCCCTTGTGTCATTCCGAGGCACGCTTCCCTCTTTATTTCATTCCGAGGCGCGCACGCCGAGGAATCTAAGATGCCTGCCCGCTGGCTCATCGTAGTAATGAACCAGCCATAAGAGGGAGATCTTAGATTCCTCACTGCGGTTCGGAATGACATGGGGGGCGCGCATCCCTCTTTATGTCATTCCGAGGCGCGCTTCCCTCTTTATATCATTCCGAGGCGCGCATCCCCCTTGTGTCATTCCGAGGCACGCTTCCCTCTTTATTTCATTCCGAGGCGCGCACGCCGAGGAATCTAAGATGCCTGCCCGCACGCTGGCTCATCGTAGTAATGAACCAGACACCGGATGGAGATCTTAGATTCCTCACTGCGGTTCGGAATGACATGGGGGGAAGGAGGCGCACTTCCCTCTTTATGTCATTCCGAGGCGCGCTTCCACCTTTATTTCATTCCGAGGCGCGCACGCAGAGGAATCTAAGATGCCTGCCCGCACGCTGGCTCATCGTAGTAATGAACCAGCCATAAGAGAGAGATCTTAGATTCCTCACTGCGGTTCGGAATGACATGGGGGCAGTCAAGTCGGAATGACATGGGGGAAGGAGGAGCGCTTCCCCCTTTATGTCATTCCCAGGCGCGCTTCCCCCTTGTGTCATTCCGAGGCGCGCACGCCGAGGAATCTAAGATGCCTGCCCGCACGCTGGCTCATCTTAGTAATGAACCAGCCATAAGAGGGAGATCTTAGATTCCTCACTGCGGTTCGGAATGACATGGGGGCAGACGAGTCGGAATGACATGGGGGAAGGAGGCGCGCTTCCCTCTTTGTGTCATTCCGAGGCGCACCGGCCCGGACATTACAAGCGAACAATGAGCCTGCCGTAGCCCAGCCGCCACACCCACCTCCATATGGTCATCACCCCAATCCGTCGGGCCGATTTTCTGCATATCCTCCCCCGTACTCGGCAGGATGACGTCCTAATCAATACCTACCCTTCGTGCATATCCCCTCTGAAGCTATATGACTAGCAGAGGCGGTTCGTACGGGGGAGGAAGAATTTCACAAAGCTTACTTGGTCCTGGGAGGAGCTGGCTGGTCGTTGAGGGAGTTCTATCTGGGCGGCGGTCTGAATGATCATCTTCAACACAGCCACCTTGTAGAGTTCCGTTCCTTGGAGTCGTTTATCGCCTTGGCTAACCAAGGCAAGCTCTAGCCTATCTGATTGAGCGCTACTCCTACTGCTCCAATATTTTCCTGAGTCATTTAGACCTTGACATGTCCCATATACGGTACAATTCTAGAAATTGGTACTGTATATTGTAGTTAAAACAACATTCTCTGGTGCTCAGAACTACAGCAAGTTTGATCAGGAGGTCCGAGATTGGACGCTGAAACCCCCGGAAGTCGTATTCGTGTTAAGCGAGACCTAACAAGAATTAGTCCTGCTGAACTAGCGAGACTTGTCGATCTCAACGAACTGGCGATAAGTCGGATCGAAGCTGGGACTATGGACATCGCCATAATTGGCCGTGAGCGTCTCCGGAAAATTGCGGCACAGCTTGAGACCACAGTTGAGTATATCCTGTACGGCGAACTTCAATCGGATCGGTTGACACGTGAAGAAATTATTAAGATGCGCAATGAAGGCGTTGTCTCTAGTGACGAAGAACTTACACGCATAACGGAGCTTGCATATGGTTCAATACGCCAGCGAAATAACGCTAATATTCCCCTTACTCGGGTGGAGCTCGTAGCATTGCTTGAGGTGATAAGAGGCAGCGATGGATACCAATCCAAACAACGCTAACATGCATGCCGACAAACCAGTACGGGACATCATTGACAGGTTCATACCCGAAGGCTTAAGGCTGTCACGAATTGCCGACCCTAATCACCTTCAATCGCTGGCAACTGAGTTGGGGGTCAAGAACGTATTGACTCGGCCGCTTACAGGCATCCAAGACCAGCATCCCGGCGTCGATGCTATGCTGGTCCCGCTTACGGAGGGATATTCGGTTGTCATCAACGATCACGCTCCGCTTGTAAGGCAGCAATATTCCTTTGCACACGAATTAGGACACATCATGTTGTTAGCGACAGCACCGCCTAATGGGATCCCTTCAGGGTCTACTCTTTACCGCTCCACTAGTTCAAAAACCAAAGACAGGAAAACAGAGGAACGCCTTTGTGAAGCGATTGCAGCTGAACTTCTTATGCCCGAGAAGTTATTCAAAGCAGAAATAAGGGAGTCTGGATCGTCCCTTAATCATTTGCCGCGATGGGCCAGCCTATATAAGACGTCACTGACTGCAACGGCGATCAGATATTGGGAGTTGCTCCCAGAACCCTGTCACCTGATCAAATGGACGACCCCTCTCAATCGTGAAGGAGAAATCGTCCCAGTGTGGCAAATGCGTAACCGGGCACGTGGCCTTCGCCTTTATCCCGTAATGGGGCCCTCTAAATCTAGGCTAAATGCGTTCCTCTCCATACACGAAACTTGGAGTACTTTGAAGACGTCGGTTTCACATGAACGCCTATTGATTAAGTCCGTAGTTGCGGGAAGACAGTATGCCCAGACATCGACATTCGAGACGGAATCGGTAGGGTTCGGCAATGGAAAAAGCCGAGCAGCACTGTCGGCAGTTTATTTGAGCCGAACTGTTCCGGGCAACTCTTAGTCCATTGCAAAAATTGAACGCATCCACAAAAAGATGCTTCCATGTCGGAAGGCCCATAATGTTCTGTTGTGGAAAACTTCCGATTCGCCGAGGGTTGCTGGATACGGTGCCAATCCCTCGCAAAACGCGCTAACCGCTGGCGCATGTTCGGCTGGATGCCTCCCACTCAACTTTCAAGCTCTTGTCAACTCGGGTTCGTACACTGGGGATGTCCCAGCCTTCCGATGCGTTGACAAGGTAGGTTCGTGGGCATAAGATTGCTAAGCAAAAGACACGGTTTGGAGCAAAGAGGTCTATTATAGGATGCTAAGAATCCGATTACGTCGTGTAGGAAAAAAGGGAAGGCCATATTATAGGATTGTCGTAGCTGATTCCAGGGCGCCCAGGGATGGCGCCTTCGTGGACTGGATCGGCCAATATGACCCCATGGTCGACCCACCTTCGGTGGTTCTGAATGAAGATAAGGCTATTGGCTGGCTCAACAAGGGTGCGCAGCCCTCAGGGCCTGTGGAAAGGATCTTCAATTGGAACAGAATTTACGAGAAGGCTAAGGAAGCATGAAGGAGCTCATCGAATACATCGCCAAAAATCTGGCAAGCCGTCCCGACGATGTTAAGGTGACCGAAGAGATGGAAGAGGACAGGGTGGTCCTCAAGCTGGAAGTCGCTGAAGAAGACAAGGGTAAGATAATCGGCAGGCAGGGCCGCGTCGCCCAAGCCATGCGCATCCTTCTTCGTGTATCTGCGGTAAAGAATGGGACCCGTGCGGTCTTGGAGATCGTCTAGAACCCCCATCTTGGCTAGAAATCTGCTTCCCCCCTCGTTCAATAACCCACGCCTACCTCTGCATAAAGCTGCGTCGTTTCCTGCCAGCCTCGCCTGCTGCCCAAGATGGACAGCTTGGAACCGGAGCTTCTGGCTGTGACCAATGAAGAAGGCCCTCCTCAGATGGTGGTTGTCGGCAAGGTGATCAAGCCCATAGGCATACGCGGCGAGGTCCAAATTCATGTGATGACCGATTCCCCCGACAGGTTTTCCGTTGGCGGATCGATATTCTTGAATGATGTAGAGCACCGCGTCGGGCGAGCTTCCAGCCAACACAAGGGCAAGATCAACCTGAAGCTGGATGGGATCGATAACCGGGACCAAGCTGAGAAGCTGAGAGATGCGACGTTAACGGTCACAGCAGACATGGTTGCAGACCTGCCCGAGGGCATGTTCTACCATTATCAGATCGTTGATATGAAGGTGTACACCCAAGAAGGTGAAGAACTGGGATGTATCGTCGATATCCTGGCTGCCGGCGGCGCTGATGTGTATGTGGTCAGGGGTGACAGCGGAGAAATCCTCATCCCAGGTCTGGAAGATGTTATTCTGGAAATAGATATGGTGAAGAACCGGATGACCGTTGCATTACCTGAAGGGCTGCGATGAAAGAAAGGGGAGATAGCCATGCCCGTTGAACACCTGCTGCCGGAGCTGGCTCATATCGTATCTCAAGGGCAGGAAGCTCTGGAGTTGGGGTCGGGCTACCAGTTGGCCGAGGGGCCGGTCTGGCACCATGACGGCGGGTACCTCCTTTTTAGCGACATCCGCAACAACCGCCGCATGAGGTGGGACCCCCAGCATGGCATATCTGTTGAGCTGGAACCTTCGAACTTCACCAATGGCATGACCAGAGACCCCCAGGGCAGGTTGGTGTTCTGCGAACAAAGCTTGAGAAGGGTTTCCAGGCTGGAAGCTGACGGCAGCATAACCGTGATAGCGGATAGCTTCAGGGGAAAGAAGTTCAACCGGCCCAACGATATCGTGGTCCGGTCCGACGGAAGCATCTACTTCACCGATCCGATCACCGGGGGAATCGAGCCTGAGCTGGATTTTCTTGGGGTGTACCGGGCGCCTCCCGACCTGAGCATGGTCCAACTGCTGACCCCCGATATTGCCTTCCCCAACGGACTGGCATTTTCGGTGGATGAAAAGCTGTTGTACATCAACTCTTCCAGGGCAGGCTTGATCCATGTCTATGATGTGGTCGATGACGGGACCATTGCCAACGGGCGGATATTCTGCGAGCTACGGGGAGAAGGGGAAGGAAACCCCGACGGAATGAAGCTGGATGTAGAAGGGAATATCTACTGCACCGGCCCCGGCGGGCTATGGATAATAGACCCCGCGGGCAGGCCCCTGGGAACCATCCTCGTCGATGGGGACCATGCCACCAACTGTGCATGGGGCGGGGATGATTGGAAGACCCTTTTCTTCACAACCTTCCATTCTCTGCGCCGCATTCAGATGAACGTAGCTGGGGTGCCGGTGCCCCGGTAGCCGCCTCGCCAACCCCGGCACACCGCCATCCCCATCAAGATCAAGGTGCGTCCTCGGGCCGACTGCCGGCCAATGAACCCGCATAACATCCGGAGCATTGCCCTCCCCTATGTCCCCCGATTCTGCGGGGGCAAAGGATTTCGATTTACGTTAAACATATGACATCATACCTATTGCAATAATTAGAACATATATTCTATAATTCTGATTATCTTAGCAGTTCGAGGTATGAACATGATATATCATAGCGTAGGGGCTATCCTGGATGTGGTGCCGGAAAACTATCCTTATCGAGATGATGGATGCGAAGTATCTCCATCGTGCTTAAGCTGCCCCTTGCCTCAGTGCAAGTATGATGACCCTGGATGGTTTCAGCGAGAAAAGCGCAAGGAACGGGATGAAGAGGTGATTTCCGCCATGTATAAGCAGAAGCTTTCGGTCTCCGAAGCGGCAGCCCGCTTCGACATCAGCCAACGCACCATCTTCCGAATCCTGCGGCGGGAAGAATTTAGAGGGGTGGAAGCTGCCCAAGCTGCTTAGGGGGGCAGCTTCTTGAACTTGACACCCCCTAGGGGGATGATATGATGTAGCAGCCATCTACCTTTTCGGGGGTGAGCGTCTTGCCACCTACATCATCTGCCCGGACCATCAGGGGCCGGGACAGTACAAAGAACATAAATCGCCATGAAGCGCCTTCTTGGATTGTCGGAAGGTGCTTACCTGTGCGTTCGGAAGACCCGTAGCTGATGGCAGACAGCATCACCTTGGTCGAAGGCATTGAGGTCGGTCACCATACCGATCTGACCGGAGCTACCGGTTGTACGGTTGTGCTATGCCGCCAAGGTGCGGTGGCTGGGGTCGATGTGCGGGGCGGTGCACCCGGCACCAGGGAAACCGATGTGCTGGCCCTTGGCCGTGCTGTCCAAGAGGTGCATGGTGTGCTCCTGAGCGGCGGCAGCGCTTTCGGGCTGAATGCTGCGGCAGGGGTGATGCGGTACCTGGAAGAACAGGGCATCGGATACCGGATTGGAAATAGGGTCGTACCCATCGTGCCCGGCGCCATCGTCTATGACCTCAACCTTCTATCGGATGCTGCCCGGCCAAGCCCCGAAGATGCTTATGCCGCTTGTGTAAGGGCAACCGCCGGACCGGTGGAAGAAGGCAGCATTGGAGCAGGCACAGGGGCCACCGTAGCCAAGGGGCGGGGTATGAAATGGGCGGTCAAGGGTGGCATCGGCGCTGCCAGTCTCACCTTGCCCAACAACATCCAGGTCGCTGCTCTTGTGGTTGTGAATGCTTACGGCGGCATCTTCGAACCCCGAAGCGGGCACATCATTGCCGGGCCAAGGCGTGAGGATGGATCAGGGTTTTGGGACCCCGTGGAAGATATCCTTCAAGCTCCTGCTGCCGGCGGTCCATACCCAGGGAGCAATACCACCATTGGGACGGTGGTTACAAATGCCAAGCTCACCAAGGACGAGGCCCACTACATAGCCCGGGTGAGTCATGATGGTCTTGCTTTGGCGATCCGGCCATGTCACACCATGGGAGATGGAGACTCCATCTTTTCCATGGCTACCGGCAGGTCTTCAGCCACCCATAACATAGTGCAACTAGGTGTGGCAGCAACCCAGGTGGTGGCTTGGTCGGTGGTGCGGGCTGTGGAAGCTGCTTCGGGCCTCGGGGGCGTACCGGCCCTGAAGGAGCTTTAGCATGAAAGCTCCTTCCATCGGCTTCATAGGCGCCGGAACCTTGGGCAAAGCATTAGCTCTATCCCTGAAGGCCAAGGGATGCAATGTGGCGGCAGTCTTCAGCCGCAGTAGGAAGTCGGCTGAAAACCTGGCATCGCTCATCAACGGCTGCAAATGCACCGCATCGCCCCAAGAAACAGCCGACTGCTGCGATGTAGTGTTCATCACAACCCCCGATTCAGCTATTGCTCAGGTTGTCAACCAAGTGCGGTGGTCTCCCAAGCACGGAGTTATCCACTGTAGCGGCTCCCACACCTTGGAGGTTCTTGAACATGCTGCCCTTCAGGGATCTGCCATCGGATCTTTTCATCCCTTTCAGACCTTTGCATGTGTGGAGACTCACACAGGGGCTGCCGAGCGGTTTCAGGGAGCCGGGGTAGCTATCGAAGGGACCGGATGGTTGTGCGGATACCTGGATGAGCTGGCTGGTTTGATGGGTTGCAAGTCGGTGCATCCCAACGCAGATGACAGGGCTTTGTACCATGCGTCGGCGGTGATGAGCTGCGGACAATTGGCGGCGTTGATCAAGGGAGTTACCGATATCTGGAAAGAGATGGGTGTGCCGGAAGAAGAGGCCCGGCCCATAATCGTAACCCTTATGAAAACAACCTTGGCCAATGTTGCTTCAGCCGGGGTCGGGCCCAGCATGACCGGACCGGTGGTCCGGGGAGATATCGACACGGTCCGCCGGCACCTGCGTGCACTGGAATCGCGGTTGCCCCGTTTGGTTCCTACGTACCGGTCCTTGGCAAAAGAGGAGCTTCTGGTAGCCAGCTCCATCCTGCCATCCAAGGTAGCTGGCGAGATCGCAGACCTGCTCGACGGGCCTTAGTTATCGAATAGGAAACCTGTGTACAGGCTTGGCTTGGGGATCACCTGCTTGGAGGAGGAAAACGGAATAATGCGTCGAACCACCGTTAAGGATATCGCCAAAATGAAAGCGGACGGCCAAAAGATTCCGATAGTTACTGCTTACGACTACACCTCGGCATGCATCGCCGATGGCGCCGGCATACCTGTGCTGCTGGTAGGGGATAGCTTGGGCATGGTGGTGTTGGGGTATGATTCCACCCTTCAGGTCACCATGGAAAATATGGTCCATCATATGAGAGCGGTAAGCCGGGGAGCCAAGCGTGCCCTGATAGTCGGCGACCTTCCATTTTTGTCCTACCAAGTAAGCTCAGAGCAAGCTTTACGCAATGCCGGCCGCTTCCTTCAGGAAGGCTATGCCCATGCGGTGAAGCTGGAGGGAGGCGAGCGGGTGGCAGGGGCCGTGCATCGCATAGTCGAGTCTGGGATCCCGGTGATGGGGCACATCGGACTGACCCCACAGTCGGTAAACGAGTTTGGCGGATATCGGGTTCAGGGAAAAGGCAAGGAAGAAGCAGAAGCATTGATCAAAGATGCCATGGCTTTGCAGGATGCTGGGGCGTTTTCGGTAGTGTTGGAGTTGGTTCCCGCCCCACTTTCTCAGGAGATTACCCGCAGGTTGTCGATTCCCACCATCGGCATTGGCGCAGGCCCCTACTGCGATGGGCAAATACAGGTGTTTCATGACATTTTGGGCTTATATACCGACTTTGTTCCGAAGCACACCAGAAGATTCGCCCAGATAGCTGCCGTAATGGCCGATGGCCTGACGAGCTACATCGCCCAAGTGCAGGACGGAAGCTTTCCATCATCGAAGGAAAGCTTCTCCATGGACGAAGCGACACTCAAGCAACTTGAACCCAGATAAGTATAAGGTTATAATGTGGCTATGAATTTATGAGGCGGTGGTCCCAACCGCTTAGCGGCGGTTTGGGGCATTGTCCAACTTCGATCAGGAGATGTGAATGGCTAACGAAGAATTTCTGACTACCGCAGAAGGCATCCCATCCGGGGACAATCAGAATTCAGTAACCGTAGGTCCCCGGGGACCTGTGCTCTTGGAAGACTTTCATCTTGTGGACAAGAATGCCCACTTCAACCGGGAGCGCATCCCCGAGCGGGTCGTTCATGCAAAGGGCGCTGGCGCTTTTGGTCATATCAGGGTAACCGCCGATGTTACCAGGTGGACGAAAGCCAAGGTGTTCTCGGAAGTGGGTAAGAAGACCGAAGCATTCCTCCGGTTTTCCACTGTGGCCGGCGAAAAAGGTTCGGCAGACGCAGAACGTGATCCCAGGGGCTTTGCACTCAAGTTTTACACCGAAGAAGGCAACTACGACATCGTGGGCAATAACACTCCTGTATTCTTCGTCCGCGATGGAATCAAGTTCCCCGATTTCATCCACAGTCAGAAGCGGATGGCTCAAACCAACCTGAGAGATCCCAATGCGATGTGGGACTTCTGGTCCCTTTCGCCCGAGAGTTTGCATCAGGTGACCATCCTGTTTTCTGACCGGGGCACACCCCGGGGCCACCGTAACCTGAACGGTTACAGCAGCCACACATTCAGCTGGATCAATGCTGCAGGCGACCGATTCTGGGTGAAGTACCACTTCAAGACCAAGCAGGGCATCCAGAACTTCACACGAGAAGAAGCCAACCAGATGCGGTCCGATGATCCTGACCATGCGACAAGAGACCTCTTCGAGGCCATCGAACGGGGGGATTATCCGGCATGGAGGGTGTGTGTGCAGATCATGCCCGAAAAAGATGCTGAGAGCTACCATATCAACCCCTTCGACCTGACAAAGGTGTGGCCCCAAGCGGACTACCCCCTGATGGAGTTTGGGGAGCTTGTGCTGGACCGCAATCCCCAGAACTACTTTGCCGAGGTGGAGCAGGCTGCTTTTGCTCCGGCTAATATAGTCCCTGGGATCGGATTTTCTCCCGACAAGATGCTCCAAGCCCGCATCTTTTCTTATCCTGACACCCACAGGTATCGCTTGGGAGCAAACTACCAGCTGCTTCCGGTAAACCGGCCCAAGGTGCCCGTCCACAACTACGAGCGGGACGGCCTCATGCGGTTCGACGACAACGGAGGCCCCGGTCCCAACTACGAACCCAACACCATGGGGGGACCCGTCGAAGACCACAGGTACAGAGAAGCTGCCTACAGCTATGAGCTGCGCGGCATCGCCACAAGGTACGACAAAGAATATCCGGGGAATGACAACTACACCCAAGCCGGGAACCTGTTCCGCCTTTTGGATGCGGCCCACCAACAGCGGCTTATCAGCAATTTGGTGGACCATATGATGAACGTAAGAAAAGACATTCAAATCCGCCAGATTGGACACTTCTACAAAGCTGACCCAGCTTACGGAGAAGGAGTCGCTGCCGGTTTGGGCATCGAAATCAAAGAAGCGGTCGGGGTGTAGGTCAAACCCACCGGCTGGGTCTATCCGGCTTGCAAGTTCTTACGACCATCGGAGAATTCAGGAACGCTCGCAGGCGCTGCGACGGCCCTGTGGGCTTGGTTCCCACCATGGGTTCTCTTCATGACGGGCACCTTGCTCTGGTAAGGCAAGCCCGTCGTGAAAACCGTGTGCTGGTGGTCAGCATCTTCGTAAATCCCTCCCAGTTCGGCGAGGACGAAGACTATGCCGCCTACCCCAGAACGCAAGAGCAAGACCTTGCTCTATTGGAAGCTGAAGGCGCCGATCTGGCGTTCATCCCCCGGATGTCCGAGATGTATCCTCCCGGATTTCAAACCTGGATAGACCTGCCGTCAATGGGACACCGGTTGGAAGGCGAACATCGACCCTCCCATTTTCGGGGAGTTGCTACCGTGGTGAGCAAGCTGTTCCATATAGTGGAGCCCGATGCGGCGTACTTCGGTCAAAAGGATGGGCAGCAGGTCGCTGTGGTCCGGCACATGACCGCTGATCTGGACATCAATGTGGACATCAGGGTTGTTCCGACGGTCAGGGAGCCTGATGGCCTGGCGATGAGCAGCCGGAACATGTACCTGACCAAAGAAGAACGGAATGCTGCGTCCGTGATCTTCAGGTCGCTCAGTAGGGCTCAAGAGATGTGGGCCCAAGGAGAATGCTCCGCAGCCAAGATACACAATGCCGTCCGGGGGGTGCTGCAGGATGAACCAAGGGTGAGCAGCATTGATTATGTCAGCGTCGCCGACCCCGAGACCTTGGATGAGATGGATATTATCTGCCCTCCGGCAATGGTTTCAACGGCAGTGCACATCGGACGCACCCGGCTCATCGATAATATTCTTTTGTCCTGACCCCCTATCTTTCTGGGTAGCTTCGGTAGTTGATCGTTCGCCAAAAGGGGATATAAAGGTCGCTGGCGCGCAGGAACACACCCATCGAATCTGCTAGAATCAGCCTTACACAGCTCAACCCAAAAGGGGGCCTCCAGTGGATGTTTCAGTATATGTAAAAGATTTTGTGGATGATCCCAACACATCTATGTACCAGCAGATCGAAGATGCTGCCGATGTGGCCCGCCGGGCTGGAGCTTGGGGATTTATGGGGTTGTACGCCCCCCAGCACTGGGTGGCTCATCCATCGGTCTGGATGCAGCCGTTGCCCCTTTTGTCCCGGCTTGCTCCAGAAGCTCCAGGCTTGAAGCTGATCACCGGGGTTGTGCTGCTCCCCATGCTCAACCCCGTGGAGTTGGCGGAGCAGGTCATAACGTTGGACCATATCAGCAACGGCAATTTTGTCTTGGGGGTTGGCATCGGCTATAGAGAAACGGAGCTGGAAGCGGTGGGAGCCAATCGGGCGCAGAGGGTTGGCCGCTTCCAAGAATCCTTGGAGCTGATGAAGCTGCTTTGGTCCGGCGAAGAGGTCAACTACGAAGGCAGCTACTGGCAGGTGCATGGCGCCAAGGTGGCGATTCGCCCCCTCCAACAACCCCATCCACCCATTTGGATTGCCGCTCAGAGCCGGGGGGCATGTCGAAGGGCTGCATTCATTGCCGACTGCTGTTTGCTGGGGCCTCAACCAGCTTGGACGGAGGTCGCCCGCATGGCTGGCTACTACTGGGAAGCCATGAACGAAAAGGGTGCTCCATCGGAAGGATTGTTGGGCGCTCACCGGGTCATCGCCATCGCCAAAGACCGGGATACCGCCCTCCGTGAAGCCCGTGCTGCTGCCGAACGAAAAGCCAACATGTACGGGGGTTGGCATATGCAGGAGCGGACCACGGTTGATCTGGGACTATCTGCCGACAGAGAACTGGACGACTGGGCGATCGTAGGAAGTCCTCAGGACTGTGCTGAAACCATAAGCCGTTGCTATCATGAGCAGGGATTGCGATACTTGGGACTAGGCTTTTTGAACCTGCCGAGAGAGCATCAAGCCCGATTGGAACACCTACAATTCATCTCCGAAGAGCTGCTGCCCCTGCTGCCCTAAGCCCATCGCAGGCCAAATGCACCTTAAACTCGCATCACATCAGAAATGGTGTGGATTATAGGTGCGACTTGGATTGGTGAAGATATATTTCATGTTGACCCTCTCCTGGACATTTCGATATAATGGCTCGGTGCGATAGCTAGGGTAAGGAGAGTGCCTGCAGGTGGGAAACCAGACTGGAAAACGTTACTTTTGTGCGGTGTGCAGCTCCGAGTTCATCGTTACCAAGGCAGGAGCGGGCACGATGGCCTGTTGCAACCAACCGATGCAGATGAAGGGCTGAGCAGCAACCACCTGGGGGCTTGCGATATGGCTAATCAACTGGGTAAACGATATGCTTGTGCCAAGTGTGGCACCTCGGTGCTTTGCACCAAGACCGGCGACGGCGTGGTGCAGTGCTGCGATGCTGAGATGGAGCTACAGCAACCTCGCCAACTTCCTTCCTCCGACTAAAAACCGACCCTCAACCTACCGCTGATTCCGCCCACGGATGCGCATCCACCTCCCGCCGTTTTTCCTCTAAGGAACCTCTGAACAACTCGCCTTAAGCCCGTCATTCCCGCCGCCTTAAGCCCGTCATTCCCGCGAAGGCGGGAACCTCTCGCCTCTCTGTAGGGACGGGTTTCACGTCCCTCCTCCGCATCCAAGGGGACTTATTCAGACTATCCCTAAGGCGTTTACTTCAGCAGGTTGCTGTATTAACTATAAAGCTGGCGGTTGTCGTTGGTCCGGCGATGAGCATTGGAGATGCTATGGATATCGGAGAAAAAGTGGGGGTCCGTTCCAAAGAAGTGTGGAGGAGCTGGCTTCTCGACCATCATCGTGATAAGCATGAAATATGGGTTGTTTGCTACAAGAAAGGGTCCGGCTATCCGTCCGTATCGTATGAGGGCCTGGTGGAAGAAGCAGTATGCTTTGGGTGGGTCGACGGGATGAAAAGTTCCATTGGCGAGATCAGCTATGGGCTGAGGTTTACGCCAAGGAAAAAGAAGAGCAACTGGTCCGACTCGAACATTGCTCGCTTGACCAAGCTGATCGGTGAAGACAAAGTGATGCCGGACGGATTGGCCGTTGTCCCGGAAGATGTCATGGAGCTGGTTCTGAAAGGGAGCGTCAAGAAGGGCGAAGGAGAATAGGCGAGAAGTCTAGGGATAGTCTGAGTAAGTCCCCTTGGATGCGGAGGATGGACCTGAAACCCGTCCCTACAAAGGGACGAGGTTCCCGCATTCGCGGGAATGACGGGCTTCAGGCGGCGGGTATGACGGGCTTCAGGCGAGTTGTTCAGAGGTTCCCGCATTCGCGGGAATGACCGGCTTCAGGCGAGTTGTTCAGAGGTTCCCTAGATTCTTCGGGGTGCGCCCCTCAGAATGACAGGAAGGAGGCGCCCCTCAGAATGACAGGGGGAGAGTCATTCCGAACTTCCCTCTGTCATTCCGAACGGAGTGAGGAATCTAAGATCTCCCTCTGATGGCCTGCCCATTACCACGACGGTCTTTCGGGTGAGGAGGCGCCTTTAAGGATAGTCTGAATAAGTCCCCCTGAATGCGGAGGATGGACGTGAAACCCGTCCCTACAGAGGGGCGAGGTTCCCGCCTTCGCGAGAATGACGGGCTTCAGGCGACGGGAATGACGTGCTTGGGGCGAGTTGTTCAGAGGTCCCCTAGATTCTTCGGGGTGCGCCCCTCAGAATGACAGGGGGGAGGCGCGTCTCAGAATGACAGGGAGGGGGTGCGCCCTCAGAATGACAGGGAGATGGCGCCCCTCGGAATGGCAATGAGGGGAGGGGACCCCCAGGTTGTCATTCCGAGCTTCCCTCTGTCATTCCGAACTTCCATCTGTCATTCCGAACGGAGTGAGGAATCTAAGGTCTCCCTCTGATGGCCTGCCCATTACTACGATGGTCTTTCGGGTGAGGAAGCACCTTAGGGATAGCCTGAATAAGTCCCCTTGGATGCGGAGAATGGACGTGAAACCCGTCCCTACAGAGGGGCGAGGTTCCCGCATTCGCGGGAATGACGGGCTTCAGGCGAGTTGTTCAGAAGTTCCTTAGATTCTTCGGGGTGCGCCCCTCAGAATGACAGGGGGAGAGTCAATCCGAACTTCCCTCTGTCATTCCGAACGGAGTGAGGAATCTAAAATCTCCCTCTGATGGCCTGCCCATTACTACGACGGTCTTTCGGGTTAGGAGGCACCTTAGGGATGGTCTGAATAAGTCCCCTTGGATGCGGAGGATGGACGTGAAACCCGTCCCGACAGAGGGACGAGGTTCCCGCATTCGCGGGAATGACGGGCTTTAGGCGAGTTGTTCAGAGGTTCCTTAGATTCTTCGGGGTGCGCCCCTCAGAATGACAGGAAGGAGGCGCCCCTCAGGATGACAGGGATGAGGTGCGTCTCAGAATGACAGGGGGGGAGTCATTCCGAACTTCCCTCTGTCATTCCGAACTCCCCGTTGTCATTCCGAACGGAGTGAGGAATCTAAGGTCTCCCTCCGATGGCCTGCCCATTACTACGACGGTTTTTCGGGTGAGGAAGCACCTTGGGGATAGTCTGTATAAGTCCCCTTGGATGCGGAGGATGGACGTGAAGCCCGTCCCTACAGAGGGGCGAGGTTCCCGCATTCGCGGGAATGACGGGCTTCAGGCGAGTTGTTCAGAGGTTCCTTAGATTCTTCGGGGTGCGCCCCTCAGAATGACAGGGGGGAGGCGCCCCTCAGAATGACAGGGGGAGAGTCATTCCGAACTCCCCACTGTCATTCCGAACTTCCCTCTGTCATTCCGAACTCCCATCTGTCATTCCGAACGGAGTGAGGAATCTAAGGTCTCCCTCTGATGGCCTGCCCATTACTACGACGGTCTTTCGGGTTAGGAGGCACCTTAAGGATGGTCTGAATAAGTCCCCTTGGATGCGGAGGATGGACGTGAAACTCGTCCCTACAGAGGGGCGAGGTTCCGCATTCGCGGGAATGACGGGCTTCAGGCGAGTTGTTCAGAGGTTCCTTAGATTCTTCGGGGTGCGCCCCTCAGAATGACAGGGAGGGTGCGCCCCTCAGAATGACAGGGGGGTACGCCCCTCAGAATGACAGGGAGGAGGCACTCCTCGGAATGACAGGGGAAGAGTCATTCCGAACGGAGTGAGGAATCTAAGGTCTCCCTCCGATGGCCTGCCCATTACTACGACGGTCTTTCGGGTGAGGAGGCACCTTAAGGATAGTCTGAGTAAGTCCCCTTGGATGCGAAGGATGGACGTGAAACCCGTCCCTACAGAGGGGCGAGGTTCCCGCATTCGCGGGAATGACGGGCTTCAGGCGGGAATGACGGGCTTTAGGCGAGTTGTTCAGAGGTTCCTTAGATTCTTCGGGGTGCGCCCCTCAGAATGACGGGAGGGGTGCGCCCCTCAGAATTACAGGGGGAGAGTCATTCCGAACTCCCCTCTGTCATTCCGAACTCCCCTCTGTCATTCCGAACGGAGTGAGGAATCTAAGGTCTCCCTCCAATGGCCTGCCCGTTACTACGACGGTCTTTCGGGTGAGGAGGCACCTTAGGGATAGTCTGAATAAGTCCCCTTGGATGCGGAGGATGGACGTGAAACCCGTCCCTACAGAGGGGCGAGGTTCCCGGCTTCGCGGGAATGGCGGGCTTCAGGCGAGTTGTTCAGAGGTTCCCTAGCTCAGCTTTCCCTTACCGCATCATGCGAATGACGCCGACCACCTTACCCTGAACTTCAACGTTATCCGCACGGGAGTAGATGGGATCCATCTGTTCATTTGCAGGTTGGAGTCTGACCGTATCCCCTTCTTTGTACAGGTACTTCAGGGTGGTCTCGTTTTCGTACTTCAGCCTAGCTACCACCATCGCCCCGTTCTCAGCCTGCTGGGCAGGTTCCACCAAAACGATATCTCCATCAGCCACCAGCGCATCTATCATGGATGTGCCCCTGACCTTCAGGGCAAACACATCGTTTTTACCTCCAAGCATGTCGGGAGTGATCTCGATGGTGTCCATCGGTTCACCGGAAGACCAGCCTTCAGCATCCAATGCCAGAGCGGGCTCACCGGCGGCGATGTAGGCCAATACCGGAATACGCGGAAGGGCGGAAGCATGGTTGGCCAGTTCGCCCAGCAACTCGATGCCTCGTGCAACGTCGGGGCGGCGTCTCAGATAACCGTCCCGGTGCAGCAGACGAAGGTTGTAGTCCACCACCGAGGTGGAGCTGATGGAGCAGGCTGTCTGGATGTCCCGGACGGTGGGTGGCAAGCTGTTTTCTTGTTGAAAGTCCCGGATGAACTGCAGGATGCGTTCCTGCCTCAGGGAAGGTGTTTTCCGTCGTTGCATAATTATTCATGCCCTCGAAACAAGTGTTCTGAAATCGAGCTTAGCAAGGGCGCCTCACCATGTCAATCACCTGATGTCGCATTTCGACAAAGCTTCGACCGGTGAGGTCAGCGGTTTTCGTGGAACCATGGTCCAAAAATAGCAACCGGGTGGTTCGCGGGGCTGTGAAGCGGGGCGTTACGTGGAGCTGGAACCCTTGAGGTTGTTGAACTTGGCCATCAGGCGGGATTTCTTGCGGGCAGCATTGTTCTTATGAAGTATCCCCTTGGTTACCGCTTTATCCAGTACCTGGATGGCTTGGGATACCGCTGGTTCGGCGTTGGCGGATTCACCCTGGTTTATGGCATCCAGCGCCTTGCCTACAAAGGTCCGGGTGGTGGAACGGGTATGCCGATTCCTTAGCCTGCGGCGTTCCGCGGATCGAGCCGATTTTTCACTGGGCAACGTATCCTCCTAGGTCAGCAAACCTGAACCGGTACATTATAATCCTTTTGGTCAGCGAGGTGAAGGGGCTGGAGCTTCTGTTGTGCTGCGGGTTGCGCTGATCACTCCCCGCACGCTTTCGAGCTTGGAGAACAGCCGGGTGAGCTGGGATACCCCGGTTGTGTACAAGGTGAGGGCTACCGTTGCAGTCCCATCCATGTTCTCGGTGGTAACCACCGATGCGATGTTCACCTTATCTTCGGACACCAAGGTGGTGACATCCCGAAGAAGGCCGAGCCTGTCCCAAGCTTGAATGTCGACCCTCACAGGGTATAAAGATCGAGCTTCTCCCCAATCGACCTCCACCAGCCGCTCGGGTTCATCTTCGTTCCGCAGGTTGGGGCAACCAGTCTTGTGGACGGTGACGCCTTGGGTCCGGGTGACATATCCGATGATGCTCTCCCCTGGTATGGGGTTGCAGCACCTGCCCATGCGGATGAGCAGATCGCCAATCCCCAGCACCTGCACACCGGTGGTCGGGCTGGAAAGTGGGAAGGTGGCTTGGGGCTTTTGGATCATTTTTTCTGGTTGGGGTGTGAGGCGGGAAACCAGCTGAACTTCCGAGATGCTGCCCGACCCCAGCGCAGCCAGGAAATCGTCGGTCGATTCGTACCGGAAGGTCTTGGCGACCTCAGCTTCATCTACGGTGATGTTCAGCCGCTTCAGCTCTTTTCTCAGCAGGTCGCTGCCCCGTTGAATGTTGGCGCCCTTTTCTTGTTTTCTGAACCATTGGCGCACCTTTTCCCTGGCGCTGGCAGATCGGACATAGTTCAGGTTTGGGTTCAGCCAGTCCAAGCTGGGTCCCCGGGCCACCTTGGTGGTCATTATCTCGATGGTATCGCCGTTTTGTAGCTGACTATCCAAGGGAACCAGGCGGCCATTGATCTTGCTGCCTATACACCGATGACCCAGTTCGGTATGAATCTTATAAGCAAAGTCCAAGGGGGTTGATCCGGAGGGAAGCTCGACGATATCTCCCTTGGGCGTGTAGACAAACACTTGATCTTTGAAAAGATCGGTCTTCACCGATTCGAGGAACTCTTCGGTGCCGCTCACCTCTCGTTGCCAGTCCAGCAGTTGGCGGAGCCAGGTCATTTTATCTTCGAATAGCACGTCGCCGGAGCTGCCTTCCTTGTATCTCCAGTGGGCAGCCACACCATATTCGGCGACCTGGTGCATCTCGTAGGTCCTGATCTGGACTTCCAGGGGGTTCCCCCCTTCGCACATCACGGTGGTGTGCAGAGAGCGGTACCGGTTATCCTTGGGGGTGCCGATATAATCGTCGAACTGCCCAGGCATGGGATGCCACAGGTTGTGGACCAAGCCCAGGGCGTTGTAGCAGTCACCTTTGGACCTGACCAGTACCCTGAGGGCGTAGAGGTCATGTATCTGGCTGAGTTCCATGCCCTGAGCTTGGTATTTCTGCATTTTCTTGTATATGCTGTAAATGCTCTTTGGCCGGCCCACCACCTGGGCTTCCAGGTTGGCCAGCTCCAGCTGCTCCCGCAGCACCTCCACCGCACTGTTGATATAGGCTTCCCGTTCCTCCCGGCGAACAGCTAACATTTTGGATATCTTCCGGTACATATCCTGCTTGAGGTGTCTGAAAGCCATATCTTCCAGGCGCCACTTGATATCCCAAATGCCCAGGCGGTGGGCCAAGGGGCCGTAGATGTCCAAGGTTTCTTGGGCAATAGCCCGCCGGCGGTTCTCGGGCAGAGCATCCAGGGTCTGCATATTGTGGAGACGATCAGCCAGTTTGACGAGCACCACCCGGACATCTTTTGCCATCGCCACCAACATCTTGCGCAGGCTTTCAGCTTGGATCGTATCTTCAGGGGATGTGGTGGTGTTTTCGTTGGATGCTGCCCTGATATCCATGCGGGTCAGCTTGCTAACCCCGTCCACCAGCGTTGCCACATCATCCCCAAATTCCACTTTGAGCTGATCGTAGGTAACGCCGCAATCTTCCATAACATCATGGAGAAGGGCGACGGTGATGGTGGTCACATCCAAGCGGAGGTCGGCCAGGAACAGTGCGGTTTCAAGGGGATGTTCGATGTATGGCCCGCCGGACATGCGGGTCTGGCCGCGGTGGCTTTCGGCGGCGAACTGGTAGGCTTTTTCCACCAAGGCGACTTTATCGGCGGGCAGGTAAGTGCTTACCTTGGATGCCAACTGTTCTGCGCTGGTTGTAGCTGTCATAAGACTACGTTGCACACCATCATAACCTTTGAAGGTGATCAAGTCCAGAACGGAAGATGATCAAGTCCAGAACATTTGAATAACGTAACTGCCCAATCTCGGTAAGAAATGCAGGCAATCGCCCTCCCCTTCTCGTTATTCCGCGAAGCCTTCCCCCTCCCCTGTCATTCTGAGGAGCGCACTCCTCACCGTCATTCCGAGGAGCGCCCTCCTCACCGCCATTCCGAGGAGCGCCCCTCCCCCGTCATTCTGAGGAGCGCCTTCCTCACCGTCATTCTGAGGGGCGTGCCCCTCCCCTTGTCATTCTGAGGAGCGCCCTTCCCCCTGTCATTCTGAGGAGCGCGCCGTTCCCCCTGTCATTCTGAGGAGCGCCCCTCCCCCCGTGTCATCCTGAGGAGCGCCTCCCTCCCCTGTCATTCTGAGGAGCGCACTCCGAAGAATCTAAGATGCCTGCTCATTCTCTGGCTCGTCGTGGTAACGAGCAGGCCATCGGAGGGAGATTTTAGATTCCTCACTGCGGTTCGGAATGACAACAAAGGGGAGTTCGGAATGACAGTGGGGGAGGTTCGGAATGACACTCCATCCCCCGTCATCCTGAGGCCCCCTCCCCCCGTCATTCTGAGGAGCGCCATCCTCCCCTGTCATTCCGAGGAGCGCGCCCCTCCCTGTCATTCTGAGGAGCGCACTCCGAAGAATCTAAGATGCTGGCTAATACGATGGACCGTCGTAGTAACGGACAGGCCATCGGAGGGAGCATCTTAGATTCCTCGCTCCGCTCGGAATGACACGGGGCTGTCGGATGACATGGGGCTGTCGGACTGCCCCTCCCCTTGTCATTCTGAGGAGCGCACGACGAAGAATCTAAGGTGCTGGCTCATACTATGGACCGTCGTAGTAATGGGTAGGTCATCGGAGGGAGATTTTAGATTCCTCACTGCGGTTCGGAATGACAGTGAGGGAGGTTCGGAATGACAATTCATCCCCGTCATCCTGAGGAGCGCATCCTCCCCTGTCATTCCGAGGAGTGCCCCCCTATCATTCTGAGGAGCGCACGACGAAGAATCTAAGATGCCTGATCACCCGATGGCTCGTCGTAGTAATGGGCTGGCCATTGGAGGGAGCATTTTAGGTTCCTCACTGCGGTTCGGAATGACAGTGGGGGAGGTTCGGAATGACCCTCCATCCCCCGTCATCCTGAGGCCCCCCCTGTCACGCTGAGAAGCGCTCCCCCTCCCCCTGTCATTCTGAGGAGCGCCCCTCCCCTTGTCATTCTGAGGAGCACCCCTCTCTTTGTCATTCTGAGGAGCGCACGACGAAGAATCTAAGGTGCTGGCTCACACGATGGACCGTCGTAGTAATGGGTAGGTCATCGGAGGGAGATTTTAGATTCCTCACTGCGGTTCGGAACGACAACAAGGGGGAGTTCGGAATGACACTCCATCCCCCGTCATCCTGAGGAGTGCCTCCCCCCACTTGTCATCCTGAGGAGCGCGCCCTTCCCCCTGTCATTCTGAGGAGCGCACTCCGAAGAATCTAAGATGCCTGCTCATTCTCTGGCTCGTCGTGGTAACGAGCAGGCCATCGGAGGGAGCATCTTAGATTCCTCACTGCGGTTCGGAATGACAATAAGGGGGAGTTCGGAATGACACTCTATCCCCCGTCATCCTGAGGCCCCCCTGTCACGCTGAGAAGCGCGCCCCCTCCCCCCGTCATTCTGAGGAGCGCCATCCTCCCCTTGTCATTCCGATGAGCACCCTCCCCCCCTTGTCATTCTGAGGAGCGCACTCCGAAGAATCTAAGGTGCTGGCTCACACGATGGACCGTCGTAGTAATGGGCAGGCCATCGGAGGGAGCATCTTAGATTCCTCGCTCCGCTCGGAATGACACGGGGCTGTCGGATGATATGGGGCTGTCGGACTGCCCCTCCCCTTGTCATTCTGAGGAGTGCCTTCCCCACCTGTCATTCTGAGGAGCGCACTCCGAAGAATCTAAGGTGCATGCTCATACGATGGCTCGTCGTAGTAACGGGCTGACCATCGGAGGAAGCATCTTAGATTCCTCACTCCGTTCGGAATGACATAGTGGGGATCGGAATGACATGGGAGGGACTCGGAATGACGATCATTGCGTCATCCCGACGCGCGCCCCCTCCCCCCGTCGTCATCCCGACGCTCCCCCTCCCCCTCTCATTCTGAGGGGCGTGCCCCCCTGTCGTTCTGAGGGGCGTGCCGCTCCCCTCGTCATCCCGACGCGCGCCCCCTCCCCCATCGTCATCCCGACGCTCCCCCTCCCCTCATCATTCTGAGGGGCGTGCCCCCCTGTCATTCTGAGGAGGGCGCGACGAAGAATCTTTGGGGCTTGGGCGGGTGCTGGGTGGGCTGCGGAACGGACCTGCCATCAGAGGCGGGCGTTGGGTTGCTCTCTGCGTTCAACTTGCCGGGTGTGAGCGGTTGCTCACGGGTTCTTGGCTTTACACCGATACCGGGCTGCTGTATCCTACCACCCTGGAAATGACGATGCAGTATCGCGCGCCACGGGGAACATCAGACATCCTGCCCACCGATCAGAAGTACTGGCGGTACATCGAAGGCAAAGCCCAAGATCTGTCAGGAAAATTCGGATATGCCAGGCTGGATACGCCCATCTTCGAAGATTCGGGTCTGTTTGTGAGGTCGGTCGGAGAAGGCACCGATATAGTCGAAAAAGAGATGTACACCTTCAATGACCGGGGTGGAGATTCCAACACCCTGCGTCCTGAAGGTACCGCACCGGTCTGCCGGGCCTACTTGGAACATGGCATGCAGAACCTGCCGCAGCCCGTTCGGTTGTACTATTTTTGTCCGGTCTTTCGCTACGAACGGCCCCAAGCTGGGCGCTACAGGGAACATCATCAATACGGCGCCGAGGTGCTCGGCGACGGCGGCCCGTCGGCGGATGCCGAGGTGGTGGAGATGGCTTGGGCCCTCATGGGTTCTTTGGGTTTGAGCAACCTGTCCTTGGTGGTGAACAGCATCGGCGACAGTGAGTGCCGCCCCGCATACATAGAGGAGCTGAAAGCATACTATTCCCGTGCGGTGGACCATCTCTGCAAGGACTGCTTGGACCGCTTGGACAGAAATCCCCTGAGGCTCCTGGATTGCAAACAGCCATCTTGTCAAACCTTGGGTATGGAAGCTCCCCGGTCTGTGGAGCACCTGTGCGCTGGCTGCCAAGACCATTGGGACAGCTTCCGGCGCTACCTGGATATCATGGAGATGCCCTACCGGATTGATCATCATCTGGTGAGGGGGCTGGACTACTACACACGTACAGTGTTCGAAATCCAGCCTGAAGAAGAAGGTTCCCAGAGCACCATCTGCGGCGGCGGCCGCTACGATGCCCTCATAGAACAGATAGGCGGGAAGCCGACCCCCGGAATTGGCTTTGCAACAGGTATGGAACGTTTGGTCCTGAACCTGAAGCGCCAAGAGGTGCCCGTTCCTGAAGGACCTGCTCCCAGCCATCTGGTTGTCAGCGTTGGTGAAGGCGCCCGGGATGCAGCCGTGGGCATGGCCGCAAAGATGCGCCGGCTTGGAGTCTCAGCCATCTTGGGCGCCGGCTCCCGGAGCTTGAGGGGTCAGTTCAAGCAAGCCAATGCCTTGGAGGTCCGGTATGTGGTCATCTTGGGAGAAGATGAGCTTCTTCGGGGTGAGGTGACCGTGAGAGATATGCTGAGCGGCAACCAAGAAGGGGTATCTGTGGACAGCTTCCTTCAGAAGCTGGACCCAAAGGCGCCCGCCAACTATCTTGATCCTCCGTGGTGCTGAGCAGCCCCTTCGACCACAGCATCTCCCGTGGGGGCCTACTGGGCTGACGGGAAATGAGGTTCCCGCTTTTCTTGGAGAGAATCAAGGCCTTCGACGACATCATCGCCGAAGAAGCCCAACATCTCCAAGGACAGGGAGTAGTCGAAGGAAGTGTGCTCAGCCATCCGCAGCCACTGGTTCAGCGCCCGCTTGGACCACCTGATCGCAGGCTGGGGCCCGGTAGCCAGCTTCTTGGCAACTCCCATTGCGGTGTCCATAAGCTCTTCATGAGGCACCACCTTGCTGACCAGACCGATTCGTTCTGCTTCGGTCCCATCCAGAAAATCGCAGGTTAGCAGGTAGTATTTAGCTTTGGCCATCCCGCATAGCAGGGGCCAGATCAAGCAAGCATGGTCTCCGGCAGCTACGCCGAGTCGCACATGACCGTCGGTGAAGCGGGCGTTCTCTGAAGCGATTGAGATGTCCGCCAACAGAGCAACAGCCAAGCCTGCCCCCACAGCCACCCCATTTATGGCAGATACCACCGGCTTATCAAGGGCGACCATGTTGTGAACGATGTCCGATGCTTCCTTCATGCTTTTGGCGATCTCTTTCGAGTTCCCCACGGTATTTCGAAGCACGTTGAGGTCGCCGCCGGCAGAAAAAGCTCGGCCAGCCCCGGTGATCAAAGCTACCCTAACCTCCGGATCATCGCCGATATCCACCCATATTCGGCTCAGCTCATAATGGAGCTGCCCATTGGTGGCATTCAACACCTCCGGCCGGTTCATGGTCAGGACGGCGATATGGTCTTGGACCTCTATCCGTAGGTGCTGGTAGCTACTGTAGTCAAACATACCTGTGCTGCTCCTTTTGGGTTCCCTACCCGTTTCAATGGTCTTTTTCATTTTTTCCAACTAAGGATAGTCTGAATAAGTCCCCTTGGATGCGGAGGATGGACGTGAAACCCGTCCCTACAGAGGGCGAGGTTCCCGCCTTCGCGGGAATGACGGTCTTCAGGCGAGTTGTTCAGAGGTTCCCTAAGGCGGATGATGCCGGTCATAACTTGGCGACTGTCACATCATCGTATAACCCCCACTGACGCTCAGGGTCTGGCCGGTGATGAAGCTTGCTGCATCCGATGCCAAGAACACCACAGCATTGGCTATTTCACCTGAGGTTCCGATGCAGCGGAGGCTATAGTTGTGGCTGACTCGTTCGATCACATCGTCGGTGAAAATGCTTCGCATATTGTGCCACATGGAATCGGTGCTCATATCGCCGCTCTCTTGGGGAATGGTGATTCCAGGGCACACCACGTTCAAGCGGATGCCGTAGCGCCCCATCTCCCGCGCAATGGACTTGCTCAGGGCGATAACTCCACCTTTGCAAGCAGAATATACAGCTTCCCTGTATTCCCCCATCCGCCCCGCATCTGAGCTGATGCTGACGATAGCCCCGGACTCTTGTTCCATCATGCTGGGCAGCGCCGCATGGATGCAGTTGATGGGACTCCACAGATTCAGCCGGACCTCCCGCTCCCACTCTTCTCTTTCTTTGTCCATGAACAGACGATCGATGGTCCAACCCACGTTGTTGACCAGCACATGGACAGCCCCGAAGGCAGCTGCGGCCTGACCCACCATAGCTTCCACCTGCACAGGATCAGAAACATCGGTTCGCACCGCCATTGCCCTGGCCCCGCTGCCCATCATGTTCACCTCTTCCGCCACCGCCCGGCCTTGGGCATCATCGATTTCCGCGATGGTGATGTAGCTTCCTTCTTTACCGAAAGCATGGACGATGGACCGACCAATGTTGGAGCCGCCGCCGGTGACGATAACCGATTTGCCCGCAAGCCCCAGATCCATGGTTGCCTCCATTCTCTTTGCCGCTGTATCAGAACTTCGGTTGTACTTTATCTTTGAAAGCAGCGATGCCTCGTCCGGGGTGATCGGAGGTGGTTGCGTACTCTACAAACGAACGGATTTCCAAGGCAACCCCTTCCCTTAGGTCCATGTCCAGACCTTTTAGGGAAGTGCTCTTGATCCAACCCAACCCGGTTTTGCTCTTATCCCTCAGCTTATCCAGAAGCGCTTCCAGCTCGGATTCCAGGGCATCTGCCGGAACAGCCCGCAACACCAGCCCCAGATGGGCAGCTTCAGATCCGGTCAGCCAACGGCCGGTCAGCAGCAGCTCCAAAGCCTGCTGTTGTCCCACCTTGCGGGGAAGTCGTTGAGTTGATCCTCCCCCGGGCATCAATGCGAAGTTAATGTGCTGGTCTCCTATGCGAGCATCTTCGGCTGCAATCACCAGGTCGCAAGCCAACAGCAACTCCAGTCCGCCTGCCAAAGCAAATCCTTGAACCAAACCGATAACGGGAACAGGCAGCTCTTCCAAGCCAAAGAGCAGTTCATTGAACCGGCCCAAGTATTCTGACAGGGCAGGCGGATCGTTCAGGACCTTACCCAAGTAGGTTAGGTCGGCTCCGGCACAAAAAGCTCTGCCCTGACCCCGAATCACCAGTGCTTTCACCTCTTCCATCTTCATCACCTGGCCCAAAGCATCAATGGACTCTACGATCATCTTGAGGCTCAACGCATTCAGTTCGTCAGGGCGGTTTAAGGTTAAGGTGGCTATCCTATCATTCGCATCCAGGTTGATGTGTTCATAACCCACCGTTGTTCTCCTCGCTGCTGCCTCGCATAGCCGGTTGTGCCAGGGAATCTGTTCTCCTCGCTGCTGCCTTGCATAGCCGGTTGTGCCGGGGCATCTGTTCCCTTTGCTGCTGCTTTGTATAGCCGGTTGTGCCGGGGCATCTGTTCCCTTTGCTGCTGCTTTGTATAGCCTGTTGTGCCGGGGAACCTGTTCCCTTTGCTGCTGCTTTGTATAGCTGGTTGTGCCGGGGAAATCGCAAGTGCTCCGCCCGAATCATACTACAGGTGCGAATTGGGGTCATCATAGACCTGCTTCCGCAGCTATCCAGTCCCCATGAGTTAAATCGTGAGGGCTGCCCTTAATTCGCATCCCGAACGACCCCACTGTCATTCCGAGCCCCCCCACTGTCATTCCGAGCGCCCCCCCACTGTCATTCCGAGCACCCCCACTGTCATTCCGAGCACCCCCACTGTCATTCCGAACCGCAGTGAGGAATCTAAAATCTCCATCTGATGACCAGTCCACTACTACGACGAGCCATCGGGTGAGCATGCACCTTAGATTCTTCGTCGTGCGCTCCTCAGAATGACAGGGGAGGGTGTCATTCCGAACCGCAGTGAGGAATCTAAAATCGTGCATCTGATGGCCAGCCCATTACTACGACGAGCCATCGGGTGAGCATGCACCGTAGATTCTTCGTCGTGCGCTCCTCAGAATGACAGGGGGAGGGAGCGCTCCTCAGAGTGACGGGGGCACCGTAGGTTCTTCGTCGTGCGCTCCTCAGAATGACAGGGGGAGGGGAGCCTCCCAGAATGACGCAATGATTGTCATTCCGAGTCCCTCCCTTGTCATTCCGAGCGCCCCCACTGTCATTCCGAACCGCAGTGAGGAATCTAAAATCTCCATCTGATGGCCAGTCCATTACTACGACGAGCCATCGGGTGAGCCGGCATCTTAGATTCTTCGTCGTGCGCTCCTCAGAATGACAGGGGAGGGATGGCATTCCGAGCTCCTCCACTGTCATTCCGAACCGCAGTGAGGAATCTAAGATGCTCCTTCCGATGGCCAGCCCATTACTACGACAAGCATTCGTGTAAGCAGCACCCTAGTATTCAGCCAAACTGGTATTGTCAGTAAATACATGAGCCCAGATGGGATGCTGCCTTGGGGATAGACGAAGGGTTGTGGGACGTGAGGTGGTCATGGTGCAGGGGAAATACGGAGTCCGGCTGGCAACACAGGAAAAGGGACGGCTCAGGAGGATGATCAGGGCTGGCAGGACCCGCGCCCAGGCCATCACCCGGGCGCGGGTCCTGCTCAAGATGGATGAGGGCTGGACCGCGCCCCAAGTGGCCACCGCTCTGGACGTGTCGGAGCGGACCGTGTTCCGCACCAAGCGGCGGTATGCCGAGGAAGGACTCGACGAGGCGCTGAGGCGCCATAACCAGGTTAACCGGCCCAGAAAGGTGGACTACAGGGTGGAATCCCACCTGATGGCCCTGGCCTGTAGCCCAGCGCCTGATGGCCATGACCACTGGACCATGCGAGCCCTGGCGGGCAAGGTGGTGGATTGGTGGAGTCTTTGTCTCCCGAGACGGTGCGCCTGCGGCTAAAAAAACACGCTCAAGCCGTGGCGGAAACAACAATGGCGCACCCCCAGGTGGGCGGCGAGTTCGTGGCGGCCATGGAGGACGTGCTGGACCTCTACGCCGAGCCCTATGACCCGCAGAGGCCGGTGGTCTGTTTTGACGAGACCTCCACCCAGTTGCTGGCCGACGTCAGGGAACCGCTGCCAGCACAGCCCGGGAGGCCGAGGCGTGAGGACTACGAATGCCAGAGGGCGGCCACGCGCAACCTGTTCCTGGCTTGCGATCCCCGCCGGGGCTGACGCCACGTGGCGATGACAAAGCGGCGCACCATGCAGGACTTTGCCCGCCAGATGCGCTGGCTGGTGGATGACGCATATCCCGATGTCCCGGTGATTCGGCTGGTTCTGGACAACTTGAACACCCATCGCTTGGCCTCGCTTTACGAGGCCTTCCCGGCCCCGGAGGCCCGGCGCATTGCCAAGCGGCTGGAGTTCCACAACACTCCCAAGCACGGAAGCTGGCTGAATATGGCGGAGATTGAGTTCAGCGTGCTGGCCCGGGCCTGCCTGCGCGGACGCAACGCCGACGAGGACAACCTGGAAAGAGCCGTCAGAGCCTGCGTGTCGGAGCGGAACGCGGCAGGGGCCACTATTAACTGGCGGTTCGCTGCCCAAGACGCCAGACGCAACCTCCGCCGCCTTTATCCCCGCCAATTCTGATTCGGTCCAGTACTAGGGTCTGCCGCTGAGGACGGTATATTCCTAGACGACCCGGCGTGTGGCAAGGACTTTAGATTCTTCGTCGTGCGCTCCTCAGAATGACAATGGGGGAGGTCCCTCCTCAGAATGACAGGGGGGAGTGTCATTCCGAGTACGCCCCCCCCTGTCATTCCGAGCGCCCCCACTGTCATTCCGAACGCCCCCCCTGTCATTCCGAACGCCCCCCCTGTCATTCCGAACCGCCCCCACTGTCATTCCGAACCGCAGTGAGGAATCTAAGGCACTCCCCCAATGGCCTGTCCATTACTACGACGAGCCATGATGTGTGCAGGCATCTGAGATTTTTCGTCGTGCGCTCCTCAGAATGACGGGGGGAAGGATGTCATTCCGAGCGCCCCCACTGTCATTCCGAACCGCAGTGAGGAATCTAAAATCTGCATCTGATGGCCTGCTCCGTTACTACGACGAGCCATCGGGTGAGCATGCACCTTAGATTCTTCGGCGTGCGCGCCTCAGAATGACGGGGGAGGAAGGCGTGCCTCAGGATGACGGGAGGAAGGCGCTCCTCAGAATGACAAGGGGGGGGAGCGCGCCTCAGAATGACGGGGGGGGGGGAGGATGTCATTCCGAGTGCCCCACTGTCATTCCGAACCGCAGTGAGGAATCTAAATCTGCATCTGATGGCCAGCCCGTTACTACGATGAGCCATCGGGTGAGCAGGCATCTTAGATTCTTCGTCGTGCGCTCCTCAGAATGACAGGGGAGGGATGGCATTCCGAGCGCCCCACTGTCATTCCGAACCGCAGTGAGGAATCTAAAATCTGCATCTGATGGCCAGCCCGTTACTACGATGAGCCATCGGGTGAGCAGGCACCGTAGATTCTTCGTCGTGCGCTCCTCAGAATGACAGGGGAGGGATGGCATTCCGAGCGCCCCCACTGTCATTCCGAACCGCAGTGAGGAATCTAAAATCTGCATCTGATGGCCAGCCCATTACTACGATGAGCCACCGGGTGAGCAGGCACCGTAGATTCTTCGTCGTGCGCTCCTCAGAATGACAGGGGGGAGGCGCGCTCTTCAGAATGACGGGGGGAGGGGCACTCTTCAGAATGACGGGGGGAGGGGCGCTCTTCAGAATGACAGGGGGAGGCGCGCTCTTCAGAATGACGGGGGGAGGGGCACTCTTCAGAATGACGGGGGGAGGGGAGGGCGATACCTGTATTTCTCACCAAGACTGGGGGGAGGGGGGCTGCTCCTGGGAGCGTGGCTGCGAGGGAGCCGAGGAGGCCGGGTGGTCTGCTTTGGGGGGAATGCCGGGGGATGAATAGGCTGGTATAGTGGGTGATCAATAAGCTGGTATAGCGCTCATGGAAACCGGAGCAACAAAAGGCGGGTTTTGCTGTGGACAATATGCACTTCAGTTGGGTGATTCCCGATGTGCTGGCCGGTTGCCGGGGGCCTGTCCGCCGGGAAGACCTGCTCTTTCTCAAAGCACAAGGCGTGGGTGCAATCCTTCGCATGGAGGAGCACACCATCTCAGGAGACGATTTGGGGTTGGCCGACCTGGCTGAACCCGTGCCGGATATGTGCCCACCCACCCTTGAGCAACTGGACCGTATCATGGCTTTCATCCATGCGCAGGTTGCACAAGGTACTGCTGTAGCAGTTTCTTGCCGAGCTGGCATAGGCCGAACAGGAACCGTGCTTGCTTGCTACTTGGTCGACCAAGGATACGACGCTCAAGGAGCTGTCCGGCATATACGGGACCTCCGTCCTGGGTCCTTGGAAACTCCCCTTCAGGTAGATGCGGTCTCCCACTACGAAAATAAGCTCAAGAATCCTCTTGGGACAGATACTGGGTCTTGATAGCATAGATGGGGCCATATGGTCAGCTGTGAACACCTTGGTTTCCCAGCTAATACGCCCCGGTTTGTGTAATGTCGCTGGCATGACAAAGGAGGTGGCAACGTGCCGATGGAACTAACCCTCCGGGTCGCTGCGGCAGCCCCGGCGAACGAAACAGCATCTTTCTTCAAGCGGGTGGAAGATGCCGGGTTTGTGGGTGCGGGCATTCCTGATACCCAGCTGATAATGCGGGATGTGTACGTGTCCTTGGCTTTAGCCGCCGGGTGCACCAACAACCTGGTATTGCAGACAGCAGTGACGAACCCGGTGACCCGGCATCTGTCGGTGCTGGCTTCGTTGATACAGACCGTTGAGGAACTGGCCCCCGGACGGCTCCGGATCATCGTCGGCACCGGGTATAGTGCGGTCAAGACCATCGGGTACCGGGCATCCACCATCGGTCAGATGCGGGAAGCGATCACCAATCTCAGGACCCTACTTTCGGGCCAGGTCCTGAACATGGGAGGGTTCGAAGCCCGAATGCCCTACACTTCGGGCAGGCAGGTGCCCATCTGGGTAGCTGCCACAGGCCCCAAGGCCATCGATCTGGCTGGAGAGGTGGCTGATGGCGTCCTTCTCTCGGTTGGATTGCATCCTGCCATCATCCAAAGTTCCCAGGAGATGATCAACGCGGGCGCCATTCGGGCTGGCCGTGATCCGGCATCGGTTGAGGTGATGTACGCTGCCAGAGTGCAGATCGAAGAAGATATGGAGACCGCCTACGATTTGGCCCGGCCCATATGCGTCCAGTGGGCCCTGGAACCTTACCGGCGCCGCTGGCTCAATGAAGCTGGTTTGAACATCCCGGATATAGATGCGCCTCCCGATCTTCAAGGTTTATACCCGGATATACCCCATGCTGAGAACTGGGAAGAAGCACGACGATTAACCGCCTTTTTGCCCGACAGCTTGGTAGCGGAAATATGCGATGTGCTGGGATTGTACGGCACACCCGACTATGTGGTTGAACGCCTGAAAAGCTTGGAAGCTCTGGGTGTGAAACAGCTGTTCATTCACACCCGAGAATCTTATGCTCTGCCGGAAGGGATACTAACAACCTTCGAAAAAGATATATTCCCGAAATTCCGTGGGCTGTTGTAGGTGTGCTGGGATAATACGGCACACCCGACTATGTGGTTGAACGCCTGAAAAGCTTGGAAGCTCTGGGTGTGAAGCAGTTGTTCATCCACACCCGAGAATCTTATGGGTAGTCTGAATAAGTCCCCTTGGATGCGGAGGATGGACGTGAAACCCGTCCCTACAGAGGGGCGAGGTTTCCGCCTTCGCGAGAATGACGGGCTTCAGGCGGCGGGAATGACGGTCTTCAGGCGAGCTGATCAGAGGTTCCTTAGATTCTTCGGGGTGCGCCCCTCAGAATGACAGGAAAGAGGCGCCCCTCAGAATGACAGGGGGGAGGCGCCCCTCAGAATGACAGGAAGGAGGTGCCCCTCAGAATGACAGGGGGGAGGCGCCCCTCAGAATGACAGGGGGGGGTGCGTCTCAGAATGACAGGAAGGAGGTGCGTCTCAGAATGACAATGAGGGGAGGGGACCCCCAGGTTGTCATTCCGAACTTCCCTCTGTCATTCCGAACGGAGTGAGGAATCTAAGGTCTCCCACCAAGTGGCCTGCCCGTTACTACGACGGTCTTTCGGGTGAGGAGGCACCTTAGGGATAGTCTGAGTAAGTCCCCTTGGATGCGGAGGATGGACGTGAAACCCGTCCCTACAGAGGGGCGAAGTTCCCTGAACTCACCTTCCCGCATTCGCGGGAATGGCGGGCTTGGGGGGGGCGGGAATAACGGGCTTCAGGCGAGCTGTTCAGAGGTTCCTTAGATTCTTCGGGGTGCGCCCCTCAGAATGACAGGAAAGAGGCGCCCCTCAGAATGACAGGGGGGAGGCGCCCCTCAGGATGACAGGGGGGAGGTGCCCCTCAGAATGGCAGGAAGGAGGTGCGTCTCAGAATGACAATGAGGGGAGGGGACCCCCAGGTTGTCATTCCGAACTTCCATCTGTCATTCCGAACGGAGTGAGGAATCTAAGGTCTCCCTCCAATGGCCTGCCCATTACTACGACGGTCTTTCGGGTGAGGAGGCACCTCAGGGATAGTCTGAATAAGTCCCCTTGGATGCGGAGGATGGACGTGAAACCCATCCCTACAGAGGGGCGAGGTTCCCGCCTTCGCGGGAATGACGGGCTTTAGGCGGCGGGAATGACGGTCTTCAGGCGAGTTGTTCTGAGGTTCCTTAGATTCTTCGGGGTGCGACCCTCAGAATGACAGGGGGAGAGTCATTCCGAACTTCCATCTGTCATTCCGAACGGAGTGAGGAATCTAAGGTCTCCCTCTGATGGCCTGCCCATTACTACGACGGTCTTTCGGGTGAGGAGGCACCTTAGGGATAGTCTGAATAAGTCCTCTTGGATGCGGAGGATGGACGTGAAACCCGTCCCTACAGAGGGGCGAGGTTCCCGCCTTCGCGGGAATGACGGGCTTCAGGCGAGTTGTTCAGAGGTTCCCTAGATTCTTCGGGGTGCGCCCCTCAGAATGACAAGGAGGAGGTGCGTCTCAGAATGACAGGAAGGAGTCGTCCCTCAGAATGACGGGGGGAGTCATTCCGAACTTCCATCTGTCATTCCGAACGGAGTGAGGAATCTAAGGTCTCCCTCTGATGGCCTGCCCATTGCTACGACGGTCTTTCGGGTGAGGAGGCACCTTAGGGATAGTCTGAATAAGTCCCCTTGGATGCGGAGGATGGACGTGAAACCCATCCCTACAGAGGGGCGAGGTTCCCGCCTTCGCGAGAATGACGGGCTTCAGGCGGCGGGAATGACGGTCTTCAGGCGAGTTGTTCAGAGGTTCCTTAGATTCTTCGGTGCGCGCCACTCAGAATGACAGGGGGGAGGCGCCCCTCAGAATGACAGGGAGGAGGCGCCCCTCAGAATGACAGGGAGAGGTGCCCCTCAGAATGACGGGGGAGGTGCGTCTCAGAATGACAATGAGGGGAGGGGATCCCCAGGTTGTCATTCCGAACTTCCATCCGTCATTCCGAACGGAGTGAGGAATCTAAGGTCTCCCTCTGATGGCCTGCCCATTACTACGACGGTCTTTCGGGTGAGGAGGCACCTTAGGGATAGTCTGAATAAGTCCCCTTGGATGCGGAGGATGGACGTGAAACCCATCCCTACAGAGGGGCGAGGTTCCCGCCTTCGCGGGAATGACGGGCTTCAGGCGAGTTGTTCAGAGGTTCTCGTATGCTCTGCCGGAAGGGATACTAACAACCTTCGAAAATGATATATTCCCGAAGTTTCGTAGGCTGTTGTAGATGTGCTGGGATTGTACGGCACACCCGACTACGTGGTTGAACGCCTGAAAAACTTGGAAGCTCTGGGTGTGAAGCAGCTGTTCATCATCTCGCCTGCGGGTTAGTCGCCTGGTCTGTCACGGGGGTCCATCGGAGGAGTTGGCGCCAGCTTTCTTGGAGTCGAAACATTGCTCCTATTGGCAGGTGTGTGGGTCTGTTTGTCAGTGGTCGTCGTTTCTATAGCCTTCAGGGTCCGGTATATAACCTAAGCTCCCGTACAAGAACCTGGTCCGGGGCAGCCAGGGCCACAGAAAAAGTGAATAAGCTATGAAACCAAGCTGGTGTAGTAAGTCTCGTAATGAGACTTCGTTTCGGACATGCCCAGACTAGAGTAGGTGCGCTTGGCAACATCGTTGGTGGGGGCCACCCTAAGGCCGATGCCAATGGCATCGGCGCTCCCCTGAGCAGCTTCATACACCCGGTCGTATAAGCTGGTGTATATCCCCTGCCTTCTCCAGTCCGGGCGCACATACACCGCTTGAATCCACCAGTTTGTACCATTGCGGAAGTAGCTCCAAATATATGTGACCAGGACGACCCCAACGACCTGCCCACCGGCGTCAGCCACCAGACAAAACCCAGTATCAGGAGAATCAAGCACCGTCTTGGTGCTTATTGTCAGCAGATCGGTAGGCACCGATCTATCTTCCGTTTCTTCTGTGATAGCTGCAACCAGCGGGACAACAGCTTCGAGGTCCGCCATCACAGCTTGGCGAATGATGAATTCAGGAGCTGGACTCAATTTTCACCTGCTTTCCGAAATCGGCGCCAACCGTAGTTTCATGGGATTCAGCATGACCAACACAGCGGCGAGGGCGGTCAGGATTCCGGCATAGTAGTAGATGGCGCCGTATCCACCCAGATGATCGATGATCAGAGATGCCAGGAAGGGCGACCCCATGCCGATGAGGCCGTTGATCCCAAAGACAAGCCCAATAGCTTTTGCTTCCTTACCCTGACCCACAACATCCAGCACCGCTGCTTGGATAATCTGGTGCAATGCAAAGCTGAACAGACCCATCACAGCAAAAATCGGGATGAGGAGCAAGCTGTCGCCGATATACACCACGGTAAAGGACAGAAGAGTGGCAATTATGAGGCCGGGTACGAGCACCGCTTTTCTGCTGTACCTATCAGATAGCAACCCCAACACAGGGGTGGATATGATGCCCATGCCCGTAACCAGAGCAATATAGATGCCTGCTTGAAAATTGCCCATTCCCAACCCGCCGTCCACATCCTTCAGGTAGAAGGGGGTCCAGCTAAAGATAGCATCCAACCCCATGCCCCGAAGCATAGCCGCCAAGGTGAGGCCCAAGACTACCGGGTTTTTCAGTAGCTGAAGAGCATCTCGGAACTGCGAACCCATCGTGGCCTGTTCCGATGGGCGGCCGTACCGGCCCAGGTCTTTCAGGGACCACCAAACAAAAATCGCCACCATAAGGGAAGGAATGGCATAGAGGTAGAAAACGTGCCGCCACAGCAGTATTCCCAACAAGCCGCCGGCCACCACAGGCCCCAGCACATTGCCTACGTTGGAGCCAAAGCCGTGGATGGAGATGGCAAAGCCGCGGCGGTCGGGGAACCGTTGAGATATTGCTGCTGCGGCAGGCAGGTGCCACAAGGCGCCGGGTATGGAAAACAGTGCAACTGCTACAGCTAGCACCCAAATGTTGGGTGAAGCTCCCATGATGACAAAGGAAAGGGCTCCACCGATCATGCATCCGGTTAAGATAGCCCCCCACTGGGGTTTCATCATGTCGACCATGGGGCCGCCGCCCAAGTTGACCATTGCAGAGCCGCCCTGCCGGATGCCAAAGAGGAAGGCTTTCTGGAAGCTGCCCAGCCCCATGGTGGCGGCTATTTCCGTCAGGAACAGCGGGAACGATTGATCAAAGAGGTGGGAAACACCATGTCCAAAGGATAAGCTCCCCAGGACAAAGCTGCGGTTGCTTCGAACTTCAGTTGCGACGCCGGAAGAAGGACCTTCCAACTACAACTCCCAAGAAATAATACGGATGCCTGCCACTGCCGTTGCTTGGACTGCCACCCTGGTCGGGTAAGTGGAGGAGCTACTCCCGTTTTGGTTCCATCGGCAAGACGATCACCAGCACAGCGGTGAATGCGGTGAGAATGCCGGCGTAATAGTATATGGAGCCGTATCCCCCGGCATTATCGATGATCGCAGATGCTATAAACGGCGTCGCTATGCCGACCATCCCGCTGAGCCCAAACAGAAGGCCGATAGCTTTTGCTTCGGTGCCCCTGCCAACCACATCCAGCACCGCAGCTTGGATTATCTGGTGGAGAGCAAAGGCAAATATTCCTGTGCCAGCCAAAACCAAGCCAAAAAGCAGCTTGCTGGTCTCTGCTGCACTCACCACCAGCATGGACAGGATGGTGGCGGCAATGAACCCTGGCACCAAGACCATCTTGCGTCCGTAGCGGTCGGACAGCATACCCAGGACCGGGGTCGATAAGATGCCTACACCGGTGAGAAGGGTCAGGAAGAAACCTGATTCCAGGTTGCCCATCGCCAATCCACCATCTTCGATGGGTTCTTTAAGGTAGAAGGGAGTCCAGTTGGTGACGGTGCTAAGTCCAATGCTGCGGAGCATAGCTGCAACGATGAGTCCCACCAGCAGAGGGTTTTTCAGCAACCTTAAAGAATCCTTGAACTGGCTTCCCAACCGCTTGGGCTCGGCTTCATCATCGCCCGATTGTCCGAGGCCTTTGAGGGACCACCAGACGAACAAGGTGGCGAGGCCATAGGGCGCAGCGTAGATGAAAAAGGTAGGCCGCCAAGTAACCACGCCAAGAATGACGCCGGTCATAAGAGGCCCCAGGACGTTACCGATATTTGCCCCGAAACCGTGCATGGTAACCGCGATCCCGCGCCGGTCAGGGAACCGCTGTGAGATGGCTGCTGCCGCCGGCAGGTGCCACAATGACCCTGGGACCGCTATCAGAAGGGCGATAACTACAAGAAAAGCATAGTTGGGAGTTGCCCCGGCCAGGGCAAAGGTGATGGCATGAAAGAGCATACATCCGGTGAGTATGGAACCCCAGTGGCGCTTGAACATATCCACCAAGGGCCCACCGCCCAGGTTGACTACGCCTGAACCCACCTGCCTTACCGCGAATATGCTGGCATTCTGGATGGTGCTAAACCCCATGGCGGCCGATATTTCTGTCAAGAGAAGAGGGAAACCTTGTACGAAAAGGTGGGAAATGCCGTGGCCTAGAGATAAGCTGCCTAGGATGAATCCGCGCCTGTTCCTTAACCCTGGTACATCTTCCTGAACCGCTTGCGCCAACTACACCTCCGCCGGGGGCCAGATACAAAACTAGATTCTAAAGCCAATACAGATAGGTTGCAATCCCCGGCGGGGTCGGGTTGATGGGAACCGGCTCCCGGCGTCCCCGCCTACGGCGTCGGCTGATCGCCCCATGGGACATCGGGCAGGTTTCGTCCGCGGCGGACCTCGTTGATTGTCAGCGCCTTCCGGTCCAGCAGCATGGATTGCCGCTTCACCAAGCTATCTTCATCCTGACGAAGCGCTTCTATGTTGTCGGTTTCAAAGCGTAATGTGATCTCAGGGTACCCCAGTTGATGCAGCAGCTTATGGACCAGCTGCTCTTCTATGAACCGCATCTCCGGGATCATGGTGTTATGCCAGAATATCTGCTCAGCCGTCCGGATATTGGTGAAGGTCGCTCTTTGGTAGTCGGACAAAAGGGGTAGAGGCACTCCGTAGGTCCGGCTAACATCTTCCAAGCTCCAACGCAGTCCTTGGACGAACTCCATCTCCCTTTGGGTGAGACCGATGGGTTTCACATCCTTGATAAAGCTGGCGATGGCTGGCCGGTGGGCATTGGCCGGTCCCTGATAACGAGATTCCCACCGATCGTAAAAAGCCGACACCTCATCATCGGTCATGCTTTCTTCGGTGGTGAGAATCAGGTCGGGCCGTGCTGAGTTCTGATAGAAGCTGCGATTGAACTTCAACGCGTCCATACCCATATCGACTGACAACCTCAGCGGGGCCATGGGAGAAAGGCCGGAGAACTCATCAAGGGGATTATAATACCGGAGCCATACGATTTCTTCGGCAGTATACGGGACAGCTCCGTTGGCTCCGAAGTAGATGTACCCCCGTATGTACTTATCCTTGTCGGGCAGCACCTTCACCCGGTCGGGCCGCAATACCCAGATCTCCATTCGTCCTTCATCGTTGGGTTCCAACGCCAAGAAGGCCGACCCCCACAAACAGAGGTTGGTTTCGATAGCTGTCCAAAGCTCGCCCCGGGTGGTCCAACGGTTCGCTTTATCCAACAGCAGTTGTACCGGATGATGGTCGGGTACCGGTTTATCATCCTGAAGAGCCAACAGGCGTTGGCGGCTCAGAGCTTCACTGCGTACCTTGATCGCCGCATAGATGGAAACGGAGGTTGCATAATACTGCCCGTAGGTTGGTTTCGCCCACTGGGAACTGCCGCCCCAAACGCTCCTTGTCCTGTCAAGGTCGGCCGCCGCAGCCCGATTTGCCTTTTGTGCCCATGGAATAATGCGCCCCCCGGAAAACCAACGGGATGCCGCCCTCAGGAGGGATATCCTTGTACCTTTACCGTTCTTCATAACTTCCCCTTAAGTCGGATTCTTATGCTTTGGCGCAGCTCTTCCTTGGGTCAGGACCTACCCCCACAGCTTCACTTTTCGGTGTCTGGAAAGGAAAGCCAACATCAGGGCATCCGCTTTGTCTGGGGAAGGTACGCCCCGGGGGCGCATCTCTTCTTTAGATTCGATCAGGGCTTTGCCCTGACTGTTGAAGCTGTATCTAAGAGCTGCCAGTTGGCCGGAGAGATCGCTATCTTCGGGCAACATAATCGCCCCCTCCACCAGCAGCTGGCGCAGGTTCCAATAACCTTCGGCGCGAAGGTTGGCATAATGTTCATTGTCCAGTGCGGCGCTGCCTACGTTTATGCCCTGAATCCGGTATCCTTGTTCCTTCAACCGGTCCACCACCCCAGCGCCGATGCCCACCTCATCAATGACCACCTCGTCGGGGTCCCAAAGTTTTATGGCTGCTGCGATATGGCCGGTAAGCTTCATGGTATCCAAGGACCTATGAGCGTGTCCCATAAACCCCCTTCCTGCGGGGTTGGCGAAGCAGTAAGCTCATAGAAACATCAGGCAGGTAGGACACTATGGCTTATAACCTTCTGAGTTGCGAGCGAGACCAGAGCTACTTGATGCCGCCGTCCATGAGGGATTGGCTGAGTGAGGGTCACTTGGCTTGGTTCATTGTAGATGCAGTAGGCCAGATGGATCTGAGGGAGTTCTATGCAGTCTATCGAAGTGATGGATGGGGTGCAGCGGCCTACGATCCGGGGATGATGGTGGCCATCCTGTTGTACGGCTACTGCCTGGGTGTACGCAGTTCCAGGCGCATAGCCCGTGCTCTGGAGGAAGATGTAGGATTCCGGGTGGTGGCGGCCAACCGGCAGCCAGACTTCCGTACCATCTGTCGCTTTAGGGCGGAGCGCGAGGAGGCGTTCGAGGAGCTCTTTGTAGAGGTACTGAGGTTATGCCATGAAGCGGGTCTGGTGAAGTTGGGGGTAGTGGCTCTTGATGGGACGAAGGTGGCAGCCAACGCGGCCCTGGCCACCAACCGGAGCCACCAGGCCATTGAAGAAGAAGTGCGGCGCATGTTGGCAGAGGCCAAGGCAACGGATGCTGAAGAGGATGCCCATTATGGTCCCGACCGGCGAGGGGATGAGCTACCGGAAGGGCTAGGGGGACGGACGGAGCGGCTCAAGCGCCTGAAGGAAGCCAAGGAACGTCTGCAGCGGGAGGCTGAAGCAGGAGCCAAGGCTGTCCAAGAGCACGTGGAGCGACGGCGGGCAGAAGAAGATGTCACAGGCAAAAAGAAGCGAGGGCGAAAGCCCAAGGTGGTAGAGCCACTTCCTACCGAAGGGGCGAAGGCTAATACCACCGACCCGGACAGTCGTATCATGAAGACCAGGCAAGGGTACGTGCAGGGCTACAATGCCCAGGCGGTGGTGAGCGAGGAGCAGATCATAGTAGCCGTTGGAGTGACCCAAGAGGCCAACGATGTGCAGCAACTGGAGCCGATGCTCCAAACCATGGCGCATACTCTGGAAGCAGCCGGCATAGAGGACCGGCCCAAAGCGGGCTTGGCCGATGCCGGGTACTGGAGTGAGGCCAACATCAGGGCTTGCCCCTGGCCAGAGATGCCTGAGCTTCTTATTGCCACCACCAAGGATTGGAAACAGCGGAAGCTGCTATGGGAGAAGGGGTGTCCCCGAGGGCGTATACCAAAAGGACTGAGCCCGAGGGACAGGATGGAGCGCAAGCTGCTGACAAAGCGAGGCCGAGCTCTGTACAAGAAGCGGGGTGTACTGGTGGAGCCGGTGTTCGGACAGGTCAAGGAAGGCCAGGGGTTCCGACGGTTTATGAGACGGGGGTTGGGCGCTGCACAGAGTGAGTGGTCGCTGGCAGGGACGACCCATAACTTGCTCAAGCTATGGCGCAGCGGCCAAGCGCCTTGGGACTGGGTCAAGGCGCCATGGAACTAAGAGAGTAGACGACCTTTCTGGGGGCCGACAAGTGGCCGGTGCAACTGGACGGGCCAACCTCTGTTGAGGCGCATCGCTCCCACACCTGTGTTACTCAACCCGCCCACCGGTCTATGAGACAAACTCCTATAGCTGCGAATTTCCTCCACCGCCGCCCCGCGCCTTCGTAGCAGCACACTGCTGTCGGAACCAAAACGGGCTACATCGACAGCCAGCACCAAAGGCTCTTCCGGGTCCGATGAAGCAGGTTTACGTTCGGTTGCCCTTTCTATGGCTGATAGTGGTATCAGGGTATCATCCGCCTGATCAGGAAATTCTCCCAGCACCCTGGCTTGGTAGATGGGATTTTCTGCTCCCCACACCCGGAGCCGTTCGGATACCCACCTCTTGGTGGCCAGCCCCCGGACAGGAGAAGAATTTTCCTGCACATTGGGACTTTCCAAAGCGGAAATTGTGATGGTCTTGTACAACTCCCGGTCTTGGTAAAATGCTCTCCTGAAAGAGCCGCTCATGGTTGTGGGATTGCCTATGAGGAGAAGGCGACAATTTTCTGAGGTCATCACCCCTTCGATGGCTTCATAGATCGGCTCCTCCACCCCCTCGGCTTCATCCACCACGATGAGCATGTTGGGGCTATGGAAGCCTTGGAACTCATCATCGCTGTCGGCTGACAAACCCAGGGCGTAACGGTTTTCCGACAGCTCCAGCCGGGTGTCCAGCACCTTGGCCCCCAAGCTGTAATGAGCATTATTGTAGAGCTTGCGGACCTCCCGCCACAGAACATGACGCACTTGGCGAAAGGTGGGTGCGGTGCTGAGGACAATGGCTGGATCATGGCAACAGAGGAACCATAGAAGGGCAACTGCCGCCGAAAATCCCTTGCCCAAGCCGTTGCCGGATTTCACAGCTACCCGAGGATTATGGCCCAGAGCTTCCAGCACATCGACCTGCTTGCTCCAAAGGTCCACACCCAACACCTGATGAGCGAAGGACACAGGAGAGGCACGGTGATCGTCCGTCTGTATGTAGAATGGTTTTTGTCCCTGCATCACTGGGACCGGGATGCTCCGGGTAGCTTGCGGGGCACCTGGTCTGCTACAGCTGCCGGGGTCCTCAAAGCAGCATCTTCCCTGGAATCAACGGGCGGACTGAAAATGTACCCACATTCGATGCACCGGTACACATCATGATCCCCATCCCGCATTTTTTGAAGTTTGATCACCTTGCGAAACCTGCACCTGCGGCAACTTGGAGTATCCACTGAGCACCACCTACCTTAAATTCTTGGAGCACGAAAAAGGGACGGACCCTTCGAACCTACCCGGATGACGTTCTTTGAGACTACGAAACGACATCTGAAAACACCTGTTTCAGGGGTTGGGTAGATATGTGAGTTGGGTCCGTCCCTAACTATATCCAGCCTAGGTTTTGAACCTGTTAGCTGTCAATGAAGGGTTGGCACCTAGGGCAGCGCTCGGCGTCTCTGCGCCCCTTCCGTCATTCGGGACGTCACGAAGAATCCAGGAACCCGGCAGGCAATCTACAGCCGCAGAAACCATCCCGCGGCCGACTCCCAGTGCCTCCGCGAGGCGTGTGGTTGGGCGGAATGGATGGTTTTGGCGAAGCTATTGGGTTCAGGGCGCAGGGAGGGACTGGAGAAGGGGGTTGCTCGGAGTGGCGGGTGTCCTTATTAACACCCGGAATGAGGGTGGGCCGTGTTCCATTTTCGTAGAGAAAATGGAGCGAATGGCCCGGCGATCAGGAGGGGAACTGAAGAAAACTGGCGGGCTATGCTAAGGTCTGTGATCTTCGATGATCGTGATCACCCGAGGGTCTATGTTCTTATCTGCCAGGGGCACATTGGAATCGGAGTAGGCAACGCCCAAATGCGTTTGACGCAGGATCTCGTCCCAATCATCGTGGTCTTCGTATTTGCTCCTCAGATCAGCGAAAAGTTTGTCCAAAGCATCTTTATCGAACATATCGGCGCCAGCCTCCTTCGGTAAAATGTAGCACGGCGGGAAGTAGCTATGGCTGTCTGGGTCTCTCGACGTAGATGATCTCATCTTGGCCCACATACTTATCTCGAATCTCTTGGAAAAGCTTGAGCTTTTCGGGCTGGAATTCGGCCGGATCATCATTGTCATCCAAGTAGGGGTTGGGAAAGTAGCACCGGACCAAGGTTTCGCCCGCGTGATCAGAAAAACGAACATAGTAGAGGAATGGGATGCCATGGTCTTCTGCCTTGACGAACTGTATCCCAGCCACTGAAGCTATATTAAGGTGAAAATGCCAAGCTTCGGCGCGAACGGTAGCATAGCCGTTGGTAAAATCCGGCTCCTGCATACCCACGGACGCATTTTCGCTGACCACCTCGCCGCCGCCAACCACCCAGAGCATTTTGGGAAGGTCGGACAACTCCCGTATCAGAGCTTCGAAAGCTGCCATCTCAACCTCCTGTCCGTCCTTGGTTGGCGCTGAATCGATGCCCCCTCTGGGGCCTCCTGACGCCCCCGGGGCCTCCGGGCCTCTGGGGCCTCTGGGGCCTCTGGTCCTCTGGGGCCTCCGGAGCACCTTCTGACTACCGGGCACCTAATGATACCCGCCGTCAACACCTTTGCCAACTGGTAACCCCTTTCCCCGCAACCCTCCGCCCTCCCAACCGTCAGTCCGAACCCCCGGACCACCATCCCGCCCCGCCCCGTTGTCATTCCGAACGCCCTCCCTGTCATTCCGAACGTAGTGAGGAATCTAAGATGCCTCCCTCCAATGGCCAGCCCATTTCTACGACAAACCCATCCTGTGAGCCGGCATCTCAGATTCTTCGTCGTGCGCTCCTCAGAATGACAGAAAGGGGAGGGCACCCCTCAGAATGGCGCAGGGGGCGGGCACTCCGCAGGATGACAGAAAGGGGCGGGTGCCCCTCAGAATGACACGGAGGGGAGTGCTCCTCTCAGGATGACACGGAGGGGAATGCTCCTCTCAGGTTATCATTCCGAACTCCCTCATTGTCATTCCGAACGTAGTGAGGAATCTAAGATGCCTCCCCCGATGGCCAGCCCATTACTACGACAAACCCATCATGTGAGCCGGCATCTTAGATTCTTCGTCGTGCGCTCCTCAGAATGACAGGGGGAAGGGGGTCCTCCTCAGAATGACATAGGGGGAAGGTGCCCCTCAGGATGCCGCAAGGGGTGGGCTTCTCTCAGGTTATCATTCCGAACCCCCTCATTGTCATTCCGAACGTAGTGAGGAATCTAAGGTGCTCCCCCCAATAGCCAGCCCATTACTACGACAAACCCATCATGCGAGCCGGCATCTTAGATTCTTCGTCGTGCGCTCCTCAGAATGACAGTAGTGCATTGTCATTCCGAACTCCCTCATTGTCATTCCGAACGTAGTGATGAATCTAAGGTGCCTCCTCCAATGGCCAGCCCATTACTACGACAAACCCATCATGTGAGCCGGCATCTTAGATTCTTCGTCGTGCGCTCCTCAGAATGACAGAAAGAGGAGGGCACTCCTCAGGATGACATTAATGTACTGTCATTCCGAACGTAGTGAGGAATCTAAAATGCCTCCTCCAATGGCCAGCCCATTACTACGACAAACCCATCATGCGAGCCGGCATCTTAGATTCTTCGTCGTGCGCTCCTCAGAATGACAGAAAGGGAGAATGCTCCTCAGAATGACAGTAGTGCATTGTCATTCCGAACTCCCTCCCTGTCATTCCGAACGTAGTGAGGAATCTAAGGTGCCTCCTCCAATGGCCAGCCCATTACTACGACAAACCCATCATGTAAGCCGGCATCCCAGATTCTTCGTCGTGCGCTCCTCAGAATGACATAAAGGGGAGGGCACTCCTCAGAATGGCGCAGGGGGCGGGCACTCCGCAGGATGACAGAAAGGGGCGGGTGCCCCTCAGAATGACACGGAGGGGAGTGCTCCTCTCAGGTTATCATTCCGAACTCCCTCATTGTCATTCCGAACTCCCTCTCCGTCATTCCGAACGTAGTGAGGAATCTAAGGTGCTCCCTCCGATGGCCAGCCCATTACTACTACGAGCCTTTATGTAAGCCGGCATCCCAGATTCTTCGTCGTGCGCTCCTCAGAATGACAGGGGGGAGGGGGTGCTCCTCAGAATGACAGCAGGGGAGGCCGCCCCTCAGAATGACAGAAAGGGGAGGGTGCTCCTCAGAATGACAGTAGTGCATTGTCATTCCGAACTCCCTCCCTGTCATTCCGAACGTAGTGAGGAATCTAAGATGCCTCCCTCCAATGGCCAGCCCATTACTACGACAAACCCATCATGTGAGGAGTTTGTCTCATAGACCGGTGGGCGGGTTGAGTAACACAGGTGTGGGAGCGATGCGCCTCAACAGAGGTTGGCCCGTCCAGTTGCACCGGCCACTTGTCGGCCCCCAGAAAGGTCGTCTACTCTCTTAGTTCCATGGCGCCTTGACCCAGTCCCAAGGCGCTTGGCCGCTGCGCCATAGCTTGAGCAAGTTATGGGTCGTCCCTGCCAGCGACCACTCACTCTGTGCAGCGCCCAACCCCCGTCTCATAAACCGTCGGAACCCCTGGCCTTCCTTGACCTGTCCGAACACCGGCTCCACCAGTACACCCCGCTTCTTGTACAGAGCTCGGCCTCGCTTTGTCAGCAGCTTGCGCTCCATCCTGTCCCTCGGGCTCAGTCCTTTTGGTATACGCCCTCGGGGACACCCCTTCTCCCATAGCAGCTTCCGCTGTTTCCAATCCTTGGTGGTGGCAATAAGAAGCTCAGGCATCTCTGGCCAGGGGCAAGCCCTGATGTTGGCCTCACTCCAGTACCCGGCATCGGCCAAGCCCGCTTTGGGCCGGTCCTCTATGCCGGCTGCTTCCAGAGTATGCGCCATGGTTTGGAGCATCGGCTCCAGTTGCTGCACATCGTTGGCCTCTTGGGTCACTCCAACGGCTACTATGATCTGCTCCTCGCTCACCACCGCCTGGGCATTGTAGCCCTGCACGTACCCTTGCCTGGTCTTCATGATACGACTGTCCGGGTCGGTGGTATTAGCCTTCGCCCCTTCGGTAGGAAGTGGCTCTACCACCTTGGGCTTTCGCCCTCGCTTCTTTTTGCCTGTGACATCTTCTTCTGCCCGCCGTCGCTCCACGTGCTCTTGGACAGCCTTGGCTCCTGCTTCAGCCTCCCGCTGCAGACGTTCCTTGGCTTCCTTCAGGCGCTTGAGCCGCTCCGTCCGTCCCCCTAGCCCTTCCGGTAGCTCATCCCCTCGCCGGTCGGGACCATAATGGGCATCCTCTTCAGCATCCGTTGCCTTGGCCTCTGCCAACATGCGCCGCACTTCTTCTTCAATGGCCTGGTGGCTCCGGTTGGTGGCCAGGGCCGCGTTGGCTGCCACCTTCGTCCCATCAAGAGCCACTACCCCCAACTTCACCAGACCCGCTTCATGGCATAACCTCAGTACCTCTACAAAGAGCTCCTCGAACGCCTCCTCGCGCTCCGCCCTAAAGCGACAGATGGTACGGAAGTCTGGCTGCCGGTTGGCCGCCACCACCCGGAATCCTACATCTTCCTCCAGAGCACGGGCTATGCGCCTGGAACTGCGTACACCCAGGCAGTAGCCGTACAACAGGATGGCCACCATCATCCCCGGATCGTAGGCCGCTGCACCCCATCCATCACTTCGATAGACTGCATAGAACTCCCTCAGATCCATCTGGCCTACTGCATCTACAATGAACCAAGCCAAGTGACCCTCACTCAGCCAATCCCTCATGGACGGCGGCATCAAGTAGCTCTGGTCTCGCTCGCAACTCAGAAGGTTATAAGCCATAGTGTCCTACCTGCCTGATGTTTCTATGAGCTTACTGCTTCGCCAACCCCGCAGGAAGGGGGTTTATGGGACACGCTCTGAGCCGGCATCTTAGATTCTTCGTCGTGCGCTCCTCAGAATGACAAGGGGGAGAGGGTGCTCCTCAGAATGACAGCAGGGGAGGCCGCTCCTCAGAATGACAGAAAGGGAGAATGCTCCTCAGAATGACAGTAGTGCATTGTCATTCCGAACCCCCTCATTGTCATTCCGAACGTAGTGAGGAATCTAAGATGCCTCCCCCGATGGCCAGCCCATTACTACGACAAACCCATCATGCGAGCCGGCATCTTAGATTCTTCGTCGTGCGCTCCTCAGAATGACATAAAGGGGAGGGCACCCCTCAGAATGGCGCAGGGGGCGGGCACTCCGCAGGATGACAGAAAGGGGAGGGCACTCCGCAGGATGACAGAAAGGGGCGGGTGCCCCTCAGAATGACACGGAGGGGAGTGCTCCTCTCAGGTTATCATTCCGAACTCCCTCCCTGTCATTCCGAATTCCCTCATTGTCATTCCGAACGTAGTGAGGAATCTAAGATGCCTCCCTCCAATGGCCAGCCCATTACTACTACGAGCCTTTATGTAAGCCGGCATCTTAGATTCTTCGTCGTGCGCTCCTCAGAATGACAAAAAGGGGAGGGCGCTCCTCAGAATGACAGGGAGGGGAGGGCGCTCCTCAGGATGACATAGGGGGAGGGCGCCCCTCAGGATGACACGGAGGGGAGGGGTGCTCCTCCGAATGCGCAGGGGGAGGGTGCTCCTCAGAATTACGGGGAGGGAGTGTCATCCACAATGACGGGGAGGCGTGCTCCTCAGGATTGTGGATGTTGGGTAATTCGTTGATAGAATGGTATGGGAGACGGGCGCCAAACTGGAGGCGAAGATGCGAGACAACAGCTAGGATCGGACTATAGAACGGGACTACATTCAGACGTGGAGGTTCCTGAAGAAGGGACGGTTCCGGAAGAAGTGGAGGTTCCTGAAGACGTGGCGGTTCCTGGGCAGGGAGTATGGACTGGGCAAGGTACGGGAGTATGAATTGGCCGAGGGCCAAGGGCCGAGGGCCAAGGGCCGAGGGCCAAGGGCCGAGGGCCAAGGGCCGAGGGCCAAGGGCCGAGGGCCAAGGGCCGGGGATGAGGGCCGGGGATGGGGGCCTACCTACTCCCCTCGGAGCTCTCGCTTCAGGACTTTGCCCAGCGGATTTCGGGGAAGCTCCTGAACAAAAACCACCGATTCAGGACGTTTGAAACCCGCTAGGTGGGGACGACAATGTTCGATGATCATATCTTCGGTAATCTCAGGACCCGAGCGCACCACCACCGCCCGCACTACCTCCCCCCACTTGAGGTCGGGCACGCCTATGACCGCCGCTTCTTCGACGCCCGGATGGGACATCAGCGCCTGCTCTACCTCCTCGGGAGAAACCATCTCGCCGCCCCGCTTGATGATGTCCCTGGCCCGCCCCGACAAGTAGATGTAGCCATCTTCGTCCTGGTAGCCCAAGTCCCCGGTGTAGAGCCACTCATCCCGGATGGTCTCTCTGGTGGCGCCTTCCTGGTTCCAATATCCCTTCATGATGCGCGGGCTTCGGGCAACGATCTCTCCCACCTGGCCTCGCGGCGCCTCCACGCCAGCTTCATCCACGATACGCACCTCCACATCATCCAGCGGCTTGCCGATGGAGGTCAGCCGTTTCAGCTTGGTTGCCACCTCCTCAGGAGGGCCGCTCAGGATATGGTCTTCGGGCGGGAGCATGGTGATGGTCGAAGCAGTTTCAGTCTGGCCAAAGGCGTTGATGAATCGTGCGCCGGGAAACTCCGAGATAGCTTGCCGGATCACCGGCTGGGGCATCGGAGCAGCGCCGTAGGTGATCACCGCCAAGCTGGATAAATCAAACTCATGGAACCTGGGATGGTCCATCACCTGCTTCAACATGGTGGGAACCAGCATCGCCCGGGCGGGGCGTTCCCGGCTCACCAGGTCCATCCACTCCAAGGGTTCGAACTGGCGCATCATCACCAAGGTCCGTCCCCCGTAGATGCCGGCCAGAGCCGACTGAAGGCCTGCGATATGGTACAAGGGCACCGACAACAGGTTGCCGTCTTCCACATCAGGATCAGGCGGCTCTACGTTGGACAGCAGGTAGGACGTGAAGCTGCGATGGGTCAGCATCACGCCTTTAGGGGTGCCGGTGGTGCCGGCGGTGAACATCAGCGCCGTGGTATCTTCATCGTCGCTTTCAGGATAGTGAAGCTCCTCGGAAGGTGCGCCATCCAACATCTGCTCATACCCCAACCAACTGCCGGTCCCCGCTTCATCCAAGCAGACCAGATGCTCCGGTAGTATCTCCTCTTTTCTGAGGGACTCCACCATCTCCGTATACCGCGACCCAGCCAACAGCGCCGCTGGTTGAGCTATGGTCAGGAGCTTGTATAGCTCATCTGCTCTGAGACGAAAGCTAATCGGCAGGAAAATTGCATCTAAGCGGGCAGCAGCAAAGCAGGTTTCCACCAACTGGTTGCAGTTCACGTGCAGGGTGGCAACCCTGTCCCCCGGTCCAACACCCATATCTGACAGTGCGTTGGCGAGCTGGTTGGACCGGTCGTACAACTCTTCATAGCTGAAACGGCGGTCATCGAAGACCATAGCCGTTCGATGAGGCACGATGGCTGAAGCAATGGTCAAACATTCGATGACATTCATGGGGCCAGCTCCTGGTCTATGCGAACATCGTGTTTAGCGCTGCCTGTGCTTCCAAGTCCAAAGCAGCTGCCAATCCCACCCTCGAACCTTGAACCACAGCGTACTTTGTCGCCTGTAGCGCCGCCGGGTCCAGCTTAAGGAGAATTTGGGCTACAGCTTCTGCTTCCTGCAGCAGGTGGTCTTCTGCTGCGACCTTTCCCACCAACCCCCATTTAAGCGCTTCGGCTGCATGTAACTGCTTGGTTGTCAGCAGCAGTTCAAGAGCAGGAGGAATGCCCAAAATCCTGGGCAAGGTCTGGGTGCCGCCTGCTGCGGGGATCATACCCAGGGCAACCTCGGGCATGGAAAATAAAGCATCTTCCGAAGCTATGCGGAAGTCGCACAGGGCGGCTATTTCAAGCCCGGAACCCACACAGTGACCATGAATGGCAGCTATGATCGGTTTTGGCATGTTCAGAAAGATTCCCCAGATATCCCTCTGCCACCGCACTTCCCGGGCGGCAGCGAGGGAAGGTGCGGTCCCGAATTCGGTGAGGTCGGCCCCAGCACAAAAAGACCTGCCCTCCCCGCTCAGGATGACAACCTCAACCTCTAGATCATCCTGCACTGCCTGCAACACCTCGTACAGATCATCCCGCATCTGCGTGTTGAAAGCATTCAGCATATGAGGCCGATCCAACCTGACGTGGGCAGTGCGGCCTGTCTTAGTGTAGCTGATGGCACGGAAAATGCTCACGGGCCGCCATCTGGTCCCCCCGCTCTTGAGGAGAGAATGTCAGGTTCGTGGCATACCGCCCGTGCGTACATATCTTCCAGGTCTATTTCGGTATAGCTGGCGCCGACCCTCTCCAAGGTGTGGGCATCGCTGCTGCTGAGCAAGAGCAGGCTATGTTCTTGGGCAATAGCTTCAACCTGTGCTCTTCGGATATGCCAGTTATGCCCTGGATTCGCTATCTCGATAGCCCGGATGCCATCTTCTATGATGATATTCTGGGTGTAGTAACCGGGGTGATTGTAACTTCGAAAGACCTTTCCACCAGGAAGGAAAATCTCACCCATATGATATTCATCGAAGGGGCTGCTGGGGGGCCTCACGTTGATCTCCCACCCCGGCAATATGATAGCCCGCCCAGGGAAATGGGCATCAGCGATCTCCTTGAACGCAAAGGCGTAATCTTTGTTGTGGTGATCCGTGATGCCGATGCCGTCGATGCCTTGAGCTTCGATCTGCAATATCACCTGCTCCACAACATCTATGCTGGGCGGAACACAGCCGCTGGCTTCCCATATATGGGTGTGCAGGTCCATCTTGACCTTCACAGCAACGCTCCTTGGACCATATTCATCTTGCTAATTGCTAGTTTTACTGGCCGGCGAACCGGGGGCCGCGTTTTTCCAAGAAAGAACTGATTCCTTCAGCCCGGTCCTTGGTGCTTTGAAGGAGAATGTTCAGATCAGCTTCCAACCTTAGACCCTGATCTATGGGCAGTTCAGCTCCCTTCATAACCGCTTCCTTGGCGTAGCGGAGGGCAATGGGAGCTTTTGTCGTCATGGTGGCAGCCAGAAGCTGCACCTGGGCGTCCAACTCCTCCGGGCGCGCCACCCTGTTGACCAACCCGTGCCCAAGCGCTTCTTGCGCATCCAAGATGCGGCCCGTCAACAGCATCTCCAAAGCTGATGCTCCACCGATGAGCCGGCTCAGCCTCTGGGTCCCGCCATCCCAAGGTACAACCCCGCGGGCCAGGTCGGTTATCCCCAAGCAGGCGCCTTGGGAAGCGATCCTGAAATCACACGCCAATGCCAGTTCAAGACCTTGGTCCAGGGCATCGCCGTTGATGGCTGCTATAACCGGTATCGTGATATCGGCTATCACCGAAGCACACCTGTGCATCTCCAGCCACTGCCTGACATCAGCAGCTTGAGCCCCGGACAGATCGGGCCTCCCCACAGAAAACACGCTCCCAGCGCCGGTGATCACAACTACCTGTGCTCCATTTTCACTGATCTGCTCAGCGACCAAACGCAGGTCCGCCGCCATCGCAAGATCGGGCTGATTGGAGTTACCGGGATTGACCAGTGTGATTTTAGCTATGGGCGGATCGAAGGAGTAAGCAAGCTTGGTGTAAATGGCTGCCTCGCATGTGGGCGTGCTGTGGTCCCCTCGAACTTGGGACGCAGGCACCTACATGGTAAGGCCAAAGCCATCCCTTGACAAGGTAACGGGGCTGAATTACCATTGTCCACAGTTGACTTGGCACTCTCAAGCCCTGACTGCTAAGTCCGAAGAACCAAAATAATATGTGCTACGAAGGAGGAAACGTTGGTTAAGTTTGCGCCTCTCGGCGAAAGGGTTGTAGTGAAACCCTTGGACAAAGAAGAGGTCAGAGCCTCGGGAATAATCTTGCCCGACACCGTCAAAGAAAAGCCCCAAGAGGGTGAGGTTGTAGAAGTGGGTACGGGGCGTGCAACCGACGATGGCAAAGGCAGAATCCCCATGGAAATACAGAAGGGCGACCGTGTGATCTATTCAAAGTTCGCCGGCACCGAATACAAAGATGGGGACGATGAGTACCTGATCCTGAGAGAAAGCGATATTCTCGCTAAAATCAGCTAAAAAGGAGATTTAAACGTGGCTGGTAAACAGCTTACCTACTCGGAAGATGCCCGAAAGTCCCTGAAAACCGGTATCGACGCCTTGGCGGATGCCGTCAAGATCACCTTGGGACCCAAGGGCCGAAACGTCATATTGGACAAAAAGTTTGGTCCTCCCCAAGTATGCAGCGACGGTGTAACCATCGCTAAGGAGATCGAGCTTCCCGATCCTTTTGAAAATATGGGCGCCCAGCTTCTGAAAGAAGCTGCCAGCAAGACCAATGATGCTGCCGGTGACGGCACCACCACATCGGTGGTCCTTGCCCAAGGGATCATATCCGACGGATTCAAGAACGTCGCCGCCGGAGCCAACCCGATGGCCTTGAAGCGAGGCATCGAAAAGGCTGTCACCGCTGTTGTGGCGGAGCTAAAGACCATGGCTTCAACCGTGGACAGCCGAGACCAGATTTGCCAGGTGGCTGCCCTTTCCGCCCATGAAGAAGAGATCGGCGGAACCATCGCCGATGCCATGGAAAAAGTGGGCAAAGACGGGGTCATCACCGTTGAAGAATCCAAGAGCCTGAGTGATGAAACCGAGTACGTGGAAGGGATGCAGATTGACCGCGGCTACATCTCCCCCTACTTCATCACCAACCCGGAGCGCATGGAGTCCGTTCTCGAAGAACCTTCCATCATCATCACCGACAAAAAGGTTTCGGCAGTGGCGGACATCCTCCCAACCTTGGAAAAACTGTTGCAGATCGGCAAGAAGAACGTCGTTCTTATCGCCGAAGACCTTGATGGCGAGGCGCTGGCTACCCTCGTGGTGAACAAGCTTCGCGGCACCCTGAACTGCTTGGCCGTGAAAGCCCCCGGTTTTGGCGACCGCCGCAAAGCTATGCTGGAAGATATCGCCATCCTGACCGGCGCCACCGTTATCAGCGAAGAAACAGGGCGCAAGCTGGACTCAGCCACCATTACCGACATGGGCGAGTGCCGCAGGGTTTCGGCAACCAAGGATGAGTGCACCTTCGTCGAAGGGCGCGGTTCCGAAGAAGCAATCAAGGGCCGCATCAACCAGATCAAGACCCAGATCGAAGACACCACCTCTGAGTTCGACCGCGAGAAGCTGCAGGAGCGGATGGCCAAGCTGTCCGGCGGTGTGGCTGTAATCAAGGTCGGAGCTGCCACAGAAGTCGAGTTGAAAGAGCGCAAAGCCAGGGTCGAGGATGCTCTATCAGCTACCCGGGCTGCTGTGGAAGAAGGTATCGTTCCCGGTGGTGGCGTTGCGCTGGTCCGGGCCCAACGTGCCCTGGACGCGTCCACCCTAACAGGTGACGAAGCTGTGGGAGCCACCATAGTCCGAAAGGCTCTGGATGTTCCCCTCAAGCTCATCGTTCAAAACGCTGACGGCGAACCCGCAGTGGTCTTGGAAGCTGTCAGAAACCACCAAGATGATTATGGCTACGATGCCGAATTGGGCGAATACGCTCACATGCTGGATCAAGGAATCGTAGATCCGGTCAAGGTTACACGCTCAGCCCTGCAAAATGCAGCCAGCGTAGCAGCGATGGTCCTGACCACCGAATCCATGATCACCGAAATCCCTGAAAAGGGTTCCTCCGCTCCTCCCATGCCCCCCATGGACTACTAGGAACGGGACAATAGGCATACGTTGAAATCAAAGGGGCCCCGGAATTCCGGGGCCCCTTTGTTATACCAGTTATGCCAGCATATCGGTCCAAGGCTGCGGCCCCACCGGTATGGTAGAATTTGCGTTGATCAGGCTTACGTGCGATCAAAGCCGGTAGGGTGGTGGGCTGTTCATGATACCCCTCAAGCTCAGCTTGGAGAACTTCCTCTGCTACGGAAATAACCTACCTACCCTGGACCTGCAGGGCGTCCATCTGGCATGTCTTTGCGGGCAGAACGGACATGGCAAATCCGCCCTGCTGGATGCCATAACCTGGGTCCTCTGGGGTAGAGCCCGCAGCAAGTCCAACGAAGAACTCATCCACTACGGCAGAGATGATATGTGGATAGAGCTGGATTTCTTGGCCCGGGGCAACTGCTACCGGGTTATCCGCAGGTACAGCTTGGGTAAGGGACGCCGCAGACAGGGCAGCTCGGACTTGCAGCTCCAGATCACCTCTTCCGACGAGCTTGTTTCCATCACCGGGAATACCCTTCGCGATACCCAGTCCCGAATCGACAATATCATCGGGATGGACTACGAAACCTTCATCAATAGTGCTTTCTTGCTGCAAGGACGGGCTGATGAGTTTACCAACAAGTCCCCCGGCGACAGAAAAGAGGTGCTGGCCAAGATTCTGGAGCTGGGCGCCTATGACCGCCTTCAGGACCGGGCAAAGCACTCCGCGGATGAACACAAGCTGGCAGCAACAATCCTCGAAGCAGACCTGGAACGGATGAGCATGGAAGTAGCAAGGACAAACAGCTACTCCCAAGACCTTCAGGAGTTGGAGGGACAGATATTCCAGGTCAACCATCAGCTAGAAGGTTCAAGGGCTGACTACAACACCCTCAAGATGCAGGTGGATGACCTGGTCCGGATAGACCAGGAACTGGAGGACCTGAAAAGGGTTCTCCCACTTTACCAACGGGACATTCTCAACCTGGAAAACCAGATCAAAGGCGCCAGAGGCCGGATCGAAACCTATGAATCTTCGATACAACGGCAAGATGAAATCCGCAGCGGATTGGCCCAGTTCAGGAAGTTTCAAGAAGACTACCTGAAGCTCAACGAAGCCAGCCAGCGCTACGACCACCTGGCAAAGCAAAAATCCGATGTGGGAAAACAGCTTGCCGATGCCCGCGCCCGTTTGGAAGAACGGATCGTCCAGATGCGTCATAGAATGGAACTTCAGCTAGCGCCCCAGGTGGACGAGGCATCCCAAATCGAAGACCAGATCAACGAAGCTCGCGAGGATGTGCTGCTGCTGGAAGCTGAAGAACGTTCTGCTGCTCAAGAGCAGCTTCACCTTCAAGAGATAGCCAGCAACGTGGGACATTATCAAGCGGTATCTGAACAGCTAAAGGCTGAGGGCCAAGAGCTGCGCTCCAAGCTCAACCTGGTCTCAAGCGCCGGGGAAGGGAGCGACTGCCCACTATGCGGCACGACCTTGGGAGATGAAGGATGCCGCCACTTGGCAGCAACTTATGAAAAGCTGATAAAAGAAAAACTGGACCATTACCGGCAGGGCCAAGGTAGCTTGGACCAAGCAGAAAAAGAAGCTCAATCCTTGGGTGAAGCCCTTCCCCGTCGCCAGCAGGACATCAGCCGCCGTCAACAAGCTGCTCAAAACACCTTGACCCGGCTGCAAATCAAGCTGACCGATTGCCGTGCCGCTGCTACCGAGTTGGAGCAGCTCGAAATCACCATCCTACAACAGGTGCAGGAACTGGAACAAAAGCTCTTTGCTCCCGACTTTCACCAGAAGTTGGCCGATTTACAAGTGGAAATAAATGCCCTTGGCTACGACCAAGACCTTCACAGGAAGCTCTATTTGCAACTGGAAGAGCATAGGTCTTTCGAAGAAAGCGGCCGGCTTCTGGATGAAGCTGAAGAACACCTTCCCCAAGAGCTTGAGCTGGTGAGCACAACCGTAGATATCTTAAACCTTCGGAAAGCAGCCCTGGAAACAGCATTGGTCCGGTCAGCGGAAATCGAAGCCAGCGCCGCCAACCTTGGCAACCTGAAGGTCCAGCTAGCATCAGTCGAAGATACCGTAAAATCCTTGGAGCAACGGCAAGAAGGCATGTTGCGACGCCAAGGCGAGCTTCAAGGAAACCTGCGAAAGCTACAGCAGATGGCTGATGATATGGAGGCCAAAACCACATCGCTAAACGATGAGCGGGACTCCCAAGGGATATACCAAGAACTGGCCGAAGCTTTCGGCCGCCGCGGCATACAGGCGATGCTGATCGAGACTGTGCTGCCCAAGGTGGAAGATGAAGCCAACGCCCTTCTGGACCGCATGACCGACGGACGGATGCACCTGAAGCTGGAAAGTCAACGGGAACGGCGAAGCGGACGGGGGGACCCCATAGAAACCTTGGAAATTATCATCAGCGACGAAATAGGACCCCGCAGCTATGAACTGTTCAGTGGCGGCGAAGCATTTCGTATAAACCTGGCTTTACGCATCGCCCTATCCAAGGTGCTGGCCAATCGTAAAGGTGCGCCGCTGCCGGTGCTATTCATCGACGAGGGTTTTGGGACCCAAGATACCGGGGGCCGCGAGAGGATCTTGGATGTGATCAGCTCCATCCAAGATGATTTCGAGAAGATAATCGTCATCTCTCATCTGGATGAAATCAGGGACGCCTTCCCGGTCCGCATCGAAGTACAAAAGGACGGTTCCGGGTCGAGTTTCTGGATCAGCTAGTTATCTTCTTCAGTTTTGGGCATCACAGAAGCATGCCGCCACAAAGCAACGCAAGCCTTGACCATGGGCAGAGGTGGTCTTGGTATCACGAACTCGGTCTGACCTGTCAGCTTTACCCCGAAGCTGTCCTCAGCAGCACGCGCAGCATCGACCCACCCCTGTTCCGTTGTTGAGCAGGGATAGGCCACGGTGAAGAGGGCAGCTCGGTCCCTCAGATCGGCCAACCATCTGAAGGTGTCGGGCAGTTCATTCGAAAAATAGTGAGCTATGTCCATCCCGCCTGAGATCGGCATGGACTTGATCGCCAACTGGTGGGACTCGCCAAGGATGTTCAGCTGCAAATCAGGATTGAACCCCCCATCGCCTTGAGCTCGACCTCGTACCTGCTCCACCTTGACCATGTGCTTGGCAGCAGCCCCAGATAGATAGTGCAGAGCTTCGGTGGCAAACCAACCTTCCGCACGAAGGCCCATGGCGATAAAATCTACGAAATTGTCTGCCTTTTGACCGAAGGAGGTGGCAAGCCGTGCCAAGATGTAGTCCATCACATGTTGTACCTTGGCTTCTTGGGAAGTATCCAGGCTCGTCATCATATCCTCCTCTTAGAGATCTATCTCTTTCAAGTCCGGCGCCAGCTTCAAGGTCGGCTCGGTCAGGTCCTGTACCTCTTCGGCGGTCCATCCGGGAGCTAACTCCTTCAGGAGAAGCCCATCCTGGGTTACTTCTATCACCGCAATATCCGTTACTATCAAGGTCACGCACCGTTGACCCGTGGTAGGGAAGGAACACTCCTTGACGATCTTCGGCTGGTTGTTCGGGCCGGTATGGGTCATAGCTACAATGGTGGTCTTAGCCCCTGCGGCCAGATCCATAGCTCCACCGATGTTACCCACTCCCCGTTCAGGAAGCATCCAGTTTGCAAGGTCCCCCTTCTCCGAAACCTGGTGGGCTCCCAACACCGTCACATCCACATGGCCGCCGCGGACCATCGCAAAAGCATCGGATGTGCTGAAGAAGGACATACCGGGGACTGACTTCAGGAACTGACCCCCAGCATTGATCAAATCGATATCTTCTTCTCCATCATCAGCCAAAGGTCCACAGCCCAGCACCCCGCTTTCGCTATGGTAGACCACATGTCGATCATCAGGAACAAAGGTCGATACCAAGGTCGGTATGCCGATGCCCAAGTTCACCACAGAGCCGTCTTTCAGCTCCTTGGCTACCCGCATAGCGACCACTTCCCGTTCCAACCGTTCTTTGTTCATGTACCTTCTCTGTACCGTAAGTATGCGTTACCGCATCTGTCTCAACAGGTCTCGAGCGCCTCACCGTCTTGAATGGGAATCTCCGGGTCGCATCTTTTGATCCGTTCTGGGAAGCGTAAGGGCGGCGAGGAGCTGAACATCAACTACCGACACCCGCCCCTAGCCTCGTTTGCAGCATGTGCCTAGAATCGAATCAGCGGGTGTCGGCCCAAGTTTTTGCCCGTTCGATAATAGGCAGTATGATAATCGGAAGTCAAGATAGTTTGCATATGGTCCTGCTATTCCGTTGTTTGTGGACGATAGCCAGGTTCAGGGGATTAGCTAACGGCATCAACCCGCGTTGGGGAATGAAGACGGTCTACGTATCTGACGAAACCGGAAGAATCCTCCGGTTTGAAGAACGCCGGCCCCCTTGCCCGTCCCAGCTCTAAGTAGAACCGTCGTTGGAAGAACGGGGCTATCCCTTCGAGTTCAAGGTAACCTTTTGGCTGGTCGCCAGCTTCACAATATTGTCTTTCTTATTGTGGCTGGTCCTCCCCGCCGACCACCGGGCAGTACCTTTGCTGGAACGTACTTGGCCTCCGTTGCTAGCCGGATTTGCCGGCCTCGTGTTTGGCAAACTGACCTAGCGCCGCCCGTTTGATGGTCAGGTCGAACATGTCACGCAATCCTCCATGGCGCCAAGGATGTTGATGGAAATGAATAGCGTTAGGGGTTGACGGTAAACTTGGTTAAGTATCACAATCGGATCGAGGTGAGGAATGATATGGCTGCACTAGAACAAAGGGTTACTGATCTTGAAACTGCCAGCAAAAATGCGGTAAGCAAGCAAGACCTTGCCGCTGTAGAAGAACGACTGACTCAAAGAATTGATGCACTGGCAACCCGCTTTGACGCGAAGGTGGACCATATAATAGTACTGTTAGAGCGGGGAACAGGGGCCACTTACTAGGAAGTCAACATGACGCCATCCAAGGATCCCATGCCCGATGATCCGATTGTCAACTCCCCCCGTCATAGTGTAGACTGCCGAGCCACAAAGCATAATATCGCTAGCATCATGGGTTGACAATCATCCTGCATGAGGATGATCATAAGAGACGGAGTAACAGACGACATGGCAACGTTGGATAGTCTAGAAGATATGATCCGTCAGCACGATGCAAGGGTGAACTTGTTAACCTCCATTTCAGAGCGTCAACAGACCTTGTTAGAGCGTCTGGACGAACAGATATCCGAGGTGCGCCGGAATACACAGCACACCCAACGCATATGGGTGCATCTTTGTCGCAAGTATGGCTGGCTAGAAGATGACGATTTGCTTGACGCAGGGTAAACAGGTTCATATCATGCCTGGATGCAAGAACCCCATGCCCGATGATCCGAAAGAACTAGCCCGTGCCATCTTTCGGTATGCAGACCGGAAGTTGCCAGCCAAGAACAAGGAATCAGAAACCAAGCAATCAGACCCCGATACTTCAACCGTTTTCCAGCCATCCACCTAGCCATCGCTTGCATCTGCTCTACGGTATCCATCGGTCGCTGATTGTGCCGTCCTGCAAACTCCCCAACATACCGGTCCAGATGCTTGGCTGACATCTGATGGCATATTCCCGCATATCCCCGTTACAGCATTGACCAGAAGCTTTCTATCCCATTGGTGTGGGCTTGTCCTTTGTCCATCGGGCCAGCGTATATCCTCGAACCACTGCCGAGTCGAGGCTTCATCAGGAAACATCATAATTCCGTTTGCGGAGGGGACCCTACTTTATTGCTTGGTAGGGCTGGAAGTTCGCAGGCCGTTGAACAACCCTTTGGACGACCGCTCCGGGGGTGACGATTTCATCCGGGTCCAGCATACCGGGTTCCACGATCTCATCCACTTCAGCGATGGTGATATTTGCAGCCGGCGCCATCACCGCATTGAAGTTTCGGGAAGTGCCCTTGTACACCAGGTTGCCCATAGTATCAGCTTTATGTGCACGGATCAGAGCATAATCACTGCGAATTCCCCGTTCCAACACATACTCCCGGCCATCGATGGTACGGGTTTCCTTACCCTCAGCTATCAGTGTTCCCACACCCGCCGGGGTGAAGAATCCAGCTATGCCAAAGCCTCCGGCTCGAATTCGTTCCGCCAAGGTGCCTTGTGGCGCCAGCTCCAGTTCCGCATCCCCCCGCTTGAAAGCCAGTTCAAAGGCACTGGGCTGGGAAGGTCTGGGAGAAACAGGGTAGGAGGCAATCGCCTTTCGGACCTGACCATTTTCTACCAACAAGCTGTGGTCGATGGTCATGACCCCAGCAGGGGTGCCAAAGGAAGCCACGTTGGCAATCCCGGCGGTGTTGCTAACCAAGGTCAGGTCCTTTGCTCCCTGCTCCTTCAGCGCCGATATCAGGTACTGGGCCATCCCTCCGGGACCTGCAAAGCCATCCATGAGAATGACCGCTCCATCGGGAATATCCGCCACGGCATCTTGGACGCTGTCCCACACCTTGCTGGCAACCTGGCCGCCCACCATCCAGAAAGACATGTACCCCAAATCGGGTGCCGGCGACAGATGTGCGTCCGTTATTCCTTGAACATCGGACAAGTTCCACCCGCGGGCCACTTCCTTCGCCACCAAACCTTGGGGAGTCACCTGGATCACAGCCACGTCGGTCATAATCAGGTCCACACATCCCCGGGCTGCCACCGGATAATCGGTCTTCGTGACGATCCGCGGCGACCTGTTCCGGCTGGTGTGCTCCATCATGGCGATGACCAGCTTGGCTCCCTCAGCTACATCGGTGGCTGCTGCATGGCCCCCCATGCCGCCGCTGGCATCCAAAGGGCCCACAAAATCACCTGTCTCCGACACCTGCGATGCTTCGACGATGCCGATATCCACGTGGCCGCCCCTGAGTAAACCAAAGGAGGAGGCTTGATCCATGATGGAAGAACCCGGCAACAACGTCACCGGTCTGGCCCCTGAACCGACCAGATTCGGATCAACGGCTCCATGGTCAGGCCGGGGCCCATGCCCCAAAACGCCGTTTTCCGAATGAAACACCACTCCCCTGGCGGGCAGCACATAGGGGGGCACCATGCCCGGTAAACCGGGGCCGAGGTGCACGACCTGGCCGGGTTGAATTTCGGCAGAAACCCTGCATGCCATGAGCTCACGGCTGAGCCTGGGAAGGTTAGGAAGCATCGGTGTTTCCTCCGAGACTAAGAATCTTATCCACAAAAATACCGGCAGTAATCACCAACTCCGGGTCCAGCATCCCAGGCGCCACCAGATGGTCCACCTCAGCAATGGTAACCTCTGCCGCCATCGCCATGATCGGGTTCCAGTTCCTCTGGGACATCCGGTAGGAAAGGTTACCCATGGTGTCGGCTGTATGAGCCCTGATCAAAGCAAAATCCGCCTTGAGCGGTCCTTCAAAGATACAGTCGACACCATCGATGTTCATCTTTTCTTTACCTTCTTCGAAGGTGGTGCCGACCCCGGTAGCCATGAAGAAGCCGCCTATTCCCGCCCCGCCGGCGCGAATCCTTTCAGCCAAGGTGCCTTGGGGCATAACCTCTATCTGCAAGCTGCCATTGTCGGCCCCGTCCCCAGGGCTGGATGGCGGCCCAGGGGCTACCGGGGGAGCTGTTACAAGGGAGCTAACCTGGCGGCTGGCAATAAGCTCGGAAGCATCCATGACCCTTCCCTCAGTCCGATACCAAGGACCGCAAATACATGTCAGCCCGCCGACACCCTTTCTGATGAGCGCCTCAATCAGGGCTTCCGGGACACCTGGAGATCCAAATCCCGCGACCATGATCCGAGCGCCTTCGAAGATGTCCGCTACTGCTTCATCGGGCGACGATACTACCTTCGTGGACGGCAACTTCCGGCCTCCGTTCTTCTCTTGTATTCTAGCAGGTAAGCCTACCATGTTGAAACAACAATACCACAGGTGGCTATTCAGCCTCCATGAATCGAATAAGGTCTACCGATAGTTAGTCCCGGTAGTCCCGGCAGTTACCGCCACAGTTGTTCCAAGACCAATGCGACGCTCCTTGACCCTATCGATAGCTAACCGTAGAATCCACTAGAATCCAATGGGACCGGGGACAATGTGGGAGGCGGCCATATGTTTGAAGCCCTTACCGAAAAGCTCAACGACGTTTTCAAAAACCTGACAGGCAAGGGACGTCTGAGCGAGAAAGATTTAGATGACGGGTTCAGGCAGGTCCGGCTGGCTCTGTTGGAAGCCGACGTCAACTTCCGTGTGGCCCGGGAGTTGGTGGGCAAGATACGGGAACGGTCGGTAAACAAGGAGATACTGGACAACCTTAGTCCAGGTCAGCAAGTTGTAAAGATCGTCAATGAAGAGCTGACAGCTATCCTGAGCGGGGGCGACCACAACCTGGTCCACCCGTCCGCTCAACCCGGCGTTATCCTGATGGTGGGTCTACAAGGTTCGGGTAAAACTACCACCGCAGCCAAATTGGCTGCCAAGCTGGGCCAAAGAGAAAGAAAGACGCTGTTGGTGGCTGCCGACCTCCGCAGGCCCGCAGCTATAGAACAGCTTACCGTTCTGGGGCAGCAGTTGGATATTCCAGTGTACCGGGAAGATACCTCGTCCACTGCTGTCAAGGTAGCTAAAGCAGGGGTCGCCGAAGCTCAAAGGATAGGCGCCGCTTGGGTGATAGTCGACACCGGGGGACGCCTTCACATTGACGATGACCTGATGGAAGAGCTGGAGCAGGTGCGAGATGCTATTCAGCCCCACGAAACCCTGCTCGTCGTAGATGCGATGACCGGCCAAGATGCGGTACGGGCTGCTGAAGGATTTCATAGCAGGATTCACCTGTCGGGGCTGGTCTTGACCAAGCTGGACGGAGATGCCCGCGGGGGCGCCGCCTTATCCATCACCCAGGTCACCGGCATTCCCATCAAGTTCATCGGTGTGGGCGAGCGGACCGATGCCCTAGAAGACTTTCACCCAGATAGATTGGCATCCCGTATTTTGGGGATGGGCGATGTGCTTTCGTTGATCGAAAAAGCACAGCAAACAGTGGACGAAAAGCAAGCTAAGGAGATGGAACGAAAGCTGCGCACCGCCAGCTTCGATCTCGAAGATTTCCTCGGACAGTTCCAGACCATGAAGAAAATGGGCTTTAGCCAAATCCTGGATATGTTGCCCGGCTTATCTCAGCTGCGGAGCAAAACCCCTGAACAGTTCGACGAAAAGCAGCTGGTCAAGTTCGAGGCGATCATCAGGTCGATGACTCCCAATGAACGGCATACGCCGGAAATCATCAACGGCCGGCGCCGGAGGCGCATCTCCCACGGCAGCGGCACCACCCCCCAGGATGTCAATCAACTCCTGAACCAGTTCCGCCAAGCGAACAAGCTGACGAAGCAGATGGCTCAAGCCCGGGGTCCCAAGGACCTTCAGAATATGTTCAGATAGGTAAAGCCGGTCCTTGCTTACCGCCGGCCAAGATGCTGCATCAGAGCTTTGATTGCTGCATGAGCATAGGGAACATACTGGACCGGCGGCAAGTCCAAGGGTTGGAACTCCTCCACATGGTCCACTTCAGCCAGGTCCAAGGGCCCTTGAATAGCTCTTAGGTTAAGCTCATAAAGCTCCCCGTCGGCGCAAACCACAACACAACCATGCCCAGGGGCCACCATCCCTTGGAGCTCTACTTCCACCGCCCGTATGGTCGCCATATCCAAGAAAGCTGGGAAAGGATGAATGCGCCCAGCTAGGTCCGCCAGCACACCCCGGAGCTCGGATGCAACTCTATCCAAAGCTGCATCAGCAACAGCTTCCATAGCCCAAGGTTTTAGGGTATTGTCTTCCGGCACTCCCCTGCACCTTCCGTCACATGCTATCGACAGCACTCCATAACAAAAACCAAGGCTACTGCCCAGCCCGCAGCACGGTGGATGAAATATCTTGTCGGAACCTGCTTTCAGGCAGTTCTTGGAACAGATCGGTAAACCGGTCAGGAATATCCACATCAGCCAGGGTGCGGAAATGCCCCTCATACTCCCTGCCAGCTACCAAGAAACGGCATCCCGCAGCCCGTATCTGTTCAAGGGCATAGAGCATTGCTTGTTCTGAGTTATCGTAATATCGCGGATGTACCAGCCGCAGGGCTGTATCATATCCGATGATGAAGGTGCACCCAAGGAACAGTCCGGCTTTTTGCACAAAGGTTGGCACACAGGTAAGAGCCACATCCCAAGACCCGCGGAACTGCTCTATTCGCTTCCGTACCTCCTCCTCTTTGATGGGAGGTTTGTCCACATTGGTCACCGACAATTCCAGCACGACGGGCGAACCCAAGAAAGCTGCTGCTGTTTTGGCCAGTTCGTCATGCCCCACGTGGAAAGGGTCAAAAGAACCTGACAGCGCCGCCTGGGGCGCCGAGCTTCCCACCTCGACACAGCCGTCTTGGCGCACCATGACCCATAGGTCTCCCCTACTTGGTCCCTCGGATATAAGCAGCTTTATCGGGTCTTCGAATGATGTGTATTCCACTTCCAGATCATCTTCAGGCACAAGTTTCAAATGAACTTCTATCGTCGGAACCCATGCTTCCGCCAAGGCTTTGAGTATCAACCAGCTCACCAGCTCCTCTTCCTGTATCCGGTTTCTTGCGTCCTTGGTTAGCTTCAGCTCATAGGTGGTTGATCCATTGTCATCACGGAGGCATACCCATGCCCGGTGATCGCCCCGCTTTGGCCTATCGGTGGCTATGGTGGCGGTGCACGCCAATCCAGCCACACGTTCTTGACCTTCTCGCAGATCGAGAGCTCTTGCATAAGCTGCTTGGGCCATATCTTGGCAGGTCTTCGATGATACATACTGGTCGGGATCGTAGCCCAAGAAGCTGACCAGTGATAAACGGCTGTAGGGGATAACCCCTTCCAGAACCGTTCTCGAAGCTCCGGGGACCCCCATGAGCCAAGCCAAGGCTCCGCTGCCCGCCCCGGACACCACAATAACAGCCTTGGCCGGCGCTGCATGAATCTGCTCTATTATGTTGCGGGCGGAGGCGCCGAGGGCTAGGTCCATCACAGCTTCCAAGGAGAATAATCTATCTTATGCATGTGTTCCGTGGAGGACCGGATCTCTTGGGAGACCTTCCGGTCCCACTCTTCGTTCCACTGGGGTGGTATCAGCTTCCGGGCATCGGGCCACCACAAAGGTTCGCTGCGGCTCCAAGTACAGCCATCCAAGACCTCTCCGAGGAAGCAGGTCATATCCCCGCCATCCATGGCATTGACCACCGCGCAGTCCACGTATCCCCAACAATCGTCCAAGATAGGGCTACCTGACTTCGCGGTATGGTGGGCAATCTCCGCCAGTTTGTCCGTATCCCTACCCGAAACAAACCCGAACTCATGGATATGATCAAGCTGATCGGGCCTGAGAAAGCTGAGGGCAAAGGCTTTGCTCTGGTAGATCATGTTGTGGCTGTGGTTGGTTTTGTATATCTGTACAGCCACCCTGGGCTTGGAAGGCACGATGGATGCAGCAGCTATGCTCACGGCGATCTGGACATTGTTGAAGCCTTGCCATCTGCTGCCGACTGCTGCGATGGGCGACCAGAGGCGCCCCATCATAGGCGATATCAGTGTGTGATCCATGCCGGTCCTAACAGTGAAGGCGCCACTCGCCCGGATGCAGGTGTTCAGGGTAGGGCGACGACCGCTTCCACCTCAATCAAAAACTCTTCTTTAACCAATCTGTCGATCACCAAGAGTGTGTTGGGCGGATAATCTCCTTCCGCTTAGGGTAGGGCGACAACCGCTTCCACCTCAATCAAAAACTCTTCTTTAACCAATCTTTCGATCACCAAGAGTGTGTTGGGCGGATAATCTCCTTCCGCATAGATACGGGGGGATATCTGGCGTCGCGCGTCCATATAGTCCTCCAGGTTTTCGCCCTTCTTGATGAAGGTGTTGAATCTGGCGACATCGCCAAATGTGGCTCCACAGCTTGAAAGTATCTGCTCCAGGTTGTGGTACACCTGGCGGGTTTGGTCTGCCAGGTTCCCCTCGCCCACCAACTCTCCCTGCTCGTTTACGGACACTTGCCCTGCGATGAATATCAGCTGTCCGGGGCGGACGCTCAGCGCATGGTTGTAAGCGCCCAAGGGAGAAGCTACTCCTTGTACATCTATGATTGACCGTTCCGTTTCGTTGGCCATTACACCCTCTAAAGCATCCAGAATAGGTTGACGGAAGATTGGGCTGGCCTATTGTGAAGCTAAAAGCCCGCCCGAAGTAGAGCCTAGCATACCACCAGCAGGCAGCAGCATCAAACCCCGGCCGAATGAGCGCGACGAAGAATCCAAGATGCCTCGAAACACGCCGGATCGCCGTACAAACGGCCCAGCCCTCAAAGCGCGCCCCCAGATTCCTCCCCCCGCCCGGAACGACCCCGGCGGGCTCGGAATGACCGTCCCCCCCCCCGTCATTCTGAGGAGCGCACTCTCCCCTGTCATTCTGAGGCGCGCACGCCGAAGAATCTAAGATGCCTGCTCACCCGATGGGTCGTCGTAGCAACGGGCAAGCCATCAGAGGGAGCATCTTAGATTCCTCACTCCGTTCGGAATGACCCTCCCCCTGTCATTCTGAGGCGTGCACGCCGAAGAATCTAAGGCGCTGGCTCAGGCGATGGGTCGTCGTAGTAACGGGCAGGCCATCAGAGGGAGCATCTTAGATTCCTCACTCCGTTCGGAATGACAGTGGGACGTTCGGAATGACAGCGGTGGTTCGTGGTAACAGCGGGGGGTTCGGAATGACACTCCCTCCCTGTCATTCTGAGGCGTGCACGCCGAAGAATCTAAGGCGCTGGCTCAGGCGATGGGTCGTCGTAGTAACGGGCAGGCCATCAGAGGGAGCATCTTAGATTCCTCACTCCGTTCGGAATGACAGTGGGACGTTCGGAATGACAGCGGTGGTTCGTGGTAACAGCGGGGGGTTCGGAATGACACTCCCTCCCTGTCATTCTGAGGCGTGCACGCCGAAGAATCTAAGATGCCTGCTCATGCGATGGGGCGTCGTAGTAGTGGATAGGCCATCAGAGGGAGCATCTTAGATTCCTCACTCCGTTCGGAATGACAGCGGTGGTTCGTGGTAACAGCGGGGGGTTCGGAATGACACTCCCTCCCTGTCATTCTGAGGCGCGCACGCCGAAGAATCTAAGATGCCTGCTCATGCGATGGGGCGTCGTAGTAATGGGCAGGCCATCAGAGGGAGATCTTAGATTCCTCACTCTGTTCGGAATGACAGGGGAGGGGGTTCGGAATGGCACTCTCCCATGCCATTCTGAGGCGCGCACGCCGAAGAATCTGAGATGCCTGCTCATGCGATGGGGCGTCGTAGTGATGGATAGGCCATCAGAGGGAGCATCTTAGATTCCTCACTCCGTTCGGAATGACAGGGGAGGGGGTTCGGAATGGCACTCTCCCCCGTCATTCTGAGGCGTGCACGCCGAAGAATCTAAGATGCCTGCTCATGCGATGGGGCGTCGTAGTAGTGGATAGGCCATCAGAGGGAGCATCTTAGATTCCTCACTCCGTTCGGAATGACAGGGGGAGGGGGTTCGGAATGGCACTCTCCCCCGTCATTCTGAGGAGCGCACTCTCCCCTGTCATTCTGAGGCGCGCACGCCGAAGAATCTAAGCTGCCTGCTCACCCGATGGGTCGTCGTAGCAACGGGCAAGCCATCAGAGGGAGCATCTTAGATTCCTCACTCCGTTCGGAATGACCCTCCCCCTGTCATTCTGAGGCGCGCACGCCGAAGAATCTAAGATGCTGGCTCACGCGCCAGCTTGTCGTAGTAATGAAACAGCCATCAATGACAGCGCGGCGGGTTCGGGGCAGAGGGCTGGGGAGGGGCTGGAAAACCAGCCCCTGGCGGCTGAACGCCTGCCAGCCGGCCCTGACGTTGATACTTTGCCGGAATAGGGTATACTGTTTGCATCTGACAAGGAAAGCCCGCTGAAACTAGAGGTATGCTAATGAACAAGCTACTCTGGACGCTCCCCGTACTCGTCATAGGTGTGCTTGCCCTCACTGCGTGTGGCGGGGGCAGCAGCGGTGCTTCCGGCACTGCCACACTCCCCGGACCCACAGACACCCCGCTGCCTGTTGATTCCAGTGAAGCTCAGCGCTTCAGCTTGAAGCTGTCGGAGTTGCCCGAAGGCTGGACGGAGACAAGCGCCACCGCAATACCTGTCGGAGACGCTATGCCCGGAGCTTCCGGTTGGGAATCCAGTTTCTCCAACTCAGCGACCGGGGAAACCATCACCAGCAAGATGTTTGTGTATGATGAGAACAGCCAAGTAGAAGCTCCATTCGGGGCTAAGTATGATGAGTTGGCTGCGTTGTCAGGATTAACTTCCATTCCTCAGACGGGGTTTTCTGCCTTTTATGCAAAAGATGAAGCTTCTTCCTCCCATTTGGTCTGGGTCTGGCGGAAAAGCGCCCTCTTTTCCATGGAACTCACCACCTCCAGCGACGGCGGAAGGGCAGATGCTATCAAAAAAGCCAAGGTCCTCGACGACCGAATAGCCCAAGAGGACCTGCTATAGTAGAAGCACAGACGGCTCCTTGCATCAGGATTTGCTCTCGCAAATTCGCCGCAGGTGCCGGGCCATGAGATCGAGTCGGTTTGATGCACCTTCAGACTGTGGTCGAGAGGAGCCTACGATGCCGTACATGTGGAAGGGTTATGTAGCTCTGGCGTTGGGGCTGCTGGTAATTGCTTCCTGCGGAGGGTGCTCCGGTAATACATCGACGCCGACCTCCAGTGCGACTCCCACCAGCAGCGTCCCCACAAATACCCCCATGCCAACTGTTCCTCCCACCGCCGAAATCGAGTTGATGGGCATCAACGCCGAAACGCTCATCCTCCAGATGTCCGAGCTGAAGGGTGAGTGGACGGAACAAGAAAATGGCCTTGGTCCCATTGACGATGGCGAAGAAAGCATCACATCCTGGATGGTAAGATACACCGGCTTTGGCAAGGGGGACGCGCCAGAAACGATCATAAATCAGATACGGGTGTACGAAACCGTCGATGCTGCCAAAGCTGCCTTTAAAGCAAAACGGGCCGACACTTTGTCCTCATTCATACGACAGCAAGCTTATGAACCGAACGTGGTGGACTTAATGGCGGTCGAAAGTTTCTACTACCGAGAGCCATCCCCCAATACGGGTTTCATCTGGCTGCGCAGCAACAACATCGTGTCGACAATATCACTGGAAACCCCCGATATACTGGTCAACAGCCGCATCAAGAGGTTGGCTTTTGCTTCTGATCGCCGCATCCAAAGTGGAATACCCTAAGCCCGATGGAGAAGAATGACCATGCAAGCTGATCAGCTTCGGCTTACTTCCTTGGCAAACTGCGCCGGTTGAGCTGCCAAGTTTAGCCTTGAGGACCTGGTCCAGGTCCTGAAACATGTGCCCCAGATAACCAGTCCCGATCTTCTTGTCGGCACCGAGACCGGAGATGATGCCGGCGTTTATAGGATAAACGACCAACAAGCGCTGGTCCTGACAGTCGATTTCTTCCCACCCATCGTGGATGATCCCTTTGACTTTGGAGCTATCGCCGTCACCAACTCCTTGAGCGATATCTACGCCATGGGCGGCAAACCCTTGGTGGGCCTCAACATTACCGGCTTCCCTGTAGAATTGCCCAAAGAGGTGCTGGGGGAGATCCTAAGGGGCGGTTCATCCAAAGCTCAGGAAGCTGGCTGTCTGATCATCGGCGGGCATACGGTGGATGATCGGGAACCGAAGTATGGTCTGGCTGCCGTAGGTCTGGTGGAACCTGGAAAGCAGATAACCAACTCAGGGTCCCAGCCGGGCGACCAGCTAATATTGACCAAACCCTTGGGCACAGGAATCATCACCACCGGCGGGAAACAAGGTGTGGCCAGCCCTGAAATAATGGCCCGGGCGGTCAAGACCATGAGTACGTTGAACCGGGCAGCATCCGAAGCGATGATCGATGTTCGAGTAAATGCAGCCACCGACGTGACGGGCTTCGGGTTGATCGGACACCTTCATGGCATGATGTCAAGCAGCGGCGCCTCCGCCTCCATCCACCTATCCCAAATTCCCGTCATAGATGGTGTGTGGGACCTACTCGAACAGGGCGTGGCTCCCGGCGGCACCTACCGCAATCTGAACGGAGTGGGACAGAAGGTGAGTTGGGGCGAAGCTGTCTCCGATAATGCCAAGGTCATGTTGTGCGATGCTCAAACCTCAGGGGGGCTTCTGATCTCCGTGCCCGCCGACCGGGCAGACAAGCTGCTGTCAAAACTGCAATCAATGGGCGTTGAAGAAGCATGTATGATTGGGCAGGTTACCCCTAGCGACGACGCCCCAATCCACGTGGATATATGAAGCTTCTGACAAATGACGCAGAAAAGCTACGTTCCTAGTTCTCCGCCAACCAGCTAACCCAAGCAGTCAAGTATCCTGCGACCACAGCTGTCGTTAATCTTTAACACCTACAGAGGAGCCAATGACCGTTACGTACAACGATGCCGCAGCACTGGCTGACCGCATCGACGAAAGATACCTCATCGACCGGTTGGATGAATTGGCCAGGGTACCCACCGATGTTCCCCTTGGGCCGCAAACTTTTATCGAGCCAGACCATCCCAAGTTCGTACACTATGTGCAAGATGTGCTCCGGCCCATGATCCAGGCGACCGGAGCTTACAATGTCATCGATGCTCCCAAAAACAACTTGGTGGTGCAGATGGGAGATGGGACATCAGATGCCGCCCTGCTGCTCTTGGTGTACGTTCCGACCCAGCACCACCAGTTGATGGACCGACCCTTCGAACCCAGAATCGCCTCCGGCCGGCAGTGGGGCTTCGACGAGCCTTGCCTGTTTGCCCAAGGTGTGGGACAAAACAAGTCCCATCATGCGGTCATGCTGGCCGTCCTGAAGATGTTGGTGGAAGAAAAGGTCCGGTTTCCTGGGACCCTCTATTATGCTGTGAACAACGAAGCTATGAGCAGCCACGGATGCTCCGAAGCCATCATTTCGGTCTTGGACCATAAACCCCAGTTCGGTATTTTGTTGAACCGCACGGGCCTTCGTATTTCAATGGGTAACCGGGGTCGTGTGGATGTGAACATCGAGGTACGAGCCAAATCTTCCCACTCCAGTGCTCCGGGAGAAGGAATCAGCGCCATAGAAGGAGCGCACAGAGCATTGGACCGGCTGAAACAGGTCCCCTTGGAAGGCACGCATCCCCTCTTGGGCGGGCGCCAAGCTGTACCATACCAGCTGCTCTTTGAACCTGTAGCGCCCCACACCCTACCGGAAATAGCCCGCATTAGGGTCGACCGACGCATGTTGCCCGGAGATGATCCAGACCGTGCAGTAGATGATGTGCGAAACACCATCGGCGACCTGTCCCCTTACCAAGCCAAGGTGGAGCGGGGGACCTACATGATGCCTGCGTTGGTGGACCCCGACCATCCAGGAGTCGCAGCCCTGACCCAAGCTCATAAAGCGGTGTGCGGCAGTGAACCGGACCGATATTACGGACATGGCTCCTTCGATGCAGGGGGGCCTTGCGCCTTGGGGGTGCCGTCAGTGATGTACGGCGGAGGCGCCGGCGAATTCCCCTTGGGGATAGACTTCGTTCCCATCTCCCAAGCTGTTAAGGAAGCCAAGGTGGTTGTCCACACCATATTGTCTCTTCTGACCTGATCGGGTTCCTGTCGAAGCATCGACAGGGCCGAATGGGCAGGCATACCGGGGCCGGTGCGCAGTTCCGGCATTGAGGTCAACTCAGGAGGAAACCATGAAAGATATGGTCGCAAAGTTCGGAGTCAGCCTTTCCAACCGGGCGGTCGTCCTCGGCGGGGCGGGCATCGATGATCTGATTCAAGCAGCAAAGACCTGTGAGGATTCGGGCTACTTCCACGGTGTTTGGGTAGGCGATAACCTGCTTTCCAAGCCGAGGCTGGAGTCCATTGTCTCCCTTTCAGCTATCGCCTGCCACACAAAGGAGGTCAAGCTGGGCACCATTTGCATGGCCAGCTTCCCCATGCGTCATCCCATACCCCTGGCTATCCAGTGGGCCAGCTTGGATATCCTGTCCGGCGGACGCACCATCTTGGCTGTTTGAAACGGCACCTCGGCCCAGGTTGGGCCGCAGTACGCCGCGGAGCTGGCAAACATGGGCGTGCAATCCAAAGAACGAGTTGGCCGGGTTGTGGAAGGCGTCCAAATCCTGCGCCGCTTATGGAACGAAGATTCGGTAACTCACCACGGCAAGCACTACCAGTTCGATGATGTGGACCTGGTTCCCAAGCCCCTTCAGCAACCTTGCCCCATTTTCATTGCAGCAAACCCCAAGGGTGACACGGTAGATGAAGTCCTGGAAGAACGTATCCTGCGCCGAGTGGCCAAATATGCTGACGGTTGGCAGTCGGATACCACCACTCCCGAAACCTTTAAGCGTCGCTTTGACACCATCCGGGAGTACGCGGCACAAGAAGGGAAGGACCCTTCAACCATGGAATCTTGCCTTCATGTTATGGTCAATATCAACGAAGACCGCGACAAGGCATATGAGGAAGCTACTTCATACATGGCCCGCTACTATGGTGTGGGTGCAATCTCCAGAGAACGCACGGAGCTTTGGCTGGCTTACGGTTCTCCTGAGGAAGTTATCGCGAAAATCCGCAGCTATACGGATGCTGGGTGCACCATGCCCGTGATGCGCTTCGTTGCCCCAGACCTTCATGGTCAGGTCGACCGTTGCATAAAGGAAGTGCTGCCGGCTTTCGAGAAGTAGCTGGAGCTATTCTATGTTGCGCAGGGTTGAGTAGCCCAAGAACATCGCCACAGCTGTGGCGGTGCAGACCAACCCAAAGAGCGCCTGAGCTGCCACCGGGTCCAAAGCTTGAGCCAGCACACCGGCTATTACTCCACCCAACGCGATGGTTGCTCGGTCCAAGCTGATCACGCCAATAACGCGGCCCCTCATGTTTTCTGGAGAAAGCTCCACTGCTACAGCATTTATCAGGGGATGGAAATTCGCCTGACCCAAGCCCAACAGGAACATGAATACAAATCCCAAAGCTACCGAATTCAGCTGCGCAGCTCCGGCAAAACCAAGAAGCATAACGCCGAAGATGGCCAACATCCCAATCATGATCACACCCCGGCGCTTTTGCGGGTTGGCTGCGGCCAAACTCAACGCTCCAATTGTGCCGCCCACCGCCGATACCGCCATCATATAACCAAAACCTGCATCACCGATGTTGAAGATGCTTTCTTGCTTGGCAAACAGCGGCGCAAACACCTGCATGAAAGCCATGCCAAATGTGAAATAGCCCAATGCGAATGTAACCACGGCACGGATGGGGGGCGTATTCCAAACGTAGCGCATACCATCCATCATATCGCCGCCCATGCCCCTCATCCCATGATATCCTTCTCGTTTATGGTCGGTGGTATGCATCACCCAAGTGAAGAAGACCGCACCGCCATACATCGCACACACAACAACATAAACCCCTTCGAATCCAATGTAGTTAACCAGCAGTCCAGCTCCGGCTGCACCTCCTATCCGGGTTATGGTCATGCTCCATGTGCTGAGGGCCATGGCATTGGTCACCAGATGCCTGGGCACCATGCTGGGGATCATAGCCCTTCGCGCGGGCATATCGAAGGCCATGGTTGCACCCCGAAGGGTGGAATACACATAAACCGTCCACAGACCATACGAATCTGTGAACAGCACCGCGACAAACAGAATGCTGATAACCAGGATAGATACTTTGGATAAGAGAAGAACTATCCGGCGGTTGAATCCGTCAGCCATCGCCCCGGCCAGAGGACCAAGGGCCAGACCTGGGATGGTCCGGGCCATCAACACCATCCCAAGATGCACCGGTGAACCGGTGAGAGATAAAACGAGGAGCGGCTGGGCGATCATATCCATCCAGATCGCAAAGCCGTGAGTGACTTGGCCCAACCACAGGTACGCGAAGTCCCGGTATCTCAGGGATGCAAAAACTGATCCCATCAATCCGGGCCGCGGTTGTACGCCTTCTCGGGTTTCGGTTTCCGTCGGTTGGTCCAGCACCTACGCTCTAACCATAGAAAAGCACCCTTAATTCCCGTTGACTAGCCCTGCTGGGCCTCCGGGCCATTATAACCTACATACCAACTTGGCGCAGAAGGTATTTCCATCATAATGCCGGATTACCACCCCTGCAGACACCTTGCTACATTTTGGTGGTAGCAGTAAACTAGCTTGTGTGAAAAAATTCCATCTCCCAGGATCGCGGTTCGTTGATGTGGCATCTGCTAGATACTCTACCTGCGCCAGCGCACCGAACAAGACATAGCTCACCATGAGGCAATCCTTGGGAGAATGGGTGAGCAGGCTACTGAAACACCGACGTTCAAGATGAGGATCATTTCTTGATCCTTCATCACCCACAGCATGGGAGTGCGCATGGAACCTGGCAAGCTTGATTTCGCTCTGGCTATCGGGGGGGAAGCTGGGCAAGGTATCGCCACACCGGGGGATATCCTGGCCCGGATCCTGGTCCGCCGAGGCCTCCACCTCAACACCTACAACGCATATCAGTCCATCATCCGGGGCGGCCACATATTTCTGTTCGTCAGGTTCTGCACCGAGGAGATTTATAGCCACGGAGACAGGCTGGACCTGCTCCTGTGCTTGAACCAAGACACCATGGATAGACACCTGGGCCTCATGGGCCCTGGGACCCGGACCTTGTACAACAGCGACATTATCACAGCCGATGGTTCTTCCCCCGGTGCGGTATTGTGCCCCATCCCCGTGAATGAACTGGCTGGCAGTGGTCGCAACACCTTGATACAAAACACCGTTGCTGTGGGTGCAATTATGTCCCTCTTGGGCATGGATTTCGAAACCTTGGAAGACAGCCTCGCCCTGCGCTTTCAGAGGCAGGGCCAAGCGGTCGTTGACCAGAACGTGACCGTTGCCCGGGCTGGCTTCGAGTATGCACAGCGGAACTTCGAACCTTTCTCCATCTCCATCCCGTCGGATGGCAAACCCTTGGCAGTCTGGTCGGGGAATGATGCTATGGCAATGGGTGGAGCTGCCGCCGGGGTCAAATTCTATGCAGCATACCCGATGAGCCCTTCATCGGGTGTTCTTCATTGGATGGCTCAAAATGCCCGCAACCTGGGTATCATGGTCCGGCAGGTGGAGGATGAGATCGGCGTTGCCAATATGACCATAGGGGCCGCCCATTCCGGTTGCCGTGCAATGTGCGCCACATCAGGCGGCGGGTTTGCACTGATGACCGAAGCCATCGGCAGCGCGGGGATGATGGAAATACCTGTGGTGTTCATCAACGTTCAACGTGCCGGCCCTTCCACCGGCGTACCTACCAAGACAGAACAAGGAGACCTGTGGCAAGCCCTTGGCGCCAGCCAAGGAGATTTCGAACGCATCATAGTGGCTCCCAAGGATGCGCTGGATGCATACAACACCATGCCCGATCTCTTTAATTTGGTGGACAAATACCAGTGCCCCGGCATCGTGATCTCAGACCTGCTCATCTCAGAGGGCCGCTTTAGCGTCGACCCGGACCTGATCGACCTGCACCCGACCATCGATAGGGGTGAGCTTATCACCGAACCCATAACCAACGGCAGCTACCTGCGCTACAAGAACACCGGCAGCGGTATCTCTCCCAGGGCTATTCCCGGCACCGAAGGCGGGGTCCACGTAGTTGCCACCGACGAACATGATGAAGACGGAATACTGATAAGCGACGAATTTACGAACCCTCACAAACGAAGAATGATGGTGGAAAAGCGGGCCCGGAAGCTCACCGGTATAGCTGCTGACATCCCACCTCCTGCCATAGAGGGCCCCGAGGATGCAGATGTAACCTTGGTTGGTTGGGGTTCCACCTGTGGCGTCATCAAAGAAGCGATCGCACAGTTGGCAGCCAAGGGTGTGAAAGCCAACCAGCTTCCCATCAAGTGGATCATTCCCATCCACGAAAGAACGGTAACGGAGCTACTATCGCGCTCCAAGAAGATTATAATCGTGGAAAATAACTACTCCGGCCAGTTTGCCAGATATCTCAGGGGCGAAACCGGAATTCGCGCAGATGCCCACATCCGCAAATATGATGGCGAACCCTTCATGCCCCACCACATCGCCGATGGCGTACTTGAGGTGATGGCGGGAAGGTCAGAGATTTATGTTCCCACACAAGAGGTCATGACTTAAAGGGGTGGTACGATGGCAACGGTGCTCGATACAGCACAAGAAGAACCGGTGGTAAAGCTAACAGCCAAAGATTTCAAGGGGCTGGTGGAACCCGACTGGTGCGCAGGATGCGGCGACTTCGGGGTGATAAACAGCTTGCAGCGAGCTTGTGCCGACCTGGGCCTCAGGCCCCATGAAATCCTCACAGTCAGCGGAATAGGCTGTTCATCCAACCTGCCAGGCTACTTCAACGCCTATGGTATGCACACCTTGCATGGCAGGTCTTTGGTGGTGGCCACAGGAGCCAAGCTCGGCAACCATGCAATGAAGGTGATAGTTACAGGTGGCGACGGCGACGGCTACGGTATCGGCGGCAACCACTTCACCCACTCAGCCAGGCGCAACATCGATCTGACCTACGTGGTGATGAACAACCAGATCTACGGTCTGACCACAGGTCAGATCTCTCCCACCAGCAGCAAGGGAATGAAGACCAAGAGCACACCCTATGGCAGCGTGGAGACGCCGGTAAATCCTGTGACCTCAGCTATAATGGCAGGAGCCACCTTCGTAGCCCGGGGCTACAGCAGCGATGTGAAACACCTGACCGGACTGATAAAGGATGGCATCGAGCACCCAGGGTTTGCCCTGATAGATGTGTTCAGCCCCTGCGTAACCTTCAACCATGATAACGATCATTCCTTCTTCAAAGACCGTGTGAGGAAGCTTGAAGACGAACAACACGATCCCACCGACTGGAAAGCAGCTTGCGAAAAGGCTATGGAGTGGGGAGACAATATCTACACAGGGCTATTCTTCCATAATCCCCAGTCAGCATCCTTGGAAGAACAGGAACCCGTCCTGCGAGAAGGCGGCCCATTGTCCCGCCGCCCCTTGGGCCTGAGCCAAGAGCAAGCCGAAAACCTCATCAAACGGATGATGTAGCTGGCTATCGCTCCGGCCAACGGGGAAGGCGGGATTTAAGGATAACCCCCTAGTGGAAAATTCTCCGTAGTTGTGGGAGTTGTCGGCATTCCTATCGGCAAAGACGGATTTAAACAGTAGCGAGTTCATGCACTTCCACCACAAGCTCGCTCCCAAGGGTTCGTAGTGCCTTGTTGATGCGGCTAGAAGTGGTGCTATGACGGGGATCAAGCATACGGCGCACGGATTTCTCGTCTATGCCGAGACGTTCAGCCAGGGATACTCGTGTCAGGCCACTACCCCTGAAGGCAAGTACAAAGGCTGCCTTGGCCGCCATGTCAGCAGGCACAGCAACAAGACGTTCACCTGAAAGAGGCTCGCTCGGCGTGGGGATAGGCTCGCTATCAGTTATCAAGACAGCTATGGCTTCCTCCAGCGCATCTCGAGCCTCATCCAACGCCTCGGCTTCATTTGCACCGGACGTGTGACACCATTCGATGTCACGAAATGAAACAACCACCTCATCCGGTCCTGAATCCATAGCTCCGCTGGGTACGCAAACCTCATAACTTTCTCATTTTGGGTCTGATTCATAGTAGGTTTCTCCTATCAAGTCCCAAGTCTCGAATCATCTTCGATAACAAGCCCGGTCCTAGTTCTTTGCGCCTATCCTTCACGATGGTCTTATGAGTTCCATAGTAGAGAGTGGTATGGCTACCCTTGCCACGCTTGGAATCAGTGCTTACCACAACACCACGCTTCCGGTCTAGCTCTTCTACCCGCTTTATGAATTCCCTACCATTCACGTAATATATCATAGGTCAGATATGTCCGAAATGGATCGATGTTCGGGCATATTTGACCCTGATTTTTAGGCCACCTATTTCATTGCTTGGGCGAAGGCGTTGTCGGCAACCGTAAGCGGAACATCGAAAGATCGTACCCGCTGCCGGTCAACGAAGATGTGACCGTATCTCCGTCATCATCGAAATCGATCCGTCGGAGTCCCTGGTTGGATAGAAAACCCCCTTCAATGCCTGATATCTCGCCACTTTTGATCTTCTGCGACATCTGTCCAGCCAGATAGCTTGTGAAAGAAAATTGCACGCCGGAATCTTTTCCACCAATTGGGTGGCCGAAACGGCTGAATTTTTCTGGAAATCTCTCCTTGAAAATAATGGCGAGCTGATACGCCGTCACGAAGGGCCGGCCAAAGTGATGGTCCGGGTTGCTGGTGTATGTGACGTCAGCCAACACTTCGACTATCTTTTGACCAAGATGGTTATTTCCCCAAAAGTTTTCGGTGGTCATAATCTCTCCAACTCGTTGGTCATCTATGAATTTAAGTCAATTCGGCGCAGCATTTCATTGAGCCGCGTTTGCCAGCCAGGACCGCTGGAACGGAGACGAGCTGCTAAGTCTGCATCCAGCCTTAGTGTCACCCGCTCTTTGATCGGCGCTTTTTGTTTGCCACGTCTTCGAAGGGAATATTCCACCAACTCAGGGTGTACCTCAGTGGCAGGTCGAGCACGAGTGAACCATTCGTCGTCCAGCTCCGGGGCGTCGTCGTCCAGAGCGATACCCCTGTTAATCTCTTCCTCCTCTTCCGGTGTGGGGCTGATGTGGGCTGGCTTAAGCTTGGGCATACTGCCTCTCCTCCCTGGAATTGGCCTTACGCAGGCTGATGATGCGGCACCTGTCTTCCCGAATGGCATAGACCACGTAGTGCAGCCGGTTTCCGATGTATCCAAGAGCGACGTAGCGGGCTTCACCGTGTCGAGGACTCGCCTCGATAACGGTGAAGCCCGCTCGAAGGCTTCCATGCCCTCAAAGTCGACGCCGCGGTGTTTCGCTAGGTTGTCTTGCCGCTTGGCCTCATCCCATTCGTATTCCACACCTTTATTGTACAAACGATGTGGAGGATTCTCAAGTCTTTCTGTCTGTACGATAAGGGCTGTGTCGTCGAAGACGTGCCTTTCACTCTACAATGTCCCTGGGACGATTAAGAGTCCTGATGCTGGCAACCAACGCCCGTACCTGTGCATCTATGTTGCTGATCAGTGCATCCACGCGATTGTTCCAATCTTTGTCGAGTTGGAAGTTAGACGCTAGATGAGGGAACACTTTGCAACTAATGCTTGCTACCGATGTATAGCAAGCTAGCGCACTGTACAGGTCGTTCGCCAGTATAAAGTCCGGTATCTGTGAATGGCCGTGTGATCGCTCAAGCTCCCTTCTCATCCAGTGAGCTCCACCATGACTTATTTCGGATGTCACAACATATAACGTGTTGTATTCGTCCAGTAGGTCAAGTGCTTTACACATTCGTAACTGTTCAGAGTTGGAGAGGTGAATTGCTCGGAATCTGGGTGGAGAGTACGGAGCAAGGGGCGTTTGATTGTGTTAAACGAGAGGGGTGGACAATGAAGTGGACCTTCGCACCACGAGCCGGGAGACCCTGCTGGAGGTTATTGCCAAGCAGCAGACGATCATCGCCGAGCTGGAGCGACGGGTGAAGGAGTTGGAGGCCCGTCCGGGTACTGGCGGCCCGTCTGCAGGGATGCCGGGCAATAAGCCGCGCGCCAAGGGGAATCAGCCGGAGAGAAAGGGATCGAGGAAGCGTCGTCTCCACGGCTTTGCCCGGCAGCGAATGGAACCCACGCGGCAGGTGGTGCATGCTCTGGAGTCGTGCCCCGAGTGTGGGACGGGCCTGGCAGGGGGATGGGTACAGCGGACTCGTGAGGTCATCGAGCTTCCGTTGGTTCCGGCGGAGGTGGTCGAGCACGTCTTCATGGCTCGAATGTGTGGGCTATGCCGGAAACGGCGGGTGCCCCGTGGTGCGTTGCAGGGATTGGCAGTGGGGCCTCGGCGCCTTGGTATCAACCTTGCGAGCCTGATAGTGACGCTGCGGGAGGAGGGACGGCTGCCCATAAGGAGCATCCAGCAGTACCTTCAGACGGTGCATCGGTTGAAGCTGAGCGTGGGCGCCATCGTGGAGACGATTCATAGTGTGGCACGACAGGCCCGGATGGCAGTGGCCGAGACCCTGGAACGCATTCGTGGCTCTCCGGTGGTGCATGCAGATGAGACCGGCTGGCGTGAGGATGGAGTCAACGGCTACGTTTGGACCTTCAGCGCTCCCACGGAGCGGTACTTCCTGCGTCGCGGTCGTGGCAAGGGGGTGGTGGACGAGGCGTTGGGAGAGGCATTCAGCGGAGTGCTGGTGAGTGACTTCTACGCCGCATATAACCACTACCCCGGCCTGAAGCAGCGGTGTTGGGCACACCTGCTGCGGGATATGGATGAGCTCATGGCTTGGTATCCTGATGACCTCGGCTTGGCACAGTGGGCCGGTGCGGTGCGGCGGGTATATGCCAAGGCCAGGACTTGCGTTCCTGCCGATGGCCCCCGGCTGGCCTCGCGACGCCAGTTGACCTTGGAGAAGGAACTGCTGGCGCTGTGCAGCCCCTTCTTCAAGGACCAAGCCGCGCCCCAGTCCAAGCTCTGCCGGCGCATAGAACGGTTCATCAAGGAGCTGTTCGTCTTCGTGTCCCACCCAGACGCGCCGTCGGAGAACAACGCCGCCGAACGAAGCCTGCGGCACCTGGTGATCAGCCGTAAGATTAGCGGCGGCACTCGCTCCAAACAGGGCAGTGACACCAAAATGACCCTGGCATCCCTCTTTGGGACATGGCGCGCCAAGGGCCTCAACCCCCTCTTGGAATGCCGTGACCTACTACTTTCCCCTCAACTCTGAACTGTTACACACATTCCTCTTATGCTCTTCCACCGGTTCTTGGGGAAATCCATTAAATTCGATACGGCATCATAGTCTCCTTGGTCCCACTTGTCCAAGGCCTGATGGTCGGGGACAGGCGCATTAGCCCCGCTGTGTCTTAGGTAAACGCACAATTCTTGGCGATGGGTATTCAGATAATTTAAGTCCACCTTAAGCTCAAATAAGTATCGAACCAGTATTCCCGCCGGCCTTAGTATTCCATGAGATAAAATGAGGTATACCGCCTCTAGTGCTTCGTGCGACTTGGTTAAATGAAAATATGCAACTCGACTCCAGTCGTCTTTCAGGGCATCATCTAGCTCTACTCTAATGCTCACACGCAAGATTTTGTCTGTAAGGTCAAGTGCCTCTTGCAACAGTGGGTTATCACGCATGGAGAATTCTCTTTTCACGCTGTTATCGCCTCCCACGTCGCTTGAGTGCGGCCCGGGCCCGTCCATGCTGGATGTTCCGCTCGTTGTCTTGGATTAGGTATCCCTCCCTACGGTTCGAGTCCTGCAACCCTGTAAGAGTCATCCTATCCCGTTTCTCCTTGTTGCATGGCGGGCATAGCAGGGTAAGGTTGTCGTAGGCATCGCTTCCGCCGTCGGACTTTGGCCTTATGTGATCGACTTCCAGAACTCTGCGATCAAAACCGTAATCCCGACCGCATCCTTGGCAAAACGGCCCTATGTCGGTCAGCAATCGCACATGCTGAGAACGGGGCGGTGGGTATCGCTTGCCTCGCCCAGTTGGAGTCTGCAAATGGAGGACCGCCGGCTCGCCGCTGTCGGTACGGATTGGCGGCTTAGAAGAAAAGGTGACGTGGTTGAAGGTAAGGATACGTTGGCCGGGTTGAATGTCGGCGGCCTCCGGCACCGCCAGGCCCTCGGCTTCCAAGCGGTCCAGTACCATCTGATGAGCCTTGTCCCAGATATCCATGCCCACCCATTGATGCCTCAAGCGTTCGGCAGCTACAGGCGTTGTAGCGCAACCGCAGAAGGGATCAAGCACTACGTCGCCGGGGTTGGATGACGCTTGGATGATGCGATCGTGGAGTGCTAAGGGCTTCTGTGTGGGATAGCCGGTGCGCTCTTGCGCTTGCGAATTGATGGGGTCGATGTCGGCCCAAAGTTGCTGAACCGGGCGGCCAGGCATTTCGTCAAGGTATCTTTTACGCCGGATTCCGCCCCTGCTGGAAAAATGCAACCGGCCTTCGGAGTCCAGTTTTTCCATAGTTTCAAGCGGGACGCGTCACAGTTCCGTTTTGCCCTTATATTCGTACTGATAACCGCCGCCGGAAACGCCTTTGGCCGTTAAGTCATAATCGGACCAAGTCCGTCCGGGTCTTTAAACCGGAACCGTGCTTTGTACTGTTCGCCATAGAGTTCGTAAATCGGGTTCCAAATCCATTCTATTCCTTTCGTGTAGAACAGAATGGTCTCTGTGTTTGCTCCAAACCGCCTTGAATCACTACGGGCGGATGTACTGCGCCACACAATTGCGTTTCGGAAGTTGCGTCTGTCGAAGATCGCATCCATCAAGCATTTGACCCAGGCGTGGGCCGTATGGTCAAGATGCAGATAGATACTCCCGTCGTCCCTCAATACCCGGTGCATCTCCAACAGGCGTACACCAAGCCAGCATAGGAAGGCGGCCATGTCGTCGCCGTACACGTTCTTGGCGGTGGTAATCACCCTCCATACGTCGGGATTGTCTCTTTGAATCTGGATAAGCCAATCGTCATGGAGGTCGTCCCTCCATGACCAACGGTCTTGGAAGCTGGCCCCGGCTGCTAGGGAGTCCGGTGTGGCATGAAAGTCCTTATTCTTGTTGAACGGCGGGTCAGTGGCGATAAGGTGTACCGTGCCCGAGTTCATCCCGCGCAGGAAGTTCAGGTTGTCGCCATGGTAAAGGGTCCTGTTGGCGAAGTTGGGGGTGGTCATCTAATGCTCCACATGGTTTATGCCCAGCTTTCAGTGCTAAGCCGATAACGTAATGATAGCTGCCGATGAGTATAATGAGTATAGATCAAGCTCGAAGCATAGAATGATAACCGGGCTATCGTCAGTTTCTCTCTATGGGGTGATATCTGCGTTCAGAAGCTCCGGGCTGCTTCCGGCAGGTTCACCCGGTTGTCCACCACTCTGTCCCATGTGGCATCTTGGGAAACCAGTCCCCAGCTCAGCAGCCAGTCGTAGGTGTTCCTGAACAACTCTTGAGGGTAGGGCCGCGGCTCCACATATCGCAGCCTCGGCAGATGGAAGTCGCTGGCATCAAGCTTGAGGAACTCCGGTGCATCCGGCAGTTCATTGATCTCATCCACCAAGTAAGGCACCGCATAGCGCCGCCGGTCGGTGTTGATCAGCTTGACTGCCTTGACCAGGGCCCGGTTTATCGCATCGAACTCATCCTGTTCCATCTGATCATTGGCGATATCAGCCCCCAAAAAATGACCTTCGCACAGGTTCTGCCATCCTGCTTTATCTGCAAAGCTGATCCACGGCTCTTGGAACACCGCAGCAGTTATCTTTCCTGATCGCACCGATTCGTAGCGGCTTCGAGGATTGCCCACGTGCACCACCTTGATCTGGTCCCGGGGCAAGAAGCCCTCCAGCAGACGCAGGGCGATGTAGTGGGAGCTGGCGAAGAAGGTGACCCCCACAGGTTCGTTCGCCAATCCCCCTGGATGAACGATGGGCGAATCGGGAGGAACGTAGATCGCTTGGCTGGCAACAGCCGGCCTGATCCCTACGATCTTGCCATCACGGTTGCTTTCATAGGCCCGACGGACCTGACCTTCTTCTCAAGCCCGGTAGATGCAGACCTTGCCTTGTTCGAAGGCATCATGCCCGACGATGGCTTTCACATCTTCAGGATTTTCTATAGGTTCCTCTGTACTGATATCACCGGAGGTCGACCATATCAGGTTCACATCCAAGCCTTCTTCAGCAAAGAGGCCTTGGTCCCTAGCGACCAGCCATGGAACGCTGAAGATGACCCCGCTGATCTCAGCATCAATTTTTTTCAAAGCTGTCATAGTGTCAATAGCTCCCGTACTAACTACCCGGTTTTCAGGTCAGTTAACCACAACCGCCGAAGCTAGGTCAAGGAGAGCTCGGTAAGGGGCATTGTCGCCGTCGATCATGCGGGAATGTAACGCTGGACGCTGATTTCCCCCGCCTTAGCGCGCATTTGTGAAGCATCATACCAAGCTTGCATTCGTAGGAGCATATCCATGCTCACCCCGAAAGCCTTTTCTATGCGAAGCGCCATCTCAGACGATAGCGCAGAGTTGCCGTTTAACAGATCCGAAAGCGTCGCACGGCGAACGCCCAGTACCTCAGATGCCTTCGACACACTCAAACCCAGTTCCTCGATAACCTCTGTACGAACGAAATCGCCCGGATGCGATGGAACCATGTTAATGCCGGTAGTAGCCATCAGTGATAATCCTCCAGATTCAGGTGGTCGACATAGCCGTCCCGTTCCTCAAAAGTGATCCGCCAGTTGCCCGATACCGAAACACCCCATTCGTCCTGCCGGTCCCCGGATAGCTTGTGAACCCTCCAGCCCGGTGGCGCATCTGCAATGAAGGCACTCATATCGTTAGCAAGGACTAGCACCGTCAGAACCTTGCGTACCCGGTCAACTAGCTCCTGCGCCAGAAACCGATGATCGTCATCCTCAATTAGCCTGCGCAATCCTCTATTGCGAACCGAGCGGATGATCATCATATCAAGTGTACTGTAATACCGTACATTCCGCAAGTCTTTTAGGCGAAACAAACGGCCCATGCGTAGATCAGGGGCTGTCCCTGCATCTAGCATCATATAAGCGACCGGTAGCGGTGATCGAACGACCTATCGGAGCCTAGGTTGAGGTAGGCGAGGGCTATGGGAGTGCTCGGGGTGGTACAATGAAGGTATAGTGGGACCCCAGAACGGGATCAGGGAGGACAGTCCAACCCTCATGGAGACGTTTTCAGTACAAATTGTCATCGGAGACGAGGTGGCGCAGTGCTGGACTACTTAGGGGTATAGGGTCGATAGCGCTCAAATTAAGCCTAGGCTTCTCGTTTTTTTCTCTGGTTGCTGACCTTAATTACTGTTGGGTCCAAGTGTTTGGAAGCATGTTCCATTTCAATGCCAATGAGTTCTCCATCGGCACCTAGGTCAATGTTAAGTCCATCGACCACTTCGCAGGTTTCCACGCCCGGCTTGCTGCTGAATTCAACGTAAGCACTGTCCGTTTCCGTATAGTAGTGCAATTTCATTCTTCCCTCCGTCTGAACCGATTGTCTATGAAGGCGGCGAGAACGGTTTCTCCATCAGCTAGTGTTACTACTCTAGGGATATGCGATGTACTCTCATCTGGATAGGGGACCAAGCCCCAAAATCGGATGCGACCATCAACTTGGGTTACTCGTCGGATAGGGTGTTCGACGATCTGAGCAACCCAGTCAAGTTTGATGTATGAACGATTACTTTGAAGACGCTCAAGGAAATGCTCGGTGACTTTCACCTTTTCATCTTATAGACAATTCGGTGAATTGCAAATCGGACGGCTGAGGATAAAGAGGGCCTGGCGTTGACGAGACTACGAATCCAGGCTACGCAGCTTTGGATGCGGGAGTTCGAATATCTAATCGTCCAAGTCAAGGTTGGCCCGCAAGTCATAGGTCAAGTACACGTGCCCTAGGTCTTGGTGCACGCGCTCCTCAACGTCGGGACTCAACTTCACCGAGGTAGCCATTAAGTATTTTTCGCCTACCTTAATCAGGTATGCCAATTGTATCACCCCTGAACCCCGGTTACGCTTCGGAACTGGCTGGGCCACGGATCAATCGGGCCTGCGCCCCCCTAGGCAACCCTCACATCGGAGGCATCCTTCATATGCGTCGGTCAGGGGAGTAAATATAGGTACCCGTAGAGGGCGTGATGATATCATCGATGCACTGATAGTGAGGTGGTACTTGACTGCCAAGAGGAAGAAGAGTGTACTCCATCTGCAATCGCTTGAAAGTAACAAGTGCTCTGTTTTCGAACGTCAAATGACAGGAGGACGAGTAATTTAGGGAAACCTCGCCATGTTGTTGCTTAACACCTCGTTGTTCTTTTGCCAAGTCGCCTTGGTGGATGGCAAAGTCTATGTCCAAATCATCGTAAACAGAGAACCTATACATAAGCTTAAGTCCACGGATAGGGAAGAATGAAAAAATCAGGTCTTCCCCTGGACGTATTCCCAGAGTACATTGCTCGGCGATATACCCTCTCCTAAGGGTTGGTAACCACGCACACACGAGGTTGGACGGGAGAGCGATTCCCATACTTACTCCCTCTCTGCTTGGGCCTACATTTACTCCAACCATTCGACCTTTCGAGTTAATCAGAGGGCCGCCACTATTGTCAGAATTGAGGGCAGCATCCGTCTCGATATATGCCGAGTCTGCCGCCGAGACGATGCCCCTCGAAACCTTTAGACTTTCGTTAATGGCTTGACTCATAGTAGCCGATGTACGGAATCCTATTGCGAACACATCCTCGCCCAATTCGATTTGATCGGAGTCAGCAAATGCGAGGGACTTCAATGGCCTTTGAGAGAAATTTCCAACGAGAAGGGCAAGGTCAATATCCTTGTTAGTTCCGACTACGGTCCCCACTACTCGTGAGCCATCATCCAAGAGGATGATAGTCTCGTCATATGCAGTGCCGCACACCGTATGCCAGTTTGTAACCACTTGACGGTCGTCAGTGATAATGCCAGAGCCAAGCCGCGGTCGAAGCAGTCAATTTATCAGCGCCCATAAACAAACCACCGGTTGTAACAGAGCAGCCTGGCATGGACAATGAATGGCCTGCTCCTGATACCTCTCGTTTGGGTATCGTGGCTATTCCTGCAACCGAACCACGAACCTCTTGGATAATCTCGGGCAATATCACTACGAGGGCATCCTCTTGAATATAGTGCAGGCATCAACCAAGTGTGCTGTGCCTACAGTTTTGCAATTAAGGTTTGATCCTACTTTTCTGGCGTCATTTGCTGTGACCAATAGCTCAATCTTCTCGGTAAGTACACTCGTATAGGGGAGCTTGTCTTCGGCCAAGTCCACCTGAGCGCGTTGGCTATCAACTCTGGGACTTCTTTATGGGCCCGAGTCACAAGCTAGTCATACGCAAGGAGACCTTGTATCGCCGTTAGGTTTTGGTAGCGGGGGTTGGACTCGAACCAACGACCTTCGGGTTATGAGCCCGACGAGCTGCCACTGCTCCACCCCGCGTCAAGGCAAGAAAATAGAGGAAGTATCAGTTTAGAGTTCCTAGCGTAGGTCAAGCCCTCGGCCGATTAGTACCGGTAAGCTTAACATGTTGCCACGCTTCCACATCCGGCCTATCAAGCAGATAGTCTCTCTGCAGCCTTACTCCCGGCTCTCACCGGGATGGGAGGCCTAATCTTGGGCAACGCTTCGTGCTTAGATGCCTTCAGCGCTTATCGAATCGGACATAGCTACCCAGCGATGCTCCTGGCGGAACAACTGGCACACCATAGGTCCGTCCCTCCCGGTCCTCTCGTACTAGGGAGAGAAACCCTCAAGCCTCCTACGCCCGCGGCGGATAGAGACCGAACTGTCTCACGACGTTCTGAACCCAACTCACGTGCCCCTTTAACCGGCGAACAGCCGGACCCTTGGGACCGCCTTCAGCCCCAGGATGGGACGAGCCGACATCGAGGTGCCAAACCTCGCCGTCGATATGAACTCTTGGGCGAGATAAGCCTGTTATCCCCGGGGTAGCTTTTATCCGTTAAGCCACGGCCTTTCCACAAAGAACCGTAGGATCATTTTGCCCGACTTTCGTCCCTGCTCGGCTTGTAGGCCTCGCAGTCAAGCCCCCTTATGCCAATACATTCTATGGGCGATTTCCATCCGCCCTGAGGGGACCTTTGGGCGCCTCCGTTACCTTTTGGGAGGCAACCGCCCCAGTTAAACTGCCCGCCAGGCACTGTCCCTCGGTTGTACGAGGTTAGAACCAAAAACAGAGAAGGGTGGTATTTCAACGGTGGCTCCCTCTTCACTGGCGTGAAAAGTTCACAGCCTCCCACCTATCCTACACATCCCAGTTCCCAGACCAATACCAGGTTGCAGTAAAGCTCCACGGGGTCTTTTTGTCCTGCCGCGGGTCGCCCGCGTCTTCACGGGCACCGCAATTTCACCGAGTCCTCCGCCGAGACAACGGCCAGGTCGTTATGCCATTCATGCAGGTCGGAATTTACCCGACAAGGGACTTCGCTACCTTAGGACCGTTAGAGTTACGGCCGCCGTTCACCGGGGCTTCAGTTCCGAGCTTCTCCTTTGCAGGATAACCCGTCCCCTTAACCTTCCGGCACTGGGCAGGCATCAGCCCATATACCTAGGATTTCTCCTTCGCATAGACCTGTGTTTTTGTTAAACAGTCGCCCGGCCTGATTCACTGCGGCCCCAAAAAGCTCAGCCCGCTAGGAGCCTCACCTTCCAGGGCGCCCCATATCCCGAAGTTACGGGGCTCTTTTGTCTAGTTCCTTAGCGGAGGTTCACTCGAACGCCTTGGGACTCTTATCCCAGCCCACCAGTGGCGGTTTGCGGTACGGACGCCCCTATCCCATAGCTCGCGAGGCTTTTCTTGTCGGCATGGGCTCAACAGCTTCCCGGGCCCGAAAGCCCGGTTCGCCTCAACCCTCAGCTCATAACGCCGGAACGGATTTACCTATCCCGGCATGGCCTACAGAAGAGGACGCCAATCCAATAAGGCGCCTTGTCTACCCTTCCGCACCCCCCCTCGGCTTTAAGCGAGATAACGGCGGTGCAGGAATATTAACCTGCTGTCCATCGCCTTCGGCTACCGCCTACGGCTTAGGACCGACTAACCCTACGCCGATAAACGTTGCGTAGGAAACCTTGGGCTTTCGGCGTCAAGGATTTTCACCTTGATTAACGCTACTCATTCCGGGATTCTCACTTCCCCTCGCTCCAGCAGACCTCACGATCCACCTTCATCGCAGGGGGAACGCTCCCCTACCATGCTAGAGCAATGGGCCCCGGTTCACCGCCGCTTCAGGATTGCTCCTTCCACTTTGGCTTTCCAGTGCCCGGCTCACGCATCCACAGCTTCGGTGACAAACTTAAGCCCCGTTAAATTTTCGGCGCAGAACCCCTCGACCAGTGAGCTGTTACGCACTCTTTAAAGGATGGCTGCTTCTGAGCCAACCTCCTGGCTGTCTGGGGAACCCCACTTCCTTTCCCACTTAGCTTGCTCTTGGGGACCTTAGCTGGTGGTCTGGGCTGTTTCCCTCTCGACTACCAAACTTATCTCCGGCAGTCTCACTCCCGAGGAACGGTTGAACGGCATTGGTGGTTTGGTTGAGTTTGGTAAGCTCACGCCCCCTAGCCCATCCAGTGCCCTACCTCCGTACACCTACCTCGAGGCTGCACCTAAATGCATTTCGGGGAGAACCAGATATCTCCGAGTTCGATTGGCATTTCACCTCTACCCACAGCTCATCCGAAGCTTTTGTACCAGCAACCGGTTCGGGCCTTCAGTCCGTTTTATCGAACCTTCACCCTGGCCATGGGTAGCTCACTCGGTTTCGGGTCTACTCCATGGGACTAATCGCCCTATTCGGACTCGCTTTCGCTCCGGCTCCGGAACTACAGTTCCTTAACCTTGCCCCACATAGTAAGTCCCCGGATCATTCTTCAATAGGCACGCCGTCACCCGTGCTAGACGGGCTCCGACCTGCTGTAGGCTCACGGTTTCAGATCTATTTCACTCCCCTCCCGGGGTTCTTTTCACCTTTCCCTCACGGTACTGGTACACTATCGGTGGCCAAGGGTATTTAGCCTTGGAGGGTGGTCCCCCCAACTTCCCGCAGGATTTCTCGTGTCCCGCGGTACTTAGGATATACATCAGGAGGCTTATTCCTTTCGCCTACGGGGCTTTCACCCTCTTCGGCGGTCCTTTCCAGGTGCCTTCAGCTAGAAATAAGCTTTGTAACTCCTTGCTCTTACCAGGTCGGAGCAGACGTATCCTCAAACCCCGCCGCGACATAGGTCCCTGGACCACTCAGTCACAACGGTTTAGGCTGTTCCCCGTTCGTTCGCCACTACTAGGGGAATCTCGGTTGATTTATTTTCCTCAGGGTACTTAGATGTTTCAGTTCCCCCACTTACCTTCCCGACTTTACGCCGGGATGACCCAGCTCAACACCGGGCCGGGTTTCCCCATTCGGGTATCCCCGACTATGCCTGCTAGACGGCTCATCGAGGCTTTTCGCAGCCTTGCCACGCCCTTCATCGGCCCTTGGCCCCTAGGCATCCACCGTAAGCCCTTAATAGCTTGACCTACGCTAGGAACTCTAAACTATGATTTCTTCCTCTATTCTCTTTTTAACGTGCGAAACGGCGGCTGGGGCATCGCCCGAGCCGCCGCCCAGGTAGTCCCAGCAATATTTGTCGTTAGTGTTGTGTCATGCTCAATATCTGAATTACGTCCAGTGATTATATGTTCACCCAATTGACATGTCAATACTTCGTGGGAATAGTAACTGTTCAGAGTTGGAGAGGTGAATTGCTCGGAATCTGGGTGGAGAGTACGGAGCAAGGGGCGTTTGATTGTGTTAAACGAGAGGGGTGGACAATGAAGTGGACCTTCGCACCACGAGCCGGGAGACCCTGCTGGAGGTTATTGCCAAGCAGCAGACGATCATCGCCGAGCTGGAGCGACGGGTGAAGGAGTTGGAGGCCCGTCCGGGTACTGGCGGCCCGTCTGCAGGGATGCCGGGCAATAAGCCGCGCGCCAAGGGGAGTCAGCCGGAGAGAAAGGGATCGAGGAAGCGTCGTCTCCACGGCTTTGCCCGGCAGCGAATGGAACCCACGCGGCAGGTGGTGCATGCTCTGGAGTCGTGCCCCGAGTGTGGGACGGGCCTGGCAGGGGGATGGGTACAGCGGACTCGTGAGGTCATCGAGCTTCCGTTGGTTCCGGCGGAGGTGGTCGAGCACGTCTTCATGGCTCGAATGTGTGGGCTATGCCGGAAACGGCGGGTGCCCCGTGGTGCGTTGCAGGGATTGGCAGTGGGGCCTCGGCGCCTTGGTATCAACCTTGCGAGCCTGATAGTGACGCTGCGGGAGGAGGGACGGCTGCCCATAAGGAGCATCCAGCAGTACCTTCAGACGGTGCATCGGTTGAAGCTGAGCGTGGGCGCCATCGTGGAGACGATTCATAGTGTGGCACGACAGGCCCGGATGGCAGTGGCCGAGACCCTGGAACGCATTCGTGGCTCTCCGGTGGTGCATGCAGATGAGACCGGCTGGCGTGAGGATGGAGTCAACGGCTACGTTTGGACCTTCAGCACTCCCACGGAGCGGTACTTCCTGCGTCGCGGTCGTGGCAAGGGGGTGGTGGACGAGGCGTTGGGAGAGGCATTCAGCGGAGTGCTGGTGAGTGACTTCTACGCCGCATATAACCACTACCCCGGCCTGAAGCAGCGGTGTTGGGCACACCTGCTGCGGGATATGGATGAGCTCATGGCTTGGTATCCTGATGACCTCGGCTTGGCACAGTGGGCCGGTGCGGTGCGGCGGGTATATGCCAAGGCTAGGACTTGCGTTCCTGCCGATGGCCCCCGGCTGGCCTCGCGACGCCAGTTGACCTTGGAGAAGGAACTGCTGGCGCTGTGCAGCCCCTTCTTCAAGGACCAAGCCGCGCCCCAGTCCAAGCTCTGCCGGCGCATAGAACGGTTCATCAAGGAGCTGTTCGTCTTCGTGTCCCACCCAGACGCGCCGTCGGAGAACAACGCCGCCGAACGAAGCCTGCGGCACCTGGTGATCAGCCGTAAGATTAGCGGCGGCACTCGCTCCAAACAGGGCAGTGACACCAAAATGACCCTGGCATCCCTCTTTGGGACATGGCGCGCCAAGGGCCTCAACCCCCTCTTGGAATGCCGTGACCTACTACTTTCCCCTCAACTCTGAACTGTTACTGGGAATAATATCCGTTCAGTCTCGGCGAGGCATGCAGACAGTCGCCTTCCCCTTCTTGTCATCTCAAGGAGCCCCTCCCCCTCTGCCATCTCAAGGAGCCCCTTCCCCTTCTGCCATCCCAAGGATCCCCTCCCCCTTCTGCCATCCCAAGGAGCCCCTCCCCCTTCTGTCTTTCTGAGGAGCGCACGACGAAGGATCTGAGGTGCCTGCACACACGAGGTCGTCGTAGAAAAAACCTCCCATCAGAGGTAGACCCTAGATTCCTCACTGCGTTCGGAATGACAGTAGGCCCCCCTTTTGTCATTCTGAGGAGCGCACGACGAAGAATCTAAGGTGCCTGCACGCACCAGGTCGTCGTAGAAAAAACCTCCCATCAGAGGTAGACCCTAGATTCCTCACTGCGTTCGGAATGACAGTAGGGAGGTTCGGAATGACAATACGGGTCAGGAATGACAATAGTGGGTCCGAAATGACAGTAGTGGGATTCGGAACGACGATACTCCGTTTGGAATGACAGTAGGCCCCTCTCCTTCTGTCATTCTGAGGAGTCCCCCTTTTTGTGATTCTGAGGAGCCCCTCCCCTTCTGTCATTCTGAGGAGCGCATGACGAAGAATCTAAGGTGCCTGCACACACACCATATCGTCGTAGAAAAAACCTCCTGTCAGAGGGCGACCTTAGATTCCTCACTGCGTTCGGAATGACAGTAAGGGGGTTCGGAATGACAATACGGGTCAGGAATGACAATGGTGGGTCCGAAATGACAGTAGTGGGATTCGGAATGACGATACTCCGTTTGGAATGACAATAGGCCCCTCTCTTTGTCATTCTGATGAGTCCCCTTTTTTGTGATTCTGAGGAGCCCCTCCCCTTCTGTCATTCTGAGGAGCGCACGACGAAGAATCTAAGGTGCCTGCACACACACCATATCGTCGTAGAAAAAACCTCCTGTCAGAGGGCGACCTTAGATTCCTCACTGCGTTCGGAATGACAGTAAGGGGGTTCGGAATGACAATACGGGTCAGGAATGACAATGGTGGGTCCGAAATGACAGTAGTGGGATTCGGAATGACGATACTCCGTTTGGAATGACAGTAGGCCCCTCTCCTTCTGTCATTCTGAGGAGCGCACGACGAAGAATCCAAGGTGCCTCCACACACACCATATCGTCATAGAAAAAGCCCGGCCATCAGATGGAGCCCCTGGATTCCTCGCTTCACTCGGAATGACAATTGGGGACTCGGAATGACAATTGGGACTCGGATTGACAGTTGGGGATTCGGAATGACAATTCATCCGTGTCATTCCGAACGCAGTGAGGAATCTAAGGTGCCTGCACACACACCATGTCGTCATAGAAGAAGCCCGGCCCTCAGATGGAGCCCTTGGATTCCTCGCTTCACTCGGAATGACAATTGGGGATTCGGATTGACAGTTGGGGATTCGGATTGACAGTTGGGGGGTTCGGATTGACAGTAGGCCCCCCTTTCGTCATTCTAAGAACCACGCCCCTTGTTGTTGTGACGGATCCTTCCCCTTTCGTCATTCTGAGGACCACGCCCCTTGTTGTTGTGACGGATCCCTTCCCTTTCGTCATTCTGAGGAGCGCACGACGAAGAATCTAGGGTGCCTGCACACACTAGGCCGTTGCGAAACGGACCGCCCCTCAAGGGGGACCTCACGATGCAACTCATGGAGACTGAACAGCTACCGGGGAATTAATAGCTGCTGGGAATTAAAGGCTGCCGAAAAGAAAACTGGTACGTACATTCTTTGGCGAAGACTGCTCTAACGGCGGTGGATTCGCAGAATCTGGAGTAAACCAGTGTCCGAACCCACGAACGACTTTGGGCAGCCTCTAGGCTATGAAGTCTCAGGTTGGACCCCGCCACCTCATCCAAGCCGTCATGAAATGCGGGGCGCCTATTGCACTGTCGAGCCGCTGGACGAATCCGCTCATGTGTCGGGCCTGTTCGATGCTTTTGAAGGGACCGTTTCAGACTGGACATATCTACGTTACGGCCCGTTTGAAGATGTTGGAGCATTTCAAGAATGGGTGAGGGCAACGTGTTTCGGTGATGATCCAATGTTCTATGCCTTGCTGGACAATCAGAGCGGAAAGCCGGTTGGCATGGCTAGCTATCTCCGAATTACGCCGGGGTACGGCACAATCGAGTTGGGGAATATCCACTTTGGCTCGGCGTTGAAACGAAGCAGGGCAGCAACGGAGGCGATGTTCCTGATGATGGAGCACGTCTTCTCGCTGGGATACCGGCGCTGCGAGTGGAAGTGCAACGCGTTAAACGAAGCTTCGCGGACTGCTGCACTCAGGCTCGGATTCACCTTCGAAGGCACTTGGCGCCAAGCGGCCATCACGAAGGGACGCAATCGGGATACTGACTGGCACTCTATCATCGATGCTGAATGGCCCCGTTTACAAAGAGGATTCAGGCGATGGCTTGAACCTGGAAACTTCGACAGCAGTGGCCGTCAACGACGTAGATTGCAAGACTGTCTGCAGTCCGAGGCGGTGGGCGACAAGTCTACCGACTTAAGGTAGTCATCCCAAGCTCGTGAAATTTTCTTTCACGACGCCCGGACCCTGAGAAACCCTGGGCTACGAACCCCCACGCCTCACCTGAAACTCATCCGGCGGCTTCGGCAAACTTGGCTGCCAACGCGCTCACGCGGGCAGGATCGACGGGGTTTTCGACCCTGCCATCCACCTTCAAGCTGGTTCCTACGATAGCTCCATCGCACAAAGATAAGAACCTGCCGACGTTGGTTTCATCCACACCGCTCCCCAACAGCACCGGCACATCGGGGACCGCATCCTTCACCATCTCCACATCCTGGAAGGAAGCTTCTTCCCCGGTGGCGTCGCCAGAGACGATCAGGAGGTCCGCCAAGCACCTTCCCACCGTTTCCTTGGCCAAATACCGCAGGTCACTGGAGCCCAAGGGGCTTGCGTGCTTCACCAGCACATCCGCAAAGATCTTCACCTTATCTTCGGCGCCCAAAACCCGCCGGTAACGCAGGGTTTCGTGGGCTTTTCCTTCGATGATTCCTTCATCAGCCGCCATCACCCCATGATGAATGTTGATCCTGATGTAACGGCAGTTGGTTGCTACAGCCACGGCGATGGCAGATACAGGATCGTTGCGCAGCATGTTGATGCCCACCGGAAGGTTCACGACCTCCTGCACCGCTTGGGTTGCCACCGCCATAGCAGCTACGGTGTGGGGTTCGACCCTGCCCGGAACATATGGAGCATCACCGTAATTTTCGACGATCAGACCGCGCGCTCCGCCTTCAGCCAAGGAGCGCGCATCTTTCTGCGCCCATTCGAGCACATCAGCCAAGTTCCCTTGCCAGCGGGGTGATCCCGGCAGGGGCTGCAGATGGACGACTCCTATGAAGGGCTTGGAGGTCCCGAACAGTTCTCGGAGCATACGGTCCGGTCCTTCAGCTTTGCTTGGGGGTGATGGTCACCCGCCGCCCATCACCCGCACCGATGCTTTCTGTCGTTACCCGCGGATGGTCTGCGAGGGCTATATGGATCACCCGCCGCTCAGCAGGTTGCATCGGTTCCAATGGAATGGCTTTGCCGGATGTAGAAACCCGGTCAGCTACCCTGAGCGCCAGCTCCTTGAGGGAATTGTGCCTGCGTTCCCGGTACCGTTCGATATCCAGCACCACCCGGACCGAGTCCTGCTTCATCTGTTGTCGCACCAGAATGTTCACCAAGAACTGCATTGCCCTCAGGGTTTCTCCTTGGCGTCCTATGAGAAGGCCCGAATCATCGCCGGTGATATCGATCACAGGCCCGTCGGTGTCGGGGTCCCGTGCTACTCTGAGGGTCGTCAAGGTACGGACTCCGGCATTGGACAGCAGCTTGTTCACCACATCCATGGCGATGGCGGCTGCATGTTCCGATGGTGGGAATTTCTTGACTCTAACCCGGGCAGGTTCGGAGCCGATGCCAAGGAAGCCGGGCTTACCTTGGCTTAATATTTCTATTTCTGCCTCTTCCCGGTCGGCGTCTAGCTCTTTCAGTGCCATCTCTATTGCTTCTTCGACGGTTTTTGCGGACCTCACTACCTGTTCGATCTCCATCGCTTTCCTTCTCCTTTGGTTCCGCCTCCTGAGCTGCTTGGGGCGCCAGTTCAGCTGCAGGAGTTGCTTTAGAAAATAAGGGACTCCAATCGCCGGTGACGAAGTACTGGATCAGCACACCTGCAATGTTGGATACCGTCCAGTACACCGCCAGACCGCTGGGGAAAGTAAGGGTGATAAATCCCAGCATGATGGGCATCATCCACAACATCATCTTGTTGGTCTGAGCTTGCCGGGGGTCTGCAGATGGCGTCATCGTCATCTTCTGTTGCAGCCAGGTGGATGCGCCAACCAGAACGGGAAGGACCACGCTGGTGGGGTCGGGAGCAGCTAGATCAAGCCACAGAAAGTCGGAGTTCAGCGGTATGGACACATCGGATACCGGGTTCCACGAGTAGAGGCGCTGGGAAAGACCAACCAGATCGTCGGGGTTGGTGCCCAAGCTCTTGATCAGAACCCTGAAAAGGGCCACCCACACCAACATCTGGATGAAAAGAGGGCCCAAACATCCCAGCGGGTTGACCCCCGCTTCCCGCCACATAGCCTGCATCGCCCGGCTGCGCTCCCTCGGATCCTTGATTCCTTGGACCTGCTTCATCCGAGGTTGCATATCCGACATTGCCCGCATCTGCTTGATCTGCCTCATGTGCAGCGGCAATGTGACGATGCGCACCAAAATGGTGAAGGTGATGATTGCCAACCCGAAGTTGCTGAACAACATGCTGTAGAGCATCACCATGATGTTCAACATCGGGTTGATCAGTATGTTGTCAAAGAAGAAACCCACCGGTAGCTACCTATCCTTCGTGGAGAAATTCCATGATTCACGCCAATCATCCAGGTCTACTCCCCGCACGGAATTATCTTCCACACCCACAAAAACCATTCCATCCAGGTTGCTCAATGGAGCTTTCACCCGGCCATCCAAATCTTGGAACCCACCTATTCTACTTCCGCTGGATGCATCCAAAAGAAATAGTTTTCCTTCATCGGTGGCCACCACCAGATCGCCATCGAAGACCACCGGCCTGGATACCACAGGGGACCCGCCTTCCAGCTCATGCTCCCACACTGGCAATCCTCGTTTATCCAAAGCATGGACCGTGCTGCTCATAGTAGCCGCGTAGATGTAAGCTTCATCAGCGACAGGGCCGGCCCAGAACCAGTCGCCGCCTTGGTAAGACCACAGAAGCTCTCCGCTTCCTGCTCCCAGCGCGTACAGATTTTGGTCCAAGGACCCCACCACCACCATTTTGCCCAGGGGACCATCCACCACCAAGGGGCCGCCTATGACAGCCCCGCCCGTCTCATATTTCCACAGCAGCCTGCTCTCACCGGGGGATAGTTCCTTCCCAACAGCCAGAGCATAGATATGCCGGTCCAAGGAACCGAAATATACTACGCCTCCCGATACCACCGGTGTGGACCACACCTGACCTTCTGCGAAGTAGCTCCATGCTTGTCGGTTGCGGCTGTCCCCGGTGGTGTTGAAAGCATACAGACCACCATCGTCCGAAGCGACAAGCGCCAAGCTTTCATCTTCGGTCAGAACCGGTCCTCCAACAATTGCACCCTCGATGGCGAAGTCCCACTCACCTTCTTGAAGCAAGTTGGCCCGACCTCCGGTGTTGGAAACAGGGACACGGTCCTTCAGGAGAGCCAAGACCCGTCCGTTCTTTCCATCCGGGTCGCCTTTGTCGCCCACATAAATATGGTCTTGCCCCACCGCGGGCTTTCCGAATACGCCATGCTTGTCCTCCAGATCGTAGCCCCATACAACCCGGGGAACAGAATCTCCCGTCACCCCATCCACCGCAAGCACCCGTCCTTGGCGGGTCCCTATGTACAGCTTGCTGTCATCGGCGGCCGTGACCGTCCATCCGTCTCCACCGCTTTCTCCCCATGTGATCAAGCTGCGGCCGGTGCATCCCGTCATCGCCAGAACGAGCAGTATCCCCAAGGCTGCCAGCAGAAGCCGATTCGACCCACAGGCTAGATTGGGGAAGCATATTCCGGCTGGCCGATGATCTGATCTTGGCCAGAGCCGGTATTTCAGCATTCGGGAAACCGTGCTAAGGGACAGGATCATAACCCTTCCCGCCAAAGGGGCGGCACCTGGACAAACGCATAAGCGCAAGCCACGTACCCCTTAGAAGCCCGTGCGAACAGATAGCATCGTAGCTGTACTGGGAGCAGGTGGGGTCATAACGGCAATTGGGAGCGATAAGAGGAGAAATTCCGTTTTGGTAGAATCGTATCAGACCTAACATCAATTTTTTCAAAGCTGTGATATCCCGTAGGTCTGAGGTGACGAGCTGCCGGAATCATCGCCTGTTCCATGGCTGGCAAGACCTTGAGTAGGAGGGTTCTGATGTCCTGCTACCTTGGTGGCTCCCTCAAGGATTCCAGACCGGTTCAGCAGGTCCGTTGCGGCGTTTTTCAACTGCTGGAAATTGGCCTCAGCGGAGCCCCTGCGGGCGATGAAAATGGTATCCAGTCCGGTTTTTACATCCGTAGCACGGGCAATTTCCCGAAGACGCCTTTTTAGACGGTTCCGTGTTACTGCATTTCCGATCCGCTTACCTGTCAGAAAAGCAAACCTGCTGATGCTCAGTCCGTTGGGGTGAGTGCGCAGAACCAGAAGCCGGTTCGTGACACCACGACCGTTTTTGCGAATGTTGGAAAAGTTTTTCTGACCGGTAAGCCTTTGCGTTCTTTGCATTTAGCTCCGGTGGCAGCTAGACCGCCAACTGATGGCGGCCTTTGAACCGGCGTCGTTTTAGGACCGCCCGGCCCCCACGGGTGCTGTTACGGGCCATGAAACCATGCACCCGCTGACGTCGTCGTTTCTTTGGTTGGTAGGTTCGTTTTGGCAAGATATCATCCTGTTCTAGTCCGAGGGATTATAATTCATGGGTGAAAGAGGTGTCAATCAAGTGCAGATAGACCATCTGGGCCGATTTTGATGAAAAGGGTACCTAAAAAGCGGGCTGATATCCTCCTGTTCGAGCACGGGTTGGCTGAAAGCCGCGAACGTGCTCAAGCCCTCATCATGGAAGGGTTGGTATACCATTCTGGAGGCCGGGTCCTGAAGCCCGGAACACCGGTGGCTGCCGATACTACCTTTGAGGTCCGGGGCCGCAACCTCTATGTGAGCCGCGGCGGAATGAAGCTGGCCCATGCTCTGGCCAAGTTCCAGTTGGATGTAACGGGATGGACTGCTCTTGATGTGGGAGCTTCCACTGGCGGCTTCACCGATTGTTTGCTAAAGGGAGGAGCCAGCAAGGTCTATGCGGTAGATGTTGGACATTCCCAGCTTCATTACAACCTGCGTCAAGACCCCCGTGTGGTGGCAATGGAAGGGATAAATGCCCACTTTCCCTTCATCCTACTAGAAGGCGCCGGTGGGCTAGAAGGCGCCGGCGGTCAGGAAACAAAGGTCGATCTGATCACCGTGGATGTGGCTTTCATCTCTGCAACCAAGGTTATCCCCGCCGCTTCCCAACACCTGGCGCCCGGCGGCTGTATCATCGTGCTTGTAAAACCCCAGTTTGAAGCGCTTCGACATGAGGTTGGCAGGGGTGGGGTAATTAAGGACCGGAAAATTCACGGGGTGGTTCTGGCCCGGTTCCTTCACTGGGTGGTGGAATCGAAGTACAGGCTTCGCGACCTTGTTCCCAGCCCAATATTGGGCGACAAAGGCAACCGGGAGTACCTGTTGCTGCTACAAAGCATCTGAAACAAAGAGGTTGGGCTATAACTGACACTCCTAAAGGCCCTTTGGGATTCTTTATCAATGTTCAGACGGTCAGACGAGGATTTTGCACTCCCTTCAAGACCATGAACACAGGTGCATTCTCCCCGCTATATCTGATAAGCTTACCCGGTCCGGTAACGCCATCCTCGTGCATCTATGCGAACAACCTGAGAAACCCCTGAGGTTACGATGATCAGACAGGTATCCAGCAAGGTCAGCTTTCCAGAGTTGGAAAAGGAGGTCCTCCAGTTCTGGAAAGACAACGATGTGTTCCATCAGACCGAACGCGATGGAGATAATAAACCCCTCTTCATGCTCTACGAGGGCCCTCCCACCGCCAACGGCAGCCCCGGCATCCACCACGTATTGGCCCGTGTCTTCAAAGATATCATCTGCCGCTACAAGACCATGAAGGGTTACAGATGCTTGAGAAAAGGGGGCTGGGACACCCACGGCCTGCCGGTGGAGTTGGAAGTGGAGCGGGAGCTGGGCCTTCATTCCAAGCGAGAGATCGAAGAATACGGCATCGAAAAGTTCAACCAAAAGTGCCGCGAAAGCGTCTTCCGATATGTCAAAGAATGGGAGGACATGACCGACCGGATAGCTTATTGGGTGGATATGGAACACCCCTATGTAACCTTGGAGAACAGCTACATCGAATCCGGTTGGTGGATCTTGGGTCAGCTGTGGGAGAAAGGACTCCTGTATCAGGATATCAAGGGCACGCCACATTGCCCCCGGTGCGTCACCAGCCTTAGCTCCCATGAGGTTGCTCTGGGTTATAAGGAAGATACTCCAGACCCCTCGGTGTACATCAAGTTTCGATCGCTATCTGCGCCCTTTGCCAATGATGAACAAGGTGCAGGCGGCGATGTCCTCCCCACCTATCTTCTGGCTTGGACCACCACCCCTTGGACCTTGCCGGGTAATACAGCCTTGGCGATCAATGAATCCGCAGAGTACAGCTTGGTGGAGACCGAGGGTGACTTCGGTCCTGAGCAACTGATCTTGGCAACACCCCTCTTGGAAGCTGCCTTGCACACCGAGTACAAGGTGATCAATTCATTCCCAGGCAGGGATCTGGTTGGACTTCGTTACGAACCCCTCTATGATCCCTTCGTTTCTGATCTGCCCAAAGGCAGCATACGGTACTTCACATCCGACGCACTGGTCGATCCCCCGGAAGATACAAACGGCAGCTTCCACCGGGGCAACTCCTTCGACAGCTCATGGCAAGTTCATGGGGTTGACTTCGTTTCAATGGATGATGGCACGGGCATAGTCCACATCGCCCCCGCTTTTGGCGACGAAGATCTGGGAGTGGGAAGGGACCGCCAGCTTGCTTTTGTTCAGTCGGTGGACCAACAGGGGATGATTCTCGGCAACTACTCCTTTGCCGGCAAGTTCGTCAAAGATGCGGATGATGAGATTGCAGCCGAGCTGAAGCAGAGGGGCCTTCTGTACTTCAAGGGCATCTATAAACACACCTATCCATTCTGCTGGCGGTGCAACACCCCCCTCCTGTACTATGCAAAGCCCTCGTGGTACATCCGCACCACAGCTTTCAAAGAACGATTGATCAGCAGCAACCGCGAGATCAACTGGTACCCCGACTACATCAAAGAAGGCCGTTTCGGCGAATGGCTAGCCAACAACGTGGATTGGGCTATCTCCAGGGAGCGGTATTGGGGAACGCCCATACCCATCTGGCGCTGCACCGGGGATGGCTGCACAAATCAGGTCTGCATCAGCTCTCGACAAGAACTGAAAGAGATGGCTGTCGACGATCACAAAGCTATGGTTGATGCTCTTGACCTCCATCGCCCCTACGTGGACCGCGTACATCTTGGTTGCCCTGACTGCGGGTCCGATATGGAGCGCATCCCCGAGGTGATGGATGCTTGGTTCGACTCAGGCGCTATGCCCTATGCCCAGTGGCACTATCCTTTCGAGGATGCCGGCATGGTCCAAGATGGCCGGTTCCCCGCCGACTATATCTGCGAGGCTGTGGACCAAACCCGGGGCTGGTTTTACAGCCTCCACGCCCTATCCACCCTGCTCATGGATGGCCCCAGCTACCGTAACGTGATCTGCTTGGGTCTGATCCTCGATGGCAATGGCCGCAAGATGAGCAAGAGCCAAGGGAACGTCGTAAACCCGTGGAGTGTCCTGGATGAGCAGGGCGCCGATGCTGTTCGCTGGTACCTGTTCACCGCATCCCACGCCGGAGAATCCCGCCGCTTTGCCAAAGACTTGGTCAACGATGTGGTGCGGCGCTATCTCCTGACCCTCTGGAACGTTTACTCCTTCTTCACCACCTATGCTTCCGTGGATAATTTCCATCCCGACCAGGTAGAAAAGGACTGGAAACCCACCTCGGAACTGGACCGGTGGATCTTGTCCGAGCTCAACAATCTGATCGTCCAAACCGACCGATATCTGGATGAATACAACCCCACCGATGCCGGACGTCGTATCCAGGACTTTGTGGATGGTTTATCCAACTGGTATGTCCGGCGGAGCCGGCGCCGCTTCTGGAAGAGCGAGAACGATGAAGACAAGCTGTCTGCATATGCGACCCTCCACACCTGCCTCAGCTCCTTATGCAAGCTGATCGCCCCGTTCATGCCGTTCTTGGCTGAAGATATGTACCAAAACCTGGTCCGCTCGATAGATCCTGAAGCGGTGGATAGCGTGCATTTGGCTAGCTTTCCCGTAGCTGACGACGGGCTCATCGACCACAACCTGATGGATGCAACCCGCCTTGCAATGAAGGTGTCCAGCATGGGCCGGGGCGCACGTTCCAGGGCCGGAATAAAGGTGCGTCAACCCTTGACGGAAGTGTTGGTGAGACCCAGGTCTCCCAGCGAAGGCTCCCATCTCCGGCAGGTGGCTCCCCAGATACTTGATGAGTTGAACATCAAGGAGATGAAGGTCCTTGCCGGCGAACATGATGATGAGCAAATGTACCGGCAGGCTTTGGATATTGCCAGCGCCCGCAAAAGCCGTAAGCAGCAGGACCAAACCACTGCTTCCACCGAAGCCATCGTTCAGTTGGGACAATACTGGGTTTCGGTGGAGGGCGGCTACATGGTGGCTCTGGATACTTCCATAACCGCCGAGCTAGCCCAAGAAGGATTGGCCAGAGAGTTGGTGCACCGTATCCAGGACTTGCGCAAAAAAGCAGGATTCGAAATAACCGACCATATCGTCACCCACTACCAAGGCCCGGCGAAAATCGAGGAGGTTATGAGCAGCTTCTCAAGCTATATCACGCAGGAAACCTTGTCGACGGAACTGGTCTCCGGGGAACCTGTGGAAAAGTCCTATCAAGAACCTCAAACCGTGGACGGCATGGAAGTAATCCTCGGCGTACGCCAGCTTCAGCGCCCAAGCTGAGCATCCTCCGTACACACAACCTCCTGCTGAGCATCCTGTATACACACAACCTGCTGCTGAGCATCCTCTCTACATACAACCTCCCGAGCATCCTCTACATACAACCTTAGGAACAGCGCCCGTCCAGTCCCCACGGCCTGAATCCCGAGGCCCTCCCCCCCTGTCATTCTGAGGCACTCCCCCCTCCCGTGTCATTCTGAGGCACTCCCCCCTCCCGTGTCATTCTGAGGCGCGCCCTCCTCCCGTGTCATTCTGAGGCGCCCCCTCCTCCCGTGTCATTCTGAGGCGCGCACGCCGAAGAATCTAAGATGCTGCTCATGCGATAGCTCATCGTAGTAACGGACCAGCCATCAAAGGGAAATCTTAGATTCCTCACTACGTTCGGAATGACAACGGGGGCCGTCCGGAATGACAGAGAGGGGTCGTTCGGAATGACATAAGGGGGGGTTCGGAATGACAATGGTGGAATCGGAATGACAACTTATCCCTGTCATTCTGAGGCGCGCAGCCGAAGAATCTAAGATGCTGCTTATGCGATGGGTTGTCGTAGTAACGGACCAGCCATCAAAGGGGAATCTTAGATTCCTCACTACGTTCGGAATGACAGAAAGGGGTCGTTCGGAATGACGGCGGGGGGCCGTTCGGAATGACAATGGTGGAATCGGAATGACAATTTATCTCTGTCATTCTGAGGAGCGCCCCCTCCCCTGCTGTCATTCCGAGGAGTGCTGCCTCCCCTGCTGTCATTCTGAGGAGCGCGCCCTCCCTCTGTCATTCTGAGGCGCGCAGCCGAAGAATCTAAGATGCTGCTTATGCGATGGGTTGTTGTAGGAATGGACCAGCCATCAAAGGGAAATCTTAGATTCCTCACTACGTTCGGAATGACAACGGGGGGTCGTTCGGAATGACGGCGGGGGGCCGTTCGGAATGACAATGGTGGAATCGGAATGACAATATACCACTGTCATTCTGAGGAGCACCCTCCCATGCTGTCATTCTGAGGGGCGCGCCGTCCCTCTGTCATTCTGAGGCGCGCAGCCGAAGAATCTAAGATGCTGCTTATGCGATGGGTTGTCGTAGTAACGGACCAGCCATCAAAGGGGAATCTTAGATTCCTCACTACGTTCGGAATGACAACGGGGGGTCGTTCGGAATGACGGCGGGGGGCCGTTCGGAATGACAATGGTGGAATCGGAATGACAATTTATCTCTGTCATTCTGAGGAGTGCCCTCCTCCGCTGTCATTCTGAGGAGCACCCTCCCATGCTGTCATTCTGAGGGGCGCACGCCGAAGAATCTAAGATGCTGCTCATGCGATGGGTTGTCGTAGTAACGGACCAGCCATCAAAGGGAAATCTTAGATTCCTCACCACGTTCGGAATGACAATGAGGGGCCGTTCGGAATGACAACTTATCCCTGTCATTCTGAGGAGTGCCCTCCTCCCGTGTCATTCTGAGGCGCGCACGCCGAAGAATCTAAGATGCTACTTATGCGATGGCTCATCGTAGTAACGGACCAGCCATCAAAGGGAAATCTTAGATTCCTCACTACGTTCGGAATGACAATGGTGGGGCGTTCGGAATGACAACGGTGGGGCGTTCGGAATGACAACGGTGGGGCGTTCGGAATGACAACGGGGGCCCGTTCGGAATGACAACGGTGGGGCGTTCGGAATGACAACTTATCCCTGTCATTCTGAGGAGCGTCCTCCTCCACTGTCATTCTGAGGCGCGCCCTCCCCCCTGTCATTCTGAGGCGCGCACGCCGAAGAATCTAAGATGCCGCCTCACCCGAAGGATCGCCGTAGTAACGGGGCGGCTGGTGGGGGGAGTCGGGAGGGCGGGGGGAGGGGAGAGCGGGGTGACGGGGCGGGGGCGGGCGTTAAGGTTCAGGTCATGGAGGCTGACCGGGTTTCGATGGTTTTCTGCCTAGCCTCCGCAGCCCGGAGGGTTGCTTGTATCGTAGGAGATTTCGGAAACATGACCTCCGTTTGCATCGATCAGGAGGGCTGTGTCGGGATATTTGTTGTTCCATACGGAAGACCCCCGTTTGAAACTAAAGCCTCCCGACTCAGGATGTGTCTCGTCGGTATAAACCCGGATAGTTCGCCCCGGGACAAAGGCGTAGGTGGGGAAGGTAAAGACTTGGTTCTTATCCCATTTATCCCGGAGCACCCATCCGCGAAGTTCGATAGATGAACGACCGTAATTGGTGATTTCCACATATTCGTCGGACTCCCAACGCACCACTTTACCATCGAAGAAAATGCAATCTATCCGTACGGAAGTCGGGGTGGGCTCCGGGGTGGGGGTAGGTTCCGGCGTCGGGGTGGGGGTAGGTTCCGGCGTCGGAGTGGGAGTAGGTTCCGGCGTCGGGGTGGGGGTAGGTTCCGGCGTCGGGGTGGGAGTAGGTTCCGGCGTCGGGGTGGGAGTAGGTTCCGGCGTCGGGGTGGGGGTGGGTTCCAGTGTCGAGGTGGGGGTAGGCTCCGGTGTCGGAGTGGGGGTGGGTTCCGGCGTAAGGATAGGGGTGGGTTCCGGCGTTGCGGTGGGGGTAGCTCCAGGTATTGTGGTTGGGGTAGGCTCCGTTGTAGGGATGACAACAGGTTCCGTGATGGGAGTTGGGGTAACCTCCGGGGTGGGGTTTTCTGTCGGAGTATCGGCCGTTGATGGAACCTGATTTACGACCGGCCCCACCACATAAACCGAAAAACCTTGCCTGAACGTGTTCGCAGTACTTGATATTTCCCGGCCATCGGTGCACTGAGCGGTGCTTTCATAGTTGAAACTGATTTGCAGGTTTATCCGGCCGGCTTGGACGGCGCTAAGGTCCCAGATGATTCGGTCCCCCAAGACGGATCCAACCTGATACAGGCGGTCCGGGTCTGTTTCCAGTACACCCGCAGAATTTCTGTCGACAGATAGCTGGTATTGGGGAAACCTTCCTTGGCCTTGAGCTACAAGCGCTACCTGCACGCCATCCCCCACATGGGGTTCATCCGGAGAGACCGAAACTGCTACAGCAGGCGCCGGAGGCACCGTACAAGTTACAGGGACCACCGTGGGTGACCCGTGTGGCGACATGGCGCCGGCGGGTTGTTCGATGGTGGCAGGGACGGCATTCTCCAAGATTGGAATCTCTGCCGGACTGGTCGGAGACAGCACAGCCACAGAAGGAACAGGTTCCGCCGCGGTTTCAGGTGGCGTTGAGCCCACGGGGTCACAAGCTGTGAAGACAGCAGCTAAAGATAGTATGCCCAAGATGGTCAAAACCCTCTTGAAAAAGGACGCGGGACACGTCTTCACTAACGCACTTCGCAAATAACAGGATGGTGAGCTTGCAGACCTGCAGATATGGTCAACGGAGTGAGCCTATCTGCAGGTCTGGGCACTTGTTGGAAAGCCAATGAGCCAGCAGACGTCTATGGCAAGGTGTCGCATATCGTTCAAAGCAGAGGAAGGTAAAATCACCCAGCGCCGGCATATCTTCGTGGATCCATCTACGCATCGCATCGTTGCTAGAGTAGCTGCGGTCCAGGTGGTCCAAGTAACGGGGCGTGTACGCCTCGAAATCTATTTCGTGACGACGGTACGCCCGCAGCAGCTCCAGTTCAGGGTAGAAGAACGGGATGGTTTTCCATTGCACCGGTTTACCCCTGGGGTGCCCGCGGGAAATGCGGAAGCATTCACCCATCCAATCTTGGGGGTCATAGAAGCTGGCCGTATAGATCAACTTATGTTATATCCTCAGACCGGGTTTCACAGTGGATGTTTCTGGGGCATTCCTGGGCGCCTGGGAAACTTGGCAGGGGTTGGCCCGGTCTTGTCCACCACCACCAGCACTCTATCATCCTCCAGCCCGTCAACGCCTTTGATCGACCGGATATTACCCAGCTTCGCACCCAACACCTCCATGGCGTGGATGGAGCTGTTTACCTCCGGCTGTATCTCTCCCTTTTTTAGGACCACCGTTTTCCCGCCCTGCTTGCAGTAGGGTACGGTCAGCTCCATGAGAATGCGCATCGGGGCGACCCCCCTGGAAACCACCATATCGAATGATTCCCGAAGGTGTGGCTTCAGGGCTGCATCCTCGGCCCGTCCGGTGTGGATGTGGGTATTATCAAGGTCCAGCACAGATATGATGTGCTCCAAGAAGGTGCATTTTTTACCTACCGATTCCAACAACGTCAGGTGTACTTCAGGATACAGTATCTTGAGGGGTATTCCGGGAAATCCACCCCCCGCACCCACATCCAGCAGGGAGCCGCCGTCGGAAAGGTGGCTGTTTAAGACCAAAGAAGGGGTCAAGGAATCCAAAAAGTGTTTCACCTGCACCTCATCGTGCTCTACGATGGAGGTCAGGTTCATCTTTTGATTCCAGGTCATCAGCTCTTGGTGGTAGCATCGGAACCGGTTTTCCTGTTCGGAAGTGAGGGAAAAGCCCAGTTGGCTAACACCCTTTCGCAGCAGGTCCATGTACACCTTCCGGGCAGCATTATAGCATCAGCTACAAATTCCGATTGACACGCTACTACCAGCACCTTATCATGTTGCCAAATTTGGCTACCGTGGTGTTTCCCTCCCGAGGGGGAGCCGCACCCCGAAAGCAATCTACCGAAGGAGGTCTGGTGTGGCAACCAAGGCATTCATTTTGATCGAAACCGGCATTGGTAGAACCCGAGAGGTGGCTGATGTGCTGAGCAGGGTTGATGGAATGCAGTCTGTGAACGTGGTCACCGGCCCCTACGATGTGATAGCAGTAATAGATACAGCCGACATCAACATCATGGGTTCCTTGGTAACCGAAAGAATTCACACCATCAGCGGCGTCGTGCGCACGGTCACATGCGTATCGGTCGGCAACTGATAACAACCTTACCCCACCACTAGCCCAACTCGACTTTTTCTTCCAATCCTAGGAGGCATTCCGCCATGGATTTCCGGTTCTCCGCAGACGACCAAAGCTTCCGAAGCTCCCTCTTGGAGTTCCTCGGCCAACAGCTCCCGGTGGGATGGGAAGGCAGGGGTCGATGGGCGGAAGATGATGATTGGGATTTCACCAAGGCAACCCGGAAGGAGCTGGCGGACAGGGGTTGGCTGACCATGCACTGGCCGGATGAGTACGGCGGTCAGGGCGCCTCGCCAGTCCGGTCAGCTATCTTCAACGAAGAGATGTCTTACAACCGGGCCCCCGGCAGGGACATATTCGGCGTTCGTATGCTGGCTCCCACCCTGATGATCTACGGCACCGAAGAACAAAAGAAAGAGTTTCTTCTACCTGTATCAAAGGGCGAGGTCCAATGGTGCCAAGGATACAGTGAACCGGGTTCAGGTTCGGACCTGGCATCCCTGCAAACCCGGGCGGTGGCCGACGGCGACGATTATGTTCTGAACGGCAGCAAGATATGGACCACCATGGCCCATAGGGCGGATTGGATCATGGTGCTGGCCCGGACCGACCCTGATGCTTCCAAACACCGGGGGATCAGCTTCATTTTGGTTGACATGAAAACCCCCGGAGTTTCGGTGCAGCCCGTCAACAATATGACTGGCGGGCACGACTTCAACCAGGTTTTCTTCGACAATGTGCGGGTTCCAAAACGGAATCTGGTTGGCGACGAAAACCGGGGTTGGTATGTGGGGGTCACCCTCCTGGACTTCGAACGTTCAGGAATCGACTACTCCGCCATATCACGGCGCCTGTTGTCGGACATGACCGAATATGCCAAGAACACCAGGTCCAACGGAGGCATATTATCCGAAGATCCCCGTGTTCGTAACATGCTCATCGAACGCCACATCGAATCCGAAACCGCCCGTCTTCTGGCTTACGGGGTCGCTTGGATGCAGGGCGAAGGTATGGTGCCCAACAAAGAAGCTTCCATGAGCAAGGTGTTTGGGTCTGAAACCTTGCAGCGGGTTACTTCATCTTGCCTGGATATCTTGGGGCTCTACGGTCAGCTCAGAACGGGAGATCCCAGGGCTCCCCTGAAGGGCCGCGTGCCTGAAGATTGGATGCATTCTTTCTCCCACACCATAGCTGCAGGCACTTCGGAAGTTCAAAGAAACATCATCGCTTCCAGAGGGTTGGGACTGCCGCGCGGCTAGCCGGCGGACGGATTGCAGCCCGGATTTCGGTCCTTCTTCCGCATCCTGCTTCACCTTCGCCACACCATGATGGAATGTTCCGAAGGCTGGACCACAAGCTATTGCGGCCGCCGCCACGTTTCTGGGGAGTATCCAAGATAGATATGACCACGTAAGGAGAGCCGATATGCCTCAAGAGGTGCACTTCGATATACCCATAGATGGTTCCGACCGAGCAGAACGGTTTTACAGCGGAGTTTTCGGCTGGTCTTTCAAGAAGGCGCCCGTGCCCAATATGGAGTACTGGGTAATCCGGTCAGCAGAAGGCGATGCTTTGGGGGGACTGGTCCAACGGTCAGTTCCGGAGCAGACCATCATCAACTACTACACCGTCGATTCCATCGATGCCGCCCTGGATAAGGTGACTGCTCTGGGTGGTAGTGTGGTCGTGGGCAAAACCCCAATTCCCCATGTGGGATACAACGCCCAATGCATTGATTCTGAAGGCAACTCCTTGGGTTTATGGGAAAACGACAAAGGGGCGAGATAAGCAGAGAACGGGAGAAGCTGAGGAGGACGCCATGGATCTGGGGCTCACCGAAACCCAGCAGATGCTGAAGAACAGCGCCAGGGATTTCTTGGAACAGGAATGCCCCCCTGCGCTGGTCCGGCAGATGGAAGAGGATGACCGGGGGCATCCTGAGCAGCTATGGAATAAGATGGCAGATCTGGGCTGGTGCGGACTGGCTTTCCCTGAAAGCTACAGCGGCGCCGGGGGCGATTTCATGGATTTGGCGGTGCTGCTGGAGGAGATGGGCAGGGCGTTGACCCCGGGGCCTTTCTTTTCCACCGTGGTGCTGGGTGGTCTGACCATCTTGGACGGCGGCGAGGACGCGCAGAAAAATGACCACCTGGCTGCTGTGTGCGAGGGTCAAAAGACCATGACCTTGGCTTTGATCGAAGCCAGCGCGACATACCAGCCTTGGGGAGTGCAGGCCGAAGCTAAAAGCTCCAATGGCAGCTATATCATCAACGGCTCCAAGCTGTTTGTGCCAGATGGCCGGATAGCGGATGTATTTCTTGTGGCTGCACGAACATCACAAAGCCCGGACCCCGCCGAAGGCATAAGCTGTTTCTTGGTCCCCGCCGACAACCCCGGCATCACGATCAACGTTATGAACACCGTAGCTGGAGACAAGCAGTGCGAGGTGGTGTTCTCCAACGTAGAAGCGCCTGGCACATCCCTCTTGGGGGCGGTGGATGAAGGTTGGCCCATACTGCAACGAACCTTGCAGCGAGCAGCAGCAGCCAAGTGCATGGAAATGCTGGGGGGGGCTCAGGCGGTGCTGGATATGACCGTGGACTATGCGAAGCAGCGGGTGCAGTTCGGTCGTCCCGTGGGCAGTTTTCAAGCGGTCCAACACCACTGCGCCAACATTGCCACCGAGGTTGAATGCTGCCGTTACGTGGCTTATCAAGCTGCATGGAAGCTGGCAGCAGGTGGTCCGTCAACCCTCGAAGTTGCTACAGCAAAAGCTTGGATCAATCGTTCCTACCAACGCGTCTGTGCATTGGCCCACCAAAGCCATGGAGCCATCGGATTCACCTGGGACCACAGCCTTCAGCTATACACGCGGAGGGCAAGAGATCAGGGGGTTATGTACGGTGATTCGGCTTTCCATGAAGATCTGGTAGCCCAAGAACTGGGTATCTAACGACCACAAAGGAGCAGGCTGATGAAAATTGAAAAGCGAATGGAAGAACTGGGAATGGAGATGCCCACCGCCCGCCCCGTGCGTGCAAACCGGGTTTATGCGATGCGGACGGGGAATATAGTCTATGTTTCGGGCAGCACCGCCAACTATCCTGACGGGCGAAGGGTTATGGGCAAGGTGGGCCGGGATGTAACGGTGGATGAAGCTTACCAAGGAGCCCGCCAAGCTGCCGTCAACCTGCTGGCATCTTTGAAAGAGTGCATCGGCGATCTGGATGATGTCAAACAGATCGTGAAGCTTCTGTGCCTGGTGAACACCGCCGAAGAGTTCTATGATGCTCCCAGCGTAGCCAACGGCGCTTCCGATGTTATGGTGGAGCTTTACGGCGAGCGGGGAAGACATGCCCGCTCGGCGGTGGGCATCGCCTGCCCTGCCGGAAATTCGTGCATCGAGGTTGAGATGGTGGTAGAGGTAGGGTAGGAGGATAATATGACGACCAAGGACTGCATCTTTTGCAGAATACCCCGGGAAGAACCGCCGGGGCAGATACTCTACAAGGATGACCGGGTTTGTGTGATCCGGGATATCGAGCCCCAAGCCCCCGTCCATCTGCTCATCTTGCCCTTGTACCATATAGCATCCCTAGCTTATGTTGGGCCGGGCCAAGAGCAGATGATGGGGCACATCTTCTTGGTGGCTGAGGAGATGGCGCGGCGGGAAGGTGTCACCATAAGCGGGTATCGCCTTGTTCTGAACCAAGGAACTGATGCGGGCCAGACGGTGGAACATGCTCATGTCCACCTCCTCGGCGGGGAAAACTTGGGCCCTGTGGGCAAAAAACACCAGTGACCGCCGGTCTCGAAGAGCTTCTCCAACAGAAGATCAGTGTGCTGCCCGCCGGTTTGCAGCAGCACATAGGACGGGTGGTGATGATAGCCGGAAATCTGGCGCATCATCATGGCGTCGATGGTGAAAAGATCCGGCTGGGAGCCCTGGCCCATGATCTAGCCCGGGCGATGAAGGGTGAGGACCTGCTGAAGAAAGCCAAGGAACTGAAGGTCCCCATCCATGGGGTGGAGGAGCAGGTCCCCATTCTCCTGCATGGCCCGGTGGCGGCGGAGATGCTGCGGCAGCAGGATGGGCTGGATGATGACGGCATCCATGAGGCGGTCTATTGGCACAGCACCGCCCACCCTGATATGGACAACCCTGCCAAGGTTGTTTTCTTGGCCGACAAGTTGGACCCCCAGAAGATAAACCGCTATCCCTACATTCCGATGCTGGAAGAGCTGGCGATGAACAACCTGGATGATGCGGTTCTGGATTTCCTGAACCGGGAGCTGACAGGATTGTTTCAGCAGGGCATCTTGGTTCATCCCACCTCGGTGGAAGCTCGAAATCACATGCTGATGGCTGCTGCCCGCCGGTAATATCTTCACCGCCGGGGCAACCGCTGGGGTTGGCCCGTCGTTCTTATCCTATCGGTAGAGTCAGTATCGTGGTCCCCTGCTTCCTGACCGAACGCGGATGGGTGCGGGCCACCTTCTGCTATACTTAGGTATTCTATTTCCAAATACAGGTGAGGTGTACGTGGTCCAAGGTAAAGAAAGTACACGCATAGACGGTCGGAAGAAGGACGAACTCCGTCCGGTAACCATTACGCCCGGGTATCTGGCATTTGCTGAAGGGTCAGCTTTGATCGAGATGGGGATGACCAAGGTCCTGTGTTCTGCCACGGTGGATGAGCGTGTTCCCGCTTTTATGCGGGGCGAGGGCAAGGGATGGGTCACCGCCGAATATTCGATGTTGCCCAGGTCTTCAGGATCGAGGATAGCAAGAGAAGGACGTGATGGCCGGCCCAGGGGCCGCACCCAAGAGATACAGAGGCTCATCGGACGTTGCATCAGGGTAGTAACCGACCGGGAAGCCTTGGGTGAGCGGTCCATCCTCCTGGATTGTGATGTGATACAAGCTGACGGGGGCACCAGGACAGCCGCGGTCACCGGAGCTTACGTTGCTCTTTATCAAGCTCTTCTTGGGCTGACCCGAAGCCGCATCCTGACCAAGATTCCCTTGAGTCACAAGGTTGCAGCAGTAAGCGTTGGGATGGTGGATGACGATCTTCTGCTGGACTTGTGCTACGGAGAAGATTCCAAAGCTGAGGTGGATTTCAACATCGCAATGACAGACCAAGGAGACCTCGTCGAGCTTCAGGGAGCAACGGAGGGCGCACCCTTCTCCAGAGATATGATATCCGAACTGATGAAGCTGGCCGACCACGGCGTGGTCCAGCTATTCGCTGCCCAAGACCAAGCGATCCAGTCTCTCTGAAGCGCCCGTTCCCTTTCAGTAAACCAGTGCTACATTTATGTACCCGATCCCTCTCAGGAACCCAGCGTTACATTAAAGCGCCCGATCCCTCTCAGGAAGCCAGTGTTACTTTAAAGCGCCCGATCCCTTTCAGGAAGCCAGTGTTACTTTAAAGCGCCCGATCCCTTTCAGGAAGCCAGCGTTACTTTAAAGTGCCCGATCCCTTTCAGGAAACCAGTGTTACTTTGATGTGTCGAGGCCATTCCCCGGTCCTTCAGATACATCTGTGACACAACATACGTCACCCAAATAGCCAACCCACACAATTCTGAACACCCCCGCCACTGTCATCCCGAACCTCCCCTGCTGTCATTCCGAACGGAGTGAGGAATCTAAGATTTGCCTTTGGAGGACTGATCCATTCCAACTACGAGCCATCGTGTGAGCCTGCATCTTAGATTCTTCGGCGTGCGCGCCTCAGAATGACAGAGGAGGGGGGATCCCCTCAGTATGACAGGGAGGGGGCACTCCTCACAATGACATAAAAGGGGAGGGCTCCTCAGAATGACAGGGATACATTGTCATCCCGAACGCCCCCCTTTGTCATTCCGAACGACCCCCCGCTGTCATTCCGAACGCCCCCCGTTGTCATTCCGAACGGAGTGAGGAATCTCAGGCTCCCTTTAGGGCCAGCCCATTCCCGCCACGATCCATCGTGTGAGCAGGCATCTTAAATTCTTCGTCGTGCGCTCCTCAGAATGACAGGGAGGGGCCGCTCATCACAATGACATAAAAGGGGAGGGCTCCTCAGAATGACAGGGATACATTGTCATCCCGAACGCCCCCCGTTGTCATTCCGAACGACCCCCCGTTGTCATTCCGAACGGAGTGAGGAATCTAAGATTCCCCTTTGGAGGACGGTTCATTGCTACGATGAGCCGTCGCATGAGCAGGCATCTTAGATTCTTCGTCGTGCGCTCCTCAGAATGACATAGGGAGGGGCTCTCCTCAGAATGACAGGGGGGAGGGCCCTCCTTAGAACGACAAGGGGGAGGAGGGATCCCCAGAACGACAAGGGAGGAGGCGCTCCTCACAATGACATGAAAGGGGAGGGCTCCTCAGAATGACAGGGATACATTGTCATCCCGAACGCCCCCCGTTGTCATTCCGAACGACCCCCCGTTGTCATTCCGAACGGAGTGAGGAATCTAAGATTCCCCTTTGGAGGACGGTTCATTGCTACGATGAGCCGTCGCATGAGCAGGCATCTTAGATTCTGCGTCGTGCGCTCCTCAGAATGACAGGGAGGGAGGGCACTCCTCAGAACGACAAGGGAGAGGGCACTCTCCCCAGAACGACAAGGGAGGAGGCGCTCCTCACAATGACATAAAAGGGGAGGGCTCCTCAGAATGACAGGGATACATTGTCATTCCGAACGCCGCCCCGCTGTCATTCCGAACGGAGTGAGGAATCTAAGATTCCCCTTTGGAGGACGGTTCATTGCTACGATGAGCCGTCGCATGAGCAGGCATCTTAGATTCTTCGTCGTGCGCTCCTCAGAATGACAGGGAGGGAGGGCGCTCCTCAGAACGACAAGGGAGAGGAGGGATCCTCAGAATGACAGGGAGGGGCCGCTCCTCAGAATGACAGGGGGGAGGCGCTCCTCAGAATGACAGGGGAGAGGCGCTCCTCAGAATGACACTAATAAACCGTCATTCCGAGCACCCATTTGTCATTCCGAGCGCAGCGAGGAATCTGAGACCTCCCTCTGATGGCCGGTTCATTACTACGACGGTCCTTCGGGTGAGGCGGCATCTTAGATTCTTCGTCGTGCGCTCCTCAGAATGACAGGGATACATTGTCATTCCGAACGCTCCCCTACTGTCATTCCGAACGGAGTGAGGAATCTAAGGTTTGCCTTAGAGACCGTCCATTTCGTCACAAACTGGTGTGTGCACAAGGATTTTAGATTCTTCGTCGTGCGCTCCTCAGAATGACAGGGAGGGAGGGCACTCCTCAGAACGACAAGGGAGAGGGCACTCTCCTCAGAACGACAAGGGAGGAGGCGCTCCTCACAATGAGATGAAAGGGGAGGGTTCCTCACAATGACAGGGGGAGAGTCATTCCGAACGCCCCCCCGCTGTCATTCCGAACGCCCCCCCGCTGTCATTCCGAACGGAGTGAGGAATCTAAGATTCCCCTTTGGAGGACGGTTCATTGCTACGATGAGCCGTCGCATGAGCAGGCATCTTAGATTCTTCGTCGTGCGCTCCTCAGAATGACAGGGAGGGAGGGCGCTCCTCAGAACGACAAGGGAGGAGGCGCTCCTCACAATGACGTAAAAGGGGGAGGGATCCTCAGAATGACAGGGATACATTGTCATCCCGAACGCCCCCCGTTGTCATTCCGAACGCCCCCCCGCTGTCATTCCGAACGGAGTGAGGAATCTAAGATTTGCCTTTGGAGGACGGTTCATTGCTACGATGAGCCGTCGCATGAGCAGGCATCTTAGATTCTTCGTCGTGCGCTCCTCAGAATGACAGGGAGGGAGGGCACTCCTCAGAACGACAAGGGAGAGGATGGATCCTCAGAATGACAAGGGAGGAGGCGCTCCTCACAATGACAGGGAGAGGGGCGCTCCTCACAATGACAGGGAGAGGGGCGCTCCTCACAATGACATAAAAGGAGAGGTATCCTCAGAATGACAGGGATACATTGTCATTCCGAACGCTCCCCTACTGTCATTCCGAACGGAGTGAGGAATCTAAGATTTGCCTCTGAGGACTGGTCCATTCCTACGACGAGCCGTCGGGTGAGCAGGCATCTTAGATTCTTCGGGGGGCACTCCTCAGAATGACGGGGAGAAGGGCGCTCCTCAGAATGGCACAGGAGGGGGCGCTCCTCAGTAGGGCGGGGGGAGAGGCGCGCTCCCGAGTAGGGCAAATGGGGCGGGGGGCGATCATCTGCGTTTATTGCCAAGGCCGAACAGATACGAACCCATCGCCGATGTTCACCTGCTTCTTTAGCCGGGCTGTAGATGTTGGCCCGCATCTTTAGCCGGGTTGTAGATGTTTACCTGCTCCTTTCGCCGGGTTATAATGGGTGCGCAGAACCTTCCCAGTAGATGAAGGAGGATACCCATGGATATAGCTGATACGAAGATAGATGCCGGAGCTGTGAGCTTTGCCATTCAGTACCGGGATAACCGGGATGCTGCCAATTCAGACCAAGGTGTGTCCATCCAGGTGGTGTGTGATAAAGATGGGCAAGAAGTTGAGATCCTGCGGTTCGACTGCTTCGACCAGAGCCCTCATTATCACTACGGCCCCCAAAACAAAAATGAGCGGATATTCATAGACAAGACCACCGCCGGCAATCCTTTGGGCTGGACCTTGAAGCAGCTTAGGACCAGGCTCCCCCAGATGGTCGAGCGGGCTGGTTACGAAGATATTGCCAGCAACTTGGACCATGATCTGGTAGCTTCCAAGCTTGATGAGCTTGAAGATCATGGCCGGGAGATCGCCGTCAAACAGCGGAAGACGGTCACCCACCTACGGGGTGATGAGGTAATCGAAGCAGGCAACATCAAATTTGGGTTGGAGTTCAGGGAGATTCCTAACATCAACGACCGGGGCCTTGCCATCCATGTGCTAAGCGATGTGGCGGGCCAAGAGATCGAGCTTCTTGCTTTTGATTGCTTCGAGAACCGTCCCCATTACCATTATGGGACCAGAAACAAAGATGTTCGCTACACCTGGGATAAGACCGTAGCGCCCGATCCCCTGAAATGGACCTTGGACCAGTTCAAGGGTGGAAAGCTTCCCTCAATGGTCCAGCGGGCAGGCTATCCCACCGTGGCCGAAGCTATGGATCCGAGCTTCATCGTCAAAACCGTCACAGATGTGGTGGAACCCCGCGCCTTGGCTATCCGGGCTGCCAACGCCAAATAGCAGGCGCTGTCAGACTGGGAAGCTTCATGTAACCCGCGGGTTACAGCCGGTTCTTCCCCAAAATTTCCGGCTCGCAAGCAGGCGGACCTACGGATAGTCTGAATAAGTCCCCTTGGATGCGGAGGATGGCCGTGAAACCCGTCCCTACAGAGGGGCGAGGTTCCCGCCTTCGCGGGAATGACGGGCTTCAGGCGAGTTGTTCAGAGGTTCCCTAAGTTCAAGGTCCGCCTGCTCTTACACCGGTTGACCGAAGGATGCCGACCTGCAAGATAGATGTCAATTTCTGGGGCGGCTGTTTTTCTTGGTGGGGTGCAGCTTGTTTGTGGTCAGCAGCTTGATAGCCAAGGACTTTTGGAGCTTCGCTGCCAGTTCTACTTTCCTCATGGGATGCTTGTTCTTCCTCGCCCCCTTTGTATTGGGCAAAGGAAAATCCAAACGATAGTTCGCGGCCATATCCCTCGATAAGGTAAGGAGGCGCCTGGAAATGCCCAATGGATGGACTGAAGAGCGGATCACCGTGGCTGACGCCGAAATACAATTATTGAGCATTGGCGAAGGAGAACCCCTGCTTCTTCTTCATGGGTCAGGCGGTAACAGAACTCACCTGATGTATCAGGAAGAGCTTGGCAAGCACTACCATGTGTATGCCCCATCCCACCCAGGCTTCGGCGCTTCCGAACGTCCTGAGTGGCTGCAAACCGTCCCCGATACCGCTTGTTTCTACCTGTGGATGTTGGAAGAGATGGGCTTGGAAGGCATCAATGTGGTGGGATTTTCCTTGGGTGGCTGGATCGCAGCCGAGATGGCTATGATGCATCCCAAGGCGTTCAAACGTCTGATCTTGGTTGGTTCGGCCGGGTTGAAGCCCGTCGAAAGTGAAGCCACCGACATATTCCTTATATCCGGTCCCCAGGTGTTGGAGAAGATGTTCTACGATGCCAAGAGCTCTCCCGAGTACGACAAGTTCTTCGGTGCAGAACCCGATCCTGAGCATCGGGAGCTGGCAGAACGAAATCGGGAGATGGCTGCCCGCCTGACCTGGAAACCCTACATGCACGACCCCCGGCTGGCGGGCCTTCTGCCCAGGATTAAAGCGGAAGTGCTGCTGCTATGGGGCCGTCAAGATGCTCTGATTCCACTGGAGTGCGGAGACCTGTACAAAGCAGCCCTACCGAATGCCAGCTTGAAGGTGATCGAGAACTGCGGCCATTCTCCCCAGTACGAAAAACCCGTCGAGTTTACGGATATTGTGCTGGAGTTTCTAAAGAAGCCCTAGGGCCGCCCGCCAATCTGCGACCTCATCACAACTACTACACACCTGTGGGATGCTTGTCTGCCCAAGGACACGCGGTTTCGAAGGCAGCCGATGCTCTCAGCGCCAAGGCTTCTGCGCCCCGCTTCCCCACGATGTGCAGCCCGATGGGCAGCCCGTCGGAAGAGAACCCACAAGGTATGCTGGCAGCTGTTTGCATGGTCATGTTGATGAGGAAGGTGAACGGGGTGTAACCCCACCAAGGGTCCACCTCCCGGCCTCCGATCCGGGTCGGATGCTGGTCGACAGGAAAAGCAGGAACAGCCATGGTAGGACTCAGGAGCAGATCATAATCCTCGAAGAAAGCTTCCATGCGGCTCCCCAGCTGCATCGTCTTCAGCAGAGCTTGGGAATAATCCGAAGAGGAGCGCCCCAGCCCATGCTCAATGGTCTCTACCGCATAATGGCTTAGCTCATCACGATGGTCGTCAAGCAGATGACCGTAGGATGTAGCGCCCGCGATGCTGAACAGGTCCCAGAACGCCTGGAACGGATCATCCAAAGCCAGGCCGGGTTCTTCTACCAAGCACCCCAGGTCTTCAAACACCTTGGCCGCCTTGTATGTTGCCTCTGCCACCTCTTTATCAACGGGAGCATATCCAAAGTCAGGACTCCACGCCACCTTAAGACCTCGCACACCATCATTCAGGTTTCCCACAAAATCCGGGGGCTCTTCTCTGATGCAGCCGGGGTCGCGGATGTCGGGGCCAGCCAATATCTGCAATAGCTGGGCGCTTTCCAACACCGTCCGGGTCATGGGCCCTGATTGGGAATGGGTGTTGTAAGCAGGCCTTCCAACGCCGCCGTACCTGGGCACCCTTCCCTGAGTGGGTTTGATGCCAAAGGTTCCCGTGAAGCTGCACGGGATACGAATCGAACCCCCGCCGTCGCTTCCTGTAGATACGGCGCACAACCCAGCTACAAGAGCAGCCCCCGCCCCGCCGCTGGAACCGCCTGCTGTCCGCTGGATGTTCCAAGGGTTTCGGCAATGGTCTCCCAAGCGGTTCTCGGTGGTCCCCGACATCCCGAACTCAGGTGTGTTGGTTTTGCCCAAGATGATTGCCCCCGCTGCTTTTACCCGCTCCACAACCACTGAATCTTGATCGGGCACATGGTCTTGAAACACCAAGCTGCCCATGGTGGACCGCACATCCTTGGTGGTCTCCAGGTCTTTGATGGAAATGGGAATCCCATGAAGGGGACCTTTTTGCTCTCCCCTGGATATCTCTTCCTGAGCTGCGTGGGCTGAGCTCATCGCACGGTCCCCCGTGACGGTAAGGAAAGCATTCAGTCGCGGGTTGTGTTCATCGATCCGCCTAAGGAACATCTCGGTAAGCTCAGGTGCCGATATGCTGTGGTCATCGATCAGCTTTCTAAGCTGAGAAAGGGGAGCAAAAGCTAGTTCATCATCAGACATATGCAACTTCCATACTGGTGTTGAGTGGGCTGCGCCATCGTGGATGGATACTGGCTAAGAAAGCTGGTTGGTCGAAGCTGCTGGGGGTTGCCCCATCGAAGCTGTTGGGTGTTGCCCCAATGGTAGTCCAGCCACAAATCAGTGTCAAGAAACGCCTGTCGCACCCCCATGTCATGCTGCTGACGCACACCCCCCTCCCCTCCTGTCATTCTAAGAAGCACCCTCCTCCCCCCTCCCCCTGTCATCCCGAGGAACGCCTCCTCCCCCTCCCCCCGTCATCCCGAGGAAGACCTCCTCCCCCTCGTCATCCTGAGGAGCACCTTCCTCCCTCTGTCATCCTGAGGAGCGCTCCCTCCCCCCGTCATCCTGAGGAGCGCTCCCTCCCCCCGTCATCCTGAGGAGCGCTCCCTCCCCCCGTCATTCTGAGGAGCACCTTCCTCCCTCTGTCATCCAGGGGAGCGCTCCCTCCCCTGTCATTCTGAGGAGCGCACGACGAAGAATCTAACATGCCTGCTCACACGATGACTCATCGTAGTAACGGGCATACCATCAGAGGGAGATCTTAGATTCCTCACTGCGGTTCGGAATGACAATAAGGGGGCATTCGGAATGACAATGAGGAGCGCCCTCCTCCCAGTCATTCTGAGGGGAGCACCCCTCCTCGTGTCATTCCGGGGACCCGCCCTCCCCCTGTCATTCCGGGGACCCGCCACGCCGACCAGGATATCCAAGGCCACTATGCCACCTCCCCCTGTCATTCCGGGGACCGCCCCTCCCCCTGTCATTCTGAGGAGCGCACGACGAAGAATCTAAGGTGTCTGCTCACCCGATGGCTCATCGTAGTAATGGACTGGCCATCAGAGGGTGATCTTAGATTCCTCACTGCGGTTCGGAATGACAATAAGGGGGCATTCGGAACGACAATGAGGAGCGCCCTCATCCCCAGTCATTCTGAGGGGAGCACCCCTCCTCGTGTCATTCCGGGGACCCGCCCTCCCACTGTCATTCCGGGGAGCGCCCCTCCCCCTGTCATTCCGGGGACCGCCCTCCCCCTGTCATTCCGGGGACCGCCCTCCCCCTGTCATTCAGGGGACCCGCCCTCCTCGTGTCATTCCGGGGACCGCCCTCCCCCTGTCATTCTGAGGAGCGCACGACGAAGAATCTAAGGTGTCTGCTCACCCGACGGCTCATCGTAGTAATGGACTGGCCATCAGAGGGGTATCTTAGATTCCTCACTGCGGTTCGGAATGACAGACGGGGCATGTCGTAGTAATGGACATGCCATCGGAGGGAGATCTTAGATTCCTCACTGCGGTTCGGAATGACAATAAGGGGGCATTCGGAATGACAATGAGGAGTGCCCTCCTCCCCAGTCATTCTGAGGGGAGCACCCCTCCTCGTGTCATTCCTGGGACCCGCCCTCCCACTGTCATTCCGGGGACCGCCCCTCCCCCTGTCATTCTGAGGAGCGCACGACGAAGAATCTAAGCCCTAATCCACCGAAGGACGGCGTGTAGGAGGCCTGCTGAAGAAACAAAAGGGTGCGCCTCTGAATCTGGGATAATGGTTTTGTAACAGAAAACCGGTCCCAGAAAAGGAGCACCCGATAGATGCTACCACGTAACCACCCCGACCGCATCCAAATCGCCTTCGACGATCACCGCCTGGTGGCCAATGCCGGGCTGATCCTTCCCGCCACCCTCGCCCTGCGCCTTGGCCTGCCCCAACTCCTCCGGAAGGACCTCGACCTCGGCGGCGCACCGGGCCGGGCGAACACCGGCGACAAGATGATGACCCTGGTGGCCTCCGCCCTAGCCGGCGGAGATTGCATCGACGACGCCGATGTGCTGCGCGCCGGCGGGACCGCCCGCGTGCTCGGTTTCACGGCTAAGGCGCCCTCCACCCTGGGGACCTTCCTGCGCAGCTTCAGGTGGGGCCATGTCCGCCAACTGGACCGGGTGAGCCGCGAGTTGCTGGCCCGGGTCTGGAAGGCCGGTGCCGGACCCGGCGACGCGCCGTTCACCATCGACCTCGATTCCACCATCTGCGAGACCTACGGACTGGCCAAGGAGGGCGCCCGCCACCACGGCTATACCGGCAAGCGGGGCTACCACCCGCTGCTGGCCATCGCCGCCGGCACCGGAGACGTGCTGATGTCCCGGCTGCGCGAGGGCCGGGCCAACACCGCCCGCGGCGCCGCCCACTTCCTGCGGGAGACGGTGGGACGGGTGCGCTACGCCGGGGCCAACGGACGACTCACGCTACGGGCCGACAGCGGGTTCTACACTCATGGCGTGGTATCCGTCTGCCGCAAGATGGATGTCCGCTTCTCCATCACCATCCGCCAGCACAAGAGCCTGCGCAATCTCATCGAGGCGATACCAGAGGATGCCTGGACTCCCATTCCCTACTGGATGGACGGCGCCGCCGATGTGGCCGAGACCACCTGCACTCCGTTCCAGAGTGAACCTGACGCCGCACCGGTGCGGCTCATCGTCCGGCGTGTGAAGCCCACGCCCGGTTCCCAGCTGGCCCTCTTCGCCTCCTACAGCTATCACGGCTTCATCACCGACCGGGACGGGGAGATGCTCGAACTGGAGGCCGACCATCGCCGCCACGCCGAGATCGAGAATGCCATCCGAGACCTCAAGCACGGTGTGGGGTTGAACCATCTCCCCTCGGGCCGCTTCGCCGCCAACGCCGCCTGGCTGGCGGTACAGGTGATGGCCCACAACCTCGCCCGCTGGACAGCGCGCATCGGTCTGGGCGAGCAGATCGTGACCACCAAGACCCTCAGACGACGGTTCTTCTCCCTGGCCGGACGGATCACCCGCTCGGCACGCCGCCTCACACTGCATCTGCCACAGCGCTGGCCTTGGGAAGCCCAGTTCGATCGTGCCCTGGCCCGATTGCGCGCCCTGCCACTCCCTGCCTGACGGCGCCCGTCCGCCACTGACTCGCCAGCCAACCCAACGTCCCCGCAAACTCGCGCCAGCCCAGTCCGCGAGCGCCTCTTGCCGTGTCCTATCCCGCCATCTCGCTCTCCACAGCCACTGTAGGCCGCCATCGGTGCCCCCAAAAGCGCCTGCAGACCGCCCGCCAACCTCCCGTCTACCCAAATTCGAGCCCGGATCATCGCGCCTGTAACTCCCTCACCCCCTTCCGCTGTCCTCACGCCGTCCATCCCTGTCCATCGGTGGATTCGGGCTAAGGTGTCTGCTCACCCGATGGCTCATCGTAGTAATGGACTGGCCATCAGAGGGGGATCTTAAATTCCTCACTGCGGTTCGGAATGACAGGCGGGGCATGTCGTAGTAATGGACATGCCATCGGAGGGAGACCTTAGATTCCTCACTGCGGTTCGGAATGACACGTTATTGACGTCATCCTGAGGAGTGCCCCCTCCTCCCCCTGTCATTCTGAGGAGCGCACCCTCCTCCCCCTGTCATTCTGAGGAGCGCACTCCGAAGAATCTAAGATGCTGGCTCACACGATGGCTCGTCGTAGTAATGGACATGCCATCGGAGGGATATTTTAGATTCCTCACTGCGGTTCGGAATGACAGGGGGCCGCCCGGAATGACATGAGGGGGGGGTCAGAGTGAGAGTGGGAGGTTCGGAGTGACATGGACAGGGGGGGCGGAGTGACGATCTGGGGAAGCCCTCAAGATTCAACTCTCCAAGACTTAGTAGTTACAATTAACCAAGACTGAATGGTTACAATGAAAAAACCGGGCTTGAAACGTTGCAACGTATGGTGCATAATACGCAATTAGAAGTCCCTTGGTGGTTGGAGCGGAGCGGACCCACCCGTACCCATTCCGAACACGGTAGTGAAACGCTCCAGCGCTGACGATACTGCCCCGGCAACGAGGTGGGAAAATAGGTCACTGCCTGGGGGCTTTTTCTTTTTGTACCCCCCCCCGCCACATCAGCTTTCGCCGGGGTTCATGGCCGAGATCGGTCACAGCAATTGTTACCCCCAGCGCCAAAATTCGGTTCAATGTCGGAAAATAAAAAGATGGTCCAGCAGTAAGCTGCCATTGACGGAAATACCAAGAACCCTTTTATTTTGGGGGGTGTTATGTTACGGTAGTGTTGTCCACAGGATCTGTTAATTTATTCACAAGCTACAACAGATGCAAAGCAACAGAATAGGTATCCAGTTGCCTTTACTTTAAGTGGAAACCCGCCATATAATCAGGTTGTAAGCTCCCAACCCTCACAATGCATAAGCAGGGCAGATTATTGGGTTGGAGGCAACACACAGGGTGCGCCGGAGCACTCAACAAGGCACACCGGCAGGTAGGCAACGAGGATAGCCCCAAAGGGTGCGTCCTAAACGGCGACGAAGTTACACCAAGGTTGGCTTAAGCAAGGGGTGCTATAGATGGGCAGCAGATTCGAGAAGTTCTCCGAAAGAGCACGTAAGGTACTATCCCTAGCTCAAGAGGAAGCTCAGCGCTTTAATCACAACTATATTGGCACTGAGCACATTTTGTTGGGACTGGTGCGCGAAACCGAAGGGGTGGCAGCTCGTGTGCTGGCGAATCTGGGCATCGACCTGAACAAGGTCCGGTCCGCCGTCGAGTTTATCATCGGACGAGGTGAGAAGCCCGTCCAAGGGGAAATCGGCTTGACCCCCCGGGCAAAGAAGGTGGTGGAGCTGGCGGTAGATGAAGCCCGCCGGATGAACCACACCTACATCGGCACCGAACATCTGCTCATCGGCCTTTTGCGAGAAGGTGAAGGGGTGGCAGCAGGTGTGCTGGAAAGCTTGGGGATCACCCTTGATAAGGTGCGGTCCGAAACCCACAGGATCCTGAGCCAAAGCTCGCCAACAAGCTCCGGGTACGGCACCCGCGGCGCCACCACCCGGACACCTACATTGGACCAGCTGGGCATTGATTTAACAGCTGCTGCCCGTTCCAACAGGCTGGACCCGGTCGTTGGACGCAGCACCGAGATTGAACGGGTCATTCAGATCCTCAGCCGCCGCACCAAGAACAACCCGGTGCTCATGGGTGAGCCCGGGGTCGGCAAGACAGCCATTGTGGAAGCATTAGCTCAGCGGATCGCTTCGGGGGAAATCCCCGAAACCCTGCAAGGCAAGCGGCTGGTCACCTTGGATATGGGTGCTCTGGTGGCAGGCACCAAGTACCGGGGCGAGTTCGAAGAACGCCTCAAAAAGGTCATCGAAGAGATCAAGACCTCAGCCAACTGCGTGCTCTTCATTGATGAGATGCACACCATCGTGGGCGCCGGCGCCGCCGAAGGGGCTGTGGATGCAGCCAACATCCTGAAACCGTCCCTTGCCAGGGGCGAGATCCAGTGCATCGGCGCCACCACAGTGGATGATTATCGTAAGCATGTGGAGCGGGACCCGGCTCTGGAACGCCGGTTCCAGCCCGTATTGGTATCTGAACCTTCAGTTCAGGACACACAGGATATCCTCATGGGTGTCAGGAGCCGGTACGAAGAACACCACAGGCTGGAGATAACCGACGAAGCGATCAAGACGGCAGCCAACCTGGCGGCGAGGTTCATCGCGGACCGGTTCCTGCCGGATAAAGCAATCGACCTGATCGATGAAGCAGCATCCCGCGTCCGCCTTCGGAGCAACGCCACGCCGATCTCCGTCAAAGAAGCAACAAAGCTTCTGGAAAATGTCCGCAAAGAAAAGGACGAAGCTATAGCTTCCCAGCAGTACGAGTATGCCGCTGAACTGAGGGAGCGAGAGCTTCAGCTTATGGAAAAAATGGAGTCCTTGGAAAAAGAGTGGCATGAAGAGCAGGACAATGATCGTCCGTCCGTCATGAGCGAAGATATTGCCGAAGTGGTCAGCATGTGGACGGGCATTCCGGTCACACGTCTTGCCATGGAAGAAACTGCCCGGCTGCTGCACATGGAGCAGGAGCTGCACAAGCGGATCGTCGGTCAGGAAGAAGCTATCGTCAACATTGCCAAGGCAGTGCGGCGGGCCAGGGCGGGCCTCAAAGACACCCGTCGGCCCATCGGAGCTTTCATGTTCTTGGGCCCCACCGGTGTGGGTAAAACCGAGTTGGTGCGGGCTATGGCTGAGTTCATGTTCGGCAGCGAAGAAAACATGGTGCGCCTGGATATGTCGGAGTTCCAAGAACGGCACACCGTCGCTCGTCTTATCGGAGCTCCCCCTGGTTACATCGGCTACGAAGAAGGCGGCCAGTTGACCGAAGCGGTACGGAGAAAGTCCTACTGTGCCATCCTCCTGGATGAGATCGAAAAAGCGCACCCCGAAGTGTTCAACATACTGCTGCAGATCTTCGATGACGGCCACCTGAGCGATGCTAAAGGCCGCAAGGTGGACTTCCGAAACTGCATTATCGTAATGACCAGCAACCTGGGGTCTGACCTGATTCGCAAGGAAACAGCTTTGGGCTTTTCCATTAAGTCTGATGAAGCCCAGACTGAGCAACACGCCTACGATGCAATGAAAGACAAGGTTCTCAATGAGGTGAAACGGTTCTTCCGTCCAGAGTTCCTCAACCGCGTCGATGCCAACGTTGTGTTCCATTCGCTGTCGAGGGACAACATTTTGTCCATCGTCGACTTGATGATGAAGCAGGTGCAGGGAGAATTGGATGAAAAGAACATCACCTTGGACTTCACCGATGCTGCCCGGGCTTACCTAGCTGAACATGGCTATGATTTCAACTTCGGTGCCAGACCTCTCCGCAGGCTCATTCAAGATGTGGTGGAGGACAAACTATCTGAAAAACTGCTGAACGGGGAGCTGAACGAGGGCGATGCTGTTGTGCTGGATGCAGAGGACGGCGAAACCGTAATTCGCGTCAAAGAGGTAGCTACAGTAACAACAGCTTAGAAATTCTACGGACTGATGACTGACAAGGAGACTCCGTGTACCGGAGTCTCCTTGTGGTATATTCGGGGTTCCGTGCACCTCTTGATGTGAGGAGTGTTTACCATTGGCCAAAGAACGGACCAGCTCCACCTTCTTTTGCCCCGGATGCGGCCATGAAAGCGCCAAGTGGATGGGATTCTGCCCAGCTTGTGGCGAGCGTGCGCCGCTGGTGGAAGCCCCCAAAGCCCAGCGCAGCCATTCATCCACCGTGGCCTTGAATTCTATTGCACCACCTCAAGAGCTGGCCAAGGTTGCCACCGAAGACGGCCACCGCATCAGCTTGGGATTTTCCGACCTGGACAGGGTGCTGGGAGGCGGTCTCGTTGCCGGTTCTCTCATCCTGATGGCAGGCGAACCGGGCATTGGCAAATCCACCCTGCTGCTGCAAGTAGCCGAACATGTGGCAGGCAAGGGGCATGGCGTGCTGTACATTACCGGAGAAGAATCCGCTCACCAGATCAAGCTCCGGGCCGACCGCTTGGACCTGTCGGGGCAGCGAGTCTACTTGGCTTCTGAGACTGATGTGGATGAGATTATGCAGCATCTGGACAGCATCCACCCTGCTCTGGCTATCATTGATTCCATTCAGACTCTCTACAGCTCAGAAGTATCTTCGGCGCCCGGCAGCGTAGCCCAAGTTCGGGAATGCGGGCTCAAGCTGATGCGCTGGTCCAAGGCAAGCTCAATTCCCCTCATCTTGGCGGGCCACGTAACCAAAGATGGTACGTTGGCGGGGCCCAGGGTACTGGAGCACATGGTGGATGCGGTGTTGTACATGGAAGGAGAGAACCTGAACACCTATCGCATCATCCGGGGGGTGAAGAATCGATTCGGCTCAACCAATGAGGTCGGCATGTTCGAGATGACAGGAGATGGCCTCCGGGAGGTAAAGGACGCATCCCAGGTTCTCATCTCAGAACGCCGGGATGGGGCGGTTGGTTCGGCTGTGATTCCCACCTTGGAAGGCAGCCGCCCCATTATGGTGGAAATTCAAGCTCTGGCTTCACCATCGTTCCTGAACGTACCCCGGCGGGTGGGCAACGGCGTGGACTACAACCGGTTGCTCATGTTGGTTGCGGTGCTGTCCCGGAGGGTCGGATTGAACATTTCCAATCAGGATATCATCGTAAATGTGGTGGGCGGCCTCAGGGTCCACGAGCCTGCAACCGATGTGGCTGTGTGCTTGGCTATAGCTTCCAGCTTCCGCAACATAGCCCTGCCCCCGGACGTGGTGGGTCTGGGAGAAGTGGGGCTGAGCGGCGAGCTGAGGGGTGTTCCCCAGACAGGCCGCCGGCTGGATGAAGCAGCCCGGCTAGGATTTGGTCGGTGTTTGGTGCCCGGCAGCTCCAAAGAAGGACCATCTCAAGAAGACAGCATTCAGATGATGCGGGCCGGAACCCTGACGCAAGCTCTGCGGTGGTGTTTCCCCCGGACACAAGATTCTCAAAGAAAGAACTCAGAAGAAGGGGATTGGGATACAGATGAATGACCGGGGCTGGCGGAATCCTTCTGACATCCCGATATTGACCATGCCTTCCGTCAACAGTAACGTAATCTAAGTAACGCAGCACATAGGGACACCTCGCAGGACAGACCTCCAAGGGTCTGTCCTTTTTTATTCTCAGATTAGATAGGAGTTCCAAAAGATGTATCTTGACCTCGAACAGTGGGAGCGAAACCAGCTTCTGGAATCATTGGAATGTTATAAGCGTGGCCTCGCCGACCCTCCCAACATAAGGAAATGGTCGGCCCAAGCTCATGGCAAGACCCGTGAGGACAGCTCAGCAGGGTCTCACATTTTCGTAGCATCCACCGAAGATGTGGACCGGCACGGCGACATCATCATCCAGCAGGGCTGGAAGCTGGATGCGTACAAGAAGAACCCCGTGTTCCTGTGGGCACACCACTACTCCCAGCCACCCATCGGCAAAGCTGTGTATGTATGGACCGAAGGGCACAGCTTGATGGCATCGGTCAGATTTGCCCCCACCGAGTTCGCCCAGCAGATCGCAGCTTTGTACCAAGGCGGCTATCAGAAGGGTGTATCGGTGGGATTCAGGCCGCTGGAGTTCGAGATGCGCAGGGATACAAAAACGGGCGAGGAGCGTGTCCCATAAACCCCCTTCCTGCGGGGTTGGCGAAGCAGTAAGCTCATAGAAACATCAGGCAGGTAGGACACTATGGCTTATAACCTTCTGAGTTGCGAGCGAGACCAGAGCTACTTGATGCCGCCGTCCATGAGGGATTGGCTGAGTGAGGGTCACTTGGCTTGGTTCATTGTAGATGCAGTAGGCCAGATGGATCTGAGGGAGTTCTATGCAGTCTATCGAAGTGATGGATGGGGTGCAGCGGCCTACGATCCGGGGATGATGGTGGCCATCCTGTTGTACGGCTACTGCCTGGGTGTACGCAGTTCCAGGCGCATAGCCCGTGCTCTGGAGGAAGATGTAGGATTCCGGGTGGTGGCGGCCAACCGGCAGCCAGACTTCCGTACCATCTGTCGCTTTAGGGCGGAGCGCGAGGAGGCGTTCGAGGAGCTCTTTGTAGAGGTACTGAGGTTATGCCATGAAGCGGGTCTGGTGAAGTTGGGGGTAGTGGCTCTTGATGGGACGAAGGTGGCAGCCAACGCGGCCCTGGCCACCAACCGGAGCCACCAGGCCATTGAAGAAGAAGTGCGGCGCATGTTGGCAGAGGCCAAGGCAACGGATGCTGAAGAGGATGCCCATTATGGTCCCGACCGGCGAGGGGATGAGCTACCGGAAGGGCTAGGGGGACGGACGGAGCGGCTCAAGCGCCTGAAGGAAGCCAAGGAACGTCTGCAGCGGGAGGCTGAAGCAGGAGCCAAGGCTGTCCAAGAGCACGTGGAGCGACGGCGGGCAGAAGAAGATGTCACAGGCAAAAAGAAGCGAGGGCGAAAGCCCAAGGTGGTAGAACCACTTCCTACCGAAGGGGCGAAGGCTAATACCACCGACCCGGACAGTCGTATCATGAAGACCAGGCAAGGGTACGTGCAGGGCTACAATGCCCAGGCGGTGGTGAGCGAGGAGCAGATCATAGTAGCCGTTGGAGTGACCCAAGAGGCCAACGATGTGCAGCAACTGGAGCCGATGCTCCAAACCATGGCGCATACTCTGGAAGCAGCCGGCATAGAGGACCGGCCCAAAGCGGGCTTGGCCGATGCCGGGTACTGGAGTGAGGCCAACATCAGGGCTTGCCCCTGGCCAGAGATGCCTGAGCTTCTTATTGCCACCACCAAGGATTGGAAACAGCGGAAGCTGCTATGGGAGAAGGGGTGTCCCCGAGGGCGTATACCAAAAGGACTGAGCCCGAGGGACAGGATGGAGCGCAAGCTGCTGACAAAGCGAGGCCGAGCTCTGTACAAGAAGCGGGGTGTACTGGTGGAGCCGGTGTTCGGACAGGTCAAGGAAGGCCAGGGGTTCCGACGGTTTATGAGACGGGGGTTGGGCGCTGCACAGAGTGAGTGGTCGCTGGCAGGGACGACCCATAACTTGCTCAAGCTATGGCGCAGCGGCCAAGCGCCTTGGGACTGGGTCAAGGCGCCATGGAACTAAGAGAGTAGACGACCTTTCTGGGGGCCGACAAGTGGCCGGTGCAACTGGACGGGCCAACCTCTGTTGAGGCGCATCGCTCCCACACCTGTGTTACTCAACCCGCCCACCGGTCTATGAGACAAACTCCGAGGTGCTGGGAATCAACTTCATCAGCCAAGAACTCCTGGAGATCAGCGCAGCTCCAGTGCCCGCCAACCAGAATGCCCTTCGGAAAGGCTTGGATGCCATCCCCAGTTTGGGCAACCCCCACTACCCTGGGGAAGCTCCGGACCCGGAACTCGAAGGTATCTTGGAAGCGATACGAGGAGCAACCCAGGTTACCCACCTTGGGAATAGCGCCAGATAGCTGCAGAAGAAGAACCGAATTTTAAGATCAGGTTGTAAGGAGGAAAGTATGACTATAGGAACGCAGGAACTGGAGATCATCAAAAGGGAGGTTGCAGAGGTCCGCCACTTCTATGATGAGCGGATAAAGGAGTCGGTCCAGCCTTTGAAGGAAGAGTCCGATCGCGTGGCAGGGCAGCTCAAAGCCATCCAAGACCGTTGGAAAGCTGCCGAAAAGCAGGCTATCTTGGCCCAGCACGGGGGACCTGATCAACCAAGGGTGCCCGTCGGGAAGTACAAGGGTTTGGACCTGCTGGACCTGGCATTGGTTAGGAGCTTGCTCAGTTCTCAGGTGCGCCAGCCCAGCGGGCTCAATCCCAAGATGCTGGAAGAGTGGGAGCTGGCTCTCAAAGCTGCTATGGACAGCACCACCGGCGGCGCTGGCGATGAGCTGGTTTCCACCCAAGAAGCAGCAGCTCTGTGGATGGATGTGAACCTGGAGACCATGGTGTTGTCACTGTTCTCCAGGGTGGATATGCCGACCAACCCCTTCGAAATACCTCTCCAGCTGGGAGATGTGAACTGGTACCCCGGCAGTGAGAACATTTCCCCTGCCATCACCACTTTGTCCACCGCCAAACAGACCCTCACAGCCCATGAACTGGTGGGTCAGGTCCCTTGGTCGTTGAGCTTGGATGAAGATGCGGTGATCGCCACGGCGGAAGAGGTCCGCCGGTCTTTGGTGCGCAACACCGCCGAGGTCATCGATGACCTGCTGCTCAATGCCGACACCACAGCCGAAAACGGCATCAATGCCGACGGTGCAACCATTTCTGCATCGGATGCGGGCAAGGGCCACTGGCTCATCGGCTTCGACGGCCTGATCCACCTCCCCTTGGTGGACAACCCCAGTCAGAGCAACAACCACGGAGCCGGGGTTTCCGACGATATGTTCAACGAGATCCGGGTCAAGCTGGGCAAATACGGCGCTCGGCCATCGGACCTGGCCTACATCACCGACCCCAACACCTATATCAAGTCACTAAGCGCCAACAATTTCCGTACCTTGGATAAGCTCGGCCCCAATGCCACACTGTTGACAGGTCAGCTTGGTGCGGTGGAAGGCATCCCGGTGCTGGTGTCTGAACAGATGAAGCTGGCCGATGCTGACGGCAAGGTGTCCGACGGCAACAGCGGGACTGCTGGACGCCTCTTGCTTGTTAACCGGGCACAATGGCGGGTGGGTTTTCGCCGTGAGCTATCCATAGAAACCGAAAGGGATATACAGAAGCGGCAAAATGTGATGGTGGTGTCCATGCGCTTGGCTTTCGCCGAACGTTCAGGGTCCAAGTCAAGCGCCACCCACACAGCAATGCAGTACAACATCACCGGCGTGGTCTAGATTCGGGACCGGGACGCATATCCTGAGCAGGGTCTGCTCAGGATATGCGTCCCAAGCCGCCGCGGCGGCCACAGGGCGGCCAAGAATTGGAAGGAGCGATGGCAATGAGCGGATACTCTGAAGGGAAGCATGAAGAACCAACTGGCACCGTGGACCGGCTGGTCCGGGTGGGATCGAAATATAAAGCTGTTGCTCCCGTAGTGGCTGACGGCGACAGCATCTACCTTCTGGTAGATCAGGCAGGCCGGCTGCTGATTTCCGGGGCGGTGGCAACCAACGCAGAAGTTGAGGGCAATCCGGTGTATGTGGGCGGTGTGGTCGATGACAGGTTCCCCTCATCAGCAGGGGACGGAGATGTTCGATCTTTCAGGGCTACGCCCAAGGGAAACCAGATCGTTGAGGTGTACAAAGGCAACGATTCGCTGGTCCCATTATCGGCGATGCCGGGCGCAAGCGAAGTGAAGTCCGCCACAGCCAGCATCGGCTCCACATCCGTAAACCGGGCTACCATAGTGACTCCCAACAGGAGCAAGAAGATCAGGATAATTTCTTTGGGAGTCCTCAGCTATGGCCTCAACACCGACCCCCAAGGCGTCTATTTCTGGTTTGGCACGGGAGCCAGCCATACTTCTGTTGCCGGAAAAGCGATCGCAGTTCCTTCCCCGGGCCAGGGGGACTCCGTCTTCCTTGTGTGGCCCGACGGCGCCGGCCCCGTTGGCGGGGTTGGTGAGATGGTGTCTTGGAACACCCAGCAAGAAACCGAAAACAACCTGCGAACAATTCTTCATTATCGAGAGGAGTAGATTCAGGTGGCTAAAGTCTTGACAGCTAAAGACTACGAAAACCGGAAGGTGATATGGGTTTGCATGAATCCAGATGACCCCGAACAGGTGCACGAAGATGGATCAGCCCACAGCCGAACTGCTCCCATTGGGACCGATGAAAACCTCCGTCCATGGGAATGGTGCGGCGACTGTGTGTACAACTGGGATGTGCGGGAGTTCGTGTGGACAGGGGACCAAATGTACAAGCGCAGCATCGACAATCGCCGCATCCTCAAATCGAATAAGGACCTGCAAAACGAGATAGATGCTGAGCTCTCCGGCCCTGTGGTTCCTCACACCATCACAGCCCTAGAAAACATCCTCCTCTAAGCCCTAATCCACCGAAGGACGGCGTGTAGGAGGCCTGCTGAAGAAACAAAAGGGTGCGCCTCTGAATCTGGGATAATGGTTTTGTAACAGAAAACCGGTCCCAGAAAAGGAGCACCCGATAGATGCTACCACGTAACCACCCCGACCGCATCCAAATCGCCTTCGACGATCACCGCCTGGTGGCCAATGCCGGGCTGATCCTTCCCGCCACCCTCGCCCTGCGCCTTGGCCTGCCCCAACTCCTCCGGAAGGACCTCGACCTCGGCGGCGCACCGGGCCGGGCGAACACCGGCGACAAGATGATGACCCTGGTGGCCTCCGCCCTAGCCGGCGGAGATTGCATCGACGACGCCGATGTGCTGCGCGCCGGCGGGACCGCCCGCGTGCTCGGTTTCACGGCTAAGGCGCCCTCCACCCTGGGGACCTTCCTGCGCAGCTTCAGGTGGGGCCATGTCCGCCAACTGGACCGGGTGAGCCGCGAGTTGCTGGCCCGGGTCTGGAAGGCCGGTGCCGGACCCGGCGACGCGCCGTTCACCATCGACCTCGATTCCACCATCTGCGAGACCTACGGACTGGCCAAGGAGGGCGCCCGCCACCACGGCTATACCGGCAAGCGGGGCTACCACCCGCTGCTGGCCATCGCCGCCGGCACCGGAGACGTGCTGATGTCCCGGCTGCGCGAGGGCCGGGCCAACACCGCCCGCGGCGCCGCCCACTTCCTGCGGGAGACGGTGGGACGGGTGCGCTACGCCGGGGCCAACGGACGACTCACGCTACGGGCCGACAGCGGGTTCTACACTCATGGCGTGGTATCCGTCTGCCGCAAGATGGATGTCCGCTTCTCCATCACCATCCGCCAGCACAAGAGCCTGCGCAATCTCATCGAGGCGATACCAGAGGATGCCTGGACTCCCATTCCCTACTGGATGGACGGCGCCGCCGATGTGGCCGAGACCACCTGCACTCCGTTCCAGAGTGAACCTGACGCCGCACCGGTGCGGCTCATCGTCCGGCGTGTGAAGCCCACGCCCGGTTCCCAGCTGGCCCTCTTCGCCTCCTACAGCTATCACGGCTTCATCACCGACCGGGACGGGGAGATGCTCGAACTGGAGGCCGACCATCGCCGCCACGCCGAGATCGAGAATGCCATCCGAGACCTCAAGCACGGTGTGGGGTTGAACCATCTCCCCTCGGGCCGCTTCGCCGCCAACGCCGCCTGGCTGGCGGTACAGGTGATGGCCCACAACCTCGCCCGCTGGACAGCGCGCATCGGTCTGGGCGAGCAGATCGTGACCACCAAGACCCTCAGACGACGGTTCTTCTCCCTGGCCGGACGGATCACCCGCTCGGCACGCCGCCTCACACTGCATCTGCCACAGCGCTGGCCTTGGGAAGCCCAGTTCGATCGTGCCCTGGCCCGATTGCGCGCCCTGCCACTCCCTGCCTGACGGCGCCCGTCCGCCACTGACTCGCCAGCCAACCCAACGTCCCCGCAAACTCGCGCCAGCCCAGTCCGCGAGCGCCTCTTGCCGTGTCCTATCCCGCCATCTCGCTCTCCACAGCCACTGTAGGCCGCCATCGGTGCCCCCAAAAGCGCCTGCAGACCGCCCGCCAACCTCCCGTCTACCCAAATTCGAGCCCGGATCATCGCGCCTGTAACTCCCTCACCCCCTTCCGCTGTCCTCACGCCGTCCATCCCTGTCCATCGGTGGATTCGGGCTAAGGGAGCTTACCGCAACTGCCCCCCTACCGCATACACACATCAACATTGCCGGCTTCCCACAACTGCCCCGGCACCTACCGGATACACACATCAACATTGCCGGCTTCAGCAATAATGCCCATATGAGGACACACTCCTCCCCCTGTCATTCTGAGGAGCGCACTCCGAAGAATCTAAGATGCTGCTCACATTAGGGCTCGTCGTAGTAATAGACAGGCCATCAGAGGAACATCTTAGATTCCTCACTGCGGTTCGGAATGACAGCGGAGGGACTCGGAATGACGTGTTATTGATGTCATTCTGAGACGCACTCCCCCTCCCCTGTCATTCTGAGGAGCGCACTCCCTCCCCCATGTCATTCTGAGGAGGGCGCTCCCCCGCCCCTGTCATTCTGAGGCGCGCACGCCGAAGAATCTAGGATGCCGCTCACATCATGGCTCGTCGTAGTAATAGACAGGCCATCAGAGGAACATCTTAGATTCCTCACTGCGGTTCGGAATGACAGCGGGGGACTCGGAATGACAGTGAGGGGACTCGGAATGACATGTTATTGATGTCATTCTGAGACGCACTCCTCCCCTGTCATTCTGAGGCGCGCACGCCGAAGAATCTAGGATGCCGCTCACATCATGGCTCGTCGTAGTAATAGACAGGCCATCAGAGGAACATCTTAGATTCCTCACTGCGGTTCGGAATGACAGCGGGGGGACTCGGAATGACATGTTATTGATGTCATTCTGAGGCGCGCACCCCCCTCCCCTGTCATTCTGAGGCGCGCATGCCGAAGAATCTGGGATGCTGCTCACATCATGGCTCGTCGTAGTAATAGACAGGCCATCAGAGGAACATCTTAGATTCCTCACTGCGGTTCGGAATGACAGTGGGGGGACTCGGAATGACATGTTATTGATGTCATTCTGAGGCGCGCACTCCCTCCCCTCTCATTCTGAGGCGCACTCCTCCTCCCCATGTCATTCTGTGGACCGCACTCCCTCCCCCTGTCATTCTGAGGAGCGCACTCCGAAGAATCTAGGATGCCGGCTCACCCGAAGGACCGTCGTAGTAATGAGCTGGCGATCAGAGGAACATTTTAGATTCCTCACTGCGTCCGGAATGACAGTCAGGGGGCGTCCGGGATGACGGTGGAGAGTCCGGAACGAGGCGGGGCTAGCGGTGCGGTCGAAACTACCATTTGGGGAAGCTCTCACGGTTTAACTTGTGGCGATTGAACAGTTACGGGGCGAAATTCACTGTTGTTAGTGGGGGGCGAAACTCGCTTTTTGTTAGTCGGGGGGCGGAATTTCGCTTTTTGTTAGTTGGGCATGGTGTGCTACTATGTCGCAGACGATCAACAAGAATGGGCGGCAAAATCGGGTAGGCCAAGGAGTGCCAGTCAGTGCCGGGTTTCGATTTTTCCATTATCCGAATTGGCGGGACAGTAGTACTGGGAATAGTCATATTGTTTGTCTACTTGGCATACCTTATGGCTAGCACCACCAACAACAACCTTCTTTCCGAGGACTTCTACGCCAATAGCCTGTCCGAGAACCGTCTTTATGACCGGTTCTACGATGAAGTGCTTTTGGACGAAGGGTTTCGGAGTACCCGGAAGGAGGTGCTCGGTAACTTCGAGATCGCTTTCGACGAAGAGGCCATCGGTCTGGTTAAACAAATCCTCCCGCCGGAATATCTCCAGAGCCAAGTGGAAAGCTCCATTTCCGCCAATATCAGATATCTCAAGAAAGAGACTGACTCCCTGGACCTGATCATAGACCTTGGCCCTCCTCTGGACCGTGCAAAACCGGTCATACTGGGCTACATAGACGGGAAAATCGACAACCTGTCATATGTGCCGGTAAATAACCTGGATGAGTTCCGAGAGGAACTGGAGGCTTTCTATGGCGCCCTGCAGGACGGACGTGTCCCCTCCGGCATCCCCGTAATAGACAACCTGGATAAACTGATAAACGATGAGATAGAAGTTCTTTTAAGAAATGTGACTCCCGTTGAGGTAACAACCCCTTGGGAATTTGCGGAAAACCTGACTGGAATTTACGCCAGCTTAGCTTCCGGCCAAGCCCCCAGCGCCATTCCAGATATTTCGAATACATCCCGGCTCCAGCGAGAAGCGTTCATCCTGGCTTACGAAGGTGTAATACCTGCCCTTGCCGTCGACTCAAGCATACCCGAGGACCAGCGGGACCAACTGTCTGAAGCTTTTAACCAGTCAGAAGCTGCTATCAAGGCAGAGATTCGGGATGGCAGGGTAGACACCTTGGTCAGAATCGTTGCCGAAGTCCTGGTCGGTCCCTTGGTTGTAGATTATGTTGCCACAGTTTTCAACGGAACCATTGAAGATCTGGTGGAGCGGGGCAGACTTTCCGTTGATGCCAAGAACGCCCTCATGCAACAGGAAGCTGCCAATATTAACCCCTTGATAGCTGCTAACGTCAAAGGTTCCCTAAAGATCATTGCCAAAAGCTTGGCCGAACCTCTGGTAGACGAAGCCACTGGGCAGATACGAGATGGCCTGGTACGTTCGGGAGATGGCGGCGAACCCCGGCTGCTGGACTTGGTCCAAGAAGCCGCAGACCAAGAAGGCGTTGCAAAGGATGCTTTTCTGGATAATTTGCGGGCTGAAGACATCAGAAGGGCCGTGGGAACGGTGGGTTTGGGCGCCAAGGTTCTGATGTTCATCATGGTCATCTCCTGTCTCGGTGTGGCAGCAGTCCATTTGCCCCATGTGGCATCCAGCCTTCGTTGGCTGGGAGCTGTTCTGCTAACCACCGCTTTGGTCTCAGTGATTATCGGAATCGTCCTGCGGGCGCTCCTTCTTGGCTTGGCTGATAGTGTGGCGGTTTGGGAACCGGGCGGCGCCGGAGGTTCTATCCCCAGCAGCATGGTGACCATACTCAACGATGTGCTGACATTTATGGTCAGGGATATCGCAGGCGACTGGATTCGTTCCTCGGTAATGCTTGCGGTGGCGGGGGCGGCGCTGGTAATCGCATCCTTTGTGGCACGGAAGCTGGGGATTCCCTTCCTGAGCCGGTAGAGCCACCGTGAGTCGGATGAAGCTAACCCAGCTTCGTCAGCTGCCGGACCATGCCTTGGCCCAAAAGAAGTACTCGGATGCAGCAGAGTTGGGGTAGAACCCCTTGATCTTGGGACCAAATACCCACATATCCCCATCGGTCACCGTGGTAACCATATAAGCTTGTTCCAAGACTCGTCGCTGGACCATCCGGATGGCTTCCCCCCTGACCGATGTATCCGTTTCGGTTGCTTGATCCAATATCAATTCATCCAAGATGCTGTCCGAATGTTTCACAGGATTGGTCCTTGATCTGCTGTGCAAGATGTTCAAAAGATAGCTGTTGGTGGTGTTGGTCGGCGGCAGTTGGCCCAAAGCTATCTGATAGTCCCCTTGGTCCCACACCACCTTACGGTACTGCAAAGGATTCAGAAACCTTGGATTAGGGTCGGTGTCAAAGCCGACCGAGCGCAGGTCCGCGGCGATCTTTCGACCATAGTCCAAGTGGATATCTCCGAAGTCCCCCACATGTAAATCGAAGGATATGGGACCGTCCGTGGCGATGCTGCTTAGCATATCCTTAGCGCTTTCTTGGTCGGCAAAATAAGACCCCATCTCTTCATTGCTCAAGAGCCATCCCGGATTTTCGACGGGTATGCCCACACCGACATAACCCTGACCCGACCAGGTATCATCCAGATCATTCCATGGTTCCAACGCCAACAAGACCGCCCTGCGGACCTGCACATCGTCGAAGGGCGGAACGGATGTGTTCATGGTTAGAGCAATGCCCGACCCTCCCCGCTTGGATAAGAAGGAACCAAAGTCGGCCGCAGACCCGTCCATGTCCTTCTGAAAGCCGGGTGGAACCCGGTAAACGTCCACCAATCCGGTGCCAAACGCCAGAAGCCGGGTTTCATCGCTTCCCTTGATGATTCTTATGGACAGTTCATCGAAGAATGGGAGACCATCCTCGAAATATTCGGGGTTGCGTTCCAGCAAGGCGCCCTCATCTTCCACGGCGCTGACCAGCTTCCAAGGACCGGTGCCGATGACCGGAGCAGCTTTGAGGTCTCCCTCCTGCTTCACCAGCTCAGGAGCAACCACCTTTGCATGACCATCGGCGAGGGAGACCATGAAGTCGGCATCGGGGAAGCTGGGTTTCAGGGTTACATTGACGGTGTAGGGGCCTTCGGCGGTTATGCGGTCGATGTTCTGGAGCAGCGCTGCATTGGGCCAGCCGGGAGTGCGCAAGCGTTCGAGGCTGTAGGCGACATCATCAGCAACCATCTCCCTGCCGCTGACCGGCGGCACATCATGCCAAAGTACACCTTCCCGCAGCTTGAAGCTGTAGGTCAGTGCATCCAAAGCTTCCCAGCTTTCGCACAGGTCACATTCCAAGAGCAAACTGGGCTGGGAGCGCTCATCTTCAGGCCCTGTTCGCAGGCGCAGCAGCCGGCTGTAAGCCAATCCGGGACCCAAGGATGTCAGGGTTTCCTGCACCTCTTGATGAACGTCCAGATGGGGTATATTAGCTTGGGCGATGGTCGTCAACCGCCCGCCATGTTCGCCGGACGGGATGGGTCCAACCATGGATGTTGGCGTAGGAACCGGCGCCATCGTTGGCATCGTTGTTGAAGTGGGTCGTGGAGCTACGATGGAAGATGTTGTCGGCGATGGCTCTTGGGAAGGCGTGGACGCAGGTCTATCGCCGCCGCAGGCAACTGCCAACAAAGTCAGGGTGAGAACCAGCGCAGCCGGCGAGAACAGCTTCATTCATCCCCGCGTGTTCCCTGTTGAGCCATCACTGGCGAAGGGCTGAATATGGCATCGCCCGAGCCGCGATGCTTCGAAGGATGAATCCCAATGGAGCCAAACAGTGCGGCGGCCACCACGATGGGGGGCAAGAACACCACGGCATGGATGACGACAGCGAAACTGAAGGCTGCTGCTTGGTCGACATCGAAGAGATTGAGCACATACACAACAGCAAATTCGAAGGTCCCGACCCCGGCGGGCAAGGACGGAACCGAGGTGGTGAAATACAATGTGCCCAAGATGGTCAGGGTTGCCACGAACGGGCTTATCCCCACATCCATGCCATGAGCAAGCACCCAAACGCCAAGCCCCAGCAGAAGCCAGTGGGCGAGGGTCAATAAGAAGGAATAAACCAAAGCTCTTTTGTCCCGGCTCAGCTCCGACAGGTAGGCTATGGTAGCTGCTACGAGGGTGATTTGCCGTAAAAAGGGAAGGCTTGATATCCGGACGACCACAGGTATGGCCAATACCGACAATATAGCAAAGACGAAAGCCCCGATAACATAGGGAAGCACATCGCCTTTATCCGGGATCAGTGTGAGGCCCGCCATCAACAGGCTGGCAGTTACCACCATATCCAGGATGCGCTCAATACCCATCGTCCCCAATGCCATACCGCTGTTGATCTTGTAGCGCACGGTCAGAAGGGCGTACTGGACGCCCTCGCTCAACACCCTCATGGGCATCACGTTGTTCAGCCCTATGCCCGTGTTTTGGACCATGAACAATCGGAGGAAAGGAACGTTCTCACCGACAAACAGGACCTTCCAACGGTAAGCACGAAGGACATTGGCGAGCACAACCACCAAGATGGAAACGACAGCCCACCAGACGGGGAAGCTCTGGAACTGGTCCAACACCGAGCCCCAGTCGACCCCCCGGACTGCCAGCCAGCCCAGCAGGATGCTCACCGCGAAGCCCAGCGTCAGCTGAATCCATGTATTTCGCAGCCAGTGGATGAGCAGCTTGGATAATGTCCGTGATGATGCCAAGGGAAATGCTTCCTCAGGACGGATATGGCAGCTATGGCAGCCTTGTAGCTCCGTTTCAGGTAGTATATAGTGCATCAACGAACACCGACAAGGAAAACAGCTATGATCCTGGCCGATTCTCACACCCACTTGGACCAGTACCCAACCGGAGAGATTCTTGACATCCTGGACAGGGCAGCACAAGCCCATGTGGGCCCGATCATCTGCGCCGGAACCACATTGGCATCATCTCGAGCTTGTGTGCGGATGTCCAACGAACACACGGCGCTCTACGGAGGCGTCGGCATTCATCCCATGGAGGTGACGACCCCATTGGATGAGAAGATGTACGATGAAATCAAGGATCTGGCGACCAGCAATCCCAAGGTGGTTTGCATCAGCGAGATCGGCTTGGACTATCTTCCTGAATCACCTCACCAGCCAACGCAACATCAGGTTTTCCAAGAGCAGATAAAGCTGGGTAAAGAACTGCATCTTCCCATAATCTTCCACTCCAGAGAATCGCATTCCGATGTCTTCAGGATTCTAAGGGAATGTGGTGCGGGCGATGTGGGTGGTGTGATGCACTACTTTCAGGGTGATGAACGGACTGCCAAGGAAATTATCGATGCTGGGTTCTATATCTCATTGGCGCGGCCCCTGCTTCGGCTGCCCGAGCTACAGGAAACAGCAAGAGCAATACCCTTGGAGAACATGGTGCTGGAGACCGATGCAGCACCTCAACCTTTCAAAAAGCATCGCCACAACTGGACAGAACCCAAGCATGTCAAAGATGTCGCCGAGAAACTGGCTGAGCTCAAGGAAGTCACCATTGAGGAGGTCGCCGAGGTGACTACCAAGAACCTGGTCAACCTGCTGGGCCTGAAGCTAACAGCCGGTGGACCGCAGCAGGACAGCCGGCCCTGACCCACAGTCAGCCTGCTTGGGTGTCCTTGTTGGACCTGTACTCCGAGATTCCATCTTCCAAGGTTGCCCATGCCAGCAGCGCACACTTAATACGCACCGGAAACTTGCGGACTCCCTGCAGGGCTTCCAGGTCGCCCATAAGGGCCAACTCTTCCGCCGTCAGCTCATTGCCTGCCATCATATGCCTGAAGGCTTCGGACAAAGCTTGAGCTTCTTCCAAGGTCTTGCCCTTGAGCAGGTCCGTCATCATGGATGCTGAAGCTTGGCTGATGGAGCATCCTTGGCCGTGGAACCCTGCATCTTGAACGGCGCCGTCAACCAACCGTATCTGCAGGACCAGTTCGTCGCCGCAAAAAGGGTTGAACCCATCGTACTCTATGTCAGGCGATGCCAACGGAGCTTTGTTGCGGGAGTTTCGGTAGTGGTCCAAGATCACCTCTTGGTAGAGGTCATCCATTTCTTCCATGGGGAGTTCTTGCATTCTATACGTCCAACCTCGATAGAATCAGATCAACGCTGATGAGATAAGGAGCCTGTTCCGACGGTCCTCAGGCGCCTGTTCCTTTGAAGAACTTCAGTGCCCGCTTCAGAGCTGCCACCAGGTGGTCCACCTCTTCTTCGGTGTTGTAAACATAGAAGCTGGCCCGGGCGGTGGCAGCTTTGCCCAAGCGGTCCCGCACCAAGGGCATTGCACAATGGTGCCCTGCCCGGATGGCAATGCCTTCACGGTCCAGCATGGTTCCCAGGTCATGGGGATGCACTTCATGGGCATGGAAGGAAATTATTCCGCCCCGGATATTCAGGTCTTCCGGACCATACATTTCCAGGTCTTCTTGTATCTCTCGAAAGGCTTCCAAAGCGTAGCTGGTGATCTGTATTTCGTGCTGCCTGACCTGCGCCATATCCAAGGCTTGAAGGTAGTCGACCGCAGCCCCCAGAGCGATGGTGTCAGCTATGTTGGGAGTCCCAGCTTCGAACTTCATGGGGAGGTCGTTCCATGTAGCATCCTCCAGCCACACCTGTTTGACCATTTCCCCACCCCTCAGAAACGGTTCCATCTCCTCCATCACGTTCCTTTTGACGTACAGCGCCCCGATGCCGGTGGGCCCCATCATCTTGTGACCCGAAAAAGCCATGAAATCACAGTCCATGTCAACAACGTTGACCGGCATATGGGGCACGCTTTGGGCTCCATCCACCAGCGCCAAAGCACCCGCATCATGGGCAGCTTTGGTGAGTATGTCCACCGGGTTGATGGTCCCCAGCACATTGGACATGTGGTTGAAAGCCACAAGCTTGGTGCGTTGGTTGATCAAAGAATCCAGGTTGGAGATATCCAAGGTCCCTTGGTCCGTGACAGGGACAAACCGGAGCACAGCGCCTTTGTCTTTAGCCAGTTTCTGCCATGGCACAAGGTTGCTGTGGTGCTCCATCTCGGTGGTGAGAATTTCATCCCCGGGCTTCAGGTTGGCGGCTGCCCAAGTATTGGCGACAAGGTTGATAGCTTCGGTGGTGTTCCGGACGAAGATCACCGATTCAGAGGTTTCTGCGCCAATGAAATCGGCGATTTTTTGACGTGCATCTTCGTACCGCTGGGTTGCTTCCATGCTCAGGGCGTGGACCCCTCGATGAACGTTGGAGTTGTAGTTCTCATAGTATTCGACAAGCGCTTCGATCACCTGCCGGGGCTTCTGGGAGGTGGCGGCATTGTCAAGATAGACCAGGGGTTTGCCGTAGACATGCTTGGACAGGATTGGAAAGTCCTGCCTGATTTTATGTACATCGAACACGGCGCCCCCTCGGTGGTTTCCTAATAGGTCTACCGGACCTTAATCCCGACCTCGACATTACCGTCCGTTACCCGGACAGGATATGTGGGTACGGGCTTCAGGTGTTTCCAAAATCCTGTAGCAGTGCCGCAGGTTACATCGAACTGGGCGAAGTGGCGGGGGCATTCGATGAATTTGCCTTCCATCGCTCCAAATCCCAGAATAGAGCCATCGTGGGTACAAAAATCGTCGATAGCAAAGAACTCGCCATCCACGTTGCACACCAAGAGGTATTCACCCTTGGCGGGGCGCACCCGCTTGGTGCCCCCCGCGGGAATATCATCCACCTTAGCTACCTCGATGTATTGTAACTCCATTAAAATACATTCCCTTCGTTGGTCTATTGGTCAGGCTCCGGCGGGCCTGAGCTGAGGAAGGACCTTCATAACCAACCGGTCAAGGTATGATCTGAAGGGGGCTAGATCGATTTTATCCACGACCTCGCTGGCAAAAGCCCGCACCAGCATCTGCCGTGCTGTGGCCTCATCCATCCCCCTGGACCTGAGGTAGAACAGGGCGTTTTCATCCAGTCGCCCGTTGGCAGCCCCATGCCCGCACTTCACATCGTCAGCATATATCCAGAACGCGGGCTTGGTGTCAGCTTCTGCCTGATCCGACAGGAGCAGGTTCTTATCAGCTTGCTTGGCATCCACCTTCTGGGCCCCTTTTCGAACGATGATGCTGCCATGAAACACCGACCGGGACTTGCCATCCAAGATTCCTTTGTACAACTCCCGGCTGGTGGTGTAGGGGGAGGTGTGGTCGATGACCACCTCATTGTCCACATGCTGGGAGCTGCCCACCATGTACAAGCCATCCAGCTCTGCCGAGCTTCCTTCGCCATTCATCAGAACGCCAATATTGTTCCGGGCCAGCCGCGCGCCGGCATCCACCGCCACAGATGTGAAGGCGCTGTCGCGGGCCAGCTCCGCCTTGGTGGTGGCTACATGATAACCTTGAATGCTTTGTTGTTGCACCCTGTAGTGGTGGACCACGGCGCCGGGCCCTATGACCATCTCTGTCACAGCATTGGTCAATGACCTGCCATCTTTTACATACCGGTGCATCTCGATTATCTTCCCTTGGGCTCCTTCTTCGGCAACCACCAAAGCCCGGGGATGGCAGATCGTATCCGCCCACTCCCCCGAGGATAGGTTGATAAGCAGGATGGGGTCCTTTGCCGCCGAATTCCTGGGTATATGCACAAAGGCGCCATCATGAATAAATGCTGAGTTGAGGGCGGTGAAGCCATTATCATCGCAGGGGGTTATTCGTCCCAGGTGCTGCTCCACCTTATCGGCATGGGTAACCATCGCTTCTGCCAGGTTGCAGACCGTGACCCCACTGGAACCGTCGGACCCGCCTGAAAGATCATGGTTGTAGATGCCATCCACAAAGACCAGCTTGGGCCAATCGGGCTTACCGAAAGCTACGGGTCTGAGCCATCCAGCCTTTGGCTGATTTCTTGGGTGGGATTCGGGAAGCCGGAACGGCACCCGGGCTATTGGTCCGACATCGGTGTACTTCCAAGCTTCGTTGCCCCTGCGGGCAGTGGGGAACCCCAGCTTGCTGAACCGTTCCATCGCCCCTTGGCGGTTTGACCGGATGTAAGCTGGGTCCTGGGATGCAGGTTCCTTCTGGAAAGCGTCAAAGGCTTCCAGGTAGGATGCTTCGTAGGTGGTCGGTTGCTGCATGATAAAAGCCGGGGCGCTAGGATCCGGCTCCGACCCTGCTTTCCGATTCCTGAACCCAGTCGTAACCGCGGGTTTCGATCTCCAGAGCTAGTTCTCGGCCACCCGATTTGACGAATCGCCCTTCCATCAGAACGTTGACCACATCAGGAACCACATATTCCAAGATACGTTGGTAGTGGGTGATAAGGACAATGGAATTGCCGGGGGACCGGAGCTGGTTGATTCCTTGGGCGACTATGCGCAGCGCATCCACATCCAGACCGGAGTCGGTTTCATCCAGGACGGCAAGCAGGGGTTCCAAGACGGACATCTGCAGGATCTCAGCCCGCTTCTTTTCTCCCCCGGAAAACCCTTCGTTCACCGAACGGCGTATGAGGGCCGGGTCCAACTCCACTATCTTGGACTTACTCTTGACCAGCCGGTCGAACTTGAGGGCATCAAGCTCCTCTTCTTCGCGGCTTTTTCGGATTGCATTATAGGAAGCTCGCATGAACTGGTCCAATCGGACACCGGAAATTTCGACAGGGTGTTGGAAAGAAAGAAAGAACCCCTGCCTGGCCCGCTGTTCGGGGGGCATCTTCAGTAGGTCGCGCCCCATGAACAGCACCTCGCCATCCGTGACATGGTACAAGGGGTGACCTGCCAGCACATTGGCCAACGTGCTTTTGCCCGAACCGTTGGGGCCCATGATGGCATGGACTTCCCCCGCCATCACACGAAAGTCGACCCCTTTAAGTATCGGAGTATCCCCCACCTTTGCACACAGGTTTCGGACCTCAAGTATTGGGCTATCGGTCATCGTCTAACCCACCGCTCCTTCTAGGTTAAGCTCCATCAACCGGGTGGCTTCCACCGCAAATTCCAAGGGAAGCTGCTTGAACACCTCTTTGCAGAACCCGTTGATGATCAGCGCATTGGCTTCCTCAACGGACATGCCCCGTTGGTTGCAGTAGAAGAGCTGGTCCTCGCTGACCTTGGATGTGTAGGCTTCGTGCTCCAGCTGCGCTGAGCTGTTGCGTACCTCGACGTAGGGTGTGGTGTGAGCGCTGCACTGATCGCCGATCAGGAGGGAATCGCACTGGGTGAAGTTGCGGGCGTTGTCTGCTTTGGAGTTGACCCGGACCAAACCCCGGTAGGTGTTGCTGCCGTGGCCGGACGAAATGCCCTTGGAGATAATGGTGCTGCGGGTGTTCTTACCCATGTGGACCATTTTGGTGCCTGTGTCTGCCTGCTGGTACCCCTTGGTCAGAGCCACAGAGTAGAACTCGCCGATGGAATTATCCCCCTGCAGGAGGACGCTGGGATACTTCCATGTTATTGCGGCGCCGGTCTCCACCTGGGTCCACGATATCTTGGAGTTGACCCCTTGGCAACGGCCCCGCTTGGTGACGAAGTTGTAGATGCCGCCCTTACCATGTTCATCGCCTGGGTACCAGTTCTGAATGGTGGAGTATTTGATCTCAGAATTATCATGAGCAACCAGCTCCACCACCGCTGCATGCAACTGGTTATTATCTCGCTGGGGGGCTGAACAACCTTCCAGATAGCTGACATAGCTGTCTTCATCAGCCACTATCAAGGTCCGCTCAAACTGGCCCGACTCAGCATAGTTGATGCGGAAGTAGGTGGTCAGCTCGTAGGGGCACCTGACGCCCTTCGGTATGTAGCAGAAAGAACCATCAGAAAACACCGCCGAGTTCAGGGCAGCATAGAAGTTGTCGGCGTAGGGCACCACCGATCCCAGGTACTTTTTGATCAGGTCGGGGTGGTTCTGAACAGCTTCGGAGAAGGAGCAGAAGATAACACCATGCTTGGCCAGTTCTTCTTTGAAGGTGGTGACGATGGACACGCTGTCGAACACCGCATCCACAGCTACCCCTGCCAGCCGTTTCTGCTCTCCCAAGGATATGCCCAGCTTTTCGTAGGTTGCCAGAAGCTCCGGATCTACCTCATCCAAGCTCTTGAGCGTTATCTTCGGCTTGGGTGCGGCGTAGTAGACGATCTTCTGAAAATCGATGGGCGGAAAGTCCACGTTGGCCCACTTGGGGACCTGCTGTTGCTCAACCAGTGTGAGGAAATGACGGTACGCCTTGAGCCGCCACTCAAGCATGAACTCCGGCTCGTTCTTCTTGGCAGAAATGAGCCGGACAACATCTTCGTTGAGCCCGGGGGGGATAACTTCGGTTTCTACATCGGTCACAAATCCGTATTTGTAACTTGAATCATCAACCCCAGTATCTCGAGAGATAACCTTCGGCGTTGCCATTGATCCCCCTTGGTGTCTGTGTTTGCCATTCTATCCGTACAGCTGGAGCCATACGGGACCGGCCTATTGTCGACTCTATTGGTCAACAATAAGTATCGCATGAGGTTGGGTAGACGTCAATGACAGCTCAGCTTCCGCCCTACAACGCAGATCGGGCTTGCCACCCAAGAAACATCCTTACCGATAACTCAGCTTCCGTTCGTTAACGCAGGTCCGGCTTGCCAGCCAAGAAACATCCTTAACTGAGATGGCCGGCCCCGCAAGGGGCGCAACTGTGAACCGGTAAGCGAAGAGCTTCATGTCAGCCATCTCTTTGGCGTACCCAAGCTGGATGCAGTTGGCGTAGGGGCTGCGGTGATCGCTTTCGATCATCAGGTCCCCTCTGCACCGTAGACAGGTCCCAAAAACAATCATCGTGATAAAATTTAGCTTTGGTCATGTGCCATGAAGCGCGGCACACGCTGTCTAGCTACAATGTTACTGAGGTCGACCTTCCAAGTCAACGATATATCCCCAGAGTTCCCGTACAGTCTGAGCAAAAAACACAAATCATCACCCTCCCCCCTGCGCTGTCATTCTCAGGAGCGCCCCCTCCCCTGTCATTCTGAGGACCCCCTCCCCTGTCGTCATTATGCGAAGCACCTCCCCATCCGCCATTCTGAGGCGCTCCCCCTCCCCCCGTCATTCTGAGGCGCGCACGCCGAAGAATCTAAGGTGCTGGCTTACCCCAAGGACCGTCGTAGTAACGGAGCAGGCCATTGGGGGAGCATTTCAGATTCCTCACTGCGGTTCGGAATGACAGTGGGGGGCGTTCGGAATAACCCTTCCCCCGTCATTTTGAGGGCGCACCCTCCCTGTCATTCCGAGGAGTGCTCCCTTCCTGTCATTCTGAGGAGCGCACGACGAAGAATCTAAGATGCTGGCTCACACGCCAGCTCATCGTAGCAATGGACAGGCCATCTTAGGAAGCACCTTAGATTCCTCACTCCGTTCGGAATGACAAATGGGGATTCGGAGTGACAGCTTATTAATGTCATCCTGAGGAGTGCCCCATCCCCTGTCATTCTGAGGAGTGCCCCATCCCCTGTCATTCTGAGGCGCCCCCCCTTCCCTGTCATTCTGAGGAGCGCCCCCCTCCCCTGTCATTCTGAGGCGCGCACGCCGAAGAATCTAAGATGCTGGCTCACCCAATGGACCATCGTAGCAATGGGCCAGCCATCTGAGGAAGCACCTTAGATTCCTCACTCCGTTCGGAATGACAAATGGGGGTTCGGAGCGACATGGGACGGATTCGGAGTGACACCTTATTAATGTCATACTGAGGAGCGCCCCTTCCCCTGTCATTCTGAGGAGTGCCCCCTGTCATACTGAATGACATCCCCTTCCCCTGTCATTCTGAGGAGCGCACTCCGAAGAATCTAAGCTGCTGGCTCATGCTATGGACCATCGTAGCAATGGACACGCCATCTTAGGAAGCATTGTGGAAAATCTGGTGGAGCTTTAGCTACAATAGATCCAAGCATAATCATCACCATGCCTAGCCCCCGCGAGGGCACCGATGATTCGTGTGTGCTCCTTAGTCCGGTCGACCGGCAGGGTATAGCCCCCGCGGGCGGGGGCTATACTCCTCCATCCAGATCGATTGACCAGGGTAGCAGCCCCGCGGGGGGGTGATTCCCGTGGGGTTTCGGGTATGCTGAAGCAGGGAGGTGAACTTATGGCTGTTCCGAAGGTGTTTATTACACGCCGCATTCACCCCGATGCTTTGGAGTTGATCGCCGCCGAAACCGACATGGATGTGTGGCCCGACGAATATCCCCCTGCTCCCGAAATGTTGAAGGAGAAGATCAGGGCTGTATCGGGTGTGCTGACCAACATCATGGACCGGATCGATGCCGACACCTTGGCAGGCGCACCTAACCTCAAGGTGGTCAGCCAGATGGCCGCGGGGACGGATAATGTCGATGTGGCTGCTGCCACCAAACAGGGTATCCCCGTCGGGTACACCCCAGGCGTGTTGTCCGTGTCCACCGCCGACCACACCTGGGCGCTCCTGATGGCAACCGCCCGCAGGGTGGCTGAAGGGGACCGGTGGGTGCGGGGAGGCAACTGGAAGCTGGCTTTTCATCCCATGCACTGGCTGGGTGCGGATGTGAGCGGTGCAACCATCGGCATCGTTGGAATGGGAAAGATCGGCTTGGAGGTCGTCAAGCGGGCCCGGGGATTCGACATGAAGGTGCTGTACTACTCCAGGACCAAGAAGCCTGAAATCGAATTTCAATATGATATGCGGTACGTGGAGATGCCCCATCTCCTTGCAAACTCGGACTTTGTTACCCTTCACGTGCCCCTGACACCCACGACCCGCCATTTCATCAGCGCCGCAGAGCTATCGGCGATGAAGCCTTCGGCCATACTGATCAACATGGCCCGGGGGCCTGTGGTGGACCCTCTCGCCCTCTACGCTGCCCTGAAAGAGGGGCAGATAGCAGGTGCTGGGCTGGATGTTACCGAGCCTGAACCCATCCTCCCCGGTGACCCTCTTTTGACGTTGGATAATCTGGTTATCACGCCCCACGTGGGCAGCGCTTCTCATGGCGCCAGAAGGGCTATGTGTATGCTGGCTGCGAAGAACCTCTTGGCTGGGGTTAGGGGTGAAGAGGTGATCGCCTGCTTCAATCCTGATGTATATGGGCCCTGATATATACGCCCTGATGTGTACGGGCCCTGATATACGGGCCTGGTGTATATGGGCCCTGATATACACGCCCTGATGTGTACGGGCCCTGATATACGGGCCTGGTGTATATGGGCCCTGATATACACGCCCTGATGTGTACGGGCCCTGATATACGGGCCTGGTGTATATGGGCCTGATGTACTCGGGCCTGATGTACTCGGGCCTGATCTATACGGGCCTGGTATACATACGCCCTAATCTTTATGGGCCTGATGTACACGAGCCTGACGTATATGGGCCCTGATGTACTCCGGGCCTAGTGTATCCGGCGCCGATGTATCCGGCCCCGATGTACTCGGGCCCGATGTATCCGGCCCCGATGTACTCGGGCCTGGTGTATACGGCCCTGATGTACTCCGGGCCTGGTGTATACGGCCCCGATGTACTCCGGGCCTGGTGTATACGGCCCCGATGTACTCGGGCCTGGTGTATACGGCCCCGATGTACTCGGGCCTGATCTATACGGGCCTGGTGTGCATACGCCCTAATCTTTATGGGCCTGATGTATACAGAAAACCATCCGGGGGATGACGTCAGACTGAGCAGTGCCACTGGCGAAATGCTGCGTGAAACAGGTGTGCCGCGGGCGGGGCGCTCATGTCACGAAGCCGGCTGCCACCACCGGTGGAAATGGTTCAAAGGGCCATGACCCTTTCCGATCTCGAAGGAAGTTCGGATCGCTTCGGTTACATACAGCTTGGCAGCAGCTACCGCATCCACCACCTCCAGCCCCTTGGCTAACCCAGCCGCCACCGATGCAGCAAAGGTGCAGCCGGTCCCGTGAGTGTTCTTGGTATTAATGCGCTCGGCAGAGAAGTCGCGGTACTCTTTGCCGTCATAGAACAGGTCGACAGCCGGCCCCTCCAGATGACCGCCCTTGACCACCACCGTACTCGCACCCATCTCGACGATCCGGGCAGCAGCGCGGCGCACCTCTTCGGAGGAACTTATGGACATCCCGGTCAGCGCCTCAGCTTCGGGAATGTTGGGGGTGACCACGGTCGCTATGGGCAGCAGCTTCTTTCGCAGCACATCCACCGCATCGTCACGCAGCAAGCTGTCGCCGCTCTTGGCCACCATCACCGGGTCCACCACCAGCCGGCGCACCTGAAAATAGCTCAACTCCCCAGCGACGGTTTCGATGATGGAGCTGCTGGAAAGCATACCCGTCTTTACTGCATGGGCGCCGATGTCGGTGAGAACCGCTTTTATTTGTGCGGCGATCACTTCCGCAGGCACCTCATGGATGTCGGTAACAGTCATCGTGTTCTGGGCGGTGATGGCTGTTATCACCGATGTTCCATAAACGCCAAATGCAGCGAAGCTCTTCAGGTCAGCCTGCACTCCGGCGCCGCCCCCGGAATCGGACCCGGCCACCGTCATCGCCTTGGCAATCTCACCTACCCCGGCCATCGTTCACCTCGGTAAGCCATCTCCCAGAACAGGTGTTCATAACGAAGAGCGGTCAGGAAGACATCTTTAAGCACATCGGCATCGGGTATCGTTGCGGTATCCAAAGTATGGCGCATCCATGTAACGAGACCTTCCAAGTCCGGGCCTGCATGAAGGTCTATCCAGGTGCGGTAGTACTTGTTGTCCGGCTGTTTTCCTTGGGCCGCCAGTTGTTGGCCCCACTGCAAGTAGGGCCATTCGATGCCCAAAAGAGCGGTGATTATCTGGTAGTAGCTGCCTTGGGCGGCGATCTTACGAAGGTAGCTGCCGTATCCCATCGTGGTGGGCAGGGGCTGCAGGGCCGCCACCTGTTCAGGGGATGTTCCATACTCGCGAAAATATTCTTGGAACAACCCCTCCTCGCCCCCAAGCGCCAGGTGAATAAAAGCTGCAAGAGGCCGGGCAGCATCGAAGTCCGGCGCTTTGGCAACCCCTGCACACATGAGGGCAACCCAGTCTCTGATGAACAGGTGGTCTTGCTCAAAGTAAATATTGAACACGTCAGTAGGTAGGGTCCCATCTCCCAGTTCGATCACAAAGGGATGGTTTACCGTCTTGTTCCACAATGCGCCCACGCTGCTGCGTAGATCGTCAGTCAAGCTCATCTGTCGGCCTCCCGGATGGCATGGTTCACCGGCGCTCTTGGCTGGGATTTGCCCTAGGGAGCGCCTGCTTCAACAAATTCATTGGTGAATGCCGCTTTTGCATCTATTGGTTCATCCACCTGGCCGTTATCCAACAGCCATTGGGCAAAGTTGGCCCATTTCTCTTCTGTCTGCGTACCCGCCGGGTTCCCATTTGTCCAAAGAGGTGCAATTACCTTGATGCCCGGTCGTTCGATAGCTTCGTCCACCTCGTCGCCGGTGGCGTTGAGAAGTATTTCTATGGCGCCGTCGGGGTCGGCAGCCGCATCCGCATACCCGCGAGTCACTGCCCGCACAAATCTCTGGACCACATCGGGGTTGTTTTTCAGCATATCTTCGCTGGTTACCAGCACCAATTCATAGTAGTCGGGTACGCCGAACTCCTCGAGGCGCATTACGTTTACCGGGTATCCTTGGTTCTCCATCAGGATTGATTCATGGCTGAAGTAGCAGCCTATACAAGCATCCACCCGGCCATCGATGAGAGATTCAGCCAAGGTGAAGCCAACATTTACCAGCTCCACAGCATCCAAGCCGGCTTCAACGCCATCAGCTTTGAGCATGGTGTCCAGCAGAGGCTCGTTCGTGGGAATTCCTGGGTATCCCACCTTCTTGCCCACCAGGTCCCTGGGTCTGGTGATGTTGGATGACACCAAGCTCTGGACCGAGTTCAGGGGATGCTGCACTATCCCAGCTACCGAAACCACAGGAAGACCTTGGGAACGGGCGATGAGAACATCAGGTTGATAATTGATGCCGAAATCATCGGACCCAGATGCAACCGTGGCATTAACCGTCGAAGGGTCGGAAGGTGTGTACATCTCCACCTCCAGGCTTTCTTCGTCGAAGTAACCCTTCTCGATAGCTACATATAACCCTGCATGGTTGGCATTGGGGTACCAGTCCAAAGCGAACTGGACCTTGGTGACCTCAGTCTCGCCCCCGCCGCAAGCAGCAACGAGCGGCAATAACAGCGCCAGAAGCACCCAAAGAACATTCTTTCTTCCGCGGATCATCATGTGACAACCTCCTGAACATATTTTTTCGGCTCACCTCGTCGGCCGCCTATACTGGCGGTCATACCAAGGTATCAGCAGCCGCTGGGCCAGTCCTGTGATCAAGAACAACCCCACACCCATCACACCCAACAGAAAGATGGCAGCGTACACCCGTTCGGTAAGGAACTGGGATTTGGACCTGATAGCCAAGTACCCCAATCCCTCGCTGGAACCAACCCACTCACCCACCACCGCACCAATGACGCTTGCCGTTATAGCTATCTTGATGCCCGAAAACATAGAGGGCAGTCCATGGGGGGCCTGAGCTTTGATGAGTATCTGCCACCGGTTTGCACCCAGTGCTCTCATCAAGTCCAACAGGTCCCTGTCAGTCGATTTTAGGCCATCGACCGTATTCACCACGATGGGGAAGAACGATATGAGCGCAACCACGATCACCTTGTGCTGCAGGCCATAACCCACCCAAGCAAGAAGCAAAGGAGCTACGACGATGATGGGCAGGGTTTGTGAAGCGATGGCCGGCGGATATATGATCCGCTCCATGGTGAGGAACATATGAATCAAGGTTGCCAGCATCACGCCCGCAGATAATGCTATGCCGAACCCCAGCAGCACTTCCTGCAGGGTCACCCATGTGTGTCCCAGAAGGTTGGTTCGCTCAGTCCATAGCTCAGATGCAATCGCCGAAGGAGCAGGCAGCTTCCAGTTGGGCACATCCTCCAATATCACCACCGCTTCCCAAATGCCCAGCGCCACAACAGCTATGCAACCTGTGGGAGCCCACTTGACCAAAAAGCCACCGATGCCGATGTTGCCCATCCGCTCTAACATGGTGCGGACTCTCCCCTGCGGTGGTTCTCATTTCGGAGGGCAGATAGCAGTTCCAGTTTAAGAGATATGAATGTGCCGTCCCCGACCATGCCGGTGTTTCGAGGTTTGGGAAGCCCGACATCAGCCACCATGCTGACGGCGCCTGGGCTGGCTGTCAGCACATATACCCGGTCGGACAGCAGCAGGGCTTCATCCACATCGTGGGTTACCAGGATGATGGTCTTGTTCAGATCTTCCAATAATCCCAGCAACCACGATTGCATCTGCGACCGGGTGAGGGCATCCAGTGCGCCGAAGGGTTCATCCAAGAGAACCACATCATGGCCCACCAGAACAGTGCGCAAGAACGCTGCCCGTTGGCGCATCCCTCCTGACAGTGCATGAGGGTAGTAGTTTTCGAACCCCTCAAGTCCGAAGGGTCCCAGCAGCTCTCTGGCCCGCCGCCGAGCTTCCTGCCGGGGGACGCCTTGGACTTCGAGGCCCAATATGGCGTTGTCCAGCACATTGCGCCACGGCATGAGCAGGTCTTTCTGCTGCATATACCCGACCGACCCCAACCTATGATGTTGAGGATCACCGTCCAGCTCCACCGTGCCGGCATCGGGTTGGTCCAAGCCGGCGATGATGTTCAGCAGAGTGCTCTTCCCACACCCACTGGGGCCGATGATGCTTACCAGTTCATTGTTATTGGCATGGAAATCTATGCCGGCAAGGCAAGGTACACGGGGGCCATGCTCGTAGAAAGTCTTGTGCAGCCCCCGGGTCTGTATTTTGGTATGTGCTTGTCGTGCCATACGCAAAAAGCTGCCAGCTTCGTTACCATAGACCCGAATGTCCACGGATGCCAATTCCCTACGCTGGTATTACCCAGATCAGGTTCGCAAGGGTCGGCGGCATCCAACGGCCGCCCTCTCAGCCTGGCTAAACCAAGCTCCCCTACGGTCCCGGATTCAGTTGTTACCCATCATTATATTATCGGCCCTTTCTGAGTGTCAACATCATACCGACGCCGGCCGCGCCCCCTCCCCCCTGTCATCTTGAGTAGCGCCCCCTCCCCCCCGTCATTCTGAGAATCCCCTTCCTCCCTCGTCATTCTGAGAAGCGCCCCCTCCCCCCGTCATTCTGAGGAGCGCCCCCTTCCCCCCTGTCATTCTGAGGAACGCCCCCTCCCCCTGTCATTCTGAGGCGCGCACGCCGAAGAATCTAAGATGCCGGCTCCTATCACAGCTCGTCGTAGTAATGGGCCAGCCATCAGAGGCAGACCTTAGATTCCTCACTCCGTTCGGAATGACAGGGGTGGCAGGTTCGGAATGACAGGGGCGGCGGGTTCGGAACGACAGGGGCGCATCCCTTCCATGTCATTCCGAGGAGCACCTTCCTCCCCATGTCATTCCGACGAGCACCTTCCTCCCCATGTCATTCCGACGAGCACCTTCCTCCCCATGTCATTCCGACGAGCACCTTCCTCCCCATGTCATTCCGAGGAGCGCACGACGAGGAATCTAAGATGCTCTGTTGATGGCCTGCTTGTTACTACGACGGACCATCGTGGGTGACCGGGATTTTAGATTCCTCACTGCGGTTCGGAATGACAGGGGGCGGGTTCGGAACGACAGGGGGGCGGGTTCGGAACGACAGGGGCGCATCCCTGCCCATGTCATTCTGAGGAACGCCCCCTTCCCCCCTGTCATTCTGAGGCGCGCACTCCGAAGAATCTAAAATGCTGGCTCACATCATAGCTCGTCGGAGAAATGAGCCAGCCATCAGAGGCAGACCTTAGATTCCTCACTCCGTTCGGAATGACATTGGGGGTTCGGAACGACAGGGGCGGGGTCGGATTGTATATGTTAGGTAATTCGTTGACAGTGGGGGCAGTTCGGAATGACAGTGGGGGCGGCGGTTCTTGGAATGACGATGGGGATAAGGAGTGCCTCCTCATCTGAATGACAATGAGGATAAGGAGTGCCTCCTCATCTGAATGACAACGAGGATAAGGAGTGCCTCCTCATCTGAATGACGTTGGGGATAAGAAGTGTCTCTTCATCTGAGTGACAATGAGGATAAGGAGTGCTCCCTCACTGTCATTCCGAGGAGCGCACGACGAGGAATCTAAGATGCTCTGTTGATGGCCTGTTCGTTACTACGACGAGCCATCGTGGGTGACCGGGATGTTAGATTCCTCACTGCGATTCGGAATGACAGGGGTGGCTGGTTCGGAATGACAGGGGTGGCTGGTTCGGTATGACAGGCGCGCGCCCCCTCCATGCCATTCTGGGGAGTGCCCCCTCCATGTCATTCTGAGGAGCGCACTCCGAAGAATCTAAGATGCTGGCTCACGCGCTGGTTCGTCGTAGTAATGGAGCGGCCATCAGAGGCAGACCTTAGATTCCTCACTCCGTTCGGAATGACAGGGGTGGCGGGTTCGGAATGGCAGGAGCGCGCCTCCTCCATGCCATTCTGGGGAGTGCCCCCTACCCCATGTCATTCTGAGGAGCGCACTCCGAAGAATCCAAGATGCTGGCTGACACGAAGGACCGTCGTAGTAATGAAGCGGCCATTGGAGGGAGCATTTTAGATTCCTCACTCCGTTTCGGAATGACAGGGGTGGGTTTGGAATGACAGGCGGGGCTTGCATTCACCATTCGGGGACTACCGGTGGGTTCGGGATGACATTGAGGGCGTTCGGGATGACGGGAGGGGGTGGGGTATGAACGGCGATTTGGGGAGGCCCTCAAGGTTCGGCTCATGGGGGCTGAACGGTTACACACCCCCAGCCGGATTGACGATGCAGTGTTGGCTTATTAGAATCAGCTGGGAACCGTCGGATGAAGCTAACGATGAAAATCGCCTCACTGATTCTAGCCAGCACAACGCTGGCAACGTTCGCAGCTACAGCCTGCGGTGGAGAGGATGCGCCGATGACTGATCACGCGGCCGAGTGGGGATACGCCGGTTCGTCCGGCCCAGAACATTGGGCATCCTTACACGAAGATTTCAGAGCTTGCGGCGACGGCAAGCAGCAGTCGCCGATCGATATTACAGGGTATGAGAAGGGCGACTCTGGACCCATTTCCTTTTCCTATCGCAGCAACGCCACCGCCGTGAGAAACGACGGCAAGTTCGTGCATGTCGACTACCCGCCGGGCAACACATTGACCATCGGCCAGAGGACATTCGATCTGGAGTCGGCGCACCTTCATTCGCCCTCGGAGCATTGGATAGACGGTGTGAGTTTTGCGGCGGAGCTCCACCTGGTCCATGCTGATGCCGGCGGCAACCTGGCGGCGGTGGGCCTGTTGTTTGAGATGGGAGACCCCAGCCCCATGGTGCAGGATATTCTTGATGCTGCCCCGGATGCAGGCTATGAGCTAACTGTTGGCGTTGAGCTCAATGCCGCCGGTTATGTCCCGGCCAGACCTGGCTACTACCGGTACGAGGGCTCAAAGACAACACCGCCGTGCTACGAGCCGGTCGAGTGGTATGTCATGCAAGAGCTGAAATCCATCTCGCCTGTGCAGATCGAAAACTTGCGGAAGCTGAGCGGAGGCTCAAACAACCGTCCCATCCAGCCCACAGGCAGCCGTGCGATCACGCTGAACAGATCCCGGTAGAAGCCCCCGCCAAGACTGCGCCCTCTTCACCTGCCAGGACGCCAAGCTGTTTCCCTGCCCCCTCCCCCATATCTGCAACGGACCTGTAGGGGAGGGTTTCTAACCCTCCCCGGATCCTCGCCGGAATTGGGCCAATGCTGAATATACTACCCTGAAAGCTTAGATGTCCTAGCGTCGATAGCTTCAAGTATCGCCGGTGGAATAATCCCACTGGACCTTCTGAGATACTGGCTAAGGAGATCTACCTCATCGTATGATGCAAAGCAATCGACTTTCCCCTTGAGATAAGGAGAAAGGTACCGGATTGACGGCGGGACTCCCTTTGCCACGGAGAACTGGTACACGTACTTTAGGTGGTCCTTCAGGTATCCGACTACTGGAAGGAAGTCAGCATCCCCACTGACCAGAATGGCGACGTCGTAATGGGGCATCTTCGCAATCATGTCCACGGCGATACCAGTATCCACGCCCTTTTCTCCAACCTGGACGCCCAAGTATCTGATCTCCCCATTTTCATCCTGCTCGATACGATGTACGCGCAAGGGATGGACCTGGTATTGCCCCACGTACCGAAATTCCAAGAAATCCGTTTGCCTTTGGATATTTTCGAAGACGTCTTCTCTCAATCGCTCGAAGTAATTCCGCTCATCGGTGTACCAACCATGAGCCAGCTCAACCACCCGCTGGGGCGTAAGCCCGTTGATCTCAGGATGCTGCTCTACCACTCGTTGGGCCGATTTCCATTGCGCATCAGATGGGATCCATGGAGATATGCTTTCAGCGTTGTACCAGTGAACTCGTATCAGTTGATGTTCCCAATTGGTTGCTTGGTTGAATTTCCCGAGTACCCCGTCGTAGAACTTTTTCCAGTCGAAGTGGCGCTCTTCAAGCCTGTAGTTGCGGTACTTAGCAGAATCGGATGCAAAGGAAAAATTCCGAAGGTTACCGCGGAAATTTGCTCCGTCAACAAATATGGCTGTTCTTAGTGGCATTTTGAGAACCATCCCAAAAAAGAAGGGGGCCTATTCGGCCCCCAAGCTCCCATTGCGGGATAATCACATGTGCGGCATATTGTGGAGCCGCATCACCTATCGTAGCCGGGTGATACCACACTGTCAAGAGTTAGCGCGGGCGCATCTCGCAGAATTCCAAGCTGGGAAAGCGTAGACCAAGGGGCTGCCCCCTCCCCCATATCTGCGACAGACCTGTAGGGGAGGGTTTCTAACCCTCCCCGGATCCTCGCCACCGAACCGCCAATCAGGGGATGACTACCTCGCGGTGCGCTCCGCCCCGGTGGGGCACAGGTCGCGGAGGCAGCAGGAAGCGCACTGGGGCTCTTTGCGGCAGACCGCCTTGGCATGTTGGTCCAGCAGAGCATGGTATTCATTGAACATCTCAGCATCTGAGGGCAGGTTTCCATGGAAAATTGCTTGATAGCTACTGTACTTCTCATTCGAAGGTTCCAGGCCAAGGCGCTTCACTATCCGACGGGTGTAGCTGTCGATAACAAAAGATGGTTGCCCAGCTGCGTATAAGATGATGTCGTCGGCGGTTTCTTCACCTACTCCGTGGATAGACAGGAGCTCCGGGCGCAGCTCCTCCGTACGTCTGCCCAGCATTGCATCCAGGTCCCCATCATAATGGTCCACCAGATGATGGATAAAAGCTTTGATCTTCTTGGCTTTGGCATTGAAGTAGCCCGACGGTCTGAGCAGGTCAGCCAGATCTGCTTCCGGGATGTCTCGCAAAGCTTCCACTGACATGCACCCTGCGCTTTCGAGGTTGTTCAGCGCACGCTCCACCCCTCGCCACGCCACCGATTGGGTCAGGATAGCTCCCAAGACCACCCCGAGAGGGGTGGCAGCCGGCCACCAGCCTTGGGGGCCGTACTCTTCCAAGAACCGGACGTATATCCGGGAAAGCAGGGCACCTGCACTGTCGGACTTTTCGTACCGGCGCACAGACACTGAATGCACCTCCGTGCTAAAATTTTCGCTTTATATCCCTCTTTGGAGTTTGTCTCATAGACCGGTGGGCGGGTTGAGTAACACAGGTGTGGGAGCGATGCGCCTCAACAGAGGTTGGCCCGTCCAGTTGCACCGGCCACTTGTCGGCCCCCAGAAAGGTCGTCTACTCTCTTAGTTCCATGGCGCCTTGACCCAGTCCCAAGGCGCTTGGCCGCTGCGCCATAGCTTGAGCAAGTTATGGGTCGTCCCTGCCAGCGACCACTCACTCTGTGCAGCGCCCAACCCCCGTCTCATAAACCGTCGGAACCCCTGGCCTTCCTTGACCTGTCCGAACACCGGCTCCACCAGTACACCCCGCTTCTTGTACAGAGCTCGGCCTCGCTTTGTCAGCAGCTTGCGCTCCATCCTGTCCCTCGGGCTCAGTCCTTTTGGTATACGCCCTCGGGGACACCCCTTCTCCCATAGCAGCTTCCGCTGTTTCCAATCCTTGGTGGTGGCAATAAGAAGCTCAGGCATCTCTGGCCAGGGGCAAGCCCTGATGTTGGCCTCACTCCAGTACCCGGCATCGGCCAAGCCCGCTTTGGGCCGGTCCTCTATGCCGGCTGCTTCCAGAGTATGCGCCATGGTTTGGAGCATCGGCTCCAGTTGCTGCACATCGTTGGCCTCTTGGGTCACTCCAACGGCTACTATGATCTGCTCCTCGCTCACCACCGCCTGGGCATTGTAGCCCTGCACGTACCCTTGCCTGGTCTTCATGATACGACTGTCCGGGTCGGTGGTATTAGCCTTCGCCCCTTCGGTAGGAAGTGGCTCTACCACCTTGGGCTTTCGCCCTCGCTTCTTTTTGCCTGTGACATCTTCTTCTGCCCGCCGTCGCTCCACGTGCTCTTGGACAGCCTTGGCTCCTGCTTCAGCCTCCCGCTGCAGACGTTCCTTGGCTTCCTTCAGGCGCTTGAGCCGCTCCGTCCGTCCCCCTAGCCCTTCCGGTAGCTCATCCCCTCGCCGGTCGGGACCATAATGGGCATCCTCTTCAGCATCCGTTGCCTTGGCCTCTGCCAACATGCGCCGCACTTCTTCTTCAATGGCCTGGTGGCTCCGGTTGGTGGCCAGGGCCGCGTTGGCTGCCACCTTCGTCCCATCAAGAGCCACTACCCCCAACTTCACCAGACCCGCTTCATGGCATAACCTCAGTACCTCTACAAAGAGCTCCTCGAACGCCTCCTCGCGCTCCGCCCTAAAGCGACAGATGGTACGGAAGTCTGGCTGCCGGTTGGCCGCCACCACCCGGAATCCTACATCTTCCTCCAGAGCACGGGCTATGCGCCTGGAACTGCGTACACCCAGGCAGTAGCCGTACAACAGGATGGCCACCATCATCCCCGGATCGTAGGCCGCTGCACCCCATCCATCACTTCGATAGACTGCATAGAACTCCCTCAGATCCATCTGGCCTACTGCATCTACAATGAACCAAGCCAAGTGACCCTCACTCAGCCAATCCCTCATGGACGGCGGCATCAAGTAGCTCTGGTCTCGCTCGCAACTCAGAAGGTTATAAGCCATAGTGTCCTACCTGCCTGATGTTTCTATGAGCTTACTGCTTCGCCAACCCCGCAGGAAGGGGGTTTATGGGACACGCTCTTTGACACTACTATAAACCATGTCGTCTTTGATGCGACATCGTAGCGCCTGTTGTCGCACCAGATGCTTGAATAGGTTAGCTGTCGCCCAGCTCACCGGTGGTGCATCCAGCATCTGTGGAACTGCTGCCCGCTCCTGGGAATCAGGGTTGACACTACTATAAATCATGTCGTCTTTGATGCGACATCGTCGCACCTGTTGTCGCACCATATGCTTGAATAGGTTAGCTGTCGCCCAGCTCACCGGTGGTGCATCCAGCATCTGTGGAGCTGCTGCCCGCTCCTGGGAATCAGGGTTGACACTACTATAAATCATGTCATCGTTGATGCGACATCGTAGCGCTTGTTGTCGCACCAGATGCTTGAATAGGTTAGCTGTCGCCCAACTCACCGGTGGTGCATCCAGCATCTGTGGAACTGCTGCCCGCTCCTGGGAATCAGGGTTGACACTACTATAAATCATGTCGCCTTTGATGCGACATCGTAGCGCCTGTTGTCGCACCAGATGCTTGAATAGGTTAGCTGTCGCCCAGCTCACCGGTGGTGCATCCAGCATCTGCGGAACTGCTGCCCGCTCCTGGGAATCAGGGTTGACTTCCCTCAACTCTCAATGCGAAACTGCAGGAGTTCCAACCACCTCTGATTAGTGTCAGGAGACCGGAAACTTCGTAGTGCTCATTGATCTTCACACACACTCTTATCCTAGGTCCGACGATAGCTTCATGGGCCCCGATGAGCTGATAGAAGCTGCCAAAAACGCCGGGCTTGATGGCGTATGTCTGACCGAGCATGATCGATTCTGGGACATGCTTGATCTAACCGACCTTGCTGCCAAGCACAACTTCTTGGTGCTTCCCGGCTGTGAGGTGAACACCGACGACGGACATGTCCTTGTCTTTGGGTTGGATTCCTATGTGTTTGGTATGCACAAACCCCAGTTTCTACGCCAGCAGGTCGATGCAGCAGGCGGCATTATGGTAGCTGCACATCCCTATCGTCGAAGGTACCGGAAAGAACGCGCCCACCTGGACGCAGAGTACAGAACCATGGTCGAGGAAGCTTCTGCAGACCCTTTCTTCAGCTTCTGTGATGCTGTGGAAGGAGTGAACGGGCGAGCATCCGACGGCGAAACCACCTTTTCAGCGGACCTGGCACATCATCTGGGTGCAGGTATGGTGGGCGCCAGTGATTCCCACCGTCCCGCGCATATCGGTTCGGCGGCAACCCGGTTCGAAAACAAGATCAGCAGGTTGGAAGACCTCATAAGGGAGATCAAAGCGGGTTATTATCAGGCGGTGTGCCTGAAAGATACGCCCTGCACAACCAACGCCGGGGGTGGCTAGATGACTGCTGTTCTGGAAGCTGCGGATTTGGTCATCCGTTTCTTCACCAACGAAGGTGAGGTGAAAGCTGTCAACGGGGCCAGCTTCAACCTGGAAGAAGATTCCATCCTGGCCTTGGTGGGAGAAAGCGGCGCAGGGAAGAGCACCACCGCCTTGGCAATACTGAAGCTCTTGCCCACCACCGCCCGGGTGGTCAGCGGCTCTGCTACCTTCGCCGGCTTGGATTTGATGACAGCCGATGAAAATGATCTGCGTAAAGTTCGGGGCAAAGATATAGTGCTCATCCCCCAAGACCCCAGGGCGGCGCTGAATCCGGTGATGCGCGTCGGCAACCAGGTGCAGGAGCAGATATTGGCTCACACCGATATGTCGAAGAAGGAAGCAGCCGACCTGTCTTTACAAACCCTGCGGGAGATGGGCCTGCCGGAACCCAGAGAGATAATATATCGCTACCCATTCGAACTGAGCGGCGGAATGTGCCAGCGGGTGGTCCTGGCCATGGCTTTAGCCCTGGGTCCCAAGGTGATCATAGCCGACGAGCCAACGTCCAGCTTGGATGTGACCATTCAAGCCGAGATACTGCGGCGCCTCAAAGCTTACTGCAAAGACCAAGGGTCTTCCATGCTCCTGATCACCCACGATCTGGGGGTGGTTGCTCAGATGGCTGACCAAGTGGCGGTGATGTACGCTGGGGATATCGTCGAATATGCCGATGTGGTGACCCTGTTTCGTACTCCCAAGCACCCCTATGTTACTGCCCTCCTCCAGTCCTTGCCCCGGATGGACCGGCCTGAACTGAGGTTCGCTTCCATAGACGGAAACCCGCCCGATATGCTGAATCTGCCCGCCCAATGCCCCTTCTTGGACAGATGCCCCAAGGCTATCCGAGACTGCCGCACCGAGCCCAAGCCCATGCTGGAAGAGGTTGGCGCCGGCCACAAGGTGGCTTGTTATAACCCTCACGAAAGCATCGCTCAAGAAGGCGCACCCTAGGGTCGGCTCCGGGTTGGATTGCTGCGGGCTTTCGATACCAAGCCGGACATCTCGCTGACCACCAGCTCCATGGCTACATCTTGGGGAATGCCGCCCGTTTTCACCGCCAGATCAGCTTTTAGCAGCACAGCATACAACTGCTCCAATACGGGCCAAGGAAAACGCTTGGCTTGGTCCAAGGTCTTGCGGCGGGCAAATTCGTGGGTCATGCGCAAGCGGTTGCCTATTTCTTGGGGAGGATAGCCGCTTTCTGAAAGGTCTTTGGCTAGGGTTATCAACCGGAGTTGACGGGAAATCATAGCTACCAAGTACGGAATCTCCGCTCCGTCGATCATCAGTTGGTGCATGATTTTGAGGCAGTTGCCGGGTCGGCCGTCAAGCAGAGCATCCACTGCGGTGAAGATGCTGGATTCCCGAGCTTCCGAGACCAGTAACGTAACATGGACTTCTGCGATGGGGGCATCCCCAGCGTAGAGGGCCAGCTTTTCCAGCTCGTTTTCCATCGTCCACAGATTATTGCCGATAAGCTGGCTGAGGATTCGGATCCCTCCCGGCGTTATTTGTGCTCCTTTATCATTAGCGGACTTCCTGATCCAGCGGGACAGTCCTTCCCCCATCGGAGTCGGATGCTCTTGGACTTGGCACACCTCTTGGAGACTCGTTAGCAGCGGGTTTTGGTGGGTCAGCTTGGCATCGGCAAACACCAGGAGGGTGGTTGGAGGCATCCCGTCCTTTATGTATTCTGCCAGTCCCGCCCATTCTCCCAAGCCGTTCTTTTCTTGTCTCCCCGATGCTCTTCGCCTGCTCTGGGCGGTGGATGGCCTGCGGCTGCCGGGCCCGTCATCAAAAGCTCCCAGCAGACCTTGTACCATGACCAACCGCCGTTCTGCCAGAAAAGGAACGGCAGCACAGATGCCTTTGATCTCCACCAGATGGACCTGATCGCCGGACAACCGGTGGCAGTTGGCATCCAACAGCTCAGGAGGGCCGACCTGGTCCTCCACGTCCTTAAGAGCTTGGGACACCAGGTAATCATCGCCGTAGATCACATAGCTGGGCATAGAGCCTCGCAGGTGGTCATCTTCTAAGTTACGATAAGGAAGATTATAATGATAATCAAGAGGAGAGCTTCAGGAACCTTCTATGTTATGGCGTCTCGCCCTTCAATGCCTCCTGATCCTGTCACCTCGGTTCATTCCCAGGCTGTTCAGGATCATGCACCTGGTGTGGAAGCTTACCTTCGACCGCCGGGTGCCTTCCCTGCTGAGGGCTCTGGTTCCCGTCGCCCTCGTTTACTTTGTGGCGCCCATCGGCATCCTTTCCGATTTTCTTCCCTTTGGTATCGGGCTTATTGAAGACGTAGCTTTCCTGATACTGGCCATATGGGCCCTTATAACATTTGCTCCCCAGCATGTGGTGGAGGAACATGCTCCTTGGAAAGTTTCTGGTGGACCATCTCGAAGCTCTCCAAGGCCCGATCCTTCCAAGGTGGTGGATTCTACTACCTTCCATGTGGTGGATGAAGAGGACAGAACGCAGTAGCTGCCAAGGTCGAAGGGATGCTCCCGATTCGGCCTGCTCGTCACTTCAGGAACATTTGTAAGGCTGGTTACGTCTTATGTTCCGAAAAGGCTTATGTATGAGGAGGAGCTTACCATGAAGCATATTTGGTTGTTGGCGATTGCTTTTTCCATCTTTTTGGTTGCATGCGGTACAAATAACCCTGATACCAACGACTCTTTGACAGAATCAAACGGAGACGGAGAATGGTCCGCCTATGATTCCGGTCTCGCCGGTCTTCCCGTCGGTGACGGCGGTGAGTTCGCCGGAATCATGGCGCTGTCCGGCGCACAAGCCGCGAGAGAAGCCTTCAACGTAGATAGTGCGGTGGCTGAAAGCGGCCCTTCTGAATTGAGGTCTCAGGATGTTGACCGCCAGGTGATTTCGACTGCATCCATCTCTGTGCAGGTCGAGGTTGTATCGAGAGCTGCTGTCGCGGTCAGGACCATCGCCGAAGGCTTCGGCGGCTATGTGGAGGTGCTGTCCACATCCGGGTCCGACGATGGAGGATATGCAACCATCACCATAAGAGTCCCTCAAGCCAGCTTTTACCATGTCATCGATCAGATTTCCTTGCTGGGTAAGGTGGATAGTAAGCACATAGGCAGCGACGATGTAACCGAAGAGTTCATCGACCTGAATGCCCGGCTCAAGACATCCCTCCGAGAAGAACAAAGCTTGCTGTCCCTTCTGGATAAGGCAACCGGAGTTGCAGATGTCCTAGCCATCGAACGCCAGCTCAGCCGCATACGGTCCGACGTGGAACGCCTGCAAGGACAGCTCAACTATCTGGAACGTCGCGTTGATATGGCTACCATCACCGTCTCTTTGTATTCTCTGTGGGACAGCCTCGGACGGCCCCCATATGTAACGCTGGAAATACAGCCCTCCGATGTTACCCGGGCGGTGAATGACATCAAGGCCTTGGTCGGGAGCTTGGACGGAGAGTTGGACCAGGTGATTGTGACGACCCAAGATGGGAATGAAAGGGCGTCCATCGTTCTGCGGGTCTTCAGAACGGGTTTCGCGGCAGCTTTGACAACCATCGAAGGAATGGGCGATGTGACCAGCAAGCGCCTGCAGGAAGGTTCCGGAACGGGTCCCGGCGCCCCGGAACCCTTCGATGAACCTGATGCCACCATGGAGATCACCTTGACCGAAGCTGAAGGCATCAATCTCCTGATAGCTATCGTAGCTCCTGTTGGCGGCGTATCTTTCGTGGCACTGATGGCGGCGCTGCTCATCCTGAGCTACCGCACAGGGAGGGGGCGCCGGGCAGATGCGTAGACCCGGTGGGCAAGCTGATCGTATCTGAGGACTTGTAGCGTACCAAGGGCAGCATGTATCCTTAGTAGCTATGGAAATCGGCATCATTGGCTTCCCCCAAAGCGGTAAAAGCACCCTGCTGTCAGCACTGACCAGGGGACGGTCGGAAACATCATCCGTGGGTAGCTCTCGCCAAGAGGTGTTGGTGGGGGCTACCCGCATGGCGGATGTCCGAGTGGCAACCTTGGCCGATATGTACAAACCCCGGAAGGTGACCTACGCGGAAGTCACCTATTGGGATGTCCCAGCAGCTACCGAAGGAGAAGGCCGACCGGGCATCGGCGGGCAGTACCTGAATCTTCTTCAAAGCGCCGATGCTTTCATTCACGTGGTGCGAGCTTTCGACGATCCTTCCGTGCCTCATGCAGCCGGCGCCATCGACCCCCGCCGGGATGTGGAAGCTATGCAAGCGGAGCTGGCCCTTTCTGACCTGATCATCTTGGAGCGACGGCTGGCCCGCATCGAAGCTGGGATGAAAGGCGCCCGCAATCAAGAGCGCGACGTTCTCCTGAAAGAGACAGCCCTCCTCAAACGGATCCAAGACCAACTGGAAGCAAATGTGCATCTCCGAGACCAGCAGATCTCTTCCGATGAACACCTGCTGATTTCCAACTACCAGTTTCTGACAAGCAAGCCCATCTTGATCGCATTCAATGTCGGCGAAGATAATCTGGACGAGCAGCTTCATCTGGCCGACTGGCTGTCCGGGAACGTTGAATCAGCCAATGTTTCTGCGGTGAGCCTTTGCGCCAAGCTGGAGATGGAGCTGACCCAGCTTTCTCCCGAAGATGAAGCAGACTTTCGACGGGATATGGGCTTGGGAGAACCGGGCTTGGAAAAGGTCGTAAGCACCTCATACAAGCTGCTTGGTCTGATATCCTTCTTTACCGTTGGGCCGGACGAAGTACGGGCTTGGACGGTCAAGGTAGGTACCCCTGCATCTAAAGCTGCGGGCAAAATCCATACCGATATAGAGCGCGGCTTCGTCAGAGCTGAGGTGGTCACCTACGATGATCTGGCCCGGTGGGGTTCTATACCTCAGGTCAAGAAAGAGGGCCGATTCCGCTTGGAAGGCAAAACCTATGTGGTACAGGACGGAGATGTTATGAACATCCTGTTCAACGTATAAGGTATCGCCGTGATTCAAGCAGCGCCTTCCTCCAAAACAAGGTTCCCCGCAGGCATCTCTTTGTACATCCATGTGCCCTTCTGTCATACCAAGTGCCCCTACTGCGACTTCAACACATTTCAGGGCATAGATGATCTGAAAGGCCCCTATGTAGATGCGATGGTGCGCGAGCTTGAGATGTGGGGGCGTCTACTGGACCATCCCGGCATAACCACCATATTCTTCGGCGGCGGCACCCCTTCTTACATGGCAGTAGACCAGATGGAAGCTGTCCTGAAGGCGGTTGCACAGAGGTTCGATGTCGGCCCAGACGCAGAAATCACCATAGAATCCAACCCTGGAGATATTACCCCCTTCTTTCTGGACAAGATGTTGAGCTTGGGGGTCAACCGCATTAGCATCGGCGTCCAAGCCTTCGACGATGGTTTCCTGAAGATGCTTGGTCGCAGGCACAACAGCTCCCAAGCCAAGGAAGCTTACCTGCTGGCCCGCAAGGCTGGTTTCTCCAATATTAACCTGGACCTGATGTATGGATTGCCCCAGCAAACCCTGGACCAGTGGAAAGATTCGGTAGCGTCCTCGCTGGAACTGGGGCCCGACCACCTTTCTTTGTACTGCCTCACCCTCGAAGAAGGCACTCCCCTGAAGCGGTGGGTGGACCAAGGCCACCTGCCCGTACCTGATCCTGACCTATCGGCAGATATGTACAGCTACACCAGGTCCACCATGGAGGCAGCCGGATATGTTCACTATGAAATATCCAACTGGGCTGTACCAGGGCATCAGTGCTCCCACAACCTGACCTACTGGGAAAACAGGCCGTATCTGGGAGTAGGGCCGGGGGGCCATTCTTCCTTGGAAGGTCACAGGTTTTGGGGTGTAAGCTCACCCCGTCTCTACATAGAACGCTCCCAAAGATGGCCGTCAATGACCGGTAAGGTCGACGGCACAATGGATTGGAAGCAGCTGGCTGACACAGGCCCCTTGGCGGATTACGAGACCATCGGGGCCAAGCTGGAGATGGCTGAAACGATGCTGTTGGGATTGCGCCTCCTGGAAGGTCTGGATGCTGACCGTTTCCGGCTTCGGTTCGGTCAATCCCCTTGGGATGTTTACCCGGACCAAGTCCGGGACCTCACCGAAGCCGGCCTCTTGGAGCAGTGCGCAGACCGCCTGCGCCTCACCAGCTCGGGCCTTTTCCTCAGCAACCAGGTGTTCATGCAATTCTTGGATTAGCCCGCCGGGCATCGTCAGCAATTATGTCGGCGACTCAGACGACCGCCAACCAGTCACGCATGAGCGATGGCCCATATGCTGATCTCGTAGACTGCCTGACTTGGGAGAAAACTTAAGCTGTAGGAAATGCGCCACTTCCCATCGTTGTACTCGTACACAACGACAGGCGATGATAAACGCCTGGTGATGATGCTACCGTGCTCAAAAGGGACATCTCTGATGTAATCCAGCGCCGCGTCTACGGTTGCGCGCTCTGTTCCTCCGAGCGAGGCGTAAAAACGATGGGCGGGACTATCTACGCCAAGGCTAAGTCTGTTAGCCAACCAGGGATCGCAGGGCTTCTATGCTAATACGGTTCGACTTATCATCCATCGCCGTCATGGTTTCCCGCCAGAAGGGATCAGCGTTAACTTCTTCTGTTGTCAACGGGGGGGCCTGAGCAAATTTGAGTGTGTCATACTGCTGAATCTCACGCATCGGCTCAGTGTCTTTAGAGACCTTTACTACCTCTTCTGTGCTCAGCTTTCCATACTTATAGACCGTAGTGTGTATCTCTACCCAGTCGTCGCTGGAGAGGGGCAGGCTAGCCGGGTCACGATAAGGATCGATTCTGTAGAGATATGCAGGTCCTCGTGTTCCCTTTTTTTCTCGCATGGAGATCACTCCGGCCTCTATCATCTCGTCCAACCGACGTACTATCCCGTTGCCCTGAGCGTTCGGACCATAATTATCCCATATGTACTCGAATCCGGTCATGGTCTGCCCACGAAGACCGTAATTCGCCCCATCCAGCAGGTAGGTCAACTTAACGAGCTTGCTACGGGGTACTGTTCCACCAAGCGCATGGAGCAGGCCTGCCAAGACCGCTTCAGATCGATTTAATTTGGCTTCTTGACTGTCAGGTAAATTCATGGCTTACCTCCTCCGGCCGTGCTCCTGATTCCTTGCCATTATTCTTGGTCTCGTCTTCACTCGGCAGATCCACACATACCTTACAATTCTCTCTTCATACGGCGCTACTGGCAATCGCCGTGGTATCCCTGTATATCAAGATGAGGATCAGCCCACATATGTTCGCCAACTCTACAAGCTGTCCTGGTATGTGCTGCAACTGCTGAGCTTCATTTTTTTACAGCAACTGTAGAAACTCGCCTTCTTCCCGCAGAGTATCCTTCATCGCTTTTTGTTCTTTCAAGCGCTTCCCCTCCGTTTCCCGGGGGAACCGCAGGCCGCCTGCGCCTCACCAGTGCGGGCGTTTTCCTCAGCAACCAGGTGTTCATGCAATTCTTGGATTAAGGCCTGTTCACGCTATTACACAGTGATCGCACGGGAAAACGGAGAGAGTGTCTCACGTCTAAATGCTTTGGGAAGTGAAGGGTTCACCGAAATCAGATTGCATGACGCAGCCATACCCTCGGATTTCGTTGAACATCATGTGTACCATGGCTTATTCATCCATTATTGTGTGAACACGCCCTAGCCCGCCGCCCCCCCGCCGGGCATATCCGGGCCTGCTTATAAGGACGGGGGTTCGCTGACGTACTTTTCTCCCACTTCACGGGCGATGTTGCGGAGTAGTTGCCGGTCCTCCTGTTCCGTAGCAGCAGGAGATACCTCCCGCACCGTGTTATTGGCGTAGGTGCGAACGATCTCATTTTCATCCCGGATCAACCCAGGAGGATCTTCATTCTGCTTCACAGCAGCAATTCCGTCGCGGATGAGCTTCCTGAACATAGTTACACCCCGGTCGGTTTCAGCCAGATGCTCCAAACCATGACGGGACATACCCCAATGGATGCTCATCTGGGCGTCGTAGTCCCCCGGAACCCGTTGCCGCTCCTCGTAGGGCCGATCACAAGCTTGTCCGAAGGTCAGCACAGGCGGTCGTTTTTCTCCCCGGTCCCACTCTTCATCGGTGTAGTGCCGGAGCCTGAAGTTCATGGTGCCATGGTCATCCACCGGCACTCCCCATTGGGTCAGCCACGGCCTGGAAAACTCATGGGCCCGGCTGGCATCTTCAGAATCGGGCGCCACTTGGTGAAGACTGGGAAGGATGAAGTCCTTCATTCGTACCCACACATAGTTGCCGACGCGCCGGGTAGCCATATAGACCATACCGGTGGGAGTTTCCATATAATCCAGCTCAGGAATGGCCCCGAACTGTTCGGTGAACTGGGCGCCGCTGATGATGGTGTGCAAAAAGGCGGTGTGTATGGGGTCCATGCTGTTTTCTTTCACCTGCAGCCAGTTGCACGGCAGGAAGAACTTGCCCCCGTCCACCTCCCAATGCCGGTAACCGGGCTCCCCTTCCACGGTGAGGGTGTCATATCTGGGCATAGGCGGAATTTTATCCGGCGGTCCCATGTAGGCGAACACCAACCCCTTGTGTTCCTTGGCAGGATAGGCGCCATGGAAAAGGCGTTCCTTCAAGGTGCTGTCCGCCGGCTCCCCTGGGGTTTCCAGAATTGTGCCATCCACATCATATAGCCATCCGTGGTAGCAACACCGGATGCCCTTTGGGGATATCAATCCAAACTCCAAAGATGTTCCCCTGTGGCAGCAGTGGAGCTCCATCAGTCCGACCTGGCCGCCCTGGTCCCGGAAGACGATCAGGTCTTCCCCCATGATCCGCACCTTCACCGGCACATCCTTCAGCTCCGAAGATAGTGCGACCGGCTGCCAGAACCGGCGCAGGTATTCACCCAAGGGCGTGCCCTGCCCCACATGTGTCAACTCTCCATCTTCTTCAGGTACATCTCTGTGAAGATACGCGCCATAGGACTGCCTCAGAAATGGCGCTCGTGTGGTCATGGGGTTGCTCCTTTCGGATATAACATAGATCAGGATATCGGCTGGTCTGCCGTCCCCATCTGGACCCAAGGTATGAACTTCTGCCACTCATCATATATGGTCCGGTTGTGAAGCAGATAATATGGGCTTGGATAGGGGGCTTTGGGCGTTCGCATCAGGTCCATTCCGGCTTCAGTCGGGGTGCGTCCCGCCTTCCGGCGATTGCAGGGACCGCAGGCGCTGACGATGTTTTCCCAGCTATTCCCGCCATCTTGCTGCCTGGGCTTCACATGGTCCAAGGTCAGCTCCTTGGTCTGGAGCCCGCAGTATTGGCATACGTACCTGTCCCTGAGGAAGATTTCTTTCTTGGACAGCTTACGTCGCACAAAGGGGCGACGCACGAGGTATACCAAGCGAATGACCGACGGTATTATCATGGTCAACCTGGACGTGCGGATTTCACCACGGCCATCTTCCAGAAGCTCAGCTTTCCCCTTACTGAGCAGTACAACCGCCCGGCGTACATTACAAACGTTGATGGGCTCGTAGTTCAGGTTTAGCACCAGAACCGATGAACTCAGCATAGCTCATATTATAATACCAGCAGTAAATGTTTCAACAAAGAGAAGTAAGCCCATACCTGAAGAAGTGCGGGCGTGCCCGGTGAAGTGCGGACGTGCCCGGTCCGCAATCCATGAGAAATGCGGATGACCGTCTCTGTATCTTGGTGCTATTCTGCGGGTTCCCTCCCCCTCATCGTCACCCCACGGCCCCCCGTCCCCGCCCGCCTCGTAATTCTAAGGAGCGCCCTCCCCCTGTCATTCTGAGGAGCCCCTCTCTCCCGTCATTCTGAGGCGCGCCTTCCCCCCTGTAATTCTGGGGAGTGCCCTCTTCCGTGTCGTTCTGAGGAACGCCTCACTCCCTGTCATTCTGAGGCGCGCACGCCGAAGAATCTGAGGTGCTGCTCATGCGATGGCTCGTCGTAGTAATGAACCATCCTCCAAAGGGAAATCTTAGATTCCTCACTCCGTTCGGAATGACAGTAGGGGAGCGTTCGGAATGACAGTAGGGGAGCGTTCGGAATCACATAAGGGGGACTCGGAATGACAACGGGGGGCCGTTCGGAATGCCAATGCATCCCTGTCATTCTGAGGAGCGCCTTCCCCTCTGTCATTCTGAGGCGCGCCTTCCCCCCTGTCATTCTGAGGAGCGCACTCCCCCCCTGTCATTCTGAGGAACGCCCTCCCCCCTGTCATTCTGAGGAACGCCTCCCTCCCTGTCATTCTGAGGCGCGCCTTCCCCCCTGTCATTCTGGGGAGTGCCCTCTTCCGTGTCGTTCTGAGGAACGCCTCCCTCCCTGTCATTCTGAGGAGCGCACTCCGAAGAATCTAAGGTGCTGCTCATGCGATGGCTCGTCGTAGGAATGGGCTGGCCTCCAAAGGGAAATCTTAGATTCCTCACTCCGTTCGGAATGACAGTAAGGGAGCGTTCGGAATAACGGCGAGGGGTTCGGGATGACACCCTCTTCCGTGTCATTCTGAGGCGCACCCTCCTTCCGTGTCATTCTGAGGCGCACCCTCCCTCCGTGTCATTCCGAGGAGCGCCCTCCCACTGTCATTCTGAGGAGCACCCTCCCCTCTGTCGTTCTGAGGAGTGCCCTCTTCCGTGTCGTTCTGAGGAACGCCTCCCTCCCTGTCATTCTGAGGAGCACCCTCCCCCTGTCATTCTGAGGAGCGCACGACGAAGAATCTAAAATCCTAGACACAGACCACGTAGTCGGAGCAACGAACCCTCGTCTGAGGGGCATCTTAGATTCCTCACTCCGTTCGGAATGACAGTGGGGGGAGGTTCGGGATGACGGTGGGGGAGTTCGGAATGACAGCGGGTGGGGAGTTCGGAATGACAGTGGGGGAGTTCGGAATGACGGTGGGGGAGTTCGGAATGACGGTGGGGGAGTTCGGAATGACGGTGGGGGGGTTCGGGATGACGAGGGGGGCGGAACGACAGCCGGGGCCTTTGGGGTTCAGTGCGGGTGGCGCAGGGGCGGCTTAGACTCCCAGATCATCGGGAAGGAACCCGACAGCTTTTATCACCACATCGAACTTGTCAGCTAAGAAGCTGCCCAATGTTGAATCGGAGATGGTGGTTTCCAGTCCCAATATCGGGTGGCTCTGGAGCACAGAAAGCAGCGAGGACAACACAGCCATATTGACAACTACCCCCAAGGTCAAACCCAAGGCGTTGTCCACCCACCCCATCATGAACTGTCTGGGAATGGCTCGGACGAAACGGCTGATTACCAAGGACGCAATCAACACAACGAGGAGGATGGCAGAGAAGGCAACGATCTGGGCCAGATTATCTCCCAAGTTCAGCCAAGAAAACAGCGGCTGCACATCTTCATATAGACGGCTGGAGAGGGTCAGGCCCACCATCACCCCCAGCGCGCTTACAATCACATGGATAGCCCCCGTCTTCCAGCCAGTGATGGCAACGAAGCCGGTTATGACTATAATGACAATATCCAGCCAGTTCATATCTCTCCCAAGGGAGCAGGAAACTTCCTGCAAGGCCGCAATCAGTCTATCATGCTCTGGGATATGGGATATATCTGTCTACCTTACAAAAAACGGACTTTCCAAGGATAGTCTGAATAAGTCCCCTTGGATGCGGAGGATGGACGTGAAACCCGTCCCTACGAAGGGGCGAGGTTCCCGCCTTCGCGGGAATGACGGGATTCAGGCGACGGGAATGACGGGATTCAGGGGGCGGGAATGACGGGATTCAGGCGGCGGGAATGACGGGCTTCAGGCGACGGGGATGACGGGATTCAGGGGGCGGGAATGACGGGATTCAGGCGACGGGAATGACGGGCCTCAGGCGACGGGAATGACGGGCTTCAGGCGGCGGGAATGAGACGGGCTTCAGGCGACGGGAATGACGGGATTCAGGCGACGGGAATGACGGGATTCAGGCGACGGGAATGACGGGCCTCAGGCGGCGGGAATGACGGGATTCAGGGGGCGGGAATGACGGGATTCAGGCGACGGGAATGACGGGCCTCAGGCGACGGGAATGACGGGCTTCAGGCGGCGGGAATGAGACGGGCTTCAGGCGACGGGAATGACGGGATTCAGGCGACGGGAATGACGGGATTCAGGCGACGGGAATGACGGGCCTCAGGCGGCGGGAATGACGGGATTCAGGGGGCGGGAATGACGGGATTCAGGCGGCGGGAATGACGGGCCTCAGGCGAGTTGTTCAGAGGTTCCCTAAAGCCAACTGTACTTGCTTGATTGATAACATGCAGGCGGCGCCCGGATATAAAAGAATAACGAGATACTGTAATATAATGTCGTTGGCTTGCCGCCTTGCCTTCGACTCGACCTGTGCGTCAACTGTTGTCCGACCCTGTTATGGAAACACAAAAAACGATTGCCATAGATGGTCCAGTAGCTGCGGGGAAGACCGCTCTGGGCAAGGCTTTGGCCGAAAAGCTCGGATACCCCCTCGTGGACACCGGGCTGATGTACCGGGCGGTAACCTGGTTGGCGTTGGAGCAGAACATAGGAGCTCAGGATGAAGCTGCGTTGGTCCAAATAGCCCAAAACACCACCATCTGCCCCGACAGCGCCGATGGCAGCCGGATTCTGGTTGGGCAGCGCACCTTGGGTGAAGAACTGCGCTGGCCAGAGGTGAACCGGGCTGTTTCCCAGGTTTCCACGTACCCTGAGGTACGTTCTGCCCTGGTGAGACAACAACAACAGATTGCTGCTGAAGGACCGCTGGTGATGGTTGGACGGGATATTGGCGCCGTGGTGCTGCCCGATGCTCCGCTGAAGTTTTTCGTAGTTGCATCCGCCGAAGTACGTGCTCGCCGCAGACACCAGGAGATGCTGGCTCAAGGCAGCGCCGCCAGCTTCCAGGAGGTGCTGTATGATCTGATAGCCCGCGACCAACTGGATGAAAGCCGCTCCGCATCTCCGCTGAGGGCAGCGCCCGATGCGGTGGTGCTGGACACCGACGACAAAAGCCTTGCCCAAGTCATCGAAGAAGCTTGGCGCATTGTGATGGGAAATAGCTAATGGGGTTCTGGTACATAACAGGCAGATCGTTGACCTGGGCTTGCTTCTCAGCTTTCAGCAGATGGAAGGTGGAAGGCAGGGAAGCTGTGCCTCCGAAAGGTCCTTTGATCGTGATATCCAATCATTTGAGCAATGCCGACCCGCCTTTGTTGGCCGCCGCTATCGGTCGTCAGTTGCACTTCGTGGGCAAACGCAGTTTGTTCTCCAATCCGATCTCAGCCTATTTTTTGCGCTCTGTCGGCGTACATCCGGCGGCCCGGGATGGAGCCGACATCGAGGCGCTGCGCTGGAATCTGGACCTCCTGAAAAACGACGGGGTTATGGTTCTCTTTCCAGAAGGCACCCGCGGCCGGGGCTTGGGCATGATACGGGGGCACCCAGGCGCCGCTTACATTGCAGCCCGTTCTCAAGCCCCCATCCTGCCGGTGGCGATAACCGGCACAGAAAATGTGCCCGGCTACTGGCGCATAGCATTCCCAATGACCTCTATAAAAGTCACGTTCGGTGAGCCTTTCACCCTCCCTATAATCGAAGGAAAGCTGAGCAGGCCGATTTTAGAAAACCTGTCCGACATGATGATGAGTCGGGTCGCCGCCCTGCTGCCCCCAAGCTACCGAGGCTACTATGGCGTCGGTGAAGCAACACCCCAATCCTGAGGCCCTCCTCACGTCGTAATTCCGACGGTGGCCGGAACCCAAGAACGCCAACAGGTATTTCAGGTGCGATCTGTAAAGGAGAAACGGTCAGATGCAAAAAAGATCCAAGTTCGGTATCTATCTCAATGCCCAGGATCGGAAGGTGGTCCGTATAAATTCGCCCTACTGGATACCCGAAGAACCTGATTGGATGTACCTGACCCATGAGGTCAATGCAACCTTGCTTCACATCCGGGAGCTGGCCCAAGAGATGAAGCTGACCCCGGATGCCAGCGAAATTACCTGGGGCACGATACCTCTGAAGGACTGATCTTTGCTAAAACCCTCCGGCGCCTCCGTTGCGGAAGAAGCGCCTCCCCGCATAAGCAAATTGCATGTTCCCCCTGCTCTGAAATACCGGGGCTTTCGGAACTACTGGCTGGCCCTTCTGATGTCTGTAACCGGATATCAGATGTTGGTCAACTTTTCTTTGCTGTGGCTGATCTACGACATCACCCACGATGCCCGTTACGAAGGGTATGTGGGCTTGGCCATCGCCATCCCGGCCATCGTCCTGAATCTCTTTGGCGGGGTTTTTGCAGATAAGCTGGACCCCAGAAAGCTGGTGGGGCTAGCCCAGTTCACCACAGCCACGGTGGCTGTGGTCTTGGCGTTCCTGGTAATGGGAAATATGGCAAACCAGTGGCACGTTCTGGCGGCAGCCTTTCTCATCGGGTCGATGCAAGCTTTTGATACGCCCAGCCGGCAGTCCATCTGGCCCAGGCTGGTGGGCCGGGAAGCTCTCCCCAATGCGGTGGCCCTCAATGCGGCGGTCTGGACAGGTACCCGTATAGTTGCACCCACCATCGCCGGGATGATCATCGGACGCACCAATATAGCTGCTGCCATCTTGGTGAGCGCCACCGGATTCTACATCCTCTCGGTGGTTGCTCAGACCTTGAACGTCCCACCGAGCGAACGGGCGACGGGACGTGTGTTCAAGGAGATGCTGGCCGGTTTTGTATTCATCAAAGGTAACCGCATCTTCCTGTTTCTTATCGGCATGACCTTCCTCAACGGGATGTTCGGCATGTCCTACATATTCCTCATGCCGGTGTTTGCGAAAGAGGTGCTGGATGTGGGTGCAGAGAAGGTCGGCTGGCTTCTGGGAGCATCCGGGGCGGGCGCCCTTGTCGGCACCTTCATAGCTGCCACTGTGGGCCGCCGCCTATGTGATGCCAAGGCCCTCTTGGGGGGATGCGCCGTATTCGCCTTGTCTTTGATGATCTTCGGCTTGGTCACCTACATGGAGTCCTATAATCTGTCCTTGGTGGTGCTTTTCTTTGCTGGTTGCAGCAACAACATCTACCTGATGGGGGTGATGATAAACCTTCAATCCCGGGTGCCCGACAACTTTCGGGGCCGGGTTATGGGGTTTTATACCATCACCTGGAGCATGACGGCTTTGGGGGCTTTCCAAGCCAGCTTTTTGGCTCATTACATAAATCCTTCGGCTGCCGTAGCTATTGGGGGAGCTTTGGTGATAGCCTTCGTTCTGGGCACCGCTCTGGCCAACAAGGAGATCCGTACCTTGGCTGCCCCGCCTAAATTCCAATAAGGTTATTCCAAAACGACAAAATGGCCTCCCTTGTCCTATGATAACGGGAGGACCCCTGGGACAATGAGAAGCGGCCTAAGATGGGACTGGAAATTTCGGCCTTGATGATTCTTAATAGAAGCATATGAGCTCCATAGACGATATAAAAAGCAGGCTGGATATCGTGGACCTGATCTCCGGCTATGCTCCCCTGACCCGGGCCGGAAACAGCTATAAAGCCAACTGTCCGTTTCACAACGAACGGACACCCTCTTTTCATGTGTTCCCCGACCGGCAGACCTGGCGCTGTTTCGGAGCATGCGCCGATGGGGGGGATATCTTCTCGTTTTGGATGCGCATCCAAAATGTAGAGTTTGGAGATGCCCTAAGACAGCTGGCTCAGCAAGCCGGGGTCCCGTTGTACGAAAACCCCAACCGCAGGAAAGAGCAGGACTCGCTGTACCAGGTCAACGAAGCTGCCCAAGAGTTCTTCAGCGATGTCCTGGCATCCTCCCGCCGAGGTTCGCAAGCCCGGGCATACTTGGAGCGGCGCGGCGTCACCAAAGGTTCCATTGAGCAGTTTCAGATAGGCCTATGCCCCGTTGGGGGTGAAGCTGCCAAGCAGCATCTTGCAGGTAAAGGATACTCGGAAGGTGTCCTTGCGCGTGCAGGCTTGGTTACCAAGGGTCAGGGAGATGTCTACCGGGACCTGTTCCGGGGGCGGTTGATGTTCCCCATCCGGGATGCCAAGGGCAACCTGGCCGGATTTGGCGGCCGGGCTATGGACGATTCCCAACCCAAGTACCTTAACTCGCCCAAGACCCCGGTTTTCGACAAGGGGACCATTCTCTATGGCGTCCACATAGCCAAGGATGTTGTGCCTGAGCAGGGCATAGTCATCGTCGAAGGTTATATGGATGCTGTGGTGTGTCACCAAGCCCAATTTTCCAACGTGGTAGCTTCAATGGGTACTGCTCTAGCTCCTGGGCAGGTGTCTTTGATCTGCAGCCTTCTGCCCAAGCCGGGGGCTGGAGCTCAGGGGAAGATCACCTTGGCTTTGGATGCCGATGCTGCAGGACAAGAAGCTACCCTGCGGGGTCTGCAGGTTCTCTGGGAAGCTGTTCACCTGAAGAAGGGCAGCTCATCAGGCCGGCATTATGCAGCGGCGGAGCTTCCGTCGATCAGCGTGGCGGTGCTGCCCGAGGGGAAAGATCCGGATGAGGTGATCTTGGGTTCCCCCGAAATCTGGGCTGGGCTGGTACAAGATGCAATCCCGCTGCTGGATTACCGTTTTTCCGCTGAAGCAGCCAAGGTCGACGTCAGCACCCCCGGCGGCAAATCCGCCTTGGCGGAAAAGCTGCTTCCCCTAATATCCGCAACCTCCGACCCCTTTCAGCAGGACCACTACTTTCAGAAGCTGGCGACCCTGCTGGGAGTGAGCGAAGCCACGCTGCTGGCCAGCGTAGGCCGGCCCCAGAGCTCGGGCGGACCGGCGCGGACCAGAAGTCCACGGTCTGCTCCGGGAAACCAAGAAGCATCGGTCGCCGCCTTCGCCCGGTTGGACCATGACCCCGTGGAAGAACATTGCCTTGCCCTGCTACTCCAAGACCGTGATTGGGTTTCGGGTAACGTGAGCTTGGAAACCGAAGGATATTGGCTCGTGGAAGCTGCACAAGGTCTGCGTCCTGAGCTTTTTGGTCGTGTGGACAACAGAGAAGTGTTTACAAACTGGACAAGATGCTTCACACTGGAATCTCTGAAAAACGCATTGGATGAGGAGCTAAGCTCCCACTTAGATTATCTCCTGGTCAAACCCCTCCCTCCGCTGGATCGAAAGATTCGAGAATCAGCCCTCTTGGACTGCATCCGTCGCTTGGAAGAGCGTTACCTACGGGACCGCAAGCTCGAAGAAGCGCTCAGGTTGAATGAAGCTTCCTTGGACGACCTCGAAGAGCAGCAACAAAGCATATTGAACATAAACGAACGGATGAAGCAGGTATTTCATACCTAGTTGGCAGGCGTCCGAAAGCTGCTTATCCGTCCCACAAAGATATGGGCTATATGTCCCCACAAGTAGGATCTCATGAAGGTGAAGATATGATGAAACGAAGGCAAGGCCGACGGGGTAACTCGGATGAGTACCTGGAGAGTTTGGTTGGGCCGGAATCACAAGGCCCCAGCGAAGAGGTGCTCAGCGTTGTGAGCCAGGTCAATGCATCTGCGGTCAGCGCCGAAGAAAGCAAGGAAACGGCTCCCATCATCACCGAGCGGTCAGAAGAAAGCTGGGAAGGTCCGGCGCCCGTCGCGCCTCCTGTGAGCAGTGAATCTGGAGACACCACAACCGACCGCGATGATCAGGAATGGGAGCATGATGTCGAAGGCACCGAGGTGCTGGACGATCCGGTGCGAATGTACCTGCGGGAGATCGGTCGGGTCAATCTCCTCACCTCCAAAGATGAACGGGTCCTTGCCCGTAAGATGGACGGCGGGCGGCACATCGAAAAGCTGGAAAAGACGCTGTCCGAAGCTGATGGCAGGCCGCCGAAGGCTTGGGAGCTGTGCTGTGTGCTGCTCCACAAGCTCAGCCAATCTTCGACCTTGGTCGGCGCCCTCAGCGAAAACCTGGGCCTTGCCCGGGGGATGGCCCTTTCTCAAATCGCCGACCATCCGAAGCTCAGAGCCGCCATCGATGCAGAGCTCAAACCTGAGGTATTGGATGGTGTGTCAGAAGCCATCGGGCTGGACTACCAAGAAGTGGGACGGCAGGTGGTCCAGCTTTCGTTGAATAGCTGGGTTCTGCCCACCGATGTCATTGATGTTCTGGAAGATTGCACCTTGGACCGGTTGCCGTCTATGGTGGAAAACACCGACTGCTACTATCAGCTCCAGAAGATGGACTCGCTGTTCCAAGCATACTTGGACCGGATCAAAGAAGAAGGTTTGAGGGCCCAAGGGCATCTTACAGAAGCCAACCTGCGATTGGTGGTCAGCGTCGCCAAAAAATACATCGGACGGGGTATGGCCCTTCTTGATCTGATACAAGAAGGAAACATAGGTCTGATTCGTGCTGTGGAAAAGTTCGATTATCGTAAGGGTTACAAGTTCAGCACCTACGCCACTTGGTGGATACGGCAAGCTATCACCAGGGCCATTGCGGACCAAGCTAGGACCATCCGGATTCCGGTGCATATGGTGGAAACCATCAACAAACTGATGCGCCAACACCGGCGCCTGCTCCAAGAATACGGCCGGGAGCCAACCCCCGAAGAGATCGGAATCGCGATGGAGGTGTCCCCCGACAAGGTGGAAGAGATCCTGAAAATCTCTCAAGAGCCGGTGTCATTGGAAACCCCCATCGGTGAGGAAGAAGATAGTCACCTGGGTGACTTTATCGAAGACCGGAGTGCGCCAGCCCCATCGGAGGCTGCATCTTACCAGCTCTTGAAGGAACAGATTCAAGAGGTCCTGGATACCTTGACCGACCGTGAAAGCCGGGTACTACAGCTGCGCTTCGGACTGGAAGATGGCCGGAGCCGGACCTTGGAAGAGGTGGGACGGGAATTTGGGGTGACCAGGGAGAGGATTCGGCAGATCGAAGCTAAAGCCCTTCGCAAGCTGCGCCATCCCACCAGGTCGCGAAAGCTGCGGGACTTTCTGGAGTAGAACCAGTAGCCCCCCGCAGCCAGCTAACAGCATATCGAAAGCAGAATCTCGGAAGTTCCGGGAGCACAGGACAATCGTGAGAATTCCCCAAAGGTCGTGATCTATGTAGCTTGAATAATTTTCGGTCAGAGTGCTAGACTGCACCCCACGCTGGCTTGGGAGGAGGATTTAGTGGGAGACTCCGGTATTCCTAAGTGCCTTAAATGCGATGTGGGCCATCTTGTGCCATTGTCCGACTATGGCAGCCAAGGGGCTGCCGTCCATTACAAAGCTTGGGTATGTATCAATCCCGACTGTGGGTTCAATATCAAGATCCGGAATGGAGACATCTACCTAAACGAACCAATATCCAGTGGCACAGCACATTCTCCCCGGGTCCGCTAATCTGGACACCCATCGGGAGTGAATGCAACTCATATTGGCTCAGGTGAAGGGCGGACGCTCTCAAGCTGATGTAGTATCTCCCCAAAGGCCAGCATCCAGATACTAAGCTAAGAGAGGTTGTGGGGTATGCAAATAGGTTACGATTATCTGTTATTACGATCTGGGCTGCAGCGTCGGTTCCTCCGGACTTCGGGGATGTTCTTGGTCGTTGCCGGCGCCATCATCCTTGCTGGCGGACTGGCTTATCTCACTTGGGCAGAAGGGCTGAGGTCCCTCTAGACCGAGGTAGTGCATCCCCAACCGGCGGCATCCATTGACTATTGACTGAGGTAAAAGAGGTTGCGGGGTATGCGTGCAGGCCACGGTCATCTGCTGTTGAGGCCCAGGTTACAGCAGCAGATCATCCGCACTTCAGGGCTGGCTCTTGTTGTGGCCGGCATCATTCTCATAGCCGCCGGCGCCGCATATTTCATCTATGCTGAAATGGCTGGCTCCAACCTGGCCCAGCTGAACGTCTCCACCGCCCCTCCGGCTGTCCATAATGTTCCGGTTACCGCAATAGATGCATCTCCCCCTGAAGATGGAGCTGGAATAGCAGCCAGCCCTGTGCTGCCGGCTCCCGACGACACATCCCCATCGCATGAAACCTCCCCGCGCATTTCTTCCGATGTGGTTGCATCCCAACAGCTTTATCCGGGGACGCTCATCAGTCCCAATGCGTGGGGAGATGCCTTGAAATACGAACCTGCTTCTTCCACGGAAGAGGCGTTTCTCGAAAGCTTCTCACCCGTAAATCCCTTGTTAAGCCCTTCCCCAGGGACCCTGACAGATCCGACCCGCATCATCATATCTGCCATTGGAGTAGATTCGAGGGTCCAAGGCTTGCAGATCAGGGACCTGGGCAACAGCTTGGCGTACGAAACCCCGGACAATGTGGTCGGGCATATTCCCGAAGGTTCCAACCCAGGAGAACTGGGTAGCAGCTGGTACTTTGGCCACCTGGAAAGCCCCCTTGCCGGCGAGGGCAACGTCTTTGGGTCGCTCCCCAAGATCCCCGATATGCTTCGTAGCGGCGAAGATGTGCATGCTGTGGTCGAAAGCAGCTCGGGCGCCTTCTTGTACAAGCTGACCGAAGGGCTGGTTGTGAAACCCAATGACCTCAGCCTCAGCTATGCCAATCTGAAGTTGCAAAATCCGGAGTTCGCCAACCTGAACCCGGAAGGATCCAACCTTCACCTGGTAACTTGCGTTCCCAAGCTCGTATACGATCATCGCCTCGTCATCAGCGGTCAGCTGATAGGAGTCCGGCAGTAGACCATCAGCCCCATCCGCCTTCAGACCTGTTAAAATTAGGGGTTGAGCTAATATTTCGTCCCAGGAGGTAAGGAGCGTGACCACCGAGCAACCGGTCCGAATCGAACGGGATTCGATGGGTCCTGTGGAAGTCCCCGAAGGAGCCTACTACGGCGCATCCACCAGGCGCGCTCAGCTCAACTTCCCCATCAGCAACCTGCGCTTTTCTCGAAGCTTCATACGCGCCCTTGCCATCATCAAGCTGGCTGCCGCTCGCGCCAATATGGCTTTGGGCTTGTTGGAAGGACACATCGGCGGGGCCATCGTAGCAGCATCAAGAGAGGTGGCCAATGGTGACTTTGACGACCATTTTGTGGTCGATATTTTCCAAACTGGTTCCGGCACATCCACCAACACCAATGCCAATGAAGTCATTGCCAACCGGGCCACCGAGATCATGGGCGGCGAAAGGGCATCCCGTATTGTTCATCCAAACGATCATGTGAACATGGGCCAATCATCCAACGATGTGATTCCCACCGCCATCCATCTTTCGGCGTTGACGAATATCCAAGATCAGCTGGCTCCGGCATTGAAGGCGCTTCAGGATGCTTTGGAAGAAAAGCAGGAAGAATTTTGGCCCATCATCAAAACCGGGCGCACCCATCTTCAGGATGCAACGCCCATCCGTCTTGGGCAGGAGTTCCGCGGATTTGCCGGACAAGTGGAAGAAAGCATACGACGGCTCCGACATGCCCAGCAGGAGCTGTCCCAGGTCGCGCTGGGAGGCACTGCCGTGGGCACAGGTGTGAACACCCATCCCGAATTTTCAGGCAAGGCGTGCGCTCTGATCACGGAGTTTACAGGAGTCCATGTTCAAGAAACGGGGAATCACTTCCAAGCGCAGAACACCCTTGACGCGGTTGTAGAAACCAGCGGTGTCTTGCGAAGCGTGGCTATCAGCCTGCACAAGATAGCCAACGACATCCGGTGGATGGGCTGCGGTCCCCGGGCAGGGCTGGGCGAACTGGTCTTGCCCGAGGTGCAGCCGGGCAGCTCCATCATGCCCGGCAAGATCAATCCGGTAATCGCCGAATCGGTGATCCAGGTGGCAGCCCAGGTTATTGGCAACGATACCAGCGTAGCCTTCGCGGGCCAGGGCAGCTATTTTGAACTGAACACCATGATGCCCGTAGCTGCATATAACCTGCTGCAATCCATCGACCTCCTGTCGTCATCAGCTACCAACTTTGCAGAGCAGTGCATCAAGGGCCTGCAGGCGACCGATGTAGGGCCAACGATGGTGGGGAAAGGGCTGATGTTGGGCACCGCACTATCCCCAGCCATCGGCTACGATAAAGCTGCAGAAATCGCAAAGGAAGCGGCCCAGACCGGCAGCACCATAAGAGAAACAGCCAAAGCCAACACCAACCTCACCGACAAGGACCTGGATTCTTTACTGGACCCTGCCAAGATGACCGAGCCGGGCGCCGGCCCCGGTGGCGGAGGCGGCTAACGCACCAAAGCAACCATAAGGCTTCCACCACCCGAATCGCGAGGCCCCCCGCACCCTCGGGGGCCTCCGCAGCTCCCCATCCCGACCCCCCTCCCGTCATCCCGCACCCCCCCGCCATCCCGCACCCCCCCGCCATCCCGACCCCTCCTCCCCGTCATCCCAACCCCTTCCCCCGTCATTCCGAACCTCCTCACTGTCATTCCGAACGCCCTCCCTGTCATTCCGAACGCCCTCCCTGTCATTCCGAACCGCAGTGAGGAATCTAAGGTCTCTCTCTGATGGCCTGCCCGTTACTACGACGGTCCTTCGGGTGAGCAGGCATCTTAGATTCTTCGTCGTGCGCTCCTCAGAATGACAGGGCGGAGGATAGATCTCCTCGGAATGGCAGAGGGGGAGGGTGCTCCTCAGAATGACGATGAGGGAGGCACTCCTCAGAATGACGATGAGGGAGGCACTCCTCAGAATGACGATGAGGGAGGCACTCCTCAGAATGACGATGAGGGAGGCACTCCTCAGAATGACGATGAGGGAGGCACTCCTCAGAATGACGATGAGGGAGGCACTCCTCAGAATGACGATGAGGGAGGCGCTCCTCAGAATGACGATGAGGGAGGCACTCCTCAGAATGACGATGAGGGAGGCACTCCTCAGAATGACGATGAGGGAGGCACTCCTCAGAATGACGATGAGGGAGGCACTCCTCAGAATGACGATGAGGGAGGCACTCCTCAGAATGACGATGACAGTGTCGTTCCGAACCCTGTACTGTCATTCCGAGTCCTCCCCCCTGTCATTCCGAGTCCTCCTCCCTGTCATTCCGAACCGCAGTGAGGAATCTAAGGTCTCTCTCTGATGGCCTGCCCGTTACTACGACGGTCCTTCGGGTGAGCAGGCATCTTAGATTCTTCGTCGTGCGCTCCTCAGAATGACAGGGAGGATAGCGTTCCTCAGAATGACGCGGATGGATGGCGCTCCTCAGAATGACAGGGGGGATGGCGCTCCTCAGAATGACGCGGAGGGAGGGCCCTCCTCAGGGTGACAGAGAGGGATGGCGCTCCTCAGAATGACGGGGGGGATGGCGCTCCTCAGAATGACGGGGAGGGATGGCGCTCCTCAGAATCACAGGGGGGGATGGCGCTCCTCCGAATGACGGGGGGGATGGCGCTCCTCAGAATGACAGAGGGGATGGCGCTCCTCAGAATGACAGAGGGGGATGGCGCTCCTCAGGGGAACGGGGAGGGGAGCGCCGCTGTCATTCCGAACCTCCCCCTGTCATTCCGAACGGAGTGAGGAATCTAAGGTCTCCCTCTAATGACCGCACCATTACTACGACGACCCAGCGCATGAGCCAGCACCTTAGATTCTTCGTCGTGCGCTCCTCAGAATGACAGAGGGGGAGGGCGCTCCTCAGGGTGACGGGGAGGATGGCGCTCCTCAGAATGACAGGGGGAGGATAGCGTTCCTCAGAATGACGCGGATGGATGGCGCTCCTCAGAATGACAGGGGGGGATGGCGCTCCTCAGAATGACAGGGGGGAGGATGTCGCTCCTCAGAATGACAGAGGGGGAATGGCGCTCCTCAGAATGACAGAGGGGGAGGGCGCTCCTCAGGGTGACGGGGAGGATGGCGCTCCTCAGAATGACAGGGGGGAATGGCGCTCCTCGGAATGGCAGAGGGGAGGGCGCTCCTCAGGGTGATGGGGAGGAGGGCGCTCCTCAGGGTGACGGGGAGGGGGAGCGCCGCTGTCGTTCCGAACCCCTCACTGTCATTCCGAACGCCCTCCCTGTCATTCCGAACCGCAGTAAGGAATCTAAGATCTCTCTGATGGCCTGCCCGTTACTACGACGGTCCTTCGGGTGAGCAGGCATCTTAGATTCTTCGTCGTGCGCTCCTCAGAATGACAGGGGAGGAATGGCACTCCTCAGGGGGACAGGAGGGAGGATGGCGCTCCTCAGAATGACAGGGGGGAGGATAGCGCTCCTCAGGGTGACGGGAAGGGAGGGAGGGGTGCTCCTCAGAATGACAGGGGGGATGGCGCTCCTCAGAATGACAGAGGGGGATGGCGCTCCTCAGGGGAACGGGGAGGGGAGCGCCGCTGTCATTCCGAACCTCCCCCTGTCATTCCGAACGGAGTGAGGAATCTAAGGTCTCCCTCTAATGACCGCACCATTACTACGACGACCCAGCGCATGAGCCAGCACCTTAGATTCTTCGTCGTGCGCTCCTCAGAATGATGGGGGAGGATGGCGCTCCTCAGGGTGACGGGGAGGGGGAGCGCCGCTGTCGTTCCAAACCCCTCACTGTCATTCCGAACGCCCTCCCTGTCATTCCGAACCGCAGTGAGGAATCTAAGATCTCTCTCTGATGGCCTGCCCGTTACTACGACGGTCCTTCGGGTGAGCAGGCATCTTAGATTCTTCGTCGTGCGCTCCTCAGAATGACAGGGGGGAGGATAGCGCTCCTCAGAATGACAGGGGGGAGGATAGCGCTCCTCAGAATGACAGGGGGGAGGATAGTGCTCCTCAGAATGACAGGGGGGAGGATGGCGCTCCCCAGAATGATGGGGAGGGGGCGGGCGGGCGCCTGCGTTGTGCATCTAGGTTGGGCAGGGTTACCCGCAAGCTGCTTCTTGACCAACGGGCTCGCCGAGTCCTATACTAGCTACGATATACAATAGCTGAGAAGAGGATTAGCAAGCTTCCAACCGAAGCTCAGAGAGCCGGAGAAAGCCTGCTGCAAGCGGGCTGGATATGGTGTGAACCGGCGCTGGCGGGGAAGCTGAATGGGCCTCGGAGCTGCAAGCTAAAACCCTACCTACAGACTCGATTCCATCGACCCCAAGCAGGCAAAGCTGGGCCGGGTGGACCCCGTTAAAGGTCTGTAGCGCCGGAGAAGAGCCCAGTGCTCCCGGCGCTTGTCGAGTTAGACCAAGCAGGCCGGAAAAAATTTTCATCCCTGCTGGTCGAAGGGTGACAACGCGGGTATTCCCCGCCCCTCTGATGGGCGGGGCGGTTAGCGGAGCTGTGGCGGATCGGCGGGCGGGTATTCCCCGCCCCTCTGATGGGCGGGGCGGTTAGCGGAGCTGTGGCGGACCGGCGGGCGGGTATTCCCCGCCCCTTTGGGGGGCGGGGTTTATTGTTTTATGGCGGAAAAAACATGAACATCTATCATCCCACCTTGGAAGAAGCCGAGAAGCTGGCAAGCCAAGGCAACCTGCTGCCCATCTTCCGGGAGATCGACGCCGATCTCGAAACCCCGGTTTCCGCTTATCTTAAGGTCGCCCATGGCGCCTACTCCTTCCTGCTGGAAAGCGTAGAAGGAGGAGAACGATTGGGACGTTACAGCTTCATCGGCGCCGGACCATACAGGGTGCTGAAGACGGGGGCTGGCCAACCCGAAGGGTTGGTGGACCCCCTGATCACCATCGAAGCTGAGATGGACAAGTATGAGCTGGTCCCCGTCGCCGGCTTGCCGCGGTTCCACGGAGGAGCTGTGGGCTACTTGGCCTACGATGTCATACGCTACTTCGAGCCGTGTGTACCCGATCCTCCGGTGGACACCTTGAAGCTTCCAGAATCCGTTTTCATGTTCTACGATACGCTGCTGGTCTTCGACCACATCCAGCATAATATCAAGGTCGTCAGCCACGTACATCTGAACGGAGATGTTCGGCAATCTTACGCGGAAGCTGTCCGGAAGATCGACCAACTCGTAGACCTGCTCTATTCCCCCTTGGATATACCCCGCAACTTGGGTCCATCGGAGGTGGAGGACACGGAGTCCAAGATAACCTCCAACTTCACCGTCCAAGAATTCGGAGCGGCGGTGAACCGTGCTGAAGAGCACATAATAAAGGGGGATATCATCCAGGTGGTGTTGTCTCAAAGGTTGTCCAGAAAGACCTCAGCCCATCCTTTTCAGATATACCGCGCCCTGCGTTCGGTCAATCCATCTCCCTACATGTACTTCCTGGATTTGGGCGACTTCCAGATCGTGGGAGCATCCATCGAAACCGTAGCTAGGGCTGAAGATGGGATCATAGCTACACATCCCATCGCCGGCACCCGTCCCCGGGGAACGACAGAAGAAGAAGATCGGGAGCTGGAAGCTGAGCTTACAAGCAGCGAAAAACAGCGTGCTGAGCACATCATGCTGGTCGACCTGGGGCGTAATGATATCGGCCGCGTAAGCCAGCCCGGCACCGTCCAGGTCACCCAGCTTATGGATGTGGAACGCTACTCCCATGTGATGCACCTGGTGTCTCATGTAGAAGGCAAGATCAAACCGGACCTGACCATCTATGATCTGCTCCGGGCTTGTTTTCCTGCGGGCACCGTGTCCGGCGCTCCCAAGGTGCGGGCTATGGAGCTTATCTCAGAGATCGAGGGAGAACGAAGGGGTCCCTATGGTGGTGCGGTCGGCTACTTCAGCTTCTCCGGCAACCTGGATACAGCCCTGACCCTGCGGACCGCCGTCATCAAAGACGGCATCGCCCACGTTCAAGCGGGCGGCGGCATCGTGTACGACAGCACCCCGGAAGATGAATATCAGGAAACCCTGCACAAAGCCGGCGCCCTGCTGAGAGCTATCGACAAAGCCGAAGGCCGCCCATGATTCTTCTCATCGACAACTACGACAGCTTCACCTACAACCTGTACCAGTACCTGTGCGAGCTGGGAGCGGACGTTGTAGTGCACCGCAACGACAAGATCACCTTGGAAGATGTGGAAGCTATGGCGCCCAAGGGCATCGTCATATCCCCCGGTCCCGGCACACCCGCAGATGCTGGCATCTCCAACGATGTGGTCCGGCATTTCGGCGGGCATATACCCACGTTGGGCGTTTGCTTGGGCCACCAGTGTATCGGTCACTCCTTCGGCGGCTCAGTGACCGGCGCCGGAGAGATCATGCACGGCAAGGTCTCCCGGATACACCATAATGGACGTGGTTTGTTCCGCGGACTGCCCAATCCATTGGAAGCTATCCGCTATCATTCTTTGATCATAGCCCAAGAAGACCTGCCAGCATCATTGGAGATCAGCGCCTGGACCGATAACAACCTGATCATGGGTCTGCGTCATCGGGAGCTGCCCATCGAAGGGGTGCAATTCCACCCCGAATCCATCATGACCAAACCGGGCAAAGCCCTGCTACAAAACTTCTTGGATACGGTCCATCCCCGCTGAACACCTGGGCTGTATCCGGCGGTGATGCCGATGGTAGCTATGGTAGCTATGGTAGGATAAGACGTGAGCACAAGTGTCATTGGAACATCGGTGAGCTGGGTAATATCATGATTCGTGAAGCCATAGAACAGTTGATCAACAGCCAAGCCCTCACCATGGAAGATGCATCTACGGTGATGCGGGAGATCATGGAAGGCGAGTCTACCCCCGCACAGCTGGCCGCCTTTCTGATCGCCCTCCGGATGAAGGGTGAAACCGCCCAAGAGATGGCAGGCATGGCAGCCGTTATGCGGGAAAAAGCCCTCAGGGTGGAGGTGGACGGCCTGGTGGTGGACACCGCCGGCACCGGGGGCGATGGCAAAGGCACCTTCAACATCTCAACCGCAGCAGCTTTCGTGGCCGCCGGAGCCGGCGTAAAGGTTGCCAAGCATGGCAACCGGGCAGCATCCGGTTCCTGTGGCAGCGCCGATGTGCTGGAGGAGATGGGGGTGGCTATTGAGCTGGGACCGGAGCAGGTCCGGCGTTGCATCGAGGAGGTGGGCATCGGCTTCATGTACGCTCCCGCCTTCCATCCAGCCATGAAGTATGCTGTCCCGGTCCGTCGGGAACTGGGTATCCGCACGGTCTTCAACCTCTTGGGCCCCTTGACCAACCCAGCCGGCGCCGGAGGCCAGCTTGTTGGGACCCCAGATGTCGAGGTTGCTGAAAAGATGGCCCAGGTCCTCCACCTTCTGGGGTCCCAACACTCCATGGTAGTCCACGGCGATGATGGTTTGGATGAGCTTACCTTGGGCTCCGACACCCAGGTGTGGGAAGTTCGCAACAACGACATCCAAAGCTACAGGATATCCCCATCTGAGCTGGGTCTTCCAGCCGCCTCTCTGCAAGATATCCAAGGGGGCGATAAAGCGGACAACGCCCGCCTCCTCCGGGAGGTTTGCAGCGGCCGCGAAGGCCCTGTCGGCGATGTTGTGCTCCTGAATGCTGCGGCGGCGCTGGTGGTGGGGAATGCGGTCCAAGACCTGGCCGAGGGCATCGACATGGCTCGCACGGTTATCAAGAGCGGTTCAGCTTCCAGGTGCGTCGACAATCTGATAGAGCGGAGCCAGCAGCTTGCAAAAGAAGCTGCACAAAGTACATGAGACCCCTGCACGGTGATGTAGATGCCAACCATCCTTGACGAAATCGTAGCTGCCAAGAAGGATGAACTGAGCGCTCAGAAGGCTCGGTTCTCTGTATCCGACCTGGAATCGTACATCTTGGCCCAACCCCGCCCCCTGAACATGTCGGGAGCGCTACTGGGAGACAGGGTGCGCCTCATCGGCGAGATCAAGAAAGCATCCCCTTCCAAGGGGCTTCTTTGCCCGGATTTCGATCCTGTCGAACTCGCTAAAATCTATGTGCGGAATGGAGCTGCTGCCCTTTCAGTGCTCACCGACCCCCGGTTCCAAGGGACCTTGGACCACATGGCAGAGGTGAAATCCGCCACCTTGGAACATGGAACGCCCGTCCTCCGCAAAGATTTCATCTTCGACCCTTATCAGATATACGAAGCCCGCGCTTGGGGCGCCGATGCTGTCCTCCTGATAGTTTCTATTTTGGCTCCCCAGCAAATGCGAGACCTGATCTCCCTCAGCCAAAAATTCTGGATGCAGTGCTTGGTGGAGGTGCACACCCAAGAAGAGCTGGATATAGCTGTGGAAGCGGGTGCGGAGATCATCGGCATCAACAACCGCGACCTCCGCACCTTCCGCACAGACCTTGATGTGACCCGGAAGCTGGCAAAACAGGTCCCGAAAAGTAAGGTGCTGGTCAGCGAGAGCGGCATCAGCTCCGCCGATGACATCCGGGACCTGAAGAGCATGGGGGTTCATGCAACCTTGGTTGGCGAAGCTCTGGTGACAGCTTCCGACGTTGCCGCCAAGGTCAGAGAACTGGCAGGATAGGCGGCCATCCATGATCAGCAATTTGGCTGGGGTTACCATCTGGACGGAGCATCTAGGGCAGATGACCATGTTCTATCGAGATACTCTGGGACTGACCATGCGAAGCGATCATGGGGATTTTGTCAACTTCACTCTGGGCGGCGCCCGCCTCAACCTGGGACTTCATGACCGGGTGCAAGGACCTTCCAAAGACCCCTACCGGGTCATGGTGCACCTCGAAGTGGATGATATCCACGCTATGCACCAGCATCTGGTTGCGCAGGATGTGAAGTTCATCAGGCAGCCCGAGCAAGAAAGCTGGGGCGGCTGGATAGCCACCCTTTCGGACCCTGACGGCAACGTGCTCCAGCTACTCCAGCTGCCCCCCTGACCGCTATCCGCCCCAGCAATCTCCCGCCCCACGGACATATGCACCGACAATCTCCCGCCCCACGGAGACATCCGTCAAGCTCTTTCCACAACCACCGACACCACGAAACTCCCAACCCCTTCCCCCACATCCACAAAACCGAGCCCCCCTTACGTCATTCCGAGCATCCCATTTGTCATCCGAGCATCCCATTTGTCATCCGAACCCCCATTTGTCATTCCGAGCGCAGCGAGGAATCTAAATTCCCCCTCTAATGAGTTTGTCTCATAGACCGGTGGGCGGGTTGAGTAACACAGGTGTGGGAGCGATGCGCCTCAACAGAGGTTGGCCCGTCCAGTTGCACCGGCCACTTGTCGGCCCCCAGAAAGGTCGTCTACTCTCTTAGTTCCATGGCGCCTTGACCCAGTCCCAAGGCGCTTGGCCGCTGCGCCATAGCTTGAGCAAGTTATGGGTCGTCCCTGCCAGCGACCACTCACTCTGTGCAGCGCCCAACCCCCGTCTCATAAACCGTCGGAACCCCTGGCCTTCCTTGACCTGTCCGAACACCGGCTCCACCAGTACACCCCGCTTCTTGTACAGAGCTCGGCCTCGCTTTGTCAGCAGCTTGCGCTCCATCCTGTCCCTCGGGCTCAGTCCTTTTGGTATACGCCCTCGGGGACACCCCTTCTCCCATAGCAGCTTCCGCTGTTTCCAATCCTTGGTGGTGGCAATAAGAAGCTCAGGCATCTCTGGCCAGGGGCAAGCCCTGATGTTGGCCTCACTCCAGTACCCGGCATCGGCCAAGCCCGCTTTGGGCCGGTCCTCTATGCCGGCTGCTTCCAGAGTATGCGCCATGGTTTGGAGCATCGGCTCCAGTTGCTGCACATCGTTGGCCTCTTGGGTCACTCCAACGGCTACTATGATCTGCTCCTCGCTCACCACCGCCTGGGCATTGTAGCCCTGCACGTACCCTTGCCTGGTCTTCATGATACGACTGTCCGGGTCGGTGGTATTAGCCTTCGCCCCTTCGGTAGGAAGTGGTTCTACCACCTTGGGCTTTCGCCCTCGCTTCTTTTTGCCTGTGACATCTTCTTCTGCCCGCCGTCGCTCCACGTGCTCTTGGACAGCCTTGGCTCCTGCTTCAGCCTCCCGCTGCAGACGTTCCTTGGCTTCCTTCAGGCGCTTGAGCCGCTCCGTCCGTCCCCCTAGCCCTTCCGGTAGCTCATCCCCTCGCCGGTCGGGACCATAATGGGCATCCTCTTCAGCATCCGTTGCCTTGGCCTCTGCCAACATGCGCCGCACTTCTTCTTCAATGGCCTGGTGGCTCCGGTTGGTGGCCAGGGCCGCGTTGGCTGCCACCTTCGTCCCATCAAGAGCCACTACCCCCAACTTCACCAGACCCGCTTCATGGCATAACCTCAGTACCTCTACAAAGAGCTCCTCGAACGCCTCCTCGCGCTCCGCCCTAAAGCGACAGATGGTACGGAAGTCTGGCTGCCGGTTGGCCGCCACCACCCGGAATCCTACATCTTCCTCCAGAGCACGGGCTATGCGCCTGGAACTGCGTACACCCAGGCAGTAGCCGTACAACAGGATGGCCACCATCATCCCCGGATCGTAGGCCGCTGCACCCCATCCATCACTTCGATAGACTGCATAGAACTCCCTCAGATCCATCTGGCCTACTGCATCTACAATGAACCAAGCCAAGTGACCCTCACTCAGCCAATCCCTCATGGACGGCGGCATCAAGTAGCTCTGGTCTCGCTCGCAACTCAGAAGGTTATAAGCCATAGTGTCCTACCTGCCTGATGTTTCTATGAGCTTACTGCTTCGCCAACCCCGCAGGAAGGGGGTTTATGGGACACGCTCTAATGGCCTGCCCATTACTACCCCGGTCCGCCCGTAAGGCGGCATCTTAGATTCTTCGGCGTGCGCGCCTCAGAATGACACGGAGGAGGGCGCCCCTCACGGATGAAGGGGAGGAGGGCTCTCCTCAGGATGACACTAATAAACCGTCATCCCGAGCATCCCCCCACGTCATTCCGAGTCCCCATTTGTCATTCCGAGCGCAGCGAGGAATCTAAAGTCCCCCTCTGATGGCCGGTCCATTACTACGACGGTCCCTCGGGTGAGGCGGCATCTTAGATTCTTCGGCGTGCGCGCCTCAGAATGACACGGAGGAGGGCGCTCCTCACAGATGAAGGGGAGGAGGGCGCTCCTCAGAATGACACTAATAAACCGTCATTCCGAACGCCCCCCCACGTCATTCCGAGCATCCCCCCATGTCATTCCGAGCATCCCCCCACGTCATTCCGAGCATCCCCCCACGTCATTCCGAGCGCAGCGAGGAATCTAAAGTCCCCCTCTGATGGCCTGCCCATTACTACGACGACCCAGCACATGAGCAGCATTTTAGATTCTTCGGCGTGCGCGCCTCAGAATGACAGAGGAGGGGCGCTCCTCACGGATGAAGGGGAGGAGGGCACTCCTCAGGATGACACTAAGCCGTCATTCCGAGCATCCCCCCGTGTCATTCCGATCCCCCCACTGTCATTCCGAGCGCAGCGAGGAATCTAAGATCCCCCTCTAATGGCCTGTCCATTACTACGACGGCCCTGCCCGTAAGGCGGCATCTTAGATTCTTCGGCGTGCGCGCCTCAGAATGACAGAGGAGAGGGCGCGCCTCAGAATGACAGGGGAGGAGGGGCGCTCCTCACGGATGAAGGGGAGGAGGGCACTCCTCAGAATGACACTAATAAGCCGTCATTCCGAACGCCCCCCCACGTCATTCCGAGCATCCCCCCATGTCATTCCGAGCATCCCCCCATGTCATTCCGAGCGCAGCGAGGAATCTAAGGTGCCCCTCTGATGGCCTGCACGTTACTGCGACGAGCTGCCGTGTGAGGCGGCATCTTAGATTCCTCACTACGTTCGGAATGACAATAAGGAGGGAGCGGAATGACAATAAGGAGGGAGCGGAATGACAACAAGGAGACACCCCTCAGAATGACAAGGAGGCGCGCCTCAGAATTACGGGGAGGAGAGCGCGCCTCGGAATGACAATAGGGAGGAGGGCGCGCCTCAGAATTACGACACGGGGCGGGACGCGCCCCAGAATGACCGCGGGGAGGGGGCGGGCCTTCCCATGACAACGGGAGGGAGGGCGATTACCGGAATTTATAGCCGGGGCTGTACAGCCCCTGGGTTCGTATCCGATGGACAGCGCATCGGGTTAGTGGTAGGTTATCCGGTACATCACACCCGGAAGGAAGGTCAATGGCAATGCAGGCTATCGATATGCATGTGCATGTACCTCGACAACCCGGCCTCCCCGAAATCGGAATCGAAGCCGAGCTCAAGAGGTACTTCCGGGTAACATCGGCGCCCAAAGATGCCCAAGAAATGGCGGATAAGTACAAGGAACTGGATATCCTGGGAGTGATATTCTCGGTGGATACCGAAACAACCACCGGAGAACCCCCGGATTCCAACGACTATGTTGCCGGAATCGTCAACGACCACCCCGACCAGTTCATAGGATTCTGTTCGGTGGACCCGTGGAAGGGCAAAGCTGCGGTCTTGGAGCTTGAACGTTCCATAACGCAGCTAAATCTCAAGGGCCTCAAGCTCCATCCCGTCCATCAATCTTTCTACCCCAACGATACTCGCTTCTATCCTTTGTACGCTAAAGCATCGGAGCTTGGTGTCCCAGTGCTGTTCCATTCCGGGTTTGCGGGCGCAGGGTCGGGGACTCCCGGAGGGTCGGGGCTGAAGCTCAAATATGGTGCGCCGATTCCTTACATGGATGATGTTGCCGCCGATTTCCCGGAGCTTACGGTGATTATGGCCCATCCCGCTTGGCCTTGGACCGATGAGCAGATCGCCGTCGCCCTGCACAAGTCCAACGTATACCTGGATTTGTCGGGCTGGTCTCCCCGCTTCATCCCGGAAGCCCTGAAGCGCGAGGTCAACACCCGGCTTCAAGATAAGGTCCTCTTCGGCTCCGATTATCCCTACATCACGCCGGACCGCTGGCTCCGGGATATCGATCAGCTGGAGCTTCGGGACGGTGTGCGCCCAAAGCTGCTCTTGGATAATGCTCGGAAGGTGCTAAAGCTAACTTGACCAGCAACCCCTGCTGTCAACTTGGAAAGCCAGCTTCACCTTCGATGGAAAGGAGGTCCCGATGACCGTACGAATCGGCTATATGCCGGGGGCTTTTCCTGAAGGTCCCGAAGGGGTCAGGTGCTTTCGCGGCCTGATGGATGTGGGCGACCGCCACGGTTACGATTCCATATGGTTGTCCGATAGGCTGGTTGGGGAGCGATCCGGCCCGGAACCCATCGTTGTCATGAGCATGATATCCGGCTATTCCGAAAAGCTGAAATTCGGCACAAGTGTTCTCCAGCTTCCCCTCAGAAATCCTGTTGTCCTGGCCAAGGAGTTGGCAACCTTGGACTTTTTGTCCGGCGGCCGTTGCCTGCCGGCGATAGGTCTGGGCCAAGAAGACCCCAAGGACTACGAAGCAGTTGGCGTTGCCAAGGGCAGCAGGGGCCGCAGAGCTGACGAAGCTATGGAGGTGATGCGCCGCCTCTGGCTCGAAGATAATGTGACCCATGAGGGGGAGTTCTTCTCCTTGCATGATGTGACCATAAACCCCAAGCCTGTTCAAAAACCGTCCATACCTCTGTGGATCGGCGGACGAACCCTCGCCGCTCAGAAAAGGGTGGGGCGGCTGGGAGATGGTTGGCTGGTTTCTTCAGCCACACCCGAAGAGGTCAGAGAAGGTGTCAACACAATATTCGCCACTGCGGGTGAATATGACCGGGTGGTGGATGAGGACCACATCGGGGTTCTGATCGGCTACCACATCTCACCAACTCAAGAAGAAGCGGCAGATGTGGCTGAGCCGTACATCACCCGTGCCAGGCCGGAAGCGCACTTTACCCAGTACAGCGCCTTGGGCACCGCTCAGCATATTGCCGATATGATCGGACAGTATCTGGATGCCGGCGCAACGAAGTTCGTCATGCGCCCCATGTGCCCTCCACAGCAGGCGCTGGAGCAGCTTCATATGTTTGGCGAAGAAGTCCTGCCAAGGTTCCACACCAAGCGATAGAGCTACCCTTGCGACGGCCCCGGAACCAAGGTTCAGCCCGGTGAATGATGAGCGTATCTCCTGGAGGATTCACCGGGAGCTCTCGCTGGCATCGCATTTGGCGAAGCTATAATCTCCCGGCAGCAAGCTGCACAGCTCTGTGCTTGGGGCGAACGGCCGGTAGGGCGAGGCAGGATGTATGCGCGCGATGCGAAACCCTCTACGACAGGTTGAAGGAGACAGCCGGACGTTCTATTACGACGCCGACTGTGGTCTGTGCGCCGCCGCCGTCAGATGGCTGAGATGGGCCGATTGGCGAAATCGGATTACTTGGACAGCCGCACAGGATGCAGCGATCCTGCCCAAGGGTCTCACACAGAATGATCTAGAACGGTCTGCCTACTTGGTGTGCGCTACGGGGGATAACCATGTATGCGCTACGGGGGATAACCATGTGTGCGCTACGGGGGATAACCATGTGCGCGCTACGGGGGATAACCATGTATGCGCCACGGGGGATAACCATGCGCGCGCTACGGGGGATAACCATGCGCGCGCTACGGGGGATAACCATGCGCGCGCTACGGGGGATAACCATGCGCGCGCTACGGGGGATAACCATGTGCGCGCTACGGGGGATAACCATGAGGGGTTTTTTGCTTTCCGACGGCTGCTTACGTCCATGCCTGTGCTCCTCCCGTTGGGTGTCCTCATGTGGCTGCCCGGTGCGCACCTCATCGGTGTTCCTGTCTACAGGTTGATCGCCGACAACCGGCACAAGTTCTCAAGATGCAGAATAAGGGCTGGCAGCGCCCTGCGAAGGCCCCCGTAACCTTCGCCCAGCCCCCTCCCGTCATCGTCACCCCGAGGAACGCCCCCCATCTCCCCTCCACTCCGGGGCACCTCCCCCTCCCCGTCATTCCGGGGCGCCTCCCCCTTCCCCATGTCATTCCGAGGCGCGCCTCCCTTCCTTGTCATTCCGGGGCACCCCCCTTCCCTGTCATTCCGGGGCACCCCCCTCCCCTGTCATTCCGAGGCGCGCCTCCCCTCCCCTGTCATTCCGAGGAGCGCACGACGAGGAATCTAAGATGCAGGCTCACACGAATGCTCGTCGTAGTAATGGACTGGCCATCAAAAGGAGCACCTTAGATTCCTCACTGCGGTTCGGAATGACAGAGGGGGCATTCGGAATGACAATAGCGCCCCTTCTCGTGTCATTCTGAGGGACGCTTCCATCCCAGTCATTCAGACCCCGTCATTCAGAGGCACACCTCCTCACCTGTCATCCAGAGGCGCCTCTTCCCCATGTCATTCAGATGCGCTCCTCCTCCCCTGTCATTCAGGCGCGCGCCCCCCTTCCCTGTCATTCCGAGGCGCGCCTCCCCTCCCCTGTCATTCCGAGGAGCGCCCCTCCCCCGCTGTCATTCCGAGGAGCGCACTCCGAGGAATCTAAAATGCAGGCTCACCCGAATGCTCGTCGTAGTAATGGACTGGCCATCAGAAGGAGCACCTTAGATTCCTCACTCCGTTCGGAATGACAATTTATTATTGTCATTCTGAGGAGCGCACGACGAAGAATCTAAAATGCAGGCTCACACGAATGCTATTCGTAGCAACAGGCTGGCCATCAGAGGGAGATCTTAGATTCCTCACTCCGTTCGGAATGACAATTTATTATTGTCATTCTGAGGAGCGCACTACGAAGAATCTAAAATGCAGGCTCACACGAATGCTCTTCGTAGTAATGGACTGGCCATCAGAGGGAGCATCTTAGATTCCTCACTCCGTTCGGAATGACAATTTATTATTGTCATTCTGAGGAGCGCACGACGAAGAATCTAAAATGCAGGCTCACACGAATGCTATTCGTAGCAACAGGCTGGCCATCAGAGGGAGATCTTAGATTCCTCACTCCGTTCGGAATGACAATTTATTATTGTCATTCTGAGGAGCGCACTACGAAGAATCTAAAATGCAGGCTCACACGAATGCTCTTCGTAGTAATGGACTGGCCATCAGAGGGAGCATCTTAGATTCCTCACTCCGTTCGGAATGACAATTTATTATTGTCATTCTGAGGAGCGCACGACGAAGAATCTAAAATGCAGGCTCACACGAATGCTATTCGTAGCAACAGGCTGGCCATCAGAGGGAGCATCTTAGATTCCTCACTCCGTTCGGAATGACAATTTATTATTGTCATTCTGAGGAGCGCACGACGAAGAATCTAAAATGCAGGCTCACACGAATGCTCTTCGTAGTAATGGACTGGCCATCAGAGGGAGCACCTTAGATTCCTCACTGTGGTTCGGAATGACAGAGGGGCATTCGGAATGACAGAGGGGCATTCGGAATGACAGAGGGGCATTCGGAATGACAAATGGGGGGCATTCGGAATGACAAATGGGGGGCATTCGGAATGACAAATGGGGGGCATTCGGAATGACAGAGGGGGCATTCGGAATGACAGAGGGGGCATTCGGAATGACAAATGGGGGGGGATTCGGAATGACACGGGGCGTTCGGAATGACATTAATAAACTGTCATTCTGAGGTGCGCCCTCCCCTCTGTCATTCTGGCGCGCACTCCCCCCCGGCATTCTGAGGAGAGCGCCCTGCCCTCTGTCATTCTGAGGAGCGCACTCCGAAGAATCTAGGGCGCTGCTTACGCGAATGCTTGTCGTCGCAACGGAGCGGGCCATCGGAGGGAGACCCTCGACATTCAACCCATTGAGGCTGCGCAACTCCATCGACGTTTTTCGGTTGCGATGGGTGCGCACTGCCCTTATACTCTTACGAGCGCAGAGGGCTGGGCGGGCCAACCTCAATAACCTTCATCTGAGACATCATCACAATGCAGCAGACCCCACGGATTTTTTCGGGTATGCGGCCAACCGGCCGCCTTCATATCGGCAACTACTTGGGGGCGCTCAAGAACTGGGTCGCCCTTCAAGACAGCTACCAGTGCATCTATAGCGCGGTGGACATTCATGCGCTGACCACCATCACATCGCCCGAAGAAACCCGGGATATTGCCCCCAACACCGAAGAGATGGTCTTGGACTGGCTGGCTGCGGGGTTGGACCCGGAGCGCAGCATCATCTTCGTTCAGTCCCATGTTCCTGACGTAATGAGCCTTCATACCCTGCTCAGCATGGTTACTCCGATGGGTTGGCTCATGCGGGTGCCGACCTTCAAGGAAAAGTTGAGGCAGATGGGTGAGACCGATGAGACGGTCAATTACGGCTTGGTAGGTTATCCGGTCCTTCAGACGGCGGACATCATACTGTACAAAGCCAATGCGGTACCTGTGGGAGAAGACCAGCTCCCCCACCTGGAGTTGGCGCGGGAGATCGTGCGCCGTTTCAACAATATGTTTGGTGAAACCTTCCCCGAACCTCAAGCCAAGCTCACCGAGGCGCCCCTCGTAGTCGGCTTGGACGGTCAGCAGAAGATGAGCAAGAGCTTGGATAACCACATCGACATAGCATCGACCCCCGCAGAAACAGAAAAGAGGGTGCTGACCGGCTTCACCGACCCCCAACGGACTCACCGCAACATTCCGGGCCGTCCGGAGGTGTGCAACATCTACTCCCTGCATAAGACCTTCACGCCCGCCGGCGAACTGAGCGCGGTTTATCAAGAATGCACCGGCGCCCTTCGAGGGTGTGTCGATTGCAAGCGCCAATTGGCTGGAAATATCAACACCTACTTGGAGCCACTGAGGGAGCGTCGGCAAGAGTACCAAGCTCGCCCAGGATATGTGAAAGAGGTCTTGGAGGACGGTGTGCAGCGGGCTAGGGTGATCGCGAAAGACACTATGACCGAGGTTACCCAAAAAATGGGCTTGGCTTAACGCCGTCCGGTGGATGCTGCGCCCATCCTGGCTCATTTCCGCACCATCGTTCCGGGCTTGGGCTGGAGTGCCGGGGAGCGGATGGAGCTTGGGTTATGGTTAGTTCTTCCGACTACTAACGGGGTGATGGTTTGGATATACCGCAGTCTGCCAGCCGTCTCAGCGCGCTGGATGTAGCTGTTGAAGCAGCCCAAAGGGCGGGTAATTTCCTGATGGACCGGTACCATTCGGAAAAGACGATCAGTTATAAAGGTCGAGCTGATCTTGTCACCGATGTGGATTTGGCGGCAGAAAAAGAGGTGTTGTCACTGCTCGGGGAAGAATACCCCGATTTTGGCATCCTCTCCGAAGAATCTCCCCCGGTGCCAAGCGAATCCGGCTTCACCTGGATCGTGGACCCCTTGGACGGGACCAGAAACTATGCTCTCCAGGTTCCCCACTTCTGTGTGTTGGTGGCCTTGGCGCACAACAACCAACCGGTTGTCGGGGTCACATACGATCCCCTTCGGGAAGAATGGTTCACCGCCCAGCAGGGCAAGGGTGCATTTGTGAACGGCAAAGCTGCGGCGGTCTCCCAGCATGGTTCCTTGGAAGAGTGTGTGCTGGCTTTCGAGATGGGTTACATAGATGATATGGCTTCAAAAGCGCTTGGGTTGGTCGGTTCCTTGTGGCCCGATTTGCAGGCGGTGCGGATCATGGGGTCTGCGGGGCTGGGCATTGCCTATGCAGCCTGCGGGCGGGTTGATCTGTTCTTTCACCACCAGCTTTCACCGTGGGATATGGCCGCAGGCGTAATTCTGGCCAAGGAAGCCGGGGGTCTGGTGGTGAATAAGCGCGGCGGGGAACAGGTCCTGGAAGAAGGAAGCATCGTCGTTTCCAGCCCCCACATGGTGGGAAGCTTTCTTGACGCCACAGCCAGCTTGGATTGGCGTCAGTGAACAGGGCGCGCCTTTAGGATGCCGAAGGGAAGTGTCAATGGCGAGGTTGGACCGGCTTGCCAAGCAGGATTTGGATGCTGCCGGACAAGAGTGTTTCGATAAGATCGTCGAGCTTCGCGGCGGGGCGGGCGGGCTTTATAGCCTGCTCCTGCACAGCCCCGAAATGGCGGCGTGCATGGCTGCCACCGAAGCATATGTGCGGTTCGAGTGCCCTCTGCCCGGCGCTCTCAAGGAAATGGTAATATTGGCTACCGCCAAGGAAATCAAGTCCCAGTATGAATTTCAGGCACATGCCAGATTGGCCCGGCAGGCTGGTGTGCCCGACGACATCATCCGGGCCCTTGCCCTTGGCGAAGACCCGGAGGGAACATCCGAGGATGAAGTGGCAGCATTGCAGTATTCGCGGGAGCTGCTGCGAATGGGCAAAATCACAGGTTCGACCTTCCGTGCTGCGCTGGAACGATTCGGGTGCCGAGGCGTGGTCGACCTGTCGGTTATGATTGGGCACTACCTGATGATAGATGGGTTCCTGGCATCCTTGGAAGTGGGGTTGGCTCCTGGGACATCCCCTGAGCTGCCCTTGGAGGGGTGAAGCTGACCGAGCAGCCACCAGATTCGACGGAGGTTGAGATATGCCGCGCATACCTGAGGTTTCAAGAGAAGACCTGAGCGCCGAAGAACAAGGATACTATGATGAGATCGTCCAAAGCCGCGGAGGCATCCGGGGCCCATATGGCGTGCTGCTGCACAGCCCCAAGCTGGCAGCATGTGTTGCAGCCACCGGCGCTTATGTGCGCTTTGAAGGCGATATGGCAAACTCCTTGCGAGAGGTTGTGGTTATCGCAGCAGCACGGGAGATTAAAAGCCAGTTCGAGTTTTCTGCTCATGCCCGTCTAGCCCGGGCGGAAGGGGTTACGGAAGATACGATCCGTGCCATCGCCCAAGGAAGCGCTCCAGAAGGCTTATCCGGGGATGAAGCTCTGGTCGTAAGGTACGTTCAGGAGCTGATACGGGACCATAAGGTCACCGATGCTACATTCGGAGCTGCCAAAGACCGCTTTGGGGTGAAGGGGACCGTGGAGTTAACGGGCCTCATCGGCCATTACCTGCTGGTCGGTCAGATACTCGCAGCTTTCGATGTAGAGCTAACCGCCGGCATGGTTCCCGAAATACCCGAATAATACGGCTATTGACCCTCTATTATGTCCAACCTATAATCCTTTTGTGAAGACGTTGAACGGACCCGTTCAGCCTAGGGCCGATGGTGACCACCCGAGGGATGAATGCGGCGTCGTCGGAGTCTACGCCCCAGGTGGCGATGCCGGACGCATTACTTTCTTTGGCCTCTTTGCTCTCCAACACAGGGGACAAGAAAGCGCAGGCATCGCTGCATCCGACGGCGAGTCCATCCGTGTTCACACCGACATGGGCTTGGTCACCCAAATCTTCCGCGAAGAAGAGCTCCGACCCCTCACCGGCCAATTGGCTATAGGCCACACCCGTTACTCCACCACAGGTTCCAGCCAAGCATGCAATGCGCAGCCCTTCTTGGTGGAGGGCGTTCATGGGAACCTGGCTTTGGGGCATAACGGAAATGTCGTCAATGCCGGTCAGCTTCAGGTTGAGCTGCAAGAAGAATGGGGCTGCACCTTTTCTTCATCCACCGATTCCGAGGTGATGGCCTACCTGCTGTCCAACGCAACCGGCCAGACGTGGGAAGAACGGGTCTCCTATTTCATGCGGAATGTACAAGGCGCATACTCCGTTGTGGCGCTGACCAAGGATGCGCTGATGGGCATCCGGGACCCCTTGGGGGTGCGGCCCTTGTGCATCGGGAAGCTGGACGATGGTTGGGTCATTGCTTCCGAAAGCTGCGCTCTGGACCATCTGGGAGCCACCTATCTCAGGGACCTAGAACCCGGAGAGATGGTCTACATTGATAAGGACGGCCTCAAGTCCCACATGTGGCCTGGGGTGGTGGAGGGTTCCCGGTCCTTGTGCGTCTTCGAGTTGATCTACTTTGCCCGGCCCGACAGCATAATGGAAGGCAGCTTGGTTTACAGCAGCCGCACCGCCATGGGCGCCCAGCTGGCTAGAGAACATCCTGCAGATGCCGATATTGTCATCGGCGTTCCCGATTCTGCAGGGGCGGCTGCCGTCGGATACGCTCACGAAGCTAACATGCCGTACAGTGAAGGACTGGTGAAGAACCGGTACGTTGGCCGGACTTTCATCGAACCCAATCAAAAATTGCGGGAGTTGGGCGTCCGGGTCAAGTTCAACCCGCTGACTGAAGTTATCAAGGACAAGCGGGTGGTGGTCGTCGACGATAGTATAGTTCGAGGGACCACGACGCCCCATGTGGTTAACCTTCTGCGCCGCGCAGGAGCCCGCGAAGTGCATATGCGGGTGTGCGCTCCGCCCATACGTCATCCTTGCCTGTTGGGGGTGGATATGGCAACGAAGCGGGAGCTGATAGCTTCAAACAACAGTACCGAAAAGATACGGCAGTTCATCAATGCCGATACTCTGGGTTATCTTAGCGTGAAGGGTTTGCTCAAGGTGGTGGGAGGAACCAGAGGCGGCTTTTGCGATGCTTGTTTCACCGGCAACTACCCCATCCCGGTCCAGTTGGAGATGGACAAGCTGCTGCTGGAGCACCAGTAGCAGCAAAGTCCCGCTCCCAGCCGGCACACCTCAGCTACAGCTCGAGCAAGCTATCTTGTGGTCAGGGAGGCTGGCCTTTGGCTAGCGAAGCTTATCTTACCGCGGGCGTCGATGCGGACGCACTGGGCCATATCAAAGAGCGTATCGCCGGATTTGCCCGCCTGACCCATGGCCCCGAGGTGCTGGGAGGAGCCGGCGGATTTGCCGGCATGTACCAGCTTCAAGGTTATGCCAATCCTGTGCTGGTAGCCAGCACCGATGGTGTGGGCACCAAGTTGAAGGTGGCTTGCCTGTTGGGCCACTACGAATCTCTGGGCATCGATTTGGTCAACCTGAACATCGATGATGTTCTTACCCAAGGTGCCAAGCCGTTGTTCTTTCTGGACTATGTGTCCATGGGAGATCCGGACGTCCAGAGGATGGATGCGCTGCTCCGGGGGATGGCATGGGCTTGCAGGGAGGCAGGTTGCGCCCTGATCGGGGGGGAAACCGCCCAGATGTCTGGAGTGTACGCAGACAGCGCCTTCGACCTGGCCGGTTTCGTCGTGGGGGTGGTGGAGCTGGACCACAAGCTCGATAGCTCCCAGGTGGAAGCTGGGGATGTGCTGTTGGGCTTGGCATCCAGCGGGGTCCACACCAACGGCTTTTCACTGATTCGCAAGGTGTTCAACATAGACGACGATCCAAAGGTTCTCTACGAACATCGCCAAGAACTGGGCCACTCCTTGGGTGAAGAGCTTTTGGTCCCGCACCGGTCGTACCATCCAGCCTTGGAACCCATCCTCCGAAGGACCAAAAGCATGGCCCACATCACCGGCGGCGGGCTGGTGGAAAATGTTCCAAGGGCATTGCCGCCGGGCGTGGCAGCCCGATTCGATATGGGAAGCTGGCAAATACATCCGATCTTTTCCATGATCCAGCAACAGGGCGGCATAGCCCCTGCCGAGATGTACCGGGTTTTCAACATGGGGCTGGGTATGGTTATCATATGCGGACCAGACCAAGCGGCAGATATTCAAGCAGAGGTCCCCGGCGCCATGCCGGTGGGTGAGGTGGTTCCCCGGTTGGGCGACGACCAGGTTATCCTGGACCTCTGATCTTCCCCTGATAACTCAGACCTTCCTCGTACCTCAAAAGGAGACAATTGAGAGCTATCATCAGCATATATGACAAGACCGGCATCGTGGATTTTGCCCGGCGGCTCAACGAAGCGGGGGTTGAGATCATCAGCACCGGCGGCACCCACAAGGTCTTGTCTCAAGAGGCTGGTCTGACCGTCCGTCAGGTTTCGGATATCACCAGCTCGCCGGAGATTTTGGATGGCCGGGTGAAGACCCTGCACCCCCGTATTCATGGGGGCCTATTGGCCCGGCGGGATGATCCTGAACATATGGCGGAGCTGGAACGACAAGACATCCAACCCATCGATTTGGTGGTGGTAAACCTCTATCCCTTTGTGGATACCATCAGCGTACCCGGAGTGGGGATGGATGAAGCACTGGAGAACATAGATATCGGCGGCCCCACACTGCTGCGGGCAGGAGCTAAGAACTTCCCTTCGGTGACGGTGGTTGTCGACCCGGCGGACTATTCTTGGGTTGCCGACCGTATCGCCGGTCATGGTCCAACCTTGGAAGAACGCCAGCACCTGGCTCACAAAGCTTTCCGGCATGTATCGGCATATGATGCTGCCGTTTCTGATTATCTGGACCGGACAACGGAAGGGGCAGCAGGGGTCGGAGAAGATACGATGCCGTCAAAGCTGGAACTTTCCTATCGCAAGGTCCAAGACCTTAGATACGGTGAAAACCCCCACCAGAAAGCAGCTCTTTATGTGCCGGAGGGGCGGGCAGGCGGCTTGGCACGGGCGCAACAGCTCCATGGACGCGAGCTTTCTTTCAACAACCTCCTGGATACTGATGCAGCTTGGCGGACCGTCACCGATTTTGACGGCACAGCGGTGGTCATCATCAAACACACCAACCCCTGCGGCTTGGCTGTGCACACGGAACAGGTGGAAGCTTACAAAAGAGCATTTTCGGGCGATCCGGTGTCAGCTTTCGGCGGGATCATAGGATTCAACTCGACTGTGACCGTCGAAGCTGCCAAGGAGATGAGCAGCATCTTCTACGAGGTGGTGGTGGCGCCGGACTATGAAGCCGATGCGCTACAGGAACTGAAAAAAAAACGGAACCTCCGGATTCTGGCTGTGACCCCTTCCCAAGAAGAGGGCTCCAGCTACGACCTGCGCCCCTTGGGGGGCGGCCTCCTGGTACAGACGCAAGATGTGTTGCCCGAAGATGCAGCATCTTGGAAGGCTGTGACCCAACGGAAGCCCACCGGTCAAGAGATGTTGGACCTGGCATTTGCTTGGAAGGCAGCCAAGCATGTGAAATCCAATGCTATCGTCCTAGTCAAAGACCGGACCTTGACCGGTATGGGCGCCGGGCAGCCCAACCGGGTCAACAGCGTGCACCTGGCGGTCCGGGCAGCAGGCGATGGAGCTATGGGGAGCGTGTTGGCTTCTGATGCTTTCTTCCCATTCCCGGATGGCGTGCAGCTGGCAGCTGAAGGAGGAATCACAGCCATCGCCCAACCGGGCGGCTCGATTCGGGATGAAGAAGTGATAGCTGCCGCCGATGAATCAGGCTTGGCGATGGTCTTCACCGATGTACGCCATTTCAAACACTGATTCCATCGTAAGTAGCTGTCCAGACTCGCTGCGAAGCGCCGGCAACCCCCGCGCCCCCATCAGGCCCCCCTCCCCCTACCCCTTCCATTTTTAGGCGCGCACCCCTCCTGTCATTCTGAGGAGCACTCCCTCCCCTAGTCGTCATGCGGGCTACCCCCTCGTCGTCATTCCGGGGGCCCCTCCGCTCCCTGTCATTCTGAGGAGCACCCCTCTCCCTGTCGTTCTGAGGCGCGCACGCCGAAGAATCTAAGTTGCTTGGGCACACCCAACGTCGTCGTAGGAACGAACCAAGTCTTCGTAGCAGCATCTTAGATTCCTCAATCCGTTCGGAATGACAGTGGGGAGTGTCATTCTGAGGAGCGCACGACGAAGAATCTAACGTGCTTGGGCACACCCAACGTCGGGGTAGGAACGAACCAAGTCTTCGTAGCAGCATTTTAGATTCCTCACTCCGTTCGGAATGACAGGGGGAGGTTCGGAGTGACAGGAGGGAGTGTCATTCCGAGGAGCACCCCCCTCCCGTCATTCCTAGGAGTGCTCCCCTCCCGTCATTCCGAGGAGTGCTCCCCTCCCGTCATTCCAAAGAGTGCTCCCCTCCCGTCATTCCGAGGGGTCCTTCATCCCCCCTGTCATTCTGAGTAGTGCTTCATCTCCTGTCATTCTGAGGAGCGCACGACGAAGAATCTAACGCGCTTGGACACACCCAACATCGTCGTAGTAATGGACCAAGCTTTCGTAGCAGCATTTTAGATTCCTCACTCTGTTCGGAATGACAGGAGGGGGGTTCGGAGTGACACTCCCGCACCGTCATTCCGAGGAGCGCACTCCCTCCCTGTCATTCTTAGGAGCGCACGACGAAGAACCTAAGGTGCTTGGACACGCCCAAGGTCGGCGTAGGAATGGACCAAGCCTTCGTAGCAGCATTTTAGATTCCTCACTCCGTTCGGAATGACAGGAGGGAGGTTCGGAGTGACAACGCGGAGGTCCGCAGTGAGGGCGGGAGGGCCGGGGTGACACTCTCCCGCATTGTCATTCCGAGGAGCGCACTCCCGCACCGTCATTCCGAGGGGTGCTTCATCCTCTGTCATTCCGAGGAGCGCACTCCCTCCCTGTCGTTCTGAGGAGCGCTTCATCCCCCTGTCATTCCGAGGAGCGCACTCCCTCCCTGTCATTCTGAGGAGCGCACGACGAAGAACCTAAGGTGCTTGGACACGCCCAAGGTCGGCGTAGGAATGGACCAAGCCTTCGTAGCAGCATCTTAGATTCCTCGCTGCGCTCGGAATGACATAAGGAGGTTCGGAATGACAGGAGGGGGGTTCGGAATGGCAGGGGCGAGGTTCGGAGTGAGGGAGGGAGGTTGGGGTGAGGGAGGGGGCCGGGGCGACGGGGGAAGAGTCAGTGTCGCAGAGGGTAGGGGGGAGGGCGGGGGCAGAGGGGGTGCGGGGGTGGTTGCGGCGGCGGGCGGGGCTGCAATCTGGGGGGGCGTTGAGGTTTGAATTATGGAGACTGAGCAGATTCTGGCTTGATATCAGGTTGCCGTACTTAACAGGGTTGATATAATATCAGCAAGATAGCAGGTGCGGGTGGGATATGGCTGACACAGTAGATATCGTAATACCGGTTTACAACGAAGAACAGGACCTTCCCCGGAGCATTGATATCCTCAGCAAGTATCTGCGGGAAAACCTGGCCCACAACCCGTGGCAGATCATCATCGCCGACAACGGCTCCACTGACAACACCCGAGCTGTAGCTGATATGCTGGCTACCCGGTACACCAGCGTGACCAGCATTCACATTCCCCGGAAGGGACGAGGCCGCGCACTACGCCAAGTCTGGATGGACAGCGCCGCCGACATCCTCAGCTATATGGATGTCGATCTGTCGACCGAGCTATCCCACATTCCCCAGCTGATAGGAGCTATAGAAGAAGGCGCCGACATCGCCATCGGCAGCCGTTTGGCCAGAGAATCCAAGGTCACCCGGTCATTCAAACGGGAGTTCATATCCCGCTCCTATAGTATTTTGATCAAGCTGATGTTCTTCACACCCTTTAAAGATGCACAGTGCGGCTTCAAGGCGATCAGCCGCACTGCCGCCCGCACCATCATTCCCAAGATCCAGAACGACAACTGGTTCTTCGATACAGAACTGCTGATAATCGCTGCCAAGCGAGGGTACCGTATCCGGGAGATACCTGTGCGGTGGAAGGATGATCCCGACTCCCGGGTAAAGGTCGTATCCACAGCTCTGGAAGATATCAAGGGTCTGCTGAGACTCAGGTTAAAAGGCGTTCCCAAGCTTCCCGAAGAAAGTTCTTACGGATAGTCTGAATAAGTCCCCTTGGATGCGGAGGATGGACGTGAAACCCGTCCCTCCAGAGGAGCGAGGTTCCCGCCTTCGCGGGAATGACGGGCTTGGGGCGGCGGGAATGACAGAGTTCAGGCGAGGTTCCCGCCTTCGCGGGAATGACGGGATTCAGGCGGCGGGAATGACGGGTTTCAGGCAGCGGGAATGACGGGACTCAGGCGGCGGGAATGACAGAGTTCAGGCGACGGGAATGAAGGGATTCAGGCGAGTTGTTCAGAGGTTCCTTAGATCAGCCCAAAACTTAGCCGGCACAACAAGGAGGCGTCAACATGAAAGCCAGCCGTATTCACGAGCAAGGACCCCCTGAGGTACTGAGGTACGACGATTGCCCCGATCCCTCACCCGGAGAGTGTGAAGCTCTGGTCAGGGTGGAAGCCATCGGAGTCAACTTCACAGATGTCAACAGCCGGTCAGGGGCCAGCCCCGTTCCGGGGTTGCCTGCGATCTTGGGCAGAGAAGCTGCCGGTGTGATTACAGCCCTAGGAAGCGGGGTGGCCAACTTCCAGGTGGGGGACCAAGTTGGCTGGTGCGGTGTGACCGGATCATATGCCGAACAGGTCGCGGTGCCTTCCAATGTGCTGATCAAACTTCCACAGGGGATCGACACGAAGACAGCTGCCGCCGCCCTCCTGCAGGGAATGACCGCCCACTATCTGGCCTTCAGCATCTGTTCCTTGGAACCCGGCGATTCGGCGTTGGTGCATGCGGGGGCAGGCGGGACTGGTCTTCTTCTGATCCAGATGGTCAAACGCATCGGCGCCAAGGTCTTCACCACCGTTTCCACCGAAGAAAAGGCTGCATTGGCCAAGGGAGCAGGGGCTGATGTGGTGATCAACTACACCACCCAGGATTTTGCCAAAGAAGTGATGGAAGGCACCGGTGGGAAGGGCGCCAAAGCTGTATTCGATGCCGTCGGCAAAACCACCTTGGAAGGAAGCTTGGCGTGTCTATCCCGCCGCGGGTATCTCGCTTCTTACGGGCAAGCCAGCGGTCCCATTCCGCCCCTAAACCGGGCCAGCATCCGCAGCTCCGCCTACCTGACCTGCCCCACCTTGGGTGATTACACCGCCACCCGTGAAGAGCTGGACTGGCGGGCGGGAGAGGTGCTGGGTTGGGCCCGTACCGGTCAGCTGAATCTACGGATCGGCGGCACATTCCCACTATCGGATGCAGCCCAAGCCCATAGTCAGCTTCAGAGCCGGGAATCCACAGGCAAGCTGGTACTGGTCCCATAGCTTCGATGCAAGCTGTGATATTCGATATGGATGGTGTGCTGGTGGACAGCGAGCCGCTGCACACCATAGCGCTTCAAAACATCCTTGCTGCAGAAGGGTTCGACTACCCATCTGACGAGGTCATCCAAGATGGGCTGGGCAGGAGTTTTGCTTCCCACATAGGAGAGCTTATTCCCAGGATGGGTCTGCCCGGCACCGCAGAGCATTATGCATCCCGGTTCCAAGACCAGGCGCTGCGCCTGTTGACGGAATCCGCCGGGCCCAGTCCCGGCGCATCGGCGCTGCTGGATGATCTGAAAAGACGCGGATATAAGCTGGGGCTGGCATCTTCTTCTGCAAAGGATATTGTCTGGGGCACCCTGCGGATATTGGGCTTCGATGACCGGTTCGATGTCGTGGTGTCGGGTGATCTGGTGGCGTCAAGCAAGCCCGACCCCGAAATATTCTTGCTGGCAGCCAAGCGTTTGGGTGTAGACCCGAAGAACTGCGTTGTGGTGGAGGATTCACCCAGGGGTATCGAGGGCGCCAAGCGGGCGGGGATGCTGGTTGTTGCGGTACGGACCGACCTCGCGCCCCTGTCGGAAATCACACTGGCGGACCATATCGTCAGCGCCCTCACCGATTTCCCTCATCATGTGCTGGCGTAAAGACATCCGGGCTTTGCCGGACGGTAATCCACAGGGTCGATGCAAGCATCGTAGGTCGACTTGTCTATGGGCGCCCACGTTGTTCCTGGAATCCCTCTGTCCGAAAAGCTTCCAGGTCCAACAGGGAAAGCGGATTCATAGACCGGAGTTCGCATCTGGGCTTGTGCGATTTGCCGTGCCAAGCGCACAGCAGGGCCAAAGTCCCAGTCTTGGCTCACGATAATGGCGGCATCGTAACGCTGCTCGTATGTAGCGTGGATCAGGTCTAAAGCCAAGCTGACATCGACACCTTTTTCTTGCCTCCCAGCGCTCACCCTGCCTCGGTAGGAATATATTCCTCTGCTCTTCAGGCGCCGGAGTTTGTTTGACCAGAAACCGTGCCAGAATTGCCCGGAAGGGCCAGACTTTTGGTCAGGTACGCCTGTGTAAAATCGGGTTTCTGAAAGGATGCGCCCGGCGACCCTGGAAGCTAGCATGTGGGCTAACTTTTCAACGTCGTAGCTAGGCCAAAATAATGAGATTTCCGGTCGAGAAGCTCCGACCCCCAAGCTATTCTCGCCAAGTGGTAGAGATTCTGGCCGTCAATCAAGACTAGCGTCCTCATAAACAAAATCACCCGCCCGGGGACAGGGCCGAGGCCACGATCCAGCGGGCGGGGAGTAATTCGAAGCCACCCTAACACATAGAGGTTTTCCCCGTCAAGGGAAGATTGGTAAACGTAACCGAACAGGGGCGATGCGCAACATTGGCGAAACGATGGGGATTGCTCCCAAAGCGCCAAGGCTCAGCTGGCCTTGCGGATATAAGCGGGCAAGTATCCGGGCCGATATTCCCGGTCCTCCCAAGAATCGTCCTCGGGGTCCCATATGTAGGGCAAGGTGGTAATCAAGCCCGGAACGGTGTGGGCTTCCAGGGCCCGGAAAGCATCTTGTAGGATGGACCGCTGAAGCTCCGGCTGATTGGGCTTTCCTATCTGATGACCCAGAGGAAAGTTGACGTAGACCGACCTTGGAGGCTTCACCGCTTGGGTGATATCCAAAGCTGACGATATGACAATGGTGGAAATTCCGGCTTCCTCCACTGCCCTGGCCATCAGTCCTACGGACTGATGGCACACCGGTCAAGCAGGAGCCAATAGCAGAACATCCACCTTTTGTTGAAGCAGAAGGTCCACCATGACGGGAATGACCTTCTCGCGGACCCGCCTGACTGAGTAGATGCCGCCCATCATCGAGTAGGCCGGATCAGCCAGTTCACCGATGGTCCCGTCGGCTTGAAGCTCCCTCAGCCGCTCCAAAGGAAACACACAGTTGGGATCGATGGCAGCATCGGCGGTAAGGTAGCCAAAGTGGGATACCCGCAGGTCTGCAAAGTCAACATCCTTGGGTATCTCCCGGTAGGAGGTATCATCGGCATAGTGGAAGGGCTCTTGGTCCACTGTATGGACACCGCCCGTCGAGAGCAACGCCACCTTGCAATCTGCCACCGGTGATTTCAGCGGGGTCCACGGCACATCTTCATTGACCACCCACCGGTAGGGGGGATGGTTGGAGTAGAGCTCCTTGGTGCGGGGAATGTAGGCGATGGGCGACATATGTGTTCCTAAAAGCTTTTGACTGCCAGTATACCATCTTGGCGCAGATGGCAGGGACACCCACGCTGCGCAAAAAGAAAGAACGGTTGCCGGCATTTCTCACCAAGCCTGAACGGTTACTCATGCCTCCATGCATTGACACACGGTTGCCAAAATGTTAGATTGGACGCTAATTTGGCAGTCCGTTCATGAGGCTGCCACCATGTTTCCATGGGTCTAGGAGGAACACGTGCCGCGGTACGACTACGAATGTCAAGATTGTGGAAATACTTTCGAGTTGAAGCAGAGCTTCGATTCAGCTCCCGTGGGGACTTGTCCCCAATGCTCCGGAACATCCAAACGCAAGTTCCATGCTGTGCCCATTATATATAAGGGCTCCGGGTTCTATACCACCGACTACAAAGGCACCGGATACAGCCCTGCCAGCAAGGACTCCGACGAAAGCGATCCCGCCGGAAAAGCTGAGGCTGATGCTGAAAAAGCCAAAGCCACCGACCAAAAGAAGGCAGAGAAGCTGATGGAAACAGCCGATGCTGCCAAAAAAGCTTCTGCTATTTGAGGGTCCTTCTCCAGCGTGTAGCACATGCCTCGGTGGCTGTGCAGGGGTTGGAGATTGGCAAGATCGGCAACGGGCTCCTGCTCTTTGTGGGAGTAGCCAAAGAGGACTCTGAAGAAGATGCCCGATACCTATCCGAAAAGATACTAAATCTCAGGATTTTCGCCGACGGCGCTGAGAGGTTCAATTGCTCCGCCCTGGATACGAAGGCGGAGCTTCTTGTCGTTAGCCAGTTCACCTTGTACGGTAATACCCGCAGGGGCAGGAGGCCCGACTTCACCGAAGCAGCTTCGCCTCAGGATGCCCAACTTCTCTACGAACGGTTCGTCGATATGCTCCGGGCGTCCGGCCTTCGGATTGAAACCGGGAGGTTTGGCGAATATATGCAGGTGGACCTTCAGAACGATGGTCCGGTCACCTTGCTCTTGGACAGCGCCGACCGGTCTCAACCCAAGCGCATCAAGCGGTCATCCAGCCCCGCCCCTGATAGAAGCCCCTGAGGTATGCGATCTGACCCCCGTGAGCTATGTTGTCGAATATCATCACCTCCATAGTGCTTCCCACTGCACGGGGCTCAGCTACGGGAGGTATTACCTTCACCACCTCCAGATCGGCATCGGTAAGGGCTGACAGATAATCCCTGACGCTGGCTCGAACCGATTCGGCGTATCCGATCAGCACATCCCGGGCGGGAGTCGGCCATTCGGCGACCTGCTCGGCAGTCCAACCCACACCCCGGTTTTCGGGGTCGTCGGTCATCCCCAACTTTTCGTACCAGCCATCGTCGGTCCATACTTGGGGCTTGGACTGAAACCGGTAGTTGACGAAGGTATCCAGCACACGGTGCATATGCCACAACAGCCAAGCGATGGAGTTGCACCCTTCCGCCGGGATAACCGCCAGATTGGCGTCATCAAGGTCTTTTAGGGCATTGTCCACCATCGCCCAGTTTCGTTCCAGCACACTTAAAGTTCTTTGGGGTGCTGCCAAGGTACACCTCTTTCGTCGGAAATAGGCTGCAAAGCAGTGATGATCAAAATACTACTGCCGGCTCAGCTTAAGCTCCTGTATAAGCTTTGGCAAGAACCCTACACGTACTCTAGGTCCAAGCTGATATCAAGGGCGGTTGCTGAGTGGGTCAAACTCCCCACAGATATCAGATCTACGCCGGTTTCAGCTACCGCCCGCACCGTGTCCATGTTGATCCCGCCCGATGCTTCGATGACCGCCCGTCCAGCTACGATTTTCACGCAACGACGCATCTCCTCGGGGGTCATATTGTCCAGCATTATGATGTGGGCGCCCCCGGCCAAAGCATCTTCCAATTCTTCCAGGTTGGTAACCTCCACCTCGACCTTTATGGTGTGGGATGCTCTTCCAATGGCCAGTTCCACAGTATCTTTGAGGGAGATGCCTAGGGAACGCAGAGCCCGGATATGGTTGTCCTTGATTAATATTCCGTCAGCCAGGTTCTGACGATGATTGGATCCCCCGCCTGCCCTGACAGCATACTTATCCAAGTATCTCATGCCGGGAGCGGTCTTGCGGGTATCGATGATCTGAGACTTCAACCCTTTCACCGCCTGCACATAGCGGGCTGTATCGGTGGCAATGCCGCTCATCCGCTGCAGAAAGTTGAGGGCGGTGCGCTCGGCGCGCAGAATGCTGCCTGCACTGCCCACAACCTTGGCGATAGCATCTCCGGGTTTCAGTTCAGAACTGTCTGCCAGCAGGGTTTCGGTCTGAAGGTCAGGATCAACTCGCCTGAACACTGACAGAGATACATCAATGCCGGCCAAGGTCCCCGGAGCTTTGGATTTTAGGATGCCTACTCCCCGCACATCAGGAGGGATTAGCTCCCTGGTTGTAGGATCATTGAATGCTTGGTCTTCCGACAAAGCATGGTCGATCAAAGCCAGTATTTCTGGCGCCTGATGAAGCACATGTTCCTCGCTGGATGTACTTGGGCGACGGAAGAAGCGGCCCGAGGCCTGAGCTTCTTCGCTTTCAGTTCTATCCGGCACCTACTTTAGCTGGAGCATATTCTCCAGTGCGATGCGGGAGTAGCGCCGGGTTTCTTCATCTACACAGATACGGTTGATCACCTGGCCTTCCAGCAGGCCCTCCAATACCCAAAGCAGGTAGGCAGGATGGATCCGGTACATCGTGGAGCACGGACAAACCACCGGGTCCAAGCAAAATATGGTCTTGTCCGGGTTGGCTTGGGCCAACCTGTTAACCAGGTTGATCTCGGTGCCCACCGCCCAGACACTGCCGGATGGGGATTCATTGATGACCTTGCATATGTATTCTGTGGAGCCGTTCAGGTCGGCTGCTTCGACAACCGCCGCGGTACATTCCGGGTGCACCACGACGTTGACATCCGGGCGCCTGGCACGGGCGGCGCTGATCTGCCCCACATTGAAGCGGGTGTGTACCGAACAGTGGCCCTGCCATAAGATCAGTTTGGATTGACGCAACCGTTCGGGGGTATGCCCCCCCAAGGGTTTGAAGGGGTTCCACACCACCATATCTTCGGGGTTCATGCCCAAGCCGTAAGCTGTGTTACGGCCCAAATGCTGGTCGGGCAAGAAAAGGACCCGGTCAGCGCGCTCATAGCTCCATTTCAGCGCCGCGGAGGCATTGGAAGAGGTGCACACGATCCCACCGTGCCGGCCGCACAACTCTTTGAGGGCTGCGGTGGTGTTCATGTAAGCAACCGGCAAGATGGAGCCGTTGCCATCCAGCGCCTCAGCCAGATCATCCCACGCATCCAGAACATCGTCGATGGGCGCCATATCCGCCATGGAGCAGCCGGCGGCGATGTTGGGAAGGATCACCTGCTGATGGGGGGCACACAATATGCAAGCTGTTTCTGCCATGAAATGCACCCCGCAGAAGACAATGTAGTCGGCTTCAGCATTGGATGCAGCATTCTGAGACAGCTTGAAGGAATCACCCCGGTGATCGACGTACTTTATAACCTCTTCCCGCTGATAATGATGTCCGAGGATCGTGACCTTCCGGCCCAGCTTCTTCCTGGCGTCAATGATCCGGACATCCAGCGCCTCGGGGCTGAGATGCAGGTACTCGGCGGGCACCTGCTGCCACCGCACATTGATTTTGATCTCATCTTCAAGGGATGAAGGTTTGAGTTCATCTTCGCTGCGGCAAAAAGCGGTCTGCTCCAATTCGCTCACAGGAACTACAGGTTGCTTGATGGTTATGGTCACCGCTTAAGTCCCCCCCGATGATCGATGCTGTGCTTCACACCGGCGCCCCTTGATGGTTATGGTCACCGCTTAAGTCCCCCCCGATGATCAATGCAGTGCTTCACACCGGCGCCCCTTGATGGTTATGGTCACCGCTTAAGTCCCCCCGATGATCGATGCTGAGCTTCACACCGGCGCCCCTTGATGGTTATGGTCACCGCTTAAGTCCCCCCGATGATCGATGCTGAGCTTCATACCGGCGCCCCTTGAAGGGACCACGGGCTTGTCCGCGTGATCCGAACATCCATAATTTGACCCAACAGATCGCCTTCATCTTCGATGAATACGAGCTTGTCGGACCGTGTCCGGCCCTGCCATTTGCCCTTGTGGCGGCCATCAACCAACACCTCTACCGTCTTTCCAAGTATCTCGGCATTGGCTTTAGCAAGAATGTTTTCTTGAATCAGGTCCAGGTTCTTGAGACGGTATTTCTTATCCTCGGCAGATACATCATCAGTCATGGTCCGGTGGGCGATGGTGCCGGGCCGGGTTGAGTAGGCAGCAGAATGGACCTTGCTGAATTCAAGGTCTTCGATCAGCCGGATGGTGTGTTCATACTGTTCCTGAGTTTCTCCAGGAAAGCCGACTATCACATCGGTGCTGATGGACACATCAGGAACGGCGCTCCGTATCTGGGCGACCAACTCCCGGTACTCAGCTTCGGTGTAGCGCCTGCGCATACCCGTCAACACATCATCGTCACCCGCTTGGACGGGAAGGTTGATGTGTTCGCACACCTTGTCCAAGCCAGCTACTGCATCAATGATCTGCTGCGACATGAAGCTGGGGTGGGATGTGAGAAACCTGATTCTCTGAAGGCCGTCGATGGAGTTGAGCGATTCCAGCAGGTCGGCCAAGTTCGGTTTTTCGGGGAGGTCGTACCCGTAAGCATCCACCGTCTGGCCCAGCAGGGTAACCTCCTTCACCCCGCGGCGAACCAGGGCGCGCACCTCTTCGGCCACCTCATGTATCGGGCGGCTAACCTGGCGGCCCCGGCGATAGGGAATAATGCAGAATGTGCACATGAGGTCGCAGCCGTGGATTATGGGAACGTAGCTGCGGACCGAAGGTTGCACCGGCAGGAGCGGCCCGACGCATCCTTCCCATTGGACACCAAGACGGTCTCCCACCATATCCAGCAAGGGCCCGAACTGCTGGGGCTGCATGAAGGTGTCCACGTATGGGAACCGGCGCTTCAGATCATCGACTTTGGGGCCGACCATGCACCCCATCAGGGCCAAGATGCTGTCAGGCTTATGCTGTTTGAGGGATTTCATCAAGCCAAGGTTGCCCACCACCTTATCTTCAGCAGCTTGGCGTACAACGCAGGAGTTGAGGACCACAACATCCGCATCTTTCGCGCTGGAAGCTGCTTCCAAGCCCATCTGCTCCAACGCCCCAGCCAGCCTGTCCGAATCTGCTGTGTTCATTTGGCATCCGATGGTCCAGATATGGTAGCTGTTCATATGTTCCCTGAAATCAGCCTGTCCGAATCTGCTGTATTCATTTGGCATCCGATGGTCCAGATATGATAGCTGTTCATATGTTCCCTGAAAGTGGTGATGGTTGCTGGCGGAGGGAATGGGATTCGAACCCATGAGCCCGATTTCTCGGGCTAAGCGCTTAGCAGGCGCCCGCACTAGGCCTCTATGCGATCCCTCCAAGTGGAAGCAACTATAGCAGAAAAGATTTTGCCGAATCAACCAAAGCCTGTGATTACTTTCACAAACACCTCTGCAGCCACAGTGGAATGCCCCTAAGAAATCGTCATCCTGCCCCCCTCCCCCCCTGTCATTCTGAGGCGCGCACCTCCTCCCCTGTCATTCTGAGGCGCGCACGCCGAAGAATCTAAGGTGCCCCCTCACCCGAAACATCGTCGTAGTAATGGAGCGGTCATTAGAGGGGGATCTTAGATTCCTCACTGCGGTTCGGAATGACAGGGGGGCATTCGGGATGTCACTCTGAGGAGCGCTCCATCCCTCCCTGTCATTCTGAGGCGCGCTCCATCCCTCTGTCATTCTGAGGCGCGCCCCCTCCCTCCCTGTCATTCTGAGGCGCGCACGCCGAAGAATCTAAGGTGCCTCCTCACTCGAAGGATCGTCGTAGTAATGGGCAGGCCATCAGAGGGGGACCTTAGATTCCTCACTGCGGTTCGGAATGACAGTGGGGCGTTCGGGATGACAGGGGGGCATTCGGAATGCCACTCTGAGGAGCGCTCCATCCCTCTGTTATTCTGAGGCGCGCACGCCGAAGAATCTAAGGTGCCTCCTCACCCGAAAGATCGTCGTAGTAATGGGCAGGCCATCAGAGCGAGACCTTAGATTCCTCACTGCGGTTCGGAATGACAGTGGGGGCGTTCGGGATGACAGGGGGGCATTCGGAATGTCACTCTGAGGAGCGCTCCTCCCTCCCTGTCATTCTGAGGCGCGCACGCCGAAGAATCTAAGGTGCCTCCTCACCCGAAAGATCGTCGTAGTAATGGGCAGGCCATCAGAGGGAGACCTTAGATTCCTCACTGCGGTTCGGAATGACAGTGGGGGCGTTCGGGATGACAGGGGGCATTCGGAATGTCACTCTGAGGAGCGCTCCTCCCTCCCTGTCATTCTGAGGCGCGCACGCCGAAGAATCTAAGGTGCCTCCTCACCCGAAAGACCGTCGTAGTAATGGGCAGGCCATTAGAGGGGGACCTTAGATTCCTCACTGCGGTTCGGAATGACAGGGGGGCATTCGGAATGTCATTCTGAGGATCGCACCCTTCCCCGTCATTCTGAGGCGCACACCCTCCTCCCTGTCATTCTGAGGCGCGCACGCCGAAGAATCTAAGGTGCCTCCTCACTCGAAGGACCGTCGTAGTAATGGGCAGGCCATCAGAGGGGGACCTTAGATTCCTCACTGCGGTTCGGAATGACAGGGGGCATTCGGGATGACGCCCCATCGCCTGTCATTCTGAGGCGCGCACGCCGAAGAATCTAAGATGCCTCCTCACCCGAAAGATCGTCGTAGTAATGGGCAGGCCATCAGAGCGAGACCTTAGATTCCTCACTGCGGTTCGGAATGACAGTGGGGGCGTTCGGGATGACAGGGGGGCATTCGGAATGTCACTCTGAGGAGCGCTCCTCCCTCCCTGTCATTCTGAGGCGCGCACGCCGAAGAATCAAAGGTGCCTCCTCACCCGAAAGATCGTCGTAGTAATGGGCAGGCCATCAGAGGGAGACCTTAGATTCCTCACTGCGGTTCGGAATGACAGTGGGGGCGTTCGGGATGACAGGGGGCATTCGGAATGTCACTCTGAGGAGCGCTCCTCCCTCCCTGTCATTCTGAGGCGCGCACGCCGAAGAATCTAAGGTGCCTCCTCACCCGAAAGACCGTCGTAGTAATGGGCAGGCCATTAGAGGGGGACCTTAGATTCCTCACTGCGGTTCGGAATGACAGGGGGGCATTCGGAATGTCATTCTGAGGATCGCACCCTTCCCCGTCATTCTGAGGCGCACACCCTCCTCCCTGTCATTCTGAGGCGCGCACGCCGAAGAATCTAAGGTGCCTCCTCACTCGAAGGACCGTCGTAGTAATGGGCAGGCCATCAGAGGGGGACCTTAGATTCCTCACTGCGGTTCGGAATGACAGGGGGCATTCGGGATGACGCCCCATCGCCTGTCATTCTGAGGCGCGCACGCCGAAGAATCTAAGCCCTAATCCACCGAAGGACGGCGTGTAGGAGGCCTGCTGAAGAAACAAAAGGGTGCGCCTCTGAATCTGGGATAATGGTTTTGTAACAGAAAACCGGTCCCAGAAAAGGAGCACCCGATAGATGCTACCACGTAACCACCCCGACCGCATCCAAATCGCCTTCGACGATCACCGCCTGGTGGCCAATGCCGGGCTGATCCTTCCCGCCACCCTCGCCCTGCGCCTTGGCCTGCCCCAACTCCTCCGGAAGGACCTCGACCTCGGCGGCGCACCGGGCCGGGCGAACACCGGCGACAAGATGATGACCCTGGTGGCCTCCGCCCTAGCCGGCGGAGATTGCATCGACGACGCCGATGTGCTGCGCGCCGGCGGGACCGCCCGCGTGCTCGGTTTCACGGCTAAGGCGCCCTCCACCCTGGGGACCTTCCTGCGCAGCTTCAGGTGGGGCCATGTCCGCCAACTGGACCGGGTGAGCCGCGAGTTGCTGGCCCGGGTCTGGAAGGCCGGTGCCGGACCCGGCGACGCGCCGTTCACCATCGACCTCGATTCCACCATCTGCGAGACCTACGGACTGGCCAAGGAGGGCGCCCGCCACCACGGCTATACCGGCAAGCGGGGCTACCACCCGCTGCTGGCCATCGCCGCCGGCACCGGAGACGTGCTGATGTCCCGGCTGCGCGAGGGCCGGGCCAACACCGCCCGCGGCGCCGCCCACTTCCTGCGGGAGACGGTGGGACGGGTGCGCTACGCCGGGGCCAACGGACGACTCACGCTACGGGCCGACAGCGGGTTCTACACTCATGGCGTGGTATCCGTCTGCCGCAAGATGGATGTCCGCTTCTCCATCACCATCCGCCAGCACAAGAGCCTGCGCAATCTCATCGAGGCGATACCAGAGGATGCCTGGACTCCCATTCCCTACTGGATGGACGGCGCCGCCGATGTGGCCGAGACCACCTGCACTCCGTTCCAGAGTGAACCTGACGCCGCACCGGTGCGGCTCATCGTCCGGCGTGTGAAGCCCACGCCCGGTTCCCAGCTGGCCCTCTTCGCCTCCTACAGCTATCACGGCTTCATCACCGACCGGGACGGGGAGATGCTCGAACTGGAGGCCGACCATCGCCGCCACGCCGAGATCGAGAATGCCATCCGAGACCTCAAGCACGGTGTGGGGTTGAACCATCTCCCCTCGGGCCGCTTCGCCGCCAACGCCGCCTGGCTGGCGGTACAGGTGATGGCCCACAACCTCGCCCGCTGGACAGCGCGCATCGGTCTGGGCGAGCAGATCGTGACCACCAAGACCCTCAGACGACGGTTCTTCTCCCTGGCCGGACGGATCACCCGCTCGGCACGCCGCCTCACACTGCATCTGCCACAGCGCTGGCCTTGGGAAGCCCAGTTCGATCGTGCCCTGGCCCGATTGCGCGCCCTGCCACTCCCTGCCTGACGGCGCCCGTCCGCCACTGACTCGCCAGCCAACCCAACGTCCCCGCAAACTCGCGCCAGCCCAGTCCGCGAGCGCCTCTTGCCGTGTCCTATCCCGCCATCTCGCTCTCCACAGCCACTGTAGGCCGCCATCGGTGCCCCCAAAAGCGCCTGCAGACCGCCCGCCAACCTCCCGTCTACCCAAATTCGAGCCCGGATCATCGCGCCTGTAACTCCCTCACCCCCTTCCGCTGTCCTCACGCCGTCCATCCCTGTCCATCGGTGGATTCGGGCTAAGGTGCCTCCTCACCCGAAAGATCGTCGTAGTAATGGGCAGGCCATCAGAGGGGGACCTTAGATTCCTCACTGCGGTTCGGAATGACAGGGGGGCATTCGGAATGCCATTCTGAGGAGCACCCCTTCCCTGTCATTCTGAGGATCGCACCCTTCCCCGTCATTCTGAGGATCGCACGCCGAAGAATCTAAGGTGCCTCGTCACCCGAAAGATCGTCGTAGTAATGGGCAGGCCATTAGAGGGAGATTTTAGATTCCTCACTGCGGTTCGGAATGACAGGGGGAGGGGGGCTTGCGTTGACACAGTTTCCAGGCTGACCTAAGATAAACGACAAGCAGCCTTGGGGGATCTAGCTATATGGACGAGCTCGATAGCAGCATCATCAAACTACTTCAGGTTGACGGCAGGGCTTCGAACGCCCGGATATCCAGGGAAGTGGGAGTTAGTGAAGGGACAGTCCGCCGACGGTTACATCATCTCGTCCAAGATGATGTGATCAGGGTGATTGCCGTTCCCAACCTGGAACAGATGGGATACGGCACAGCCGCCCTCGTGGGGATACAAGCCGATCCCGGCCAGGTGGATAACGTTGCAGATTCCGTCGCTTCCTTGGAAGAAGTCCATTATGTTTCGATCACCACGGGAGCTTGGGACATCTTCATCTGGGTAGGGCTGCAAACCACCGAAAAGCTGGGCGCTTTCATACGCGGTCAGGTGGGCACGATCCCCGGGGTCCAGCGCACCGAAACCTTTGTAAACCTGGCGATAAAGAAGCGTACCTACGGCTTGGTCCTCTAACATCAACGCCGTTTGTCCTATGGGTTTCATTCTGAACATCCAAACCGGTGCATAGAAACCTCTTTGGGGAAGCCCATCTCCGGAGCTTGGTCCGGTCACATAAACACCCTACTGATATTTCCGATCTTCAGGGAGGACCTACAAGATGGTCAGCAGCATCGAGTCTAGCCCGACGTTCGTGGAGCGCACCTATCAGACCATGGAGAGCAACCTTGCTGTGGTCCGCCGCCGCCTGGGCAGACCGATGACCTTGTCTGAAAAGGTGTTGTTGTCCCATCTGCATGATCCTGAAAATCAGGAGCTCAATGCAGGAGAAAGCTATCTTTTGCTGAACCCGGACCGGGTTATCCTTCAAGATGTTCTGGGTCAGACGGCGATGCTTCAGTTCATGCAAACCCTGCAGGACCGGACGGCGGTCCCAACCACCGTCCACTGCGACCATCTGATTCAAGCCAGGGTCGAAGGGGTGTCGGACCTTCGGGAATCATTGGCTGAAAATCAGGAAGTGTATGATTTCCTGAGGTCATCGGCAGCCAGATACGGGTTGGGTTTCTGGGGACCCGGAGCAGGAATCATTCATCAGGTCAACCTGGAAAACTACGCATTCCCTGGGGCGGTGATAATCGGCACCGATTCCCACACCCCGAATGCCGGCGGTCTGGGGGCGTGCGCGGTGGGTGTAGGGGGCGCGGATGCTGTGGAGGTGATGGCCGGATTGCCTTGGGAGCTGCTGTTCCCCAAGCGCATAGGAGTTCATTTGACCGGCGAGCTCATCGGTTGGACCGCTCCCAAAGATGCGATTCTGTACTTGGCCGGGGTTCTTACGGTTTCGGGCGGCACCAACGCCATCATCGAGTACTTCGGCCCAGGCGCCAAATCCATCAGCTGCACCGGCCGGGCCACCATAACCAATATGGGGGCTGAACTTGGAGCTACAACCTCCATCTTTCCCTATGATGAGCGTATGGCGACCTATCTAAGGGCTACCGGACGGCAGGACCTTGTGCCCTTGGCTGAGGGCTCCAGCCATCTGCTGTGCCCCGATGACGAGGTGGTGGGCGATCCGGGGCGATACTTCGATCATGTCGTGGAGATCGACCTTTCTGCTTTGGAGCCCCATGTGGTAGGACCCCATTCCCCCGACCGCGCCCGACCCATCTCCGCCATGGCCAAGGAGGTCCAGGACAGCTCCAACAGCTTCGTGGATGAACTATCCACCGCCCTCATCGGAAGCTGCACCAACTCATCCTATGAAGATATGGGCCGGGCGGCAGATGTGGCGGAGCAAGCCAGCGCCCACGGAATCGGGGCAGCTATAGATCTTATGGTCACCCCAGGGTCCGAGCAGATCAGGGCTACCATAGAACGGGATGGACAGATGGCATCCCTTCGGGCCATCGGCGGAACTGTGCTGGCCAATGCCTGCGGTCCTTGCATCGGCCAGTGGCGCCGTTCCAACGAGGTCGGGGCGGTACCCAACTCCATAGTGACTTCCTACAACCGCAACTTCCCGCGAAGAAACGATGGTCAACCCGGCACCATGAATTTCATCGCCAGCCCAGAGATTACCGTAGCTTTCGCCCTAGCAGGAAAGCTGTCTTTCAACCCCCTGACGGACACCTTGACCGGGGCCAACGGCGAGACCTTCGTTCTTGAGCCGCCCCATGCTGTGCCTGAGGTGCCAGCAAACAATTTCGACCGGGGAGAAACCACCTTCGTCCCCCCGCCGGAAGATGGCTCCGGCGTAGAGGTAAGAGTGGACCCCCAGAGCCAACGCCTTCAGATCATGGAGCCTTGGCCTGCTTGGGACGGCGATGATCTTACGGACATTCCGGTACTGGCCAAGGTTAAGGGCAAGTGCACCACCGACCACATTTCCCCCGCCGGCCCGTGGCTCAGTCTCAGGGGGCACCTGGACAGGTTCAGCGACAATATGTTCATGGGTGCGATAAATGCTTACACCGGGGAAGCGGGCAAAGGCCTGAACCAGCTGACCCAAGAAACCGGCCAATCCTTTTCTGATATTGCCCGGAGCTACAAGGGTGATGGGCTTGCGTGGGTGGTCGTCGGTGACCACAACTACGGCGAAGGCAGCAGCAGGGAACATGCAGCCCTCTCACCGAGGCTGCTGGGAGGTGCGGCGGTGATCGCTCGGAGCTTCGCCCGCATCCACGAAACCAACCTCAAGAAGCAGGGGTTGTTGGCGTTGACCTTCGAAGACCCAGCTGACTATGACCATATTCAAGAGACCGATCGGGTGAGCTTGGTAGACCTCCAAAAGCTGGCTCCGGGAGAGGCGGTCATCTGCCGGGTCCGCCATGCCGACGGCTCCGAAGAAACCATCAAGCTGCATCACTCCTTTAGCGAACCCCAGCTGGAGTGGTTCAGGTTGGGAGCAGCATTGAACCTGATGCGCCGGAAATAGCTTCCCCTTTTCAGGGGGCTGGAGCATCCAGACAAGCATGAACCATACTACCCCAACCCATCCAATGCCGGGTCCGCCATGCCGACGGCTCCGAAGAAACCGTCAGACTGCATCACTCCTTTAGCGAACCCCAGCTGGAGTGGTTCAGGTTGGGAGCAGCATTGAACCTGATGCGCCGGAAATAGCTTCCCCTGTTTCAGAGGGCTGGAGCATCCAGACAAGCATGAACCATACTACCCCAGCCCATCCAATGCCGGGTCCGCCATGCCGACGGCTCCGAAGAAACCATCAAGCTGCATCACTCCTTTAGCGAACCCCAGCTGGAGTGGTTCAGGTTGGGAGCAGCATTGAACCTGATGCGCCGGAAATAGCTTCCCTTTTTCAGAGGGCTGGAGCATCCGAATCAGCATGAACCGTACTACCCCAACCCATCCAATGCCGGGTCCGCCATGCCGACGGCTCCGAAGAAACCATCAAGCTGCATCACTCCTTTAGCGAACCCCAGCTGGAGTGGTTCAGGTTGGGAGCAGCATTGAACCTGATGCGCCGGAAATAGCTTCCCGTTTCAGGGGGCTGGCGCATCCAGACAAGCATGAACCGTACTACCCAAACCCATCCAATGCCGGGTCCGCCATGCCGACCGCTCCGAAGAAGCCATCAAGCTGCATCACTCCTTTAGCGAACCCCAGCTGGAGTGGTTCAGGTTGGGAGCAGCATTGAACCTGATGCGCCGGAAATAGCTTCCCCTTTTCAGGGGGCTGGCGCATCCAGACAAGCATGGACCATACTACCCCAGCCCATCCAAACATTCGGCAAGGGGTTTATGGATACATGTGAATATGGGCGTATCCCGCAGGGTGTAGGGGCGGGCTTTGGATTCCCTCAAAGCCATTACCAAATCCAGAAAGTCGGCGGGGTTGCTGGTCTCAAAACCCAGCATGAACTCTTGATCATCCAACCCGAAAGAGTAGCTGGTGCTGATCTTCACCGACGGAAACCTGTGCCCCACCTGAAAATGTTCAGACATTATGGCTTGGCGTTGTTCTTGGGATAACTGGTACCAATCGTGAGTTTTCACGAAAGGGTAGACGAACAGGTAGGGTCGCCCGACCGTCCGCACCACTTCTCCCGACCCATCTTGGCCGGGGTGGGCATGATCATCCACATAGGGGGAGCGCCGGGTCATCGCCAAATACGAGTGGGTGGTTGTGAGGTACTTGCCCAGCTCGGTCCGGTTGGTCTGGGCAGCAAGTTGGTCCAGGAGTTCCAGGGTCGGGCTGATGCTCCACAGCATATAGTCCGCATCGCCCCTGGTGCCCAGGAGGCTGTAGCTGGTTATCTCCATCTGGGATGTTAGTTCCGCTAGCGCCGCCACATACTCAGCTTTGCTGCGTTCTCTATCGCCTTGGGGCAGCCGCCGCCACTCCGGGTCCACCTTGTAGAAGCAGTACCGCACATAATATCGGAGCGTATCTTGAACCATAATCATTTCCTGTGCTGTTGTCGTGCCATAATCATTTCCCGTGCTGTCGTTGAACCATAATCATTTCCTGTGCTCTTGTTGAACCATAATCATTTCCTATGCTGTTGTTCTGCCATAATCATTTCCTGTGCTGCTGTTGTGGTCAATATTACAACATTCCCAGCCCCCAGCAACACTGCCTCAGCATATGTTCAGAGTCGATGCTTCATCCCGCCCCCCACCGTATCCCGACGCCCCACCGTATCCCGACGCCCCACCGTCATCCCGACGCCCTCCCTGTCATTCCGAACCCCCTCCCTGTCATTCCGAACGCAGTGAGGAATCTAAGGTCTGCCTCAGCGACCGTCCATTTCGCCACAAACCGGTGTGTGCACAAGCTTTTTAGATTCTTCGTCGTGTGCTCCTCAGAATGACAAAAAAGAGGAGGGCACCTCAGAATGACATAAATGGGTAGGGGCCCCCTCACAATGACAACAGGGGACTCGGAATGGCAATTGGAGGGCGGTTCGGAGTGACAACTTATGACGGTCATTCTGAGGAGGCCCCCTTCACCGTCGTCTTGGGGAGCACACCCTCCTCTTTGTCATTCTGAGGCGCACCTTCTTCCTTGTCATTCTGGGGAGCACCTCCCTCCTGTCATTCTGAGGCGCGCGCCTTCCTCCATGTCATTCTGAGGAGCGCACGCCGAAGAATCTAAGATGCCTGCTTACCCGATGGCTCGTCGTAGGAATGTACCAAGCCTTCGTGGCAGCATCTTAGATTCCTCGCTCCATGTCATTCTGAGGAGCGCACGACGAAGAATCTAAGGTGCCTGCTTACCCGATGGCTCGTCGTCGCAACGGACCAAGTCTTCGTGGCAGCATCTTAGATTCCTCGCTCCGCTCGGAATGACAGTGGAGGGTTCGGAATGACAGTCGAGGGGGTTCGGAATGACCCTCCCTCCATGTCATTCTGAGGCGCGCACGCCGAAGAATCTGAGATGCCTGCTCATACGATGGCTCATCGTCGCAACGGACCAAGCCTTCGTGGCAGCATCTTAGATTCCTCGCTCCGCTCGGAATGACAGTGGGGGGTTCGGAATGACAGTCGAGGGGGCTCGGAATGACCCTCCCTCCCTGTCATTCTGAGGCGCGCACGACGAAGAATCTAAGATGCCTGCTTACCCGATGGCTCATCGTCGCAACGGACCAAGCCTTCGTGGCAGCATCTTAGATTCCTCGCTCCGCTCGGAATGACAGTGGAGGGTTCGGAATGACAGTCGAGGGGCCTCGGAATGACCCTCCCTCCCTGTCATTCTGAGGAGCGCACGACGAAGAATCTAAGATGCCTGCTCACCCGATGGCTCGTCGTAGGAATGTACCAAGCCTTCGTGGCAGCATCTTAGATTCCTCGCTCCGCTCGGAATGACAGTGGGGGGTTCGGAATGACCCTCCCTCCACGCCATTCTGAGGAGCGCACGACGAAGAATCTAAGGTGCCTGCTCACCCGATGGCTCGTTGTTGTCATGGACCGGCCATTGGATGGGAGATTTTAGATTCCTCACTACGTTCGGAATGACGGTGGCGGGCTCGGAATGGCATTCGGAGGGGCTCGGCATGGCAATGGCTCCTCCCTCTTTGTCGTTCTGGGGCGCGCCTTCCTCCATGTCATTCTGAGGAGCGCACGACGAAGAATCTAAGATGCCTGCTCACCCGATGGCTCGTTGTAGGAACGGACCAAGCCTTCGTGGCAGCATCTTAGATCCCTCGCTCCGCTCGGAATGACAGTGGGGGGTTCGGAATGACAGTCGAGGGGCCTCGGAATGACCCTCCCTCCATGTCATTCTGAGGCGCGCACGCCGAAGAATCTAAGATGCCTGCTCACCCGATGGCTCATAGTCGCAACGGACCAAGCCTTCGTGGCAGCATCTTAGATTCCTCGCTCCGCTCGGAATGACAGTGGGGGGTTCGGAATGACCCTCCCTCCATGTCATTCTGAGGAGCACACGACGAAGAATCTAAGGTGCCTGCTCACCCGATGGCTCATCGTCGCAACGGACCAAGCCCTCGTGGCAGCATCTTAGATTCCTCGCTCCGCTCGGAATGACAGTGGGGGGTTCGGAATGACAGTCGAGAGGCCTCGGAATGACCCTCCCCCCATGTCATTCTGAGGAGCGCACGCCGAAGAATCTGAGGCGCCTGCTCACCCGATGGCTCATCGTCGCAACGGACCAAGCCTTCGTGGCAGCATCTTAGATTCCTCGCTCCGCTCGGAATGACATGAGGGCGGACGGGGGGGACGGGGGGGCTGTGAAGATTCACCTCGGGGAACCTGAACAATTACTGTCGACAGGGCAAATTGACAGCCTCAGTTCGATGCACTAACATGGTCAAGGATTTTTCGTAGAAGTCATTCCAGATGGCAATAAACAAACATGATAGATAGTGGAGATACCGCCTGGGTACTGACCTCGTCGGCGTTGGTCTTCATCATGGTCCCGGGGTTGGCATTCTTCTACTCGGGGCTGGTCCGCGGCAAGAACGCCCTGGGCACCCTCATGCACTCCTTCATCGCCTTGGCGATCGTGGGTCTAACATGGGTCCTATGGGGATACAGCCTGGCTTTTGGCCCCGATGTTGGGGGCTTTATAGGCAATCTGGAGTGGGCCGGACTTGCTGGGGTATCCGCCACCGAGGCTGGCCCCTACGCCGCCACGATTCCGCACCAAGCCTTCATGGTGTTCCAAGCAAAGTTCGCCATCATCACGCCCGCGCTCATTGCCGGAGCATTCGCCGAGCGTATCAAGTTCAGCACCTTCGTGATCTTCATAGTCGCTTGGTCGACCATTGTGTACACCCCGCTGGCGCACTGGATGTGGGGGGCGGGCGGTTGGCTCAACGAAGCAGGCGCCCTCGACTTCGCAGGGGGTGCGGTGGTCCATATCAGTTCCGGGGCAGCGGCTCTGGCTGCAGCCCTCGTATTTGGGCGGCGCTTGGGATTTGGCAAGGTGGACCTTGCTCCCCACAACGTGCCATTTGTGGTACTTGGGGCTTCCCTCCTTTGGTTTGGATGGTTTGGCTTCAATGCCGGCAGCGATTTGTCCTCAGCAGCAAAAGCCACGTCCGCTTTTGTAGTAACCCATATCTCAGCATCAACTGCTGCCGTCACGTGGATTGCACTGGACTGGCTGCTGAACCGCAGGCCGAGTGTTCTGGGAGCTGCTACCGGAGCAGTGGCGGGCTTGGCGACCATCACCCCAGGTTCAGGGTACGTGGGGCCCATGCCCGCGGTGCTCATCGGGTTCGGCGCCGGCGCCCTGTGCTATACCGCAGTTTGGGTGAAGGTCCGTGTAAAGCTTGACGACTCCCTTGATGTCTGGGCCATCCACGGAGTGGGCGGGATTTGGGGTATGCTGGCTGTGGGCCTCTTCATTGGAGTTGGCTTCATGAGCTTGGGAGAACTCACCGACCTGAGCAGGGGCGGGCAGATCGTCAGGCAGCTTATGGCCATCGGCGTGTCCTTCGGCTGGGCTTTCGCCACCACCTTGGCAATACTGTTCATCCTGAAATGCACCATAGGACTGAGGGTGGATGAACAACAAGAAGAAGAAGGACTGGACATATCGCAGCACGGCGAAGAAGCCTACGGCTAGTTTTGCTCCCGACCGGCCCTGGTCGAAGCGGAGCTTTATGGTCGTCCTTCCCGCTTCTTGTGGGTTCCCTGCACGACTCCTTATCCTTGCCAACAAATGCTGTGGCAGCCAATGCAGCGTGCGTCCTGGCACTGCGGCGGCGGCACCCATCTGGAACCCATCTTACCTAGGAGCCTGTCCGAGGATTCGTTTCTGGAGACGAAAAACGCCACGCAATAACCTGCTTACAGCAATCTGGACTTTGTCGTGGAGTAATTAGCATCTTTACACTCCACTAATGACGCATATCGTTTAGAGCATTGTTTCTCGGACAGACTCCTAGGTCGTTTAGCTGTTTATGCCGGAGTGCAAAGCCACTCACCCTAACCCGCCACAGGTAGGGGTTCGACAAGATGGCCCCCAACGGTTTTCACCACAAGCAAAGGGCTTGTCCTTGATCGTCCGGCTGGCTAGGAGGCTTGGTTCCCTCGTATAATACCGAGGCGGTTGGTTTCCCAGCAGGCTCCATCAACCTCACCTCTCCCATTTTCGGATGGCAACCATCACCGGAGGTAGGGACTCGATTGACAATCATGCGCTCCTTGTTGATGCAAACCCGGGTGAGGACCGCCGTCGCAGCAACCTTGCTCGTGCTTGTCCTCTTCTATGGCCTCATCTCTTTCTTCATCGCCCAAGGCGTCACCACCGCGGAACGGAACCCTCAAGAAGATCACCCGAGCAACTACGGTTTATCTGCGGAGGATGTGGAGTTTACCGTGCGGGATGGGGATTTGCGGCTGAGTGGCTGGTACATCCAAGGCGAAGAAGAAGTGCCGCACCTGATATTCGTCCACGGCCTGAACAATGTCCGTTCCGGGGACCATGCTGTGCAATTGGCCGCCCGCTTGGTGGAGTTCGGGTATAGCATCCTGATGTTCGACCAGCGGGGTCACGGCTCATCCGAGGGCAGCCAGGTCTCCGGTGGATACTACGAACGTTGGGATGTGTGGGGAGCTTACGACTACGTGATAGACCAGCAGGGGGGTGCCAAGGGGAAGATCGGCCTATTGGGATATTCCATGGGTGGAGTCACCTCTATCTTGGCGGCGGGGGACGAACCGGGCATCCGGGCGGTGGTTGCCGACAGCCCCTTTGCGACAGCTTCAGAACTGATCGCCCAAGAAGCAGCACGCACAACCTCTTTCCCGAAGTGGATAATGCCCATATTCATCCCCACGGTCAAATTGATGGGTAAAGGTATCTACGGCATCGACATTGGAGCATTGGATGCGGTGGCGGGGGTGGCCCGGTTGGACTATCCGGTCCTGATTATTCACGGCACAAAAGACGAGCGGGTGCCGCTGAGTCATGGTGAAAGGGTGGCGGCAGCCGGCCGCACCGGGACCCTTCTATGGCGAGCAGATAACGAGGGGCACACCGAATCATTCAACGCTTATCCCGATGAGTACGCCAAGCTCGTAAACACCTACTTTGCAGGCTTGCTCAAGTAGCTTGTGCGACAATGAGATGGGCCTGTTGCTCTTAAGGCTGGGTCATCCCCCACCAGGATTATCATGTTGTTTCGACCCGAGGTAGTCCGGTCCCTACTGAAATCCCCTGGCAGAATCTCCAAGCTGGTCACAGGCAAGCTCCTGCGGATCCGGGGAGTCCGCTTGACCATCCGGGTGGCTCGCAAGATGGGCAATGACGATGCCACCCACATGGCAGCCGGAGTAGCTTATTACGGTATTCTATCCCTCTTCCCGCTAACGATAGTGCTGATCTTCGTCTTCAGCCTGATCTTGGACCCAAGCAGGGTGGAAGATGAGATGATCCGTTTCTTCCAGACCTACTTACCCGGCATCGAGGAAGTCTTGGGCGACAACATCGAATCTGTAGACAACGTCAAGGGTGTCCTGGGCATTGTGAGCTTCGCAGGCTTATTATGGACCGCAAGCGCTTTGTTTGGGGCCATCAGCCGAGCCATCAATCGCGCATGGAATGTGCATAGTGAACCCCCGTTCTACATTGCCAAGGCACGCCACATAGCGATGTCCATGGGGGTGGGACTTCTATTTCTGCTTTCTCTCGGCGCCACATCCTTCCTTCAATTTCTTGGAGGCTTGGGGCTGGACCGAATTTACCTTCTTGACAACATCGTCATCAGCATTTCAGCCAGACTCCTGCCCTTTGTTTTCACATTGGGCATATTCCTGATGGTCTACAAGTACGTCCCCAACACCGTCACTCACTGGCGGCACATCTGGCCGGGAGCATTGCTGGGAGCCATAATTTTCGAGATCGCCAAGAGCGTGTTTGTGTTCTACTTGGGCTCCTTCGCCGACTACGCCAAGATCTACGGCTCTCTGGGAGCGGTCGTCGCCTTCATGGGCTGGATATACATCTCCTCCTTCATTCTCATCGCGGGGGCGGAGTTTTCCTGCGAATATGAGCGTATGCAAGAGAGATTGCGCCGTGGCCAACTCCGCTCACCAGCCAGTTGAGCTGCCGCGCGGTTAACAGCTATAGTGGTCCTGCCTTGTAGGAGTCCAAGCTACGGAACGGGATGCCGTGGCGCACATCAGGCCTATGGGGTTTCTGCCAGTTCCACCAGCATCACACGGACGTTGTGAGGGTCCGAGATCAGGGAGCAGTCCCCCAATTGGGGAATCGTCATGGGCTCATATTGCACCTGACCCCCCAAGGACCGGACTTGGTCGAGAGCCGACCCGATGTCGGGAACAGCAAAGTAGGGAATCCAGCCCGGGGATACTTCACCCCACTCCGGTCGTATGGCCATCATGCCCGCCACGGGAGCGCCATCAAGCATAAAGACGGTGTAATCGCCGCCGTCCGGAGTGGTGGCTTCGATGCTGTTCCATCCGAAGAGGCCCTCGTAGAAGGCAGCGGTCGCAGCGGTTTCGTGGGTGTAAAGTTCACTCCAACTGAGGGTTCCGGGCTCACGCACCAAGTCGGCGCCAATGAACTCCAAGCCCTGCCAAAGCGCAACCATGGCGCCGCTGGGGTCCTGAACCATTGCTATGCGCACCATGGTCATCACATCCATGGGGGGCATCAGGACCGTGCCACCCAACTCGGCGGCCTTGGCGACGGTGGCATCAAGGTCCGATGCGGCGACGTAGAGCTTCCAACCTGAGGGTTGGTCGTCAGGAGACATCTCAGCCATGCCGGCAACGCTCTTGATGTTCTTGGACAGCAGGGTATAGAAAAAATCCTCTCCCGCCGGAATGTCGATGGCCTCCCACCCCATCAGGGCAGTGTAGAAGGCTTGGGAAGCCGCGGAATCCGGCGTGGTCAGGTCTACCCAGCTGAAGGTCCCGGGTGGATGATTAGCAACTTCGGGCACGGCGCCTCCTTAGAATGTGTGGCGTTTAAGGCCTTAAGTATAGTCTGATTAAGTCCCCTCGGATGCGGAGGATGGACGTGAAACCCGTCCCGACAGAGGGACGAGGTTCCCGCCTTCGCGGGAATGACGTGCTTGGGGCCGCGGGAATGACGGGCTTCAGGCGAGTTGTTCAGAAGTTCCTTAAATCTATGAGAGTCTGTGGTTAGTGTATCGTTCGTTCTTTATCTGGACGGGCATTTCAGTTGGACCGGGCCAGCGCACTCCAAATCCCCTGTATCTGCTTCTTGATGTTTTCGGCATCCTTGGCCTCGGGGCTGATTTTCAGATAGGACTCCAGGTCCGCAATCGCTCGTCTATATTCTCCCACAGCGTGGTGGAGCCATGCTCGTTCCTTCAGGTTTTCACCCCAATCTGGTGCGGTCATATGAGCGAAATTTGCCATCATGATTGCTTTATGATGCTCCCCTTTGGAGCGGTAGATATGCTTGAGGTTGTTAAGAATACGCCCCAAGAACTGTTTGCGGCTGTAGGAAGCAAAATGCACGTCCCCCACCTCCACCGATCCGCCGAACATGCTTTGTATCCGATGTTCGCAGTCACTCCTTGATAGGACCGTCCCCCCTTCAAAGGGATCGACGTACGCCTCCTCCTCAGGGGGGCCTACCCTGATGACGAAGTGACCAGGCAGCCCGATCCCTTCGAACACAAGCCCGAGGCGCCTACCCACCTCCATATGCACCAAGGAAAGCAGGATTGGGATGCCCGTTCTCCGGTCCAGCACCCGGTTCAAGTAGCTGTTATCTGGATCATAATAATCATGCCGGTTGCCTTGGAACCCTTGGTCCGAGTAGAGATATTCGCTCAGCAGAGATATCTTAGGCCCAAGCTCCCGTTCCTTGGCGGCGTACTCTTGAGCGCCCTCACCCAGAGCATCCAGGTTCCTCAGGTAACGGCCAATATCCAGGTCTGGAAATTCTTCGGCTGCAATATGCAGCGCAGCTTTGGCAAGGTCCACATCTTCATCGGGGCCAAGCATCATCTCAGCGAATGCTTTCTGGTGTATCGAAGCAGAATCTTCGTTCATGGGGTCTACGCAACCTTTGGTGGGAGCATGGTGATGACCGGCTCCCGTTTGCCAAGGTACTCTTGGGAAACAAAGGGTGACCCCATGCCATATTTGCGGGTGCACTCCGTCACCACATCGAACACCTCGGGCCGAAATGTAAGGAAGGATGGCGTGATCTCCCGCTCCAAGCTTTGGCGCATCAGCGTCCCACTCAGGTCCTGCTTCCGGTCCTTGTGGCCGCACAACCCTTCGTAGGCGATGCCTTCGCAGGTGGGACAGTGCCACCATTCCCCAGATGTGATGGGCCTCGATGCCAATGGCAGGAATCTCTTGGAAGATCAGGTGCGAAGCCCTCGGATCATAGTACGACCCCACGCCGGCATGGTCCCGCCCGAACATATGGTGGGTACAGCCCAGGTTCTTCCGAACGATGGCATGGAACACAGCTTCCTTGGGGCCGGCATACCGCATATCCCACATCAACATCGAAGTTGCATGCACCTCATTCCTGAAGTAACCGGCTGTCCGAAGGATATCATGAGCTAGGACGATTGCTTCATCAATGTAATCGCCGATGCGCTTTTCGCCCACGACGGCGCTCACAAGAACGCCATCGGCGCCTGCCGCAAACCAAGCCCCTTTCATGAATCCTTCATGCCCCACATGGGGGACATTCCGGGTCTGATGTGCAACTACTCTGGACCATCCCATATTGCCCAGCAATTGCCTGAGCTCGGACGGTGGATACCAGAACCGGTCGAAGGGCGGATTTATCTGCGGCTCATTGACCAAGGTAACCTTGCCGCCCAAGAAACGGTCCTTGAGCCGAAATGTGCGGGCAGCCCCAGGGTGTGCTTCGTCGATGGTCCCGTAGACCCGCCGGGCCATATGTTCCAGATCATATGTGAAGATCTGCTCCGTCTCCAAGATTGCCAAGGGTTGATCTTGATAGGTGAGCAATAGTGTGTCGCCTTCAGCGAGGGATAGCTCATCAATCTCCTGCCGGGAGATATCAAAGATGATGGGGATGCTCCAAACATATCCGTTAGCTAAAGTCATCCGCTCCACCACCGATTCCACATCCTCTTGGGACATAAATCCTTCGAGGGGAGAAAAGAAGCCGTAAGCGATGTTGATGCATTCACGGACCACCTGTTCCCTGACGGGCAAGGTCTTGATGCCGCTTCTGGGCAAATCCGAAGCGGACCAAGGAGCAATCCGTTCGATCAGATGCCCGCCGTGGGGCGATAAGGTGTTGTCCGCCATCATTTCCTCAGCTGTCATCCCAACCCATCCGCCCGCGGATGGTACTTCTGTCAACATTCGATCAAGCTACCCAGAATCGGCCCGTCCGCCCGTCGGCGGATAGGAAACCGCGATCTGCAAGCAACAGGCAATCCGTCAACTGCCCGTCCGCCCGTTTGCGGATGGGACCCGCTCTCCAATCGGGCTTTATTCTACCTTGGGTTGTAGCAAGCTACAAGCTGAGGTGTCAACCGTCCAAGCTTGGCAAGAATTGCAGGCACTCGCCCCCTCCCCTCCCTGTCATTCTGAGGCGCGCGCCCTCCCCCCTGTCATTCTGAGGAGCGTACGACGAAGAATCTAAGATGCCTGCTCACCCGATGGCTCATCGTAGTAATGGGCTGGCCATCAGAGGGAAATCTTAGATTCCTCACTGCGGTTCGGAATGACAGTGGGGGCACTCGGAATGACAGGGGGCGCGTTCGGAATGACAACTGGAAATTGTCATTCTGAGGAGTGCCCTCCCCCCTGTCATTCTGAGGGGCGCGTCCTCCCCCCCTGTCATTCCGAGGGGCGCGTCCTCCCCCCCTGTCATTCCGAGGGGCGCGTCCTCCCCCCCTGTCATTCCGAGGGGCGCGCCCTCTCCCATGTCATTCTGAGGCGCGCACGCCGAAGAATCTAATATGCCTGCTCACCCGATGGGTTGTTGTAGTAGTGGGCTGGCCATCAGAGGGGGATTCTAGATTCCTCACTGCGGTTCGGAATGACAGGGGAGGGGTTAGGAGCGACAGCGGGGCGTTTGGAGCGACAGCAGGGAAGGGAGGCGGAGCGACGGTGGGGGATCGGAATGACAACAAGAAATCGTCATTCTGAGGGGCGCGTCCTCCCCCATGTCATTCTGAGGAGCGCCCCCTCCCCTGTCATTCTGAGGCGCGCACGCCGAAGAATCTAAGATGCCTGCTCACCCAATGGCTCGTCGTAGTAATGGGCTGGTCATCAGAGGGAGCACCCTAGATTCCTCACTGCGGTTCAGAATGACAGTGGGGGCACTCGGAATGACAGGGGGCGCGTTCGGAATGACAACTGGAAATTGTCATTCTGAGGAGCGCCCCTCCCCCCGTCATTCTGAGGAGCGCCCCCTCCCCCCCTGTCATTCTGAGGAGCGCACGACGAAGAATCTAAGATGCCTGCTCACCCGATGGCTGGTCGTAGTAGTGGGCTGGCCATCAGAGGGGGATTTTAGATTCCTCACTGCGTTCGGAATGACAGAAAGGGGTTCTGAATGACAGGGGAGGCATTCGGAATGACAGCGGGGGTGGGGTGACGGAATGACGGCGGGGGAATGGGGACGGGGCAGTTACATGCAATGCGACGTGCCCCGGCTCGCAGCCCCGCCTTGGCTCGCGACGTGCCCCGGCTCGCAGCGTACCCCGGCTCGCAGCCCGGCCCGGCTCGCATCGCACCCCGGCTCGCAGCGTGCCCCGGGGGCTGCCCGCGCTGGCTCGCCGGCTGCCTTGACGCTTGGTTGGGCAGTGGATACAATCCACCGTGTGCTAGCTATCACTTTCGCACTACTGGCAGCTACGGGGTTCGGGTCCGGTGCAATCTTCGCCAGGATCGGCTTGCAAGGAATGAAGCCCGGCACCGGGACCGCCATCTCCTTGGTGGTCAGCTTTGTTCTTACCGCCATCTTGGCGCTGTCTATCAAGCCGTCAGCAGTTTTCACCGTCCCGGCCATAGCCTTTGTATGGTTCCTGATCCTTGGGGTCGTAAACTACCCCTTGGCCCGGTACATGAACTACTCTTCGGTCAACTTGGTAGGTGCTGCCAGGTCCGCATCCCTGATATCCACAGCCCCCCTGTTTTCTGCCGTCCTGGCGATTATCTTCCTTGGCGAACGGCCGGGTCCGCTGGTGGGTGTGGGCACTGCTGCCATCGTCTTGGGGTCCATCTTAATCGTAACGGAAAGAAACCGTGGTACAACTAGACCTTAGAACGCCCAACCAGAAGAAGGTTCTTGGCTTTCCCATGGCTCTGGCTGCCGGGCTTTGCTACGGCATCACCAACGTCATAGGCAAGAAGGTGGTGGATGAATACTCCCATCCGTTGGTGGTATCCGCTTATGCGCTGATGTTCGGCATGGCGATCATGCTGGTCTTGGCCCACACGGACGTTCCAAGGGCAGTCAAAGGCGCAAGGGGTTCACTGCTGCCGATACTCCTTGCGGGGGCTTGTTCCGGCGCCGGCGTTACCAGCACCTACTTTGCCCTTAGCCGCACCGATGTGGTGGTCGCCGCCCCCATCATCTCCGGCAGTCCCCTCATCACACTTATACTTGCTCACCTCCTGCTTCGGAGATTGGAACGCATCACCTGGCAGCTTGTGCTGGGCACCTCAATGATAATTGTCGGGGTCATCCTGGTTGTTTTGGGCAGATGACGCCTCCGGCGCATTGAGGAACCTCTGAACAACTCGCCTGAAGCCCGTCATTCCCGCCGCCCCAAGCCCGTCATTCCCGCGAAGGCGGGAATCTCGCCCCTCCGTAGGGACGGGTTTCACGTCCATCCTCCGCATCCAAGGGGACTTGTTCAAACTATCCTTAAAAACCCCTTGGTTGACAGGCCGTCACTCAGAGTCGCTCCCAACGTAAACCAGGTCATAAATGGCATTCATGGTGGCTAGGCCGATTCCCCGCACTTCCACGACCTGCTCTACAGACAAGAACGGACCAACCTCATCTCTGTATCTGACTATAGAGTTCGATTTAACTTCGCCGATGCCCGGCAATGCTTGAAGCTCTTCTGCAGAAGCTGAATTCAGATCGATCTTCCCGTTCTGTGCCGTAGCGACGGTTGCAGATGCGGCAGCAACGGACGAAGACTTGGGGACACATTCATCCCCGGCGGTGGGAACATGATATTGGGGCCCATCGGTCACCGCGGATGCCAGGTTGATGCACGAAAGCTGAGCTCCGTCAAGAGGCCCGCCAGCTTCCGTTATAGCATCCAGTACCCGGTCGCCGGGAACCATATCATACACGCCGGGTGCAGCTACTCCACCGCTGACATACACCTTGATCACAGCAGGGAGCGCAGCAGCCGGGGTGTCGGAAACAAGGTTGCTGGGTGAAGGGCTGGGTGGGGGCAGCACAATCTCCACACCGGGAGAATCGGAGCTCCGGTCAATCGAACGCACCAATATCACTCCGCCTGCTGAAAGGGTGACCACGAGCAGGATGCTCAATGCAATAACGGATAGCTTTGTAAAATTGTTCATGTTTGTGTATCTGTTCAGGTTGGAGCAAATTGGCTCGCGGGCCGAGGGTACCATAACATACGAAGCGGGCAGGCAGTAAGCATCAGCTTGGCCGCGTATCATGCCGTCCGCCGGCACTCGGCCCTGGACAACCCCTTAGATGTGCTAGGGATAGGCTGAATAAGTCCCCCTGGATGCGGAGGATGGCCGTGAAACCCGTCCCTACAGAGGGGCGAGATTCTCTGAACTCACCTTCCCGCATTCGCGGGAATGACGGGCTTCAGACGAGTTGTTCAAAGGTTCCCACCTTCGCGGGAATGACGGGCTTCGGGCGAGGTTCCCGCATTCGCGGGAATGACGGGCTTCGGGCGAGCTGTTCAGAGGTTCCTTAGATTCTTCGGGGTGCGCCCCTCAGAATGACAGGAAGGAGGCGCCCCTCAGAATGACGGGGGGAGTCATTCCGAACTCCCCTCTGTCATTCCGAACGGAGTGAGGAATCTAAGGTCTCCCTCTGATGGCCTGCCCATTACTACGACGGTCTTTCGGGTGAGGAGGCACCTTAGGGATAGTCTGAATAAGTCCCCTTGGATGCGGAGGATGGACGTGAAACCCATCCCTACAGAGGGGCGAGGTTCCCGCCTTCGCGGGAATGACGGGCTTCAGGCGAGTTGTTCAGGGGTTCCTTAGATTCTTCGGGGTGCGCCCCTCAGAATGACAAGGAGGAGGTGCGTCTCAGAATGACAGGGGGGAGGTGCGTCTCAGAATGACAGGAAGGAGGCGCTCCTCAGAATGACAGGGGGGAGGCGCTCCTCGGAATGACAATGAGGGGAGGGGACCCCCAGGTTGTCATTCCGAACTTCCCTCTGTCATTCCGAACGGAGTGAGGAATCTAAAATCTCCCTCTGATGGCCTGCCCATTACTACGACGGTCTTTCGGGTGAGGAGGCACCTTAGCCCTAATCCACCGAAGGACGGCGTGTAGGAGGCCTGCTGAAGAAACAAAAGGGTGCGCCTCTGAATCTGGGATAATGGTTTTGTAACAGAAAACCGGTCCCAGAAAAGGAGCACCCGATAGATGCTACCACGTAACCACCCCGACCGCATCCAAATCGCCTTCGACGATCACCGCCTGGTGGCCAATGCCGGGCTGATCCTTCCCGCCACCCTCGCCCTGCGCCTTGGCCTGCCCCAACTCCTCCGGAAGGACCTCGACCTCGGCGGCGCACCGGGCCGGGCGAACACCGGCGACAAGATGATGACCCTGGTGGCCTCCGCCCTAGCCGGCGGAGATTGCATCGACGACGCCGATGTGCTGCGCGCCGGCGGGACCGCCCGCGTGCTCGGTTTCACGGCTAAGGCGCCCTCCACCCTGGGGACCTTCCTGCGCAGCTTCAGGTGGGGCCATGTCCGCCAACTGGACCGGGTGAGCCGCGAGTTGCTGGCCCGGGTCTGGAAGGCCGGTGCCGGACCCGGCGACGCGCCGTTCACCATCGACCTCGATTCCACCATCTGCGAGACCTACGGACTGGCCAAGGAGGGCGCCCGCCACCACGGCTATACCGGCAAGCGGGGCTACCACCCGCTGCTGGCCATCGCCGCCGGCACCGGAGACGTGCTGATGTCCCGGCTGCGCGAGGGCCGGGCCAACACCGCCCGCGGCGCCGCCCACTTCCTGCGGGAGACGGTGGGACGGGTGCGCTACGCCGGGGCCAACGGACGACTCACGCTACGGGCCGACAGCGGGTTCTACACTCATGGCGTGGTATCCGTCTGCCGCAAGATGGATGTCCGCTTCTCCATCACCATCCGCCAGCACAAGAGCCTGCGCAATCTCATCGAGGCGATACCAGAGGATGCCTGGACTCCCATTCCCTACTGGATGGACGGCGCCGCCGATGTGGCCGAGACCACCTGCACTCCGTTCCAGAGTGAACCTGACGCCGCACCGGTGCGGCTCATCGTCCGGCGTGTGAAGCCCACGCCCGGTTCCCAGCTGGCCCTCTTCGCCTCCTACAGCTATCACGGCTTCATCACCGACCGGGACGGGGAGATGCTCGAACTGGAGGCCGACCATCGCCGCCACGCCGAGATCGAGAATGCCATCCGAGACCTCAAGCACGGTGTGGGGTTGAACCATCTCCCCTCGGGCCGCTTCGCCGCCAACGCCGCCTGGCTGGCGGTACAGGTGATGGCCCACAACCTCGCCCGCTGGACAGCGCGCATCGGTCTGGGCGAGCAGATCGTGACCACCAAGACCCTCAGACGACGGTTCTTCTCCCTGGCCGGACGGATCACCCGCTCGGCACGCCGCCTCACACTGCATCTGCCACAGCGCTGGCCTTGGGAAGCCCAGTTCGATCGTGCCCTGGCCCGATTGCGCGCCCTGCCACTCCCTGCCTGACGGCGCCCGTCCGCCACTGACTCGCCAGCCAACCCAACGTCCCCGCAAACTCGCGCCAGCCCAGTCCGCGAGCGCCTCTTGCCGTGTCCTATCCCGCCATCTCGCTCTCCACAGCCACTGTAGGCCGCCATCGGTGCCCCCAAAAGCGCCTGCAGACCGCCCGCCAACCTCCCGTCTACCCAAATTCGAGCCCGGATCATCGCGCCTGTAACTCCCTCACCCCCTTCCGCTGTCCTCACGCCGTCCATCCCTGTCCATCGGTGGATTCGGGCTTAGGGATAGTCTGAATAAGTCCCCTTGGATGCGGAGGATGGACGTGAAACCCGTCCCTACAGAGGGGCGAGGTTCCCGCCTTCGCGGGAATGACGGGCTTCAGGCGAGTTGTTCAGAGGTTCCCTAGATTCTTCGGGGTGCGCCCCTCAGAATGACAGGGGAAGAGTCATTCCGAACTTCCATCTGTCATTCCGAACGGAGTGAGGAATCTAAGGTCTCCCTCTGATGGCCTGCCCATTACTACGACGGTCTTTCGGGTGAGGAGGCACCTTAAGGATAGTCTGAATAAGTCCCCTTGGATACGGAGTATGGACGTGAAACCCGTCCCTACAGAGGGGCGAGGTTCCCGCATTCGCGGGAATGACGGGGGGAGTCATTCCGAACTTCCCTCTGTCATTCCGAACGGAGTGAGGAATCTAAGGTCTCCCTCTGATGGCCTGCCCATTACTACGACGGTCTTTCGGGTGAGGAGGCACCTTAAAGATGGTCTGAATAAGTCCCCTTGGATACGGAGTATGGACGTGAAACCCGTCCCTACAGAGGGACGAGGTTCCCGCATTCGCGGGAATGACGGGCTTCGGGCGAGTTGTTCAGAGGTTCCCTTGAAGTAACCGACGGCTGAGCGGTTGCCCCCGAAGGATCCGTATCAAGCGGGTCGGCGCCCGAATTGCGGCGGGTTGTACTATAGCCGGGCGGGCATTTATCCTTGCACGTATCTTCACACGGCACTGGGCTTAACATGCTCTGCTTTCAGGGGGATTGGATGGCTAAAGCCGACTTCAGGTTTCACACCGATCTGCGGGTGCGTTGGATGGAGTGCGATGCTCAGGGCATCGTCTATAACGGCTCCTACATGGACTACCTGGAGGTGGGGCAGGCCGACTACTTCAGGAACATGGGTTTCAGCATATACAAGATCGCCCAGCGGGGGCACTTCGATTCTGCGGTGGTCAAGGCAACCCTTGAGTTCAAAGCTCCGGCCAAGGTGGACGATGTGCTGGAGGTGTATGTGCGGGTATCGCACATCGGGAATACCAGCTTCATCATAGATACCGAGATATACCCCAAAGACGAGGATAATCTGACGGCATCAGCCCAGGTCGTCTATGTCGGCTACGATGTGAAGACAAGCTCCACCCGGCCGGTGCCAGACGACCTTCGGCAGCTAATCCAGCACTTCGAAGGTACAGGTGAGGTGCTGTCTTTGCACGGGTTTCCTGCACTCCTGGAAGCTGGCGGCGGTGCAACGTAGGTAAGCCCGAAATGACGGAGGAAGGCTGCCAAACCAGCGAAATGATAGGGGCGGGGGGAGATGATGGTAGCTGTTTGTGCAGGCATGGGGTGGATTCCCGTTGCCACAGGAATGACGATGGCAGGCGGGAGTGACGATGGCGGGCGGGAATGACGATGGCAGGCGGGAGTGACGATGGCGGGCGGGAATGACGATGGCAGGCGGGAATGACGATGGCGGGCGGAGTGACGGTGGCAGGCGGGAATGACGATGGCAGGCGGGAATGACGATGGCAGGCGGGAATGACGATGGCAGGCGGGAATGACGATGGCAGGATTGACGGGCCTATGGCCTTCAATTACCCTTGGGTATCACATTTCGGAAGGATGAATATGACCTCCACAAAGACCGTAGGCCATGCTGTGGTGGAAGCTCTCCGGCGCGAAGGAATCAGCCATGTCTTCGGCATCGTGGGCGCTGCCTTCTTGGACATATTGGATGCGATGTACGACCGGACGGATATCCAGTTCATCGGCGTTCGCCATGAGCAAGCAGCTGCGCTCATGGCCGACGGCTATGCTCGGGTTACGGGCAGGCCGTCGGTCTGCTTGGCAACCAACGGCCCTGGCGTTATCAACCTCACCTATGGCGTGGCTGCCGCTTATGTGGCCCATTCGCCGATGGTCATTCTGGCCCCGTCTCCTTCCCGGGAACATCAACATCGCAGTTCTACCCAAGAGTTCGACCAAGTATCGATGTTCCGGCCCATCACCAAGGCTGCTTTCCAGGTAACGGTGCCTGAGCGCATCCCCGACCTGCTGCAACATGCTTTCCGCGTGGCCACCTCGGGGAAGATGGGGCCGGTGCTGGTGGACCTGCCCAGGGACATAATGGTGGGCAACGAAATAGAGGTGGCGGACCTGGGGCCCGAGAGCTACCGTATCGGCCAGAGCAGGGTCCAAGGGGATGAAGAACTGGTGGACCGTGCTGCGCAGCTGCTTCTTTCCGGCCAGCGCCCGGTTATCATGGTTGGCGGCGGGGTGGATTGGAGCTTGGCATCCCAAGAAGCGGTCGAGCTGGCAGAACTGACCGGCGCCGCCCTGGTTACATCCTACGGGCGGGCTGATGCCGTCCCGAACTCTCATCCCCGGTTCTTGGGGCATATCGGCCGGTTGGGCGCACCGGAAGCTGCGGAAGCGGTGCGCAAAGCTGATGTGCTGCTAGCTCTGGGAACCCGCCTTTCTCACAGTACCACCTTCTACGATAACCGGTTCATCCAGCCGGAAACCCGCATAATCCAGGTGGATATCGACGCGAATGAGATCGGCAGGAACTACCCGGTATCGGTGGGAATTCAGGGCGACGCCAAGGGGGTAGCTACTCAGCTTCTCCGATTGGTCCGGGCGGCAGAAGCGCCGCCAAAAGGGGCATGGGCCAACGAGGCCGAGGAGTTGAGCCGGCGACGATGGGAGCGGCTGGACTCTGAGGGTGGGCTGAACACCATGCCCCTGAAACCGCAGCGGGCATATCATGAACTGCGCAAGGTGATTCCACATGATGCCATCATCTCGCTGGATGCTGGGTTGACCCCAGCTTTCGGACAAGATCGGCTGGTGTTCGATGTTCCCCGCAGCCTGCTGATTTCCTTGGATCTGGGCGGCTTGGGATTCGGGTTTCCTGAAGCTCTAGGAGCCAAGTTCGCCTTGCCAGAGCGAACGGTGGTCAACATGAACGGAGACGGCGGTTTCTTGTTCAACTCCCAAGAGATGGAAACGGCAGTGCGCTACGGCCTGAACGTGATAACGGTGATAATGAACAATGGCTGCTGGGGGTCGGAAAAGGCATACCAGAAGTATGCCTTCAACGAACGGTACGTCGGCGCTGATGTGGGGAGCCCCGACTTCGAGCTGTATGCGCGCTCCTTTGGTGCACTGGGGATCAGGGTTGAAGAGGCCGATCAGATTGGCGATGCGTTCCGGGAAGCCCAGAAAGCTGGTGGGCCCAGCATAATTGAGGTGCCCGTCGATCCTGATGAAATGCCCCGGCCTGCCCGCTTGGCCGATGTGACAAAAGGGCGGGGGTAGGGGATAAACGACGTGCCGCCCTCATCCTGACCCTCTCCCTATGGGCGTGGGTGTTATGCATAGTCTGAATAAGTCCCCTTGGATGCGGAGGATGGACGTGAAACCCGTCCCTACAGAGGGGCGAGGTTCCCGCCTTCGCGGGAATGACGGTCTTCAGGCGGCGGGAATGACGGGCTTCAGGGGGCGGGAATGACGGGCTTCAGGCGAGTTGTTTAGAGGTTCCCTAGGAACAGGATGCTAACCGGCGAGTATGCGCTTTGCAGCTTCTCTGGCTTCATCCACGGTGGTGACGAAGCGGTCTGCGGGGACATGTCGCAGGACGTTGAGAGCTTGTAAGGTGGTGGCAGGCAGACCGCTGAGACCCATCACGATACACTCGGTATCCTCTGCCAAAGCGGTATCGACTAACTGCTCCACCACCAAAGCGGAGCTGTCGTCCATGTAGACGGTGCTGGTGAAGTCGAGGATCACCACTTCATGGTCCCGAATATCTGCACTGATGGTGTCTATCAGTTTATTGGATGATGCCACGGTAAAGCTCCCCCTCAGGGCCACCAAGCCGACTCGGGCAGAGAAGGAGTCCTGCTCATCCGAGTCCTCTCCTTCTGTCAAGAAGCTCTGGTCCAGCAGGGGCACGGAAACCACGCTGTCCAGCTCCAAGCGCTCGAACTGCCGTGCGTTGGCCATACCGGCAGCTATGAGGCCTATCACCACGGCAGTGACCAGGTCGAGGAACACGGTGAGGGCCAAGGTGATCACCATGACGATGAGGTGCTCTGGCCGGACCCGGTGAATGCGCATGATAAAACGCCAATCTATGATGTCCCAGCCGACCTTCATCAGGATGCCCGCCAGGACCGCATGGGGGATCGACTCGACGTATCCCCCAAGTCCCAGAACCAAGGCCAGCAGTATTGCTGATCGCAGCACTCCCGATATCTGTGTCCGTCCGCCGGCACGTATGTTGATCACCGTGCCCAAGGTGGCCCCTGCGCCAGGCAGACCCCAGATAAACCCGGCAGCTACGTTGCCAATGCCTTGGCCCACCAGCTCGCGGTTGGCGTTGTGGCGTGTGCGGGTCATCGAATCAGCCACCAGCGAGGTGAGCAAGCTGTCGATGGAACCCAGCAGGGCGATTGTCACCGCCGGCTCCACGGCTCCCACCAGTGCATCAAGGGATAGGGACGGCAGCTTTATGTCCGGCAGACCGGTCGGTACGTTGCCGATGACCGGCGTGTTGGTCAGCCATAGGACTCCCAAGAGCGTCCCAACGATCAATGCTGCCAAGGGAGGGGGCAGGTACTTCCTGAGCCTTCCCGGCCAGATCACCCCCACGAAGAGGGTGGCTGCGGCGATGATGAGGGCGCCGAAGTTGATGTTGGCCAGAGCATCGGGCCACCCACGGACTGCATCCATCGCTCCACCTTGGGCGACAGGAGCCCCCAAGAAGGGCAGGGTGTGCACCAATATGACGATTATGCCAATGCCGGACATGAACCCGGAAATCACGGAGTGGGGTGTGAAAGCTATGAAACGTCCGATCCTCATTAGGCCGAGGAGGATCTGTATCAGCCCTGCCATGATAACTATCGTGAATGCTTCGGCGAGGTTGTCCGCATGGGCGGCGACGATGACGGCCATCGCCACAGCCATCGGGCCAGTGGGGCCGGATATCTGTGAACGCGTTCCTCCAAATACTGCTGCAAAAAAACCGACTGCGATTGCGCCGTATATGCCGGCAAGTGCTCCCAAGCCCGATGCCACGCCGAAGGCCAACGCGATGGGCAGTCCGACCACCGCTGCGGTGACGCCGCCAAAGACATCGCCGCGGAAGGTGTGAAGGTCGTATGTAAACCTAGAAAACACTAAATGATTTTGCCATATGTAAGTCCAAGAGCATCCATCGCATGCCGCACCGGGGTTGGTGCTCCGCTACGATGGTGCGCATGAATGATAACACCCAGTTTCCCATACGGAAAGCAGCGGCTCCCAACGCAACCGCTCAGCCCAAGCCAGAAACGCAACTAATCCGCCCACCCCCCCTCCCCCTTCCCTTTGCTGTAATTCTGAGGGTCACTCCCCATTGTTGCCATCCTGCGGGGCGCCCTCCTCCGTCGCCATCCTGCCGGGCGCGCGCCCCTCCCTGTCATTCTGAGGAGCATGCCCTCTCTCCCCCCTGTCATTCTGAGGGGTGCGCCCCTCAGAATCTAAGATGCCTGCTCACCCGAAGGCTCATCGTAGTAACGGGCTGGCCATCAAAGGGAGATTTTAGATTCCTCACTGCGGTTCGGAATGACAGAGGGGCATTCGGAATGACAGGGGGGTGTTTCGGAATGACAGTTGGGGGTACTCGGAATGACAGTGAGGAGCGCCCCTTCCCTGTCATCCTGAGGAGCGCCACCTCCCTGTCATTCTGAGGGGCGCACCCCGAAGAATCTAAGATGCTGGCTCACATGAAGGCTTATCGTAGTAACGGGCTGGCCATCAGAGGGAGATTTTAGATTCCTCACTGCGGTTCGGAATGACAGCGGGGACGTTCGAATGGCATGGGGGGTGTTTCGGAATGACAGCGGGGACGTTCGGAATGACAGTGAGGAGCACCCCCAGTGTTGTCATCCTGAGGAACGCCCCGTCCCTGTCATTCTGAGGACCGCGTCTTCCTCCATGTCATCCTGCGGTACGCACGCCACCTCCCTGTCATTCTGAGGGGCGCACCCCGAAGAATCTAAGATGCCTGCTCACCCGAAGGCTCATCGTAGTAATGTGCTGGCCATCAGAGGGAGATTTTAGATTCCTCACTGCGGTTCGGAATGACAGTGGGGCGTTCGAATGACAGGGGGGTGTTTCGGAATGACAGTTGGGGGTACTCGGAATGACAGTGGGGAGCACCCCCCGTGTTGTCATCCTGAGGAGCGCCCCTTCCCTGTCATCCTGAGGAGCGCCCCTTCCCTATCATCCTGAGGAGCACCACCTCCCTGTCATTCTGAGGGGCGCACCCCGAAGAATCTAAGATGCTGGCTCACATGAAGGCTTGTAGTAGTAACGTGCTGGCCATCAGAGGGAGATTTTAGATTCCTCACTGCGGTTCGGAATGACAGAGGGGCGTTCGGAATGATAGTGAGGGCGTTCGGAATGACAGTGGGGGCGTTCGGAATGACAGTGGGGAGCACCCCCCGTGTTGTCATCCTGAGGAACGCCCCGTCCCTGTCATTCTGAGGGGCGCGCCCCGAAGAATCTAAGATGCTGGCTCACATGAAGGCTCATCGTAGTAACGGGCTGGCCATCAGAGGGAGATTTTAGATTCCTCACTGCGGTTCGGAATGACAGCGGGGGCGTTCGGAATGAGATGGTATTGATGTCATTCTGAGGGGTGCCCTCCCCTCCCTGTCATTCTGAGGGGCGCACCCCGAAGAATCTAAGATGCTGGCTCACATGAAGGCTCATCGTAGTAACGGGCTGGCCATCAGAGGGAGATCTTAGATTCCTCACTGCGGTTCGGAATGACAGAGGGGCATTCGGAATGATAGTGGGGCGTTCGAATGACATGTGGGGTGTTTCGGAATGACAGTTGGGGGCATTCGAATGACAGAGGAGGGACTCGGAATGACGGTAAGCGGGGGACTCGGAATTACGGGGGGGGGGGGGGAGCGTCTTGTTCATGGGTGCGCCGGTAGATACAATGAATCTTCCACAGGAGGATATATGAGATCTAAAGCCCCAGACCAAATGACTGCCGAGTTTCTCAAAGGCCGGGAGGACCGGGAGATTGAGGCCTACCCGGATAATCTGGCCCTCAGGGTGCACCGGGCGATCAGCTGGATTCAGCGAGCCGAGATGGCGCAGGACGACCCCGACATAGCATTCACCTGCTATTGGATTGCATTCAACGCAGCTTACGCCGAAGACACAGCAGATTCCATCGAGACCCCTGACCGTGTCCTCTTCGGAAACTATTTCGAAAAAATACTGAAACTCGATGCAGAACAAGCTCTCTATGAAGCAGTGTGGGACCGGTTCTCAGGCCCGGTACGGGTTATGCTGGATAACAAATATGTTTATCATCTGTTCTGGAAGCATGTTAACGGCGTGGGTGGATACGGCAACTGGGAGTCCCGCTTCCGAGATGAACGCGCACGGATAGGAAAGGCTCTTGTTCGTCAGGATACCCGCCTCATACTGAACCTGTTGTTCGACCGGCTCTATGTGTTGCGGAACCAGATTCTACATGGTGGCGCAACCTGGAATAGCAGCGTCAATCGCAGTCAGGTCAGGGACGGGGCGGCCATCATGGGCTTTCTAGTACCCATATTCGTCAAGGTGATGATGGACCACGCGGGGGAACCGTGGGGGGCAAATCACTACCCCGTCATGAGCGTGTAGGGCGGCCCAGCAACAGCGGTTTAGTAGAGGTGCGCTTGCACCGAGGAAGAAACCAGCAGCTCAATGTCCTGGATCGCCTGGGTCATAGCTTGTCCAATGAGGTCCAGCTTGCGCACCTGCTGAATGCGCGGGGTTGCTTTATCCAGTTCTTGCTTGGACAACAGCTTTTCGAAGATGCCGCATGCATCCGCCAAGCAGATGATCACAACATCTCGCGGATCAGGTACCTGATCGCCGAACAGTACCTCCATGATGCGCAGCTTCACCTCGCGCTCCGCTTGGCCTTGAACGGACGGGTAGTGCCTGGACCGGAACACCCACAGGAACCGGTCCTCCCGCTGTTCCAAGATGCCCTGGCCGACCAGTCGGGAGAGAGCTTCTTCCCGGATCGCATCGGCCTGGTTTGCTGTGTTCTCCACCCAGAAACGGGCATCGCCCTCTTCCCCAGCTGCTATATCTGCCAGCGTGGGGTCAAGCAAGCTGTCGCCAACGGGCGTGGTGTCGAGCACGATCATCTTCTCCAGATCGGTATCGATACGGTTCTCCAACGCCAGGTCCATCAGCACGCCACCGGCAATGGCGTAGTTCAGCGACCAGTAGGGCACACGCGCAAACGACCCATCTTCGTCGTTGAGCAGGAGTAGGATGATTTCTTCGGCGAATCTCAGCACGATGTTTACCCTCTTCTACAGATGCTCTCATCCCATTGCGGAGGCTGCCCCATGAGGCCGTCGCCACGATGGTGTATCTGTGGTTCATGATAGCTTACCTGCCGATGCCTTCGCAACCCTCGACCGCCGTCGCAAGCGTTCAGCCCCCATGCCCTGAATCTTAAGGGTCCGCCCCCCATCGTCATCCCTTCCCCTCCCCACCGTCATTCCGCCCCTCCCCACCGTCATTCCGAACGGAGTGAGGAATCTAAGGTCTGCCCCCGATGGCCTGCCCATTACTACTACGGGCTTTTATGTAAGCCAGCTCCTTAGATTCTTCGGAGTGCGCTCCTCAGAATGACATAGGGGGAGGGCGCGCCCCTCAGAATGACAGGGAGGAAGGGGCGCTCCTCAGAATGACAGAGGGGAGGGCACTCCTCAGAATGACGTTCCGAACGCGGTACTGTCATCCCGACTCTTCCCCACTGTCATACCGAACGCCCTTACTGTCATTCCGAGCCTTCCCCGCTGTCATTCCGAACGCCCTTACTGTCATTCCGAACGGAGTGAGGAATCTAAGATCTCCCTCTGATGGCCTGCCCATTACTGCGACGGGCCTTTGGGTAAGCCAGCGCCTTAGATTCTTCGGAGTGCGCTCCTCAGAATGACAGAGGGGGAGGGCGCGCCCCTCAGAATGACAGGGAGGAGGGGCGGTCCTCAGAATGACGTTCCGAACGCGGTGCTGTCATCCCGCCCCTCCCTCACTGTCATACCGAACCTCCTCCACTGTCATTCCGAACGCCCTTATTGTCATTCCGAACGGAGTGAGGAATCTAAGGTCTCCCTCTGATGGCCTGCCCATTACTACTACGGGCCTTTGGGTAAGCCAGCGCCTTAGATTCTTCGGAGTGCGCTCCTCAGAATGACAGAGGGGGAGGGCGCGCTCTTCAGAATGACAGGGAGGAGGGCGTGCCCCTCAGAATGACAGGGAGGAGGGGCGGTCATCGGAATGACGTTCCGAACGCGGTACTGTCATCCCGCCCCTCCCTCGCTGTCATTCCGAACCTCCTCCACTGTCATTCCGAACGCCCTTACTGTCATTCCGAACGGAGTGAGGAATCTAAGGTCTGCATCTGATGGCATGTCCATTACTGCGACGGGCCTTTGGGTAAGCCAGCCCTTAGATTCTTCGGAGTGCGCTCCTCAGAATGACAGAGGGGGAGGGCGCGCCCCTCAGAATGACAGGGGGGAGGGGCGGTCATCAGAATGATGTTCCGAACGCGGTACTGTCATCCCGCCCCTCCCTCACTGTCATACCGAACCTCCTCCACTGTCATTCCGAACGCCCTTACTGTCATTCCGAACGGAGTGAGGAATCTAAGGTCTGCATCTGATGGCATGTCCATTACTACTACGGGCCTTTATGTAAGCCAGCATCTTAGATTCTTCGGAGTGCGCTCCTCAGAATGACAGAGGGGGAGGGCGCGCTCCTCAGAATGACAGGGAGGAGGGGCGCTCCTCAGAATGATGTTCCGAACGCGGTACTGTCATACCGAACCTCCCCCCTGTCATTCCGAACGCCCCCCCTGTCATTCCGAACGGAGTGAGGAATCTAAGGTCTCCCTCTGATGGCCTGCCCATTACTAATACGGGCCTTTATGTAAGCCAGCTCCTTAGATTCTTCGGAGTGCGCTCCTCAGAATGACAGAGGGGGAGTGCGCTCCTCAGAATGACGTTCCGCCCCCCACTGTCATCCCGAACCTCCCCCCTGTCATCCCGACTCTTCCCCACTCTCATTCCGAACGCCCTTGCTGTCATTCCGAACGCCCTTACTGTCATTCCGAACGGAGTGAGGAATCTAAGGTCTCCCTCTGATGGCCTGCCCATTACTACGACGGGCCTTTGGGTAAGCCAGTGCCTTAGATTCTTCGGAGTGCGCTCCTCAGAATGACAGAGGGGGAGGGCGCGCTCCTCAGAATGACGTTCCGCCCCCCGCTGTCATCCCGCCCCTCCCTCACTGTCATACCGAACCTCCTCCACTGTCATTCCGAACGCCCTTACTGTCATTCCGAACGGAGTGAGGAATCTAAGATCTCCCTCTGATGGCATGTCCATTGCTGCGACGGGCCTTTGGGTAAGCCAGCGCCTTAGATTCTTCGGAGTGCGCTCCTCAGAATGACAGAGGGGGAGGGCGCGCTCCTCAGAATAACAGGGGGGAGGGGGCGCTCCTCAGAATGACAGGGGGGAGGGCTGACTCCAGACGGGTGAGGCGGATTAGGCTGGGACCGCGCCGGCCGATTTCCCCGGGGGGCGGACTCCGGGTTGGGGGGGATCACCTGCATTTTTCACGAAGCTTGAACAGTCACCAGCCTGTGCCCAGCGGCCATTGCCAGCCTGTGCCCAGCGGCCATTGCCAGATTAGCTGGGGCGAAATGATGAGCCTTCCGCATCGGACCGGCCCATATTTGCGGGGCGGCAGTATCTGGCGATGAGGTTTGCTGCGGTGGCGAGGTGACAGACCAAAGGGCGGGGCGGGGGCCGGGACGTATGCCTTAGAATAAAATCAGCGGCCTGAGAACCTCTATTTCAGTCCATCCAGATTGTAGCTGACAACCTGGTAGGCCCTCCACATTGGCTCACGGCCGCTAATCCACCAAGCTTACCGTAACCGGGGCATCGTCTTGCTAGGGCTCGTCTCCCAGCCGGCCAGAGGCTTGATTTGCGTTCAGTCCGCCCGAATTGGCCGGGCGTCAGGAAGGCCGCTTGTACCCCCCTGAACTCAACCGTAGGTCGTCCCTGAGTTTGATATCCCCTTGTTAGGGGATGTTGCCGCACCCAGAATCGCCCTGGATCGCTTCCGCAGGGGGAGGGGCATTTGGTCCCCAACCTTTGTTGGGCACCCTCCCGTGCTGCATCCGGGATGCAGGAATTTCGGTTAGCAGCCGAAACCCTACTCGACGGTGACTCGGCAGGGTTTGAGAACTCCTTCCACCAGGACCCTCCCAGTTTCAGAAAGCTCTCGCCCCCTTATGGCGCATCCGGCCCGCTCCCGGGCCGACTGCAACCATGACTATGCTACCAACCACTGCACGTTTACGTCCATAAAAAACGGCACGCTTTTGACGATCTTTTCGAGTATTTAGGGAACCTCTGAACAACTCGCCTGAAGACCGTCATTCCCGCCGCCTCAAGACCGTCATTCCCGCGAAGGCGGGAACCTCGCCCCTCTTGCAGGGACGGGTTTCACGTCCATCCTCCGCATTCAAGGGGACTTATTCAGACTATCCTTAGTGGTTTTTTGATATGGGACTTATCTATGAGCCGCCGAACCCACCCCCGGCCGGTGGACGCATTTTATGAAAGACGACAAGGAACAGTGAGAACGGTATGGCTGATTAAGTGCCCGGTAGGTTGGCTGTGGTCGGGGTGAGTGGATTCGAACCACCGGCCTCCACGTCCCGAACGTGGCGCGCTAGCCGCTGCGCTACACCCCGCTGATAGCTGATTATAACACAGCATCCCTTGATATATCGGACCTTTGGATCATACAACCCAAGGTCTTTCGATGTTCTGAAACCGCCCCGATGCCTTTTTAAGGATAGTCTGATTAAGTCCCCTCGGATGCGGAGGATGGACGTGAAACCCGTCCCGACAGAGGGACTAGGTTCCCGCCTTCGCGGGAATGCCGGGCTTCAAGCGAGCGGGAATGACGAGGTTACCGCCTTCGCGGGAATGACGGGCTTCAGGCGAGTTGTTCAGAGGTTACTTAACTCTTGGATTCCGACATAGGACTGCCCGAAGCCCATGCTACTCGGACTCGTCTGCACACCTGGAAAAGATGCTGTAAATTGTGCTCCTCTCCCTATGGGCCAGATAGGGTTGACTCAATTCAGAGGGTGGGGTAGTATCCGGCTGTGGCTCCAGCTACCTCGCGCTGAGCTTGAATCCAGAAAGGAACCGTATAGTATGACCCAGCAAGCAAAAAGAGCTCTCACACCTGAAGTAGAGGCTATGATCGGCGTGGAAGGGGCTGTGGTGGAATGTTGGGGCGTGGTGGACAAAGAGTACCTCAGGCGCTTTTCCCAAGCTGTCATGGACCCGGACCCACGATATTGGGACTCCGAATTTGCAGCTGGCACCCAGTACGGGGAAATCATCGCTCCGCCCATAATGGTCAGCTATATGTCGGGCAGGCTTCCCCCAGAGGAAGCAGACCCCATCACACGGGCATTTAAAGAAAACCCTCATTCCGATGGCATAGGCGGTGTGAGGCGCCAAGGCGAGCTTCCTTCCATACCCACGGACCTGGTCCGGGTGCTCAACGCGGGCAATGGGCTGGAGATATACAAATATCCCAGCCTTGGCGACAAGATTTACTTCCAGCACAAGTACTCCGATATCCGGGAGCGGGCAGGCAGGGACGGAGAACCGTTCCTGATCGTCACCCGGGAGACCATATTCCGCAATCAAAAGGGCGAAGTCCTCTGCATAACCCACGCATCATCCATACGACGTTAGGATGCGGTGAATGCTGCAATGAGCAAGGTCACCCGAACACCGAAACGAGAATGAAAGGTCTACGCCAATGGAACTGGAAGAGCTGCTGAAACTACCGCCGAAAGCGATGGGCCAACACAACGAACGCCCAACCGCCGAGGACCTCCGTCATAAACAACAGATTTATTTCGATGATGTTGTCGAAGGCATGGAGCTTCCCAAATACATCTATGAACCGACGCCAACTCATCTGTTCAGGTGGAGCGCCGCCATAGAAAACTGGCACCGCATTCACTATGATCTGGACTTTGCCATCAACCATGACCGCCTGCCCAGCATCTTGGTGCAGGGTTCATGGAAGCAGAGCGTGGTCCCCCAATATCTGAAGGATTGGACCCTGCCCGGCGGTTGGCCTTGGAAAGCCAACTTCGAGCACAGGGCGATGCTGGCGCCCGGAGATGTTCTGGTAATGTGGGGGAAGGTGACAGGGAAGACCGAAAAGGGCGGCATGGGGTTCGTGGACCTGGAAATTGGAATGAAAAACCAGGATGGGACCGAAAGTATGCCGGGGACCGCTACCGTGGCCCTTCCCATCCGGGGAGGTAAACCCATACCCTACCCCTTTGTTCCACCCCAAGAGTAGCGGCCCAGCTTGGTTGCCGAAGGATAGCTTCCCACCTGCGATCATCGAAGGTCCGGTGCAGGCCGGACCGCCAAGGAGGAGCCTATGGCCAGGTTCATGGCGTTGCATACGATGCCGGACATAACCGAAGAGAAGTTCCAAAGTGCGTTGGCAGAGGTCAAAAATTGGAGGCCGGACCGGCGCACTACCATTGTGAAGATATACTGCAACCTCAGCGACGGAAAACTGGTTTCCGAATGTGAAGCTGTCGAACAAGCTCATTTCGAGGATTGGCTGAAGCAGGTTGGCTGGTCCTACGATGCAATCTACAAGGTGGATCTGGTCCACCAAGTAGGGCATATCTGGGCGGTCTGATCTGGTCCACGGCCGACGCATCTGTCAACAAAGGGGTGGGATATGCCCAACATGACCGGCGCTGAAGCACTGGTGGGTTCATTGGTCCGGGAAGGCGTCGAGGTGGTCTTTGCACTCCCCGGCGTCCAGATCATGCACATCTTCGATGCTCTCAGTAAGGAACCCAGCATCCGATTGGTTACGGTCCGCCACGAACAGGGCACCACCTACATGGCCATGGGCTACGCCCGCACGACAGGCAAGATCGGCGTGGCGCTTGTCGTTCCCGGCCCAGGAGCTCTCAATGCCAGCGCCGGTTTGGGCACCGCTTATGCCGCATCCCTTCCGGTGGTGCTGGTCAGCGGACAGATGGAACGTAGTGCATTGGGAAAATACCAAGGCGCCCTTCACGAAGTCCAGGACCAACTGGAGGTGTTTCGCCCCATAACCAAGTCGGCGGAACGGGTCTTGGAGGTTGCCCAAATACCCGATGCCGTCCATAGCGCTATGACCTTGGCCGCCAGTGGCAGACAGCGCCCCACAGAGGTGGAGATCCCGTGGGATGTTCTTCCCCTGTCAGGAGATGCGGAGCTTCCAGAGCGTGCAATCATCACCCCTCAACAGCCCGATGCCTCCAAGATAAAGGATGCTGCCGAGCTTCTTGCCGGTGCAAAGCATCCGGTGATCTGGGCTGGCGGAGGGGCCATCAACGCTGATGCTTCCAACGAGGTGCTGAAGCTGGCTCAAATGCTGGGCACCCCTGTGATCACAACCCCGGAGGGAAAGGGCGTCATCCCCGAAGACCAGCCCCATGCTGTCGGAACCTTCTACTCAGGTCATGGACCCGGCTTCCATGCTATGCCGCAAGCAGATGTGGTCCTGGCTGTGGGCAGCCGGTTGCATCTCACCCCCAACGTGCCTTGGGCCTTTGGCCCAAACCAGAAGCTTATTCAGATCGATGCAGATCCAGATGAGGTTGGCAGAAACCATGAAGCAGCTGTAGGCATCGCTTCAGATGCCAGGGCGGGCCTTGGCTCTTTGCTCCAAGAGATGGATGGCCGTACCTGCGCCAGTCAATGGACCCCCGCAGACCTGGAGTCCATCAAAGATGCAACAATGCAGGATATGAGGCGAATGGCCCCCCTCCAAGTCCAGATCGGCGAGATAATACGTCAAGAGCTGGACGATGACGGCATCATCGTCGGTGGGATTACCAATGTCGCTTACTGGTGTCATCTTTCTTTTCCCGTCCTGAAACCCCGTTCTTATGTGACATCATCCTACTTTGCAACCTTGGGCTATGCTTTCCCCACCGCGATCGGAGCGAAAATAGGGAATCCCGACAAACAGGTGGTTGCGTTGTGCGGTGACGGCGGGTTTATGTTCGGCATTCCCGACCTGGCAACCGCCGTACAAGAAAAGGCCAATCTGGTTGCGCTGGTGTTCAATAATGGTGCATTCGGAGCTTCACAGAGCGATCAGGGCACCCGGTTCGGGGGCCGTCTGTATGGCACCGACCTCCACAACCCCGATTTTGTAAAGATGGCCGAATCCTTCGGGGCCTATGGGCTAAGGGTGGAAGACCCAGCCACCCAGCTGGGAGGCGTTCTGAGGGAAGCTCTCAAGAAGGATGGGCCGGTGATAGTCGATGTGAACATGCCCGTCTTGGACCCGCCCTTTCAGATCCCGGCCCACGGGATGAACCGCTCCCCCGGCTGATCTTTTCCTCCCAATGAGAGCGCCGGAAGTCGCGGTCGGTCCGGCTCAGCAAGACCAGCCAGCCAGTGCCTTGGGTCTGCTGCGCCCTTGTTCGTTCTCTCCTAGGAGTCTGTCCGAGAAACAATGTTCTAAACGATATGCGTCATTAGTGGAGTGTAAAGATGCTAATTCCTCCACGACAAAGTCCAGATTGCTGTAAGCAGGTTATTGCGTGGCGTTTTTCGTCTCCAGAAACGAATCCTCGGACAGGCTCCTAGCTCCATCAGGTTGATAAGCTGTCCCTTCATCATTGAACCAACCCCCACTTGGGGGGACCATCCCTGTTGGTTTTCGTGCAAGTAGGATGGTAGGGAAACCCAATTATTCCCCATCTATTACAAGGAGGTGCTTGATGCCAGGGTTTCTGCGAAGAAAGGCTGGGATTGGGGTCGTCGAGGTAACCGGACTCATCGGTGGCCGGTCGTCGTTTCCGGACCTGGTCCAGGTCATGGATGGTATCCGCACCAACCGTCGGATAAAGGCTGTGATCGTAGAAATAGATTCGCCGGGCGGGGGTGCGTCGGCATCCGAGCTTCTTTATCACTCCTTGAAACAGGTCGCAGACGAAAAGCCGGTGGTGACGTACATCCGGGGAACCGGGGCTTCCGGGGCGTATTATCTGAGCTGTGCTGCCCACAAGATCGTTGCTTTGCCGACGTCCTTAGTGGGTTCTATTGGCGTGATCTATGTACGGCCCATGTTCGGGCAGCTTCTCAGCAAGCTGGGTATAGATGTTTCAGTCTACAAGGGTGGACACCTAAGCCCGAATCCACCGATGGACAGGGATGGACGGCGTGAGGACAGCGGAAGGGGGTGAGGGAGTTACAGGCGCGATGATCCGGGCTCGAATTTGGGTAGACGGGAGGTTGGCGGGCGGTCTGCAGGCGCTTTTGGGGGCACCGATGGCGGCCTACAGTGGCTGTGGAGAGCGAGATGGCGGGATAGGACACGGCAAGAGGCGCTCGCGGACTGGGCTGGCGCGAGTTTGCGGGGACGTTGGGTTGGCTGGCGAGTCAGTGGCGGACGGGCGCCGTCAGGCAGGGAGTGGCAGGGCGCGCAATCGGGCCAGGGCACGATCGAACTGGGCTTCCCAAGGCCAGCGCTGTGGCAGATGCAGTGTGAGGCGGCGTGCCGAGCGGGTGATCCGTCCGGCCAGGGAGAAGAACCGTCGTCTGAGGGTCTTGGTGGTCACGATCTGCTCGCCCAGACCGATGCGCGCTGTCCAGCGGGCGAGGTTGTGGGCCATCACCTGTACCGCCAGCCAGGCGGCGTTGGCGGCGAAGCGGCCCGAGGGGAGATGGTTCAACCCCACACCGTGCTTGAGGTCTCGGATGGCATTCTCGATCTCGGCGTGGCGGCGATGGTCGGCCTCCAGTTCGAGCATCTCCCCGTCCCGGTCGGTGATGAAGCCGTGATAGCTGTAGGAGGCGAAGAGGGCCAGCTGGGAACCGGGCGTGGGCTTCACACGCCGGACGATGAGCCGCACCGGTGCGGCGTCAGGTTCACTCTGGAACGGAGTGCAGGTGGTCTCGGCCACATCGGCGGCGCCGTCCATCCAGTAGGGAATGGGAGTCCAGGCATCCTCTGGTATCGCCTCGATGAGATTGCGCAGGCTCTTGTGCTGGCGGATGGTGATGGAGAAGCGGACATCCATCTTGCGGCAGACGGATACCACGCCATGAGTGTAGAACCCGCTGTCGGCCCGTAGCGTGAGTCGTCCGTTGGCCCCGGCGTAGCGCACCCGTCCCACCGTCTCCCGCAGGAAGTGGGCGGCGCCGCGGGCGGTGTTGGCCCGGCCCTCGCGCAGCCGGGACATCAGCACGTCTCCGGTGCCGGCGGCGATGGCCAGCAGCGGGTGGTAGCCCCGCTTGCCGGTATAGCCGTGGTGGCGGGCGCCCTCCTTGGCCAGTCCGTAGGTCTCGCAGATGGTGGAATCGAGGTCGATGGTGAACGGCGCGTCGCCGGGTCCGGCACCGGCCTTCCAGACCCGGGCCAGCAACTCGCGGCTCACCCGGTCCAGTTGGCGGACATGGCCCCACCTGAAGCTGCGCAGGAAGGTCCCCAGGGTGGAGGGCGCCTTAGCCGTGAAACCGAGCACGCGGGCGGTCCCGCCGGCGCGCAGCACATCGGCGTCGTCGATGCAATCTCCGCCGGCTAGGGCGGAGGCCACCAGGGTCATCATCTTGTCGCCGGTGTTCGCCCGGCCCGGTGCGCCGCCGAGGTCGAGGTCCTTCCGGAGGAGTTGGGGCAGGCCAAGGCGCAGGGCGAGGGTGGCGGGAAGGATCAGCCCGGCATTGGCCACCAGGCGGTGATCGTCGAAGGCGATTTGGATGCGGTCGGGGTGGTTACGTGGTAGCATCTATCGGGTGCTCCTTTTCTGGGACCGGTTTTCTGTTACAAAACCATTATCCCAGATTCAGAGGCGCACCCTTTTGTTTCTTCAGCAGGCCTCCTACACGCCGTCCTTCGGTGGATTAGGGCTAAAGGATATGTCGGGGTTTTGGCGGCAACCCACCGAAGAAGAAGATGAGAAGTTCCAAGGGCTTGTCGGGGAGATATACGACAACTTCGTGGGTGTGGTGGCTGCCGAACGGGGCTTGGATAAGCAGGATGCCGAAGGCCTGGCTACCGGCGAAATATACACCGGTAGAAGGGCGCTTGAGTTGGGCTTGGTGGATGAGCTTGGCGGCTTCAACCGGGCGGTTGATATTGCAGCAGAGATGGGCGGCGTGCGGCCCAAGCTTCTGTGGATAAAGCCCAAACGTCCCTTGATAGAGCGTGTGGTTGGCCGCATAAGCGGCCCAGGAGCTTCCGTGGACCTGCTGGTGGAGCTTGAACGAGCTATGATGGGCGGGCTTTACTACCTCGCTCCATCTCCGGCGGTGTCGGCTTTCGGGACCGGTATACGCGGCTAGGGATAGTCTGAATAAGTCCCCTTGGATGCGGAGAATGGACGTGAAACCCGTCCCTACGGAGGGGCGAGGTTCCCCCATTCGCGGGAATGACGGGCTTCGGGCGGCGGGAATGACGGGCTTCGGGCGGCGGGAATGACGGGCTTCACGCGAGTTGTTCAGAGGTTCCCTAGATTCTTCGGGGTGCGCCCCTCAGAATGACAGGGGGGAGGTGCGCCCCTCAGAATGACAGGAGAGAGGCGCCCCTCAGAATGACAGGAGAGAGGCGCCCCTCAGAATAACAGGAAGGGGGCGCTCCTCGGAATGACAGGAAGGGGGCGCTCCTCGGAATGACAGGAAGGGGGCGCTCCTCGGAATGACAGTGGAAGAGTCATTCCGAACTCCCCTCTGTCATTCCGAACTCCCCTCTGTCATTCCGAACGGAGTGAGGAATCTAAGATCTCCCTCTGATGGCCTGCCCATTACTACGACGGTCTTTCAGGTGAGGAAGCACCTTAGGGATAGTCTGATTAAGTCCCCTTGGGTGCGGAGGATGGACGTGAAACCCGTCCCTACAGAGGGGCGAGGTTCCCGCCTTCGCGGGAATGACGGGCTTCAGGCGGCGGGAATGACGGGCTTCGGGCGAGTTGTTCAGAGGTTCCCTAGATTCTTCGGGGTGCGCCCCTCAGAATGACAGGGGGAGGCGCGTCTCAGAATGACAGGAAGGAGGCGCGTCTCAGAATGACAGGGGGGAGGCGCGTCTCAGAATGACAGGGGGAGGCGCGTCTCAGAATGACAGGGAGGAGGCGCCCCTCGGAATGACAGGAAGGAGGTGCCCCTCGGAATGACAGGAAGGAGGCGCCCCTCGGAATGACAGGGGAAGAGTCATTCCGAACTTCCCACTGCCATCCCGAACTTCCCTCTGCCATTCCGAACTTCCCTCTGTCATTCCGAACGGAGTGAGGAATCTAAGGTCCCCCTCTGATGGCCTGCCCATTACTACGACGGTCTTTCGGGTGAGGAGGCACCTTAGGGATAGTCTGAATAAGTCCACTTGGATGCGGAGGATGGACGTGAAACCCGTCTCTACAGAGGGGCGAGGTTCCCGCCTTCGCGGGAATGACGGGCTCTAGGGGGCGGGAATAACGGGCTTCGGGCGGCGGGAATGACGGGCTTCGGGCGAGCTGTCCAGAGGTTCCTTAGATTCTTCGGGGAGGCGCCCCTCAGAATGACAGGGAGCAGGCGCCCCTCAGAATGACAGGAAGGAGGCGCGTCTCAGAATGACAGGGGAAGAGTCATTCCGAACTTCCCACTGCCATTCCGAACGGAGTGAGGAATCTAAGATCTCCCTCTGATGGCCTGCCCATGACTACGACGGTCTTTCGGGTGAGGAAGCACCTTAGGGATAGTCTGAATAAGTCCACTTGGATGCGGAGGATGGACGTGAAACCCGTCCCTACAGAGGGGGCGAGGTTCCCGCCTTCGCGGGAATGACGGGCTTTAGGCGAGTTGTTCAGAGGTTCCTTAGATTCTTCGGGGTGCGCCCCTCAGAATGACAGGAAGGAGGCGCTCCTCGGAATGACAGGGGAATAGTCATTCCGAACTTCCCTCTGTCATTCCGAACGGAGTGAGGAATCTAAGATCTCCCTCTGATGGCCTGCCCATTACTACGACGGTCTTTCGGGTGAGGAGGCACCTTAGGGATGGTCTGAATAAGTCCACTTGGATGCGGAGGATGGACGTGAAACCCGCCCCTACGGAGGGGCGAGGTTCCCGCATTCGCGGGAATGACGGTCTTCAGGGGGCGGGAATGACGGGCTTTAGGCGAGTTGTTCAGAGGTTCCTTAGATTCTTCGGGGTGCGCCCCTCAGAATGACAGGGAAGATGCGCCCCTCGGAATGACAGGGGGGAGGCGCGTCTCAGAATGACGGGAAGGAGGCGCTCCTCGGAATGACAGGGGGAGAGTCATTCCGAACTCCCCTCTGTCATTCCGAACGGAGTGAGGAATCTAAGATCTCCCTCTGATGGCCTGCCCATTACTACGACGGTCTTTCGCGTGAGGAGGCACCTTAGGGATAGTCTGAATAAGTCCACTTGGATGCGGAGGATAGACGTGAAACCCGTCCCTACGGAAGGGCGAGGTTCCCGCATTCGCGGGAATGACGGTCTTGGGGCGGCGGGAATGACGGGCTTCGGGCGAGTTGTTCAGAGGTTCCCTAGAGGGAAGGGGCCTAGCCCAGCAATTTCTTGGCATCTTGCCAGAGTTCTTCCTTTTGCTCCAAGGGTAGCTGGGGGAAGTCCAGTCCCGCATTGGCAGCAAGCTCTTCCATGGTTGTGTAGCGTGTCCGAAATCGTTGATTGGTCCGCCTCAGCGAATCTTCGGCTTGCATTCCCATCCACCGCGCCAGGTTGACCAAGGTGAATAGCAAGTCCCCCAGTTCCTTTTCTCGTTCTTCATCCGTGGGGGCTTCCCTCACCTCTTGGATCTCTTCCGACACCTTGTCCAGGACACCTGAAATGTCCTCCCATTCAAACCCGCGCCTGCCCACCCTGTCCTGCATTAGCTGAGCATAAGCCAGAGCCGGAAGGTCGCCGGGAATGCCATTGACGGGCGATTTACGGGTCCCTTCTTGGGCTTTCAGGGCATCCCAGTTGAGCTCCACCTCACGAGCGTCGGAAGCTGTCGTATCGCCAAACACATGGGGATGGCGCCGCACCAGCTTATCGGTGATCTTCTTCACCACATCGTCAATGTTGAAAGAACCATTTTCATCGGCGATCTGAGAGTGGAAGACCACCTGCATCAGGATATCGCCCAGCTCCTCAGAAAGCTTATCGGGATGATCATCGATAGCTTCCAGGGCTTCATAGCACTCTTCCAGAAGGTTGCGCTTGAGCGAGGTGTGGGTCTGCTCCCTATCCCACGGGCATCCGCCCGGCGCTCTAAGCTGGCGCACTATCTTTACAAGCTCCTCGAATTCTTCGGCTCCTGTTGTCATCCTGCCACCTACCCCGTTAGAACTTTCCAGATCAAAGCTGGCTCATTATATTAACCTTGGCTGTTGATGGGCAAGGAAGTGTGATGGTACCGTGTTCATATGATCAGGAGAACAGCCGGCATCATCCTGCGCTCTGTGCCTTCGGTCGTCTTTATTGCAGCCGTTCTGCTGTTTCTGATCACCGCCAGCGTAACCTTGGCGGTCAACGAACTGCGCCTCTACAGCTACGGCTTCGACAAGAGAGATATCCACGTTACGACCGGAATCGAGGTGGAGGAGCTAATGTCTATTGCTCATCAAATTCGGGGTTACTTCAACTCCACCGGCGAACCCTTGGAAATACGGGCAACCGTCTTCTCCAGGGAGCAGGACCTATTCAATGAACGAGAGCTAATCCATATGAAGGACGTGAAGCGCCTGATATGGGGGGTGTACCTTCTGGGCGCATTATCTTTGGGGTACATATTGAGCAGCATAACTGCCGGTTTTCGAATTCATGGCCGGTACTACGCTTATCTGATGGCCCGCAACCTGCTCTGGGGAAGCGGCATTACGTTGGGAACTGTGCTGGTGGTGGGGTTGATCGCCAGCATCGGATTCGATGGACTCTTCACCCTGTTTCATGAGATCAGCTTTTCCAACGATTTTTGGAAGCTGAATCCGGGAACCGATTACCTGGTTATGTTGTTCCCTGCCGGATTTTGGTTCGATGCAACCATGTTCGTCGGAATCGTTTCGGTGATCGGGGCCATAGCTATCGGGTCGACGGCAGGCGGATTCTTGTATGGCAGGCGGATAAAGGAGGTGCGCCGGTCCTTTGCTGGTGGGCGCACACCCCATGCACATGCTTGAGGTCTATCAGCCCCGCGCACTTGAGGATCCATCCCAGAGGACCAGCTGGGTGGTTACTCCCCAGAGAACCAGCTGGGTGGCTACTCCATAGAGCAGGCGCAAGCCCCGCTGGCACAGCGCCCACAGCCGCCGCCTGCGCCAGGAACGTAACTCAACACACCATCATCATCTGTGGTAACTGCAGAAAATAGAGAGATGCGCCGTTTGGCTTGCTGACTACACCGGGGACAATCGGCATCTGAGGCACTTATGGATTGGAGCTTGTCGAACAAATGCTCACAGGTGGTGCATACATATTCATAGATGGGCATTTCCAACCTCGTAGAAAATCTACCCCACCATCGAAACACCGTCAAGGCCCTCTGGATGAAGGTGAAGAATAGCGCCTGTAGTCAAGCATCTGGGTTTCGTGTAGAATTTGAGTTGCCGGTTACGGTTCAAGCTGGCGCCACACCCCAGAAATACATATGAACGGGACCCCAGAAAAGATCCCCGTACTTGGAGGGACTCCGACGAGTAGCCACTCCTCCAATTTGCAAATGCTACTGATGCCAGACGAGAAAGTGCTCTCGGACTGTGGTTCACTCTATGCCACCTCCCGGAGGCTGCTCTTGTATGAAGAGCATAATGGCAGAAGTTCCGTTGAGGAGCTTTCCTACCAACAGCTGAGGGGAGTAGAGCTGGTCCGAAAAGCCAACCATCCCGTGATGGCCTTGGGAGTCATGGCTGTTCTGGGGGCTATCTTCATGACCATATCGGGCTTGATCCTCGTCACCGCCGTTCTGGCGGTGGGGGGCGGCGTAGCTATGATTTTGTACGGATCTAAGGGTAACAATTCCTACTATCAGCTTCATATAGACCGCCCGGCGCCGGCGGCCCCTGCTGAACCCCCCACCGAGCTTGAGGTTGTCTTGGAGCGCATCAAAACTGCATTGGGCATTAAATCGGCGGATGTCGATAAGCGGTGGAAGCTGGATTATATTACCGGCAGAAGTTTCATTGCCACCGTCCGAAACATCAAGGGCGACCTTCATGCGATTTAGGGTCTGCTCCTCCGCCTTTGCCCAACCGGCTCTTCGTTGACAACCCTAGCTTAATTTGCTACAAACATACTTATCCGAAGGGCCTTGGCAGAAGATGCTATGGGCCTTGGCCTACATCCCGTTATAGGAGCGCCTACCATGAGTGAAATGAGCAAAAAAGCAAGGGAAATCTTCTACCGGAAGGGTCGGCCGATTACCCACATCGCCAGTGCCCCCTCGGTGCATGATGCTCGAATGTATGAACGGGCAGGGTTCGAATACATCTTCTTGGGCGGGGATGCCACCTTTGGCATCATGCTGGGAATTCCGGGCACCTACATGGACGTCACAGAAAAGACCTTCATCGCCAAGTACTATGTCAATGCGGTGAACATCCCCGTCCTCATGGATTGTGATGAGGTTTGTGGCCGGGGGCCGGCCATTGTGGAACGGGCTGTGGAAAAGTACGTCGATGTCGGACTCGCCGGCATGGATATAGATGATCGGGTTGTGTTCGAGGTCCGCGGCGCTGCCCGGACCGAAAGGGAACATGGCATTTCTGAATGCGTTCCCACGGACCAGATGGCTGATGTGATCGGCGCTGCGAAGGATGCTATGAAATCTTTGGACCCCGACTTTGTTCTCAGGGTCCGCTGTTACGATTTCCATGTGGGCACGCCTTTGGATGAAACCATCAAGCGTTTGCAAGCTTATGAGCAGGCAGGAGCCGATGTGCTTTATCTGGGCGGGGTGGAAACCCCCGAAGATACCAAGGAATGCCTGGATAGCCTGAACATTCCCTGCACCGTACCTGCTACATGGATGACCTACGACTTGGCGAGAGACCTGGGGTTGTGCGAGGTGCGCAGACCCTATGAGCTGGAGATGGTGATGCACTCAGCAGGTTGGGAGTTCCTGCAGGACTTCAACCAACGGAGCTTTGCTGCTTCCGATGAACGTCGGGAACAGTACAAAGACAGTCCCTACATGGCCCACCACGGCGCCCTTTTCCCCGACCGTGAGGTGTTGGGGAATCCCACCGGTTCGGGCGGGGGTAAAGAATCCGCCGACAGACCCTAATCGTATCTGTGAGAGATATCTGCTTCATCCTTCCGGGGTGGTCGATCCTGTGGCTTATGTAAGATACGGAGGTGACCTATGAGGAACGGATACAAGATCATCGATATGGACACCCATGTCCAACCCACCGTGGATGTGCTGGAAAAATACGTGGAGCCCAGCTTCAGGCCCCGTTTATCGGAGTTCGATATCTACCGGCGGACCCGGGAAACCTACCTTGGGAAAACAACCACCTTGGCAGTCGGTCCCATTCCATATGATCGTATGCCGGGAGAAGCCCCCAAGGATGCGGATACCCAAGCAACTCCCGGCGGACGGGGAGGCAATGAAGGCCGGTCTCATTCGATGCACCGGGTCCCAGTGCAACCCCAAGTACAGGATGAGAACGTAGAAGGACGCCTGCATGATATGGACTTGGAAGGACGGGATATCGACTTCCTGTTTCCAGGCACTTCCATCACTTCCATCACCGGTGTGCCCGACATCACCCTTTCCGAAGGTTATTACCGGGGATTCCACCATTACATGCAGGCCTACTCCTCCCCAGCTCCTGATAGGTTGAAGAGCGCCATCCAAGTCCCCGGCGCCGACCCAGAATGGGCGGTGGAGGAGATCAACACGTGGGGCAACGAAAAGTGGGTGGCTGGCGTGTGGGTGCACCTCAAAGAAGGTCTCCCCGTGGACCATCCCGACCTCGAACCCATCTGGGCGACCATGAACGAGTACGATCTTCCTGCGGTCCACCACAGCTTCTACATGGAGCCCCCCTACTTCCCCGGATACAAGGATGTGTGGGGCAACTCAGTAGCTGCCCGGACCTTCGCCCATCCGTGGGGCGCATCCCGGCTGTTTGCCTATATGATCTTGGGCGGCATGTTGGATAGGTACCCCAATTTCCGAGCCTTTGCTTCTGAAGTGGGTCACGGGTGGTTGCCCAATATGCTGCTGCGGCTGGGCTTCAACAAGAGCTACCTCCAAGGTGCGACCAAAGACCTGAAGTACACGCCACTGGAATATGCTCAGATGGGCAGGATAGCTTGTGCTGCCGAACCCTTCGAGGGCCCGATAATGACCAAGGCCACCATTGATGTATTGGGAGAAGATTGCCTGATGCACCAGTCCGATTATCCCCACGGCCAGTGCTGGTTCCCGGAAACGTCGCAGGAGGTGATGGACTGGAATTTCTGGCCCAGCCTCGGCGATGCCGCTTTGCGGAAGCACATGTCAGGCAATGCCGAAAAGATGCTTCGCCTGAACTAGGCCTCGGGCCGTCAGGAAGGGGAACCAATGGACAGCGACAATATGATCGTTAAGGGACTTAACGGTCAAATAGAGTTGTCTGACGACACGGTAATCATCGACCGTAAGGGCGTCTGGGGGCGATCCGAAGATTTCAAAGAGGTTTTCATATCCCAGATTTCAGCAGTCGAGTACAAAGCGGCCGGTACATTCACCAAAGGCTACATTAGTTTCACATTCAACGGAGATGGCGGTTCTCTTAAGGGACTGACTCGGTACCGCAATTCAATTGAGTTCAACAAGAACCAACAACCGAGATTTGATGAACTACGGGAACGTATAGTGGCCATCCAGGCGTCAGGCAAACAACGCGACACACGTCCGACCACTCCTCCTGATGACATCGGAGAGCTTGAAAGGCTGGCGTTACTTGTGGAGAGGGAGATCATAACTCAAGAGGAGTTTCAGGCAAAGAAACGTCAGATACTGGGCATTTAACCATGGCTGCTAGGCTTCAGTTGCGTTCGTGGTCAGAGATCCGAAGAAGGTCTCGGCAAACTGGGGCCGCTGGATGCGCAATGGTTTGATGGACTGGGACTTCTGGCCCAGCCTGGGGGGCCGATGCGTCACCGAAGCACATGGGGGGCAACGCCGAATGGATGCTCCGCTTGAACTAAGCGTTCAACGCGATTGTATTGAAGGACAGAGGGTCTTCAGGTAGTACATCCTTGAATGAGCATTTCGATCTCAATGGTAGCAAGCGTTGGCTCCAACTGGTGGTGAACCGATGCCCCAGTTTCATAGATGAGGCTATCTCAAGGGAGATCGATCTCGAACATGGCGAAACGATCCACTGGCTTTCACCATTAGAATCTGATCGCTTTACCGAATACAGGGACCAAGCTTTCCTTGATCGCCTCGGCATAAGCACTCAGCGCCGATCTCTTCGGGATTTCTGGCCCCGATGGCCCCCCGTCTGGGACGGTCTGGCTCGAACGAGTGGCGGCCGCTATCTCCTCATCGAGGCAAAGGCAAACATTCCAGAGTTCGATAGCAGTCCTACGGGCGCGTCACCAACATCTCTCGAAAAGATAAGGAAAGCGTTTGACGAAGCCAAGGCATTTCTTAGAGTCAACTCAAAGACCGACTGGTCGAAGTGCTTCTATCAGTACGCCAACAGACTTGCGCACCTGTATTTTCTGAGGGAAGTGAACAAAGAAGATGCCTTCATGGTCTTCGTCTATTTCGTGGGTGATACTACAGTCTCTGATAAAGCCCCGGTTTCGCGGGAAGGTTGGCAGCCCGCGATAGATCTCGCCATGCACCACCTGGGCATACGTGCGAGTTCCCCGTGGGTGCGCAATAACGTGGCTGACGTTTTCATAGACGTTATCAACCTCGGACATATCGTGTGGCCATAGCCATTGATTCGCATGTTAGCCTGACCAAGTCCCTTCGACTCGACTGCTTGAAGTTAAGGTGGAGTTACCGCTGTCGCCACGGCTAGCCCCTGTTTTTTCAGGACCGGAGCCGTTCGGTCGCTGCGCGGCGGACCTCGTTGCCCAAGTTGCGAAGCTCGTGACTCCGAAACGCCAATATCCATATGAAGCTGATCAAGAAAGTGCCGCCCATCGCCACAGCAACCCGCGGGTCCACCGCCTCCGCCACCCCGGTTAGGATGATAGACCCCAGTGCGGGCATGCTGAAGGTGATGCTGAAGAGCCCCATTATCCGACCCCTAAGCTCGTCTGGGACCAGTATCTGAAGGGAACCCATGATCGAGACCATCGCCAGAGAGTTTCCCAGCCCTGCCACAAAGAGAAGGGGAATCGATAGCAGGAACCAAGGTGAAAGGCCAAACAGTATGAAGAAAGTACCCGAAGTGGTCATGCCAAGGACGATTAGCTGGCTTTGCTTGTGCGAATTGCGAAGGCTTCCGATGATGATGGTCCCCGTGATCGCACCAAACCCAAAGGCTCCCAGCAGGAAACCCATGCCCTTGGGGCCCACATCAAGGAGTCCTTCGCTGGCAAAAACGGGCATCATGAAGAAGGCGATAGCCATGCCAAAAAACGCATTGAAGTACGATGTTCCGAGAAGGATGGCAAATATCCGGTGGGTCCGGGCAAAGCTGAATCCATCCGCGATTTCCCTAAGGACGTTTCGTCTTGGTCTGTCTATGACCGATATCCTAATGGCTTGAGCAAGGATAGCCATGTTCAGAAATCCGCATGCACCCACCGTAAGGGAGGTGCTGATGCCGAATTCAGATACCAATATGCCTGCCAATGATGGTGCAATTATGCCCATCCCTTGCCAAGCAAAATTATGCATTGCCACGGCGCTTGGTATTTGGTCCCTGGGCACCAACCGGGTCAATATGCTCTGACGAGCCGGGGAATCAAAGGCTTGGACTGCTCCGATTACGAAGGATGCAACCAGAATATGCCAAGGTTCCACCCAACCCTTGGCTGTGAGGACCATGAGAGCCAGTACAACACAAGCTGTGAAGGACTGGCATATCCCGATCAGCCCTTTCAGGTTCAGTCTGTCGGCAAAAACTCCGCCGAACAGGTTCAGGGTGATGGATGGTATCGCCAGGGTTAGGCCCAAATACCCTAAATAGATGGGCTTATCCGTCAAATCGTATATCAGCCAGTTGAGGGAGAAGCTGATCACCATTTGGTACCCGGTGACCGAAGTGATCAGCCCAAGCCAATACAGTCTGAAGTCCCTGTATCTGAGTGCTGAGAGGGTGGAAAGTCTGTCCAAGAAACTGGGGGTGGGAGTTCTGATCAAGGGTAGGGTTTGCCCCCTGGTGCGAATTTCAGTTGCAGCTCCCATCCGCAGGGACGGGCCATCCCGTGGCAGTCCGGTGGAAGCGCACCTGCTTCAGTATAATGTCCTGGGCCGAAAAAAGCTGGCATTTCTGTGCCGGTGGGCGCCTTGGGTCGAGGAGCGCCCGCCGACCTCAGCCGCAGAAGCCCAAGACCGTGCTAAGAAACCGGTAGATTGTACACTTGGGATGCGGTGCGCCACTCGATCTGTTCGCGCTGGGCGGGGGTCAGGTTGGCATCATCCAGGATTTTCTTCCGCATGGAATAAAGGTCCATGGGGTCGGAGAGCCATCTCCACGTTGGAGACCAGTCTGAGCCGAACATAATTCTATCGGCGCCGATGGTGTCTACAGCAATCCGCACATGTTCTCCGATGGTGCCCACGGTGTCGAAGTATACGTTGGTGTTCCGCATCGCAATCGAAAGGGCTGTATCGAAGTGATGAAGTCCGCGGCCCATCTTGGTCAGGATAACCGGGACCTGGGGGTACCTGCCGGCGATCTCGTCGGTCCATACCGGGTCACCGTAGAAAAGCCCACCTGGGAACTGGGACCAACCTGTGGGGAACTGGATGGGCAACTTGAATCTGGCTGCCACATCCATGAACGGTTTTAGGTCATTGGCGATTTTTTCTGGATGAGTTTCTACGCTATATCCTTCCGCATGAGTTTCGCCGATTCCAACCATGCCTGCCAGTTCCACACATCGGGCGAGTTCACTGGCTGCTCTTCCCCTTGCCGATCTCAGCCTTAAATCTTCGGTTTCTTGGTCCCACGGTTCCAATGCTCTGCGCTGGCTTGGGGTGAAGGAGGGCAAACTGATCAGCCCGAACAGCCGCCCCGGATGCTTTGCAACCTGCTCGGCGGTGGCGTCGTTGGTGCCTCTGCCTGGAGTAAACTGCACGACGCCCTTGCTGATGCCATGTTCATCGAAATCTCTGATCAGGTCATCGGATATGTCCACAGGTTCTTCTATCAATCTGGCTTGGAAGAGCTCAGGGTACCGGGAGTTGAGATTGATCACATCTTCGACACGGGAGATCTTATCCCTAAGATCGACAAATGAGCGCCCAGCGCCCACCAGGTGAATATGCGTATCTATGATCATTGCCGTCTCCCTTGTAAATCGGTCTCTGATGAGTCTCGTCCTCGCCATGCTTGAGGCTTGGCTATTCTCCCAACCCAAACACCTGGGCAGCTGTGCGCCATTCTATCTGCTCCCGTTCGACGGGGGTCAGATTGGCATCGTTCAGTATCTTTATTCGCATACTGTACAAGTCCATCGGGTCAGATACCCAACGCCAGGTTGGAGACCAGTCCGAGCCGAACATCAGCCTGTGAGCGCCCAGCTTATCTACGGCAGCACGGACATGTTCGCCGGTGGTGCCCACAGTATCGAAGTACACATTCACGTTGCGCATCGCCACCGAAAGGGCGTTGTCGAAATAGTGGAGGCCGCGACCCATCTTGGTCAGGATAATGGGGACATCCGGGTACCTTCCTGCAATCTCATCGGTCCATACCGGGTCGGCATAATAGAGCCCACCGGGAAACTGGGACCAGCCGGTGGCGAACTGTATGGGCAGCTTGTAGCGAGCAGCCATATCCATGATTAGCTTGAAGTCCCTGGCGATAGCTTCAGGGTGCGCCCGTACGGTGAATCGCTCCGCATGGATTTCAGCCACCCCCACCATGCCGGGCATCTCCACGCACCGGGCTATCTCCTCGGCCGCCCACTCTCGTGCTGCGTTCAGTCCGGCATCTTCGGCTTCCGTGTCCCCTGGGTCCAGGGCCCGCCGTTGTGCGACATGAAAACCCCGGAGGTTGATCAAGCCGTAGAGCTTGTCCCGATGGTTGGCTACCGTCTCAGAAACCGTATCGTTGGTGGCCCGCCCAGGGGTTGTTTGGACGACACCCTTGGTGATGCCGTGTCGTTCCCAATCTTCGAAGAGCTGGTCTGAAATGTCTATGGGTTCTTCGCTGAGACGGGCCTTCATCAGCTCCGGGTAACGAACGTTCAGGCTTATGACATCTTCTATCGTTTTGATCTTTCCCGACAGATCGGCAACAGCTGCCGAAGCGCCGACCATATGAATGTGGGTATCGGTAATCATGTTCACCCGACCTTTTTATCACGAGTGGATTTGATGATAGTGCGGGCCGATTATTTTTCAGGGCATGGAGAAAGGTGCGAAGACGTTCAGGCGGATGTGGGAACTGGCGATGATAAGCATCCTACCGCCGGTCTGGATTTCCGTATGCCGGAGTACCTACTTATTGGGCGCCTGAAGGGCTAAATGGCGATTGCTTGGCCGTCAGCCCTGGGATCAGATGCGCCGGCTAGGACACCGTGCTCATGGTCTATGGAAAGGAGGTTGACCCTCCCAAACAAGTCCGCGCCCGTGGTGGCAATCTCGTGGCCCCTGGCTTTCAGCCCCTCAATGGTTTCTGGTGGCAGGGGCGTACCTTGCTCAATCTGAAGCACATAAGGGTTTTCCACGGTGCGGGGGTTGGTGCCCGGCATACTGTTCCACCTGGGCGCATCAACAGCTTGCTGTAGGCCCAATCCAAAATCGATCATCCCGGTTATTATCTGGATGTTGCTTTGGGGCTGGTTATCGGCGCCGGGAGTGCCTCCAACCAGCACAGGAACCCCGTCCTTGAACACCATGTAGCAGTTCAGGGTGTGCATGGTGCGCTTGCCCGGTGCGATGGTGTTGGGGTGGCCCTCTTTGACGTAGAAGCTGGTGGCCCGGTTGTTCATCAGTATGCCTGTGCCCTCGACGACGAACTGGGAGCCGAAACCTGCAAAGATGCTGTGGATGTAGGAAACCGCATTGCCTTCGGAGTCGACGATGCAGGAGTAGGCGGTATCGCCGTCGGCTGAGGCCGGCATTTCGGCAACGATGCTGGTGGCTGCCGCACCGGGGTCAATACGCTTGCGCTGTTCTTCCGCATGTTCCTTGGAAAGCAGGTGCTCCAAGGGCCAAGATACGAAACTGGGGTCGCCAGCGAAGGTGTTGCGGTCTGCATAGGCCAGCTTCTTTGCTTCCACCAGCAGATGAACGCTTTCTGCGGTGTTGTGGCCCAAGGATGCTAGATCGAATCCTTCCAGGATGTTCAGCATTTCCAGTACAAGAAAACCTTGGGATGCGAAGCTGGTCTCATAAACGGTGTGCCCCCGGTAGGTGCCGGACAGGGGCGGCTCATGGAACTGGAAGGTGTGATTGGCAAAATCTTCCTTGGTAAAAAGACCCCCTGCCTCCTGAAGCCCCTTTACGAGCTGCTGGGCAAGGCTTCCCCTGTAGTACTCGTCGGCCCCGCCTTGGGATATCTTCTTCAAGCTGGCAGCCAGCTCGGGCTGCACCAGCACATCTCCCGCGTGGAATGGTTCACCGTTATTCAAGAATATCTTGGCGGTGGATGGGTATTGGGAGAAGCTTTCGGCGTAGGTCTCGAACTCTTTTGCGATGCGGGGACTCACCGGAAAGCCGCCTTCAGCATAGGAGATGGCTGGCTCCAGAAGCTTGGCAAAGGGCATGGTGCAGTAGTTTTCGTGCATGGCTTCCCAAGCGGCAACGGAGCCGGGGACGGTTGCAGACAGAGGCCCTGTTCTGGGAACGTACCCGTCGCCCACGGAACGGTAGTAGGCCGGGGTGGCGCCGGTGGGCGCTACGCCGCTGCTGCCCAAGCTGCGCAGCCTCCCTTTGGGCCGTTGTCCCTTGGCCGGTTGGTAGAATATGGCGAAGGTGTCTCCCCCGATGCTGCACTTGGATGGGAGGGTCACCGCCTCGACAGCTGCCAACGCCAGTGCTGCATCGAAGGCGTTTCCCCCCTCATGCAACACCTTGATCGCCGTGGATGCAGCCAGGGGTGAAGCTGAACATACCATCCCCCTGCGGCCATAGACGGTGCTGCGAGAGGGACGTGGTGAGACCAAGGGGCCACCTCCTTGGGGTGCTGGGTGAAGACTCAGATTGCCCAGTATAATTCCGGATACATCCTACCGTCAAGGACGACTGCCCCGTGCAGCACACTGCCCACACTGGCGATAAATGCCCGCAATCGCCCTCCCCCCATCGCCGCGCTGGCCCCCCTCCCTGCCATCACTCCCTCCTGCCATCACTCTAAGGAGCCCCCCTCCCCCCTCATCCTGAGGAGCGACCTCCCTTTGTGTCATTCTGAGGAGCGCGCTCTCCCCTCCTTATCGTCATTCCGAGGAGCGCCCCCTCCCCCCCTTATCGTCATTCCGAGGAGCACCCCCTCCCTCCTGTCATTCTGAGGCGCGCACGCCGAAGAATCTAAGGTGCTTGGACACGCCCAACGTCGTCGTAGGAATGAACCAAGCCTTCGTAGCAGCATATTAGATTCCTCACTCCGTTCGGAATGACAGTGCCGGGGGGGGTCGGAATGACACCCTCCCCACGTCATTCTGAGGAGCGCTCTCTCCCCTCCCCATGTCATTCTGAGGAGCGTTCTTTCCCCTCCTGTAATGCTGAGGCTCCCCCGCCCCCCTGTCATTCTGAGGAGCTCCCCTCCCCCTGTCATTCTGAGGCGCGCACGCCGAAGAATCTAAGATGCTGGCTCACACAAAGGACCGTCGTGGTAACAGGCAGGCCATCAGAGGGGGATCTTAGATTCCTCACTTCGTTCGGAATGACAGTGAGGGGGGTTCGGCATGACAGTGCGGGGGTTCGGAATGACATGGGGGGACTCGGAGTGACACTCCTCCCCCTGTCATTCTGAGGAGCGCCCCCTCCCCCCTTGTCATTCTGAGGAGGCCCCTCCCCTGCTGTCATCCTGAGGCGCTCCTCCCCTCCTGTAATGCTGAGGAGTGCCCCCGCCCCCCTGTCATTCTGAGGCGCGCACGCCGAAGAATCTAAAATGCCTGCTCACCCGACGGCTCATCTTAGTAACGGACAGGCCATCAGAGGGGGATCTTAGATTCCTCACTCCGTTCGGAATGACAGTGCGGGGGGGTCGGAATGACAGTGCGGGGGGTTCGGAATGACAGTGCGAGGGGGTTCGGAATGACAGGGGGGACTCGGAGTGACACCCTCCCCCTCCCCACGTCATTCTGAGGCGCTCCCCTCCCCCATGTCCTTCCGAGGAGTGCTCTCTCCCCTCCTGTCATTCTGAGGAGCGCTCTCTCCCCCCATGTCCTTCCGAGGAGCGCTCTCTCCCCTCCTGTCATGCCGAGGAGCGCTCTCCCCCTCCTGTCATGCCGAGGAGCGCTCTCCCCCCTCCTGTCATTCTGAGGAGCACCCCTCTCCCCTCCTGTCATGCCGAGGAGCGCTCTCTCCCCTCCTGTCATGCCGAGGAGTGCTCTCTCCCCTCCTGTCATGCTGAGGGGCGCGCCCTTTTGTGTCGTTCTGAGGAGCACCCCTCTCCCCTCCTGTCATTCTGAGGCGCGCACGCCGAAGAATCTAAAATGCCTGCGCACACGCCACGCTGGGTTTCACGAAATGGTCTGCCCTCATGCTGTTTATGGATGGGCCGATCTTGGAGCCGATGTCAGCTTTGGCCCAGTGTGCTAAAATTGGGACAGTTAATCCGATCCCCACCATAACCATCGGGGCGAGATACCGTAAATAAAACGGCCCTTTAAGGAGGCTTGATGTTCGACCAGACCGATATGATGCGCATTATCGAGAGGTACCGGGGCGATGCAATCGTCGTTGCCGCCTACCGCTCCGACCCCGCATGGGCTAAGGTAACCACCAATCCCCATCACGACCTTCCCTTTTGGAGTGCTATGGGCAAGGGTTCTTCCATGGCTTTGGGCATAGCTCTTGCCCAGCCTGACACCAAGGTCATCCTTTTCGATGGAGATGGCAGCTTGCTGATGAACCTGGGTTCCTTGGTCACCATCGGCGGCGTACTTCCCAAAAACTTCTACCACTTTGTGATGAACAACCGCGTTTATGCCACCACCGGCGGACAGAACGTGCCGGGCAACGGTGCGGCCAACTTCGCCGATATGGCCAAAGCTGCCGGATATCCCCGCAGCTTCGAGTTCGGTGATCTGGAAAATTTTGCCGGGCAAGCTGAAGACATTATGACCCACGACGGCCCCGTAATGGTCAGCGTAAGCATTCACCCCAGCATCCGCACCCATGAAGAACGGGTGGAGCAGATGGCAGATGCCACGCGGCGTACCAGCCCCAAAGCCATCGCAGAGCTGGTCGGGGAATTCGGCTCCCGCTAACACGATGCTCATCAGAGCATTATATATCCGGCGCCCTGCGTCACGGGATCGGGACGCCCTCGCACACCCTATAAATAAATCAGGAACGGAAGCATGAAAGGAGTTGATAAAGTTGGCGAATGTTAAGTTTGGTACCCGTCTCGGTGCGAACTGGCACAACGGCATCCCAGCATCCCAAGATTTCTTGGATATCCCCCGGAAGTGTGAAGAGTGGGGCTACGATTTTGTGGTGGCAGGCGATCATATCGCCGGGGGCAGGGTCGGCATTGCACCCATCGTCCAATGCTTTCCCGTTTTGGCGGCAGCAGCGGCAGTAACCCAGAAGATACAGATGGCGACGTGTGTGCTCCAGTTGCCCATGTACAACCCGGCGGTGGTGGCCCGCAGTATGCTCACCATCGAATACATCTCAGGAGGCAGGGCCATCATGGGCGTTGGCGTGGGTGGGCAATATCCCAATGAATGGGAAGCTGCCCAAGCAAACATCCATGACCGCGGCAAGCGGGCAGACGAAGCCCTGACCATAATCCGGCAGATGTGGACCGAGAACAACATCAATCATCATGGCCGCTTCTATGATCTGTCGGACATATCCATGGAACCCAAGTCGCCGGTTCCCGGTGGGATCCCCATCTGGGTTGGCGGCGCTTCCGATGCTGCCCTGCGCAGAGCGGCGCGCTTTGGCGACGGGTGGACTTCCACCCAGATGAGCTCAGCCCAATGGCAGCAGAACATGGAAAAGGTCCATGAGTTTGCAGGGGAAATGGGCCGGGATATGAGCAGCTTCCAAGGAGTGCACAGCCTCGCCATCTGTATAGACAAAGACCGTGAAAAGGCCAGACATGAAGCCCGCGAGATCCTCGGCGACGGGGGCCGGGTGCCCTTCGATGAGCTGGTGGAAGATTATGTTTGTGTGGGAGATGCCGACGATTGTGCCCGCGTGATCCAGAAATTTGTGAATGCCGGGGCTGGTTGGTTTATGCTGAGCCCCATGGGCAAGCTGGAAAACCTGATGCCCCAGCTGGAGCTTATCGCACAAGAACTGATTCCCAAGTTCAACAGTAGCCGGTAAGCGACAACCAAGTTATTGGAAAAGAGAAGGTCCCGGTGTTACTGCCGGGACCTTCTTGCATTACCGGCTTAGCATCTTTGATGCCGGACGAATGCCTAGCAGGCTGCGGGATGGGATGTTGAATGAGGAACCAATGCAGTACCTACTCTGCCACAAAGCGGAGGTGGTCTTTCCCGATTACATAACTGATTTGGAGAAAAATGGATGATGTAGGGATGAGGAAAAAGCTCATCAAAATGAGCAAGGAATGCTTCGTAGCTCATTTTTGGAAATTCAATGACCTATCATTGTCAACCGGTGATATTGCCAACTACCTGATGACACTGGCGAAATACTCCGATGATTCATGCCGGACTCGGGCTAGTGCCGGGCGCCGTATCGTCCACTCAGGTCGCGCCAAGGATGCCTTGATTAACATTAGTGAATCTTCAAAGGTAGAAAACTCAATTAGAGAAGAAGCCCGCAAAATCCTCGGCCAGCTTTGATACTGGCATGCTCAGAAACGCATCAAAGAAACCACATACAAATATATCTAATACGAGATGTAATCTTGGAGTACTTGCTTGTGATGTTCCAACGCGGGAACGCCCGGATGGTCCGGGTTCCTTTCTGCCAGTTGCGTCACGAATTGGAGAAGGCTTTGGGCATTGGTGAGGTGATGGACTGACCACCATTTGTTGCATACGTAAAATTTTCTAGCATACTGTTTCGCCCAGTACCTGTCATGGCTGTCGTTGTCTGAACCCTTCCTTCCGACCTCCACTCTTCGCAACAGCGGGAAGCCACTCAGTTCGAGGCTCAAGCTGTTTTTGCAGTAGTCCCGATTCATCAGATTGCGTATGTCTGCGTTGTCCAGAATCGTAGGGTAATCCTCCAGTAGCGTTCTCATCAGGCGTCGCACAAGTGGCTGTAGCTGACGCCGATCTTCTACCCTATTGTCTGCGGTAGCTTGACCATACTCGACTGCCAGTTTGAACAGCGCCTTATCCTCTTCCGCTAGTTCCTCATAAGCACTGACCAATGCCCGGACCTCCGGATTCCTCTTCAACCCAAGCTCCACCAGCATTTTCACGTCCTTGCTGTTCGCCGCCTTCACTCCTTTGCCAATTTCCTTCTTGTTTGATTTCCCAAAGCCAAGCGGCAAGTGAAACTATGGCCCTGCTGTTGACGCAGGTGACTCGCCCGGCATGGTGGTTAGGTCCGGGACTTCGATAGCAGGAGGCCGAGGAACAGCAGGGTTCCTTGACTGATTATCCGTTTGACCATTCTTGTCCTGATTGGCGTGTTGACCGGGACGGCGCTAATGATGGTCGTGGCCGTCGTGGGTTACGGCGATGACATCCATGCCAACGTTGGGGACCATGCTGGGCCGGTACACATTGATGAACGCTCTTGCCGGCCGGATACCGGTGAAATGGGTCTCATAGACCTTGTTGAAGGCTTCGAAGTGGGCCCTTTGCTGGGCTGGGTCATCGCCCACCGTCAGATATACCGTTGCCTTCACCACATCATCCAAGCTGGCCCCAGCTTCTGCCAGCACAGCTTTGATGTTCTGGAATAGCTGTTCAGCAAGCTCGGGGATATCGCCCGGAACCCTCTGGTTTGTAGCTGGGTCTATGGCTCCCATGGAAGCGGTGAACACCATGTTGCCTGCCTTCACCGCTTGGTTGTAAGGCCCTTGGGGCGGTGGTCCCTTTTCGGTGTATATCCGTTCGATATGATGACTCACAGTACTCCTCCAGCATCTGCAGAATACGTATGGATCGCTACCTAGCCCAGAGCGTGCCACAGTCTAGCATGCACCATATAGACCGTCAAACACACCTACGGCAAGCAGCTGTTCAGACCCGGCGGGGCGCCCCCCCTCCTCCTTATCGTCGTCATCGTCGTCCCGAATTGTAATTCCGAAGAGCCCTCCCTCTCCCCGTCCTCATTCTAAGGAGCCCTCCCTCTCCCCGTCCTCATTCTAAGGAGCACCCTCTCCTGTTCCCATTCCAAGGAGCCGCCCTCCCATGTCATTCCGAGCCCCTCCTGTCATTCCGAACGGAGTGAGGAATCTAAGATCTCCCTCCGATGGCTGGCCCATTCCTACGACGAGCCATCGCCTGAGCAGGCATCTTAGATTCTTCGGAGTGCGCTCCTCAGAATGACGGGGAGGAGTGACACTCCGAACCCCCCTCCTGTCATTCCGAACGGAGTGAGGAATCTAAGATGCTGCCTCCGATGGCCGGCCCATTCCTACGGCGAGCCATCGGGTAAGCAGGCACCTTAGATTCTTCGGAGGGAGGGACTCAGAATAACGGGGGGAGGGAGTCGCCATTGCCATTCCGACCCCCCCTACTGTCATTCCGAACGGAGTGAGGAATCTAAGATGCTGCCTCCGATGGCTGGCCCATTCCTACGACGAGCCATCGGGTAAGCAGGCATCTTAGATTCTTCGGAGTGCGCTCCTCAGAATGACGGGGGGGAGGGCCTCAGGATAACGGGGGGAGGGAGTCGCCATTGCCATTCCGAACCCCCTCCTGTCATTCCGAACGGAGTGAGGAATCTAAGATGCTGCCTCGAAGTCTTGGTCCATTCCCACGATGGGCCATCGGGTAAGCAGGCACCTTAGATTCTTCGTCGTGCGCTCCTCAGAATGACATGTCGGAGGGAGGGCCTCAGAATAACGGGGGGAGGGAGTCGCCATTGCCATTTCGAACCCCCCTCCTGTCATTCCGAACGGGGTGAGGAATCTAAGATGCTCCCTCCGATGGCTGGCCCATTCCTACGACGGGCCATCGGGTGAGCAGGCACCTTAGATTCTTCGTCGTGCGCTCCTCAGAATGACAGGGGGGAGGGCGCGCCCCTCAGAATGACAGGGAGGAGTGTCACTCCGACCCCCCCTACTGTCATTCCGAACGGAGTGAGGAATCTAAGATGCTGCCTCCGATGGCTGGCCCATTCCTACGACGAGCCATCGGGTAAGCAGGCATCTTAGATTCTTCGGAGTGCGCTCCTCAGAATGACAGGGAGGAGTGTCACTCCGAACCCCCCTCTTGTCATTCCGAACGGAGTGAGGAATCTAAGATGCTGCTACGAAGGCTTGGTCCATTCCTACGACGACGTTAGGTGTGTCCAAGCATCTTAGATTCTTCGTCGCGCGCCCCTCAGAATGACAGGGGGGAGGGCGCGCTCCTCAGAATGATAGGGAGGAGTGTCACTCCGAACCCCCCTACTGTCATTCCGAACGGAGTGAGGAATCTAAGATCTCCCTTTGATGGCCAGTCCATTACTACGACGGTCCTTCGGGTGAGCAGGCACCTTAGATTCTTCGGAGTGCGCTCCTCAGAATGACAGGGGGGAGGGCGCGCTCCTCAGAATGACAGGGGGGAGGGCGCGCTCCTCAGAATGACATCGGGGGGAGGGCGCGCCCTCAGAATGACGATGCGGGGGAGGGCAGGCCCCTAAGAATTGTCGGTGTCAGGGCATTCGTGGGCAGGATGGTATAAAAGAGACGGGCGCCGGTTTGAGGAGGCTCTCAACAATGCGCTTCATGGGGCCGGCCGGGTACGTCGGGGCGCCCGCGTTGACTCGCATCGGCTTGGGCCATACAATACCCGTTGTTGCTCTTCATCCTATCCCTTGGTCGGTGAGGATGAAGACACTATTCCAAGCACAATACCGTGTTCGACCATCTTTCAGATTCATTGGGAGGAGCAAGAAGCTATGAAACTAGTATTTTTCGATGATTTCCAGCTGGGTGCGCTGAAGGGAAATAATGTGGTGAATATAAGCGGCGCTGTTAGCAATGTGACGCATACATCGCCCCAGGACTTGATCAACCGCATCATTGCCGATTTCGGAAGCCACCGAGGAGCTATCGAGCGCGTGATAAACGAGTCCCAAGGCACGCCAGTATCCCAGGTCAGGCTCCGGGCGCCCCTGCCTGAACCCACCCGCATCGTGGCAATGGCGGTGAACTACATGGAGTACGGCACCAGAGAGCGGGCCGCAGATATAGATGCTTTCCACAAGTCGCCGAGCTGCGTCATCGGAGACGGCGATACGGTGGTACTGCCCGACTGCAATGCAACCATATTCGAAGCTGAAGCTGAACTGGGCATCGTCATTGGGAAGACAGCGACCAAGGTGGACCCCAAAGATGCGTATGACCACATATTCGGCTACACCAACTTCATAGATGTGTCCGCCCGGGGATTCCGTCCCGAGAACCGGGGCAGCTTCTTTTGGGGGAAAACCTGGGATACGTTCGGACCTATGGGGCCGTTCATCGCCACCGCCGACGAGATCGCCGATCCGATGAACCTGAATGTCCGCAGCCGGATCAACGGCGACCTGTACCAAGATTACCCCACCAGCGATATGTCCAACGATATCCCCAGGATCATCGAATGGGTAAGCTGGCTTACCACCCTGCACCCGGGAGATATCGTAGCTGCCGGCACCAACCACCAAGGCTTGTCAGGCGTACAGAATGGCGACCTCATAGAGCTTGAAACCGATGGTCTGGGTAAGCTGACGGTGCATGTGAAGGATGATCTGGGCCGGGAATGGCCCCGCACCACCCGGCACGACAAGACCCCCGAACAGATTCAAGCCATCGCAGGGCCCACAACCTTGGATCGTCTCAGCAAGTAGGCTGTCATCCCGTCGCTCCGGCCCAGAGTCGGAGTCCGCGGTTTGGGTTCCCGTGATAACTGTCACCCCGTCGCTCCGGCCCAGAGTCGGAGTCCGCGGTTTGGGTTCCCGTGATAACTGTCATCCCGTCGCTCCGGCCCAGAGTCGGAGTCCGCGGTTTGGGTTCCCGTGATAACTGTCACCCCGTCGCTCCGGCCCAGAGCCAGAGTCCGAGGGGTGGGTTCCCGCGACAACTGTCATCCCGTCGCTCCGGCCCAGAGTCGGAGTCCGAGGGTTGGGTTCCCGTGATAGCTGTCATCCCGTCGCTCCGGCCCAGAGTCGGAGTCCGAGGGTTGGGTTCCCGTGATAGCTGTCATCCCGTCGCTCCGGCCCAGAGTCGGAGTCCGAGGTTTGGGTCCCCGTGATAACTGTCGCCCCATCGCTCCGGCCCAGAGTCGGAGTCCGAGGTTTGGGTTCCCGTGATAACTGTCATCCCATCGCTCCGGCCCAGAGTCGGAGTCCGCGGTTTGGGTTCCCGTGATAACTGTCATCCCGTCGCTCCGGCCCAGAGTCGGAGTCCGCGGTTTGGGTTCCCGTGATAACTGTCATCCCGTCGCTCCGGCCCAGAGTCGGAGTCCGCGGTTTGGGTTCCCGTGACAACTGTCACCCCGTCGCTCCGGCCCAGAGCCAGAGTCCGAGGGGGGTTCCCGTGATAGCTGTCATCCCGTCGCTCCGGCCCAGAGCCAGAGTCCGAGGGTTGGGTCCCCGTGACAACTGTCACCCCGTCGCTCCGGCCCAGAGCCAGAGCCCGAGGGTTGGGTCCCCGTGACAACGGGAAGGGCCGGAGTGGGAGAGCAGCAGCCAGGGAACCTCTGAACAACTCGTCTGAAGCCCGTCATTCCCGCGAAGGCGGGAACCTCGTCCCTCCGTAGGGACGGGTTTCACGCCCATCCTCCACATCCAAGGGGACTTATTCAGACTATCCTTAGAACAGGTCCTTGATCTCTTCATCCGGGGATCTGGCTGATAACTCGCCCTCACCGGTTCTCCGGCGTGAAGGTGCCCGGCTCAGCTCAGCGTAGAAGCCCGCAGAACCGTACTCCCTGGTATGGACCACAACGGGCATTGGCACTGCGTGACCATATATCAGCGCCTGTTGCTTGGATTCCAGGCGAGACAAGATGGTTCGTAGCTCCCGGCTGCCCGGCGCTCCGCTCAGCACAGCATCTATGTCCCGCTCGTTGTCCAGAAGGCAGACCAGCTTGGTCCCCACCTGGCTCATCACCTCTTGGTCGATGCCGCCGGGGCGCTGGTCGATGACCATGAGGGTTACGTTGTACTTGCGCAGTTCGCGGGCGATGGTGCCAAATATGGTCTGGGAAGCCAGGGAGGGACTCAGAAACTTATGAGCTTCTTCTATAGCTATGATCAGCGGCCGGGGGCGTTCTCTTCCCGAACCTTCAGCTTCTTCGTGGCGTTGGACGTACCTTTCGTGGATACGCCGGGTGAGAAGGTTTGCCACCAAGATGTAGGCGTGAGGATCGTTGCCATAACGCCCAAATTCAAGGACGACGTGCATCCCACGGTCCAGGTGTTCCAAGATATGCTGAACCGAATCCTCTTGGGCTGTCGTTGCCAGGAACTCGTAGCGCCGGAACCTGGATAGACGGTTATGAAGAGACCCCAATGCTTGGGGTTGCACATTGATCGATGCTGCCAGGTCCGACAGGTTTTCGCGGCCCTCCACACTCAGGAACTCCTCCAGCCACCTCTTGGCCCCCAGCTTCTGCTGGATGGTGTAAGCCGCTTGGGCTGCCACATCCGACAAACCCAGGTTTTCCCGCAGTGCTTCTATATCTTCGGGTTCGATGTCGCTGTAGCTGATGCGCACCACCGCATCGGGGGATAATCCCCGCAGGTGGGAGCTTTGTTCATCCAGTGAAAAGACGGCAACCTTGGAGGTGAAAAGCTGCTTCAACCCCTTCACCTGCAGGTTGCGTTCCGCATCCCGCCCCTGCCACCCATACTCGCTGTGCATATCGAATATCAGGGTCGAAGCCAAGTTGCTCTGAAGGATTCCCACCAGCAGAAGGCGGGTCAGGAAGGTTTTGCCTGTTCCGCTTTTACCAAAGACGCCCATGGAACGTTCGGTAAGGGATTTCAGGTCCAGACAGACCTTGGTTTCCATATCGAGCGGGTTGCCTATCCAAAAATGTCTGTCATCTTCGCTGCCGAAGACGGTTTGCACATCCCCTTCAGAGGCTAGGTATGCTTGGGCGAAGTGGGCTGGGATGGTCTTGGCAGCTGATGGTCCGGCCGGGTCTCCCAACACTGAGGGCATGGTCAACGAGGGCAGCACCGATATCGTCCCAAAAGCGGCTGTACCGCCCACAACCTCCGCTATGAAAGGGTCTTGAACATCGGGTGGGTTGTACTTTAGCCCAGGGCTGGCAGACCCCAGCTTGATATCGGTGACCACGCCAAAGAACCGCAGCTTTTCTCCCTGAAGAGTCACGAAGGTGCCAACCTTGACCTCTTCCACCGATGTTTCGGGCCCGAGGCGCACATCCACACCCTGACCCAAGGAGCCGTCGACCACCATACCCAGGTGTACGCCGGTCGTGCTTTGCAGTCCGGGCCGGTCGGGCAATCCGGTCAAGGCGACAACCTCACCAGCATAGCATTGAGCCGAGGCAGCTCAGAGACCAGCCGCAAAGATAGGGCTTTCCCAGAGGTTACCAAGAATGCCCTGGGGTCCGCATGATGGATGCTGGCTTGGCGTAGACATGATGCAACCACCTCATCAGAAACAGCTTGGCTGCTTTGTCCTTGTGCCAGCAGCAAATCCAAGAAGCTCAAAGACCGGGTGAATGCCCCGACCTGCTCAGGTCCGCAGGCGTACACAAAAGCATGGATTCGAGGCGGTTCAGGGGGCAGGTGATGGCTGATTGCATGGTTGTTGTCATAGCCGACAATGGCAGCTTCAAAACGGGTGCACAGGAGATGCTCCAGTTGGGGGTTATCCCTGTAGACATCCTCTTCGACCTTAGCATCGGCGCCGCGGGCAATCACAGGCCGCCCCGTCTCCAACCCTTCGGTGACAACGCCCGTTACAACGCCGTAGACCGACCTGCTTTCTGCACCTGTGCGCACAAAACCCCCCAGATGTGGAGCTCCATATAGCTGGTAGCATTGAGCTTTGAACCGGTGGGAAGCTGATTCCACCACCTCGCCCACTCTTTGGGGCGCCAAGGTATCCGGCGGCGGCGGCCCTGAGCTCACAACCATCTAGTTGCCTTGGAGCGGTTCTTTTCCGAGGTGTAGTCGGGCAAATGCTGTCGTTCCAACGCAGCTCCCATCATCTGCTTGAAGAGTTCCCGGTCCTGGCCGGTAACCACCGCCTGTTCGTGGGCTTCGGCGATAACTGCCGGATAGCCCATTCCACGGCGCACCTGGTCCATGATCAAGGTGTGGCTCAGAGCCAAGCTGCTTTCATCTTGGGCAATCCACTGGGGAATCTCCACCCGCCCCACCTCCCTACCGGTGTTGAGATAGTAGAAGTACACTCGGTGAGGCCCATAATAGTCCCTGGACACCGACGAGTTGGAACGGTAGATGCCAGACCGCTCTCCGGGGGCCAGCAGCTCCTGAAAAAGGTGTCTGTCAAGAAACCCGTTGGCATCATGGCAAGGTGCATGGATGGAGCGGAAGCTGCTGCATGAACGCTGGCAAACATCCTCTTCTTGGAGGCACATGGCAAGCTTTATGGTGTTCACCACCTCGGTGGTCTGGGGAAGGCTGACATAGGCCGCCAAAGCCAAGGTGCGGCGGGCGGCTTGAGCACGCATGGCTTCCAAAGCCGGCAATAGACCATCTCCCAGAAGTCCATCGCGCAAGAAGGGCTGATAGCCCCGCCCAGCTAATGACCACATCACCAAGGACCCATCCAGCAGGGCCAGCATGGGTATCCGGGGGTCTGCACTTTCGACAACGGATGCCAGTTCCTGCACCTCTTTGACCGCCCTTACCAAGCCCAGAATTGCTCCTTGAACTGCCGCCGATTCATTGGAGTTGGGAGCGGGAGCGCTCAGGTACAGGTCCTCTTCGGCAGCATAGAGTTTGGGTTGATTGAAAAGGTGGGCATTCGGTTTCGACCCATATGTGAATACACAACCACCGATGTTGATCAGATAGCAGCGCACCGGAATATGCCTGTCCACATCAATGTGGGAACCATCCACGGATGCTACGCAAAAGTCTGCCGGAAGGGCGCCCGGCGCGTACCGGGCATCCAGAGCATCTTCGGGGGTTGCACACAAGAAGGGACGCCCCCCCGCCGCTTCCACCCGGTCAGCCAACCGGGCAGCATCCACCGACTCCAGCGCAGCCAGCACGTTGCTCAACCGGTTGGCCCGGTCATCTCTGACATCAGCAAGCTGCACCGCCAAGCTGTCGATTTGCGATACCGTTTTACCAAGATCCAACGACAAGGTCCACTTCCGTCCCACCCTCTCGGGATTAATGCGCCTGCTGCGTTGTATACGCGCCTCAGTTATCTTACCTGTTTGCCCAACCTTTTCAACGGCCGCCCTGCTTTGCGCCGGGGTCCGGACAGGGCTATGCAGCCGGCCCGGCGATGGCGTATCTACGGGAAATGTGCGTGCTCACTTCAGCAGCACACGTTCATCGCCTTGGCGGCGGGTGATGTGTTCTTGGTCCAAGTACTCCAGAAGGGGAAGGACGTATTTCCGACTTGAATTGAACATGTCCCGGACGTCGGCAACGGTGATCTTGCCCTGCTCACGGGTGTGGGCGACGATGCGCTCCACCATGGAGCTGTAGGCGGCGGCAGAAAACACGACGGATTCATTGACCTTCACCACCTTCTCTTCATCCATGAGCAGGGTCAGGACCTCCGTATCGATGGGCACATCAGTGGGAGGAGAAAACGGGTTCGATTCCAAGGAGCTGATGTACCCTTCTGCCAGCTTCTGCTGGGCAGGAGATAGCACAGGTGCGTGCGGGGGCATTCGCAAAGCGGCGCCATCCTCCGCCAACATCCCTTCCTTGGCCAGCTGCTCCACCACCAACAGAAAGTTGTTCTGAGTTAGGTTCAACCGGCTCCTCAGCTCCTCTCGGGGTATGCCGCGACGCAGCGGGCGCTGCTTATGGTAAACCTGTAAAGCATCCGCCGATTTTTTGACCATGTTGGTCCATCCGTTCCTTGAGTAGACCGTAGAATCGGATAGAGCAGCCCCGCTTCCCAGCACCACCAGTTCACCATCGTCAGCAAGCTGGGCGACGCCAGCCAACACCTCATCCAAGGGCAGATTGGCTTTTTGTGACAGTACCTTTAGATCACAGGGCCCCCACTGATCCACAGCGCTTGCAAGGGCGCCTTGACCGCTGCCTGCTTCCATAGCGGCAAGCTGCTCAAGGACCGCGGGGATGTACCGGCGATGCCGCCGGTTGGGATGGGGATCAATGACCGTTCCTCCGCCCAAGGTGGTATTTGAGGACCGGATGACGAACAGGTCTCCTTTGACCGCGGGCGCCGGATCATGCAGGTGCAACTGCGCCCAACCTTCTTGGTCTGCTTTTAGCTCATCAGCATCAAGCAGGCGGACCCTTGCCGGCGCTTCCCCGGTGTACAGATGAAAGGTGATGGTTTCATTGTGCTTCAGGAGCTGGGGGGCATCCCGGAGCATCTTGATCCGGGCATCTATTCTGGTGGTAAGCTGCAACCAGCTGCCTATTGTAAGCATCTCGCCCCGTTGCACATCATGGCGGGATAATCCGGAGAGGTTGACAGCCAACCGGATCCCCGGCTCAGCATGTTCCACCTTCTTTTGGTGGCTTTGAAGGCCGCGGATGCGGCCGCGTTCCTCCGACAATGCCAGCCTCACCTCTTGCCCCAACTGCAGGGTCCCGTCTATGAGGGTGCCGGTGACGACGGTGCCAAAGCCTGCTACGCTAAAACACCGGTCCACCGGCAGGCGGGGACGGCCCAGATCCTTCCGGGTTTCGGTGGTGTCCAGCATCTCATCGAGCGTGGTGCGGAGATCATCCATCCCTTCTCCGGTGTACGCCGATACCACCTGCACCGGCGCTCCTTCAAGGAGGGTCCCAGCCACAGCATCTTCCACCTCTGCTTTGACCAGCTCCACCATCTCAGGGTCCACTGCATCAGCCTTGGTTACCACCACCAAACCCCGCTTGATCTGAAGGATATCCAAGATCGACAGATGCTCGCGGGTCTGTTGCATCACGCTCTCATCAGCAGCTACCACCAGCATCGCCAAGTCGATGCCGCCCACCCCGGCGAGCATGTTCTTGACGAAGCGTTCATGTCCGGGGACATCCACGATGCTGACTTCGCGGCCGCTGGGGAGGGACATCCACGCAAAGCCCAGTTCAATGGTCATCTCCCGTTCTTTTTCCTGCGGGAGACGGTCAGGGTCTATACCCGTAAGGGCTTTGACCAAGGTGGATTTCCCATGATCGACGTGCCCCGCGGTGCCGATGACATACATAAGCTGCACCTTCCCACCTTCTGGACTCCGGCTTTCGCCGGAGAGACCAAAGAGAGTTACCTCCGTCATTCCGGCCTTGCGCCGGAATCCAGAGGGGTGCTTTGTTCACCATGCACTTCTGGACTCCGGCTTTCGCCGGAGAGACGAAAGGGAGTTACCTCCGTCATTCCGGCCTTGAGCCGGAATCCAGAGGAGTGCTTTGTTCGCCATGCACTTCCGGACTCCGGCTTTCTCCGGAGAGACCAAAGGGAGTTACCGCCTTCGTTGTCGCTCCATTGAAATAGGCGATTCCCAACCTTCCCATCTCCGTCATTCCGGCCTTGAGCCGGAATCCAGGGGATGCTTTGTTCGCCATGCACTTCTGGACTCCGGCTTTCACCAGAGAGACGGAAAGGAGTTACTGTCTTCGTTGTCGCTCCATTGAAATAGGCGATTCCCAACCTTCCCATCTCCGTCATTCCGGCTTTGAGCCGGAATCCAGGGGATGCTTTGTTCGCCATGCACTTCTGGACTCCGGCTTTCACCAGAGAGACGGAAAGGAGTTACTGTCTTCGTTGTCGCTCTATGGAAATAGGCAATTTCCAACCTTCGTCAGTAGCCGCCCTCAGGATAGCATCAGCTATGGCAGTAATCAAACCGGGGAGCCGGATAAACGGCCCTCTCGTTCTTACCCCCATTTCGCTCACGAAGGACCCGTATGTGTATCCGTCTTCCCCAGTATCTGCCGATGTCCGACAAATTCTTCGCTTGTCAGTATCGGTATCTCCGTCTCTCGTTTCTCCTTCGTCTTCGAAAATCCAGATCGTTTCTTGTCCTTGCCTCACTGTCCTAGGAAGGGATCCAATCGGTCTCTGTGTTGCCATAGTTGCTGGTGCGTGTCATTTCGAATTCTAGGTCCCCGTCGATGCGTCTAACTCGACCTGTGCGCCTCCATGACCCCCAGACCTCTGGTTCAGGGTCCTGCACCCACTGGTAACGGACATTGCCATAACTGCTGGTTCTGGACTCTTGAGCCTCCCGTTGTCTGCCGCTGCTCCTGGTCCGGCCCGTGCGAGACCAGTTCCCCCACGTTTCAGGTTCTGGGTCGGATACCCACCGGGTAGAAGTGTCCCCACAGTGAGAGCTCCTGGTCTGCTCCTTCTCCCGGTCCTCGAGACGCCCGCTCTTCCTTCCCGTGTCCGTCCACGCCCCCCCACCTCAAGGCTTCGGGGGCACTCACCGACCGGGTTTCGGCAACGCCGGCGCTGTTGGTCCGGCGTTGCTCTTTCGTGCGGCTTGCACCACACCCACTATAACTTCCTGTGTCTGCCCAAGGCGTGGCTTCAGGATCGCTCACCCATCGATACTGTCTGTTGCCACGACTGCTGACCCGCTCCTGTCTCCTCTTTCGACTAGCGCTGCTGCCTTGGTAAGTGGAGGCGCTCGTCCAGGCGCCCCACGTCTCCGGGGCCTGAACGGTGACCGCCACGCTATCGGTAGCAATATTTCCACCAGTGTCCGTCACCGTCAGCTTGAAGGTCAGCGTCGTCGCGTGTGGCGGTGCTGTGAAGGTGGGCCTGACAGCGTCGCTATCGCTCAACGTCACCCCATCCAGCGTAGCTATTGCAGCCCGCGCTGACCCGAAATCCTGCTCCCACAGATACGTCAGCGTGTCCCCTAGGTCCGGGTCGCTGCTCCCTGAAGCGTCCAGAGTCACCGTCTCACCAGCATTCACCGTCCCAGGCATGTCAGCAGCAACAGCTACCGGGGGGCTGTTCACCATAATATTCACCTTGTCCGTCGCCGTCTGCCCCAAGCTATCCGTCACCGTCAGCGTGACGGTCAGCGTCGTCGCAATGGACGGCGCGGTGAAGGTGGGCTTGGCAACCGTGGCATCGTTTAAGGTTACCCCAGCCCTCGGCTCCATCGCCTCCCACCCCGACCCGAACATCTGAAGCCAGCTATATGTAAGAGTGTCTCCTTCAGGATCAGTGCTCCCGCTGCCGTCCAGGGTCACTAGCGCGCCGGGGGAAACCACCTGATCTGCGCTGGCGGTGGCGGTGGGGGCGCGGTTGCCAAAGGTGATGCCCAGCTCCCGCTCCGCCACCGATGCCGGGAATGCCCAGCCCGTGGGGCCGTTACCGGCGTTATGGATGCAGGCCATCCGATAGCGGTTGGGAGCAACCTCAAAGAGGTACGGAGCACCTGAATCGCCGCCCGCATTAGGGCGCTGGCTGCTGTCCAAAATGACCATGCCGGTGTAAATCCTGTCACCTATCTCATCTATTTCGTTGACGTCTTTGACGATGACCGTGCCCTCTCCGTTGCGGGCGCCCAGCATCGTGAGCGTCATGCCTTTCCTTGGCTCCACCACGCCCTCGATAATATACCTGCTGGTGTGGTTGGGATGGTCGTGCATGGTGAACTGGGCGTCCACACCAGCATCAAGCTCGCACATGGCAACGTCGGCTATGTTGTTTTGCCCATCCACTATCGGAACCCAAGCTGGCTTATCCGGGTCCCAAGGGGGGATAGCGCCCACCTTCTTGTTCGCACTCACCGACTCTTGGTACATCTCCTCTCCGCCGGAAGGGTTGATCTTGCCACTGCCGGTCATGACGTGCAGGTTGGTAACCAGGAACTTCTTGCCATCGGAGTTGCGCGTTGCCAACCCCGTCAGCGTCCCAGGCCCGATGACGGGCTCAAGTCGAGCGCCTTTCCTTTTAGCGCTCCAAATCGATATCCCGCTCACCTTCGTCTGGTGATGGGCATTAGTCGCTCCCATTGGCTTCCTCCTTATCTATTTGCAAAACTGGTCTATCCTCTTGTCTAACCTCCACAATCTGCACCGGGACGCCCTCCAGGCAATCGGGTATCCGGTCCTCTAGCGGCAGCGTGCTCTGGTCAACTTTCTTGGTGACCCTAATGTTGATGCCCACTGTTTCGGTCCACCCTCCGTTCCCATCCCCGAGGTATCCTTCGCCGACTCCGAAGACGTTGGGCTGGCGCCAGAACAGGGGATCGTACTTGAGTCGTACCTCGTGGATGTATTCGTCTGTGGGTGTTGCGGGCGGCGTAGTCACATTTCCCTCCTCTGCTGATGAATTTCCTCTGCACTTGTACTCTGTACAGATGCCTTTGGCTGCTGCTTTCAGCGGTTCCTTATCTGATATCCGCACGGGGACGCCTTCCAGGAGCTCTGGTATCCGGTCCTCTTGGGGGAGCGTGCCTTGGTCCACCTTCTCGGTGACCCAGATGGTGATGCCCCATGTGTCTGTCCAGGCCCCCTTCTCATCTTTGAGGAACCCCGTGCTAACCTCGTAAACGTTGGGCTGGCGCCAGAACAAGGAGTCGTAGTTATGCAGCACTGAGCCGACGCGCATCTCCTTTGCCATGTGTTCCTGAATCTCCCCCTCGGTCATGCTCATAGTGCTCGCCAGCACCGTTAAGTCCGTTGACCCCGTTCCGCACACTTCCCATTCTCCGCTGGCTAGGTCGGTTTCGACCTCGTTCCCTTCCCCACAGGCTGCCGCCAGCCACAGGACCGCAACAGCACATGCGAGAATTGACAGGAGCCCGAATCGTGTTTTCCGTTCAGTCATGGTGTTGTCCCTTCCCTTCTGGTATTGTGTGGAACTCTCGCTATTCGCAACGACCAAATGGCAGGGGGCGTTACCTGACGTGCCATGAGCGCTCAAGACATCCACCTGCTGCCCAGCGCTTCATGGCCAGCCACCGGCGTCCACGCCAGCATCAAGCTCGCACATGGCAACGTCGGCTATGTTGTTCGCCCATCCACTATCGGTTCCCAATCGATGCGGCTGCCCAATTTCGGAAGTCTTGCGTCGTTGGCCTGTCAGATTCAAACAACTTAAAAGGCGCACCATTCATCAAGCCTCGCAAGTACCAGGCGGTCTTGCGAACTAAAGTGTCTTTGGCAGGGGCAGCTCCTTTGCCCTTGTCTGGCTCAATGTAAAGCATCTCCATCCAGGAATTCCATGCCCAGAGGATTAGCAAGCCGACTTCCTCCCGCCGTTCATAGACCTGACGCCACTCGAAGTCGTACAAGTTCTCCATGAGATATGGGTCATGCCGAACAGGTTCCGTTCGCCCCCAAGACTCCAGCATCTCAAGGTTAGAGGCAGCGAGGAACCATTCGTCGTAACGGGGTGACAGGATTACGGCATTGTCCACCGACTGAAAATAGGGCAGAGGTTCGGTGATTATCCAGTCCCAAGAGTTGCCAGCGTCGCGGTCTTCGGGTTTGAATCGAAAGCTGCGAAGTGTGAATCGGTTCTTAGGTGAGTCTTCGTCGGGGTCGAAGTAGAGTTCCCCAACTGCTGCCAGAAGAGGTTTCTCCTCCCAATGGAAGATCAGGTCGGGATAGATGCTATAGATATTGTCCCAGACATAGTCGAGAATTATCTGTTTCTTGTCAGGGGTCAGGTTCTTGGCAGTGCCGGAAACCGGAACATGATCAGGAGTAGGTGTCACGATGTCAGGCCATGGCTCCACCATCACCGCCACCTTGAAGTCCATATCCCTTGACTGTATATGATTCAGTAGTCGAAGCAGTGCGTCGTGGCTTCGCTGTTCGATATAGCCGTCATACATACCATCCAGATCCCTATCTCCCCAGCTCCACCATGAGACGATGATGGTGTCGATGCCCGCTTCCTGCATCTTTTGAAGTTGCCATGCAATGGTCTCTTCGCTGTCGCTGGCGTAGTAGCCTATCTCTGGCTGATTAGCAACAAAGCCGGTGATTAGCTTGTCGTTTACGATGTCGTTCCAGTGGAAGGACCCCAAGCCGCCAACGGCAGGCCACCCCGCCTCCCTATCGTGGTCGTAGCCAAACCAGAGGTAGTAAATAGAGGCAACCGGGATGTTCCTAGGATTGGTCATAGGTGTCTCCGTGGGCCCCACAATGCCACACGCCATTGCAGCCAGCAGAACCATCGCCGTAGCGATGCGCGCCATCTGCGTACCATGGAGCACCTCCGTCGGAAGTGTCTCCAGTCTAGCAGTGAAATGATTGTGATGGGCCTTCTAGCTGGCATCATCGACCTTGGTTGTTTCGGACTCCGCCTTTGCACTTGAGCTCAGGGCCTGCCCTGAGCTTGTTGGATGCATGACGGTACGCCTGTTGTGAGAATGACGTTATAGCGGCAGACACCACCTGATCACCAACGCCCAAGGGGGTCCTCTGGCCGCCATTCTGACCGAATCTAATCGTAATGATGTGACCCACAGTGCTGCCCTTGGTAGAGGCCATTCCTCCCATTCGGGGTCGGCCAAGGCGTCCACGCCGAAGACCAGACCAAGTTCACGGAGACCGGGCCTATGTATGACTCGGAACCGCACCAGCGGGCGTTGCGATCGCTGAGGACCGGGCCAGTCCTAGCCCAACGCTTCACCGAGCGCCGGACTGGCTTGGGCGTCTATCTGTGGGTGGTGGAGCGAACCCTAGCTTGGCTGCACCAGTTCCGCCGGTTGCTCACTCGTCATGAGCGGCGAGCCGACATTCATGAAGCTTTCCTTTCCCTCGGCTGTTCTCTCATCTGTTTAAGACGGATGAATTCATTGGGTTAGGAGTTCTTGGTAGAGGTGCTATGGGGGTAAGCGCCACTGAATGGCGGGAGATAGAAGGCGTCTTGCCTGGGCGTGCGGGGTGGGGGTGACCGCCAAGGACAACCGCAATTTCGGATACTGCGCAGTGGCGCTCAGTGGAAACACCTGACCCAGCGAGTGTGGCAACTGCTTCAATCCCCTCGACCCTGAACTATTACACCGGATGACGGCGGCGGATAATTGCCGCGCCCGGGGCGCAGATGGCGGGCCGTCACGATGGGCCAGCGGTTAGCTCTTTTATCTGATCGTAACGGTAGCAATCAATGGTGTGATCATTGACCATTCCCGTAGATTGCATCAGAGCGTAGCAGATGGTGCTGCCAACGAATTTGAACCCCCGGACCTTGAGGTCTTTGCTCATGACATCCGATTCGGCGGTGTGGGCAGGCGCTTCATCCATAGACCGCCAAGAGTTGGTGCGGGGAGCATCGCCAATAAAGCTCCACAGGTAGCTGTCAAAGCTGCCGAAACCGTCTTGGACTGTCAGAAAGCTGTGAGCGTTTTGGATGGCAGATGCTATCTTCAGGCGGTTGCGAACGATGCCAGGGTTCCCCAAGAGCTGCTCAACCTTATCCTGATCGTAACGAGCAATCACAGAAGCTTCGAAGTTATCAAAAGCTTCCCGGTAGCTTTCCCGTTTCTTCAGAATGGTTTCCCAGCTGAGACCTGCTTGTGCCCCCTCCAGTATCAGCATCTCGAAAAGGGCCCGGTCATCATGAATGGGAACTCCCCACTCCTGATCATGGTAGGGATAAGAAACCAAGCTGCTCACCCAACGACAACGGGGGAGGCCATCCGACGATGGATGTGGGTGTACGTCCGTCATTTTCCTGCTTCTCCGACCATCTGCAGTGCTTCCGCCTAGCGGCTCTGCCGCATTTCAGCCCGCCTGCCCGGCAGGGACAACATCAACACCTCCAGGGCCAGCCTGGGGTTGGCGTTGCTCTCCAATGCTTCTACGGAATCTCTGAACGCGACAATGGCTTTCACCACCTGGGGAGTGGTAACCTCGCTCGCCCGCTGCTTCAGCGTATCTGACCAATCGATGTTGAAGATGAAACCGTCGTTTCCTTCCTTGATCAGCAGAATGTCTCTCCACCAGCGAAGCCACTGGTTCAGCTCCGCCACAACATCTTCGCGGCCCCGGGCGTAACGGGTTGCCAGGTCGGCGCCATAATCGAACCGGTCAGCCAAGCTGGCGCTGGACAATCGGCCGATGCGTTCCATCTGAGCGTTTCGTACTTCCATAACCGCGGGTTCGGCCATAGCATCCATCGCCCAACCCAAACATCCCCTGGACAGCCGGGCCAATACATCCGCTTCATCCTTGTTGGCCCAGCCCGAAGCAGCTATCTCCTCAGCCACGGCATCTATTGGCATCGGGTGTAGCTCGATCCGGCGACACCGAGACCGTATGGTGGGAAGGACAGCTTCATCATCGGCAGTCAGCAGGAGGAACAGCACCTGGGGCGGCGGCTCTTCCAGTATCTTGAGCAGCGCATTGGCAGCTTCATCGCTCATATCTTCGGCGCCATCGAAAATGTACACGCGGCAGTTGCCCTCGTAGGGTTTCAAGCTGGCTTGATGCTGAAGTTCGCGTACCGTGCTGATGCTGATCTGCCGCTTGGCTGGGCTATCATCATCCGACGCAGTGCTGATCACCTGTATGTCAGTGTGTTGGCGGGAAGCGATACGCCGGCAGGAGGTGCATGTGCCGCAGGGCGCATCTTCGGGAAAGGCGCAGTTCACCGCTTGTGCGATGTTGGTGGCCAAGGTCCCCTTGCCGACATGGGGCGGGCCGACCAGCAGGTACGCATGGGCAGCCCGACCACCGCGAAGGGCTTGGTCCAGGTGTTCGGTCAGGGAATCATGTCCTCGTAGCTGCCACAAGCTTATGGCCCCCACCCACTAACGGATATTGCTTCCGGGGAGCTGATGGTCCAGGTCACACAACATCGCACAACATCATATCTTGATAGCTTTCCCGCCGGCGTATCAGCTGGGCGCTGCCATCTTTTACCAGGACGATGGGGGGCCTGGGGTTCATGTTGTACGTGCTGGCCATAGACAAGCAGTAAGCTCCTGCTGCGGGTATAGCGATGATGTCATCAGCATCTACGGGCGGAAGATGTACATCCCGCACCAACACATCCCCAGATTCGCAATACTTGCCTGCGATGGTCACCATTTCAGAAGGCTCCATGTTCAGCTTGCCCACCACCACCGCTTCATACACAGCTTCATAGAGGGCTGGGCGGATATTATCGCCCATGCCGCCATCCACCGATATGTATTTCCTGACCCCCGGAATATCCTTCACCGCACCCACCCTGTACAGGGCGACCCCTGCCGGGCCTGTGATAGAACGCCCAGGTTCTACCACAAGCTGGGGTAGGTCCATTCCCAAGGACCGGCAGGTGTCCGACAAGCTGCCGGCGATAGCTTCCGCGTACTGGGCGATGGTGGGCGGTATTTGCTCCTTGGTGTATGCGATGGCAAAGCCGCCGCCGGGGCTGATTTCTCGGAGATCCAGTCCCTCTTCGCGGAACTTGGATGCGAAGTTCAACACCAACTCCAAAGCCTTCCGGTACGGTTCCAACTCGAAAATGGGAGAGCCTAGATGGAAGTGAAGGCCCTTAAGCTTAAGATTGGATGACCGCAGAACCCTGTGTATCGCATCTTCGGCTTGGCCCGTTTGAATCGGGAAGCCGAACTTGCTGTCCAAAATGCCGGTGGTGGTGAACACATGGGTATGAGCGTCAATGCCCGGAGAAACCCGGACCAGCACCTCTTGCACCACCCCGGCTGCTCCTGCGATCTCGTCCAAAAGCTGTATTTCATGGAAGCTGTCCAAAGCTACGGTCCCGATGCTCCAATCGACGGCATCTTGGAGCTCTTGGCGTCCTTTATTATTGCCATGGAAGCAGACCGATGCCGCAGGAAAACCCACAGAACGAGCCAATGCCATCTCACCCCCTGAAACCACATCCAACCCCAGACCTTCCTCCATGAAGATCCGGGCTAGAGCAGGGTTGATATAAGCTTTGCAAGCATAGGCCACATCGGTGTTGGGGTAGCGGGAGCGGAACTCATGAAGGAACTCACGACATCGGTTCCTGATCATAGCTTCGTCAAAGACATAGAGGGGTGTTCCGTACTCTCCGACCAAGTCGGACACATCACAGCCGCCGATGGTGAGGCGGCCTGAGCTGTCGGCGACGGCAGTTTCAGGAAATACTTGGGCGGGAAACATAACGGGGAAACCTCCGCTATCCAAACTGGCTCCATGGTAAGTTGGCAGTACAACCGGCTCCATGGTAAGTTGGCGGTACAACCGGCTCCATGGTAAGTTGGCGGTACAACCGACTCCATGGTAAGTCGACGGTACAACCGGCTCCATGGTAAGTCGGCGGTACAACCGGCCCCATGGTAAGTCGGCGGTACAACCGGCTCCATGGTAAGTCGGCGGTACAACCGGCTCCATGGTAAGTCGGCGGTACAACCGGCTCCATGGTAAGTCGGCGGTACAACCGGCCCCATGGTAAGTCGGCGGTATGGGGCTGTCAAGGAAGCGCCGCCTTAGAAGCCGCTCACCCTTGGCGAGCACCGCACGCACCCGCCCCCCTCCCCCCGTCATCCCGAGGCGCGCCGCCCCTCCTCCCCATCATTACCATTCCGAGGAGCACGCCCCTCCCTCCCCATGTCATTCTGAGGAGCGCACGACGAAGAATCTAAGGTGCTGCTCATGCGATGGCTCGTCGCAGTAACGGGCTGGCCATTGGAGGGAGATCTTAGATTCCTCACTGCGGTTCGGAATGACAATGGCGCCCTCCTCACTGTCATCCTGAGGAGCACCCCTCCTCCTTTGTCGTTCTGAGGAGCGCACGACGAAGAATCTAAGATGCCTGCTCATGCGATGGCTCGTCGCAGCAATGGGCTGGCCATTGGAGGGAGATTTTAGATTCCTCACTGCGGTTCGGAATGACAGTGGGGGACTCGGAATGACAGAAGGGGGCGTGTCGGGAACGCCAATGGCGCCCTCCTCACTGTCATCCTGAGGAGCACCCCTCCCCCCTGTCATTCTGAGGAGCGCACGACGAAGAATCTAAGATGCCTGCTCATACGATGGCTCGTCGCAGTAATGGGCTGGCCATTGGAGGGAGATTTTAGATTCCTCACTACGTTCGGAATGACATAAAGGGGCATTCGGAATGACGCTCCTCTCTGTCATTCTGAGGAACGCACGACGAAGAATCTGAGGCGCCTGCTCACCCGACCGCTCATCGTAGTAATGGGCTGGCCATTGGAGGGAGATTTTAGATTCCTCACTGCGGTTCGGAATGACAGGGGGCGTTCGGAATGACAGAAGGGGGCGTATCGGGAATGCCAATGGCGCCCTCCTCACTGTCATCCTGAGGGGTGCCCCTCCCCCCTGTCATCCTGAGGAGCACCCCTCCCCCCTGTCATCCTGAGGAGCACCCCTCCCCCCTGTCATTCTGAGGAGCGCACGACGAAGAATCTAAGATGCCTGCTCATACGATGGCTCGTCGCAGTAATGGGCTGGCCATTGGAGGGAGCATCTTAGATTCCTCACTGCGGTTCGGAATGACAGTGGGGGACTCGGAATGACAGAGGGGGGCGTGTCGGGAATGCCAATGGCGCCCTCCTCACTGTCATCCGGAGGGGCGCCCCTCCTCCCCTGTCATTCTGAGGAGCGCACGACGAAGAATCTAAGGTGCTGCTCATGCGATGGCTGGTTGTAGTAATGGGCTGGCCATTGGAGGGAGATTTTAGATTCCTCACTGCGGTTCGGAATGACAGAGAGGGCGTTCGGAATGACGGGGGGGGGGGGGGGAATGACATGAAGGGGGGACATCGGAATGACGTTGGGGGACATCGGGATGGCTGAGGGGGGATGGGGACTGAACCGTTACCCTGGGGCGCAACCATTGTTCTTGGGGGGCAGCCATTGTCCCTGGGGCGCAACCATTGTTCTTGGGGGGCAGCCATTGTCCCTGGGGCGCAGCCATTGTCCCTGGGGGGCAACCATTGTTCTTGGGGGGCAGCCGTTGTTCTTGGGGGGCAGCCGTTGTCCTGGGGGGCAGCGGTTCTTGGGGGCGTGGAGCTTGTTTGTCCTTGGGCGGATTTCTGGTAAGGTGTACGTTAACTCATTCAGGGAGGCTCCCTTTGGCGATACATTTCGAAGACAGCGAGCTTCAGATCATAAAGGTGCCCCACATGGGCATGCTGGACAACAACGGCTACGTGCTGACCTGCCGCCGCACCGGGGAACGCGTGATCATCGATGCGCCGGCAGAGCCTGAGAAACTGGCAGAAGCAGCCGGCGATGGACCCATAAAAGCGATAATCATCACCCACCGGCATGGAGACCATACCGCCGGACTCCGCTATCTGAAGGAGCGCACCGGCGCCGCCGTGGCCGCTCATCCCGATGATGCGCCTGAACTGCCGATCAGCCCGGATATGCTCCTCCAGGACGGCGACAGCATCCAGGTGGGAGACCTGAGTCTCTTGGCCATACACACCCCCGGCCATACCCCTGGGGCATTGTGCCTGCTCACCGGAAAGCATGTGTTTTCCGGGGATACTTTGTTCCAAGGCGGCCCCGGCAGAACAGGTTCGCCGGACAACTTCAAGCAGGTCAAGGATAACATCGAATCCAAGCTTCTTCCCTTGGAGGATGGCACAGCCGTCTACACCGGCCACGGTCCTGACACGATGATCGGGGATGCCCGGAAGCAGATCGCTGTGTTCAACTCCAAAGACCACCCCAACGACCTGTGCGGGGATGTGGAGTGGCTGAAGAGCTAAACGTAGCCCACCCCCCCTTGCCCCTCTTGGCAGATGTGCAAATTTAAGCGGGCGTCCTGGCCCGCAACCCTGTGCGCCCAAGGAGATGATATGTTCCAGCGGACTGTGCTCGACAACGGATTACCCGTTCTGACCTCATCCATGCCCAACATCCACTCGGTTTCCATAGCAATATTCGTGGGTGCGGGGTCCAGGTACGAGACTGATGAAATCGCTGGCACATCTCATTTTCTGGAGCACCTGCTGTTCAAGGGGACAAAGCGCTGGCCCAGCGCCCGGGAGATAAGCGAGGCGGTGGAAGGGGTCGGCGGGATAATGAACGCCAGCACAGACCGGGAGATGACCACCTACTGGTGCAAGGTTGCCAAACCCCATTTCCGTCAGTCCTTGGAGGTGTTGGCAAGTATGGTGGTCCATCCCCTGATAGACCCTGAAGAGCTTGAAAAAGAGCGGGAAGTGGTGCTGGAAGAGCTTCGGATGACCAACGATTATCCTTCCAACAGGGTGGACTTGCTGATAGATGAAGCCCTCTGGCCTGCCCAACCCATGGGCCGGGATGTGGGAGGAAGCCAAGATTCGGTCATGGGGATCACCCGCGACCAGATAATGGACTATATGGGCAGCCAGTACACTCCCTCGAATGCTGTGGCGGCGGTTGCAGGGGACATCACACACCAAGAGGTGGTGGATTTACTGGCCGATGCCCTGAAAGATTGGAAATCGGCAGACCCTATTTCCTGGTTTCCTGTGGAAGCCCGGAACGGGTCCGGCCCTATCAGGGTGGAGCAGCGCAAGACCGACCAAGCCCATCTGTGCGTGGCGATGCCCGCACTGCCCTTGGACCATCCTGACCGGTATGCGCTGACCTTGATGAATGTGATTCTGGGCGAAGGGATGAGCAGCCGTTTGTTCTTGGAACTGCGAGAAAAGCAGAGCTTGGCTTATGATGTGCACAGTTCCATAAACCTGTACCGGGATTGCGGCTCGCTGAGCGTCTATTGTGGGGTGGAACCCAAGAAAGCCCACAATGCAGTAACTGCTATCTTGGAGCAGCTTAAAGGTCTTCAGAGCAACATTCCCGAAAGCGAACTGAACAAGTCCCGGGAGCTTTCCAAGGGACGGATGATGATGCGGATGGAAGATAGCCGCAGCGTGGCTATGTGGATGGGCGCCCAAGAGAAGCTGCTGGGCGAGGTCAGCACGGTGGATGAGGTGGTCGCCCGGATGGATGAGGTGACGACCCAAGATGTGGAACGGGTCGCAACGGGCCTCATTCGCGATGAGGCCCTCACCCTGGCAGTGGTTGGCCCCCACCGCAGCGAGCGTCCCTTTCAGAAGCTGCTGAAGCTCTAGCCCCGTCTGTCGTGGCGAAAAATAGCGTTCTTTAGGGAACCTCTGAACAACTCGCCTGAAGCCCGTCATTCCCGCCGCCCCAAGCCCGTCATTCCCGCCGCCTGAAGACCGTCATTCCCGCGAAGGCGGGGACCTCGCCCCTCTGTAGGGACGGGTTTCACGTCCATCCTCCGCGTCCAAGGGGACTTATTCAGACTATCCCTAGCCCCGTCTGTCGTGCCAAGAAATGGCGTTCTTTCGTTCTGACCCCATGCTGGCTGACGACTGGCCGGGGCTCCGCAGATCTCCGTACCCTTCTTCTCCAGACACACCGACCCCGGCATACTTCTTTTTTGCCAAACCCCACTTGACAAGTTGTCCTTAAGTTAATTTATTGGAGCAAGGGCTTTTTTCTCGAACCGTCGCTGGCGCCCATGTGTTCTTGATCCCTAAGCCTAAAATACGAATCACGTAAGGATCAGATATGTCACGTTCTCCGTCTCAAATTCACCTAGGATATGATGATCTGGAGTCATTTGGCATCCGCAACGATGGAATCGTGAAACCACGACCACGCAGACGGATTGCGTTTGGGTGGTACGGAGGGAAGTTCAACCACCTCGACTGGCTTCTCCCTTTACTTCCGGCGGCGCACCATTATTGTGAACCGTTCGGCGGATCAGGAGCTGTGTTGATCAATCGGCCACCCTCTCCTGTGGAGACATACAACGACCTAGATGGGGACGTCGTAAACTTCTTCCGGGTCCTGCGTGAGCAGAAGGACCAGTTCGTCAGCATGATCGCTTTGACTCCTTTTTCACGGGAAGAGTATTTTCTCGCGCTTTCCAACCAACAAGGCCATAACTCACCGATTGAACGTGCCCTGGGTTTCTTCATTCGTGCAAGACAAGCCCGTACCGGATTGGCCCAGACCGCCACCCTCGGCAGGTGGGCCAATTGCAAAAATACGAGTCGTTCCGGAATGGCCGGGGTTGTCTCCCGTTGGTTGGGCAGCGTAGAGTCCTTGCCCGATATAGCTTTGCGATTGCTACGAGTACAAATCGAAAATCGTCCGGCGACTGACATAATCCGACTATACGATGATCCCAATACACTGTTTTACTGCGACCCTCCATATCCACACGATTCAAGGGGAGACAGTCGAGCCTACAGCTATGAAATGTGCGACGATCAGCACGTTGAACTGGCGGAACTGTTGCATCAGGCGAAAGGCAAGGCCGCTATATCGGGCTACCGCTGCGATCTTCTAAATCGTCTCTATTCAGACTGGAACCTCCATCTAGCAGTACCCAAGCAGTCACACGCCATTAAACAACTGAGACAGGAAGCGCTTTGGACCAATTTCTAGAGTCAGTGATATGCCTATAGACTACGACTTCACAGCCGATCTCTTCAGATCCGCATTCGACAGAGCCAGCACTGCGTTCTTATCAGGCTCCACCATAGGCTCCCTGGCGCCAGAGATCGTGGACCCACTGGATAAGTTGTTCTCTTCCAAAACACAAACTTTTCGTGAAGCGTTATCGGGATGCCTGCTCGCACGGATCAACGACAAGACGATCAACATTCGAAAACCTTATGCCTCTCAGGGAAGTGATGCCTTCAATGGTCGAACCCTTGATGAGAAAGTGGTCAACCCAATCCTTCAGCAAAGGCGAATCCCTTCGTCGCGAGGTCCTTTTCTTAGTGTTTTCAGACGCTCAGTAGGATTCACCAACAGCACGAGGAATGGGATCCGCGACAAGTCAGCTTACGACGACTTCCTTAGATTACTCGAATACACAGAAAGAATCGCAGATAATAACGTTCTTATCAGGCTGCTTGATTCCATAGCTTACCGGTTTATCGAACTCAGGGAAGCCTCCGAAATCCCGTTAACTCGAATTCAAAGGATGAGTTTAAGCCAGGTCTCTGACCTTGTGTATCAACTTCTGGAGACCCCTAGTGGGGGTAGGTTTCCCATGTACCTGATTGTCGCGGCGTTCCAAGCTATTGATAAGCATTTCGATTTACATTGGGATATTCGCTGGCAAGGCATCAACGTCGCCGATTCCGCTTCAGGCACCGGTGGCGACATAGTGGTCTCCTCTGGCGGGAAAACTTTGATTGTTGCCGAGGTCACCGAACGGCTAGTGGACCGCAATCGCGTCGTCGCAACGTTCAACAACAAGATTGGGCCCAATCCAATGGAGGACTATTTATTCTTCGTAAGTTCCAATGAGCAGCCGAGTGACGCCGTCCAACAAAATTCGGCAATATTCCGCACAAGGACACGAAATCAACTTTATCGTAATCAAAAATTGGATAGTAGCTGTGTTGGCAACAATCGGACGCGGGGGCCGTTCTCACTTCATCAACCAGCTGCTTGTTCTCTTGGAATCCCAAGATACGCCGGTTGCACTGAAGGCAACTTGGAACGATGCTGTCGACCTGATTGTCAACAGTCAATGATCGTCAGCACGGGCTATATAACCCTCCAGCCCTCACTGGAAGGGATAAGAGCGGTGGTTAGCCGCTCTGTCTTGCGGCACGGATGGCGCTCGCAAGGTAGAAAAGCCAGATGGGCAGAGCAACGATGGACAACGCCAGTTCACCCCCAGGCTGGTAGGTGCGGCCATCCAGCGGGTCGAGCAGAGCAAAGCGAATTGTTTCTGAGACAGCTTGAGGTAAACTCACTATGGTGATGATTCCAAAGACCACGGTGAGCAGGATCACATAACCGCGGTCCAGCAAGCTTCCTTCATCTTCCGGCCGGCCCAGCTTTCGTCGTGCCACCATATGGGCTGCCCAGATGAGGGTTCCGATAATGGTGAAGCCGATCCCTTCTATCCAACCTTCCTTCTGCGCCCGATCAAGCCCCAATCTTGTAGATTCTTCCCTCCGAGCAGCTTGTATGGCGTCGCGCTCTGCCAGGATTTGGCTGATCTCATCTCGTTCAGCATCTGAAAGATCTGCTGGAGTTTTGAGCTCCACCGGCTTACTGGGTATGGGCGCAAATGCCCCTTCATCGGGCACTGAAACCTGAACAGGTGAGTAGCTGAAATCGTTTCCAAAAGCTTCAGCTCCTCCGGCCCTTAGAAGGCTGGCAGCCCCCTGGGTGAATACCAGAAGACCAGCTACAATTCCTACGTACAAGTAGAAGGTTATCAACAGCTTGATAGGTATGGTGATGGAGTCCCCGTTCCTGATCTTTCGGAAAATCGTGAATGCTACGCCGACCAGCAGCGATAGACCGACAATGATTCCGAATATAACCAGGATCGCCCATACTATTTCCACTGTTCAGCTAACCTCCACTTTCGGCGGGGTCCAAGGCGTGCTTGGGGGCTGTCTAAGATGCCAAAGGTCTGAAAAATGGGATTGATATCTGGTCTGTTGCGCGGGTGAAGGTGACCTCTACCGGCATACCGATGGACACTTCGCGGGGTGAACATTCCACAATGTTGCAGAACATGCGGACCCCTTCTTCCAACTCTACCAACGCCACCACATAGGGCACATCATCGACGAAGCCGGCGGTGCGGTTTTGATTCGTAACGGTGAAGGTCCAGATCGTGCCCTTGCCGCTGGCTTCAACCCAACGGACATCGCCGGCCCAGCAGTTGGCGCAGATGCCCCGGGGGTACCATTGGAACCGGTTGCAAGCTTCGCACCACTGTATCAGCAGCTTTCCTTGACGGCAGCCATCCCAGAAGGTCTTGGTTTCTCCAGACATAGTGGGGAGGGGTTTCGTCCATTCAGGCATGATCAGTCCTTTCCCAGTATGACTGTGCCGCCGCTGTGACGGGAGCCGATGGTCCCGCCGGTGCCATGGGCAAGTGCGACCTTGCAGTCGGGCACTTGGCGGGGGGTTCCGTCGAATTCATTCCGTAGCTGCCGTGTAGCTTCCAGCAACAGGAACAAGCCTCGCATCCCCGGATGATTGGAGGATAGACCGCCCCCATCGGTGTTTATAGGCAGGTCGCCCCCAAGTTGTATCCTTCCGCCGGCGACATAGTCGCCGCCTTCACCTTTGTTGCAGAATCCCAGGTCTTCCAAGGTGGTGAGGACGGTGATGGTGAAGGAATCGTAGATCATCGCCATGTCGATATCATCATTGGTTACGCCGGCCATCCCGAAGGCGGGTCCGGCGCTCTGCTTAGCTGCCAAGTAGACCAGATCACGGTCGCCCGCACCTTGATGGGCCACCGCTTCACCCACTCCCAGCACCCAGACGGGGGGCTGCTTGCATCCGCGGGCCACTTCGGGGGATGCCACCACCACCGCCCCGCCGCCATCGCTGATTATGCAGCAGTCCAGGATGTGAAGGGGTGACGATATAACCCGCGAACTCAATACTTCGTCCACCGTGATGGGATTGCGGAACATAGCTTGGGGGTTCATGCCGGCATGATGGCGCATTGCCGCCGATATTTCTGCAAGCTGCTCGGGCTTGGTTCCGTACCGGTGCATATGCCGCTGGGCGACCATGGCGTACAACCCCACCGTGGTCAGGCCGTAAAGCTCCTCAAAGCTGTCGGGGGATGGCTCCAACGCACTCCGTCCAAACCTGGCTACCCCACCGGTACCCACGGATACGCCGCCGGAACGGGCCAAGCTGCCGTATGTGATCAAAGCACAGTTGATGCGGCCGGCGGCGATGGCGGTCATGGCATGGGACAGGTGAAACTCAAAGGAACCCCCGCCCACCGATGTGTTGTCTACGTAGTTTGGATTTATATTCAGGTAGTCCGCCAGAGCAAACGCGCTCATGCGCACAGAACTGGAAGAGGTGAACAGGCCATCCACATCGGCCTTCGTGAGCCCCGCATCTTCAATGGCTTTGATAGCGCTTTCGCCCTGTATTTGCAGTTCGCTCTTGTCGGGCGCATACCGGGTGGGGTGCTCGTGGATACCAACGATAGCCGCCGATTTTCTCAAATCGGGCATAGACACCTCCTGAAGGAGCGGCATAATGATAGGTTGGCTGTGTGGAGGTGTCAATAGATTGACACCTACGGGAGCCGATACTAAACTCAACCTTGATGGCGCTTCCGGGTATCGCCCTTTCTGGACTCCGGCTTTCGCCGGAGAGACGAAGGGGGATGCCCGGAACCGGTGGGTAGGCGCTCTTCAGGCATATCGTAGCGAGGTGGACCGTGGCTCAACCAAAGCTGATTTCAGCTGATTCCCATGTGACCGAGCCGGGAGACCTTTGGCAGCAGAGATTGGATAAGAAGTTCAAGGACCGGGCGCCCTACATGGTCGATAACCCGGAAAACATGCGGCCAGGTTCCTACTTGATGGTGGAAGGGGTGCCGCCGATCCATATGGCCCAAGGTATGGGTGCGGGCAAGAAGCCGGAAGAGCTTCCCCAATTCTTCCAAGAATCCACCTACCAAGATGCAAGACCCGGCGGTTGGGACCCAGCTGAGCGGGTCAAAGATATGGATATTGACGGGGTGGAAGCGGAGGTCATCTACACAACCTTGGGGTTCAGGCTCTTTTGGCTCACCGATGGCGACTTCCAGCGGGCGTGCTTCCGGGCCTACAATGATTGGCTGGCTGAGTACTGCTCCCATGCTCCCCACCGGCTGGCTGGCTTGGCTATGATCACCTTGGTGGATATAGATGAAGCTGTGAAGGAACTCAGGAGATGCGCAGGCATCGGCCTGAAGGGTGCGATGATCTGGGCTTCTCCTCCCGATGATATGCCCTACAACGATCCCAGGTACGATCCCTTCTGGGATGCTGCCCAAGACCTGAACATTCCCCTCAGCTTGCACAGCATCACCGGCTTCGGCCCAGAAAGCCGCCTCATCGTCAAGAATCCCATAGACCGTTATGTCCGGTCGACGGTGTTGTGCCATGAAGTCCAGAGGTCCTTGACCACCCTGATCTTCGGCGGTGTGCTGGAGCAGTTCCCGGAGCTGAAGTTCGTGTCGGCGGAAAACGAAGTGGGGTGGCTGAGCTTCTTGCTTCAACGTTTGGACCAAGCTCAGGATGAGTACCGGTACCTGTATCCCACCAAGCTGTCGATGAAGCCCAGCGAGTACTTTCGCCGCCAGTTCTATGCCACCTTCATCGATGATCCTTTGGGCATTGCCTACCGGGAGCACATCGGCGTGGACAACATCATGTGGTCTTCCGATTATCCCCACACCGTTTCTTCTTGGCCCAACTCCCAGCAGGTGGTGGACCGGGACTTGAAGGACGTCCCCGAGGAGGAGAAGCTCAAGATCATCCGCGGCAACTGCGCCAAGCTGTACAATCTGGATGTGGCATAGAAATACCCATGCAGCGATCCACCGAAGGGTTACCTTCGTCTTCTTCTTCATTTTCTTCACGGGAAGAACCCACCGACTCCATCATCCTGCAGGTCAACGATGGCGAGCATCAACTGGAAGTCCAACGCCGATGGACCCTGTTGTATGTGCTCCGCGAGGTCTTGGACCTCACAGGCTCCAAGACGGGTTGCGATAGGGGTGAATGCGGGGCCTGCACGGTCCTGGTGGCAGGAGCGCCCATATACTCCTGCCAGATGCTGGCGGTGCAGGTCGGCAGCCGCCCGGTCCTGACCATAGAAGGTTTGGCCAAAGGCAGCTCGCTGGACATGCTCCAAGCTGCTTTCTTGGATGAAGATGGGGGACAGTGCGGCTACTGCAGCCCTGGCTTCTTGATGACCACCAAGGCGCTGCTGGATTCCAACCCCAACCCTACGGAGCAGGAGATCAGGTTCGCACTAGCTGGCAACCTCTGCCGCTGCAATGCGTATGGCCGCATCATCGCCGCAGTCAAAAGTGCAGCGGATCACAGGGGCAAATAGCGTGACCCTCAGGGTAGCTGGTCAGAGTGTCCGGCGACGCGGGTTGACCGAAAAACTTACGGGAGAAGCCCGCTACTCGGCAGACCTGAAGCTTCCCGGGATGTTGTACGGTGCGGTCCTCCGCAGCCCCCATGCCCACGCCAACATTCTGAGCATCGACGCATCGGCAGCCACCGCCCTCCCCGGAGTCCGGGCTGTGATGACTCCCTTCGATGCTCCCTCCGGCAGGGTGGAACCCGACGTCAAGGTGCTGGATACCCGGGTGCGTTACGAGGGCGATGAGGTGGCTGCATTGGCCGCCGATGATCCAGACACAGCATCGGAAGCCATCAAGCTGCTCCGTGTCGAATACCAGGTTCTGCCCTACCTGTTGGGGACGGATGCGGCGCTTCAGCCGGGAGCTATCGAGATTCATCCCGGAGGAAACCTGGTGGGCAGCCAGCCCATCTCCATGGAGCGGGGCAATGTCGAGGCTGGGTTCGCCCAAGCGGACCTGGTGGTCGAGGAGGAGTATTTCATCTCCGCCCATGCTCCCGCCGCCCTTGAGCCGCGGGCTGCATTGGCCTCATGGGAAGGACATCATCTGACGGTGTGGAAATCCACTCGCGGGGTCCATCCCGACCGGGCTTCCTTGGCCAGGGCGCTGGATATCCCGGAAGGCAATATCACGGTCATCGGTCCCTACCTTGGGGGCGGGTTTGGAAGCAAGGATGAATCCCGTAGTGCAGCTTTGGCTGCGGCGCTTTCAGAACGGGCGGGCAGGCCGGTGCGCATAGAGCTCAGCCGGCGGGAAGAGTTCGTATCGGGTCGGACCCGCCACGGCGCACATATTCGCGCCAAGGTCGGCGTAAAGGATGATGGGTCCATCACCGCCATACATACCACAGCCTACGTGAACTGCGGCGCATATGCCGCCTCGGGGCCGGGGGTGACCCGCCGCTTGGGTCAGGGCGGCTTGTACCTGTACCGATGCCCCAACGCCCGCTACGATGGATACCTGGTCTACACCAACCGCCCTGTAGGTGGTTCCTACCGGGCCTTGGGCGCGCCTCAAGGCCATTTCGCGCTGGAAAGCATAATGGACCAGGTGAGTGAAACCTTGGGAATGGACCCCTTGGATTTCCGATTGAGGAACCAGGTGCCCCCGGAGGGACAGCCGGGGACGCGAATCACCCCCGCCGATAGCATCGTCGACACCCAGCCCGTTGAAGGAGGCATACCCTTCTCCAGCAACGGCTTGGACCAGTGCCTCAGGAAGGGCGCTGCCGCCTTCGGATGGGCCAGCCCAAAGCTCCAGCATCCCGATCCTTCCAGAAAGACAGGCCGTGGAGCTGCGATGCTGATATACCGGGGAGGGCCTGGGAACACCTCCACCGCCGAGATTCGGTTTACCGGCGCCGGCGAGATTATCCTCTTGGTCGGCACCATGGATGTGGGTGAGGGGGCGACCACGGTGCTTGCTCAGTTGGCTGCCGAAGCTCTGGGGGCCGACTATGCGGATGTGGAGGTGGTCTCAGCCGACACCTCCCGCACCCTTGCTTCTCCCATAACAGCCGGATCTACAGCCACCTTTTCGACGGGAACCGCGGTGGTCCGTGCCGCCGAGGAGCTGCGGGGCCGCCTGACCGAGCTGGCAGCGGCGGGGCTGGAGGTCAGCGCCGACATGCTGGAAGCCAGCGAAGGATATATCTACGTCAGAGGAGACCCTGAACGGCGGATGTCCTTTGCCCAAGTGGCAAAACACATTGATGGAGATGATCTGCGCGCAGCAGCCGAGATCGTACCGGGCAGCACGGAATATATCATCAACTCCTTCGGCGCCCATTTCGTCGAGGTGGAGGTGGATGTTCTTACGGGGAAGGTCTACATTCGCCGGTACGTAGCTGCCCAAGATTCGGGACGGATCATCAACCCCAAAACCGCACTGAACCAGGTTGAGGGCGGGATCAGCCAGATGCTGGGATTCACATTATCCGAAGAACTGGTCACCGACGGTCCTACCGGCGTCACCTTGAACGGCAGCTTCTTGGAGCATAAATGTCCATCCATCTTGGACTACAACGACATACAGGTCATCTTTGCGGACACCATAGATCCGGTGGGGCCGATGGGCGCCAAATCCCTGGGTGAGCCTCCCTGTGTTGCAGTGGCCCCGGCGGTCGCCAACGCCATATATGATGCCATCGGGGTGCGCTTCAAGAAGCTGCCGATCACCCCGGACATGATCTTGGATGCTTTGGCTTCTCATGAGGAAGCAGCTTGAACCCCTTCGAATTCCGGCGTGCAGCTTCATTGGCTGAAGCAGCCGACCTCTTGTCAGCATCGAAGGATGGGGAGATCATCGCCGGCGGCATAGACCTGCTGGGTGAGATGAAAGAAGGAACCAGAACTCCCAGCAGACTGGTCAGCTTGGATAATTTACCGGAGCTTTCGGAGATTACAGAAACCCTCGACGGGATCACCATCGGCGCCATGACGACCATCACAGCCATCGAACAGCACCCCGGCATAGGACAGCGATATTGCGCCATTGCCGAAGCCGCCGAACGGCTGGCAACCCCGCAGATACGGAACGTTGGCACCCTAGCAGGCAACCTATGCCAACGCCCCCGCTGCTGGTACTACCGGAATCCTCACACCCTTTGCCTCAAGCAGGGGGGCGAGATTTGCTACGCTTTGGGCGGACACAGCAAGTACATGTGCGTAACCGGCGGAAGTGGCTGCTACATGGTGCATCCTTCCGACACGGCGGTTGCTCTGATAGCATTCGGCGCCAGCATCGCCATCACCGGGCCTACCGGCGCCCGCACCATGGCCCTGGAAGATTTCTTCTCAGGCCCCGAGGTGGATGCGACCAAGGAAAATGTGCTGGACCGCGGCGATGTGGTACAAAGCATCCACATACCGGCACCTCCTCCCGGCGCCAAGAGCATCTTCCTGAAAGCACAGGAGCGGGTGGCGGGCGGGTTTGCTCTATCCAGCGCAGCAGTGGTTGTTACCACCAATGGGGCCACCGTAGAAAGAGCATCGGTCATCCTTGGCGGCGTGGCCCCAACGCCACTGCGGGCGCGGGAAGTTGAAGCGTACCTGATTGGCAGAGAGGTCGACCAGGTGAACCCAAGGGAAGCCGGCGCCTTGGCGCTGCCCCATCCGGATCCCTTCGAAGATAACCGCTACAAGGTCATCCTAGCCCGGAACCTGGTTGCCCGCGCCCTCAGCAGGACATTGCAACTGGGCTACTAGTCGTCACCGGCGGGGACGGGATCCTTGCGGGGGCGGCGGCGTTTGGGCGGGGTTTCTTGGGACTGGGTTGGGACCGGCCCAGCCATGTCGAGAACGTTCTGAAGGTAGCGGCCGGTGCGGGATGTGGGGAAGGTGGTTACATCTTCGGGGGTCCCGGTGGCGATCAGGTAGCCCCCAGCATCTCCGGCGCCTGGGCCGAGGTCGATGATCCAGTCAGCATTTTTCATCATATCCAGGTGATGTTCGATGAGTACCACCGTGTTGCCCGCATCCACCAAGCGGTGGAGGACCCGCAGCAGAGCAGCACAATCTTCGAAGGACAACCCTGTGGTGGGTTCATCCAAGATGTACAAGGTCTTCCCCGTTGCCCTGCGGGAAAGCTCCGTCGCCAGCTTCACCCGCTGAGCTTCGCCCCCTGAGAGGGTGGTGGCGGGCTGACCCAAGCGGATGTAGCCCAAGCCCACATCCTTGGTGGTTTCCAGTTTGTTGCGAATCTTGGGCAGGTTGTAGAAGAAGTCCAGAGCCTGCTCGACGGTCATATCCAGAACATCGGCGATGTTTTTATCTTTGAACGTCACTTCCAGAGCTTCCCGGTTGTAACGGAGGCCGTGGCACACCTCGCAAGGGACCGTCACATCAGGAAGGAACTGCATCTCGATCTGGATGTAGCCCCCTCCCTGACATGCTTCGCAGCGTCCGCCCTTCACGTTGAAGGAAAACCGGCCGGGGGCATAACCCCGGACCTTGGCTTCGGGCAAGGATGCAAACAACTCCCGTATGGGTGTGAAAGCTCCGGTGTACGTGGCTGGATTGCTCCGCGGGGTTCGCCCGATGGGGGATTGGTCGATCTCGACCACTTTGTCGATATGTTCAATTCCCGTTATACCATCGTGGCGTCCGGGGCGGTCTTTGTTGCCGTACAGAAGCTGGGCCAGCTTCTTGTAAAGTACCTCGTACACCAAGGTGCTCTTGCCCGAACCTGAAACCCCTGTAACGCACACCAGCATTCCCAAGGGAATCTCCACATCCACACCCTTGAGGTTGTTTTCGAGAGCCCCCTTGATCATCAGGTGATGACCGTTGGGGTCGCGGCGCTTTTCCGGCAAGGGGATTTTCTTACGACCGCTCAGGTACTTCCCCGTCAGAGAATCGGGATGTTCCATGATATCGTCGATGGTCCCGCAAGCTACGATGTTGCCGCCGTGCTCGCCGGCTCCGGGCCCCAGGTCGACTATATAATCCGCAGCCCGCATGACAGCTTCGTCGTGCTCGACCACCACCACGGTGTTGCCCAGCTCCCGAAGACGGTTCAGGGTATCGATGAGGCGGGCATCATCAGCAGGATGCAAGCCCACGGTGGGTTCGTCGCACACATACAGTACGCCGGTCAGCCCCGAACCGATCTGTGTAGCCAGACGTATCCTCTGAGCTTCGCCTCCTGAAAGGGTGCGGGCGGTACGGTCCAAGGACAGGTAGCCCAGACCTATATCCACCAAGAATTTCAGGCGTGCTTCGATCTCCTTGAGAACCTGGGAGCCTATGGCCATCTCCCGCTCGGTCAGATGGGTTGTAAGCTGGTTGCCTTTGCCCTTCCCCCTGCTGGGAAGAATGGCCGTATCGCCTTGGCCGATGGTCTGCGCCCACTCTATCCCCTTTTCGGTGGTCATTGCGCACACATCCATGATTCCCAACCCGCAGACCTTGACGGACAGAGCTTCGGGCCGTAGGCGCTTGCCCTTGCAGGCGCTGCACGGGTTGGCGGTCATGTACCGCTCGACCTCGCCGCGCACGTAGTCGGATTCCGTTTCTTTGTGGCGCCGCTCAAGCTGGGAAATGACCCCTTCGAAAGTGGTTTCCCAAGAGTAGTCATGGCCGTGGTGCGTCCGGTGGTGCATCGTCATGGTCTTATTGCCTGTGCCGTAGAGGATGACGTTCAACGCCTTCTCCGGCAGGTCTTTGACGGGGGTCTTGGTGGAAAAGCCATGGATCGATGCCACAGACTCCAGCAAGCTCTTGTGCCACCCGGTAAGGGCGCCCGCCCTCACCCACGGGACGATCGCTCCTCCGACGATGGACAACTCCTTATTGGGCATGATGACATCAGGGTCAACCTCCAGCTTGAAGCCCAAGCCTGTGCAAGCTGGGCAAGCCCCATGCGGGCTGTTGAAGCTGAAGGTGCGAGGTTCGATCTCCGGGAGGCTGATCCCGCAATGAACGCAGGCAAAGTGCTCGGAGAAGATCAGCTCATCCCCGCCCTCCATCACAACTTGCACCACGCCATCGCCCTGTCGCAGAGCGGTTTCCACCGAATCAGATACCCTGCTCACCTCTATATCCGCATCCACCGCCAGCCGGTCCACCACGATCTCGATGTAGTGCCACTTCTGCTTATCCAAGCCCAGGTCGCCCATGGTCTCAAGCTGATGTATCTCACCGTTGACCCTCACACGAACGAAGCCCGCCCGGCGGGCATCTTCGAACACATCCTTGTGCTCCCCCTTGCGCCGACGGACCTTGGGGGCCATAACCAAGATACGGCTGCCCTCGGGAAGGGCGGTTATGGCATCGACGATCTGCTGCACCGTCTGACGCTGCACCGGTCGGTTGCACTTGGGACAGAAGGGGCGGCCAACCCGGGCGAACAGTAGACGGAGGTAGTCGTAGACCTCGGTAACGGTTCCCACCGTGGACCTGGGGTTATGAGAAACGCCCTTCTGGTCTATGGAGATGGCCGGGGACAGCCCCTCGACGTACTCCACATCGGGCTTATCCATACGGCCCAAGAACTGGCGGGCATACGCCGAAAGGGATTCGACATAGCGCCGCTGTCCTTCAGCATAGATGGTGTCGAATGCCAAGGAGCTCTTGCCCGAACCGGAGACGCCGGTGACCACCACCAGCTTATCCCGCGGCATCCTCACGTCGATGTTCTTGAGGTTGTGCTCCCGTGCGCCCTTGACGTATATATATTCTTGCGGCATCTGTGTGCTTTCTGGGGGAAGGATCAGTTGCTATTCTAACACCAATTCCACGTGCCCGTGGCACATATCATGCGGACCACCGGCAGCAGCAGGAGCATCACTCCAGCTCTATCAAGGGTTGGTCCGTTCCGACTTGGTCCATTGGCCGGACCCGCACCGCTTTGATGATGGCGGGGCGGTGGACCCGAATGCTCTGCTCCATCTTCATTGCCTCCACCACGCACACCTCCTGACCCGCGGCGACCGAATCCCCCGGACTTACCTTGATGGCCACAACCCGTCCGGGCATGGGCGACAAGATGATGTTCTCAGGGCCGCTGGGAGGGCTGCCGACCGGCGCCGTAGGCACGAACCTGGGTTGCCTCGACGCAGGAGGCTTCGGCTTCCTGCAGGACGATTCGGACTGGCGGGGGCCCTCTATTTCGACATACACGGTTTCCCCGTCGACGGTTACCTCGACGGGGGAGGTGGACAGGCTTTTAACCTCCACCGTGTACCAATGGTCCTTCACCTTGACCCGGATGCTTCTTGGAGCCAACGGTCAGATCCCTTGGATGCGGCTTGTCGGGGAATGTATCGAAGAAAGCATCATAGAATATCCTACCGCACCACCCGCACATTGCCCTCCGGGGTAGCTTCCATCAGGGCCACAAAGTCGTAACCCCGGTTTCTGATCTCATCGCTTCCACCTTGGCAGCGGTCAACGACGGCGATCACCTTGGCCACGGTGCAGCCCTCACGTTCTGCAGCGGTGATGGCATGGAAGATAGCTGAGCCGGATGTGCACACATCATCCACGATGGCCACCTTGGTGCCGGGTACCAAGGGGCCCTCCACTCCCCGTTCTGTGCCGTACGGTTTCACCGTCATCCGCACGATGAAAGCTGGGATCGGGGAGCCTTCTTGATGACTGGCGACAGCCACCGCCGCCACGATGGGTACTGCGCTCATGGTGGGCCCGCCAACAGAAACCGCCCCAGACTCCCGGATAATCGGGATCAGGGCTTGGCTGATCAGGTGGGCGCCTTCAGGATGAAGGCTGAGCAATCTGCCGTCGAAGTAGTAACGGCTCTTCAAGCCCGATGATAAGGTGAAGTCCCCGTATTGTAGGGCGCCTTCATCAAGGGCAAGCTGTAGAAGCTGCTCTGCAATGGACACCGCCTTACCTCCGATCTTTGTATAGGCCATGCTGTTCTATGTAGCTTATCACCATTGGCGGCAGCTGGTCGGCCACATTCAGCCCCTCGGATATCCTTCGGCGAATGCTGCTGCCGCTGCTATCGAGCATCGGGTCTTCCAGCATAATAACAGCTTGAGATGCTCCGGGGCTTATGTTCTCCAAGGCATTTATATCATACCCCCCGACCCCGGGTCTTGGAATTACGACCAAGGTGCACAGCTCAAGTATACGGGCGGGTTCCTTCCACTGGGGAAGGGTTTGGAGAGCATCCATTCCGACAATTAGATGGCGCTCGGTTCCCGGATCGCCGCCTTCGTGGAGAACCTCTAGTGTGTCCACGGTGTAGGATGGGCCGGGCCTGTCGATCTCCATGGAAGATACCCGGAAGTTCGGGTAAGGCTCGATAGCCAAGCACGTCATGTTCAAGCGGTGATGGCAAGGAGAAACCGGCTTGCCTGATTTCATCCAAGGTTCGCCCGTGGGGATAAACAGCACCTCGTGCAAGCCCAAGCTTCGCTGCACGCCATCCGCCGCCAGCAGATGGGCTTTGTGGATGGGGTCGAAGGTGCCGCCGAAGATGCCCACCTTCACCCTAATACCACTCCAGCTCAACATCTCCTATGAAAACCGTATCTCCCGGCTGCACTCCCTCATCTTCCAGAGCCTTCACCGCTCCCAAGATATTCAGTTCTTTCCAGATCTGCACCATCGCCCGCCAGTCCTTCAGGTTCGCCATTGGCAGGAGTCGCTCCACCTTGGGCGCTTCAACCACATATGACTTCCCTTCGCGGTACACCCGGAAGTCCTTGTCCCAGCCCCGGCGGGGTGCGGCAGGAATCGGAGGCAAAGCAACGTTTTCAGGGGAAGGCTCCTCCCGGGGCACCGTATCCAGCATACCCAAGGTCCTGCTCATCAGAGCATCCACCCCTTCCCCCGTCGCAGCAGACACAAAGAACATGGGGCAGCCCAAGGGTTTCAGCGCGCCCCTGAGGAACTCAGCCCGTTCCTTGGCTTCGGGCAAATCCATCTTGGTGACCACGATGACCTGGGGCTTGCTTCCCAGCACATCATCGAACGCGCTCAGCTCCAGGTTAAGCTGCCCGACATCTGCCACAGGGTCTTCGGCGGTACCATCCACCAGATGCAGAAGCACCCGGGACCGCTCCGCATGACGCAGAAATTCATGACCCAAGCCCGCCCCGGCATGGGCTCCTTCTATCAGACCGGGCACCTCCATCACCACGTAGCTCCTCGCCCTGGTTTCCACCACCCCCAAGACCGGGTCCAAGGTTGTGAAGGGATAGGGAGCTATCTTCGGTTTTGCTGCAGAACATACGGAAAGCAACGTGGACTTCCCAGCATTGGGCTTACCCACCAGCCCCACATCAGCCAACAGTTTCAGTTCAAGGTTCAAGGTCCTTCGTTCGCCCCTACTCCCACTTTCACACAACACCGGCTCCTGCTGGGTGGGGGTTACAAAGCGAGCATTCCCAAGACCGCCCTCACCGCCCCGGGCAACCAAGATTCTCTCAGTGTCCGTGATGTCGGCAAACAGGGTACGCTGGCCGTCTCCCCCCATGCTCCACACCACCGTCCCAAGGGGGACCGGTATGCTCGTCTCTTCACCGTTGCCCCCGCGTTTGTTCTGGCCGCGGCCGTGACTGCCCCTCTCGCCCCGCCAGGTGCTGTGGTACTTGAGGTGCAAAAGGGTGTTCAATGACGCGTCCCCATACAGGAAGATGCTCCCTCCGGTACCGCCGTCCCCCCCGTCAGGCCCGCCTTTTGGGACAAATTTCTCCCGCCGGAAGCTTATGCACCCGTTTCCACCGTTACCGGCTCTTATCGATATCCTGGTTGTATCAATCATATAATCTGGAAAACAGTAACAATAATAACAACGTTGTTATGTGGGGAATCAAGTACACTGACGCTGATTTCGTATCTGATATGTTGGTTCTATTCTAACACGGCTTTGTGGAAAAACTCTAAGAGTTAGTGGATATCCAAGATGCCGGGAGTGGGCGGGGTGAAAGAAGCAGAGGAGGCTTGGTGGTTTTCGTGGATACTGAAACCAGTTATCCACGAAAATATGATGGTTTTCCACGACGGGCAATGTTGAAGCGCAGGGGCTTCGGTCCGCAGTAATGACTCTTCGCCCCACAGCTCCTCAGAATGACGATCCACCACACGATCATCCCTCAAGGGCGCCACCCAACCACCAACGTGATTCTGAGGAGCTGTGGGGCGAAGAATAGGTGCCTGCTAACTGTACAGCGATTCCTTGATCGCCAGGATATCGCGCCTTAGTTGAACATCAGCGTTGATCTGGGAGCGCATCTTATGCAAGGCACTGATGACAGTGGAATGATCACGCCCACCCAGTTCCCGGCCAATGTCCGTGTCCTTCATTCCCAGTTCTTCATGAAGAAGATACATTGCCACATGGCGGGCCCGGACAACATCCTTCTTGCGGCTGGCACCGGACAGAGCATCGGTGTTCATCCGGTAGTGTCGGGTTACTTCATCCAAGATGCTGCTTGAATCCAGGACCCCGCGGCTCGGATTATGAATCAGGTCCGCTATGACCAAGGATACCAGGTCCGGGTTGATGGGCTGCTGGGTCAGTTCGGCATAGGCCACGATCCGGTTCAGGCTTCCCTCCATCTGCCGGATGCTGCTTTGGGATACTTGGGCCAGGTGTTCGATGATCCGGTCTTCCACCTTGATCCGCATCTGGTCCGCTTTGGCCCGCAGGATGAGCAACCGGGTTTCCAGGTCCGGCTGCTGGATGTCGGCGACAAGACCCCCTTCGAAGCGGGATACCAAGCGGTCTTCCAAGCTGTGCATCGCCTTGGGCGGTCGGTCCGAGGTCAACACCACCTGGTGATCCGCGTGATGAAGGTCGTTGAAGGTGTGAAAGAACCCTTCTTGGGTCTGCTCCTTGCCGCTGATGAACTGGACATCATCGATCAGGAGCACCTCGACGTTCCTGTAGCGCGCCCTGAACTCCTCGGTGGTCCTGGTCCGGATGGCAGCGATAAACTCGTTGGTGAACTGCTCGCAGGTGACATATAGAGTCCGCCGGCCCCGGGCGATGCAGTACTGGCCGATGGCATGAAGAAGGTGCGTTTTACCCAAGCCAACGCCCGAATAGATGAAGAGGGGGTTGTAACCGAACCCTGGGGATTCGGCCACCGCCAGGGCGGCGCTGTAGGAAAGCTGGTTCGACGGGCCGACCACAAAGCTTTGGAAAGTGTACTTCCGGTTCAGGGTGTGGCTTCGCTCCGATGGTCGAAGCATATCCTCTTCGGGGCCGTCATCCGGCCCCTCGCCGATATCCCGCCCCAGCGCATCGACCGCACCAACATGAAACCGGATATCCAAGGACATCTCGGCGACCTTCGCAGCGGTCTTTTGGATCAGATGGTACATGCGCTGTTCCAGCCACTCGCTGGCGAAGGATGTGGGCACCTTTACCGTAAGCACATTGGCTTCCATGGAGGAGCCAACGGTATCCTTGAGCCACGTATCGTAAATCGGTCTGGCCACCTGCAGTTGTAAATCTCCCAAAACAGCCTTCCAAGTATCGGTTGCCCTTGAATCCACCATCCCACCATCCCACAGCAAACTACCGCCCCTGCGTTGACGACGAGCGCAAAAAGCAAACCTCAGCTAAGGTAATGCAAAGCCTTCACAGACCCTGGGGGAAGTCCCTTGTTCCATCCTGTGGCGGGTCACTGAAACCTGAAGCCCGTTGGCTCGCTGGGCCTAAGCCTCAGTTTCGCCAGTCAGCGATGGAGCGAACCAAGGAAGCATACCAGACTTAAAAGGGGGCTCGTCAAGGGGCGAAAGTGTCAATTTTGGTTTCCGGGGGCAAATTGGTGAGCCTTCTAGTAATTATATAAGACCAATTTTATAGTTTCGATAGATGCAATGTTCTGAAATGATCGCTTTTCGTCGCAGGTAACGGAGTTTAACGGCTCCATATGCTATAATGGCACCCGTTTATCAATTTATTGGTCAATCGAACCCTTGTCATTGACCTTGTATCGGAATTCGGCGTCTAAATCATGCATATTGTCTTCATGGGCAGCCCCTACTATGCGGTGGGAATCCTGCAATCGATCTTGGCCTTGGAACACGAGGTGGTTGGGGTCTATACCCAGCCGGATAAACCTGTGGGCAGGGGTCGGAGCATGGAATCAACGCCCATAAAGACCTATGCCCTATCCCAAAACCTCAGGGTGTTCGAACCTGCTTCCTTGAGAGTTCCCGAAGCCCAGCAGGAAATGGCCGACCTGAAGCCCGATGTTATAATTGTCGCAGCCTACGGCAAGCTCTTGCCGCCGCCTGTGCTGCATCTTCCCCAGCATGGATGCTTGAACGTCCATCCGTCGTTGCTGCCCTGTCTGCGGGGCCCATCCCCGGTGGCAACAGCCATTCTGCAAAACGTGGAGCCGACGGGCACAACCCTGATGCTCTTGGACGCAGGAATGGACACCGGCCCCATCTTGGCTTCCCAAGAACTGCGGGGCTGGACTGGGTCCGCCACCACGCCGGAGCTGACAGAAAAGCTCTTCCGGCTGGGAGAAGATATGCTCCCGGATGTGTTGCCGCGGTGGTTGGATGGCAGGATCGAACCGCAGCCGCAGGAGCACAGTCTAGCTACCATCACCCGCAGGCTGGAAAAAGCTGATGGCGAAGCGGATTGGAGCTTGCCCGCGGTGGGCTTGGAAAGACGGTGCCGGGCATTCACCCCTTGGCCGGGTCTCCACACCACCTGGAAGGGCAAGGTGGTGAAGCTGCTCTCAACCGTGGTGACCGGCATGAGCTCCGGTCCGGCTGGGTTGGTTGTTGCAGAAGAAGGAGCTGAGATCGGCGTGTCGACGGGGCAAGGTGTGCTGGGAATCGCCTCTTTGCAGATGGAGGGTAAGCGCGCCCTTGGCGCCGGGGAGTTCCTACGGGGCTATCCGGACTTCTTGGGTTCCGTGCTGCCCAGCTGACCTTCCGTCCGCACCCTTAGCCGGCCGATTCGGACTCTTGTTCAGCCGATTCCTGTTCTCCCTGTTCTTGGGCAGCTCTTGGCATATCTATTCGAGCCACCAGTTCCTCAGGATCGATTGAGGAGTTGACGCCTGCAGGAAGAACGGCATCCCCAACCCGAAGCACGCTGGCGATGTCGGTCAGGGCCGATATGTCCACACGGATACTGGCTGGCATATCCAAAGGCAGCGCATCCACGGTCAAGGTCCGCAGCATCTGATTGACGGCTCCTCCAGCTTCCTTGGCAGCTTGGGATTCGCCTTCGAGAATGATGGGGACTTCAGCAGATACCCTTTGAGATAGTTCAGCTTGGAGAAAATCGACATGGAGCAGGTTGCCCCGAACGGGGTCCCATTGCACCTCGCGGACAAAAGCAAGCTGCTCTTCCGCCTGGTCGGGCAGGGTGATGAAGAGGGGAGTGGCGCCCCCGGCTTGGTTCAGCGCCCTCAGCAGGTCGGCCCCCGTGCATTGAAGGAGGCGAGAGGGTAGGGTGGGGCCGTACAGGTGCACCGGAATGGTGCCTGCCCTGCGCAGCTTCTTCACATCTTTGCCCGTGACCGTCCGGCTTTCCAAGGTGAGGGTGATCTTATCTGCCAACATCTGCCTCGCTGTTCCCCAAGATGCCGCGATAGCTGCGGTCTCATCTCAGGGCGTCATATTCAATATATGCTCCGGGGGTGCGCTCCGGCTGTGCCCCGGCTGTGCCCCGGCTGTGCCCCGGCTGTGCCCCGGCTGTGCCCCGGCTGTGCCCCGGCTGTGCCCCGGCTGTGCCCCGGCTGTGCCCCGGCTGTGCCCCGGCTGTGCCCCGGCTGTGCCCCGGCTGTGCCCCGGCTGTGCCATCCTACGTTATCCCTAACCAACCTCAGCGTCAAGACCTCCCCCCGCCCCTGAGGAGCGCCCTTCTCCCCCGCCACCCTGAGGAGGGGCCCTCCCTGCCCGTCATACTGGAGGACGCGCCTCCTCCCCCTGTCATTCTGAGGGGCGCACCCCGAAGAATCTAGGATGCTGGCTCACCCGATGGCTCGTCGTAGTAATGGGCTGGCCATTGGAGGGAGCATTTTAGATTCCTCACTGCGGTTCGGAATGACAGAGGGGGCGTTCGGAATGACACTCCACCCCCTGTCATTCTGAGGAGCGCACGACGAAGAATCTAGGATGCTTGCTCACCCGATGGCTCGTCGTAGTAATGGGCTGGCCATCGTAGGGAGATCTTAGATTCCTCACTGCGGTTCGGAATGACAGAGGGGGCGTTCGGAATGACAATGGCGGCCCCTCCCCCTCTGTCATTCTGAGGAGTGCGGCCCCCTCCCCCGCCACCCTGAGGGGCACCCCCTCCCTCTGTCATTCTGAGGAGGCGCTCCCTCCCCCGCCACCCTGAGGAGCACACTCCTACCTCTGTCATTCTGAGGGGCGCACCCCGAAGAATCTAAGATGCCTGCTCGCCCGATGGCTCATCGTAGTAATGGGCTGGCTATTGGAGGGAGCATTTTAGATTCCTCACTGCGGTTCGGAATGACAGTAGGGGGGGCGTTCGGAATGGCACTCCCTCCCTCTGTCATTCTGAGGGGCACCCCCTCCCTCTGTTATTCTGAGGAGGCACTCCCTCCCCCGTCACCCTGAGGAGCACACTCCCACCTCTGTCATTCTGAGGGGCGCACCCCGAAGAATCTAAGATGCCTGCTCGCCCGATGGCTCATCGTAGTAATGGGCTGGCCATTGGAGGGAGCATTTTAGATTCCTCACTGCGGTTCGGAATGACAGTAGGGGGCGTTCGGAATGGCGCCTCCTCCCCCTCTCGTTCTGAGGGGCGCACTCCTCCCTCTGTCATTCTGAGGAGCGCACTCCTCCCCCTGTCATTCTGAGGAGCGCACTCCTCCCCCTGTCATTCTGAGGAGCGCACTCCTCCCCCTGTCATTCTGAGGAGCACGCCCCCTCCCTCTGTCATTCTGAGGAGCACGCCCCCTCCCTCTGTCATTCTGAGGAGCGCACTCCTCCCTCTGTCATTCTGAGGGGCGCACTCCTCCCTCTGTCATTCTGAGGGGCGCACTCCTCCCTCTGTCATTCTGAGGAGCGCACGACGAAGAATCTACGGTGCTGGCTCACCCGATGGCTCATCGTAGTAATGGGCTGGCTATTGGAGGGAGCATTTTAGATTCCTCACTGCGGTTCGGAATGACAGTAGGGGGTGTTCGGAATGACAGAGGGGGTGTTTGGAATGACGGGAGGGGGGACTCGGAATGATGGCGTCGGCATCGTCGGTTCGACGGGGGTGTGGGTGCGTGTTAGAGTTGGGGTCGGCTGATGCGTCCATCGCGACAGCAGGATGCTTTGTGCCACGTAAGACCAGATCCATCACTGTGCGCATGGGGATATTGCTGGAATGAAAAAGGATGTCAAGCTCTACACCGACGGCGCCTGCCAAGGCAACCCCGGCCCTGGCGGGTACGGGGCTGTGCTCCTCTTTGGCGAACACCGCATGGAGCTTTCCGGCGGGTTCAGAAGGACCACCAACAACCGCATGGAGCTCCTGGCTGTCATCAAGGGCTTGGAAGCCCTGAAGGAAAAATGCAAGGTGGGCCTCTACAGCGACTCGAAGTATGTCATCGATTCTCTTTCCAAGGGGTGGGCAGCCAAATGGCGAGCCAACGGATGGCGTCGAAACAAGAATGAACCAGCCATCAACCCGGACCTATGGGATAAACTGCTTGACCTCTGTGAAGCCAACAGCATGACATTCCATTGGGTCAAGGGGCACTCGGGAAATCCTGAGAATGAGCGGTGCGACCAGCTGGCAACGCAAGCTGCATCCCAACCCAATCTGCCGTCCGACGGACCATACGAAGGGACAACCTAGGGAACCTCTGAACAACTCGCCCCAAGCCCGTCATTCCCGCCACCTGAAGACCGTCATTCCCGTCGCCCCAAGCGCGTCATTCCCGCGAAGGCGGGAACCTCTGAACAACTCGCCCCAAGCCCGTCATTCCCGCTCCCTGAAGCCCGTCATTCCCGCCGCCCCAAGCGCGTCATTCCCGCGAAGGCGGGAACCTCTGAACAACTCGCCCCAAGCCCGTCATTCCCGCTCCCTGAAGCCCGTCATTCCCGCCGCCCCAAGCGCGTCATTCCCGCGAAGGCGGGAACCTCTGAACAACTCGCCCCAAGCCCGTCATTCCTGCCCCCTCAAGCCCGTCATTCCCGCTCCCTGAAGCCCGTCATTCCCGCCGCCCCAAGCGCGTCATTCCCGCGAAGGCGGGAACCTCTGAACAACTCGCCCCAAGCCCGTCATTCCCGCCCCCTCAAGCCCGTCGTTCCCGCCGCCCCAAGCGCGTCATCCCCGCGAATGCGGGAACCTCGCCCCTCCGTAGGGACGGGTTTCACGTCCATCCTCTGCATCCAAGGGGACTTATTCAGACTATCCCCAGCCACCCAGGAGCGCCTTCTCCAAGCATACTGACCAGACCTCCCAGCGTCCGGCACAGCGCTGCTGAAATGCGCCTTGGTTCACCGGCAGTCCGGCAGTCCAACGCCTTCCGGCCTGTGCAGGGCACGACACGGCAGCTCTTACGTCATTTGCGAACCCGGTGCGGGCTGCTGTGAGCTCCGGCTTCCGATATACGGCGCCCCTCACAAAGTGCTGGAAATCGGCGCCTGCAAGAGGTGGTCTACTGGACTATTCCTGTAGTATACTGCTTTCTTGAAATCATCCGTCGTCAAGCCAAGTTCTAAGGGGGGCTAAATGGGAGGGTTCCGCAGGTTACATTCGACGCAAAGTATTGCAGCTACAGCAGAAAAGGCAAAGGTCATATGGCCCCTTTCTGCTGTTATGCTACTGACGCTAATCGCTCTGCTGATGTGGGCAATTGTGCCAGCCATGGTTTCTGCCGACACACACACTTTCAAGGCCAGCTTGTCGGGAGGTGATGTAGTCCTTACGGGAGACGACTACAGCATTGAATTAACGGTGACCGTAACATCCATGGATGCCAACCACCTAGCCGACGACGACGACACCATGACGGTGACGTTGGGTACAGGCGACCCAACGACTGCTCCCGTTGGCGACTATACACTTCCTCCGGATACTTTGACGTTCGACGAGGACGATTTCAATACTGATGGTACAGACCCCGCAGTAGCAGAAGAGACCGTCACCTTGACTTTCAGCCCCGACGATATCGATGGATCGGACGACTGGAAGCTGTCCGTTGTCATCACTGCATTTACCTGCGGCGTGCTCGGTGCAGGGGACGAGCCCTGCGGCACTGATCTGTCCAATGCTATGGGTACTGTAACCCTCGCCATCATAGATGAAGATACAACGGTGGCTATCGAGGTAGACGTAGCCGAGGGATCTACCCCAAATATAGATCCAGACGGCGGGGCCATTTCGGGGGTTGCCACAGTCAAAGGCAACACCATCACCTACGCACCTAACCGCGACTTCAACGGTATTGATTCTTTCACCTATACCGAATCCGACGGCGACGATACTACCGACGACGACAAAGGGCGTGTGAATATCGTCGTCAAACCGGTGAACGATGTTCCCGAGGTGGTAGGTAGGGTTCAAAGCCAGGATTTGGTGGTGAACGGCGATGATGGAAGGCAGCTTGTGCAGCGGCTGTTCACAGACGTTGAAGAAGATACCCTGAGCTACCGTGTCAGATCAAGCAACCCGGATGTGGCAACGGCAGTACTGGCCGGCAGACACCTCGTCGTCATAACCCCTGTTTCCGAGGGGGAGGCCATCATTACGGTGACAGCTTCGGACCAAGCCGGCACATCTCCCCCCATCAGGATCAGTGTGATGGTCGGCCCCGACCCCACGCCGGTGGAGCCGACCCCGGCGCCGGTCATCCCACCAGTGCCGGCAGTGGCGACAGCCACGCCGGAGCCGACATCTACGCCCAGACCACCCACCGTGCTGCCGACTGCGGCGCCCACATTCACCCCGGTCCCAACAGCCACCCCAATGCCGACGGCCACCCCAGCGCCGACAGCTGCCCCAGCGCCGACAGCTACGACAGTGCCGCCTACACCCACACACACCCCCACACCGGCACCTGTGCCGCCGACGGATGAAGGCGGCGGACTGGGGACGGTATGGTGGGTTATCATAATCATGCTGATCGTCGCGGTGATTGGCGGGGTTGGATTCTACGTGTACAGGACCCGTCTTAGCGGCGCCTAAGAAAACATGAGCCGGATGAATCAATGGAGAGGCAGTCCACCGCGACTGCCTCTCCATTGTCGCGTTGGTCCGTGCCCAGCACGGGCATCGGACCAAGCGGAATAATCCACCTTGTTCCAACGGTCGGACGATGGATTTACGCGCATGTATCCACCCGGACATCACAAAACTGGGGAAATGATCCATCAATAGCGCCTAGGAAGACCGAACAGCTCCATCTATAATGATTGGGAGAATGTGCTAGAGGTAGTCTGAGTAAGTCCCCTTGGATGCGGAGGATGGACGTGAAACCCGCCCCTACGGAGGGGCGAGGTTCCCGCCTTCGCGGGAATGACGGGCTTGGGGCGGCGGGAATGACGGGGTTCAGGCGAGTTGTTCAGAGGTTCCCTAGAGGTAGGTAAGAGATGAGGAGGTACTAGAGAAGATGCGACGGTGCATAGTTACCATTCCGGTGATCTTGTTGTTTATGTATGCAACCATGGGCGCCCTGATGGGACAAGGTCGTCCGCACCCTGTAGGGTACCACGGGACAGTGACCATCCAAGGAAGCCCAGCCCCTGAAGGTATGTTGGTGGTGGCTTGTGTGGGCGGATGCGAGGATGGCTGGGAAGCCACCAAGACCGGGGACGCGGCACAAGCTGTCAGGACCTTGGCCGGCGGCGGCTACCAAGCCCTGATAGTCGGTCCTCCTGAGGATTCCTTCGTTGGGGAGGACATCACCTTCTGGATCGTGAACGAATACGGCAGGATTCAAGCCACCGAAACGGCGTCCTTTGACCAAGGCGGGGAACTGTATGTCCAGTTGAATTTGACCTTTGACGATGCGGCTCCTGAGCCAGACCCGACGCCGACTCCCGATCCGACGGCGACACCGATACCAACGGCCGCGGCGACACCGACGGCGACTCCTGAGCCGACTGCTACGCCGATGCCGACGGCGACTCCTGAGCCGACCGCCACGCCGATGCCGACGGCGACCCCTGAGCCGACCCCGACCCCTGAGCCGACCGCTACATCTGTGCCCCCGACTGCTGTCCCCGATCCAACCATCGCGCCGACACCTGTGCCGACGCCGGATGAAGGCGGGGGATTGGGCGCATGGTGGATACTCATCATTCTGCTCATCATCGCGGCAATCGGAGCTGGGTTCTACTTCTACAAGAACAAACGCAGCTAACCCAAATACGCCTGCGCCCCCCCCGCGCAGCTAACCGAAACGCGCCAGCGCAGCCAACGGAAACATAGGGCGCCGCTAACGGAAGCGCACCTGCGCAGCCAACGGAAACATAGGGCGCCTGGGTATCCCCGCATGAGGGGACGCCCCGGTGCCCCCGTCTGCCCCCCGGAATCGCCCCCCCCGGACCCCCGCTGTCATTGCGACCGCCCCCTTATGTCATTCCGACCGCCCCCACTGTCATTCCGACCGCCCCCACTGTCATTCCGACCGCCCCCACTGTCATTCCGACCGCCCCCACTGTCATTCCGACCGCCCCCACTGTCATTCCGAAGGCCCCCACTGTCATTCCGAAGGCCCCTACTGTCATTCCGACCGCCCCTACTGTCATTCCGAACCGCAGTGAGGAATCTAAAATCCCCCTCCGATGGCCAGCCCATTACTACGATGAGCCACCGGGTGAGCAGGCATCCTAGATTCTTCGGGGTGCGCCCCTCAGAATGACAGGGGGGGTGTCATTCCGAACCGCAGTGAGGAATCTAAGATGCTCCTTCCGATGGCCAGCCCATTACTACGATGAGCCATCGGGTGAGCAGGCATCCTAGATTCTTCGGGGTGCGCCCCTCAGAATGACAGGGGGGGTGTCATTCCGAACCGCAGTGAGGAATCTAAGATGCTCCTTCCGATGGCCAGCCCATTACTACGATGAGCCATCGGGCGAGCAGGCATCCTAGATTCTTCGGGGTGCGCCCCTCAGAATGACAGGGAGGCTGTCATTCCGAACCGCAGTGAGGAATCTAAAATGCTCCCTCCGATGGCCAGCCCATTACTACGATGAGCCATCGGGCGAGCAGGCATCCTAGATTCTTCGGGGTGCGCCCCTCAGAATGACAGGGGGAGGGAGCGCCCCTCAGAATGACAGGGATGGGGCGCACCTCAGAATGACATCAATAACATGTCATTCCGAAGGCCCCCAATGTCATTCCGAACCGCAGTGAGGAATCTAAAATCCCCCACCGACGGCCAGCCCATTACTACGATGAGCCACCGGGTGAGCAGGCATCCTAGATTCTTCGGGGTGCGCCCCTCAGAATGACAGGGAGGGTGTCATTCCGAACCGCAGTGAGGAATCTAAAATGCTCCTTCCGATGGTCAGCCCATTACTACGATGAGCCATAGGGCGAGCAGGCATCCTAGATTCTTCGGGGTGCGCCCCTCAGAATGACATGGGGGAGGAGTGCCCCTCAGAATGACAGGGGGGGTGTCATTCCGAACCGCAGTGAGGAATCTAAAATCCCCCACCGATGGCCAGCCCATTACTACGATGAGCCATCGGGTGAGCAGGCATCCTAGGTTCTTCGGGGTGCGCCCCTCAGAATGACAGGGGGGAGGGAGTGCCTCCTCTGAATGACGAGGGCAGATGGCGCGCTCTTCAGAATGACAATACATTGATGTCATGCCGAATGCTCCCTCAATGTCATTCCGAACCGCAGTGAGGAACCTAAAATGCTCCTTCCGATGGCCAGCCCATTACTACGATGAGCCATCGGGAGAGCAGGCATCCTAGATTCTTCGGGGTGCGCCCCTCAGAATGACATGGGAGGAGGGCGCGCCCCTCAGAATGACAGGGATGGGGCGCCCCTCAGAATGACATCAATAACATGTCATGCCGAATGCCCCCTCAATGTCATTCCGAACCGCAGTGAGGAATCTAAGATGCTCCTTCCGATGGCCAGCCCATTACTACGATGACCCATCGGGAGAGGAGGCATCCTAGATTCTTCGGCGTGCGCGCCTCAGAATGACAGGGGGGTGTCATTCCGAACCGCAGTGAGGAATCTAAGATGCTCCTTCCGATGGCCGGCCCATTACTACGATGAGCCATCGGGCGAGCAGGCATCCTAGATTCTTCGGGGTGCGCCCCTCAGAATGACAGGGGGGTGTCATTCCGAACCGCAGTGAGGAATCTAAAATGCTCCCTCCGATGGCCAGCCCATTACTACGATGAGCCATCGGAAGAGCAGGCATCCTAGATTCTTCGGGGTGCGCCCCTCAGAATGACAGGAGAAGGGCGCGCCCCTCAGAACGACGACATGGGAGGGAGGGAGTGCCCCTCAGAATGACAGGGGGGAGGGAGCGCCCCTCAGAATGACGACATGGGAGGGAGTGCGCGCCTCAGAATGACGACTTGGGCGGGGAGGAGTGCGCGCCCCAGAATGACGGGGGAAGGGCGCGGAGGGGGAGGGCGATTGCTTGCGGTTTTCATTGAGGGTGAGCGGTTGGGCGCCGGGTTTCCGTTGACTAATAGCTGGCCGGTTTGCTAAACTCGACCGGTCAGAGTTGGATGCCGGGAAACGGCATCCAGGTGGCACAGGCAGCCCGGAACAACACTTGAAGCAGGCTACATGGGTTGCGAAGACCCACGCGGGGGTATGAGAGCATTGCAGGCGAACAGGATGCAGGCTACATGGGTTGCGAAGACCCGTATGAGGGTATGAACATTGCCGACGAATGGGATGCAGGATACATGGGTTGCGGCGAGGTTATCATCCTGCTTCGGATGCGTATGCAAAAACTCGAGACGGGGCAGGTCCTCAAGCTGACTTCCCAAGACTTGGGAGCTCCCATCGACCTGCCTGCATGGTGCCGTCTGACCGGCCGCCAGATGCTCCGGGTAGAGCACCCAAACTACTGGATCGAGCAGAAATAGTCCCCACGATTGCGTTTGGAGTACCGTGCTATGTCCGACAAATTCTGTGTTAACCTGACCTGTGCCAAGGACAATGCCGATGGATCGAGCAATTGCGTGCTATGTCCGACAACTTCTGTGTTAACCTGACCTGCGCCAAGGACAATGCCGATCAAGCAATTGTGTGCTATGTCCGACAAATTCTGTGTTAACCTGACCTGCGCCAAGGACAATGCCGATGGATCGATCAATTGCGTTTGGAGTACCATACTATGTCCGATAAATTCTGTGTTAACCTGACCTGCGCCAAGGACAATGCCGATAAATCGACCGTCGCTTTTGTCATAGCCAGCGCCGCACTTGGCTCGGAGAAGGATGCGATGGTCTTCCTCAGCACCGAGGGTGTCCGCCTCTCCCAGAAGGGGTACGCCGATGATATCCACGAGGAGGGATTCCTCCCCTTGAAGGAGCTCATGGATAACTTCGCTTCCGTCGGGGGCGCCATCTATGTGTGCGCTCCCTGCTTCGCCAAGCGCGGTCTGGACCCCGACAACCTGGTTGATGGAGCCAAAATCGTCGGTGGAGCCGTGCTGGTGGAGTTCCTTTCGGATAATAGCCCAGCTATCAGCTTCTAGCGGACGCTTCCACCGCACCATGAGTCCGAGCTATATCTGATGGACCCCATCCAGCAGCACAAATACCAGCCCGACATTAGCTTCGACGGCGGCAACCTGGATTGCGGCAGCGGGCTGCTGCTTCTGATACGCCGGCACATCGACCCGCTGGACCGGGGCGGTCTTCTGGAGATACTGTCCACCGATTCCACGGTGGAGGTCGAGCTCCCCGCTTGGTGCCGGATGACCAAGAACGAGCTGGTTTCTTGGACCAAGGCAAGCCCACAGCGCAGCTTCCTCATCTGCAAAGGCCCGCTGGCCGAACGCCGCCAAGAGCCGGCGGTTACACCATCCATCGGAGAACAGCTCAGGGTGGAAGTGCGCATCCCAGCTTCTCTGCCCTCTCCCGCCCCAGCCCCAAAGATCGGGCCGCTGTCGGTGATGGGCATTGGCAGCTGGCCCAGGCCGCGTTGGATGCTGCAGGCAATTCATGACCGGCTGGAGGGCAGGCTCGACGATGCAGAATTTCAGCTCACCGCTGATGATGGAGCACGGCTTGCCATTGACGCCCAGCTCAGGGCCGGCGTTGATGTGCTAACCGATGGGGAGCAGCGCCGGGACAGCTACGCCAGCTTTGTCGGCGGCCTGCTGGACAACTGCCAGCTCATTCCGCTAAGCGATTTAACAGCGATCGTGGATGATCCTGAGAAGTTCGAGAAGGAGCTACGCGCCCTGGATGTCCCGGCAGGAGAAGTGCGGCATCCGGTCGTGTACGGCAAGCTGGGCAGGAGCCGGCCCTTGGCGGTCCACGAGATAGAGTTCGCCCAGACTCACACCGACAAGCCCGTCAAGGTGGCTCTGCCGGGACCGTACCTGCTGACCCGCACCATGTGGCTCGATTGCCTGACCGACCTTCCGTACCTGACCCGCGAAGATATGGCCCAAGATATCGTCCGTGTGCTGCGGGAAGAGGTTCACCACCTCCTGGCATCCGGGGCTGCCTTGGTCCAGTTGGATGAACCGGTCCTGACGGAGGTGGTGTTCGGCGGTGCCGTCGGCAACCGTTCGTTCATGTGCGGCGCCCTGAGCGAGAAGTTGGAGCCCGCGCCGGAGCTTGACTTTGCCGTTGAGTTGCTGAACGAGGTTGTCCGGGGCCTCCCAGCGGAACGGTTGGGACTTCACATCTGCCGGGGCAACTGGACCAAGGATGAGTCGGCTGCCCTTTCAGGGGATTACCGGCCTCTGCTGGATGCCATGAGCCGGGTTGATGTGGGAGTTCTGCTCCTTGAACTGTGCACCCCCCGCGCCGGGGAACTGGAGGTGCTGCGCAGTTTGCCTGCCGACAAACGCATCGGGGTTGGCGTGGTCAATCAGAAGCTGGACATGGTGGAAGGGCCGGAACATATCCGCAGGAGAATATCCCGCGCCATAGACCTGTTCGGCGCGGAGCGCGTCCTGCTAAATCCCGACTGCGGCTTTGCAACCTTTGCGGACAACCCCGTGGCCTCCGCCCGGACCGCCGAAGCCAAGCTGAAGGCCATCGTCGATGCCAGGGGCCTGGTACGGGCCCGGTAGAACCAGCTTGTGGCCAAGAGTGCGGGGCACTAGCTGGGAGGATTCTTTTCTGCATTCAAGAGATACCGGCTAAATCGGCCATCCCTTTCCAACAGACATGTAAAGAATGCAAACGCCCCGAAAATGAGGACGAGTTCTCCAGCATCATCGATTCTCAGGGTTGGAGTGTTCGAGTCCAAGGATTTCAGGACGATCATGCTGAGAACGAGAAATGCGCTCACAAAGCCAAAATTCCTGAAGAAGACCACGCAGCGCCTGCTCATACGCTGAAGCGACAAAGCCAGGGCCATAACCCCCGCCATAACCGGAACAGCTATGTCCGTATGGGGAATCGGGGATTCAAGTTTGCTGGACACATGCAGTGGGCTGAATTCTTGCGGAGAGTACAAGTAAAACGGCAGCGTAACAGCAAGCAGGACGAAGCATGTGATGCCTGTATATTTGACCGCAGACTTCCAGCCTCCGTTTTGTGCCAATATGGAGAACAGCAGGGGCAGCGCCAGTATGAAATTGGGCCTTGATGAAAGGCCCAAGCCCAAGAGGGCTGCAAACAATACCTTCTGCCAGAGCTTGGCATCGGGTGAGGTCACACACCTGATCATCAAGAAGGCGAATATAAACACATAGAGGCTGTTGGATAGAAGGTCGCTTCCGGTCGCCACGCCTCTTAATATGACCGGCGAAAGGAGCAGGGCGGTTAACAGCAGGGCCAGCGCCGGCGCTGCCGGCCTGAAGTAGCAGCTTATGACGACGGCAAAAATGGGCAGCCAGAAGAATATCTGGTATGCCGAATTTCCCATGAGGACGAAGGGAATAGCCAGTATTACAGCCCCAGGAAGCGGCGAAATGGGATTGCCCAAGTACGTTTCGAGTTTGTATGGATATCTGCCATTCAGCAACTCCTCCGCAGCGATGCCAAGTGCTTCGTCCCTGTCGGCCCCGCCGCCAACTACCCCCGAATCCGCAATGGGGTACACCACCCAAAAGGCAGCTGCCAAGACCATGACGGTTGCTGTGGCAATCCAGATTCCCTGCTTGAGGGTTACCTTTTGCAGGAACTTGAGGAGAATGGGCTGGTATGCTGCCAAGAAGAAGAGGAGCAGCAGGAATACATATGCTGCCGCGGTGGGAAGCCCCAAGTATTTCTGGACCTGGCCTGCCGACGGAATTGCCAAGAACAGTGCAAGACCGATACAAGGGACGGAAGCTGGGGACCAGCTTATTTCAGCCCCCTTGACCAGCCTTCTCAAAATCATCGGCAGACCTGGGTCTCAGGGTAGGGGGCTAATATCCCCATGAGGGCTGGTACTCTCCGAACACTCGCCTGAGCACATCCATCATCTCGCCCACGGTGGCATAAGCTTTGACCGCTTCAATCAAGGGGACCATGAGGTTGTCGCTGCCCCTTGCCGCGTATTCCAGGTCCGCCAGCTTTGAACGGACATCCCGGTTATCCCGCTGCCGCCGTACCCGGTTCAGACGGTCCAGATGGTGAGCTTCTCCCTTGGCATCTACTCGAAGCAGAGGTATTTCGGGTGAATCGCCCGTGACATATTCGTTGACGCCGACGGTTATTCGCTCACCTCGGTCAACCTCCTGCTGGTAGCGGTATGCAGCTCCCGCAATCTCTTGTTGGAAGTAACCCATCTCGATGGATGGCAGCACCCCGCCCATATCTTCGATGCGCTGGAAGTAGTCGTAGGCGCCAGCTTCCACCTGCCGGGTGAGGTCTTCCAGGTAGTAGCTGCCCCCCAAGGGGTCCACCGTGTTGGCAACGCCGCTTTCGTGGGCGATTATCTGTTGGGTGCGAAGGGCCAGCAGGGCTGCTTGTTCGGAAGGAAGGGCCCATGCTTCATCCATTGAGTTGGTGTGCAGTGACTGGGCGCCCCCCAAGATGGCGGCCAGGGCTTGGAGGCCCACCCGGATGGCATTGTTTTCGGGCTGCTGGGCGGTCAGGCTCCAGCCGGCGGTCTGGGCATGGGTCCGCATCCACCACGACCGGGGGTCCTTGGCATGGAAGGTGTCGCGCATCTCCTGAGCCCATATCTTTCGGGCTGCCCGGAGCTTGGCTATCTCCTCGAAGAAGTGATTGTCGACATTGAAGAAGAAGCTGAGGCGGGGAGCAAAATCATCAATATCCAAACCCCTGTCCAAGCACCACCGGACATATTCCCGCCCATCTTCTAATGTGAAGGCCAGCTCCTGCACTGCCGTGGAGCCAGCTTCGCGTATGTGGTAGCCGCTGATGCTGATGGGGTTCCACCGGGGCATGTGCTTGGTGGCAAACTCAATGGTATCCACAACCAGGCGCATGGAGGGTTCGGGAGGGAAGATGTACTCGTTCTGGGCGATGTATTCCTTGAGAATATCGTTTTGGAGGGTTCCTCCCAAGGTATCTGGGGAAAGGCCCTTCTGCTCAGCAACTGCGATGTACATTGCCCAGATGATGGCTGCCGGGCTGTTGATGGTCATGGAAGTGGTTATTTCATGCAGGGGAATGCCATAGAAGAGGACTTCCATATCCGCCAAGGAAGAGATGGCAACCCCGCACTTGCCGAACTCGCCGGCAGCTTGGGGTGCGTCGGTATCGTAGCCGTAGAGGGTGGGCATATCGAAAGCTACGCTGAGGCCGGTCTGACCGTTCTCCAGCAGGTACTTGAAGCGTTCATTGGTTTCTTCGGCGGTGCCGTAGCCAGCGAACATGCGCATCGTCCACAACCGGCCCCGGTAGCCCGTCGGATGAACCCCGCGCAGGAACGGGTACTCACCGGGGAACCCGATATCCTCAGCGAGGCCGGCATCTTCTTGGTCCAAGGGCGAGTAGGCAGCCTTAACGGGGATCTGGGAAGATGTTTTGAACTCGCTGCGGAGCTGCGGAGCCGCAGCCGCACTCTTGGCCCATGCAGCTTCTGCGGCTTTCAGCTGGTCTGTGTAGTCCTGATCGGACAAGCTTCCACCTCCGATATCGCCCTATCCAGCGCCAGTCTAGCAGCGCCTTGGATGGCAGGTCAAACCCGGTTCCGGCGCAAAGCGGGAGAGCGGGAAAGGGTTGGCATATTCGTGGTCGCGCCGTGGGGATAAGCCCTTTTCACTTTTGTGCGAGTCCTTCGGAAGGCTGTGAACGAACCCTGGCGACGAGTACGAAATTCACCGATGCTGCAGCTACGAACATCCCATCTATCCAAAGGGCCCACTGGAAGCTGAGCAGGTCGGACAAACCGCCCAGCAGAAGAGCGCCGCCCAAGAACCCCATGCCCCCTATGGTCCGGAACAAGCCGAGGGTGATGCCTTCCATACCTGGGGGAGCTATATCCGCCACATATGCCACCGGGGGCGGACCAGCCAAACCTTCGCCCGCTCCCATGATTATGGCTGACAGCATGAGCAGGTATATGGTGTCTGCATAGATGAAGATGGATATGCCCAAAATCACACAAGCTGCCGCAGGCAACACGGTGGTTACCCGTCCGAAACGATCGGATATAAGGGCGGTTAGAGGAATGAACATCAGCTGGGGAATGTGGGTGACCGTCAGAAAAACCCCTATCTGTCCTGGCCCAAACCCCCTTACATGGGCGACGAGGGGCATTATTGCAAAGCGGCCCCCTTGTCTGTTGGCGACGATGGCCAGATTGAACAAGCAAGCTGCAACAAAGCCGGGATTCCGGAGCAGTATGTTGAGGCTTGCAAAGGTGCTGACCTTCGGGGTCGGCGGCGCAGATACGTTGGCCGACGAGGCGCCGCCGGAAGAGGCGCCGGGGTCCCTCCTGAGGGTTTCAGGAAGCCACAGCAGGACTATCGGGACCGCCACCGCCACGGCGACCGCCTGAGCATAGAGGGGAGCCTTGAGCCCCCAAACTTCAGCTAGGTACCCGCCGATGAACGGCCCCACCAGCACACCCAGCACAACGCTCATCTCCTGCAGGCTCTGGTATCGGGCCCTGCTCCGCTGCGTGGACACATCCCGCAGGTAGATGGCTGCTCCCACCATGTACATTCCACCGCCGAGGCCCGATATGGTGCGGTAGACCATCAGATCCGTTAGATCGCCGGAAAACGGGACCATGACGGAACCCAAGGCAGCCACGCCGGTGCCTCCCAACAGCACGATCCTGCGTCCGTAACGCTGAGCCAGGAGCCCCGAAGGTAAGCCCATCGCCACCCGGCCGATGCCAAAGACACCCACCGCCATGCCGACCAAGAAAACGCTGTCATTGAAATCTTCAGCAAAGAGGGGCAATGCGGGTGAGATGATGCCTTGGGATAACAGGCTGAAGAAGATCGCAGCACACAGTACAACCACCCCGCGGCGACTGCTTGATGAGGTGAGCGGTTGGCTTGATTTCAACATTGGTTGCCGGAGCTACCCTAGCGGGGCAGCACCTCTTTGACCCGCCGCTCAAGGTGGGAACGCTGCAACAGCACCTGCCTGGCACAGCCTTGACAGCGGATTCCGATATCGGCGCCCAATCGAAACACATGCCAGAGGTTGCTGCCGCAAGGATGGGTCTTCTTCAGCTTCAGCCCGTCGCCGATGCGCAGTTCTAGGACCATCCTCTACCACCTTGGTCCAGCACGAGGTTCATCTTATCCCGGAGGTCCATCGCCGCTGCGCGGGCAGCCTGAGGAAAGTCCGCGCCCGAAGATGCGTACAACACCCCGCGGGATGAGCTGATGACCGCCATGCGCCCCTTGGAGTTGGCGCCCAAACGGACCGACTCTTCCAGGTCGCCTCCTTGGGCGCCGATCCCCGGTATCAGGATGGGCATATCCGGGCACCGGCCCCGCACCAGCTCCAGTTCTTGGGGGTAGGTGGCTCCCACCACCAAGCCCATGTTGCCATGGATGTTCCATTCGCTGACCTTTTCAGCTAGTGCTTCAAAGACAAAATGTTCTTGCCCCGGCGGACCCACCACCAGGTCCTGGATATCTGCGGCGGTGGCGTTGGAGCTGCGGCACCAGATGAAAACCCCTTTATCTTGGTGTTCAAAGAAGGGTTGGATGGAATCCAGTCCGCCCCAAGCATTGGCGGTTACAGCATCGAAATCCCAGACCTCGAAGAGTGCTTTGGCGTAGCTTTCTGCCGAAGGCCCCAGGTCTCCACGTTTCGCATCGGCGATCACAGGTATGTTTGGGGCCGTGCTTCTGACGTATTGCACCGTGCGTTGGAGAGCTTCCAGCCCAGGGATGCCCAGAGCTTCATAGAATGCCAGGTTGGGCTTATACGTGCAGACCAGATCAAGGGTGGCATTGATGATCCCACGGTTGAACTCGAATACATCAGACACCGGCATCCGCTTGGGGTCAGGGTCCAAACCCACACAAAGAAGACTTCTGTTGGCTTCGCTCGCCGCTTCCAACCTCTGGACAAAAGCAACCATGCCCGACCACCTATCTGAACTTGTATACCATTATAGCTTTCTTGGTCCTTCTGTGACCATCTCATCCAGGGCAATCGCACTTTGTACCGATCACAAATGTAACGGAATTGGGCGCCTGCGGCAGCCTGCTTTCGGCGAATCAAAATGTGGTTGCGGGGCGCCAGCGAAGGTTGCTAGGATGGAACCGGTCATTACCGCGGAGTTTTCGGCGTCCGGCATGTGGGGGGCTGGCAAGATGGTGTACTACAACAAGCTGGTTGAAGCACGTTTCCTTCAGAGGCTCAACCGTTTCGCAGCTATCGCCGATGTGGACGGGATTCAGTCCTTGATTCATGTGGCGAATTCAGGTCGGATGAAAGAGCTCTTGGTGGAAGGCCGCCGGATCTATCTGACCCCGGTTTTGGCTGATCACCGCAGTACCGCCTACGATCTGGCTCTGGTTGATCTGGGCCACACCTTGGCATCTGCAGATGCACGGCTGCCCAACCAACTGGTGTACGAGGCCATGATGGAAGGCAGGCTGGAGGAGTTTTCCGGGTACGGCAGCATCAAACGGGAGGCAACCTACGGAGATAGCCGGTTGGACCTGGCTTTGAAAGGAGACCGGGGCGCCTGCCTTGTGGAGGTGAAGTCGGTGACCTTGGTGGAAGGACGGACGGGCATCTTTCCTGATGCGCCAACCACGCGTGGCAGGAAGCATGTGCTAACCCTAGCCCAAAAGGCAAAAGAAGGTTACAGAGGTGCGGTGATATTTGTGGTCCAACGGGAAGATTCTGATGCACTGGAACCAAACGACGCATCAGACCCGGAATTCGGCGCCGCCCTGCGGTATGCGGTGGAATCAGGGGTGGAAGCATATGCGTACAGGTGCACGGTCAGCACGGAAAAGATCCTTCTGTCAGACCAGATTCCTGTGAAGCTGTAGGGCAGGTCCGGTTGCTTTTCAGGGCAGAAGCGCCAGCGTCGATGCTGGGGACCCTGAGCCTCCTGCCAGGAGCAGGATGCCGATGACCAACGTAGCTCCCGTGGCTGGCAGCTGCTCAAGATTGGTCAGGTTCTCCAGCACAATACGTTGTCGAGATAGTGCCAGCCGGTTGGTCGCATAGCTGGTGTCACGTCCGGGATCAACCCCCGGGCTGTCTATCCCCAACCCTGCTGCGCCCCTGCTTTCCAGCAGCAATTGTGCTGCTTCCAGCTCTATGCCGGGAAAGTGCGGGGCTCCTGAGGGGCCGATGGCCATGTAAGCTTCAGGGCGGTCCCACCATCGGTCCCAACCTGTGTGCGCCAAGACCAAGCTGCCTTGGGGAACAGGTCCGTGTACGCTCTCCCACTCCTGGACGTCAGCTATTGTCAAAGACCGGTCGGGACCATCGTCCGCCGCACCCGCAAGACGGATCACCACCCCAGGGACCACCAGAGAATCGGCAGTGTAGCCTTCGATGCTGGCAGCGCCGGCATGAAAGCTGGCGGGGGCATTCATATGGGTGGCTGTGTGTTCCCCAATGGAAAACCGCCTCAGATAGTAGCCATCGGTGGGAATCTCGGCGATGGTTTCCATCTCCACCTGCGGGTCATTCGGCCAAACGGGAATGCCGGGTTCGATGATGTGGGAAAGGTGGATGATGCGAGAGTAGGATAAGGCGCGCTTGCGGGGGAGCAAGGTCGATCTCAAACAGATCGTAATGGGACTTGGTCATACCCAAGCTGGAATAGGTGGCTTGGGCGTTGTGGTTGTTCCGGTCCACATAGAGGCGTACACCGCACACCCCCAGGGTTGCTTTTGCCGCTTCGTAGACATGGTTGTGGAGGGATCGATAAACCCCTTGACGACGCCAGTCAGGCCGGACATAAACGCTCTGAATCCACCAGAAGGTTTCGTTGCGCCAGTCGCTCCACTCTTCCACGCACAACAAGCTGCCGACCACCTGCCCATCGCCGGCTTCTGCGACCAGATAATAACCCTTCTCAGGGGACCTGAAGACAGCCTTGGTCCCTTCTGTCAGCGTGTCTTGGTCCAAGGATAGGCCTTCAGTTTCCTTGGCCATAGCTGCATTGAACCCGACCAGGACTTCGATATCGTCAGGGGTTGCTCTTCTGATGTGCGCCGGAATACGGGTGGTCATGGGGGCGCGCTTCCTTTACCCAGTTTCCTTGGCCATAGCTGCATTGAACCCGACCAGGACTTCTATATCGTCAGGGGTTGCTTTTCTGATGTGCGCCGGAATACGGGTGGTCATGCGGGCGTGCTTCCTTTACCCAGCTTCCTTGGCCATAGCTGCATTGAATCCGACCAGGACTTCTATATCGTCAGGGGTTGCTCTTCTGATGTGCACCGGAATACGGGTGGTCATGCGGGCGTGCTTCCTTTACCCAGCCACTTCGTAGCGCTCCGAATCCGGGGGCTGAGACCAGAGCTCGTCTGCTCCGGCCATCGCCGCGGCCCGTTCGGGACTGGCCCGCCACGCATCGTAGATTTCGTTGCTTTCCCACAAAACAAGGGTGGTGATCTTGGCGGGGTCGTTCGGGGAGTACAAGGTGTGCCGGCCGCCGAAGCCGGGAGCTTTGCTCTGCGCGACGCCGTTGCCGTCCAGAAGGGCGCGGGCAGCTTCTATACTGCTATCTTTTGCCCAGTGGTGGGTGAAAACACCGATCATGTGCTTCTTCTCCGTAGTTGTTCAAGCTGGTTCCCAGCTTCCATCATCGCAGTATACCATCCAACCATTCTTGGGTGTAACGCGGTGCGCCTGGCAGGCCTATCTTTCATCGCAGGCGCAGTGCCCTTAGTGAGCCTAAGAGCAACTTTGTTCAGTCTCGGCGAGAAATGAAGGCGATAGCGTCCCTTCCCCCCTTCATGTCATTCTGAGGAGCGCGCCTTGCTCCCTGTCATTCTGAGGAGCGCACGACGAAGAATCTAAGGTGCCTGCTCGCCCGATGGCTCATCGCAGTAATGGGCTGGCCATCGGAGGGAGCAGCTTAGATTCCTCGCTTCGCTCGGAATGACATGGGGGGACTCGGAATGGCAATGGCGGCCCCCTCCCATGTCGTCCTTCAGAGGAGCGCCCCTCATGTCATTCTGAGGAGCGCGCCTTCCTCCCTGTCATTCTGAGGAGCGCGCCTTCCTCCCTGTCATTCTGAGGAGCGCACCCCCCTCCCTGTCATTCTGAGGAGCGCACGACGAAGAATCTAAGGTGCCTGCTCGCCCGATGGCTCATCGCAGTAATGGGCCGGCCATCGGAGGGAGCAGCTTAGATTCCTCACTGCGTTCGGAATGACATGGGGGGCTCGGAATGACATGGGGGGGCTCGGAATGGCAATGGCGGCCCCTCCCATGTCGTCATTCTGAGGAGACCCCCTCTCGTGTCATTCTGAGGAGTGCCCCTCATGGCATTTTGAGGAGCGCGCCTTCCTCCCTGTCATTCTGAGGAGCGCGCCCCCCCTCCCTGTCATTCTGAGGAGCGCACGACGAAGAATCTAAGGTGCCTGCTCGCCCGATGGATCATCGCAGTAATGGGCTGGCCATCGGAGGGAGCATCTTAGATTCCTCACTGCGTTCGGAATGACAGGGGGGCTCGGAATGACATGGGGGGCTCGGAATGGCAATGGTGGCCCCCTCCCATGTCGTCATTCTGAGGAGACCCCCTCTCGTGTCATTCTGAGGAGTGCCCCTCATGTCATTCTGAGGAGCGCGCCTCCCTCCCTGTCATTCTGAGGAGCGCGCCTTGCTCCCTGTCATTCTGAGGAGCGCACGACGAAGAATCTAAGGTGCCTGCTCGCCCGATGGATCATCGCAGTAATGGGCCGGCCATCGGAGGGAGCATCTTAGATTCCTCACTGCGTTCGGAATGACATGGGGGGACTCGGAATGACATGGGGGGACTCGGAATGGCAATGGCGGCCCCCTCCCATGTCGTCATTCTGAGGAGCGCCCCTCATGTCATTCAGAGGAGCCTCCCTCATGGCATTTTGAGGAGCGCGCCTTCCTCCCTGTCATTCTGAGGAGCGCACGACGAAGAATCTAGGGTGCCTGCTCGCCCGATGGATCATCGCAGTAATGAGCTGGCCATCGGAGGGAGCATCTCAGATTCCTCGCTTCGCTCGGAATGACAGGGGGGCTCGGAATGACATGGGGGGATCGGAATGGCAATGGCGGCACCCTCCCATGTCGTCATTCTGAGGAGACCCCCTCTTGTGTCATTCTGAGGAGCGCCCCTCATGTCATTCAGAGGCGTGCGCCTTCCTCCCTGTCATTCTGAGGAGCGCACGACGAAGAATCTGGGGTGCCTGCTCACTTGATGGATCATCGTAATAATGGGCTGGCCATCGGAGGGAGCAGCTTAGATTCCTCGCTGCGTTCGGAATGACGGCGGGGGCGTTCGGGATGGTAATCCGGGGGGTCGGGATGGTAACCCGGGGGGTCGCCTGGAATCAACTTACGGAGACTGTGCAGTTACGCCCAAGAAATGTCCTTGACTAGACCATCGTAAGAGATTTATGATAGAGGGCAACTATTACCGGCGGCTGTGACACTTTCCACCCTGCAGGAGGATGCAATGACGGTCTATGCGGAAAATGGGACCATCTCTATTTCCATCACCGACAAAGCCAAGGACAAACTCAGGTTCTTTGCAAAGAAAGAGGGCTTGGAAAATGAGTTCGGGGTTCGTGTGGGAGTCAAGGGCGGCGGATGTTCGGGCCTCTTGTACACCCTCAGCGTTGAAAAGGAATCAGCCCCCGAGGATAAGGTTGTGGACGATGAAGGTGTGAAGATCTTCATCGACAAGAAAGCTTATATCTACTTGGCAGGCACCCAGTTGGACTTCTCCGATGGGCTGAACGGCAAGGGGTTCGTTTTCGAAAACCCGAACGCCAAGAAAAGCTGCGGTTGCGGAAACTCCTTCGCAGTGTAGCAACTCTTTGTGCTGACCAAGACCGCTAACGCCGCCACACATCAGGGCGGCGTTGCTTATTAAAGGACGGTTTTACCAGGAGATATCATGGATGTCAGCAGGTCTCCGATACATGATTTAGCTGCGGCTTCAGGGGCCATTTTCGCCCAGCAGCAGGGCTGGGAGCTTCCCCAAAGCTTCGGCGATGTTCCATCGGAATATGCTGCCGTCAAAAGGTCTGCAGCACTGTACGATTCGACCCACGTCGGCAGGCTTAAAGCCACCGGCGCCGATGTATTGGACCTTCTCAACCGGCTTTCCACCAACCTGATAGACCGCATTGAGGTGGGCAGCGGCGCCCGCACAGTCCTTACCGACGAGCGGGGGAGAATCTTGGATCTCACCTTGGTCATCAACATGGGCTCCCATATTCTGCTGGTCGTCGGCCCCCAGAACAGGGAGAAGGTTTCTGAGTGGATCGACAAATACACCATCGTCGATGATGTGGCCCTTGAAGATATCACCCTCAAGACAGCTATGTTCACCATCTTGGGACAAGAAGCTGAGACTGTGCTTTCATCCTTGACTGGGGCTGGGGAAGGGGTCGGCGGGTTGGACCTCTACCAGTGGATGGATGCAACCATCGGCATATCCCCTGTCCAGGTCCTGAGGACCGGCAGCCCCAGCTTGCCTGCATACGAAATAATCGCCTCCCCGGAAGAGGCTCCCGCCCTCTGGTCGGCGCTCAAGGATGCTGGGGCCGTTCCCATAGGCTCGGAAGCTTACGAAGCGGTCCGCATCGAAGCAGGAGTTCCCGGCCATAGCTCGGAGCTGATCGATGCTTATAATCCCTTGGAAGCGGGTCTGTGGGATTCCATCAGCTTCAACAAGGGCTGCTACATAGGCCAAGAGGTCATTGCCCGCTTGGACACCTACGGGAAGGTGCAAAGGCACCTGGTATCCATCAGCTTCCCTGCTGACGCACACGTGGAAGATGGATTGAAGCTGGTCCACGCCGGGAAAGAGGTGGGACACATCACCTCCGTAGTCCGCCTTCCAGAAACGGGTGGCTTCTTGGGGCTTGGTTACCTCCGAAAGGAGGCTGCTGCGCTCGGAACCAAGGTCACCTCCGGCGACGGTCAAGGTTGGGAAGCTGAGGTCGTCGGCCTGACATCCGGGGCCGGGCCCGACCCTGATAACTAGCTGACAGGTGTCCTGCGTTCTGTGGGATGCTCCTCGCTTACAGCTTGGGCGCCGGCTGCCGGCGTATGGTGGCCCGGCAGCCTGCCACCGCCCATAGCTCCCCAAACCTGTATCTTCCTTAAAAGCGTTCTCACAGCGGGGCTATGCTATAGTCATGGGCACTTGGCGAGGGAGGAACGCAGGATGCTGACTACGGCGGGGGAGGAGTTGGACCTTGGAGGGTTGAAGGTGGACCAGCATTCGATCAGCTCCTACCTGGGAGCTGTCGGCGACGAATCATCCATCTACCTTGAACTGAATGCTGCTCCTCCGATGGCCTTGGCAGCCCATATCCTCAGCACCCTCATAGATGTCCTGTCCCTGCCCCCAGGGACCATCCATGCAGCCCAAGAGATGGAATGCCGGCGATTGGTCGGCTTCGGTCAGGAAGTGTCCTGTTCCGCCACCTTGTCCAAGCCCATGCGCCGCGGAGAATGGTCCATCATAGCTGCACGGTTCACCGCAGTCAGCCAGGATGGAGAGATTCTGCTGGAAGGTAAAACCACGGTCATGGTCTCCACACCGGAGGCCCCGGTTGCTTGAAACCGGATGCACAACCACCCTGAAGGTGATTGAAAGGACGATCACCCAAGACCAGATCACCCGCTACGCTGAAGCATCGGGAGACCACAATCCGCTGCACCTGGACCCCAATTTCGCAGCCGGAAGCCAGTTCGGCGGAATCATAGCCCACGGGATGCTTACCCTTGCTTTCGTTTCTGAGATGCTCACACAAGCCTTTGGACGTCATTGGCTTGAAACCGGGAAGCTAAAGACTCGATTGAAAGCTGCCGCTTACCTGGGTGATCGAGTGTATACATGGGGAAATGTGGTCAAGGAAGAATTGCGCGACGGCGGTCGGATTGTGGTTTGTGCTGTGGGCCTCAAGGATAGCCGGGACCGGGAGCTGATAACCGGAGAAGCAACATTGCGCCTGCCCGCAGCGGAAACGCCATAAGGAAGCTGGGCAGGCGGCAGGTTCGGACAAACAAGAGGAGGCCAAAGGCATGTCGGCAGAAGGTACAAACGACAAAGTTCCTGGGACAGTACCCCGGATCGCTTTGGATGCGATGGGCGGCGACTATGCACCCGAGGTGACCGTCCAAGGAGCTTTGGAAGCTGCCCGCACCTTGAATTGCCAGATCCTGTTGGTTGGCGACTCTCCTGCTTTGGAAGCTGAGCTCAAGAAGCACGAGCCCGGACCATCCAATCTTTCGGTGGTGCCATCCGAGGGCAAGGTTCTTGAAGATGAACACCCCATCCAAGCCCTTCGTTCCAAACCCAGAGCATCGGTCTTGGTAGCCAACCAGCTGGCCAAGCAAGGCGCTGCCGATGCGGTGGTTTCCATGGGTTCCACCGGCGCCACCATGGCCAGCGCCACCATGGTCCTGGGCACCTTGCCGGGACTGGACCGCCCCTGTTTGGGAGGGCCCTTCTTGGGTATGGCTCCCAGAACCGTGGTGGTCGATCTGGGCAGCAACATCGACTGCCGGCCCGGCTTGATGCTGGGATTTGCAGTGATGGGTTGTGTTTTTGCCCAACATTACCTGGAAATTCCCGAGCCCCGGGTCGGGCTGCTCAGCGTGGGCACCGAAGAAGCTAAGGGAAATCGTCAGATACGGGAAGCTTACCCGCTGTTCAAGGAAAGCAACCTGAACTTCGTCGGCAATGTGGAGGGGATGGACTTCTTCACCGACAAAGCGGATGTGATCGTCTGCGATGGGTTTGTGGGGAATATTCTCATGAAGTTCACCGAAGGTTTGGGTGCGACCTTAGCCAGCTACCTCAAGAACATATTGTCCGATAAGCTGCCCTCCGAGGAGCTGGCCCCCTTGGCCGCCAAGGTGTGGGAGGTGAACAACCTTCCCAAAAGGGTGGGCGGCCCATTGTTTGGCGTCAACGGCACGGTGATAGTTGGCCACGGCGCTTCCGGTCCGGAAGGTGTTGTTGGAGCCATAGATACGGCCAGGCGGTGCATAGAGATCGGCTTGGTGGAAAATATGCGTATCGAACTGGAAGTTACCGAAACTGCAAGAGCAGCAGCTTAATCGGGGCATTCGGAATACAGGTCGTCGAACAAAAGGTCGTGCATTGAACATAGAGGGACATGTGGCATTGGTAACCGGGGCTTCAGGGGGTATCGGGGCGGTTATTGCCCTTCGCTTGGCCGAAGCAGGTGCAAAGGTGGCGGTCAGCTACCGCACCGGGGTTGAAGCCGCCGGACGGGTCGTGGACCAGATCTGTGGAGCTAACGGAGAAGCTATTGCGGTGGGCGCCGACATTTCCCAAGAAAGCGAAGCAAAAGCGCTTGTGGCCCAGGTGCTGGACCAGTGGGGCAGGATCGACATCCTGATCAACAATGCAGGGATCACCAAGGATAAGCTGCTTATGCGGATGACCGCGGAAGATTGGGATGAGGTGCTGAACATCAACCTCCGGGGAGCTTTCTTGTGCACCCGGTACACCATCCCCCACATGATCCGGCAACGCTACGGCAGGATCGTAAATACATCCTCCGTGGTCGGTTTGTCGGGGAACCCGGGCCAAACCAACTATGCGGCATCCAAGGCGGGCCTCATTGGGTTTACCAAAGCTACAGCCCGCGAGGTTGCATCCCGAAACATCACCGTCAACGCAGTAGCTCCCGGCTACATCACCACGGGCATGGTGGAACAGCTGCCCCAAGATGTTCAGAAGAGCATATTGGACCGGATACCGATGGGCCGTTTCGGGACCCCCAACGATGTGGCGGAAACGGTGACCTTCTTGTGCACAGGAGCTGCAAGCTACATCACCGGGCAAGCTATCAGCATCGACGGCGGCTTGGCAGTTTAGGATTATCTGAGGAAGGATAGCTATGGAAGCCAACCGCTGCGAGGGCAAGAACCTCAAATACATGGTGATTCATCCCGACAACTACGATGCCGATGCGGATTATCCCATGGTGATATTGCTTCACGGCTTCGGCGCCAGAATGGCTGACCTGGCCAGCCTAGCTCCGGCCATAGACCGGGAAAACTACATCTATGCCCATCCCAATGCCCCGATACCTTTCGACCTGGGAGGCGGAGCTATCGGGTACGGCTGGATGCCGCCCAGATGCGCTGCAACCCCCGAAGACGTGCATAGAGCTGAGACTTTGCTGGAGGGTTTCTTTCAAGAGGTGATGGACCAGTACCGCATACGTCCGGGCAATGTGGCGCTGAGCGGTTTTTCTCAGGGTGGCGGCATGACCTACCGGTGCGGCTTGGGTCATCCTGAAACCTTTGCCGGCTTGGCTGTGCTCAGTGGCTTCCTGGCTAATCCTGAAGACCTAAGACCGAAGCTTCCTCCAGACCGGACACAACCCATCTTCATTTCCCACGGGACCCACGATGACATCGCACCCTTGGAGGGTGCGATGAGGGCCCGGACGTTTTTGGAAGATTCTGGATATACGCCCCAGTATAAAGAATATCCAATACGGCATGAGATCAGCCCTGAGGTGGTGTCTGACCTGACTTCGTGGATAAAGCAGGTCCTTGTCCCTGCCGGAAGCTGATCCGCTGCGGCCGCTTATCGCTCCAGCGCCCAAGAAACCATCTTGACAGGGGTCACCTCGATCGCCACTGTGCCCCCGCCCAGAAGCACCTCTTCTGCAAAGGCGGCGCCCTCTTCAGGGCCCTTGTACCTGATACAGATAGCAGTGGCAACTGCTTCTACTTCGTCGGTCAAGATCTCGGCGTTTCCGTAGACCAGCACATAGCTGTAGGGCTCGTGGGGAGCTGAGACCGACAAGCTAACCCTGGGGTCCCGTCTGATGTTATGCACCTTTGCAGTGGACCGGTTGGCGATGATGTATATCTTCCGGTCCCGGTACTGGTACCACACCGGCGATAGTTGGGGCGATCCATCCCTTTTCAAAGTGGCTAGGGTTGTGATGTGGATGTCCTGAAGGTATTCCGTCATCTCTTCAGGACTCATTATACGTTCGGACATGATATCCTCGCTCGCTTTCAGCCTACCGATATGGCCCCCATCCTACTATGGTCCCCCCATTCTATCGAAGGACCGCCCCCAAAGCCACCGCCCCAGGCCCCCCCTCCCCCCCTACCCCCATGTCATCCCCCCATCCTGAGGAGCGCCCCTCCCCCCTGTCATTCTGAGGCGCGCACGCCGAAGAATCTAAGGTGCCGCCTTGGCCGATGGCTCATCGTAGTAACGGAGCGGCCATCAGAGGGAGCATCTTAGATTCCTCGCTCCGCTCGGAATGACAGTGGGGGACCGTTCGGAATGACACTCCCTCCCTGTCATTCTGAGGAGTGCCCTCTCCCCCATGTCATTCTGAGGAGTGCCCTCTCCCCCATGTCATTCTGAGACGCCCCCTCTCATTGCCATTCTGAGGAGTGCTCCCCATCCTGTCATTCTGAGGAGCGCACGCCGAAGAATCTAAGGTGCTTGGCCGATGGCTCGTCGTAGTAACGGGACAGCCCTCAGTGGCAGCACCATAGATTCCTCACTCCGTTCGGAATGACACTCCCTCCCTGTCATTCTGAGGAGCGTCCCTCCCCCATGTCATTCTGAGGCGCCCCCTCTCATTGCCATTCTGAGGAGTGCTCCCCATCCTGTCATTCTGAGGCGCGCACGCCGAAGAATCTAAGGTGCTGGCTTGGCCGATGGCTCGTCGTAGTAACGGGACAGCCCTCAGTGGCAGCACCATAGATTCCTCACTCCGTTCGGAATGACAACGAGGGCCGTTTGGAATGACACTCCCTCCCTGTCATTCTGAGGAGCGCCCTCTCCCCCATGTTATTCTGAGACGCCGCCTCTCATTGCCATTCTAAGGCGCGCACCCCGCCCCCTGTCATTCTGAGGCGCGCACGCCGAAGAATCTAAGATGCTGGCTTGGCCGATGGCTCGTCGTAGTAACGGACTGGACATTAGAGGGAGACCTTAGATTCCTCACTACGTTCGGAATGACAGCGGGGGGACGTTTCGGAATGAGACAGTGGGGGGTTCGGAATGACAACGAGGGCGTTCGGAATGACACTCCCTCCCTGTCATTCTGAGGAGTGCCCTCTCCCCCATGTTATTCTGAGACGCCGCCTCTCATTGTCATCCTGAGGAGTGCTCCCCATCCTGTCATTCTGAGGCGCGCACGCCGAAGAATCTAAGATGCCGCCTCACCCGAAGGCTCGTCGTAGTAACGGAGCGGCCATAAGAGGGAGCATATTAGATTCCTCACTACGTTCGGAATGACAGCGGGGGGACGTTTCGGAATGACACTCCCTCCCTGTCATTCTGAGGAGTGCCCTCTCCCCCATGTCATTCTGAGGCGCCCCCTCTCATTGCCATTCTGAGGAGTGCTCCCCATCCTGTCATTCTGAGGCGCGCACGCCGAGGAATCTAAAATGCTGGCTTGGCCGATGGCTCGTCGTAGTAACGGACCAAGTCTTAGCCCGAATCCACCGAAGGAGTGGGTCGGGTCAGCGTTCTAAAGCGGCAAGAGGGTGCTCCTCTGAATCTGGGATAATGGTTTTGTAACGGCAACCCGACCCCAGAGAAGGAGCGCCCAATAGATGCTACGACGCAACCACCTCGACCGCATCCAAGTCGCCTTCGACGATCACCGCCTGGTGGACAATGCCGGCCTGCTCCTCCCAGCCACCTTGGCCCTGCACCCCGGTCTTTCCCAACTGGTACAGCAGCGCCTGGGCCTGGGTGATGCGCCGGCCCGCGCCAACACCGCCCGCGGCGCCGCCCACTTCCTGCCTGAGACGGTGGGGCGGGTGCGCTACGCCGGGGCCAGGGGAGGACTCACGGTGCGGGCCGACAGCGGCTTCTACGCTCATGGCGCGGCATCCGTCTGCCGCAAGATGGATGCCCGCTTCTCCATCGCCATCCGCCAGCACAAAAGCCTGCACAATGTCATCGAGGCCATACCTGAAGATGCCTGGACGCCGATTCCCCACTGGATGGACGGCGCCGCCGATGTGGCGGAGACCACATATATCCCCTTCCAGAGTGAGCCCGACGCCGCGCCGGCGCGGCTCATCGTCCGGCGGGTGAAGCCCACGCCCGGTTCCCAGCTGGCCCTCTTCGCCACCTACAGTATCACGGCTTCATCACCGACCGCGATGGGGAGATGCTCGAACCGGAGGCTGATCATCGCCGCCACGCCGAGATCGAAAATGCGATACGCGACCTCAAGTACGGTGTCGGACTGGACCACATGCCGTCCGGCCGCTTCGCCGCCAACGGCGCCTGGCTGGCGGTGCAGGCGATGGCGCACAACCTGGCCCGCTGGGGACAGCCCGCATCGGCCTGGGTGAACGGATCGCGACTACAAAGACGCTCAGACGACGAGTCTTCGCCCTGGCCGGACGGCTCGCTCGCTCGGCGCGCCGGCTCACTTTGCACCTTCCCAAACATTGGCCGTGGCAGGAGAAGGTCAGTCGCGCCCTGACCCGGCTGCGAGCCATTCCACTCCCAGCTTGACGGCGCCCTTCTGCCACTGACGACCCGTCATCCGGTCAACTGGACGCCCCCCCCAACTCACGCCATCCCGGTCCGCGAGCGCCTCTTGCCGTGGCCTATCCCGCCATCTCGCTCTCCACAGCCACTGCAGGCCGACGTCGCTGCCCCCAAAAGCGCCTGCAGACCGCCCGCCAACCTCCCGTCCACCCGAATTCGAGCCCGGATCATCGCCCCTGTAACTCCCTTACCCCCCTTCCCCTGTCCTCCCCCCGTCCATCGGTGGATTCGGGGTAAGATTCTTCGGAGTGCGCCCCTCAGAATGACAGGGAGGGGGTGCGCTCCTCAGAATGACGGGGGAAGGGGCACTCCTGAGGTTGACGGGGGAGGGCCACTCCGAATGAGGTTGACGGGGGGAGGGCCACTCCGAACCGCCCCCCACTGTCATTCCGAACCGCAGTGAGGAATCTAAGATGCTGCCACTAAGCACGGTCCATTACTACGACGGTCTTTCGGGTGAGGAGGCGCCTTAGATTCTTCGGGGTGCGCCCCTCAGAATGACAGGGGGGAGGGGCGCTCCTCAGAATGACAGGGGAGGGGGACTCCTGAGGATAACGGGGGGAGGGCCACTCCGAACCGCCCCCCACTGTCATTCCGAACCGCAGTGAGGAATCTAAAATGCTCCTCCGATGGCCAGCCCATTACTACGACTGCCCTTCGGGTGAGCCTGCATCTTAGATTCTTCGTCGTGCGCTCCTCAGAATGACCGTGAGGGATGCGCCCCTCAGAATGACAGTGAGGGGTGCGCTCCTCATAATGACGGGGGAAGGGGCACTCCTGAGGTTGACGGGGGGAGGGCCACTCCGAACCGCCCCCACTGTCATTCCGAGCGAAGCGAGGAATCTAAGATGCCGGCACTGAGCACGGTCCATTCCTCCGACGACCCATCGGGTGAGCAGGCACCTTAGATTCTTCGGCGTGCGTGCCTCAGAATGACGGGGGAGGGGGAGCGCCTCAGAATGACAAAGGGGGAGTGCTCCTCAGGGTGGCAGTAGGGGGAGTGCTCCTCAGGGTGGCAATGGGGGGAGTGCTCCTCAGGGTGGCAATGGGGGAGTGCTCCTTAGGATGACGGTGGGGGGAGGCCCCTCATGGTGGCAATGGGGGGAGCGCTCCTTAGGATGACGGTGGGGGGAGTGCTCCTCAGGGTGGCAATGGGGGAGTGCTCCTTAGGATGACGGTGGGGGGAGGCCCCTCAGATGACAGCAAGAAAGGCACGCCAGAGAATGACGAGGGGGGACGGTGATTACGTGCATCTCTCACCAAGTCCAAACAGTTACGGTTCACTATCTGGCCTGGACAGTTGCGGTTCGCTATCTGGCCTGGACAGTTGCGGTTCACTATCTGGCCTGGACAGTTTCGGTTCGCTATCTGGCCTGGACAGTTGCGGTTCACTATCTGGCCTGGACAGTTGCGGTTCACTATCTGGCCTGGACAGTTACGGTTCACTATCTGGCCCGGACAGTTACGGTTCGCTATCTAGTCTGGACGGTTGCGGTTCGCTATCTGGCCTGGACAGTTGCGGTTCACTATCTGGCCTGGACAGTTTCGGTTCGCTATCTGGCCTGGACAGTTGCGGTTCACTATCTGGCCTGGACAGTTGCGGTTCACTATCTGGCCTGGACAGTTACGGTTCACTATCTGGCCCGGACAGTTACGGTTCGCTATCTAGTCTGGACGGTTGCGGTTCGCTATCTGATGTTGACAAATTCGTTGGGGCCAATCTAAACTCAACTAAGGTGTAGGGCTTCTAGAACAAGGCCTGTCCAGCCCTGCTCAACCAGCTTCTTTAACTGGCCCGCCTGATCTCATATTACCGCGACCGGATCTTGAAACCCCGATATCGCACCGTAGGTGGACTATAATACTCCCCAAGGAGCACGGAATGCCGGTAGTGACATTCAATGGCCCCATTGGCGCTGGCGGAAACGAGATTGGCATAAAGGTGGCCCAGCTACTGAATGCCGACTATGTGGATAGGCTCATCTTGGCGGAAGCTGCCAAGCGCATCGGGTCATCGGTGGAGATCCTGGAGATCAAAGAACAACGGAAGGTCCAGATGCGGGACCGCATAGCCTACTTCCTCCAGACCATGTTGGAACGTTCCGCCATGTCGGGCGCCGGCGGTGAACCTTACTTCAGCGCCGGGATGGAGTACCTGCCTTCTGAAGAATATTCCGACTTGGCCCAAGAACCGGTAACTGCTGCCCAAAGGCTCAATGAAGAACGTTTCATGGAAGTAACCTCCACCGTCATCAGAGACCTGGCTGAAGCCGGAGATGTGGTTATTATCGGGCGGGGCTCGAACCTCATCCTCAAAGATATGCCCGGGGCGCTTCATGTGGGCTTGGTGACCCCGCCTGAGCTTAGGATCAGGACCATCGTAGAACGGGAGAACCTGAGCTGGAAGGAAGCAGAAAAGTACGTCACAGACACTGAAAAAGCCCGCGTACTCTACTACAAGAAGTTCTTCAAGATGGATCCGGCGACCCCCCATATGTACCATCTGGTGCTGAATACCGAGATTTTAGATACGGATGCTTCAGCAGACATCGTGGCTACGGCGGCAAGAAAGCTGGCCGAATCCGCTGTGTCGAAGGGCGCTTAGGGATAGTCTAAATAAGTCCGCTTGGATGCGGAGGATGGACGTGAAACCCATCCCTAAAGGGGGCGAGGTTCCCGCATTCGCGGGAATGACGGGCTTGGGGCGGCGGGAATGACGGGGTTCAGGCGAGGTTCCCGCATTTCGCGGGAATGACGGGCTTCAGGGGGCGGGAATGACGAGCTTGGGGCGAGTTGTTCAGAGGTTCCCTAGACCAACCATCTACAGAAGGTTCCACCAGGTCCCCGGTAAGCCCACCGCTTCCCGGACCGACCGCAGCAAGGTTTCTTCTTCTTCCAGAAAGACCGTGCGCGGGTCCAGCATCACCTGATCGTCTTCGATGCGCCCGATGACCGGGGGGTTGTGTCCCCTGAGCCGGCTGATCACACCTTGGGCTGTTCCTTCCAATTCATCACACTCCAAAGCTATCACCCAAGTGCCCAAGGTTTCTCCGGGGAGGCTTCCTCCACCAACGGTTGACCTTCCCCGCACAACCGTTGCCCGGCTCCCGATGATGGCCTGCCAGTGGTATGCCCGGTCTTCCAGCTCCCCCAAGGATGTGTTGATCATGCGCCAGATGGGAATTTTGTCCACTGCTTCCTCACGGATATAATGCCGGAGGGTAGCTGTCAAACCGGCCAAGCTCACCTTGTCGATGCGAATAGCTCTTGCCAAAGGATGGCGTGTCAGCTTCCGCACAAGCTCCTGCTTGCCGACGATAATGCCTGATTGAGGGCCGCCCAGCAGCTTATCGCCCGAGAAGAACACCAAGCTGGCTCCTCCGGCGATGCTGTCCTTGGGTGTGGGTTCATAAGCAAGATCGAAATCCGGGGCGTTCAGCATACAGCCGCTGCCCACATCATGGAGCACCGGAAGTCCGAAGCGGTTGCCGATCTCCGCCAACTCGCTCACCTGAGCGGCATGGGCAAAACCATCTATCCGAAAGTTGCTGGCGTGGACCTTCAGCAGGGCAGCGGTGTTTTCTGTGATGGCTCCCAGGTAATCTTCAGCGTAGGTCCGATTGGTCGTGCCCACCTCCACCAAAGCAGCTCCGCTTTGCAGAAGGACCTCCGGTATACGGAACCCTCCGCCTATCTCCACCTCCTCCCCACGGGAAACGATCACCTCCTTGCCTTGGGCCAACGCTGAAAGGCCGAGGAGTATTGCCGACGCATTGTTGTTGACCACCAACGAAGCTTCAGCGCCGGTGAGCTGCCTCAGGAGGGGTTCAACATGACCTTGACGGGAGCCGCGTTTGCCGGATTCCAGGTCAAGCTCCAGGTTGGTGTAGCCTTCGGATGCTTGCAGCATCGCTTCGATGGTTTCCAAGCTAACGGGCGCCCGGCCCAGGTTGGTATGAATTATCACGCCGGTAGCATTTATCACCGGCTGCGGATAAGCCCGGTTGAGCTGAGCTAAACTTTCAACAACAGAGGCGGCAACCTCCTCAGCTGAAGGGGATGTTCCCCCGTTCCGTACGATGCTCCGGGCGCCTTCGATGTGCTCTCTTATCAGGTTTACCACCAGCTCACGGGTGTATTCTTCAGCAACGCCCCGGATGGCCCTGCTGGTCAGCACACTATCCACGCTGGGCAAGCTACTAAGCTCCATGCTATCTCTTTCTTCCGACTGGCGGCTTCCTTTTTCCAGGTACTATTGTAGCATGAACCGCGGCCGTGCCAGCCATCCGAATACATTGGCAACAGGAACCTTGAGCAACGCTTAAACCTTGACAGTCCTAGGGCAGACAACTAAAATCCGCTCAAGCACGGAGGGTGGGTATGGGTTGGCGGGGTCGCTATCTTTTCGCGGTCGCACCGCACAATTAAGGAGGAATCAGGTGAGTAACTGGCCCACAGTGAACTACAAAGAAGAAGGAATGCGGGAAGGGATGCAGATCGAAGATGCCAACATCCCTGTAGAAGATAAGGTCAGGTTGCTGGATGCCCTCTCAGAGACAGGACTCAAGCACATCGTGGTGGGCTCCTTCGTAAGCCCTAAATGGACCCCCCAGATGGCTCGAATAGATGAGATCGTCACCAAGTTCCACCCCAAAGAAGGGGTGAAGTACACCGCCTTGGCTCTGAATGCCAGGGGTATCGAGCGGGCAAAAGAGTACTCCCCGCCCCTGACTATCGAACGAGACCGCTACCCAAGGCTACAGTGCCACATGTGCGATGTGTTTGTTCGACGGAACACCAACCGATCACAGATGCAGGAGATGGAACGCTGGCCCCAGATCGTCGCCCAAGCCCAAGAACGCAACGTAGAAGCGGGTGGCATTGGCGCCAACGCCAGCTGGGGGTCCAACTTCTTGGGCGATTTCCCGGTTGACGCACTTATGACCATGCTGGGAAAGCAACACCATCTCTGGGATGAAGCCAACATCAAGGTGGAAAGTGTCAGCATGGGCGATCCCATGAGCTGGTGCCGCCCTGACAAGGTCGAAGAAAGCATCGTTCGAGTGAAGGAAAAGTGGCCTGAGATCAAGCACTTCCGTATGCACTTCCACAACGGAAGGAATATGGCCCTGCCTTCTGCTTACGCTGCCCTCAGGGTGCTGGAAAAGGAAGACACCTTGGATATAGACGGCAGCATCGGCGGCTTTGGCGGCTGCCCGTACTGTGGCACCGGACGTGCAACGGGCCAAGCTCCCAGCGAAGACATTCTCCATATGATGGACGATATGGGCATCGAAACAGGGGTCGATATAGACAAGCTGGTTGATTGTGTCTGGATGTGCGAGGAGATCGTGGGACGTCCTCTGTACGGTCATGTTTCCAAAGCCGGCCCCAGGCCCACCTACGACAAGCTGTATGACATCAACGCCCCCTTCATCGAAACCATGGAGCAAGCCAAGCACTTCAAGCTGGGCCCCGAAGCTTACGAAGGCGGCATCTACCCCTATCAGGAGCCTGTGACCAGCCCCTATAAAGACCGGCTGAACCAAGGAAAACCCGCCTTCGATGATGCCGACGGCGAGTGGCCTTGGAAGCAAGACTGGTTCCCAGTGAAGGAGTAGCCCCAGCGGGGAATAGAGCCTGTCAGACATAAAAGCAGGGCAAAGGTTGGGAAAACCTTTGCCCTGCTTTATTTTCAGGCTATACAGCTACTAGGGTTCTATTCTAACGGCATCCCCCACGCGCAATGTTCCGCCGTTCAGGACCATCGCCAGCACACCCCGGCGGTCCTGAAGCGCTTCCTGCAGACCTGGGCGCAGCATATCCATCTGTTCACATGGTTCGCAAAGCCCGGTGGCTTCCATCGTTACATCAGCACCGATGAAGAACACATTTCCCGGCTTCACAGAGGACAGGTCAAGGCCTTCTACGGTGATGTTTTCTTTGATCATCCCGGAAGATAAGGACAGCAGATCCAAGGTTTCCTTATCCATAAGCAGCACCTGCCTGGGGTTGCCCTGCTGAGCGTGCCGGTCGCCTTCAAGTCCCACATCGGGAATAGCATTAGCTTCGCTGACCTCGGCCATAGGCTGACCTTTTTGAGTGCTCAAATGTAGAGCAAGCACCGTCCCTTGGTCCATCGTCACACCTCCATGATACGTATAAATCGTCATTCCGGCCTTGAGCCGGAATCCAGGGGGGTTGCACCTCCATGATAAGGTACATCGCCAAGAATCGTCATTCCGGCCTTGAGCCGGAATCCAGAGGGTTGCACCTCCATGATAAGGAGCGGAAGGTACTCTATTGTAGGTGCAGGTGGTAAAATTGTCACGGCTCGAAAGCTTCCATCACCTACAGAGGAACGATATGACTCATGAGTACTTAAACGTTGAGCAACGTGCGGGCGTGCACATAATCACCATGCACGACCCCGCCACCCGAAATGCTTTGAGCCAAGAGATGGCATCTGAGCTGATGGCCGAACTGGACGCATTCGAAGATGACCCCAACGGACGGGTGCTGCTGCTAACGGGCACGGAGCCGGCCTTCTGTTCTGGGGCTAACGTCCGCGGATTCAGCCAAAATATACAAGAACAGCAGGGGGAAACAGACCACACTGCTCCTCTACCTTGGGGAGATATGGAAGCCCAGCTGAAAAGCCGGACAAAGACAGACCGTGCGCTGGCCGCCCAGGTGCCCCTGCGCATCCATGAGCTGCAAAAACCCTCCATTGCTGCGGTCAACGGTTACGCCATAGGTGTGGGAATGGGCTTGGCTTTGGCTTGCGACATACGTTTCGCTTCGGAGAAAGCAGCTTTTGCCGAAGCTTTCGTCAAGATGGGACTCATACCGGGCGATGGCAGTTGCTGGCAACTGCCCAAGCTTATCGGCTTGAGCAACACCCTGCTGCTTCAGTACACCGGCGACCGCATCGACAGCACAGAAGCATACCGGTTGGGGCTGGTCAGCAAGGTGCTGCCCGATGATGAACTGATGGATGCAGCCATGGAGTTATCTGACCGGCTTTCCCAAGGCCCTGCCCGTTCCATATCCCTCATAAAGTATCTGGTCCATAAATCCATAGACCTTACCTTCCAAGAAAGCATGAACCTTGCTCACACCGCCCAGCAGATAGCCAGGAGCACGGAGGACCACGCTGAAGCTGTGCAAGCGTTCTTGGAGAAGCGTCCCCCTGTATTTAAAGGGCGGTAAAACCCCAAAGCTTGCCACACTCTGGGGGCGGTGAAAACCCTAAGGGACCGCTGAACAACTCGCCCCAAGCCCGTCATTCCCGTCGCCCCAAGCCCGTCATTCCCGTCGCCTGAAGCCCGTCATTCCTGCGAAGGCGGGAACCTCGCCCCTCTGTAGGGACGGGTTTCACGTCCATCCTCCGCATCCAAGGGGACTTATTCAGACCATCCTTAAGGTGCCTCCTCACCCGAAAGACCGTCGTAGTAATGGGCAGGCCATCAGAGGGAGACCTTAGATTCCTCACTCCGTTCGGAATGACAGTGGGGAGTTCGGAATGACAGAGGGAAGTTCGGAATGACTCTCCCCCTGTCATTCTGAGACGCACCCCCTCCCTGTCATTCTGAGGGCGCACCGAGAACAGCCCAGCAGAGACCGATGTGGGGGAACTCATCCCTGTCATTCTGAGGGGCACCTCCTCCCTGTCATTCTGAGGGGCGCACCCCGAAGAATCTAAGGAACCTCTGAACAACTCGCCCGAAGCCCGTCATTCCCGTCGCCTGAAGCCCATCATTCCCGCGAAGGCGGGAACCTCGCCCCTCTGTAGGGACGGGTTTCACGTCCAGCCTCTGCATCCAAGGGGGCTTAATCAGACTATCCCTAAGGTGCCTCCTCACCCGAAAGACCGTCGTAGTAATGGGCAGGCCATCAGAGGGAGACCTTAGATTCCTCACTCCGTTCGGAATGACAGAGGGGAGTTCGGAATGGCAATGGGAAGTTCGGAATGACTCTCCCCCTGTCATTCTGAGACGCACCCCCTCCCTGTCATTCTGAGACGCGCCTCCTTCCTGTCATTCTGAGGGGCGCACCCCGAAGAATCTAAGGAACCGCTGAACAACTCGCCCTAACCCCGTCATTCCCGCCGCCAGAAGCCCGTCATTCCCGCGAAGGCGGGAACCTCGCCCCTCTGTAGGGACGGGTTTCACGTCCATCCTCCGCATCCAAGGGGACTTACTCAGACTATCCCTAAGGTGCCTCCTCACCCGAAAGACCGTCGTAGTAACGGGCAGGCCATTGGAGGGAGACCTTAGATTCCTCACTCCGTTCGGAATGACAGAGGGAAGTTCGGAATGACTCTTCCCCTGTCATTCTGAGACGCACCTCATCCCTGTCATTCTGAGGGGCGCACTCCCCCTGTCATTCTGAGGGCGCACCCCTCTTGTCATTCTGAGGGCGCACCCCTCCTGTCATTCTGAGGGCGCACCCCTCCTGTCATTCTGAGGGCGCACCCCTCCTGTCATTCTGAGGGGCGCACCCCGAAGAATCTAAGGAACCTCTGAACAACTCGCCCGAAGCCCGTCATTCCCGTCGCATGAACCCCGTCATTCCCGTGAATGCGGGAACCTCGCCTGAACCCCGTCATTCCCGCAAAGGCGGGAAGGTGAGTTCAGAGAACCTTGCCCGAAGCCCGTCATTCCGGCGGAGGCGGGAACCTCGCCCCAAGCCCGTCATTCTCGCGAATGCGGGAACCTCGCCCCTCTGTAGGGACGGGTTTCACGTCCATCCTCCGCATCCAAGGGGACTTACTCAGACTATCCCCAAAGCTTGCCACACTCTGGGGACGGTAAAAAGGGCGGTGAAAACCCCAAAGCTTGCCACACTCTGGGTCGGATAGTATCATAGCCCCACTCACCTAGTACCTAGGTATCAAGGGTGTCATGCTCAATAACCCCTACCGATATTCCCGATGGGATGGTTCACAGAGCCTCTTTGGCGCTGATGCTGAAGAGGTGATGGACCAGCTTTCCAACGAACTTCTCACCCACGGCGACCTCATGCGCGCTCTCAGAGAGATGATGCGGCACGGAATCCAAAACCAAGAGGGCCAGCAGACCCCCGGCCTCCGAGATCTGATGCAGCAGCTACGGAACCAACGGCAACAACAACTGCAACAGTACAACATGGATTCCGTCATCGAAGATATCGAAAAGCGTTTGGAAGAGGTCCTGAAGACCGAACGGGAAGGAATCGTCCATCGCCTGGAAGATGCACAAGAGAAGATCCGCAGGGCAGAAGGTCCCGAGCGGGCCGAGATGGAATCCCTCAACGACCTTTTAAATCAGCGCGCGCTGCGCAACCTGGAAAAGCTGGACAACCTCCCCGAAAACACTGGCGGCTCCATCCGTGATCTGATGGAATATGACTTCATGGACCCCGAAGCCCAACGGATGTTCCAAGAACTTCTGGATATGCTCCGCGGTCAGATGGCCGAGAACATCTCCCAAGATATGATGGAAGACGTACAGAACATGTCTCCTGAAAATATGTCTGCTATGAGGGAGATGATCAGTCAGATCAACCAGATGCTCCAGGAGCGGGCTAGGGGCGGGCAGCCCGACTTCGAAGGATTTATGGAGCAGTTTGGGGGAGCATTCGGACCGAATCCACCCCAAAGCCTCGATGAGCTGATGGAGCATCTGATGCAGCAGATGGCCCAGATGCAATCAATGCTGGAAAGCATGTCTCCCGAAGCTCGACAAGAAATGGAAGGGGCGCTTAATGCTGCGCTGGACCCCTCTCTGAGACAGGAGATGGCCCAGCTTGCATCATGGATGGAACAGCCCATGCCGATGGATGATCTTCGCCGCCGATACCCCTTCTTGGGTTCGGATAATCTGACCTTGGATCAAGCTATGGAAATGATGAAGCACCTGCAGGACAGCGATGAGATGGCCCGGGCACTGCAGGAAGCCATCAGGACGGGCGATCTGACGGACATAGACCCCGATAAGCTGGCAGAACTGCTGGGAGAAGAAGCCCGCCGGACCTGGGAGCAACTTAACGATCTGATCGAAGCCCTCCGGGAAGGTGGTTACATCACCGGCGACGATGAACCCAGTCTCACCCCCAGGGCAATCAGACGAATCGGTCTGAAAGCGCTCAAGGAAGTGTTTCTCAACCTCAAAAAAGACCGGTTGGGCAATCATGAGCTTGCCAACAAGGGCGACGCCGGCGACAACGTTACCACCACCAAACCATACGAGTTTGGCGATGCGTTCCAGTTGGAGCTACAAGCTACGGTGAAAAATGCACTCCTTCGGGCAGGTCCGGGGGTTCCGGTGCGCCTGACTCCCAAGGACTTCGAAGTGTACCAGAGCGAGACCCAGACCAGAGCCGCTACGGTGGTGCTCCTTGATCAGAGCCGGTCCATGGGCATGTTCGACAGCTTCCAGGCTGCCAAGAAGGTGGCTATGGCCCTCTTTGCCCTGATTCATATGCAGTACCCAAGGGACAGCTTGTATGTGATAGGATTCTCCGATTATGCTCGGGAGATCAAAGAAGAAGACCTGCCCAAGGTGGTCTGGAACACTTGGGCGTCCGGCACCAACCTGCATCATGCGTTGATGCTGTCCCGCAAGCTCCTTTCCAAGGAAAAGGGCGGCACCAAGCAGATCATTCTGATCACCGACGGGGAACCTACCGCCCATCTTGAAGGAGACCGGTCCTATTTCAGCTATCCGCCCGCTTACCAGACCATCATGGAAACCATGAAAGAAGCCCGCCGCTGCACCCAAGAAGGGATCATCATCAACACCTTCATGCTGGAAAACAGCTACCAGCTAATGAACTTCGTTGACCAGCTAACCCGCATCAATCAAGGCCGGGCTTTCTACAGCTCCCCGGACCGGCTGGGGGAGTACGTTCTGGTCGACTATGTCTCCAACCGTAGAAAGCGGGTACCCACATGATGAGCAGATCCGGCGGCGTGTTTCAAAAAGGACGACAACATGGTTGGGGATGTAGAACCACCCGGCCCTTATAGCAGCTCCTCCCAGTCGCACAACCCCCACGTAGGCGACCACCCGGATGCCCTCCTCCCGTACCTAGAACATGCCCAAATGGCCCCGACCTCAGGCTTGGCTTCCAAGGATAGTCTGAATAAGTCCCCTTGGATGCGGAGGATGGAAGTGAAACCCGTCCCTACAGAGGAGCGAGGTTCCCGCCTTCGCAGGAATGACGGTCTTCGGCGAGGTTCCCGCCTTCGCGGGAATGGCGGGCTTCAGGCAAGGTTCCCGCATTCGCGGGAATGACGGGGTTCAGGCGAGGTTCCCGCATTCGCGGGAATGACGGGCTTCGGGCGAGGTTCCCGCCTTCGCGGGAATGACGGGCTTTAGGCGAGTTGTTCAGAGGTTCCTTAGATTCTTCGGGGTGCGCCCCTCAGAATGACAGGGAGGGTGCGCCCCTCAGAATGACAGGGGGAGGTGCGTCTCAGAATGACAGGGGGGAGGCGCCCCTCAGAATGACAGGGGGAGAGTCATTCCGAACCTCCCTCTGTCATTCCGAACGGAGTGAGGAATCTAAGGTCTCCCTCTGATGGCCTGCCCGTTACTACGACGGTCCTTCGGGTGAGGAGGCACCTTAGGGATGGTCTGAATAAGTCCCCTTGGATGCAGAGGATGGACGTGAAACCCGTCCCTACAGAGGGGCGAGGTTCCCGCATTCGCGGGAATGACGGGCTTCAGGCGAGTTGTTCAGAGGTTCCTTAGATTCTTCGAGGTGCGCCCCTCAGAATGACAGGAAGGAGGCACCCCTCAGAATGACAGGGGGAGGTGCGCCTCAGAATGACAGGGGGGAGGCGCGCGCCGAATGACAGGGGGGAGTCATTCCGAACCTCCCTCTGTCATTCCGAACTCCCCTCTGTCATTCCGAACTCCCCTCTGTCATTCCGAACGGAGTGAGGAATCTAAGGTCTCCCTCTGATGGCCTGCCCATTACTACGACGGTCTTTGGGGTGAGGAGGCACCTTAAAGATGGTCTGGATAAGTCCCCTTGGATGCGGAGGATGGACGTGAAACCCGTCCCTACAGAGGGACGAGGTTCCCGCCTTCGCAGGAATGACGGGGTTCGGGCGAGTTGTTCAGAGGTTCCTTAGATTCTTCGGGGTGCGCCCCTCAGAATGACAGGAAGGAGGCGCCCCTCAGAATGACAGGGAGGGTGCGCCCCTCAGAATGACAGGGGGAGGTGCGTCTCAGAATGACAGAGGGAGGTGCGTCTCAGAATGACAGGGGGGAGGTGCCCCTCAGAATGACAGGGGGAGAGTCGTTCCGAACTCCCCCTCTGTCATTCCGAACTCTCCTCTGTCATTCCGAACGGAGTGAGGAATCTAAAGTCTCCCTCCAATGGCCTGCCCATTACTACGACGGTCCTTCGGGTGAGGAGGCACCTTAAAGATGGTCTGAATAAATCCTCTTGGATACGGAGGATGGACGTGAACCCGTCCCTACAGAGGGGCGAGGTTCCCGCATTCGCGGGAATGACGGGCTTCAGGCGGCCGGAATGACGGGGTTCAGGCGAGGGTCCCGCATTCGCGGGAATGACGGGGTTCGGGCGGCGGGAATGACGGGGTTCGGGCGAGTTGTTCAGAGGTTTTCTGAATGCTGGATGACGGGACCCATCAAATGTTCTCATGGCCGCGATCAGCTCCTGTGGAGAATGACCGCGAGCATCCTTACCGAAATGGATGTTGACTGGACCGGGCCATAGCATATCCCCCGGTTGCCACACAAACCGCTCGCCCTTATAATGGACAATGATTATTTCACGCTCAGGAGGTGACCGGTGCGCCCCTTTGCCTTCGTTTCTCCGCGCACCCTTGATGAAGCAGTCCAAGCTATGGCTGGGGCCAACGGCAATGCCAGGGCTTTGGCTGGAGGCTCGGACCTGGTGGACCAGATTCGGGTCAGACGCAGGACCCCCACCTTGGTGGTGGATATCAAGAACATACCTGATATGCAGCGCCTGGAGTACATTGCCGGAGAGGGATTGTACATGGGAGCCGGAGTATCCTGCACACGCACCGGCGACTATGCCCCGGTGGCCCAGCACTATCCATCCATCAAAGAGGTCTGCGGCCTCATAGGTTCCACCCAAATACAAAACCGGGCCAGCATCGCCGGAAATGTTTGCAATGCTGCACCTTCGGGGGATACGATCCCGCCACTACTTACCTACGATGCCAAATGTATTATCGTCGGCCCCAACGGGCGGCGGGAAATCCCAATAGGAGAGTTCTTTGCCGGCCCCGGACAATCGGTGCTGGCGGCTGATGAGTTGCTGTTGGAAATCTTCGTCCCGTCGCCGCCAGCCAATAGCAGCGGGCGCTACCTGAGGTTCATTCCGAGGGAAGAGATGGATATTGCGGTTGCCGGGGTCGCCAGCATGATCGCTGTGGACCCGGAGAGCAAACGCTGCATCCAAGCGCGCATAGCCCTGGCATCCGTAGCTCCCACCCCGGTGCGGGCCAAGGATGCAGAAGCTGCGCTGGAGGGTCAGATGCTCACCGACGAGGTGGTCAAAGCTGCTTCCGACCTTACCCCCAACGCCGCCAGTCCCATATCCGACGTCCGAGGTTCTGTCGAATACCGTAAGGAACTCTGCAAGGTGCTTGCTCAAAGGACTCTGGAACATTGCATTTCCGACCTTGGGATCTGACGCCGGTTGGAGCATGGCGCCATCCAAGGCAGCAAATTAGGGAATCTGCCAAAAGGAGTAGATGTGGAGCAGACTATAAGAAAAGCGCCTCTGTCCTGCAAGGTAAACGGGGAAGCGGTCGAGGTGCTGGTTAAACCTTGGCAAACCCTGCTGGAAGTCCTGAGGGATGAGCTTCGCCTCACAGGCACAAAGGAAGGATGCAGCAACGGCAACTGCGGAGCTTGCACGGTGCTGATCGATGGTCAAGCCATCGACTCCTGCTTGGCTTTGGGGCTGGAAGCCGACGGACATGAGGTCACCACCATCGAAGGTCTGGCCAACGGGGCCGAGCTGCACCCTGTGCAACAAGCGTTCATAGACCATGGAGCCCTTCAGTGCGGCTTCTGCACCCCCGGCTTCATCATGTCAACCAAAGCATTCTTGGAAAAGAATCCCAACCCTACGGAAATGGAACTCAGGACCGGAATCGCCGGAAACCTGTGCCGGTGCACAGGTTACGACAAAATCATCAAAGCTATAATGTCCATAAGCCAAGGGTAAGGAGGAGCTATGGCAACGATTCAGGAACGTAAATATGTGGGAAAACGAATCGAAAAATCCGATGCTTTAGAGCGTGTGACAGGCCGGGCTCAATATGGAGCCGACCTGTACCTGAGCGGTATGCTCTGCGCCAAATCTCTGCGCAGTCCCTATGCTCACGCCCGCATCAAGAGCATCGACATTTCCAAAGCAGAAGCCTTGGAAGGCGTTAAAGCGGTGGTGACCCACCGGGACCTGCCGGGACCCAGCGATACCTCCACCTCCTTCGGCGGTGAGTTGATGATCGCTCTCAAAGACCTTCAGAGGCTCACCTTGGCCCATGATAAAGCACTGTTCGACGGCCACACCGTCGCTGCCGTTGCAGCCATAAATCCGGATGTCGCCGAACAGGCCCTGAGCCTCATAGAGGTGGAATATGAACCCCTTCCCCCGGTGGGCGACGTCGTATCCGCCATGGATGAACAAGCAGCCTTGCTGCACGAAGACCTGTTCACCAAGACATTGAGCGAGCCTCCCACCAAACCCAGCAACGTAGCCACCTACCTGGAAGATGGCCGGGGCGACATCGACCAAGCTTGGGCGGATGCCGATGTGGTGGTGGAAGAAACCTACGACACCCTCATGGTCCATCAAGGTTACCTGGAACCCCAAGCATGTGTCGCCCGTGTGGATGGGGATGGCACCGTAAACGTCTGGACCAGCAACCAAGGCACCTACAACGTTCAGCGTCAGCTCAGCGCACTGCTGGACCTTCCCCAAGACAAGATGATCGTTACTCCCATGGAGATAGGCGGCGGATTCGGCGGGAAGATATACACCATCCTGGAACCCTTGGCCATACTGCTGTCCAAGAAGAGCGGCGGCGCCCCAGTCAAGATGGTGATGGACCGCAACGAGGTTTTCCGCGGCACCGGCCCCGGCTCCCCCGCCCACCTTACGGTTAAGGTCGGAGCCAAGAAAGATGGCAGCTTGACAGGGTGCTATGTTCGTATGCTCTACGATGCTGGAGCTTTCCCAGGTTCCCCCATCGCCGGAGCTACGGTGGTGTCCTTCGGCCCCTACAAGTGCGCCAACCTGAAGCTGGAAGCCTACGATGTGGTAACCAACAAGCCGCGGGTGCAAGCCTACCGGGCCCCTGGGGGCACGCCGGTGGGTTTTGCCGTTGAGTCGGTGATGGATATGGTGGCAGAGAAGGTGGGCATCGACCCCCTTGAGTTCCGCAAGCTGAACGCAGTTGTGGAAGGCGACCTGATGACCAACAACCGCCCGCTTAACAGCATCGGCCTGACGGAGATGCTGGATGATATCGAAAAGCACCCGGCATGGACCACTCCCTTGGAAGGGCCCAACCGTGGACGAGGCTTGGCTATCGGGTTCTGGCTGGGCGCCACATTGACCTCGAGCTCGGTGATCATGGTGCATGCTGACGGCACCGTCACCGTGACCACAGGCCAGGTTGACCTTACCGGAATCCGCACCACCATGAAGCAGATGGCTGCTGAGGAGCTTCAGATTCCCATAGAAGATGTGAATGTGCGGGTGGTGGATACCAACTCCGCACCCTATACCGACCTCAGCGCCGGAAGCCGGTCCACCTGGACGCAGAGCATTGCCATTCAGCGTGCCGCCGAAAGCGCCATTTCCCAGATGAAGGTCCACGCAGCAGAGCAGCTCAAGGTGGAACCTGAAGATGTGGAATACGCAGACCGCCGCTTCTGGGTAAAGAATGACCCAGAACAAGCGACGGGCTGGTTTGACATAGCCCGCAACAGCGTCCGCCGCGGCAACGGCCCGGTCTGCGGCGAAGGATCCGTCACCAGGGTCCAAAGCGCTCCCACCTTCGGTGCAAACATAGCGGATGTCGAGGTGGACCCAGGAACCGGCAAGGTGAAGCTGCTCAGGTACACCTGCTTCCAAGATGTGGGCTGCGCCATAAACCCCACCCAAGTTGAAGGACAGATACAAGGTGGAGCGACCCAGGGCATCGGCTGGTCCCTGTACGAGTACTATCACTACGACGACAAGGGAATCATGCGAAACCCTTCCCTCTTGGACTACCGTATGCCGACGGCGCTGGACCTGCCGATGATCGACATTGTCCTCACCGAGAAGCCTGCTTCCGAAGGACCCTACGGCGCCCGCGGGGTGGGAGAGGTACCCATCGTCCCGCCTCCGGGAGCTATCGCCAACGCCATCTACCAAGCCACCGGGGTGCGGATGAACAAGCTGCCCATGACCCCGGAAAACGTGTTCTGGGCGCTCAAGGACAAGGGCAACGGCAAGTAGACACTCCGACAAAGTTAGCGTTAACATGAGTCATACCGGACACGGCGGGAGAGTAAGTAGTGGCGTTCATATCCAAGTGATCATGCTAACATTGACGCTGACCAACCTCTGAAGCTACTATCCCGCCACTATCAAGACGGATGCCTCGGCAGGTGCCGGGAAGAAAACGTTGGGTTCTAGTTCCTCCCCCCGGCCGCGGGGAAAGTCGTTCGGATGCTGAAGATGTCTCCTCACGATTCCCGCCAGCACGCTTACGAAATTAACGAAAGAGGCGTGTGTTACTTCCAGGCTGGTCGGTATGTGGAGGCCGGGCAGGACTACCGGAAGGCCGTCGACTTGGCAGGCAATGAAGACACCAACCGTTTTATCTACCTGTTCAATTTCGCCAACGTCCTGCAACTCATGTGGCGGTTTGATGAGGCCGCGCCACTGTACGAACAAATACTGGGGTCCAACGCGCCGTCGCCATCGAAAGGCAGTGTGCAGATAGAACTAAACAAGCTATTCCTTGCCCGACAACAAAAAGCGATAAACGCTAACGACGGGCGTCTGTACGCAATTGCCACCCAGCTCATCCCCATGTATCCCAGAATGAACCGTTCGGTGAGCCTCGCATGGGTGGAGGAGAGCAGGGAATCCATGGCTTGGATTACGCGAATTCAAGACGAGCATAATACACCCAAAGACAACCGGCTCAGCTCGTTCTCCGGGTGGGAGGCTATCGGCCACCGTATCGGTGGAGAGCATTGGATCTTCATCAAGACCAGGCGCTGGGCAGGAGCTTCCGACGAGCAATTGAGGGGTTTGGTGAGTCATGAATTGGTCCATGAAGAGATGAAGGACACGCTGCCACCGGAGGCCTTTCTAGAGGGTAATGCTGCTGAAAACCTCATCCACGATGAGCGATTAACAGACCGGATCGCCATATACAAAGGGTTCGGAGAAGAGCTCATGGCATCTCGGAAGGTCATGGAATCTTGGGGAAGCAGGCATCGCTTAGGATTGATGAGTTCCAGCGATATCCGGCACATTCTTGGTTCCATGGACGAAATGGCAAGGAAAGCCGAGTTTCAAAGCTGGCTCGCCGGTTCGCTGGCTCAAAAGCTGGGTAGAGATAACCGATTGGTGCAGGAAGAATTTCGCAGGGCCATACCCCTGTGGGAGCCTGTGGCCAAGTCCCGCAAAGCGCCCGCCCGCGCCAAGCAGGAACAGGAGACCGCCATTTGTCATTCAGAGGGAGTTTCGAAGCGAATGTGAAGTAGCCGCGGCCTCTCGAACAGGGACGTGGAGGTGGGCTTGACGTTCCGTCCCTGTGGCTAAGCCGGTTCCCCGGCCAGGAACCCGACGAGGGAGACCTTAGATTCCTCGCTTCACTCGGAATGACAATGGGGAGCACTCGGAATGACAATGGGGAGCACTCGGAATGACAGTAGGGGCGTTCGGAACGACAATTTATCCCCGTCAACCTGAGAAGCACCCCTTCCCCGTCAACCTGAGAAGCACCCCTCACCGTCAACCTGAGGAGCGCCCCTCCCCGTCATCCTGAGAAGCACCCCTCACCGTCAACCTGAGGAGTGCCCCTCCCCGTCAACCTGAGGAGCGCCCCTCTCTGTCATTCAGAGGAGCACCCCTCTCTGTCATTCTGAGGAGCGCCCCTCCCCGTCAACCTGAGGAGCGCCCCTCTCTATCATTCTGAGGAGCGCCCCTCTCTATCATTCTGAGGAGCGCCCCTCTCTGTCATTCTGAGGAGCGCCCCTCTCTGTCATTCTGAGGAGCGCCCCTCTCTGTCATTCTGAGGAGCGCCCCTCTCTGTCATTCTGAGGAGCGCACGACGAAGAATCTAAGGTGCCTGCCCCCACGATAGGTCATCGTAGAAATGGACCAGCCATCAGAGGGAGACCTTAGATTCCTCGCTTCACTCGGGATGACAATGGGGAGCACTCGGGATGACAATGGGGAGCACTCGGGATGACAATGGGGAGCACTCGGGATGACAATGGGGGCGTTCGGAACGACAATTTATCCCCGTCAACCTGAGAAGCGCCCCTCACCGTCAACCTGAGGAACGCCCCTCACCGTCAACCTGAGAAGCACCCCTCCCCGTCAACCTGAGAAGTGCCCCTCCCCGTCAACCTGAGAAGTGCCCCTCCCCGTCAACCTGAGGAGCGCCCCTCACCGTCAACCTGAGAAGCGCCCCTCACCGTCAACCTGAGAAGCGCCCCTCCCTGTCATTCTGAGGAGCGCCCCTCCCCGTCATCCTGAGGAGCGCCGCTCCCCGTCAACCTGAGAAGCGCCCCTCCCTGTCATTCTGAGGAGCGCCCCTCTCTGTCATTCTGAGGAGCGCACGACGAAGAATCTAAGGTGCCTGCCCACACGATAGGTCATCGTAGAAATGGACCAGCCATCAGATGAAGACCTTAGATTCCTCGCTTCACTCGGAATGACAATGGGGAGCGCTCGGAATGACAGTAGGGGCGTTCGGAACGACAATTTATCCCCGTCATTCTGAGGAGTGCCCCTCTCTGTCATTCTGAGGAGCGCCCCTCTCTGTCATTCTGAGGAGTGCCCCTCCCCGTCATTCTGAGGAGCGCACGACGAAGAATCTAAGGTGCCTGCCCGCACGATAGGTCATCGTAGAAATGGACCAGCCATCAGATGAAGACCTTAGATTCCTCGCTTCACTCGGAATGACAGTAGGGAGGTTCGGAATGACAATGGGGGCACTCGGAATGACAATGGGGAGGTTCGGGATGACAATGGAGGCACTCGGAATGACAATGGGGAGGTTCGGGATGACAATGGGGGCGCTCGGAATGACAATGGGGAGGTTCGGGATGACAATGGGGAGCGCTCGGAATGACAATGGGGAGGTTCGGGATGACAATGGAGGCACTCGGAATGACAATGGGGAGCGCTCGGAATGACAATGGAGGCACTCGGAATGACGGTAAGGGTGTCCGGCATGACAGTGGTGGGTTCGGAATCAGCATTCGGGGGCTAGGAGTCTGTCCGAGAAACAATGTTCCAAACGATATGCGTCATTAGTGGAGTGTAAAGACGATATGCGTCATTAGTGGAGTGTAAAGATGCTAATTACTCCACGACAAAGTCCAGATTGCTGTAAGCAGGTTATTGCGTGGCGTTTTTCGTGTCCAGAAACGAATCCTCGGACAGGCTCCTAGCACTGCGTTCGGGACGACAATCTGGGGAGGGCCTCAAGATTCAACTCATGGAGTCTGAACAGTCACGGCGAAGCTGCGGAATTGAATCCGCAGCCCTACTCTGTTATCCTTAGGACAATGAATGAAGCTCCGGGTTTGGGCGTACATGGCGTTTAGCCCAAGCATCCGTCAGCCCCGCCCGCCTTCGCTGGTCGGACATGACGGATGGGAAGTACGATGATGAAAGAAGCTATAGAAGAAGCAGTAGACCTTCTGGAACGAAAGCAACCTTGTGTTCTGGCGACGGTGGTGCATACCAAGGGTTCCACCCCCCAAAAGCCCGGAGCCAAGCTGCTGGTGCGCCAAGATGGCAGCGGCGTGGGCACCTTGGGCGGGGGATGCGTCGAGGGCGACATCTGGTTTGCTGCCAAAGAGATCCTGCGCCGCAAGGGCGGTCCCGAGTACCGAGATTATCTGCTCAATGAAGATATCGCCGCCCGTGACGGCCTTGTGTGCGGCGGCACCATGTATTTCTTCTTGGAGCCCTTTTGGGAGCCCCAAGACTTCTTGGATTACGGCCACGAAATGCTCCAAGCCTACGAAAGCGGCAACCCCGTAGCTGTGGCAATGGTGGTGAAAACGGCGGACGGGCGGGGATATCCCGGCGCCAAGATACTGCTCAAAGAAGATGGTTCCACCCTTGGCTCCTTGGGCGATGCTGAGCTGGACGAAATCGCCCTTGATGGTGCACGCGGGGTGGCTGACCTGGGGACCAACGAATACATCGCAACCCAGTTCGGCGCCGAGCTCTATGTCGAAGGTTTCACCACCCCGCCAACCTTGGTCCTAGTTGGAGGTGGACATGTAGCCAAAGCAACCTACAACCTGGCTATGCTGCTGGGCTTTCGTATCTACGTGGTGGATGACCGGGCCCAGTTTGCCAACCCAGAGCGCTTCCCCGGCGCTGAAGATACGATAGTGGTCCCTGACTACACCAAGGCGATGGACAAGGTGCCGGTCAACGCCAACACCTTCATAGTCATAGCTACCAGGGGTCACTGGTTCGACGACCTGGCTTTGGAATCGGCCGTCAGGACTCCCGCTCAGTACGTGGGCCTTCTGGGGAGCCGGCGCAAGACAATCATGATCTACCAGCGCTTGATACAGCTTGGCGTCCCCGTGGAGCGTCTGATGGATGTTCATGCACCCATCGGGTTGGACATCGGAGCACTGACCCCTGAGGAGTTGGCGGTGAGCATCATGTCTGAAATAATCATGCGGCGTCACCGGAGTTCCGGCGGCCCGATGAAGATGGACCAAAAATATTTTGACCGGGCGGTGGTTAAGGGACTAGCTGCTAGCGCCCTGTCCGACTAAAAAGCAGGTGGCTTCCACTCCTCCACCCCCGGATAATAGCAGTATCGCGTCCCTTCTATTGTCAGCCGGAGAATCCACCCGCATGGGCCAGTTCAAAGCACTGTTGCCCTTCTGTGGCTTAAGCCTCATCGAATATCAAATAAACTCCCTAAATCAAGCTGGCGTATCTCGCACGGTGGTGGTGCTGGGCCACAGGTCAGATAGCCTGACGCCGTTGTTGGAAAAGGCGCCCGCGGTAGAATGGATAAACAATCCCGACTACCGCCAAGGCAAGACCACCTCTATAAAGGCAGGCATCCGAAAGCTGCTCGGCGCAGACCAAACATCCAGAGAGAAGGCAATACTTGTACTCAATGTAGACCAACCCCGCACCCCGGACTCGATACGACGTGTCATGAAGAGCCATCTCAGTGCCAATGCTGCGCCGGGTGCCCCATATTTGTTCACGATTCCGACCTATAAGGGCAAAGGAGGGCACCCGATAATCATCGACGCTTCTTTGCTTCCTGAGTTGACTGAGATACAAGAGGGCGCCCAAGGGATCAAAGCCCTTGTAAGAAAGTACGAAGACCGTACCCAGAGGCTGGAAATGGATACCCAAGAAATCCTCCTGGACTTAAACACTTCTGAAGATTACCAAGCAGCCTTGGAGCACTTCAGCTAGGGTATCTTGGCCGTACATCTGGGTAACTGTCCGAACATAAAATCATGAAAATCACTGAAATATTAGCATCTGGCAAGCGGACCATCTCCTTCGAGTTCTTTCCACCCAACACCGAGCAGGGTGTGGAGACCCTCTTCCGAAATATCGATATTCTCCGAATGCAAAACCCCGACTTTGTGTCGGTAACCTATGGAGCCGGTGGGAGCACCCGGGACAAGACCATAGGCATCGTAAAGCGCATCAAAGAAGCAACGGACATGGAAGTGATGTGCCACATAACCTGCGCAGCCCAGACACGGAAAGAGGTCGAGGCTACGTTGGAGCTTCTGGCCCCGGCAAAGATCGAAAACGTTCTGGGCCTTCGGGGTGACGCCCTCAGAGGAGAAACTCAGTTTGTTCCCGTCGAAGGCGGGTACAAGTATGCTTCGGAGTTGATCGAACACCTTAGCAAAGACCATGACTTTGCCATAGGAGCTGCATGCTTTCCAGAAGGGCATCTGGAATCTCCCGGCTTTGAAAGCGACCTGGATTATCTCAAGAAGAAGGTGGAAGCTGGAGCCAAATTTTTGATCACCCAGCTATTCTTCGACAACGCCGACTACTATCGTTTCATGGAAAGGGTTGACCGCTGGGGCATAGATGTTCCTGTCATAGCCGGACTCCTGCCCATCCTCAGCGCCAGCCAGATTCGACGGTTCACCGCCCTCTGCGGGGCCCGGATACCCAAGGACCTGGATGCCAAGCTCGACCGGTTCGCCGATGATGACGATGCCGTTCGTGAGATCGGCGCAGAGCATGCGTCGAAGCAGGCGCAGGACCTTTGGGTCAACGGTGCGGCCGGCATCCATTTTTACACCTTGAACCGGACCTATTCCGTTTCCAAGGTGATGGAAGACCTCAAGGCTGTGCGGCGCTGACATAAAATGACATGTTCGGTGGGTTGGGTTGCTGATTACCGGCGTAGATATAATCGAGATACCCCGCATCGGCAGGGTGCTGGAACGTTTCGGAGAAAGGTTCCTCCAGCGCATCTACACACCCGACGAAATATCCTACTGCCGGGGTCGAGCCCCAAACCTGGCAGCCCGGTTTGCCGCAAAGGAAGCAACGATGAAGGCCCTCGGCGCCGGGGTTAGAAGCGTCGGATGGAAAGATATCGAAGTCGCCCGGCGCAGCAGTGGCGCACCCTACATTGTGTTGTACAATCGGGCTTATCTCAGGGCCCAGAGCTTGGGTGTCCATGATCTGTCTCTGAGTTTGTCCCACTCCAGGGATTATGCGGTTGCTTTCGTAGTAGGATATCGGGAAGATGAAGATAGTCACCGTTGACCAGATGCGCCGCCTGGAAGCTGCCAGCGCCGCCGGTGGCGTGAGCTCCGATGAGCTTATGCAACATGCAGGGCTGGCGGTCGCTCAACTTTGCGTTTCCCTTTTGGGAGCCATCGCCGGTTCGAAAATCCTGGTCTTGGTCGGCCCTGGAAACAACGGTGGAGATGCTCTTGTAGCTGCCCGTCACCTTCAGAGGCGGGGCGCTGAAGTCGTTGCATTTCTTGTATCATCCCGACCTGCCCATGACGAGAATCTGGCTTCCGCCGAATCCTTGGGGGTCAGGATCATCTCCTGTTCCGGCGACCCCTATCTCTCAGCTTTAGAGGGTTTTCTGTTCAGCTCTGTGCTGGTCATAGATGGCGTACTCGGAACGGGCCGAACCCGGCCCCTGCAAGGCGCACTGCAAAAGGCGATGCTGGCCTTGGGCCGAGCTCGGTCGATGAGAAACCGCGTGATAACCCTTGCCCTGGATGTCCCGACAGGAATGGATGCTGATACAGGCGCAACCGATGCTGCTTGTGCCGGCGCCGATCACACCATCGCCTTCGGTTATCCCAAGCTGGGCCACTACCGGTTTCCCGGCTCTGCCGAGCGAGGCGATCTGCACATCGTGGACATAGGCATCCCAAGGGGTCTGGACAACGACATACACACCGAGCTTCTCACCCCCCAAAGGGCAGCCGACAATCTTCCGGAGAGGTCTCCAAGCTCCCACAAAGGCACCTTCGGGCACACCTTGGTGGTGGCTGGCTCCCGCCGCTATGTCGGCGCAGCGTATCTTGCATCTCAAGGAGCAGCCAGGGTTGGTTCTGGACTGGTGACCCTCGCTTCACCTGAATGCATCTATCCCTACCTGGCATCCAAGCTCACCGAGGTGATCCATAATCCCGTCCCGGCCGATGCTGAAGGTGGTTTTAGCATTGATGCTGCGCCACTGATCAAGGGTGCCTTAGAAGGCTGCGATGCTCTGCTTCTGGGCTGCGGCTTTGGTTCATCTCCTGACTTGGTGGAGCTTATCAAGGAGTTGCTGGTCCAGCCGCCCCAGCCTGCTGTGCCGGTGGTGATAGATGCGGATGGGCTCAACAACCTTGCCCGCATAGATGGTTGGTGGAAGTCCATAACCTCCCAGATGGTCCTTACTCCGCATCCCGGGGAAATGTCCACCCTCACCGGAGTTCCCACATCCCATATTCAGGAGTGCCGGGAAGATGCAGCCCTCGAAGCAGCCCAGCGGTGGAATCAGACGGTTGTATTGAAGGGGGCTTACACTGTGATAGCCACGCCGGATGCTGGGCTCTGCATCAGCCCCTTCGCCAATCCGGCCCTGGCATCGGGTGGAACCGGAGATGTATTGGCAGGAATGATAGCCGGACTCATAGCTCAGGGCTTGCCTCCCGCCGATGCCGCATGTTGCGGCGTATACATCCACGGGGCTGCAGGCGAGGCGCTTCGCAAGAGCATGGGCGATGCGGGCGTATTGGCAACCGACCTGCTTCCCCTACTTCCTGAGACCATGCAAACCCTCAGAAATCCCTAGTTGGCAAACCTTAAGTTTCTTGCTTGCGGTGATATAATTGTTCCAATTATTCCTTTATTCCAGCTGCTTATGGGAGAGGAGGGGGGCCAATGGACTTGGGACTCAAGGACAAGGTCGCCATAATCACCGGTGGGAGCTATGGGATCGGCCGATCAGCAGCTTGGCGCATGTGTGATGAGGGAGCCAAGGTGGTTATCTGCGCTCGCCGCCAAGAAGTCTTGGACGATGCAGCCCGGGAGATCAAAATCAGGACCGAAGGCACGGTGCTGCCGATACAAGCCGATATTACATCGTCGGGAGACATCGAACGGGTGATACGCGCCACAACCCAAACCTTTGGCAGGCTGGATATCCTCGTCAACAATGCTGGGCAGTCTGCCGCACATCCCTTCGAATCGGTGACCGATGAAGAGTGGCAATCGGATTTTGATCTGAAGCTTTGGGCAGCCATCAGGTTCGCCCGGGGAGCCATCCCCCATATGCGCAAGGTGGGCGGCGGCAGAATCATCAACGTAACCAACCTGGCAGCCAAGGCTCCCGGAGCCAGTTCAATGCCCACATCCATATCCAGGGCGGCAGGAATAGCTGTCACGAAAGCACTATCCAAAGACCTTGCAAAAGACAATATTCTGGTAACATCGGTGTGCATTGGGCTCATCAAGAGCGGTCAGCATGAACGACGCTTTGCCCAAGCTAACGTCCGAAACCCCGACCTGAACCTGGAAGGGTTTTATGACGAGATGTCCAAGGCCAGGAACCTGCCTCTGGGACGGATCGGCGAAACTGAGGAGGCGGGTGATGTGATCACCTTCTTGGCATCGGAACGCGCCAGCTACCTGACGGGCATTGCTGTCAACATTGATGGGGGTGCATCCCCCGTCACCTAGCGCCCAGCTCCACGGCTGCAAATCAGCAGGTGTCCAAGCCCGCCCAGCATCAGCTACCCGGCGCCGGACACGGGTCGGGCTTGGTCCAGCTTTTTGATGGAAGGTAATATGAGCAACTACATGGAAGAGTTCAGCCCACCATATCGGATGCTGATGGGACCGGGTCCCAGCAGTGTCCATCCCCGTGTGCTGCGAACGATGTCCGCCCCGATACTGGGGCATCTGGACCCGTACTTTGTGCAGGTTATGGATGATGTGATGGAGATGCTCCAGATGATGTTCCGCACATCCAACCCGCTGACCCTACCCCTCTCCGGCACCGGCTCTGCTGGGGTGGAAGCTGCTTTTTGCAACCTGGTCGAGCCGGGCGACGTGGTCATCTGCGTAATCAACGGGCATTTTGGCAACCGTGCTGCCGACACCGCCGGAAGGGTGGGAGCAGATGTGCGGAAGGTCGAACTGACCTGGGGCGAAGCTGTCGGCCCTGACCTGACCCCCTTGGAAGATGAACTGAAAAAGCACAGCAAAGTGAAAGCGGTCAGCGTGGTCCACGGCGAAACCTCCACGGGAGTGCTCAGCCCATTGCCGGAGATAGCAAAGCTGGTACATAGCTATGATTCCCTGCTTATCGTTGATGCTGTGACCTCCCTCGGCGGAGAACTGGTGGATATGGATGCGTGGGACCTGGATGTGTGCCATAGCTGCACACAGAAATGCATCGGCGCACCTCCAGGCTTGGCGCCCATCAGCTTGGGCCCCAGGGCTGTGCAGGCGATGCAAGACCGGAAAAGTCCGGTGCAGAGCTTCTACCTGAACCTATCCACCCTGCAAACCTACTGGGGAGACCGCCACCAGTACCATCACACCGCACCCATATCAATGATCTACGCACTGCGGGAAGCTCTTCGTATGGCTATGGAAGAAGGTCTGGACAACCGACTTCAGCGCCATGCCCGCGTTGCTGCCGGGCTGAGGGCCGGGGTTACAGCCCTTGGACTGGGCCTGTTCGCCGACCAGTCCTACCGCTTGAACCCACTGACCACCGTGGTTGTTCCAGAAGGTGTGGACCAGGTTAAAGTCCGCGGCCGTCTGCTCAAAGAGTACAACATCGAGATAGCTGGCGGCTTGGGCGAGATTGCCAACCGGGTGTGGCGCATCGGTGTGATGGGCGGGTCCGCCGAAGAAAGCAACATTCTTTCACTTCTGTCCGCCATGGAACGGATCCTGTCTGAGGAAGGCTACGAGGTTGCTTACGGGGCCGGAGTTGCTGCTGCTCAGCGGTCCTTTGCAGCCAACTCAACAGAATAGCTGACTCATCTCCGGGAAGATGCCACAGCTTCGATATCGGCGATAAGCCACCTGCCGGACTGCCTTTCTAGGTGGAACCTGACCTTTGCAGAGGTTTCAACAAGAAAATCCGCATCGTATTCGGCCAGCACCTTGGCGCTTTCCGAATATTCTGCTTCCAGCTCGACAGCCAGGTTGGTGATGGAAACGGGCAGCAGTGCAGCTCCTGCGATGCTTTCTTCAACCCCTGGGACGAAGGTGGCCGCCAAACGCTCAGGATCGCCGGCTGATATTGCGGCGTAGTAGTCCTTGACCGTCTCTTCTGGGCCGGATCCACCCCCACAAGCAGCAAACAGCACTACGGGGACAAGCAGCATTCCCAAATAGACCTTTATGTGTTTCTTGCCGGACCCAACGGGCTGAAAGCTCACCAACGAGATTAAAGAGATGCGTCATCCTCCCGTCGGTAGGATTCATCCAAGATATCGACAACATGGTAGACCTGCTGGGAGCTGTCCAGGTCTCGAAAACCCGCTTCTATCTGGATCATGCAACCGGGGTTCGCTGTGACAACCGCTTCCGCCCCGGTGGCAACGATCGTTTTCATCTTGGACCTCATCAACCTGCGGGATAGCTGGCGGTGGGTCAAGGAGTAGATTCCGGCTGCCCCGCAGCACTTGCTTCCATCATTCAGCTCCAACATCTCCAACCCTGGAATGGAGCTGAGGATGGCCCTGGGGGCTTGGGCGATGCCCTGGGCATGAGCTAGATGGCAAGGGTCCTGATAGGTTATCCTGCGGTGCAATGCTCCCTTGGGGGGACGGAAGGGCAAGCTCACCAGAAACTCGGTTATATCTACCGTCATCGCCTCGAACCTTGCTGCTCGCTCTCCATATTCTGGATCATCCTTGAGAAGCTCCCCATACTCTTTCATCGCAGAGCCGCAGCCGGCAGATGCCGTCACCACCTTTTGCACGCCCGCACCCATGAAAGCATCTATATTGACCTTTGCCATCTTTCTGGCATGTTTCATCCTTCCGCCATGGCGCGTCAGTGCGCCGCAGCAACCTTGGCTGACAGGCGCGATAACATCGCAGCCGTTTCGGGTGAGCACCCGCACAGTAGCTTCCATGGTGGGCCCTTGCACCAACGGCATCACACAACCGCTCAAGAGACCAACCGTCATTCGCCGTTCACCTTGAGCACGATACACAGAAGGGGTCGTGCCAAAAAAGCGGGGAGAAAAGGCAGGAAGTCCTTCTTCCATCTCTCTTATGCTTGATGGCAACAACCTGAAAATGCCCGACTTGCGGAGCAATTTCTGAAAGCCCCAGAGCTGATATATCCGCATCAAGGCAGCCCCCGCTCGGAGGACCCACAGACGCGGGAGGACACCCTCAAGAAAAACTTTGGTCATCAGGTTGTGTCGTTTGGAACCCTTCCCCCGGACGACAGCCTGGCTTCGACTGTATTCCATGATCCGCCCAAAGGGAACACCCGATGGGCATACAGCTTCACAAGCACGGCACTGTAGGCACAGGTCCCAGTGGCTGGCAACCCGCTCGCTGATCCCAAGGCGCCCTTCTTTGACCGCTTTCATCAGTGCGATCCGGCCCCTTGGGGACTCGGTTTCCAAGCTGAGCTCGGTGTAAGTCGGACATGCGCTCAAGCACAATCCACAGTGGACGCAACGGTAAAGATCGGCATCCGACGGAACATCGACCTCCGTAAAACCCTTCTCGCTGTTCAAGGGCAGGGTCATCTCATATCCTTCCGACAAAACGGCCCGGACTCAGGATGTTCGATGGGTCCAGGTGGGCTTTGATGCGGCGCATTATGTCCAATCCTTGAATCGGCCCTCCCCAAACGTCGATCTTTTCTTTCACAGCGGCGGGACACCGTTGCACCACCACATTCGACCCGTAGCTACGTGCTTTGACTTTCACCTCATCAATCAACGCCAACATGGCAGCTGCAGAACCGGAATCCGGCCCATCCTTCCAGTAGAGCAGCTTCACCAACCCAGAACCTGCATCCACCACTACAGCCTTTCGGAAACCTTCTTCTTGGGTTGATGTCTCCGAATAGAACCCTTCAACCTGCGAAGGCAGCAGCGATGTTTGTAGAGCCATATCCGGCCCGTCATCATCGGTCCAGTCCAGGTCGATCAGTCCTTGCCACAGATTCGCAGCATTCGCTCCATGAAGATCAACCTTTTGTGCTCCTTCTTGGGTAAGAACCTTGGAAGTGTCATCCACCTTCCGCCGGACAGCCGACCGGAGGCCGGAATGAAGCGCCAACACCCCAACCCCCCCAGGCGCTGTGGTTGCCAAGGACAGCCTGTTGGCCAAGGTGGCATCGACCAGCTGGAGAGCTTGGGGGGAATAGCTCTGGCTCATAAGGGCTTTGGCAGCTCGAAACGCACTTGTCGGACCATCGAATGTGGCGAAGATGGAAGCACTTTCTTCGGGAAGGGGAGCCAGCTTGAAATTTGCTTCTACGATGACGCCCAACGTTCCCAAGGATCCGGTGTACAGCTTGTTCAGGTCATATCCGGTCACGTTTTTGACAACCCGCCCCCCGGCTTTTGTGACTCGTCCGTCAGAACCCGCCACCTTGATGCCGATCAGCCAGTCCCTGGGCCCGCCGAAGGACATACGCGACGGCCCAGCATAGTTCGTTGCAATGATCCCGCCGATGGTGGCTCGATCAGGAAAGGGTGCGTCCAAGGGAAGGGTTTGCCCTCCTTTAGCCAACTCAGCCCGGAGGGAAGCCATTGTCATGCCTGCTTGGGTCGATGCCACCAAGTCGGCGGGTTCATGGTAGACCAGGTTGGCCAACCCGGATGTGCCCAGTAACAGATCGAGCTTCCGCGGCAGGTTCCCCAGCCCCACTTGCGCGCCGCCGCCCCACGGAAGGACAGCCAATCCTTTCCGGTATGCCGATTCCAGTTCCTTGGAAACCCCTTCCACATCGCTTGGAAAAACGGCGGCGCCCGGGATGACGCCGTCGACAGCATGGTCGGCCAGCCATTCCGGCGAAGCTGTTGCGGTTCCGGCGCTATCTATCTCTGGTCTATTCAGCAGGTCGAATCACCATCTTGGGTGGTCGACGTTTTCCGGCAGAACGCCAGCCACCCACCGATGCCAATCATATGTAGTCCCCTGAAGCTACACCCGCCACCGCATGACCTTGGACCGATCCCTGATATTCCGGGCCGCCGGGGAATATCTTGCCCGGATTAAATGTGCCCGATGGAGAAAAAGCATTGCGCACCCCCATCATCACAGCCATATCGTCATCGCTGTAAACCAGTGGCATGTACGCCTTCTTTTCCAAGCCTACGCCATGTTCCCCCGACAATGTGCCGCCCATTCCGACGCAAATCTCCAGCATCTCACCGCCAGCTTGCATCACTCGTTCCAAGGTCCCAGGCTTCCGCTCATCGAAAGCGATACATGGGTGGAGGTTGCCGTCTCCTGCATGGAACACGTTGGCTACAAGGAGGTCGTGTTTCACAGCTATATTCCCCACCTCAGACAGCATCTCTGCCAGTCGTGTCCGGGGAACCACAGCATCCACAAGATAGTAGTTGGGAGCCAAGGCGCCCAGAGCTCCGAATGCTCCCTTGCGGGCGTGCCATAAGCGTTCCCGTTCCTTCGCATCGACAGCTGTCTTTACGTCGGTGGCTCCCGTATCGAACATGGATGCTTCGATGCGGCTGCTGAGTTCATCAACCTCTTCTTCCACCCCTTCCACCTCCACCAACAGGACCGCCCCGGCGTCGGCGGGGAAAACATCCTTGGCGACATTCAAGATAGCGCGGATGGACACCGAATCGATCATCTCCATGGCAGCTGGGACCACGCCTTGTCCGATGATGCTGGAAACCGCGGTGCAAGCTGAATCTATATCCGGGAATATGCCCAGCTGGGTCCTGACAGCTTCAGGAACAGGAAGCAATCGAAGGACGATCTTGGTGGCAATGCCGAAAGTGCCTTCCGAACCTACAAAGACTCCCCGAAGGTCGTAACCCGGCGTTTCTTGCGCATTGCCGCCCAACCAGACCACCGACCCATCTTCGAGTACAACCTCCATCCCCAGAACATGGTTGGTGGTGACGCCGTAGGCAAGACAATGAGGCCCGCCGGCATTCTCAGCTATGTTGCCGCCAAGGCTGCACGCCCTCTGACTGGATGGGTCGGGCGCATAGCGCATCCCCTGCCTTCGGGCGGCATTATCCAGGTCCAGGTTGATCACACCGGGTTCCACCACAGCCAACCGGTTTTCCGGGTCTATCTCCAAGATATCTTTCATACGCGTCAACACCACCTGGAGGCCGCCCTGCGATGCTATCGCGCCGCCGCTGAGGCCAGTGCCAGACCCCCGGCCCACCACGGGTACATTTTCTTGGTGGGCCAACGCAACCACCCGGCTGACTTCCGCCGTCGTTGCTGGGAACACTGCTGCCTGAGGTGTAGCTTTATCCACCGAGCCGTCGTACTCGTAGACAAGCAGATCTTCTGGATGGGAGATCACATAATCCGGGCCGACTATGCTCTTCAGCTCATTGATCATCTTGGCTGGCCGGTAACCCATGGGGGCCTGCTCCTATGGTCGGTCTTGGCTCTGATGATAGTATATAGCGGCAAGCCCATGCAACATGGCCCCATAAGGCTGCCGTGGGAGGTGCATGGCGACTAAACACAGTTGCCACGCAGCCTCGGTTGTGCCTTGGTAGCGGCAACGGTATACTCACGGTGATTCTGGCGCCCCCGCCGGAGGTATCAGGTTGGGCTTTGCCGACGATGTGGAAGAAAAGGCCTACGGGATACGCCAAGCTATCCTGAAACATCCCTTCATCACCGGAATCGGAGATGGCACCCTGGATGTGGAGGTGTTCAAATATTACATCCGCCAGGACTATCTTTACCTGATCGAATACAGCAGAATGCTGGCTCTGGCATCAGCCAGAGCGCCTGATCTGGATACGATGGGCTGGTTCGCCAAGCTCCTCGACGGGACACTGAACATCGAGATGGACCTTCACCGCAGCTATTGCGCCCAATTTGGCATCACCACCGCCGATCTGGAAGGAGCCAAGGCAGCGCCCACCACATTGGCTTACACCAATTTTTTGCTGAACGTCGCCCACCAAGGTTCCTTTTCTGAGCTGGCAGCATCATTCTTGCCTTGCCAGTGGGGCTACTGGGAGATAGGCGACCACCTTTCCAAGCGCGGAGCCGCCGCTGGCGCGCCCCTCTATGCCCAGTGGATAGGTATGTACACCGATCCTGAGTATGCAGCCCTAGCTCAATGGGCGCGTTCGAAGGCCGACCAGCTTGCCACCGAAGCAAGCCCATCCGAGGTCGCCAAAATGGAAGAAACCTACCTGACCAGCTTCCGCTACGAGTACCTCTTCTGGGATATGGCTTATAGGGGAGAAAGCTGGGTTGTGTAATGAAAGAACAGCCCATTTGGCCGTAGATTGCCTACGGCTGTCAGGAGTTAAGTATGCCCAACATGAACATTGATCTGATTCGCCAGCAGATCCCCACATGCCAAAACATGGTCTACGTGAACACCGGATGGTCCGGGCCATCTCCAAGATCGGTCATTGATGCTACCGTGGACAGGCTGGAGTACGAAAACCTGAATGGCCCCACCTGCCCTGAGGTGTACGAAAGCAGCAAGGAGATCGACGGCCAACTCAAGGCGGAAGTGGGTGCGCTTCTGAATGCTTCTCCCGATGAGATATGCCTTACCCACAACACCACCGACGGCCTGAACATCGTCATAAACGGGATATCATGGCAACCGGGCGATGAGATCGTAACGTGCAACCTGGAACACAGCTCTGTGCTGGTTCCAAGCTACTACCAACGCCACCGGCATGGCGTGGATGTCAAGGTGCTGGAAGTGGGCCCCGGCGATGATAAAGCTTCCATCCTTACCAAGTTCGAAGATGCTGTAACCTCCAAGACCCGGCTCATCTTCATAAGTCACATCGAGTATTTCTGCGGTTTGCGGATGCCGGTCAAGGAGATACGGGCCATGAGCCGCGGTTTCGGGACTATGCTGCTGCTGGATGGAGCTCAGACCGCTGGGCATATTGCGTTGGATGTGAAGGATATCGACTGCGACTTCTACTCCATCGCCGGTCAGAAGTGGTTGCTGGGGCCGGAAGGAACGGGCGCCCTCTACATCAAGAAAGACATGATCCCCCAAATACAACCTGTGAAGGTTGCCGGACGGGCTGTTGTTTCCCGAGAAACACCCTACGAGTTCGAACCCCTCACCGATTCCATCGACAAGTTCATAATTACTTCCCACAGCTCACCCCTACGTGCAGGGATGCTGCAGGCGGTGAAGTATGTTCGAGACGCCGGCTTGGAGGATATCGAAGCCAAGGACCTCAGGTTGGCTGCAACGTTGAAAAGTTTGCTTTCGGAGATTCCCGGAGCCACGGTGCTTTCCTCGTTGGAACCCGGCACTTCTTCTGGGTTGGTGACCTTCACCTTGGAGGGATGGGAGCCGGAAAAGGTGGTGGCCCACCTATGGGGACAACATAGAATCATCTGCAGACAGGTGAGTTACCACAGATGCGTTCGCGCATCCCTGCACTTCTTCAACACCGAAGATGAGGTTGAAGCCTTTGCCCAAGCGGTGCGCGGCCTTGCCAAATAGCATCCGCGCATATTGAGGCTAGCGGATGGACCGGGGTAGCTGGGTCGTGCCCATAAGATAAGCATCTATGTGGTGGGCAGCTTCGCGGCCTTCGGCAATGGCCCACACTATCAGGGATTGGCCTCGGGCCATATCCCCGGCGGCAAAAATCCCCGGCCGGCTGGTCATCCGGTGTTCGTCAACCTTGACATTGCCCCTAGCATCTTGTTCCAAGGCAAGATCGGTCAACATCCTGCCATGTTCGGGGTGAAGGAAACCCAACGCGAAGAGCGCCAGATCAACTTCCAGATCGAACTCGCTGCCAGGCGCCTCTTCCATCGTCGGCCTTCCGTTGGCATCCCGCGGCCCCCACCGCAGCCGGACGGCATGAAGCACCTTGACCTGTCCATCCTGACCTGAAAATCCCTTGGTCAGGATGTTGTAATCTCGGATTCCGCCTTCTTCATGCGCAGCCGAAGACCTCAGGATGATGGGCCACTGGGGCCAAGGGTTGTCATGGGCTCGGCTTACGGGCGGCTCTGGGAGCAATTCGTACTGGTACACCACATCAGCGCCCTGCCTGTGAGCAGTGCCCAAACAGTCGGCGCCCGTATCCCCGCCACCCAATATAACCACGCGCTTCCCTTCGGCGGTGATCCTGTCTTGGGGATTCACCTGCTCTCCAGCCAGCAGCTTGTTCTGCTGGGTCAGGTATTCCATCGCCAGGTGAATGCCCTTCAGATCCCTTCCGGGAACCGTCAGATCCCGGGCTTGAGTGGACCCGCCCGCCAAGCAGACAGCATCATAGCTGTTTTCCAGGTCTTGCACCGGGTAGTCAACTCCCACATTTATGCCGGTCCTGAACTCGATTCCTTCCTGCTTCATCACATCGACCCGGCGGCGAACCAATGCCTTATCCAGCTTGAAGTCGGGAATCCCCAAGGTCAGCAATCCGCCGATGTAGTTGTCCCTTTCGAACACCGTCACATGATGTCCAGCCCGGTTCAACTGCTGGGCGGCCGCCAGCCCGCCGGGCCCAGACCCGACCACCGCCACCTTTTTGCCGGTGCGTACCGCAGGGGGTTCAGGACGGATCCAGCCCTCCTCAAAGCCCTTGTCGCTTATGGCTTTTTCGATGTATTCGATGGTCACGGGAGCTTCGTTGATAGCCAGCACACAAGCTCCTTCACAAGGCGCCGGACAAAGCCTGCCGGTGAACTCCGGAAAGTTGTTGGTGGACAGAAGAGAAGCCAGAGCTTCCTGCCAGCGTCCCTGGTACACCAGGTCGTTCCAGTCCGGGATCAGGTTTCCCAGAGGACATCCGGTGTGGCAAAAAGGTACCGCACAGTTCATACACCGGGCGCCCTGCTCTTGGATGCGTTTTTCGGGCCACTCCAGATAGAATTCACCGAAATCTTTAATGCGGTCCTGAACCGCCCGGCGCTCCGGGGGCTGTCTACGGTACTCTTTGAAACCGGAAGGGTCACCCACGGACTGACGGCTCCAAAGCAGCTTCCAGCGCCGCGCGGTACGCCCGCGGGTAGATTTTGACAAACTTGGGCAACATATCCTCCCAGTCATCCATCACCCGCTTGGCTTTGTTGCTGCGGGTGTGCTGATAATGTTCTGCGATCAGGTTTCTTAGGGCATCTATATCGCCGTCATCCACGACCGGTTCCAGGTCCACCATATCCGGGTTATGGCGGCTATGGAACGTTCCATCCTCATCCAGCACATAGGCGATTCCACCGCTCATCCCTGCAGCGAAGTTGCGTCCGGTCGGACCCAATACCACAACGGCGCCACTGGTCATATACTCGCAACCGTGGTCGCCAATCCCTTCCACGACAGCTTCGGCGCCGCTATTTCGCACCGCAAACCGTTCTCCCGCCATCCCTTGGATGAACAGCTTGCCCCCGGTGGCGCCGTACAGCACAACATTGCCCACTATGATGTTTTCTTCGGGAGTGAAGGTCGAGTTTGCCGCGGGGCGTACGATGATCTTCCCCCCCGAAAGCCCTTTGCCGATGTAATCGTTGGCATCGCCTTCCAAGCTGAGGGTGATCCCACCAGCCAGGAATGCCCCGAAGCTCTGACCTGCAGACCCTCTAAATGCTATCTGGATAGTGTCTTCAGGAAGGCCGGCTTCGCCGTAGCAGCGGGAAACCTCGCCGCTCAACATAGCTCCGACGGTGCGGTCTTTGTTGCGTATGGGGCGCTCTAGCTTCATGGGGGAGCTGTGTTTCAAGCTGCCGGCGCACTTGGCGATAAGCTCCCGGTCGATAACATGGTCCAACCCATGATCTTGGTCCTGTATACGATGGGTAGCCACTCCCTCGGGCATCTGGGGTTTATGGAGCAGCTTGGAAAGATCGATGCCATTGGTCTTCCAGTGAGCTACAGCATCTTTGGTTTCCAGCATATCCACCCGTCCCACCATCTCTGCCACGGTACGAAAACCAAGTTGCGCCATGATCTCCCGCAGGTGCTCAGCTACAAAGAAGAAGTAGTTGATCACATGCTCAGGCTGTCCGGCAAAGCGTCTGCGCAGTTCAGGGTCTTGGGTGGCAATCCCCACGGAGCAGGTGTTCAGATGGCATTTCCGAAGCATGATGCACCCCAAGGTGATCAGGGGGGCTGTCGAAAATCCGAACTCCTCAGCTCCCAACATGCATGCAATCGCAACATCCCGCCCGGTCTTTAGCTGTCCATCGGCTTGGACCACAATGCGGCCCCGCAGGTCGTTCATCACCAGCACCTGTTGGGTTTCAGCTACGCCCAACTCCCAAGGCAGCCCCGCATGTTTGATGGAAGATTCAGGGGAAGCCCCGGTGCCGCCACTGTCCCCGCTGATCAGCACCACATCGCCATGCCCCTTGGATACGCCGGCAGCGATGGTGCCCACTCCCACCTCAGACACCAGCTTTACATGAATCCTTGCTTCAGGATTGGCGTACTTCAGATCATAGATCAGCTGAGCCAGGTCTTCGATGGAGTAGATGTCATGGTGGGGCGGCGGCGAGATAAGCTCCACCCCTGGGATGGTGTGACGCACCCATCCGATATATTCGTCCACTTTATGCCCCGGCAACTGCCCGCCCTCACCCGGCTTGGAACCTTGGGCCATCTTGATCTGCAGGTCTTGAGCATTGATCAGGTAGTTGCTGGTAACGCCGAACCGTCCCGATGCAACCTGCTTTATCGCACTGTTGCGGGACCTGCCGTCCGCATCGGGGGCGAACCTGTGGAAGTCTTCTCCGCCTTCGCCGGTGTTACTGCGAGCGCCGATCTGGTTCATCGCCAAAGCAAGGGTTTCATGGGATTCTTTGCTGATGGACCCCAAAGAGATAGCTCCCGTGGCAAACCGCTTCACGATTTCCGAAGCAGGTTCCACCTCATCCAAATTTATGGGTGAGCCGACATTTTTGAAGCTGATCAGCCCGCGGATGGTGGCGGATTTCCTGTTTTGTTCGTCCGACAGATCAGAAAATTCCTTATAGGCGCCATAGCTGTTGGCCCGGGTTGCATGCTGTAGCTTGGCGATGGAATCAGGGTTGTACATATGATGCTCGCCATCCCACCGCCACTGGTAATGGCCTCCGGCCTCTAGGTCCAAGTTTGCCGCCACCGGCGCCGGCGGGTAAGCCGCCCGGTGACGGTTGAGGGTTTCTCCTTGGATGATATCCAGTCCGACGCCGCCCAACCGGGATGCGGTGCCCGTAAAGTACCGGTCGATCAGCTCTTGCCCAAGCCCCACTGCCTCGAAGATCTGGGCTCCCCGGTAGCTCTGGATGGTCGAGATGCCCATCTTGGACATCACTTTGACCACCCCTTTATGAACGGCTTTGATGTAGTTCTTCTCCACCACGTTGGGACCGGGCCCGTTGGGTAAGACACCTCGTATCTTCATATCTTCCAAGGTTTCAAAAGCCAGGTAAGGGCTGATAGCTCCTGCACCATAGCCGATGAGGAGGGCAAAGTGGGCAACCTCCCGGGGTTCACCCGATTCGATCACCAGTCCCACCTTCGTGCGAGTTCCTTCGCGTATCAGATGATGATGGACTGCTGCCGTAGCCAATAGGGACGGAATGGGAGCATGGCGGGAATCCACCCCCCTGTCGGAAAGTATGAGGATGCTCAAACCATTCGCCACCGCCTTGGCAGCTTCTTGGCAAAGGACCGATAGCGCATCTTCCAACGCGGTGGGACCGGCATCCACCTCGAAAAGAGTGGACAAGGTGGCAGACCTGATTGAGCCGGAATCCATATTCTGTATCTTGGCCAACTCTTCGATGGTGACCACCGGCTCTTTTAGCTTCAATCCCCGGCAGTGCTCTGGGGTTTCATCGAACAGGTTGATCTCAACTCCTATGAAGCTGTCGGCAGATGTGACCAGTTCTTCCCTGATGGCATCCAAAGGAGGGTTGGTCACCTGAGCAAAAAGCTGCTTGAAGTAGTTGAACAGCAGGGGAGACTTGTCCGACAACACCGCCAAAGGCGTATCGTTGCCCATGGAACCTATCGGCTCAGCCCCCATGGAAGCCATCGGCTCCAATATTATCCTCAGGTCTTCGAGGGTATAGCCAAAGGCTTTCTGCCGTTCCAGCAAGCTATCGAAGTCGGGAGAAGGAGCCGCCTTGGGCTGGGGCAGGTCCTCCAGATTCACCACATTTTCGGAAAGCCACTTTCCGTAGGGTTTCTGCCTGGAAAGCTCGGTTTTAATTTCTTCATCTTGTATTATCCTCCCTTGGGAAGGGTCCACCAAGAACATTTTGCCAGGTTCGAGCCGGGCTTTGTACACAACATCTTCGGGAGGGATGTCCAGTACTCCGACCTCCGAAGCCATCACAAGCAGATCATCCTTGGTAACCAGATACCGAAAAGGACGCAGCCCGTTGCGGTCCAAGATGGCTCCCACACGAACGCCGTCGGTGACCGCCAACAATGCAGGGCCATCCCAAGGTTCCATCAACGCCGAGTGGTACTCATAAAAGTCCCGTTTTTCTTGGGACATTTCCACCAGGCGCCCCGAAGCTTCCGGGATCAGCATCATAAGACAATGGGGAAGGGACCGCCCGGTGGCCAAGAGCAGTTCCAGAGCATTATCCAAGCAGGCAGTGTCGCTCTGGCCGGTGGGAATGATGGGAAACAGCTTCTGGATATCATCCCCGAACAGGGGTGAAGAGAACATGGTTTGCCGTGCCGTCATCCAGTTCTGGTTACCCTGCAAGGTGTTGATCTCCCCGTTGTGGCACAACAACCGGTAGGGATGGGCAAGAGGCCAGGACCCCAAGGTGTTGGTGCTGAAGCGGGAGTGGACCAGAGCAAAGGACGTTTCCACATCCTCATCGTTCAGGTCCTGATAGAACCCGGATATCTGGTGGGCCATCAGCAAACCCTTGTACACGATGCGGTTGGTGAAGAAGCTGGGAATATAGAAGCTTCCCTTATTTCTGATATCCGAAGCAGCGCCGAGAGCTTCTATCTGCTTGCGAATCACGTAGAGCTTACGGTTTAGCTCCGACTCATCCACCGGCTTGGAGCTTCCGGTAACAAAGACCTGCTTTATGTTGGGAGCCATCCGCTTTGAATGGGAGCCGATCGTCTCATGGTCCACCGGCACATTCCGCCAGCCCAGAATCGCCTGGTCTTCATCCGCCACAACCTGCTCCACGATCTTCTGGCACTTGGCTGCGTCATCACTATCCTGCGGTAGAAAGACCATGCCAACCCCGTACTGACCAAGGGGTGGGAGCTCAAATCCCAAGCCGGGAGCGACCTTGTTGAAGAAACGATGAGGCATCTGAAATAAGATTCCCGCACCATCTCCCGTTTCAGGATCGGCGCCGCATGCCCCCCGATGACCAAGGTTGATCAGCACCTCCAAGCTCTTCTTGATGATGGCATGGGAACGGTTGCCCTTGATATCGGCAACCACCCCTACTCCACAAGCGTCATGCTCATATGCTGGGTCATAAAGCCCCTGTTTGGTCAGTTCAGGCAGTGGTCCCATACCTAAACGAACCTGCCGTTCAGTTTCACCATTTTCATACGCAATAAAATGCTCCTTATCTGATTAGGACGACCTGCTCTCCCGGTCACAGCATGGGTAGATAGCGGCGTGTCTCATAGTTGGTGACCTGTGCGCTGAACCTGTCCCACTCGATCTTCTTGTTTTGTATAAACACCCTAAATACATGGTCTCCCAAGGAGCTTCGCAGCAACTCACTGTCTTCCGCAGCTATGATAGCTTCCCATAAACTCCTTGGGAGCATTCCAATACCCCGTTTTGCTCTCTCTTCATCACCCAGTTCGAAGACGTTCTCTTCGACCGGCTCAGGAATTTCGTACTCATTCTCGATGCCTGACAATCCGGCAGCCAACATGACGCTGAAGGCCAGGTAAGGATTGCAGGATGGGTCTGGAGCCCTGTATTCGATGCGCACCGAATCTTCTCGCCCAGGCTTGTAGTCGGGGATGCGGATGAGGTCCGACCGGTTGTTCCTAGCCCAAGAAACGTACAATGGGGCTTCGAAGCCGGGGACCAGTCGTTTGTAGGAGTTGACCCACTGGTTGGTCACCAAGGTCAGCTCAGGTGCATGGCGCATCAACCCCGCGGCATACAGCTTGCCAAGATTGGATAGCTTGTACGGATCATTTTGATCGAAGAAGGCGTTTTCATCCCCTCGAAACAGCGATTGGTGAGTGTGCATCCCGGAGCCGTTGATGCCAAATACAGGCTTGGGCATGAAGGTTGCATAGACGTTGTGGCGGGAAGACACTTCCTTGATCACCAGCCGGCTGGTGATGACATTATCAGCCATCGTAAGCGCATCGGCGTACTGGAGGTCGATCTCCTGCTGACTTGGAGCCCGCTCGTGGTGGGAGTACTTAACGGGGATGCCCATATCAGCCAAGCTGATGACCGTTTCCCGGCGCAGATCGCTTGCATGATCGGAAGGAAGCTGGTCGAAGTATCCGCCTTGGTCCAGCAACTCCGGGTTCTCCGGCCCCTCCACGTAGAAGTACTCCAGCTCAGGCCCCACATAATATGTGAATCCCATAGCTGCTGCACGGCTGACATTTCGCTTCAGCACCTGGCGAGGGTCGCCTTCGAAGGGCTCCCCGGTCGGGCGGAGAATATCGCAGAACATCCGGGCCACCGAATGTTCCCGGGGGCGCCAAGGCAAAATACGAAAGGTTGTCGGGTCGGGCATAGCGATCATATCGCTTTCGTGAATTCGCACGAAGCCCTCGATCGCTGAACCGTCGAAGCCCACCCCTTGGCTTAGCGCATCTTCCAGCTCTTCGACGGTGATGGCAAAACCCTTCAGGCTACCCAAGATATCGGAAAACCACAGCCGGATGAACTTCACCCCGTTCTCTTTGGCTGTCCAAAGGACGAACTCCCTAGCTTCAGCCTGTTCTTTCAGCGCCATAGCAACCTTTTTTTCGGTAGGGTAAGTGCAGTTCGGGGTGCACCGGAGAAAACATCCCCAGCATCCATTTTAGCTGTGGGTGTTCGGTAGGCTAAGTGCAGTTTGCGGTGCACCGGAGAAAACATTCCCAGTATCCATTTTAGCCGGGGGTGTTTCGTAATCTTTTCAAACCTGTTAAATGTTTGTTACAAAATTCACAGTTCCCCACCCCCCAAACAGCCGGGCGCGCCCATGCCAGGCGCCGCTTTGGTCCCCAACAGTGCTCCCCGCAGAGCATCAATCCCCTCCCCCCTCATCCTGAGAGGTGCCTCCCCCCTCCCCCTCATCCTCAGGAGCACTCCCCCTCATCCTCAGGAGCACTCCCCCTCATTGTCATTCTGAGGAGCGCACGACGAAGAATCTAAGATGCTGGCTCACACGCCAACTCGTCGTAGTAATGGGGTGGCCATCGGAGGAGGCATTTTAGATTCCTCACTCCGGTCGGAATGACATTGGGGGCTCGGAGTGTCATTGAGGGAAGTCGGAGTGACATTGGGGAAAGTCAGAGTGTTACTCCCCTCCGTCATTCTGAGGAGCGCACGCCTCCCCCTCACTGTCATTCTGAGGAGCGCACTCCGAAGAATCTAAGATGCTGGCTCACACGCCAGCTCGTCGTAGTAATGGAGCGGCCATTGGAGGGGGCATTTTAGATTCCTTACTCCGTTCGGAATGACATCGGGGGAAGTCGGAGTGTCATTGGGGAAGTCGGAGTGACATTGGGGAAAGTCAGAGTGTTACTCCCCTCCGTCATTCTGAGGAGCGCACGCCTCCCCCTCACTGTCATTCTGAGGAGCGCACTCCGAAGAATCTAAGATGCTGGCTCACACGCCAACTCGTCGTAGTAATGGAGCGGCCATTGGAGGGGGCACCTTAGATTCCTCCCCCCGTTCGGAATGACATTGGGGGCTCGGAGTGTCATTGGGGGAAGTCGGAGTGACATTGGGGAAAGTCAGAGTGTTACTCCCCTCCGTCATTCTGAGGAGCGCACGCCTCCCCCTCACTGTCATTCTGAGGAGCGCACTCCGAAGAATCTAAGACGCTGGCTCACACGCCAGCTCGTCGTAGTAATGGAGCGGCCATTGGAGGGGGCATTTTAGATTCCTCCCCCCGTTCGGAATGACATTGGGGGCTCGGAGTGTCATTGGGGGAAGTCGGAGTGACATTGGGAAAAGTCAGAGTGTTACTCCCCTCCGTCATTCTGAGGAGCGCACGCCTCCCCCTCACTGTCATTCTGAGGAGCGCACGACGAAGAATCTAAGGTGCTGGCTCACACGCCAGATCGCCGTAGTAATGGGGCGGCCATTGTAGGGGGCATTTTAGATTCCTCACTCCGTTCGGAATGACATTGGGGGCTCGGAGTGTCATTGGGGGAAGTCGGAGTGACATTGGGAAAAGTCAGAGTGTTACTCCCCTCCGTCATTCTGAGGAGCGCACGCCTCCCCCTCACTGTCATTCTGAGGAGCGCACGACGAAGAATCTAAGGTGCCTTCTTATGCCATGGGTCGTCGTAGTAATGGGGTGGCCATTGGAGGGGGCATTTTAGATTCCTCACTCCGTTCGGAATGACATCGGGGGGATCGGAATGGCACTCCCCCCTGTCATTCTGAGGATTAATCCCCCTCACTGTCATTCTGAGGAGCGCACGCCTCCCCCTCACTGTCATTCTGAGGAGCGCACGACGAAGAATCTAAGGTGCCTTCTTATGCCATGGGTCGTCGTAGTAATGGGGTGGCCATTGGAGGGGGCATTTTAGATTCCTCACTCCGTTCGGAATGACATCGGGGGGATCGGAATGGCACTCCCCCCTGTCATTCTGAGGATTAATCCCCCTCACTGTCATTCTGAGGAGCGCACGACGAAGAATCTAAGGTGCCTTCTTATGCCATGGGTCGTCGTAGTATATGGAGCGGCCAATTGGAGGGGGCACCTTAGATTCCTCACTCCGTTCGGAATGACATTGGGGGAAGTCGGAATGACACTCCCCCCTGTCATTCTGAGGATTAATCCCCCTCACTGTCATTCTGAGGAGCGCACGACGAAGAATCTAAGGTGCCTTCTTATGCCATGGGTCGTCGTAGTAATGGGGTGGCCATTGGAGGGGGCATTTTAGATTCCTCACTCCGTTCGGAATGACATCGGGGGGATCGGAATGGCACTCCCCCCTGTCATTCTGAGGATTAATCCCCCTCACTGTCATTCTGAGGAGCGCACGCCTCCCCCTCACTGTCATTCTGAGGAGCGCACGACGAAGAATCTAAGGATGCTGGCTCACACGATGGATTGTCGTAGTAATGGGGTGGCCATTGGAGGAGGCATTTTAGATTCCTCACTCCGTTCGGAATGACATCGGGGGGGGTCGAAATAACAGAGGAGAGGGTCGGAATGTCAGGGGGGAGAGTCGGAATGACATTGGGGGAGCGTTCGGAATGAGGGGGGGTGGGGGACGGGGGGGGGGGGTGCCTAGTTGTTTTGGGGCAGCGCCCTTATCACCCGCTCCCCTCCGACCATCAGGACACAGCCACTGGCGCCTTCGCTGTCATAGTACTCTTCCACATACACCACCGAACGACCGTTGACCGTAACCTCTTGGTCGCTACCACTCCGATCGAACCGTAACTCGCAAACCACATCCAGGTTGTGCAGTTGCACGATCTCCGGCATGACGGCATTCCGAAGGTCCATATCACGCAGAGAGGGCAGATTGGCGAGCAGCCTCGACGGTAGAACTAGCTCTGACCGTTCTTCGTTGGGGTCATACCCGAACGACAGATTCAGGTACTCAAGTCGGGACAGCCCGTCCAAGGCCCCGGCAGCCATCGGTCCCATGTATCCAGCTTCCAGATGTCTGAGATTGTCCAACCCCTCCAGTGCCCCCGCTGTGATCGTCAGATAATAATCCGACGAGTGGGACTCCCTGCGTTCAACTGAAATGTTCAGAGACTCCAAGCCGGTTAATTCACTAAAGACACCCTCTTCCAGCCTATGGCTTCGGACATCTGACCTCCAGCCCACCTCCAAGGTCTGCAATCTGGACAACCCTGCGAACAAACCAGCCGGCGGCGGCGACTCCATCCGTAAGGACAACTTCCTCAGGTTTACCAATCCCGCGAAGTCGCCGGGCTTGAATGTCTCGGCAGATATTGTGTTTGAGTCGTACAGCTCCCGGATCCGGTAGAGCTCGGGTATTGTAATAACCCGGCAGGAAGCGATGCCCAGGGTCTCGATAATGGCATTCTGGACTTCGGGAGTGCGGCTACAGATTCCGACCAGCCCCGTTTCCCACGACGGTGTGTCCTGGGGCTTTGGCGTGGATGATGTGGGCTGGGCGACAAGGACAAAGGGGGTGGGTGTCGTTGCGGTGGATCCGGAGGTGAAGTCGCAGGCTGTGAGAGCCATAGCAAGGACCACCAAGCCGCACCACGCAGCAACAGGTCTGCACAGCCTATTCATTGTCTCCACCTTCTGCTGACCGTGCCGTGGCATCTCCTTAGGGATAGTCTGAATAAGTCCGCTTGGATGCGGAGGATGGACGTGAAACCCGTCCCTACAAAGGGGCGAGGTTCCCGCCTTCGCGGGAATGACGGTCTTGGGGCGGCGGGAATGACGGGCTTCAGGCGAGTTGTTCAGGGGTTCCTTAGATCCCTGGTGAGGGGCAGGTTGCGGCGCACCGGATGAAGCATCCCCAGCGTCCATTTTAGCTAGGGGTGTTTCGTAATCTTTTCAAACCTGTTAAATGTTTGTTACAAAATTCACAGTCCTCGGCCCGTAAACATCTTGTCCACCTCGCCAAGACTGATCAGTTACCGCTCCATGTAACAGTTCAGAGTTGAGGGGAAAGTAGTAGGTCACGGCATTCCAAGAGGGGGTTGAGGCCCTTGGCGCGCCATGTCCCAAAGAGGGATGCCAGGGTCATTTTGGTGTCACTGCCCTGTTTGGAGCGAGTGCCGCCGCTAATCTTACGGCTGATCACCAGGTGCCGCAGGCTTCGTTCGGCGGCGTTGTTCTCCGACGGCGCGTCTGGGTGGGACACGAAGACGAACAGCTCCTTGATGAACCGTTCTATGCGCCGGCAGAGCTTGGACTGGGGCGCGGCTTGGTCCTTGAAGAAGGGGCTGCACAGCGCCAGCAGTTCCTTCTCCAAGGTCAACTGGCGTCGCGAGGCCAGCCGGGGGCCATCGGCAGGAACGCAAGTCCTGGCCTTGGCATATACCCGCCGCACCGCACCGGCCCACTGTGCCAAGCCGAGGTCATCAGGATACCAAGCCATGAGCTCATCCATATCCCGCAGCAGGTGTGCCCAACACCGCTGCTTCAGGCCGGGGTAGTGGTTATATGCGGCGTAGAAGTCACTCACCAGCACTCCGCTGAATGCCTCTCCCAACGCCTCGTCCACCACCCCCTTGCCACGACCGCGACGCAGGAAGTACCGCTCCGTGGGAGTGCTGAAGGTCCAAACGTAGCCGTTGACTCCATCCTCACGCCAGCCGGTCTCATCTGCATGCACCACCGGAGAGCCACGAATGCGTTCCAGGGTCTCGGCCACTGCCATCCGGGCCTGTCGTGCCACACTATGAATCGTCTCCACGATGGCGCCCACGCTCAGCTTCAACCGATGCACCGTCTGAAGGTACTGCTGGATGCTCCTTATGGGCAGCCGTCCCTCCTCCCGCAGCGTCACTATCAGGCTCGCAAGGTTGATACCAAGGCGCCGAGGCCCCACTGCCAATCCCTGCAACGCACCACGGGGCACCCGCCGTTTCCGGCATAGCCCACACATTCGAGCCATGAAGACGTGCTCGACCACCTCCGCCGGAACCAACGGAAGCTCGATGACCTCACGAGTCCGCTGTACCCATCCCCCTGCCAGGCCCGTCCTACACTCGGGGCACGACTCCAGAGCATGCACCACCTGCCGCGTGGGTTCCATTCGCTGCCGGGCAAAGCCGTGGAGACGACGCTTCCTTGATCCCTTTCTCTCCGGCTGACTCCCCTTGGCGCGCGGCTTATTGCCCGGCATCCCTGCAGACGGGCCGCCAGTACCCGGACGGGCCTCCAACTCCTTCACCCGTCGCTCCAGCTCGGCGATGATCGTCTGCTGCTTGGCAATAACCTCCAGCAGGGTCTCCCGGCTCGTGGTGCGAAGGTCCACTTCATTGTCCACCCCTCTCGTTTAACACAATCAAACGCCCCTTGCTCCGTACTCTCCACCCAGATTCCGAGCAATTCACCTCTCCAACTCTGAACAGTTACCGCTCCATCTGTTCTTTGCTTTTTCGAAGCTGATGTAATATAGTAAGGGGACTGGCGACACTGTTCTGTCGCTCAACCACAGCCCGCCCTCCAAGCGCCCAAGGGGTTACCAAATGCGAAATAGCTTCAGTTACCTGCTGATCATCGTTGCGGTGATGGCATTATTTCTCATCCTCGCACGGGGAAGCTTTGGCGGCACGACCGAGCGCCCGTTCTCTGATGTGATCCAGCTGGCCAAGCAGGATGGGCAGATTCAGAAGATAGAAATCAACGGCAACAACCTCAAGGTCTTCCAGGACGGCGACGAGTTCAAGACCCGGCTTCCTCAAAATACAGACCTCCTTGAAACCTTGCGGGAAGAAGGGGTCGATATATCTGCCGGCGGCATCGTCGTAGATGTTAAAGGCAGCAGTGGCTTCGGAAGCGTCCTCAAGATTCTCTTGAACTTCCTGCCACTGATCATCTTCGGCGGCCTCATCTTGTTTATGATGCGCCAAGCCCAAGGCAGCAGCAACCAAGCTATGGGCTTCGGCCGCAGCAAACACCGCCTGTTCATGGTCAACCGTTCCACGGTTAGCTTCGCCGATGTGGCTGGAGCTGAAGAAGCCAAGCAGGAGCTTGAAGAGGTTGTGGAGTTCCTGAAGTTCCCGGAAAGGTTCCTATCCTTGGGAGCTCGAATTCCCAAGGGTGTGCTGCTGGTCGGGCAACCCGGCACCGGCAAAACCCTGTTGGCTCGGGCTGTTGCCGGGGAAGCTGCGGTGCCTTTCTTTTCCATAAGCGGCAGCGAGTTTGTGGAGATGTTCGTTGGCGTGGGTGCAGCCCGGGTGCGGGACCTTTTCGAACAAGCCAAACGGAATGCCCCGTGCATCGTCTTCGTAGATGAGATCGATGCTGTTGGACGGCAACGGGGTTCCGGCGTCGGCGGCGGCCACGATGAACGGGAGCAGACATTAAACCAGATATTGGTGGAGATGGATGGTTTCGAAACCAATTCCAACATTATCATCATAGCTGCTACCAACCGTCCCGATATCTTGGACCCTGCTCTGTTGAGGCCGGGCCGGTTCGACCGGCGTGTGGTCTTGGACGTCCCTGAGACGAACGGCAGGACAGCCATCCTCAAGGTGCATTCCGGCGGCAAACCGCTCGCACCTGATGTCAGTTTAGAGGTGATCGCCAAACAAACGCCCGGATTTAGCGGCGCCGATCTGGCGAACTTGGTAAATGAATCCGCTCTGCTGGCTGCCCGCGCCAACAAGAAGTTCATCGGCATGGAGGAGTTCGAAGAATCTATCGACCGGGTCATTGCTGGCCCGGAGCGCAAGAGCCGCATCATCAGCGCCCGGGAAAAAGAGATGACCGCCTACCATGAAGGGGGTCATGCTTTGGTTGCATGGAAGCTTCCCCATGCTGATGTCGTCCACAAGATATCCATCGTTGCCAGGGGTGGTATGGGCGGGTACACTCGCCTCCTGCCCAATGAAGACCGGCATCTTATGACCAAGAACCAGTTCGATGATATGTTAGCGACCTCTCTCGGCGGACGCATCGCAGAACAGCTCGTATTTGACGAAATTACCACAGGCGCCAGCAACGACTTGGAAAACGCCACTAGGATCGCCCTGCGCATGATCAAGCAGTACGGAATGAGCGACAAGCTGGGCCTTCGGACCTTTGGACGAAGAGAAGAGCTGGTGTTCTTGGGCCGCGAGATCCACGAGGAGCGAGATTACAGCGATAAGGTCGCTGAAGAAATCGACCAAGAAGTGCAGGTCCTGATCAGGCAAGCTTACGCTCGAGCAAAGGACATTCTGACCACGTTCAGAGATAAGCTGGATGAGATAGCGGCCTACCTGATTGAGCATGAGACCATTGAAGGAGACCCCCTCAAACGGCTATTCGACGGACTGCCGCCCCAGACCCAAGGTGCGTACGTGCCCGATCCCGGACCAGTCCCCACACCTTCTCCCGTCATACCCCCTGCTTCAGGCCCGCTGCCGCAACCCAGCCCCACCATGTCAAGCCGGCAGGACATGGCCCCACCGAAGGACACGGCGCCTAGCCAATCAGCAGAGGCCCCGCCCTACCGGGCGCCTAGCCAATCAGCAGAGACCCCGCCCTACCGGGCGCCTAGCCAATCAGCAGAGACCCCGCCCTACCGGGCGCCTAGCCAATCAGCAGAGACCCTGCCCTACCGGGCGCCTAGCCAATCAGCAGAGGCCCTGCCCTACCGGGCGCCTAGCCAATCAGCAGAGGCCCTGCCCTACCGGGTGCCTAGCCAATCAGCAGAGACCCCGCCCTACCGGGTGCCTAGCCAATCAGCAGAGACCCCGCCCTACCGGGCGCCTAGCCAATCAGCAGAGACCCCGCCCTACCGGGCGCCTAGCCGCAGCAGAGGCCCCGCCCCACCGGGCGCCTAGGCTCAGCAGAGGCCCTGTCCTACCGGGCACCTAGCCACAGCAGAGGCCCCGCCCCACCGGGCGTCTAGGCTCAGCAGAGGCCCTGCCCCACCGGGCGCCTAGGCGCCCGCCGCATCATCCGCTTCCAAGGGCAGCTTGCGGAAATATATTCCCCACCGCCGCATCATGGCCTTCACCCCAGGGTCTTCCATTTCCACCAGTTCGCCCAAAAACCCCGCCAGTGCGTGGGCAGGCATCATCTCTTGGCTGCACACCCAGCTCTTTTCTCCGGGGACCATGTACAGTAGCCCGCTCTGATGTTCACAGCTTATCTGCATCCGGGTTATGTCCTGACCCACCTTGACGTTCAACCCGTTGGTAACCATCCTTCACCCTCCTCCGTCGGTGGCCGTCCGGGATTATAATCTTTCGTGCACGGTGATTATCATTTTTGGTGCATGGTGATGATAATCTTTCGTGTACGGTGATTATAATCTTTAGTGCACGGAGATTATAAGCGACGAATCCCGGCTTTGCCTCGTCCACATACCCCGCAGCTCCGAACGCAGCACCGTAACCCGGAACGCGCCCCCGCCCCTCCGAGTGTGCCCGCGTCATTCCGAACCTCCCCCATCGTCATTCCAGACCCCCGCTGTCATTCGAGACCCCCGCTGTCATTCCGAGCGGAGCGAGGAATCTAAGGTGCTCCCTCTGATGGCCTGCCCGTTACTACGACGAGCCACTGCATAAGCAGGCATCTTAGATTCTTCGGCGTGCGCGCCTCAGAATGACAGGGAGGGGAGTGTCATTCCCAGCCTCCCCCTGTCATTCCGAGCGGAGCGAGGAATCTAAAACCTCCCTCTGATGGCCTGCCCGTTACTACGACGAGCCACTGCATAAGCAGGCATCTTAGATTCTTCGGCGTGCGCGCCTCAGAATGACAGGGAGGGGAGGCGCTCCCCCGAATGACATTTGGGGGAGCGCTCCTCACAATGACGGGATGGGGAGGCGCACCTCAGAATGACAGAGAGGGGAGTGTCATTCCGAGTCCCCTCAATGTCATTCCGAACGTAGTGAGGAATCTAAAATCTCCCTCTTATGGCCGGCCTATTAATACGACGGTCCTTCGTGTGAGTAGGCATCTTAGATTCTTCGGCGTGCGCGCCTCAGAATGACAGGGAGGGGAGGCGCGCCTCGGAATGCCATTTGGGGGAGGCGCGCCTCAGAATGACAGAGAGGGGAGGTGCGCCTCGGGATGGTGGGGATACAATTGTCATTCCGAGCCTCCCACTGTCATTCCAGACTTCCATCTGTCATTCCTCGCTCCGCTCGGAATCTAAGGTGCTCCCTCTGATGGCCTGCCCGTTACTACAACGAGCCATCGGGTAAGCAGGCATCGTAGATTCTTCGGCGTGCGCGCCTCAGAATGACAGGGAGGGGAGGCGCTCCTCACAATGACAATGGGGAGGCGCGCCTCGGAATGGTGGGGCTACAATTCTCATTCCGAGCGGAGCGAGGAATCTAAAGTGCTGCCTCTGATGGCTGGTCCATTACTACGACGAGCCATCGGGTAAGCAGGCATCGTAGATTCTTCGGCGTGCGCGCCTCAGAATGGCAGGGAGGGGAGGCGCTCCCCCGAATGCCATTTGAGGGAGGCGCTCCTCGGAATAGTGGGGATACAATTGTCATTCCGAGCCTCTCACTGTCATTCCAGACCTCCCCCTGTCATTCCGAGCGGAGCGAGGAATCTAAGGTGCTGCCTCTGATGGCTGGCCCGTTACTACGACGAGCCACTGCATAAGCAGGCACCGTAGATTCTTCGGCGTGCGCGCCTCAGAATGACAGGGAGGGGAGACGCTCCCCCGAATGGTGGGGATACATTGTCATTCCGAGCTTCCCCCTGTCATTCCGAACGTAGTGAGGAATCTAAAATCTCCCTCTTATGGCTGGCCCATTACTACGACGGTCCTTCGTGTGAGCAGGCACAGTAGATTCTTCGGCGTGCGCGCCTCAGAATGACAGGGAGGGGAGGCGCGCCTCACAGTGACGGGATGGGGGGGCCTCAGAAGAGCGGGGGCGGGGACGGGGAAGGGGCGTGGCGTGTGAGGGGGCCTCAGGATGGCAAAGGGGGAGGCGCGCCTCGGAATGGCAAATGGGGGGAGGGGGGATTAGTGACATTCAGGGGTGGACAGACGCTTCTGCTGGGTTATCTAATGGGAGACAGGCACAGTTCACATACAACAAGCTGTCACGCCGAGGCGCACATGTCATGGGCATCGTAACCTACAAAGAAACCCGGGCCGCCGGGGCCCTCAACCGGGTGCAAGGAATGGATTTCAAGTGGTCTCTCAACCCCTACCAAGGTTGCGTTCATGGCTGCCACTACTGCTTTGCACGACGGTACCACTACCTTATGAACCTCAACGCCGACGAAGATTTTTCTGATGTGGTGTTTGTGAAGACCAACCTCCCGGAGGTATTGGAGCAGCAGCTTTCCAAGCCCACCTGGAAAAGAGAAACTGTGGCCATAGGAACTGCCACCGACCCATATCAACCCATCGAAGGCAAGTACAAACTTACTCGCCGTTGCTTGGAAGCCCTGCTGAAGAAGCAAACCCCCGTGGGGCTGGTTACCAAGGGCACCATGGCTATCAGGGATACCGACCTGCTCGCCCAGCTCACCAAGGAATTAGGTTGCACAGTGTGCTATAGCATAACAACCTTGAACGCAGACCTTTGGCGCACCTTGGAACCGGGAACGCCCCCGCCCCAGAAACGCTTGCTGGCTCTGGAAAAGCTGGTTTCAGCCGGTGTGAATGCCGGGGTGCTCCTGGCTCCTGTCATTCCGGGGATCACCGATGATGAAGCCAGTCTGAAGGAAATAGCCCACCAAGCTGCCGAGCACGGAGCCAAGTTTCTGAGCGGAAGTGTTCTATACCTGAAGGAAGGTACGAAAGACCATTTCTTCAGGTTTTTGGAAGCCAGCTACCCCAAGCTGGTCAAGCCCTACAGGGGGTTGTACCCAGGCGCCTTTCCGCCGTGGCGAATGAAGCAGCAGGTTGGGGAGCAGATAGATCGATTGAAGCGCACCTATAACCTGCAAGGCAGCCACGTGATGCCAGCCGCGAAGAAGGCATCTTATCAGCTTCAGCTGGCTTTCTGACGAACCTTCAGTCACTTCCTTGTCTTTGGATAGTCTGAATAAGTCCCCTTGGATGTGGAGGATGGACGTGAAACCCGTCCCTACAGAGGGACGAGGTTCCCGCATCCGCGGGAAGACGGGCTTGAGGCGGCGGGAATGACGGGCTTCAGGCGAGTTGTTCAGAGGTTCCCTTTGTCCTGGCAAGGCTGGGACCGGCGCCTGTTCCGAACAGGTTAACATCCCCGCGTCTTGCCCTTTTGGGCATCCGTTTTCACGGGAACTGCCCATATATCGGTGCGTGGGCTGCATCACAACATGGGAATCGCATGGCTGCATAGCTCCGATGTGACAATTGGAGACATGCTCTTCAGCTTTACACCCCCGGGAAGGTTGGCTATAATCTAGGTTACGGTCAACCGAGCTCGACCGCAACCTTGTGAGGTGCTGGCATGACAATTCTTCGGATGCGGGTCGTCCCCGACTCCATACTCAGACAAAAAGCCAAGCGGATAAACAACATCACCCCGTCCCTCCAGAGACTCATTGATAACATGGTGGAAACCATGCACGATGAAGAGGGCGTAGGGTTGGCCGCCAACCAGGTGGGAGTGCTCCAGCGAGTTTGTGTCATCCAGCTTCCTGACGATGAAGAACCCCGTGTGTTCATCAACCCTGAGATCATGCGCCAGCAAGGCAACCGGGAAGTTGTCGAGGGGTGTCTGAGCATTCCCGGCTACCGGGGTATAGTGAATCGTTCAGAAACGGTGCGGGCCAAGGGTTTGGACCGCCAAGGAAAGCTGGTCCGGGTGAAAGCTGAAGGGTTGCTGGCCCAAGCCTTGGAACATGAAATCGACCATCTTAACGGAATCCTGTACATAGACCACCTGGTCCACAAAGATCAGCTCTGGAAGGAAGAAGAACACCAGCACGAGGAAGACCAGGAGGAGGGCGAGCCGTCAATCCTGACTCCTGTGGAAGCGGGATATGCAGGATAGGGCTTTGGCCTTAGCCTCCGCCGGTGCGCTATTGCAGAACGATAATCTCCAGATGCCAAGGATCTTCGCCGACCTAAAAGCCTTCTTCGACAGCTGCTCTGTACCTGCTTACCTTGTGGGCGGCTACATCCGGGATACGCTCCTTGGCAGCAGCACGCAAGATATCGACATAGCCCTTCACGCCGACCCATTTCCCTTGGCCCAGAAGCTAGCTCAACAGTTTGCCGGTAGCTACATACCCCTAAGCCCCGAACACAATGTGGCTAGAATCGTCGTAGATAAGCCAAGCTATGGCCGCTGGACCATCGATATTTCAGGATTTAGCGCCTCTATAGACCATGATCTGAGGCACCGGGATTTTACCGCCGATGCCCTAGCTTTGTCCGTTGCTCATTGGGACCAAGCTGACTGGGTAGACCATATAATCGATCCTCTGGATGGACTGGCCGACCTGGAAAACAAGACTATCCGGGCTGCCGGAAATTCGGTGTTCAAGAATGATCCCGTCCGGCTGTTGAGGGCTGTAAGGTTGTCGGCGCAGCTGGGGTTCGGACTCGATCCAGAGACGGCGGGCTTGATGCGCGAAGATGCCCCCTTGCTCGGTTCCGCATCGGGCGACCGGGTCCGAAATGAGCTTTTGGCTGTCATAGCATCGAAAGAGGCGAAAGCTCACCTGCGTACTCTGGACAATCTGGGCCTACTTTGCGTTATAATCCCGGAGCTTACGGCAGCCAAAGGTGTGGCCCAGCCCAAGGAGCACTACTGGGATGTGTTCGACCATTCTTTGGAGGCGGTAGGGGCAGTAGAGAAAGTCCTTTCTCACAGCAACCCAAAGTCGGCGCCGGACGAACTTGATGCTCTCGTGCCTTGGAACCCCGAAATAGACGACCATTTTCGCCAGGAGGTCAGCGACGGACACACAAGAGCTACCATCTTGAAGCTGGGTGCACTGCTTCATGATATAGCCAAACCTCAGACCAAAATGATAGATGCCAAGGGGAAAACCCGCTTCTTGGGCCACCACAGCTTGGGAGCTGCTGCGTCCAAGGATATTATGTCCCGCCTCCGCGTATCCAACAGGGGCGCCGATATGGTGGGCGCCCTGATCGAAAATCATCTCAGGCCGATGCAGATGCGTCATGGCGCCGATATGCCAACCCACAAAGCTATCTACAAGTACTTCCGTGATGTGGGGGATGCAGCCATCGATACTCTTTATCTGAGCTTGGCTGACCATTTGGCGGCCCGGGGGCCCACCATCACCTTGGAAGGTTGGAAGGAACATATCGCCATTACAGAGCATATAATGGGGGTCGGAACCGGCGAACAAGCCCCTGGGCACATGCCCAGGTTGATCACCGGCCATGATCTGATCGATAAACTGGGGTTGGAACCCAGCCCCTTGATGGGTAAGATATTGGAGGATGTCCGAGTTGCTCAAGCTGCGGGAGAGATCAGTGATGCGGATAGTGCGTTGGAGCTAGCTCAAAACCTTGTTTCAGGTAACCGCTGCGATGAGTCGAGCGGAAACCTCATAGGAACCAAAGGTGCGTAGACGAGGAGTCCAGGTATTCACCTTGGTTGCCATTGTGATCATCGTGGCTGTGGTCGCCATCAGCTTGGATGATGTGCCATTCACCAACAATGTTGGTGGGGGTCCCCTGGGTTTGACCTTAGGGTTGGACCTGCAAGGGGGCAGCCTTCTTATATACGAAGCTGAACTGCCTGATAATGCCCAGGTGGAGTTCGAAAGGCCAGTGGATGAAGCTGATCTAAGAGACTTTCTTGATGGTCCCGCCCTCGGCCAAAACCGTGCCACCACCTCACAAAGCGCTTACAGCATCACCGGAATATCGATTTCTGAAATTTCCGAAAACGAACTGCGACGCAAAATAGAAGAGCTGGGAGCATTGGACCAGCTGGTTCTGTTCAACGGCTCCTTGGAGTTCACCTTTGCGCAAGTTGCATCCGACACAACTACGAGTGACCCTCCTGCGGCGCCAACCGAAGATGACATTCGCCAAGTGCTGGACAGCTTGGGGTATGACTCCGCCATCTTGGAATCAACGGGTGAAAGCAGCTACCGGGCAGGTGGCCTAGAGATCGGACCCCGAGCTCAAGAGCAGGTGCGGTTTGCCCTATCACAGCTATCACCTTTGAGATCCTTGGAAGTATCGGAGGATTCTGCTGAGGTGGTTTTCGAAGAAAAACTGGCCCGCTTTGCTGTTCAGACCTCGCTGAACGACATCGCCCCCAATGCCCTGGTCAACATATCCGCCCAGACATCCTATGACCTTCAGGACTTGACCATTCCGCCCGAAGACCGACAGGAATTTGAGGACGCCCTGGCTACCTTGGCGCCGGTGGCAAGCATCGCCGTCGAGATCGTAGAACCCACTGAAGAGCAGATGGAAGGCGTTAAAAATATCATCGAAGACCGGATCAATGCCCTGGGAACCACAGAACCGATCATCCAAAACCTGGGCACAGACCGTTTGGTCGTTCAGCTTCCCGGCGCCGAAGCCAGCACGGTGGACCTCTTCTTTAGTCCGATCCCTTCAGCGCCGGACCTGGAGAAAGTTCTGAACAGCTTGGGACGCACAGGCGATGCCATCAATGCCACGGCGGTCAATGCCTTTTCCATAGGAGCCTCCGAAGCTCTGAGCTCGGACGAAGAAGGGCTTCTCCTTCGTGAGGTGAGCTTGCTCGGTATCTTGGAGTCCTTCGAGGTGGCCGGCGACCGGACAGAAATCCTCGTATCCTACGTCCTGCCTCCCGCCGCTTCGGTTGTTGCCGGAATACTGGACGAAATCGGGGTGGTCGATTTTACCTTGGAAACGCCGGCAGCCAACCGGATAATCATCCGGATGGAAGACCCCCTGAGCAACGACCTTCATGAACAACTGGGGACCCGACTGCAATCAGTAGCCCCTGGGCTGACCAGGTACATCGCACAGGGAGGATTCGAGCGGGCCAAAGGACTGATCCAGCAAACCGCCCAGCTGGAGCTCAAAGAACGCACCTGCCAGAATATTTCTTGCATCAACTTCGTTGATTCTGAACTCGGACTGACGGGCCGGGACCTGGACCGGGCTTTCCGGGGCCGAGACCCCACATCCAACCAGCCCGTGGTAAACCTGAACTTCAACAGCCGCGGAGCATCGATTTTCCGAGACCTGACCACCCGAATCGCCGGAAATGACCTCAAGCGGATAGCGATCTTCTTGGACCAGCAGGAGATCAGCTCACCTATAGTCCAGACCCCCATCTTGGATGGCCGGGGGATTATCAGCGGCCTGACCAACGAAGAAGCCCGTGACCTTGCAATACAGCTGGAGTCGGGACGCCTGCCGGTACCCCTTGAGCTTATCCGGGAAAACACCGTCGATGCTCTGCTGGGGGCTGTTTCTTTGCGCAAAAGCTTGTTTGCCGGCCTGATCGGCTTGGGCTTGGTGCTCCTGTTCATGGTGATGTACTACCGGCTGGCCGGTCTGGTTGCGGGCATTTCACTACTGGTCTATGCGGTCATCATCTTGGCGGTCTTCAAGGTTACCGGCATCACGCTCATACTTTCAGGGTTGGCGGGGTTGGTCCTTTCCATAGGCATGGCGGTGGATGCCAACATCCTGATCTTCGAACGTATGAAAGAAGAGATGAGGGGAGGCCGGACCTTGACCTCAGCCATGGAGGTGGGTTTCCGGCGAGCTTGGCGGGCTATCCGCGACAGCAACGTTTCCACCATACTTATGTGCTTGATCCTGTTCCTCTTCGGTTCCCGTCTGGGCGGCGGAACTCCGGTGGTTACAGGATTTGCCATAACATTGGGCCTCGGTGTTCTGGTAAGCATGTTCACCGCCTACACAGTCAGCCGGAACCTTCTTCAGATAATGGCGTGGACACCCTTGGGGAAACTGACGTCACTATTCACGCCGGAATCCCGGAGACGACACACCATCTCCACAGCAGGCGGAGGCAGGTAACATGGATATCGTCGGAAAACGGCGTTGGTACTTCTTGATCTCCGCACTGCTCATTCTGCCGGGAATCATCTCCTTGATCATTCCGCCGGCCATCAGGCCGGGCATCGACTTTACCAGCGGAACCGCCCTTACCATCGCATCCGAACAGGACCTGTCGGAAAGTGATCTTCGCATCGCCTTCTCGGATATAGGTCATCCTGAGGCATTAATCCAGAAAATCGGACCGAAGTCTGCCTTCGTCCGCATTGATGTGCTGGAAGAAGGGTTGGCCCAAGATGATGGCTCCTTTGTTTCGGAGCTGTCCTTGGTGGAACGTGCCCTGAGCCAACGTCTTGGCATAGATGTCCAAGAGGTGGATACGGTTTCTTCCATCGTGGCCAGCGAGACGGTAGCTTACGCCATTATCTTGGTGATCATTGCCGCTATTGGCATCCTGATCTATATAACCTGGGCTTTTCGCACCGTTCCCAACTCCTTCCGTTACGGGGTCGCCGCCATCGTCGCACTGGTCCATGATCTGCTGCTGATCGTAGGGATCTTCTCCATCTTGGGTAAGGTTTTGGGCTTGGAGGTCAATGCTATGTTCATCGTTGGCCTCCTGACGGTGATGGGATACAGCGTCAATGACACCATCGTCGTTTTCGACCGTATTCGGGACAATGTGGCCCGCAACGTGGACCGGCCGCTGGCGGGAGTGGTCAATGCCAGCATCATGGAAAGCATGGGCCGTTCCTTGAACACCAGCCTAACAACCTCGTTCGTTCTGCTGGCGCTGCTCCTCTTCGGTGGAGCTACCCTTCGAGAATTCCTCTTGGTGCTGATCATCGGGGTTGTCGTGGGAACATACAGCTCCATATTCATCGCCAGCCAGTTCTTGGTAGCATGGGACCGGGGCGAAATCCGAAAGGTCTTTAGTAAGCTGAGGTTGGCGCGGCGGCCCGACAGAGCATAGCCGGCGCTGTTCCCGACCTTATCCCTGACGGAGGCTTCCAATGAAGTTGGGCGCTCATGTGTCCACGGCGGGCGGCTTGGACAAAGCCATAGACCGAGGGGCTGAGATCGGTTGTGAGGCCATTCAGATATTCGGCTCCTCCCCCCAAGGCTGGGCGTACAAAACGCCCGCTGAAACCCAAACCCAAGCCTTCCGTGACAAAGCCCGCGAGCATGGGATCGGGCCGGTCTTCTTCCATGGGATCTACCTGATCAACCTGGGTTCTGCCAACCCGGAACTGGTTGAAAAGGGCATCGGATCACTGATCAACTACATGCATCTGTCAACAGAGGTGGGTGCGGATGGGGTGATATTTCATCCCGGCAGCCACAGGGGAGCGGGCTACGAAGGAATCTTGGACCGCACCATTTCCGCCATAGAGCATGTGCTGGCGAACAGCCCGGAAGGGCCATACCTCACCTTGGAAAACACCGCCGGGATGGGCCAGCACATCGGAGCCAAGCTGGAAGAACTGGGGCGCATCATCAAGGGCGTGGACGAAGCTTATCGTCACCGCCTCCGTGTCTGCTTGGATACCCAGCACTCCTATGCTGCCGGATATGATGTCGCCACCAAGGATGGATTGGAAGCTATGCTGTCCGAGTTCGATGAAACCATCGGCTTGGATAACCTGGCTGCGGTCCATGCGAACGATTCCAAGTATCCCCTTGGAGCTGGGGTGGACCGGCATGAGAACATAGGCGAAGGATACATCGGCATTGAAGGCTTTGAAAATATCATCGCCAACCCCGCCTTCAGAGATGTGCCCTTCTTTCTGGAAGTTCCTGGGTCAGAAGGGAAAGGACCCGATAGAGACAACCTGAACATTCTGAAAGATATGCGGGCCCGGCTTGCTCCGGGGATTTAATGCAGCTGACCAACCCGGAGTTCGATGAACTGGTCCGGCAAGCTTATGAGGAGATGCCCAAGGGTGTCAGGGCATCCATAGACAACCTTGCCATATTGGTCGAAGATTGGCCCAGCCGTGAAGACCTGGAATCTGCCGGCATCCGGCGCAGAGATCAGCTCTTCGGTTTGTACCACGGCGTCCCGTTGCCCGATCGGGGCAACTATATGCCCCTGCTTCCTGATACGGTCACCCTGTTCAAAGGGCCCATTGAACTGGTGTGCTCCACTTGGGCAGATGTGGTCCGAGAGGTCCGGATCACGCTGTTGCACGAAGTGGGACATTACATGGGCTTGGACGAAGATGATCTGGAGGCGATGGGATACAGCTAGATATGCCGACGTGATTGACAGCCACAAGGTGTGATGGGAAAATTGACTCAGCTGTAAAGATGGCTTTACAGTTTTATTAATGCGTCGAACACGAACCCTTGAATCGGGTGATAAGTAGGAGGTTAGATGGCGGATACCAAGATAATCGTGAGGCTCAACGGGTCCTTATGGGTGGAAGGCCCATTCGACCTGGTTGATCAAGAAGGAAATGCCTTTAGCATCCCCGAAGGAGAGCGGGTGGCTCTGTGTCGCTGCGGACGTTCCCAAACCAAACCCTTTTGCGACCTGACCCACCGGAACGAAGAGCCGCTCTTCAATGCTCCCACCAGAGCGACCTAGGGAACCTCTGAACAACTCGCCCCTCAGCCCGTCATTCCCGTCGCCCCAAGCCCGTCATTCCCGCGAATGCGGGAACCTCGCTCCTCTGTAGGGACGGGTTTCACGTCCATCCTCCGCATCCAAGGGGACTTACCCAGACTATCCCTAAGGTGCCTCCTCACCCGAAAGACCGTCGTACTAACGGGCAGGCCATTGGAGGGAGACCTTAGATTCCTCACTCCGTTCGGAATGACAGATGGGAGTTCGGAATGACTCTCCCCCTGTAATTCTGAGGGGCGCACCCCCCCTGTCATTCTGAGGGGCGCACCCCTCCTGTCATTCTGAGGGGCGCACCCCTCCTGTCATTCTGAGGGGCGCACCCTTCCTGTCATTCTGAGGGGTGCACTCCTTCCTGTCATTCTGAGGGGCGCACCCCGAAGAATCTAAGGAACCTCTGAACAACTCGCCTGAAGCCCGTCATTCCCGCCGCCCCTAGCCCGTCATTCCCGCGAATGCGGGAACCTCGCCCCTCTGTAGGGACGGGTTTCACGTCCATCCTCCGCATCCAAGGGGACTTATTCAGACTATCCCTAAGGTGCCTCCTCACCCGAAAGACCGTCGTAGTAACGGGCAGGCCATTGGAGGGAGACCTTAGATTCCTCACTCCGTTCGGAATGACAGAGGGGAGTTCGGAATGACTCTCCCCCTGTAATTCTGAGGGGCGCACCCCGAAGAATCTAAGGAACCTCTGAACAACTCGCCTGAAGCCCGTCATTCCCGCCGCCCCAAGCCCGTCATTCCCGCGAAGGCGGGAACCTCGCCCCTCTGTAGGGACGGGTTTCACGTCCATCCTCCGCATCCAAGGGGACTTACTCAGACTATCCCTAAGGTGCCTCCTCACCCGAAAGACCGTCGTAGTAACGGGCAGGCCATTGAAGGGAGACCTTAGATTCCTCACTCCGTTCGGAATGACAGAGGGGAGTTCGGAATGACAGAGGGGAGTTCGGAATGACTCTCCCCCTGTAATTCTGAGGGGCGCACCCCGAAGAATCTAAGGAACCTCTGAACAACTCGCCCGAAGCCCGTCATTCCCGCCGCCCGAAGCCCGTCATTCCCGCGAATGCGGGAACCTCGCCCCTCTGTAGGGATGGGTTTCACGTCCATCCTCCGCATCCAAGGGGACTTATTCAGACTATCCCTAAGGTGCCTCCTCACCCGAAAGACCGTCGTAGTGATGGGCAGGCCAGTTGGAGGGAGACCTTAGATTCCTCACTCCGTTCGGAATGACTCTCCCCCTGTCATTCTGAGGGGCGCACCCCGAAGAATCTAAGGAACCTCTGAACAACTCGCCTGAAGCCCGTCATTCCCGCCGCCCCTAGCCCGTCATTCCCGCGAATGCGGGAACCTCGCCCCTCGGTAGGGACGGGTTTCACGTCCATCCTCCGCATCCAAGGGGACTTATTCAGACTATCCCTAAGGTGCCTCCTCACCCGAAAGACCGTCGTAGTAATGGGCAGGCCATTGGAGGGAGACCTTAGATTCCTCACTCCGTTCGGAATGACAGAGGGGAGTTCGGAATGACTCCCCTCCTGTCATTCTGAGGGGCGCACCCCGAAGAATCTAAGGAACCTCTGAACAACTCGCCCGAAGCCCGTCATTCCCGCGAATGCGGGGGAACCTCGCCCCTTTGTAGGGACGGGTTTCACGTCCGTCCTCCGCATCCAAGGGGACTTACTCAGACTATCCCTAAGGTGCCTCCTCACCCGAAAGACCGTCGTAGTAACGGGCAGGCCATTGGAGGGAGACCTTAGATTCCTCACTCCGTTCGGAATGACAGAGGGGAGTTCAGAGAATCTCGCCCCTTTGTAGGGACGGGTTTCACGTCCATCCTCCGCATCCAAGGGGACTTACTCAGACTATCCCTAGGGTCCAAATAACGTGCTGCACAACATTTTGCTAAAGTAGCGTCTCACCCCAGCCGTCCCCCAAGGAGCGAGTGCGTCCCAAGGGCGAGGGGCCATCGGCTGGCAGGCCCTAGCCCCGGTAGATGCTGCGTAGCCCGCCAATGGCACTGATGCGGTCTTCAGCCAAGCGGTCTGCAGCTTGGGAGGTGCTCATGTGCTCCCGTTCTGCAATAGCCAGCACCTCCACCATGGTGTCGAATATCCGGCGGGTCTTTTCCTCAGCTCTTGCTTCGTTGTAGGTGCTTCCAAATTCGCATGAAACGTTGATAACCCCGCCTGCATTGATAATATAATCGGGTGCATAGAGAATGCCCTGCTTCTGCAAAGCCACCCCATCTTCATCGGTCAGCAGCTGATTGTTGGCGCCGCCCGCAACGATGGAGCAGCGCAGGCGAGGAATGGTGCGGTCGTTTATCACACCGCCCAAAGCACAGGGCGAAAATATATCGCACTCTGCATCATAGATACCCTCGCCGGAAACTATCGTAGCTCCCATCTTACGAGCCCGTTCCAAAGCTGCTTCGTTGATGTCGGTAACCACCAGGTTGGCGCCCTCGCCCACCAGGTGGGTGGCGGTGTGGTAGGCAACCTTTCCAAACCCCTGAAAGGCCACGGTCCTACCCGACAACGAATCCGTGCCCCAGAGCTTCTTGGCGCAAGCTTTCATCCCCATACAAACGCCCAAGCCGGTCATGATGGAAGTGTCCCCGCTGCCCCCTTGTGCCTCCGGCAAGCCCGCCACATGCTTCGACTCCAAGCGAATGTACTCCAGGTCCCGGATTGTGGAACCCACATCCGTGGTGGTGATGTACCGGCCACCCAAGGAATCCACGTACCTGGCATATGCCCGCATCATCTGTTCCGTCTTATCCTTGGTGGGGTCGGCGATTATCACCGCTTTCCCGCCGCCGAAGGGCAGGTCGGCTGCCGCCGATTTATAGGTCATAGCCCGGGAAAGTCTGAGTACATCCGTCAGCGCATCCGCTTCAGAGGTGTGGGGCCAAATGCGAAGCCCGCCCAACGATGGGCCCAACGTGGTGTTGTGGATGGCAATGAAGCCTCGGAGCCCTGCCGATGCTTCGGTGAAGGCGAGCACCTGCTCATGTCCGTTGTCCAGCATGTGCTTAAGAAGGTCCATAATTACCGACCCGCTTTAAGGTCCATAACCGCCCTCCTGCTTTGTAGTATAGATCAACGGCGCTGGTTTTTAGTAAGCGGAAATTCATGCTATTACCCGATCTTTTTGACCCGCCCGCTCCTTCGCCCCCACGCCATCCCGAGTTCCCCCTGTCATTCCGAACCCCCGCACGTCATCCCAAACTCCCCCCGCCTGCCATCCCGAACCCCCGCACGTCATCCCGAACGTAGTGAGGAATCTAAGGTCACCCTCTCATGGCCACCCCATTGCCACGACGAGCCATCGGCCAAGCCAGCATCCTAGATTCTTCGGCGTGCGCGCCTCAGAATGACAGGGAGGGGAGTGCCATTCCGAAACGGCCCCCGTTGTCATTCCGAACCCCCACCTGTCATTCCGAACGTAGTGAGGAATCTAGGGTCTCCCTCTCATGGCCACCCCATTACTACGACGAGCCATCGGCCAAGCCAGCATCCTAGATTCTTCGGCGTGCGCGCCTCAGAATGACAGGGGGAGTGTCATTCCGAACTCCCCCACGTCATTCCGAACGGCCCTCGCTGTCATTCCGAAACGCCCCCCGCTGTCATTCCGAACTCCCCCCGTTGTCATTCCGAACTCCCCCATGTCATTCCGAACGTAGTGAGGAATCTAAGGTCACCCTCTCATGGCCACCCCACTATTACAACGAGCCATCGGCCAAGTCAGCATCTTAGATTCTTCGGCGTGCGCGCCTCAGAATGACAGGGAGGGGAGCACTCCTCAGAATGACAGGGAGGGGGAGCACTCCTCAGAATGACCGGAGGGGGAGCGCTCCCCGGAATGACCGGAGGGGGAGCGCTCCCCGGAATGACGCGGATGGAAGGGGCCCTATCCGATGATCATTCGGAACGGCCCCGTTGTCATTCCGAACCCCCACCTGTCATTCCGAACGTAGTGAGGAATCTAAGGTCACCCTCTCATGGCCACCCCATTACCACGACGAGCCATCGGCCAAGCCAGCACCTTAGATTCTTCGGCGTGCGCGCCTCAGAATGACAGGGAGGAAAAGGCGCGCCTCGGAATGACAGAGGGGGGAGTGTCATTCCGAACTCCCCCATGTCATTCCGAGCGGAGCGAGGAATCTAAGGTCACCCTCTCATGGTCACCCCATTACTACGACGAGCCATCGGCCAAGCCAGCATCTTAGATTCTTCGGCGTGCGCGCCTCAGAATGACAGGGAGGGGGAGCACGCCCCGGAATGACCGGAGGGGGAGCGCGCCCCGGAATGACGCGGATGGAAGGGGCCCTATCCGATGATCATTCGGAACGGCCCCCCGTTGTCATTCCGAACCCCCACCTGTCATTCCGAGTGAAGCGCGGAATCTAGGGTCACCCTCTGATGGCCACCCCATTACTACGACGAGCCATCGGCCAAGCCAGCATCTTAGATTCTTCGGCGTGCGCGCCTCAGAATGACAGAGAGGGGAGCACTCCTCAGAATGCCAAAGGAGGAGCACTCCTCGGAATGACGTGGGAGTGTCATTCCGAACGGCCCCCGTTGTCATTCCGAACCCCCACCTGTCATTCCGAACGTAGTGAGGAATCTAGGGTCACCCTCTGATGGCCACCCCATTACTACGATGAGCCATCGGCCAAGGCGGCATCTTAGATTCTTCGGCGTGCGCGCCTCAGAATGACAGAAGGGGGAGGGGCTCCTCAGTATGAGGATAAGGGGCGTGCGCGCCTCAGAAACTGATGTGCCTGCGGTGCGGATCAAGCCAAATAAAACCGCCGGGCGATGCCCAGCGCCCGTGTGGGCAAAGGCTCGATCTTACGCAAGAGCATGGCAAACAGGTAAGCCATCACCACTCCGATGATCGCACCCGCCAGAACATCCGACGGATGAAACACCCCCGCATACACCCTGGATACTCCCCACAAAGCAGCCAGACCACCAAGGGCTGATCCCAAGGGCCGGTTTCTCTGGAATACACCCGCAGATATGGCAAAGGCAACGGCAACAGGGTTTGCCGGGAAAGAAGAGTCGGTAGGTTGGTAGAACAGAAGGTTGAGGTCATGTTCCACAAAAGGCCGTTCGCGGAAATAGAGCTGGTTTAGGATCAGCACCGTCAGGTTGGAAAAGCCCACCCCCAACAAAGCCGCCACCACCGCCTTTTGGTTGGCAATCCGCTCTGAAGCATTTTCCCCGAAGAACCAAAAAGCCAGCAGGGTCAAGGACAGGACAACCGGGATAAAGTAATCTCCCACCACCAACTCAGCTACGTTGTCCAACGCCGCCCACCGTCCAACCCACTGGTTCAGCCAGATTGTGATCTCAGAATCGATGCTTAGGAGCGTTTCCACAGATCTCTCAAGCTGCTGCAAAAAGCCCGCAGGTAGGAGGTTTTCCGCAAAGCATCCAATCCGTAGTCCGATAAGTCGGACCCCTTGCCAAAAGAACGGTTAACCAAGGATGAAATGATGAAGGTTGTAAAAAGGGCAGCCAAAGACCCAAGGGCAAACAACCCGGCGGAGCCATTGCCGTCAAGCCCCCCATCGGTGTCGGAAATGTTCCGGGACTCAGATAAGAAGAACCACAAAAAAGCGGCTACTGTGAGCCCAAGTCCTGCAAGAAAGGCGAGGATGGGCATTCGGAAGAAGAGAAGCCCTCTCAGGTTTTGGTGGGAAGCCACCATTTGGAGGACACCCACAGCTGCTAAGAACACAAAGATGAAGTAGTCCAAGGAGAAAGAACCCACCATCCGTTCTAACCTTGGGACAACATGCTCTCTTGTACTTGGCGCTCAAGGGGCGGCGGCTGGGGGCTTACAGCGTTGTTCTTGGATGTCATATAGTGGCGTAGGCCCACGCCTGCAGGAAGCAAGATGGTGAATAGTATGACCGAGGGAGGATATTCGAATATCCATGCCAGCAGGGGCATGGGAATCATGATGATTCCAAGGGCCAAGGTGGGGCGTCTGACGAAAAAAAGCAAAGCCAAGGTTGCCAAGCTCAAAGGTATGGCTGGGATGGGCATGAGCGCCCAATATACGCCGACGGTGGTAGCGGCGCCCCTGCCCCCTCGAAATTTCATGTAGATGGGCCAGTTGTGCCCGATAGCTGCTGCAACTCCCGCCGCCATCTCCGGTCCGACGCCACCCCCCGAGGGTAGGGCCCACGTCATCAACACCGCCGCAACCCCCTTGCTCAAATCCACCACACCTACAAAAAACCCAGCCTTTGGTCCGATGCTCACATAAACGTTGCCTGCACCCGGATTTCTATCGCCTTCTTCCCTGATATCTTTGCCATTCACCATTCGGCCGACAAGATAGGCTGTGGGGATAGACCCGATAAAATAGCCTACGATGATGAATAAGGCCCAGTTAATGAGAACGTCCTTCGTTCAAGGATGGTGCATTGGAACCGGTGCAGGCTCAACGCCGGAGATGGGCTACACACCCACCAGGCGAGGAGTGGCGGAGGTACACCAATGAAGGTACTTCGGGGTGCTTCCTACGACGACATCGAAGTACAGTTTTTGTATTTGGGCTGATATTGGCCCCGGATTGCCGTCGGCGATCTTCCGGTTGTCCACTTCAATCACCGGGGTGACGTGGGCGGCGGTCCCGGTCAGGAAACATTCGTCGGCTATGTATATTTGGCTACGGTCGATATGTGCTTCTATCACTTCCAGCCCCAGTTCGCTCTGGACAAGCTGGGAGACGGTGGCGCGGGTTATCCCCGGAAGGACATTGTCTTCAATCGGCGGGGTATACAACTTGCCGTCCACCACCAAGAACAGGTTTTCCCCCGAACCTTCGCACACATGCCCATCCTGGTTGAGGAGGATAGCTTCATCGAAGCCGGCCAAGGTTGCTTCGGTTTTTGCCAAGATGCTGTTCACGTAGATGCCTGATATCTTGAAGCGGGCGGGTATCATCGGGTCATCCACTCGCCGCCAGGATGATGTGCAGCAACGCAGATTGTCCGAACCAAGGTAGTTGCCGAAAGGTATTGCCATCAGACAAAAATCGCTGTCCAGCTCTTGCAGCTTCAGGTTGGCTATCCGCTCGGCGCTCTTGTAAGCCAGGGGGCGAATATAAACATCTTCGGAAAAGTTGCTGCGCTCCACCAGTTCGACGGTGATGTTGCAGAGGTCATCCGCCGTGTAGGGAATATCCAACATGAGGAGGCGGCACCCTTTGAGGAGCCTGTCATAATGCTCACGGAGGCGGAAGATATAAACGCAACCCTTATCAGCATTCCAGTTGCCCCGGATACCTTCAAAGACCCCTGTGCCATAGTGCAAAGCATGGGTCATGATACCCACCTTAGCTTCGTTCAAAGGCATGTATTCGCCCCTTAAGAAGGCATACGGGTTGCTGCTCACCGGTCACCTCCTACTTCGCCTGAGAGCATGGGCTATTATAATCAGTTGTAATCTTTTAGGCAACACAGCTACAAACCCGTAACCGCTAAGACTCCATCATGTAACCGTCCAGACTCCACGCCCTGAACCTTAACATCCCCCCCAAACGGCCATCCCCAACGCCCACCGGCCCCCCACCGGCCCCCGTGTCGTCCCTCCGACCCCCCCACTGTCATTCCGAGCGGCCCGTTGTCATTCCGAGCGGAGCGAGGAATCTAAGATGCTCCCTCCGATGGCCGCCCCGTTACTACGACGAGCCCTGATGTAAGCCAGCATCCTAGATTCTTCGGCGTGCGCGCCTCAGAATGACAGGATGGGGATCACTCCGAACGGCCCGTTGTCATTCCGAGCGGAGCGAGGAATCTAAGATGCTCCCTCCGATGGCCGCCCCGTTACTACGACTAGCCCTGATGTAAGCCAGCATCCTAGATTCTTCGGCGCGCGCGCCTCAGAATGGCAGGGATGGGGGAGCACCCCTCAGAATGACTGGGGTCATTCCGAACGCCCCCGGCTGTCTCATTCCGAACCCCCCGCTGTCATTCCGAACGGAGTGAGGAATCTATGGTGCTGCCACTAAGGCCTGTCCCGTTACTACGACGAGCCATCGGCCAAGCCAGCACCTTAGATTCTTCGGCGTGCGCCCCTCAGAATGACAGGATGGGGAGCACTCCTCAGAATGACAGGGATGGGGGAGCACCCCTCAGAATGGCGAGGATGGAAGGGCTCCTATCCGACGATCACTCCGAACCCCCCGTTGTCATTCCGAACCGCAGGGAGGAATCTAAGGTCTCCGACTCATGGCCTGTCCCGTTGTTGCGACGGTCCTTCGGCCAAGCCAGCACCTTAGATTCTTCGGCGTGCGCGCCTCAGAATGACAGGATGGGGAGCACTCCTCAGAATGGCAATGAGAGGGGGCGCCTCAGAATGACATGGGGGAGAGGGCACTCCTCAGAATGACAGGGAGGGAGTGTCATTCCGAAACGTCCCCCCGCTGTCATTCCGAACGTAGTGAGGAATCTAAACCCGAATCCACCGATGGACGGGGGGAGGACAGGGGAAGGGGGTAAGGGAGTTACAGGGGCGATGATCCGGGCTCGAATTCGGGTGGACGGGAGGTTGGCGGGCGGTCTGCAGGCGCTTTTGGGGGCAGCGATGTCGGCCTGAAGTGGCTGTGGAGAGCGAGATGGCAGGATAGGCCACGGCAAGAGGCGCTTGCGGACCGGGATGGCGTGAGTTTGGGGGGGCGTCCAGTTGACCGGATGACGGGTCGTCAGTGGCAGAAGGGCGCCGTCAAGCTGGGAGTGGAATGGCTCGCAGCCGGGTCAGGGCGCGACTGACCTTCTCCTGCCACGGCCAATGTTTGGGAAGGTGCAAAGTGAGCCGGCGCGCCGAGCGAGCGAGCCGTCCGGCCAGGGCGAAGACTCGTCGTCTGAGCGTCTTTGTAGTCGCGATCCGTTCACCCAGGCCGATGCGGGCTGTCCCCAGCGGGCCAGGTTGTGCGCCATCGCCTGCACCGCCAGCCAGGCGCCGTTGGCGGCGAAGCGGCCGGACGGCATGTGGTCCAGTCCGACACCGTACTTGAGGTCGCGTATCGCATTTTCGATCTCGGCGTGGCGGCGATGATCAGCCTCCGGTTCGAGCATCTCCCCATCGCGGTCGGTGATGAAGCCGTGATACTGTAGGTGGCGAAGAGGGCCAGCTGGGAACCGGGCGTGGGCTTCACCCGCCGGACGATGAGCCGCGCCGGCGCGGCGTCGGGCTCACTCTGGAAGGGGATATATGTGGTCTCCGCCACATCGGCGGCGCCGTCCATCCAGTGGGGAATCGGCGTCCAGGCATCTTCAGGTATGGCCTCGATGACATTGTGCAGGCTTTTGTGCTGGCGGATGGCGATGGAGAAGCGGGCATCCATCTTGCGGCGGACGGATGCCACGCCATGAGCGTAGAAGCCGCTGTCGGCCCGCACCGTGAGTTGTCCGCTGGCCCCGGCGTAGCGCACCCGCCCCACCGTCTCACGCAGGAAGTGGGCGGCGCCGCGGGCGGTGTTGGCGCGGCCCTCGCGCAGCCGGGCCATCAGCACGTCTCCGGCGCCGGCGGCGATAGCCCGGCTTGCCGGTGTAACCATGGTGTCGGGCCCCTTCCTTGTCCAGTCCGTAGGTCTCGCAGACGGTGGAATCGAGGTCGATAGTCAAGGGTGCGTCGCCGGGTCCGGCCTGCCATGCCCGTGCCAGCAGCTCGCGGCTCACCCGGTCCGGTTGGCGGACGTGGCCCCAGCGAAAGCTGCGCAGGAAAGCGCCCAGTGTGGATGGCGCCCTGACCAGGCAGTCGAGAACACCGGCCGTCCCACCGGCTCGCAGCGCATCGGCGTCGTCGATGCAGTCGCCGCCAGCCAGGGCGGAGGCGACCAGCGTCATTATCTTGTCGCCGGTGTTGGCCCGGCGCATCACCCAGGTCCAGGAGCTGCTGTACCAGTTGGGAAAGACCGGGGCGCAGGGCCAAGGCGGCTGGGAGGAGCAGGCCGGCATTGTCCACCAGGCGGTGATCGTCGAAGGCGACTTGGATGCGGTCGAGGTGGTTGCGTCGTAGCATCTATTGGGCGCTCCTTCTCTGGGGTCGGGTTGCCGTTACAAAACCATTATCCCAGATTCAGAGGAGCGCCTTCTTGCCGCTTTAGAACGCTGACCAGACCCACTCCTTCGGTGGATTCGGGCTAAGGTGCCTGTTCACCCGATGGCTTGTCGGAGGAATGGACCGTGCTCAGTGCCGGCATCTTAGATTCCTCACTGCGGTTCGGAATGACAGTGGGGGGCGGTTCGGAATGACTCCCCCCCTGTCATTCTGAGGAGCGCACGACGAAGAATCTAAGATGCTGGCTTACCCGATGGCTGGTCGCGTAGTGAGTAGTAATGTGCTGGCGATTGGAGGAGCATTTTAGATTCCTCACTGCGGTTCGGAATGACAGTGGGGGGCGGTTCGGAGTGGCCCTCCCCCCGTCAGTCTCAGGAGTGCCCCTTCCCCTGTCATTCTGAGGAGCGCACCCCTCACTGTCATTCTGAGGGGCGCACCCCGAAGAATCTAAGATGCAGGCTCACCCGAAGGACAGTCGTAGTAATGGGCTGGCCATTGAAGGAGCATTTTAGATTCCTCACTCCGTTCGGAATGACAATAGGGGGCGGTTCGGAATGACAGTGGAGAGCGGTTCGGAGTGGCCCTCCCCCCGTTATCCTCAGGAGTGCCCCTTCCCCCGTCATTCTGAGGGGCGCACCCCTCACTGTCATTCTGAGGAGCGCACGCCGAAGAATCTAAGATGCCTGCTCATGCGATGGGTCATCGTAGTAGTGGATAGGCCATCAGAGAGAGACTTAGCCCGAATCCACCGAAGGAGTGGGTCTGGTCAGCGTTCTAAAGCGGCAAGAGGGCGCTCCTCTGAATCTGGGATAATGGTTTTGTAACGGCAACCCGACCCCAGAGAAGGAGCGCCCAATAGATGCTACGACGCAACCACCTCGACCGCATCCAAGTCGCCTTCGACGATCACCGCCTGGTGGACAATGCCGGCCTGCTCCTCCCAGCCGCCTTGGCCCTGCGCCCCGGTCTTTCCCAACTGGTACAGCAGCTCCTGGACCTGGGTGATGCGCCGGGCCAACACCGGCGACAAGATAATGACGCTGGTCGCCTCCGCCCTGGCTGGCGGCGACTGCATCGACGACGCCGATGCGCTGCGAGCCGGTGGGACGGCCGGTGTTCTCGACTGCCTGGTCAGGGCGCCATCCACACTGGGCGCTTTCCTGCGCAGCTTTCGCTGGGGCCACGTCCGCCAACCGGACCGGGTGAGCCGCGAGCTGCTGGCACGGGCATGGCAGGCCGGACCCGGCGACGCACCCTTGACTATCGACCTCGATTCCACCGTCTGCGAGACCTACGGACTGGACAAGGAAGGGGCCCGACACCATGGTTACACCGGCAAGCCGGGCTATCGCCGCCGGCGCCGGAGACGTGCTGATGGCCCGGCTGCGCGAGGGCCGCGCCAACACCGCCCGCGGCGCCGCCCACTTCCTGCGTGAGACGGTGGGGCGGGTGCGCTACGCCGGGGCCAGCGGACAACTCACGGTGCGGGCCGACAGCGGCTTCTACGCTCATGGCGTGGCATCCGTCCGCCGCAAGATGGATGCCCGCTTCTCCATCGCCATCCGCCAGCACAAAAGCCTGCACAATGTCATCGAGGCCATACCTGAAGATGCCTGGACGCCGATTCCCCACTGGATGGACGGCGCCGCCGATGTGGCGGAGACCACATATATCCCCTTCCAGAGTGAGCCCGACGCCGCGCCGGCGCGGCTCATCGTCCGGCGGGTGAAGCCCACGCCCGGTTCCCAGCTGGCCCTCTTCGCCACCTACAGTATCACGGCTTCATCACCGACCGCGATGGGGAGATGCTCGAACCGGAGGCTGATCATCGCCGCCACGCCGAGATCGAAAATGCGATACGCGACCTCAAGTACGGTGTCGGACTGGACCACATGCCGTCCGGCCGCTTCGCCGCCAACGGCGCCTGGCTGGCGGTGCAGGCGATGGCGCACAACCTGGCCCGCTGGGGACAGCCCGCATCGGCCTGGGTGAACGGATCGCGACTACAAAGACGCTCAGACGACGAGTCTTCGCCCTGGCCGGACGGCTCGCTCGCTCGGCGCGCCGGCTCACTTTGCACCTTCCCAAACATTGGCCGTGGCAGGAGAAGGTCAGTCGCGCCCTGACCCGGCTGCGAGCCATTCCACTCCCAGCTTGACGGCGCCCTTCTGCCACTGACGACCCGTCATCCGGTCAACTGGACGCCCCCCCAAACTCACGCCATCCCGGTCCGCAAGCGCCTCTTGCCGTGGCCTATCCTGCCATCTCGCTCTCCACAGCCACTTCAGGCCGACATCGCTGCCCCCAAAAGCGCCTGCAGACCGCCCGCCAACCTCCCGTCCACCCGAATTCGAGCCCGGATCATCGCCCTGTAACTCCCTTACCCCCTTCCCCCGTCCATCGGTGGATTCGGGGTTAGGTGCCAGCTCCCATGTTGGATCGTCGTAGTAACGGAGTGGCCATCGGAGGAGCATCTTAGATTCCTCACTCCGTTCGGAATGACAGAGGGGCGTTCGGAATGACTCTCCCCTCCGTCATCCTGAGGAGTGCCCCTCCCCCCGTTATCCTCAGGAGTGCCCCTTCCCTGTCATTCTGAGGAGCGCATCCCTCACGGTCATTCTGAGGAGCGCACGACGAAGAATCTAAGATGCTGGCTTACCCGAAGGATTGTCGTAGTAATGGAGTGGCCATTGGAGGAGCATTTTAGATTCCTCACTCCGTTCGGAATGACAAAGGGGAATTCGGAATGACAAAGGGGGCGGTTCGGAGTGACACTCCTCTCTGTCATTCCGAGGAGCGCACGACGAGGAATCTAAGATGCTTGGACGCACGCTGGCTCGTGGTAGCAATGGGGTGGTCATTAGAGGGAGACCTTAGATTCTTCACTGCGGTTCGGAATGACAAAGGGGGCGGTTCGGAATGACATGGGGGGCGGTTCGGAATGACACTCCCTCCTTGTCATTCCGAGGCGCGCACGCCGAGGAATCTAAGATGCTTGGACGCACGCTGGCTCGTCGTAGCAATGGGGTGGTCATTAGAGGGAGACCTTAGATTCCTCACTGCGGTTCGGCATGACAAGCGGGCTGATGATGGGCCTGTTTGGTAGTGCGGCCTTCGCCGGACGGGCTCGGATATAGGTTGGTTGACCGCACCTTCGGGCTCGGATGTAGGTTGGTTGACCGCACCTTCAGGCTCGCATATAATATGGGCGGTTATCGACCAGCTTCCCAGGCGTATTGGAGGCTGAAAGGAGAAGGAATGCAGCAAGAAGCGGTGCTTCACCCAGCTTCCATTATCGCGGAGCTGAAGAAGAACAAAGTAAGTCATGTGGTCTGGCTGCCGGACAGCGAAACAAATTTCATGTACCAGCAGCTTACCGAAGATCCCGATGTGGATTTGGTTCCTGTCTGCCGAGAAGGCGAAACCATGGCCATTGCCGCGGGCCTATGGGTAGGCGGCAAAAGACCTGTATGCCTCATCCAGAACACAGGAATATTCGAGTCGGGCGACTCCATTCGAGGGTTGGGCTTGGATGTGAACAATCCCCTCGTTATGCTGGTGGGATACCGAGGCTGGGACCGACATGGCGTGTCCCGGGATTCGGCAGCCCGCTTCATTGAGCATATTCTCCACGCTTGGGGGATAAGCTACTACTTGGTGGAAACCGACGACGATGCTTCCAGGATATCGCTGGCTATGGAAGAAGCCGACCGTACCTCCAGGCCGGTGGCGGTGTTGGTTGGCACCGAATTCGGAGCATAGTTTCTATCCTGTGGAACGCTGAAAGGAAGTTATATGGCAATAGCTAACTTAGATGCAGTACGGCTACTGGATGAGCACCGCCATGACGGCATCATCCTCACCACCATGAGCGCCAACAATGTGCACCATGGGCTGCCCCAGGTCTCCAAGCATGAGAGCCTGGATTTCCCGATGGGTGGAGCGATGAGCAAAGCTTCTTCCTTGGGCCTTGGGTTGGCGCTGGCCCAGCCTGACCGCAAAGTCATGATAGTTGATGGTGACGGCAGCTTGCTGATGAACCTGGGTTCATTGGTGACCGTGAGTAATAAGGCGCCCGAAAACCTCTACCATTTTGTCTTCGAAAATGGCGTTTATGCCATCACGGGCGGTCAACCGGTGCCCGGAAGCGGGACTGTCAGCTTTGCGGGTATGGCAAAAGAAGCCGGTTATGCTGCGGTGTATGAGTTCGATGACACCGAGGAGTTCGCTACAGGCTTGGATGGCATTCTCGAACAAAAGGGTCCTGTGCTCATCTGCTTGAAGATCACTCCGGTGATCGAAAACACAGCGGTACAGTTCCGGGATCGACCGACCCGGACCACCCAAATAGCCATGAAAGACCTGCAAGGAGCCTTGGCCGACTGACCAATAGCCCGGATCCCATAAACCGCAAGATGCTAAGGAACGTTGCACGGAGCCTCCTGGGTCGGTTCATAGGAATCGGAACGGTCACGGGAGGCTTCTTGCTGTTGTTCAAAGGGGTCTTCGATTCCAACATTCCTGTGGCGGTGGCCGGATGTGTCGCCATACCCCTGGGAATGTGGATCATGGCAGTCGCACATAAGGGAGAAACAACGGATTAGGCGCATGAATATCATCTTTCGCGATCAATCCACAACTCTTGGGGTGAGCCATTGATTCCGTCTCGGCAAGGAATGCAACTTATAAACGAACGCCGGGGCGACTCTCTGGTGGTTTCCGCCACCACAGCCCTCAGGGAATGGAGTTCGTTATCCGAACGCCGCGAATTGGATGTGGACCTTTCCGATTGCATGGACAAAGCCCCAGGGGTTGGGCTGGGGGTGGCTCTGGCTCAACCGGGCCGTAAGGTGCTGGTGCTGGATTGCGGCAGTGTGCTTAGAACCAACCTGGGCAGCTTGGTCACCATTGGCAATGCTGCTCCGGCAAACCTGGTGCACTTTGTGCTGGAGGACGGTGACCACCTTTCCACGGATGGTCTGCCGATCTCCGGGATGGATAACATCAATTTCCGGGCCCTGGCTGAAGACGGGGGCTATGCTCACACCTACCAGTTCGATAATCTGGAAGACCTGATGTACAGCTTGGAAGAGGTCATCAGCAGCCCAGGCCCAACGTTCGTATCTCTCAAGGTCTACTACGACGGAGATATTCCTGCTTACCCGGCACGTTCCATGGCTGATTCCATGAAGTCGGTCCGGGAAACCTTGGAGCACACCTCCTGACGGCGGCGATCATCCCGGTACTTGGAGATGCACCATGAAGCTGGACAACAAGGTTGCCCTTATCACAGGTGCGGCATCGGGCATTGGCCGAGCATCGGCAATCAAGTTCGCCAGAGAAGGAGCTTCGGTCGTTGCAGCCGACATTCAGGCTGAAGCGGTCGAAGAAACTGCTCGCATGATCACCTCGGAAGGCGGTACAGCTACCCCCGTCCACGCCGATGTCACCAACGGGACATCGGTCCACCGCATGGTCCGGACGGCAGTTGACACCTATGGACGTTTGGACATCCTGTTCAATAACGCAGGTCTGGGCGCCCGGGGAACCATACTCGAAATAGATGAAAGCACCTTCGACCGCCTGTTTGCTGTCAATGTAAAAGGGGTCTTTTTGGGGTGCAAAGAAGCCATACCCATAATGATGGCCCAGAAGAGCGGAGTTATCCTCAACACAGCATCCCAGCTGGGCTTGGTGGGGGCTGATGCTTCGGCCGTCTATCCAGCTACCAAGGGAGCGATAATCCAGCTAACCAAATGTTTGTCTTTGGACCATGCCAGAGACGGCATACGGGTCAATGCTGTTTGTCCTGGGCCGATAGATACGCCACTGGCCCGCAGAGGCAGAGAGCAAGCAGGCAATCCTGAAGAGGTCCTGAAGCTACGGCTACAGCAGATTCCGATGGGACGCATCGGCCAACCTGAGGAGGTGGCTGATGTTGCCGCCTACCTCTGCTCCGATGAATCATCTTTCATTACAGGAGCTGCCATAGTGGCTGATGGTGGATGGACCGCCCGGTAGGAGCGGGACTCAGTCTCGCCCGTCACCTAGGTGAGAGGAGAACAGATGGGACGAGTTTCCCAAGCATCCAAAAACAACGTACCGGCAGACCAGTGGGAAGCCTTCGATGAGGTGGTCCGACAACGGGGAGGTGTGCCTCAGACGGGGCCCGGCTCAATCACGATCCATGTCCCTGAGATGGCCCGCAGGATGAACCGCCTGTCGGAATATCTGCGGGAAGGTTCTACCCTTTCTTCGAAGACACAGGAACTGGCTATGCTGGTGACCGCCAGGGAGATGGACTGTCAATATATTTGGAATGCCCATGCAGCATTGGGCCGCGCAGCAGGTCTGAGAGATGCGGTGGTGGATGGCATCAGGGATAGGCGCGGTCTGCCCACCTTAACAGCAGATGAAGCTGCTGTCATAAACTACGGACATGAGTTCTTTTCAACCCGTCAGGTCCGTAAAGGCATCTTCGATGCTGCCGTAGCCCAGCTCGGCATTCGTGGTCTGATTGAACTGACGAACCTCATGGGCTACTATGCGACGCTGGCTTTCAACATCAACGCTTTCGATGTTGAGCTGCCCGAAGACCGTACCGAACCTGAGCTGCCTGTAGGCCCTTAACCCCGAGAATTTATCTCAGGGGTCGGTTTCACATAGCTAACATCTTGAGGGTCCCGTTCAACCGGGTTCCTGCTTATTGATACTTTCATTCAGCCTGCCACGGTCGTGTCGACCACCTTGTAGATGCGTTATTACGGCCTCCCTGAGGCCGTAATTCCATTGCAAACGGGAACCCTGAAATCTCAAGGATAGCGACCGTTGCTCGTCGCAGGCGCTTCTGCACTACAGCTTCCGCCGGAATGAAGGGCCGCGCACCATGCTGTCGCGGCGTTATCATCGGGATGAAGGGCCGCACATGATGCTGTTGCGGCGTTATCATCGGGATGAACGACAGAGGTTTCGGGCAGGCCGCATTTCTAAGTCTGGATGGTTTCGAATCATCCATGGCCTTGCGAATACCACACAAGATTCTTCGCTGCGCTCAGAATGACAGTGGGTAGTCGGAATGACAGTGCTGCGCTCAGAATGACGGGGGCACTCGGAATGACAGTAGGGGCACTCGGAATGACGGGGGGTAGTCGGAATGCCAGTAGGGGCACTCGGAATGACAATTTATCACCGTCATTCTGAGTACCCTCTCTCCAATTGTCATTCTGAGGACCTTCTTTCCATTTGTCATTCTGAGGAGCGCACGACGAAGAATCTAACAGGCCTGCTCATGAGGCGGATCGTTGTAGGAATGAACCAGCCATCAGATGGAGACCTTAGATTCCTCGCTTCACTCGGAATGACATTAGGGAACTCGGAATGACGGTAGGGGCACTCGGAATGACGGAGGGTAGTCGGAATGGCAGTAGGGGTAGTCGGAATGACAGAGGGGTAGTCGGAATGACAGTAGGGGCACTCGGAATGACAGTAGGGGCACTCGGAATGACAGTAGGGGCGCTCAGAATGACGGGGGGTAGTCGGAATGACAGTAGGGGCACACGGAATGACAATTTATCACCGTCATTCTGAGGATTCTCTCTCCATTTGTCATTCTGAGGACCTCCTTTCCATTTGTCATTCTGAGGAGCGCACGACGAAGAATCTAAGAGGCCTGCTCATGAGGTGGATCGTTGTAGGAATGAACCAGCCATCAGATGGAGACCTTAGATTCCTCGCTTCACTCGGAATGACAGTAGGGGCACTCGGAATGACAATTTATCACCGTCATTCTGAGGATACTCTCTCCAATTGTCATTCTGAGGACCTTCTCTCCATTTGTCATTCTGAGGAGCGCACGACGAAGAATCTAAGAGGCCTGCTCATGAGGCGGATCGTTGTAGGAATGAACCAGCCATCAGATGGAGACATTAGATTCCTCGCTTCACTCGGAATGACATTAGGGAACTCGGAATTCCAGTAGGGGCACTCGGAATGACGGGGGGCACTCGGAATGACAGTGGGGCAATCGGAATGACGGAGGGTAGTCGGAATGACAGTAGGGGCACTCGGAATGACAATTTATCACCGTCATTCTGAGGATACTCTCTCCAATTGTCATTCTGAGGACCTTCTTTCCATTTGTCATTCTGAGGAGCGCACGACGAAGAATCCAAGAGGCCTGCTCATGAGGTGTATCGTTGTAGGAATGAACCAGCCATCAGATGGAGACCTTAGATTCCTCGCTTCACTCGGAATGACATTAGGGAACTCGGAATGCCAGTAGAGGCACTCGGAATGACGGGGGGCACTCGGAATGACAGAGGGGCACTCGGAATGACAGTGGGGAGCCATGCTCGGACCGACAGTTAGCGAGGAATGCTACTGAGTGACCGGGGAGATGGGAAGTATCTTGCGGTTGGAGGGTTGGAGGGTTGGAGAATTGCAGAGTTGGAGATTGGAGGAACCATCTCATGGGCGAGTTCGATGGCAAGGTGGCAATCATCACCGGGGCAGGCAGGATGCGCAGCATAGGCCATGCTACAGCCTTGGCTTTTGCCCAGCGAGGGGCGGATGTGGTGGTTACCGGAACAGGCCGTGACCCCGCCACCTATCCTCCAGATGAAATTGCCGCAGGTTGGAAAGATGTGGAAAGCGTCGCGGAAGCTGTTCGAGACCTGGGCAGATCTGCAGCTGCGATGGTTGTGGATGTATCCAAGGGGGACCAGGTTCAGGGGATGATAACCCGTGCTGTTGACGAATTTGGGAGAGTCGATTTTCTGGTGAATAATGCTGGAGCAGGAAGGACCGTCGCGCTAAAGCCTGTGGCCGATATCCCGGAAGAAGAGTGGCGGCAGGTTATCGATACCAAGCTAACGGGCACCTTTCTTTGCACTGCGGCAGTCCTGAGGGTGATGCTTGATCAAGGTGATGGAGGCAGCATCGTGAACATCTCATCGGTGGAAGCCAAGCTGACAAGACCCACCGGATCTGCTTACGCCACTGTTTGTGCTGCCCTGCATACCTTCACCGCAACCGCAGCCAAAGAGGTTGCACATCAGGGCATCAGGATCAACTGCGTCAGTCCGGGCACCACCGACACATCTCGAAATGACAGCTTATATGGTTATCCCAGGGGTGAGGTATGGGAACAGCGGCTGAGGTCCATTCCCTTGGGCAGAGCGGGCTCCCCTGAAGAGGTCGCCAATATTATCGCTTGGTTATGCAGCAAAGAAGCTGCTTTTGTGGTGGGCCAGTGCATCAATGTCGATGGAGGCCAAAGCGCATGACTATGGCCGAGCCGAGATTCCCGACCCGTCTTCTAGCTAACCACCACATTTACCAGCCTGCCGGGGACGTAGATGGTGCGGGCCACCTGCTTGTTTTCGATGTGCGACTTCACCTTGGGGCTTGCCAGAGCCAAGCTCTTTGCTTCTTCTTCGGCGATGTCCGCAGATACTTCCAGCTTGTCCCGGAGCTTGCCATTGACCTGGATGACCAATGTAACCACCTCTTCGGCAGCCATATCTTCGTCCCAAGAAGGAAAGAGTTGGTTGTGGATGCTGTAGGGATGTCCGTTGCGGAACCACAGCTCCTCAGCAAGGTGAGGAGCAACCGGAGCAAGCATCAACAGGAGCTTCTCAATACTTTCCCGCCATGTTGCCGGATCTATGCCGCCATCCGTCCAAGCACGGTTCAGGTCGTTGGAAAGCTCCATCATGGCGGAGATGGTGGTGTTGAACCTGAACCTGTCCAAGCCGTCGTAGCACTTCTTGATGGTCTGGTGCAGTTTGCGCCGGATATTTCGCACCACCGTTTCATCGACGGGGTTTCCATTCAAGCTATCAGGGTCCTGTTGGCACAGCTCCCACATCCGGTTCAGCCAGCGGGCGGCGCCGTTGATGCCTGAGGTGCTCCAAGGGCCGCCTTGGTCCCAAGGACCCAAGAACATCAGGAAGCACCGGACAGCATCGGCGCCCAAGGTGTTTACGAATTCGTCAGGATTGACCACATTGCCCCTGCTTTTGCTCATCTTCTCGTGGTCTTCGCCCAAGATGATCCCTTGGTTGTACAGCCTCCGGAAGGGTTCGTCGAACCCCACAAGTCCCATATCCCGAAGAGCCTTGGTGAAAAAGCGGGCATAGAGCAGGTGCATGACCGCATGTTCGGCGCCGCCGGTGTACTGGTCCACGGGCATCCACTGCGCCAGAGCTTGGGGATCGAAGGGGCCTTTGTCATATCCGGGGCTGGTGAACCGTTCCATATACCAAGATGAATCCACGAAGGTGTCCATGGTGTCGGTTTCCCGGGTCGCCGGCTGGTTGCACCTTGGACATGGCACGTTCACAAAAGTTTCAGCCAGGGCCAGGGGGGATTCGCCGGTGGGCCGGAACTCAGCATCCGGTGGGAGCAGTACCGGCAGGTCGCTTTCGGGAACGGGCGCCACCCCGCACTCCCCGCAGTAGATCATCGGGATAGGTGTGCCCCAGTAGCGTTGGCGGGAGATGAGCCAGTCCCGCAGACGGTAGGAAACCGTTTTCACTCCCCAACCTTGTGCTTCCACATGATCGGCAATAGCATCTTTACCTGTGCTGCTGGGCATACCATCGAACTTCTGGGAGTTGGTCATGGAGCCTTCATCCAGGTAAGCTGCATCAAGCTCTTCTCCCTTCCAGTCCGGGGGAGCAATCACAACCTTTATTGGCAGTCCGTACTTCTTGGCAAAGTCGAAATCCCGCTGATCGTGGGCTGGCACACCCATAACCGCCCCTGTGCCGTAGCTCATCAGCGCATAATCGGCGATGAAGACAGGGACCTGTTCGCCGTTCAGATGATTTACCACATAGGAACCCAGAAACACGCCGGTCTTTTCTTTGTCGGCGGTGAGACGTTCGACCTCGGATTGGCGCCTGGCTTGTTCCACGTATGACCGAACCTCAGCTCGACGATCCGCTGTGGTGAGCTGCTCCACCAGCGGATGTTCGGGGGCCAGCACAAGAAAGGTCACGCCGAATATGGTGTCGATACGTGTGGTGAAGGTACGAATCTCTTGGACATCCGTGTTCAGGTGGGATAGGTCGAAAGCGATCTCCACGCCGTCGCTGCGGCCGATCCAGTTGCGCTGCATGATCAGGATTTTTTCAGGCCAGTCCACGAGACCATCGAAGTTCAGGAGCTCGTCAGCATAGGCGGTGATGCGTAGGAACCACTGTTCCAGGTCGCGCCTTGTTATCAGGGTGTCGCAGCGCTCGCAACGCCCGTTGACCACCTGCTCATTCGCCAAGACGGTGTTGCAGGAGGGGCACCACACAACCGGAGCATTCGCCCGGTAGGCCAAGCCCCTTTCGTACATCTTGAGGAAGAACCACTGGTTCCAGCGGTAGAATTCAGGCAAGCAACATACCAGCTCCCGGTTCCAATCGTAGATCGGACCCATGGTGCCCAGCTGCTTCCGCATCTTATCGATATTTCCCATGGTCCATGTGTGGGGATGAATTCCCCGCTGGATAGCTGCGTTTTCGGCTGGGAGACCGAAAGCATCGAACCCCATGGGATGAAGAACGTTGTAGCCCTGCATCCGACGAAACCGGGCATGGCAATCGGCCGGCCCCATGGCATACCAGTGCCCGATGTGCAGGTCGCCTGAAGGGTATGGGTACATGGTAAGCTCATACCACTTTGGCTTGGGATCATCGTCCCTGACCAAGTAGATCTCATCTTTCTCCCACCGTTCCTGCCACCTGTGTTCTATCTCTGCGGGGTCGTATCTAAGCTCTACTTGTCGCATCGTCATATGAGGTTTCTCCAACCGACAACACTTACCGGATCAGGCTTGTTGCCAGGTCTTGCGGTTATTTCCTTTCCCTTTCCGGCTCTGCCGTACATGTTAGGACATCCTGGGACTGCTAGCAACCAAAAGCCCTGATGTTGGTGATATACTGAAAGCTACGAAACCAGCAAGGAGACAAGCACGTATGCGGGTCAGTTCCAGCTACACTTTCAACGCCCCGGCCGCCAAGGTGTGGACCACCATCTTGGACCCGGAGACCATAGCCCGATGCATGCCCGGCTGCCAAGCCCTGATCCCCTTGGGGGACGACCAGTATGAAGCGGCGCTCAGCGTAGGCGTTGGCTCGATCAAAGCATCCTACAAAGCCAAGATCACCTTGGCCGATCAGGTTCCCACCACATCATACAAGCTGAAGGTGGAAGGCAATGGTTCCCCCGGATTTGTGAACGGAGAAGCCAGCATATCATTGTCCGAAGAAGGGCAGACTACGACCCTCAAAGTGGATGGAGATGCTCAGGTGGGGGGCACCATTGCCAGGGTGGGTCAACGGCTGCTGGGAACTGTGAACCAGCGTATGATGGATAACTTCTTCAACTGTCTCAAGGAAGCTGTATCAGCCAACAAGTAGCACGCCCCGCAGCACGCCCCTCCCCCGTCATTCTGAGGAGCACCCCCCCTCCCCCGTCATTCTGAGGAGCACCCCCCTCCCCTGTCATTCTGAGGAGCACTCCCCTCCCCTGTCATTCTGAGGAGCACTCCCCTCCCCTGTCATTCTGAGGGGCGCACCCCGAAGAATCTAAGATGCCTCCTCTCCCGATGGCCCGTCGTAGTAATGGGCTGGCCATCAGAGGGAGCATCTTAGATTCCTCACTGCGGTTCGGAATGACAATGTGGGGTCGGATTGACAGTATATCCATGTCATTCTGAGACGCGCACTCCCCCTGTCATTCTGAAGAGCGCACCCCCTCCCCCGTCATTCTGAGGCGCACTCCCCTCCCCTGTCATTCTGAGGGGCGCACCCCCTCCCCCGTCATTCTGAGGGGCGCACCCCGAAGAATCTAAGATGCCTGCTCGCCCGATGGCCCGTCGTAGTAACGGGCTGGCCATTAGAGGGAGCATCTTAGATTCCTCACTGCGGTTCGGAATGACAGTGGGGGCGTTCGGAATGACAGTACATCCCTGTCATACTAAGGAGGCGCACTCCCATCCTCCGTCATTCTGAGGAACGCTCCCCTCTCCTGTCATTCTGAGGGGCGCACGACGAAGAATCTAAGGTGCCTGCTCACCCGATGGCTCATCGTAGTAATGGGCTGGCCATCGGAGGGAGCATCTTAGATTCCTCACTGCGGTTCGGAATGACAGTGGGGGCGTTCGGAATGACATCCCAGCATCATTCTGAGGAGCGCTCCCCCTGTCATTCCGAGGAGCGCACCCCCCTGTCATTCCGAGGAGCGCTCCCCCCTGTCATTCCGAGGAGTGCTCCCTTCTGTCATTCCGAGGAGTGCTCCCTTCTGTCATTCCGAGGAGCACCTTCCCCCCTGTCATTCCGAGGAGCGCTCCCCCCTGTCATTCCGAGGAGCGCACGACGAGGAATCTAAGATGCCCCTTAGAGGGGAGTCCGTTGCTCGGAAGAGTCCCCCATGTGGCCGGGATTTTAGATTCCTCACTGCGGTTCGGAATGACAGTGGGGGCGTTCGGAATGACATCCCAGCATCATTCTGAGGAGCGCTCCCCCTGTCATTCCGAGGAGCGCACCCCGAAGAATCTAGGATGCCTGCTCACCCGATGGCCCGTCGTAGTAATGGGCTGGCCATCGGAGGGAGCATCTTAGATTCCTCACTGCGGTTCGGAATGACAGTGGGGGCGTTCGGAATGACATCCCAGCATCATTCTGAGGAGCGCACCCCCTCCCCCCGTCATTCTGAGGCGCGCACGCCGAAGAATCTGGGCGGGGGGAGACGGGGGCATTCGGCATCTGGGGCGGGCGGGGCATCCGGCATCGGGCATCCGAGGAGCGCTCCCTCCCCCTGTCATTCTTGTATGTGTTAGGTAATTCGTTGACAGAATGGGGGGAGGGGGCTCGGAATGACACGGAGGGAGGAGGGGGCGTTGGAATTACGGTAAGGGGGGCCAGGGGACGCGAATTGGTTGAGTTACCGGCCGGAGGACCTGTTGCCCTTTCTGGGGGGCCAGGGGGCCTGTTTTATGACTAGGGGCGGCTACGCGGGTTCTTTGGGCGCTGCCGAGCTTTCGTGCTCATGGTCTTCGCAGGCGACCCAGTGGTGGCCGCCTTCGAAGTACTCTTTCTTCCAGATGGGGACTTGCACCTTCAGACGGTCCACCGCTTGGTGACAAGCCATGAACGCTTCGTAGCGGTGGGGAGATGCGACTGCCACCACCAAGCTGATTTCGCCAATATCCACCCGGCCGATGCGATGGGCTACCGCAATATCTTCGATGTTCCACTCAGCTTGAAGCTGGGTCCTTATTTCTTCAAGCTTCTTCTGGGCCATCTCGATAAATGCTTCGTACTCCAGGTACAGCACCTTCTTGCCCTCGGCATAGAGCCTTGTGACGCCCAGAAAGGTTACGACCGCACCATTGGCTTCCCTTCGCACCTTGGCGGTGATCGCCTCGGGGTCCAGCACATCATGGGTGATGGTGACCATGGCGCATCCTCCACTCACCGGGGGTATGAGGGCGACCTCATCGCCCTCCTCCAGCTGTACATCGCCCTCGGTGTATTCTGCATTGACAGCTGCAACTATCCTAACCGCCGGTGGGGCCAACTGGGGATAAAGATTTCTGATCTCGCCGACGACATCAGCCGAGGTGGAGCCCGGAGCCAGGTCCAAGGTAAGGTGGCCGGTCCCAGCCCTTTCCCGGTACAGTGCAAATAGACGCACATTTATCTTCATCGGTTTCCCCTGGGGCGCCGGGATATTCAGCTAGGCCTGGGTTTGTTCTACCCAGTCGGCGTACATCTGGGGCATCATCACATCGCGCCACGCGCGTTCCCTGGGTATGATCTGGTCGATTGCCCTAGCTCCGTAGTAGCTGGTGCCAGTGCCCGGAGGATCTCCGCCGTCCGCCACGGTCCGGGCAGCTTGCAGCAACAGACGACGGGCGCTCACGACAGCCATATCGCTGGGAGACAGCATCTCTTTGGACCGGTCGACCACCGGGCCCATACACTCCTGCACAGCTTGGTCTTGGGTGTTGATCCCGTCGATACCGGTGAAGTTTTCGTACTTCTGCACCTGGCGGTCGATCATCCAGTTGTTGCTCTTGTTTCGTATGTTCAGAAAGTCCGGCCCAACCTCTCCCGGGCCTCTTCCCAGCTCCCGTTCAATCTCTTCGCCCACGGTCAGGGGGTGTTCATCGAAGCTGTATATCCAGTTGTACACCATGACGTTCTGATCATCGATGGGAACCCATATATGCCCAGCGATGACATTTTCCGAATCCCCGCCCCGGAAGCGGAACTGCTGGGGACGTATTTGGTGGAAGGGCATGATGTAATGATATGTGCGCACAAAGGAAGAATCTTCTCCCAGATCACGAACGCCGACATACCGGTACCCATAGTCGGTCATGTCCACCTCCAAGGTGGGAGGCTTGGCTTTGACCAGGTCGGTGCCGGCGCCGATCCCCACTCGACTGGTGTTTTCGGTGATAAGGCGATGAAGGATGGGGGCATGAGCAGTATCTATGCCTCCTTCAAGAGCTTGCAGCCAGTTGCACTGTTGGATGTTCTTGGTCAGCAGCCGGTGGGTATCGGGCACCTGGGTCCACTCGAATTTGGGCAGGTCCGGAATCTTGTCCTTGGGCCCCATATACGCCCATACCAGCTGGCCCATCTCTACGGTTGGATAAGCTGTGAGACGCACCTCATCCTTGAGCTTGCTTTCAGCGGGCTCGTTCATCATATCCACGCAGTTTCCGTCCACGTCGTACTTCCAGCCGTGGTACACACACCGAAGCCCACACTCTTCGTTTCGTCCCAACCACAAAGAGGTTCGCCGGTGGGCGCAGAACTCATCCAGGATACCTACGCGCCCCTGCGTGTCTCTGAAGGCGATCAGCTCTTCACCCAACAGCTTCACCCGTACGGGCGGGCCATCGGGCTCCGGTACCTCGTTGGAAAGGCAAGCGGGTATCCAATAGCGGCGCATTGCTTCGCCCAATGGGGCGCCTGCATTTGTGCGGGTCAGTATTTCGTTATCTTCATGGGTGAGCATCTTATATTCCCTCCATTGCCCAGCTACACGTATCCTGCTGGTTTGGTTATTGGTCTTTTAGCTCGATCAACAGGTTTTCCCACCTGACATTGCTGCTATTGACCACCCGGTGTATCTCGGGCCCGGCATGGTAGGTCCATCTACCCGGTTCGAAGGTTACAACCTCGGTGGAGCCGTCTTCGAGCTCGCGAGTCAGATGTTCTCCTGCCACGGCCACGGTGATGTAGTCCATGCTATGGAGGTGCCAGTCGCTGGCGTCGCCCGGGGCTATTTCCAATTTCCATATCTTCACCTTGCCGTTTTCGAACAGTACGTCGGTGGCAACTTCTCCCAAGGGCGCATCTCCCCGGGCCATAAGCTTTCCCCTTATCAGGCGATAGGCGGACGTGTTTTCTGGTTGTAGGTTTATAGGTAGAGGCTAAGCTGGCAGTAGTCTCATGTCAAGCATCGACCAAAGCGTCGTTGGCACGTGGGCAGAAGGTATGGAAAAACCTTGACCCATAGCAGATAATGAGTAGCGTTTGTCTGAAGGACGGGGCCCAATGCAGTACGTACTACCAGTTTCGTCGTAGGAGGATGATAAGTGGAGGTTCCATCTATAGTGGCGAAGGGAGTCTTCAAGACCTACGATACCGGAAAGATCAAGGTCGAAGCCTTGAAAGGGGTGGATCTGACTGTTGAACGGGGAGAGATGCTCGCCATCATGGGCCCCAGCGGTTGCGGGAAGACCACCCTTCTGAACTGTTTGTCGGGGTTGGATTCGGTGGACGAGGGAGAAATCCTCATAGAAAACATGAAACTCCATGACCTTCCCGACGATGAACGCAGCGACTATCGCGCCCGGCGAATGGGGTTTGTATTCCAGCTATACAACCTCATTCCCGTGCTCACCTCAATAGAAAATGTCGAGCTGCCGCTGCTGGTTTCGGGGGTCAACCCCAAAGAAGCCCGCCGCAGGTCCATGGAACAGCTTGATGGGGTTGGCTTGTCCGACAGGGCTCATCATTTGCCGGGCGAGCTTTCGGGCGGGCAGCGCCAGAGGGTAACCATAGCCCGGGCATTGGTGAACGAACCCGCCATAATCTGGGCTGATGAACCGACGGGAGACCTGGACAGCGAAACCACGGGCGAAATCATGAAGCTCATGTGCGACCTAAATCAAAAAAATCGGCAGACCTTCGTTATGGTCACCCATGCCCAAGATGTGGGCGACCTTGCTCACCGGATCATACGTATGCGTGACGGACAGGTGGTGGGCGACTGATGGACGAGCTTTTTGGCATATCGATGACCTACATCATGGCAGCAGTTCTTTCCATATTCATAGCGATCATGGTCGTCGTGGGAACCTTGGCTTGGAGAAACCGGGTGATGCTGCGGATGGGCCTGCGCAACATACCGCGGCGCAGGTCTCAATCGGTCCTCATCGTGGTGGGTTCCATGCTGAGCGCCGTCATCATTGCAGCTGCCTTCGGCATCGGCGACACCATCAGCAACTCGATTCGCCAAGATGCCATCGTTGAGCTGGGCAACATAGATGAGGTGCTGACTTCAGCCAGGGGCGTGGGCGAGTTCGGCCAGGTCAATTCTCCTTACTTTCCCGAAGCTCGTTTCCAAGAGCTAAAGCAGCAGTTGACCGGCTTTGATCAGGTCGACGGCATGGTGCCGCACATCGCAGAAGTGGTCCCTGCCCTCAGTCAGGACACCTCTTTAAGCGAAGGCCGGATGCTGATCACCGCCTTCGATCCCGCCCATGCAGCCGGATTTGCCCCCCTCGCATTGATCTCCGGTGGAGTGGCGTCGGTGCGAGACCTTCCCCAAGACGGTGTCTATCTGAGCCAAGAAGCAGCAAAACAGATGGATGCCGAGGTTGGGCACCGGATCATCCTTTTCATTGGCGAAGATGAAGCTATCTTCGAGGTGGCTGGCGTGGTTGGATCGGGCGGGCTTGCAGGAAGGAGCAGCGAACCCACGGCTCTGCTCTCCTTGGACCAAGCTCAGGACCTCTTTGACCGCCCCGGACAGATCAACATCATCTCCGTTTCCAACCGCGGCGGGGTGCAGGATGGGGCCGATCTCAGCCAAGAAGTCACCAAACGCCTCAGGGTATTGCTCGCCGATGAAGAGGTGGCACGCCAACTCAAGGACCTCCTGGATGATCCTGTGTTACTGGCCACAATAGATGCTAGAAGCAAGGAACTCTCCGGTAGCTTGTCTCAGCAGCTGGAAACCCTTCATCGCGAGTTGCAGCGGGTCGGAGTTTCACAGGACCTGGTACAGGTGCTCTCCGACACCGGTGCAGCTGATGAGGTTCTAAAAGCCATCGAAAATTCCATGCTGCCCGATGATGTAAAAGGGATGATGCTGTTGGATGCTGACACCTTGTTCAGCGATCTGGCAGCTATACGGGTATTCGAGGTTAAACGGACCCTGCTGGACATTGCCGATGCAGCGGGCAGCGGGATCACATCGCTGTTCGTAATGTTCGGACTTTTTTCGATCATGGTCGGGGTTCTGTTGATCTTCTTGATCTTTGTCATGTTGGCTGCCGCCCGGCGTACTGAGATGGGTATGGTCAGGGCGGTGGGAGCAAAACGAAGCCACCTGGTCCAGATGTTCCTTTTCGAGGGGACAGCTTACGACCTGGTTGCTGCTGCCTTGGGCACCGTTCTGGGCTTGCTGGTCAGCTACGGGGTGGTAGCTCTGCTCAACTACATCATCAGCCGCATCGATCTGGACTTCAACTTCAGCTATCACATCGAACCCAGGAGCATCGTAGGTGCATTCTGCATTGGAATGATCATCGTATTCTTCACCGCCCTTATATCGGCCACCCGGGTCAGCCGCATGAACATCGCCGAAGCGGTGCGGGGGCTGCCTGAAAACATAGTCCTGGGGGGCGAACCACCTTTCCTCAGGCGGCTTTCTTGGCTGCCTATTTCGATTGGCCGTCCCTTGGTCTTCATGGCCCAAGGCTTGAAATTCTTCGTCAAACGCAGGTTCTTGAAAGGGGCGCTGCGCTTGATCGTAGCTGTGATGTGGGCTGTGGCGTTTCCTATCTGGATGGTGGATGTCGGCATCGCGGTTGTGCGTTTTGCTTGGCCCTACCTGCGCCGGGGATGGCTCACCCTGATATTGGGAGGAATTATCTACTACGGCGGCGTGGTTACCTGGAACCAACAAGCTCCCTTTTCCATCGGGATGTGTCTGATGATCTTGGGATTCGGGCTTATGTTGCGCCACCTGGTTATCAGGCAGCCAAGGCTCACAGAAGCATTTGGCCTTCTTGTGCTGACGGCCGGGGCCTTGCTGATACCCCACGGCGTTGTCCAAGAACGTGAGATAACCATAACCATCGGAATCGTATTGGTGGTTGCAGGCGTCGCTATGGTGGCGCCCTTGGCTGTCGGCCGGGCGCCGCGCAGGCCTCAAACCATCGATAGACATGCTTACACCTTCATCGGTGTGTTGGTCCTGGCCTTTTGGCTTTTGCCCGTGGGCACCTCGGAGACGATTGCCGGGTCTTTGGATGGCGACATAGAAATGTTCTTCGTCTCAGGGGTCTTCATGGTGGCAGCAGCGGTGTGGATCGTGATGTACAATGCGGACCTCCTTCTACGTGCTCTTACCACCGTGGCTTCCCGTGTGGGCAAGCTGCGCCCCGTGATGGTCACAGCTGTCGCATATCCCATGAGCTCCAAGTTCCGCACCGGCTTGACCTTGGCGATGTTTTCTTTGGTGATCTTTACGATGACGGTGATGTCCTTGCTCAACGAGTCCTTCAGCAACACCTTCAGAGATTCGGACCGAATAGCTGGCGAGTGGGATGTGCAAGCCACCACCTCTTTTACCAGTCCCATCAATGACATACGGGCTGCCATTGAAGCGGATGATGCGTTGTCGTCCGAAGATTTCGATGCTATCGGGGGCTACACCACTGCCCCCGTGGAAGCCCGCGAGGTGGATGCCACAGACCAGCGGTGGGAGAGCTACACCCTGCAAGCATCCGACGATGAGTACCTGGCTTCATCGAAATACCGCTTCAAAATGGTGTCTCCCGAATACCGAGGGAAACCCAAGGAAGCTGTTTGGGAAGCCCTGATGGCGAATCCCAACTTGGCGGTGATAGATGCTGCTGCAACTCAAGGGGCTGAGGGAGGCCCCCCCGGTGCGGGCAGTTTCTCGCTCCAAGGCGTCAACACAGAAGATAATATGCTGGATGGTCCCATCAACATCCAGGTCAGAGAACCCCGGACCGGCGCCAAGCTTGACTACACCATCATTGCTGTGCTGGATTCAGTAGCCGATGTTTCCAGCATCATTGCTTCCAAAGCTGGCGTCGATGAGGTGTTTCCAGTCACGGTGCCCATAACCACCTACAGGTTCAGATTGGCTGAGGGGGTTGAAGCGCAGGTGGTGGCCAACAATCTTGAAGCAGCTTTCTTGGCCAATGGTATGCAGACCGATGTACTGGAAGACCTTATTGCCGACCTGATCTCCTTCTTCCAGTCCTTCTATAATCTGCTGACCGGATACATGGGGCTGGGCTTGATCGTAGGCATCGCTGCGCTTGGCGTGGTGACGATGCGGGCTGTGGTCGAACGCCGGCAACAGATAGGCGTCTTGAGGGCTTTGGGGTACCGGCAAGGAATGATCCAGCTCAGCTTCCTCATGGAATCTTCTTTTGTAGCCCTGCTGGGTGTTGCGATTGGGGTGGGTCTGGGGTTTGTGATTTCCAATAATCTGGTAAATGAGATCCAGAGCGAGTTGGAAGGGATGAGGTTCGCGGTCCCTTGGATTCAGATCATTGGGATCGTGGTTGTAACCTACATATTTGCTATGCTCACCACCTATTTCCCAGCCCGGGAAGCTTCCCGCATCATGCCTGCCGAAGCCCTAAGGTACGAATGATAACTTCCCGGAGGCTAGCGGGGAATAACAGGAAGAATGATCCGGGAAGGGTATCCGGCTGAGTGGCATACGGTCTGCTTGGCAGGCTCGCCGCTCGCACCTTCTCCCAAGGGAGCGCCCGTGTTGAGGTTTCGGTCGAACCTGGGGAAGTTGCTGCTGGAGATTTCCAGCCGTAACCGGTGTCCGGCACGGAACAGGTAGCTGGTCGAGCAAAGGTCTATGGTGTACTTGTACACCCGGCCAGACTCGATCAGCGAGGGCGATTCCCTCGAATCCCGGTACCGGGCCCGGATAATGCCGTCTTGGAGATTGCGCGCATACCCATCGGGCTGTACATCCACCAGCTTGGCGGTAAAGTCGGTATCGCGGGCCGATGAAGCTGCATATATCTCCACCATGATGGGTCCGGTGATTTCCATCTCATGTTGCAGGCGCTCCGAAGTGTACACCAGCACATCAGGCCGCGACTCCACTTCCTGCTGATCGTAGACACCCTGAGGGATGATCAGGGTTGGGCCTCCCTTGGTAGGCGCCGGATCGGCCGGGTCATAAACGTAGGAATCGGCAGCTTCATCTCCTGGATGTTCCGTTGAAAGGGCGCCGCCGCCGTTGAGGGTGTTCGCATCGCCTTGGCTGTGCAGGAAGAAGGATGTGTAGCTTGTCCGGGACAAGGGCCACTCGTACTCTTGACGCCAGCGGTTTTCTCCCATCACAAACAGGGTCACCGGCGGTTCATTCATGACGTTGGTCTGCCGGTCTTTCAGCCAGTGATCGAACCAACTGAGCTGGAGATCATGGATTGACACCATCGCTTCAGCTCCAAAATCCGCTTCGCCGGCGCCCTTCGAGGTGGGTACGCTGTAGGGAAGCAGATGGGCCCAAGGGCCTATGAACAGCTTCTGGCTTGAGCGCACCAAGGGGTCGGTTCCCCTTTGGGTTATGGCTGAAAAAGCATTTAGCGCACCTTCCAAGAAGATGTCGTACCAAGAGCTTATATGGAGCATCGGTACGTTTATGCCCGCCATGTTGTCCAACAGGTTGATGCTCTTCCAATAGGGGCTGTCATCAGGGTTGTTCAGATAGTCGGCCATGTAGGGGGCAGCATCTTTCAGGCGATCGATCCAATCCCTCAACGGAAGGTGGGCGTACTCGTCGGCGGTAAGGGGCAGGGCAAAGTTGTTTCCCGGCTCCACGTAGCTGTCCATTACCGGCAGCAGATGACTCAAGTTTTTCCGCGCCAAGGTGTTCCGGCCTTTGTAAATAGCATATGGAGCCATCCATCCCCACTCCAAAGCGCCGCCCGTGTGATAGACCCAGCTATCATGAAAGCTGGCTGACGCAGAGACCGGGGCCATCGCCCGGAGATGGGGAGGCAGGGGGTTGTTCTGGGCCAGCAGATACTGGGTGGCCCCCAAGTAGGACTGCCCGATGCTGCCCACCTTTCCGTTGGACCAAGGCAAGCCGGCAGCCCATTCGACGGTATCATAGCCATCTTGGGCTTCGTTGATCAGGGGATAGTAGTTGTCGCCTTCGGACTCGAAACGGGCCCGGCAATCTTGGTTGACGACCACGTAGCCGTGGCGGGCAAAGTATCGGGGTGAGCGGCTTTCGTCATTGGAGGTCGATTCCTTGCCGTACGGCCCCCTGTTGACCAAAACCGGAAAGCGGCCGGGGGCATCGGGGCGCACGATATCCGCATAGAGCGCCGTGCCATCCCGCATAGGTGCGGGCACATTCTTTTCTACGATCAGTTTGTACTGATCTTCCTCGGGGCCGGCCATAGCTCCCCCCCTCACTGGATTCCAGAGTGGTATCAGGATATTTCACCAAGAAAGGTGCGTCAACAAAGGGCTTTAGCCTTAGGGAACCTCTGAACAACTCGCCTGAACCCCGTCATTCCCGCCGCCCCAAGCCCGTCATTCCCGCGAATGCGGGAACCTCGCCCCTCTGTAGGGACGGGTTTCACGTCCATCCTCCGCATCCAAGGGGACTTATTCAGACTAGCCTTAACTATCCAGACTATCCAGTCATTGCGAAGGCGAGGGCGATTACCTACAGATATCTTCAGGGGGGAGTATGTACTTTGGACCTCATTCTATGGTAGAATCCAAGTCGCATCATCAGAGTTGGTGTGCATGGAGGCCAATTAGCTAAAATATGTATCAACCTCCCAGAAGAGAACCGGAATTCGACATCGACCAAATCCTGCAACGGATTCGGTCTTTTTTTGGTGGACTGGGCCGCGGGTCCGGCAGCGGCGGCCCCACAGCCAACGTCGGCGCCACCGGACGCAACTTCATCCCCTACGCCGTGTTCGGTCTCCTTGGCGCAATATTCATCATCTGGATGGCCTCAGGAATATACCAGGTGAGCCCTGGTGAACAAGCGGTCCACCGCACCTTTGGCACATGCTGCCGGGTGACCGAAGAAGGGCTTAACTGGTGGTGGCCCGCTCCCATCGGCACCAAGAACATCGAATCCGTCGAGGAAATCCGGGAGATGAAGCTGGGCTTTGTCGGGCAAGGTGAAACCATATCGTCAGCCATCCTCTTGCAGGAAGCCCAGATGATCGCCGGAGACCTGAACTTGGTCGACGTTCCCTTGGTGGTGCAGTATCGAATAAAAGACCTGGAAGCTTTCCTGTTCAACGTATCTGATCCTGGTGAAACCATAGCTACCAGGGGCGATATGGACATCGCCCCCGGCCGTCCCGACGGGCGTACCTTGAAAGATGCGACGGAGGCTGCCTTGCGCTTGGTGGTGGGCCAGCGCAGCATTGACGATGTGCTGACCGAAAACAAGACCCAGGTGCAGGAAGACACCTTGTCCCTGCTCCAGGATATCCTCAACACCTACGGGGCGGGCATAGAGATCACAGCTGTGCTGTTGCAGGAAGTATCGGCGCCTGAGCAGGTGCGCGACGCTTTCCAGGATGTAAACCGTGCCCGGCAAGACCGGGACACTCTGATCAACCAAGCCGAAGCTTTCGAACGGGATATCATACCCAGGGCCCGTGGTGAAGCTGAGAAGATCACCCAAGCTGCTCAAGCTTATAAACAGGAACGAATCGCCAACGCAGAAGGTGAAGCTTCCCGCTTCTTGTCCATCCTGCGTGAATACGAAAAGTCCAAAGATGTAACCCGGCAACGCCTCTACTTGGAAGCAATGGAGCAGATCCTGCCCAACATAGCCAAGTTCGTCGTATCGCCCGATGCCGCAGGCGGCATCATCCTGAACGCCGGGAGCGGAGTCGTACCCGTGCCCAACCTCACCAACCCTGGCGCCCAAGCTACACCTAGTGCCCCAAGCGTGGAGGGCAACTAACCTATCATGGTCTGGAAAGAGCTGATTTGAAGCTGGCTGTCGCTGCAATCATCGTTGTGCTGCTGCTGGGCATCATAGGTCCGCAGGCACTGTTCACCGTGGACGAGACCCAGCTTACTGTGGTGACTCGCTTCGGTAAGATCCAAGATATTTACATAACCCCAGGACTCAAGGCCAAGATGCCCTTCGTGGAATCCGTTAACCGATTCGATAAGCGCATCCTGCGCATAGACACCCCGCCCAGGATACTGAACGATGTTGAAAAGCAAAACCTGGTCATTGATTCTTACAGCCGCTACCGGATAACCGATGTGAGAAAGTTCTTCGAAAAGCTGCGCACCTTGGGCGGCGCTGAAGACCGGATTGGCAGCATCGTGACCAACAAGCTGAAAGAAGAGATAGCCGTGAGGACTAGGGCCGAGATCATCGGCGGCCAAACCCGAGCCGGCACCGAGCTTGTGGTCGCCACCGAATCCCGTCAACAGATACTGGATAAGGTGCTCTTGGCAGCCAATGCCGAGGTGGGACCCACGGGAGAAGATTTTGGCGTCACCATAGTGGATGTAAGGATCAAACGGGCTGAGTTCCCCGAGGATGCCTTGCCCAACATCTTTGCCAGGATGCGCGCGGAACGAGAACGCATCTCCAGGGAAACCCGCGCCCTTGGAGCTGAGGAAGATGCGAAGATCCGGGCAAAAGCAGAAAGAGACCGCACCATCCTCCTCGCTAACGCCGAAAGACAAGCCAACGTCATCCGTGGTGAAGGCGAAGGTAAAGCTATCGAAATCTTCGCCAGAGCATTGGAGCAGGACCCTGAATTCTTTGCCTTCCAGCGCAGCTTGGAAGCTTATAAGCAGTTCCTCGCTTCCAACACCACCGTCGTACTGTCCTCCGATGCCGAGCTGTTCCAGTTCTTGGAAGAACCCTCCGTCATCTCGGTGCGAACCTTCCAAGCTCTGGTTGGCACCCTCCAAAGCTTGTCCGGCAACGCATGGATGGTGGATGACCAACCTGTAACCGTCGCAGGCACCACCGCCATCAATGTCGGAGATGCTCCACAGGTGGGGGATGTTGTCTTCGTCGAAGGGGCAGCCGAAGGGGATGGAACCATCCTGGCTTCCCAGATACTGGCAGGGACCAGCGGAACGGTCTCGTCGATAACCCTATCCCGGTTCACGGTGGAAGGGGTCCCCGTGGTGGTGACAGATTCCACCGAGATCCTGGTAGCCCCCGATTCCGTGGCTGCGGTCTTCGTCGACGGCATGGTCGTGGACGGGTCCGTGATCGCTGGCAAGATAACCGAGGGCGTACGAGGAACCCTTGAAACCATCATAGGGCAGACTTGGACCATCGGCGCCACCGATGTGGAGGTAACCTCAAGCGCCGTGGTGGAAGATGGCGCCGACGCCATTGGCGCCGATGTCCTTCTCTCCGTTAACCGGAGAAGCGACGACACCTTGATCGCTACAAGGGTCCTGCTTGACCCCATAGCCCTCTCCACCGACCCGACCTCAACGGATGGCGGGCTCGTAGCTGGGACGGGAATCACATCGCCGCTGGTTGGCGGCCCCGATGATGTGCTGAGGTCTTGGACCATTTCCGGCACTACTCAAAGCATCTTGGTAGATGCCGATACCGACATGGAGCTGGGTGCCAACCAGGTGGGCTTGGTGGTGCTCATCGGGTACGAACCATCGCCCGACGGCTCATGGACAGCCCGCGAAATCAGGATCCCCTAACACCCCTCCCCCCGCCCCTCCATCCCTCGTCATTCTCCGGCCCCCTCCCCCCGTCATTCCGAGGAGTGCCCCTCCCCCCGCCACGCTGAAGAGCACCCTCCTCCCCCGTCATTCTGAGGAGCGCCCCCTTCCCCCGTCATTCTGAGGAGCGCCCCTTCCCCCGCCACGCTGAAGAGCACCCTCCCCCTTTACTCCGAGGAGCACCCTCCCCTTTTGTCATTCCGAACGTAGTAAGGAATCTAAGATGCCTGCTCACACGCCAGCTCATCGCAGGAACGGGCTGGCCATCAGATGGGGATTTTAGATTCCTCACTGCGGTTCGGAATGACAGCGGGGGGGATCGTAATGACACCCCCTCCCCCGTCATTCTGAGGTGCCCCCTTCCCCCGCCACGCCGAAGAGCACCCTCCTCCTCCGTCATCCTGAGGAGCGCCCCTTCCCCCGTCACGCTGAAGAGCACCCTCCCCCCTTCACTCCGAGGAGTGCCCTCCCCTTTTGTCATTCCGAACGTAGTGAGGAATCTAAGATGCCTGCTCGCACGCCAGCTCATCGCAGGAACGGGCAGGCCATCAGAGGGGGATTTTAGATTCCTCACTGCGGTTCGGAATGACAGAGAGGGGCGTTCGGAATGACAGCGGGGGGCGTTCGGAATGCATCCCCCTCCCCCGTCATTCTGAGGCGCGCCCCTTCCCCCGCCACGCTGAAGAGCACCCTCCTCCCCCGTCATTCTGACGAGTACCCCTTCCCCCGCCACGCTGAAGAGCACCCTCCCCCCTTCACTCCGAGGAGCACCCTCCCCTTTTGTCATTCCGAACGTAGTGAGGAATCTAAGATGCCTGCTCACACGCCAGCTCATCGCAGGAACGGGCAGGCGATCAGAGGGGGATTTTAGATTCCTCACTGCGGTTCGGAATGACAGAGAGGACATCCTGAGGAGCGCCCTTCCCCCGCCACGCTGAAGAGCACCCTCCTCCTCCGTCATCCTGAGGAGCGCCCCTTCCCCCGTCATTCTGAGGAGCGCCCCTCCCCCCTTCACTCCGAGGAGCGCCCTCCCCTTTTGTCATTCCGAACGTAGTGAGGAATCTAAGATGCTGGCTCGCACGCCAGCTCATCGCAGGAACGGGCAGGCCATCAGAGGGGGATTTTAGATTCCTCACTGCGGTTCGGAATGACAGAGAGGACATCCTGAGGAGCGCCCTTCCCCCGTCATTCTGAGGAGTGCCCCGCTCCCCCGTCATTCTGAGGCGCGCCCCTCCCCCCGTCACGCTGAAGAGCACCCCCCTCCCCCGTCACGCTGAAGAGCACCCTCCCCCCTTCACTCCGAGGAGCACTCTCCCCTTTTGTCATTCCGAACGTAGTGAGGAATCTAAGATGCCTGCCCACACGCCAGCTCATCGCAGGAACTGGCTGGCCATCAGAGGGGGATTTTAGATTCCTCACTGCGGTTCGGAATGACAGCGGGGGGATCGTAATGACACCCCCTCCCCCGTCATTCTGAGGCGCCCCCTTCCCCCGCCACGCTGAAGAGCACCCCCTCCCCCCGTCACGCTGAAGAGCACCCTCCCCTTTTGTCATTCCGAACGTAGTGAGGAATCTAAGATGCTGGCTCGCACGCCAGCTCATCGCAGGAACGGGCTGGCCATCAGAGGAGGATTTTAGATTCCTCACTGCGGTTCGGAATGACAGAGAGGACATCCTGAGGAGCGCCCCTCCCCCGTCATTCTGAGGAGCACCCCCTCCCCCGTCATTCTGAAGAGCGCCCCTTCCCCCGCCACGCTGAAGAGCACCCTCCTCCCCCGTCATCCTGAGGAGCGGCCTCCCCCCTTCACTCCGAGGAGCACCCTCCCCTTTTGTCATTCCGAACGTAGTGAGGAATCTAAGATGCTGGCTTATGCACTGGCTCATCGCAGGAACGGGCTGGCCATCAGAGGGGGCACCTTAGATTCCTCACTGCGGTTCGGAATGACAGCGGGGGGCGGTTCGGAATGACAGAGAGGGGGCGTTCGGAATGACAAAAGGGGGGCGTTCGGTGTGGCGTTGGGGGGGGCGGCGGGGCGCTATTGACAAAGGTCTTGGGGCGGGCTTACACTGTGGGGAGCAGGGCAAACCCGCACTCGCTACCCCGCGTCGCCCTGCTTCCCCCTCTATGCTTCCAGGATGTGGTGTAGCATTTTCCTACGCAAATGTACGTCCTCTATAATACATGAGCACTAAGTACATCTTCGTCACCGGGGGCGTGGTCAGCTCCGTCGGCAAAGGGATCAGCGTCGCATCCATCGGACGCATCCTCAAAAGCCGGAATATCTCCATCTCGGTGATGAAGCTGGACCCCTACCTCAACCTCGACCCCGGCACCATGTCTCCCTACCAGCACGGCGAGGTGTTCGTCACCCGCGACGGCGGGGAAACCGACATGGACCTGGGCCACTATGAACGGTTCACCGATTTGGAACTAACCCGCTCCTCAAACCTCACCGCCGGGCAGGTGTACGTTTCCCTGCTGGCCAAGGAGCGACGCGGGGATTTCCTCGGCGGCACCATCCAAGCCGTGCCCCACGTCACCAACGAAATTAAATCCAGGATAACCGCCCTGGCTGAAGAATCCAAAGCTGACGTGATCGTCGTCGAGGTCGGCGGCACCGTCGGCGACATCGAAGGCCTGCCCTTCCTCGAAACCATTCGCCAGATGCGCAATGACGCGGGCCGGGACAACGTCTTCTACATCCATGCGACCCTGATCCCGCAGATGTCGACCACCGGAGAACTGAAGACCAAACCCACCCAGCACAGCGTCAAGGAGCTGCGAAGCCTCGGAATCCAACCCGATGCCATCATATGCCGCAGCGACTGCGAAATCCCCGACTCCATCAAGGACAAAATATCCTTGTTCTGCGATGTTCCCAAGGAGGCGGTCATACCCTTGCCCACCGTGCCCCGGGTGTACCAAGCTCCCCTGATCTTGGAACAGTACGGCCTGGGCGACCTGCTGGTCCGTTCCCTCAACCTGGACAGCAGGACCAAGGATATGACCGATTGGGCAGCAATGGTCGACCAGATGCTCAAGCCCAAAGAAAAGGTGCTCATCGCCCTGGTGGGCAAGTACGTCGAGTTCCCCGACTCCTATATTTCCGTCAATGAAGCTCTGAAACATGCCGGTTTGTACCACGACCGCGACATAGAAATGCAGTGGGTACATTCGGAGCAGATCGAAAAAGAAGGCCCGGACAACCTCCTGAAATATGCGGCCGGCATCGTGGTCCCCGGCGGCTTCGGCCCCAGGGGTGTGGAAGGAATGATCCAAGCGGCAGGCTATGCCAGGGAACATCAGGTCCCCTATCTCGGCTTGTGCTTGGGGCTGCAGGTGATGGTCGTCGAGTACGCCCGCAATGTCCTGGGGATGGCCGATGCCAGCTCCTCCGAGGTCGACGCAGACACGCCCCACCCCGTCATAGACATCTTGCCCGAACAGCGCTCCGTAACCGAAATGGGCGGCACCATGCGGTTGGGCTCCTATCCCTGCAGGGCTTCCGAAGGCTCCATCGCCCGCCGCGCCTATGGCGAGGCGCTCTTCCATGAACGCCATCGCCACCGCTTCGAGGTCAACAACGTTTACCGGGAATCCTTGGAAAATCACGGCCTCCTGTCCGGCGGGGTTTCCCCCGATGGCAAGCTGGTGGAAATCGTGGAGGTTGCCGGCCATCCGTTCATGGTGGGCGTCCAGTTCCACCCGGAGTTCCAGTCCCGGCCCAACAGACCCCATCCCCTGTTCCGGGAGTTCATCTCCTTGGCAAAGGGAACCTTGAGGGAAGGAGCTCAACCACCCCTTCCCTTGAATGTGGGAGCAGCGCCCCCGTAGGCAGTCCGGCTACGGCCAAGCCCTCACACGCTTACATATATAAACATGCAACATATGCTGCACATGAGCGCCGTCCCAGCCAACCGCACCGGAATCTTCCAGATGCAGTAATGAGAAAGCAATCATGAAACTGTTTTTAGACACCGCCAACATAGATGAGATCCGCCAAGGGACCCGCATGGGCGTGGTCCACGGGATCACCACCAACCCTTCCCTTGCCGCCAAGGAGGGCATCGGCCAACGCGATGCCTATAAAGCGGCGGTGCAGGAGATCGCCAAGATCGTCGACGGCCCCATCTCGGTTGAAGTTGTCAGCGTCGACGTGGAAGGAATGATCACCGAGGGCCGGGACATCGCAGGCTGGATACCCAACCCTTGGGTCAAGCTGCCCAGCACCCCCGAAGGCATGGAAGCTATGGCATCATTGACCAAGGACAACATAAAGGTAAACCAGACCCTCTGCTTCTCGGTGAACCAAGCCCTGCTGGGAGCCCACAGCGGAGCCACCGCCGTGAGCCCCTTTGTGGGACGCCTGGATGACATCGGCCACGATGGCATGGAGCTGGTCAGGGATATAGTGGACATCTTCAGCCGCTACCACATCGCAACCCAGGTGCTGGCTGCCAGCCTTCGTCATCCTCTCCACTGCATCCAGGCCGCCAAAGCCGGCGCCGACATATCCACCATACCCTTCACCGTGCTCAACCAAATGCTGAAGCACCCGCTAACCGACACCGGCCAAGCCCGGTTCCTCCAAGACTGGAACAAAGCCGCCGGGCAGAACCCATGACAACCCAAAAGAAAGTCCTGGGGTGAGGCCAAGGTTCCGCCCTCACCCCAGCCACCCGCCACCCGCATAAAATAAACCATCAAGAGGAGAATCCTTTGTTATCGGAACGTGTAATAGACATTGGGGAGCTGGAACGCAAGAGCAAGGACGAGCTCATAATTGTAGCAAAAGACCTGGGCATGGAAGATAGCGCTCCCCTCACCAACCTGCGCAGGGAAGATGTGCTCGGCCGCATCTTCCAGATGTACTCCGAGCAGCGGGGCCTGCTTGCAAGCGGCGTCCTGGACATAATGCACGAAGGCTACGGCTTCCTTCGCCAGCAGGGACTCCGCCCCGCCACGGGAGATGTCTACGTCTCCCAATCCCAGATCAGGCGCTTCGGCCTCCGCACCGGCGACACCGTCACCGGCCAGGTCAGGCCGCCCAAGGAGGGCGAACGCTACTTCGGGCTGGTCCGCGTCGAACAGGTCAACTTCCTGGACCCCGAAGATGTCCGCTCCCGCCGCTCCTTTGAGCACCTGACCCCCATATTCCCCGACAACCAGATCATGCTGGAGATCGAACCCAACAACCTGACCAACCGGATGATCGACCTCTTTGCTCCCATCGGCTTGGGCCAACGGGGACTCATCGTATCCCCCCCCAAAGCAGGGAAGACCACCGTGCTCAAGAACATCGCCCGGGGCATCGCGGCCAACTGCCCCGAAGCGGACATAATGGTCGTCCTCATCGGCGAACGACCCGAAGAGGTCACCGACATGCGCCGCTCGATCAAGGGCGAGGTCTTTGCCTCCACCTTCGATGAATCCGTCGAAGACCAGTGCCGCATCGGCGACCTGGCCTTGGAGCGGGCCAAGCGGCTGGTGGAAAGCAAACGCAATGTCGTCATCCTGCTGGACAGCATCACCCGCTTCACCCGGGCATACAACCTGGCGGCGCCCAACAGCGGGCGGACGCTCTCCGGCGGCATAGACCCCATGGCCCTCTACCCGCCCAAACAGTTCTTTGGCGCGGCCCGCAACGTCGAAGAGGGCGGCAGCTTGACCATCATAGCCAACTGCCTCGTCGACACCGGCAGCCGCATGGACGAGGTCATCTACGAAGAGTTCAAGGGCACCGGCAACATGGAGCTGCACCTGGACCGCCGCTTGGCGGAAAAGCGCTTCTTCCCCGCCATCGACATACAGCGCAGCGGAACCAGGCGGGAGGAGCTATTCTTCGACGAAACGACCCTGAAGCAAATCTACCTTCTCCGGCGGATGATCTCCCTCTTGGCCACCGACTCCGTACATGCGGCCGACGCCACCGAACGCATCCTGGACCGCCTGGGCAAAACCAAAAGCAACGCCGAGTTCCTAGCCAACCTAGCCAAAGAAGCATAACCCCCCCGCCCCGGCGCCGAGACTGGTGAGGACCTTGGTGATAGCAGCATGCCCCCCCGCCCGGCAACGGCCGTCCCCGGCCGTCCGGCAGTGCCCCGCCCCCGCCGGGCCCTCCCCCGGTCCCGTCCGGCAACGCACCGCCTCCCGCCCGGCAACGCCCCGCCTCCCTGAATGGCGCCCCCTCCCCCCCATGTCATTCCGAACGCAGTGAGGAATCTAAGATGCCGGCTCACTCGCCAGCTCGTCGCAGTAATGGGACAGGCCATCAGATGCAGATTTTAGATTCCTCACTGCGGTTCGGAATGACAGCGGGGAGGCGGTTCGGAATGACATCCCTCCTCCCCATGCCATCGTGAGAGGCGCGACCCCCTCCCCCCGAACGTCATCGTGAGGGGCGCCCCCTCCCCCCCTGTCATTCCGAACCGCAGTGAGGAATCTAAGATGCCGGCTCACTCGCCAGCTCGTCGCAGTAATGGGGCAGGCCATCAGATGCAGATTTTAGATTCCTCACTGCGGTTCGGAATGACAATATATTAATGTCATTCTGAGGCGCGCACGCCGAAGAATCTAGGATGTCGCCTCATCCGAATCACCGTCGCAGTAACGGGACAGGCCATTAGATGCGCATTTTAGATTCCTCACTGCGGTTCGGAATGACAGCGGGGGGCGGTGCGGAATGACATCCCTCCTCCCCCATGCCATCGTGAGAGGCGCGACCCACCCCCACGTCATCGTGAGGGGCGCCCCCTCCCCCCCTGTCATTCCGAACGCAGTGAGGAATCTAAGATGCCGGCTCACTCGCCAGCTCGTCGCAGTAACGGGACAGGCCATCAGATGCGCATTTTAGATTCCTCACTGCGGTTCGGAATGACAGCGGGGAGGCGGTTCGGAATGACATCCTCCCCCCCTGTCATTCTGGGGCGCGATCCCTCCCCCCCTGTCATTCTGAGGCGCGCACGCCGAAGAATCTGGGCGGGGAGGCGGCAGCGGCGGGGGCATCCGGCATTGGGGGCATCAGCGGCGTCGGGGGGCACGCCCTCCTCCCCCCTGTCATTCTGAGGCGCGCCTCCTCCCCCCCGTCATTCTGAGGCGCGCCTCCTCCCCCCGTCATTCTGAGGGGCGCGCCCCCTCCCCCCCATGTCATTCCGAACCGCAGTGAGGAATCTAAGATGCCGGCTCACTCGTCAGCTCGTCGCAGTAACGGGACAGGCCATCAGATGCAGATTTTAGATTCCTCACTGCGGTTCGGAATGACAATATATTAATGTCATTCTGAGGCGCGCACGCCGAAGAATCTGGGGTGCGGGCTTACCCGATGGCCCGTCGTAGTAATGGGGTGGGCATTGGGGGAGCATTTTAGATTCCTCACTGCGGTTCGGAATGACAGCGGCGGCGGCGTGGAATTTGGGGGGCGGGCTTGCTGCGGGGACGGTTGCGGTGATGGGGCTGGGCATTGGGGGGCGGACTTTGAGCCATAAAGACGCAAAAATACCTTGACAACAAAAACCGTAAGGTGATAGAAATAGGAGTGATCCTTCCGGGGAAAGGGTTCTCCATGCACTATTATCTAGTTTGTCCCGGAAAGAACCCTCGACAGCACAGGGCTTGCATACGGAAGGACGGCGGCTCCAAGCTGATTTCAGGTCTGGAAACCCAGGCATCTTAAGGGAGATGAATCAATGAAGATCCAAAGGTCCAGGTACTATCTAGGTGGAATAGGCATTCTACTCCTGCTCATGGTGGGCACCCTATGGGCGGTGGCCGCCCTTGCTTCTCCTTCCGGCCAGACCGCCGGGACCATAGAGTTCGGCGACGGCGACGGCGACCCCTTGACGCATGTGAGTTCCGACACCAGCGTTGCTACCGGCGATCGGACCGTTACAGTCAAGGTGACCGACCCTGACATCAGCAAGCTCATAGCTGTCGGCCCTGACAAAACTAGGAAAGTCAGCGTTACGTTCGCGGGGGATGCCACCGCTGTCAGGGTTGATGCCAGCAGATACACTGAAATCGTCCTCGACATTGCAGGACCTGATATGGATACTGCTTCTGACGGAGCGGTTTATCCAAAAGGCCAAGCAAATCTAGAGGATGGCTGGGGAACGGTAGATGTCACAACAGGTGATGCAGATGTGCTTCCGATCGTTTCCGATCCTGCTATTGACTATAAAGCATCGAACGGAATCGGAACTGCAAGTAAGCCAGAAGTTGTGGTAGAGGGGTTACGGGTACAGGCTGGAAAGCAGCTGATAGACCTGCGAGTGACAAAGGACTTGGTCGGAGGAGACATCATCGTATTCACTTATAACACCTCCGATTTGGATGGGGCCCTTGCCTCCGTCCGGGGCGAATCGGACGAGATGTATCTTGCTCTGAGAGAACCCGGCGACGGTATAGGCGACCAAGGCGTATTCGAGGGTTCCTTCGTTGTTGCCGATGGGGTCACGATAGACATAAACAACATCATGGAAGAACAGCATAGGGTAAAAGGCGGGCTTCAGACTGCCCAGCTCAAGCGCGAGACAATAAAGCTGGCAATGGGCGATGGCGGGGATATCATTGACTTTACTGTGGGTGGTGATTTTGTAACCGAAACAACCATCCCGGCGACCACCCAGTTTACTGTCAAAGTAAAGTATCCAAACATCAAGATGGTTGACGACGAAGGCGATGCTACCAATGATGCCGATGAGGCTGTGAGTGTGGTGTCAGGGGCGGATGTGGAGGTGGAGTCCATAAACGGCTCAGACGGAGATGAAGACAGGCATACGATCACGTTCGAGGCCGATGACGACATAGACATAGGCGACACTGTAGATATCGAATATCTGGGCGACGACCGCTTCACCATCGAGTTGGACCATGGTCCTGCGCAGTTCGGCAGCCTGGCTGCCAGTGACGGTACGAGTTTGGTAGAGGATAGGATTTTCGTTCCGCAGCACAGCGGAACTGCCGGTATGAGTCTTCGGAATCCTAGTACTGAGGTTGATGATACGTCGGCTAATGCGCTCTACACATTGCGAGGCCTTGAAGGCTACGGCTCAGACGCCGAATATGGTGTAACCAAACTAACCTTTAGCGTAAACGAAGATACCCCAGCTAGAGGAACGGTCATAGGGGTCAGTTACAAAGGTGTTGAAGAGATTACCGTACCCGCCACCCAGGCCATCACCGACAGTAACGGCGACGGCACTGGCGACGACCCTGCAGAAAATCGTTTCACCGTGAGGCTGTTAAGCAGTCCACAATTAGATATCCCTGACGCCGCAGCGCCAGCGACCATAGGAACCGTCAGCAACTTGGGTGACTTGGCAGTAATGAAGCTTACCGGTGACGGCACTGTGGTAGCCCTTGACGTCGATGATCTGCGTATTGCAACTGGTGATCGGCCCGAAAATGATGCCACTCCCGCTGATATGGAGTCTGGCATCTCCGTTACATTCCAGCTCGGACCTGCATCAGATAGAAGGGAGATAATCGAGCGAGGCGACACGCTTTTTGTGTATATGGACGAGGATAGCGACGAAATGCCCCGCTCCAACGACGTATATTTCAACCCGGGAGGGGCGATGAATGCCGATGATAACGACAGGCCGATTGTCAAAGAGACCTCCGTTGGCGAGATCCGGGGGACCTATGACGACGGCGAACCACGGGGCTCAGCAATCGCCTCGACCGTCGTCGAGAATCTTAGCCCCAGTTTCGGCAGTGAGCTGCCGGCCAGCGGCAGCTCCTTTGGCACCGCCAACGTACCGACCTTGTCCATCGTCATGACTGACCGACCTGCAGGGCCTGATGGCTCCGGCGTGGACGCCGACGACGAAACGGATGTGTTTTATGTAACAACAGAAGACTATGTATATGACCCAGACAACCCTGACTACCCTATAGGGCTGACTGATGGGACAGATAACCTTGCAGCTACGGCAGATTTCAGCGAGGACGCCTTTGGCGCGGTTACGGCTATGCTGCCACTGGTAAATGATCCCGATAAGAGACTTGGAAACTTTACTGAACTGAACGAGATAGAAGGGGCTGTGACCGTCAACTGGTGGGCTGTTGTTTGGGATGAATCCGGGAACCGCGGGATCAGCGATGCGATCCCGGACGATGACGACGCCGACACCCCAAACGATGCGGGCAACAACCCATACACATTGATCATAGATGCCACAGCCCCGAAGATCGACGAAGACCAGTCCGCCACCGGGCTATGGTACAAAGCCGACGAAGATGCGGCCAAAGTCGACGATGAAGGTGTGGGCACCGGCGGCCGTTTGAAAAAAGACATGCGGACCAGCATTGGGATAGGATTTGACGATGCCATAGATGCCGACTCCGTGGATGCTGATGACTTCATGGTGATGGTTGGCGATACCAAGGTGGAAGTAACAGGCGCCAGCGTACGGAACGGGGTGAAGGTCCTTAATAGTCGCAAGACTGAGACAGATACGCATAACTATGTGTTCTTGAGCTTGGCCGAGGCCCTGGCTGCCGATGCGACGCCGGAGGTGTCCGTGGTTGCCACTGACGACCGTATCGTCAACGAGGCTGGGAACATGCTGGCAACGGGCGACGTGACTATCAGGGACGGCATTGCCCCAGCCATTACGGTAAGCTTGCCCGACATGGTGAGCATGGAGGAGCTGGATATAGTTGTCAGCACCGATGAAGACATCGTGAGTGTACCGACGGTCCAGCTTTACGACTCCACTGGCGATAGGGTCGCCAGCTCAGCAGTCGGCAGCCCGAATCGCACCACGGGTTCTAACGAATGGACCTATACCGTCGACCCCACTCCTGATGGCGTATACAGCGTCGTAGTCACTGCGTTTGACAATATTCCAAGGCCGCGGAACGAAGGCATGGCTGGCAACATGGACTACGAAGATGATGATGCCATCACCTTCGAGATAGACACCAGTATCACCGAGCCCGGCGATTTCGACCCAATGACGGGCGATGAGGTTGGTCAGAACGACTTCATCTTCATAGAGTTCACATGGAATGACGAAAAAGAATATACCGGGGACAGCCACGACGACGTAATGCTGACCACCTTGGTGCTGGATTCAGGCGATGACAACGAACGCAACATTCTGGATCAGGCAACACCCGAGGGTGCAGGAACCAAATTCTCGGTTGGGGTCGCAGACCTGGGCCTTGGCGAGCACACTTTGTTCGTGAATGCTGAGGATAGCGCCGGAAACACCTTGGACGATGACGTGCAAATAACCTTCGAGGTGACCAAGATTGCCATCTCCTTGGAGCTGAAGCGCGGCATCAGCCACATATCCATACCGCGCAACCCTAGAGACAGGGACATCAATGCGGTGTTCGGCGATGCGATGGAGGTGCAGACGGTCTTCACCTTCGACGGTGGCGAGTCGCTGGCAGCCTTCCGGGACCCGACAACCGGAACCTTCGTGGGCAGCTTGAAGAATATAGATGCGGGCCACGCCTACGGAGTGGAAGTAACCGGTACGGTCAAGGTAGAGATCCCGGTACCGCCACTGAGCGGCGGCGGAACCCCTCCCAGCGTAACTGTGAGCAAGGGATGGAATTTCGTGCCGGTGATCACTCTGGATGATCTGAACGACGCAAAGCAGGGCACCGTGCTGGACGCCGACGATTACCTGGGCTTCAACTGGACCAGTGGTTGGACCTTCCAGAGCAGCAGGTGGTACCAGATCCAGCCGGACACGAAGAATGAGGACATAAACCTAAAGGACAAAGCACAAGGCAAGGGTGAGGTGTTGGTGGGCAGCGGTTACTGGGTATACTTCGCAGCAGCCGACACCCTGACCCCAGGAACCCTCGCAACGGCGCCGGCAACGGAATAACCCCGGACGCCGACCCAACCCCAGAGCAAGCAGAGGAGCCCCACCCCCCGGGTGGGGCTCCTCCCCGTTCCCGGGTGGGGCGATGCCCCCGCCCGGATGCCCCCGCCCCCCACCCGCCCGGTGCCGAATGCGACGGTGCCCCGCCCCCGTGCGGTGCCGAATGCGACGGTGCCCCGCCCCCGCCCGCCCCGGATGCCCCCGCCCGGATGCCCCCGCCCGGATGCCCCCGCCCGCCCTCCGCCCCCCACCCGCCCCCGCCCGGATGCCCCCGCCCGCCCCCGCCCAGATTCCTCGTCGTGCGCTCCTCGGAATGACAGTGGGGGGGAGCGCTCCTCGGAGTGACGGTGGGAGGAGCGCTCCTCGGAGTGACGGTGGGAGGAGCGCTCCTCGGAGTGACGGTGGGGGGAGCGCTCCTCGGAATGACAGGAGGGGGGGAGCTCCTCAGGATGACGGTGGGGGGGAGCGCTCCTCGGAATGGCGGTGGGGGGCGCGCTCCTCGGAATGACGGAGGGGGGAGGCGGGCTCCTCGGAATGACGGAGGGGGGGAGGGGTGTCATTCCGAACGGCCCCTCCCCTGTCATTCCGAACCGCAGTGAGGAATCTAAAATCCCGGCCACATGGGGGACTCTTCCGAGCAATGGCCTCCCTCTAAGGAGCATCTTAGATTCCTCGTCGTGCGCTCCTCGGAATGACAGGAGGGGGCGCTCCTCGGACTGACAGTGGGGGTGCGCTCCTCGGACTGACGGTGGGGGGTGCGCTCCTCGGAATGACAGGAGGGGGGAGCGCTCCTCGGACTGACAGTGGGGGGAGCGCTCCTCGGAATGACGGTGGGGGGAGCGCTCCTCAGGATGACGGTGGGGGGAGGGCGCTCCTCGGAATGACGGTGGGGGAGGGGTGTCATTCCGAACCACCCCTCCCCTGTCATTCCGAACCGCAGTGAGGAATCTAAAATCCTGGCCACATGGGGGACTCTTCCGAGCAATGGCCTCCCTCTAAGGAGCATCTTAGATTCCTCGTCGTGCGCTCCTCGGAATGACAGTGGGGGTGTCATTCCGAATCGCCCCTCCCCTGTCATTCCGAACCGCAGTGAGGAATCTAGAATCCTGGCCACATGGGGGACTCTTCCGAGCAACGGCCTCCCTCTAAGGGGCATCTTAGATTCCTCGTCGTGCGCTCCTCGGAATGACAGTGGGGGTGTCATTCCGAGGAGCCCCTCCCCTGTCATTCCGAACCGCAGTGAGGAATCTAAAATCCTGGCGACATGGGGGACTCTTCCGAGCAACGGCCTCCCTCTGAGGAGCATCTTAGATTCCTCGTCGTGCGCTCCTCGGAATGACAGGGGGAGGAGTGCTCCTCGGAATGACAGGAGGGGGGAGCGCTCCTCGAATGACGGTGGGGGGAGTGCTCCTCGGAATGACGGTGGGGGGAGGCGCTCCTCGGAATGACAGTGGGGAGGAGCGCTCCTCGGAATGATGGTGGGGGGAGCACTCCTCGGAATGACAGGAGGGGGGAGCGCTCCTCGGAATGACGGTGGGGGGAGCGCGCCTCGGAATGACGGTGGGGGGCGCGCTCCTCGGAATGACAGGAGGGGGAGGCGCTCCTCGGACTGACATGGGGCGGGGACTGTCATTCCGCCCGCCTCCCTGTTATCCTGAACCCAACAACACCCCGATAGTGCTCCGTCGAGTCCCTCCCAATGGGGCTCCGAGTGCCCCCAATGGGGACCCGAGCGCCTCCTTATGTCATTCCGAGTGCCTCCTTATGTCATTCCGAGTGAAGCGAGGAACCCAACCCCCATGACATCAAGACGAGATCGTCGGTACTACACCTACATCATGACCAACGGGGTGGGAACCCTCTACATCGGAATGACCAACGATATCGAGAGGCGTGTCTACGAGCATAGGCACAAGCTCGTGGATGGCTTCACCAAAAAGTACAACCTCACCCAGCTGGTCCACTATGAGGAGACCTCTGATGTTGTGGCCGCCATCCAGCGGGAGAAGGAGCTCAAGGGCTGGCGTCGGGGCAAAAAGGTGGAGCTGATCGAGTCGATCAACCCTCAATGGAAGGACCTGTCCAGGGGCTGGTACGGGGATGTTAGGCCGGCGCCGTAGATTCTACGGCGTGCGCGCCTCGGAATGGCATTAATATACTGTCATTCCGAACGGCCCCTCACTGTCATTCCGAACCGCAGTGAGGAATCTAAGATCTGCATCTGATGGCCTGTCCCGTTACTACGAGGAGCCTTGATGTGAGCGGGCATCTTAGATTCCTCGTCGTGCGCTCCTCGGAATGACAGTGGGGGAGGAGTGCCTCGGAATGACAGTGGGGGAGGAGTGCCTCGGAATGACAGTGGGGGAGGAGTGCCTCGGAATGACAGGGGGGAAGGGCGCTCCTCCCTGTCATTCCGAACCGCAGTGAGGAATCTAAAATCTGCATCTGATGGCCTGTCCATTACTACGACGGTCCTTGCAGTAAGCCAGCATCTTAGATTCCTCGTCGTGCGCTCCTCGGAATGACAGGAGGGGGAAGGCGCGCCTCGGAATGACGGTGGGGGAGGGCGCGCCTCGGAATGGCGGGGGAAGGGGGCATTCCGGACGGCCCCCGCTGTCACCCCGAACGCCCCCGCTGTCACCCCGAACGCCCCTCCCTGTCATTCCGAACCGCAGTGAGGAATCTAAAATCTGCATCTGATGGCCTGTCCCGTTACTGCGACGGGCCTTGCAGTAAGCCAGCACCTTAGATTCCTCGTCGTGCGCTCCTCGGAATGACAGGAGGGGGGAGGCGCTCCTCGGAATGACAGGTGGGGGAGGCGCTCCTCGGAATGACGGAGGGGAGGAAGGCGCGCCTCGGATGCCGATGCCGGATGCCCCCGCCCGCCCCCGGTGCCCCCCGCCCAGATTCTTCGGCGTGGGCGCCTCAGAATGACAGTGGGGGGAGGAGTGCCCATGCCCCCTCCCCCCTAGCCCCCCATGACACTCCGACTCCCCCGCTGTCACCCCGAACGCCCCCGCTGTCACCCCGAACGCCCCCGCTGTCACTCCGAACGCCCCCGCTGTCACTCCGAACCGCCCCTCCCTGTCATTCCGAACCGCAGTGAGGAATCTAAAATCTGCATCTGATGGCCTGTCCCGTTACTGCGACGGGTCCTGCAGTAAGCCAGCATCTTAGATTCCTCGTCGTGCGCTCCTCGGAATGACAGTGGGGAAGGCGCTCCTCGGAATGACGGGGGGGAGGAAGGCGCGCCTCAGAATGACGGAGGGGAGGGGGCATTCCGGACGGCCCCCGTTGTCATTACGAGTGCCCACGCGTCATTCCGGGCCGCCCCCGCTGTCACCCCGAACCGCCCCTCCCTGTCACTCCGAACGCCCCCGCTGTCATTCCGAACCGCAGTGAGGAATCTAAAATCTGCATCTGATGGCCTGTCCCGTTACTGCGACGGGCCTTGCAGTAAGCCAGCATCTTAGATTCCTCGTCGTGCGCTCCTCGGAATGACAGGGGGGGAAGGCGCTCTTCGGAATGACAGGAGGGGGAGGCGCTCCTCGGAATGACGGGGGGAGGGGGGAGTGGCGGGTGCTGCTGAGAATGGCGCGGGGGGGCTTAGGGGGCGGGTTGGCGGGGGGGCGGGGGGACGCCGCGGGGGTCCAGGAGGAGGACCCGGAGCTCTGCGGGCAGGCTGGTGGCGGATATGTTGAGCCTCGGCTGCGGCACGGCATCCCGTATCCCCATCTCCCGCAGAAAGTCGTCCACAGGGTTCAGTTCCACCTGAAGGCCGGGGACCCGGTGGTGCATCGGGATGACCACCCGGGGACTCAATGCACGGATCATCTCAGCTATGCCCGCCACGCCGATGGTGCACACTCCACCCACCGGCGCCAGGAGTATGTCCAAGGGGCTGATCTCCTGTACCTGCTTAGGTAGGAGCTTGGAGCTCACATCGCCCAGGTGGCAGACCCGGAGATTTTCGATCTCGAATAGGTACGCGGTGTTGCGCTTGTCGGGCGGGTCGTCCTCGCCCCGGGGAGTCATGATGCCGGTTATGTATATGCCCGCCAGCTCGTATTCCCCCGGCCCCTTCAGCACCCTTGGGCTGTTTCCAAGCTTGTCTTCGCAGCTGTGGTTGATGTGCGGGTGGCTCACCGTGGCCAAGATGGGTTTCTGTTCTGGAAATTCAAGGCCTATGGATTCGGGGTAGGGGTCGGTGATTACGGTTAGCTCGTCGGAGCGGAAGCGGAAACAGGAGTGTCCCATCCAGGTAATGTCCAAGGGCCGAACCACCTTCAACTGAAAATGCGGTAGATGAAAACGGGGCAAATGAAGCTGGGTGCACAGTTCTCGACCGAGTATAATTGTCTGGGAAGTCAAGAGTCAATCCTTGACACCGGTGCATTGCCGTGATAACTTCCGATAACCAGGTTCTTTTGTAGGATGCAGCTATGAATACAGATAGCATCCCCAGCTATGGGGGCCTCAAATCCCGCACAGGAACGGTACTTAACGCGCTGATCGACGAATACATCAATACCGTGACGCCGGTTGCCTCTGAGGGCATTGCGCGCAGGCTGCCCCAGAAGGTCAGCTCCGCCACCATACGCAGCGAGATGGCGGGTTTGGCGGAGGAGGGGTACATCACCCGTCCTCACATATCTTCCGGGGGTGTCCCGTCGGATAAGGGGTACCGGTTCTACGTGGAATCCCTGGCTGATACGGCCACCCCGACCCCCGAGGTGCAGCAGCAGATACGCCGCCGGTTCAGCCAGGCTGCATGGGACCAAGAGGTGTGGCTGCATCTGGCAGCTTCGGTGCTGGCCCATCTGTCCGATAATATGGCCATAGTCACCTTGCCAAAGTCGCCGACCACCAAGCTGAAATACATCGACTTGGTGCACCTGCAGGAGTTCTTGGCACTGATGGTCATCGTCTTGGAAGAAACTCAACTGCGGCACCAGCTTCTGCCGCTGGAGGATGCGACCACGCAGACGGAGTTGTCGCAGATGTCGTCCCGCCTGAACGAGACCTTGGCAGGGCTTACTTCGGACAAGATCGACGATGTTCAGATGGAGCTTTCGCCCTTGGGTGAGCTGGTGAAGTACTCGACCGCCGAGATTCTGCGGGAAGCAGATACGGATGCGGCCCTGGACCATTGCGTCGACGGTCTGAGGCTGCTTTTGGATAAGCCCGAGTTTTCTGAAAGCCGGCAAGCTCATGGGGTGGTGGAGCTTCTGGAGGAACGGGTCCTGCTGCGGAGCATCCTGTCCGAGGTCCCCGAAGGGAGCAATGTGAGGGTGTACATCGGCGGGGAGAACCCCGAGGAGGCCCTCCGGCCCTACGGGATCATCATCGGCAACTACGGGGTTCCGCACAAGATATCGGGGACCATCAGCGTGGTGGGCCCCACGCGGATGGAGTATGCGAACGTGATCGGCGGGGTGCGGTTTTTGTCCTCCTTCCTGAGTGACCTCATGATGGGGATCCACGGCCGCCCGCATCCCCCGCCCGCATCCCCCCGCCCCGATGACCCCGTATCCCCGCCGCCCAGATTCTTCGGCGTGCGCGCCTCAGAATGACATGGGGGAGGAGCGCGCGCCGCCCTCCCGTATCCCCCGCCCCCCCTCCTCCCCCCGGCCAGATTCTTCGGCGTGCGCGCCTCAGAGTGACATAAGGGAGGAGCACGCGCCGCCCGCCCCCGTATCCCCCCGCCCCCTCCTCCCCCCGCATCCCCGCCCAGATTCTTCGGCGTGCGCGCCTCAGAATGACATGGGGAAGGGTGCTCCTCAGAATGACGGAGGGAGGAGCACGCGCCGCCCGCCCCCGTATCCCCCCGCCCCCCTCCTCCCCCCGCATCCCCGCCCAGATTCTTCGGCGTGCGCGCCTCAGAATGGCATGGGGGAGGAGCGCGCGCCGCCCGCCCCCGTATCCCCCCGCCCGCCCCGCATCCCCGCCCAGATTCTTCGGCGTGCGCGCCTCAGAATGACATGGGGGAGGAGAGCGCGCCGAAGAATGACATCGATAACATGTCATTCCGAACGCCCCCCGCTGTCACTCCGACGCCTCCACCGTCACTCCGAACGCCCCCCTGTCACTCCGAACGCCCCCCCGTCACTCCGACGCTCCCCGCTGTCATCCCGAACGCTCCCCGCTGTCATCCCGAACGCTCCCCGCTGTCATCCCGAACGCTCCCCGCTGTCATCCCGAACGCCCCCCGCTGTCATCCCGAACGCCCCCCCTGTCATTCCGAACCGCAGTGAGGAATCTAAAATGCTCCCCTCAATGGCCTGCTCCGTTACTGCGACGGTCCTTGGGGTGAGCCGGCATCTTCGATTCTTCGGCGTGCGCGCCTCAGAATGACGGGGGAGAGGGCGCGCTCAGAATGACGGGGGGAGGAGGGCGCTCCGACGCCCCCGCTGTCATTCCGAACGCCCCCCTGTCATTCCGAACGCCCCCCTGTCATTCCGAACGCCCCCCTGTCATTCCGAACGCCCCGCCGTCATTCCGAACGTCCCCCTGTCATTCCGAACGCCCCGCGCTGTCACTCCGACGCCTCCACCGTCACTCCGAACGCTCCCCGCTGTCATTCCGAACGCCCCCCTGTCATTCCGAACGCCCCGCCGTCATTCCGAACGTCCCCCTGTCATTCCGAACGCCCCGCGCTGTCACTCCGACGCCTCCACCGTCACTCCGAACGCTCCCCGCTGTCATTCCGAACGCCCCGCGCTGTCATTCCGAACGCCCCCCGCTGTCATTCCGAACGTAGTGAGGAATCTAAGGTGCTCCCCCCGATGGCCGCTCCATTACTACGACGAGCCTTGATGTGAGCCGGCATCCTAGGAGCCTGTTCGAGAAACAATGTTCTAAACGATATGCGTCATTGGTGGAGTGTAAAGGTGCGAATTACTTCACGACTAAGTCCAGATTGCTGTAAGCAGGTTATTGCGTGGCGTGTTTCGTCTCCAGGAACGAATCCTCGGACAGGCCGCTAGGTGACCCGTCCCATCGGTGGCTCAGCCCAGATGAAGAGCAACGACTGTGTCAGCAGAGGCAACTTGGCAACGCTGTTCTTCACTGGAGATACTGTCCCGATTACTAGGCTTTCACTGGTGGCGAAGCGAGACGCTCACTTACAGGACCAGCGTGAACCTGGTAGCAAAAGTTCTTTGATTTTATCAAGTCTGGTGGACTGCGGGGGCACCTTCCCCGACATGGACAGAGCGACGCGCGCGCGGAGACGACGATATCATCCAGGACTCTTTTGCAAAAGGATTCGACAGAGCTACGCGCGCGCGGAGACGACCTGCTCCTGAACATCGGCGGCACTAATGTCTGTCTACTATCGGTTCGGCGGGTCTGGCCATCGAACAAACGCCACTGAGCGACTCAAGCGCTGATAATCGGTGGCTGTAAGTTCTGACCGATAGGACAAGGCTTTCTCAATGGCATCCGGCTTCCCTCTGTACCGATCAACGAATTCCTCAGCGTTTATCTGGGCATCGCCATACTGCAACACGACCACATAGCTATTGTAGTGGCCTGTATCTGGGTCTCGCAGATTTTCCTGTCTTGCATACCACGAACCGATGTCGATAAGGCGAATCACTTGGTCTCGTGTTTCGTCGTGTTTCGTCGTGTTTCGTTTTTTCGCTAACGTCTGATCGATACTTGGCTTCCACAAGCACCAACCCTTGGCTGCCAAGTTTTATCAAGATATCCGGCTCAGAAGCTCCTTCTCTTTGCGGCCGGCTCGGCGGTGGGGAGAGCTTTGGCCAGAAAATCACCTCGGCGGACGGAATTGCGTCCAGAACTTGAGAAGAGACTTCCTCAGGGAATGCTTGGCGAATAAGACCCTCCAATACTTGGTCTCTATCCGCGCCGCCACGGAGCAGCGGACTGAAATAATGCCATGTTCGGGCATCTTCGGAATTCTCGCTGAGGATTCTTGGCATGCCCCTGACCTTCCCTCTCGAGTAGGTCTCGGCCAACTTGTCGAGGAACGACGGATGCGTCGTGTCGGTGTGCCGAAGTAGGGGATGGGCATCCGGTGTTTTCCAAACCTTGACTCCGGAGTCGCTAAGGATATAGTCGTCCATTTCGAGCTTCTTTCCAGTAGAGATCAGACCATAACGGCCCCAGATTTGAAGATCGCCTATCAGGTCAATGACAAAATATTCGCCCGATTCTCCTGCGATGTCAAATCGGGGTCCAATCTCAGACTCGCTCTCGGCCAGTGATTCCGTCAGCATACTTCCGTCATCGAATGTCTCTTCCAGACGGACAACTCCGGATTCTCTGATGATTTTGATACGGCTCTGCAGGCCGCCGTCGTATTCGTTTTCCCACTCGCCGATGACTTGCATCCCAAGGGCCGCGGCGGCGGCGGTGGATGTGGGCTGGAGTGTCACAAAGGCCATGCTCGTCATGGCGGCAGCTTTTAAACTGGCTTCCACATAATCGGTCAGATCCGTGGAGCGGCCCTGATTCTGTAAATACTCCCAACCAAGGGAGTAGAGTTCTCCAGGGACGATGCCAATTTCCATCAACGTTTCCAGCCCGGCGCTATCTGTTAGGGCATCGACCTCCTTTTTCCACGCGTTGAACCGGCAACAGAGACCAAATCCCACTTGGTGAAACTCCGGATCGTCCTTGAACTCCTAGAGTTCAAGGTAAAGCCTTATCGCATCTTTGGTAAAAGGGGACAGGTCAGGTTTGCAAGATTGCAGTTCCTTCAAGAGAGCGGTTATCTCCAGCGTTTCCGGTTCTGCGCAGTCCGACGTCGTGGAGGGAGTTGCTATTAATGTCTGAGCCGCCGATGCCGATGTCCCGGTAGGCGTCGGAGCAGTAATGGCGGCGGGGTCGGACGTGTCCGTGGTCTCGGTTGCGTCCCCTCCGCAGGCCCCCAATCCCAAAGCCAACGCAAGAGACGCAATGACGACAACTATCGAACGGGTGCCCCGACTTTTCATGATTTGCCTGCCCTTTTCTCAGCGGAGCAACTGTTCAGAGTGGTCAATCGGCAGTGGGGAGAACCCCTCGACTCCGTTCCGTTTCGCCTGCGGCTCCATTGCGCTGCGCTCAAGACGAGCGGGTTTTGCCGGTCCGCGTTTGAGTCTGAACAATATTGCGGTTGTGACAAACTGAGTTTGCCATACTCTACATGGCTTCGACAGAGTGCCACTTGATGAGGTGATGCGCAAGTACCGTCTCGCTCCACTCCGCACTAAATGACTGGATAGCGGGAAGATTGTCCATTGCCTTCAGCTAGAGTGACAACTTGAACTTCAAGGTGAAAGTTCTTGATTTTATCAAATTTGGTGGAGTCGAGCAGTTGCGCTCTTATGTCTGTTGTCTTCGATGACAATTTGTACCTTCTTAGTTGTGGACGACAGACAGTCAATTCACATGGATGCTATTGAATGAGTATTCCGCCAACCGTTTTCCTTGGTCGAATTGTTCAGATGGAATCGTGTATGTGATATTGATAGCCAAGTTGTCCTCAGAAATATGTATGAACCGAATCACTCGGTACGTGAAGAACGACATTTCAAATCTAATAGCCGCAAGACCTCGTTCTGTTCGCATCATTTCCCGGGTGATATCTTCTGCACCCCAAGGGATGAGAACTTGCGATTCGATTACGTCCGCATACTGACCAAGAGATAGCTCGCCTATTCCTAGAGCGAGAACGTCTTCCTCAACAACAAGAACGTCGCTGTTCGTCATCGGGTCAAGAGCATTGAAGACTTCGCCTTGCGAACCGTCCAATGCCAATTCGACCCAAGCTTCGGGCACCTGTACTGAGTAATAGCCCGAGGGGTTTTCGAAAATCATCATCGTGCCGAAGCGACTATCCACGAATTGGGGGCTAGGCGGTACAACGACCGTTTCCGTGCCTTGCCTGGCCGATTCCACTGATAGGTAGTAGCCTCCGAAGGAGGAGCCTTCCGCGTCAGAGACGGCGATGACATACTCTCCGCTATGGGGTGCGCGATAGACCAACTCGGAGTTTAGGCCGAACAGTCCGCCGCCTCCGTCGTCGTCAGATACAACCTGATTGTCGCGGGAGTTAGGGAAGTCAACGTAGATTACAGTGTCCACGTTGAGGGAATCAGTAGAAATCTGGACTGTCTCTCCCTCCTTCAGACGAATGGAGCGCCAATCCCAGTCTGAGAGGTGGTCGAGACTTCCGGCGACAGTTTCGCCTACCGTGACAAGCCGTCCATCGTCGGGATCATTGAGCGGTCTGAGCCTGACGCTGCTAGACAGATCAAAGCCGGACGAATCCCCTGATGCCATCTCGACCTGCAGGATGTGGACGCCGCTTGTCAACAGTTCGACTGTGCCATACTCGATACCCGTTAGACCGTCATCCACTTCAAGTATCGCTCCAAATGCGTCTGACACATGGAACCATCCATCTCCTGGTCCTTCGATTTCGACCGCGAGTATGGTTCCTGCTGTTGCGTCCAACACAAAGGCGCTCGTGTCCCAGTAGTTGCGCAGATCAAGTTCAAACTCGAAGCTGCCGCGCCCCACTGGCAACCGACGGTCGCCGAGTCCTGATGTGAACTCTCCGATGGGTATGATGTCGGCCGAGGATGCCGCCAGGGCGAACCCTGCATCGCTGAATGAGAATGTCGAAATACCGACCACATGCCCCCTAGAGTTGACAAGCGCTCCACCACTCTGACCGCTCCCGATGGCAGCATCGGTCTGGAAGTAGGTCATCCCAGATTGCTCCCACTCTCAGAAGCGAGAGAGTATTCCACGAGTGATTGAAGGTTTCGGCAGCAGGTCCACTTCGGCAGGGTAGCCGATCAGAAACAACTCAGAGCCGATGGCGGTGTCTTTTTCCGCGTCCTTCAGCGGCAGCGGCTGGGCCGATAAATCGACTGGCCCCAACACAGCCAAGTCCGCCATTGAGTCCCAGCCAACTATTGGAACGCCCTCCAGCTCTGTTCCATCGGGGAAAACAACGCGGACCGAATCATAAGGCCACACCACGTGGTAGTTGGTGATGACGTAACCGTCTCGAATCAGGACCCCGCTGCCTGTACCCGCCGTCGTCTCTATGAATGCCACCGAGGGCGCAACCTCCGCATACACCTCAGCGGGGGACAGTTCCGCTATCGGCGTGGGGGTGGGAACGGGCGCAGGCGATGGGGCTGCCGTCGGCGTAGGCGATGGGGTTGCCGTCGGCGTAGGCGATGGGGTTGCCGTCGGCGCGGACGTGTTCGTGGGTGTGGGTGATGGAGTTGCCGTCGGCGCGGGCGTATTCGTGGGTGTGGGTGTATTCGAGGGTCTGGGTGTCGGGGTTGCCGCCGGTGTGGGTGTGTCTGTGGGCGATAGCCTTGCCGTTAGCGTAGGGGTTTTAGTGGGTACGCTCGTGGTCGTCACCCCGGACGAACTGGCCGCGTCGCCCGGTCTCTCTCAGGTTCTGGCCCATTGGTACACCCTACCGGAGATATAGCAACCATCCCGATCATCAAGCCGATGACCATGGCCCGACCTCTCTTTCGCAAGCCGAACAGAGCTACGTCAACAAGCATTACACCTTTCTTTACGTCGCTTCTCACGGTGCGAGAACCAACGTCCAACGATATAGCCGCTATTGCATTTCATGCTCCCAGAGCCTTGACCGATGCCCACGACTCCTTCCTCTGGTTTGCTTTCAGCCGGGTGGTGGCTTCAGGCTGCGGATCCGATGGACCTTCTACACCTCCAGCCTTAATTTCAACGTGAAGGTCCTTGATTTCGTCAAGTCTGGTGGGCCTAGTAAGACTGAATTGCGAACTTTCCGCTGGGAGGTCCTTATCTAAGGACTTGGACAGGCGACCCCGGTTAGTCTCACGAGCCTCCGGCCTCGCAGGGTTGGGGGCTCGCCCACATTTAGGCATTCTCAGCCCTGGCCCTCATTATCGCTGCTGCGTGCCTGCGAGGACAAGACCGGTTACGGTGGTGTCGCCGGGCACTCCACCAGCACGGAAGCCAGCACAGCCAAGAGCATCAACCGACTTGTCCGTATGCTCCGGGAAAGGCTGAGAGGCCCCCCACGGCTCTACGCGATAGACCCCCTGCCGGGCAGTTTGCATTTGTAGGCTAAGAATTGTCAGGTCGTTCCCTTGCGAGGAAGTCAATAAGGCGTTGAGTAACCCTCGCCATATCCTTCATTTGGCACTCCCACACTGTGGCTACATCCCATCCATTTTCCTTGAGCAATGAGAGATTGCGCTCATCTCTAGCCCTATTCCGTGCCAACTTAGATAGCCAGTACTCTCGATTATTGACAGGTACGTGTGAATGAACGCATCCTAGATGGTAGTGCCAAAAGCAACCGTTCACGAACACTATCTTGCGCCGCGAAGGGAAGACCAAATCGGGCCGGCCGGGCAAATCTGTTCGGTGCAGCCGATACCTGTAGCCGAGGCCGTGGAGCAGTCTCCTCACTATAATCTCCGGCTTCGTGTCTTTAGATTTCACCTTGGACATGATTCGGCTGCGCGTTGCGGAAGACACAGTGTCAGTCATACGCCACACTTGCTATGAGCCGGAACATCCATCCTGTCAGATCATGACCATTGATGTGGGCTACACTCGTAGGTGAAAGCTCCTTGCCTTGCTCCATTCAGGTAGAATCAGCACCCTGTACGAGGCTGTCTTTGAGTGTGTTGAAAACGATGGCAATACTCGCCGGGGGATTGCTGTGCTCAAAGAACTTGGATTTCTCCAGCAGTCGGCATAGTCTAAAACGGTCGCAGAGAATGCAGTTGCCAGTACGACCCGGATCTTCGCTCCACTCTTCCAGACTGTATCGTGGGAAATGTGGAATCATCAAGAAGTTGGAATGGCGCGCGTTCAGATGGACGAATCCCGTGAGCTCGGTCTGCGCAATAGCCTCATGCCTCTTGCCCCACCACTCTTGCTCTATTGTGCATTGGGCGAAAGCGAAGAAAGGGTATGGCGACTGATCGTCGAATGGGCAGATAGCAATAAGGTCAATGCCAAACTCACGTTGGGTGTTGCTGAGTTGAGCGGCATTAACTAAATCAGCATTGAGCTTCTTTGCTAGCTTGGGAACCGCATCGCTCGCTGCCCATCCGAAATGAGTCATTCTGTCCTGGCTCTTTTGACTAAACAACAAGACCTCTGCCCATTCAGGGAATAGTGACCGGAAGGCCTCTTTACAGAGGTTTTCAAATTGGGTTGGCAGGGCACTTTTGAGAGAGGGTACGTAGTTGCCGTTGGAGCAAACTAGCAAGAAAAGATAAGGGAGGCATTTTCCAATTGCGGTCGGCGGTGAGAATCTCACTTCGTTGGCCGAAACGCTAAATGGGTATGCAAACCCAAGCCAAGAGGCGCGACTCTTGATGAGGGCGAGAGCCTGCTCGAATTGCTCGGTCCGCTCGTCGGCTTGGTCCCCGGTTAGGTATGACATTTCGTTGTCGTCTAGGTTTTCGCTGGCTACAAGATGTTGGAAGTCCGCGCGCGTAAAGCGACCGTTGTAGTCGTCTTTGGCGAAGGCAACGGCAAGTTCTATGGCGTCCGCCAAGATCAGCGGGTCTTTGGTAGTGTCTGGACTCCACGTCATATCAAGCATCAGATGCCACACCTAATCGCTCTGATGCCAAATGGATTATCTTCAATGCTTCGCTGACTGCGTTCTTTGCTGGCTGATCTTCTTGTTCGACAGCGTAGAGGTTTGCATTCGCTTGCTTGAGTTCCTCAATGGCCTGGTTTATGTGGCGCATGAAGTCGTCGCGGCCATGAGGAGTTAATCTGTATGCCGCATCCAGCGACTGGCCCAATCGAAGGGCCTGAAGTGAGTCAGGATTAGCCAACACAGCTCCCAGTTTGCCGATGTTGCGGGATTCACCTAGCTTCGTGTTGCCTCGGGCGTCCCGTTCGAACATATATTTGACGAGCTCCTCAAGCTGTTCCTTGTTCACAAGCTCGAGATTCGTTATAGGATGCCTGGGAGTTCCATCATCCCTGGTGTCGATAAAATTCGCGATGTCCGCATTGCTGACTGCTGTGTAAAAAGTGCCAAACTGGAAGGTTTCTTCCTCAATGTCCGCGATGTCGTAAAAGCCCTTCTCTTCGATGAGTTTATATGCTGCGAGCGCGTCTAAATTCCTCCGCACCGTTGTGCTGGTGCTTCCAATCTCACGAGAGACGGAGATGTATCGTTGCTGAGGTTCACCTTCGCTTCTGTCAAACAAAGACTCCAAATACCTTGCCTTCGCCAATGGGTCCCATCGCTGAACTCCCGAGATGTGACGGAACCCTAGATACTGCAATGTATCTTCCCGCGAGTTCATAACGAACACCGGCACTTCGGTCGGCTTGTTAGTAGCATCCCCTGCCGCCCGATCAATACTGGGGATTTTGACAAGAGCAGGATCTTGCAACAGACGCAAGGCCGCCAAGCGGCGGTTTCCCTCTATCACCGTGTACCTGGATTCGTGGGGTGTTACTACCATAGCCTCACCGGGGAAGAAGCCGTTCTCCCCAATTGACGTCATTAAGTTCTCGATGCTGGTTTTTGTCGCCAGATATTTGAGGATGCTAGCATCATCTTTATTTCTCACGCTTGTCGGTAGTCGTGGATTTTCTTTGTCGAAATCCAGCAATTCGATTTTCAATACCTCAAATTCATTCACGAGAAAACCTCCTTTGGTATCGCCTCAACAATTTGCCGAAAGAGCATGGGAGGCACGGCATTGCCAATAACCTGGTATTTTTTCATCAGCCGCACCGAGTCAGGAAAATCCCAGTCTGTCAGGTCCTGAAGGGCTGCTGCTTCCTTGAATGAGAGGCGTCGCGCCTTGTCAGGGTCTCCATCAAAAGTCCACTTGTCTCTGCCAGCTCTTGTGAGTGGAGGGCTCATTGGGTGCAACGGCATGTGACGAGCATTAGCTAGTATTGTATTGCTGGGTTCATCCCAGCCGCGGTAGCGGTTGCGGGAGAGATAGTACCAATGGAAGGCTTGATTGTAGAATTCACCCGTTGGCCACTCGTCCTCCATTCCCTCCAAAACTTCCCTTTGTGTCCTAATTGGTCGCAAGCCTGGCCCGTGGGTGGGCTTTGGGAATTCATACTTCAATCCAATATCAGAACGGATGCCAACGATGAATATGCGTCGACGTTCTTGCGCTAAACCGTAGTGTGCTGAATTGATGGTCGGAGGTTCTGTTACCCGAAACCCCGCCAAACGGAAGCGCACGAGCTGGGCGTTCAGGAAGTGTCGATTATTGCTTCTAGCCATCCCAGGTACATTTTCCACAACAAATGCTTTTGGACGAATCTTCCTAAGGGCACGGTCAAACTCCCGATAGAGTCGGTTGATGTTGCGGTTGGCGTCCCTTGCACCACCTTGGCTATAACCTTGGCATGGATAGCAGCCAACCAGGAGATCGGCTGACGGGAAGCTACTAATCTCCTCGATGCTGGTACTTCTGAAGTCGGTTTCTGGCAGGTTCGCCTCGTAGACTTCTTTGGCATAGGGTAGATTGTCGTTGGCCATGAGAATGTGCCAACCAGCGTCTATTAGACCCTGATCGGAACCACCACACCCCGTGAAGAGAGAAACTGCTTCCATTGATCGACTCGCCTCAGCCACTTGTTCCAGATTGGAAGGGCATGTCGGCTATGTCCTTCTCTGTCGATAGGTCCTGCAAGTGACACTTCCCCAACAACTCATTGGACACCTGCCCCATCCCAACCTACCTCACAAGCAAGGTACTCGCGTAGAACCATCCTTACCAAAATGCCTTCTGGTCCCTGAGTTACGGTGTAGCGATAAACGCCGTCTTGAACATCTTGCCAGCTATCAAAGTAGACTTCTTGGGAATCTCCTAGGCGGTGAACTATGAAAGCCCTTTGCATCATTCTGCTGCCCACTTCCGGCCAACCTGAGCCACGCGGAACGTTCTCGAACTGATCAACTTGCCGAGCTGTCATCGCCTGGATCGGACATACTGACACATGAGATGGCCGCTCAAGCATCGGTTCACCAAGCTCATAGAGGACGTGCCCACGAGCGTTCTTTACAATGACCCGCTCTATGCGATTGAGTTCAGGCTCCCAAAGAAGATCGGGATGGCCCCACAGAGTCGCTTGGACTCTTTGGGACCGGTTGATACGGTCCCTCAATCGGGGGGTATGTGTCAAAATGCCGGAGGCCGCGGGGAACCGGACTGGATCTGGTGCCGTGGAGCCACTGAGCACCGAGCCGAGAAAGGCGATCAGATACTCCTCATCCGATGAGAAGCCGGAATTACATTGTCGGCACACTTCCACCACGGGCAAGTTCTCAGGGTAAGGAGCGTTCAGGAGACCCCTGGTCGGAACGTGGTCCCGATTGGATTCCTCCGGCCCAAGCCCGCTTCCGCAATGGATACAGAAGCCCTTGTTTCTACTATCGCTATAGTCGTTCAGCTGTCTCATGCTGCTCTCAGCCCTCCCGTCCCATGCGGTACTTGATGTCGTAGTTGATGATAAAGTCCAACTCCTCGTCCGTGAAGCCGTAGTGTTCTGCCAGTACCCTGTCGATCTGGTCCACGATGGACTTGGACGGCTTCTGGTCAAATTCGTCGTAGACGACCTTGCCGGTGGCTTTGTAGCGGGTCTCCTTGCGCTGGCTGTGACGCTTGAAACTCCCCATGAGCTCATCTGTCAACTGGCTCAACTTCTGCTTCGCAGACTTGTCCAGCCGTTCTAATCCGAGGGGGAAGCTCCCAATCTCTCGGAGATTCAAGTGTCTGCAATCGGAGAGAAGTAGGAACCACCAATAGAACAGGGAACTGTTCAATGTCGCTACGATAGCTGCGGCGTCCTCTTTGGTAGCGAGATTCAGAGTCTTGACCTGAGTTGAAAGCTGCTCCCCACCGCGCTCATTCCAGAAATAGGGTGCAAAGTCCATTGCCCGTACCCAGTACTGGGGTGCATTATGGAAGTAGACGGTCCCGTTTCCCGACGGCGCGAGGCTGTTGCGAATCGGACGCTGTTTCGCTATCCGTTCCAGTATTGCCGAGGCGGGTAGCGGCCCAATCTTGGGCACGGTGCCTCTGGGAACGCCCGGAACCCTGGGCAGGGAGTCGAAGGCCAAGGTTTCGAACAACTGTGGCCGAGACTCTGTGTACCACCTGTTGTAGGCCGTCGAGTAACCGACGCCGACGCCATTGGCCGATCTCGCCGATAGAGCTATGGTCGCACGGATATGCTCCAAGCCATCAAAGAGCTTGGCGGGGCGGTCATCGAAATGGGAAAGCCAGAGGCCACCGCTCTGCGAGAGGCATAATTCCTGAATCGGCTCCATTCGGTCAGTGCACGAGTACGAGAGCTGCACAATCATGCCGAATCGCCCGCCTTGCCGCAGACAGGTATAGGACCGCTCGACAACCATCGCATAGAGGTTTCCGCAACGCTCGGCCGCAAACCCTCTGACTAGGTACTCTTTGCGAACCTTGCTGTATTCCACATACGGCGGATTTCCGATAACCACGTCAAAGCCACCCTTGCCCATGATGCCGTAGAATTCGGCTAACCAATGGAAGGGCTGGTGGCTGGCTCGCCAGCACTGATAGGCGTCGTGCTTAACGGGGTCCTTGTCGCATTTCGGGGACTTGGCCGAACTTGCGTTGTGCTCGGTCGGCTTGGCCGGGTCGACGCCGTACTCAGTGGCTAGGTAACGATCCATTTCGTTGGCAAGGCCGCGGAGGCGGTCTCTTAGGGCCTGCTTGTCGGCGGAAGTCACCTCTCCACCGAGCATGGTCTGCTGCCGCTTGAAGTCGTGGGCTAACGAATCCACCCCTCGGGCTTCCTGCTCGATTCGGGTCAGAGCTGCGCGGTCTTGGTCAAAGAGCGTCCGGTGCTGTCCATTAGGCATGATCGTCATGGCTTGGCGCACGGCGTCGAGCGATGTGAAGCCCACAAGTGTGTTGCCGGCACGGACGTTGAAGTCGATGTCCGGCAGCGGCTCAATCTGGTCGTAGCTCTTCAACTGGGCGACCAGCTTCAGGAAGAGTCGCAGCTTGCATATCTCGACGGCCTCTTCCATGATGTCCACGCCGTACAGGTTGTTGAGAACGATGGACTTGAGGATGAAGTAACGCTCACTGGGGTGCCCTTCCGCTTCGTCCAGCACCTTCCGGAAGCCCTCAAGATGTTTCGGGCTGCGATTACGGTCGGACCTTTCGGCATCGTCCAGGAAGCCGCGCATCCCCTCCAGGCAGGCGGTGTAGAAAGGTTCGAGGACGTTCAGCGCGGCAAAGAGGAAAGCTCCGGAGCCGCAGGTGGGGTCGAGAACCGATATGTCGCTCATGGCGTGCCAGAAGGCGCGCAGAAGCTCCGCCCCTTCGCTCTGGGCGATAACATCTCCGGCGAACCGCTCAATGTCCAAGTTGAGAGTAACGAGTGTGTCTATGTCCTGAACCTTGACCGAGGCGAGCTTGGAGCGAACCTCCGTGTAGCGTTTTCGGCGAGCCACGACCTCTCGCCAGGTCTCAGTCGGCAAGGCGTATTCTTCTGGCGCAGGGTTGTTCCAGCCGCCCCTCATGGTTGCGTCGTCAATGCCTACGGCAATCTCATCGGGCAGCTCGAAAGGTGAGTTGAGGCGGGTTGGGTTCTCGGTCTCAAGCGCGTTCCAGGCAATTCCATGACCGACGGCCGGGTAGATGTAACGGTCGGGGTCATCCCGCAACAGTCGCCACACGCCGCCGTCCGGCCCGAAGGCCACCGGGCACTCCTTCTTGGCAGCGCCGAAAAGGAAGGGAATAACCGTGTTACGGGAGATGTAGCCAGTGATGTCCTCCTTGGTGTAGTAGGCGCCCATCTGCCTCTGGTTGACGTACTTCTCGAAGATGTAGCCGAGCACGTCCGGGTTGATCTCATTGTCCTCTCTGTAGGGCCGCTCATCCAAATGCCAGCGGTAGCTGTCGAAGAAGTCGAAGACCCGCTCGAAGGCCGCGTCGGGGATGCTGATGTTCGGGTTGTCTCGTTCCAGATCGTGAACGTCAAACAGGCCGCCGTTGAGGAAGGGGACCTTACCCAATAGGGCGGCGAGGTCGGGCGCCCTCTGAGCTTCCGGCTTTCCGAGTCCCTCGTGGAAAAGTCTCAGGAGGAAAATGCGATAGAACTGCTGGAAACGTCCGCCGCCGTTTTGGTTGCGGACCATGCTCAGGCGGTTGCGGAGGTAGTCGGAATCTCCATCGAGGAAACCTTGCTTCTGGACGAAATAGACGAACATCATGCGGTTGAGCATCAAAGAGGCGTACCAGTCCCGGTCACCCTGGACGGTAATGCCGTCGATGAATTCCCCGAAGGCGGTCAGCTCTGTGCTGAAGCGGTCGTAGAACCGCTTGGTTACCTTCTCGACGTCCAATGCCGCTCGGACGCGGGAGGCGACGAGAGCTATGTTCAACGACGATTCCTCTTCCAGTGAAACGAATAACGGCTGGATGCGCTGAAGCAGATGCTCACCGCTCTGGCCCGCAAGGAATGGAATCTCTTGGCAGATGGCGGGCTTGCCGGTCTCCCGCTTCACCCACTGCCAGACCTGCGCCTTGCGGCCAGGGTCGGTGAAGATGATGAGGTGCTCGAACGTGCGCTTGGCGACCTCACTCTCTATCTTGCGCCGAATCGGGTATTGCGGAATGTTGTTGTCTACGCTGGAGTCGCACTCGTAGACGGCGAACCCGGTCTTCTCTGCGACGGGCTTCAGGGAGTATTCGCGGCCGTTCACGAGAACGACCACCGGCTCGGCCTGGTAGTGATTCCAACCCAAGCCCTCCACGAAGAGTCGGGGGAAGTCGAAGTCCAGTAGATGAGGCCGAAGCTCTTCAATGGAGACTGGCATCAGCGGTTGTCCTCACTGTCGAATAGTCCGAGAGAGCAGATGATTTGCGGTTCCTGAACCTCGGCGTCGTCGCCAGCCAGACTCAAGCGGTCCTCCTCACGCAGCGACATGACTATCTCGGCGAGCTGCGTGTCGTCCACGCCGCTGCGCAACTGCCGGTTCAGAGTATCGACCGCCGACTGGCGCAGGGGATAACGGTAGACGTCGTCGATGGCCTTGTGAAGCGCCTCCACGTCGAACAACTGGCCCTTTATGGCCTCCGCGTGCTGCTTGAGACGAGTGTACGTACGGAAGCGAGCACCAGAGGGCCGCCCGAGCTGGCCGCCGACTCGCTTCTCCTCCCTGACGACATGCCTAACGCCTTCGACGACGAGCTGGTGATGGCTCTCGTGGTGAGGCTGCGCATGGGTGTCGGGCTTGCACTCAGCGGCCGAGAGGATTTCGAGCTGGGACTCCGTTATGCTGTGGCCTTCACGGTCAACGTAAGCCAGTGCGTCGTTCCCGTCCGCCGTGCGCATGAAGACGAGGACGCCTTCGGGCCGTTGGGCGATGGGCGTGTGCTGGCGAGACGAGAACACGACGTCCGGTAAATCGGCGACGGCCTTCTCCAATCGCGAGTCCGCGCCGGTAGCGTTCTTCCATATCTGGTAGGCATGGGACGCCAGGTCCACCTCGCCGTCGGGGTCGCCATCGAGGATGCCGGAGCGCTCGTGGTAGAGGTTGACGATGGTCTGGCTATCGGGTTCATCTTCGAAGAACGCCTCGTCCGCACCGACGACCTCAGCGTTTTGCCGAAGCCGCGTCCGAACACGGTTACGCAGGTTGATGATGCGTTCCACTCCGTCGGCGGGCAAGAAGGAGTGGCACAGAATCTCCTCCGCCTTCTGCCCGATGCGGTCGACTCGACCCGCCCGCTGGATGATCCGGATGATGGCCCAAGGCAGGTCGTAGTTGACGACGACGTGGCAGTCTTGGAGGTTCTGGCCCTCGCTGAGCACGTCGGTGGCGACCAAGACGCGAAGCTCCCGCTCCGGTTTGTCCCTGCCCGGCCGCTGGTTGCTGTCGGGACTGAATCGCCATGCCAACTGCGTGGGGTCGGCGGAGCTGCCGGTTACGCCCGCCATATCCTCAACGCCACGACTCTTGAGCTGCGACTCAAGGTAGAAGACAGTATCGGCGAACTGGGAGAAGACTAGGACCTTCCGGTCCGGGAAGGTCTCCGTAAGGAGCGTGTGGAGCGCGTCCAGCTTGGCGTCGTGACGCGGGTCCCATGCGCCGTAGGTCTGTAGCAGTTCCAGGAGGGCGTCGGAGTCGGCCTGGAGTTCGCTCTCTAACGAACCCTCGAAGAGGTCGGAGCGGAGCCACTTGAAGCGTCTCCTATAGCGGCCCTCGTATTCCGCGTATATCTCGGCGGCGCGCGATTCGAAGCCGGCCGCAGTCCAAGCGCCGCCGGTCTCCTGGACCTCCTCTTCCTGCTCGTCGTCTTCAGGGTCGAAGAGTGATCCCTTAGCCTGGTCAGCGTCCTCGTCGGTGAAGCGGGAATCCAGCATCTCGGCGTCCTGCGTACCGAGGGGAAGCGGCAGGCCGCTATTGAGGGCGTGCAAGAAGACATAGTTTCGGAGAACGTGACGTTCGACGGATTGCAGGAAGGCCGCGCCGCTGCTTTCCAGGCGTTTGAAGAGGTTCGTACGGCAGAAGCCCATTAGCCGCTTCCCGGCCCGTGAGAGATCGTCTATTTGGCGTTCCTCCGCAACGGTGGGCGGCGTCCCCGGGTTGTCAGCGACATAGTTGCCGAGGCCGTATCTTGGCAGATGTAGCTCGTTCACCGTATCGACCACCTGCTGCGAGTACAGCTTGGCATACTGGTCATCTGGATTGGACTCGTCGATGGCGAATTTGACTGTCTTAGGAATGCGGGTGGGGAAGAAGGACTGGGTTCCGTCCTCGTATGTGAGAAACTTTCGCCCAGTTTCTTGCTCAGTCTCCGCGTAGTTGTCTTGGATGAAGCTGCGGGTGCGGCGCACGAGGTAGAGCCGCATCAGGTCCCGCCAGTCGTCTGCGTGCTCGCTGAAGTCGAAAGCCGCCAGGGTGCGTGGCGAGGCCTGGTGGCGCCTGCTGAACTCGATGTCGCCCAACTCTCGCAGGAGTCGTTCGGGGCGGATGCCCAGGTCTTGGTCTTCCTCAACGAAGATGCGCAGTTGGCTGGATAGGTCCAGGTACGTCTTGTTGTAAGGCGTGGCCGATAGAAGGATGCACTTGCTCTCGTTTGCGCGTACGTACTCTTGGATTGCCCGATAGCGGCGGCCCTCGCGGTTCCGCAGATTGTGGCTCTCGTCGATGACAACCAGCCGGTAGCGGCGCAAGTTGGGCAGCTCGCCGAGCACCCTGCTGAGGGAAAGCACCCTGGCCCGCAGCTGGTACTGGTACACGTAGTCTTCCCACATCGGGACGAGGTTCTTCGGGCAGATGATCAGCGTCTCCAGCCCGTAGTCGTCCTCGAAGATACGAGCGACGGCGGTGGCCATGAGCGTCTTGCCAAGTCCAACCACGTCCCCGATGAGCACGCCATTGCGTTTGTTCAAGTGATGGGCCGCTATCTTGACAGCCGCCGCTTGGAAGTCGAATAGGCGGTCACCGAACACCTTGGGAATTCTGAACTCGGCTAGACCGGCCCGGGCTTCATGGGAGAGGTGATACGCCATCTTCAGGTAGACGTGGTACGGCGGAATCAGGTTCTCCCGTGCCCAACTCTCCTCGATGATCTGAAGCAGCTCGTTTGTGATGTCAACGCAGAAGCGGTCGCTCCACCTGTCCTCGAACCACTGCTTGAGTTTGAGAGCGGCGTCGTGGTCGAGCACGTCCATGTTCAACTCGCCCTGCCCGGACAGCCCCGCGAATGTGAGGTTGCTGCTTCCCAGGTAGCCAACGATTGGGTTGACTGGATCGTCTCGGAACATCAGGTAGAGCTTTGCGTGCAGAGGGTGACGCAGAAAGAGCTTGACGACAACCTTCTTGGAGCGAAGCTGGACTGCTAGTTGCCGCAGGGTCCTTTCGTCAGCGTTGGTCGGTACGCCGATAGTGAGTTGCTGGCGGAGCTGTTCGGCCAACTGGACTTTGAGGCGATGCGCCGTCTGGTTGTCCATGCCGGAGGGCCTGTCGAGCAGACTGAAGGCCTCCCGGAGCTCCTCGTGGGGCAGACGCTGCATCCCAATTAGGACGCGGCACGGGCCGCCGTCGTTGCTCCAGTCGTCCACGTAGGGCGCAAGTCCGCCCCAACCGCGTAGGTTGAAATAACCGACGCAGAAGTCCGCACGCGAAGAGAGCGCCAGGGTCTCCTGCAACGCAGGGAGGAGGCTAGAGCCAAGCTCAAGGTTATCGAAGATACGCGGCATAGATTGTCCTATCCGTTACTCATGCCCATCGTCTGATGAAGTCCTACCTGCTCCATAGGTTTTGGAATCACTCCCGCCTCCTGTTCTTACCCATTCGTCCACTTCTGAGAGCCGAAAGCGCAGGAGCCGTCCCACTCTGTGCGCGGGGAAGTCCTTGGAGTCAACCCAGCGGTAGATGGAGTCTTTGGCTACACTCAGGTGGGCAGCCACGTCTGCGATACCGACCCAACCTTCTTCAGACGCCATGTCCCACTAACTCCTCAATAAGAAAACCTATCATTTACAATGAAAGTATAGAATTGCGGGTATCTGTCGTCAATCCTCCTCTCCATTTCAAACCGAGAGCAAGGTGGCTCCCGGATTCCGGACAACAAAAAAAGACCGCACACATGGATGAACGAGGGGAGGCCATCGCTGACGTAGAGGCTGTCTCAGAAGTCGGAACTGGCAATGGAACCGGGTTAGGTGTACCTTCGAAGCGACATCAATTGGGGAGAGATTGAGATGCCGCTTCGAGACATGGACCGGGAGCAAATGTGGCTGTTGCCGCCCACCCTTGACGAACTGCTGCCGTTGGACCATCCGGCCCGATTCGTGGCCGAGTTTGTGGATGCGTTGGATAGGGCGGCCTGGGCGAAGATGGGCGTAGGGATAGAAGGAGACCCGCTAGGAGCGCCCGCCTACCATCCGCGGGCGCTGTTGAGCGTGTGGCTGTACGGCTTCATGACCAACGTGCGGTCGTGCCGGAAGTTGGAGGCGGCCTGCCGGGACCAGATTCCGTACCTGTGGTTGACCGGGTGGCAGCATCCCGACCACAACACCCTGTGGCGATTCTACCAGGGGCACCGTCAAGGCATGAGAGAGCTGTTCAAGCGCACGGTTCGGACGGCGGTGTCCCTGGAGTTGGTGGACCTGGCGATGCAGGCGGTGGACGGAACGAAGATGGCCGCCAACGCGGCGGCGAGATGGACCTACACCGGAGAGCAGTTGCACCAATTGCTGGCTAGGGTGGAGAAATCCATTGCCGACTTGGAGGCCCAGAACGAAGGGGGCGAAGACGGCGATCCAGTTCATCTTCCAGAGAAGTTGTCCGACCGCAAGACGTTGCGGCAGCGGGTGAGGCAAGCAATGGAGGAACTGCCAAGCCGGGAGCTTCCCAGGCGCAGTCAGCACAAGCACCCCCGTCGCATCAATCTGACCGATAGAGACGCTAGGTCGATGAAGACTGCTCAGGGGTTTGTTCTCAGCTACAACGCCCAAGCCATGGTCTCCCCTCTGGCCACCGGCGAGGGAGTAACCGGCATGATGATCACCGCCGTGGACGTGGTGGATGAAGTCAATGACCTTGCCCGTCTGACCCCGATGGTGGAACAGGCCGAGGAGGTTACGGGGGTAAGGGTTCCGACGACCCTGGCCGACGCGGGTTACTTCGGCGGCAGGCACCTGGAAGAATGCGCCCGGAGAGGCCAGCAGGTGGTGATGCCCGATCCGAAACAGCGGTCCATTAAGGAGGACCCGTACCACAAGGACCAGTTCACCTACGACGAGGACAACGACTGCTACTACTGCCCTAGGGGACAAACCCTGCCCTTCCTTCGAAACAGTCGTAAGAGAGGGGAGTGGGTACGGATATACCGGGCCTCTCGGTTAGTCTGTAAGGAGTGTCCAGCCCTCGGAGTCTGTACCAAGAATCGCCGCAAGGGACGCGCCTTGGAACTGGGGCCTTACGATGCAGTATCGCGCCGACATCGTGCCTGGATGGAGACGGAGGAAGCCAAGAGGGTGTACAAGTTGAGAAAGCAGTTAGTCGAACCGGTCTTCGGAATCATCAAGGAACAACAGGGAGCGCGGAGGTTCCTGTTGCGCGGCCTTGCCAACGTGTCGGCCGAATGGACGGCGTTGGCCACAGCATTCAACTTGCGCACCCTCTGGAAGGTATGGAACTCCCGATCCCGCGCCTCTGCTGAATTACCCTACGGTCTGGAGCCTTGCCCCGCTTTCTGACCGTTACACAGGTCTCGAGAACGATCCTTACTCTCACCGCTTCACTACCCCCGTAGTGCCTCCGCATGGTTCGTTAGTCGAATCCATGCGGAGGCACTACGTCATTCAACCTCTCTGAGACAGGCTCTGACGTAGCGACGACCTCCCCCTGTGTGTTGCGGTCTAGCGCCCCGCGCCGACCGGCTCCTCCTCTCTTTCATGCTCCATTTCCAGCGCCCACTCGAACAGGGACGTGGCTGCGGGCTGAGGCTTGCGGCCCCGGCCCTTCGGCTTCACCGGCTCCTCGGCCATGAACTCGGCCCAGGAGAACAGTGACTGCTGCGGCTCCGGGACCTCGTCGTGGTGGCCGTTGCTCCCGTTGCCGTTGGCGTGGCCGTTGACCGGGACGAGCTCGACCGTTGGGCCGATGTCGAAGGGGTCGTGGTGGCCGTTGCCATTGCCGTTGACTGCGACGGCCTCCGGCTCGATCTCCAGCGGCTTCCAGCCGTCGTCCACCAGCAGCTCCTCTGCCTCGCTCTCGGCGTCCCTTGCCTGGGCGAAGACCTCCTCCATCGTCTCGGCCTCGTCCTCCTCGTCACCGCTGACGATCCTGCGGGCCAGGGCCATCATCATGTCGTCGCCGTCGTCGCCGTATGCCGCGAGCCCGTCCTCCGGCAGCTCCCCCTCGACGGCCAGGGAGCTCTGCATCTTCTTCGCCACCAGCTTCAGCGCGTCGGCCTGCAGGGTGTTCCGATAGCTCATGAACACCACCTTCACCGGGCGGGTCTGCCCGATGCGCCACGACCGGCGCGACGCCTGCCGGACCACATAAACACTGTAATCCGTTTCGTCCCAGACGATTGTCGGGAAGTCGATCAGGTCGAGGCCGGTCTGCACCAGCCTGGGGTGGCAGATGAGCACGTCGATGCCCTCCTTCACCTTGTCCGCCACCCACTTCTCCCTGCGGTTCGGGGCCACCGCGTCGGCCTTCATCACCGCCACCCGGAACCCCTGCCGGGTGAGGATGTCGTCCATCCGCCCGGTGATGTCCCTGGTCCCCGTGTGGGTGACGTAGACCAGCACCCGCCTTCCCTCCAGCCGCTCGGCGGTCACCAGGTCGATGAGCGCCTGCTCCTTCGGGTAGAGCTTCTCCTCGGACAGGGGCGGCACCTGGACGATGACGTCCCCGCTCCGGGGGTCGAAGACCGTCTCCCCCCTGGTGCAGCCGTCGGGGTAGGCTAATAGGGTCTGGAGGTAGGTCGCCAGCAGCCGTTTGGAGCCGCTCTTGAGGGCGGCCGCCAGCTCTTTCTTCAGCGTCTCGAACACGTGCTTGTAGGCCGTGCGCTGGGAGTAGCCCGTCGCGTCCTCCTCCGAGTCCATCGAGGACACGAGGATCTTCTCCTCATAGTCCGGCAGGCCGGAGGCAACGTCCGCCAGTCTGAGGAAGACCGTGTTGCCTATGATGTGGAAGAGGGCGCTGGGAACGAGTCCCGGCCTCTCCCTGGTGACCTTGCGGTAGCTGCGCCGCCTGCTGTTGCGCCCGTCCTCGATGGCGTCGTCGTCGGGCTTGCCGACGGTGACCTCCTCGAAGCCGTACCGCTGTATCCAGCGGTGCTCGTCGGAACGCCCGAACTCAGTGCGAATCTCCGGCGAGAACCTGTAGAGGAGGTGGAAGATGGTCGAGGAGTAGCCGCCGAGGAGCGTGCCGGTCAGGCTGAGGGACTTGCCGCACACGTCGGCGAGGATGCCGGCGGCGATGCCCTGGGCCGAGCCGCGACCCTTGTACTCATGGACCTCGTCGGTCACGAGCAGGTCGAAGAAGCCCTTCATCCTGTGCTTGATGTAGTCGGCCAGCGGGTAGCGGGCCGGGCCGGACCTGTCGGCCTGCCAGAGGGGGGCGTCGCAGCCGGCGCAGGTGTGCTTGCGGCGGTTCAGGTCCGCGAACGTCAGCGGCACGCCGTCCTTGTCCACGATCTGCGCCGTGCAGTCGGGGCAGCAGGGGACCCGGAAGGGCTCCCCCGTCTCCTCCTCCCGCAGGAGCCTTCCCTTCGAGACGGCCCACCGCTCGATGAAGGCGGGCATCCAGCGGTAGGACAGCTTCGCCTTCTCACGGCTCATCACCGCGAAGAGGGGGCCGGAGCCGACGGAGAGGCGGAGCCGCTCCAGGTCGGTGATGGACTCGACGATGGCGGCGCGGACGCCGGGCACCGTCATCTCCACCTCCCGCTTCCACTTGGGGACCAGGTGCGGCGGGCAGATGATGAGCACCCGCTGGAATCCCGCCATGTGCGCCGCCGCCGCGCCGATGAATGTCTTGCCGGTGCCCATTTCGCCGACGACGGTGGTGCCCCGGTGGGCCTTGAGGGAGAGGGCCGCGCCCCTGATGGCGTCGGCCTGCGCCCCCAGGGGCTTGCGGAGCAGCCTGGGGAGCGTGCCGCCGTTCTCCGAGGGCCGGTAGAGCGGCGGGTAGGACTCCACCACCCTCCTGGCGATGGCGTCCTTGAACGTGTCTATGAAACCTCCGAGGTTCATGTCAGTCGTCCTCCTTTTCCGTGGTGGGCCGGAGGACGACGCCGGAACCCGGACGCACGTCTCCATCAGTCGCCGCCTCAAGGCGGAGAGCGACGGGAGACGGACTGCACCGCCCCAGCGGGGGCGGTCGGGTTCCGGCAACGCCCCCAGGCGAATGCTTGAACGTGCGAAGGCCCGCCCACGGCGGGACTCGCGTATGCGGCCCGGTGCGGGCCGTCCCAGGCTGCTCCGAGGCAGCCGCCCATCATGCGGTATGTCATGGAGCCCTACGCAGCCGCCGTCTCCGGCTGCTTCAGCATGGCGGAGTAGCCCCGCTCGACGACGTGCGTCACCGAGACCCGGCCCATGCCGTCGTACCCCGCGCGGTAGGCGTACTCGGCTTTCGCGCCCCAGGGCACCCGGCCGCCGACCCTGACGGTCCCGCCGCCGGACTTGGCGCCGCGCCCGGGGCCACCGGCGCCGCGCACCACCATCCCGCTCCGCTCGCCCTTGCGCCAGCCCAGCACCTTCACCTCGGCGGGCATGACCCGCTCCGCCGTCGTCGGCTGGAACAGGACGCCGTGCAGCCCCTTCAGCACGCCCGCCGACGGGGAGGACTTGCCGTTCATGATCTGGGAGAGATGGGCCGAGCTTATGCCCGCTCGCCGGGCGACCTCGTTCTGGCTGAAGCCGTGGGCGTTCATCCGGTCCCACACGGCCTCCCGGTCGATGCAGGCGGGCTGCGCGGGCGCGACCTTCACCGGGGCCTCCAGCGCCGACGCGACCCGCGCCTGGACCTTCACGCCCATGTTGCTATGACCCCGCGCCACCATTGACATGTAGCCGTAGGAGACGCCCACGCGGTCAGCCAGGTCCCGCAGGCTCATGCCCAGCTCCCTGGCCCGCTCCCGGATGTAGCTGCTCTCCCCGGCCACGACGACGCCCTGGCGGTTGGCGCACTTGGCGGGCGCGACCTTCGCCGGGGCGTGCAACGCCGACTCGACCCTTGCCTGGACCTTGACGCCCATGTTCTGGCGGCCACGGGCAACCTGGGTCATGTAGCTGTAGGACACGCCAACGCGGTCGGCCAGGTCATGCATGGTCATGCCCAGGGTGCGTGCGCGCTCCCTGATGAAGCTGCTCTCGCCGGTCACGACGCCGCCCTGGCGGTAGACGGTCCCCTGCCCGGGGACCTCTCCCAGCACCGCCGCGACCTTCTCCCGCATCTTCGGAGTCCACGGCGTACGCCCCGTCGAAAGCCCCGACAGGTAGCCCGCGCTCACGCCCATCATGGCCGCAAGCTCCTTCATGGTGATCCCCCGCCGCCTGGCCGCAGCCCTCAGCTCGCTCTCGGTTCTGTCAATGCTCGTAGTCGTCATGTCGCTTCCTCCTGTAATGAAGAAGCGGGACCGCCCCCTTGTCGGAGACAGTCCCGCTCGAATCCGTGTCCCGATGGTCGGGACTGTCTCCTTGGGTGGCGTTGTTGCCGTGGCGAATGGCCGGTGCGGCATCCCGGAATCAAGTCCGGGGCGGCCTCTGTGCAAGGCCGTGTGCGGGGCAAGCCCCCGGAATCAAGTCCGGGGCAGGCTCCGTCGTGCATAGGGCACAGGTCCCACCCCCGGCCGGAGTCGAGGAGAAGACCTGTGCGACGCGTGTGGGGTTGGGGGAAGAGGGATGGAAGCCCGCAGGGGAGCGGGCGGAGGAGGCAACGCCCCCCGTGCGGGGCGCTGCATGGTGGAACGGAGCGCGGGTGCAAGCAGTCGCAAGAAGGCGACGCCCCGGGGTCCAGGCAGGGCACTGAAGCGCCCCGTGTGCCTCACGAGTCGTCAACCGTTGCTTGCGCTACGCCAGCGCCGGGCCACTCTCCGGTCAGGGCCGAGGGCAAGCCTTCGCCAAGGGCCGGAGCCCCCGGAGGCTGCGCTCCGAGACGACCTTGCCGGGCCGCCACCGCATTCCCAGGACCGCCGCGACCTCCAGCGTCCCGCCGTTTCCGGTGGGCACCAGGGCGGCGGCCTGTCCCGCGCCCTGGCTGTAGACCAGCGCGTCCCGGTTCCCGAACCGCCGCTTCACCAGGTCCGTCCACTCGGCGTAGGCCCACCGAGCCTGATGAGGCTCAGCCTTCGTCGTGTCCGTGCCGGCGAGGGCCGCCAGCGCCCTATCCACGTCCCCCGCCTGCCTGAGCCGCCGCGCCTCGTGGAGGCTCTTGGCCACGCTCGGTGTCTCCGTCGCCTGTTCCGCCTCCGGCTCCTCCTCCTTGAACAGCGCCGCAATGAGCCGGTCGACCAGCTCTTCGAGGCTGCGCCTAGGCCGAACATCCGTCATCGTCCGATTGCCAGTTGCCAATGTTGCCGTTGTCATCACGACCTCCTTCTGTGTTGTGTTGCCTTTGGATTGCGCCCGCTTGCGGGCAAAGAAGAAGGGCCGTCCCCGGATGGAGACGACCCTTGCGTGTTGGGATGGGTATGAGGGAGCCGGAGGACCTGTCGTCAGCGGCGACGGACCCTCCCTACCGGACGCCGAGGCATGAACCGCCGGAGCAGCAGCGCCCCGGTGCCCAGCCCGACGAGGTTCAGGACGAAGAGCTCCACGTTGCCGGTGATAAGCGGCGCCGCCACGACCAAGGGGCGACCACCGTCGGCGCCCAGACCCGCTGTCGCTTCCACCAAGGCCGCTTCTCGGGGGCCGTGGCTGCCCCGTCGCGCACCGGTTCGTAGGCCGTCCAGATGGGCAGCCCGATGAGCGCCTCACGTTCGGTTATCACCACGCCGGCCGAGCAGCCCCCGGTGTGGCAGTGCACGTCGATGCCGTTGCCGTCCGGTTGCTGCCTGAACGCCAGCCCGTCCGACTTGCCGCCGTGACAGATGGCCGTCGTCGTCCAGAACCAGCCCGCTCGAAGCTCACCCGGTGCCGAAGCAGGTCTGCGATCCGCTTCGCGCTCGGTCCCGTGTACCGTTCCGTCATGTGCGCTCCTCCTTCGCCGTTGCCGTCCGTCCGTTCAGTAGCCATATCGTCGTTACCTCCTTGTTGCTGTTGACTCCATGAATCCGTGTTGCCGTTCCGCCGCCATACGCAGTCCGACCACGAGACGAACGCAGGGAGACGCCGTGGTGAGAAAGACGCAGCTCGGCCAGGGTCAACTCACGGGAATCGACTCAGGAGAGCTGCTGCTACCTGGGGGATGAAGAGGACGCAGCTCGGCCCAGGGTCACATCACAGGGAATGGACTCAGGGGGAGCTGCTATGAAATGGGGGGAACCGACCGGCCTGCAGAGCAACCACAGGACGGCCCGGTGAGAGACGCAGCGAGACCCGGGAGTTACGTCGGCAACGTCCTGGGATGCTGCGCGAGGGAAGCGGCCAGCCAGCTTGCAATGGCAGACCGGCGCGTGGTGAAGCTGCGGCCAGTTCCACAGGAACCATGCCGCAGACGTGAGGAACCGGCCAGTGTGCAGGGCGCACTCCGACCAGAGCCTGCACCGTACTCGATACGGTGGTGTCCGAGGGGCCGAAGCGAGAGACGCTCCAACCGCTGCGAATTGTGTCCTCCGGGGCGGCCTTCGGGAGAGCGAGGCTCAATCCTTCCGGTCTGACCCCTGGGCGGCTGTTCGGAGAGCAAGGCTCAATCCTGTGCAGCCGGTCCCGGATTCGGGGGACGGGAATCCTCCAGGTTTCTAGGCAGGAAACACTGGAAAAAGCCAGAAACTGCGTCAATTATCGCCCGAACAACCGAGCGAATGGAAGGCCCTAAACCCTGTTTCGGGCCAACGCAACCTAAATTGCTCGCACCGACTTAGCGCCCACTTCGCTCCGATGTAGCAACCGCCGAAAACCGGCCCCGGAGACGGCTCCGGGGCCTACTTCCGCCACAGCCACAGGGTGAGGACCGTCCGCATCCAGCGCAGCAGCTTCCGCTTCCGCAGCGCCACCCGAGTGTCGGCCAGCGCCTTCCAGCGATGGTTGATCTGACCCTTGCGTCCGAAGCCCCGCAGGGCCTGGGTCTCCGGGGGCAGGGTCAGCCCGTGCTCCTCCAGCATAGCCAGCTCCAGCACGAGCAGACGCTCCTCCGTCGTGAGCCACGACAGGCTCTTCCCCTGGTGGGGATGCCCGGCCTGCAGCCGTCGCCACTCCTCGACCAGAGGCCACGCATCGCCGTAGACCTCCGGGTCGGCGGCGGCGGGCTCCTCGGTGACCACCTCCGGGTCCAGCCTGCGCAGCGTCGCCCGCTTCTTCGAGCGCACACCCGCCATTGGAGGGGCGGCCCTGGTCTCCGACCGGCCCGCCCCTTCCTCGTGCTTCCCGCCCTGCGCCTGGGCCTGGGTACCGTCCTCGTCACCGCCCTCCACCTGTCTGCTCTCACCCCCGCCTTCCACATCTGCCGCAGGAGGCGTCTCCATGCCGCCCTCCAGCGCCGCCACCCGCTCCTCCAGCGCACCGACCGCCTCCCGCAGCCGCGCGACCTCGGCGTCGTCCGCCCTCCTCAGCAGCAGCTCCAGCGCATCGCCCATGCGCCCCGTGATCTCACCCGACTCCTCGGCCCGCGTCAGGGTCTTGTGGTTGACCCCCAGCAGCTCGGCGGCCTCCATCTTGCCCTCCTGCCGAACCAGGTCCCGCAGGAACTCGCTCAGCCTGAGCCGCCGTAACCTCTCCGCGTCCACGCTCTCGTTGCCGTTCCCAACCCGCTCATTCATGGTCGCACCTCCTCGCAGTCATGTCCTGGAGGGGGCTGTCCTGGAGGGGGTTTCGACCCCCGATTCCAACCTCCCCGTCCAATTGCTCGCTCCGATGTCGCGCCATCCCCGACTTCCCTTTTGGGCCGCTGTCGGAACCACCCCTTTCACCAAAGTGCTCGCAGGCTCGGCCTCACTTCCCTTCCTTCACGCCCGTTTCACGTTGCCCACAGCCCAAAACTTCCCTTCTGGGCACCGAAGCAAATCCCTGTACACGGGTATGACACCACATCCGGCCCATTCCTTCCCATGCCTTATATGGGAGGACTCGCGAGTCCTCCCATATAAGGCATGGTGTCCGGCCCCGCGACTTCCCAGACTCGATGGCAGAACAGACGGCCCCATCAGCGAAGAGGAGGCGAATCGTGGGAGCGCAATCGACGGTCCGAAGGTCCCTTGGCAGAGCCAGGAGGCTGATGCCCCTAGCCGCCGCGCTGCTGCTGGCAGCGCTTCTGGCAATCCCCGCAAGCAACATCGCCCAAGCCCAAGCCCCGCCCGGCAACGAGATCGTCCTGGTCAACGCCGACCGGGAGTTCGTGGAGCGCAAGGGCGGCGGCGAGTTCGTCGCAAGGCCCGTCTTCGACCGGGAGATCGCAAACCTCTTCTACGCCGTTCGCGACGCCGACACCGGCGACTGGATAAGCGCCATGTACAGGGTGAAGGGCGGCGAGAAGAAGAGGAGCGACGGCTGGGAGTATTCCTGGGAGTACCCCGACCTTGACGACCACCCCGAGCTCGACCGCGACCGGGCCTACCTGCTGGTCATGCTGGCCGAGGCCGAGGACGGGTTGAGGGGCGACTTCTACGCCGTCATCCCCATCCACCAGCCGGGCCGCATCTGGGACAAGATTCTGTCCGCCCTCAGCCCGGCGCGCTGGGCCAAAGCCTTCGCCGGGTGGGTCATCGAGGGCGTCCACGGGACCCTGTGCGGAGTTGTCGAGCGGGCGTCGGGCGAGGACGCCGACAACTGCGGGGGTGGGTAGCGCATGGGCGACATCCTCACCGGAACCCCTCCCAACCTCACCTACGACCACCACCTGGTGCAGCAGGCGTGGATGGTCGTCTGGGCCATCACCTCCGCCGCCCTGGTGGTCATCCTCGGCTGGATGGGCCTGAGCTTCATCATCTCCGAGCACCTGGGCCGCTCCCATGCGGGGTGGCGCGAGATGGTCCCCCGCCTCGTTTTGGGCTTGGTGGCCGCCGCGTCGTCCCTGTGGTGGTGCGCCCTGGTCATCGACGTGGCCGATGCCGTGTCCGGCTTTATCGCCTTCTCCCTGGGCGTCACCGCCGGGGACATGCTGCGCTCGACCCTGAGCACGTTGATGACGGCGGTGCAGGCGGGGAGCGTGGGCATGGCGCTGCTGCTGGCGGCGCTCTACCTGGTCTACGGCTTCTTCGTCCTCTACGTCATCGTGCAGATGGTGCTGCGACTGGCCCTCATCGACATCCTCCTGGCCCTGGCCCCCATCGCCCTGGGGCTGTGGATTCTGCCCCACACGGCGGGCTGGGGCCGCCAGTGGCTGCGCCTGTTCATGACGACGGTGTTCCAGCAGGCCATCCAGCTCATCGCCCTGGCCCTGGGCTTCGGCTTCCTCAAGGAGTTCGCGGCCATCGCCGCCTTCGAGCCGGTGCAGGACCTGATCTGGAAGCTGCTCATGTCCCTGTCCTTCGTCTACATGGCGACCCGGGTGCCGTCGATGCTGGGCAACCCCGGGACCTTCGACTCCTGGCTCTCCATGCTCTATTTCGGCATGAACCTGCCCTCCTCGATGGTCAGGTCGGCCAAGACCATCGGGCTGCTGGCGGGCGGGGCCGCCGGGGGTCCGGGAGGCATGGCGGTGGGCGCGATGGCGGCCAGCGCGGGCGTCTCGGCAGCCGCGAGCGGCCTCAGCTCGGCAGCTTCGATGGCCACCCCATCGAGCGGCGGGGGAGACGGCGGCGGAGACGCCCCCCGGAGCAGCGACGAGTAACCCCGACAACGACGACCCCAAAGGAGCACGGACGCCGTTCGCGCCAATCGAGAACGAGAAGGAGGTGGCAGCGATGTGCAAATAGGCGGGCGAGAGACCGGAACCGATAGAGACGAGCGAGAGACTCCGGCAACGGAGACAGAGAGGAGAAAAGACCTATGGAAGACCTGACACAGACCATATCGAACCTGGTGGGAATCCTACTGGGGATCGTCGGCGCGGTGGGCGTCGGCTTCTTCATCTACGGCGCGTACCTGTACCTCACCGCGTCGGGAGCGCCGCACCAGATGGAGCGCGGCAAGAGCGCAACGATGACCGCCCTGGCGGGCATCGTCCTGGCGATGGTGGCCTACGGCGTCGTCGAGCTGGTGATGAACGCGGTCGTAGGATCGCCGGTTGACCCCAACGTGCCCGACCCGACCGCCCCGACTCCCGCGCCCACACCGGACAACTAGGCGGCGAGGAAGGAGAGAGCTATGAGAGAACACGAGGTTCCGACCCACGTGCAGGCCGAGGACAAGGTGCTGCTGGGGTTCACCTTCCCGCAAGTCGTGGCGATGATGGCGGTGTGCGCCCTGTCCTACGGCGCATACCGCTACGCCCCCGTCGGGCCGTCGGAGGTGAGGATGGCGATTGCCGTCCTCCTGGGCCTGGCGGGGCTGGTCGCCGTCGTCGGGAAGATAGGCGGCCGGCGGCTGCCCCTGGTGGCCGCCGACCTGCTGAAGTACCGGCTTGGGGCGAGGCTCTACGCAGGGCCGCCGTCCGAGCTGGTGCGGAGCGAGCCGCCCGCGCCAGCGCAGCCGGTGAAGAGCGGCCCCGGTCCCCTGCGGCTGATGGCGAGGCGTGCGGGTAAGACCCTGCGCCCCCTTCGCCGCAAGCGCGGGAGCCGGGAACGGAAGGGCGGGCGGATGCCCTTCCGCCTCCACCGCTGGTTCGGCAAGCCGAGGCGGACGGACAAGGACAACATCAACGGAAACGGCAACGGGGACGGGAGCCGGAAGTCCCGGCAAAGCAAGCCCCCGAAGAGCTTCCTGGCAATCGCGGCCGCCGTCGCTCTCGCGGCGGCGGTCGCCGTCCCCCAGGCGGCACTGGCCGACGACCACGAGCCCTGGCGGGACGAGATCGACTTCGAGGTGACGGAGCCGGTCGAAGGGCGGCGGCTCTTCGTCGAGGGACTCACCGTCTCCGGCGACCGGGCCGCCGTCACCCTGCGGGCCGCCACTCCCCTGGACCTCCGGGTGCGGGCCTTCGGCGGGCCGCAGGGCAGCTGGCTGCGGTTCTGGGGTTCGGCCTCCCTGGACCAGGGGGAGCGCATCGACTACTCCCTCCCCCTGCACGGCCCCAACCCATCCTTCACCTTCTCGTGGGAGGACACGCTGGGGCAGGCCGGGGCCGTCACCGTCGAAGGCGGACAGATCCCGTACCCCCTTCCGGCCATCGACGGGGAGCTCTGCGACCTGCGCATGACATCACTGGGCTGGACTTCCGGAGCGGTCGAAGGAGTCATCGAGTCCGAGTGCGTGTCCACCATCGAGCACCCGGTCGAGCTTCAGACGGTGGCCGGGCACGAGAGCGTCACCGAGACGGTGCTCATGGACGCCCAGGTGACCGCCATCACGGGGACAGTCGCCGCAGCGACCGGCGCGTCCCATGCGAGCGTCCCCTTCGTCCCCGGCGGCGAGACCCGCTTCCGGCTTCCCGTCGGAGCGGGTCTCGCCGTCCATCCAGTGAGCGTGGACGTGAGCCTTGAGGCGTCCCTGAGCATCCCCATCCCCCCGCTGACGCGGCTCACCCACCACCCGGAACGGGTGGAGCAGGTCACCAGGACGGTGCACCTCCATCGCCCAGGGGACAGCGACTCCGACAGCGAGACGGCGACGGCCACCTGCGATGACGGCGCCACGTCGACCGCCACCGCGACGGCGTACGCCTACGTTCCCAGCGCCACCATCGCCAAGGAGGTGACGGTGACCATCGTCCACCCGGAGCACGTCAAGGCCGAGACGGTGGATCGACAGCCCATCGCCGGAAGCAGGGGCGAAACGCTGGCCCTGGCGTCCGGCGTCGGCAGCGACGCCCCCTTCGAGGTCCTGGTCCTGCCGCAGCCTGAGCCGGTCGAACCGCCCGCCGAGCAGGAGCCCGCAGACGGCGACCTGAGCGACTGGTTCGATCTTCTGGGATGGGAGTGGCCGTGGTGAGGCGTCTACTGACGGCAACCCTTCTGATTGGGACCGCGCTGGCGACCACCGGCGCGGTCCCGCCCGAGGAGCAGGCCATGCTGGACGCCTTCGACCGGGTGCTCACCGCGATGGCCTACGCCGCCTCCGGGCTCTGCCTCTTCGCCATCGTCTGGGCGGGATTCGTCCTGATGGCCGAGGGAGCCGAGGAGCGGGGCGGCGGCAGGGCCAAGAGCGCCGTCGTCATGGCCGTCGTCGGCCTGGTGCTGGTGCTTCTGGCCAAGGCGGTCGCCACGCTGCTGAAGAGCGGCCTCGTCCCGTTCCCCACCCCCTAGCGCAAAGGAGAACACCGAGTTGAAGAAGCTGATTGAACGAATCAAGAGACGCGGAGCGGAGAGGCCCCCGGAGGGCGACGAGGCTCCGCAGGACATTGCGGAGGCCAACGCGGATGCGGCCTCCGAACCCACGGGAACCCAGCCTCCCGCTCCCAAGCCACCGCCCGATCTGCCCCTTTTCTTCATGCTCTCCCACCTGGAGGAGGACGGCCCCGTGCGCCTGGACGGGGTGAAGCTCGGCGTGTGCGAGGTGATGGGGCTCGAGCTGGACGAGCCGAAGCTGGGGGCCTTCGCCGGGGCGCTCAACGCCTGCGACTTCCCCGTGCAGCTCCTCATCCGTCAGCACCCGCCGCGCCTTGGCGGGCTGCGGGAGGAGATCAGGGAGGCCCAGCCGCAGGACCTTCCCCCACAGACGAGGGCGGCGGCCGAGTCGCTTCGCAGGCTCTTGACTGAGTTGGAGGCCCGCGACGGCATCCTCGACCGGCGCTTCTACGCCGTGTGCGAGTTCGGGCGGTTCGACGAGCTGCGCGGCCTGCTGGCGCGGGCCGGGCTGTCCGTCCACCCCTTCAGCGGCAGGCGTCTGCGTATGCTGATGCTGGCCTCGGCCCTGGGCGGCACCCCCGCCGAGATCGACGAGGAGACGCCGCTGGAGGTGGAGATGCGCCGCCGCGAGGTGCGCGTCGGAGACCGCCTGGTCCGCTCCCTCCACCTGGGCAAGTGGCCCCGCTCCCTGGCCCCCGGCTTCCTCCAGAGCCTCATGGCCGCAGGCGCGCCTATGGACCTGTCCATCCACCTGGGGTCGATTCCCGCTGAGCAGGCGGCCAGGACGCTGGAGTGGCAGAAGGTCCGCTTCGAGTCGGCCCAGTCGCTGTCCTTCAAGCGGGGCCGCACCATGTCCCCGGAGGCGGAGATCGCCCTGGAGGATGTGACCCGGCTCAGGGACGAGGTGCAGCGGGGCCGCGAGCGGCTCTTCCACGCGTCGCTCTCCATCACCCTTCACGCGAAGGACGAGGCGTCCCTCAAGGAGATGACCCAGCGGGCCAAGGCCCACTTCGCCGCCACGCTGGGCAAGCTCGATCCCATGGCCTTCCGCCAGCGCGAGGGCATCCTGTCCACCCTGCCCCTGGCCCTCAACGCCGTGGCCGTGTGGCGGACGCTGGACACGTCCAGCATAGCCCGACTCTTCCCCTTCTCGCCGCCCGACCTGGACACCCGGAGGGGGACCCTCTACGGCATCGACATGCGGGCCTGCGCCCCGGTGGTCTACGACCCCTGGGACGGGACGCACCTGAACGCCAACACCGCCGTCCTCGCACGGTCGGGCAGCGGCAAGAGCTTCGCAACGAAGCTGGGAATGCTGCGGGGCCTTACCAGGGGCATCACCGCCTACGTCATCGACCCCGAAGGCGAGTACGCGGACATGGCGAGGGCGGCAGGCGGGCGCGTCCTCTCTCCCGGCATTCCCGGCCAGGGCATGAACCCCTTCGTCATCGACAAGGGGGACTCCGAGGAGCTGCTCCAGCGCATCGGCAGCCTGCGGCGGCTGATCGAAGTCATGGTGGGCGAGCGGCTGAGCGCCGACCGCCGCGCCTCCCTCGACCACGCCCTGGCGGGCTACTACGCCCAGCCCAGGGAGCGCACCGGCTTCAAGGACTTCTACGCCTACCTCGAAGGGGAGGCGAACGACCTCTCACGGCTGCTGCGGCCCTTCGCCACCGGCAGCCTGCGCAACCTCCTCTCCGACGAGGGCGACGACCTGCTGTCCAACGAGGCCCTGATCACCGTCTTCGACCTGCGCCTGCTGGAGCCGGAGCTTCGCCCCGCCGCCGCGATGGTCTGCACCGAGACGGTGTGGGCCGCCGCCGCCCAGAACCCCAAGCCCCGCCTGCTGGTGGTGGACGAGGTGTGGAGCATCATGCAGCACCCGGAAGGCGCGGCCTTCATGGTGAGCATGGCGAAGCGGGCGCGCAAGCACCGGCTGGGGTTGCAGTTCATCACCCAGGACGTCCAGGACCTTCTATCCGAGGACACCTCCCGCGCCATCACCGGACACTCAGGGCGGGCGCTTCTACAGAACGCCGCCTTCAAGCTCCTGCTTCAGCAGGACGCGGCGGCCATCAGCACCGTGGGCGACGCCTTCGACCTCCCCGAAGACCTGCAACGCTGGCTGCTCTCCTGCCCCAGGGGAGACGGGCTGCTGCTGACGAAGGGCCACCGCTTCCCCGTCCGCATCGAGGCCACGCCGGAGGAGACGGAGGTGATCGAGTGGCGGCCCGGTCGTCACTAGGAGCGACCGAACGACCGCAAGGCGAGAGAACCGATAGAGAAAGGAGCAAACGAATGAAAGTGAACCCCATCAAGTGGCTGCTGAACAACGAGGCCAAGAAACCCCCGGCGCTGCTGGCGGTGACGCCGCCCCGGACCGGGGAGAGAACGCTCCTGGGAGTCGAGAACATGCTCGGCTCCATCGCCGTCCCCGAACCCTTCTCCCTGGAGCTTGCCGGGGACGCAGACGGCGTAACGCTCTTGGCCCGCTGCCTGGACGACCAGGTGGTGCGCTCCCAGATCGCCGCCCGCTACCCCCAGGCCCAGATACAGGAGATTCCCGCCGAGGACGACCCCCTGCGCCTGGCCGAGGACGAGCAGGCGTGGAGCATGACGCTCCGGGCAGACGGCCCCGAGTACGTGCCTCTCCGGGTCTTCCGGGACGACGACCTGCTCGACCCCGGCTCCGACCCCCTCATCGCCCTCATGGGCGCGCTCTCCAACCTCAACGAGGGGGAGCGCGTGGTGGCGCGGCTGATGCTGCGCTCGATGGGACCCGACTGGTCGGAGTCCCACCTGGAGAAGGCCCACAAGCGGCCCGTGGAGGACCGGCGAGACCCCTCCTACACCTACCAGACCAAGCCCCTCCAGATGGACGGGATTACGATGGCCGTCCTGGGCGTCGCTGCCCTGGCCGTCGTCAGAGGCTACCTGTGGGTGCAGGCGGGAGAGACCTGGAAGGCTGTGCTCATGGGAGCGGGCGTCGCCTTCGCCCTGGCCTTGGGAGGCTGGGCATGGCACCGCTTCAAGAAGGCCCGCAAGCGGGTCTTCGACCCGCTCCTCATCAAGGAGAAGGTCTCCCGCATCGCCTTCGACGCCGAGATTCAGGTGACGGCGATCCTGCCCCGGAACACCCGGCCCCACCGGGCGAATGAGTTGCTGGAGCCGGTGGCCGCCGCCTACCGCGACTATGACAACCCCGCAGGCGCGCGCCTGAAGGCGAGCAGCGTCCGGCCCGCCGTGCCGGACCCCTCGATGCTCCACCCGTCAGGCCTCGGCCTGTTCGGGAAGCGCAGCGTCATGGGCGTCCGCGAGGCGGCCTGCCTCTGGCACCCGCCCGGAGCGCGTGACGAGACGCCCCTGGTGGCCCGCGCCGGGGCGAGGGTGCTGCTCCCCACGGCCCGCAGCGTAAGGGGCGGCGCCCACGTCGGCGACACCACCACCGGAACGCCCAGGAAGATTCACTTCCCCGACGACCTGCTCAGACGCCACCACCTCTACGTCGCCCGCACCCGCATGGGCAAGTCCACCCTGATGCACCACATCGTCGCCCACAAGATGCGGGAGAAGGCCGAGGGCAGGGACGGAGACGCCATCGTCGTCGTGGACCCCCACGCCGACCTGGTGGGCGGCCTGCTGGAGCACGTCCCCGACTCCCTCATTGAGCAGGTGCGCCTCATCGACCTGGCCGACGAGCGGGGAGCTCCCGGCATCAACCTGCTGGACACCCGCATCTTCTCCGACCGCGACCGCACCGCCGATTCCGTCGTGCGCATCGCCAAGGGCCTGTGGGACCAGTGGGGGCCGAGGATGCAGTCCATCCTCGAACAGACGGTGAAGACCCTTCACGAGGCCAATGAGAGGACGGACGCGGGCGAGCAGTACACCATCCTCGACGGACTGCGCATCCTGGCCGACGACGGATTCCGCGCCGAGGTGCTGGCAAAGGTCAACGACCCCTACCTGATTCAGTGGTGGGCCAGGGACTTCAAGGGCTGGCGCGGCGAGACCCGGGCCGACGCCCTGGCCCCGGTCCAGACCCGCCTCTCCTACTACGCATCCTCCAAGCGGGCGAGGGCCATCCTGGGCCAGCCCCGCTCCACCATCGACATGCGCCGGGTCATCCGCGAGGGCGGCATCCTGCTGGTCTCCACCGCCCAGGGCAAGGCGGGAAGGGACGTGGCCGCCCTGGTGGGCGCCTCCCTCCTCAACCTCGTGGACGCCGTGATACGGGAGCAGGGCAGCCTGCCCTTCGAGCAGCGCCGGGGCGCTCTGGCCGTCGTGGACGAGATGCAGTCCATGCCCGGCGTGGACTACGAGTCCATGCTCAGCGAGCTGGGCAAGTTCGGCGCGTCCTTCGTCCTGGCAACCCAGAGCCTCGCCAAGCTGGACGACCTCTCCCGCACCATGCGGGACACTCTCCTCGCCAACGTGGGCTGCCTGGCCGTCTTCCAGGTGGCGGGCAACGACGCCCGCCAGCTCGTGTGGGAGCTGGGCAAGGAGCGGGTGACCGAGGACGACATCACGTCCCTGTCCGTCCACCAGTGCTACGTCCGCGCCACCGTGGGAACGGAGCGGATGGACGCTTTCTCCATGAAGGTCGCCAAGCCGGAGCCGGGAGACGCCGAGACCGCCGAGCGCATCCGCGACCTGGCCGAGAGCTACCTAACACCGGCCAGCGACATCGAACGGCGGGACGCGGAGATGCAAGAACTGGTGGACAGGTACCGCGAGGAGCTGGAGAAGCTCAGGAAGGGCCAGGACACCGAGACGGCCGAGAGCAGCGTCCAGTCCCAGGAGCAGGCCCGGCGCAAGCAGCGCAGCAAGCGCGACCAGAACCCTGGGGACGACGCCCCGGAGACGCCGGACGGGGCAGCCGACGAGGAGCTTGAGGAATGAGGCCGCTCACCGGGGGGAGGCGGGAGCTCGTTCGCCGCCTCGCCGCCATGCCGTTCCTCGACCGGCTGGAGATGGCCGCCCTCTCCGGCTGGTCCCAGAGCGCGGTCTACGAGGCGGTCCGGCAGCTGGAGGACGATGGGCTGATCGCCTCCGTACCCCACGGCACCGACCTCATCGCGCCCACCCGCAGGTTCCACCTCACCGCAGACGGCCTGCGCCGCCTGGCCCAGGAGGAAGACCTCACCCCGGATCGGCTGCTCCGCAGCTACCCGTTGGCTGCCCGGTGGCGGCGCGTCCTCCTGGAGAGGCTCGACGCCGTGGCGGTCATCTACCGCCTGGCCTCCGCCGTCGCCAACATCCACCACCCCATCCGCTTCCGCTGGTACCGCGCCATGCCCCTGGACGCCGCCATCATCCTTCCCGACGGGAGGACCATCGGTATCGTCCGGCAGGGCCACGCCACCGACCGCACCGGCTTTTCCAAGCGGATCGGGCGGCTCAGGGACGGGCCGCAGCCCGGCGGAATCCTGCTCGTCCTCCCCGACGAGACCCGGCTGCGCTACGCCCGAGGGATTCTGCGCCGGGCGTCCACGCCAACGGTCCTCGCACTGGAGCGGGCGGCGGCGGCAGCGGCCACCGACGACGCGGTGTGGCGGCTGTCCTCGGTCAACGCCGCTGTCAGCCTGCGGGACGCCATCGACCGGATCGAACGCAGGGGCGCGCTCCCCGCCGAGCGGCCCCTGGCGCGGGTCTCCATGCCCGAGGACATCGACGACAGGGGGGGCGGACGGGGCGTCCCCGAGCACATGCTGCCCGCCCTGCTGAAGCCCGCCGAGAAGCGCGCCCTCGACCTGCTCTCCGACTGGCCCTGGCTCGCCCTGGGCGACCTCGCCGGGCTGCTGGGCGTCACCAACCAGCGCGCCTCCCAGCTAACCACGGCCCTTGAGGGCTTCGGGCTGGCCGCCCGCGTCCCCTCCGCAGAGCGGCGGCTGGTGCTCACCGACGCGGGGCTGACCCTTCTGGCCCGCAGGGACCGGGCCGCCGTCGCCGGGGCGAAGAAGCGGTGGAGCGCCGCTCCCCCCGACTCCGGGGCCGCAGCCGACTGGCGCAGCGTCTCCGGCAGGCTCAGCCGGCAGCTCCTCCGCGACATGCAGCACACCGCAGCCGTCCACGGTTTCGCGGCGGCCCTCTCCCGGCAGGCCCGCGACCTGGGCTGGGATATCGACCAGCTCGACCCGCCCCGAAGGGCCTCCCGCTACTTCCGCTACTTCGGCGGGAGGCGCTCGGTGCACCCCGACGCCTTCGGGATGCTCAGGCGCGGCAGGACCGCATGGCCCTTCTTCCTTGAGTGGGAGCGAAGGGCGGTGCGGCCGGTCACCATGGCGGCGCGGCTCGCCCCATACCTGCGCTACTACTCGTCCCATCGGCCCATCGACGACCACGGCGCGCCGCCCGTCGTCCTGGTCGTCTTCGACGACGACATCGCACAGACCCACTTCCTGAGAGTCGCGCAGCAGGAGATGGACCGTCTCAGGACCTCCGTGCCCCTGCTGGCCTCCCACCGCGAGCTGGTGAAGCGGGAGGGGCCGCTGGGACGGGCATGGTTCGCCCCGGGCGGCGGGTTCGAGCCGGTGCGCCCCCTGACCGACATGCAAGGAGAACCAAGGCCATGAGAATCTATTACATCGACGAGTCCGAGGGTCCCCGCTACTACGTCCGCTCCGCCCTGGGCGTGAACGCCGAGCGATGGAACGGCCTGCATGGCCGCATTCAGGACTGGCGCACGGCGTTGGCGGGCGACTACAGCGTCCCGACCAGCCGGGAGCTGCACGCCTGCGACCTGCTGGCCGGACGGGGCAAGCTGGCCCGCATCGACAACACCGGCCGCAGGCTCACCCCGGAGCAGGGAGCCGAGATCTTCATGGACGGCCTGCGCATCATAGAGAACGCCGCCCATTCCCTGGGCGGCATCGAGGTCCTCAACGTCTGCCTGCGCAAGGCCGACGTAAAGGGCTACGAACAGGTCAGCCTGAACCGGCTGCTCAACCGCATCAACTCGTCCGTCGCGGCGGACGGACGCTACGCCCACCTCATCTTCGACGAGGGAGGGGAGCGGATGGTCAGGCGGCTCTACGGCAGGCTCAGGAGCCGCAACCCCGTGCCCAGCAGGTACGAGGTCTGGGAGGACGGCCAGGCCACGAAGGACATCCCCATAGAGCGGATCATCGGCGGCCCCTCCTTCCGAAGCTCCCAGGACGACGACCTGCTACAGATGGCCGACCTCATCGCCCACGCCCTGCTCAAGCAGGAGGAGGAGCCGTCCCAAAGGGTGGCGGAGCTGGGCATCCGCTTGGCCTTCGGGATCCTCGACCACGCCCTCAACCGCAGGGCGTCGAGGACAGACCCCCAGGGCGTCGTCAGGCGATGAGGAAGTGGCAGGTATTCAGTCCGTTGTACAGGCTTGGCAGTCGTGACGGCGGATGTTCGCCTGAAGTACAATGGCTGAGTGAACATGAGTCAAAAGACTTGCGGAACATATAGGTATTGAAATGCTCAATCTCCGGGTTGGCAATCAAAGCTCAATGTTGGATGTGGGTGGAGCGCAGTGACATTAACTAACAAAGACGAGATTAAGGATCGCGTACTTACTGAGAATACCGCACAGAGCATCCTCAACAGCCTCAGAGAACTCGAATCTAACAGGGCACGTATGCAAAGACGGTGGATTTGGGAACTCCTACAGAACGCTCGCGACGCTTCCGCAGATGACGATACCCATCTCGTCGCCTCCGTTGAGCTTGGAAGCGGCGAGCTTGTCTTTCAGCACAATGGTCGCGGATTCACCATGGACGAAGTGGCTCACCTCATCTATCACGGTTCCACGAAACTCGAAGACGAGAAGACGATCGGGCAATACGGTAGCGGCTTTTTGACAACTCATCTCTTGTCGCCAGTTATTGATGTTTCCGGGCAACTTAACGACAGGAGCCCTTTCAAATTTCGCCTGAAGCGTGAAATCAGCTCGGCTAAGGCACTCAGTGACTCTATGGATGAAGCATGGAACGAGTTTGATGCCTCTGCGGAGGCTGCGGCAGATGCAGACACCTTCACCACCCGGTTCAGGTACCCTATAGGAGAAGATGCTGTTGGTGCGGTTGAGGAAGGCATTGAAACGCTGAAACGATGTGCCCCGTTCGTAGTCGTTTTCAATCGTCAGTTTCGCCGCATCGACATTGACTCACCCGAGGAGACTACGAGCTTCGAAGTGATCGAGCGCACCCCCTTGCAACAAAAGGGATTGCAGACTGTCACCGTCGGAATAAATGATCGTGGAATTCTGAGTGAAAGAAAGTACCTTTTGTCAGAAGGTGTGCGTGTATCCGTCACCGTTCCTATTGAGTCAACTGACGATGGAGCGGTCTGCCTACCACTAGGAGACATTCCGAGGCTCTTTTTGGACTTTCCTTTGGTAGGGACCGAGACCTTCAGTTTTCCGGCTGTAGTAAACAGCTTTGAATTCACTCCGACAGAGAATCGAGACGGCGTATATCTCGGACAGAGCGACGACGCGGCAAACCAGACTAATCAAGCTGTAGTCCAAGAAGCCTGCGGTCTGCATATCGAGATGGTCGAGTTTGTGGCAAATGCCGGGTGGTTAAACACCCATACATTGGCAGACCTCCCTTTAGTCACTGGACAGACATGGCTGAACAGAAACTGGATCAACGACCGACTTGGACAACTAACCTCTCTGATTCGCCAGACCCCTGCTGTTTGCAGTGGTGATGGCCCCATACCTCCGAACGATTCCATCCTCCCACTCGCAGGAGAAGCTGAGCATGTGGAAGCCCTCTGGGACCTGCTAAGTGAGGTCAAGGGCATTCGCGAGAAATTGCCTGAACGGACTCAGGCTGCTGGCTGGTGCAGGGCGGTTGAGAGTTGGGCGGCCATTACGGATTGCGAAGCAACATCATTCAATGAAGGGTATGATGGTGGCAAACTGGTGTCCTATCTTGAAGAGAAGACTAAGGGTACAGGTTCTGAATTCGGCACCCTTGAAAGACTTGAAGACGCGCTTCGTGAGGATGTCGATGCAGTCGAATGGCTAGACCAACTCTATCGACTTCTTAGAGACGACGGTCTTGAAAATGTAATTCGTGAATGCCAAATCGTTCTTGACCAGGCTGGCTATCTTGACGAGCTCTCAAATCTCTATCGTGACAACGACGTAGACACCGAGTTAAAAGCTATCGGAGATGACGTCCTCGACCTAGGGGTTCGTGGTCGACTTCGTGATACCCGCCTTACTTCCCTTGCCAATGAAATAGGCCAGGGAGAATATGACAATAAGGAAGCGATCCAGGAAATCACTAATAGGCTCCAAGTGCTCTGTAATGAAGGCCCTCTCGGGGATGGATTCACTCAGGCTAGCCCGCGTCTCCTATCCTGGCTCGTTACTAACCAGGAATGGACTCATTTGACCGGTTTTCCTGCGTTCTCAACAAACCAAGATGACGGAAGCTGTGAAGTCCTGTGGCTGGGTCAAAAGGGAAGTGGCGATGTGGACGTACCTCTTGCTCCAATAAAGGCATGGGCAGAAGGCCTTCAACAGTACGCAGACCTCTTCCCGTGGCGGTACATCATGGCGGATGATTTCTTTGCCGCAATGCCCGGGATGGATGTCTGGCAGATGCTCAGCGGAAAAGGGTATGTGAGAACGGACGTGGTGGTCGACAGCAACAGGTCCCTTGGAGACTTCCTCCCGGACGAACCATTGCCGGAAGGCGAACACAAGACAGTCGATGCTGTCCCCGTGACCGACGTGGTTCTCCTCGCTAGAGACAGAGTCGGGATCATGGCGCGTGTACGTGACAGTCAGGCACGCGCTCGTCTCTTCTGGCGTTTCCTAACCGAATGGTTGGTCACACGCGATCCGGAAGGCTTGGAGGTCAGGACCGCAAGCTGTGAATGTGGTGCCAGCCACGGGTACTTTCAGGCGATGTGGCTGGTTCCCGTTGCAAAAAACAGTTGGGTCCCGCAGGGAAATGATATACGCGACCGGGCTACGGCTCAGTCCCTGGCTAGGCTTCTCAGAGGTAGCGGGTGGACCCCCAACTCTCTAAGTGAAAGCCCTACTAGCGTCAAACTCCTGGAAGCGATCCGGGTGACTCGGTTTGACCTGATGAGGCATTTCGTGGTTAGCAACGACGAATCCCGGTCTGCTCTGGACGACACTATGACGAATATTCTAGTTTCGACCGGTGGAGACCTTACCCATGTCCGCGACTTCGTAGAAGATATGAAGACGGACCAAGACCTTCCTAAGCACCTCGCAGAGCGTCGGGAACGGAGACGGATCGTGCATGAGAATCAACGATTGGGGGACATTGTGGAGGACTTGGTGCAGGAGGGATTGGAAGACCAGGGATTTACCGTGAAACGTACCGGAATAGGCTCCGATTTCATGATTGAGTATGACTTCACAGAAGACAATGAAGAGATGGGGATCGAATTGTCGCGAGGCGACCGGACTTGGCTGGTCGAAGTCAAGGCTACGCGAGAGCATAGGGTGCGGATGACAGCCAAACAAGCCGAAACGGCTGTGAACAGAGGAGATGGATTCCTGCTCTGTGTGGTTCCTGTGGGACAGGACGGCACCTACGTAGATAAAGACGAGGTACGCGCCAACATGCGGTTCGTGCAAGATATCGGCCCCCGCGTAAGGCCACTATGCGTGGAGTTGGATGCTCTCAACGAACTGCGCGACGATGCCACAACACCCGGAGATAGTGACGTCCAACTAGAAATCGACGGTGGCACGGCGCGGATACGTGTAGACAATGCCGTGTGGCAGGACGGTGTTTGTCTCAGTGACCTCGCCGCTCAACTCAAGTGACCCAACTCGGCAACTAACTGCCGGGCTGACCAGCAAGAGTGTCAGGTCCTGGAGTCTTCGGGGATCCTCGACCGCGCCCTCAACCGCAGGGCGTCGTCAGGCGGTGAGGACAGAGGTGCTCGGACGCGCCCCGGCCCCTGGCTCCTATTCCGCCGGTTCGCCCTCCGATTCCGGGTCGCCGTAGAGCATCAGATTGAGGCCACCGGGGACGCCGCGCGCCAGCCTCATAATGGCCATGTAGTTGAACCCCTTGGGCACCCCTCCCCTGAGCCACCTCCGCACGGTGGGCTCCGTCACGCCGAGAAGCTCGGCCAACTCCTGCGGCGACAGTTCGGCCATCTTCAACAGGCGTTCCAGCCGCTCCCCGAAGTCCTCGGGGAAAGGGGTTCGCCGTTGCTTCCTAGTGCTCCCTTCACGTCCTTCGACAGCCATATCGCCACCTCCTCGGTCTTTGTCTGTGATTGTCTCCTCGTCCAAACCCCGCTTTGCAGGGCTTCCCTTCGGGATGGTCCAGACCTAACAATACCACTACGAGAGCCTCTCCTCCAAGACAAAAAGAGAGGGCCGGACGGTTTATCCCGCCCGGCCCTCGTTGCGTCTAATGAGAACCCGTTGCCTTTGCCCCGCTCGCCCTCAGTCCTCCCCCACGGCAGTCTCCGGCTCACCCACCGACGGCAGCAGGATGTGCAGCAGCCCCATCCCGGCCGCCAGGTCGAACAGGTTGACCAAGTGGCCGGGGCCGGGCTTGGCTCCGGCCTTCCACCGGCGCACCAAGCGGGCGTTGACCTTCAGGAGGCGGGCCAGCCCCCGCCAGGTCAGCCCGGCAGCCTGCTTGAAGCGTTCCAGCCTTTCAGGGAAGTCCTGGGGGAACTCCTCAGGCTCCACGTGGTAGACCCATTCCTGCCGGCGTCCCACCGTCCTACTCCCTTACCTTCAGGGAGTAGGGATCGCCAGTCAGCAGCACCGACAGGCCTCCGGGAACGCGGCAGGCCCAATGGATCATGGCGCACATCTCGTCGCCGGTGGGTATAGCCCCGCTGCGCCACTCCCCTGGCCGCTCTTCCGGCAGGCCCAACCAATCGGCGAACTCCTCAAGCGAAATCCCCGACAGGTCCTCCAGCCGTCCCAAGTACGCCGGAAACTCCTCCGGAAACGGCCCGGCGCGAAAGTCCTCGATGCGCTCTCCTTCGTCCATGACCATGCTCCTACCTCCCTTGATGTTCCTACACTTCTCGCCGTCCAGCATCAGGTCGAAGCCCCCGGGAACGCCCCGCGCCACCTCTATGATGGCCCAGAAGTAGGCCCCCGACGGCGGCCCTCCCCTGCGCCACTTCAACAGGCCGCGCTCGGTGACGCCGAGAAGCTCGGCGAACTCACCCCACGACAGCCCGGTCATATCCTTCAGGCCCTCCAGCCTCTGCCCGAATTCCTCGGGAAAGGGCGGCGGGCGAAGGTCCAAGGTCCGATTTCTCTCGTCAGTTGCCATTGTCACTCCTCCTCGGTTTGAAGATCACGATCACGTCCTCGTCCAGCAGCTTCGCCAGACCCTCCGGCGACCGGATCGCCAGCCGCACCAGGGCCAGCATCGCGCCACCGTTGGGACCGCCGCCCTTGATGCGCCAGCGCATCAGCTGACGCGGGTCCACGCCCAGCGCCACGGCCATCTCCTCACAGTTAAGGTCGAACAGCGTTCTGACCGCCTCCAGCCGTTCGGGGAAGTCATCGGGCATCAGAGCAACGCCGGGCGGAATGAGCGGGGAATCGGACGAGGCGGAGCCGTCGCTACGCATGGACCTGCTCCAGGATGAACAGGTCCTCGAATCGGGTGACGCCCAGGGCCTCCATGAGCCGCTTGCGCATGTCCGCCGAGGGGCAGCGAGTCCCGGACATCAACTGGGACAGGTAGCCGGATGAGGTGCCGACCAGCCGCGCCAGCTCGTTCTGGGTCATGTTGAGCCGGTTCAGAAGCTCCCACACCTTATGATGGTCGAGCTTTACCCTGGAGGAGGGCTGCCTGCGCTTCACGCCGCACCCTCCTTCTTGGCCGACTGCGAGCCATCCCCGGCTGCGCCGTTGGGGTACAGGTGGGGGTTGGCCAGGTAGTGGCGCGCGATGATGCGGGCCAGAATCCGCAGGCCCTCGATGCGCCTCCGCTCCTGCCTGTCCGTTAGCTTCCGCTTCGACTTCTTACTCACGCGATTCCGTCTCTCTCGTGGGGTTCGGAGCGCCGCGAGGGGGTGGCCCTCGCGGGCGTCGGTGATGTATACTCGGATCGAAATACGATAATTCGTTCTGTTGGCGTAAGTGTAGCAATGCAGAGCGGACAGAGGCAATGACCGAGAGGCGGATTCAGGGTCTATTAGAAGGATTCATTGACAATTGCTCGCTCTGATGTAACAATTAATTAGCAGTAATGTAGCTGTAATGTAGCAGATACGCCGTGCGCGACGCTGTTCGCAACTACGGATGCAAGAGGGAGACATCATGGATGAGCCTGACGACGACCGGGACCTTGAGGACCGAGAGGCCATCGAGGGCGATGACGAAATCGGGCCGCTGCTCAGACGGCTGCGGGGAGACCTCAGCCTGCGGGACGTGACCAGGCGCACAGGCATCTCCAGCTCCTACCTCTCCCAGATCGAGCGGGGCGGCCGGAAGCCCGGCTCGAACATGCTCCGCAAGCTGGCCGCCCTCTACAACGTGGATGAACAGGAGCTTATGAAGCGGGCCGGGCGCGTGGACCAGCCCGACCCCTACGGCGGCGAGGCGATGGAGATCGAGCGGGCCTACCAGTACGTGCTGGCCGATCCCGTCTTCCGCGTGGGCACCCGGCCCGACGGCCCCATCACCCTGAAGACCAAGCGGTTCATCGTCGAGATGTACGAGCGATTCGCCAACAAGAGGCTGCTGGAGTGAGCATGAACAGGACGAGAGAGGACTTCTGCCGCATACTGCTGGACGACCGCCCCCAAAAGGCCCTGGACCCGGAGACCCTCGCCGCCCGCTTCGTGCGCTACTTCGACGTGCCAGCCCGCCCCACGATGGAGCAGATCAAGGCCCTGCTGAAACGGGCCGGGTTCGGCGAAGTATCGGGCAGTAGGCACATGGACGCGAAGGGCATCCACTACAGCGCGCCGGGGGGCGGCTACGACATCCACTACCGGGAGGACCTGTGGGAGGGAACGCAGGACTACTCGGTGATCCACGAGACCTACGAGATCATCTACGAGACCCTCTGCGACATGGAGTCCGGCTCTCCGCCCGACCGAAAGGTGTGCACGCAGGCCGAACGATTCGCTGCGGCGGTGCTGATGCAGCCGAGGGCCTTCGAGCCGCTGGCCCTGGAGTGGAGGCTGGACGTGCTGAAGTTGCAGCAGGCTTTCCGCTGCTCCTACGCCGCCGTGTCCATCCGGCTGGCCGAGGTGCTGCGCGACCCGCCCCTCATGGTGGTCCTGTACGCGAGGGAGGACGGGAGAGACTCCAAAGACCGGGCCGATTCGCCTGACCTCCGGGTAAAGGTCGCCCGGCGGACGCGGGGATTCGGGACGCCGGCCACGTTCCCCATCTGTGGAGAGCGGGGCGGCGTCCCCCGTTGGGGCAGGCCCGTACCTCCCGGCTCCCTGGCGGAGCAGGCCGCCCGCTATGGCACGGCGCGATACGCCTTGGGCGGCGGCTACGCCGCTCTCGCCCGGCCCGTCATCAGGAATGGCAAGCTGGCGAGGGTGGTGGTCATCGCCGTGCCCGAAGACCACTCCGCCGTCCTCGGTCCCCAGATGGTCGCCTCGGACATGCCGGGGCGCAGGCGCAGGCCGGTGGCGGCTGGCCCCTGGTAGCGTTGATTCCCGTGCCCTGATAGTGTATAGTAAGACATAGCACTACGTCAGGAGACAAAAAGAGAGCATGACCACTCCCAGGCGATCCAAGACTCTCACCTTCTCCCTGCCCCCGGAGATGGAAATGCAGGTGCGGCTGGTGATGAAGGAGGACGACCTATCCGTGAGCGAGCTGCTCCGGCAGGCCATCCGCCTGTTCATGGAGGAGCGGGAGTGGCGCAGACGGGAGCGGCTGGAATGGCTGCGCTCCCGCCAGAACGACTAGGAAGAGACAAGGAGGATAGACTGATGAACGACCGACTAGACCGCACGCCAGTGGCCCTCTACGCCAGGGTATCCAGCGAACGCCAGGACGTGGACTTGTCCGTGGCCGCACAGCTACGGGCGCTCAGGGACTACGCCGAGAAGAACGACTACCTGGTCTGCCGCGAGTACGTGGACGAGGCCGAGAGCGGGCGCATCGCAGACCGGCCCCAGTTCCAGAAGATGCTGGACGCGGCCGGCAAGCCCGAGGCCCCCTTCAAGGAGATTCTCGTCTGGAAATTCTCCAGGTTCACCCGCAAGCGCGAGCACGCCGTCGCCTTCAAGTCCATGCTGCGCAGGCGGGGCATCCGCGTGGTCTCCATCACCGAGCAGGCCGAGGACACCGCTTCCGGCAGGTTGTTGGAGGCCATCATCGAGGGCGTGGACGAATTTTACAGCGAAAATCTTGCCCAGGAGGTTACGCGGGGGATGCGGGAGGCGGCGTCGAGAGGCTTCTGGATGACCACCTACGCCCCCTACGGCTACAAGCGGGTCCACGTCCAGGACGGGCCGAAGAAGCGTCCCAAGCTGGAGCTGAACCCGCCCGCCGACGCCGTGGTCCGGCGCATCTTCGACATGGCCCTCCAAGGAAAGAGCACCCTCGACATCGCCAAGACCCTCAACGCCGAGGGCATCCCAACCTCCAACGGCAAGAAGTGGCTCAAGACCACCGTCCACTTCGTGCTCACCAACGAGGCGTACGCCGGGACCGTGGTCTGGGGAGAAAAGGCCAAGGACGGCGCGCCCCCCGTGCGTGTCGAGGACGCACACCCCGGCATCGTCTCCAGGCAGGAGTTCCGGCGCATCGCCAGGATGATGGAGTCCCGCGCCCCGAAGAAGGTGAACCCCCGCCGCATCTCCAGCCCCTACCTGCTCAGCGGCCTGGCCAAGTGCGAGACCTGCGGCAAGGCCATGACCGCAGCCGAGGCCAAGAGCGGCAAGTACACCTACTACATCTGCCACTCCCTCCTCAAGCGCGGCAAGGGAACCTGCAAGACCCCCAGGCTCAATGCCAAGAAATTCGAGAAGATCATCGTCGATGAGCTTCGCGCCAACATCCTCACCGAGTCCAACATCAGAGACCTAGTGAAGCTGCTGGACGAGGAGATGGACGGCGTGGCCCGCGAGCAGAGGGAGAGGCTGGAGAGTATCGACGGGGAGCTTGAGGACGTGAAGAAGCAACTGGGCCGCGTCTGGCACTTCATAGCGAAGAGCGACAGCGTGGACGTGGCCGAGGCTTCGGACCTCATCGTGGAACTCCGGGAGCGCAAGGAGACCCTTGAGGTCGCCGCAGAGGAGGCGAGAGGGCTGCTGAAAGAGAGGCGGGAGCTTCTGGACAGCGCCGACACCATCGCCACCTTCGCAGAGGAGATGAGCGACTTCCTCAAGACCAGCGAGCTGACCGAGACCAGGGCCTTCGTCCACTCCTTCGTCAAGGAGGTACAGGTCAAGCCCGGCAGGGCCGCCATCATCTACTCCATGCCCACACCGGAGGACAGTCCCATAGGGGGAGCGGACGCCGCAGAGATCGCCCTAAACGGGCGAGTTATGAATTCGGTCTTACATGGTGGAGCTGGCGGGACTCGAACCCGCTGCCTCTTCAATGCCATTGAAGCGCTCTCCCGGTTGAGCTACAGCCCCACCCGCATCCTAATATATCAAAGGTTCCTGATAGGTGCAACGTAAGGGCGGTCCACGTAACTGTTCAGAGTTGGAGAGGTGAATTGCTCGGAATCTGGGTGGAGAGTACGGAGCAAGGGGCGTTTGATTGTGTTAAACGAGAGGGGTGGACAATGAAGTGGACCTTCGCACCACGAGCCGGGAGACCCTGCTGGAGGTTATTGCCAAGCAGCAGACGATCATCGCCGAGCTGGAGCGACGGGTGAAGGAGTTGGAGGCCCGTCCGGGTACTGGCGGCCCGTCTGCAGGGATGCCGGGCAATAAGCCGCGCGCCAAGGGGAGTCAGCCGGAGAGAAAGGGATCGAGGAAGCGTCGTCTCCACGGCTTTGCCCGGCAGCGAATGGAACCCACGCGGCAGGTGGTGCATGCTCTGGAGTCGTGCCCCGAGTGTGGGACGGGCCTGGCAGGGGGATGGGTACAGCGGACTCGTGAGGTCATCGAGCTTCCGTTGGTTCCGGCGGAGGTGGTCGAGCACGTCTTCATGGCTCGAATGTGTGGGCTATGCCGGAAACGGCGGGTGCCCCGTGGTGCGTTGCAGGGATTGGCAGTGGGGCCTCGGCGCCTTGGTATCAACCTTGCGAGCCTGATAGTGACGCTGCGGGAGGAGGGACGGCTGCCCATAAGGAGCATCCAGCAGTACCTTCAGACGGTGCATCGGTTGAAGCTGAGCGTGGGCGCCATCGTGGAGACGATTCATAGTGTGGCACGACAGGCCCGGATGGCAGTGGCCGAGACCCTGGAACGCATTCGTGGCTCTCCGGTGGTGCATGCAGATGAGACCGGCTGGCGTGAGGATGGAGTCAACGGCTACGTTTGGACCTTCAGCACTCCCACGGAGCGGTACTTCCTGCGTCGCGGTCGTGGCAAGGGGGTGGTGGACGAGGCGTTGGGAGAGGCATTCAGCGGAGTGCTGGTGAGTGACTTCTACGCCGCATATAACCACTACCCCGGCCTGAAGCAGCGGTGTTGGGCACACCTGCTGCGGGATATGGATGAGCTCATGGCTTGGTATCCTGATGACCTCGGCTTGGCACAGTGGGCCGGTGCGGTGCGGCGGGTATATGCCAAGGCTAGGACTTGCGTTCCTGCCGATGGCCCCCGGCTGGCCTCGCGACGCCAGTTGACCTTGGAGAAGGAACTGCTGGCGCTGTGCAGCCCCTTCTTCAAGGACCAAGCCGCGCCCCAGTCCAGGCTCTGCCGGCGCATAGAACGGTTCATCAAGGAGCTGTTCGTCTTCGTGTCCCACCCAGACGCGCCGTCGGAGAACAACGCCGCCGAACGAAGCCTGCGGCACCTGGTGATCAGCCGTAAGATTAGCGGCGGCACTCGCTCCAAACAGGGCAGTGACACCAAAATGACCCTGGCATCCCTCTTTGGGACATGGCGCGCCAAGGGCCTCAACCCCCTCTTGGAATGCCGTGACCTACTACTTTCCCCTCAACTCTGAACTGTTACGGCAATAGGTACCAGCACCTGACCGTTAACCACACCGTCAAGGAGTATGTGAACGGCATGGCATCCACAAACTCCATAGAATCCGTGTGGGCGGTCTTGAAACGGGGCTATAACGGCGTGTACCATCAGTGGAGCTTCAAGCACATGGCCCGATACGTTGATGAGTTCACCTTTCGACTGAACGAAGGAAACGTAGCACGGAAGACCATGAAACGACTTGAGAGCTTGGTAAGTGGTGCTGTGGGCAAGCGGCTTACCTACAAAGAGTTGATAAGCTAGGAGAGAAAGAGAGGGATGACATGGCTGGAAAAGGAGACAAGAAAATAGACTTTGGCGTTCTGAAATCAATGGTGCAGAAGGTGGTGAAATATCGACCTCCTAGAGAGAGCAAGGAACCTGACAAGGTGTCCTAAATGGTGCTCAAGGGAGGAACAGATTGCAACCTCTATTCGTAGACTCGGATGATTACACAAAATACCTCACGGGCAATGCTCTGGTCTGTGGCGACAACATCGACATTCTTAGAACGCTCCCAGACGAATCCGTAGACCTTATCTACCTTGACCCGCCTTTTCAGTCCGATACTCACTATGTAGCCATCTTCGGCGATAAGGGCATGGTGGACGACCAGCTCAAGGACATCTGGAAGTGGACAACCGAGACGGAACGGACCTTCCGGCGCATCCCTCACGGCCCCCTGCTGGATACTCTCAAAGGTATCAGGTTACAGGCTGGTCAGGATTCCAAGATGGCGGCCTATTGCGTGTTCATGGGACGGCGCCTAATAGATATGCACAGGATTCTAAAACCCACGGGCAGCATCTACCTACATTGCGATTATCATGCCAACGCGTACCTGCGAGTATTGATGGATGCCGTGTTTGGATTAGAACATTTCAGGAATGAGATAATATGGCGTATCGGATGGCTTAGTGGATTTAAGACGCAGAAGGCGGGATGGATACGTAATCACGATATGCTCTTGTACTATGTGAAAAGTACGGAGGCAATAAAACGTTTCAACAAGCGTTATATCCCATATCCCAAAGGATATGTACGAAGGGACGGTCAGTCGCCCAAGGGCAAGGGCGTACCAATAGAGGACACTTGGAATTGCTCTAATGGCGATGTTTTAGATTCCATCATGGAGCGTGTCCCATAAACCCCCTTCCTGCGGGGTTGGCGAAGCAGTAAGCTCATAGAAACATCAGGCAGGTAGGACACTATGGCTTATAACCTTCTGAGTTGCGAGCGAGACCAGAGCTACTTGATGCCGCCGTCCATGAGGGATTGGCTGAGTGAGGGTCACTTGGCTTGGTTCATTGTAGATGCAGTAGGCCAGATGGATCTGAGGGAGTTCTATGCAGTCTATCGAAGTGATGGATGGGGTGCAGCGGCCTACGATCCGGGGATGATGGTGGCCATCCTGTTGTACGGCTACTGCCTGGGTGTACGCAGTTCCAGGCGCATAGCCCGTGCTCTGGAGGAAGATGTAGGATTCCGGGTGGTGGCGGCCAACCGGCAGCCAGACTTCCGTACCATCTGTCGCTTTAGGGCGGAGCGCGAGGAGGCGTTCGAGGAGCTCTTTGTAGAGGTACTGAGGTTATGCCATGAAGCGGGTCTGGTGAAGTTGGGGGTAGTGGCTCTTGATGGGACGAAGGTGGCAGCCAACGCGGCCCTGGCCACCAACCGGAGCCACCAGGCCATTGAAGAAGAAGTGCGGCGCATGTTGGCAGAGGCCAAGGCAACGGATGCTGAAGAGGATGCCCATTATGGTCCCGACCGGCGAGGGGATGAGCTACCGGAAGGGCTAGGGGGACGGACGGAGCGGCTCAAGCGCCTGAAGGAAGCCAAGGAACGTCTGCAGCGGGAGGCTGAAGCAGGAGCCAAGGCTGTCCAAGAGCACGTGGAGCGACGGCGGGCAGAAGAAGATGTCACAGGCAAAAAGAAGCGAGGGCGAAAGCCCAAGGTGGTAGAGCCACTTCCTACCGAAGGGGCGAAGGCTAATACCACCGACCCGGACAGTCGTATCATGAAGACCAGGCAAGGGTACGTGCAGGGCTACAATGCCCAGGCGGTGGTGAGCGAGGAGCAGATCATAGTAGCCGTTGGAGTGACCCAAGAGGCCAACGATGTGCAGCAACTGGAGCCGATGCTCCAAACCATGGCGCATACTCTGGAAGCAGCCGGCATAGAGGACCGGCCCAAAGCGGGCTTGGCCGATGCCGGGTACTGGAGTGAGGCCAACATCAGGGCTTGCCCCTGGCCAGAGATGCCTGAGCTTCTTATTGCCACCACCAAGGATTGGAAACAGCGGAAGCTGCTATGGGAGAAGGGGTGTCCCCGAGGGCGTATACCAAAAGGACTGAGCCCGAGGGACAGGATGGAGCGCAAGCTGCTGACAAAGCGAGGCCGAGCTCTGTACAAGAAGCGGGGTGTACTGGTGGAGCCGGTGTTCGGACAGGTCAAGGAAGGCCAGGGGTTCCGACGGTTTATGAGACGGGGGTTGGGCACTGCACAGAGTGAGTGGTCGCTGGCAGGGACGACCCATAACTTGCTCAAGCTATGGCGCAGCGGCCAAGCGCCTTGGGACTGGGTCAAGGCGCCATGGAACTAAGAGAGTAGACGACCTTTCTGGGGGCCGACAAGTGGCCGGTGCAACTGGACGGGCCAACCTCTGTTGAGGCGCATCGCTCCCACACCTGTGTTACTCAACCCGCCCACCGGTCTATGAGACAAACTCACATCCCTGCAATAATCCGGCCGAAATGATATCATTGTACATATGGTAAAAAATGTGAGTAACTTCCAGAACAACGGCATCCGCAACCTGGCTATCATAGCCCACGTCGACCACGGCAAGACCACCTTGGTCGACGCTCTGTTGAAACAGGGACAGGTCTTCAGGGCCCATCAGCAGGTCGGCTCCTTGATCATGGATACCAACCCGCTGGAGCGGGAGCGCGGGATCACCATCTTGGCCAAGAACGCCTCGGTCTCCTACGGCAATGTCAGGATTAATATCATCGACACGCCGGGCCACGCCGACTTTAGCGGCGAGGTGGAACGCATCATGAACATGGCCGATGGCTGCCTGCTGTTGGTGGATGCTGTAGATGGGCCCATGCCCCAGACCACCTATGTGCTCCGCCAAGCCCTCCGGCAAAACATAACCCCTATGGTGCTCATCAACAAAATCGACCGCCCCGAAGCCAGGGTGACAGAGGTGGTCGATAAGGTGCAGGACTTGTTCTTGGAGCTGGCTACAAGCTCTGAGCAGTTGGACTTCCCTGTGCTGTATGCCTCAGCCCGCCACGGTTACGCGACGACGGACCCGGACACGCCGGGGTTGGATATGCAACCTCTCTTCGAAGCAATCCTGGATTCGGTGCCCCCGCCCACCGGGGACCCCGACGCCCCACTGCAAATGCTGGTGGCAGCGCTCGACTACGACAACTACCTGGGACAGGTGGCTGTGGGCCGGATCTCCAATGGCACCCTCAAGCTCCGTGACGATGTGGCATTGATGGGGAGCAGCACGGAGCCTGTTATCCACAACTTGGAGCGCATCTTCGTCTTTCGCGGTATGGAGCGGGTGGAAGTCGCTGAAGCCCGAGCTGGGGATATTGTGGCTGTGACCGGCTTGGAAGACGTGTCTATCGGCGACACCATCGCATCTCCTGAAAACCCAGAAACCCTGCCATCCATCAATATCAACGAACCAACGGTACGGATGACCTTCGGCGTCAGCACCTCGCCTTTCATGGGCCGGGAGGGGACCTACTGCACATCCCGCAATATCCATGAACGGCTCATACGAGAGATGAGGACCAACGTCAGCCTGCGGGTGGAGACCACCGACAGCCCGGACGTATTTGTCGTAGCTGGCCGTGGAGAACTGCACTTGTCCATCTTGGTTGAGACCATGCGCCGCGAGCAGTACGAATTTCAGGTGTCCCGCCCCGCGCCCGTCACGACCATCGTCGACGGCAAGATACATGAGCCTTACGAGATATTGAACATCAACACCCAGGAAGGATATGTGGGAGTGCTGACCGAATACCTTTCTGCTCATTTGGCCCAGCTACGGGATATGAAGTACGAGGACAATGGCTACGTTAGCATGGAGTATATGATACCGACTCGTGGGCTGATCGGGTTCAATCATTTTTTCCTGCGCACCACTCGGGGGGATGCGGTGAAGAGCAGTATCTTCACTTCATACGAGCCAATGGAGGGTGAGATCAAGTTCCGGCGCAGCGGGGTCCTCGTGGCATCCGAGGCTGGCGTGGCTGTCACGTATGGACTGCTAACCGCTCAGGGTAGGGGCGAAACCTTCATAGACCCAGGCGCCATGGTCTACCAGGGCATGATAATAGGCTCCCACCAGCGCGACGCGGACATCGAGATCAACGTTTGCAAAGAAAAGAAGCTGACCAATATGCGTTCGTCGACGGCTGACGTAGCCAGGCGCCTGAACGCCACAGTAAGAATGAGTTTGGAGGAAGCCTTGGCATTTACAGCCGAAGATGAGCTGTTGGAGGTCACCCCCGCCCATCTACGGCTTCGGAAGGCCGAGCTCTCCACCGTGGACCGCAAACGCCACCGCCGCAACTAACCCCGCCCCCGCCGGCAAGCATCCCCCCGTGGACCGCAAACGCCACCGCCGGAACTAACCCCGCTCCCGCCGGTAGGCAGCCGCACCGTGGACCGGTAACAGTTCAGAGTTGAGGGGAAAGTAGTAGGTCACGGCATTCCAAGAGGGGGTTGAGGCCCTTGGCGCGCCATGTCCCAAAGAGGGATGCCAGGGTCATTTTGGTGTCACTGCCCTGTTTGGAGCGAGTGCCGCCGCTAATCTTACGGCTGATCACCAGGTGCCGCAGGCTTCGTTCGGCGGCGTTGTTCTCCGACGGCGCGTCTGGGTGGGACACGAAGACGAACAGCTCCTTGATGAACCGTTCTATGCGCCGGCAGAGCTTGGACTGGGGCGCGGCTTGGTCCTTGAAGAAGGGGCTGCACAGCGCCAGCAGTTCCTTCTCCAAGGTCAACTGGCGTCGCGAGGCCAGCCGGGGGCCATCGGCAGGAACGCAAGTCCTAGCCTTGGCATATACCCGCCGCACCGCACCGGCCCACTGTGCCAAGCCGAGGTCATCAGGATACCAAGCCATGAGCTCATCCATATCCCGCAGCAGGTGTGCCCAACACCGCTGCTTCAGGCCGGGGTAGTGGTTATATGCGGCGTAGAAGTCACTCACCAGCACTCCGCTGAATGCCTCTCCCAACGCCTCGTCCACCACCCCCTTGCCACGACCGCGACGCAGGAAGTACCGCTCCGTGGGAGTGCTGAAGGTCCAAACGTAGCCGTTGACTCCATCCTCACGCCAGCCGGTCTCATCTGCATGCACCACCGGAGAGCCACGAATGCGTTCCAGGGTCTCGGCCACTGCCATCCGGGCCTGTCGTGCCACACTATGAATCGTCTCCACGATGGCGCCCACGCTCAGCTTCAACCGATGCACCGTCTGAAGGTACTGCTGGATGCTCCTTATGGGCAGCCGTCCCTCCTCCCGCAGCGTCACTATCAGGCTCGCAAGGTTGATACCAAGGCGCCGAGGCCCCACTGCCAATCCCTGCAACGCACCACGGGGCACCCGCCGTTTCCGGCATAGCCCACACATTCGAGCCATGAAGACGTGCTCGACCACCTCCGCCGGAACCAACGGAAGCTCGATGACCTCACGAGTCCGCTGTACCCATCCCCCTGCCAGGCCCGTCCCACACTCGGGGCACGACTCCAGAGCATGCACCACCTGCCGCGTGGGTTCCATTCGCTGCCGGGCAAAGCCGTGGAGACGACGCTTCCTCGATCCCTTTCTCTCCGGCTGACTCCCCTTGGCGCGCGGCTTATTGCCCGGCATCCCTGCAGACGGGCCGCCAGTACCCGGACGGGCCTCCAACTCCTTCACCCGTCGCTCCAGCTCGGCGATGATCGTCTGCTGCTTGGCAATAACCTCCAGCAGGGTCTCCCGGCTCGTGGTGCGAAGGTCCACTTCATTGTCCACCCCTCTCGTTTAACACAATCAAACGCCCCTTGCTCCGTACTCTCCACCCAGATTCCGAGCAATTCACCTCTCCAACTCTGAACAGTTACCTATTGCCAAACTGCTTGTAGGCTGCCGCTTCATCGGTATATAGGGTAGAGCCTGCTTCCACCCCGTGAAAGACTTCCCGCCCGATGGTGGATGTCGCAGTATCGGCGATGGGCTTTGCGGCTACTCTACCGCCCCGAACCTTCATGCCCAGCACCGGTTGCTTGCCTACGGCCCCCCGCCCGGCGTTCAGTTTCTTGGAGCTATGCTTGTTAGTCTCCTTGCCCCCAAAGTAGGCTTCATCCACTTCGACCTCACCGGATAGGGGTTCAGCTTCTATCTTACATGCTTCCCTCAGACGGTGAAGCATGAACCATGTGGCAGACTGGGTAATCCCTAGTTGCTTCGATAGCTGTAGGCTGCTGACACCCTTCCGTGCGGTTTGCAGGATGTACATGGCATAGAGCCACTTATCCAAGGGGATGTGGGACCGCTCAAAGATGGTTCCCGTCCTTACGGTGAACTTCTTCCGGCAGTCCTTGCACTGGTGATACTGGTAGGCTTTCTGCCGTGCGGTCCGATTGCTCTCGCAGAAGGGGCAGATGATGCCTTTCTTCCAACGTATAGTTTCGATATACTCTACAGCAGATTGTTCATTGGGGAAGGTCTTGAAGAACTCGTAGGCACTGATGGTGATGCCGTCTTTGCTTGCCACTGCTGACTCCCGATTTACTACGTTATAAGTAGTATATCATAGCTAATTTGCGAAGTCAACTAGATAATTCCCCAAAAATGCACCTACCTGGGATACACCTCTAGGACAGCTACCGCTGCCTCTACGCTTTCACCGGCGCCATCATCTTCGCCTTCCTCCGTTTCGCTATCGTGCCCGGATTCACCATGAAAGGTGATGATGAATCTGCCTTCGATGGATGCGACAAAGTTCAACTCACTCATCTCCCCAGCTTCCAAGTCAGCCAGGATGTCGTAACCGTGGATATGTAGCTCTCCCGTCTGATGGGGTTCGATCTGAAGGGTAACCGTATCTTCATGATTCACAACTATAGTTCCGGGCGTCATGGAATTATCTTCCAGTTTAACGGTGATGACGCGTTCTTCCGGCCCGCTGCTGCCGCAAGCAGCCGCCAGCATGATCACCACTCCCAAAGCCAGCCCCAGGGCACCCAATCTGATACTTTTCCTCATACGGCACATCCTGTATCTCGAACGTTACCCTTTTAGCTCTTGACGCTTTCGCCGGCCTTTGATCCTGTCCCAAGACCAGATGGACACTGCCAAGAAAGCTACTGCGACAGCTGCTACCAAGGCCAAGCTAATGCCGCCGGAGGTTACCTCCAGCGGGATATCCAAGCTTGCTTCTCCTTGGGCTGCATCTACATCTATGGTCACAAGCCATGTGCCTTCCGTGTCCAGGGAAATATTTACCTCGTAGGACTGCCCGCTGGTGAGCAGGCGGGATGCTTGCACCGGACCCGTGTTGGTCGATCCTTCGGGCCCTGCGGCTGTTACCCACACAAGGGCATCTGCCACAGATACTCCCGAAGCTGCATCATCGATCTCGATGCTCAGGTGCAGGTTTCCCACCTTGGGGCTTCCAGGCAGTATGCCGACCTGTAGCTGATAGGGCCCTGCCCGCTCATTCTCAAATACCAAACGGGTAGCTCCGTTGGCTTGCACCGGACCTTGGTGCAACAGCAGCACAGCCCAGATCATCAAGATGAGCACAGCCAATGATCTGGTGACCGTCGGTAGACCCCCGCCTTGCTTTGAGGACAGCATTACAAGCGCCAGTCTCTTTTCAGGAATATCATCTACGAGAGCCAGCCCGTTTGTGACAAGAGCACAAACCACCGTGATTCCACTGGTATGGAACCACCTCAGTACAGGTGGGGCGTGGACCTATACGGGAAGGTGTTGAGGTTGGCGAATATAAGCTGGTTTCTGCTCATCCCAAGCTGGCAGGACCTGCTGGTCAAGGTGCTGCTAAGGTGCGCTGACCCCGGCTTTGGCTGCTTCATGCCGCCAGTTTACCAGCAATCCACGGGAAGGCGATAGCGCCAACGCCAAGACGAAAAGCCCGGTGGAGACCAGCACGATGCTGGGGCCGGACGGTAGGTCCAGATGGTAGGACAGGTACAACCCCAGCACCACCGACAATAGCCCCACAGCAATTGATGTGGCCATGATGGCAGGCAGTCGCCTGGCGAGCAACCCGGCTGTAGCCGCCGGTGTTATCAGCAGTGCAAGAACCAGTACCAAGCCAACGATCTTCAGCGCCGTTACGGTGGTGATTCCCACCATAACAGGAAGCAGGTACTCCAAGGTGCGCACCGGAATACCCGATGCTGCCGCCATCGTAGAATCGTAGCAAACAAACAGCATTTCCTTGTAAACGGCCATGAGCGTCACGAGTATCCCCGCAGTAACGCTGCTGATGACTATCACATCGGTCCATGAGGCGCCCAGAACATTGCCAAAGAGGAAGCTGAACAGATCGGCGGTGTAGTTGCTGCGTTGGCTGACGATGATGATGCCCAAGGCCAATCCGCCGGCATAGATGATTCCCACCGACGCATCCAGCCTGATGTTCGCCTTGCGGCTAACGTAGGTGATAGCTAAAGATGCGGGGATGGCCCACGCAAGGGCGCCCCAGAAGATGCTAATGCCCAACAGATAAGCTGATGCAATGCCGGTTAAGGAGGAGTGGGCGACAGCATCGCCCATGAAGGCCAGTCCTCTCAGGACGACGAAGGTCCCAATCACCGCGCAAACCAAGGCAGCCACAGCAGCGGACAGGTACGCTCGTTGCATGAAAGCATGCTCGAAAGGTTCTAGGAAAAAGTCCGCCATATATACTCTCGTTTACTCGTTGCCATTGGTTGTATGGTGCTGGTAAGCATGGGCGCGACCACCCATCTGGAGCATGAGCAGATGGGTGCCAAAGGTATCGCCAAGCACCTTTTCGGTCAGCACCTCATCGGGTGTGCCATAAGCTACCAGACGGCGGCTCAAGCAAGCGGCCCGCTGACATGATCGAGATACGCAGGAAATATCGTGGGTGCTCATCAGCACAGTGGCGCCCGTGGCTTGGATCGCGACCACGATCTCCAAGACCTGATGTTGGGCTGTGGCATCCAAGCCGGAAAAGGGTTCATCAAGCAGAAGAAGCGACGGATCATCTGCCAAAGCTCTGGCCAAGAGTACCCGCCTCCGTTGGCCCCCCGACAGTTCGCCGATCAACCGCCTTTTGAACTCACCCATACCGACCCGCTCCAGTGCTTCATTGGCAGCCCTTCGGTCAGCTTTTGAGGGTCGTCTGAGCAGGCCCACCCGCTTGAATCGACCCATGAGCGCAACATCTTCCACCGCAACCGGAAAATCCCAATCCACCATCTCCACTTGGGGCATATAACCCACCTTGGGCCGCTGGGATTGGGGGGGTTCGCCAAATAGAAGGACTTCGCCCTGCAACGGTTTCAGCAACCCAAGGATCACCTTGAACAAGGTGGATTTGCCGGAACCGTTGGGGCCGATCAAGCCCACGATATCCCCTTCAGGAATCTGAAAGGAGATATCTTCAAGGGCGGTGATCCCGTTGTACCCAGCCCACACCGACCGCACATCCACCACTGGACGGGAGCTATCTTGAGCATCTATCGTCGTTTCCATTGCTCCCATGGTTTAACCTTCCGAAATCTTGCTTTGATTAACGCCCTTGGAGTCGCCCATGTTGGGTGCGCAGTTTTGGCACAACCCATACACCTCAAGCCAGTGGCTTTCTGCTTGAAACATGTGCTGGGCAGCCTTTTCTTCCAGGATGCCGTCGATATCGCACCCAAGGAGGTCTTGGGAAGCGCCACATTGGGCGCAGACCAAATGATGATGGTGACCCCGGTGACTGAGCTGATAATGAAGGCTGCCATTTTCCAACAGCACCCGGCAGACCACCCCGCATTCGACCAACAAATTCAAGCATCGGTATACGGTGGCACGGCCCACTTGGGGCAGCTTCTTGTGGAGCATGTCGGCAGTAAAATGACTATCCATATCGGCTATCGCGCGAATCACCGCGTCCCGGGGTGAGGTGGACCTGTATCCCCGGTCTTCGATGAACTGCATCAACTGCTCTGATTTGAGGTGGCGTATGCTGGGCATTGTCGTACCACCGATACATAGTTCTTGGCGCACACGTCATTGATACTAAGTATCAATGACGTGGGTAGATTATCATCAGATGGTCTGGTTTGTCAAACTCTGTACCCGGCCCTGTACCGGCCCCGTATCGGCTGGTTGGGCGCCGCCGCCATCTAACCTCCGGCCGATCAAGGTGCCCCGGCTTGGGCGTTTCAAGGGGCGGGGATTGCATTTTGACAAGGAGAAAGCTATATTTTACGAAACCTGAACGGAGGGCTTTGTCCCAACCAAACTGTGGTCCTAAAAGGAGGATGTCATGGTTAAACCAAGGCGAGTAGGGCATGTGGTGCTCAACGTCAGCAACGTGGAAGAGTCCACCCGGTTTTATACCGAGATTCTGGGGTTCGAGATCTCCGCACGGCGAGATATCGGCACCTTCCTGACCTGTGGCAAAGTCCATCATGATCTAGCCCTGTTCCAAGCGCCCGAAGGTGCAGCTCCCGTCAGCCGGGGGCAGATCGGCTTGAACCATGTGGCCATCCAGGTCCCGGACATGCAGGTCTTGAAAGACACATACAAGCGGCTGAAGGATAAGAGTGTTCCCATAGACCGTCTTACGGATCATGGTATGACCTCAAGCCTCTACTTCTATGACCCGGACGGCATTCAGCTGGAGTATTTCTGCAACAACACAGCCACCCCGGAGGAAGGGCTGGAAATAATGCGCTCTCCGGGGCGTCAGAATACCCCCCTTGTTCTGGAAGATGTAGCTGTCTAAACGCGGCCCACTCCTGCACCTTCCGGGGCGCAGATAACATTATAGCCAACGACGGAGAATAATATGTCGCAACTAGAGTTTGGCATCTGGGATGGTTTCCAAGCTTACGAGATGAACTCCTCGCCGGTAGCGGCTGATATATACGACGATCACATCCGCGAGGCACAGCGCGGAGAAGAGTTGGGCTACAGCTACTACTTCACCATTGAGCACCAGAACTCTCATGTGGGGCAAATCACCTCGCCCAGCGTGTTCTTGTGTGCTGTCGCAAGGGCTACCACGAAATTGCGGGTGGGGGTGATGATTTACCAGCTTCCCTTCCACAACCCGATGCGATTGGCTGAAGAAGCGGCTATGCTGGACCATCTATCCCGAGGACGGCTGGAATTTGGCACCGGGCTGGGAGTCCATGAACACGAGTTCATTCGTTGGAACATCCCCTTTTACGAGCGCCGGGAGATGTCCGGAGAAGCTCTGGAGATCATCCTCAAAGCATGGACCGAAGAATACGTTTCCTACGATGGAAAGTTTTTTAAGTTCGACGAAGCTCTGCCGGTGCCCAAACCCTACCAGCAGCCCTACCCACCCATCTGGGTCGGCGCCCACAGCACCACATCCCTTGATTATGCTGCGAAGAACAACTTCCACGTCTCACAGAACCTGGACGTGGATTCTGTGATTGCTGAAAAGTTTGACTACTACCGCCAAAAATGGCGGGAGTACGAACATGAAGGACCGATGCCAAAAACCTTTCTCATGAGGCCGGTACATGTGGCGGAGACCGATGAGATCGCCAGAGCAGAAGCTGAGGCGCCGCTGATGCAGGGCCGCAGGATGACCAGAGAAGGCATCGGCCAAACTCGGGTCGGTTTCAAAGGGCACCAAGACTCCCCGTCCAACCGGGAGCTGGACCGGGTTTTCGAAGGAATGAACACCTCGTACGATTTCTGGATGGACAACGGCCTTGCCTTGGTGGGCAGCCCCGAAACGGTGCGCCGTCAGTTGGAAGCTCAACATAAGGCCATGGGTTACAACATCTTCTGTGCAAGCCATCGCTTCGGCCCGCTGCCCAGCGCCCAAGCTAAGAAATCCTTCGAGTTGTTCGGCAAAGAGGTGATCCCAGCTTTCACCTAAGGATAGTCTAAATAAGCCCCCTTGTATGCGGAGGACGGACGTGAAACCCGTCCCTACAGAGGGGCGAGATTCCCGCCTCCGCAGGAATGACGGTCTTCAGGCGAGTTGTTCAGAGGTTCCCTAAAATCCCTGCACACACGCCAGGTTGTCTAGAAATGGACCGCCCCCAACGGCAGACCTTAGATTCCTCACTACGTTCGGAATGACAGTGGGGGGGGTCGGAATGACAGTAGGCGGGTTCGCAATGCCCCTCCCTTCCCTGTCATTCTGAGGGGCGCCCCCTCCCCGTCATTCTGAGGAGCGCCTCCCTCCCCTGTCATTCTGAGGAGCGCACGCCGAAGAATCTAAGATGCCTCTCACCCGATGGGTCATCGTAGTAACGGACAGGCCATCAGAGGGAGCATTTTAGATTCCTCACTCCGTTCGGAATGGCAGTAGGCGGGTCGGAATGACACTCTCTCATTGTCATTCCGAGGATCCCCCTCTCCCCCGTCATCCCGAGGAGTGCCCCCCTCCCTGTCATTCTGAGGAGTGCTGCCTCCCCCGTCATTCTGAGGAGCACCCCCTCCCCCCGTCATTCTGAGGCGCGCTGCCTCCCTGTCATTCTGAGGAGTGCCCCCTCCCCCATCATTCTGAGGAGCGCCCCTCCCCCCGTCATTCCGAGAAGTGCCCCTCCCCGTCATTCTGAGGAGTGCCCCCTCCCCCATCATTCTGAGGCGCGCCCCTCCCCCCGTCATTCTGAGGCGCGCCTCCCTCCCCTGTCATTCTGAGGAGCGCACGCCGAAGAATCTAAGATGCCTGCTCACCCGATGGGTCATCGTAGTAACGGACAGGCCATCAGAGGGAGCATCTTAGATTCCTCACTGCGTTCGGAATGACAGTGGGGGGTTCGGAATGACACTCTCTCATTGTCATTCCGAGGAGCCCCCTCTCCCCCGTCATTCCGAGGAGCGCCCCCTCCCCGTCATTCTGAGGAGCGCCTCCCTCCCCTGTCATTCTGAGGAGCGCACGCCGAAGAATCTAAGATGCCTGCTCACCCGATGGGTCGTCGTAGCAACGGACAGGCCATCAGAGGGAGCATTTTAGATTCCTCACTCCGTTCGGAATGACAGTGGGGGGGTTCGGAATGACACTCTCTCATTGTCATTCCGAGGAGCCCCCTCTCCCCCGTCATTCTGAGGAGCGCCCCCCTCCCCGTCATTCTGAGGAGCGCCCCCTCCCCGTCATTCTGAGGAGCGCCCCCTCCCCGTCATTCTGAGGAGCGCCTCCCTCCCCTGTCATTCTGAGGCGCACTGCCTCCCCGTCATTCCGAGGAGCGCCCCCTCCCCCCGTCATTCTGAGGAGCGCCTCCCTCCCCTGTCATTCTGAGGCGCGCTGCCTCCCCGTCATTCCGAGGAGCGCCCCCTCCCCCCGTCATTCTGAGGAGCGCACGACGAAGAATCTAAGGATAGTCTGAATAAGTCCCCCTTGGATGCGGAGGACGGACGTGAAACCCGTCCCTACAGAGGGGCGAGGTTCCCGCCTTCGCGGGAATGACGGGCTTCAGGCGAGTTGTTCAGAGGTTCCTTAGATTCTTCGAGGTGCGCCCCTCAGAATGACAGGGAGGAGGTGCGTCTCAGAATGACAGGAAGGAGGTGCTCCTCGGAATGACAATGAGGGGAGGGGCCCCCATGTTGTTGTTCAGAGGTTCCTTAGATTCTTCGAGGTGCGCCCCTCAGAATGACAGGGAGGATGCGCTCCTCAGAATGACCGGAAGGAGGTGCTCCTCGGAATGACAATGAGGGGAGGGACCCCCATGTTGTTGTTCAGAGGTTCCTTAGATTCTTCGGGGTGCGCCCCTCAGAATGACAATGAGGGGAGGGGACCCCTAGGTTGTTGTTTAGAGGTTCCTTAGATTCTTCGAGGTGCGCCCCTCAGAATGACAGAGGGAGAGTCATTCCGAACTTCCCCCTGTCATTCCGAACTTCCCTCTGTCATTCCGAACGGAGTGAGGAATCTGAGATCTCCCTCTGATGGCCTGCCCATTACTACGACGGTCTTTCGGGTGAGGAGGCACCTTAAGGATAGTCTGAATAAGCCCCCTTGGATGCGGAGGACGGACGTGAAACCCGTCCCTACGGAGGGGCGAGGTTCCCGCATTCGCAGGAATGACGGGCTTCAGGGGGCGGGAATGACGGGCTTGGGGCGGCGGGAATGACGGGGTTGGGGCGGCGGGAATGACGGGCTACAGGCGAGTTGTTTGGCAAAGAGGTGATCCCAGCTTTCACCTAAGCTGGTGTCGTTCGGGACCACATCATCAGGGCGCTCACTTACCCCTTCCGTTCTGGCCCTTCACCTTCACAAAGGGGAAGAGAGCACCCGAAGATGTTGGAGAAGCTGAATCACGCTCTGGTCCGACTAGACGTGGGTCGAAACGCCCAAGGACTCCAAGCCCTTGCGAACTGTGGAAAGCACCCTTGTCAGTTCATTTTCCAGGTTGCGCAGGGACTGCGCTATGTAAGCATCAGCTTCGGCCCGGGCGGTCCTGGATTCCAGCTCAGCTTGCTCCGTCAGCCGGTTGGCTTTGCGTTCCGCTTCTGCCACCGTTTGTTCCGATTGCCGGCGGGCTGCTACAAGAATTTCGTTCTGGTTCAGCCGGGCGCTGTACTCCTCCTCAGCTTCGTTGCGAGTCCGCCGCGCATCGATCTGAGCTTGATTTAGGATATTGTCCTTCTTTTCGATCACCTCTTGGGCGGAATGCACATCCTGCGGAACAACCAACCGCAGCTGCTGCACCAGTTCCATCACCTTGTCGGCATCCACCAACCTGGCGCGGGTAGTAGGTACCCGGCGGCTGGTGTCAACCAGAGCTTCCAGTTTGTCTATCACATTGACGATATCCATAACATCCCCTTTCTAAATGCACCAACTTTAAGCTTCCATCTCCATCTTGCTTTTCACCGCATCCACCACATGGTGCGGCACCAAAGAATCCACATCTCCCCCAAGGGCGATGACCTCTTTCAGCAGGCTGGAGCTGACATATTGATATGGCAAGCTTGCCATAAGGCAGACCAGCTCCATCTCAGGAGCCAGTTTCTTGTTCATGAAAGCCATCTCGAACTCGTGCTCGAAATCCGACCCGCTACGCAACCCCCTCACAATTACTTGAGCGCCCATGCCGTGGGCCTCAGCTACCACCAGCCCGGAAAATTCCGTGACCTCCACATTTGGGAATTCCTTGATGGATTCCCTGAACAGTTCGACCCGTTCTTGGGTGGAAAACAACAGATTCTTGGATGGAGTGTCGTACACCGCCACAATTACCCGCTCGAATATGCTGGCGGACCGGGCGGTGATATCGACGTGGCCCCTGGTTACCGGGTCGAAGGAACCTGGATACATGGCAACCGTCATTGGGCTGCTGTCCATTCGTAGCACTCAACCATACTATCTCCGTAACGATAGCTCCCCGTGAGGGTTATCCTGTTGTAGGCATTCCCTAGCATCTGGCGCTTCGAATGTCCCACAACCAATCTGGCGTAGTCGTTGAACAACCCGGAATCAGCGATCTTCTCAACTACCTTTCCCAGTTCTGCCAGCTTGTACGGGGGGTCCATCAGGACCAGATCGTACTTTTTGGCAAGCCCAGACAGTGCTTTCTCCACATCTATGCAGTGAACTTGGGATCGTTGGGTAAAGCTGGTCTCAACCAGGTTCTCCCGGATGGCTGCGCATTGTCGAGGATGATACTCGACGAAGTCTGCCCAACTGGCGCCCCGGCTCAGAGCTTCGATACCCAAGGAGCCTGAGCCAGCGTATAGGTCGAGAACCTGGGTTGGTCTAAGATCAAGGGGACCGAGGATGTTGAAGATAGCTCCCCGCACCAACTCGGAGGTCGGACGAACCCCTGAGACCCTAGCCCCTTTTAGCTTCCTCCCCTTCGCAACACCACCCACCACACGAATCATTTGCTGGCGGGATTATACATAACACCCGTTGCATTTTTAAAGGCGAAAAACCCACGCTTTTTTGATCTTTTTATGACTTTTCTGAAAAGTCCAAGCAGTTTGGGAAGCAACAGGTCAATCGTAATGGTCCGGATTTGGCTGGGTGGCTGGCCCGAAGGGTCTTGATTCCCCTGATCTTTTGTGGGCCAAGCCACGGGCGGGTTGCTCTGGGGGAGCACTTCCCCGTCAGCCCCCGCGGAACCAGAGTGCGACTTTCATCCCACCCGACTCTCCCGCGAAGGCTCGTTTCGGAATGGGGGTAGGGGATGATGCCGCCGGTGTCAGTATCCGAGAGCAATTCGACGAGGGAAGGGCGGAAGTGCATAACCGGGTTCCACGCCCGCTGCTCTGGGATACACCCAGACTGAACGGCTATGAGCCAACCCCCCTTGCTTTACAATCCGTCTCCGTTCCTTTAGAATCTAGGTGACTGGAATGCCGCCCTGCCAGGGGCGCTCAGTCGTTTTCTGTTTTTATGTGGCGCTGGTCCGAAGGGGTGTGTGATGGCTCAACCTACTTATCTCACTGCCGAAGGCTTATCTAAACTCAAGTCCGAGCTTGAAGCCCTCATAGCCCAACGCCGTCCTGCTGTGGCCCTGCGCATTCAAAAAGCCAAGGAGATCGGCGGCACGGTCGATAACGCAGAATATGATGAAGCAAAGAACGAGCAAGCATTCATCGAAGGCAGGCTCCGCACATTGGAAAACCTGATCAACAATGCTGTCCTTATCTCAGAAAGTGGAACAAAGGATATGGTGCAGATCGGCTCCAAGGTTACGGTCCTCAACCAAAAGGGCAAAAAAGATAAGTACAACATTATCGGCAGCACCGAAGCCGACCCTTCCAAGGGGAAAATTTCCAACGTTTCGCCCATCGGCAAAGCTCTTTTGGGCAAGAAGGTAGGCGATATTACCGAGGTCAGTGTGCCTGCAGGGAAGATCAAGCTTGAGGTAGTGGAGATAGCTTAGCTCCACCGCTTGAGATGCTGACCTATGCCTGAACGAGAAGCTGACCTCCTTCGCAGCCGCCGAGATAAACTCCAGCGCATACGTCAAAGGGGCATAGACCCCTACCCTCCCCGGTTTGACCGCACCTCCACTGCCCAGCAGGCTGTGGACCTTCTCCTAGAACAAGAAAGGTCAGAAGGAGAAGGCGCCCGCACGTCGCCCGTCTCCGTGGCTGGCCGGTTGATGACCTCCCGCATCATGGGCAAAGCTGCATTCCTTGATCTGCGCGACGGGTCAGGAAGAATTCAGCTTCACCTGCGCCGGGATGTTTTGGGCGATGATTATGATCTGGTGCGCGACCTGGATTTGGGAGACTTCTTGGGAGTCCAAGGCCCGCTATTCAGGACCCGCACCGGCGAAGCCACCGTGGAGGTCAACCAGCTGACCATATTATCCAAGTCCATGCACCCCCTCCCTGAAAAGTGGCATGGCCTGAAGGATGTGGAGCAGAGATACCGCCAGCGGTATGTAGATCTCATCTCCAATCCCGAGATCAAGGCTGTCTTCGTTCAGCGCAGCCGGATCATCAACAGCATCCGGGGCTACCTGAACCACCGGGGATTTGTGGAAGTGGATACGCCGGTGCTGGTTCCTGTGGCTGCAGGAGCTTTTGCCAAGCCCTTCGTCACCCATCATCATACCTTGGATGAGCAGCTCTACCTCCGGATCGCCACCGAGCTTTATCTGAAGCGGCTGATCGTCGGCGGGTTCGACAAGGTGTATGAACTGGGCAAGGTGTTCAGAAACGAGGGCATGGACCAAGACCACAACCCCGAATTCACCATGCTGGAAAGCTATGAAGCATATGCCGACTACAACGATGTGATGCTTATGGTGGAGGAGATGGTCTCCACCGCCGCATTGGAAACCTTGGGGACCTGCCAGGTACATTACGGCGACAATATTATCGACCTGACCCCGCCGTGGGTGCGGGTTTCCCTCAAAGATGAGCTTATCAAACGCGGAAACATAGATATCGAGGAGCACAGCTCCGCCTCCTCCTTGGCAGCCAGGGTTCGATCGTTGGGGTTGGAGGTCCGAGCCGAAGAAAGCTGGGGCCGCTTGGTGGATAAGCTGTTGTCCCTCCTTGTGGAACCCCATCTAATCCAACCCACCTTCATGATGGATTACCCAGATGCAATGTCTCCTCTGGCCAAACCCAAGCCAGGTATGCCCGGCTATGTCGAAAGGTTCGAAGCTTATGCGGGCGGAATGGAGATCGCCAACTCCTATACGGAGCTGAACGACCCTGACCTCCAGCGGGAACGCCTTCAGGACCAAGAGGAAATGCGAAGGTTGTACCAAGATGATGAGGTCGACCGGCTGGATGAAGATTTTCTGCTATCCCTCGAACATGGGATGCCGCCCACTGGCGGCCTCGGCGTGGGCATCGACCGGCTGGTAATGCTCCTGACGGGCCAGACCACCATAAGAGATGTGCTGCTATTTCCCCAGATGCGGTCCCTAAAATAGTCGGGCGCCCCCCAAGTACGAAGCAAGGCACGAAGCTAAAATATGCTGTCCATAGATATCATACGCAGAGAAACGGATAAGGTTCGGGAAGCCCTCAAAAGGCGCGGGGAAGACTCGCCCATCGACCAGGTGCTGGAGCTGGATGGACAGCGCCGCCAGCTTATCCAGCGGATCGATGGTCTTAGGGCTTACCGGAACGAGACCAGCCAGGAAATATCCCGCATGAAAGAGCGGCCCCAACCGCTGGTGGATGAGATGCGGCAGGTGGGCGACCGCATTAAACTCCTCGAAGCTGATCACCGTCAGCTGGAGGAGCAGGTTAACTCCATCCTGCTGGAACTGCCCAATCTGCCTGCCGATGATGTTCCCCAAGGTCTGAGCGAAGAGGATAATGTCCTGATTCGCACTTGGGGCGAAGTGCAGTCCTTCGACTTCACCCCGCTGCCCCATTGGGACCTGGGCGAAGCTCTGGGCATCATCGATTTCCAGAAGGGAACCCGGATGGCAGGTTCCCGCTTCTTCATAATGAGGGGGATGGGAGCCAAGCTGGAGCGGGCTCTGATCAGCTGGATGCTGGACCTTCACACCAATGAGCACAGCTACGAAGAGGTGTACCTGCCCGCTATGGTCAAGCGGGAGATCATGGAAGGTTCAGGGAACCTTCCCAAGTTCGGCGACAACCTCTACCATGACGCCGAAGATGATCTCTGGCTGGTGCCCACCGCAGAGGTCCCCCTCACCAGCCTTCACCGTCAAGAAATCATATCCCCCGGCACATTGCCCTTGTACTATACCGCCCACACACCCTGCTTTCGGCGGGAAAAAACTGCTGCGGGCCGCGATACCCGGGGCATCAAGAGGGTCCACCAGTTCGATAAGGTAGAGATGTATAAATTCGTCGCACCTGAGCATTCCGAAGATGAACTGCAGAAGCTGGTGTCGGATGCTGAGGATGTGTGCCAAAAGCTGGAGCTGCCCTACCGGGTGGTCCAGCTATGCGCCGGCGAGCTGGGGTTTGCATCCGCCAAGTCCTACGATCTGGAGATGTGGGCGCCCGGCTGCGAGGAGTGGCTGGAGGTCAGCTCTTGCTCCAACTGCACCGACTTTCAAGCCCGACGGTCGGGGATCCGGTACCGTTCCGAAGCTGGGGGCAGGCCCGCCTTCGTGCACTCACTCAACGGGTCGGGTTTGGCTCTGCCCAGGGTGGTCATATCCATCCTGGAAAACTTCCAGCAGCCCGATAGGTCGGTCATCATCCCGGAGGTACTCCGCCCCTACACCGGCTTTGATGTAATCCGTCCTGGATGAAGCTGCGGATAGCTCTCTTCCCGCCGGTTTTGCCGGTCTGCCTGCCGACCCCGTTGAGACCAAGCTGGCAATGCTGCCAATCCGACACATACATGAGCGTGTCCCATAAACCCCCTTCCTGCGGGGTTGGCGAAGCAGTAAGCTCATAGAAACATCAGGCAGGTAGGACACTATGGCTTATAACCTTCTGAGTTGCGAGCGAGACCAGAGCTACTTGATGCCGCCGTCCATGAGGGATTGGCTGAGTGAGGGTCACTTGGCTTGGTTCATTGTAGATGCAGTAGGCCAGATGGATCTGAGGGAGTTCTATGCAGTCTATCGAAGTGATGGATGGGGTGCAGCGGCCTACGATCCGGGGATGATGGTGGCCATCCTGTTGTACGGCTACTGCCTGGGTGTACGCAGTTCCAGGCGCATAGCCCGTGCTCTGGAGGAAGATGTAGGATTCCGGGTGGTGGCGGCCAACCGGCAGCCAGACTTCCGTACCATCTGTCGCTTTAGGGCGGAGCGCGAGGAGGCGTTCGAGGAGCTCTTTGTAGAGGTACTGAGGTTATGCCATGAAGCGGGTCTGGTGAAGTTGGGGGTAGTGGCTCTTGATGGGACGAAGGTGGCAGCCAACGCGGCCCTGGCCACCAACCGGAGCCACCAGGCCATTGAAGAAGAAGTGCGGCGCATGTTGGCAGAGGCCAAGGCAACGGATGCTGAAGAGGATGCCCATTATGGTCCCGACCGGCGAGGGGATGAGCTACCGGAAGGGCTAGGGGGACGGACGGAGCGGCTCAAGCGCCTGAAGGAAGCCAAGGAACGTCTGCAGCGGGAGGCTGAAGCAGGAGCCAAGGCTGTCCAAGAGCACGTGGAGCGACGGCGGGCAGAAGAAGATGTCACAGGCAAAAAGAAGCGAGGGCGAAAGCCCAAGGTGGTAGAGCCACTTCCTACCGAAGAGGCGAAGGCTAATACCACCGACCCGGACAGTCGTATCATGAAGACCAGGCAAGGGTACGTGCAGGGCTACAATGCCCAGGCGGTGGTGAGCGAGGAGCAGATCATAGTAGCCGTTGGAGTGACCCAAGAGGCCAACGATGTGCAGCAACTGGAGCCGATGCTCCAAACCATGGCGCATACTCTGGAAGCAGCCGGCATAGAGGACCGGCCCAAAGCGGGCTTGGCCGATGCCGGGTACTGGAGTGAGGCCAACATCAGGGCTTGCCCCTGGCCAGAGATGCCTGAGCTTCTTATTGCCACCACCAAGGATTGGAAACAGCGGAAGCTGCTATGGGAGAAGGGGTGTCCCCGAGGGCGTATACCAAAAGGACTGAGCCCGAGGGACAGGATGGAGCGCAAGCTGCTGACAAAGCGAGGCCGAGCTCTGTACAAGAAGCGGGGTGTACTGGTGGAGCCGGTGTTCGGACAGGTCAAGGAAGGCCAGGGGTTCCGACGGTTTATGAGACGGGGGTTGGGCGCTGCACAGAGTGAGTGGTCGCTGGCAGGGACGACCCATAACTTGCTCAAGCTATGGCGCAGCGGCCAAGCGCCTTGGGACTGGGTCAAGGCGCCATGGAACTAAGAGAGTAGACGACCTTTCTGGGGGCCGACAAGTGGCCGGTGCAACTGGACGGGCCAACCTCTGTTGAGGCGCATCGCTCCCACACCTGTGTTACTCAACCCGCCCACCGGTCTATGAGACAAACTCCATGATCAAGAGTTTCTCCCGTGAGAAAGTTGGCTACCCGACCCAGAAGCCCCTAGCCCTGCTTGAGCGAATCATCGAGGCATCCAGCAATCCCGGCGACCTTGTGCTTGATCCGTTCTGTGGCTGCGGGACCGCCGTAGATGCTGCCGCCAAGCTGGGTCGGAAGTACCTGGGAATTGATATCAGCGCCGTTGCCGCCAGGGTCATGGAGCAACGTTTGCGTTCTAGGGGAGAAGCGGTTGAGCCTGTGGTCTACGGCTTGGACTGGAGTGAGTACGATTGGGAGCAATTCGAGATGCGGGCACTGATGGGACGGGATGATGCTGAGGATGGGACGCCCGGTTGGGCATGGGCTGAGGATAAGGTGGCCGGGTTCCTGAACGCCGTTCCAAATTCCAAGAAAACAGGGGATGGTGGCGTGGATGCCAGGTACTACGGGGCAGACCATGAAATCATTCCCATACAGGTCAAGATGCACAGGAATCCGGTAGGCCGTCCCGATATGGACAAGCTCTTGGGCGCTCAGACCGCCATGAATAACAGGGGCATACATGCACCAATGTCGATGATGGTGAGCCTTTACCCCCCCCCCGCAATCTGCGGGTCTTTGCAGCCGAACAGGGACGGGTACCACTCAACGGAGAAGATTATCCCGTGATGCAGGCATTGAGTGTCGAAGAGATGCTGACCAAGGGAGATAGACCAAAGTTACCACCAGTAGACCCAAGGTCGCTGGTAGGTTCTACCCAGACCAAGATGGTAATGGGAGGGTAAGCTGGCTTACCCTCCTCACTGACCTCTTGACGTTTTGCGAAGTCAACTAGATAATTCCCCATTTTTGGCTGCCAACCCAGCGGATCCGGAGGTCTTGGTATGTTTCGGCTAAAGGTGGTCCTGCCGTTGTTGGCGGTGGGGGCAGCCCTCCTTGCCCATCCATCCTATGCTCACGGCTTTGGCGAAAGATATGATTTGCCGGTCCCTCTTGGGTATTTTGTGGTGGGAGCAGGGGCGGCGGTTGCCCTCTCCTTCGTCGTGGTGGGCTGGTTCGTACGAAGCGCTCCTGGTCGGTTCAGCTATCCCAGACACAACCTGCTGCGGCGCAGGTGGGCCAGGGCGGCATTGAGCAGCCCCCTGTTGCTGGCGCCCATCAAGCTGGCATCGGTATTTGTCCTTGGCTTGCTCATTGCAACGGGCTTCTTCGGCAGCAGCGATCCTTTGGATAACCTGGCGCCTTCCTTCATCTGGATAATCTGGTGGATCGGAATGGGCTTCTTTGTGGCCTTGGTGGGCAACCTGTGGGAGCTTGTTAATCCGTGGAAAGCACTGTTCGAAGGATCTGAATGGGTATTCACCCACCTGAAGCTGGGGCGCAGCTTGTCCTTGAATGAACCGTATCCTGAGGGTTGGGGAATGTGGCCTGCAGCCATAATATTCTTCAGCTTTGCTTGGGCGGAAAACGTATACTCCGACGGCGACCTGCCGGCACGGATTGCCATCATGATCGTCGCCTATTCCCTGCTTACTTTGGGCGGCATGGTCTATTTTGGCAAGCATCAGTGGCTGAAGCATTGCGAAGGGTTTTCGGTGGTCTTCGGGTTTTTATCCCGCTTTTCCCCCACCGAGGTGCGTGCGCTAAACCCTGATATCTGTGCTCAGTGCGATGATTTGTGCCGCGACCAAGATGGCGAATGCATCAACTGCTACCAGTGCTTCGAGGGTCCTGATTCTTCAGGGATGCTGCAAGGGTCCCCGTCCAGAGGAGAACTGATCGCCACCGAAGATGCCAAGCTGTCCAGAGAACTGAACATCAGGCCCTTTGCGGTTAGTCTTGCCAAGCCGGAAAATATCACCACCGATATGCTGGTGGTGGTTATCCTGCTGCTGTCCACCGTAACCTTCGACGGGTTCGGGGCAACATCGGCTTGGGTCCATGCCCAAAACCTTTCGGCAGATGTTTTTTCTGGGTTGAACAACCAGGTGTTCGATAGCTTTGTAATAGCTGATACCTTGGGGCTGCTGCTTTTCCCCGTGGGTTTTTGGTTGGTCTATCGGAGTTTCACCCATGTCATGGCTCGAATGGTGGGAAACGCCAGAGGACCCTTGGAACTGGCTAGAATCTTCGTCTATTCCCTGATACCAATCGCCTTGGCATACAACATCGCCCACTACGTGAACCTGTTGTTGGTCTCAGGTCAGCGGATCATCCCGCTGGCATCGGACCCCTTTGGGTGGGGTTGGGACCTGTTCGGCACAGCAGGCTATGAAATCAACATCGGCATCATGGGTGCAAAGATGCTGTGGTTCTTGTCTGTGGGTGTGATAGTGTTGGGACACATTGCCGCTGTGTACGTGGCTCACCGTATATCCATGCGCACGTTCGGCGACCGGATGCTGGCGATAAAGAGCCAGCAGCCCATGCTTGTGCTGATGGTGATTTACACGATGGTTAGTTTGTGGATCGTCGGGCAGCCCATCGTCAGCTAGGTAAAAGACCATGCCGAGCTAGGGCTCGGCGCACGTTTCCTTGACACCGGAAAAGGGCCAACGATATATTTACGTTTGTTATGTGCTTATTCCGATGGGATTTCTAATTCCCGTTGGCTTATAGCCAAGTGAGGAGGGTGATGTGGCTGAAGATTGCGATGTGGTGATCTTGGGTGCTGGGACTGCCGGCCTCACTGCCGGAATGTACGCTGCCCGGTACGGTCTGAAGACCATTGTTCTTGAACAGATGTTCCCGGGACTCGGGATCATCAACATTGAAAGGGTTGAAAACTTCCCCGGATTCCCACAGGGGGTGACCGGATCCGGGCTGGCGGCGTCCCTACAAGAACAGGCGATAGATGCGGGAGCTCAGGTGAAATTGCAAGAAGCAACGGGGATCGAATCTGATGGACCCTATAAATCCGTTGCCACAACCGCTGATGCATACACAGCTAAAGCGGTGATTATTGCCATGGGTTCCAGCCTAAAGTCATTGGGCATTCCGGGTGAAGAAAAGCTTTTTGGCAGCGGTGTTTCCCACTGTGCAACATGCGATGGTCCCTTGTTCATGGGTGAGACGGTGTGTGTGGTCGGAGGCGGAGATTCGGCTGCCGATGAAGCCCTCACCCTCACGGAGTATGCAGACCATGTGGTGGTCTTCCACCGGGGAGAAAGCTTGGATGCCCAGAAGGCGCTCCAAGACAGATTGACATCCAACCGGCGGGTGGAGGTGATTCTGAACACCCATGTGGAATCCATCGCCGGCGACAAGACGGTGATCGGGGTGGATGTCCGCCATAAGGTCACCAAATTTGCCCAGAGGGTCAGTTTGACGGGAGTGTTCATCTACGTGGGATTGGAGCCCAACTCCAGCATCTTCCAAGGGTTATTGAAGCTGGATTCAGCAGGCCACATCCCGGTAAACCTTGGCATGGAAACGGATGCAGCTGGCGTATATGCAGCCGGAGATATCCGGCAACATTCGGTATCCCAGCTGGCAAGTTCAGCAGGAGATGGCGCAACCGCCGCCATAGGTGCCTACCGTTACATCTCCGGCCGGCAGTGGCCCAAGAGATAGCGCCTATGGATATCCGGGTTCCCTTTTGTGGAAGCGCCGCTAGGAGGATGGTATGAAACCCACGACCCAGCTCAAGCAACTCATCAATTCAGGAGAAATGGTGGTGGCTCCCTTCGTCCTGAATGCCTTTCACGCCAAGATCGCAGAAGGTGCTGGTTTCCAAGCTGTCTACATGACTGGTTCCGGGACATCCGCCGAAAAGGGCTTTCCTGATGTTGGCCTCCTCAGCCACACCGAGATGGTCCAGAATGCCAACTACATAGTCAACGCGGTATCTGTGCCGGTGGTGTGCGATGCGGATACAGGATACGGCAACCCCATCAACGTGTGGCGTACTGTCCGAGAGTATGAGAAGGCGGGTGTGGCCGCCATACACATCGAAGACCAGGTGTTTCCCAAGAAATGCGGCTTCTTCGAGGGTAAGGATGTCATACCTGCCGAGGAGATGACTGAAAAGATCAGGGCTGCTCTTGATGCCCGCAGTGATCCGGACTTTACCATCATCGCCCGCTCGGATGCATATGCGGTGAATGGCTGGGAAGATACGGTCCGCAGGTGCTTTGCCTACGTGGATGCGGGAGCAGATATGGTCTTCGTGGATGGGATAAAGACCATCGGTGACCTCGAAGCTTATGCTTCCGATTTGCCGGATGTTCCAAGGTTGTACAACGGCGACCTGCTTCCCACCCAAGGTGTGGACCGGATGGGCTACAAGATCATGATCTGCGGCAGCACCATCTGGCTGGTCTATAAAGCGGTGAAGGATGCTTTTGAAGAACTGAAAGCCACCGGGGCGGTCAACCCCGAACGGTACGGAAGCCGGATGGAAGCAGCGAATCTCCTTGGCTTGGACCAGATATATGCGATGGAGCAGAAATACGGTGTATCCAAGGTGAAGGTGAGCTAGTAGACCAGGTCTACACAGTAACCGCTCAGCCCCCCTGAGCACCCCCCCCGCCGCCCATCCCCTCCTACTGTCATTCCGAACGCCACCCTGTCATTCCGAACGCCACCCTGTCATCCCGAACCGCCCCCACTGTCATTCCGAACGCCACCCTGTCATTCCGAATCGCAGTGAGGAATCTAAAATCTCCCTCCAATGGCCAGCCCATTACTACGACGGTCCATCAGGTAAGCCAGCATCTTAGATTCTTCGGCGTGCGCGCCTCAGAATGACAGGGAGGGGGAGGCGCTCCTCAGAATGACAGGGAGGGAGTGTCATTCCGAACGGCCCCCGTTGTCATTCCGAACCGCCCTCGTTGTCATTCCGAACCGCAGTGAGGAATCTAATATCTCCCTCCGATGGCCAGCCCATTACTACGACGGTCCATCAGGTAAGCCAGCATCTTAGATTCTTCGGCGTGCGCGCCTCAGAATGACAGGGAGGGGGAGGCGCGCCTCAGAATGACAATGGGGGGAGGTGCTCCTCAGAATGACAATGAGGGAGGCGCGCTCCTCTGAACAGCCATAGGGGGCACTCCTCAGAACGTCATTCCTTACGCCCATTGTCTTTCCGAACGGCCCCCTGCTGTCATTCCGAACGGCCCCCGTTGTCATTCCGAAACGAAGTGAGGAATCTAAGATCTCCCCTCCGATGGCCTGCCCATTACTACGACTAGCCATCAGGTGAGCCAGCACCTTAGATTCTTCGGCGTGCGCGCCTCAGAATGACAATGAGGGGGAGGTGCTCCTCAGAATGACAATGGGGGGAGGCGCGCCTCAGGATGACAGAGAGGGAGTGTCATTCCGAACGCCACCCTATCATCCCGAACCGCCCCCGCTGTCATTCCGAATCGCAGTGAGGAATCTAAAATCTCCCTCTGATGGCCTGTCCACTACTACGACGAGCCATCAGGTGAGCCAGCATCTTAGATTCTTCGGCGTGCGCGCCTCAGAATGACAAAAGGGGGAGGTGCTCCTCAGAATGACAATGGGGGGAGTGTCATTCCGAACGACCCCCCTACTGTCATCCCGAACGCCACCCTATCATCCCGAACGGTCCCCGTTGTCATTCCGAACCGCAGTGAGGAATCTAAGATCTCCCTCCAATGGCCAGCCCATTACTACGACGGTCCATCAGGTAAGCCAGCATCTTAGATTCTTCGTCGTGCGCTCCTCAGAATGACAGGGAGGGAGTGTCATTCCGAACGGCCCCCGTTGTCATTCCGAACCGCAGTGAGGAATCTAAGATCTCCCTCCAATGGCCAGCCCATTACTACGACGGTCCATCAGGTAAGCCAGCATCTTAGATTCTTCGGCGTGCGCGCCTCAGAATGACAACAGGGGGAGGTGCTCCTCAGAATGACAATGGGGGGTGGGGCGCCTCAGTATGACAGGGAGGGAGTGTCATTCCGAACGACCCCCCTACTGTCATCCCGAACGCCACCCTATCATCCCGAACCGCCCCCACTGTCATTCCGAACCGCCCCCACTGTCATTCCGAACGGCAGTGAGGAATCTAAGATCTCCCTCTGATGGCCAGCCCATTACTACGACTAGCCATCAGGTGAGCACCTTAGATTCTTCGGCGTGCGCGCCTCAGAATGACAATGAGGGGGAGGGGCGCCTCAGAATGACGATGAGAGGGAGGCGCTCCTCAGAATGACAGCGAGGGAGGGGTTCTTCAGGATGACGACGGGGGGAGGGGGCTTCTTGGGGATTACGATCGGGGGGAGGGGGGTTACTTGGGGTTCTCGCCACGGCTGGACAGCTACGTTTCCAAGATGCTCATCGTACTTTCAGAGATGCTCATCGTGCTTTCGGAAAAGCTTCTGTTCGATGCATTGATCCGGTTTGTGAAGGCAGGGAACTTATCTTGGGCTATGACTTCTCCATCAGGATCTATGATGATCAGGTCCAAGCTGTCGTTCATTTTCAGGGAATCATGGAACACATCCAAGATATGGTCATCCCGGAAAGAGTAGCCAACTACATAGCAACGGTCGGCGGTGGAAAGATCGGTCCTTAGCTGGTGGAACATGGGATAGAAAGGTTCCCGGTAGAGGAGTTTTTCGACCACCGGGTATACCATTCGCCCGCGAACCACCTGCTCATTCGTCATCAGCGCTCCGCCATCGACGGTTTGCACATCCACCCATCGCATATTCCCCTCTTCATCGGTGTACCAATTCGCCGATCCGTGTAGCTTGAAAATTCGGACCATTGGTGGACCATTGCCATAAAGCCTCTGGTTCCTGATGGAAAAATCCAGACGGCCATCATCCCCTTGTCCAACCTCGAAATCCAGCTTTCGATCCATGCAGTACGATTCCAGCACCTGATCGTAGTTGGTTGTGTAGATGGTGCATCCCGCTGGGTCGGAAGGCGTATCATCTCCGGTAGGCCTGAGCAGACCATCATACAGATCGAAGCTCGGGGTGGTCATAGTGCAGGCAGCGCCGATGTGGGCTTTGATCAGCTGCAACAAACTGCAGGCGGTTGGTTGGTGGCGGCTGCCGAACTTTGCCATCATGTCGAGCATGCCGTTGTACCTGTGGGCGCAGGTGGAAAAGTACACCACAGAAGGATGACTGAACACTTTCTTGGGTACTTCTTGGATGTCGATGATATCTTGAAGTATGGTGATCATAGCTTCAAGGTCGTAGATGGGGTAGTCGCGGAGACGGTACTTCAGCTCATCATAGAGCTTATATTCGGATGAGGGTTCTTTGGACAGCTTTGCTTCGAAGCTCTGCGTCATCTGTGCTGTGGTTGGGACACCAAAGGGGACCGAAGCTCCAGAACCGGCGAAGAAGATGGACTTGGTCATCCTGTCGTGCCTCCCAGGGTTTCCTGCATCAGCACAGTGTAACAGAGTTGTGAAACCGGCTCGACTCGCATCATCAGCCCTGCTCTGGACGCGACTCCAATTCTACGGTGATGACCATGTTTTCTGTTGAGCTGCGGATTATATCCAGGACTATCTGATCGCCGGGACGCGTCTCCTGATTCAGGTAAGCGATGAGGTCATTTATTCCGTCGATGGGCATATCGTCTATGGCTGTGATCACATCACCCCCCAGCGCGTAGGTTAGTCCTTGGACGGTCATAGTTGAATCGCTGCCCTGCAGGCCCGCTTTCCCCGCGGGGCCATTATTGGCAACATCCACAACCAATGCTCCCCGGGTGTTGGGTGGCAGGTTCATGAGATCTGCCAGCCGGCTATTGACGGGCTGCCCTGTGATGCCCAGCCACGCATATACAAAACGTCTTTCGTTGATCAGAGCCGGAATCACCTGCTTGGCGGTGTTGATGGGTATGGCAAAGCCTATCCCGGAGTTGGACCCGCTGAGGGTGGCGATCTGTGTGTTGATGCCGATGGCCTGACCAGTCCGGTCCAACAGCGGCCCGCCCGAATTGCCTGGATTGATAGCTGCGTCGGTCTGGATGATCTTGGGAATGGAAAAGGGGCTGTTGCCGCTGCTGATGGTCCGTTCCAAGGCACTGACTATGCCGCCGGTGACAGTGAACTCTTGCCCAAACGGGTTGCCTATAGCGATTACCAGCTGACCAACGCTCAGGGCGTCGCTATCCCCCAAAAGCAACGGCGCCAGATCGTCCGGGGGTTCCGTCATCTGAAGTACGGCCAAGTCCGAGTCGGGGTCGAATCCCAGCACCTCCGCCTCCCGCCATATATCGTCGGCCGTAACCACAAATACCTGGTCGGCATCGGCGATGACATGGTAGTTGGTGACTACCCGGCCATCTTGGTCCCATATGAACCCGGAACCTTCGGCTCTGCGAAATTGATCATCCCCAAAGGGTGAAGGGAAACCGAAAGGCGACGATTCCCCGGACCCATCTATCTGTTGGATCACATGTATATGGGTGACAGACGGTAGGGACTCGTTGTATATGCGGCTGATAACCTGCTCTTGGCCTGCCACGATAGCATCGGCAATCGCATCGGTCAGGTCTATATTTTCTTGTGCAACATCAGTTAGAGATGGTAGCTGCTGCGGTGTTGCGGCGGGTTCCTCGGTATTTTCTACGGTGCCGCCGATGCAGGAAGCTGCCGTCAGCAGCACAAGAACAGCCAACAGAGCTGAATAAGCCCAAAGCCGCGAAGGGCGTCTTAAGTTCAATGCATCACCAAAAGTATCCGTTTTTCTATCCACTAGAATAGCACAAACCCGGTCACCGACTATTAACGGAATTGTGAAGGGAACCCATGCCATAAAACCCCTCAGATCAATGCGTACATAGGATAATTCTAGCAGATTCGGCTTGCGGTCTGGTACAGTAACCGCCCACACTTGATGAGAAATGCCAGCAACCGCCCCTCCTTCCGTCGCCACACCGAGGGTCCCCTCCCCCCTCCTTGGTGAGAAATGCAGGCAATCGCGTCCCCACTCGAGGGTCCCCTCCCCCCAATTGTCATTCTGAGGAACGCGCCCTCCCCCCCTCATCGTGATTCCAAGAAGCGCCCTTCCCCTCCCCTGTCATGCTGAGGAGCACCTCCTCCCTCCTGTCATTCTGAGGCGCGCACGCCGAAGAATCTAAGATGCCTGCCCACCCGATGGACCGTCGTAGTAACGGGCAGGCCATCAGAGGGGGACCTTAGATTCCTCACTCCGTTCGGAATGACAGGTGGGGGGTGCGGAACGACATGGGGGGGGTCGGAATGACAGTGAGGGGACTCGGAATGACATGTTATTGATGTCATTCTGAGGAGCACCCCCCCCCCCCGTCATTCTGAGGCGCGCACGCCGAAGAATCTAAGGTGCCGGCTCACATCATGGCTGCTCGTAGTAATGGACAGGCCATCAGAGGAACATCTTAGATTCCTCACTCCGTTCGGAATGACAGTGGGGGGTCGGAATGACAGTGAGGGGACTCGGAATGACATGTTATTGATATCATTCTGAGGAGCGCCCCCCCCCCCCCCCCCCCCCCGTCATTCTGAGGCGCGCACGCCGAAGAATCTAAGGTGCCGGCTCACATCATGGCTGCTCGTAGTAATGGACAGGCCATCAGAGGAACATCTTAGATTCCTCACTCCGTTCGGAATGACAGTGGGGGGTCGGAATGACAGTGAGGGGACTCGGAATGACATGTTATTGATATCATTCTGAGGAGCGCCCCCCCCCCCCCCCCCCCCGTCATTCTGAGGCGCGCACGCCGAAGAATCTAAGGTGCCGGCTCACATCATGGCTGCTCGTAGTAATGGACAGGCCATCAGAGGAACATCTTAGATTCCTCACTCCGTTCGGAATGACAGTGGGGGGTCGGAATGACAGTGAGGGGACTCGGAATGACATGTTATTGATGTCATTCTGAGGAGCACCCCCCCCCCCCCCCCCCCCCGTCATTCTGAGGCGCGCACGCCGAAGAATCTAAGGTGCCGGCTCACATCATGGCTGCTCGTAGTAATGGACAGGCCATCAGAGGAACATCTTAGATTCCTCACTCCGTTCGGAATGACAGTGGGGGGTCGGAATGACAGTGAGGGGACTCGGAATGACATGTTATTGATATCATTCTGAGGAGCGCCCCCCCCCCCCCCCCCCCCGTCATTCTGAGGCGCGCACGCCGAAGAATCTAAGGTGCCGGCTCACATCATGGCTGCTCGTAGTAATGGACAGGCCATCAGAGGAACATCTTAGATTCCTCACTCCGTTCGGAATGACAGTGGGGGGTCGGAATGACAGTGAGGGGACTCGGAATGACATGTTATTGATGTCATTCTGAGGAGCACCCCCCCCCCCCCCCGTCATTCTGAGGCGCGCACGCCGAAGAATCTAAGGTGCCGGCTCACATCATGGCTGCTCGTAGTAATGGACAGGCCATCAGAGGAACATCTTAGATTCCTCACTCCGTTCGGAATGACAGGTGGGGGGTGCGGAATGACATGTTATTGATGTCATTCTGAGGAGCACCCCCTCCCCCCGTCATTCTGAGGCGCGCACTCCTCCCCTGTCATTCTGAGGCGCGCACGCCGAAGAATCTAAGGTGCCGGCTCACAACCCAGCTCGTCGTAGTAATGGACAGGCCATCAGAGAAACATCTTAGATTCCTCACTCCGTTCGGAATGACAGGTGGGGGGTGCGGAATGACATGGGGGGCGGTCGAAATGACAGTGGGGGGATTCGGAATGACATGTTATTGATGTCATTCTGAGGAGCACCCCCTCCCCCCGTCATTCTGAGGCGCGCACTCCTCCCCTGTCATTCTGAGGCGCGCACGCCGAAGAATCTAAGGTGCCGGCTCACAACCCAGCTCGTCGTAGTAATGGACAGGCCATCAGAGAAACATCTTAGATTCCTCACTCCGTTCGGAATGACAGGTGGGGGGTGCGGAATGACATGGGGGGCGGTCGAAATGACAGTGGGGGGATTCGGAATGACATGTTATTGATGTCATTCTGAGGAGCACCCCCTCCCCCCGTCATTCTGAGGCGCGCACTCCTCCCCTGTCATTCTGAGGCGCGCACGCCGAAGAATCTAAGGTGCCGGCTCACAACCCAGCTCGTCGTAGTAATGGACAGGCCATCAGAGAAACATCTTAGATTCCTCACTCCGTTCGGAATGACAGGTGGGGGGTGCGGAATGACATGGGGGGCGGTCGAAATGACAGTGGGGGGATTCGGAATGACATGTTATTGATGTCATTCTGAGGAGCACCCCCTCCCCCCGTCATTCTGAGGCGCGCACTCCTCCCCTGTCATTCTGAGGCGCGCACGCCGAAGAATCTAAGGTGCCGGCTCACAACCCAGCTCGTCGTAGTAATGGACAGGCCATCAGAGAAACATCTTAGATTCCTCACTCCGTTCGGAATGACAGGTGGGGGGTGCGGAATGACATGGGGGGCGGTCGAAATGACAGTGGGGGGATTCGGAATGACATGTTATTGATGTCATTCTGAGGAGCACCCCCTCCCCCCGTCATTCTGAGGCGCGCACTCCTCCCCTGTCATTCTGAGGCGCGCACGCCGAAGAATCTAAGGTGCTGGCTCACAGCCCAGCTCGTCGTAGTAATAGACAGGCCATCAGAGGAACATCTTAGATTCCTCACTCCGTTCGGAATGACATGGGGGGGATGACAGTGGGGGACTCGGAATGACATGGGGCATGGGCGTGGAGGGGGCTTGGGGCGGAGTGGCACCCTTCCCTTGCCATTCCGCGGGGTGCCCTCCCCTTCGTGTCATTGTGAGGAGCACCCCCCTCCCCTGTCATTCTTAGGAGTCCCCCTCTCATTGCCATTGTGAGGAGCACCCCCCTCCCCTGTCATTCTGAGGAGCGCACGACGAAGAATCTAAAATTCTGGCACACACGCTGGTCTGTCGTGAAATGGAGAGCATCAGCGGCAGGCCCTCATGCTTCAACTCATGGAGATTGGACAGTTGCCGGATGTGTTCCCGGTGGTTTATGCGGTGGATTTTGGTATAATCCGGTCTGGTTTCTGGCGGGTACGGCACGCGCTGCACCCGTAGCTTCGGAGGGATAGTTGGCTACTGCGCTGCATGGACTCAATGTGTTGGATATGACCCGGACCTTGGCCGGGCCCTTTTGCACCATGATGCTGGGGGATATGGGCGCTGATGTAATCAAGGTGGAAGAACCCTCCAAGGGGGATGAAACGCGATCATGGACCCCGTTTTGGGATGAGGTTAGCGTCCATTTCGCTTCCTTCAACCGAAATAAGCGCAGCATAACCCTAAACCTTCGAGACAAGCGGGCGGTGGATATTTGTCTAAAGCTGGCAGAAAATGCTGATGTGATGATCGAAAGCTACCGGGCAGGCACCGCCGACCGTATGGGCATCGGTTATCATCAAGTGAAAAAACTCAATCCCAAGATCGTGTACTGCTCCATCTCAGGCTTTGGCAGGACAGGCCCCTTGGCAGACCGGCCGGGCTATGACCTTATCATTCAAGGGTACGGCGGCTTGATGAGCACCACAGGAGAAGCTGGCGGGTCTCCCCTGCGAGCCGGCTATTCTGTGGTGGATATATTCACCGGGATGATGGCTTATGGCTCCATAACCACAGCATTGCTGGCCCGGGAGAGGTCCGGGGAAGGTCAGTACCTGGAAGCATCCCTCTTGGAAGGTCAGATAGCCAACATGAGCTACCATGCCGTTGCCTACCTGGCTACAGGCATAGTTCCCACACCAATGGGGTCCGCTCATCCCAGTTTAGCCCCCTATCAGTGTTTTCCTTCTGCCGATGCTTATTTCATCATCGGTTGTGCCAACGACGGTTTGTGGCAACGGTTGTGCCCGGCCATCGGCTGCGATGAACTGGCGTATGATGACAGGTTCAAGGACAACACATCCCGCGTGCATAACAGGGAAGAGTTGAACGGCATATTGTTCGAGCTGTTCAAAACCAGACCTGCTTCGCACTGGCTGACGGCAATCGAAAATGCCGGCGTTCCGTGCGGACCCATCAAAAACATCGCTGATGTGACCGCCGACCCGCAGGTGGAAGCCCGCAATATGTTGACATCGATAGAGCACCCCCAAGCTCCCAACCTGAAGGTGCCAGCCAGCCCGCTGAAGCTGTACGATACCCCGCCGACCGTGAGGCGCCACCCGCCCATGTTGGGTGAGCACACCGAAGAGGTGCTGACGGACCTGGGATATTCCACCGATGAGATACGGTCTCTGAAGCATGATGGCGCTATCTGACCATGATTCCGGCGTTTATTGCTGCCGCCCTTCCAGCAAGATAAAGCTCCGTCGTAGAAGCTCTAGGTTCGCTGGCTCAATGAAGCGCCTGCTGCCCTTTGCCGCACTGCTTCTGCTACTCATGGTTGCTGTTGGGGCTTGCCGCAGCGGACAGCAGGAAACCGTATTGGTGTTCACTGCCGCCAGTCTCACCGACGTTATGGACGAGGTGGCAGACCGGTTCACCGGCGATACCGGGATTGGCGTGGACCTGCACCTGGGGGGATCTACGGCGCTGGCCCAGCAGATCATCAGGGGAGCTCCGGGTGACGTATTCATCTCAGCAGGCTCAAGTCCCATGGATTTGCTGGAAGCTTCCGATCTATTATCCCCCCAGAGCCGTAGAAACATCTTGACCAACAGCTTGGCGCTCGTAGGAATACCCTCGGTATCAGAGGATGCGGGGATCGGTTCTTTGGAAGACCTGGCCGGAAGCAATGTTCGCCTGACCATCGCCGACCCGGACCTGGCGCCGGCAGGTCGATATGCCAAGGAAGCGCTCATAAGCTTGGACTTATGGGACCAGCTGGAACCCAACATACTTCCCAGCTCGGATGTCAGAGCTGCGCTGAGCTATGTTGAAACCAAGAACGCAGATGTGGGAATCATCTACAAGACCGACATCCTAGCTAACGATACCGCCCGAATACTTGATGAAATACCGCCCCGGACCCATTCGCCCATCGTGTACCCAGCAGCGATCATACGACGGTCCGAACATAACGAGGCTGCCAGCCGGTTCGTGGAATATCTTGCCAGTGACGATGCCAAGGACATCTTCCAGCTTCATGGGTTCACACCGGTTCTGGGGCCATGAATATCCGGGTACGCCGGCGCCCGATCTCCGTTAGCTTCATACCGGGTTGCTATAATACCCTTCGGGGGAGGGTAAAACAGTGATTTCGTCGGAAGAAATGCAGGTGATTGCCCTTTCGTTGCAGGTGGCAGCAGTGGGCACCCTGCTGGCTCTTCCCTTTGCGTTGTGGATGGGGTGGCTCCTAGCCAAATCCTCCTTGCCCGGCAAATCTGTGCTGGATACCTTGGTATCCTTTCCGTTGGTGCTGCCGCCGGTGGTGACCGGGTACCTTCTGCTCCTTCTCATGGGACGGGGAGGGCCGATAGGAAAAGCCCTCCAAGATTGGTTTGGCGTGGACGTGGTGTTCACATGGGTGGCAGCAGCGCTGGCGGCGGGTCTTGTATCCATGCCCCTCATGGTCAGAGCTATCGAGGTTGCGATGTCGAGCGTAGACCCGCGCTTGGAGTTCGCTTCCAGAAGTTTGGGAGCTGGGCGGTTGCGGACCTTCTTCATGGTGACCGTGCCCTTGGCTCGCAGGGGCATCATAGCCGCGATACTCCTGGGTTTTGCCCGGGGGTTGGGAGAGTTCGGAGCCACCATCGTGGTGGCAGGGAACATACCGGGCCGGACTCAGACCATACCCCTATTTGTCTTCAACCGCATCCAAGTAGGAGATGATGCGGCGGCAGTAAGGCTCATAGTGGCATCCATGGCGCTGGCTCTGATTGCTTTGATGGTGCACCAGTACATAGCACGGCGGTCTCCGGCCAGGAGCTGAGGCAGCCGGCGGTAACACAACATGGAACAACCTTTCCTTAAACTAAATATCGCCAAGACCTATCCGGGCTTCGAAATGAAGGTTGCAGCTTCGATTTCAGCGGGTATAACAGCGATCTTCGGACCTTCGGGCAGCGGCAAAACCACTATCCTGGATTGCATCGCCGGTCTGAGAACGATTGACGAAGGTGAAATCCTGCTAAATCAGCAGATGCTGGCGTCGTCGGATAAGAAGGTCAACCTGAGGCCGGAAGAGCGGCGGGTAGGTTATATGTTCCAAGAGGGGTTGCTGTTTCCCCACTACCGGGTCAGGGAAAACATCTACTACGGCTACAAACGCACTCCCCCGGAACTGCGACGAGTCCAGCCGGACCAGCTCATTGATATCTTGGACTTGGGCCTGCTCTTGGACCGCCGTCCAGCCAATTTGTCCGCAGGAGAACAACAGAGGGTGTCATTGGCCAGGGCTTTGGCTACTTCGCCGGAGCTGCTTCTCTTGGATGAACCATTGAGTGCCCTGGATATGGGTCTAAGGGGGCGCATTCTCAGGTACCTGAAGGCATTGCACAAAGACCTGTCCATCCCCATGATCTACGTCTCCCATGCCATATCAGAGGTGATGGCCATTGCGGATGCTGCTTTGGCCATATCCCATGGCAAGCAGCTGGCTTTCGACCAACCGCGCAAGGTGCTGCTTGAGCCTTATGTGCACTCCTTGGTGGGGCTCGGAAGCTTGGAAAACATGTTGGATGCGGAGGTGGTGGAGGACCCGTCCGGAAGCAGCTTAACCCCTATCAAAACGGGGGATGCCCTGCTGTGGCTCACAGGCATTCCAGAGCACATAACAGCCGGAGACCTTCTTTCCGTCGCTATACGCGCGGGGGATATTATCATCGCTCTGGATCCTCCGACTCGTCTGAGCGCCCGCAACATCCTTCGGGGGCGAATCGAAGATATTCATCGTGTGGATGGCAGTGTGCTGGTATATGCCGATGTTGGGACGACCCTCATGGTGGAAATAACTTCTGAAGCACTGGAAAACCTGGCCCTCCGGGAGGGCCAAGATGTTTACTTGGTCATAAAATCCAGCTCCATAATGGTATTGGCCTAGTAGCATCCATCACCAAGCCCCCCACGCCCCCACGCCGTCACCCCGAACGCCCCAAGCCCCCTCCCCGCCCATGCCCCCCACCCGGCCCATGCCCCCATGTCATTCCGAGTCCCCCCACCGTCATTCCGAGTCCCCCCACCGTCATTCCGAACGCCCCCCTGTCATTCCGAGTCCCCCCACCGTCATTCCGAGTCCCCCCACCGTCATTCCGAACGCCCCCCTGTCATTCCGAACGCCCCCCTGTCATTCCGAGTCCCCCCACCGTCATTCCGAACGCCCCCCTGTCATTCCGAACGGAGTGAGGAATCTAAAATCTCTCTCTGATGGCCACCCCATTACTACGACGGTCCATCGTTTGAGCCAGCATCTTAGATTCTTCGGCGTGCGCGCCTCAGAATGACAGGGGGAGAGGGAGCCCCTCAGAATGACATGAGAGGGAGGGCGCCCCGCGAAATGGCCTGGGAAGGAGCGTCACTCCGAACGCCACCCACTGTCATTCCGAACGGAGTGAGGAATCTAAAATGCCTCTCCAAATGGCCACCCCATTACTACGACGGTCTTTCGGGTGAGGAGGCACCTTAGATTCTTCGGCGTGCGCGCCTCAGAATGACAGGGGGGAGAGGGCGCGCCCCGGAATGACAGGGGAGGGAGTGTGTGCCCCTAAGAATGATAAGGGGGGAGAGGGCATCCCCTCAGCATGACATGAGAGGGAGGGCGCCCCGCGAAATGGCCTGGGAAGGAGCGTCACTCCGAACGCCCCCACTGTCATTCCGAACGGAGTGAGGAATCTAAAATGCCCCCTCCAATGGCCACCCCATTACTACGACAGTCCATCATGTCAGCCAGCATCTTAGATTCTTCGGCGTGCGCGCCTCAGAATGACAGGGGGGAGAGGGCGCGCCTCAGAATGACATGGGCGGAAGGGGAGGGTGCCCCGCGAAATGGCAGGGGAGGAGGGTGCTCCTCAGAATGACAGGGGAGGGAGTGTGTGCCCCGCGGAATGGCATGGGAAGGGTCGCCACTCCTTCCCATGCCCCCTCCCCGCCCATGCCCCTCATGTCATTCCGAACGGAGTGAGGAATCTAAAATCTCTCTCTGATGGCCTGTCCATTACTACGACAATCCATCGTGTGAGCCAGCATCTTAGATTCTTCGGCGTGCGCGCCTCAGAATGACAGGGGGGAGAAAGAGCGCCCCTCAGAATGACATGAGAGGGAGGGTGCCCCGCGAAATGGCCTGGGCAGGGTCGCCACTCCTTCCCATGCCCCCTCCCCGCCCATGCCCCTCATGTAATTCCGAGTCCACTCACTGTCATTCCGAACGCCCCCTACTGTCATTCCGAGTGGAACGAGGAATCTGAAATGCCCCCTCCAATGGCCACCCCATTACTACGACAATCCATCGTGTGAGCCAGCATCTTAGATTCTTCGGAGGGCGCGCCTCAGAATGACAGTGGGGAGTGTCACTCCGAACGCCCCCCACTGTCATTCCGAACGGAGTGAGGAATCTAAAATGCCCCTCCAATGGCCACCCCATTACTACGACGGTCCATCGTGTCAGCCAGCATCTTAGATTCTTCGGAGGGCGCGCCTCAGAATGACAGTGGGGAGTGTCACTCCGAACGCCCCCTACTGTCATTCCGAGTGGAACGAGGAATCTAAAATGCCCCCTCCAATGGCCACCCCATTACTACGGCGGTCCATCGTGTCAGCCAGCATCTTAGATTCTTCGGCGTGCGCGCCTCAGAATGACAGGGGGAGAGGGAGCCCCTCAGAATGACAGGGAGGGGAGTGTGTGCCCCTGAGAATGACAGGGGAGGGAGTGTGTGCCCCTGAGAATGACAGGGGAGGGAGTGTGTGCCCCTGAGAATGACAGGGGAGGGAGTGTGTGCCCCTGAGAATGACAGGGGAGGGAGTGTGTGCCCCTGAGAATGACAGGGGAGGGAGTGTGTGCCCCTGAGAATGACAGGGGAGGGAGTGTGTGCCCCTGAGAATGACAGGGGAGGGAGTGTGTGCCCCTGAGAATGACAGGGGAGGGAGTGTGTGCCCCTGAGAATGACAGGGGAGGGAGTGTGTGCCCCTGAGAATGACAGGGGAGGGAGTGTGTGCCCCTGAGAATGACAGGGGAGGGAGTGTGTGCCCCTGAGAATGACAGGGGAGGGAGTGTGTGCCCCTGAGAATGACAGGGGAGGGAGTGTGTGCCCCTGAGAATGACAGGGGAGGGAGTGTGTGCCCCTGAGAATGACAGGGGAGGGAGTGTGTGCCCCTGAGAATGACAGGGGAGGGAGTGTGTGCCCCTGAGAATGACAGGGAGGGGAGTGTGTGCCCCTGAGAATGACAGGGGAGGGAGTGTGTGCCCCTGAGAATGACAGGGGAGGGAGTGTGTGCCCCTGAGAATGACAGGGGAGGGAGTGTGTGCCCCTGAGAATGACAGGGAGGGGAGTGTGTGCCCCTGAGAATGACAGGGGAGGGAGTGTGTGCCCCTGAGAATGACAGGGAGGGGAGTGTGTGCCCCTGAGAATGACAGGGGAGGGAGTGTGTGCCCCTGAGAATGACAGGGGAGGGAGTGTGTGCCCCTGAGAATGACAGGGGAGGGAGTGTGTGCCCCTGAGAATGACAGGGGAGGGAGTGTGTGCCCCTCAGAATGAGAGGGGAGGAGGGTGCTCCTCAGAATGACAGGGGGGAGGAGGGCGCGCTCCTCAGAATGACAGGGGGGAGGAGGGCGCGCTCCTCAGAATGACAGGAGAGGGAGTGTGTGCCTCAGGGGGAGAGGGCGCGCGCCTCAGAATGACAGGGGAGGGAGTGTGTGCCTCAGGATGACAGAATGACAGGGGGGGAGAGGGCGTTCCTCAGAATGACAGAGGGAGGGGAGGGTGCTCACCTGATCCCCAGTGCGGAGGTTCTTGATTGGTGTGGTTAGGCGGGGCCATTTTTGTGGACTGCCAGCAGGGCGTAGAGGATATCATTCACCGGGGTTGGGATGTTCACCTGCTGCCCCAAGCGCACGACCGCTCCGTTGAGAGCTTCCAGTTCCAAGGGTCTGCCCTGTTCAAGATCGGTGTGCATTGAAGCGCGGAGGTCCTTGGCCGTGGATTCCATGTATGCCATGGTGCGTTCTACGACATCGGCATCCAGGTCTATGCTGCAAGCTCTGCCCACAGCTTCGATTTCCCGCAGACATGCTACGATCACCTTCTTGGATGCGGGGTTGGACAAAAGGGGCTCCATAGATGATCTGGATGTGCTGGTGGTCCCTGCCAAGGTGGCTATGAAGATGAACTTCGTCCACAAGGTCTTCACCACGTCGTCAGCTAGCTCAGCGCGTATATTGGCAGCTTCGAGGGTACTTTGAATGTCCAAAGCTCGCTGAGTCGCAGCGCCCTCCACTTCGCCGAACACGATTCGCACCACCTCGCCAACCTGTTCGATCACACCCGGCGCAGCCACATGAACTTCGATGTACGCTGCTCCCGGAAGCACATGGTCCATGCCATAAGCCGAACCCACCTCCTTGTATGCTTCCACACCATTCTGCAGGGTCATGATGCAGGAGTTGCCACCCACAAGGGGCGCTATGGCGGGTACCACAGCAGCATTCTGGTAGGTCTTTACTGCCAGAATTGCCAGATCGACAGGGCCCACCTCGGCAGGATCGTTGGTTGCATCGACGGAAATGGTGAAGTTGCTCCAGTGGCTCCGCACCTCCAAACCCTTGCTGCGGATAGCTTCAAGATGGGGACCACGGGCGATCAACGTAACGTGGTTGCCGGCTTTGGCCAACAGCCCTCCGAAATATCCTCCGACCGCACCCGCGCCAACAATTGCTATACGCATCAATCACCTCCCTGCAAGCTGCAGTTCAAAATAACTTAGCTCACGGGGTTAAGCAAGCCAAAACTTGATGCGTAGCTGTTCCGGCTTGGTGCGAAGTGCAGGTAATCGCCCTCTCATAGTCGTAGTACTGGGGGGTTCCCTCCCCTCCTAGTCGTCGTGGGAAGCCCCTCCCTTCCCCCGTCATCCTGAGGAGCGCACCCTCCCCCGTCATCCCGAGGAGCGCCTTCCCTCCCTGTCATCCCGAGGAGCCCCCTCCCTCCCTGTCATCCCGAGGAGCGCCTTCCCTCCCTGTCATCCTGAGGAGTGCCCTCCCTCCCTGTCATTCCGAGGAGCGCCTTCCCTCCCTGTCATCCCGAGGAGCCCCCTCCCATCGCTGTCATCCTGAGGAGCGCACTCTTCCCTGTCATCCTGAGGAGCCCCCTCCCATCGCTGTCATCCCGAGGAGCCCCCTCCCATCGCTGTCATCCTGAGGAGCGCCTTCCCTCCCTGTCATTCCGAGGAGCGCACGACGAGGAATCTAAAATCTTGGCGACATGCTGGGTCTTCGGAGCAAAGGATTCCTTCTGAAGGGGCATCTTAGATTCCTCACTCCGTTCGGAATGACAGTGGGGGAATCTGAATGACAGGGGAGCGTCGGAATGACATCCCCTCCCCTGTCATTCTGAGGAGCACCCTCCCCCCTTTGTCATTCTGAGGAGCGCACTCCGAAGAATCTAAGATGCTGGCTCACCCGCCAGCTCGTCGTAGTAATGGGTAGGCCATTGGAGGGAGCATCTTAGATTCCTCACTCCGTTCGGAATGACGGTGGGGGATCTGAATGACATGTTATTGATGTCATTCTGAGGAGCGCACTCTTCCCTGTCATCCTGAGGACCGCACCCTCCCCCGTCATTCTGAGGAGCCCCCTCCCATCGCTGTCATTCTGAGGAGCCCCCTCCCATCGCTGTCATCCTGAGGAGCCCCCTCCCATCGCTGTCATCCTGAGGAGTGCCTCCCCACCCTGTCATTCCGAGGAGCGCACGACGAGGAATCTAAAATCTTGGCGACATGCTGGGTCTTCGGAGCAAAGGATTCCTTCTGAAGGGGCATCTTAGATTCCTCACTCCGTTCGGAATGACAGTGGGGGAATCTGAATGACAGGGGAGCGTCGGAATGACATCCCCTCCCCTGTCATTCTGAGGAGCGCACTCCGAAGAATCTAAGGTGCTGGCTCACCCGCCAGCTCGTCGTAGTAATGGGTAGGCCACTGGAGGGAGCATCTTAGATTCCTCACTCCGTTCGGAATGACAGTGGGGGGACCGGAATGACGGTGGGGGGATCGGAATGACATCCCCTCCCCTGTCATTCTGAGGAGCGCACTCCGAAGAATCTAAGGTGCTGGCTTACCCGCCAGCTCATCGTAGTAATGGGTAGGACATCGGAGGGAGCATCTTAGATTCCTCACTCCGTTCGGAATGACAGTGGGGGGATCGGAATGACAGTGGGGGATCGGAATGACAGTGGGGGATCGGAATGACATCCCCTCCCCCGTCATTCTGAGGAGCCCCCTCCCATCGCTGTCATCCTGAGGAGCGCCTTCCCTCCCTGTCATTCTGAGGAGCACCCTTCCCCCCTTGTCATTCTGAGGAGCGCACGACGAAGAATCTAAGGTGCTTGGGCACCCGCTGGGTCGTCGGAGAAATGAACCAGTCATCGGAGGGAGCATCTTAGATTCCTCACTCCGTTCGGAATGACGGCGGGGGGTCGGAACGACAGGGTGGGGGGCGGAACGACAGGATGGGGGGCGGAATGACGGTGGGGGGGTCGGAATGACGATGTTAGCAGGCTCTCATGTTTCAGCTCGTGGGGTCTGAACGGTTACCTTGATGTACGAACCCCCAAGCTGTAAGCTCTAAGGGTTCAAGAAGTCAGGATGCACTCAGATGGAAGTCAGGATGCACTCAGCTGGAAGTCAGGGTGCACTCAGGTGGAAGCCGGGGTGCACTCAGCTGGCAAAAGGAGAAGCTATGGCAAAGCTGACGGGGGCTCATGTGATGGTCAGGGCCCTCAAACAAGAGGGGATCAAGAGGATATTCACCATAGTGGGCGACACCATTCTGCCCTTGGTGGATGCGGTGGAAAATGAGGGATTGGAATTTATCGACACCCGCCATGAAGCAGCTGCCATGCACATGGCTGACGCGTGGTGCCGGATAACCGGGGAACCTGCGGTAGCTATGTTCACCGGCGGCCCCGGCTTCTCCAATGCTATCTCAGCCCTGCCCAACATCTACACCTCCGAAAGCCCGGTTGTGTTCATTTCCGGCGCTGCCGAGCTGCCTGAAAAGGGAATGTACGCTTTTCAGGAGATCGACCAAGTGGACATCGCAGTTCCCATGACCAAAGGTTCATGGCTGGTGCATGATCGCAGCCGTATCACCGAGTACGTAGCCACCGCCTTTCGCACCGCACTGTCCGGGCGCCCCGGCCCTGTCCATCTGACTATTCCCCTCGACATTCAGGAGGCTGAATGTTCCGAAGGCGACCTGCCCAGGTACAGCCCCGATCAGTACCGAAACGGTGGACGCTCCCACGGCGACCCTGAACTGATCAAAGAGGCCGTGCAGATGCTGTCGGCAGCAGAGAAACCTGTCATCATAGCTGCCAATGCTGCCCGGTACTCCGTATCCACCGAAATGATGACGGAGCTGGTGGAAACCACTGGCATACCCGTGTTCACGGTGGAGCAGGCCCGGGGCTTGGTCTCCGACGACCATCCCCTGTGCTTCGGCTATGCTGACGGGGCGCTCAATGCTGCTGCCCGCCGGTTCCGGGAAGCTGATGCGGTGTTGCTGTTGGGTAAGCGGTTCGATCACCGGTACCGCTATGGGCAACCCCCCTACTTCAATGCTGTAGCCAATCTCATACAGGTCGATCCTTCCCCTGGGGAAATCGGGCGAAATCGCGGCGTTTCGGTGGGTATCGTGGGAGATTTGGGTGCAGTGGTGGAACAGCTTACCCAAGAATCAAAGAAGTCCGCTTGGCCAAGCCAGAAGATCGCACCTTGGATCGACCAGCTTCGCCAAGACCGCCAAGGTTGGACCGACAGCTTGGAAGCTCAGGCCGGCCGCGAGCTTCCGATGCACCCGATGAACGTCTTCACGGAAATCGATCACCTGATCGATGATGACACCTTCCTCATTTTCGATGGTGGGGATTATGCTCAGTGGGGGCGGTCGTACTTCAAAGCAAGTAAGACGGGGCACTGGATGCGCTTGGGCCCCCTGAGCCATTTGGGGTGCGGGTTGCCTTATGCGCTGTCGGCCAAGCTGGCCCAGCCCGATGCCAAGGTGCTCCTGTTCACCGGCGACGGTTCCATAGGTTTCTACGCCATGGAATACGATACTGCCGTTCGCCACAATCTACCCATAACAGCTGTAATGGGTAACGATTCGGCATGGGGCATCGACAAGAACTTCCAGTTGGCATACTACGGGCGGGCCGTGGCTACTGACCTGAGGTTTGTCAACTACGAACGGATCGTGGAAACCCTGGGAGGCTACGGGGAGTATGTCGAGCAGGTGGCAGATGTGGCTCCTGCCGTCGAGCGGGCATTGGCTTCGGGCAAACCATCTTTGGTGAACATCAAAATCAGGTCTGCTCAAAGTCCTCTGGCAGATGCGATGGTAGCCCGCCGGCTGGGTGCGAAGGCCGGGCAGTAAGTGAAATAGCCTTCTATGATCAAATATTGGATATAGTCCATTACCTGATACTGCTTGACATCATCCGCCAACATGGTCAGAATGAGCGGAACTGTCATATACCGTAGGATGGGATCATGCTTGCCCTGCGGTTTTTGCAAAACTACGCTGACCTGAAGGGGAGGTAAGGACATGCTAAAGATAGGCCACAAAATATCTCGCCCCGGTAGGAATCACGGCGATGAACCAATCGTAATCAACGTTCCTCAAGAGTTGGAAACGGTTCCGGGGGTTGCCCAAATCCCCGCTGATGTGGATTTCTACAGCCGGGAATACCCGATAGAAAGTCAGAACGTAGAGTTGACCGCCGACCGGGAGTGGGTGTGGACCGTGTATACCCACGAGGTGCTGGAAGACAGGAAGATGCATGATCGCCTCAACGGACCCATCGTGGCCGCAGCGCTTAACACCGGCGATATAGAACCGACTTCTGAGCCTGACGCAGGCGTGGATGTAAGTGAAGCAATCAAGACCAAAGCAAAGGAACTGGGCTTTGGTGAGGTCGGCATTACCAAGCTGGACATGCGGTACATCTTCAAATACAAGAAATCATGGGCCCAGTACCCCAACGCCATCTGCCTCGCATGGGAACAGGACTATGAACCCACCCAGACCGCACCCAGCATCGAAGCTGAAGGTCCCCACTTTGGCGTGTATCGTCTGATGGGCGCGGTGGGTCTTGATCTGGCCGATTACATACGCAGCTTGGGTTATCATGCCCAAGTCCATAGCCCCAACGACAACAGCGGCGCCTATATACCGATGTTCGTTGAAGCTGGGCTGGGTCAACTGGGAGCTAACGGCCAGTTGCTATCGCCCCACTTCGGTTCCAGGGCCAGGCTGATGCTGATCTCCACCGATGCCAAGGTGACCTATGATCAGCCCATTGATTATGGCATGCACGCCTTTTGCAACATCTGCCAGGTGTGCGTGAACCGGTGCCCTGGCCGGGCGCTGATGCGCGATAAGGTCTGGTGGAGGGGTGTGGAAAAGAATAAGCTCATCTACCGGCGTTGCCGCCCCGTCATGGCCCAATACGAGGGGTGTGCCGTGTGCATGAAGGTCTGTCCTGTTCAGCGGTACGGTATGAAACCTGTGCTGGACCACTACAACGAGACCGGCCAGATTCTGGGGAAGGGCACCCATCTGCTGGAGGGATACAGCCTCAGGGATAAGGGCTACTACGGCCCCGGAGAACTCCCTCACTTCGACAAAGAGTTCTTTACGATTCCCCACGGGAAGTCCGAAGACCTGGTCTTCGAAGACCTGAAGGAGAAGATCGAAAACGGCCGGATTCCCGATGGCCCGGAAGGCGATGCAGAACTAAGGGAGTTCAAGACCAAGGTCTCCCGCTACGTGGGACAAGGCGTCATAGATATGATGACTCCCCCACCCGAAGAAGCTTAAGTCTGCCCTGAACCTGGTCTGCCCAAGGGCATATTGGCAGAGATGCAGAATGGGGCTGTTACCGAGGTAACAGCCCCATTTACTTGGTCCAATGCAATGCCTTCCCGCAGCCCCAGAGACCAACTGATTAGATTCTACGGCGTGCGCGCCTAAGAATGACGGGGGGAGGGGGGCGCCCTCAGAATGACAGGGGGGAGAGGGCGCGCTCCTCAGGATAAGAAGGAGGAGGTGGCCCTCATAGTGACATGGGGAGGGTCACTCCGACGCCCCCACCGTCACTCCGAACCCCCACCGTCATTCCAAACGCCCCCCGCTGTCACTCCGACGCCCCCACCGTCACTCCGACGCCCCCCCTGTCATTCCGACGCCCCCGCTGTCATTCCGAACCGCCCCCCTGTCATTCCGAACCGCGGTGAGGAATCTAAAATGCTCCCCCAATGGCCTGCTCCGTTACTGCGACGGTCCTTGGGGTGAGCCGGCATCTTAGATTCTTCGGCGTGCGCGCCTCAGAATGACAGGGGGAGGAGGAGGCGCCCAGAATGACGGGTGGAGGGTCGCTCCGACGCCCCCGCTGTCATTCCGAACCGCGGTGAGGAATCTAAAATGCTCCCCCCAATGGCCTGCTCCGTTACTGCGACGATCCTTGGGGTGAGCCGGCATCTTAGATTCTTCGGCGTGCGCGCCTCAGAATGACAGGGGAGGAGGGTGCGCGCTCCTCAGAATACCAGGGGGGAGGGGGCGCTCCTCAGGATACCAGGGAGGAGGGTGCGCGCCTCAGAATGACAGGGGAAGGAGGAGGCGCCCAGAATGACGGGGGGAGGAGGAGGCACCCAGAATGACGGGGGGAGGGTCGCTCCGACGCCCCCCTGTCACTCCGAACCCCCCGCTGTCATGCCGAACGCCCCTCGCTGTCATTCCGAACCGCAGTGAGGAATCTAAAATGCTCCCCCCAATGGCCTGCTCCGTTACTGCGACGGTCCTTGGGGTGAGCCCGCATCTTAGATTCTTCGGCGTGCGCGCCTCAGAATGACGGGGGGAGGGTCGCTCCGAACCGCCCCCCCTGTCATTCCGAACCGCGGTGAGGAATCTAAAATGCTCCCCCCAATGGCCTGCTCCGTTACTGCGACGGTCCTTGGGGTGAGCCGGCACCCTAGATTCTTCGGCGTGCGCGCCTCAGAATGACGGGGGGAGCGGGGCGCGCGCCCCTCAGGATAAGAGGGAGGAGGGAGCGCCCTCATAGTGACATGGGGAGGGTCACTCCGACGCCCCCCCTGTCACTCCGAACCCCCCCGCTGTCATTCCGAACCGCCCCCCTGTCATTCCGAACGCCCCCCGCTGTCATTCCGAACCGCAGTGAGGAATCTAAAATGCTCCCCCAATGGCCTGCTTCGTTACCGCGACGGTCCTTGGGGTGAGCCAGCATCTTAGATTCTTCGGCGTGCGCGCCTCAGAATGACAGGGGGAGGAGGGCGCGCGCTCCTCAGGATAAGAGGGAGGAGGGGGCCCTCATAGTGACAGGGGGAGGGTCACTCCGACGCCCCCACCGTCACTCCGAACGCCCCCCCTGTCACTCCGAACCCCCCCTGTCATTCCGAACGCCCCCCGCTGTCATTCCGAACCGCAGTGAGGAATCTAAAATGCTCCCCCCAATGGCCTGCTCCGTTACTGCGACGGTCCTTGGGGTGAGCCCGCATCTTAGATTCTTCGGCGTGCGCGCCTCAGAATGACAGGGGGAGGAGGGGGCCCTCATAGTGACATGGGGAGGGTCACTCCGACGCCCCCACCGTCACTCCGAACGCCCCCGCTATCATTCCGACGCCCCCCTGTCATCCCGGACGCACCCGCTGTCATTCCGAACCGCGGTGAGGAATCTAAAATGCTCCCCCAATGGCCTGCTCCGTTACTGCGACGGTCCTTGGGGTGGGCCGGCATCTTGAGGCAGGCCTCTCCACCTGCAGCCGTATTCAGCAACGTAGAGGACCTCATTTAACGCTTGCAGGTTCGACAGCTTCACGTTGCCATGTTGCACCGGTAGGTACGGCTCTATGCGTTCGTACTCCGCTTCTGTAATCTCCGTGCCATAGTTGTATGAAATGGGGCTGTTACAGAAGTAACAGCCCCATTTACTTGCTCCAATGCTATGCTTTCCCATAGTCCCAGTGACCAACTGAGTCGGGCGGTGTTCTAGGGTGTGTCCGGTTTTGGTCTGATGATGGCTCGTTGGTGGGTGCCTTCGCCGATCTGTGTTTCTCCGTAGTACGCATCCACGTTGAAGTTGACCCGGTTCCGTTCGACACTTGTTACCTCAGCATTGGCAACGATGGTGGCTCCCACAGGTGCGGGGCCTTTGTGGCGGATGTTGACTTCGAAACCCACCGAAACCTGGCCTGCTTCCAAAAATGGTTCCAGAGCGATGCTGGCTGCTTTCTCCATGAGATGGATCATCGATGGAGTGCTGAACTTTCTGATGTGGTGAGCGATGTTATGTTCGCATACCAAGGTTTCGCTCCGGGCTTTCAGGCCCGGAACTATCTTTTCGCTGACCATGTAATCATCTCCTGAATGGTGGTTCTGGCGTTGGGCGGTTGCTAACATCCTGGAAGTAAGGATGGTCTCCGACCATTAACCTATTCTATCTTGCCGGGGAAGCTAAATCCAGGTTCTCCAAACCTTGGCAGAGAAGGACTTGGTGGTCGACTGCGGCGGGGCTTCCCTTGAACACCCCCGTACATCTGAGATATCATGCAGACTGGCAGATAAGCTATGAGCAAAAAAGATATTCTATCCATATTGGACCTTACACCCTCGGAGATCATCCAGGTTGTTCATAGAGCATCCTGTATGGCGGAAGGTCGGCCCAGCTCGGCGCTGGCGGGCAAAACCGTTGCCCTGCTCTTTGAGAAACCGTCCCTACGGACCAAAGCCAGCTTCCAGGTGGGCGTATCCCAGATGGGAGGATACTCCTTCTACATGGGCCCCGATGAGGTTGGGCTTGGCGTACGGGAAGCTGTATCCGATGTATCCAAGGTGCTGTCCAGGTACGTGAATTGCATGGTTGCCAGGGTGTTTTCCCATGTCCAGCTTCAAGAACTGGCCCGTTTTTCCAGCGTTTCGGTGGTCAATGCTCTTTCTGATTGGGAGCACCCTTGCCAGACCTTGGCTGACCTTCAGACCATCTGCCAGCATAAAGGACAGCTTGAGAACCTCAACATCGCCTTCATAGGCGACGGCAACAACGTTGCCCGCAGCTTGTGCTTGGGCGCCGCATCCGTAGGAGCAACTTTCACCATCGCGTCTCCCCAAGGGTACGGGTTGGATCCTGAGACGTTGGACCGTGCAGCAAGGTTGGGCGGGAGTGTGGTTTCCCTCCAGATCCCCCAAGAAGCTGTTATCGGGGCCGATGTGGTCTACACCGACGTTTGGACCAGTATGGGGCAAGAAAAGGACGCTTTGGCCCGTCAGCAGGCCTTCGTGGGGTATATGGTGGACCCAGATCTTCTTTCCGGGGCCAAGCCGGATGCCATCTTCATGCACGACCTTCCGGCCCACTACGGAGAAGAGGTGGCGGAAGGAATGCTGGACCATCCCCAATCGGTGGTGTTCCACCAAGCAGAGAACCGTCTCCATGCCCAAAAAGCCCTTCTTGAGCTGCTATTTGAGGGAGAACAAAATACGCAGCCCCGGTAAGCAACATCCTCTAGGAAAATCTATATGCTTCTTCCACTGGTAGCTATCGTAGGACGCCCCAACGTGGGGAAGTCCACCCTTTTCAACCGATTGGCGAATCGGCGGGATGCCATCGTTACCGACATCCCGGGGACGACCAGGGACCGCCTTCTATCGGAGGTCTCCTGGGATTATGCCCATTTTGTGCTGATAGATACCGGGGGCTTGGAACCCAATCCTCAAGACACGCTGCGGGATCAGGTGAAAGCTCAGGTGGAAGCAGCAGTGGACCAAGCTGACCTGATCATATTTGTCGTGGATGTGGAAGACGGTCTGGTCCCAATGGACCACGAGATCAGCGACTGGCTTCGCCGAATGAAAAAACCCTTGGTGTTGGCGGTCAACAAGGTTGATAACAGAAACCGCAGAGCATCCGCCGCCGAGTTTATGCAGCTGGGCTTTACTGAACCGGTGTTGATCAGCGCCTACCACAACCTGGGCATCTACGATCTTATGGAGCAGGTGATTCCGGTCATCGAAGCTCCCTTGATGGAAGATGATGATGATGGTTCTGAGGTCATGCGACTGTCCATCATAGGGAGGACCAACGTCGGCAAGTCGATGCTCATGAATGCCATCTTGGGCGAGAAGCGAGCTATCGTGAGCGAAATTCCGGGAACGACCCGGGATGCGCTGGATACGCCCTTCACCTACCAGGGGAAGCCCGCTATCTTGGTGGATACAGCAGGCATCCGCCGCCCTGGAAAGATCGGCAGAGGCATCGAATTTTTCAGCGTGATAAGGTCCATGAGGGCTGTCCAACGGAGCGATGTCGCCCTGCTGGTTATGGATGCTTCGGAGCTGGCCACCTCCCAAGATGCCCACATATTCGGAGATGTCTGGAATGAGTACAAGGGCCTGATCGTGGTGGTGAACAAATGGGACCTGATTTCCCAAGAAGACCCTGGGGAGCGGGAGATTGCCATAGAAACCATCCGGCAGCGCCTTCACTTCATGCCCTATGTTCCCATCGCCTTCACCTCCGCAATGAAGGGAGAGGGAATACCGGAGGTGATGGACCTGGCATTCGAGTTGTACGGCGAGCGAATCCGGCGCGTTCCTCCCAGCCGGCTCAACTATGCGCTGATGGATGCTCTGGCAGACCATATGCCGCCTTCTCGCAAGGGTAAACGCCTTCGTATCAGTGACATACGACAGGTTGATATAAACCCGCCCACCTTTCTGATCCGGGTCAATAACCCGGCGTTGGTGCATTTTTCTTATCACAGATACCTGGAAAACCGCCTCAGGGTCACCTTCGGGTTTACCCATACCCATCTGAGGTTGGTATTCAAGGGACGTTGGTAGCGCATGGCTTCCATCATCTTCAAGTTGGCATTGGCTCCCGTCCTGGCTGTATATGTGGTTGCGGTGGCGCTGCTCTTGGATATGGACAAGGGATACAGCCAATATCTGCTCTTCCTGCCGGTCGCCTACCTCTTGGGTTCGGTCCCTTGGGGTTACCTGCTGACCCATATGGTGAAGGGAATGGATATCAGGGAGTACGGAAGCGGCAGCATCGGAACATCCAATGTTCTTCGGACTGCGGGAGGATTCCTTGCTGCCGCAGCTTTGGTCCTAGACTTGAGCAAAGGTGTGTTGGCGGTGCTCTTGGCCAAAGCGATAGCTGATACGTACGCAGCACAGACGGCAGCAGGGCTGGCGGCGATGGCAGGCCACAACTGGTCGATATTCCTTGGGTTTCACGGCGGACGGGGGATCGCCACGGGGCTGGGCGGCTTGCTGGTGATGTCGCCGGTAGCCGGCGGTTTAGCCGCGGCAGCCTTTGTCCCCATCACTCTCATTTCCAGATACTTGTCCCTTGGGTCCATCTGTGCGGTTGTAACCGCTTTTGTAGCGTCGCTGGTCTTGGCATTGACGGATAATGCTCCATCCACGTACCTGTTCTACACCGGCATAGGCGGCATCGTGATAATCTGGCAACATAGGAGCAACATTGGCAGGCTAAAAGACGGCACTGAGAACAGATTGGGCAAGCCTGCTGAAAAGATAACGGGTTCGCCCCCGGTGGGGACGGGTTAGGCGGTGCGGCATTGAACAAGGTTGCCATCATTGGCGCAACGACCTGGGGCGCCACCTTGGGAATCGCCATCGCCCGGAAGGGCGCCCCGGTGGCGCTCTTGGCGCGCGCAGAAGAAGAAGCAGCCCAGCTGGAGACGGACCGGCAGCACACGCTCCGCCTGCCGGGAATAACCTTCCCCGATAGCATGACAGCAACGGCAGACCCGGCAGAAGCCTTGGACGGCGCCCGCATAGCCATCGTTGCCGTACCATCCAGAGCTTTTCGGAGCAATCTTCGCAGCATATCCTCCGACGTTCGAGGAGAAACTATCTTCGTGAGCGTTGCGAAGGGTCTGGACCCAGAGTCCGGCCAGCGTATGAGCCAGGTCTTGGAAGAAGAGCTGCCCCCCTCGCTTGCGTCTCATGTATGTGTGTTGTCGGGCCCCAACCTAGCCAAAGAGATCGTTCAAGGAAAGCCTTCTTCCACCGTGGTGGCTTCTCGCAACCGGGATGCATCGGCGGAAGTCCAAGAGGCGCTGATGTCCCCCACATTCCGGGTTTACACCAACGATGATGTGGTGGGCGTTGAGCTGGGAGGAGCCCTCAAGAACATCATCGTCTTGGGAGCGGGCATTTCAGATGGTCTGGGTTATGGAGACAACGGCAAAGCAGCATTGATTACCCGCGGTCTGGTTGAGATCACCCGCTTGGGTGTGGCAGCCGGCGGCAACCCCGCCACCTTTGCCGGGCTGGCAGGCATGGGAGACCTGATAGCAACCTGTGTCAGCCCCCTCAGCCGCAACCATTATGTGGGCGAGCAGCTTGCTTTGGGACGCAGCATAGATGAGGTCCTTGCATCTATGAACAACGTCGCAGAAGGGGTTTATACCACCGCCGAAGCATTGAAGATGGCTGGTAAGCTGGGGGTGGAGATGCCCATAACCGGCGCTATCTACAGGGTGTTGTTCGAGCAGCTGGACCCCGCCGATGGTGTGGCCCAGCTTATGGGTAGACCGCCCAGCTCCGAAATGGGGAGACCTGGCTATTCCGGCACAGCAAGCTCCTAGGGAATCTCTGAACAACTCGCCCCAAGCCCGTCATTCCCGCCGCCCCAAGCCCGTCATTCCCGCGAATGCGGGAACCTCGCCCCTCCGTAGGGACGGGTTTCACATCCATCCTCCGCATCCAAGGGGACTTATTCAGACTATCCCTAAGGTGCTTCCTCACCCGAAAGACCGTCGTAGTAATGGGCAGGCCATCAGAGGGAGATCTTAGATTCCTCACTCCGTTCGGAATGACAGAGGGGAGTTCGGAATGACAACCTGGGGCGCGCCTCCCCTCATCGTCATTCCGAGGGGCGCCTCCCCCCCTGTCATTCTGAGGGGTGCCTCCTTCCTGTCATTCTGAGGGGCGCACCCCGAAGAATCTAGGGAACCTCTGAACAACTCGCCCCAAGCCCGTCATTCCCGCCGCCCCAAGCCCGTCATTCCCGCGAATGCGGGAATCTCGCCCCTCTGTAGGGACGGGTTTCACGTCCGTCCTCCGCATCCAAGCGGACTTATTCAGACTATCCCTAAGGTGCTTCCTCACCCGAAAGACCGTCGTAGTAATGGGCAGGCCATCAGAGGAAGATCTTAGATTCCTCACTCCGTTCGGAATGACAGAGGGGAGTTCGGAATGACTCTTCCCCTGTCATTCCGAGGAGCGCCTCCTTCCTGTCATTCTGAGACGCGCCTCCCCCCTGTCATTCTGAGGGGCGCCTCCTTCCTGTCATTCTGAGGGGCGCACCCCGAAGAATCTAGGGAACCTCTGAACAACTCGCCCCAAGCCCGTCATTCCCGCCGCCCCAAGCCCGTCATTCCCGCGAATGCGGGAACCTCGCCCCTCTCGCCCCAAGCCCGTCATTCCCGCGAATGCGGGAACCTCGTCCCTCTCGCCCCAAGCCCGTCATTCCCGCGAATGCGGGAACCTCGCCCCTCTCTGTAGGGACGGGTTTCACGTCCAGCCTCCGCATCCAAGGGGACTTATTCAGACTATCCCTAGGTCCCCATCTCGCCCAGATGATAGAAGATGGCTGTTGCCGATACAAGCCCGGCCGTTTCAGCCCGCAATATACGTTTACCCAGCGTAACGGGGATGATCCCGCACCCTTGAGCCGTCATGATCTCCCCTCTTTCGAAGCCCCCTTCAGGACCGATGAACAGATTGATCTGTGAAGGTGTGCTGTCCCCCAGTGCCGTGCCTATGCCGCGGCTGGGCTCCTCTTCCCACGGTATGATTGAAGCGCCTGTAGCTTCCCTGCAAGCATCGGCGAAGGTGACAGGATCGGCCAACCGGGGCAGCACACTTCTGCCTGACTGCTCGGCCGCTTCATCGATGATCTTCTGCCACCGCCGGCTCTTCTCCATCGTCCACCTGTCTTCGGAAGAAGCAACAGACCTGGCGCACACTACGGGCGCGAAGGCGGAAATCCCCACCTCGGTGCCCTTTTGGAGCACCCACTGGAACTTGGACCCCTTCAGCAGCCCTTGGTATAGGGTTATCTTCGTAGCAGGTTCGCCGGTACCGTGTTCGACAGCTTCGACATGGCCTTGGATACGGTCTTTTTCGAAGCTGGACAGCTTCACCCGGTACCCGCAGCCCGAATCGTCCAGCGCCATGATCTCATCGCCGGGCGATAAGCGCAGGACGCGGCTGATGCGGTGTGCAACCTCACCCCTCAGGGTTACGCAGCTGCCGTCTATCCATTCGGGAGGTATGAAGAACCGGTGCATCAGGCTTGCTTGGAAAAGATGATGGCGGTCCAATCATCGGTGACTGCCGTTCTTTCTCGGCGGAAACCCTCTCCGGCCAAGGAATCGCACAGCACAGCAGCTTGTTCGACCAGCAGGCCTGATGCGATGAACCTTCCGCCGGGTTTCAGGGCTTGATAAATAGCTGCGCCACGCTCCATGATGATCTTTCCGCTGATGTTTGCCGCAGCCAGGTCGAATGAACCCGCGGCGGCGGCGCGGTGGGGAAGGCTTCCCCGCACCAATGAGACATACCCTCTGAGGCCGGCATCCCGGAAGTTCTTCCGAGCTGTTTGGACAGCTGTCGGGTCGATATCCAGCGCCACAGAATGGGCGGCTCCCAAGCGGAGGGCGGCAATGGTGAGGATTCCCGATCCGGCGCCCAGATCGACAAGGTGCATCCCCGGCCTTACCTCGTCCTCCAGAGCTTCGAGGACCATCTTCGTCGTCGGATGATAGCCGGTGCCAAAAGCCATCCCCGGGTCAAGCTCTATGACCACCTCGTCCGGGGCGGGTTCGTAGCTGATCCAAGAAGGTTTGATCACCAGCTTGCGGCCTATCTTCAGCAGGGTGAAGTGGGCTTTCCACGCCGTTTCCCAGTCAGCTTCCTCCAGTTCCTTCACCTCCAGCACAGCCAGGGGTTCCAGTATCTGGATCAGCTTCGTCCCGATCTCTATGCGGGTGCGCCGCTGCTTCGAGGTGGTTGGCAGGTAGGTGCGCAGGAGGATTTGGCCCGGCGCCGCATCTTCCATGGAAAGGCCGCGCCCGTACCTGCCGAACAGGTAGGAAACCGGTTCCACGAACTCCGGAGAGACCAGTATTCTAAGCTCTTGCCATTTCATGGATGTATTCCGAAACCGTCGCGGGCCGGGGACGGGATCAGCTCAGCGCATCCTTGATCTTATCGAACAATCCCTTGTCCTTCGAAGGAGCTTCATTGGGCTTTTCCAAGGTTTCGGAAAGCTCCTCCAAGAGCTGCCGTTGATGGGAATCCAAGGATGATGGTATCTGTATCCTCACCGGCACGATGATATCCCCCCGACGGCGCCCGTTCACCTGGTGAACGCCTTGCCCCCTGATGTGAAAGACAGCCCCCGGTTGGGTGCCCGCCGGTATCTTCAGCAGCTCCGAGCCGCTCAGCGTGGGAATCGGCACCTCATCCCCCAAGGTTGCTTGGACGAAGTTCAAGGGCAGCTCGTAGATCAGGTCCGGCCCATCCCTTGTGAACAGCTCATGAGGATTCACCGACAGATAGATGTAGAGGTCGCCTGCGGGGCCCCCGTTGATGCCCGCATTCCCTTCGCCGCTGAGGCGCACCTGGGTGCCGTCATCGACGCCTGCAGGTATCTTCACCGATATCTTCCGGGTGCGCCGTTCAGAGCCCGCAGCTTGGCAGCTGGTGCATGGCGTATCGATAGTGGAGCCTCTGCCCCTGCATGTGGGGCAGGTGGTCACCTGGGAAAACTGGCCGAATACGCTGCGCTGGGACCGGCGGACCTGCCCCATGCCCCGGCAGGTTGCGCAGGAACTGGTTCCCGTCCCAGGTTCGCTGCCCGCACCTTGGCACCGGCGGCACCGGTCCACCCTGGCCACCTCCACCTCTCGCTCTGTGCCGAAGACAGCTTCTTCGAACCCCACGGTGAGGGGGACCTGTATATCGTCGCCTCGTTGGACGGACCTCTGTCTGCCGCGTCCCGTAATATCCCCGAAGAAAGAATCGAAGATATCTCCAAAGCCGCCGAAAATATCGTGCCCATCGAAGTTCTGACCGGAACTGCCGCCCACCCCAGCATGGCCGACCCGGTCGTACTGGGCCCGCTTCTGGGAGTCGATGAGCACCTGGTAAGCTTCGCTTACCTCCTTGAACTTTCCTTCAGCATCCGGGCTCTTGTTCCTGTCTGGGTGATACTCAAGGGCTTTCTTCCGATATGCTTTTCGGACCACCTCCTCGGTGGCTCCTTTGGAAACGCCCAACACCTCGTAGTAATCTCGTTTATCCATCAGGTTAGAATGCAACTCCCTTCGCTAGGAAACATTATATCATTCCAACCGCCCCATTTCCCCCCACCAAAAACCCCGCCCCGAAGCCCCCCTCCCCCCACGTCACCCCCATGTCATCATCCTAAGGAGCACGCTCCCCTCCCCCCGTCATCCTGAGGCGCGCACTGCCACCCCCCCGTCATCCTGAGGCGCGCACTGCCACCCTTGTCATCCTGAGGAGGGCACTCCCCTCCCCCGTCATTCTGAGGAGGGCACTCCCTCCCCCCGTCATTCTGAGGCGCGCACTCCCCTCCCCCGTCATTATGAGGCGCGCACTGCCCCCCTTGTCATTCTGAGGCGCGCACTGCCACCCCTGTCATCCTGAGGCGCGCACTGCCACCCCCCCCCCGTCATCCTGAGACGCGCACTCCCCTCCCCCGTCATTCTGAGGCGCGCACGCCGAAGAATCTAAGATGCCTGCTCACATCAAGGCTCGTCGCAGCAACGGGACAGGCCATCAGATGCAGATCTTAGATTCCTCACTCCGTTCGGAATGACAGCGGGGGGCGTTCGGAATGCCCCCTCTCCCCCCGTCATCCTGAGGAGCGCTCCCCCCCCTTGTCATTCTGAGGCGCGCACTGCCACCCCTGTCATCCTGAGGCGCGCACTGCCACCCCTGTCATCCTGAGGCGCGCACTCCCCTCCCCCGTCATTCTGAGGCACTCCCCTCCCCCGTCATTCTGAGGAGGGCACTTCCTCCCCCGTCATTCTGAGGCGCGCACGCCGAAGAATCTAAGGTGCATGCTCATCCGATGGCTCGTCGTAGTAACGGAGCAGGCCATCAGATGCAGATTTTAGATTCCTCACTGCGGTTCGGAATGACAGTGGGGACGCTCGGAATGACATCCTCCCCCCGTCATTCTGAGGAGCGCACGACGAAGAATCTCAGATGCCGGCTCACATCATGGCTCGTCGTAGTAATGGACAGGCCATTGGGGGAGCGCCTCAGATTCCTCACTACGTTCGGAATGACAGGGGGGGCGTTCGGAATGACAGCGGGGGGCGTTCGGAATGACGTAGGGGGCGTTCGGAATGACAAGGGAGGGACTCGGAATGACAATCATTGCGTCATTCTGGGAGGCCCCCCTCCCCCTGTCATTCTGAGGAGCGCACGACGAAGAATCTAAAGTCCTTGCCACACGCCGGGTCGTCTAGGAATATACCGTCCTCAGCGGCAGACTCTACTACTGGACCGAATCAGGATTGGCGGGGATACAGGCGGTGGAGGTTGCGTCTGGCGTCTTGGGCAGTGAACCGCCAGTTAATAGTGGCCCCTGCCGCGTTCCGCTCCGACACGCAGGCTCCGACGGCTCTTTCCAGGTTGTCCTCGTCGGCGTTGCGTCCGTGCAGGGAGGCCCGGGCCAGCACGCTGAACTCGATCTCCGCCATATTCAGCCAGCTTCCGTGCTTGGGAGTGTGGTGGAACTCCAGCCGCTTGGCAATGCGCCGGGCCTCCGGGGCCGGGAAGGTCTCGTAAAGCGAGGCCAAGCGATGGGTGTTCAAGTTGTCCAGAACCAGCCGAATCACCGGGACATCGGGATATGCGTCATCCACCAGCCAGCGCATCTGGCGGGCAAAGTCCTGCATGGTGCGCCGCTTTGTCATCGCCACGTGGCTCCAGCCCCGGCGGGGCTCGCAAGCCAGGAACAGGTTGCGCGTGGCCGCCCTCTGGCATTCGTAGTCCTCACGCCTCGGCCTCCCGGGCTGTGCTGGCAGCGGTTCCCTGACGTCGGCCAGCAACTGGGTGGAGGTCTCGTCAAAACAGACCACCGGCCTCTGCGGGTCATAGGGCTCGGCGTAGAGGTCCAGCACGTCCTCCATGGCCGCCACGAACTCGCCGCCCACCTTGGGGGTGCGCCATTGTTGTTTCCGCCACGGCTTGAGCGTGTTTTTTTAGCCGCAGGCGCACCGTCTCGGGAGACAAAGACTCCACCAATCCACCACCTTGCCCGCCAGGGCTCGCATGGTCCAGTGGTCATGGCCATCAGGTGGGCTTCCACCCTGTCGTCCACCTTTCTGGGCCGGTTAACCTGGTTATGGCGCCTCAGCGCCTCGTCGAGTCCTTCCTCGGCATACCGCCGCTTGGTGCGGAACACGGTCCGCTCCGACACGTCCAGAGCGGCGGCCACTTGGGGCGCGGTCCAGCCCTCATCCATCTTGAGCAGGACCCGCGCCCGGGTGATGGCCTGGACGGAACTCCTGCCAGCCCTGATCATCCTCCTGAGCCGGCCCTCTTCCTGTGTTGCCAGCCGGACTCCGTATTTCCCCTGCACCATGACCGCCTCACGTCCCACAACCCTTCGTCTATCCCCAAGGTAGCATCCCATCTGGGCTCATGTATTTACTGACAATACCAGCTTGGCCGAATACTAGCCACGAATCCGCTCCTGTGCCACGGCAAACTCCCACTCGCTGGACGCATCGGCCGCCTCCTGTGGCGGGTCGTCGTCCAGCACCACGTACACCCATTGCCGCCGTCCGCGCGGCTCCCGTCTGGCCGATAGTTTCCCCGAGGCGATCCGCCGGTCCAGGGTGGACAGGGACACCGCCAGCTCCCGGCACGCCTGGGCTTTCGTCAGCAGTTTCATGCCTTTCCTCCTCGCTTTGCCTTCGACTTTCCCGGCTCATCACCACGTCATCACGTGTTAAACCTGATACGTCATACACGTCATCGGCCTGACGGCGGCGAATCTTGGGATGGTCCCGGACGCCTTCGCCAATGTTCCGGGGGGTGGCTTCTGCAACAAAATGCAAGCGGTTTGGGCTTTTGGGGTCTGACAGCGTTGGTGAGCGGGAATTCGTGTTTGGTGGAAGGCCCCCTAAAGGAAGTGTGGGGAACGGCCCGGCGGACAGAGTTGCACTTTGACCAGTCAGCGCAACTGCAGCCGGTCGGCGGGATTCGGGGGCGGGAGACGCCACGCGTCACCCAACACGCCACGCTCGGTGAGGGTTTGGAGGTTGGAGCTGACAGGGGCACGCGGTTGGACCTAGCGACAACCCGCAGGGAGGCGTCCTCGGCGTCGGGGGTCTGGAACACGAACAGCACCAGGGGGAGCCGTCCGCCGTGGTCCGCTCGGGCCAGCCGCTGGCGAAGTACCGGCGGTAGTTTTCCAAACGGGCGCGAACCCGTTTGGGAGTGGTGGCCCGTCGCTCGAACTCCAGCAGGCAGTAGCGATAGCCGTCGTGCAGGTCCAGGGTGAAGGTAGCGTCGGGATGGACGACGTAGTGTGTGCCGAAGTAGTAGTAGCCGATGGGGGAGCTGGAATCCAGGGGGCTGCCTACCTGATTGCAGAATGTCTGTTCAGATCACCTCTTTTCCCGGCTCTGTTGATACTCCGGTGATTATCCCGTTTTCTCACGCCTGCCCCTCCTGAAAAGCATCCAGAGCCAATATGCCGATGCAATCACCAGCAGGATGTCCGGGATCACCACCACAAGCTCCATGCCTGTGAGTTGCTGGTCGTACCCTCCGAAGACTATTGACAGGTCGTAGTAGAAGGGAGTCAGGGTCTCGCGGCTCATCCCGTAGAGAGACATGGATACTATCCCTTGAGGCCGAAGGAAAGGGGGATTAGCAAGAACATGAACAGGCCCATTACCCGCCCCTCTCCCTTAAACATCTGGCTACCCTGCGAAAATGCAACAGAACGCTTTTCCTGGTTCGACGTTACCTGCCAGATGAGAATTGCGATTAACACGAGCGCAACCATCGTAATAGCGTCTGACACCACATAGAACCAGTCGGCCGTGATTAGATCGCTCACAGTCGCGTCGCTTGGCAAGTAGATTTTAAAAGCACCATTACCAATCCACCCGGACAATAGCCAAGTGGCCCACCACCAGCCAAGCAGCGGAGATGTGGGTGCATCAGAGCTTATTCCGGGGTAACTGCCATTCCATATTTCTTTCACCACCTGGTAGGGCCGGAACAGCGACATGATTGGAATGAACCACCATCCTACGGCCCATCCAGGGGAGAACCGTTGATCCTCCCACCCCAAAGGGGCAAGGTTTTTGGATGCCCTGTGAATCCATATGAGAAAAGAGATGACGACGACCACCAGGGTCACGAGGTAGAGCATGCCTATAGCCGCCTGTCGGTTGTCATTGTCGAGGGCTTCAGCCTCAGATACGAATTCACCGCTCTCAATCCGCTGGAGCAGGCCGATCTCCCAGACAGTTGAAATCATGGAGGCTATGACGAAAAGTCCGTGCGCTACGAGGAAGAACGTACACACAATGGAAAGGTTTTTCAGCGGATGAAACATCATAAAGAACCCTATTGCGGCTAGGATTGGCAACTTGTCACAGTCTCCAGACCCACGTACAGCCGAGCAAGGGGGCACGAGGCCAACCCCGCTCTCCAAGCTGTATGTGGATTGCTAAACTGGCTAAAGACTGTGGCAAGCCGACTGTAGCCTAGCCAAGAGAGTGCGTCAATGGGATAATTGTCCGGCAGATTGACAGTTCTACCGCCCACGATAAACTTGCACGCGAGGAAAGCCCTGCGGTAAACGATGGTTGGGGATACAGGATGTCTGCCAAACGGATTGCCGTGCTTGCAGTGGCGGCCCTGCTGACGCCGGCTGGCGTGGTGGCCGGAGTGGCCTACTTGGTTCTGACGGGCCACGACGACAGGGAATATACCCAGTCCCTGGTGGATGAGGCTATCTGGCGCTACGAGCGGGACGGCCGGCAGGCGGCCATTGAATACTACAGCTCAGGCGAGAGCGTCAACGGCCAGCATCCCGGGGTTGGAGCTCTCCGCGGGACTTGAGATGCTGTACTCCGCGGTGTAGTGTTCCAAGCTGTTTCCCCAGACGACCAACTGGACCCAATCGGGGACTGGGCCGCTGTCATGCCGAATGAATATGTGGTAGACGCCGTAATGCGTATCCGGGGAGAATTGGAGCAATTCATAGGGCACGTCATTTGCTTTCCCATTCTGAGAGCCATTGGTTTGGGTGCCTCTACGACTTCCTTCAATGTAGATTGTCCAGATCGGAGGTTGCCCCTCCTCAATCGTCCTCCCAGCGCAACTGCAAGATAGCTCCACGGTCATTGTACAGACCCAAAGCAGAGGACTCATCGCCCGGGCTGAATTCAAGCCATCTGTCGCTATCGGCGTCAAGGTAGTTGCCGAACCATTGGCCCCCTGAGGCCCCGTTCCCTGCGGAGTTGGCCCCAAATATGCCGCCGTCCACCGCGGCGTCGATCGATTTCAGCGCGCTGTTGGAGTAGGGAGAGGTACCGTCGCCGGGACCGCTGAAAGTAAAGCTCAGGGACATGTTAATGACGTCCACGCCCTGAGCGACCATCCAGCCCACTGATTCTTTCAGGGCTCCCTCTGAGCTGGGGTTGGAGATATACAATTCCGCGCTTGGGGCTATGTCTATGATCATCTCGGCTACTGCCGTGCCATGGACATCCGTTCCGCAGTCGTCGATGTCGCTGCTGTGGTTGCCGATGCTGGTGTAGCAGCGGGCAACGACGTTAGCGGGAAGCTCCGCCGTCTACAGTTGCTTAAATCCGCCAAAACCCCCGTCGATCACGCCGACCTTGACTCCGGCGCCGGTGTATCCGGCCGCGTTCAGGGCTACCTCGCTGACGACCAGCCGTTGTGTTGCCGCTTCCACGGCCTCGACGTTCCCACCAATGGCGTTGAGCACCACGTTGGGTACAGCGCGCCCCATGTGCCCCCGTTCTAGGAAGCGCCAGAGAGTATGGCGGGAGACGCCAAGGACTTGCGCTGTTTGCTGGCGGCCGTGCCACAGGACGAAGGTCCGCACGTAGCTGCGGATGGCCCTCTTGAGTTCTGGGCCGCCCGGCGCTCTGCCGTTCAGGGTCTTCTTTTCTCGCTTGGTTATATTCACTCACTTGCTCCCGTCCACAATGGCTCAACTATCCATTGTGGACGGAAAAAACGGCGAATGTAATGCCTTGCAAGGGGAATTATATGGAATTTTACCCAAACCCCTTGACAGATAGCAAGCCTGTGGGTGAGGTATTCTCATAAGTCAAACGGGATACGTGAGATTATGGCTAAGCAATCAGCACCAGGCAAGGCACACCGCAAGGGCATCACTTTGATGGATGTGGTCAAGAAATTCGACACCGAGGAAAAGGCCGAAGCATGGTTCATTGAGCAACGCTGGCCCGATGGTCCGGTCTGCCCCTTCTGCGAGTCCACCAACATCCAGGCTAGGGCCAGCAGGAAGCCCCAGCCCTACAGGTGCCGGTCCTGCCGCAAGGATTTTCAGTGTCAAGACCAAGACGGTGCTGGTAACTGTTCAGAGTTGGAGAGGTGAATTGCTCGGAATCTGTGTGGAGAGTACGGAGCAAGGGGCGTTTGATTGTGTTAGACGAGAGGGGTGGACAATGAAGTGGACCTTCGCACCACGAGCCGGGAGACCCTGCTGGAGGTTATTGCCAAGCAGCAGACGATCATCGCCGAGCTGGAGCGACGGGTGAAGGAGTTGGAGGCCCGTCCGGGTACTGGCGGCCCGTCTGCAGGGATGCCGGGCAATAAGCCGCGCGCCAAGGGGAGTCAGCCGGAGAGAAAGGGATCAAGGAAGCGTCGTCTCCACGGCTTTGCCCGGCAGCGAATGGAACCCACGCGGCAGGTGGTGCATGCTCTGGAGTCGTGCCCCGAGTGTGGGACGGGCCTGGCAGGGGGATGGGTACAGCGGACTCGTGAGGTCATCGAGCTTCCGTTGGTTCCGGCGGAGGTGGTCGAGCACGTCTTCATGGCTCGAATGTGTGGGCTATGCCGGAAACGGCGGGTGCCCCGTGGTGCGTTGCAGGGATTGGCAGTGGGGCCTCGGCGCCTTGGTATCAACCTTGCGAGCCTGATAGTGACGCTGCGGGAGGAGGGACGGCTGCCCATAAGGAGCATCCAGCAGTACCTTCAGACGGTGCATCGGTTGAAGCTGAGCGTGGGCGCCATCGTGGAGACGATTCATAGTGTGGCACGACAGGCCCGGATGGCAGTGGCCGAGACCCTGGAACGCATTCGTGGCTCTCCGGTGGTGCATGCAGATGAGACCGGCTGGCGTGAGGATGGAGTCAACGGCTACGTTTGGACCTTCAGCACTCCCACGGAGCGGTACTTCCTGCGTCGCGGTCGTGGCAAGGGGGTGGTGGACGAGGCGTTGGGAGAGGCATTCAGCGGAGTGCTGGTGAGTGACTTCTACGCCGCATATAACCACTACCCCGGCCTGAAGCAGCGGTGTTGGGCACACCTGCTGCGGGATATGGATGAGCTCATGGCTTGGTATCCTGATGACCTCGGCTTGGCACAGTGGGCCGGTGCGGTGCGGCGGGTATATGCCAAGGCCAGGACTTGCGTTCCTGCCGATGGCCCCCGGCTGGCCTCGCGACGCCAGTTGACCTTGGAGAAGGAACTGCTGGCGCTGTGCAGCCCCTTCTTCAAGGACCAAGCCGCGCCCCAGTCCAAGCTCTGCCGGCGCATAGAACGGTTCATCAAGGAGCTGTTCGTCTTCGTGTCCCACCCAAACGCGCCGTCGGAGAACAACGCCGCCGAACGAAGCCTGCGGCACCTGGTGATCAGCCGTAAGATTAGCGGCGGCACTCGCTCCAAACAGGGCAGTGACACCAAAATGACCCTGGCATCCCTCTTTGGGACATGGCGCGCCAAGGGCCTCAACCCCCTCTTGGAATGCCATGACCTACTACTTTCCCCTCAACTCTGAACTGTTACCGGTGCTGCACAGTTCCAATATCCCGTTGAGCAAGTGGGCCATCGGCTTTTACCTGCAAATGACCAGTCTCAAGGGCGTCAGTTCCATGAAGCTACACCGGGACTTGGGGATAGGACAACAGGCCGCTTGGCACATGGGCCACCGCATCCGGGAAACCCTCAAGGGCAACAGTGGGTTTTTCGGTGGACCGGTGGAAGTTGATGAGACCTACATCGGGGGACTGGAGAAGAACAAACACGCTGATAAGAAGCTCCACGCAGGGCGCGGGGCAGTCGGCAAGACGCCGGTGGCAGGGTTGAAAGACCGGCCCACCAATCAGGTCAAGGCTGAAGTGGTGCCAGACACCGGGGCCAAGACCCTGCAAGCATTTGTCCACAACAACACTGAGGACAGCACACAAGTCTATACCGATGAGTCCAGGAGTTACCTGGGTTTGGATCGGCCCCACGAAGCGGTGAAGCATTCAGTGGGGGAGTATGTGCGGGAACAGGCCAGTACCAACGGCATGGAGTCTTTCTGGTCGATGTTGAAACGGGGCCACACCGGCACCTACCACAAGATGAGTCCGAAGCACCTGCATCGGTACGTGGCCGAGTTCGAGGGCCGGCACAACCGGCGACAGTTTGACACTGCCGACCAAATGGGGGATAATGGCCCGTAATACGGAGGGGAAGCAACTCCGATACGAGGACCTTATCGGACCAAAGGAAACCCGCCTGAGCGGCGGGGTTTAGGGGAGACACATGATGGAACGGCCAACGGGACCCGCGACAACTGGCGCAATTGCGCGATCCCAGGATCAAAGCCGACGAGGCAACCATTGCCAAGTCGCTGCAGGGCCACTGGCGGGAAGAGCACATCTTCGAGCTGAACCAGGCCCTGGAGCTGTACTGGTTCTATCAGGATAAGATTGCCGAGTGCGACCGGGAGATTGAAGCCCAGTTGGAGCGTTTCGAGGACCGCAGCAATGGTGATCCTCCGGCGGCGAAGTCCGGCCGGAGACGCAGCAAAGGAAACGCCCCACGCTTCGACGTTTGGACGCACCTGTACCGTATGACGGGGGTTGACCTGACCCAGATCGACGGTGTGGATGCCTACGCCGCGCTCAAGGTGGTGAGTAAGTTTGGTGCCGACATGACGAAATGGCCGAGTGCGAAGCACTTTGCGTCCTGGTTGGGGGTGAGCCCAAACAACCGCATCACCGGCGGCAAGGTCATGAGCTCCAAGACCAAGCCCAGCGCCAACCGTGCGGCGGCGGCCTTACGTCTGGCGACCAACGCTCTGCACCGCTCCGACAGCGCCCTGGGCGCCTTCCTGCGCCGGAAGAAGGCACAGATGGGCGGGCCCAAGGCCATCACCGCCACGGCCCACAAGCTGGCTCGCATCTTCTATTCCATGCTCCGCTACGGTCAAGAGTACGTGGACGCCGGGGTCGAACACTACGAACGTCGATATCAGCAGCGGGCGTTGCGCGCGGCAAAGCGTCGGGCGGCGCAACTGGGCTATCAGCTGGTGCCCATGCCCGATGCTCCGGAACACACAACCTACGCCCCCCCTGACGCGCCAATTGCCGCGTGACGACGTTGGTTAGTGGGGAGGGTCTCGCAGATGGTGGAGTCTAGGTCGATGGTCAACGGCCCGTCGCCGGGTCCGGCACCGGCGGCCCAGGAACGGGCCAGCAACTCGCGGCTCACTCGGTCCAACTGGCGGACGTGGCCCCAGCGGAAGCTGCGCAGGAAGGTGCCCAGGGTGGATGGCGCCTTGACCATGCCGCCCAGGGTGCAGGCCGTCCCCCGGTGCGTAACACGTCGGCATCGTCGATGCAGTTATTGGGTGCTCCTTGTTTCGGGTCGGTTTTCTGTGCAAAAACCATTATCCCAGATTCAGGGGAGCACCATCTTACCCCTTCAGCACCTCTTTATTCCCCACTCCTTCGGTGGGTTCGGGCTAAATCATTCAGAAACATATTGTTAGGAGTTGTTATGCGTATAAGGAAAACGGCCGCTATAGCTATTGCATCCACGCTCTTGATAACAGGATTCCTCGTTTTAGCAATATCGATGGGGACTTCCAACGATGCGCTGGCAGAAAAGACCTCTGATGTGCTTACCAGCAATATAAAACAAGCAATGACATCCAGCAGCGATCGGAGCAAAGACCACGCCCAAGAATTCACCACCGGAGCAAACTCATCCGGGTACGGACTTACCAGCCTGGATATAGCCTTTGCCAATGCTACGCTTACGGCGGGTAAAGTAGCCAACCAGCCCGAAGTATCGCTATGGGTTAAGAACCCCCATCCCGACATATTTTCATTCTCTAGTAAGCATTGGCTGCGCCTAGCCAAGTGGAGTCGGCCCAGCGCCGGCACGGCGAAAGCAAATGGTGAGTTTGTATTCAGCTATGACCTCCCCCAGCATTTGCACCTAGAACCATCCACCGTCTACCGCGTTGCCGTAGGTAAAGACTCGTCGATGTCCATGTCCATTACCAGATACGTTGCTGAAGATGACGATAGCACCCCTGGATGGTCCATCGGTAACCGACTCAAGACCCGTAGTGGTTTTAATGAATACACCAACACTCCCCACGATACCGGCGGACAACCGGCGGTCGGGAAAATCAGCTTGCACGGCTATCCAAGCGACCCCGCCCATCCCAGAATTGTAACTGACAAAGGCGAGGATTTATGTCCATACCAGTGCAGAGTGGCGGCGAATGGTGATTGGGTTATTGCGATACGGGAAAACGTACCCGGCGGCCTGTTGATAACAGAAGTCGTTGATTTGGACACAACGGTGGGCGCCGTCGAAAAGCGGTACCGTGTTTGGATAGAATACGCGCCCGAAGAAGAAATTAAAAATTACGTAATGGTCGCCCAGGCAGTGTTCTTTACCGGTATAACGTTTGACTACGAGACACAACAAGAACACAACTTCGTAATAAAGGTATATGACCTCCATGAGCAAATAATCACTACCCAAAAGGTCGTTTTGGATATTACAGACATGAGTGACATTCCCGTCGAGATGAATGGTGTCATTAAACCCGTTGTTGAAAAGGACTCCGCTACGGCGGGAAAACGTGATACGACAGTGTGCTGGACCGCTCCGTTTAATGCAGGACGCCCCATAATTGACAGTTATGACATTCGCTATCGTGAGCCCAGCTCAGGGGGGTGGACGGAAATCAGTCGTGTACGCGGAGACCAGTGCCTAGACAATGGTGATGCTTTGGTTTACTTACCGGTCGATGGCTCGGACGATGCGGAGGGAGTTGGACACACCATCGTTGGTCTCACACCCAACACTGCATATGAGATTCAGATACGAGCAATCAATTCCTCGGGATTTGGTCCATGGGGCAAAGAGAAATATGCGGTACAGTTCAATACCGATTATGCCACCGCACAACGTCAAGCAGTACCCACGCCTGCACCCCAATCCACGCCTGCACCCCAATCCACGCCTGCACCCCAATCCACGCCTGCACCCCAACCCACGCCTGCACCCCAACCCACGAATACACCGGTGCCCACGGCTACGTCTGAGCCGCCTCTAACAGCTGAGTTCCGTAATGCACCAGCCAGCCACAATGGTTCAGGCCCGATTGCCGTTGAACTTCATTTCAGCGAGAACGTCGATGGACTGAGTTACACCGTATTGCGTGATACAGCCTTTCAGACGACAAACGCACGCATCATTACGGCCAGCAGACTGGTAAGTGGAAGCAATCAGAGCTGGGTTATTCGGTTCGAATCACTTGAGGATGCAGCGATGACGATTGCATTAGCACGAACAACCAACTGCGAAGCGGTGGACGCTATTTGTTTGACTGATGGAAAGAAACTGTCTAACAGTATTCAGGTGACGATACCACATCTAGGAAGTTGATTTAGGGGTTTGGTGAACAATTCCCATATAATCGTAACTGTTCAGAGTTGGAGAGGTGAATTGCTCGGAATCTGGGTGGAGAGTACGGAGCAAGGGGCGTTTGATTGTGTTAAACGAGAGGGGTGGACAATGAAGTGGACCTTCGCACCACGAGCCGGGAGACCCTGCTGGAGGTTATTGCCAAGCAGCAGACGATCATCGCCGAGCTGGAGAGCGACGGGTGAAGGAGTTGGAGGCCCGTCCGGGTACTGGCGGCCCGTCTGCAGGGATGCCGGGCAATAAGCCGCGCGCCAAGGGGAGTCAGCCGGAGAGAAAGGGATCGAGGAAGCGTCGTCTCCACGGCTTTGCCCGGCAGCGAATGGAACCCACGCGGCAGGTGGTGCATGCTCTGGAGTCGTGCCCCGAGTGTGGGACGGGCCTGGCAGGGGGATGGGTACAGCGGACTCGTGAGGTCATCGAGCTTCCGTTGGTTCCGGCGGAGGTGGTCGAGCACGTCTTCATGGCTCGAATGTGTGGGCCATGCCGGAAACGGCGGGTGCCCCGTGGTGCGTTGCAGGGATTGGCAGTGGGGCCTCGGCGCCTTGGTATCAACCTTGCGAGCCTGATAGTGACGCTGCGGGAGGAGGGACGGCTGCCCATAAGGAGCATCCAGCAGTACCTTCAGACGGTGCATCGGTTGAAGCTGAGCGTGGGCGCCATCGTGGAGACGATTCATAGTGTGGCACGACAGGCCCGGATGGCAGTGGCCGAGACCCTGGAACGCATTCGTGGCTCTCCGGTGGTGCATGCAGATGAGACCGGCTGGCGTGAGGATGGAGTCAACGGCTACGTTTGGACCTTCAGCACTCCCACGGAGCGGTACTTCCTGCGTCGCGGTCGTGGCAAGGGGGTGGTGGACGAGGCGTTGGGAGAGGCATTCAGCGGAGTGCTGGTGAGTGACTTCTACGCCGCATATAACCACTACCCCGGCCTGAAGCAGCGGTGTTGGGCACACCTGCTGCGGGATATGGATGAGCTCATGGCTTGGTATCCTGATGACCTCGGCTTGGCACAGTGGGCCGGTGCGGTGCGGCGGGTATATGCCAAGGCCAGGACTTGCGTTCCTGCCGATGGCCCCCGGCTGGCCTCGCGACGCCAGTTGACCTTGGAGAAGGAACTGCTGGCGCTGTGCAGCCCCTTCTTCAAGGACCAAGCCGCGCCCCAGTCCAAGCTCTGCCGGCGCATAGAACGGTTCATCAAGGAGCTGTTCGTCTTCGTGTCCCACCCAGACGCGCCGTCGGAGAACAACGCCGCCGAACGAAGCCTGCGGCACCTGGTGATCAGCCGTAAGATTAGCGGCGGCACTCGCTCCAAACAGGGCAGTGACACCAAAATGACCCTGGCATCCCTCTTTGGGACATGGCGCGCCAAGGGCCTCAACCCCCTCTTGGAATGCCGTGACCTACTACTTTCCCCTCAACTCTGAACTGTTACATATAATCCCCCATTACGAACTAGTCGAAGTGGGAGAACGGGATGTTGCAACCGCTACCGCCGCATTGATTTTGAGGCCAATGAGCAACGGATCAACCACCTCAATCTGGCAGAGGTCGAAGCAGAAGTAGCCAATCGGTCAGACCGTTTGGCTATCCGTATACAACACTTTTCCGACCAATTCGGAATCCCACAGTGGATGACTACTGGACTGCTCTGGAAGCAGACCCCCAAGGGCCATTAGCCTCTACTCTTGCCAAAGAAGCTCGACGGCAGAACATCCATGAGCAAGCCGCAGCCGGATACGTTGAGCAATTGGCTCACATCCAGCTTTTCCAGTCGCTACCGTCAACAGGACCGAATGCTCTTTACATCACAGGGGACGGCCAGTTTATCACCAAAGCCGCACTGGGCAACGCGCCTCGCCCATCCAAGTCGATAGACTTTAGATGGCAGACCGGAAACATCACCTGTTATGCCGTTCAGAAGTACACCAGAGAGGGCGGCGGGAACCAAGACAATCAGTATCTGGAAGTAGAGAGCGTATTACGAAACTACCTTCAACGGGTGAACAATGGAGTCGCCCTCTTTGCCCTGGTAGATGGGCCATATTACACCGAGGCACGTTTGAATCATCTGCGAGGTTTGCGACGGCTACAAACCCCTTTCAGCTATGTAGCTAGCGTCAATCAGTTGCTCCCCATACTTCAGGGTATCGTTGCACCATAGGGAGTAAGGATGGCACGTAGGGGCACAACAAGGGAAACAGGGCGGCAGTCGACACCCCGGAGCAAATCGCCTTAGTCTGTATGCAAAATCCCCGCAAAATGTATGAGGAGTCAACAATGGCCACGAAACGCAAGCAGAAGAAGGGGCGGGGCCGTCCTGCCACCCGCAATATGCCACCCAGGGTCGACGCCAGTGCTGAGGAGATCGCCCGTGCGGTCATGGGTGTGAAGATCGAAACAGGCCACCAGTGGGACTACCTCAAAGTTGCTGGTGGGACCGTTTATTACTGCTGCGACTGTGAGCGGGAAGTCGCCTACCCCGAAACACTCTACCAGGACGGGCGCTGTGAGCAGTGCCACGACCGCGCCTTGATCAGCTAGGGGGAGCGGTTTTTGGGTAATTTCCCATATAATTCCCCTTGCAAGCCATTGTATTCAAGCCGATTTTGGGGTATGGGCGGGGGCAACAGAGCCGCCTGCCTGGGCAGACAGACAGTGGACGCTGCTCTCCTAGACGAAGTTTGTGGCGGAGGAATCGATCAGTCTCAAGGATCACAGCCGCAAGCCCCAGACTGCCACTCTCTCGATGTTCGAGTGGGCGCTGACCCTCGAACAGCAGTGGGAGAAGGAGACGGTCGGCCTGTCTCGCTAGAAAGCGATTCCGGCCCGTGCGCGTTTGCTATCCGTCGCAGGATTTGCGAATCTAGAAGCGTGACCTGCCGTCAAGAGATCTTGGCTACTTCAACATGAGCACAAAGGAGAACGATGCCCACAATCAACATCTTCGTTAGTTTCGAGTTCGACAAGGACAAGGAATTTCAGAACCAATTCTACAAGCAGGCGAAAAACAATACACAGCACCGAATCAAGAACTGCTCGCTGAGGGAGTCCTATCCAACTCAGGAATGGGAAGAGAAAGCACTGGCTGCGATTCGTGAATGCGACGTGGTCATCGTCCTAATAGGCGAGGACACGCACAATGCCCAGGGTGTTAGAACAGAAGTGGATATTGCCCGGGGCCTCAAGAAACCAATTTTTCAAGTCAGACCGCAAAGGAGGCCTTATAGCGGCCTGTCGGATCTTGGCAAGCCGATTCCAGGAAAATGGAAGCGCATAAACAAGAAGCTGGATGCACTGTGAACTCCGAAGCAGCGCGGATAGAACACCTGAAGCTCATTCAAGCCGTCGTAGCCCGGTTGGGCAAGAACTCCTTCGCCATCAAGTCTACGGCGGCTGCGGTATCTGCGGCACTGGTGGCTTTCACTGCGAGCGTCGGTTCCCCACTTGCCTCGCTGGGGGGATTTGCCATTCTGTCTCTGTGGCTCCTTGATGCGTACTTCCTGTGGAAGGAGCGCGGCTTTCGGCGGTTGTACGACTCCATTAGAAAAGGCTCACCGACGGAATCTGGTTCCTCCGACTATTTCAGGATGGACGTTCCTGTGGCAGTGGACCGAGCAGATGGCCTCTTGAGCGTGGCGGTCAGTCTGAGCCTCTCCCTGTTCTACATCCCTCTGTTGATACTGGTTGGGGTGTCCGCCGGAATTGCATTGTCTTGACCGCTCGCTTACCTCATGCATGGTCGTTGTCGATGTCTCGGCCTGGGAGGCCGCCGCCGCTGACAGTGCATCCCTATTCCAGTACACCACCGGCAGTTGGTGGTAGAATAGCTATCAGGAGTGCGCCATGCCACCGCGACGAAGACCATACCAAGCCAAGCGGCCCATCGAGTCCTACGACCACCGGGACAAGGATAGGCTGAACAACCCGCCCGTCGGCCTCGTCACGCCGGAGACCGACCAGGACGCGGGGCGGAAGACCTACGCCTACGACCCCCACTTGGACCCCCAACTCCAGTGGGCCGGGAAGGCGGAGCGCAGCTCCTTCGAGGTGCCCACGGTGTCGCTCCACGTCCACGAGCGCATCGACCCGCGCACGATCATCGAGGCCACCCGCAAGCGTAACGGCAATGGGGGTCCTGTGCAGGGCAGCTTGTTCGAGATGCTGGAGGAGAACCCGCCGGTCCGTAGCGCCATCGAGTTCTACCAGCACCGCCACAACTGGAGCAACCGCTTGGTGGCCGGCGACAGCCTGCTGGTGATGAACAGCCTCCTGGAGAAGGAGGGCATGGCGGGCAAGGTGCAGATGGTCTACATCGACCCGCCCTACGGCATCCGTTACGGCTCCAACTTCCAGCCCTTCGTCAACAAGCGCGACGTGAAGGACGGCAGCGACGAGGACCTGACCCAAGAGCCGGAAACCATCAAGGCCTTCCGCGACACCTGGGAGCTGGGCATCCACTCCTACCTCTCCTACCTGCGAGACCGCCTGCTGCTAGCCCGTGAGATGCTGACTGAGAGTGGCAGCGTGTTCGTGCAGATTAGCGATGAGAACGTGCACCGTGTTCGCCAGATCATGGATGAGGTGTTTGGCGAGAAGAATTTCGTTAGGCAGATAGTCTTCTCAAAGACGGGCAGCATGGTTTCGAATGAACTTGGAAGAACCAGCGATTACTTACTTTGGTACGCTAAAAATAAGTCTAAAAATAAGTACCGACAGCTTTATACGCAGAAGGAACCTGATAACTACTACAACCTTGTCGAACTTGAAGATGGTTCACTCAGGAGACTAACGCTTGAGGAGCGTGCAAATCCGAAAAAGCACTTTCCAAACTCACGAGTCCTAGGACTCGTGAGTTTGGAAAGTGCCGGCGCATCTAGTCAAGGTACCCCCTTTGAATTCGATGGTGAGATATTCAGGCCCAATGTCAATAGTCATTGGAAACTGAGCTATCCTGATGGAATGAACGCCCTCAGAGGATCAGGGCGCATAGTTAAAGCAGGAAACAAAATTCGCTGGAAGTACTTCATCGACGATTACCCGATAAAGGTCATTTCCGAAGTATGGACGGATACAGCGGGTTTCAATGTAGATCAAAGATATATTGTAGAAACACGGGCAAAGGTCATTGAGCGCTGCCTACTGATGACTACTGATCCCGGTGACTTGGTGTTCGACCCCACTTGCGGCTCCGGCACCACCGCCTACGTCGCCGAGCAGTGGGGGCGGCGCTGGGTAACCTGCGACACATCCCGCGTGGCCGTATCTCTTGCCAAGCAAAGACTGATGACGGCCCTCTACGACTACTACCAGTTGGCGCACCCCGATGAGGGTGTGGTCAGCGGGTTCAACTACAAGACGGTGCCCCACCTCACCCTCGGCTCCATCGCCAACAACCCGGAGATTGATGTCATCTGGGAAAAGCACCAGCCTTCTCTTGAGCAGTTGCGTGAGAAGCTAAACACAGTGCTGGCTACCCAATGGGAAGAGTGGGAGATTCCCCGTGACGCGGACGCAGACTGGTCGGAGGAGGCGCAAGAGGCCCACACTGCATGGTGGGGAAAGCGCATTGCTCGTCAAAAGGCGATAGACGCCGCCATCGCCCGCCACGCCTCGCAAGAGACGCTGTACGACCAGCCCTTGGTGGACACCGGCAGGCGGCGGGTGACCGGGCCCTTCAGCGTCGAGGCGGTGCCCGCGCCGTACGTCATGCCCATTGACGACGTTGCCGAGCCAGAGGCAATGCCCGCTGACGACACGGTGGCCCGCTCCGGCGAAACCCTGCGGCAGTCGGACTGGCGGGACGAGTTGCTGAAGACGGGCATCCGGGGCAAGGCGGGGCAGTTCATCCGCTTCGCCCGGCTGGAACCGCTGCCCGGCTGCCGCTACCTCCACGCCGATGGGGAGAGCCTGCCCAACAACGATGGCGCCGCCTCCGTCCGGGAGACGGGTGCGGCGTACGCCCCGCAAAGGGTCGTGGTGTCCTTCGGTCCCGACCACGCTCCCTTGGAGCAGCGCCAAGTCAATCAAGCCCTCCAAGAAGCCGAGACGCTCAGGCCCAGCCCGCGGGTCATCGTCTTCGCCGCCTTCCAGTTCGACCCCGAAGCGGCCAAGGACATTGACGAGACCAACTGGCCGGGCATCACCCTGCTGAAGGCGCAGATGAACGCCGATCTGCTCACCGAGGACCTGAAACGCAAGCGGGCCAGCAACGAAAGCTTCTGGCTAATCGGCCAGCCGGATGTTTACCTGCACCATATAAGCAAGGGCCAAGACACTGGCAAGTGGCAGGTTCTGGTGCGCGGCTTCGACTATTACAACACCAAGACCGGCAACGTAGAATCGGGCGGGGAGGACAAAATCGCCATGTGGATGCTCGACACCGACTACGACGGTCGCAGCCTTTATCCGCGCTAGGTGTTCTTCCCCATGGCCGGCGACAACGACGGCTGGGCGCGCTTGGCCCGCAACCTCAAGGCCGAGATAGACGAAGACCTGATAGAAGCCTATAGGGGCGCAGTCTCGCTACCCTTCGAGGCCGGGGGGAATAGCCGGATTGCGGTCAAGATAGTTGACGACCGAGGCATCGAGGGCCTGAAGGTCGTCTCAATGGGAGGCTAGCGGATGCTGACTGAACTCAAGCTGTCCAACTTCCGTATTTTCGACGACGAAGTAACAGTGCGGTTCAGACCGATAACCGTGCTCATTGGCCGAAACAGCTCTGGAAAGTCGACCATCGTCAAGTTCCTGCTGATGCTGCAACAGTCCGCGGAGTCCGGGCGGTCGCAATTCCTTACGCCAGAGGGGGGCAGGGTGAGCTTGGGCGCCTTCCGGGCGCTGAAAAATTCTTTAACCCGAAAAAGGAACCTTAAGTTTGAGCTAAAGGCGAAAGGTGACTCTGCAAGCGTCGATTACCCGATGCTCAGGTATTTGGGAAAACTCGAGAATGTAGATCTTGGCGAATTGGTCTACGAAGCCAAGGCGACTCTTGCTTATGATGAGGGGAACGCCACAGGAAAAGCCACATACGTACTCGCGGATGGAATTTCAGGGACCAATTACATTAGCATTGCCGATACAATTTTGGCTGACTCCACTTTCTTGAAAGCTTCTCTGGACGAGTCCGCTTTAAATGCAATCGACACAATAGAACCACACCACTTTATGACGAACTCCGAAGAAAGGTCCAGTTTTATTGAGGCCATTACCCGTTCGGTGGCTCAGGGCCAATTACAGGACGATATACGCTACCAGATTAACTCAATTCGCCACCTGTCACCGGCCCGGGCGGAAGCCCAGAGAGTCATCATCGCATCTCCCCCTCCTATAGATGACGTCGGGCAAAGAGGCGAGTTCGCCCTACCGCACCTGCAAAGGATGATTGGGGAAGAAAATGAGAGATATCAATTTATATTGCCATACCTCGAGAGCGTTGCTGGCATAGCCGGGGTGAAATTCAGGACTTCATCGGGGTACGTTAGTCAAGCTATCGCCAAGAACAAGGCTACCGGCGCCGAAGCGCTGATAGCCGACTATGGCTTTGGAGTAAGCCAGTGTGTGCCTATCTTGGTGCAAGGGGCGATTATGGCCCGGCAAACCATTCTGATGGTCGAGCAGCCCGAAGCCCAGCTTCACCCCACGGCGCAACTGGAATTGGGCAGCTTTTTTGCCGACCTGTGGGCGCAAAGAAAAGTGGGATCAATAATCGAGACCCATAGCAGCAACATACTTCTCAGGTTGAGGAGGTTGATTGCGAGGGGCGAATTGTCCAATCAGGATGTGTCCGTTGCGTTCTTCACCTTTGACGAAGAAAGCAATATGCCAACCGTCAAGAACCTGAACATAAACAAGGACGGGTCAATGGAAGCCGGTCTGCCCATGGAATTCTTTGGAGCAGACGTTATTGAAGGCTTGCAGCTCGGAGCGCGAGCGTGACTGACTCGCCTTTCCAAGATGCGGTTGCGATTGATACCAACGTGTTCATTCATCTTCTTAATCCCCAAGAGAATGTCGAATCTCACATAAACGAACTATTGAAAAACCTGCAGCTGGCGCAGGTTAGCCTCATAGTTGACGAAAGCGGTCGCATACTTGGTGAATACAACAACCAGATAGGAGCGTGTCCCATAAACCCCCTTCCTGCGGGGTTGGCGAAGCAGTAAGCTCATGGAAACATCAGGCAGGTAGGACACTATGGCTTATAACCTTCTGAGTTGCGAGCGAGACCAGAGCTACTTGATGCCGCCGTCCATGAGGGATTGGCTGAGTGAGGGTCACTTGGCTTGGTTCATTGTAGATGCAGTAGGCCAGATGGATCTGAGGGAGTTCTATGCAGTCTATCGAAGTGATGGATGGGGTGCAGCGGCCTACGATCCGGGGATGATGGTGGCCATCCTGTTGTACGGCTACTGCCTGGGTGTACGCAGTTCCAGGCGCATAGCCCGTGCTCTGGAGGAAGATGTAGGATTCCGGGTGGTGGCGGCCAACCGGCAGCCAGACTTCCGTACCATCTGTCGCTTTAGGGCGGAGCGCGAGGAGGCGTTCGAGGAGCTCTTTGTAGAGGTACTGAGGTTATGCCATGAAGCGGGTCTGGTGAAGTTGGGGGTAGTGGCTCTTGATGGGACGAAGGTGGCAGCCAACGCGGCCCTGGCCACCAACCGGAGCCACCAGGCCATTGAAGAAGAAGTGCGGCGCATGTTGGCAGAGGCCAAGGCAACGGATGCTGAAGAGGATGCCCATTATGGTCCCGACCGGCGAGGGGATGAGCTACCGGAAGGGCTAGGGGGACGGACGGAGCGGCTCAAGCGCCTGAAGGAAGCCAAGGAACGTCTGCAGCGGGAGGCTGAAGCAGGAGCCAAGGCTGTCCAAGAGCACGTGGAGCGACGGCGGGCAGAAGAAGATGTCACAGGCAAAAAGAAGCGAGGGCGAAAGCCCAAGGTGGTAGAGCCACTTCCTACCGAAGGGGCGAAGGCTAATACCACCGACCCGGACAGTCGTATCATGAAGACCAGGCAAGGGTACGTGCAGGGCTACAATGCCCAGGCGGTGGTGAGCGAGGAGCAGATCATAGTAGCCGTTGGAGTGACCCAAGAGGCCAACGATGTGCAGCAACTGGAGCCGATGCTCCAAACCATGGCGCATACTCTGGAAGCAGCCGGCATAGAGGACCGGCCCAAAGCGGGCTTGGCCGATGCCGGGTACTGGAGTGAGGCCAACATCAGGGCTTGCCCCTGGCCAGAGATGCCTGAGCTTCTTATTGCCACCACCAAGGATTGGAAACAGCGGAAGCTGCTATGGGAGAAGGGGTGTCCCCGAGGGCGTATACCAAAAGGACTGAGCCCGAGGGACAGGATGGAGCGCAAGCTGCTGACAAAGCGAGGCCGAGCTCTGTACAAGAAGCGGGGTGTACTGGTGGAGCCGGTGTTCGGACAGGTCAAGGAAGGCCAGGGGTTCCGACGGTTTATGAGACGGGGGTTGGGCACTGCACAGAGTGAGTGGTCGCTGGCAGGGACGACCCATAACTTGCTCAAGCTATGGCGCAGCGGCCAAGCGCCTTGGGACTGGGTCAAGGCGCCATGGAACTAAGAGAGTAGACGACCTTTCTGGGGGCCGACAAGTGGCCGGTGCAACTGGACGGGCCAACCTCTGTTGAGGCGCATCGCTCCCACACCTGTGTTACTCAACCCGCCCACCGGTCTATGAGACAAACTCATAGGTCCGATGATTCGCAAGAGCGACGACGTACGAGACGAGATTTTCATACTTCGCTATTGGATGTCATTGAATTGCCCAAGGCTGACTACAAAGGTAGTGCTCAACGATGAGCTTATGACGGCTATCAGAGGCGTTATCGTAGAACCAGACCAAGCTGTGGACCGGATATTGGTCTATGTGGCATTGCAACAAGGAAAGGTTTTGATATCGAACGACAGGATGAACATTGTACTGGGACCACCATCGGAATCAACTGAGCGGCGCCACCGCTTGCTCCAAAACACGAGGAAATTCCGCAAGGGAAATTCCAACATTCTCAACTCCCTGGAAGCATACGACCAGATTTCGGCATGATAGCTTCGAGAGACTGCTTCCTGTCGCTGGTAGAGGCTCCTAAATTGGAGAGTTGTAATGCCTGAAGAACAATCAACTATTGACCGGCTCATTATCAACAAGCCCTACGAGGAGCCGGAACAACACTGGAAATACAACCGGGAGAGGCGCACCTTCTCCCGGGAGGCGGGCCGCCGTTCGGCGGGCTACCTGATTGCGTCGGGGGACTCCAAGACCTTCGACGATCCCGGCGTTTTCGTCGAAATCCCCTTGGTCAACCAGATGCGCCCGCGGGTCAAGGCGTGGCGCGAGGCCGGCTACCCCGGAGTCACCTCTATCACGAAACGCCTGCTTGAGTTCTGGACGGACCCGGAGGAGTACGAGAACCGCCGGTTCTTCTTCTGCCAACTGGAGGCGGCTGAAACCCTCATCTGGCTGACCGAGGCTCCCGATAGCGAGAAGGTAGGCCTTCACATCCCCAGCGACGGCGGCGCGTTTCAGCGCCTGTGCGCCAAGATGGCCACGGGCACGGGAAAGACCGTCGTCATGGCCATGGTCATCGCTTGGAACATCCTGAACAAGGTCGCCTACCCGCAGGACACCAGGTTCGCCAAGAATGTGCTGGTCGTTGCCCCCGGCCTCACCGTCAGAAGCCGTCTTGCGGTCCTAGAACCGGCCCACGCCGAAAACTATTACGAGGCTTTCCGTGTCGTGCCTGCGACTCTGCTGGACCAGCTCCGCCAAGGGCGGGTGATGGTCCGCAACTGGCACGCCCTCAACTGGGAGACTGACGACCAGATAGTCAGGAAGCGGAGCGTGGACAAGCGCGGCGCCAAGAGCAACGAGGCCTATGTGCGCGATGTGCTGGGCGAAATGGCCGCCGCCCGCAACCTTCTCGTCATCAACGACGAGGCCCACCATGCTTGGCGCGTGCAAGCCGAATCCAAGGTGAGGGGCGTAGCAAAGGCCGATGTCGACGAAGCCACCAAGTGGGTGGGCGGGCTGGACCGGATTCACCAAGCGCGGGGAATCATCACCTGCTACGACTTCTCGGCCACGCCCTTCGCCCCGTCCGGCAAGAGAAGCTCCGATGAGGCTCTGTTCGATTGGATAGTCAGCGACTTTGGGCTGAACGACGCCATAGAGTCCGGGCTGGTCAAGACGCCGCGGGTCGTGGTGCGGGACGATGCGCTGCCCGACGCCAAGACGTATAAGTCGCGCTTGTACCACATCTATAACGACCCGGAGGTGAAGGACGACCTGAATCGCCGTGCCGGGCCTGAAGAACCGCTGCCCGATCTCGTCGCCAATGGCTACTACCTCCTTGGCTATGACTGGAGAGAGACGGCCAAGATCTGGGAAGACACCGGATTCAAGACACCGCCGGTGATGATCACCGTCGCCAACCGCACGGAGACGGCGGCCCGGGTGAAGCACGCATTCGACCGTAAGCGCATCTTGATAGACGAGCTCTGCGATGAGGAGCGGACACTGCACATCGACTCCGGCGTACTCAAGCGCGCTGAGGAGTCCGAGGAACCCATAGCGGAAGTCCGTATAGACGATGAGGATGATTCCGACGACGGTGTGGCCAGACCAAGGCTCACGGCGGACCAAAGGGCTGAGCAACTGAGGAGAATGGTCGATACGGTGGGGCGACCGGGACAGCCCGGCGAGCAGATCCAGAATGTCATTTCGGTGGGGATGCTCTCGGAGGGATGGGACGCCAAGACCGTAACCCACATCATGGGGCTTCGGGCCTTCTCCAGCCAACTGCTGTGTGAGCAGGTGGTTGGGCGGGGTCTCAGGCGCACTGCCTACGAGGTGAATGACAAGACCGGGATGTTCGAGCCTGAGTACGTGAACATCTTCGGCGTACCGTTCACCTTTTTACCCCATGAGTCAGAAGAGGGCGTGGCCCCGAAACCGACCATGCCCAAGACGGCCATCGAGCCGGTTGCGGAAAGGGCCGCCTTCGAGATCAGGTGGCCCAATATAATCCGCATTGAGCACATCTACCGTCCCCGGCTGTCCCTTGATTGGGACAAGGTGGAGGCCTTGGAGCTCAATGCCAGCGAGACGACACAGGTGGCTGAGCTTGCTCAGATAGTGGATGGCAAACCCGACGTGTCCAAGCTGACTAGCATCGACCTAGAGCCGTTGGCTCGCGAGTACCGTACCCAGAAGATCATCTTCGAGACGGCGCGGGATGTCTACGACCAGATGAAGGCGTCCTGGTCGGGCAGCCGGGAGTCGCTCATTGCCCAGTTGGTCAAGCTGGTCGAGCAGTTCCTCCTATCGGACAAGCTGCGCATAACGCCTCCCCTCTTCCATCAGGACGAGACCGCACGACGTCTTCTCATCACCCTGAATATGACCAAGGTGGTGCAACACGTCTGGGAAGCGGTGCGGGTCGAGAATACGGAGAGGCTTGAGCCGGTGTTCGACCGCAGCCACCCCATCCGCTCGACCGCCAACATGCCTACATGGTACACGGGCAAGCCGTGCCACTTCACGGACCGCAGCCACGTGAACATGTGCGTCTTCGACAGTACGTGGGAGGCCTCGGAAGCCTACGAGCTCGACCACAACCCGTTGGTAGACGCCTGGGTCAAGAACGACCACCTGGGCTTCGAGGTGCTCTACGTCTACCGGGGTGTGGTGCGAAAGTACCGCCCTGACTTCATCATTCGTTTCAAGTCGGGCAACATGCTGGTCCTGGAAACCAAGGGGCAACCTGACCAGCAGACCCAAGCCAAGGGCCGCGCCTTGGAGCAGTGGACGCAGGCGGTCAATCAGCACGGCGGCTTCGGGCAGTGGTCCGCCGCCGTGTCCACCGCCCCGGGGGATGTGAAGGATATTTTGGCCAGGCACGCGGGATGGGGCCACGCAATGCGATAGATCTGTTGGTAGTTCACTACTAGGAGGACGGATTGCTCAGTCTCCTTCACATCTCCGACTTACACCGAACGTCGGGGCCACGTCTAAATAACGATGATCTCCTTGCGGCGATCTTTAGCGACGCTATGCGGTGGAAGTCAGAGGGAATTCCTTGGCCAGACCTAGTTGTGGTGAGTGGTGATCTAATCCAAGGTGCAAGTATGGATACTCCCGATTCCGATTCCGACTCCAAAGTTGCAGCCCAATACGTTGAAGTCGGAGACTTTCTGCGGCAACTGGCGGCGAAGTTTCTCGACTCGGATCTGTCGCGCGTAATCATCGTCCCTGGCAATCATGACGTTCATTGGGGCCGTGCTCGACAAGCGATGAGAAGGCTCGATACCTGCCCGGACGGGATCGCTGGGAGAGCCTTCGAGGCTGGTTCCAACGTGCGCTGGGACTGGAGGGAGCAACAGGCCTACGAGGTTGTCGATAGGACTGTGTATGAGTCTCGCTTTGAGCACTTCAGGCAATTTCAAACAGATTTCTACGCTGGTCTAGAACCAAGTCCACTCTCACAGGGCAAGGACCTTGTTTTTGCTGAGTATCCGTCGCTTGGCTTTCTCGTTGTAGGATTCGCCTCATGGCACGGTAATGACTGCTTCTGCCATGTAGGGGAGATTGATTCGGCATCGCTGGCCTTGTCTCAGAAACTGTTTGAGGAATCGAGAGTTCCAGTGGCTATTGCCGTGTGGCACCACAGCATTGTAGGGGGACCACGGACATACGACTATATGGATCAGCGTGTCATACATAGACTTATCGATTTCGGATTCAGTGTCGGTCTGCACGGACATCAACATTATCCTGGCGCGGCGCCATTTGAACTGCGCCTGCCAAACCTGACTTCGATGGCCGTGGTGGCTGGTGGTTCGTTTGCAGTGGGCGACAGTGAGCTCCCAATGGGTGAGCGACGTCAATTCAATGTGGTCGTCATTGATTCGGAAAGCCAGTTAATCACTGTTCATGTGCGAGCCATGTCCCACGCTGGCGTTTTCACTGGCTCACATCGTGACGACTTCGGTGGCAACACCTTTGTCAAGCTAAGCCTTCCATCTTCGCCCTCACGTCCTAGACGACCTACGGTCACACAGACACTCGATGATGCGATGGCGGCGGTAGCGGTAGGGCAGAATGAGAAAGCCCTAGAACTCGTCGCCGATATTGATGTCTCCCACTCCCGCGAGAAACGACTAGTCGAGATTAAGGCACTAGACGCGCTCGGGCGGCAAGAAGAGTTGATCGGGCTTCTCGACCCCCCACAGAACGTGGATGAGATTGTCAAGTTCATCTCTCTACTCCTCGATGCTGGTCGATACGACGAAGCTTCAGGAAGGCTTGAAGGTATGTCGGGATTGATCGATCATGCCATTCTCAAGGAATTGACTGCGGTCATTGCCGCTAGAAGGGTGATTTCATGATCTCACCTGAGAAGAAGATCGCTTTCAAGATCGAGTTCTCCCGGATACTTGATCTGCTAGCCGACCAGATTTACCAGTCGCCACTTGCTCTACTCCGGGAGAACACGCAAAACGCATTTGATGCGGTTCGCATGAGAAAAGCGCGTGGCGATTATTTTGAACCCGTGATTCAGGTAACCGTGGATGATGAATGGGTAATTGTGGCCGACAACGGCATCGGCATGACCGCTCAGGAGATTGAAACAAGCTTTTGGTATGCAGGGAAAAGCGGCAAAAACACCGACTTTGCCCGATCAGCTGGAGTGGTGGGCACATTCGGCATCGGGGCAATGGCTAACTTCGGCGTCGCCGACGAGCTTTCCGTTGAGAGTGAGTCGGCGGTCACACCCGAACGTACTCTGTCGTCGGTACGGAAGTCGGAGCTATCGACAGATACCGAGGGTATCTCAGTCACGTCGATTGAGCAAACTGGCCAACCAGGCACCATTGTCCGAGCTCACCTCGCGCCCGAGAACGGAGTGTCTGTCCAAGATGCGCGCGCGTATCTGCGCGAATTCGTCGAGTTCGTCGACATACCTGTCTTCTTCAACGGCAACAAGCTCAGCGGGGCTAGTCACAGGTCCGCTCTTCCTTCTGAGAGGCATTCTTGGTCCGAATCTCGCCCAAGCGTATCGCTTGCTGGAATCCTTTCCGGCGACTTGGAACTTCTGGGCATGGCATCGGGGGAACTTCGCATTATTCTTGAGAACGTCAAATCGGCGGTGGGATTGGGCAGGCCAGGTTCTATCGTCCTGATACAGGGCCGCAATGCAATCCGCACACTGCGGTCTGGATTCGGACTTGCGACCTATGCCGCGCAGTCTGGATACCAGTGGGGAGGAGTGATTGATCTCCCGTTCCTACAGCCCACGGCAGGTCGCGAAGCCCTAGACGCTTCTTCAAACCAACTGCTGCAACAGATTGTCTCGGATATAGACAACCTGATCTCGCCGATTGCCGCCGAGCACGCCGAGTCCTTCGCCAATGATGGCTTCCTCCAATGGATCGTTGCCACGAACCAGTTCGCGCTCTGCGGCCAGTTGGAAGTAACACCCCGGCCCGTTGGCCAAGCTGAAGTGCTCGCATCGGCAGCCGGTCGCGGTGGCGTCCGGTACTATAGCGGACGTGACGAGTCGGTAATCCAGACGTACGCGAGCGACGAGGAGCCACTCATCGTACTTTCGCGGCGAGCACCTAGGCGCAACTGTGAGCTTGGTTATCTAGCCGCACGGAGAGTCAGGGAGGTCGATATCACGCCTCGGGTGAATCAAGAGATCCCGACGTCGAGCATAACCTTCGCTCACTCGGCTCTCGCAACTCGGGTGACCAGGGTTCTTGAAGAGGACTACTTCCTCGGAGTCGAAATCCGATTCGGGTCGGTCTCCAGTGGGCTGCCGCTGCTTGTCACCGATACGAATGTCCCAGTGGTGATCTACCTTGATCCAGATTCAACCGGCGTCGCTCCGTTGCTCGCCCTCTATCGCGATGATTTCAATGCGTTCGCGCCCTTCGTAAAGGACTTCGTCCGTGCGGCGATCTTCCCGAGAATCGCCAAGCTCGTACCGAGCAGCACACGGGAGGGGTCCGAGGCCTTTTTGCGGCATCTTCGTTCGAACAGAGAGTGGTTTGAATACGAGTTGGACGACAAGGCTGACCTTGAGGAGATTTTTGAGGAACTACGTGCAGGGCGACTGACGATTGTCGAGGCGACGAAACGACTAACCGACACGGGTCGATCATTCGTTGACGTGAGCAGCGCAGGCACTGCACCGCTCTCGTCAGTCGTAAGCGAGATCGGGAGTGAGACTGCCAATGAAGACTTGTCTGACCCCTTTGAACCTAGACCGGGAATAGACCGTCGGGAACAGGAGACGAGCGCCCGTATTTTGACGAGCGAGGAGCCAGTCAACGGATACACTTGCTTTCTCTCGGTCAGCGACCGAGTTCAGCGGGAGAAAGGTGACTTCTTTCTTCAGCCACACTCAACAGAAGTAGTATGGGGTGGGCGGAAGGTCATCTTTGTATTCCAGCACCACTCCGGACGTTTCGGCCTGTACTACGACATCCTCTGTCCTGGGCTCGTTGGCGCAGCGTCGGGAGGTGGCCCAAGAATCACTTCGACTATCCTATCGAAAGACCACACGTTCATTCCGATTCCAGACGAGATTGCGGCAACGTTCCTACCGAAGGAAGGCGAGCGGAAGCGGCTGGAAGTCCGGTGCGATATTCTCTACTTGAACGAACAGCACGGCTTCGCCTTGTAGGTACGGGTACGCTTGCACAATCCATTTGGGGATGCGCGGGCGGATGGGTTCGGCTAGAGCTTGTGGCAACGGCGTACAGCGATCCCATCTGTCTCGTGGAGAGATCTTCTCCCATCTGGCCTTTAAGAAGGATGGCACACGAGGGATCGGCACACTACGAGGTGCGGGGCACCGCAAGGAAATCGGGACAACGGAACGAGATTCTGGCTGGGCAGGGCCAGAAGACCGCGTGACACAAGGGCGTGCCGATACATCTCACGTCACCTCGGCATCTCCATGCGCGAGGCCCGTGAGGACATGGGACTGCTGGGCCAGATCGAGGTGCTGCGGCAGATATTCTTTGGGGAGGTATCACCACAGGTTGAGAGCGCCCTTGGCGAGATCAGGAATTTGAGGCTTGAGGGCTCCGTGCTCCTGACTCGGCTTGAAGCTCTCCGTGAGCGGTACCGCCTCAACCCGCCCGACTATGCCGACCGGTCCCAGCCTTCGGACCCGCAGGGCATTCGCATCGTCTGTTCCGATGGCCTTGTGTGAAAGGATGCGGGCGATGCAGCTCACATGGCAATCAGAAGCTCAAAGATGGTTCTGCCTACCGTCTCCTTTGGCCCACCAGGAGACCTTTGCGTAACCCATCTACGTAGCGGCCTCTTTGTGTAGGTGTTCAGAGTTCGTGAGAAGGTCGGCGCCGACATCCACCGTCGTACCCGCGAGGAGAGGGACGCCCCACCACCGTCATTCCCGTGCCCCGACACGGGAATTCATGCCCTTGCACGCTGCCTGACCTCCTCCCCACGGGGGGAGGATTGAAAGCGGGTATCCACGGAGGTGGAGTGTTCCTCTCCCCAAGTCTGAACAGCTACCGTCTTGCCCAGCGGTCTCACCGATAGCACGGTTTACCGCTGACCAAGGCCGTGATCCACGCTCTCCGCAGGCATCCGCCGCATCAACTCTGAACAGTTGCCTTTTTGTTTTCTGCATTGTAGGAAGCCGCCGACAAGAGTAACATGCGGGGTGTAGAAACATGCCTTTGAAAGAGGGACGCATGATGGGAGGCTAATATTTCCTGCAGAACAATCAGAACAGGCGCAATTTCGATCGAGACAATAAAAATCTCCTGGGAGCAGGCTCGTGCAGAACAATCCTAACCCGGATACGGATTGAATTTGAGACCGCTATACGGAATCGGTAGTGGGGTGAAAACGCCGCGCATACTCTTGGCGCTCGCGGCGGTATTGCTCGCCTCCGTATTGTTCTCCGCCGATCATCGGGGCGCAGTAGCACAGCAGGTAGACGGCATCTGCGGCCGGACCACGGCGGTGCAGACTGCCCTGCTTACCGCCATCCCCGGCGCGAGCAGCTGTGGGGAGGTAACTCCGGTTCAACTGAGTGCGGTTGTGTCGCTGAACCTCGATTCAAAGAACATAGCGTCGTTGCAAGCCGGCGACTTTGCCGGGTTGAGCGGGGTCACCAGCATCGACCTGAGCAGCAACCAACTCAGCACGATTCCGGCCAGTCTGTTCTCCGAAGCGCCAGCGCTGGAAATGCTCAACCTGAGCGGCAACCAACTCACCACGTTCCCGGCCGGCCTGTTCGCCAGCGAACCGGAGCTGAAACGGCTCGACCTCAGCAGCAACCAGATCAGCAGCCTCCCTGCCGGGCTGTTTACCGAGATCCCGATACTGGACCAACTCAATCTAAGCGGTAACCAATTCACCGCAGTCCCGGCCGGCCTGTTCGCCACATTGCCGGACCTGCGACAGCTCAACCTGAGCGGCAACCGGATCAACAGCCTGGCGGACGGAGCGTTCTCCGGCGCCAGGGCGCTGACACACCTGGACCTGTCAGGCAACTCCGTCAGTCCTCTGCCGGTGCCAATTTCCATCAAAAGAACCAGGTCCAAGGAGTTCAAGTTCCTGGCGCCTACCGGAGCGCCGCGCAACATTCCGATGGACATCGGAGTTGTAAACGGGGAGGTGACCTTTGGGACGCCTACAATCCCCAAGGGCGCAGTAGAAAGCGGCCTATTCACTATACAGCGCAGCCCCGGTCAGACTGGACCCCTCATCATCGGTGCAACGGTCTCGGGAACATCGGAGGAAATTTTCCACAGTGGCTACACGATTAGCACCCCGTCAACCCTGGAGATGGAAGTGGACCCAGGGGTTTTCCTGGACAAGAATGAGCTCAAAATTCAGGAACTCCAGGGCATCACGGATCCCCAAGGCAATCTGGTAACCCAAGGCAGCGACAAATACGCAGTGGCGTTGGACACCGACCCGGGCGGCACGGTGACGATCACGCTGGTGAGCCTGGATCCAACTGTGGCTACGCTGGAGACGCCAGAACTTACCTTCACATCGGCAGACTGGTCCGTACTACAAGATGTCAACATCACAATCCGATACGATGACGACAAAGACAATGAGCGTACGGCTATCACCCACACCATCAGCGGCTACGGTGAAGTAACGATCAGCGACATGCCTGTGGAGATACTGGACAATGAACAACCTATCTTCACAGAGGGTGAACCACCAGATGGAGTAGCCCGCCGAACGATAGCTGAGAACCCTGCGGTGGGAACGCTCGTCGGCCTCCCGGTCAGCGCAACGGACAACGACAATGACGGGGGACCCGATGAACTTCTGTACACGTATTCGCAAACAGGCAACTCGGATAGAGAACGTTTCACCATAAATAACCAAAACGGCCAGCCGCTCACCAAAGCAGGCGAGATTTACGACTACGAGACCGAACCCGTCTTCCGGATTGGCATGTTGGTAAATGATGGCAGAGGCGGCGTCGACTCCATCAACGTCATCATCAGACTCACCGACGTAAACGACGCGCCCGTGTTCACCGAGGGCGACCCCACAACCCGCAGCCTGCCGGAGAACAGCGGGGCCAACGTCAACGTGGGCGATCCGGTGTCGGCCACGGACCAGGACCGCTCCGAAGACACCCTGGTCTATTCCATCTCCGAAGCGGCAACAGAGGACAACGCCGACCGGGACTCCTTCAAGATAGAACCCAACACCGGCCAACTGACCACCAAAGAAGGCGTGAGCTACGACCACGAGACCAAGGCGTCCTACTTGATAGTAGTTGAGGTAAGCGACGGAACGGCCACCGACACCATCGCGGTGACGGTGAACCTGACCGACGTAAACGAAGCGCCCACGTTCGACGAAGGGGCTTCCACAACCCGCAGCCTGCCGGAGAACACGGCGGCGGGCCAGAACGTGGGCGCAGCGGTGTCGGCCACGGACCAGGACGGCAACACGCTGATCTACACGCTCTCCGGCACGGACGCCGGTTCCTTCGAGATCGACGATGAGACGGGACAACTGACCACCAAGTCCGGGGTGAGCTACGACTACGAGGCCAAGTCCACCTACGCGGTGACGGTGGGGGTGATGGAGGACACTACCGATAATTTCAGCGACACCATCGCGGTGACGGTGAACCTGACCGACGCCAATGACGCGCCGACGTTCAGCGAGGGGGAGAGCGCCACCCGTAGCCTGCCCGAGAACAGTGGGGCCAACGTCAACGTGGGCAACCCCGTAGCGGCGACGGACCAGGACAGGGATCCGGCGGACACGCTGACCTACACGCTGGGCGGGACGGACGCCGGCTCATTCGACATCGACGACGGGACGGGACAGCTTCAAACCAAGTCCGGGGTGAGCTACGATCTGGAGACCAAGGCCAGTTACGCGGTCACCGTAACGGCGACCGACCCCGACAGCACCGCCGACACCATCGCGGTGACGGTGAACCTGACCGACGTAAACGACGCGCCGACGTTCACGGAGGGGGAGGACGCCGTCCGCAGCCTGCCCGAAAACAGCGGGCCAACGTGAACGTGGGCGCGGCGGTGTCGGCGACGGACCAGGACACGAACCCGGCAGACACCCTGACCTACACGCTGGGCGGCACGGACGCGGCTTCCTTCGAGATAGTAGAGACCAGCGGGCAGCTGACCACCAAGTCCGGCGTGAGCTACGACCTAGAGACCAAAGCGTCCTACTCGGTCACGGTGGAAGTGAGTGACGGAACGGCCGCCGACTCCATCGCCGTCACCATAAACCTGACCGACGTAAACGACGCGCCCACCTTCAGCGAGGGGGACTCCACAACCCGCAGCCTGGCGGAGAACACGGCGGCGGGAGAGAACGTGGGCGCAGCGGTAGCGGCGACGGACCAGGACGGCGACACCCTAACCTACACGCTGGGCGGCACGGACGCCGGGTCCTTCGAGATAGTGGCGAGCAGCGGCCAACTGCAAACGAAAGAGGGCGTGACCTACAATTACGAGGCCAAGGCCAGCTACTCGGTGACCGTAACGGCGACCGACCCCGACAACGCGACCGATACTATCAACGTGACCATCAACCTTACAGACGCTAACGATGCGCCAGTGTTCACAGAAGGAGAAAGCGCCACCCGCAGCCTGGCGGAGAACACGGCGGCAGGCCAGAACGTAGGCGCGGCGGTGTCGGCGACGGACCAAGACAACGACACCCTGACCTACACGCTGGGCGGCGATGACGCCGAGTTATTCGAGATCAATGCTTCCACCGGCCAGCTGACCACCAAGTCCGACGTTACCTACAACTATGAGGCCAAGGCGTCCTACTCGGTGACCGTAACGGCGACCGACCCCGACAGCGCCGCCGACACCATCGCGGTGACGGTGAACCTGACCGACGTAAACGAACTACCGGACCCGCCAACCAACTTGAGGGCACGACCCACTGCCAACGCAGGAGAAGTATTACTCGAATGGACTCCTCCAGCAGATAACACCGGCCGGCCGCCAATCACTAAATACGAAGTATGGCACAAGCTAGAGGGAGTAGCCGACTGGTCCGACCAGAAAGCCTTTACAACAGCCGATCCCCCGCCATCAACCCTGACCATCACCAATCTGAAGACCGGCCAGAAGTATGACTTCCGAGTCAGGACCGTCAACCATGAGGGTGAAAGCGAGTGGGCCGAATCAACTGCTTCCGGATACCCCAAGAAACCAGTCGTAACCATAACGAATAAACCCGGAAACGACAGCTCAATAACCGAGGGCGATGAAATAGGTTTCCAAATCACTGCCGACCCGTACAACAACGTGCCACTCGTAGTGAAGATAAAGGTCGAGACCACCGGAGAATACGGGATAACCGGTAGGAACCAAGACGACCCATTGACAATAACAATTCCCGAGACCGGGCTGAACCAACCAGCGCCGCTTCCACACGATTCCGGCACGATCAGCACCGACAACGACGAGATTGACGAGGAAAACGGCTCCGTCACCTACACCATCATCGCCGCAGAGGCCTACGACGTGGGCGAATCCAAATCCTTGACAATTGAGATTGAGGATAACGACGAACGCAAAATAGAGGTAGGAGCCATATCAGGCACAATACCTGAGAACGGAGGAACTGCAACCTACAGCGTCATATTGACCAGCGAACCGACAGACAACGTGACCGTCACGCCGTCGAGCAACGACCAGAGCATCGCCGCGGTCTCAGGCACACTGACCTTTGAACCAGAGAATTGGAACACGGAGCAGTACGTCACGGTCACCGGAGTCAATGACGACATCGACAACGACGGCGACAGCCGGACCACCACCATCACCCATACCGTCGCCGGCGGCGACTACGGCAGCGTAACGGCTGAAAACGTGACCGTAACGGTAACGGACGACGACACCAAGGGAATCACGTTTGAACCAACCGCGGTGACCGTCGGCGAAGCCATCGGCACGACGTCATACACCGTCGTTCTGGACAGCGAGCCAACCGCCGACGTGACCGTCACGCTGGCGATTGCCGAGGTTGAAGGCACGGACGCGGTAACACTCGCGACGGCTGGAACGCTGGCCTTCACGAACACCACCTGGGACATGCCCCAAACCGTCGAACTGACGATAACGGACGACAGCTTCGACAACACTCCCGACGACCGTCGCACCGCCACCATCACCCACACCGCGGACGGCGGCGACTACGGAAGCGTTAGCGAGACCCTAAGCGTCATCGTAACCGACGACGACGGGCCGAACGCCGAGCCCTCGTTTGATGGAACCACCACCGCGCGCGACCTGCCCGAGAGCATCGGAGCGGCCACGGATACGGGCGGGACACCCGTCGGCGACCCCGTAACCGCCGTGGACGCGGACGATGCCACGCTGACCTACTCCCTCTCCGGAACAGACGTCGACTTCTTCGAGATCGACACAGCGACGGGGCAGCTCAAGACCAAAGCCGGCGTGACCTACGACCACGAGGACAAGCCCGGATACACGGTCACCGTGTCGGTACACGACGGCAAGGCCGCCGACGGCCGCCCGGACGCGAGCATCGACGACGACATCACCGTAACGATCAACATTACGGACGAGGTCGAAAAACCCAATCGACCGCCTGCCCCAACGATAGAAACGACAGGCAACAGAGACTCCCTGAGGGTAACTCCCAACGCGCCGGACAATACCGGACGCCCACCCATCGACGAATACGACCTGCAGTACCGGCCCAAAAACTCAGTCGAGGCTTTCACTCTGGAAAGCAACATAGGTGGACAAGGACACACCCTGGAACAACTGCTGCTCAACACCGAGTACGAGGTGCAGGTGAGAGCAAGAAACGACGAAGGCGCCGGAGACTGGAGCGAGTCCGCAACCCAGCGCACCGGAACGGCAACCGTCACCATAGTTGCGACGCCCACGACCATCAACGAGAGCGGCGCCACAAACCGGAGCGCCATCACCGCAAGACTGGACGGACAGCTGACCCAGGAACTCACCCTGACAGTCTCCGCCACATCGGAGGCTCCGGCGGAAGCCAGCGACTTCACGCTGAGCGAGAACGTGACCCTGACCATCGCCGCCGGCCAAACGGACAGCAGCGGAACCGTCACGGTCACAGCCCAGGACAATCAGGTCGACAACGACGACCGGACCGTGAACGTCGGCGCAACCAGCGAAACGGCAAGCCTGCCGATTAACGGCGCTGCCATCACCATCGAGGACGACGACACCAGAGGCATAACCGCCACTCCAGACAGCAACGTAACCACCGAGGCCGGCGGGACCGTGACGGTCGGGGTGAAACTGAATTCCCAGCCAACGGCGACCGTGACCATAAGTGCGCAAAGCAGCAACACGGACGAGGGAACGGTGAGCCCGGTGGGGCTGACCTTCACCACCGGCAACTGGAACACCGCCCAGGACGTGACCGTAACTGGTCAGGACGACAGCGTGGACGACGGCGATACAGGCTACGCCATAACGTTCACCGCCGCCAGCCCCGATCCCCTATACGAGGGGCAACAAGCAAGCGTAGAACTGACCAACACTGACGACGACACCCGAAGCGTGGAAATAACGACCACATCCACCACAGACCCGCCTATCCTGCGGGTCAGCGAGGTGGCCCCTGGAAACACCGCCAGCTACACCGTAGTCCTGACCAGCCAGCCCAGCGACGGGAACGTCACCGTCACCCCGGTCAGCAGCGCCCCCGGCAACGCCACGGTGAGCGCACCGCTGATATTCACCCCCCAGAACTGGAACACCGCCCAGCCAGTGACCATCACCGCAGTCGACGACCTGATAGACAACGAGGCCGACCGGACCGCCACCATCACCCACGAGGTGGCGGGGGCCGACTACGGACGCCAAAACGTGGTCGCGGGATCCATCGAGGTGACCGTAACCGACAACGACGAAGAAGGAGTTACCGTCAGCGCGACGGAACTGACGGTTGGGGAAACCGGCGATGGCTCCTACACCATCGTACTGAACTCACAGCCTACGGGGACTGTGACCGTGACGCTAGCGGCGGGCGGAGATCACCCGGACGCAATCACAATAACGCCACCGGAGCTGACCTTCACCACGGAGAACTGGAACAACGCCCAAACCGTGACCGTAACCGGCCAGCGCGACCATGTGGACAACGAGGCTGACCGGACCGCCACTATCAGCCACTCCGCAGGCGGAGACTATGCGGGAGTCACCATCACAGGCGTGGAAGTGACCATAACGGACAGCGACACGGCCGGTGTCACGCTGGACCAGAAACACACGTCGGTCACCGAGGGACAGCAGAGCGGCGACAACCCTGTGTCGTACACCGTCGTACTGGACTCCAAGCCCAGAACCGGTCACGTCGTGAAGATAAACATCACTGTCGCCGGACCTGCCGACACAGATCCAAACAGCCTGACCTTCACCCGGGAGAACTGGAACGTACCCCAGTCCATCAGGGTAACGGCCCACGACGACGGCGTGGTATCAGAACCCCGGACCGCGGTGGTATCCCACCAGATAGTGGACGCCGAGTCCAGCCCGGAATACGGCACGGTAGCAGTGGATGACGTGAGCTTCGACATAGTGGAGGACGACCACGCGCCCGTATTCGGCGACGGAGAAAGCACCGCCCGCGAAGTCCCCGAGAACAGCGGAGCCGGTGTGAACGTAGGCGCAGCAGTAGAAGCTACTGACGGAGACAGCGATACCCTGACGTACACGCTGACTGGCACGGACAGCGTGTTTTTCGGAATACACGAGGGTACCGGCCAGATCACCACGCAGGAAACAAGCTACGACTTCGAGAGCAAACCGCAGTATGCCATTACCGTCACGGCCAGCGACACACACGGCAACACCGACTCCATCGCGGTGACCATCAACCTGACGGACGTGAACGACGCGCCGGTGTTCACGGAGGGCGACACCGCCACCCGCAGCCTGCCGGAGAACAGCGGGGCCAACGTCAACGTGGGCGCTCCGGTATCGGCAACGGACCAGGACCGCCCAGTCAACACACTGGTCTATTCCCTGACCGGCGCGGACGCCGGGTCCTTCGAGATAGTGGCAAGCAGCGGGCAGCTTCAAACCAAGTCCGGCGTGAGCTACGACCTGGAGACCAAGGCGTCCTACACGGTGACGGTGGGGGTCAGCGACCCCGACAACGCCACCGACACCATCACGGTGACCATCAACCTGACCGACGCCAACGACGCGCCGGTGTTCAGCGAGGGCGACTCCACAACCCGCGAAGTCCCGGAGAACAGCGGGGCCAACGTCAACGTCGGCCTCCCTCTGACCGCAACGGATCAGGACAATGACACGCTAACATACACGCTGGGCGGCACGGATGCCTCCTCCTTCGAGATAGTGCCAAGCAGCGGCCAACTGACCACCAAGTCCGGCGTGAGCTACGACCTGGAGGCGAAGGCAAGCTACTCGGTCACCGTTGGGGTGGAAGACCCCGAAGGCGGCAGCGACTCTATCACCGTCACCATAAACCTGACCGACGCCAACGACGCGCCGACGTTCACGGAGGGCGAGAGCGCCACGCGCAGCGTCCCTGAGAACAGCGGGGCCAACGTCAACGTGGGTCTGCCCCTGTCGGCGACGGACCAGGACGGGGACACGCTGACCTACACGCTGTCGGGCACCGACGCCGACTCCTTCGAGATAGTGGCGAGCAGCGGCCAGCTGACCACCAAGTCCGGCGTGAGCTACGACTTGGAGGCCAAGGCGTCCTACTCAGTGACGGTAACGGCGACCGACCCGGACAGCGCCGCCGACACCATCGCGGTGACGGTCAACCTGACCGACGCCAATGACGCGCCGACCTTCACGGAGGGCGACTCCACAACCCGCAGCCTCGCCGAGAACACGGCGGCGGGCCAGAACGTGGGCGCGGCGGTGTCGGCGACGGACCAGGACACCGACACGCTGACCTACACCCTGACGGGCACGGACGCCGGCTCCTTCGAGATAGTGGCGAGCAGCGGCCAGCTGACCACCAAGTCCGGGGTGAGCTACGACCTGGAGGCCAAGGCCAGCTACTCGGTCACCGTAACGGCCACCGACCCCGACAGTGCCGCCGACACCATCGCGGTGACGGTGAACCTGACCGACGCCAACGACGCGCCCGTGTTCAGCGAGGGCGCCATCGCCACCCGCAGCGTGGCGGAGAACAGCGGGGCCAACGTCAACGTGGGCGCGGCGGTGTCGGCTACGGACCAGGACGGGGATACGCTGACCTACACGCTGACGGGTACGGACGCCGAGTCATTCGAGATCAATGCTTCCACGGGCCAACTGACCACCAAGTCCGGCGTGTCCTACGACCTGGAGACCAAGGCCAGCTACTCGGTCACCGTGACGGCGACCGACCCCGACAGCGCCGCCGACACCATCGCCGTCACCATAAACCTGACCGACGCCAACGACGCGCCAACCTTCACGGAGGGCGAGAGCGCCACGCGCAGCCTTGCCGAGAACACGGCGGCAGGCCAGAACGTGGGCGCGGCGGTGTCGGCGACGGACCAGGACGGGAACACGCTGACCTACACACTGTCGGGCACGGACGCCGACTCCTTCGAGGTAGTGGCGAGCAGCGGCCAGCTGACCACCAAGTCCGGCGTGAGCTACGACCTGGAGACCAAGGCCAGTTACGCGGTCACCGTAACGGCAACCGACCCCGACAGCGCCGCCGACACCATCGCGGTGACCATCAACCTGACCGACGCCAACGACGCGCCGACCTTTACCGAGGGCGACTCAGCGACGCGCAGCGTCCCGGAGAACAGCGGGGCCAACGTCAACGTGGGTCTGCCCCTGGCGGCGACGGACCAAGACGGGAACACGCTGACCTACACGCTGACTGGCGATGACGCCGGCTCCTTCGAGATAGTGGCGAGCAGCGGGCAGTTGACCACCAAGTCCGGGGTGAGCTACGACCTGGAGACCAAGGCGTCCTACACGGTGACGGTGGGAGTCAGCGACGGAACGGCCGCCGACTCCATCGCCGTCACCATCAACCTGACGGACGTCAACGACGCGCCGACGTTCAGCGAGGCCGACTCCACCATGCGCAGCCTGCCGGAGAACAGCGGGGCCAACGTCAACGTGGGCGCGGCGGTGTCGGCCACGGACCAGGACGGGGATACGCTGACCTACACGCTGACGGGTACGGACGCCGAGTCATTCGAGATCAATGCTTCCACGGGCCAACTGACCACCAAGTCCGGGGTGTCCTACGACCTGGAGACCAAGGCCAGTTACATGGTGACGGTGGGGGTCAGCGACGGAACGGCCGCCGACACCATCGCCGTCACCATCAACGTGACCGACGCCAACGACGCGCCGACGTTCACGGAGGGGGATAGCGCGACCCGCAGCCTGGCCGAGAACAGCGGGGCGAACGTCAACGTGGGTCTGCCGCTGACCGCGACGGACCAGGACAACGACACGCTGACCTACACGCTGTCGGGCGATGACGCCAGCTCGTTCGAGATAGACGGCTCCAACGGCCAGCTAAAGACCAAATCCGGCGTGAGCTACGACCTGGAGACCAAGGCATCCTATTCGGTGACGGTGGAGGTGAGCGACGGAACCGCCGCCGACTCCATCGTGGTAGCCATCAATCTGACCGACGTAAACGACGCGCCCGTGTTCACGGAGGGGGACGCCGTCAACCGCAGCGTCCCCGAGAACAGCGGGGTCAACGTCAACGTGGGCGCGGCGGTGTCGGCTACGGACCAGGACAACGACACGCTGACCTACACGCTGGGCGGCACGGACGCAGGCTCCTTCGAGATAGTGGCGAGCAGCGGCCAGCTGACCACCAAGTCCGGCGTGTCCTACGACCTGGAGACCAAGGCCAGTTACATGGTGACGGTGGGGGTGAGCGACGGAACGGCCGCCGACACCATCGCCGTCACTATCAACCTGACCGACGCCAACGACGCGCCGACGTTCAGCGAGGGGGAGAGCGCCACCCGCACTCTGCCGGAGAACAGCGGGGCCAACGTCAACGTGGGCGTGGCGGTGTCGGCGACGGACCAGGACGGCGACACGCTGACATACACGCTGTCGGGCACGGACGCCGGGTCCTTTGAGATAGTGGCGAGCAGCGGCCAGTTGACCACCAAGTCCGGGGTGAGCTACGACCTGGAAACCAAGGCGACCTACTCGGTGACGGTGGGGGTGAGCGACGGAACGGCCGCCGACTCCATCGCGGTGACCATCAACGTGACCGACGCCAACGATGCGCCGACGTTCAGTGAGGGGGAGAGCGCAACCCGCAGCCTGCCGGAGAACAGCGGGGCCAGCGTCAACGTGGGGCTGCCCCTGACCGCCACTGATCAGGACGGCAACACGTTGACCTACACGCTCTCCGGTACCGACGCCGACTCGTTCGATATCAATGCCTCCACCGGGCAATTGCTCACTAAGCAGGGCGTGTCCTACGACCTGGAGACCAAGGCGTCCTATACGGTGACGGTGGGGGTGAGCGACGGAACCGTCTCGGACACCATAGTGGTGACGGTGAACCTGACCGACGCCAACGACGCGCCGACGTTCAGCGAGGGCGACTCCACAACCCGTAGCCTGCCGGAGAACAGCGGGGCCAACGTCAACGTGGGCAACCCACTGACGGCGACGGACCAGGACAACGACACGCTGACCTACACGCTGGGCGGCACTGACGCCGCCGCCTTCGAGATAGTGGCGAGCAGCGGCCAGCTGCGAACCAAGTCCGGCGTGAGCTACGACTACGAGGCCAAGCCGTCCTACTCGGTCACAGTAACGGCGACCGACCCCGACAACGCCGCCGACTCCATCGCTGTCACTATCAACCTCACCAATGCCAACAACGCCAGTTGCATATCCTCCGCCAACATCGATACCGGTCTCACGCTGTGGCGGCCCATCTCCGATATGCGGCTGCGGGGCAACATCAGCTTCTACGAGACTTTCCCCTCCGCAGTCCCGGGCAGCGGCAACGGCGGGCCCTACACCTACGCGCTCTGTCTCGTGGACGGAGAAGGCCGCCGGAACATTAGCGACATCCCCGGTGTCGAATTCTCAGGGCTGGCTCTCAAAGGTGTGTTCCTTACCTTTGACGACGTGAGTTCGTACTACCCGGCCTGCGAGAAGGAGGAGCCTTGCGTCTATCGCCTGGAGTACGTCGTTCACGACGGCGGCGGGAACAGATCAGCGTTTCTCTTCACCCTGACCGTTTCGGGGAAGTGGTCGCAGGTCTCCATCGATCCCCAATACCCCCAGGTTGCCGAGGGTGAGGTTGCCGTGTTCGTCGTGAAGGGCCAGTACTCGTTCAACGCCCCGACGGTGACCCTGGAGATCACCACCACCGGCGATCGGGGCGTGCAGACGCGCCGCGACACCCGCTTCATACCGGTTACCGCCACCCAGGACGCCTCAGTGGAGTACGTCGTTCCCACAGCGGGCGTCGACGCCGTCACAGTGACCCTTGTGCCAAAACCGTTAGAACTCTGGAGTTCACTTTATGCTCCGCTAGCCGGCTACATTGTGCACGTCGATTCGTCGCTCAACAGCGCCACGGTGAAGGTCGTGGAGGAGATCATCCGCCCCGTCGTCACCGTCACCGTCACCGCCGGCGGCGGTCCCACTTCTGAGGTTTCTCCCGGCGATACTATCGTCCTGCGGGGGTGGTATACCGTCGATCCGCCCTATGAATCTGGAACGAACGAGCTTGCCTACCATGAGTGGGCTCAGACAGGCGGCCCACCGGCCATACTTGGCAAGACGGGTCGTTCCGACCTTTCCGTGACCATCCCTGACAACACGTCTCATGGCGAACTCCTGGACTTTGAGTTGACGGTGAGGGTCAGTCCGGAGGGGTCCACGGACATGGACACTGGCACGGGCACGGTGAGGATATCCGTCGTGACGGCCACCGGCGCGAGGGGTTCCGGCGGCCCCGCCCCGGAGACCACAGCCGCCGCAGGGCCCGACCTGACCGGCGCCCCCGGGCAGAGCGTGACCCTCCAGGGCACCGGCAGCACAAACCCCCACGGCGAATGGTGGGAGATGGCTCACCAGTGGACGCAACTGTCCGGCCCGTCCGTAACCCTCAGCGACGCCACCGTGGGCACCCCCAGCTTCACGCTGCCCTCCGACGCGGCGGACGGGACGACGCTGGAGTTCGAGTTGACCGTCACCGACAAGGAGGGCGAGTCCGACTCCGACACGCTGACCGTAACCGTCACTATATTGCCGACGCCCACGGCCAGCGCCGGCCCCGACCTAACGGCGGCGGCGGGCGCGACGGTGACGCTGCAAGGCAGAGGCAGCGTGAACCCCTACGGCAAGTGGTACCAGATGGCTCACGCTTGGACGCAGGTGTCCGGGCCGACGGTCACCCTGAGCGATCCGACCAGGGGCGACCCCGCCTTCACCGTCCCCGCCGATACGGAGAACGGGACGACGCTGGAGTTCCGGTTGACCGTCACGGATAAGGAGGGTGTGTCCGATTCTGACACGATGACGGTCACCGTCGCCACGCTCGAAACCATCCGACCCACGGCCAACGCGGGGCCCGATCTGACGGGAGCGCCTGGCGAGAGCGTGACCCTGCAAGGCAGAGGCAGCACGAACCCCTACGGCAAGTGGTACCAGATGACTCACGCTTGGACGCAGTTGTCCGGGCCGACGGTCACCCTCAGTGACACCACCGTGGGCGACCCTACCTTCACCATCCCCGCCGACGTGGCGGACGGCACGACGCTGGAGTTCCAACTGACAGTCACCGACAAGGAAGGCCAGTCCGACTCCGACACCGTGACCGCCACGGTCGCCGCGCCGCCCACCGGCGAACCCGGCGACGGGGAGGACGAGAAGAAAGGAACGTTCACCGTCGAGACCACCGGCGAAGCGGTGCGCGTCAGCGAGGAGCCCGGCGCCGAGGAGATAGAGGCGGCGCCATGCGTCACCGACCTGAACGAACTCACTGCGGTGGTGGAATTCACCGGCGCCTGGGACGACCCCGAATGCCGCGCCCACCACCAAGACAGCGCCGCCCGGTACGTCCAATTCACCATATCGGAGGAGACCGTGGTGAGCATCACCCTAACGTCGGAGTCGGGCGGGGCACTGTTCGTGTCAAAGGACACGCCGCAGAACGGCTGGGGCACGCCGCCCAACGGCGCCTACGAAGACCGTAGAAGTATCCGGCGGGGGAACGGCAAGCTGGTGCACGACGGCTCCAACAGCGTCACCCTCACGCTGGCTCCCGGAGAGACGTACACCGTGGAGGCGGCGTCCACCTCCGGCGATGGCGGGAGCTTCACCCTGAGCACAGAGCCGCAGTAGGGGTAAGCGCGGCGGGGAGCAGCGCACTCCGGCGCTGGCCCCCGCCCTCCGCCTCTTTTCCCAGGTGGCCGGGGGCCTACAGCGCCACATCCCACCGAAAAGTTTGTAGTACGGTCTCCCTCGGCCCACCATTTTCGGTCTGCGTTTGTTGTGGGAGGTACAGACTGCCAGCCTCCTCGCCCTATGTACATTTGACCGAACACGCGGGTGGCGCTGCTAAACTGTCGGGTTCAGACGGCTTCAATGCGCCCCCCGCCGTGCCCACTCTCGTTCGACTCTTTTGGCTGCACCGGTCTTATTAATGCGCCATCTGAACATCGCATCACTCACGCCGAAGCGTTCCCGATCCTGCTGTTTGGTAAGTTGCCCTCGGGGGACGGCGAGGGCCATGTCACTGGTGACGAGCAACTCGCCGCTCAGCCAATCTGCCTCTTGTTCGTTAGCGTCGTTCCAGTGTCGGCACCCTGTCATGCTATCTAGTGCTGGGACGGGCTCGTGGAGCAGAAGAGCGTGTGACAGTTCGTGAGCCAAGTTGCTGTTTTGACGCGCTTTAGAATGCGCATCGTTATGCACGACGATCCGGCGATGGCCGTCAAAGACAGTGAGTGCGGAGAATGCTTTCCGCTCTACGGAGAGGAAGTGTAGAGCACATGGCAAGTTGGCCGAGAGGTCGGTTAAGGGCACAACCGGGATATCTAGGCGCCGGGCTAGTTGGTGAGGGTCAAGGCGATCAAGCCGACCCAACCCGAGTTCTGCTCTGACCTCCCGTGCTAGCGCTGCTGCCTCGGCCTGAAATCCCCTTCGCAGCGTCATCAATTATCCCATGATTCTGAGTCGCTCATACGTTGCCTTGACCACTTCATCGAGGGCTGCGGCAGCCTCGGGGGTGAGGTTCCTGTCGGATCTGAGGTAAGTCGAGATCATGGCCAGCGGCTCAGGCTTGCCTTGCTGGGCCTCCGACCGTATGAAGTCATCAGTTCTGAGCCCGGACCAGGACACGAGCGCGGCCATCCCGTCGACATTGGGGCGTTTGCCCTGCGCCATCCTGGTAAGGGTGGACGCACTAACTCCAGACTGAGCAGCGACCTGCTTCCAATTGAGGTTTCTGGCCTGACGGGTGGAATCAAGAGCCTCATAGAAGCCTCTGTTGTCGAACGATCCGTGCTTCATGTCCAATTTGCCCTCCTGAGTGGTTGCATTCATAGAATCACCAGTTCATAATCAAAGACGACTATAGCAACCATGCGCCTAATATTCAATTAAAAATGGTACCATAAATAGTTGAAATTACAAACAGCCACGAAGACGGGGTAACTGTTCAGAGTTGGAGAGGTGAATTGCTCGGAATCTGGGTGGAGAGTACGGAGCAAGGGGCGTTTGATTGTGTTAAACGAGAGGGGTGGACAATGAAGTGGACCTTCGCACCACGAGCCGGGAGACCCTGCTGGAGGTTATTGCCAAGCAGCAGACGATCATCGCCGAGCTGGAGCGACGGGTGAAGGAGTTGGAGGCCCGTCCGGGTACTGGCGGCCCGTCTGCAGGGATGCCGGGCAATAAGCCGCGCGCCAAGGGGAGTCAGCCGGAGAGAAAGGGATCGAGGAAGCGTCGTCTCCACGGCTTTGCCCGGCAGCGAATGGAACCCACGCGGCAGGTGGTGCATGCTCTGGAGTCGTGCCCCGAGTGGGGGACGGGCCTGGCAGGGGGATGGGTACAGCGGACTCGTGAGGTCATCGAGCTTCCGTTGGTTCCGGCGGAGGTGGTCGAGCACGTCTTCATGGCTCGAATGTGTGGGCTATGCCGGAAACGGCGGGTGCCCCGTGGTGCGTTGCAGGGATTGGCAGTGGGGCCTCGGCGCCTTGGTATCAACCTTGCGAGCCTGATAGTGACGCTGCGGGAGGAGGGACGGCTGCCCATAAGGAGCATCCAGCAGTACCTTCAGACGGTGCATCGGTTGAAGCTGAGCGTGGGCGCCATCGTGGAGACGATTCATAGTGTGGCACGACAGGCCCGGATGGCAGTGGCCGAGACCCTGGAACGCATTCGTGGCTCTCCGGTGGTGCATGCAGATGAGACCGGCTGGCGTGAGGATGGAGTCAACGGCTACGTTTGGACCTTCAGCACTCCCACGGAGCGGTACTTCCTGCGTCGCGGTCGTGGCAAGGGGGTGGTGGACGAGGCGTTGGGAGAGGCATTCAGCGGAGTGCTGGTGAGTGACTTCTACGCCGCATATAACCACTACCCCGGCCTGAAGCAGCGGTGTTGGGCACACCTGCTGCGGGATATGGATGAGCTCATGGCTTGGTATCCTGATGACCTCGGCTTGGCACAGTGGGCCGGTGCGGTGCGGCGGGTATATGCCAAGGCTAGGACTTGCGTTCCTGCCGATGGCCCCCGGCTGGCCTCGCGACGCCAGTTGACCTTGGAGAAGGAACTGCTGGCGCTGTGCAGCCCCTTCTTCAAGGACCAAGCCGCGCCCCAGTCCAAGCTCTGCCGGCGCATAGAACGGTTCATCAAGGAGCTGTTCGTCTTCGTGTCCCACCCAGACGCGCCGTCGGAGAACAACGCCGCCGAACGAAGCCTGCGGCACCTGGTGATCAGCCGTAAGATTAGCGGCGGCACTCGCTCCAAACAGGGCAGTGACACCAAAATGACCCTGGCATCCCTCTTTGGGACATGGCGCGCCAAGGGCCTCAACCCCCTCTTGGAATGCCGTGACCTACTACTTTCCCCTCAACTCTGAACTGTTACAAGACGGGGTATTTACAAAGCGGTTCTTTATCTCCGTAAACAACAAGCGAGTCGAGATCGATGAACCGCTGGTCACTGGCTTAGAGATCAAGTAGGCCTCTGTTAAGCAAAGGATAGCCATCGAAATGGACTTTCAGTTAGCCGTAGTTGAGGCCGACGGCAAGCAGCGGATCATCGACGACTCTGACAAGATTGACGTCCGCGAGTTCAAAACATTCGTCGCCACGGCCGGCGACGACAACTCCCAACGAGGCCGTCCGACGATGAAGCCAGAAGTCGAGCAGGCTGTTGAAGAGTTACAGCATTGCTTTAGTGATGCAAAGGTCGTGGCTCACGCCAAGGATGACGGTGGTGGGGTTGTAACGATCGACCCGGTCGACTTTGGCCCCGGGTACACCCCGCAACAGACCTGGATTAAATTCGCGATTAGCTTCCAGCATCCGTATGCTGACATCCACCCACTGTTTGTCTGTCCTGACTTGGCCCGTCCCGACGGTCAATCCCTCGGGGAGGGCATCACTAAAGCCTCCCTTGAGGGCGAACCAGCCTTGCAGCTGTCCAGACGCGGCAACCGCTTGGACCCTGAGACCGACACCGCAGCGCTTAAAGTCACCAAGGTCATTCAATGGCTCAGAGAACAATAAGCGGCCCTGTCAGCCTCCGGTTGCCACTGACAATGGGGGCCGAGCTAGAGGCACATCTTTTCCCAGGGGACGGAGACGAACACGGGGCCGGGATAGGCGCCGCAGTAGTGGAGACAATCCGTGGATCCCGGCTACTCGGTCGGCGTCTATTCTTAGCAGTAGACGGGGCCGACTACGTCCCGGGCAACCACGGTTACCGGATGCTTACAGCAGACTTCGTCAGACGCAGTGCCCTTGCCTGCGCGGATGAAGGACTCGCCTATTTGGCCGTCCACAACCATGCCGGCACCGATCGGGTCACCTTCCCTTGTACTGATATGGCATCGCACCGGCGCGGCTACCCGGCCCTAATTGACATCCTAAATGGCCCACCAGTCGGTGGGCTCGTTTTTGCGCGACAAGCCGTCGCAGGCGACATTTGGGCGTCGGCCGACTACCAGGTGGAGTTGGACCATACCGTCGTTCTCAATCGATCCCAGAAATTGCGGTACCAGTCATCGCGCAGACCCCTCAGCGCCGGCACACGATATGAGTGCCAGGCGCTTCTATTCGGGGATCGAGGCCAAGAGATTCTCGGGTCTCAAAAGGTCGCCATCATTGGAGCTGGAGGGGCGGGCTCACTCATAAACGAGTACCTTGCCCGCCTTGGAGTCGGGCATCTCATGGCGGTCGACTTTGACCGCCTCGACGCTACGAACTATCCCAGAGTGATCGGTGCACGCCCTAGGAGCCTGTCCGAGGATTCGTTTCTGGAGACGAAAAACGCCATGGAATAACCTGCTTACGGCAAGCTGGACTTTGTCGTGGAGTAATTAGCATCTTTACACTCCACTAATGACGCATATCGTTTAGAACATTGTTTCTCGGACAGACTCCTAGTGACTTGAATCCTTGGTCCCGGACGGGCCTGTTAGCTCGCCTGTTGCGCCGGCGTCCGTCATACAAGGTGGCTATCTCCGAACGCGTCGCACGGGAGGGGCGAACCCCACTATGCAGTACGAAGCCATCGTGGGAGACGTTACCGACACCGCTGCGGCCGAGCGACTCATCGACTGTGATGCCATATTCCTAGCGGCCGACAGTATGCAAGCGCGTCTGGTAGTCAACGCTATGTGCCATCAGTACCTGGTCCCCACATGGCAAGTTGGGGCAAAAGTGGTCAGCGATCCATCAGGAGCCATCCAGGACGTGTTCTCCGTCGTACGGCACCTCGTCCCTGGGCGATCGTGTCTGTGGTGCAACGGACTCGTGAACCCCCAACGGCTCGCAGTGGAGGCGGAATCGCTACAGCAGAGAGCCGCGCAACAGTACGTGGTCGGCGTACCTGCCCCAAGTGTCATTACCCTCAATGCCGTAGCTTGCGCCCACGCGGTGGACCAATGCCTCTTCACAACCTTAGAACTCCAAGAAATGCCCGAGGAAGTTCACTGGCTAAAGTATCGGCCTACCACCCCCTGTACGACAATCGAATTACCACGTCGAGACCCGGTTTGCCCCGAATGTCATGGGCGATTGGGTGCTGGCAGGCTAAAAGAATTACCCCTACGAGCAGGGTGAGCCTGGACTGGGAAGGTGACTGATCTGGAAGAGTTTGACCCTATTTTCTTCCGGAGACGCAACGCTTCCAACTTGTCCCATACCACACCAGCTCCTGGTTCTGTACGCGCGGTAAAGCACGGCGGTTCTTCGCGTCGTCCTTGTCGAGTCTGCCATATCGCGCCATGGCGCTTGAGCTGAGAATTCGGGGTGCTTACAGTGCCACAACCAATTCAAAGACGGTTCTGCCTACCGTCAACTCTGGCCCACCAAGCGCCTCCCGTCGTCGGCGATATGAGCGCCGGCAGCATTGGCAGCAGGCTTACCTTGGCGTTGATTCCTGTGACCATGGCATTGCCGATTGCTTGGGCGATGGACCCACTTTCCGCTCCGCCGATCAGGTGGCCGAGGCCGGCGACCAACCCCTGGGACTCCATTGTCCGCCCTCGCATCTCCGCCTGAGACGGAGGCAGCAGGATGGCGTGCTGCATGGCGCCGAATCCTGATTGGCCCACTCCGGCGTTGAGGAACAGCAGGAAGGCAACCGGGAACCAGGGCGGCCGCCCCCGGCGCCGGTCTTTCAGGCCACGTTCGACTGAGCGCCAGGTGTAGTTCCCACGGACGTTGTTTACAGCCGTGAGGCTGGAGTAGCCCCGTCGATGCCGCGTGGGGACGCCCCATCCACCCAGCCCGCCAGCGGCGCCCCCAACAGCCTCGCCGATGCCGCGTGGGGACGCCGGTGATTGTAGTACACGAGGATCTCCTTCAGCGCGTCGAGCCGCTCATCGTTGGAGGCGTACGGGCGGTGGCATGCCCACTCGGCCTGCATGATCTTGTTGAACGCCTCCGCCTTGCCGTTGGTCTGAGGCCGGAAAGGCCGCGTGCGCTTCAACCGTATGTTCCTGGCCGCCGCCGTGGCGGTGAAGATGCGGCTCACGTAGCGGGCGCCATTGTCCGTCAGGATGCGCTCGACGGTGACGATGTCTATCGTATGTTCCTGGCCGCCGCCGTGTCGGTGAAGATGCGGCTCACGTAGCAGGCGCCATTGTCCGTCAGGATACGCTCGACGGTGACGATGTCTATGTTGTGATACTTGCGATGCTGCACCGACGTCGCGTAGTGGCGCAGTAAGCGAAATGAAATCTGCCGTTCGTCGTCTATTTCGGGCTGCTCGCTAAGGTAGGTCAGCTTGTCCTCGAGATTTTCCTCCCCGGCGCCGCCAACCCGGCGCCCGCAAGCCCAATGTTAGGAGTGGCGGGGCGCGTGGATGGAACCGTTTGCGTCCCTCAGACGTCTGTGTTAACGTACCGGACAAGGCTGAGGTGCCCCATGAGCTTTCGACCCATCGGCCTCGTAATCGCCCTGTTTGCAATCGCGGCGCTGGTGGCCGCCTGCGGGGGCGGTGCGACCGAGTCGGGCCAAGTCCCCCCTCCCTCCTCCACTCCCCTAGTCCACAGCGCCAACGACAGCGTCACCGAAAACGTCTACAGAGAGCGAGGCGCGCCCGCACCCGTCAACGACGATCCTTTCGACCTCACCTTCTTCGAGAACTACGGCGTCAACCCCTACATCTCCACAGAGGACGACCGCTTCTCCACCTTCGCCATGGACGTGGACACCGCGTCCTACACGGTCGCCCGCTCCTACCTGAACAGCGGGAATCTGCCGCCCAAGGCCAGCATCCGGGTGGAGGAGTTCGTGAACTACTTTGAGCAGGGATACCCCCCGGCGGAGGGGACATTCCGCATCCACCTCGACGGTGCCCAGCACGTCTTCGGCGAGGACAACAAGCACCTTCTCCGGGTCGGCATCCAGAGCAGGAGCCTTACCGCCGCGACTCGTCGCAGCGCCAACCTAACCTTCGTCATTGACGTCTCCGGCTCCATGGATCTGGACAACCGCCTCGGGCTGGCGAAGCGAAGCCTGCTGATGCTCGTGGGCCAGCTGCGAGCCGACGACGAAGTCGGCATCGTGGTCTACGGCAGTTCCGCCCGCGAAGTGCTCGAGCTCACGTCCGACAAGAACGTCATCCGCAGCGCCGTGAACGGCCTCAGCGCCGGCGGCTCGACCTACGCCGAGGAGGGCCTCAACTTCGGCTACCGGATGGCCACGGACGCCTTCGACGAGGACAAGATCAACCGCGTCATCCTCGTCTCCGACGGCGTGGCGAACGTGGGCAAGACGGGCGCGGACTCGATCCTCAAGAGCGTCAAGTCCTTCTCCAACAACCAGATCACCCTCACCACCATCGGCGTGGGCATGGAGAACTACAACGACGTTCTCATGGAGAAGTTGGCGAACCACGGCGACGGCAGCTACTTCTACCTCGACACCGACGACGAGGCCGCCCAGCTGTTCGGTCCCGGCCTGCCCGGTCTGCTCGAGATCGTCGCCTCGGACGCCAAGATACAGGTCGAGTTCAACCCTGAGGTGGTCGACCGCTACCGCCTCATCGGCTACGAGAACCGCGCCATCGCGGACGAGGACTTCCGGGACGACACCGTCGACGCCGGCGAGGTCGGCGCGGGCCACACCGTCACCGCCCTCTACGAGCTCCGGGTTATCGACGGCGCCGACGGCGAGGTCGGGACGGTGCGAGTGCGGCACGAGGACCTCGTCACCCATGAGGTCGAAGAGATCAGATCCACGGTGACGGCGGCGGAGATTGACCGCCCGTTCCGCGAGGGCGTACCGCGCCTCCGGTTCGCCGCCGCGATAGCCGAGTTCGCCGAGCTGCTGCGCGAGAGTCCTTGGGCGGAAGATGGGACCTTGGACGACGTACTGGCCGAGCCCGAGGCCGCCATCGACGAGCTCGAGGCGACGGAGCGTGACCGCGACTTCATCGCCTCTGTTGAGCTCGCCATCGGGCTCTCGCCCAACGGCCGGTAGGGGATAAGGGGGCGGCACGTAGGGACACGCGGGAGTCACCCTCTATCGGCCAGGTAGGCAAGGGACCTCTGCGTTCGGGTGGTCGTAAACGAGAGGGCAGTTACGGCCTCCTCGGCAGAGAAAGGTCCCGTAACGCTCCGGCACAAGGAGGTGAGGCGCCTCCGGCTCTTCTCCGTTATGCCCCGCGGGATGGGAGTAGTCGCCACGAGATTACCGTTCCAATCACCAGAAGGTACAACACCCATCGTATTGCTTGAGCCTGGCATCGGTCGGCGTAGGAGGCTGTAGGCGACGGGTCGTCAGGGCATGTGAGCGCGTGCGGCCTCTCCTTCACAGCGCCACCTCCCACCGAAAAGCTCGCAGTACATTCCCGCCAGCTCCACCAGTTCCCGCAAGGGGGAGCGGGAGTTTCTAGGGATAGTCTGAATAAGGCCCCTTGGATGCGAAGGATGGACGTGAAACCCGTCCCTACAGAGGGGCGAGGTTCCCGCCTTCGCGGGAACGACGGGGTTCAGGCGAGTTGTTCAGAGGTTCCCTGGAGCCGGTCCAGCCTGCGATGCACCCCTGATGCGGCTTCTTGTTCGGACCGGCGCGGCTTGATTCCGCTCGTAGTCAACCTGCATTCTTGGGGGTCCCGGCGGGCCATCGGACATGGGGCTGAATGTCACACCCCGTAGCGTTCGCGCCAGTAGTTGGCCCATGTCGCCGTCTCATCTGGGAGCACCTCGGCCACGGCTTCGAGCAGCGTGGAGGGGGCAACCATCTTGAACTGCGCGTCCGCATCTTTGAGCGATGCGCGCATCACCTCATCGACGGTCTCCAGGTGGGGAAACCGCTTGGTCAGCGGCGGCGACGTCGCTTCCCTGCCGTCGGCAACCCTTCTGTAGGCCAGGTTCTGCTCCGGCACGACGACCACCACGTTCGCCTCGTCGACATCCAGTTCGCGCTTTTGAATCATCCGGTCTGCAAGTAGCCTCTGCCGCATGATCTGATAGAAGGGCTCATAGAGGAATTCGTCCAGTTTTGGGACAGCTTCCGGGTTGAAGGAGGAACAGGGGTCGTGGTAAGGCACACTGTACCTCTTGCGACGCGTTTCTCCTCTCTTGCCCTCGCCTTTGTCGTCCGGTGCGGTCCGCAGGCGCTGCTCTACATATTTCCATTCCAGCAGATAGGCCCTCAGCCGCCCAGCTTCCGTTTCGGCGATCAAGAAGGCGTCGATGCCGGTGGCGTTGGCCCCCCTGGTCACAGTTCCCTCCAAGGATTTGGGAATCCCGATCCACTCGAACTCCACCGGAGAGGAGTTGTCCTCATGGCGGATATCCACCACGCCGCGCACATCGCCGTCGATGGCCCGGAGGACCGTCGCCAGAGCGCCGGGGATTCCGGCCAAGGGAAGCAGGAAGTTCACGCAGGCCACCTGCGAACTGGCCATGTTGCGCGTCGGGCCGTCCGCCTCGAAATCATCACCGCTCCTGGCGGACTTCCACCACTTCTTCATACCGCGTTGACTGAAGAAATCGACGGCCCCGCCGGCGCCCCGGATGCTGGGATAGAGGTTCTCCTTCTCGCAGCCCAGGGCCAGCAGGTAGGGATTCCCCATGCCCTTGTCGTCCGATGGGGAACGCCCTTGGGGACTGATGGTCTGGGAGGTTTCCCGAAAGTGTCCTTGGCGCCGTTGGGCGGCATTGGCAAAGTTGGGACTTGCGTTTCGTTGTCGCATTTCAGTTCAACTCCCACATGTAATCATGGCGGATGCTAACACACGGAGAAAATGGGGATCGCAGTCCCTTGGCAGAAGAAACGTCGGAAAACGCAGGAGGCGGGCGGCGATCCGCCGCTGGCGCACAGCGTGGCGAGCTTGCCCAACAGCATCACGCTGAACACCGACCGCAAGCTGACGGCTCGACCACGACGCCCTCACGGGCAACCTGGGTGCGCAATACCCGGTGTCCTCGACGGTGGACTACGAAGTTCCAAATCCGAGTTGCCGAATCTTGGCGTGTCCGCGTAGTGCACCGGCCAGCGCCAATGCGTTAGAATAAGCCGGAAACGAGACTCGTACTTCAAGCCAGTGAATACAGAGACTTCGCCTCCGGAAGGGGACTCAGATTCTTGGCAGCTTCCCATGAGGAAAGCCGAAAACTTTTGTCCCGCTGCTTGTCGGTAGACCTGGAGGTCACCGTCCGGGACCAGCGCATCCGCGCTTTCGCCGGAGTTCGTTGGGATACCGGTCGGTCCTTCATCTTCCCAGGCGCCGATTATCCGTTGCCCCAAGCGTTGACCAAGTTGGACGACTTCGCTGGCGGCGCCGACTTCCTGCTGGGTCACAACATCATCGCCTTCGACCTGCCACACTTACGGGCGATCAAACCTGAGTCGAAGTTATTGGACTTGCCGGTGGTGGATACCCTCCGGCTCAACCCCTTGGCCTTCCCCCGCAATCCCTATCATCACCTGGTCAAGCATTACCAGGACGGGCAGTTGAAGAGGGGGCGCATTAACGACCCGGAACTGGATGCACGGCTTGCCTTGGAGGCCTTCGACAACCAGTTGGGCGCCTTGTCTGCGACCCCCTCCCCAGAACTTCTGATGGCTTGGCACTGGCTCACGTCGCAGAACAATGAAGCCGGATTCGATTTGGTCTTCATGGCGGTGCGCAACGCAGCCAAGCCAACAAACGTCGAGGCACGGGAAGTCATTGGGATGCTCCTGGATGGCAACTCCTGCCGGACCGGAGCACGGGAAGCCATCGGGAACGCCGCCAGCTACGGCTGGTCCCTGGCCTACGCGTTGGCGTGGCTGTCGGCGGCCGGAGGCAACTCCGTCATGCCCCCTTGGGTGTGCCACCAGTTTCCCGAAGCGAGACGTTTGGTCCGGCGGCTGCGGGACAACGCCTGCGCAGATTCAGGCTGCGCTTGGTGCCGTGAGAAGCACGATGCGGAGCATGAGCTGGCTCGCTGGTTCGGCTTTTCGGCCTTTCGCCCAGAGCCGGCAGGCGAGGACGGCCGGCCGCTGCAACAGTGCGTGGTGGAAGCGGCAATGGCCGGAGAGCATGTGCTGGGGATACTGCCCACCGGCGCCGGCAAGTCTCTTTGCTACCAGATACCTGCCCTATCCCGCTACGAAAAGACCGGTGCCCTGACGGTGGCGCTCTCGCCCTTGGTTGCCCTGATGGCCGACCAGGTTGCGGGGTTGGAGGCCACGGGCGTCGCATCCTGCGTAACGGTCAACAGCCTCCTATCCATGCCAGAGCGGGCCGATGCCCTGGACCGGGTGCGGCTGGGCGACGCGGCAATCATCCTCATCTCACCGGAACAGCTCCGAAGCATCTCAGTGCGCCGGGTCCTCGCACAGCGGGAGATCGGAGCGTGGGTGCTGGACGAGGCTCATTGCATCTCCAAGTGGGGGCATGACTTCCGTCCCGATTACCGCTACGTGGGTCGGTTCATCCGCGAACGGGCGGGAGACGGTCCCATCCCTCCGGTGATGTGCCTGACGGCCACTGCCAAGCCCGACGTCAAGGCCGAGATTGTGGACTACTTCAAGGAAGAGCTGGATATTGCCCTGAAGGTGTTCGACGGCGGCTCTCACCGGACCAACCTGGAGTTCGTGGTGGCGCCCACCAGCAGCGAGAGTAAGCTCGCCCACATTCACCAGATACTGGAGTCCGACCTTCCAGATGATGGACCGGGCGGCGCCATCGTCTACTGCGCCACGCGGCGACAAACTCAGGAAGTTGCGGAGTTCCTGAAGGCCAAGGGCATGGAGGCGGACCATTTCCATGGCGGGCTGCCGCCGGAGACCAAGAAATACGTCCAGCAAAGCTTCATCAACGGCAGCCTGCGGGTGATAGCCGCCACCAACGCCTTTGGTATGGGAATCGACAAGCCCGACGTCAGGGTGGTGGTCCACGCCGATATTCCTGGTTCCTTGGAAAACTACCTTCAGGAAGCGGGCAGGGCCGGCCGGGACCAAGATGCGGCGCGCTGCGTGTTGCTCTACACCCAAGAGGACGTGGAGCGGCAGTTCGGAATGTCAGCCCGCTCTCGACTGACCCGGCGAGAAATCCACGGGGTTCTGAGGGCCCTGCGCAACCTGAACCTCAAGAAGCGACTGGGCGGCGAGGTGGTGGCCACGGCGGGGGAGATTCTGGGGGAGGACTACGAAGGAACCTTCGAGCGGGATTCCGCCACCGATGACAATCGGGTGCGGACCGCGGTTTCTTGGCTGGAAGAGGCCGACCTGCTGACCAGAGAAGAGAACCGGGTGCAGGTGTTTCCATCATCCCTACGGGTTGGTTCCGTAGATGAGGCGCGGGCCAAGCTTGCGAAGGCAAACATCGCCGACGCCTACCGCCGTCAGTTGTTGACCATCTCCGCAACCCTCATTGAAGCCGACGTCGACGACGGCATCTCTACCGATGAGTTGATGAATGCGGCGGGCCTGAGCCCAGAGGGGGTGCGGACCGCACTTTACGACCTGGAGCGCTTGGGCATTGCCCGCAACGACACAGTATTGACCGCCTTCGTCCACCTCGGAGTCCAGCGTTCTTCCCAGATGCGATTCGAGGAAGCAGCGGGTCTGGAACAGGCCCTGACCACCTTGATGCGGTTGGCCGCCCCGGACATTGAAATAGGCGAATCCTACCCCCTTTACCTGCGACGGGCCACCCAACAACTGAAGGACGAGGGCCTTTCCAATGTGTTTCCGGAGCGTTTAAGGCGGATACTCCGCAGCATTGCCAATGACGGCCGGGGCGAAGGCGGCGGCGGCAGCTTGGGAGTGAGGGGCAGGGATTTGGAGACGGTGCAGGTGACTCTCCTACGGGAATGGGAGCTCTTAGAAAGGATGGCAGCAGCCCGCCGGGCTGCTGCGAGGCTCATTCTGGACCACCTGCTGTCCAGAATGCCGCCGGGGAGCCGGGGCACGGACCTGCTGGCCGAGACCACCTTGGGCAAGCTGCTGATGACGGTCAAATCCGACCGCGCAGTAACGGACCAAGTCCAGGACCCGTCCAAGCTGGTGGACCGGGCCCTTCTGTGGCTGCATGAGCAGGAGGTCATCCGTCTAAACAAGGGCTTGGCGGTGTTCCGCCCGGCCATGACCATCCGTCTCAGGCAGGAACGGAGGGGATTCGCCCAAGCCGACTACGGTTCCCTAAAGCTCCACTATGATGAACAGACCTTGCAGGTCCATGTGATGGCGGAGTTCGCCCAGCAGGGCTTGGCCTCCATGGCCCAAGCCCTGCGGCTGGCCATGGACTATTTCAGCCTTTTCAGGGACAACTTCTTGTCCCGATGGCTGCCGGGTCGGGACCAAGAAATGTCGCGGCAGACCACGCCGGAATCGTGGCGGACCGTCGTCGAAAGCCTGCACAACCCCATCCAGCGGCGCATCGTGGCCGACGACCGGGACCAGACCAACGTGCTGGTGCTGGCCGGCCCCGGCTCCGGCAAGACCCGGGTGCTGGTGCACCGCATCGCCTACCTGATAAGAGTTCGGCGGGAGAATCCGCGTTCCATATTGGCTCTTGCTTACAACCGGCACTCGGCAGTGGAGATTCGACGTCGGCTGGCGGACTTAATCGGCGACGATGCCAGGGGGGTGATCGTGCTCACCTGCCACGCCTTGGCCATGAGGCTGATGGGGGCCAGTTTCGCCGGTCGGTCAAACCTTTTGGACGAAGATGATTTTCGGGACGTGCTCCAGCAGGCGTCGGCCCTGCTGCGAGGGGAGGGGTTGTCGTCAGAGGACGCGGACGAGTTCCGTACCCGGATGCTGGCCGGATTCCGCTGGATATTGGTCGATGAGTACCAGGACGTCGGACCGGACCAGTACGATATCATCTCCGCCCTGGCGGGCAAGACCCTCTCCGAAGCGGACGACAAGCTGACCATATTAGCAGTGGGTGACGATGACCAGAACATCTACTCTTTCAACGGCTCGTCGGTAGAGTTCATCCGGCGTTTTGAGGCGGACTACGGTCCAAGACCCACCTATTTAACCGGCAACTACCGCTCCACGGGCCACATCATCGCCGCCTCCAACGCGGTCATTGAGCCGGCGCAGCAACGCATGAAGACCGGATATCCAATTCACGTCAACCAAGCCCGTGAAAAGGATCCTCCTGGGGGCGACTGGTCCTTGCTGGACCCAGTCGCCAGGGGTCAGGTACAGATTCTTCCTGCCGGAGATACTCCAATTTCCCAAAGTCAGGCAGTGGTCGCTGAGTTGAAGCGGATGTCCACCCTTGCCGACGGCTGGGACTGGTCCTCCTGCGCGGTGATTGCTAGAAATTGGAGTTATCTGGACCCTGTGCGGAGCCTTTGCGAACTGGAGGGGATTCCAGTCCAGATGGCCAACGAGGACTTTGTAGGGGCGTGGCGTCTGCGTGAAACCAGGGTGCTCGTCAACTGGGTGCGAGGATTGGAATCCAGGTTGGTTACAAGTGGGGAACTGAGCGCTTGGCTACGCTGCCAGCCCCCTAATACGTGGAACGAACTGTTGGAGGAGGCCGTAAGCGAGTATGGGGTGGAGACTGGCGGCGTCGAAACGCCGGCGGACCACTTCATCGAATGGCTGGCCGAGTGGGCACGGGATGTGCGGCGGCGCCAGCGGGGCCTGTTGTTGCTGACCGCGCACCGGGCCAAGGGGCTGGAGTTCAACCACGTGGCGGTCTTGGATGGGGATTGGGACCGGGTCGGGCGAGGGGAGGATGTTGACGCACCTCGGCGCCTTTATTATGTAGCCATGACCCGGGCGCGAAAGACCCTAACCCTCGCTCGCCTTCCGGGACGGCATCCTCTCCACGATGCGTTGTTGAAAACTCCCTCGGCGCTGGAGCGCGACGGGTCCGGTACGTTTCCGGCGGCGGCGCCGGAACTTTCCCGCCGCTACCGGCGGCTTGGCCTGCGCGACGTTTTTCTGAGCTTCGCCGGTTACCGGGGCGCCAACCATTCTGTGCATCACTCCATCGCCGATCTTTCACCAGGGGACCTGCTTCAAGTGAGTTCCGGCGCCGGACGATGGGAGTTGCTGGACCACCATGGGACGGTGGTAGGACAGTTGGCCAGTGGGTTCAATGGAATCGCAGGAATGCGATGCGTGTCCGCCAAAGTATTGGCCGTTGCTTCATGGGAGCGCGAGGATTCGGAGCCGGAGTACCGGAATGCGATTCTCTGCGATTCTTGGGAAGTGGTGGTGCCGGAGTTGGTGTTCGAGCAGGACTTGTAGCCTCTTCGGAAGACCAGGTTGTCCCGGAAGAGCAACCAAGCCAGCTTCTTGGTTGGCAATTCACTCAAATCGCACAGACAGTGATTGATGGCGCCGCTTCACGAAAGCTGGTGAATCTGTCTGAGCATATCTCAAGAGGTTGGAAGCGATGACGCCCAGCAAGTGGGGGGCAATTCAACATAATCTCACAATCCCAGCGACAGCTAGAAGATGGAGCTGCCTGCCGGCAACTCACGCCCACCATTCCTACCCAAAAACACGAAGCGTCAGGCTGAGGTTCAGGCTGGGCCAGCAGCCGGACGATGCTCCTCGTCCTGCCGGCATCGCGGCCCGACTGCTCTGTTATGCTGCGATAGCGTAGTATGGCCCCGCACGATTCACGTCCGAGTTGATGTCGCCGATGGTCCTTTCGGCCCCGCGCGCTCGACTACGGTGCGGACGTTGATGGAAAACGAACCTCCATGCTTCCGAAGAGGAGTGACATGCGATCGGCGCCTGTGCGGATTCTTGACCTTGGCTCGCTGGCGGTCATGATGCTAGTGGCGCTGGCTTGTAACGGCGACAGTGAACCTGCCTCCAGCGGCGCCCGTGCAAGCGCCGGCGACCGTCCCTCCTGATGCGGCGGAACCCAAGCCGACCGCCATTCCGACAGACTTGCCTCCAGCGGCGCCCGTGGAACGGACGGCGACCGTCCCTGCAGCGGCGGCGCAACCCAAGCCGACCGCCATTCCGACAGACTTGCCTCCAGCGGCGCCCGTGGAACGGACGGCGACCGTCCCTGCAGCGGCGGCGCAACCCAAGCCGACCGCCATTCCGACAGACTTGCCTCCAGCGGCGCCCGTGGAAGAGCCGGCGACCATCCCTGCAGATGTGGCGAAACCCAAGCCGACCGCCGTTCCGACAGACCTGCCTCCAGCGGCCCCCGTGGAAGAGTCGGCGACCATCCCTCCTGATGCGGCGCAACCCGAGCCGACCGCCGTCCCGACGGACTTGCCTCCTTTCGTGATTGGGGTGATAGAATGCATCACCGGTCACTTTGATACCCACGGCAGGGTAGCTGTTCAGGCCAAGACGATGGCTGTGGACGAGATCAACGCTGCGGGCGGAGTCAACGGGCGCAGACTGGATCTCGTCGTCGAAGATTCTCAGTGCAGGGCCGACGACGCGATCCTTGCCTACAACAAGCTGACTGACGTGGACGGTGTGAAGATCATCCTTGGGATGACGAGTAGACAAGGCATGGTCCGGGTCGCTCCGCTTTTGAAGACCGACGGCGTGTTCCTGTTCTCCGTAGTGTCGAGGAGCAACGCCGACTACGCATACGATGGGGACTACATCTTCAGTAGTCAGATCAGCAACGTGCAGGTGCGCATCGATGCTGGCAACGTCCTGTGGGCCGACGGCGTCCGCAAACTGGCTACCATCACCGACCACTTCGACTACATCGAGGACTTTCGCCGCACCTCTGTCGAACAGTTCGAGAAACGGGGCAGCGCCGTCGTGGCCGTGGAGGAGCACAGACCCAACGTCAGCAACCCCTGGACCCAGCTCACGAAGCTGCTGGCCGCCGAACCGGATGGGCTTCTCGTAGTGTCGTCTGGGTACACAGGGACTATCATCAAGCAGGCGCGGCAGCAGGGTTACGAGGGCCCGATCTACGCGGACGGATGGTGGTTAGACGCCCGCGACCTCAAAACCGCAGGCGAGGCCGCGACCGGCGTGAGGGTCATCACGACCGACCTGGGCCCGGACAACAGGACGGCTCAAGAGGCCTTGGCCAACTTCAGCGAACACTACCCCTCCGTAACGCTTCCGTGGTATGTGTCGTGGTATCTGGGGTCATCGTACGACAACGTGTACATCGCGGCCGAGTGCCTCAAGCAGACCAACGATGACTAGGACGCCGACGGCTTCCGCGACTGCATGTATGGCATCACCTGGAGCGGCGCCATCGGCGACAACTACAGCTTTGACGCCAACGGCGAAGTCGTGGGGGTCTCATCGGTCGTCGGGGAGATCCTGCCTGTGGCCGAGCGGACCGAGGAGAGGCCGTACAAGGCCCTCGGGACAGCGTTAGGGTGGGTTTGGCGGAGAGGTCGAGCCAGACGGCGGCGAGGTTGAGCCGGACGGCGGCGCAGTTGAGCCGGACACAGAAGGAATTGAGATGGATAGGGCTGCACTGGTTGCTCCGTACTACGCCACGGACGGCCCAAACTGGCCAAACTGGCCAAACTGGGAGGATGCCGGCAACTGGCTTAGCGATAAACCCCTTGAGGAATGGGAGGGGGTCAGTACAGACGATCAGGGCCGCGTCATCGCGCTGGATCTGGTTAGGGATCATGCGTATCCGTTGAGGGGAGAGATACCATCTGAGTTGGCCAATCTAACCAACATGGCAAGGCTGGACCTGAGGGATAACGAATTGACGGGGGAATACCATCTGAACTGGGCAATCTGAGCAACTTGGAATGGCTGGACTTTAGTCATAACGAATTGACGGGGGAAATACCATCTGAACTGGGCAATCTGAGCAACTTGGAAGAGTTGTACTTGAGTCACAACGAGTTGACGGGGGAAATTCCGTCCGAACTGGGCAAACTAAGCAACTTGGAAGAGTTGTACTTGGGAGGCAATGAGTTAATTGGGTGCGTACCCGAGGGCCTGAGTTATGCGCGCGACAACGACTTTGTCGCCTCAGAGCTGGCCTTCTGCGGAGGCTCCCGAGTGTAGTTCCGTTGCAAGGTACGGTCATCTATGTTGTCTCGTATCTTCGCCTCCAGATTGCATCGCTCTTTCAATGCCAATCTGTCAAATGGCCAGCCCATTACTACGACCATCCATCGCATGAGCCAGCATCTTAGATTCTTCGGCGTGCGCGCCTCAGAATGACGGGGGGGGGGAGGGTGCTCCTCAGAATGACAATAACGGGGTGTCATTCCGAACCGCCCCCCCTGTCATTCCGAACCGCAGTGAGGAATCTAAAATGCTCCTCTGATGGCCAGCCCATTACTACGACCATCCATCGCATGAGCCAGCATCTTAGATTCTTCGTCGTGCGCTCCTCAGAATGACAGGGGAGGGTGCTCCTCAGAATGACAATAATGGGGTGTCATTCCGAACCGCGCCCCCTGTCATTCCGAACCGCCCCCGTGTCATTCCGAACCGCCCCCCACTGTCATTCCGAACGCAGTGAGGAATCTAAAATGCTCCCTCCGATGCCCAGCCCATTACTGCGACGGCCCTTGGAGTAAGCCAGCGCCTTAGATTCTTCGTCGTGCGCTCCTCAGAATGACAGGGGAGGGTGCCCCTCAGAATGACGGGGGAGGGATGCCATTCCGAACGCCCCCCGCTGTCATTCCGAACCGCAGTGAGGAATCTAAAGTCTCCCTCCGATGGCCAGGCCATTACTACGACGGCCCTTGGAGTAAGCCAGCACCTTAGATTCTACGGCGTGCGCTCCTCAGAATGACGGGGGGGAGGGATGCCACTCCGAACGCCCCCCATTGTCATTCCGAACGCAGTGAGGAATCTAAAATGCTCCTCTGATGGCCAGCCCATTACTACGACGGCCCTTGGAGTAAGCCAGCACCCTAGATTCTTCGGCGTGCGCGCCTCAGAATGACAGGGGGGGGGGGATGCCATTCCGAACGCCCCCCGTTGTCATTCCGAACCGCAGTGAGGAATCTAAGATCTCCCTCTGATGGCCAGCTCATTACTACGACCATCCATCGCATGAGCCAGCATCTTAGATTCTTCGTCGTGCGCTCCTCAGAATGACGGGGGAAGGTGCTCCTCAGAATGACAATAATTGGGTGTCATTCCGAACCGCCCCCCGCTGTCATTCCGAACGCAGTGAGGAATCTAAAATGCTCCCTCCGATGCCCAGCCCATTACTACGACGGCCCTTGGAGTAAGCCAGCACCTTAGATTCTTCGTCGTGCGCTCCTCAGAATGACAGGGGAGGGTGCCCCTCAGAATGACGGGGGAGGGATGCCATTCCGAACGCCCCCCGCTGTCATTCCGAACCGCAGTGAGGAATCTAAGATATCCCTCTGATGGCCAGCCCATTACTACGACGGCCCTTGGAGTAAGCCAGCACCTTAGATTCTTCGGCGTGCGCGCCTCAGAATGACGGGGGGGAGGGATGCCATTCCGAACGCCCCCCATTGTCATTCCGAACGCAGTGAGGAATCTAAAATGCTCCTCTGATGCCCAGCCCATTACTGCGACGGCCCTTGGAGTAAGCCAGGATCTTAGATTCTTCGGCGTGCGCGCCTCAGAATGACGGTGGGGAGGGGGTGCGCCTCAGAATGACGGTGGGGAGGGGTCTCCTCAGAATGACAGGGGATGGGGTGCTCCTGTGTGTGGGTGCGTGAGGGGTGCGCTCGAGCCTTCGGGATACGGATGGGGTGGTCGTTCTGGATGGGGGGATAACCCGGCTTGGGTTACCCCCGCATACGGCGGATGTAGAACACGACGGCTGCTGCTCCCGCGGCGCGGTCGGCAGCAGCATCAAGAACCACAACGGGGATATGCCGCCTTCCTCCGGCGTGGGTGTGGGCGTGGGCGTCGGCTCCGGCGTGGGTGTGGGCGTGGGTGTTGGCGCCGGGGTGGGTGTGGGTGGCGGCAAAGGCGTTGCCGACTCGGCGTCGGACTCGACTCCCTCCACCAAGGCGGCGCCCCTGCCCACGAAGGCTCGCACCCTAAAGGTGTGCTCAGCGTCGTTGGCGAGGTCGGCGACGGTGAGGCTGTTCGTAGCAGCCCCGCTGCCGGCGATGGAGATCCAACCACCCGAGCCCTGCTTGACCTGCCAGCCAGACACGCCGGCGATGGCCGTCCAGCTCAGCATAACCTGGGCATCGCCCGCCGTGACGGTGAAGCGGTCCGGCTTCTTGGGCTGGACGCCGATGGTGAAGGTCCTGCTCACCGACTCTGCGGAGCCGTCGGAATCGCCGGACTCCGTGGCTGTGTAGGCGTAGGTCGCCTTTGCCTTGGGCCCAGAAGGCGTTCCCGACAGCTTGCGAGTGGAGGCTGTGAAGGTCATGCCGATGCCCGATACGTTTGGTGTCAACATGTAGGCATAGGTGGGGTGGCCGTCGCCTCGGGTGGCCGCCGGAAGCATGAAGTCCACCGCCGCACACTGCACGTAGGTCTTGTCCGCGATGTCCGTCAAGAAGGGGGCTCGGTCCTCAATCGTCATCACCGACTTGGCATCGGACTCCACGCCATTCACCCGCGTATCCACCACCCCGACGAAGGAGCGCACCTTGAAGCTGTACTCCGTGGCGTTGGCGAGGCCGGTCACGGTGTGACTGTTCGTGTTGCCATCGCTGCCCGCTATGGCTGTCCACTCTCCGCCGTCCTGCCGGTACTCCCGGCCGCGGATGCTGCTGTTGGCCGCCCAAGGACAGAGTGACCTGCCTATCTCCTGCTGTGGCGCTGAAGTTCTCCGGCTTCTTGGGCTGGATGCTGATGTTGAAGGTCTTGCTGACCCACTCGGGCCCGCCGTCTGGGTCGTCCGACTCCATGGCCCTGTAGTTATAGATGCCCATGCCCGTGGCTGTGCCGCTCAGGTTGCGGGTCGAGGGGTCGAAGGTCAGGCCGATGTTCGATACCTCCGGCGTGAGGGTGTAGATGTAGTTCGGGTGGCCGTCGCCGCCGGTGACTGCCGGAAGCGTTTCGTCCACCTCCGTGTCCTGCACGTAGAACAGGTCCGCCATGTCCGTCAGGGCGGGAACCCGGTCTGCAAAGGTCGTCGCCGACTTTGCGTCGGACTCTATGCCATTGACACGGACATCTCCCGTGCCCACGTAGGCGCGCACCTGAAAAGTGTGCTGCCTGCCGCTTGCGAGGCCGGCTATGGTGTGGCTGGTGGCGGTCGCGTCGCTGAAGACGATGGTCGTCCAGCCACCGGAGTCCTGCTTGAACTGCCAGCCGGTCACGCCAGCTATGGTTGTCCATCTGAGGGTCACTCTGGCATCGCCCGCTGTGGCGGTGAAGTTCACCGGCTTCTTGGGTGCCACGCTGATGTTGAAGGTCAGGGTGGCGGAGTCGGGTTCGGTGATGTCGCTATTCGTCGCTGTGTGCGTACCGGTGAGCTTGCGCTCAGCGTTCAGCGTGATTCCGGTGGGCAGGTTGTCTACCGAGTACTCAAAGGGCGCATCCCCGCCGGTTGCCGCGGGGAAGGCCGTCGCGCTGGTGTACTCCGCGCTCTGCGTCAACGCTTGGTCGGTGATGGTGCTGCTTAAGCTCGGCGTCTGGTCGGCGACATTCACCGTGGCCTTGTTGGACTCCACGCCGTTCACCAACGTGGCGTCGCTGCCAATGATGGCCCGCACCTTGAAGTCGTACTCCTTCAAGTTGTCCAGACACGTTACCGTGTAGCTTGCCGTAGTCGCGCCGCTGCCTGTGATGGCGTTCCAAGTCGCGTTGGTGGTGGAGTCCTTCTCGTTCTGCAAGTACTCTCCCAGCCGGACACGCCGGCTATTGCCGTCCATGACAGATGGGCGACGCCGTTGCCCGCTGCGCCCGCAAGGTCAGTGACCGCCTTGGGCTGGATGCCGATGGTGAAGGTCTTGGAGGTGGACTCGGCGGTTCCGTCCGTGTCGCTGGACTCCGTGGCGGTGTAGGTAACCTGGGCTTTGGAAGCTGACGGCGTGCCGCCCAGCTTGTGGGTGGAGGCGGTGAAAGTCAGCCCAATGCCCGATACGTTCGGGGTGAGGGTGTAGGCGTAGGTGGCACCATCGCCGCCGGTGACTGCGGGCAGCGTCCACCGCCGCTCCCTGCACGTAGAGCTTGTCCGCGATGTCCGTAAGCGCGGGAACCAGGTCCGCAGACGGCGTCGCCGACTTAGCGTCGGACTCGACGCCGTTGACCAACGTGTTGCTGTCGCCCACGGAGGCCCGCACCTTGAAGGTGCACGCCGTGCCGTTGGTGAGGTCGGTGACGGTGTGGGAGTTCGTGGCCGCTCCGCTGCCGGTGATGGCCGTCCATGTGCCGCTCCCCGCTGGTACTCCCAGCCTGCTACGCCCGCGATGGCCGTCCAACTCAGGTCCACTTCGGTGTCGAAGGCCGTCGCGGTGAAGTTCGCCGGTTTCTGTGGCGCGGCGCTGATGTTAAACGTCAGCGTTGCTGTGTCTTGTGTGTCGTCATCGAGGATGTTGTCCGCATCGCCGGCGGTGTCGGTGACGGTGTAGGTGAGCGATGTCTTGGCTAGCAGCCTGTCCGAGGATTCGTTTCTGGAGACGAAAAACGCCACGCAATAACCTGCTTACAGCAATCTGGACTTAGTCGTGAAGTAATTCGCATCTTTACACTCCACCAATGACGCATATCGTTTAGAACATTGTTTCTCGGACAGACTCCTAGGCGCCTCCTCACCCGAAAGACTGTCGTAGTAATGGGCAGGCCATCAGAGGGAAACCTTAGATTCCTCACTCCGTTCGGAATGACAGAGGGAAGTTCGGAATGACTCTCCCCTGTCATTCTGAGGGGCAGCTCCCCCCTGTCATTCTGAGGGGCGCACCCCCCTGTCATTCTGAGGGGCGCACCCCGAAGAATCTAGGGAACCTCTGAACAACTCGCCTGAAGTCCGTCATTCCCGCCGCCTGAAGCCCGTCATTCCCGCGAAGGCGGGAACCTCGCTCTCTGTAGGGACGGGTTTCACGTCCATCCTCCGCATCCAAGGGGATTTATTCAGACTATCCCTAGGTGCCTCCTCACCCGAAAGACCGTCGTAGTAATGGGCAGGCCATCAGAGGGAGATCTTAGATTCCTCACTCCGTTCGGAATGACAGAGGGAAGTTCGGAATGACTCTCCCCTGTCATTCTGAGCGGTGCCTCCCCCCTGTCATTCTGAGGGGCGCACCCCGAAGAATCTAGGGAACCTCTGAACAACTCGCCTGAAGTCCGTCATTCCCGCCGCCTGAAGCCCGTCATTCCCGCGAAGGCGGGAACCTCGCTCCTCTGTAGGGACGGGTTTCACGTCCATCCTCCGCATCCAAGGGGACTTATTCAGACTATCCCTAGGTGCCTCCTCACCCGAAAGACCGTCGTAGTAATGGGCAGGCCATCAGAGGGAGATCTTAGATTCCTCACTCCGTTCGGAATGACAGAGGGAAGTTCGAAATGACTCTCCCCCTGTCATTCCGAGGGGCGCCTCCTCCCTGTCATTCTGAGGAGCGCATCCTTCCTGTCATTCTGAGGAGCGTCTCCTCCCTGTCATTCTGAGGAGCGCCTCCTCCCTGTCATTCTGAGGGGCGCCTCCCCCCTGTCATTCTGAGACGCGCCTCCCCCCTGTCATTCTGAGGGGCGCACCCCGAAGAATCTAGGGAACCTCTGAACAACTCTTCCCCTGTCATTCTGAGCGGCGCCTCCTCCCTGTCATTCTGAGGGGGGCCTCCTTCCTGTCATTCTGAGGGGCGCACCCCGAAGAATCTAAGGAACCTCCGAACAACTCGCCTGAAGCCCGTCATTCCCGCGAAGGCTGGAACCTGGGAGACCGCGTTGGGACCAAGGGACGCCTCCGCCCAGCCCTCCCGCTGCATGGGGGAGGATGAAGGGCCCACCCGCTGGGAGCTAGAGCCAAAGCATTGCCTCTCGCTGCATATGAGAGGATGAAGGGCATTGACGATAGGCGCTTGTGGCCTTATGTTTTTGTTGTGATCGACAGGCTTTCTTGATGAGGAGTCACTGCGACGTGCCCTCTGAAGAGGGTCGGGAAGGCCAAGTGAGAACTTCCGACGGTGGCGAGTAGGAGCGACTATGCCGCGAATCTTCGACAACCTTGAGGCTGGCTCCAGTCTCCTGCCCGCGTTGCGGGAGACGCTGGCCCTCTCCTCACGAGCGGACTTCTGCGTTGGCTACTTCAACCTGCGCGGCTGGGGCGGACTTGCGCCATACGTGGACGGGTGGGACCCGGGCGACGGCCCGTGCCGTGTGCTCATCGGGATGCAGCGTCTCCCCCACGACGAACTCAGAGCGGCTCTTAGCTTGGTGGATAGGCCCTCCGGCATGGACAACCAGACGGCGCACCGACTCAGAGTCCAGTTGGCCGAGCAACTACGCCAGCAGCTCACCACCGGCGCGCCGACCAACGCGGACGAGCGGACCCTGCGTCAGTTGGCTGTCCAGCTTCGCGCCAAGAAGGTCGTCGTCAAGCTGTTCCTCCGACACTCCCTGCACGCCAAGCTCTACCTACTGTTCCGCAATGACCCCGTCAATCCCATCGTCGGCTACCTCGGCAGCAGCAACCTGACCTTCGCCGGTCTGTCCGGCCAGGGCGAGTTGAACGTGGACGTGCTCGACCATGATGCCGCCCTCAAGCTCGAGAAGTGGTTCGAGGACCGGTGGGACGACCGCTTCTGCGTCGATATCACGGACGAACTGGCCCAGATCATAGATGAGAGCTGGGCGCGGGAAGCCCTGATTCCTCCGTATCACGTCTACCTCAAGATGGCTTATCACCTCTCTCACGAGGCCCGCGCCGGTCTTGCCGAGTTCAGGATTCCCAAGGTGTTCGGCGACCGGCTGTTCGACTTCCAAGCCGCGGCGGTCAAGATCGCCGCCCATCACCTGAACAAGCGCAACGGCGTGCTCATCGGCGACGTGGTGGGCTTGGGCAAGACCCTCATGGCCACCGCCGTCGCCCGCATCTTCGAGGACGACTACGGGCTGGAGACGCTGATCATCTGCCCCAAGAACCTGGTCTCCATGTGGGAAGACTACGTGTACGAGTACCAGCTACGGGCCAAGGTGCTGTCGCTCAGCAGGGCGCTTACCGAACTACCGAATCTGCGCCGCTACCGGCTGGTTGTCATCGACGAGAGCCACAACCTTCGCAACCGCGAGGGCAGACGGTACCGGGCCATACAGGACTACGTGCGGTCCAACGACAGCAAGTGCATCCTCCTATCGGCCACGCCTTACAACAAGACCTACTTGGACTTGTCCAGCCAGCTGCGCATCTTCGTAGCGGACAACCAGGACCTGGGCATCCGCCCCGAACGACTCCTGCGGGAGCTGGGCGAGGTGGAGTTCAGCAGGCGACACCAAGCCGCTCCTCGGACCTTGGCGGCATTCGACTTCAGCGAGCACGCCGACGACTGGCGGGACCTGATGCGGCTGTATCTCGTGCGCCGCACCCGCAGCTTCATCCAGGACAACTACGCTGAGACTGAGCAAGAAACGGGGCGGAAGTTCCTCACCTACGAGGACGGGACCCGCTCCTTCTTCCCGACGCGGGTCCCCAAGACGGTCAAGTTCGCCATCGACGAGTCCGACCCCAACGACCAGTATGCCAAGCTGTACTCGGCGAAGGTCGTCGAGGTGATAAAGGGGCTGAACCTGCCAAGATACGGCCTCGGCAACTACGTGCTGGACAATCCGGGGGCATCGCCCTCTGATGCGGAGGGGCGGCAGATCGACGACCTGTCGCGGGCGGGCAAGCGGCTCATCGGCTTCTGCCGCACGAATTTGTTCAAGCGCCTGGAAAGCAGCGGCGCCGCCTTCCTGCAATCCGTCGAGAGGCACGTTCTTCGCAACTACGTCTTCCTCCACGCCATCCGCAACGGCCTGCCGCTGCCCCTCGGAACCCAGGATGCTGAGATGCTGGACTCCCGCTTCACCGACGAGGACGCGGACGAGGCGAGAGGCGCCCTTTTCGACCCGGATGACGACGAGCAGGAGGAAGCGGTCCAAGAGACCAGTGGAGCTTGGACGAAGGACGGCTTCGAGGGGCGCGCCGCTGAGATCTACGCGGAGTACGAGGGTCGCTACAGGAAGCGCTTCAAGTGGCTGCGATCCGACCTCTTCCGCGATTCCTTGAAGAGCGAGCTTCTGTCGGACTCCGACGCACTGCAGGGTATCTTCCAGACCTACGGGGCTTGGGACCCGGCCCACGACGCTAAGCTGGATGCTCTCCACGCGCTCCTGACGGACACCTTCCCCGATCAGAAGGCGCTGGTCTTCTCCCAGTTCGCCGATACGGTGGCTTACTTGGAGACGCAGCTCAAGGCCAGGGGCGTTCAGGCTATGGCGGGCGTCACCGGCGACTCCGCCGACCCAACGCAGCTTGCCCGGCGTTTCAGTCCGCTGAGCCACCAACGACCAAGCCAAGCGACACCGGAGCAGGAGCTTCGCGTTCTCGTTGCCACCGACGTGCTCAGCGAAGGCCAGAACCTCCAGGACTGCCACATCGTCGTGAACTACGACCTGCCCTGGGCCATCATCCGCCTCATCCAGCGGGCTGGCCGCGTCGACCGCATCGGCCAGAAAGCCGAGGAGATTCTGTGCCACTCCTTCCTGCCCGCCGACGGAGTGGAGAAGATCATCAATTTGCGGAACCGGGTCCGAGTGCGGCTTCAGGAGAACGCCGAGGTGGTCGGCGCGGACGAGGCGTTTTTCGAGGACGAGGACGACGAGCAGACCATCGTCAACCTGTACCACGAGCGAGCCGGCATCCTGGACGGCGACCCCGACGGCGAGGTTGACCTGGCGTCCCATGCCTACCAGATATGGAAGAACGCCATCAGCGCGGACCCGCGATTGGAAAGGGCGGTAGCTGGCCTGCCGGACGTCGTGTTCTCCTCGCGGAAGCACACGCCCATCGCCCAGCGGCCCGAGGGCGTCCTCGTCTTCATGCGAACGGCGGACGGCAACGACGCCCTCGCCTACGTGGACCGCGAGGGCAGGAGCATCACCGAGTCCCAGCTCGAAATACTCTCGGCCGCCGAGTGCAAGCCCGACACCCCGGCGCAGCCTCACCACGAAGACCACCACAATCTCGTCGCCGAGGGCGTCAAGCACGTCGTCAGAGAAGAGAAACGAGTCGGCGGGCAGCTCGGGCGGCCCTCCGGCGCGCGCTTCCGCACCTACACACGTCTCAAAGCCTACGCTGACGCCATAAAGGGCCAGCTGTTCGACGTGGATGTTCTGCACAAAGCCATCGACGAGGTATACAGCCATCCCCTGCGCCCGTCGGCGGTTGATACGCTAAATCGCCAACTCCGCAGCGGCGTGGACGACATCCAACTCGCCGATATTGTCATGGCCCTGCGCGAGGAGGACCGGCTCTGCTTGACCGAGGACGATGCCGCCGAGGCCCAAGAACCGCAGATCATATGCTCCTTGGGACTGTTCAGCTCTAGCGGGTAGGTCAGTCCCCGCTCATTGACATTATTGTCTTACGCGGGTAGGTCAGTCCCCGCTCATTGACATTATTGCCTTACGCTTGTTACGTTATAAGTAAGGAGGACACTTATGCTAATGAAAATCACCTCAAAACGCCAGGTCACATTCCCCGCCAGGGTACTTGATGAGCTTGGGGTAGGGCCCGGCGACCGGTTGGAGTTGGTCGCAAGCGAGGAGGGGTTCATCCTGCGCCCCAAGCGCATTCACTATTCCAAGCTGGGAACCCTCAGCGACAAGATACCGCCTGGAACTCCGCCCTTCGACATCCGCAAGTTCAGAGACCAACGGGAGCAAGGGCATGGCCCTGCGCTACGGCGTTGACACCTCGATCCTTGTCAGATTGGTCGCGCGGGAGCCCAGAGCGGGCTTCGAGCAATGTGTGAGCCGGCTTGGCGTTCTGGTCGACGAACGGGGATGCGAGATTGTCGCCTCCAATCAGACCATTGGCGAGGCCTACGCGGCGCTCATGCACCATTACGACGTCGCCGGCGCCGACGCCCGCGGCGGTCTTCTGGATGTGCTGACCAGCGGTCTCGTCGCCCCCCTCAACGGCTCGGCAGTTCTCGAAGCCCTTGCCGCTCCTTCAGGCCCCGGCCTCTTCGATAGACTAATCGCAAACGACTACGCGAGAGCTGGCTTGGAGACCCTTACGCTGGACCAGCAGATGGCTTCCTTGCCCGCAACACAGCTCCTGGAGGGATCCAACTGATGTCGGTCTCAACTGAAGAGCTCCGGCCCCACCTACAGGCCTTCGACTTCCCGCGTCTCTTCGTGGAGGGACTGGGTTGGGACCACTACCCGGCGGAGCTGTTGGCCCTGCCCGTTGACGGCCACGAATACGCGCTGAAACCCGTGGCGGAGAAGGCGGGGTTCGCCGTCTACGAATGCAGCCCGGGACCCGACGGCGTGATTCCGGGGTACCCGGTGCGGCGCAGGATTGAGACCCAAGTAGCCAAGCGGGCCTTCGAGCACCTCATCATATTTGTCGATGCCGCGCGCACGGAACAGGTCTGGCAGTGGGTCAAGCGACAAGCTGGCAAACCCCCTGCCTGCCGGGAACATCAATTCCACACGGGCCAGACTGGGCAGCCGTTGTTGCAACGCCTGGATGGTTTCATCGTCACCCTGGAGGATGAGGCAAGGGGCATCGGGATCACCGACGTTATCTCCCTCGTTGGCAAATCCTTCGACGTCGAGAAGGTCACCAAGCGCTTCTACGAACGCTTCCGGGCTGAACTGAATGCCTTCGGGGACTTCATCGACGGCATCACCGCCCAGGGCGACCGCGACTGGTACGCCTCCCTCATGCTGAACCGCATGATGTTCGTCTACTTCATCCAGAAACAGGGCTTCTTGGACGGCGATGCCGACTACCTCCTCAACCGCCTGCGCAAGGTCAGGGACCAGAGCGGCGACGGGCTCTTCCAGCAGTTCTACCGCATCTTCCTGCTGCGGCTGTTCCATGAAGGACTCGGACAGCCTGTAGCAGAGCGCAAGCCCGAACTGGCCGCACTGCTGGGCAAGGTCCCCTTCCTGAACGGCGGCCTCTTTGACGTGCACGAGCTGGAGCGGGACAACCCGGACATCGGGATTCCCGATGAGGCCTTCGAGAGGGTCTTCAACTTCTTCGACGGCTACACCTGGCATCTGGACGACCGCCCCGGCAAGAAGGACAACGAGATCAACCCCGACGTGCTCGGCTACATCTTCGAGAAGTACGTCAACCAGAAGCAGATGGGCGCCTACTACACCAAGGAGGACATCACCGGCTACATCTCGCGGAATACGGTCATCCCCTTCCTCTTTGACGCGGCGAAGAAGGAGTGCCCCGTTGCCTTCGGGCCGGACGGCGGCGTCTGGCGTCTTCTGCGGGACGACCCCGACCGCTACATCTACCCCGCCGTCGGCCACGGCATCGGCTGGAACGCCCGCGACGCCCAGAACCCAATCCGCCTTGACCAATCCGTCCGTCATTCCCGTGAAAACGGGAATCCAGAAGGGCGTATACCCAGCCTTGCTCTCCCCCCGGACATCGCCGGGGGCATCGACGACGTGGCGCAGCGCGGCGGCTGGAACGCCCCGGCGCCCGACAACTACGCGCTGCCCACCGAGACGTGGCGCGAGGTGGTGGCCCGCCGCCAGCGATACGCCGAGGTCCGCTCCAAGCTCGCATCGGGCGAGGTGCAGGCGGTCAACGACCTCATCACCCTGAACCTGGACGTGGAGAAGTTCGCCAAGGACGTCATCTCGCAGAGCGAGGGGCCGGAGCTCCTGCGCGCCTTTTGGCACGGGATGCGCGACATCTCGGTCCTCGACCCCACCTGCGGCTCCGGCGCATTCCTCTTTGCCGCTCTGAACATCCTCGAGCCGCTCTACACCGCTTGCCTTGAGGGGATGCGCGGCTTCTTGGAGGATGCCAAGAGGTCCGAGCGCAGGCGCAGCCCTGAGCATCTTGGGGACTTCCGCAAGGTACTGGACGAGGCGGACGGGCACCCCAGCGAGCGCTACTTCATCTTGAAGTCAATCGTCCTCAACAACCTCTACGGCGTGGACATCATGGAAGAGGCCGTCGAGATCTGCAAACTCCGCCTCTTCCTCAAACTCACCGCCCAGCTGGAGCGCTACGAGGACATAGAGCCGTTGCCGGACATCGACTTCAACATCCGCGCTGGCAACACACTGGTGGGCTTCACCTCCTTGGACGCCGTGCGCAGGGCCATGACCATAACGGATATAGCAAACAAGCCTATGCCAGAAATTCGTCGTCCTGTTCGGGGTCAGCAAATTCGAGCTCTGGACGAGGAGCAGCAAAAGACCTTGTCCCGCATCGAGGAGGAAGCAGAAACCGCCAGCGCAGCCTTTAACCAATTCCGGTGGCAGCAGACCATGCTTGGCGGGGAGGTGACCTCCGCCGACAAGCAGACCCTCCGCGACCGCCTCCGCAGCCTCGACGACGAGCTGGACCGTCTCCTTGCCGCCGAGTACGGCGTCGATCTCAAGAAGGCCGCCGCCTACGACGTCTGGCGCAACGGCCACCAGCCCTTCCACTGGTTCGTTGAGTTCTACGGCATCATGTCGAAGGGTGGCTTTGACGTGGTGATTGGCAACCCGCCGTACTTGGAGTTCCGTGAGGTTGATTACGGACTACACGGTTATACTTGTCTGGATACAGGTGCGGTCCATGCCCTATGTATCGAACGCAGCGTCAGCATCCTTGACAGGCTTGGATGCCTGAGCATGATCGTTCCGTCCGCACTGCCGTCGACCCAGCGCATGAAGCCAGTACAAGAGATTTTGGAACTGGATGGGCGCAGTGTCTGGTACGCCAACTTCGCTTGGCGGCCAGCGAAGTTATTCGATACGGTGAACCGAGCATTAACGATCTTTACTGTTGCTCCTTCAAGTGATTCGCAATCGTTGTCGACTGTTTATCAGAAATGGACAAGCGATTGCAGAGACGGTCTGTTCGAGTTAATTCGAATGACGCCAGTTCCACGCAACAGACCATCGTTCTGGATTCCCAAGATTGGTACAACCCTCGAACCGTCAGTGTTAGACAAGCTCATGTCTGTGCCTACCTCAGTGGCAGACTTTATTCGCAAAACTGATTACCGGATATTCTACCGAACCACCGGGGGCCTTTACTGGAAGGTCTTTACTGATTTTGCGCCTGCCTTTTCGGTAAACGGTCAGACGGGAAGCTCAAGCCGCGAGACAAGCTTCTCGGTACAGCGCCGCGAGCAGGTGCAGCCACTCATTGCCTTACCCCTAATCCACCGAAGGACGGCGTGTAGGAGGCCTGCTGAAGAAACAAAAGGGTGCGCCTCTGAATCTGGGATAATGGTTTTGTAACAGAAAACCGGTCCCAGAAAAGGAGCACCCGATAGATGCTACCACGTAACCACCCCGACCGCATCCAAATCGCCTTCGACGATCACCGCCTGGTGGCCAATGCCGGGCTGATCCTTCCCGCCACCCTCGCCCTGCGCCTTGGCCTGCCCCAACTCCTCCGGAAGGACCTCGACCTCGGCGGCGCACCGGGCCGGGCGAACACCGGCGACAAGATGATGACCCTGGTGGCCTCCGCCCTAGCCGGCGGAGATTGCATCGACGACGCCGATGTGCTGCGCGCCGGCGGGACCGCCCGCGTGCTCGGTTTCACGGCTAAGGCGCCCTCCACCCTGGGGACCTTCCTGCGCAGCTTCAGGTGGGGCCATGTCCGCCAACTGGACCGGGTGAGCCGCGAGTTGCTGGCCCGGGTCTGGAAGGCCGGTGCCGGACCCGGCGACGCGCCGTTCACCATCGACCTCGATTCCACCATCTGCGAGACCTACGGACTGGCCAAGGAGGGCGCCCGCCACCACGGCTATACCGGCAAGCGGGGCTACCACCCGCTGCTGGCCATCGCCGCCGGCACCGGAGACGTGCTGATGTCCCGGCTGCGCGAGGGCCGGGCCAACACCGCCCGCGGCGCCGCCCACTTCCTGCGGGAGACGGTGGGACGGGTGCGCTACGCCGGGGCCAACGGACGACTCACGCTACGGGCCGACAGCGGGTTCTACACTCATGGCGTGGTATCCGTCTGCCGCAAGATGGATGTCCGCTTCTCCATCACCATCCGCCAGCACAAGAGCCTGCGCAATCTCATCGAGGCGATACCAGAGGATGCCTGGACTCCCATTCCCTACTGGATGGACGGCGCCGCCGATGTGGCCGAGACCACCTGCACTCCGTTCCAGAGTGAACCTGACGCCGCACCGGTGCGGCTCATCGTCCGGCGTGTGAAGCCCACGCCCGGTTCCCAGCTGGCCCTCTTCGCCTCCTACAGCTATCACGGCTTCATCACCGACCGGGACGGGGAGATGCTCGAACTGGAGGCCGACCATCGCCGCCACGCCGAGATCGAGAATGCCATCCGAGACCTCAAGCACGGTGTGGGGTTGAACCATCTCCCCTCGGGCCGCTTCGCCGCCAACGCCGCCTGGCTGGCGGTACAGGTGATGGCCCACAACCTCGCCCGCTGGACAGCGCGCATCGGTCTGGGCGAGCAGATCGTGACCACCAAGACCCTCAGACGACGGTTCTTCTCCCTGGCCGGACGGATCACCCGCTCGGCACGCCGCCTCACACTGCATCTGCCACAGCGCTGGCCTTGGGAAGCCCAGTTCGATCGTGCCCTGGCCCGATTGCGCGCCCTGCCACTCCCTGCCTGACGGCGCCCGTCCGCCACTGACTCGCCAGCCAACCCAACGTCCCCGCAAACTCGCGCCAGCCCAGTCCGCGAGCGCCTCTTGCCGTGTCCTATCCCGCCATCTCGCTCTCCACAGCCACTGTAGGCCGCCATCGGTGCCCCCAAAAGCGCCTGCAGACCGCCCGCCAACCTCCCGTCTACCCAAATTCGAGCCCGGATCATCGCGCCTGTAACTCCCTCACCCCCTTCCGCTGTCCTCACGCCGTCCATCCCTGTCCATCGGTGGATTCGGGCTTACTAAGCAGCGACATCTTCTGGTGGTGGTACACAATCACGTCGAATTTACGTGATCTGAATCCCGCTGATATCAGAGGCTTTCCCGTGCCGAAGTCTGTATTTTCGGATCAACAGCTTCAGGACCTTGGCACCCGCTACTTAAAAAGCGTCGTGAACAACAGCACCATGCTTGTCCGGCAACAGAAGCAGACGGGCAAAACAGAGACCCAATCATTTGAGATACGGAAGTCCAAACCCATTATCGACGAAATCGACAGGGCGCTGGCGGAGCACTACGGCTTCACGGATGAGGAGTTGGACTTCATAATAAACTACGACATCAAGTACCGCATGGGTCGGGAGGGGTGATGAAGAAAGACGGCGCGAGACCCTACATTCCCAGAGAGAACAAGTCCAGCGCGGACAAGCGAATAAAGGCAATGTATGAACGATTTGATAAGTACAAGCCCAAGTGCTGCTTTGTCGTAGACGGGGAAGGCCAATTCTGTAGAAAGCAAACGGTTGCGTCCCATACTATTCCAAAAGCAAATGTCATGACCTCGTTGAAGGGTCGCGATAACAAGGTGCTGGTAACGACATGGGGAGTAGGTCCGATTTCTCATGTTTTCATGTCCAGTTCGGAAGAGCATCCGATTGACCTTAGCCCCAAAACTTTAAACTCCCGACCAGAAGGAATTGATAAGGCAAGCACTGGACAATTCGCCTGTTGCGACCATGAATCTGGTACTTTCGACCCTCTCAATGTTGCAGAACCCGACTTCGTGGACCCGGAAGTTCTTTTTCTGTCTGAATACCGAACCTATTTGTACGCTCACTCGCTTCTGCTTCGGGGCAAATGGACCCTTGACGAATGGAACCGCGACATCATGAGTGGTCCCAACATGAGACAGAGGACCGAGTGTATCAAAAGGATGGCCTGGACGAAGCAACTTTTGCCGGATATTGAGAGCATAGTATCTCGGCTAGGCAAACTTTGGTATGAAAAAGAAAGGTCCGCAACCATCGCACCCCAAGTGGTATCTGGTGAGCTTCTTTATTTTCGATCAAGCCTGAAATTCGCTGCTTGTATGTTTTACGGCAGAAGTTCAGCCATTACAGTATTTTCTACTGAAGACGACTGGCACGGGATGGGCGTAACTCACTTGATAGAAGATGAAGCCGCTGATGATGGGTCCACGGTCAAATTAATTGAGGCCGCTAAGGTCTCAAGACTTGGAGACGGTTATTCCATCGGGGTACTGACCGCCTTGCTCGATGTGGCTGGGGGAGTCGTAGCAATGTCACCCGATTCCTACGATATGTTGTCTGAAGAAGAACAGCTCAGCATTGGCGAAATGATCGCGGCTATGGTCAACGCTGACATTTTCACTGATGTACTGACCTGAATACCCCAACTAAACGGACAGATGGGCGGACGCTTGCGCTTTTGGGAGGAAGTCACTCCACCCGGCGAAAGTGCCCCGCGTTACCTGCGCATGATAACGCTGGAAGACGGCGAGATTATTCACAACGCGTTCTTCGATCGACGCTTTGCGGAGGAGGAAACGGCATGAAGCTTCATTGCCACCCGGAGACCGACAGCCTCTATGTCGAGTTCAAAGCGGGGCCGGGGGCGGAAACTATTGAGGTCACACAGGGGCTGAACGTCGACATAGACGCCGATGGGGAAGTGGTCGGCTTCGACATCGCCCAAGCTTCCCGTCGCCTGGACCTGCACACGTTGGAAACCGAGGCGCTGCCCCTTCACAGCATCAAGGCGGGCTGATTCTAGTCGGGGGTACAACTACGACATCAAGTACCGCATGGGGCGGGAGGGGTAGTGAATACGCTTGAGCAAGTACGCCGACAGCTCACGGAGGGTGAGTTCGATTTCTCCCAGCATGCTTTCAGGAGGGCCGTGGAAAGAAACGTTAGCGAGCAGGAGATTAGAGAGGCAGGGGCGGACGCTATAATTGTCGAGGAGTATCTGGAGGACAAGTACGGACCATCCTCGGTGGTATTGGGCTTCACTCACTGGGGCGGCCGCTCCATATTCAAATGTCCGTCGCCAGCTCGCTTAGGGTCAGAATTGTTACACTCTATGGACCAACCGAAGATGAATGGGAAGACTATGCCAGGAGGAGGTAGCCGGAAATGTTAGATCGATTCGTCTGTAACGTCTGCAACGCGGAGGAGAGCCAGCGGGAAACCGTGGAAGAGGTCTTCAGGGTTGATGGTCGGTATGTTCTTGTCGGCGGGGTGCCGTCTACCGTATGCCGGCGGTGTGGAGAACGCTCCTTCAGCCGTGAGACCACGGAGAGGGTACGTCTGCTGGTGCATGGACAAGCGGAAGCGGCGAAGTCCGTATCCATGCAAGTGTACGAATTTGCTTCATAGGGACGTGACGAGGCGTTGCTCCCTGGCGGGTGGTGAGCGTATTCTTCGATCGAAGTATGAGAGGAGACCTATGAAGCTGCACATTGACAAGGAGGCGGATGCCCTCTACCTTCGCCTGGATGACTCCCCCATAGTCGAGTTCGAGGAGGTCTCACCCGGCGTGGTGTTGGACTTCAACGAATCCGACGAGGTCGTAGGGATAGAAATGCTCCATCTCTCAAAACGCTCATCCACTCTAAACCTCTCTGCGTTGCAATTCGAGACCGTTTGAGCGTTGGCTGGGAACACCGGGCAGCAATGATGACTCTTGCCAAAGCCGCGGTTTCACTGCCGCCGGAGACGGCGCACCGTGGCAACCGGCGCCTGCTCGACGAGCCGCTGACCGGCCTCTTCTGCTCCAACCGCTGCCCAGGCGACCTGATCCTCAGGACCTACGACCTCGCCAGGGCCATGCGCGATGCGGGAACGCCAGTGATTGGCGGCTTCCAAACGCCGATGGAGCGGGAGTGCCTGCGCCTGCTGCTCCGGGGCGATCAGCCCATAGTTGTGTGCCCGGCCCGCGGCATCGACAACATGCGCATCCCCCGCGACTGGCGCACCGCCCTGGATGAAGACCGCCTGCTGGTGCTGTCGCCCTTCCCCGCGACGGTCCGCCGCCCGACGGCGGAGACGGCAGCCCAACGCAACGACCTCGTGGCGTCGCTGGCGAGCCGGGTCTTCATCGCCCACGCCGCCCCCGGCGGCAAGACCGAAGCCTTCGCCCGCAAGCTCGCCGCCTCCGGCAAGCCCCTGCTGACGCTGGACAGCCCCGCCAACGCGAACCTGGTGGAGATGGGGGCGCGGACATCAGTATGAATGACATAACAACCGCGGACCGTTTTCGCGGCTGTCTGCTGGGACTGGCGGCGGGCGACGCGCTGGGCACTACGTTGGAGTTCGCCCAACCCGGCTCTTTCCAGCCGATAAACGACATGGTTGGCGGCGGGCCATTCAGATTGAAGCCCGGCCAGTGGACTGACGACACATCCATGGCCCTGTGCTTGGCCGCGAGCCTGATCGAGAGAGGCGAATTTGACGCCATGGACCAGATGCGTCGCTACGTGCGTTGGCGGGATGAAGGCTACCTATCCTCCACCGGTTCATGCTTTGACATCGGGAACACCGTCGCAAGCTCGTTGTCGAGCTTTATCAAGACCGGCGAACCCTACGCTGGATCCAGCGAGGCGTTTTCCGCAGGGAACGGCTCATTGATGCGGGTTGTGAACTCGCATTTCAAGTGCAACACCCGGTTCAAGAAACTCCCGGCCGGGGTACGGTAGCCGGGGCATTGGGTTCCCCCGCCCACGCGGGGATAGACCCATAGTTGCCTAAGATGCTGCCACTAGGACTGGTCCATTCCTACGATGACCCATCATGTGTCCGGGCGCCTTAGATTCTTCGTCGTGCGCTCCTCAGAATGACAATAAAGAGGCGCTCCTCAGAATGACGGGGAGGGGGGTGTCCCAGAATGACGGGGATGGGACGCTCCTCAGAATGACGGGGAGGGGGCGCTCCTCAGAATGACAATAATGGGGTGTCATTCCGAGTTCCCTCACTGTCATTCCGAACCCCCTCACTGTCATTCCGAACCGCAGTGAGGAATCTAAGATCTCCCTCTGATGGCCAGCCCATTCCTACGACGGTCCATCTTGTGAGCCACCATCTTAGATTCTTCGTCGTGCGCTCCTCAGAATGACAATAAAGAGGCGCTCCTCAGAATGACGGGGAGGGGGCCGCCCCAGAATGACGGGGAGGGGGGTGTCCCAGAATGACAATAAAGAGGCGCTCCTCAGAATGACAATAATGGTGTGTCATTCCGAGTTCCCTCACTGTCATTCCGAACCCTCTCACTGTCATTCCGAACCGCAGTGAGGAATCTAAGATCTCCCTCTGATGGCCAGCCCATTCCTACGACGATCCATCTTGTGAGCCACCATCTTAGATTCTTCGTCGTGCGCTCCTCAGAATGACAATAATGGGGTGTCATTCCGAGTTCCCTCACTGTCATTCCGAACCGCAGTGAGGAATCTAAGATCTCCCTCTGATGGCCAGCCCATTCCTACGACGATCCATCTTGTGAGCCACCATCTTAGATTCTTCGTCGTGCGCTCCTCAGAATGACAGGAGAGGGGGCTCCTCAGAATGACGGGGAGGGGGCGCTCCTGAGAATGACAACGAGGGGGGTGTCATTCCGAGTTCCCTCACTGTCATTCCGAACCGCAGTGAGGAATCTAAGATCTCCCTCTGATGGCCAGCCCATTCCTACGACGATCCATCTTGTGAGCCACCATCTTAGATTCTTCGTCGTGCGCTCCTCAGAATGACAGGAGAGGGGGGCTCCTCAGAATGACAGGAGAGGGGGCTCCTCAGAATGACGGGGAGGGGGCGCTCCTGAGAATGACAACGAGGGGGGTGTCATTCCGAGTTCCCTCACTGTCATTCCGAACCGCAGTGAGGAATCTAAGATCTCCCTCTGATGGCCAGCCCATTCCTACGACGATCCATCTTGTGAGCCACCATCTTAGATTCTTCGTCGTGCGCTCCTCAGAATGACAATAAAGAGGCGCTCCTCAGGGTGACGGGGAGGGGGGTGTCCCGGAATGACGGGGAGTAGGCGCTCCTGAGAATGACAACGAGGGGGGTGTCCCAGAATGACGGGGAGTGGGCGCTCCTGAGAATGACAACGAGGGGGGTGTCCCAGAATGACGGGGAGGGGGTGCTCCTCAGAATGACAATAATGGGGTGCCATTCCGAGTTCCCTCACTGTCATTCCGAACCGCAGTGAGGAATCTAAGATCTCCCTCTGATGGCCAGCCCATTCCTACGACGATCCATCTTGTGAGCCACCATCTCAGATTCTTCGTCGTGCGCTCCTCAGAATGACAGGAGAGGGGGCTCCTCAGAATGACGGGGAGGGGGCGCTCCTCAGAATGACGGGGAGGGGGCGCTCCTCAGAATGACAGGAGGGGGCACTCCTCAGAATGACAACGAGGGGGGTGTCCCAGAATGACAACGAGGGGGCGTGTCCCAGAATGACGGGGAGGGGGGCTCCTCAGAATGACAACGAGGGGGGTGTCCCAGAATGACAACGAGGGGGCGCTCCTCAGAATGACAATAATGGGGTGTCATTCCGAGTTCCCTCACTGTCATTCCGAGCCGCAGTGAGGAATCTAAGATCTCCCTCTGATGGCCAGCCCATTCCTACGACGATCCATCTTGTGAGCCACCATCTTAGATTCTTCGTCGTGCGCTCCTCAGAATGACAGGAGAGGGGGCTCCTCAGAATGACGGGGAGGGGGCTCCTCAGAATGACAATAATGGGGTGTCATTCCGAGTTCCCTCACTGTCATTCCGAACCGCAGTGAGGAATCTAAGATCTCCCTCTGATGGCCAGCCCATTCCTACGACGATCCATCTTGTGAGCCACCATCTTAGATTCTTCGTCGTGCGCTCCTCAGAATGACGGGGAGGGGGCGCTCCTCGGAATGACAATAATGGGGTGTCATTCCGAGTTCCCTCACTGTCATTCCGAACCGCAGTGAGGAATCTAAGACCTCCCTCTGATGGCCAGCCCATTCCTACGACGATCCATCTTGTGAGCCACCATCTTAGATTCTTCGTCGTGCGCTCCTCAGAATGACGGGGAGGGGGCGCTCCCCAGAATGACAATAAAGAGGCGCTCCTCAGGGTGACGGTGGTAAATCGTCATTCCGGACCCCCCCATCGTCATTCCGAACCCCCATCGTCATTACGAACCCCCCCATCGTCATTCCGAACGGAGTGAGGAATCTTGTCTGGCATTTGTCGTACCCAAGCGCGTCTTTGCGGAGGAGCGTAACTGTTCGGGCTGAACGTCGGCATCGGACTGCATCATTGCGAAATGGTGGATGGGATGCTACAATCCGCGTAAGAGTTCGGCCGGAGGCAGGGGCAATGAGGGTTCCGATGAAGGTCGACTATGGCGTCAGGGCTCTGGTGGAGCTTGCGGAGCACTACGGAGAAGGCCCGGTCCAGACCGCGGAGATTGCTTCAAGGCAAGCCATCCCCGAAGCCTACTTGGACCAACTACTAACGATCCTCCACAAATATGGGCTCATCAGCAGCCGTCGAGGTCCTTCAGGGGGCCACACACTAGCCAAGAATCCATCCGAGATAAGCCTATGGATGGTGATGGCGACCTTGGAAGGCAACACGCCTTCTATGGATTGTCTGATCGAACCCAACGAGTGCACCTTGTCGGTTAGCTGTCCCCAAAGAAGCATCTGGCAGACGGTGGATGAAGCAATCCAGAATCTTTTAAGTTCAACCTCTGTTGGGGACCTGCTCGCCCGTCAGAACGTTATGAAGAGCGAAGGAACCCGCAGGATGCAGGCCCAGGACAGCGCCACTGCCACCGCGGGTGCGGCGTGACCGGTCGGCGCAACGGTTCCATCGCCAAGACTGAACAGTTGCGGGGAGCTGCTTCCCTTGACACCCGGTGCCTGCTGGGATACATTGAAGGCCATTATGAAGCTTGAAGATGACCTCTTTCATTTGTGTACTGGCCCTCTAATGTAGAGGGCCTGCCAACAACCCATACCGTTTGCAGGTTGCGCCCTCGCATAAACCAAGCTGGAGGGCGCACGTTTTTTGTCTGAAAGTAGAGGAGGACCCCAAATGGCCCAAATCCAAACCCAACCCCTTGCCTTAACTCCGGACCAGGTGAGGCGTTACAGCCGGCATATCATAATGCCCCAGGTTGGCAGCCGGGGACAACGGAAGCTGCTGGAATCCAAGGTGCTGATCGTGGGTGCGGGCGGTCTGGGTTCGCCATCGGCGGTTTACCTGGCATTGGCCGGGGTTGGCACCATCGGCATCGCCGACTTCGATGTGGTGGATGTATCCAACCTGCAACGACAGATATTGCACCACACCGGCGATGTGGGTAAATCAAAGGTGCAATCAGCCCAAGACAGCATCCATCAGTACAATCCTGACACCAACGTGGTTGCCCATGATACGTGGCTGAGCTCCGAGAACGCGATGGAAATCGTCGGGGGCTATGATGTTGTTGTCAACGGCGCCGACAACTTCCCTTCAAGGTACCTGATCAACGATGCCTGCTATCTGTCCAACGTGCCGTTGGTCGATGGCAGCATCCTCATATTCGACGGCCAAGCTACCGTGTTCCTGCCGGGCAAAGGGTGCTATCGCTGCTTGTTCCCATCCCCCCCTCCTCCGGGCATGGTTCCCAACTGTGCTGAAGCAGGTGTGCTGGGCGCTCTTACCGGGCTGGTCGGGAGCATCCAGGCGGTGGAAACCTTGAAGCTGATCTTGGGCATCGGCGAAAGCTTGTCTTCCCGTCTACTGCTCATTGATGCTTTGAGCATGGACTTCCGCCAGGTGCGGGTTCCCCAAAACCCCAAGTGCCCTCTCTGTGGCGATGCCCCCACCGTCACAGAATTGATCGACTATGAGGTGTTCTGCGGTGTAGCAGCGCCTGCCGATAACGGGATGCATAAAGGTTAAAATGCCCAAGGCTATCTTGGATACCATCGGCGGCACTCCCTTGGTGGAGCTGCAGAACATGGACTTGAAGAACGGAGTCCATGTGTATGCGAAGCTGGAGGGAAACAACCCTACCGGCAGCGTGAAGGACCGGATCGCCAAGTATATGCTGGACCAGGCAGAACAAGATGGCAGCTTGACCTTTGATAAGACCATCTTGGAGCCTACCAGCGGCAATACGGGCATCTCCCTGGCTTTTGTCGGGGGCCTCAAAGGATACAAGGTCAAGGTGGTCATGCCCGAAAATGTCAGCACAGAACGGTCTCTGCTATTGGAAGCTTATGGAGCGGAGATCGTCTACTCCGATGGGGTTTCAGGCACCAACGGCTCCATTGTGGTTGCCCAGCAGATGATGAATTCGGAAGATGGCAACTACTATATGCCCTATCAGTACGGCAATGCCGCCAACCCGGGCGCCCACTACGAGACCACCGGCCCTGAGATAATCAAGGACCTGCCCGAGGTTGATGTGTTCGTTGCAGGCCTTGGCACAGGCGGGACCTTGATGGGTAATGGGCGGCGCCTGAAGGAGCACAACCCCGACCTCAAGGTTGTCGCGGTGGCCCCCGAACTGGGTGAAGTGATCGGCGGCCTCCGCAGCTTGGAAGAAGGTTTCATCCCGCCCATCTTGGACCTTTCTCTTCTTGATTCCAGGATGATGGTCCAAAGCCGGGATGCTTTCCACATGACCCGGGACCTGCTCAGGTTGGAAGGCATCTTTGCTGGGGTCTCTTCGGGGTCTGTGGTGTATGCTGCCATGAAGATGGCCCAGCGCATGGACCACGGCAACATAGTCTGCCTGCTGGCTGACGGCGGCTGGAAGTACCTGAGCACCGGTCTCTGGACCAAGGATTACGGCGAGATGGAAGAGGAAGCCAAGGGTAAGATCTGGTGGTAAGCCCGTAGGCTTGATCCTGGCCGGTTAAGCATCCACCCCTCTCCCGTCCCCAGCCGGAACAGTCGCTCCGAATATTTCATAGAGCATCCCCTGACACGGTGTGATTCTACAACTTCGATGAGCTGAGGAGGACCTCATGACCATCAGCGACCGGGACCCTGCCGGCGCATATGCTGGGCTGGGAATACGACCTATCATCAATGCTGCAGGCCCGGTGACGCGCCTGGGTGGGACTCGCACCCGCCGCGAGGTGTTGGATGTGATGACCAAGGCAGCTACGGTGATGGTGGATGTTACGGAGCTGAACCAGCGTGCTGGCGAGATGATCGCCAAGATCACGGGGGCTGAAGCAGGCTTCGTTTGCAGCGGTGCAGCGGGGGGCTTGGTCCTTCAGGCTGCTGCTTGTATCGCCGGCAATGATCCTTTCAAGATGCGCCAACTACCTGATACGACAGGTATGAAGAACGAAATCATTATTCAAAACTGCCACCGGTTTGCTTATGATCAAGCTTATAGGTCGGCTGGAGCCAAGCTGGTTGGCGTTGGCGATGGGCGCCGCACCCAGAGCTGGGAGCTGGAGGGGGCAATCAACGAAAATACTGCCGGAGTGGCGTATCTGTTCTCCAACCATCTGAGCCGCCGGACATTGGGCTTGGAAGAGGTGTGCCAAATTGCCCACAAGCATGACGTGCCGGTTATCGTCGATGGCGCGTCCATGCTGCCGCCCCGGGCCAATCTGAGGCGCTATTTGGATGAAGGGGCCGATATGGTTGTGTTCAGTGGCGGCAAAGGGGTGCGGGGTCCGCAAGGCACCGGAATATTATGCGGCCGGGCCGACCTGATTGCTGCTGCGGCAGCTCAAGCCAATCCCAACCAGTTCCTTGCCCGCCCCATGAAGGTAACCAAGGAAGAGATCGTGGGGCTGTTGACAGCTTTGGAAATGTTTGTCGATGAAGATGAAGATGCTGAGATGCAGCACTATGTGGAGCTGACGCAGCCGTTGGTGGATGCGCTGGTGGAAATTCCCGGCCTCAAGGTAACCGTGGAGCATGATGAGTATGATTACACAGTCCCGACGGCGGTTATCAAGTTCGAACCCGGCCGGCGAGGACCGTCCAGGCGGCAGGTGGCCGATGCTCTTGCTGCCGGTGACCCGCCCATCTACTTCAGCAATCTAAGCGATCCTGATGTGCTGGCGATAGATCCTACCAACCTTACGGAAAATGAGGTTGAGATACTGACTCATCGCCTGCGGGAAGAATTGCTGAAGTAGGCTGCCGGATCTGCCGTAGGCTGTGAGGGGTTTGGCGTCGTTCAGGTTGACACCCCTAGGGGCCGATGATAAAATCAGCCCACCAGTATTATCATACTTGGCATAGATGTTCAGGGCTGGCTGTAGATAGGACTTCGTACTAAAGAGGGACCATCTCCATCATGCCACCCGCAAGCTGCCCCCAGCACACCACCGAAATAGTCCTGTGGCAGTAAGGAGGACCGAAGGTGACATCTGACAAGGTCGAGATCAGGCGCGGGCTCAAGGATGTCGTGTTCGATACTTCAGAAGCCAGCTTCGTGGATGGTCAGGCGGGGAAACTCTTGTACAGAGGGTACAACATCCACGACCTGGCTGAGCAGTCCACCTTCGAAGAGATCGTCTATCTTCTATTCTACGGCGAGTTGCCGCCCCGGTCTCAGTTGGATGCTTTCGATGCTGAATTGAGGGCCAACCGGGAGATCCCGGACGAGGTCGTCCAGGTCATGCGGCTGGTAGCCAAGAGCCACCCCATGGATGCCCTGCGCACTGCGGTTTCCGCCCTGTCAGCTTTCGACCCCGATGTGAATGATAATTCGGAAGAAGCTACCATTCGCAAGGGTGTTCGCCTCACTGCCCAAGGACCAACCATAGTGGCTGCCCACCACCGGATCAGGCGAGGATTGGAGCCAATAGCCCCCAATCCGGCCCTGAATCATCCGGGTAATTTCCTCTATATGTTGTCAGGAGCTGAGCCCGACGAAGAAACCCAGAAACTGATGGACGTGGATTTTATCCTCCATGCTGAGCACAGCTCCAACGCATCAGCTTTCGGCGCACGTGTGGCAGCTTCAACATTGTCCGACCTTCATTCGGCGGTGGTCACCGGCATTGGTGTGCTCAAAGGTCCTTGGCATGGCGGGGCTGCTGAAGAAGTTATGAAGATGGCTACCGAGATCGGTCAGCCGGAAAATGCCGATGTGTATGCTCGCAACCTGCTGGACAATGGGGGCAGGGTGATGGGCTTCGGCCACAGGGTATACCGGGCAGAAGACCCCCGGGCAAGACATCTTCGAGAACGGTCCAAGGTGCTGGGCGAAAAAATGGGACAGCCCCACTGGTTCCAGATCCTGCTGTACCTGGAAGAAAAGATCATGGTCCCCTATCGGAGCAAAGGCATCTTCGTAAATGTGGACTTCTTTGCAGGCTCCATCTACAACCTGCTGGGTATCCCTGAAGACCTGTTCATATCCATCTTTGCTTTGGGGCGCATCCCAGGCTGGACCCTGCAGTGTGTGGAGCAATACCGGGACAATATCCTGATCAGACCGCTCTTGGACTACCAAGGTCCCATGGACCTAGAGTACGTGCCCATAGAGCAGCGCGGGTAGGCAGGCCCCGACAACAACCTGCCACTCGCCCAGCCCACGTGCGGACACCCCCTCTTCCCCGGCAACAGCCGCCCCACTGCCTCCCCCGCCAACAGCCGCCCCATAGCCTCCCCGCCAACAGGTGCCCCATTGCTTCCCTGGCAACAGGTGCCCCATCGCCTCCCCGCCAACAGCCGCCCCATTGGGGCTCGGCGGGCCAACTCTCTGTAATTATCGTCAACCAATTGTGCTGACACGCACAACGTAGAATGGCCCATCAGTATTCCGATTAGGCCGGCCCAACGCAACACCGATCAGGGCGTGCCCGTTGGCGCTTCGGTTAGGACGTTCCATTGTAATACCGAATCACCCACTGTCATCCCGAACCCCCCAATGTCATTCCGAGCCCCCCTTGTCAGTCCGAATCCCCCCTGTCATTCCGAACCCCCCCTGTCATTCCGAACCCCCCCTGTCATTCCGAACCCCCCTGTCATTCCGAACGCAGTGAGGAATCTAAAATGCCTCCTCCAATGGCCAGTCCATTCCCCCGACGATCTGGCGTATGGGCCGGCATCGTAGATTCTTCGGAGTGCGCTCCTCAGAATGACAGTAGTGGGAGTTCGCTCTTCAGAATGACAGCCATAACATGTCATTCCGAACGGAGTGAGGAATCTAAGATGCTCCTCTAATGGCCAGCCCATTCCCTCGACGATCTGGCGTGTGGGCCGGCATTCTAGATTCTTCGGAGTGCGCTCCTCAGAATGACAGGGAGGGAGGAGGCGCTCCTCAGAATGACAGCCATAACATGTCATTCCGAACGCAGTGAGGAATCTAAGATGCTCCTCCAATGGCCTGCCCATTCCCCCGACGACCTGGCCTGGGGGCGGCATCTTAGATTCATCGGGGTGCGCTCCTCAGAATGACAGTAGTAACATGTCATTCCAAACGTAGTGAGGAATCTAAGATGCTCCTCCAATGGCCAGCCCATTCCCCCGACGATATGGCGTGTGGGCCGGCATTCTAGATTCTTCGGAGTGCGCTCCTCAGAATGACAGGAAGGGAGGAGGCGCTCCTCAGAATGACAGTAGTAACATGTCATTCCGAACGCAGTGAGGAATCTAAGATGCCTCCTCCAATGGCCAGTCCATTCCCCCGACGATCTGGCGTGTGGGCCGGCATTCTAGATTCTTCGGAGTGCGCTCCTCAGAATGACAGGAAGGGAGGAGGCGCTCCTCAGAATGACAGTAGTAACATGTCATTGCGAACGGAGTGGGGAATCTAAGATGCCTCCTCCAATGGCCAGCCCATTCCCCCGACGATCTGGCCTGGGGGCGGCATTCTAGATTCTTCGGAGTGCGCTCCTCAGAATGACAGTAGTAACATGTCATTCCGAACGGAGTGAGGAATCTAAAATGCCTCCTCCAATGGCCAGCCCATTCCCCCGACGATCTGGCGTATGGGCCGGCATCTTAGATTCTTCGGAGTGCGCTCCTCAGAATGACAGTAGTGGGAGTTCGCTCTTCAGAATGACAGCCATAACATGTCATTCCGAACGGAGTGAGGAATCTAAGATGCCTCCTCCAATGGCCAGCCCATTCCCCCGACGATCTGGCGTGTGGGCCGGCATTCTAGATTCTTCGGAGTGCGCTCCTCAGAATGACAGGGAGGGAGGAGGCGCTCCTCAGAATGACAGTAGTAACATGTCATTCCGAACGGAGTGAGGAATCTAAGATGCTCCTCCAATGGCCAGCCCATTCCCCCGACGATCTGGCGTATGGGCAGGCATTCTAGATTCTTCGGAGTGCGCTCCTCAGAATGACAGGGAGGGAGGAGGCGCTCCTCAGAATGACAGTAGTAACATGTCATTCCGAACGGAGTGAGGAATCTAAGATGCCTCCTCCAATGGCCTGCCCATTCCCCCGACGATCTGGCGTGTGGGGCGGCATCCTAGATTCTTCGGAGTGCGCTCCTCAGAATGACAGGGAGGGAGGAGGCGCTCCTCAGAATGACATCCATAACTTGTCATTCCGAGTCCCCCTTGTCAGTCCGAACCCCCCTGTCATTCCGAAAGGAGTGAGGAATCTAGAATGCCTCCTCCAATGGCCAGCCCATTCCCCCGACGATCTGGCGTGTGGGCCGGCATCTTAGATTCTTCGGAGTGCGCTCCTCAGAATGACAGGGAGGGAGGAGGCGCTCCTCAGAATGACAGGAAGAGAGGAGGCGCTCCTCGGAATGACAGTAGTAACATGTCATTCCGAACGTAGTGAGGAATCTGAGGTCTCCCTTTGATGGCTGGTTCATTACTACGGTGAGCCATCGCATAAGCGGCATCTTAGATTCTTCGGCGTGCGCGCCTCAGAATGACAGCAATGGGGGGAGGGCGCGCCTCAGAATGACAGCGGCGGGAAGGGGCGCGCCTTAGAATGACAGCGAAGGGGGGGTTCTCTTCAGAATGGATGCAGAACAAGAAATATACAACCGAATCGGTGAGCAGGGGCGGATCACGTTCGCCGAGTTCATGGAAATTGCACTATTCTGGCCGACAGGCGGCTACTACAGTCGCCAACATAACATCGGCCCGGCTGGAGATTTCTACACTGCCCCGAAGGCCCACCCCGCCTTTGGAGCCCTGCTGTCCATTCAGCTACTACAGATGTGGCAACTGCTGGACCGGCCATCTCCCTTCTGGGTGATCGAGATGGGCGCCAACGATGGTCTGCTGGCTAGAGACATAATCAGCTACTGTGCTCATCTGCCGCCCGACTTTCGGGATTCCATCCGGTACATGTGCTTGGACAGGGCTTCAAGACAAGCTTTGGATGAGGAAGCCTACTACCGTGAGCTACCCAGCATTCAGCGCGTTACAGCCTCCTTCGCACCCCTGCGTAATGTCATCGGCTGCTTCTTGTCCAACGAACTGATGGACTCCTTCCCCGTCCACCGGGTAACCATGGTGGATGGTCATCTCCAAGAGGTGTACGTAGCTCTTCAAGACGGGAAGCTGGTAGAGCAGATAGATGCTCCTTCCACACCAGCATTGGAAGAACAGCTCAGCTCCGTGGGGGTCAAACTGCCTGAGGGATTCAGAGCTGAGGTAAACCTGGCCCTACGCCCATGTATGGATGATGTTGGTGCGGCATTGGCGCGGGGATTTGTGGTTACCGTGGATTATGGTTGTCATGCCGAAGAGTTCTATTCGCGCCAAGACGGCAGGGGCACCCTTAGCTGTTATTGTCAGCACACCCAGGTTAACGACCCCTATCAGCTCATTGGCCGCCAGGACATCACCGCCCATGTGGACTTTACATCCTTGGAGCTACAGGGACGCCGCCAGGGATTGGAAGCTTTGGGGTATGTCGCCCAAGCCCAATTTCTGAGGGCGCTGGGATTAAGCCAACTGCTGCGCCGCCTGCGCATCGAAGGTCTGGGGCAAAGGGAGGTCGATGTTAATTCCATGGGTATGCTGGACCTTGTCAGACCCGGCGGGATGGGGGACTTCAAGGCGCTGGTTCAGGGGAAGAACGTGGGATCCCCCAGCTTGTGGGGGCTCCAGCCTTCTGCTGATGCAGCTAGCATCTTGGACCAGCTGCCCATCCCGCTGCGCGCAGTGGAGCACACTCCCCTGCTGGAAGGCCGTTACCCCCATGATAGCTACGAATGGGGATATAACAGCACAGAAACCGATGCATCCTAGGTGGCGGCGCCGGGGGCAGTCCTGCTTTCAACCCAATCCGGTCTTGCTACGGGTTTCAAGGCGCCTATGATGTCGGTTCAACAGCTAATTCTTGGGTGAACACCTGCGGGCGGTGGTGATAAACCCGGTGTGGGCAACCATACGGTGTGCAGGGCGGGCGCTGCGGTCTGCAATGTGCCATGGCCGCTGGATCACCTCCACGGTTTCGACCATCTGAAACCGGCCGTCTGCTTCCAATGCGCCCACAAGCTGATGCACTTGGAGAACGGTAGGAAGAAAACTCAAGAACACTCCGCCTGAGGCGATGGCATCGGCGGCGCCGGGTACGACATGCCAAGGTTCGGGCACATCCAACACCAGCCGGTCTATCTCAACCTCATCTATGTTGTCGTAGATATCGCCCATCTTCAGGGTGTGGTTGAAATGGGCGCCGACCAAGGCGGCGATGTTACGGAGTCCCTTGGCAACCATATCATCCCTTATTTCGTAGGTCGTCACCCGGCCGCTTTCGCCAACAGCCCTGAGCAACGCAGCTGTGAGGCCGCCCGAACCCAGGCCCGCCTCCACGACCGTTGCGCCGGGGAAGATGTCGGCATGGAAGAGGATGGCTCCCAGGTCTTTGGGGTAGATAACCTGGGAAGCCCGGGGCATCTCCAGAATATGATCGGAGAAGGTCGGTTTCAGGGCCAGCAGGACCTGGCCTCTGGATGTGCGGCACCAGGTGCCCTGCTGCCGGCCTATGATCTCGGAATGGGGCAAGGTGCCAACATGGGTTTCGAAGAGTCCGTCGCGCCGCAAAGTGATCTGGTACCGTCGCATCCGGCGGTCAATCAGAAGGGCAAGATCACCTTCTCGAAAAGGTCCTTGAGACATTCTAACCAAGCTGAAATTCTCCAAAGATGGTTGCGTTGGGACCTGTGCCGCATCCGGCCCAATTGTAGCGGGCAGCCAGGCCCTGCGCAATCTTGGTGGCTGCCAGACAAAGTAGAAAGCCCGCCGGCGCCAAGACGCAGCGGGCTTTCTAGGGAACCTCTGAACAACTCGCCTGAAACCCGTCATTCCCGCGAAGGCGGGAACCTCGCCCCTCTGTAGGGACGGGTTTCACGTCCATCCTCCGCATCCAAGGGGACTTATTCAGACTATCACTAGTTGTCGTAAGGGGATTTCTATCCCAGCTTATCCAGCTCCGGAAGGATATCTTCCGCGGTGGGGAAGGTGGGATGCTCATATTCTTTGCGGAACCTGATGACGCCCTCTTTATCTATGATGATCACCGCTCGGTTGGCGGTGCCTCGTCCGTCGTTCCACAGGTCGTAGGACTTGATCATGGCTCCTTGGGGGTGACGGTCCGAAAGAAGAGGAAAGGGAACGTTTCCTAGGCTCGTGGCCCACATCTGGTGAGAAAACTGGCTGTCTGTGCTTATGCCCAAGACTTGGGCATCCTTCTCTGCAAACTGGCCGTTAGCTCGGCCGAATGAAGAGGTTTGGGTAGTTCAAAGCCCGGTGAAATCAAAAACATAAAAACTGAGAACAACGTGCTTTTGGCCCTTGAACTGGTTCAATGTGACCCGTTCTCCACCGTTGGAAGGTAGGTCGAAGTCCGGGGCTGGCTGACCAACTTCTGCTGCCATCAATGCACCTCCTTTACAAGTATGAGTCCTCCTGTGAAGACCTCCGCCATTATAGCTTATGCAGCGAGTAGGTTCCACTTTCATAACCGTTCAGACTTGATGAGCAGTGCAGATAATCGCCCTACCCATGCCGTCCTACCGCGGACCTGCCCCCTCCCCCCGCCGTCGCACCGGCGGGTGCCCACCCCATGTTGGCATACTACGGGGTCTCTCCCCTGCTGTCGCACTGAGAAACGCCTCCCGTGTTGTCATACTGTGGGGGTCTCTCCCCTGCTGTCGCACTGAGAAACGCCTCCCGTGTTGTCATACTGGGGGGGTGCGCCCTCGCCGTCATCCTGGGGAGTGCCCTTCCTCCCTGTCATTCTGAGGAGCGCACGACGAAGAATCTAAGATGCTGGCTCATGCAATGGACCGTCGTAGTAATGGGCTGGCCATTGGAGGGGGCATCTCAGATTCCTCACCCCGTTCGGAATGACATGGGAGGGGTCGGAATGACAACGGGGGGGTCGGAATGACAATCGGAGAGGTGCCCTCCCTTCCCCGTCATCCTGAGGGGTGCCATTCCCCCCTGTCATGCTGAGGGGTGCCCTCTCCCCATCATTCTGGGGAGCGCCCTTCCTCCCTGTCATTCTGAGGAGCGCACGACGAAGAATCTGAGGTGCTGGCTCATGCAATGGACCGTCGTAGTAATGGGCTGGCCATTGGAGGGGGGCTTTAGATTCCTCACTACGTTCGGAATGACAACGGGGGGGGGTCGGAATGACAATCGGAGGGGCGCCCTTCCCCCTTGTCATTCTGAGGAGCGCACGACGAAGAATCTACGGTGCTGACTCATGCAATGGACCGTCGTAGTAATGGGCTGGCCATTGGAGGGGGGCTTTAGATTCCTCACTCCGTTCGGAATGACATGGGAGGGGTCGGAATGACAGGGGAGAGGGTCGGAATGACATGGGGGAGGGTCGGAATGACAATCGGGGGGGTGCCCTCCCTTCCCCGTCATCCTGAGGAGCGCCCTCTCCCCATTATTCTGAGGGGTGCCCTTCCCCCCTGTCATTCTGAGGAGCGCCCTCTCCCCATTATTCTGAGGGGTGCCCTTCCCCCCTGTCATTCTGAGGAGCGCACAACGAAGAATCTGAGGTGCTGACTCATGCGATGGACCGTCGTAGTAATGCGCTGGCCATCAGAGGGGGACTTTAGATTCCTCACTACGTTCGGAATGACAACGGGGGGGTCGGAATGACAGGGGAGAGGGTCGGAATGACATGGGGGGGTCGGAATGATACTCCTCTCCCCGTCATTTTGAGGAGCGACCCTCCCCCCTGTCATTCTGAGGAGCGCACTCCGAAGAATCTAAGATGCTGGCTAACATCATGGCTGGTCGTAGTAATGGACAGGCCATCAAGGGGCATTTTAGATTCCTCGCTTCGCTCGGAATGACATGTTATTGATGTCATTCTGGGGGAGGGCACGGCGACGACGAAGCTACGGCGCTGGGTTATGCGATGGGTTGTTGTGGTGCGGCGGAATATGATATTGATGTGGGTGCGTTTGTGGCATAATTGGTTCTTATGGGAAGCGTGGAAGCACAGGTCAAAAGATGGGCTAAGGAGCTGGGGTTCGACTTGGTTGGCATCGCTGCGGCGGAAGCCTTCGATGATCATCAAGATGTAACCTTGGAACGCATCCAAGCTGGGCTCATGGATGGCCTTCCTTGGTATACCCAAGCCAGGGTGATCCGCGGTTGCAAACCCGATGATCTACTACCCGGAGCCAAATCCATCATAACCGTCGGAGTCAGCTACTACGTTGACCGCCCGGAGACCGACGGGTCTGCGGCCCATGGCCGTGTTGCCCGCTATGCTTGGGGGGATGATTATCACCAGGTAATGAAGAAGAAGCTAAAGGCATTGGCTGAGCAGCTTTCCGCGCACTTGGGCAGTTCACAAGGCAGATGGTATGTGGATGATGGGCCGATGTTGGACCGGGCAGCAGCAGCTAGGGGAGGCATCGGTTGGTTCGGGAAGAACACCAACATCCTAAGCCAAACCCACGGTTCTTGGATCTTCTTGGGCCAGCTGATCACCGACCTGGAGCTGACGCCCGACACTCCGCTGAAGAAGAGTTGCGGCACCTGCGTCCGGTGCATAGATGTGTGCCCCACCGGAGCTATCATCGCTCCCTATGTGCTCGATAACCGCAGGTGCATATCCTATCTCACCATCGAGAACCGTGGTCCCATTTCCAATGAGATGCGGCCTCTGATAGATGATTGGGTATTTGGGTGCGACCTTTGCCAAGATGTGTGCCCCGTTAATTTCAAGGCAGCTCCTTCCCAAGAAGAGGCCTTCACCAAGGTCCGCTCCGATGTTCTGGACCTAGCTGAAATATTGGAGCTAACCGAAGATGAGTTCAGAGAGAGGTTCCGCAACAGCCCCATCAAGAGGGCTACCAGAATAGGCTTGCAGCGTAATGTCAGCGTGGCGTTGGGGAATATGGGCGATCGCACAGCCATACCGCCATTGGCCAAAGCGTTGGTGGAAGGAGACGCCTTGGTGCGGTGTCATGCTGCGTGGGCATTGGGCCAGTTGGGCGGCAGTGAAGCTACGGAGCATCTCGAGAAGGCAGCGTTGACAGAAGCTGCGCCCGATGTTCAGGGGGAGATATCAGCCGCACTGGATGCAGCAGGCACGTCTTAGGGATAGTCTGAATAAGTCCACTTGGATGCGGAGGATGGCCGTGAAACCCGTCCCTACAGAGGGGCGAGGTTCCCGCATTCGCGGGAATGACGGGCTTCAGGGGGCGGAAATGACGGGCTTCAGGCGAGTTGTTCAGAGGTTCCTTAGCTTTACTGCCGTCAATCCGGCTCAAGGCCGGAGTCGGGAGTGTGCGCTTACTGCTTGGTTGTGGGGATGATGTCTTCAGCCGGCAGCCGCGGGAGCGGCAGGAGCGGCGGGCCTGAGGGAGGGGTGCCTCCGCTGGGGTGTGCGGGCTTTGAGCTTGCGCATCTCTTCTTCCACAAGCAGAAAGTCCTTTTTTGGGAGCAGATGAAGGTTGCTCTGGTTGAAGGCGATGTACCAGTCTTCCGGGGCCCATCTTCGGACATAATCCAGCCTGGGCGCCAGCTGACGGGCATCAATCACTTGATCATCGTCCAACACGATCGCTGCTTTGATCTGTACCCGGTACTTCCACTCGGAGGTCCCTTCTTTGTGCCATGTGGGGGTTGTATCTTCGTAGTACTTGGAAGTGACGGTGGCCGTAGCTCCGAAGTACCTGTCCTGACCGACGTAGAAGAGAATCCGGTCGCTGGGTTCGACCCGCTGCACCTTGCGGGGATGCTGACCCTTGAGGGGATGGGCGATGAAGCCCATGTCCTTGGTGATCCGGTAATTCTCCGGGCTGGTCACCACCATCCAGTAATTCTTTGCCATTGTTGACCTCGTGGAGTGTGCGTTTCCGCTGCATTCATTCTAACACATCATCACCCTCAGCATTCAGCCAGCCAAATGTACTATGTTGTGATGAAAAGGCGTCGAAAGCAGCTATGCTATAATGTTTCACTATGAATCAAGCTACCAAACCCCTGCTGGAAGACCTCCTGAAGCAACGTATCCTGGTGTTGGATGGCGCTATGGGCACCTCCATCCAAAACCTGGACCTGGGTCCCGATAATTTTGGGGGCCCCGAATATGAAGGCTGCAACGAATACCTTGTGCTAACGCGCCCTGACTTTATCAGTCAGATCCACCGAAGCTTCTTGGATGCCGGCGCCGATGTGGTGGAAACCAACACCTTCGGAGCAACGCCGGTTGTGTTGGCAGAGTACCAGCTTAGCCACGAAGCCCGGCGCATCAACCGGGAAGCAGCCAAGCTGGCCCGGCTTGCAGCGGACGGAGCATCAACCCCCGTCAGTCCTCGTTATGTGGCAGGCTCCATGGGGCCCACCACCAAAACCATATCGGTGACGGGGGGGATCACCTTCGACGAGATGGTGGAATCCTACTACGAGCAGGCGATGGGCTTGGCCGAAGGCGGCGTGGATGTGCTGCTGCTGGAAACCTGCCAAGACACCATGAACGTCAAGGCAGGCTTGGATGGCATCGACCGGGCGATGGAAGACCTGGGGATGAATATTCCCATTGCTGTGCAAGGTACCGTCGAAGCTATGGGAACCCTCCTTGCAGGACAAGATGCGGAAGCTTTCTACACCTCTTTAGCCCATAGAAACCTTCTCTGGATCGGCTTCAACTGTGCAACCGGCCCCGAGTTTATGACCGACCATATCCGCACGTTGGCCCAGCTATCCAGGTTCCCTGTTGCATGTGTTCCCAATGCTGGGCTTCCCGATGAAGATGGCAAGTATAACGAAACGGCAGAGAAAATGGCCGATACCCTCAGCAGATTCGTCGACCTTGGCTGGGTGAATGTGACGGGCGGCTGCTGTGGAACGGTACCGGACCACATACGGCTGCTGGCGCAGTTGGCATCCGGCAGGGAACCCAGGAAACCCTCTACGGCGAAGGAAACGCGGATCTCCGGCATCGAAGCTTTGGTTGTGGACCAAGACACCCGCCCCGTGGTCGTGGGAGAGCGGACCAATGTATTGGGCAGCAGGCGTTTTCGCCGACTCATCGGAGCGGGTTCTTTGGACGAGGCGGGCGAGATTGGCCGCCGTCAGGTACGGAGCGGCGCCCACCTTCTGGATGTGTGTCTTCAAGACCCGGACCGGGATGAGCTGTCCGACGTACTGTCCTTCTTGGATGTGCTGAACAAGAAAGTCAAAGCCCCCATAATGATAGATTCCACCGATGCCGACGTAATCGAAGCAGCCCTGAAGCGCGTACAAGGGAAGTCGGTGATCAACTCCATAAACCTGGAAGATGGTGAAGAGCGTTTCCGCAGGGTGGTCCCCCTAGCTCACCGCTACGGGGCCGCCTTGGTGGTTGGCTGCATCGACGATGATAAGGAGCAAGCCCAAGCTGTCACCCGGGAGCGGAAGTTGGAGGTTGCGCAGCGTTCCCATAAGCTGCTGACCGAAAACTACGGAGTACAGCCCGAAGATATCATATTCGATCCTCTGGTCTTTCCCTGCGGCACCGGAGATGAAAAGTACGTGGGATCGGCTGCTGAAACCATCGAAGGCGTCCGGCTGATCAAAGAAGTATTGTCGGAAACCAAGACTATCTTGGGTATCTCCAATGTTTCATTCGGACTGCCACAAGCTGGGCGGGAGGTGCTCAACTCCGTATTTTTGTACCATTGCGTCCAAGCTGGGCTGGATATGGCCATCGTCAACTCGGAGATGATGCAACGGTACGCATCCATCCCCGAAGAAGAGCGCACCTTGGCTGAAGACCTGATCTGGCCCCGGGGCGAAGACCCGGTAGCAGCTTTTGCCGCCCACTTTCGGGATAAAGTTCCCAAGTCGACTACCGAAGAACGACGCAGCTTGCCTCTGGACGAACGTTTGTCCTTGGCAATCATAGATGGCATCAAAGAAGGGCTGGCCGAAGACCTGGATGAAGCTTTGGAAACCAGGGTTCCTCTGGAGATCATCAACGGCCCGCTGATGGCTGGCATGGATGAAGTTGGAAGACAGTTCAACGCCAACCAGCTTATCGTTGCCGAGGTGCTGCAATCGGCCCAAGCGATGAAGTTCGCCGTAGCGCGCCTGGAACCGCATATGGACCATATCGAAGATGCTTCCAAGGGCAAGGTGGTCCTGGCTACGGTGAAGGGCGATGTCCATGATATCGGTAAGAACCTCGTCGAGATAATCTTGGCGAACAACGGCTACCATGTGGTCAACCTGGGTATCAAGGTGCCGCCGCAAGACCTGATTTCCGCATATCAAGAACATAACCCGGACATCATCGGATTGTCGGGGCTGCTGGTGAAATCCGCCCAGATGATGGTTGAAACGGTGCGGGATTTCCGTCGGGCCGACGTCGAATGCCCCATCATGGTGGGCGGTGCAGCCCTGAGCAACAGGTTTACCCGTATGCGCATCGCCCCTGAGTACGATGGGCTGGTAACTTATGCCCAAGATGCCATGTCCGGCTTGGCTCTAGCCAACACCATCCAAGAAGCTGATGAACGGGCAGCACTATCGGCGTCGCTGCGGAGCGAGACAGAAACCCTCATCAAAGCAAGAGAAGCTCAACAAAGCGCCAATAATGCCGACGAAGCTGATCAACGGGCAGCGCCGGCCCGGATATCCCACGATCGCATTATCCCCAGCCCGCCCGACCTGCGGCTTCATGTGATAAAAGACGGGGACCTGGCGGCGATATTCAGCTACATAAACCCCCAGATGCTCTATGTCAGACACTTGGGGTTCAGGGGGCGCTTTGCCGAAGCACTGGCATCAGAAGAGCCTGGTGCATTGGAGTTGCGTCGGTCGGTGCGCCGGGTGGAAGACCGGATGCTGGCAAACGAAAACATCCGGGCTGATGCTGTTTTCAAGTTCTTTCCAGCACAGTCCGATGGTCAGCAGGCGCTGATCTATGGGCCCGATGGTGAAACTGTGCTGGAGCGGTTCTACTTTGGCCGTCAGGGTCGACAAGAAGGGTTGTGTCTTGCGGACTACCTAGCTCCGGTAAGTTCGGGGAAAATGGACTACATAGCATTGTTCGCCACATCCATCGGTCCGGATGTGCGGAAGATGTCCGAGGGCTGGAAAGAAGAGGGCCGGTACCTGGAATCGCACATCATGGCAGCCCTGGCGCTGGAAGGGGCAGAAGCTTTTGCCGAGATGCTTCATCAGCAAATCCGGCAGATGTGGGGATTTGGCGACCCTGCCGACATCGAAGTCAACCAGCTATTCAGGACCCAGTACCGGGGACGTCGCTACTCTTTTGGTTATCCTGCTTGTCCTAGGCTGGAAGACCAAGAGCAGCTGTTCAAGCTGCTGGATGTGACGTCCAACATCGGTGTGGAGCTGACAGAAGGGTACATGATGGACCCTGAAGGGTCGGTATCGGCGCTGGTTGTCCACCACCCCGAAGCGAAGTACTTCAACCTGACGGAATCGGACATAGCGCGCCTGGAGGAGGAGACATCACCAAGTCGGTGATTTTTGGGCAAACTCTCCCGCCCTTTGCGTGGTATGTGCCTATAAGGGCGGTCAGGGGTGGGTAAGCGGACATTTCCTTGGCCAGCTTCAAGGGTTGCTAACACTGCCGCCCTTGAGTGGTTATAGGCATCAGCTTCCTAGTTGGGGTCACATCTGTGTGGAACGCGCTCCGCTTAAATGAGGCGTTAAGGAACCCTTATGCACTTTTCTTAGGCTATTAAAAGGGAGCTAAGTGTGCAAATCATAATGACGCCCACGGTCGATTGGCTAGGGACCCAAGCCCGGGCTTGCTCATTCCGTATGCTTATTTGCAGCTCTTTTGTGAATGAGGGCATCCTGGAAATAACAGACATGGTTCCCCCAAACGCTTCACGGACGCTTGTCACGCGTACGGACTTGCGGGACTTCGCAGTGGGGGCCTCCAACCTTGATACCCTCTGCTCCCTTAGTAGCGATGGCGTGTCTATCCTCAGTTTGAATACTCTTCATGCTAAGGTATATATCTTCGACGATGCAGTCGCATTGGTAACGTCAGCCAACGCAACCCATGCCGGCATGAAACGAAACCTTGAATGCGGATTAACTACGACCGACGCTAGGGTAGTAAGAGGTTTGGCGAAATCTCTGATAAAGAGGACTGGGGAGGAGAACCGGCCCGTCAAGATGAGCCTGAAGGATCTTGAAGCCCTCTATGGGCATTTGGATCAAATTGAGGTATCGGTCGCCAATCGCCGCAGGCATGGTGGTCACTCTGCACCCAGTGCCGGGCCCATCTTCTCGATATCGAATAAAGAAGCCTTGCTTAGGGGATTTACAGGCTGGCTGAGGCTAACCTTGGATGGCGTCTTACGGATGCCACCGGAAGGGTTTCGGATGGATGACCTTTTGAAAGCTTGCGGCTCAACGGCGGAAAGAAGATATCCTAGGAACCGGCACATCTCTGAAAAGCTACGACAACAGCTTCAAATACTGCGAGACCGTGGTTTGGTAGATTTCGTCAGTCCCGGTTACTATCGTCCGACTATGATGGTCGATGTATCTTGATCCCCCGCAGGCCCGCAACCACCTTTCTCCACCTTCTGGCCAGTCTTCTCTTCCATGTAGGGCGAACGTTTTCGTACCACCACCGTTGCCGGTCCTTCTCTAGTTGATCTCCCGCGATGAGCACTCTCACGAGTTCCCGGTAGATATATTCGGATTTATCAATCTGTCCCGAGTATTCCGGGCGGTCAAGCATTATCAGAATCCCATTTGCCATCTCTCGGGTCACAAGGTGAGCATCCGGTTCGGATGACCATATCTCGTGACAGCAATCCCTCATTAGGTATCGATCTTCTTCCTCAAAAACAAATTCATCGTTTATCGCGTCATAAATGAGTTTGTCTCATAGACCGGTGGGCGGGTTGAGTAACACAGGTGTGGGAGCGATGCGCCTCAACAGAGGTTGGCCCGTCCAGTTGCACCGGCCACTTGTCGGCCCCCAGAAAGGTCGTCTACTCTCTTAGTTCCATGGCGCCTTGACCCAGTCCCAAGGCGCTTGGCCGCTGCGCCATAGCTTGAGCAAGTTATGGGTCGTCCCTGCCAGCGACCACTCACTCTGTGCAGTGCCCAACCCCCGTCTCATAAACCGTCGGAACCCCTGGCCTTCCTTGACCTGTCCGAACACCGGCTCCACCAGTACACCCCGCTTCTTGTACAGAGCTCGGCCTCGCTTTGTCAGCAGCTTGCGCTCCATCCTGTCCCTCGGGCTCAGTCCTTTTGGTATACGCCCTCGGGGACACCCCTTCTCCCATAGCAGCTTCCGCTGTTTCCAATCCTTGGTGGTGGCAATAAGAAGCTCAGGCATCTCTGGCCAGGGGCAAGCCCTGATGTTGGCCTCACTCCAGTACCCGGCATCGGCCAAGCCCGCTTTGGGCCGGTCCTCTATGCCGGCTGCTTCCAGAGTATGCGCCATGGTTTGGAGCATCGGCTCCAGTTGCTGCACATCGTTGGCCTCTTGGGTCACTCCAACGGCTACTATGATCTGCTCCTCGCTCACCACCGCCTGGGCATTGTAGCCCTGCACGTACCCTTGCCTGGTCTTCATGATACGACTGTCCGGGTCGGTGGTATTAGCCTTCGCCTCTTCGGTAGGAAGTGGCTCTACCACCTTGGGCTTTCGCCCTCGCTTCTTTTTGCCTGTGACATCTTCTTCTGCCCGCCGTCGCTCCACGTGCTCTTGGACAGCCTTGGCTCCTGCTTCAGCCTCCCGCTGCAGACGTTCCTTGGCTTCCTTCAGGCGCTTGAGCCGCTCCGTCCGTCCCCCTAGCCCTTCCGGTAGCTCATCCCCTCGCCGGTCGGGACCATAATGGGCATCCTCTTCAGCATCCGTTGCCTTGGCCTCTGCCAACATGCGCCGCACTTCTTCTTCAATGGCCTGGTGGCTCCGGTTGGTGGCCAGGGCCGCGTTGGCTGCCACCTTCGTCCCATCAAGAGCCACTACCCCCAACTTCACCAGACCCGCTTCATGGCATAACCTCAGTACCTCTACAAAGAGCTCCTCGAACGCCTCCTCGCGCTCCGCCCTAAAGCGACAGATGGTACGGAAGTCTGGCTGCCGGTTGGCCGCCACCACCCGGAATCCTACATCTTCCTCCAGAGCACGGGCTATGCGCCTGGAACTGCGTACACCCAGGCAGTAGCCGTACAACAGGATGGCCACCATCATCCCCGGATCGTAGGCCGCTGCACCCCATCCATCACTTCGATAGACTGCATAGAACTCCCTCAGATCCATCTGGCCTACTGCATCTACAATGAACCAAGCCAAGTGACCCTCACTCAGCCAATCCCTCATGGACGGCGGCATCAAGTAGCTCTGGTCTCGCTCGCAACTCAGAAGGTTATAAGCCATAGTGTCCTACCTGCCTGATGTTTCTATGAGCTTACTGCTTCGCCAACCCCGCAGGAAGGGGGTTTATGGGACACGCTCAAATGTTGCGAATCGCGTCCACGCGCTCCGTGAGCCCATTTGTGGGGTATGGGCGGAAACCTACGACCCCCACGCCGATTAGCCGAGTCCGGACACAGTAATTGACTTCGCATTCGCATTTCTCATCGCACTCTCTGTCATATTGGCAACTACATTCGTCATCGTCATCACAATCGCAACCGCATCCGCAATCAGAGTCGTACCTTACCTCGGCTTCTTCCATTGACTGCACTCCCTTCTTTAACAACCAGCAACATTGTTCGAAATGTATTATCTCCGATCAAATGTTCTGCTGCGCAAAGCGAGTATATTACATGACAGGCGGAATCGATCAACCCCTCAAGGTCCCAAGGGCACAGAGATCGATGGACCTCTGAGCGGCACAGCCAAATGCAGGGGAGCCAACCAGCCAAGCCATTAGCTAGCTTTTCAGAGCAGCCAGGACCTCTTCTGCATGGACGGCAGCTTTGACCGTGGGCCAGATATGCTTGATGTTTCCAGCTTGGTCGATCAAGAAGGTCATGCGGTTCATACCCATATAGGTACGCCCGTAACGCTTCTTTTCACCCCATGCGCCATAGGCATTAGCCACCGTCTTTTCGGTGTCTGCCAGCAGCGGAAAGTTGAGTTCGTACTTGCTGACAAACTTCTCATGGGAGCGTAGATTGTCGGCGCTAACCCCTAGGACAACAGCCCCCAATGCTTGGAGGTCATCTGCAGCATCTCTGAAACCGCAGGCCTCCTTGGTACAACCTGGGGTGTCATCCTTGGGGTAGAAGTAGAGGACCACCACCTTCCCTGCCAGGTCTGTCAGGGCGATATCTGCTCCTGTGGAAGCAGCCAGGACGAAGCCCGGCGCTTTATCTCCAACTTTTAGGACCATGGATGAACCCTCCTTGAGGACCATTGGATGACCCCCCCTTGATTAGTGCGGTTTGATATGATGTCCCAGCTTATTATGGTCATTCCGAGCCTCCCTGTCATTCCCGAACTTCCCGCCGTCGTTCCGGCCCCCCACCGTCATCCCGGCCTCCCCTTATGGCTGGTCCGTTTCTACGATGATGCATCGTGTGGGCAGGCATCTTAGATTCTTCGTCGTGCGCTCCTCAGAATGACAGAGGGAGGAGGCGCTCCTCAGAATGACAGAGGGAGGAGGCGCTCCTCAGAATGACAGAGGGGGGAGGCGCTCCTCGGAATGACATGGGGGAGGGAGTCGCTCCGAGTCCCCCAAGGCATTCCGAACTTCCCCCTGTCATTCCGAACGGAGTGAGGAATCTAAGGTCTCCCTCTGAGGACAGGTCCGTTCCTCTGATGACGTATCGTGTGGGCAGGCATCTTAGATTCTTCGTCGTGCGCTCCTCAGAATGACAGAGGAGGGAGGGAGGCGCTCCGACCCCCTACTGTCATTCCGAACGGAGTGAGGAATCTAAGATTTCCCTCTGAGGACTGGTCCGTTCCTCCGATGATGCATCGTGTGGCCAGGCATCTTAGATTCTTCGTCGTGCGCTCCTCAGAATGACAATTTACTACTGTCATTCCGAACGGAGTGAGGAATCTAAGGTTTCCCTTTGATGGCTGGCCCGTTTCTCCGATGATGCATCGTGTGGGCAGGGATCTTAGATTCTTCGTCGTGCGCTCCTCAGAATGACAGAGGGGGAGGGAGGCACTCCTCAGAATGACATGGGGGAGGGAGGCCCTCCGAGCCCCCCCCACGTCATTCCGAACCGTCATCTGTTATTCCGAACTTCCCCCTGTCATTCCGAACGGAGTGAGGAATCTAAGATCTCCCTCTGAGGACTGGTCCGTTCCTCCGACGATGCATCGTGTGGGCAGGCATCTTAGATTCTTCGGAGTGCGCTCCTCAGAATGACAATTTACTACTGTCATTCCGAATGGAGTGAGGAATCTAAGATCTCCCTCTGAGGACTGATCCGTTTCTACGATGATGCATCGTGTGGGCAGGCATCTTAGATTCTTCGTCGTGCGCTCCTCAGAATGACAGAGGGAGGAGGCGCTCCTCGGAATGACATGGGGGAGGGAGGCGCTCCGAGTCCCCCAAGGCATTCCGAACCCTCCACTGTCATTCCGTCCCCCTACTGTCATTCCGAACGGAGTGAGGAATCTAAGGTCTCCCTCTGAGGACTGGTTCTTTTCTCCGATGATGCATCGTGTGGGCAGGCATCTTAGATTCTTCGGAGTGCGCTCCTCAGAATGACAATTCACTACTGTCATTCCGAACGGAGTGAGGAATCTAAGGTCTCCCTCCGATGGCTGGTCCGTTCCTCCGATGATGCATCGTGTGGGCAGGCATCTTAGATTCTTCGTCGTGCGCTCCTCAGAATGACAGAGGGGGGGAGGCGCTCCTCAGAATGACATGGGGGGAGTGCGCTCCAGAATGACAAATGAGGGACGGAGGCACTGCGAGTCCCCCATGTCATTCCGATCCCCCTACTGTCGTTCCGAACCCTCCACTGTCATTCCGAACGGAGTGAGGAATCTAAGGTCTCCCTCTGAGGACTGGCCCGTTTCTCCGATGATGCATCGTGTGGGCAGGCATCTTAGATTCTTCGGAGTGCGCTCCTCAGAATGACAAGAGGAGGAGGCGCTCCTCAGAATGACAGAGGGAGGAGGCACTCCTCAGAATGACAAAGGGGGAGGCGCTCCTCAGAATGACAGAGGGGGGAGGCGCTCCGAGTCCCCCAAGGTATTCCGAACCCTACACTGTCATTCCGAGTCCCCCAAGGCATTCCGAACCCTCCACTGTCATTCCGCCCCCCTACTGTCATTCCGAACGGAGTGAGGAATCTAAGATCTCCCTCTGAGGACTGGCCCGTTCCTCCGACGATGCATCGTGTGGGCAGGCATCTTAGATTCTTCGGAGTGCGCTCCTCAGAATGACAATTCACTACTGTCATTCCGAACGGAGTGAGGAATCTAAGGTTTCCCTCTGAGGACTGGTCCGGTTCTCCTATGATGCATCGTGTGGGCAGGCATCTTAGATTCTTCGTCGTGCGCTCCTCAGAATGACGAAGGAGGGGGGAGGCGCTCCTCGGAATGATAGAGGGAGGGAGGGGCTCCCTGGACTGACAATGGGGAGGAGGGCGGTTACGGTGCCTTTTCACCGAGGCTGAACAGTTACCATAAATATAGGTTTTTCTGTGGGTGGGTGGGTGGGTCACCCTGGCGTGGGACACCGCAGCGGCCGATGGCCAAGAGGTTTTTCTGTGGGTGGGTGGGTCACCCACCGACGTTTGATGAAGATTCTGCAAGCGCTGCTTGGGCTGCTGCCAGGCGGGCGATGGGTACCCTGAAGGGAGAGCAGCTGACATAATCAAGACCTTCCCGGTGGCAAAAAGCGATGCTCGCCGGATCGCCGCCATGCTCCCCGCAAATACCCACCTCCAGGTCGGGCCGGATACTGCGGCCCTTTTCTACAGCTATATGCACCAAACTGCCCACACCCTCGGTATCTATGGTCATAAACGGGTTGGCCGGCAGCACTTCATCTTGGATGTACTGGTTGAGAAACTTGCCTTCCGCATCATCCCGGCTGAAGCCGTACGCCATCTGGGTAAGGTCGTTGGTGCCGAAGCTGAAGAACTCAGCAACTTCGGCAATATCGTCGGCGGTCATACATGCTCTGGGCACTTCGACCATGGTCCCATACTTGTAATCAACCTCGGTCCCCATGGCGGCCTGCACCGTTTTAGCTACGTGGGTCAGGTTGGTCTGTAGCCGTTTCAGCTCGTTAACGTGGGATATGAGGGGGATCATGATCTCAGGGTGGACCGTTCCACCCTCTTTTATCAGGTTCGAGCTGGCGGTGATGATAGCTTCGACCTGCATTTCGTAGATTGCGGGGAAGGTCAACCCCAAGCGGCATCCCCGGTGCCCCAGCATCGGGTTAGCTTCCCGGAGGGATTCGACAAGCTGCAACCGCTGCCGGTGAGGTTCGATCTCGACCTCCTGCGCTCCCTTGGCTTCCAAGGTCACGATCTGGCGAATCAGGTCCTCGTAGCGGGGTAGGAACTCATGTAGCGGTGCATCCAGAAGGCGGATGATGACGGGCAGGGAGCCCATCGCCCGGAGTATGCCCGTGAAATCTTCGATCTGAAGGGTTTTTAGGTGATCGAGAGCTTCGTAGAACCGCTGTACATCAGCGGGTTGGCTGGGAAGGGGGGCCCGCTTTGAAGCCTCTTCAGGGTTTTCCTGCGCCCATCGTTCAGCTTCTTGAGCATTGACCAGCATACGTTGCACCACCTCGACCCGCTCGGCGCCCAAGAACATGTGCTCGGTGCGGCAGAGGCCAATGCCTTCTGCACCCATGGATACGGCCCGTTCAGCATCGGTGGGGGTGTCGGCGTTGGCAAATATTCCGAGTCTGCGGCATTCGTCAGCCCATCCCAGAAGCACCTGGGCTTCAAGGGCTTCGTCAAGGCTCGGCTGGAACGTGGGGATGGAACCTGCCAATATCTCCCCTGAGGTGCCATCAACGCTTATGTCCTCGCCTTCTTGGATGGTGTGGCCCGATGCGGTGCACGATCTGGATTGAACATCCACCTGAAGGGCTTCGCAGCCAACCACGCAGGGTACTCCCAAGCCGCGGGTGACCACCGCAGCATGGCTGGTCACTCCCCCCCGGCTGGTGAGTACGCCCTTGGCGGCAAGGATGCCATGAATATCATCGGGTTTGGTTTCAGGTCGAACAAGAATTACCGGGATATTGCTTTCAGATGCTTCTGCTGCCCTGGTGGCATCGAAATAAGCTTTTCCGGTGGCAGCTCCGGGCGATGCGCCAAAACCTTGGGCCATGTAGGCCCCGTTTGCCACAGACAGGGGCCGTGCATCCGCATCGAAACGTGGAACGAATAGCTGCGTTAATTCTTCAGGCACAACCTTCTGCAACGCTTCTTGGCGGCTGATCAGCCCCTCTTCCACCATCTCCACAGCGATTCTGACCGCCGCTTGAACGGTGCGCTGGGCATTGCGGGTCTGCAGTAGGTATAACCGGCCGCCCTCGACTGTAAATTCGATATCTTGCATATCCCTGTAGTGGTTTTCCAGCTGTGCGGCAAAGCCCGACAAGGATGCGTGAACGTCGCCATTCCGGCCTGACAGCACCGAAAAAGGTTCGGGGGTGCGGATGCCCGCCACAACATCTTCACCCTGACCATTGACCAAGTACTCACCATACAACTCCCGCGCACCATTGACGGGATTACGGGTGAAAAGAACGCCGGTCCCGCTGTCATCCCCCAGGTTTCCGAAGACCATACCCATCACATTGACGGCGGTTCCCCAGGTGTGGGGTATGTTGTAATGGTCCCTGTAGCTAATAGCTCGGGGGCTGTTCCAGCTCTGGAAAACCGCTTGTACAGCTTCGAATAGCTGTTGTTGGGGGTCTTGGGGCACATCTCTGCCGGCATGTTCGCGAATTGCAACCGTGAAATCGGCGATCACCGATTTTAGTTCATCGGGAGTCAGTTCGTAGTCCAAGGTCTTTCCGGCCTGCTCCTTATGTTTGCTGATAATCACCTCGAACAGGGACGAATCCATGCCGAAGACGATGCTGGAGAATATCTGTAGAAAACGGCGGTATGCATCGTAGGCTGGGCGTTCGTCGTTCATGTGCTGGGCCAGGGCGGCAACGTTATCATCGCTGACACCCAGATTGAGGATGGTATCCATCATGCCGGGCATGGATATCCTGGCTCCCGAACGGACTGAAACCAGGAGAGGGTTGGCGTTGGAACCCAGTTGCCGCCCCAAGGACCGTTCCAAGGAGCCAAGCTTATCTTGGACCTGGTCCCAAAGGCCCTCAGGAAGCTGATGGTCCATAGCATAATAGTCCAGACATGCTTCGGTGGTGACGATGAAACCTGGGGGGACGGGCAGTCCCAGCTTGTCCATCTCACAAAGGTTGGCGCCTTTGCCGCCGAGGAGCGCCCTCATGGAAGCATCGCCTTCATCGAAGCTGTATACCATCTTCTTGAGTTGGACCATATTTTCGAACCTGCGCTTTCTGGACTAATATCGTGTATTTTGGCTTTAGCTTACACCCATCACCTGGTGATGGCATAGATGAACGAATCGAAGGTCTTGCCATCTTTGGTAATGCTGTTGTGCATCTGGCCCTCAAAGGTGTAACCGGCCTTCTGCAGAACACGGCCGGAAGATTCGTTGCCTTCGAACACTTCGCCGAAAATGCGGGCCGGACCGAACTGGTCGAAAGCGTACTTGGTGAAAGCAACCACCGCCTTGGTTGCGATCCCCATATTCCAGTAGGGTTCAGCAATCCAGTAGCCTATTTCGGCGGTGCGGCGGTGAACGTCGCTCATCAAGGTCAACCCTATGGCGCCGATGGCTTCTGCCTTGGTGGCGATGGCAAACCGGATTTCCCTTCGGGATTCCAGCGCCAGCTCAATGGAAAGCTCTGCCTCTTCCAAGGTGTAGGGGTGGGGGAAAGAGTCGCGCACCTTCAACCAAATGCTGCGATTGTTAGCGTACTTAACGATAGCTGGTGCATCATCGGGAGTCCAACTACGGATGTAATATCCGCCTATGTCCAACTCCAATGAGCATCTCCTTTGGCGCCGGAACGCCTGCGTGCGCCAGCCTTGGCAAAGACAGCCGGGGTCAGGGTTGGAACCGGCTAAACTTCCCTCGCAGCCGGCGCCGCATCTTCCAGGTAGAAGCTGTTTTCCCACAGATCATCCATGATCCGGGATTCTTCTTCTGTCAGATCAGGGGTTTCGGTAGCTGATGTGTACTCTTCCAAGTCTTCCAGGTTGGTGATGTTGGGCAGTACAGTCATTATCGTCCCTTGAGCCAAGCAGAACTTGATAGCTGCTTGAGCCATGGTTCGCCCGGTGTCTTCAGCCAAGAATCTCGCCTGCTCAGCTTTCTTCAATGCTTCGGTCATCCACTCATGCTTCCTGTGGGCACGGTGATCGGCAGGGTCGAACTCCGGCGGTTCGGTGAATCTTCCGGTAAGCGTCTCAGAAGCATGGGGCACCCTGGAAATGAGACCGGTGCGGTCGCCGCCTTCGGCTATGGGGAAAAAACGTCGGGCTGGCTCCTGCTCCAAGATGCTGTAGATGATCTGGACTGAGTGCACATTGCGCTCATTCATGGAAGCTTCGCCCTCTTCGTACCAGCCGATATCCGGGCCCAGAGCGGCGCCGTAGTAGCGGATCTTCCCCTCTTTGACCAAGCTGTCCAGCGCCTCGAACACCTCATCTTTTTCCAAGGCGTCTATGCGAGGGTTGTGCAACTGATAGATGTCGATGTAGTCGGTCTTCAACCGTTGCAAGCTTTGTTCACAAGCGAAGCGGATGAAATCGGGTTCAAAGTGTTGGGTACGTTCTTGGTGTCCGATTCGTTCTATGCTGTCGTAGAAATCGTAGCCGAACTTGGTGGCGATGACCATGTTGTGGCGTTCATGTGCCAGAGCTTTGGCCAGTATCTCTTCGCCATAACCCTTGCCGTAGGTGTCTGCCGTATCGAACAGGTTAACCCCCAGGTCAAAGGCGGTCTCCAATAGCTTGACCGCATCGGGCTCTTCGATGTGCCCCCACCAATCTGTAGCTACAGTCCAAGCTCCAAAGCCGACCTCGGAAAGCTCAAGGTCCGTCCTGGGGAGCTGCCGGTATTTCATAGGTTGTACCTCCGTGGAGAAAAGCAAGGGTGGGGAGCGGCGCTAGGATTTTCGCGCTACCCCCAAGATCATAAAGCAGGGTTGTCAGGTATATTCAGCTTGCCCTTTATAGCATCTATCCGGGCGGCAAAGCTGGCATCGTCCAGCACCGGCTCAAGGTTGCCCAGAGCCACATCTTCCCCCAAGTCCACCCAAGATTTGCATCCCCCGAAGTGGGGCTGATAAGCTACCATCTTGGGTGTTTCCATGCGGTAAACCCGCAACAACATCACCGATAATGGATGCCGGGGTTTCCAACGAAGCCGGGACTGAGCATAATCGTCTGACCAGATGTGATGGGGGGATAAGGAGCAGAGCTGCTCTTCTTCCGACAGCTCGATCACATCCTCCACATCAGCAAAATGGGCGAAGCTGATGATGCTGGCATCATGGTCTTCAGCCAGCAGGCGGCTCAGATGCTCTTGGTGGCTGGGTTTGAGGAGTTCTTGCTTCTGGTGTTCCAAGGTTGGGTAGAGGAGGAACCGGCGATGGGCGACCTTGAAGTGCTTGCCTGCTTCGCTGATGCCGCCTTTGCGCAGCAGAACCATCTGCTCGCCCGAGCCAAGCGCCCGCACCACCACCGCCCATTCCTTGAAAGCGACCTGGCAAGAACCGGAAGACATGGAACACAGCCTCCATTGCAGTTGGCTTAAGTGGATAGATGTTACCACCAAAGCAGGTAGCTCTCAAGGATAAAAACGTTAATCTTCGACGATAGCAAGATGGGGAGGCACACATGGAATACGGTATTGTCCTGCCAAATCTGGGAGGAACTGCCCAACCTGAGGAGATCTGTAGAATAGCTCTGCTGGTGGAAAAGCTGGGATACCAGTCGCTCTGGGTCAGCGACCATGTGGTGATCCCAACGGAAATGCACTCCAGGTACCCCTACAGCTCCAGCGGCGCCATGGGAATCACGTCCGAAGATGATATTTTGGAACCTCTGACAACCCTTTCGTTCTTGGCTGGGGTTACCAGCAAGATAAGATTGGGCATCAGCGTCCAGATATTGCCCTATCGGCATCCTCTGCTCAATGCCAAAATGCTGACCACTCTGGATGTACTTTCAGGTGGCCGCACCATCGCAGGGGTGGGAGTTGGTTGGATGGAAGAAGAGTTCAGGGCGCTGGATGCGGATTATTTGAACAGAGGGAGCGTGACCGACGAGCACATCCGAATCTTCAAGGCGCTCTGCACTGAAGATGAACCGATGTACCAAGGAGAACACCACAGTATCGGTGGGTTCAAGTTCTTCCCGAAGCCATCGCAGTCGCCGCATCCGCCCATCTGGGTGGGTGGCAACAGCGGGCCGGCTCTGAGGAGGGCGGCTGCATTGGGCGATGGTTGGCACGGAGTACGTGTTGGGCCGTCGGACCTTGCTCATAATTGCCGGAGGTTGGAGCAGATGCGAAAAGATGCAGGTCTTTCCGGCAGCCCCTTCACAATCTCTCTGCGTTCGAGTTTGGACCTGACCGATGTTCCACTTCCAGATGATGGGCGGACACCCATGACCGGGCACCGGGACCAGGTGATGGATGATATCCGCATGTACGAAGATGCGGGGCTGCATCACATGATTCTGGGGCCGAGGTCCAGGGGGTTGCCCGAAACGGCAGAGGTGGCGGAACGGTTCGCTCAGGAGATACTGCCCAGGCTGGGTTGAGGAGTCTTTCTCGTCAAAGGGGAAAATCTTTCGACGTATACACCGGAGGGCGCTGGATAGTCGACTGTCTGAATGTGGGCTAGCGGCGAGGGGGTAAAATATCCGCAAGCAGATTGGCCAAAGTCAGACTATTGCGGGTTTGGCATTCCCATACGACCAACACTGTCCAGCCGTTTTGTCGCAAAGCGGCGTAACTGTTAACGTCTCTGGCGACGTTGCGCTCGAATTTGTTGACCCAATAGTCGGCATTGTTTCTGGGAGTCGAGGCGTATCGGCAATCTGGATGCCTATGCCAGAAGCATCCGTTTACGAACACGGCGGTCCGATATCGGACCATAACTATGTCCGGCTTTCCAGGCAGTTTTGATACGTGGAGTCTGTAGCGATATCCCGCTCGGTGCATATGGCGGCGCACACGCAGTTCAGGGGCGGTGTTTCTGTTCTGGACCCGCCCCATCACCCAGCTTCGGTGGGTTGGCGATTCGTCTCGCATTCTCCTCACCCATGAATCTGTATCCAGGACTCCTCGAATTGGACGTAGGTTAAGATGGCGCTGGGGTCAACCAGTGGAATAACAGGCGCTATAGAAAAGTGGCGAGCTGATGCTGGTACCTCTCTGATGATGGTGAACTGGCTTCCATGCGGTTGCCAAGTAAAGCAGTGCGTGCCGGATATTTTATCTCGGGCCTCAAGGTTGTTTTGCTTGTTATGCTCCCATTCATAATCGTCAGGAGTAAATCTGCGGGCTTCTTCTTCTTGTTCTTAGAAGAGCACAAATTCTCTGGACTTTATGTTGCGGACCAATACGGCGACCCGCAAATCCGTGTGTTCCCCCATCGCTTCATCGACTCGTGCATCCCATATGGATAACACCGCCCGTCCCGTTTCTGTTTTTCCACAGCACATCAGTGATTCCGACTGGTTTTGACAAGTGTGTGCCGCCAATGGCAGTGGCAAATATGGTTCCAAAGTCATCACCTTGGATATCAGCCAAGCCTACAGCGAGTCGATGTACAATCTGCTCGCCGATTTTACGAAGTACGCCATCGGGAATCTGTCCGAGAGGATACGGTCCTCTACGCCTTGACCGGCGCCCTCGTAACCGTGGTTCGTTCAAGTACGTGTACCATCCGTTCTATCACAGCTTGCACCATGGGAACAGGGACGGCATTGCCAGCCTGTTTTCGTGTCTGGGAATCGTTGCATACAATCTCCCAACTGTCGGGGAAACCCTGAAGCCTGAGCAGTTCTCTGGGTGTCAATCTCCGTTCCCCGTCCACCAGCAGATAGTTGTGAGAAGCGCCAGCCCGCAGCGCACAAGACCACTTATGACTCGACACGCTACCTGCTTTGTTCTCGTGCCAAATCGATGGAGATACTTCTGCCGTGTGCTTTCTGTGGCGTTTTTCTCGAATCGCTGGGGATACGTAGTGCTTCGGGTCCGGGTTATTTTCCAGAATTTCGGACAACGGTTTCACTGACGTTTTGACCACGGGCCAAGGAAACGGAGCAGCGGAATTTCTCGTGCCGATAATGATAGTCCGCTCCCGTTTCTGAGGGAGCCCGAAATCCAATGCGTTAAGGACTCTATAATCTACTGTGTAGCCCAACTGCGACAGGCCGTCCAAGATGGATCGAACGACTTGACCTTTATGAACAGTTGCCAGCTGCTTGACGTTTTCCAGGATTATTCCCTGCGGTCTCTTGGAACGGATAAAGCGAAGCAATTCAAAGAACAAGGTGCCCCGCGGGTCGTCAAATCCTTGGCGCCGTCCGATGATCGAAAACGGCTGGCAGGGAAACCCAGCCAACAGAAGGTCGTGGTCTGGGATGGCATCCGCACGCACCGATGTTACATCTCCTGCCGGATCCAGGCCGAAGTTGGTCCAATAGGCCTTACGGACTTCTTTGTCGATATCACACGCAAAGACCACCTCCGCACCTGCATTCTTGGCCGCTATGTGAAATCCGCCTATGCCACAGAAGAAATCTGCACACTTGAGGGTAAAACGACGGTCTGGCAATTGTGCGCTTGGCGCATCGCCCAACCTACCGGATAGTGTGGTCATGCCATCAACCTCTTGCACGATAGTCGCCGTTCGGCCGTTCCATATATCCCATGGATGTCTCTGGAATGTTTAGGTCGTGTTGGCGTTTTAAGCTATCGACAGGACCGTTGCCGCACAGGTGAAGGTTCTTACCAGCAGAAAAGTTAACCATTGCCAGACTACCATAATGTAGACAATCAAAGAAGGGCCAACGGTCACATGCCGGACGTATTAGCTGGGGCGGCGGTGCCCTGAAGCACGGCAGCTTGAATAACATGGTAGAATATTTCAGTCAGAATTATCAGGGTGACAGTTGATATCAACTATCTGTAATTAAGGAGAAGCCACCATGCCTCCAAGCTGGGTAAACATAGATGTACAAGGTCAGAACATGGAAGGATATCTTACTCAACCCGCGGAAGATGGGAAGTATCCCGCGGTGGTGGTTATCCAGGAGATATGGGGCGTTAACTCCCATATCCAGTACGTGACCGACCGGATGCCTTCCTTGGGGTACGTTGGTCTTGCCCCCGCGATGTTCCACCGTGAAGGCCCGATGACCATGGGTCTGCACGAAGAATTTCCTCCTGCCTTGGAGCGCATGGGCAGGTGCACAGATGAGGGTATAGTGGCGGATGTTCGCGCTGCGGTCGACTACTTGAAAGCCCAACCCAACGTCGACCCGGACCGCATCGGGATCGTGGGGTTCTGCTTCGGGGGACGGGTCAGCTATTTGTCCGCTTGCAATATTCCCGACATCAAGGCTGCTTCCGTATTCTACGGAGGCCGTATCCTGGCGTCCTTGGGCGGCGATGGTCCTTCACCCCTAGAGCAGACGGCCAACATCAACTGCCCTGTTTTGGGCCTCTTTGGAGAAGAGGACCAGAACCCCACCACTGCGGATGTGGCCACCATTGCAGCAGAGATGCAAAAGCATGGAAAGACCCACGAGTTTCATACGTATCCGGGGTGCGGTCACGGCTTTCATTGCGATGCCCGCCCCAGCTTCAGGACCGATGCTGCCAAAGATGCGTGGGGCAAGACCATAGCTTGGTTCGACCAATACCTCAAAGCATAGTTTGCAACAATATCCGTAACCGGCATGTACATAGCCTGCACTCCGGCTTTCACCAGAGTGCGGGCTAACTACGGTGCCCGCTACAGGCACGTACGCTACAGATGAAAACGAGAACGCACCAACCGACCGGAAACCTCTGATGATGTTGAGCTTATTTTCTGAACGGCTGTCCCGATTCTGCGCAAGAAGACCGTGGATTGTCATCGGCCTTTGGATGGCGCTGCTGATCATCTCCGTTGGGCTTCGGGTCGCCCTCTTCGAGGATGGCGTAACCACGGAGTTCAAATCCGTCAATCAACCGGAAAGCGAGCGGGGGGCTCAGCTTCTGGAAGACCGCCTACGAGGTCCGACAGGGAGCAATGAGATAATAATCGTCCTTTCAGATAGCCACACCGTCCGGGACCCTGAGTTTCGAGATGCTGTCGAGTCGGTGTACGTAGAGATGGCTGGGCTGGTCCCCCATGTCATCAGAGAAGGCAGCTTGTCCAGCACCTTCCACGGCGGCGGAGAACATCTTGTTTCCGAAGATGAACGGATTACCATTCTACCCTTCACCATGGCGGGTGACCTTGATGATGCCAGCGAGAATATATCCCAGGTTGTTGAGGTGATCGAAGCTGCCAAGGTTGAAGCTCCCCCGGGATTTACTATTTTAGCCGGAGGCCAAGCCATCGCTAGCGAGGAGTTCAGGGCTGTGGCTCAAGAAGGCTTGTTGAGGGGCGAAATTTTTGGCGTCCCCATAGCTTTGCTCATTCTTGTGCTGGTATTTGGGGCTGTCATTGCTGCCCTCATACCGGTCATCTTGGCTGCCGCAGCTATCATAGTTGCCATGGGCGCTGCGTCCTTGCTGGGAATGGTTTTCGGCTTGTCTTTCTTCGTCGAGAATGTGATAACCATGATCGGACTGGCGGTGGGCATTGATTACACTCTCTTCTACATCTCTCGGTTCCGGGAAGAACGGACCCGGGGATTGGATAAGCTGGATGCCATATCGCGCACAGCTACAACGGCGGGCCGAACGGTGGTGTTCAGTGGCATGGCGGTGATGCTGGGCTTGGCAGGTATGCTGCTTGTTCCCTCCAACGTGTTCATAAGCATCGGGTTGGGGGCCATATTCGTGGTTGCCGCCGCGGTCTTGGGTGCGCTGACACTGCTGCCGGCGATCTTGGGTTTGTTGGGGGACAAGATCAATGCCTTGTCCATCCCCATCATCGGTCATGCCCGTGCCAGGTACGATGAATCTGGGGCTGGCGGCGTTTGGGATAAGGTGTCCGGGACGGTGATGCGGCGTCCCGTTGTCAGCTTGCTGCTGGCCGGAGGCCTTTTGATTGCTGCGCTGATACCCTTCTTCTCCATCGAGACGGGGGCCTCCGGGTACGTCGCCTCACCCGACAGCATCGGATCAAAGAGGGCGTTCATCATCTTGGATGAGCATTTTTCCGCGGGTGAAGTCACCCCCGTAGAGATCGTGATCGACGGCAACATCAGCTCGGAAGGGGTCCAAGGAGCCATATCGGACCTGCTGGCAAGGTTGAGCTTGGATGGTGATTTCAGCAATCCGCGCCCACTGGAGGTCAACTCAGCCGGAGACCTGGCGCTGCTGACGGTCCCGGTGGCTGGAGATTCTGTAAGCAAAGCTTCTCAGAATGCGGTCAATCGTCTGCGCAACGCCCATGTGCCTGCTTCTTTCGACGGAGTGCCCGCCGAGGTTTTGGTCACCGGAGCAACCGCGTTGAATATCGACTTCTTCCGCACTGCCCGGCGGGCCACGTTCGTCGTCTTCCCCTTTGTCCTGGGCATCAGCTTCTTCCTGCTTCTGCTGGTGTTCCGTTCCATCGTCGTGCCCATCAAGGCGATCATTCTGAACCTGCTGTCGGTGGGGGCAACATACGGTGTGCTGGTGATGGTATTCCAGAAGGGATGGGGCAGCGGGGCGCTTGGGTTCCAGCAAGTTGACACCATCGAAGCATGGATTCCCGTCTTCCTGTTTGCTGTGCTCTTTGGCTTGTCGATGGACTATCATGTGTTTCTGCTGAGCCGCGTTCGTGAGTGCTTCGATCTGACCCACGACAACACCAGTTCGGTTGCCTTCGGGATACGGTCCACAGGTCGGCTCATCACAGGGGCAGCCCTGATCATGGTGGCTGTGTTCTGGGGTTTCGCCGCGGGCGACTTGGTGCCGTTGCAACAGATGGGGTTCGGCTTGGGACTGGCGGTGCTGCTGGATGCGACCATCGTCCGCATCGTGTTGGTGCCTGCCAGCATGAAGCTGTTGGGAAACTGGAACTGGTACATGTTCAGTTGGCTCGGTTGGCTGCCTGATATCCGGGTGAAGCCGGAACCCGACGCCACAGCTTCATCCGTAGCTGACTGACGCCGCCACCGCCCCATCTGTAGCTGCCTGACGACGCCACCGCCCCAGCCCGTGGTTGACTGACGCCGCCACAGATCAGCCGTGGCGCGAAATGCAGGTAGTCGTCCTTCGTCGACGTCACTCCGCCCCCCCTCACCCTGAGGCGTGCCCCTCCTCCCCCTGTCATTCTGAGGCGCGCACGCCGAAGAATCTAAAATGCCTGCTCACGAGCTGGCTCGTCGTAGTAATGGACAGGCCATCAGGGGGAGACTTTAGATTCCTCGCTCCGCTCGGAATGACAGGGGGAAGTTGGAATGACAATAATAAATTGTCATTCTGAGGCGCGCCTCCCCCCTGTCATTCTGAGGCGCGCACGCCGAAGAATCTAAGATGCCGGCTCATGAGCTGGCTCGTCGTAGTAACGGGCAGGCCATCAGAGGGAGACTTTAGATTCCTCGCTCCGCTCGGAATGACAGGGGGAAGTTGGAATGGCTACTTATTGTCGTCATTCTGGGGAGCGCCCCTCCCCCCTGTCATTCTGAGGCGCGCACGCCGAAGAATCTAAGATGCCTGCTCACGAGCTGGGTCGTCGTAGTAACGGGCAGGCCATCAGAGGGAGCATCTTAGATTCCTCGCTCCGCTCGGAATGACAGTAATGGGGTTTGGAATGACATTATGGGGTTTGGAATGCCAATTGGGGACTCGGATCGGCTACTTATTGCCATCATTCTGAGGAGCGCCCCTCCCCCCTGTCATTCTGGGGAGCGCCCCTCCCCCTTGTCATTCTGAGGCGCGCACGCCGAAGAATCTAAGACGCCTGCTCACGAGCTGGCTCGTCGTGGTAACGGGCAGGCCATCAGAGGGAGCATCTTAGATTCCTCGCTCCGCTCGGAATGACAGGGGGAAGTTGGAATGGCTACTTATTGTCGTCATTCTGGGGAGTGCCCCTCCCCCCCTGTCATTCTGGGGAGTGCCCCTCCCCCCTGTCATTCTGAGGCGCGCACGCCGAAGAATCTAAAATGCCTGCTCACGAGCTGGCTCGTCGTAGTAATGGACAGGCCATCAGGGGGAGACTTTAGATTCCTCGCTCCGCTCGGAATGACAGGGGGAAGTTGGAATGGCTACTTATTGTCGTCATTCTGGGGAGCGCCCCTCCCCCCTGTCATTCTGGGGAGCGCCCCTCCCCGTTTGTCATTCTGAGGCGCGCACGCCGAAGAATCTAAGATGCCTGCTCATGAGCTGGCTCGTAGTAGTAACGGGCAGGCCATCGGAGGGCGATCTTAGATTCCCCGCTCCGCTCGGAATGCCAATTGGGGACTCGGAATGGCTACTTATTGTCGTCATTCTGGGGAGTGCCCCTCCCCCCCTGTCATTCTGAGGCGCGCACGCCGAAGAATCTAAGATGCCTGCTCATGAGCTGGCTCGTAGTAGTAACGGGCAGGCCATCAGAGGGAGCATCTTAGATTCCTCGCTCCGCTCGGAATGACAGGGGGAAGTTGGAATGGCTACTTATTGTCGTCATTCTGGGGAGCGCCCCTCCCCCTGTCATGCTGGGGAGCGTCCCTCCTCCCCTGTCATTCTGGGGAGTGCCCCTCCCCCTGTCATGCTGGGGAGCGTCCCTCCTCCCCTGTCATTCTGAGGCACGCACGCCGAAGAATCTAAGATGCCTGCTCACGAGCTGGGTCGCCGTAGTAATGGACTGGCCATCAGAGGGAGATCTTAGATTCCTCGCTTCGCTCGGAATGACAGGGGAAGTTCGGAATGACAGGGGGAAGTTCGGAATGACATAATGGGGTTCGGAATGATAATTGGGGACTCGGAATGGCATGGGAGGGGAGGGGGCATCCCCCTATACGGCGGGGGGGAGGGGCACCGGGGAGGGCATCAAGCAACATCCCCATGGCATCCCCCTACGCAACGGGCGGCGGGAGGGGATGCGGCGGGGGATGGGGTAACAGTTCAGAGTTGAGGGGAAAGTAGTAGGTCACGGCATTCCAAGAGGGGGTTGAGGCCCTTGGCGCGCCATGTCCCAAAGAGGGATGCCAGGGTCATTTTGGTGTCACTGCCCTGTTTGGAGCGAGTGCCGCCGCTAATCTTACGGCTGATCACCAGGTGCCGCAGGCTTCGTTCGGCGGCGTTGTTCTCCGACGGCGCGTTTGGGTGGGACACGAAGACGAACAGCTCCTTGATGAACCGTTCTATGCGCCGGCAGAGCTTGGACTGGGGCGCGGCTTGGTCCTTGAAGAAGGGGCTGCACAGCGCCAGCAGTTCCTTCTCCAAGGTCAACTGGCGTCGCGAGGCCAGCCGGGGGCCATCGGCAGGAACGCAAGTCCTGGCCTTGGCATATACCCGCCGCACCGCACCGGCCCACTGTGCCAAGCCGAGGTCATCAGGATACCAAGCCATGAGCTCATCCATATCCCGCAGCAGGTGTGCCCAACACCGCTGCTTCAGGCCGGGGTAGTGGTTATATGCGGCGTAGAAGTCACTCACCAGCACTCCGCTGAATGCCTCTCCCAACGCCTCGTCCACCACCCCCTTGCCACGACCGCGACGCAGGAAATACCGCTCCGTGGGAGTGCTGAAGGTCCAAACGTAGCCGTTGACTCCATCCTCACGCCAGCCGGTCTCATCTGCATGCACCACCGGAGAGCCACGAATGCGTTCCAGGGTCTCGGCCACTGCCATCCGGGCCTGTCGTGCCACACTATGAATCGTCTCCACGATGGCGCCCACGCTCAGCTTCAACCGATGCACCGTCTGAAGGTACTGCTGGATGCTCCTTATGGGCAGCCGTCCCTCCTCCCGCAGCGTCACTATCAGGCTCGCAAGGTTGATACCAAGGCGCCGAGGCCCCACTGCCAATCCCTGCAACGCACCACGGGGCACCCGCCGTTTCCGGCATAGCCCACACATTCGAGCCATGAAGACGTGCTCGACCACCTCCGCCGGAACCAACGGAAGCTCGATGACCTCACGAGTCCGCTGTACCCATCCCCCTGCCAGGCCCGTCCCACACTCGGGGCACGACTCCAGAGCATGCACCACCTGCCGCGTGGGTTCCATTCGCTGCCGGGCAAAGCCGTGGAGACGACGCTTCCTCGATCCCTTTCTCTCCGGCTGACTCCCCTTGGCGCGCGGCTTATTGCCCGGCATCCCTGCAGACGGGCCGCCAGTACCCGGACGGGCCTCCAACTCCTTCACCTCTCCAACTCTGAACAGTTACGGATGGGCGTAACAGTTCAGAGTTGAGGGGAAAGTAGTAGGTCACGGCATTCCAAGAGGGGGTTGAGGCCCTTGGCGCGCCATGTCCCAAAGAGGGATGCCAGGGTCATTTTGGTGTCACTGCCCTGTTTGGAGCGAGTGCCGCCGCTAATCTTACGGCTGATCACCAGGTGCCGCAGGCTTCGTTCGGCGGCGTTGTTCTCCGACGGCGCGTCTGGGTGGGACACGAAGACGAACAGCTCCTTGATGAACCGTTCTATGCGCCGGCAGAGCTTGGACTGGGGCGCGGCTTGGTCCTTGAAGAAGGGGCTGCACAGCGCCAGCAGTTCCTTCTCCAAGGTCAACTGGCGTCGCGAGGCCAGCCGGGGGCCATCGGCAGGAACGCAAGTCCTGGCCTTGGCATATACCCGCCGCACCGCACCGGCCCACTGTGCCAAGCCGAGGTCATCAGGATACCAAGCCATGAGCTCATCCATATCCCGCAGCAGGTGTGCCCAACACCGCTGCTTCAGGCCGGGGTAGTGGTTATATGCGGCGTAGAAGTCACTCACCAGCACTCCGCTGAATGCCTCTCCCAACGCCTCGTCCACCACCCCCTTGCCACGACCGCGACGCAGGAAGTACCGCTCCGTGGGAGTGCTGAAGGTCCAAACGTAGCCGTTGACTCCATCCTCACGCCAGCCGGTCTCATCTGCATGCACCACCGGAGAGCCACGAATGCGTTCCAGGGTCTCGGCCACTGCCATCCGGGCCTGTCGTGCCACACTATGAATCGTCTCCACGATGGCGCCCACGCTCAGCTTCAACCGATGCACCGTCTGAAGGTACTGCTGGATGCTCCTTATGGGCAGCCGTCCCTCCTCCCGCAGCGTCACTATCAGGCTCGCAAGGTTGATACCAAGGCGCCGAGGCCCCACTGCCAATCCCTGCAACGCACCACGGGGCACCCGCCGTTTCCGGCATGGCCCACACATTCGAGCCATGAAGACGTGCTCGACCACCTCCGCCGGAACCAACGGAAGCTCGATGACCTCACGAGTCCGCTGTACCCATCCCCCTGCCAGGCCCGTCCCCCACTCGGGGCACGACTCCAGAGCATGCACCACCTGCCGCGTGGGTTCCATTCGCTGCCGGGCAAAGCCGTGGAGACGACGCTTCCTCGATCCCTTTCTCTCCGGCTGACTCCCCTTGGCGCGCGGCTTATTGCCCGGCATCCCTGCAGACGGGCCGCCAGTACCCGGACGGGCCTCCAACTCCTTCACCCGTCGCTCCAGCTCGGCGATGATCGTCTGCTGCTTGGCAATAACCTCCAGCAGGGTCTCCCGGCTCGTGGTGCGAAGGTCCACTTCATTGTCCACCCCTCTCGTTTAACACAATCAAACGCCCCTTGCTCCGTACTCTCCACCCAGATTCCGAGCAATTCACCTCTCCAACTCTGAACAGTTACGGATGGGCTGGTAGGTTGCCTGTCCCGAAGGGCTATGCTATACTATGCGCCAGAATTTTACCGTGGCTAAGTGCGGATTATTCATCCATTAACAAGTTGCTTTACCTGCGATTTCAGCAAGCGCAGATGATAGATCAGCCCAATATGGCGAAAGGTAGGCCTCATGGTACAAGCGCCCGAGGTTAGCTCTCCTCCCAGAGAACCTGTAACTATGAAAACCCTTCTTGAAGCCGGGGTCCACTTCGGGCACCAGACCCGCCGGTGGAACCCAAGCATGAAGCGGTACATCTTCACCCACCGCAATGGCATCCACATCATAGATTTACAGCAGACGCTGGTCCTGCTCGAAAATGCTTGCAAAGCTATTACCCAGCTGGTCGCCGACGGCGGAGACATCCTGTTTGTGGGCACCAAGAAGCAGGCGCAGGATACCATCCAGCAGGAAGCCAGGCGCTGCAACATGCCCTACATGAACCAGCGCTGGCTGGGAGGCACCCTGACCAACTTCCAGACCATCCGGGCCAGGATCAACTACATGGTCAATCTGGAAACCCGGATCGAAAAGGGAGCTCTCTTGGGTTTGACCAAGAAAGAAAGCTTGAAGCTGGAAGATGAGCTGAACCGGCTGCATAAGTACTTCGAAGGCATACGCGGTGTCACCTCCATGCCAGGAGCACTGTTCGTTATAGATATCGAAAAGGAAGATATCTGTATCGCTGAAGCTGCACGGCTCCGGATTCCCGTTATAGCGTTGGTCGACAGCAACTGCAACCCCAATCTGGTCACCGTTCCGATTCCAGCAAACGATGATGCCATCAGGTCCATCAGGCTGATCGCCAGCCGGGTTGCCGATGCCATACTGGAAGGTCTAAAGCAACGGGTCTCCGACGTCGAGGAGGAAGAACCTGAAGCTGAAGCGGAGGCTGCGGATGAACCCCTTGATGCGGATGATATTGCAGAGCTAGCCAGTGCCATGTCCCGCAGGGCAAATCCGGAAAACGTGGACCAAGTACCCACGCTGCCGGAAGCCCAGGTGGAGATTCCCCCAGCCGCAGAACAGCATCAGAATGATGGGCAAGGGGAAGCTTCGGTCGGGGATTCGCCAAGTGGAGATGAACCTCCGTCGGATACCGAAACGAAAACAGCTTAAAGGGTCCTAATCCTGAAACATCAACAGCTGCACGACCTCTGCAGCTGAGACAAAAGTAGCACGGGAGAACATCCTTGGATGTAAACGTTGAAATGATCAGAGACCTCCGTCAGAAGACAGGAGCAGGCGTGATGGACTGCAAGAAAGCTCTTGAGCAGTCCGATGGAGATGGCGACAAGGCCGAAGAAGCTCTTCGGGAACAAGGCCTCTCCAACGCAGCCAAGAAGGTGGGCCGGGAAACCAAAGAGGGCTTGGTGGAAGCATATATCCATACGGGAGGCCGGGTGGGAGCCCTTGTCCAACTGGACTGCGAGACCGACTTTGTAGCCCGCACTCCTGAGTTCAAAGAACTGGCCCACAACCTTGCCATGCAGGTGGCGGCAATGCCCTCCACATCATACATCAGCAAGGATGAAATCGAAGGTACGGAAGAGAGACCCCTAGAAGAAATCAGTCTCTTGGACCAGTCGTACATAAAGGACCCGTCCCGTACCGTGAATGACATTGTCCAGGATGCCGTTGCCAGGGTGGGAGAAAACGTGAAGATTCGCCGGATTTCCCGATTCGCCCTGGGCGAATAGCAGGTCGGAGATACCTTGGCAAAGTCCTGTTACAAGCGGGCGCTGTTGAAGCTAAGCGGCCAGTCCCTCAAAGGTGAAGCCCCCTATGGAATCGATCCCTCTGCTGTCCGGTATGCAGCCGAGCAAATAAAGCAAGCTGCCGATCTGGGTGTCGAACTGGGTGTGGTGATCGGCGGCGGCAACATCTGGCGGGGTGAGGATGCAGAGAGCTGGGGAATGGACCGGGCTACCGCCGATTATGCTGGTATGCTTGCCACCGTGATGAATGCTCTGGCCCTGCAGGATGCTATGGAACGGATCCACCTTGATACCCGGACCCAAACCGCCATTCAAGTACAGATGGTCGCTGAACCCTACATACGGCGGCGGGCAATGCGTCACCTCGAAAAAGGTCGCGTGGTCATCTTCGCTGCCGGGACCGGCAACCCCTTTATGACCACCGACACCGCTTCTGCCCTACGTGCTGTGGAAATCGGCGCGGAGGTGCTCCTGATGAGCAAAAATAACGTGGGGGCAGTCTACGATTCCGATCCCAACAAAAACCCGGACGCCAAGTCTTTTGAGCGCTTGAACTACCTGGATGCGCTGAACCTGCGTCTAAAAGTTATGGATGCGACCGCTTTATCTTTGTGCATGGACAACTCTCTACCCATCATCGTCTTTGATCTGTTTCAGCCGGGAAGCATTTGCCGCATACTCTCAGGAGACCCGGTGGGCACTCGGATTTCAGGAGGGGAGTAGATATGACAACCCGGGACGGAGCTGGACCCAAGCTTGTGGATGATGTGTTGACTGAAGGTGAATCCAAGATGGATAGGGTGGTGGAAGCACTGAAGCGAGACCTAGCCTCGGTGCGTACCGGAAGGGCAACCCCTGCACTGGTGGAACACCTGCCGATAGACTATTACGGAACACCCACTCCCCTAAGTCAGATAGCCACCATCTCTGCTCCAGAAGCCCGGCTGCTAACCATTCAGCCGTGGGACAAGCAGTCCTTAAAAGAAATCGAAAAGAGTCTCCAAAAGTCTGACCTGGGTCTGAATCCATCGTCGGACGGAAGCGTAATCCGGGTCCCCGTTCCACCGCTAAGCCAAGAACGCCGCAAAGATATGGTCAAGCTGCTTAAGCAAAAAGCAGAAAACGGGAAGATGTCTGTCCGCAATGTGCGTCGGGATTCCATTGAGATGCTCCGTTCTATGGAACGAAACAAGGACCTATCCGAGGACGAAAAACGTAGGGCCCAAGACAAGCTTCAGAAGTTTACAGACGTTCACATCGCCGGTATCGATCAGATCACTTCTGCCAAAGAAACTGAGATAATGCAGGTCTAATCCTGGCATTCCACCGAACATGCAACTCGATACTACCATCCAACCCAAGTTAACAACCCTTCAGCTGAAGACTCCTGCCCATGTGGCTATCATCATGGACGGCAACGGAAGATGGGCAACCCGGCAGGGTCTTCCACGGCTGGTAGGGCACCGGGCGGGTGTGGATAACATCCACCGCATCCTTGATTCCCTGACCAGTTATAGCGTGAAGCATGTAACACTGTACGCCTTTTCCACAGAAAACTGGGCCCGGCCTGAAGATGAAGTGTCTGGGCTCATGGCCATTCTGCAGGAGGTTATATACCAAAAAACGGAAGCACTCCACGAAAAGAAGGTCAGGATCAGACAGATAGGCCGCAGGGACCGCTTGTCTCCCCAGTTGTTGGATGCCGTCAACTACGCTCAGAACCTCACCGAAAACAATGCTTCCATCAATCTTAACGTGGCTTTCGACTACGGTGGCCGCGATGAGATATTGGAAGCGATCAAGCGGGTGATTCGTGAAGGGATCTGCCCCGATGATCTGGACGAAAAGGTCTTCAGCAGATACCTGTACACCGGAGACCTGCCCGATCCCGATTTGATAATCCGGACAGCTGGCGAATCGCGTCTGAGCAATTTCCTGATCTGGCAATCCGCCTACAGCGAATACTTCACCACTTCATCTTTATGGCCCGACCTTGGCGAAGAAGAGATAGCTGAAGCTATGGAAGCTTTCAGTCAACGCCAAAGGCGGTTCGGCGCTTTGGGGTCGCAAGACCCTTCAGGATAAGCTGCCTGTGATGGGAAGAGCGCTTACCGCCCTGGTAGGTATTCCCGTTCTCATCGTTGCTATCTGGTTTGGCGCCCCTTGGCTGCCCATTCTCGTAGCTTTTGCAATGCTGATTGGGTTACGGGAGTACTCCCGGATGACCTCCTTGCCTAAGTCCGGTGCGATGCCGTGGTTGGCGGCGCTGTGGGGACTGATGATCGTCATCTCCGCCCAGTTCGCCAACCAGTGGTCCGACTACCTACCCCATGCCGTCCTTGGAGGTGGCGTCCTTCTTGCAGCACCTTGGCTGCTGGCTAATTTCAAAGTCAAAGGCGCATTATCCAGGTGGAGCTACTGGGTTTTTGGCCCCTTCTACGTAGCTTTTCTCCTTTCTCACACCTTGCTCATTCGAGAGATTGATGGACCACCTGACCTGGGGAAGAACTGGCTGTTCTTTGTTTTGGTCGTCGTGTTTGCCACAGATACCGGGGCTTTCTTTACCGGCCGCTTGATGGGCCGGCGCCGGATGGCTCCTTCCATAAGCCCGGGAAAGACCTGGGAAGGTGCTGTCGGCGGGTTCCTGTGGGCGACTGGGTTTGCACTGCTTCTAAACGCCATATTCGAGTTGTGGGTTCCTGTGTGGCAAACAGTTATGGTGGGTGCAGTTATCGGCGTGGTTGCGCAGATAGGAGACCTGCTGGAATCCCGGCTTAAGAGAGCTTCGCGGGTCAAGGATGCAGGGAGCCTGCTGCCCGGCCACGGCGGCGTTCTGGATAGGATAGATTCCATTGTCTTAGCTGTCCCCACAGTGTATTATCTGGTTAAGTTCGTACTGGGTCCGTCCGGCTGAGCTCCCCCAATGCGCAAGGTGGTTGAACGGTGGTTGAACAATGAAGGGACTGGTTGTACTTGGTTCTACAGGCTCCATCGGATGCCAGACCTTGGATGTGGTCAGGGAGATGCCGGATAAGTTCAAGGTCCTTGGGTTGGCTGTCGGACGGAACCTGGATATGCTGGCAAGCCAGGTGGCGGAGTTCAGCCCGCAGATGGTCTATTGTGCTGATGAAGGACGCAGGGACCAGCTGCCCAAGGGCATTCCTGTTGTATCCATGGAAGACATGGCGACCCATCCCGATGTTGATCTGGTGATGGCAGCCACCACCGGCAGCGCCGGTTTGGTTCCCACCCTAAGGGCGCTGGAAACCGGCAAGATCGTTGCGCTGGCCAATAAAGAAGTGATCATCATGGCGGGCCCCTTGATCAGGTCGCTGGCAGGGACCGCCGGCCGCAACCTGCTTCCTGTGGATAGCGAACCCAGCGCGATATGGCAGTGCTTGCGAGGAGAAAATGGGCCTATTAGCAGGCTTATCATAACCGCTTCAGGGGGCCCTTTTCGAAACACACCCGTTCAGGACCTGGAGAAAGTCACCGTCAAGGAAGCCCTGAATCATCCAACCTGGAAGATGGGCAGAAAGATCACCGTTGATTCTGCCACGCTGATGAACAAAGCTTTTGAGGTCATTGAAGCCCACTGGTTATTCGACGTGCCTTGGGAAAAGATAGAGGTGGTAGTCCACCCACAGAGCATAATTCATTCGATGGTGGAAATGGCTGATGGATCTGTGAAAGCTCAGATGGGGCCCCCGGATATGCGGCTTCCCATCCAACACTCCATGTTGTACCCGGACCGGCGACCAAACAAGCTGATCCCACGCCTTGACATCACATCGCCCTTATCCCTCAACTTCGAACCCCTTCAGCAGGACCGTTACCCGTGCTTTGCGTTGGCTGTTGAAGCCGGACGCAAGGGCGGCACATATCCCACTGTGCTAAGCGCCGCCGATGAAATAGCGGTGGACGGGTTCCTCAGCGGCAAAATCGGGTTCCTTGACATCCCCCGAGTCCTCGACAAGGTACTGGCTGATCACACCCCCACCGACGGCACAGCCCTTGAGGAGATACTGGAAGCAGACCAATGGGCTCGTCTCAAAGCACAAGAGTTGGCTGACAATCTTCGTGATCCCATCTCCGTCGTATAACCTGAAGTACGGCCGGTAGCACTCCATGGACGTTCTTATAACGATTTTTCAATTCTTGGCTGTTTTGGTAGCGGTGGTGCTCGTCCATGAGTTTGGTCATTTTGTTACAGCCAAAGCTTTTGGGGTCAGGGTGAACGAGTTCGGGTTCGGCTTTCCGCCCAAACTGCTAACGGTCCGTCACAAAGGCGAAACCGAGTACACCATCAACCTGATCCCCATCGGCGGCTTTGTGAAGCTGGAAGGGGAGAACGACCCAACTGACCCTCGCAGCTTGGCCAGCAAGGGAGTTGGGACCCGGTTCATTATCTTGACCGCCGGCGTGTTCATGAACGTTGTCCTGGCTTTGGTCCTTCTTACGGGCCTGTTCATGTTCACTGTCGGAGAACTGAAGGTGGAACAGGTGGCCGGCGGTTCGCCGGCTGCTGACGCCGGGCTGCTTCCAGGAGACCATCTGCTGTGGGTAAACGGGGTGGATGTTTCCAGCTTTCAAGGTCTGACCCGAAATCTCGGCCCCAACAGAGGAAGCGAGGTTTCTCTGCTGATTCGTCGAGACGGGACGGAGCAGCTAATATACTTGGTCCCGCAGTCCCAGGTTTTCCCCCATGAAGCAGTTTCGGGGGTTGTCGTAGATGTTGTTGGCGAGCTGAAAGTAAGCACCGTATCTCCCGCTTCTCCTGCTGAACTGGCAGCGGTACAGCCGGGAGATATCATCACAGCCGTGGATGGGCTGCCAGTGGAGGGGTTCTACGACCTGACCAACAGAATCAACGGAAACCGCGGCCGGGTGGTGCAGTGGCAAATCCTGAGGGGTCCAGAAACCCTATTCGTGTCCGTGGTTCCAAGGGAGGCCCCGCTGCCGGGCCAAGGAGCTACTGGAATCACGATAGATATCACCGGAGAGGTGCGGGTGGAAGAGGTTTTACCCGGTTCTCCCGCAGACAGAGCCGGTGTCCTTCCGGGCGATATCATCTCCGAGGTGGATGATAGCCGTGTAACGGGTTACCACGATCTTTCAGCCAAGGTTGGCCGGGGCTTGGGAGAGGAAACCACATGGGCGGTTAACCGGGGAAGCGCCAGCCGGTCCGTCACGCTTGTGCTTCCTGATGATGCCCTGCCGTATGATGCCAGCACAGGGATCACGGTTGATTTTGTGGGGGTGCAGAACACTCCGGTCAATCCCCCGTGGGAAGCATTGGCCCAGTCGTTCAGTTGGATAGGGGAGGCGGTGGTCCTGACCAAGGATGCTGTTACAAACTGGCTGGCTGACGACGGCGAGGCTCCCTTTGCCGGGCCGATTGGAATTGCCCAAGGAACCGGAGAAATAACCCGGGAGGTGGGCATCATCTCCTTGGTTCCCCTTACAGCCTTGCTCAGCATCAGCTTGGCCGTATTCAACATCCTCCCAATCCCAGCCCTTGACGGGGGCAGATTGGTGTTTGTGGCGCTGGAGTGGGTACGGCGCGGAAAGCGCATACCGCCCGAGAAAGAGGGGCTGGTCCACTTAATTGGCATGGTTGGGTTGCTGACCATGCTGGCAGCCCTCACTTATAACGATATAATAAGGATAGTCAACGGGCACAGCTACCTGCCTTAGAAAGCAGAAGGCGCTTGAAACCTATGCGAAAGGCTGGACCAGAATTATGAACGTTCGGCGGATAACCAAGCCCATCTATGTTGGCGATGTAAAGGTCGGCGGAGATGCGCCGGTGACGGTGCAGTCGATGACCAAGACGGATACGCGGGATGTGGCGACCACCGTTGCCCAGATCCGGGGACTGGAAGAGGTTGGCTGCGATATTATCCGTTCGGCAGTCCCGGATATGGAAGCTGCCAAGGCCATCCCGGAAATCAAGAAGGGTATAAACATCCCCCTTGTGGCTGACATCCACTTTCACTACCAGTTGGCTTTGGAATCCATCAATGGCGGAGTGGATATGCTCCGGCTAAACCCGGGTAACATCCGTGATTCCGACAAGGTGAAGGAAATTGTCCGGGCAGCCAAAGAACGACAGATTCCCATTCGGATCGGAGTTAATTTTGGTAGCTTACCCCCGGTGGGGGCTATCGGCAAAAGCCGGGGATTTTCCCGCCACACCGACATGGTGAACACCCTTCCCAAGTCCGAAGATGCGGTTGAGGGCGACTACACCTTGGTCGATCATATGGTTGATACAGCACTGTGGGAGATCGGCATACTGGAAGATCTCGACTTCGATCTGATCAAGATTTCATTGAAGGCATTCGATGTGCCAACAACCCTCGAAGCATATCGCCGCGTTGCCGACTTGGTGCCGTACCCGCTGCACCTGGGCATCACCGAAGCAGGCACCGCCCGGGCCGGGTCCATCCGAAGCGCCATCGGCCTTGGTCTGCTCCTCCATGAAGGAATCGGCGACACCATCCGGGTTTCCCTCAGCAGCGATTCCCGCGATGAGGTGGAAGCAGGCTATGAAATTTTGAAATCTTTGAACATGCGCCAGAGGGGTGCCACGCTGGTTGCTTGCCCCAGCTGCGGCCGGGCAGATGTGGATGTGATCAAGCTGGCCAATACCGTCGACGATATGCTGAAGAAAATGAACACAGACATCAAGGTGGCTGTGATGGGCTGTGAAGTGAACGGCCCCGGAGAAGCAAAAGATGCGGATGTGGGCATCGCCGCCGGCGCCGGCAGGGCGATCATCTTCCGAAAAGGCCAGAAATCCCGCGTGGTGGCTGAAGCCGATATGCTGACCGCACTCATGGAAGAAGTCAACGAGGTGGCAGCCAACAAGTAGCAACGCCGCTGCCCATTGCACCTCTGGAAGCGCCCTTGCAACCGTTCCCTTCCTGCGCACTCATGGATGGAACCCAAGGATGAATATGGTCAATGTCAATCGTCATTGCCAAAACTGTGGCGCAGATGCCACCGAGCCCCAGAGCTTCTGTGGCTCATGTGGCGCCGACCTCCGCGCAGACATGAGCGCCCGTTATTGCCACAACTGCGGCACAGCAGGCGATAGGTCCCAGGGCTTCTGCGGCTCATGCGGCGCCGACTGGCGGCAATCAGACCTTGGGACTCCCAGCCGGTGGCCGGCTGCAACCGGCTCGAGGTTTCTTGACTACCGTATACCGCTGGGCCGTGTCCTGCTGCTGACTGCCCTTTCCGCCGGACTGTACCTATTCTATTGGTTCTACATCACGTGGAAGCAGTTCAGGGACCATACCAACGACCCACAGGCTTTCCCGGTGTGGCATGCTCTCACCCTACTGGTCCCCATATACGATTATTTCCGTTTTCACTACCACGTGAGACAGTATGAACATCTGATGGCCGGGTTAGGCCAGCGGGCCTCCATTACCGCTGGGACTGCCGTTTTACTGATTGTGCTAGCCAATGTGGTAGGGGGCACTGGCAGCTATTACGGATTCGGCGAAGAATCAATTTCTCAGAGCGATGCTGTTTTCTCTGCGGTACTCTCCATAGTCTCCACAGCCATGGTCATGTGGGTTCTACATTCGGTTCAAACTGGATTGAACAGTTATTGGGAAGCTTTCGCAGCCCGCAGCCCTGGGGTTTTGGTGACGGACGCTAAGCTGGGATTCGTCGAAATAGTCTTGGTAATCTTGGGAGGCCTGTACTGGATCGGCGCCATAGGATTAATTGCCAGCGGATCAATCAGGACAGGAACGTTATGAAATTTACTCAACTGGTCTCCAAAACCCTTAGGACAGATCCTACCGAGGCTGAGACAGCCAACCACCGGCTGATGCTCAAAGCTGGGATGATCTTCCAGGTAGCTTCCGGGGTGTACAGCTACCTTCCTCTGGCATGGCGCTCGCTCCGAAAGATCGAAGATATCATCCGCAAGGAGATGAATGCTGCGGGGGGACAAGAGATCAGGATGCCGGCTCTACAACCCCAAGAGCTGTGGGAAGAAACCGACCGCGTAGCTGCTTTCGGCGATAACATGTTCAACCTCAAGGACCGGAGAGGTCGCCCAATGGTGCTTGCTCCGACCCACGAAGAAGTGGTCACCAACATCGTTAAAAGCAACGTTCAAAGCTACCGGGACCTGCCTGTCATCCTCTATCAGATACAAACCAAATTCAGGGACGAACCCCGCCCCAGGGCCGGCCTCATGCGGGTGCGAGAGTTCGACATGAAAGATGCGTACAGCTTCAATGCTGACGAAGATAGCTTGGAATCCAGTTATCAAGCAATGGCCCAAGCTTACAGGAACATCTATGAATGCTGCGGCCTTCCTATCCTTATGGCAGAAGCTGACAGCGGGGCCATTGGAGGGAAGGATTCCCACGAGTTCATATTGCCCACGCCTACCGGGGAAGACACGGTCATTTGCTGCTCCAATTGCGGTTATGCAGCCAACGCAGAAAAAGCCAGGGGGATCATCTCGGATGCGGACCAAGAAGCTCCACAGCCTTTGGAAAAGGTTTCGACTCCTGGCGTAAAGACGATTGACAGCTTGAGCAGGTTCCTCGGCATCACCCCAGCCAAAACACTGAAGGCGGTTTTTTATAACGCAGACGGACAAACGGTGTTTGTAACCCTGCGGGGCGATTTGGAAGTCAACGAGGTGGCTCTTAAGAATATCCTGCGTTGCCGCACCCTGCGGCTGGCTTCCGATGAAGAAGTACGTGAAGCGGGCTTGGTGGCCGGGTCAGCTTCTCCCATTGGCCTGACCAACATGAAGCGGGCAGCAGACATCTCCGTCACAAAAGGGGCTAATTTTGTTGTGGGCGCCAATGTGCCCGATACTCACCTGATCAACGCCAACTACCCCAGGGACTTTGAGGTTGATATCCTGGAGCACTTCGCACTGGCTCGGGAAGGACAAAATTGCATCAACTGCAATTCAACTCTGGAATCGACCAGGGGTGTCGAGGTGGGGCATATCTTCAAGCTGGGCACATACTTTAGCGAAGCTCTGGGGGCCTATTACCTGGACTCCGATGGTCAACAACGCCCGATCATCATGGGATGCTATGGGATCGGCGTAGGCAGGCTTCTGGCGGCAGCCATAGAACAAAACCATGATGATAAGGGCATCATATTTCCCCCACCAATCGCCCCATTTCAGGTGCACTTGGTCGGACTGAACATGTCCAAGGAAGAGGTGGCCCAAGCAGCAGGCGTACTGTACGAAGACCTGTGGTCCGCCGGTATCGAGACCCTCTATGATGACAGGCGAGAAGAAGCTGCGGGAGCAAAACTCAACGATGCTGATCTTATGGGGTTACCCATCCGCATCGTAGTTAGCCCCCGCACCTTGGGTCAGGACTCGGCGGAGGTCAAGCTGCGGAACTCAGCAGAAGCCACCATACTGCCCTTGGCTGATGTGGTGGGAGAAGCATCCCGTCTCCTCAGTATCTAGTGGGAAGGTGACAATGACCAGCAAAAACAAGGAAGAGTGGCGCCGGAATACCTTGGACCCCCAGGTCCTTCGGCGCCCCGAAAGGCAGAGTAGCTTCAAGACCGAATCGGGTATCGAACAGGATGCTGTGTACGGTCCCGAAGACCTGCAAGCTTCCAGCTTCGACTACATGGCAGACCTTGGGTTTCCCAGCGAATACCCCTATACCAGGGGAGTACAGTCCAACATGTACCGGGGCCGGGTGTGGACCATGCGCCAATACTCGGGCTACGCTACCGCCGAAGAATCGAACCGCCGCTACAAATACCTGCTGGAGCAGGGACAAACAGGGTTGTCCGTCGCCTTCGACCTACCAACCCAAATTGGCTATGATTCGGACCATCCCTTGGCCAAGGGCGAGGTTGGCAAGGTCGGCGTTCCAATATGCACCTTGAACGATATGGAAGCCCTGCTAGAGGGCATTCCCTTGGACAAAGTAAGCACCTCAATGACGATAAATGCCACCGCTTCTGTGCTGTTGTGCTTCTACATAGCGGTCGCTCGCAGACAAGGCATTCCGCTGACGAAGCTCAACGGGACCCTTCAGAACGATATCCTGAAGGAGTACATAGCCCGGGGGACCTACATATACCCGCCCCGGCCTTCGATGCGCTTGGTGGTGGATGTTTTCAAGTACTGTGCGGCAGAAGCTCCCCGCTGGAACACCATCAGCATCAGCGGATATCATATGCGGGAAGCAGGAGCCACCGCAGTCCAAGAGCTGGCTTTTACCTTTGCCAATGCCATAGCTTACCTTCAAGCTGCCGTCGATGCGGGGATGGATGTCGATGATGTAGCAGGCAGAATATCCTTCTTCTTCGTTTCTCACAACGACCTTTTCGAAGAGGTTGCAAAATACCGGGCGGCCAGGCGAATGTGGGCGAAGATCGTTCGCAACCGCTTTATGGCGACGAACCCGCGCTCATGGATGCTGCGCTTCCATACCCAGACCGCCGGGGTGACTCTGACAGCCCAACAACCCGACAACAACCTGATACGCACGACGATACAAGCTTTGGCTGCTGTACTCGGAGGCACTCAATCCCTTCATGTCAACTCTCGAGATGAAGCTTTGGCGCTGCCGTCGGAAGAAGCTGTACAGCTATCCCTCCGCGCCCAACAGATACTGGCTCACGAAAGCGGAGTGGGCGATGTGGTAGACCCTTTGGGTGGGTCCTACTACATAGAAACCCTCACCAACCGCATCGAAGAAGAAGCAAACCGATACATCGATACCATCGATGATATGGGCGATGCCGTATCTGCCCTTGAAGGCGGCTACCAAACCCGGGAAATTCACCAAGCTGCTTACAAGCACCAGCAGGAGGTGGAACGGGGCGAGAAGGTGATCGTCGGGATAAACCGGTACGTCGGTGATGCCCCACCCATTGCGGGCCTTCTTACCGTCGATTCTCAAGCAACCCAAAAGCAGGTGCAGGCCCTGCATCAGTTACGGAAGGACCGTGACGATGAAGCTGTCCGGAACTGTTTGACCCACCTGAAAGAAGTTGCTTCTGGAGAAGAAAACACGGTCCCAGCCATCTTGGAGTGTGTGGAAGCTTACTGTACCCTGGGGGAGATATGTGATGTTTTCCGCGGTGTATTCGGAGAACAGGGCGAGTTTGTAGCTTTTTGAGGAGGGCCCAGATGCGGACGTTCTTTCCCTTCTTTTCCCACATGCTGGGACCATATCTATTGACTTGGTAAATATTGTTGAGGTGATACATGCCTGATCTGCTGCTGAATGAAGAAGAGCGTATGCTCCAAAACACCATACGGGAGTTCGCCAACAAGGAGCTGGCTCCCAGGGCCTCCGAAATCGACGAAAAGGAAGAGTTTTCTTGGGAAAGCTGGAAGAGCCTTGCATCCTTGGGCCTTACCGGAATAGGCATCGATCCAGTCTACGGGGGCAGCGGCGGCGGATACCGCCAAGTGTCACTAGCCATGGAGGAGATAGCCAGGGGCGATGCGGCAACCAGCACATCTTTGATTGCTCACCTATGCTTGGGCACCCGTACCATATTCGAGTTTGGCGACGAATCGCAGAAGCAAAGGTACGTTCCAGATCTGGCCCAAGGAAACAAGATGGCTGCTTGGGCGCTGACCGAACCTTCCTGCGGCTCCGATGCAGCAGCCCTTCAGACAACCGCCGATTTCCGGGATGGGACCTACTTCCTCAACGGTAGCAAGATATTCATCACCAACGCAGATACTGCATCCCATGTTGTGGTGTTTGCCACCCAGGACAAGAGTCTTCGTGCCAAGGGTGTGGGCGTTTTTGTGGTAGACCCCGGAACCCCCGGCTTCACCGTTCATAAACAGCACGGCAAGATGGGTATGCGGGGGTCGGCAACCACCGAGATAACAATGGAGAATGTCCCTGTCCCAGAAGCCAACCGCTTGGGCGAGGAGGGCCGGGGATTCAACTACGCAATGGATATCCTGGATTCCAGTCGCATCATAATCGCTGCTCAGTGCGTCGGAATCGCTCAAGCTGCCTTGGAAGCAGCAGTTAGGTACGCCCAGCAACGCCAGACCTTCGGAAAGCCCATTGCGCAACACCAAGCAGTCCAGTTCATGTTGGCCGATATGGCTGTCGAAATCCATGCTGCCCGGGTGGCGACCATGCAAGCTGCAACGTTGAAGGACCAAGGGCTGGACTTTGTGTACGAAGCTTCCATCGCCAAGCTCCTAGCATCGGAAACCGCGGTGAGCTCCACATCGAATGCGCTGCAAGTACACGGCGGCTACGGGTACTTCAAGGATTCGCCCGTAGAAAGGTACTTTAGAGACGCCCGGGCCACCACCATCTATGAAGGGACCTCTCAAGTCCAGAAGCTGATCATTGCCAGGCAGCTGTTGTCGCAATATCCTCTTTGATAAGAACGCATAAAGGTGTAAAAACTTGGAATCAGCATGCACAGCCCAACACATAGATCATATCGGCATCGCGGTCAGAGACCTTGATGCAGCTATGAATTTGTTCCACGAGATGTTTAATGTTCCCAAGGCAGAACCGCGGGAGCTGGCTGATCAAGGAGTCAGAGCGGTACTGTTGCCGGTGGGGCAGTCCCGGTTGGAACTGCTTGAACCTCTGGAACCGGAGAGCAGCATTGGCCGGTTTTTGGACCGCAGGGGTGAAGGGCTTCATCACCTGGCGTTCAACGTAGCGGATGTGGAAGCCGGCTTGAACGCGCTGAGCAACGAAGGAGTAAGGTTGATCGACCAGACCCCCAGAGAAGGGTTGTCGGGAATGATCGGATTCATACATCCCAGCTCAGTTCACGGGGTCCTTACCGAGCTGGTCCAGACCATAGCGGAGTAGAAACCTGATGCAGAAGCCCGTAGAAATCATAAGAGTGATAGTAGCCAAACCCGGTTTGGACGGACATGACCGCGGCGCCAAGGTTGTCGCCAGAGCACTGAGGGATGCTGGCATGGAGGTTATCTACACAGGGATTCGGCAAACCCCGGAGATGATCGTTGAAGCTGCATTTCAAGAAGATGCTGATGTCATCGGGCTTAGCATTCTGTCCGGGGCGCACTTGGAGGTATTTCCGGAGATACTGCGTCTGCTAAAAGAAAAGGGCATGTCCGATGTGATAGTTCTAGCTGGCGGGATCATCCCTGAGGTGGACCGACAACCCCTGCTGGACCAAGGGCTAAGTGCGATCTTTGGTCCAGGAACCTCAACGCAAGATATCGTTGAGTACATCAAAAAGACAGCCCAAAAGCGAGACTACATCTGATGCGCAATCCTTCGATGCACCCCTCCACCGCATGAGCAGGCACCCTAGATTCTTCGGAGTGCGCTCCTCAGAATGACGGGGAGGAGGGGGCGCTCCTCAGAATGACAATAAATATGTCATTCCGAGCGGAGCGAGGAATCTAGGGTGCTCCTCTAATGGCTGGTGCATTACTACGACGACCCATCGTGTGAGCAGGCAGCTTAGATTCTTCGGAGTGCGCTCCTCAGAATGACAGGGCGGAGGGGGCGCTCCTCAGAATGACAATAATGTACTGTCATTCCGAGCGGAGCGAGGAATCTAGGGTGCTCCTCTGATGGCTGGTGCATTACTGCGACGAGCCGTCGTGTGAGCAGGCATCTTAGATTCTTCGTCGTGCGCTCCTCAGAATGACAGGGCGGAGGGGGCGCTCCTCAGAATGACAATAATATACTGTCATTCCGAGCGGAGCGAGGAATCTAAGATATCCCTCTTACGGCTGGTGCATTACTACGACGAGCCGTCGTGTGGGCAGGCATCTTAGATTCTTCAGAGTGCGCTCCTCAGAATGACAGAGCGGAGGGGGCGCTCCTCAGAATGACAATAATATACTGTCATTCCGAGCGGAGCGAGGAATCTATATGGTGCTCCTCTAACGGCTGGTGCATTACTGCGACGAGCCGTCGTGTGGGCAGGCAGCTTAGATTCTTCGGAGTGCGCTCCTCAGAATGACAGAGCGGAGGGGGGGCTCCTCAGAATGACAATAATATACTGTCATTCCGAGCGGAGCGAGGAATCTATGGTGCCCCTCTGACGGCTGGTGCATTACTGCGACGAGCCGTCGTGTGAGCAGGCGCCTTAGATTCTTCGGAGTGCGCTCCTCAGAATGACGGAGAGGGAAGGCGCTCCTGGGAATGACGATGCCGGGGCTGGCGCCAAGGTCGGAACGACAACTTTGGGGAGGCCGGCAGATTCAATTCACGGGGTCTGAACGGTTACTTGCCTTTCACGAGTCTGAACGGTTGCTTACCCCGGATGAGCTTGACAGGCAGTAACCTGAACGGTTGCTTATCCTGGATGAGCTTGACAGGTAGTAGGCTGAATAGCTACTATCTCATCAGACCCGTAAGCCCTGCAATAGTGGCTTTGCTGAGGTTAAAACACAACCCCAAAGGAGGTGGTCATGAGGGGTAACGTCAAGGTGATGGACTGTGATCGGCATGTGCTTGAGCCGGCAACCTTGTGGGATGACTACCTGGAAGCGCCCTATAAACACTACGGCATCAAAGCCGAAGGATGGTTTTCGTTTGGCACCCTGATGGGCGGCCAGCGCCTTGGTTCAGGTAAGGTGGGCGGCGCACCCATGGAACCCAATCCTCTGGGTATGCTGAACAACCCCTTTTGGCGAGGCAAGTTCAAGTATGCTATCTCCCGCAAGTTCGACAACGTTTCCTACCTCCACGACATGGATGTCGAAGGGGTGGATGTGGCTTTCTTGTTCACCAGCATAGGCTTGTATGCCACCTTTGACGATACTTTGGACCCGGAGTTGGCGGCAGGTATGTGCCGTGCATACAACAACTGGCTCTACGACTATTGTTCCTTGGACCCGGACCGGATGAAGGGCATCTGTCTGCTGCCCCTCCAAGATATAGAGTTGGCAGAACAGGAGCTGCGCAGAGCCTCGACCGAGCTGGGAATGAAGGGCATCTTCTGGCGGCCCAACCCCCTGAGAGGCCGTCGGGTGTCCGACCCCTACTACGATCCCCTGTTTGCCGTTTGCGAAGAGACCGGGGTGGCGGTGTGCTTCCATGAAGGTCAGCAAGAGAAGCTGCCCTACTACGCCAGGGGGCGGGTGGATAATGCGTTCACTCGTCATGCGACCTGTCATCCCATGGAACAGATGGGGGCACTGGCATCGATGACCTCGGAAGGGGTGTTCGATAGGTTTCCCAAGCTCCATGCTGCCTTCTTGGAATCAGGTTGCGGCTGGCTTCCGTATTGGCTGGACCGGCTGGACAAGCAGGTGGACAACGAATATCTGGGACAAGGCTACCAAGGGAAAGAAAAACCTTCAGAGTACTTCCGGCGGGGGCAGTGCTACATCTCGTGTGAAGCCGGAGAAGAAACCATCCCGATGTTGCAGCGCCTGGTTGGCACTGACAACCTGATGTGGGCTTCAGACTACCCACATCCTGATGTTATAGAATATTTCCCCGATACGCTGAAGGGGTTGATCGACTCCGATGAAGTAACGGAGGACTTCAAATCTTTGATACTGTGGGATAACCCGTCCCGGTTCTATAATCTGTAAAAATCGGTAGCTTCCCCACACATTCCATGAGTTGATGGCAGCCCCCTTTCTGGATGTAATCAGAAAGGGGGCTGCTGGTTTTTCGCTGTGGCTCAAGATATGCGTGTATCTGACTTAGAAGAGGGACTTGCTTTGGCCGCCGTCGATGTTGATGCAAGCGCCGGTGATGAGGCTGGCCCGCTCAGAAGCAAGGAATGCTACCAGGTCGCCAACCGGCTCCGGTCAACCGAATCTACCCGCAGGCAGGTTCCACTTGATAAACTCATCGACCACTTCCGGCGCATTTGATTGAGTGTATCGGTCCCAACTGCCCCGCTGTGGGTCAGGATGTGCGTGTATCTGATTTAGGGATAGTCTGAATAAGTCCCCTTGGATGCGGAGGATGGACGTGAAACCCGTCCATACAGAGGGGCGAGGTTCCCGCATTCGCGGGAATGACGGTCTTCAGGCGAGCTGTTCAGAGGTTCCTTAGAAGAGGGACTTGCTTTGGCCGCCGTCGATGTTGATGCAAGCGCCGGTGATGAGGCTGGCCCGCTCAGAAGCAAGGAATGCTACCAGGTCGCCAACCGGCTCCGGCCAACCGAATCTACCCGCAGGCAGGTTCCACTTGATAAACTCATCGACCACTTCCGGCGCATTTGATTGAGTGTACCGGTCCCAACTGCCCCCCGGGAATATAATCGAGCCGGGAGCGACGCAGTTGACCAGCACATTGTCCTTCACCAACTCCAAGCCCGCGTACTTGCTTGTGGCGATCAGAGCTGCTTTCCCAGCCATGTAGTCGGCAGACCCTCCATGTTCCCGACCCCAGATGGAAGCGATATTGATGATGCGCCCCCAATGGCGCTGCTTCATACCTGGAATAGCCAGGTGCATCAGCCGCAAACCACCGAACAAGTTCAGGTCCATTCCCATACGGAACTGCTCTTCGGAGGTGTCGGACACCGTCGTACCCCTCCGGCCTCCGACGTTGTTGACAAGAATATCCACCGGTCCCAAGGCACGTTCGGTTTCTCTGAACACGATTTCAGCAGCTTCGGGTTCGACGATATCTGCAACTATCGCCTTGGCTTCCACACCCAGCCCTGTCAGCTCATCCACTGCTTTATCCAAGGTTTCTATGGTGCGCCCGCAGATCGCAACCTTGACACCTTCCCCGGCAAGGGCCAACGCCGATATCCGGCCCAAGCCCCGGCTGCCGCCGGTGACTATAGCCACCTTATCTTTTATTCCCAGGTCCATAATGCAACTCCTTCAGATCCGGGTTGATGATGCTCCCATTCCGCTCTTCCACCGATGGGAGCACATCGGCGACAATGGTAGCTACTCCAAATCGCCCCAGTTGTAAGCGGTCTTGATATCCACTTTCAGTGGCGCCGACATATCCAACGCACCGGGCATCTCTTCGCGGACCATATCTTTTAAGATTTCCAGTTCCTCTGTGGGCACTTCAAAAAGCAGCTCATCATGCACCTGTAGCAGCATCATGGAACGCAGCCCATCTTTGTGCATACGTTGGTACACCCGGATCATCGCCAGCTTCATGATGTCTGCCGCGGTACCTTGGATGGGCATATTCACAGCCACCCGCTCAGCAGCTTGGCGTACGTGCATGTTGGAAGCGCCGATGTCGGGAATATAACGACGGCGGCCCAGCATGGTGGATACATAACCATCGCGCCGGGCCTGCTCCTTTGTGTCTTCGATGTAGTCGCGTATGCCGGGGTAGCTGGCAAAATAGGAGTCTATGAACTTTCGACCTTCATCAGGAGCAAATTCCGTTTGTTGAGATATGCCGTATGCTGAAAGCCCGTAGATCACTCCAAAGTTGAGGACCTTGGCAATTCGCCGCATATCAGCGGTCACATCTTCGACCCCAACGCCGTACATGAGGGATGCGGTGGCTGCGTGAATATCCTCATCCCTGTGGAATGCTTCCAACAAAGAAGGGTCTTGAGATAGATGGGCCAAGACCCGCAGTTCGATTTGAGAGTAGTCGGCAGACAGCAGCAGCCAGTCCGGGGCGGCTTCTGCAACGAAAGCTTTTCGCACCTGCCGGCCCAACTCGGTCCGGATGGGGATGTTCTGGAGGTTGGGATCGTTACTGGATATCCGACCCGTTGCTGAACCGATCTGATTGTATCTGGTGTGCAACCTGTTGGTACGCGGGTTGATAAGCAGCGGCAAAGAATCGACGTAGGTCGACTTGAGTTTGGAAAGTTGACGGTATTCCAAAATGCCGTCCACCACCGGGTGCATCCCCTTCAGAGCATCCAAGGCATTGGCGTCCGTTGTGTAGGCACCCGTCTTGGTCCGCTTGCTTTTGGGCAGACCCAGTTCTTGAAACAGCAGGTCGCTGAGCTGCTGGGGTGAGTTGATGTTGAACACATGTCCGACCCATTCGTAGATCTTCACCTCCAGTTCTTTCAACTGGTGCTCCAGCCCTACGGACATCCCCTTCAGGGTTTCTCTTTCAGCCAAGATGCCGTTACGCTGCATCTCCACGAGAACGGGGATCAATGGCATCTCCACCTGGGTCATCAGATCGGCGAAGCCATCTTGGGCTATCTGTTCTTCGAAACCAGACCGGAGCCGGCCCGTCATATCGGCATCAGCACAAGCGTAGGGGGCAGCTTTTTCGATGGGGACCTCGTTCATGGTAAGCTGTTTCTTGCCCGTCCCCAGCAGTTCTGATATCTGGGTCATCTCCACACCCAAGATTTCCAAAGCCAGGTTTTTGAGGCCAATGGCTTTTCTGCCCAGCAGATGGGCTGCGATCATGGTGTCGAAATCCACCTTACCGGGAGCAATGCTGTAGTTGCTCAGGACGGTCAGATCATAGTTGGCGTTGTGTGCTGTCTGGCCGACCGAGGCGCCTTGCATGAAGGGCCGTAGCTGGGAGAGTACCTCTTCCAAGGGGATCTGGACGCCTTCTTGGTGTCCCACAGGAACGTACCAAGCTTTACCCGGAGCCTTGGAGAAGCTCAAGCCCACCAGGTCAGCCTGCATTGGGTCGAGACTGGTGGTCTCGGTGTCGAAAGCATAATGGGGACCACCCGAAAGCTCCTCCAGCATATGTTGTAGCTTTTCGACGGTATCCACCACCTGGTAGTCGGTATCGGATGGTTGGTCCGGCTTTGGCATGGCCTGCTGGACCGGAGCTTTGGATGCTCCTGATACAGAAAGTGTGGAAGGGTCTGGGATCCTCTCTACGCCCCTGAACTCCAGCTCCCTGAACAGTTCCACAACATCCCTGCGGTTGTAATTCCAGAAGCGGCACTTTTCCATATCCAAGGATACGGGGGCATCCCGCACGATCGTGGTCAGGAACTTGCCCTCCAGTGCCCGGTCTTGGTTGGCTGCCAGGTTTTCTCTGAGTTTGACAGGTTCTACCGACCCGATGTTTTGGTACATATCTTCCAAGGAACCGAACTGGGTTACCAGCTTGATGGCAGTCTTGTCGCCAACCCCCGGCACCCCTGGGATGTTGTCCGATGCGTCGCCCTTCAGTGCTTTGATGTCGGGTTGGCATTCAGGGCCCAACCCGCCGTAACGGGCTTTCACCTCGGCAATATCATAGACCTTACGGTCTTGGATGCTGTGGTAAAGGGCCACCCTCACCCAAGGCGAAACGAGCTGGAAGGTGTCCGTGTCTCCGGTGAGTATGACCGTTTCCACCTCCTGCTCCTCAGCATGGCGGCAGAGGGTTCCAATCACATCGTCAGCTTCGTAGCCATCCACCTCGAAGACCGGAACATTGTACGCAGCCATAAGCTGCTTCACCCGGTCGAACTGCGGTACCAGCTCCGGCGGAAGCTCAGGGCGCTGAGCTTTGTAATCTTTGAATCTGATGTGGCGGAAGGTGGGGCCGGGCAGATCATAAGCCATTGCCACATGGCTGGGGTTCCAATCGCTTACAGCTCGCAGGAAGGTGTTGCTGAACCCATATACTGCTGTGATATCTTCCCCGGTGGTGCTGACCGACAGCTGCTGGCGCATCCGGATGGCATTCCAAGAACGATGCACCAGAGCATGACCATCTATGATCATGAGGCGGGGTATATTGTCGGTGAGCAACATAGGAACGGTTCGCGGAACTCCAGTGGTCATAGCACATCACCACCATGTATAAGCTGATTTTGGGAGCTTTATGGGGCAGGCCGACGAAGGTCATGCAGGGCTTTCGGGTGCATTATACAATATCATGCCTCTGATGCTGACCTTTGCTTTTCCAAGGGAGGAATAGTATAGTTTCGACCAGCTTGGAACACACATAGCCCTATACGGGTTTTAACGAGGACGAATATGAAAATTTTGGTAACAGGTATGAGCGGCCGGATCGGCTCGGCGGTAAGGCGGAGGATGGAAGGCAATCATGAGATGTACGCTCTGAACCGTCGTGATGTGCCGGGGGTCCCCACAACAATGGCAGATATCGCAGACCTGGATGCGATACGCCCCGCCTTTGTGGGTATGGATGCGGTGGTGCATATGGCTGGCGGCTTTGAACGTGAGGGCTTAGACCGGCTGTTGCTCTCCAACCTCAACGGGTCCTACAACATATTTGAAGCCTCACGAGAAGCTGGCGTAAAACGGGTTATCTATGCCAGCTCAGGTAGGGTAACCTCCAACTATGAAATGGACGAACCTTATAAAGCTATCGTCGAGGGCAGGTATGATGAAGTGCCTGGCAACTTCCCGAAGATAGATCACCTATCGCCGCTGCGTCCTGAGAGCCTCTACGGATGCACCAAGCTATGGGGGGAAGCACTGGCCCGATACTACGCGGATAGCTTCGATATGTCCTGCATCGTCATAAGAGTAGGATATGTGAATGATGAAGATATGGCCAACTCCACCCGCCGCTTTTCCCACTGGAGCAGCCAGCGCGATATAGCTCAGCTGGTGGGAAAGTGCGTCGAAGCCCCCGACAGCTTGCGTTTCGATATCTTTTACGGGTGTTCTGATAACAAATGGTGCTACCGGGACATAGACCATGCCAAACAGGTCGTGGGCTATGCCCCCGAAGACAACGCAGAAGCGTTCCGCTAAGGGTCAGACTTCAGAGCTGATGCACCCCGTTGGTGCGAACAAGCCCCGGTAGCTGGGCGCTTTCGCACTGGGTCTGCTCCCATGCTTCCAAAGTGGGCTGGGCTGCTGGCTGGTCCACCATGAAGGCATACTGAAAGTGAGAGGGCACCCACGCCGGTCTTGGAGTCGGCGCTCCTAATCACATGCATTGAGCAGCTTGTCCATAAAGGGGGCATCGCATATGGGCCAGTAGACGAACCACACCTTGCCCGCGATGTTTTCTTCGGGAACGGCGCCCCAATACCTGGAGTCCTGACTGTCCGACCGGTTGTCTCCCAGCACGAAGTACTCGTTCTCCCCCACTCTGCATCCGCTGGAACGGGGGATGCAGATCATATTTCCGATGCGGTCAGATTCATCCACATAAGGTTCATCCAGCTTTTCTCCGTTGGCGAATACGTACCCTGAACGTATTTCAATCCTTTCGCCCGGAAGTCCGATGACCCGCTTGACAAGATTTTTGTCTGAGCCGTCGACGCTTTTGAACACTATGATATCTCCCCGTTGTGGGGAATGCGCAAAGGGGAGGTACTCTGCGGCATTTTCTTCTGCGCTCCAAAATGGCACGAACTTGGACACCCTCTCAAGGTCTATCGTCTGATATGCCAGCTTGTTGATCATCAGGTACTGCATCTCCTGCAGGGTTGGCTCCATGCTGTGGCCATACACCCGGAAATTCTGGACGCCGATTTGTATGACGAAGAAGACGAGGATCGCCAAGATAAGAGCTTCGAACAGTTCTCGTATGATGTTGGACATATCAGAGCAGTAGATGTAAAGCTGGAACCTGACCCGATTATAGACACATCAACAGCCCCGTGCTACGCATTCCAACGCTTCAAGATGCAGCTTTAAAACCTGCTTGATAAGCAGACTGATTTATGGCAATAGTGCATTTGACACACCTTAGTTAATTCTGTATCCTGTCCCCTGCGACGGTACCTCTTCGACTTTTACGGTTTGGGCATTACGCCCCCTAGCTGGTTGAAGAGGTTGTGCCGTCGCAAGCTGACCCAAATCTGCTAAGGGGGCACCTCTATGCCCAGAGCTATCGTAGTAGGTCTATGTCTGATAACCATGACAGTACTTTTCGCTTGCAATACTGGTCTCTCAGAACCGGAGGTTCGGACGCTTATCCAAGAGGAGTCGATGGCAGCTGCCACAGGAGTACCTGGCGAGAGAGGCCCTCAGGGCCCGCAAGGGGCCCCTGGTGCAACAGGCGTGCCGGGAAAGCAGGGCGAACAAAGCGAGCCGGGTATTGCTGGCCCACAAGGTGCACAAGGCGAGAGAGGTCGCACTGGACCAAGTGGATCACTGGGCCAACAGGGCTCACAGGGAGAGCAAGGCCCACAAGGTGAGCCGGGTCCTCAAGGAGAACCAGGTCTCAACGCCCTTGACTTCACCTCAGTGGTGGCAAGTTCCCTAGATAGCATTGTCTTTATTGAGACGGTCGAAGCGGATAGGAAAGAATACGCAGGCACAGGGTTCTATATCGACTCACGGGGTGGTGTCCTCACAGCAGCTCACTTGGTTGATGATGCGGTCAGCATCATCGTGTCGAATCGGGCTGGTCAGTCGTTGGACTATACTGTAGAGCAGCGACTCCACGGTCTGGAAGCAGCTATCCTTGCACCCAAGTCTGGCGCTCCACGTGGTGCAAGTCCTCTATTCACCGCACAATCCATCATAGAGGGCGAGCCTGTGGTGCTGATAGGATACCCGGAATCGCACCTTGCCTACGATGTGGTGATCGTAACGAAAGGTGTGGTTGGTGGCCGAGACAGGGATTCATGGGGAGACCAAACGCGGACGGAGTTGGATCTGGTGATTCTCGACTTGGCCACTGCACCCGGTTCCAGCGGGTCGCCAGTGATCAACAGCGATGGCGAGGTCGTGGCGATACTAAATTGGTTGGACGACACCTTCGGCTATGCTGTTGAGCTGCTGGGCGAGCAACTCACTTACTGAGCGGACTTGCCGTCATATGATCTGGCCAATCCCCCGCTGACTAGCCATCTTGCATTATGACCTCGGTCGGGGCCATAATGAGGGAGGGATGTGAAACAGGGAGCATCTAAGGAGGAGACGATGGTGACGCTGGAAGATAACATCGCCGCCTATGATGGTCAAAAGGAGCATCTGGAAGAACAGTATCTTGGTAAATGGATATTGTTCCACGATAAGGCCTTGATAGGAGCATACGACGACTTCCAAGTGATTGCTTCCGAGGCTGTGCGGAGGTTCGGGACAGGTCCGTACTTGATCAGGCTGGTTGGGGCCCCACCAGTGACCTTGCCCGCATCTGTGCTGTACAGGCCCGTTGATGCTGGAAGCTAGTGCTGGGTGGTCCACCTCACGTGATCTCCTAGCCTTCGGCCCCACTCTTTATATGAGAGTGGGGCTGGATGTTTCTCGCCCTTTCCAAGACAATCCTAACCCAGAGTTGCCCAAGAAACTCCGGCCTGCATTGGTGGATACAGGGGCTTCCCTCTGCTGCATCGACTCAGCCCTTGCCTAACGGCTACGACTGCCGGTCGTCAACAAGACGAAGGTATCAGGGGTTGGAGGCACTGCCGTCGTGGATCTACACCTCGCTCAACTCCATAGTCCTGATCTTAGCTACACACTGTACGGACAGTTCGCGGGGGTGCACCTCAAAGAGGGCGGACAAGTCCATGAGGTTCTGATAGGGCGCGACCTGTTGAGCGCTGTGAAGATGCATTACAATGGCCTCACTGGTGCAGTGATGCTTACTAGAGAGTTGCCAAGCCTCGGGTGAACGCTATCTTAGGAGGGGAAACAATGGATAACCAAGTGGCTCGATATCCCCGCATCAACCTCTCCCACCTGTCCTTCGAGGAAGCAGTGCAGGACCCGGGGGATGATGCTATGCGTAAGGATTCTGAGGCTGAGGAGTCTTGCAGTACCAGATCAGGCGACCCTGAAGCTGGCGCATCAGAGAAACAAACCGCTCCGAGTCAGACACCTTCCGACGGTTCCGCCTGAAGTCGAACTCGGTCAGGTACGCTGGCAGGTAGTCCTCCCCGGTATGGTGGAACACACCATAGACACCCCGCTTGACGATGCTCCAGTAGTTGTCGATGTTCTGGGTATGAACATTGCCCCGTACATACTCTGTCTCATGGTTGATCGTTTCATGTTTCATGGACTGCTTCGCCCTCCGGTATATGGGCGACTGGTCTGTGAGTAGACGGGTGTTGGGAGCGTCCACCCAGCTATGTACAACGGGGTGGACGGTCTTGCTGCTGTTATCTGGCACATGGGCAGAACGAACATCGCCGTCCCGTTCCTGCATTCCGAATATTACTGCCTTGCCTTCATAGGGGCCTTTCTTCACTGATGCTGGGCGCAGTCCCATCTCTATCTCGTCCTTGATGCGCTCATGGTGGGAAGGGCTGCCACGCCTGCGCCGAGGGTGTAGATAGGTCTCATCGGCTTCCACATCGCCGGATAGGGGCCGGAGCAGACCCTTTGCCCGCCTGGCTTCCCGTACCCCGTGGGCCATGAACCAAGCAGTCCGATAGGAACCCAGGTCAAGCATCCTGTAGAGCTGGTGAGCTGATATGCCCTTCTTACTCGATACCATCAAGAACAACGCTGCCAACCACTTGTTGAGCGGTACATGGCTGTCCTCGAAGATGGTCCCGACGGTGGCGCTGAACTGCTTGACGCAGGAACGGCACTTGTAGAGGGATTGGAGCTTGTTCTTGTTGGCCGTCTTGCGGGTAATCCGGTATGGTTCCTCCGCAGAGCCGCACTCCGGGCACTGGACACCATCGGGCCAGCGCATGGATGCCACGAAGTCCCGGCACTGTTCCTCATCCCACTTGAGCACTTCCAAGAAGGTCAGCTTTGTCTCATTCATCATAGCTATGATAGTGTGTCAAGTGAATAATTGTCAGATTTATTGCCCTATGGTTACAAAACTGATATGATTCCTTAGCCTTTAGCTAGGTAGCTGGGCAACCATCTGTTGAGGAGCAGAAATTTGGGGAAGATAAGGGCCGCCATCATAGGCGTCGGTAATTGTGCTTCTTCCTTGGTGCAAGGCGTGTACAAATACCAAGACCTTGATCTTGACAACGACAATCCGGTGCCGGGGATCATGCACAACAATATTGGCGGCTTTGGCATCGGAGATATCGAGTTCGTCGCAGCCTTCGACGTAGATGCCAACAAGGTCGGTAAGGATCTGTCAGAAGCGATCTTTGCACCTCCGAACAACACAATGAAGTTCGCTGATGTACCTCATATCGGGGTTACCGTGGAACGTGGTATGACCCATGATGGGATCGGCAAATATGTGTCCCACCTGGTCCAAAAGTCGCCGGATGCCACATCGGATATCGCCGGCATTCTCAGAGACCGCCAGTGCGAGGTGGTCATCAGCTACCTGCCCGTGGGCAGCGAGATGGCGACGAAATGGTATGTGGAGCAGATCCTTGCCGCCGGTTGCGGCATGGTGAACTGCATCCCTGTGTTCATTGCCCGGGGTGAGCACTGGCAGAAGCGATTCAAGGACAGGGGCTTGCCTATCGTCGGGGATGATATCAAGTCGCAGCTGGGAGCCACCATCACCCACCGGGTTCTCACCCGTCTCTTCGAGGACCGCGGGGTAAAGGTGGGCCGGACCTACCAGCTCAACTTCGGCGGCAACACAGATTTTCTGAACATGCTGGAACGGGAACGCTTGATCACCAAGAAGATCTCCAAAACCTATGCCGTTACCTCTCAGTTGGATGAGGATATCGGCGAAGACAATGTGCACATCGGGCCCAGCGATCATGTGCCGTGGCTCGAAGACCGGAAGTGGTGTTACATAAGGATGGAAGGAGAAATCTTCGGAGGCGCACCCATCAACCTCGAACTGAAGCTGGAGGTGTGGGATAGCCCCAACTCAGCTGGCGTTGTGGTGGATGCGGTACGTTGCTGCAAGCTGGCTCTGGATAGGGAGATGAGCGGCCCTGTCCCAGGCCCTTGTGCCTACTTCATGAAATCCCCGCCCGTTCAGTACACCGATGATGTGGCCCGCCAGATGGTGGAATCCTTCATCGCCGGCGCCGAAAGCTAGGACCTGTATCTCAAGCTATTCGCACCCGGCCAGAACATGCCCGGCAGCTTGATGTTCCGTCCATCGGTTGATTCATGAAAATAGCATTAGTTTCACCTTACGACTTCACATGGCCCGGAGGTGTCACCGCCCATATTTCCCAGCTTGCTCATCAGTTCGTGCAAATGGGCCATCATGTGGAGGTTCTGGCCCCCCACTCCCCCGCCCGTGAGACAGAACCCACCCTGAACTTCGTTCCACTGGGCAGATCCGTACCCATACCCAGCGGCGGCTCCATCGCCCGCCTGTCGTTGTCATTGTGGCTGCACCGGAAGACTCAGAAGGTTCTGGCTGAAGAGAACTTCGATGTCATACATCTGCACGAACCCCTGATGCCCGTGCTTCCGCTAACCGTCTTGCAGTGCTCCAATGCGCTGAATGTAGGCACCTTCCATGCTTTCTATGGCCGGTTTCGGAACTATGGCTGGTCGCACCGGCTGCTCAAGCGTTGGTTCGAAAAGCTGAGTGGTCTTATCGCAGTATCTCCCGCAGCTCACCAGTACGTCAGCCGGTTCTTCCCTGGCGATTACAAGATCATTCCCAACGGCATTGATGTGGACCATTTTTCCAAACCAACGCACACCATACCGGGCTTGGACGACGGCAAGACCAACATCCTGTTTGTGGGACGTCTGGAAAAGCGTAAGGGCCTGCGATATCTGCTGGAAGCATACGGCAAGCTCAAATGGGACCATCCCAACACCAGGCTGCTTGTCGTTGGTCCCGGCAACCTCGATAAGGATTGCTATAGCGCCATCAGCGAACGAAACCTGCAGGATGTTGTGTTTCTTGGCGGTGTTCCGTACGGCGACCTTCCATCCTACTATGCCAGCGCCCACATATGCTGCGCTCCAGCCACGGGCAGAGAAAGCTTCGGCATCGTCTTGCTGGAAGCAATGGCTGCGGGTAAGCCCATCGTGGCAACCTCCATAGAAGGCTACTCAAGCGTCGTAAGCCACGGTCAACAAGCCCTCATGGTCCCGCCCAAAGATAGCGCTTCTTTGGCTGATGCGTTGGCCCTGCTGGTCCGCGACCAAGATTTACGACAGCAGCTGGGGTCGACGGGCCGCTCATCGGTCGAACTTTACCGTTGGGAAAAGGTGGCCCGGAGCGTCATGGACTACTACATGGACCTTTTGGGGGACCGCAATGGCTTTGCTGCCGAGCAGAGAACGCTTTAGATCAGCGGTCCTAAAGTATGTTGAGCTGCCAGGGGCCCGGCTCTTCCACAGCCGCGGCTTCAGCCCCAATGCCATAACCCTACTGGGGTTTGCCATTTCTGCCGGGGCTGCGGCATTGGTGGGGGCAGGGTATGTCTGGATTGGCGGGATAGTGTTCTTGGTTGGTGGAGCTCTGGACCTCTTCGATGGCGCACTGGCGAGGCTCACAGGACGAACCACACCCTTTGGCGCACTGCTTGATTCGGTCATGGACCGCTTGGGTGAAGCGGCCCTCTTCTTGGGGATCGCCGTCTATGCGCTGCGCGAAGGCTTCAGCGAAGACCGTACATTCTTTATAGTCGTGGCTCTTATCCTGGCCCTTATTACCTCGCAGATGGTCAGCTACCTGCGGGCCCGGGGAGAATCCTTGGGAATCGACACCCGTGCCGGACTTATGACCCGCCCTGAACGGGTCGTCCTTCTTTCTGTCGGCCTGATCATCGGCTTAAGAGCCCTGGAGGTTATCCTCATTGGCATAGCTGCCATCTCTTTCATAACCCTACTTCAGCGACTCTTCACCATCTGGCGTCAGGTGAAGTAAGGGTAGATAACAAAGATGATCCGTTGTAAACTTAGGTGCATTTGCTGATCAGCGGAGGTTAGATGGCCATAATTCCTGATCAAGACCGCAACGATATCAAGCGGGACCTTCGAAAGAACCTGAAGCGTGATGTAACCATCAAGTTCTTTGGGCAAGGTTCCGCCCTTCTTGCCGTTCCTGGCAGAGAATGTCGTTACTGTCCCCAGACCCAAGAGCTGCTGGAAGAGTTCACAGGGCTTTCACCCAAGCTGCATCTTGAGGTGCACAACTTCTACACAGATTCGGAAGCTAGAAACAGATTTGGGATCGAGCGTATCCCAGCCACCGTGCTGGGTGATGACAGTGGTTCCAGACTAAAGTTCTATGGCATCCCTTTGGGACCTGAGCTGTATGCTCTGGCTGACACCGTAAAGACCATCTCCCGCGGGGTCAGTCCGCTGACCATGCAGTCCCGCAAGAATCTCCGCAAGGTGAAAGTTCCGGTACATATACAGGTCTTCGTCACACCCACTTGAGGGTACTGCCCCAGTGTGGCCAGGTTGGTCCACGCAATCGCCCTAGAAAACCCGAAGATCACCGCCGATGTGGTTGAGGTGGAGGAATTCCCCAACCTTGCTCAACGGTACATGGTGCGCAGCGTCCCCACGACGGTGCTGGGAGCAGTGGGTCCCATGTCGGGCATTGCCCCACCAACCCAGTTTGTGGGGGCGGTGACCGAAGCTCAACTCGTCGAAAAGATACTGGAAGAGGGAGTCGGCGAAGTCGATGGCAGCAACGGATAGCCAATCTGTAAGTTCGAGGGAAGCTTGGCACATGAAATAAAAGGAGACCTTCAAGGCCAAGGCCTGCGAATAGCTGTGGTGGTTGCGCGGTTCAATGAGTTCGTAACCACCATACTGCTGCATGGAGCCACCGACGCGCTGACCCGCCACGGGGTCAATGATGAAGATATCCTGATCGCTTGGGTTCCTGGGGCCTATGAGCTTCCATCTTGCGCCAAGTCCCTGGCCCAGACCCAACGTTATGATGCAGTTATATGTTTGGGAGCGGTCATCCGCGGTGAAACCTCCCACTATGATCTGGTGGCAACCCAATCTGCCGCAGGAATAAGCAGGGCTTCAACCGATACCGGCGTACCCATAATCTTCGGGGTGCTTTCGGCAGAAGATATAAGCCAAGCCATCAACCGGGCCGGGGGCAAGCAAGGAAACATCGGATACACTTCCGGGGTTTCTGCTATCGAAATGGCCCGCCTCAACCAGATCATCAAAGGCATGGCCAGCAGCTAACCCCTAGGGATAGTCTGAATAAGTCCCCTTGGATGCGGAGGATGGACGTAAAACCCGTCCCTACAGAGGGGCGAGATTCCCGCATTCGCGGGAATGACGGGCTTCAGGCGAGTTGTTCAGAGGTTCCCTAACGGGTTATTGAAGGCACGGGGATCAGTTGGCTTCGCAGCACTGGCCGTATGTTCTTTCTGAAGTGCACCTGCGCCCACGTTGTGCCTCTTCCATCCCCCTAGGTTCCTCCTGCTTGGCCCACCTCTCCCCTTACTGCCTTTCGACCCAGAGATGGGGTTCCCATGCTGCGGTACCTTGATTATTTGGGGAATTTTGGTATCCTGCTTGGAATGGTCGCACCCGGCGGCCCATGATTTTCGGAACCAGGAGGCATCATGGCTGCTGTGGACAGGTTGATGGAAGGCGCTGTAGACATCCATGTCCACTTTGCACCTGATCCCAGGGTCGAGCACCGCTCTGATGCGCTTGATATTGCTGAAAACGCTCTCAACGCAGGTATGCGGGGCGTGGTCTTAAAAAGCCATGAATATCCCACTCATCCAGTGGCTTACACCGTCGCACAAATGGTGCCTGGGCTTGCGGTGATAGGCGGCATCACGCTGAATCTGGAGGTTGGGGGGTTGAACCCGGTTGCGGTGGAAGCATCCGCCAACATGGGAGGCCGTGTGGTTTGGATGCCCACCGGCTCTGCAGAAGTTGACCGGAAGCGCCGCGGCCTCGAAGGAGGAATCAGTCTCTTGGATAAGGGGGGGCGTCTCTTATCGGAGGTCTATTCCATCTTGGATATCATAAAGCTGCATGATATGGTGCTGGCAACAGGGCACATTTCAACCGAGGAGAGCATGGCGCTGGTGGAAGAAGCAAAGGACCTGGGAATAAACCGGATCGTTGTCACCCATGGTTCCACCATGTCTTTCCTGACAGGAATGACGGTCGAGGATATGAAAGCCCTTGCTGCGAAGGGCGCTTACATCGAACATTGTGTCCACGCCATGATGCCCCTGACCTACAGGCTGGAACCCCAAGAGCTGCTGGAAACCATAAGAGCAATCGGCCCTGAACACTGTATCCTCAGCTCGGACTTCGGCCAGATGTTTCATCCGATGCCCGCAGAGGGCCTGCGCATGGGAATCGCCACACTGCTTCAAGCAGGTCTGGAAGAGGTTGAAGCCGGCATTATGGTTAAGGACAACCCTTCCAGGTTGCTGGGGTTGTAGGAAGTGGGCGGGCCTTAGCTAATAACGGGCCGTCCAGGTTGCTGGGGTTGTAGGAAGCGGTCGGGCCTCAGCTAATAACGGGCCTTCGAGGTTGCTGGGGTTGTAGGAAGTGGGTGGGCCTCAGCTAATAACGGGCCTTCCAGGTTGCTGGGGTTGTAGGAAGTGGTCGGGCCTCAGCTAATAACGGGCCTTCCAGGTTGCTGGGGTTGTAGGAAGTGGTCGGGCCTCAGCTAATAACGGGCCTTCCAGGTTGCTGGGGTTGTAGGAAGTGGTCGGGCTCAGCTAATAACGGGCCTTCCATGAAGAGTACCGGGTATGTGCTGGGGCTGCTCTGCTCTGGACCAGCTTCGAGCGCCACGATATCTGACACTCCGCTACGTTGACCAAACCTCGGCTGAACGTCGTCGCCAACAGCCGCATCCCCAAGAACAGCCCTCTTGATGCCAAGCCCAACAGGGCTACCAAGCCTTCCGCTCCTTGCACCATATCCCCGGATTCGGTGTGGGCGAAGGGATGAAAACCGGTGCTGATCCGATGTTGACGGTAATCCCCGTCATGCAGCCATTGCCCGAACTCGTTGACGGCGGGCACCTATGATCGACTCTTCCAGTTTTCGGAACCCTTGGGTTCCGATTCCTGCGGGGTGATTGTTGCTTCTGGAGCAGTTCGAGAGAAGACCATTTTGAAGGGCAGCCGTAGGACTCGTAGAATCAATACTCCAAAGATGATCAAAAGGGAAACAATGGCTGTGAAAGGGTCCGCGGAAGAGCCGCTGCGCCGCCTTTCATTGCGGTACTCCCTTTCATGTTTTCCCAACTCCGGCGGAAGAGGCACCCCTGGATTATACATACTTCTCGTTCTCCAATGCTCAGTCCGGTAGGATGCTATTATACCCCATGGGATGGTTCAAAGCTTAGACTATACACTTGGACGGTATCCCCTGTTATCCTCGCCCACTGGGCTGGCCGGTAACCCACAACCCATGCTATGCCGCCCCCAGCTACAAACAGAGGGACCTTGTCCCGCCAATGCTGAGGGACCTTCTGGTCTACATAGAAGTCTTGGAGCTTCTTGGGTGTGTTGGCTCCCAAGGGATGAAAGCGGTCGCCGGGTCGTCGGGTACGCACATGCAAACCGCCTTCGACAGCTGACCGGTCCATGTGGGCTGAGAAGGGTCCTTCGGGGATGGGTGCGGTGGGAGATTCTTCGGTGATTGTGACCTTCCAACCCGGAATGTGCCCAACCGATGGATGAGCTGTGCTGGGTAAGGTCAAGGAATGGACCCCCTGCATAGGCGGGAAAGGACATAGTGCATCGGGGTCATTGCCCAAGACCAACCTGTTGTAGCTATGCACCAGCTCCAATCCTTTGGGCAAGGATGTGGAGCCCACAGAACTACTGTTGAGCATTTTGGTCGCAGCCACAAGGTGAGATTCCTCCAACCGCCGCAAGCTGCCGGAAGCTTTTTCGTAGGCTTTGCTTAGGGCCAAGCGTTGTATCGCCGGATGGAATGATCTCAGGGTTGGCGCGTCAAGGACTATTTGGCCTGCTTCCATCTTTGCGGTTTCTGCCCATGCTCTGTCCGCTTGTTCCTCCAAGTAATCAGCTTCCAAAGATGATGTACGAGAAAGCCGTGCCAAGGCATCTCTGACCTTTGGGTTGTACTCTTCGAGATATGGAAGAAGGTGATGGCGTACCTTGTTCCGCGTGAATCGCATCATCACATTGCCTGAATCTTTGCGGCATATGATGCCCTTGTCAGCACAATATCGCAGCGTATCTTCCTTGGAAACACCGAGCAGCGGCCTGAAGATTGTCGTTTTCTTGACACCATCCCGGCTTACCCAAGTAGACAGGTCCGTCATCCCCCGAAGCCCCCGTGACCCGCTGCCCCTGATGATGTGCATAAGCACCGTTTCAGCCAGATCGTCAGAGTTATGACCCAATGCTACCGCATCACAACACGTTGCTGCTGCAACCTCGCTTAGGAAGGAATAACGCACCTCGCGGGCTGCTTCTTCAAAAGAAGATATGCCACTTTCTTTTTGATATGCTGCCGGATCAGCTTTGCCGATGGTGGAAGGGAGGGCGAGCTTGCCCGCAATTTCTGCAACGAACCGGGCATCCACCTCAGCTTCATCACCCCTGAAATCGTGGTTCAGGTGGGCAACATGAAGTTCCAACCCTGCATGATTCTTGACGGCAACGAGAGCATGCAGAAGGGCCATAGAATCGGGGCCGCCGGAGACAGCTACCACCAGACGGGTATTTTCTGAGGCGTAACCCACCCGGCGAAGGGCAGCAAGGACCTGGGCTTCGAGATGCTCCATCTTATCCTTATCTTCTATCTGTGTCAGGAGACAACTGCTGATAAGAAGGGACCAAGACGTTGTGTGCCAATGGCAGGTCTGTTATGGGCCAGCCAGCTACCAAATCAGGACGGATTATGGTTCAGGTGGCACCGGTCATTGATCGCAAGCACTTGGTGAGACCCAGCATTCAGGTGGACTATGCTAATTGACGCCAGGTCGACCCTCAGCCGGTGGAACATCGATAAGGGTAGGCCCAAGCACGCACAAAGGATAGCCCTGATAGCAAAGTTGTGGGATACCGCCACTATCGTGTCATCGACATGGGCAGCTTCCATCTCTTCCACTGCGTGCCATGCCCTGGCTTGAAGCTGACGTATCGATTCACCTTCTGGGAACACCACATCGGACGGGTCTTCTCGCCATGATGAGTAGATTCCCCCGTACTGCGTGCGCATTGCCGTTCCTGTTATACCTTCCAGCAATCCGAGGTTGATCTCCTTCAGTCCCTCCTTGGATGCGACAGGAACGGAGATACCCTCGGAGATCATCGAAGCGGTCATAAAAGTCCTGGGCAGCGGGCTGGAGTACAGTGCTGTGGGACGCCAAGAAGGTAGAGCGCCGGCGACTTGCTGAGCTTGCTCAAGCCCCTTTTCGTTTAGTCCTATTTGGCTTTGACCCTGAAACCGGCCTTCTTTGTTCCACTTGGTTTCACCATGTCTTACCAGCATCAAGCGCATCGTTGTGGGTCCCACCCTCCAGAAGAGGTGTCTCCTCGCGTTCGGCAGGTCATCCCGGTCAGTGAAGCCCATCGTAGCAGGGAAGGACATGGACGTCAAAGGCCGGCGCTGCTCCTGACATGTTGCTGTCTGCTGGGCTGGGACTGGCGATGTGAGGGGGTGTAAAAGAAGCTCTGGAAGGAACACCCTCCAGAGCTTCTGCTGCAGTTGCCGCTTAGTGAAGGCAGCTATCCAAAAGTCCTGTGTTCTTAGGGAACCTCTGAACAACTCGCCCGAAGCCCGTCATTCCCGCCGTCCCAAGCCCGTCATTCCCGCGAACGCGGGAACCTCGCCCGAAGCCCGTCATTCCCGCCGCCCCAAGCCCGTCATTCCCGCGAAGGCGGGAACCTCGCCTGAAGCCCGTCATTCCCGCCGCCCCAAGCCCGTCATTCCCGCGAAGGCGGGAACCTCGCCCCTCTGTAGGAACGGGTTTCACGTCCATCCTCCGCATCCAAGGGGACTCATTCAGCTTATCCTTAGATCCCTCGCTTGTACCGCACATACGCCAAGATAGCCCCGCCCAGTATCAGTAAGCTGCCACCGACGATCAGGGGGATGATCCATAGCAGGGGCGATAGGCCTCCACCGGAGGAACTCGATACGATGAAACCGACCGAAGATATCCTGGTTTCTTCAGGAGTAGTAATGTTCACCGACGCAGAGTAGTCTCCGCCTACCTCCGGGGGCACGTAGAGGATGGAATAGGCTATGATTCCCCCCTCGTAGGCGGTGTTAGACCCGCTCTCCATACTGCCGGAGGAGGACATCACACCTCGGAAATTCACATTGACAAAAGCGCTTCCGACGGTGCTTTCATCAATTCCACCGGGCGGGGAACCGGTTACGAAGGTGCCTTGTTCCACCGGAAGGTCGATCCGAATATTGGTGAACGCAGAATCGCCCTCGGCCCGTCTAATTTCCAGAACTGCCGATGTGATGGTTTCTTCTTTGCCTTCAAGATTAACTTGGGCAGTGATAGGTACGTCATCGCCCTGAGAGAAGGTTGCTTGGGTGGCGCCACTCGGCGTTGGGATACTGATACCCACAGATAAGCCTATGGCGGGGCTGGGACCAAGAAAGACGAGTATAGCAAGAAGACCAATGACCACCCAGAATGAGTGCGAACGTATGTATTTCCCATACGCCAGTTTTGCCATCTAGTTTCTCCTTGCCAGAGGAGCACACCAACCCAGCACAAGAAGGCTGGCGACCGCTTCACCATCGGTGTGCAGGTAGTGGCTCACCATACCACCTGCAACAAAGCCAAGTCAACATATGTGCGCTGACGCAACTGGGCAGCCACCATCAGTTGCTTCTTGATGCCTTACCCCAACCCGTTGGATCTTGATGCCTTACCCAAATTGTAGCTCCGAGCGCAGCTCCCGCATCCCCCCTCCCCGCCTCCGCCACCCCAACCCCCCCCGCCCCCCCTGCCATCCCGAGTGCGCCTCCTGTCATTCCGAACGCAGTGAGGAATCTAAGTCTCTCTCTGATGGCCTGTCTATCACTACGACGACCCATCGGGTGAGCAGGCGCCTTAGATTCTTCGTCGTGCGCTCCTCAGAATGACAGACGGAGGGGGAGTGCTCCTCAGAATGACAGTGGGGGGAGTCATTCCGAACCCCCTTGGTGTCATTCCGAACGGAGTGAGGAATCTAAAATGTTCCTCTGATGGCCGGCCCATTACTACGACGAGCCATGATGTGAGCCTGCATCTTAGATTCTTCGGAGTGCGCTCCTCAGAATGACATGGAGGGAGTCATTCCGAACGGAGTGAGGAATCTAAGATGTTCCTCTGATGGCCTGTCCATCACTACGACGAGCCATGATGTGAGCCTGCATCTTAGATTCTTCGGAGTGCGCTCCTCAGAATGACAGTGGAGGGAGTCACTCCGATCCCCCTCAATGTCATTCCGAACGGAGTGAGGAATCTAAGATGTTCCTCTGATGGCCTGTCCATTACTACGACGAGCCATCGGGTGAGCAGGTGCCTTAGATTCTTCGGAGTGCGCTCCTCAGAATGACAGTGGGAGGGAGTGCGCCTCAGAATGACAGTGGAGGGAGTCATTCCGAACCCCCTTGCTGTCATTCCGAACGGAGTGAGGAATCTAAGATGTTCCTCTGATGGCCTGTCTATTACTACGACGAGCCATGATGTGAGCCTGCATCTTAGATTCTTCGGAGTACGCTCCTCAGAATGACAGTGGGACGGTGCGCCTCAGAATGACAGTGGAGGGAGTCACTCCGAACCCCCTTGGTGTCATTCCGAACGGAGTGAGGAATCTAAAATGTTCCTCTGATGGCCTGTCCATTACTACGTCGAGCCATGATGTGAGCCTGCATCTTAGATTCTTCGGAGTACGCTCCTCAGAATGACATGGGGGGAGTCATTCCGAACGGAGTGAGGAATCTAAGATGTTCCTCTGATGGCGTGTCCATTACTACGACGAGCCATCGGGTGAGCAGGCGCCTTAGATTCTTCGGAGTGGGCTCCTCAGAATGACATGGGGGGAGTCATTCCGAACGGAGTGAGGAATCTAAGATGTTCCTCTGATGGCCTGTCTATTACTACGTCGAGCCATGATGTGAGCCTGCATCTTAGATTCTTCGGAGTGCGCTCCTCAGAATGACAGAGGGAGGGCGGGCTCCGCAGAATGACAGGGGAGGGAGTCACTCCGAACTTCCTTGCTGTCATTCCGAACGGAGTGAGGAATCTAAGGTCTCCCTCTGATGGCCTGTCTATTACTACGACGAGCCATGATGTGAGCCTGCATCTTAGATTCTTCGGAGCGCGCTCCTCAGAATGACAGGGGGAGGGTGCGCCTCAGAATGACAGTGGAGGGAGTCACTCCGAACCCCCTTGGTGTCATTCCGAACGGAGTGAAGAATCTAAGATGTTCCTCTGATGGCGTGTCCATTACTACGACGAGCCATGATGTGAGCCTGCATCTTAGATTCTTCGGAGTGCGCTCCTCAGAATGACATGGGGGGAGTCATTCCGAACGGAGTGAGGAATCTAAGATGTTCCTCTGATGGCCTGTCTATTACTACGACGAGGCATGATGTGAGCAGCAGCCTAGATTCTTCGGGGGTGCTGCTCAGGATGACGGGGGGAGGGGGTGCTCATCAGAATGATGATGGGGAGGAGGGGGCGCTGTTCGGAACACTGACGGGGTGGCGTGTCCAACTTGCTGCTAATCTTGACAGGTAGGATGCCCTTTGCTAGCATTACCGAGCATCGGTAGTCGATGTATACCGTCCTTAATGGGATAGTAGAGTAAATGGAACATCCACCTATGGTGGGACCTGTGGATAGCAGGGCTTCACCCGCCGCCCTCCCAGCTATGTTTGCCCGGTACCAAGGCGATTTATTCCCGAATCTGAGGCGCGCTATACCCAGCTTTGACCAGTATCCAGACCAGGAAGAACACCCGGGCAGACTTTACACGATGCTGGCTTATCACATGTGTTGGGAAGATGCTTCCGGTCAATCCGTTGACTCCTCCGCATCGCGGGGGAAAGCTCTTCGGCCTACCCTGTGCTTGTTCGCATGTGATTCTTTGGGGGGCGATTGGACCAAAGCCACCCCCGCAGCTTCAGCATTGGAGCTGATTCATAACTTTTCGTTAATCCATGACGACATTCAAGACGGCGACGTGGAACGGCGGCACCAGCCCACCGTCTGGTACATATGGGGCCAGCCCAACGCCCTCAACGCAGGAAATGCTCTTAGGTCGGTAGCTGATGAGGCAGCCCTTGATCTGACCAAGCGGGGAGTGTCCCAGGTCAAAGCTCTCAAGATATCCCAGCTACTGACCGAAGGAATCATCTCGATGATCCAAGGTCAATGCTTGGACCTCTCCTTTGAGGGGCGCCTTGACATCGGTCCTGACGATTATCTGGAAATGGTTTCTCATAAAACCGGAGCTCTGATACGATGTGGAACGGAGATTGGCGCTCTGGTTGCCTCCGATGATACATGCCAGGTTGAACGTTATGCTTATGCCGGAGCCCACCTCGGAGTGGCATTCCAGGTCCGGGATGATGTACTGGGCATCTGGGGTGATGAAGGAGCCACGGGGAAATCGGCGGGCAACGATATTCTTCGGCGCAAGAAGTCCTTTCCGGTAGCCTATGCTTTGGAGGCTGCGACCGGCCCTGCCCGCGAGCGATTGGTGCAGGTGTACAGCAAGGAAGACCTGGCCGAAACCGACGTGGCGGATGTTCTGACGGTGCTTGATGATGTGGGCGCCGAAACCTATGCTCAACGTACGGCAGAAGAGCGGGCGGAATTGGCTTTAGCCCAAGTAAGAGAGCTCCCCTTGGAGCCTTGGGCACAGTCCGAATTTGATGAGCTGGTGCAGTTTTTGACCGCCAGGCGCTATTAACTAGTCGTAAATCGTAACCTTATCAACGGTTCTGTACGGGGCACTCCCATATCGAAACAAAGAAAGGTGGCTATGAAACCTTCCAAACGGCCGATGGAGCTTTCTTTCCGGCTTGCCTGGTACCTGCTAAAGAAAAAACTCAAAGGCAATAAACGCTATCCTTTGGTCACCATGTTGGAACCTTTGGAGATGTGCAACCTGGCTTGTATCGGTTGCGGACGCATCCACGAGTACAAATCCGTTATGGACAAGATGATGCCGGTGGATGAAGCTATTGCAGCAGTGGAAGCATCGGGGGCGCCCATCGTCTCCATCGCTGGGGGTGAACCCACGATCCATCCGAAGATAGACGAGATCATCAATGAGCTGGTCCGGCGCAAATACTTCGTCTATTGCTGTACCAACGGCATCGTATTGGAGCGGGTGCTAAAGAAGGTGCCTCCATCCAAGTATCTGTCTTGGGTGGTGCACATGGATGGGATGGAGCAGCGGCATGATGAATCCGTTGCCCGGGCCGGAGTGTACCAGAAAGCCAAGAAAGCTATCGAAACCGCCTTGGAAGGTGGATACAGGGTCTGCACCAACACCACCATCTTTCGGGGCTGTGATGTCGAAGACCTGCACACCCTGTTCCGCACCATGACCGAAATAGGTGTGGAAGGGTGCATGGTTTCTCCGGGATATGATTATAACGACGCTCCGGACCATGATCTGTTCCTTACCAGGGAAGAATCCAAGGTGCAGTTCAACAAGATACTTGATGAAACATCCATCAAGGGGATGCGTTTGTACAACAACCCCTTGTACCTGGATTTTCTCCGGGGCCGTAGAGATTACCAGTGCACAGCTTACTCCAACCCAACCTACACGGTTATGGGATGGCGCAAACCCTGTTACCCGCTGGCTGATGAACATGTCACCGATGTGAATGAACTTTTCGAAAGTTCCCTCTGGGAGAAATATGGCGTCGGCAAAGATCCTAGGTGCGCTGGCTGCATGATGCACTGCGGTTTTGAGTCGGCCACCATCTTCCATGCCATTTCCAGTCCGCGGGATTGGGTGACCTTGGTCAAGTCGGGCGCTGTTGGAAAGAGCGGCATCACAGCCAGCTAAACGATAGGGCCACTACTGATGAGGCAGTTTATTTGATAGCTGTACTAGCGTCGATGGAACGGGAGATCTCCGCGATCAGGAAGTTTCGCTCCCATGAAACTTATCCGGGGGATGCCAGGTTCCACATCACCGGTGTGGGCCGGAATAAGGTCCATGCCTTCCTTGCCGCGCTGGATGGCTCCCAACCGAAGCCAGCCGGCATAGTATCCATGGGCTATGCTGCCGCACTGAAAGAGCGCCTGGAACCGGGAGACCTGATAATCACCCAGTCGTTGTGTGCAACCGGGGAAGAGGTCTGCTATGAAACCGATGCCGGACTCCTGTCCCAGGTCCAAGAGGTGTTGGAAGAGGTTCAACCCACCCGTTATCAGGTCGCCGGTTCAGTAACGGTTCAAGGGGTGGCAACCAGCCGTGCTGAAAAGCTCTTACTTGCAGCCATCAGCTCAGCATCCATAGCCAACATGGAAGATTATTGGGTAGCACAATGGGCTCATGAACGGGGTATACCTTACATAAGCATCAGGTCTGTGCTCGATACCCTTTCTCAGGATGTGCCGGAGTTCATCTCAGGGTTGGCTGGAATGAAGCTGCCCATCCAGGTGATGGGCGTGGCAATTCAAGGACTGGTCCGCCCTGAAAAACTGAAATCGGTGGCACGACTCTTCAAAGAAGAGCGGGTAGCCCGCAGAAGTTTGAAGGAGTTCGGGACTGCCTTTTTATCGGGTGCATCGGAAACTGCCAGATATGCGGTCACCTAAGGATTTGGCATTGAAAAGCCCCGGGAGGTTGGTTTGGCATGTTGGTCCTGGTAACAGGAGCCACCGGGTTCATAGGAGGTAACGTAGCCAGGAGCCTATTGGACCACGGCTATGAGGTTCGGGCATTAGCCCGCAAGGACAGCAATACTTTAGCTCTGGACGGTAAGCGCATAGAGGTGGTGCACGGCGATCTGCGGGACAGGGAATCAATCGCCAGAGCCTTGGAAGGATGCGGTGCCCTCATCCATTGCGCAGCTCTCTACAGCTACTGGGTGCCAGACCCCAAGCGCATCTATGAAGCCAACGTCACAGGAACAAAAATGGTCTTGGAAGAAGCTATGAGAGCCGGAGTGGACAGGTGCGTCTACACCAGCACCGTTTCGACGGTGCACATACCTGCCGGTGGGTTTGGCACAGAAGATGACTGGCCGACGGAAGATGAGATGGTAGGACATTATAAAAGGTCCAAATATCGTGCTGAGGTAGAAGCAGCCAAGATAGGCCGTCGCGGCTTGCCCGTTGTGGTGGTCAATCCCACAGCTCCCGTTGGTCCTTGGGATGTCAAACCCACTCCCACGGGCCGTATGGCGCTGGACTTTATCCGCAAGCGGATTCCTGCTTACATCAACACCGGTATGAATGTGGTGGATGTGGAAGATGTTGCTCTGGGGCATGTCCTTGCCCTTGAAAGAGGAACGCCGGGAGAAAGGTATATTCTTGGCAACCGGAACCTGACGCTGAAGCAGATATTTGGAATGTTGGAAAAGGCATCGGGGGTGGCGGCGCCCCGGTGGAAGCTGCCGATGTGGATAGCTGCCGGCGCAGGGTATGTGGACAGCTTTGTAGAAGGCGCCTTACTACGAAGAGAACCGGCGATTCCCTTGGAAGGGTTGAAGGTTGCTCGCAAACCGGCGTACGTAAGCTGTGAAAAAACTTCCCGTGTGCTGGGGATGCCTCAGAACTCCGTGGAGGTAGCTCTCGAAAAAGCGGTCGACTGGTTTCGACGCTACGGATACGCTTAGGACCTTCGCGAGCCTTGCCTTTGCGAGCATTGCCTCCGCGAGCATGGCCCTCGTGAGCATGGCCTTTGCGGGCATGGCTCTCGTGAGCATGGCCTTTGCGGGCATTGCCCTCGCGAGCATGGCCCTCGTGAGCATGGAATGAAAGGACCGTGGATGACTTCTCTTTCGACGGCGGCAGATAAAGAGATAGATGGCAGCGTGGCTGGCGCCATAGGTAGAAGCCAGAACTACCTGCTATCTATCCAACACCCCGATGGCTATTGGTGGAGTGAATTGGAATCGAACCCAACCATGGAAGCCGAATATATGCTTCTAACCTACTTCCTGGAGATGCCGGACGAAGGCCGCTGGAAAAAGCTGGTTAACTACATCCTCGGAAAGCAACAGGAGGATGGTTCATGGGGGCAATACTACCAAGCTCCCGGAGATGTGAGCACCTCGGTAGAATGTTATTTTGCCCTCAAGCTGGCTGGGGTTCTCCCGGAACGACCTGAGATGCAAAAGGCCAAGAAATTCATCTTATCCAAGGGCGGGGTGCCCAAGGTCAGAGTGTTCACAAAGATTTGGCTGGCTTTGTTCGGTCAGTGGGACTGGAAAGGCACGCCAACAATGCCCCCTGAACTGATATATCTGCCCAGTTGGGCGCCCTTCAACATCTACCAGTTTTCCAGCTGGGCACGGGCCACCATTGTCCCGATGACCATAATTCTCACCGACCAGCCCTACAAAGCTATTCCCGAGTGGGCGGCGATAGGCGAACTGTACCCGGGAGACTGGAATAACGATGATTATCGTTTGCCCAGACCCAAGAAGCTGGTCAGTTGGAGGAGGTTCTTCTACTACGCTGACAAGGCACTGAAAGCTTACCAGCTAATGCCCGTCAAGCCGGGGCGGCATCGTGCTTTGCGAAAGATCGAGCGTTGGACGGTCGAACATCAAGAAGAGGATGGTTCTTGGGCCGGAATTCAGCCTCCTTGGGTTTATTCTCTGATTGCCCTGAAGCACCTGGGGTATCCCTTGGACCACCCCGTAATCAAAAAGGGTATGGAAGGATTCGAAGGGTTCACCGTTGAAGAAGAAGGGATCGAGAGAGTTCAAGCTTGTGTTTCCCCCGTTTGGGACACCTGCTTGGTGCAGATCGGCCTTCTGGATTCAGGCTTGGGATCCGATCATCCAGCTATACAATCATCGACAAAATGGCTTGCTGGAAAGCAAATCCGCTCCGGGGGTGATTGGCAAGTCAACGTGAAGAACGTTGAGCCGGGGGGTTGGGCTTTTGAGTTCGCCAACGACAATTACCCCGATGTAGATGATACTGCCGAAGTTATTATGGCCCTCAGTATGGCCCATATGGACAGCCCGAAGGACGAAGAAGAAAGGCAGCAATCGATCGAAAGGGGAGCTCGTTGGATGCTGGCGATGCAGTGCTCCAACGGTGGCTGGGCGGCATTTGATAAAGACAATAACAAAAACCACATCTCCAAAATACTGTTCAGCGATTTTGGCGAAGCACTGGACCCGCCCAGCGTTGATGTAGCCGCCCATGTCATAGAAATGCTTGGTAAGTTGGGCTACACCAAGGAATTCCCCGCAATTCAGCGGGCATACACATACATTCGGAATGAACAAGAGCCGGAAGGCCCTTGGTTCGGGCGTTGGGGAGTTAACTATATTTACGGAACGGGAGCGGTCCTGCCTGCCCTGAAAGCTGTGGGCGAAGATATGGACCGGCCCTACATCCGGCGAGCGGTGAACTGGTTGCTGGACCATCAGAATAAGGATGGCGGGTGGGGGGAAAGCTGCGGCTCATATGTGGATGAATCTCTGTGGGGCAAGGGCCCCAGCACCCCTTCCCAAACAGCTTGGGCCATCATTGCGCTTCTGGCCGGAGGAGAGGTGGACAGCCCAGCCATCACCCGCGGCATCGACCACCTTGTATCCACCCAAAACACCGATGGTTCTTGGGATGAACCATACTACACCGGAACAGGTTTCCCCGGTTATGGCATTGGACAGCGGCTGAGGAACCTTCCCAAACCCGGTGATCCTGAATACCAAGGATCGGAGATGCCGGCCAGTTTTATGATCAAGTATCATAGCTATCAGAACTGCTGGCCGCTGATGGCTCTGGGCCGTTACCAAACACTGAGCGGGAAACTCATGGAACCAAAGGGGTGATATGAAAGGGAATTATATACCAACCTAGCCAAACCCCTTGACAATCTGGCTAGTCTACGTATAATAAATGTATAGCTTAAACGTAGGTGATGAACATGGCGAACAACGCACCGGGCAAGCACTTCCGCAAGGGTATCAGCCTCATGGGGCTGATGGAGATGTTCCCCAACGACGAGACCGCCGAGGAATGGTTCACGGCGGTACGTTGGGACGGCGGGGAGCCTGTTTGCCCGTTCTGCGCCTCCGAGCGCGTGGCCCACATCGCCAACCGCAACCCCATGCCCTACCGCTGCAAGGATTGCCGGAAGCACTTCTCCGTGAAGCATGGCACGGTCATGCAGTCCAGCAAGCTAGGTTGCCGCGTGTGGGCGATTGCGGTCTACCTGCTGACGACGGGCATCAAGGGCACGTCCAGCATGAAGCTGCACCGCGACGTAGCGGTGACGTACAAGACGGCATGGCACCTTGCGCACCGCATCCGCAAAGCGTTCCCCGGCGTGGTGGAGCAGTTCGCGGGTCCGGTGGAGGCCGACGAGACAGCCATCGGCGGGGTGGAGAAGAACAAGCACGGGAGCAAGAAGCGGCGTCAGGGGCGCGGCTCCGTGGGCAAGTCCATCGTGCACGGCGTCCTCGACCGCGCCACCAACCAGGTAGTCGCGGGAGTCGTGGAAAGCGCGGACGCAGTGACGTTGCAGGGCCGGGTAGTGGACGCTACCATGCCGACGGCGCAGGTCTACACGGACGAAGCGTCGGCCTACACTGGACTGCCCCGGCATCACGAGGCGGTGCAGCACAAGACGGGGGAGTACGTGCGGGAGCAGGCCAACACGAACGGCATCGAGTCCTTCTGGGCGATGCTGGACCGGGGCATCATGGGCAACTTCCACCACGTCAGCCACAAGCACCTTGACCGGTACATCTGGGAGTTTGCGGGCCGTCACAACCAGCGTTCGCAGGACACGATGCAGCAGATGCAGCGTGTAGCGGGCGGCATGGTGGGGAAGCGGTTGCGTTACACGGACCTGATTGGGCCGGAATCGACGCGCAACCCGGAGATGACAGTATGAGCACCATCACGACGGACGAGAAGATTCGAGTCAAGGCTGCGGCGAACGATTGGGTGTCCAAGCACCTTCCTGTAGAGCGGAGAGTCATCATCCATGCACCACCTGAATATGACGAAGCGGCCCAAGCATGGAACATAGGACTAACCGTCAAGGTGGGTGACGGCGAGCCAGTGACCGTAGGGACGCTGGTAGTTCACGGCGACTCCTTTGTGGTGGAATCGCAGCCCGCCCGGATCATTTCAGCGAACGTAGTCCGCCTGCTGGAGAGAACACAGGAGCCGTTACCCCCTGGGTACGACGTGCTGACGGGCGAAGGCTACGAGTTCCGGTTGGGTGACGGCGTGGAAGGCAGCAAGGCGTTGGCGAACAGGTCGGTGGCTCTCCTGCTAACCGACCCGCCTTATGGCATCAGCAACGCCTACACGTGCGAGAATCAAGTACCGCGACGGCTACGCAAGAACGGGGCCGACTTCATCATGCCCAAGGGTCACTTTGGGAATTGGGACGGACCGGTTGAACCGAGGGTATGGACGGACGTAGTGTTGCCCAAGGTTGGCGGGTGGGCGGTCATCTTCTGTGCTCAGGCGCAAATCGGGGAGTACACGGACATTCTTAGAGAACACAGGTTCACCGCCGTGGGAACGCTTGTCTGGCAGAAAACCAACCCTGTGCCATTCAACCACAAGTACAAGCCCATCAACGCATGGGAGGCGTTGGTCGTGGGTAAGCGTCCTGGCACCAAGTTCAACGGGAAGGTCGTCCACAACGTCTTTCAATGCAAGTCGCCGTCGCCGCAACAGCGCATCCACCCCACGCAGAAGCCGTTGCCCCTAATACAGGAATTCGTCCAACTATTCAGCGATGCGGGCGACGTGGTGCTGGACCCGTTCGCCGGAAGCGGGACTACGCTGATTGCGGCTCACAGCCTTGGCAGAAGGGCCTTGGTGTATGAGAACGACCCCACCATCTTTCACATGGCCTGCAAGCGCATTGTGAGGGCGATACCGTGACCACGCCCGACGGCTTCGAGGAAGTCTTTGACCGGAAGTCCAAGGTCTTTCAGGTCTACTCGGTGTTGAAGGACCAACAGTGGCATTGCCGCGAATGCCAGTACACCCACGTTGGCATCACCCAGATAGCGGGCGGGTCTGGCATACAAGGCTTGCAGCGCGGCAACCGGTCACGAGCCGGAATGCGGATACAAAGTTCCAACCAGTTCTGCTACCAGTGTGAGCGCACCACAAGGCAGGATAGATGGGATGGCACCTTTGAGTCTGCGGTACCAGCACCCTCTATGGCATCTGCCTTTGCCCGTCGCGTCTATGACGTGCTGGGGAAGCGGGACATCGTGGAAGGTACTGAGCGTCCGCTAGGGCAACTGACCATAGACCACAAACTCCCGATGATGCGCTGGAATGACCATACCAAGGTCACGCAGACGGACTACACGGCCATGAGCGATGAGGATATTCAGGCCACGTTCCAACTGCTGAAGAAGTCGAATGGAAGTGCAAGCCACAATCAGTTGAAGAGTCGAGCGTGTGAACGGTGCTTCCGATATGGGACACGGGGAGAGCCGTTTGGCATCACGTTCTTCTATGAGGGCGGATCTACGTGGGAACCAGACGACAAACGCGACCCAAAGGGTTGTGCGGGCTGCGGCTGGTACGACTTTGACGAATGGCGGAAGCACCTGAACGTATGGCTGGCTCAGACTAAGCATGAGGGGTGAGTATATGGCGACCAAGAAAGAGCACAAGCCGAGGACTGGCCGTCCACGTCGGGAGTTACCCAACTTGCAAACGACGCCGGAAACCCTGGCCAAGGAGCTACTGAAGCAGCGTCCGCTCAAGGACGTGGAGCAGGAGCAAAAGGGGGAGCGTGGCTAGTTTTGTATATAATTCCCATATGAAAACCCAAGTGTTCTGCCTGAAGCTGGAGACCAAGGAAGACCTGGAGTTTATCGACATCACCCAGAGGGTGCAGGAATGCGTAGCCCAAACTGAGGTTACTTCCGGGTTCGCGGTGGTCTACTCGAAACATACCACCGCATCGGTGAAGATAAACGAAAACGAACCCCTTCTCCTTGAAGATATGAAGCAGCTTTTGGAACGTGTGGCCCCCCGAAATGGCACGTACCGCCACAACGACTTCACTGAACGCACTGTGAACATGAATGAGGATGAATGCCCCAACGGCCATGCTCATTGCCAACACCTATTGCTGGGCACCAGCGAAACCATCCCAATAGTCCAAGGAGCTATGGATGTGGGACGTTGGCAGAGTATTTTCTTCATAGAGCTGGACCATCCTCGCCAGCGGGAAGTGGTGGTCCAGGTGTTTGGAGAATAGCGAAGAACATGGACCAAGTTCTGACCGGCCCTGCACCATCCATCTCCTTGAATGAAGCTTTCCGGTACTGCGAACGGTTGGCCGGATCCCATTATGAAAATTTCACCGTTGGCTCATTGCTCATCCCCAAACCCCTCCGAAAACATGTCTACGCCATCTACTCCTACTGTCGTTGGGTCGACGATCTTGGTGATGAACCGCCGGAAAGCCTTTCAGCATCCTTGGCTGAAGCAGGATGGACGCCCCAAAAGGGACAACCTTCCATCCAAGGCTTGGACCATGCCGGGCGCATGAGACTACTGGATTGGTGGGAGGAGGAGCTGCAGGCGTGCTATGCCGGTGTTCCCACACACCCGGCCCTCGTTGCTCTCCAAGACACCATTCGCACCTTCAGCATACCCAAGGACCCTTTCTTGAAGCTGATAGAAGCTAACCGTATGGAACAAAGGTCTGACCGGTATGCCACTTACGACGACCTTCTCTTCTACTGCGATCATTCGGCAAACCCTGTTGGGCGCCTGTTTTTGTATCTGTTCGGCTACAACGACCAGCATCGGCAGCGACTGTCAGACTTCACCTGTACAGCATTGCAGCTTGCCAACTTCTGGCAGGATGTAGCCTGCGACTACCGGATCGGCCGGATTTATTTCCCCTTGGAAGATCTGGACAAGTTCAACTACACCGAAGCAGATCTGTCACAAGATGTGGTCAACCAGGACTTCCGGAACCTGATGGCTTTTGAAGTGGCAAGGGCCGAAGATCTGTTCAAGAGGGGGCTTCCTTTGGTGGATACCTTGAAGGGAAATGCCCGGGTTGATGTTGCTTTGTTCACTGCTGGGGGAGCAGCAGTCCTGGATGCAATAAAGAAGCAGAGCTACGATGTATTATCCCGCAGGCCGGCTTTATCTCGAACAAAGAAAGCCCGCCTGTTTCTATCCACATGGGCGAAGGTGCGATGGCGTCGGGGTGCATACGCCGGATAGTTCCTGGCTATCTGCCAGCTCAGGGCATGGGCCGTCAGGATGTTGGCCGTCGGGGTGTGTACGCCGGATAGTTCCTGGCTATCTGCCAGCTCAGGGCATGGGCCGTCAGGATGTTGGGCGTCGGGGTGCATACGCCGGATAGTTCCTGGCTATCTGCCAGCTCAGGGCATGGGCCGTCAGAATGTTGACCGTCGGGGTGCATATACTGGATAGTTCCTGGCTATCTGCCAGCTCAGGGCATGGGCCGTCAGGATGTTGGCCGTCGGGGTGTATATACTGGATAGTTCCTGGCTATCTGCCAGCTCAGGGCATGGGCCGTCAGGATGTTGGTTTGAAGGTGGGGAATGAGCGAACTGACTGAAGCCTACGAAGAATGCAGGCTAATCACCCGGCGGGAAGCAAAGAACTTCCACTATGCCTTTATCACCCTTCCACCACGAAAGCGTCGAGCCATCTACGCCGCTTATGCTTTCTGTCGCATCTGCGACGATGCGGCAGATGAAGAGAACCCACCGGAAGCCAAGCTACAAACCCTGCAGGATGTGCGGTCAGACCTTTCTATGGCCTATGCCGGCCATAGCGGCGGCCCGGTATACCTGGCCCTTGTGGATGCTGCATCCACCTACGATATTCCTGAACAGTATTTCCAGCACGTAATCTCCGGCGTGGAGATGGACCTTACCAAAACCGGGTATCAGGACTTCGATGAGCTCCACGCCTACTGCTACAACGTTGCTTGTGTCGTCGGGCTTGTTTGCCTGCAGGTCTTCGGCTATTCGAGCGAGAAAGCCAAAGAATATGCCGTCGATCTGGGCTTGGCGATGCAGTTGACCAACATCTTAAGGGATGTAAAGGAAGATCTGGACCTGGGCCGGGTCTACATTCCGCGGGACGAAATGGACCGTTTCGGGTATTCGGTCGCCGATCTGGAAGCGGGCAACACAAACGTATCTTTCATCAACCTGATGGCTTTTGAAGCGGAGCGGGCCCGCCATCATTTCCGCGAAGGCTTCAAGCTGCTGCCCCTCCTTTCCCCGCGCTCCAGGGGGTGCCCAGCTGTTCTTGGTCAGGTGTACCGTCACATTTTAGACAAAATCGAAGCTAGAAGGTTCGATATTTTTGGTGAAAAGGTGAAGCTGAGCACAAGGGAAAAATGCTTGGTGACTGCCCGAACCTGGATTAAGAGCCTGTTTTTCACCCGATGATCCCCCGCCAACCTGAAAACCCCCATGTGATTATCTTGGGCGGCGGCTTGGCTGGCATATCTTCAGCTTGCCGACTACTGGAAGATGAGTATCGTGTGACCTTGGTCGAAAAGAGACCCTACCTGGGGGGAAGGACCTTCTCCTTCGACCATCATCCTCTTGGCAAGGATGGCGCCGGCCTTCATGAAAGCTTGGCACATTCCGAGCTTCATTCCGACAGCACAGCAGCTTCCCGACGCGCAGCTTATTCTTGTCAGGTGGACAATGGACAGCACATTTTCTTGGGTTGTTGCACCTACTACATAGACTTGCTCCGAAAGCTGGGCACTTACTCAGACACCTATATGCAAGAGAAATTCCACGTGGAAATACGAAAGGGGGGCGGGCCGGACAGACCCCTCAAAGTGGGCGCTTTGTCTGCTGCTCCCTTTCTTCCGGCGCCCTTCCACATCTTGCCGTCCTTCCTAATGTATTCCCATCTCGGAATGGTGGATAAGCTGAGGGTGACCTTCGGACTGCTATGCGTCGCCTTTGCCCGCCGAAATCGTTGGCAATTGGAACAGCAGAGCTTCTATAATTGGCTAAAGGCCCGCGGTCAGTCCGATGAATCTATCAATGCCTTCTGGGACCTCATCATCCTGCCCACATTGAATGATGATTCCAGAAACGTCAGCGCTGCCATGGCGCTGATGGTGTATCAAGAAGGGGTGCTGAAACGCTACGATAGCGCCAATATCGGATACTCGAAGGTCGGGCTTTCAGAGCTCATGGGTAAACCGGCCCAAGACCGTATTTTGGCTCAAGGCGGCAATCTTCTAATGGGCAAGCAAATCACCCGAATCATCTTCGAAGATGATGACGACGGTCCAAGCAAGAATGTGACGGGTGTGGAGCTGGCGGGAAGGGAAATGGTTCACGGTGATGCTTACATATCCGCCCTGCCATTTGGCGATTTGGCAGCAGTTCTTCCTCCCAACCTGGCTGACACGCCCTTTTTCAAAGGCACAAAAGAGATGGTTGTTGGCCCAATCGTGAATGTTCACATCTGGTATGATCGTCCGGTGATGAACACCAAGGATGATCCTTTTGTAGCTTTTGTGGATAGCCCCCTGCAGTGGGTGTTTGACAAGAGCAGGATGCTCGGTGTGGACCGTACCGATGATCCGGGGCAGTACATCTGCGTTTCGATAAGCGGGGCATGGGACTATGTTGATTTGCCCAAGGCTGCCATTCGGGAGATCGTCCTGAATGAGATGAAAGCAGCTTTCCCCGATGCTGCCCATGCGCGTATCAGAGACACCTTGGTGATCAAATCTCCGGCGACCTTTCGTTGCACACCGGGTTCGGCGGAACTGCGGCCACCAGCCCGCACACCTGTCAAAAACCTGTTTTTAGCTGGCGACTGGACAAACACCGGTTGGCCTTCCACCATGGAAGGGGCGGTGCGGAGCGGCGCGGCGGCGGCGGCAGCGGTCAGTTCGGAGGTGCAGGCTGGATAAGTCGGCGCTCATCTTGGCGCCCTTCTCCGAAGAGGCCCTGGATATCCTGAGAAAACAGGTCGCCGTCACCTACGAAAGCTGGATGCGCACCGGTGTTCTGTTATCTCCTGATGAACTTATACACAGGATCAATGATGAGTGCCTGAGCATTCTTGTTGTAGAAGCCGACTATGTGTTTGAAGAGGTGTTTTCCGGAGCTCCTTCCTTGGAGTACCTGGGCGTATGCCGTGGTAGCGTGGGGCATATCGATGTGGATGCAGCCACCGAACATGGTGTGCAGGTGGTGAACACACCCGTCCGAAACGCCAATGCCGTTGCTGAGCTGACCATAGGTCTGATGCTGTGCTTGGCTCGGCAGGTCCCGGCGTTGGCAGCATATGTGTCTGATGGAAGATGGGAAGACCCTGTTGAACCCTATATCAACATGCGTGGAACGGAGCTCAGGAACAAAACTTTGGGTGTACTGGGTATGGGAACCATCGGACGATCCGTGGCGAAGCTTGCCAAGGGTTTTGGCATGAAGGTCATAGGCTACGATCCCTACGCGGGACCCTTGGGCACCAAGATCGGCGGAGTCCCTTTAGAGACCCTGACAGGCCTTCTGGAAACCTCGGACTATCTATCGGTCCATACCCCGGACACTGCTGAAACCCAAGGTTTGTTGAACGGCGAAAATATGGGCCATCTCAAGGATGGGGTGTACATCATCAACACAGCATCTTATTGGGCAATCGACGAAGCTGCCCTTGTGAGTGCAATCCGGTCCGGCTGCGTGGCCGGGGTTGCTATGGATGTTCATCGCACCCATCCCATCCCGCCCAACAGTCCTCTGTTGAACATGAAGGAAGCATTGCTGACACCTCATATCGGCGGGGCTACCGCCGAAACCATCGAGCGCCAATCCACGATGATGGTCGAAGATATCCAGCGCTACCTTCGTAAGCTTAAGCCCAGGCGCCTGGTCAATAAGTCGGTTTGGAGGAAGCTTGGGTAGCTATATCCTCGCTTTGGATGTGGGCACCAGCGCCATTCATTGCCTGCTTACCAACTCCCAAGGCTCCCTGGAAGGCGCTGCGGCTGCACCCATGCGCTACCACACACCGGAAGATTGCTCCGAACTGGTCCGGGAGTTCGATCCTGGGCATGTGCTGGCAACCGTGGGCGACTTGGTCGGCCAGGTTCTGCTGGAAACCGGTGTAAAACCAGGGGATATCGCCTCCATAGCCATAACCAGTCAACGTCAGGGTCTGGTGTTGTTGGACGAGCCGGGTAACGAGCTCTGCTGTAGCCCAAACATCGATCTAAGGGCAATATTCGAGGGTGCGACCATTGATGAACGATGGGGCGATGATGTGTATCGCACCACGGGCCACTTTCCATCCCTCATGTTTGCACCCGCCCGGGTCCGTTGGTTTCAGATCAACCGTCCTCGCACTTTTGAACGTATAAGCACGGTCCTTACCGTCGCTGGCTGGCTGATGTTCCGCATGACGGGCTTCAGGGCTGCCGAGATGTGCATGGAGGGGGAGGCGGGCCTGCTGGATATAAGCAAAGGTCGCCGGTGTATGGACCTGCTGAACAACCTGGGGTTTTCCGGTTCACTGTTGGCTCCCATCCCGGAGGTGGGGCCTCCTCGGGGTTATCTCACCGGCGAGATGGCTGAGGCGTGGGGCTTGGAAAAGGGCGCCGAGGTCCGTCTGGCCGGCCCGGATACTCAATGCGGACTCTTGGGCATGGGATTGACCGAACCCGGCCAAGTCGGAGCTCTCCTTGGTTGGAGCGGTGCGATTCAAGCTATCACATCGCAGCCATGCTACCATCCAGAAAGAGCCACATGGGCTGGCTGTTACCCCTTGGAAGGCCGTTGGGAAGCTGAAAGCAACCTTGGAGAGGTCGGCACCGTCTACTCGTGGCTCAAGGACTTGCTGCTTGGCGCCGAATCTCCAATAAGCCGAGCTGATGAACTGGCTGCTGCTGCTCCGATGGATAATACGGGAATCATCGCCCACCTGGGGCCCGGCCCAGAGAGCTCCTTTCGAGCTGGCCTTCGTAGGGGAGGACTCATGTTCCCAACCCCATTCAGCTTTCAGCGACCCTCTGTGGGCAGCTTGATCAGGTCTGCATTGGAAAACATAGCCTTCAGCATCAAAGCAAATCTGGTTGCCTTGGATGAGGTTGCCGGACACGTCACCGACCACATTTACATAGGCGGGGGGATGGCTAGGAGCGGGACCTTGGCCGGCATACTTGCAGATGTGCTGGGCATTCCCGTAAAACGTTGTAAAATACCCCAGGTGAGCACCCGGGGGGCCGCTTTTCGTTCCATCCTTCTTGATGGCGCAGCTTCCGTTGGCGACCTGATGCATCTTGCGGCGAAGGACCATGATGATGTTCTTCCCAGTTCACCCAGGGCTGTGGTCCAATACGAAAGCCGCTACCAAGAATGGGTTGACGTGTACAGTCGATTGGATTGGGAGTAGGCGCGTTCTTATAACTAAGACGAACAGCGGGCGGGAGGCTCCTTGGTAACCTGGACTACAGAACGGAAGCTGTTATGGGATGTGATTGCAGAGCTGGTGAAGGAAGGTATGATTGCCGGCTCAAGCGGCAATGCCAGTATGCGCTTGGGCCAAGGCTCCGGTACGCTGCTCATAACTCCTGCGGGGAAACCATATCGAGAAATGGGACCTGAGGACCTTCTCATCATTGATATGGATGGTGAGCCGGTGGAAGACGATGCCATCCCATCTTCTGAGACAGCCCTTCACCTTGCTCTTTATCATGCCCGCCCAGATGTGGGTTCCGTCATCCATACCCATTCCACCTATGCTATGGTTGCAGCTGTATCGGGTCTGGAGATACCTCCGCTGGTGGATGAGATGGTCTACAAGGTCGGCGGCAGCATCCCGGTGGCCGAATATGGGTTCCCATCGACCGAAGAACTGGGTCGCCAAGCAGTGCATGGCATGGGCGATGGGAATGCCGTCCTTCTCCGCAACCACGGGTTGGTGGGAGTCGGGCGCACACCATGGGAAGCTTTCGACATTTGCCAACTGGCAGAGAAGGTAGCCCAGGTATTTGTATTTTCCAGCCTGCTCGGAAAGGCTTTCCCAGTAGCCCAAGAGTATGTGGATATTGAACGAGAACTCTTCCTGATGAAACGCAGAGCTTCGCCGAAGGTCCCGCCAGCTACCCAGACCTGATTATCACGGAAAATCACCATCAGACCGGTGCAGGATGAGAGGATGTATCATGGTAAAGGTCCCAGGGTTTTTGCTTCGTCGATTATATGTCATGGGCAGCTTGGCCAATGCCGACGGCGGCTTTCAGTTTCAGCTTGTCAACCGCTTGGGTTCAGGATATGCGCGCAGGCTGATGCCCCTATCTTTGGACGGGCATGAGGTGCCCTTGGAACGCTGTTCCTTCTCCTTGGATGGTTCTTGGTATTCTTTCGACCAAGTGTCGGAGGAGCTGCCGTTCACCATAGATCTTAACAAGACCACCACGATTGTCGTCGGTGGAGAGCATCTTGCGGACGGAGCCCACACCATCGGCCTGAATTTGGAGGTTGCAGGTTTGGGCGATGTTCAGTTTGAATTCACCGATGTTCTAGCTGGCACGTGAACCGCCCTTGGTTGTAGCAATCACAGGTGCGTCAGGATACGTGGGGAAGAAGCTGCTCCAGACCCTTGGCGATGCGGAGAATATTGACCATATTCTTGCCTTGGACACCCAGCCTTTGGGCCGGACCTTCTCCAAGGTGACCGCTTACCAGGTGGACATCGCTCATCTGCCCGCCCGCATCTTCGCAGACCACCAAGCAAGCACCGTGGTGCACCTGGCTTTTCACCTCCGGCCAGGCTGGGGCCGGAGTGCCGCGAGGATGGTCAGCCAAGCTAACCAAGCATCCACCGAAGCTGTCCTCAGGGCATGTGAGCGAGCCAACGCACCCAATCTGATCTTCCTGAGCAGTCACACCGTTTACGGAGCACACGCGCACAATCCGGCGCCAATTACCGAAGATTCACCTGTCGATCCTCTCCCAGGATTTCAATATGCGGTCGATAAAGCTGCCTGCGAAGAGCAGGTGCTGAGCTATGCCCAAGAAAACCCGGATGCCAAGGTCACCATCCTGCGCTCCTGTGTGGCGCTGGGGCCCAGTGCAGATAATTATGTGACCCGGGCCATGTTCAAGCCCTTGCTCCTACGTCTGTGGGGGTATGATCCGCCCCTTCAGTACGTTCATGAAGATGATCTGTCGGAACTGCTACGTTCCTTGGTGACGGACCAAGTTGCGGGCATATTCAACGTGGCTGGCGATGGGACCATCCCATATTCCCGTGCCGCCCGCTTGGCTTCATGCCGGATTGTGCCGATGCCGGTGAGCTTGGCATATCCCTTGGTGCAGTTGGCATGGAACTTGGGCATACAGAAGGATTCGCCGGCGGTGGGCTTGGAATACATCCGGCACCCCATTGTGCTGAGCACCCAGAAGCTGCTGGACTGCACAGGGTTCAGGTGCTCCTACACCTCAGAAGAAGCTCTTCGAAGCTGCTTTACCGGCAGGACCTGAGGGCCGCGCGCAACTACGGTGACGGTCTGCTTCTGTAGTGCGACAGACAAGGCGGCCCGTTGCCCGCCTCCCAACTCAGGGGCGGCCAGCCTACCGGCTCAAGGTCGGCCAACCTACCGGCCAAGGTCGGCCAGGCTCCCGGCTCAAGGTCGGCCCGCCTCCGGGCTCAATGGCGGCCCGCCTCCGGGCTCAAGGGCGGCCTGCCTCAGGGCTCAAGGGCTGCCAGCTACAGGCTCAATGGCGGCTAGCCTATCGGCTTAAGGACGGCGGGCCTACCGGCTCAAGGGCGGAGCTTAGCAGCTAAACTTGGGCGGCTCGATAGGGGTTGTCTTTGTTCTTCTCCCGCCACTCGTTGATGGCTTGCACACCCCGGTTCTTGATATCCACGATGTGGTCCCAGCCTGCGGAGTGCATGGCCCGGAGCAGTTCGTAGGGATAGCGTATCTCCGCTACTCCCAGTTCCGCACCTTCATCAACATCCATTCCATTGCCTGGGACGCTCACGGGCATGGGTGCAACCCCCTGCACCACGGTCCTGATGTGCCCCTTGGGATCATCTCCCCGGGCGCTGGTGGTGAACAGCACATCCGCCCCGGCTTTGTTGTAAGCTCGGGCGCGCTCGATAACCTCTTCAACCCCGCGGTACCCTTCGGCAAAATGGCAATCGCTGCGGGCGATGATCAGAAAATCGGGATCAAGCTCATTGCGGGCGTCCGATGCTGCTTCCACCTTGAGGACCATCTCTTCTGCGGAGGTCACTTCATCATGGACGCCACCTTGGACCTTGTCCCGCAGGTACCTGACTATTCCATCTTCGATTCGAATGCCTGCCACTCCCACCCTGATGTACTCTCTCACTATCTTGGCCACCTGGGTTGGGCCGCCGAAACCCACATCCACATCCATCACGATGGGAATGTCGACAGCCTCGGCAAAGGTCCTGCCCAGCATGATCGATGTGGTCATATCGATCTCCCCGGTGCCCTGAATATCGAGCATCGGAGCCATGGTTGCATCGCCGCCAATGAACAGGTATTCAAAACCGGCCCGCTCCAGAAGCTTGGCTCCGAAGGGGGTTGGAGCGCTGATGCCAAATATGGGCTTGCCCTTGCGGAAGAATGCTTCCCGCACCCTCGTGCTTGCTTTTTTATTGGTCGTAGTCATGTATCAAACTCCTTGCTGTGGGGTTGAGGTTTTCACCGGTGTTGGCCTGGGACAACAACACCTTCGGACAATCAGAAGGAACGCACGAAATTATAACATCCCACCTTTTTGGTGACAACGTTACCAGCCGGACACGGCGCATCTCCGGAGATCAGCAATCATCGAGGCCATATCGAGGCCATTCAGAAGGATTCACTAAACTAAATAACCAGCCCCGCACCCTTGGGCCGCGCCTTCCCGCCATGCACGGATGGCGCCTTTTTGTTGCCACGCTAAGGAGCGCACCCCTCCCCTGTCATTCTAAGGAGCGCACCCCTCCCATGTCATTCTGAGGAACGCCACCCTCCCCTGTCATTCTGAGGAGGCGCCCCTCCTCCCCTGTCATTCTGGGGAGCTCCCCCTCCCCTGTCATTCTGAGGAGTGCCCCTCCTCCCCTGTCATTCTGAGGAGTGCCCCTCCTCCCCTGTCATTCTGAGGCGCGCACGCCGAAGAATCTAAGATGCCTGCTCACATGATGGGTCGTCGTAGGAATGGGCTGGCCATCGGAGGGAGATTTTAGATTCCTCACTGCGGTTCGGAATGACAGTGAGGGGGCGTTCGGAATGACAGCGAGGGAACTCGGAATGACCCTCCTCCCCCGTCATTCTGAGGAGTGCGATCCTCCCCTGTCATTCTGAGGCGCGCACTCTGAAGAATCTACGGTGCCTGCTCACATGATGGGTCGTTTTAGGAATGGGCTGGCCATCAGAGGGAGATTTTAGATTCCTCACTGCGGTTCGGAATGACAGATGGGGAAGGTCCGGAATGACCCGCCCCTGTCATTCTGAGGCGCGCGCCTCCCCTGTCATTCTGACGAGGGCCTCCTCCCCCTGTCATTCTGAGGAGCGCCACCTCCCCTGTCATTCTGAGGAGCGCACTCTGAAGAATCTACGGTGCCTGCTCACATGATGGGTCGTCGTAGTAATGGGCTGGCCATCGGAGGGAGATTTTAGATTCCTCACTGCGGTTCGGAATGACAGTGAGGGGGCTTGGAATGACAGAGGGGGCGTTCGGAATGACACTCCCCCGTCATTCTGAGGAGCGCCCCCTCTGTCATTCTGAGGAGGGTGCCCCCTCTGTCATTCTGAGGAGGGCGCCCCCTCTGTCATCCTGAGGAGCGCCCCCTCCCCTGTCATTCTGAGGAGCGCCCCTCCCCTGTCATTCTGAGGAGCGCACGACGAAGAATCTAAGGTGCCTAGATGCAGGCTGGCTCATCGTAGGAATGGGCTGGCCATCGGAGGGGGATTTTAGATTCCTCACGGCGGTTCGGAATGACGGGCTCAGCCGGGATTTTACGGGGGCGGGCGTGGTTTAATACCATGGTATAGTTGATCATAGAGCATTGTGGATTCGGAGCGGGCTTCTTGCATCGTGGATTCGGGGCGGGCTTCTTGTATTGTGGATTCGGGGAGGCCTGCTTATTTGGAAGGGCGGAGGCACTAGATGATCTTGGGAGCAATAACCAATACTTGGCGTGACCAGCTTGCTACCACCAGCTTACCCCAGCTGGTCGAACGGGCGCGAAGAAGGGGTGCTGGGCATATCGAGTTGCGGCAGACATGCCTTGGGGCCTATGAATATGGCGCCGAAGAGGATTGGCGGCCAGAAACCGAAAAGCTGAGCAGGCTGATGAGAATGTTCCCTTCGATGACCTTCAACCTGGCTATTGCGTATCCTTGCCTTTCCAAAGCGCATGATCCTGAATCCGGGTTGTTTCAAAGGGCGTTGGATGTTGCCCAAGATATAGCAGGGTCGGCTGCGCCCAGCCTCAGGTTGGTCGACCCGGCGAGGTTCGAAAGCGCTTGGGAAGCGCCCGAAGATATTCCTGAAACGGCATTGGGGGTCAAGGAGCTCGTTCAGACGGCAGCAGGCCGGAGAATACAGCTGTTCATCGAAAATGCCGGCCAACCCATCAGAAGCATGGGAATTTTGGTCAAGCGGGTGCGGGAATCATTGGCTCCTGAGAATGCAGCTTACCTGGGTTTGTGCGTGGACCCCATCAACAGCCTTCGGGCCGACCCCGGCAGCGACCCGATCTCTGAAATCGAAGCCCTTCCCTTGGATTATCTTAGCATGGTCCACTTCAAACAGATGGTGGATGGGGTGCCCCACCCGACGGTGGACGATGGGGACCTGGATTACCCCAAGCTGTTGGATATGCTCAGCAGCAAAGGGTATGAAGGCGCCGCCCTTTTGGAAATACCGCCCTGCGAGGATGCCTTCGACAACTTTACTGAAAGCATGAAGTATTTGGACCCTCTTTTAGGCTAGCAGGGGAAGACCGACTGCACCTGAGCCTCGCCGAGTCTTTGGGACACCTGATGGTTATCCTCTTTCAGGCAGCTACTCTTCCGAAGTTCGATCCAGTGGAAAAGCCACCAGCTCCAACCGGTCCAGATGGTAGAACAGCTTCACCGTCCGGAGGCCGTATTTGTGCTGAAACGACCGTAATATCCGAGCCTGTGTATCGGAAGATTCCACAATCGATCCTTCCGTCATGAAATCTGTGCGACCAATGGTGATTCTTACCTGAGGGTTCACCGCCAAGTTTTTGGCCCAATCGCTTCCCCGCCCCCAACCGGAAAAGCCACCAGCTCCAACCGGTCCAGATGGTAGAACAGCTTCACCGTCCGCCGGCCGTATTTGTGCTGAAACGACCGTAATATCCGAGTCTGTGTATCGGAAGATTCCACAATCGATCCTTCCGTCATGAAATCTGTGCGACCAATGGTGATCCTTGCCTGAGGGTTCACCGCCAAGTTTTTGGCCCAATCGCTTCCCCGCCCCCAACTGGAAAAGCCACCAGCTCCAACCGGTCCAGATGGTAGAACAGCTTCACCGTCCGCCGGCCGTATTTGTGCTGAAACGACCGTAATATCCGAGTCTGTGTATCGGAAGATTCCACAATCGATCCTTCCGTCATGAAATCTGTGCGACCAATGGTGATCCTTGCCTGAGGGTTCACCGCCAAGTTTTTGGCCCAATCGCTTCCCCGCCCCCAACTGGAAAAGCCACCAGCTCCAACCGGTCCAGATGGTAGAACAGCTTCACCGTCCGGCGGCCGTATTTGTGCTGAAACGACTGTAATATCCGAGCCTGTGTATCGGAAGATTCCACAATCGATCCGTCCGTCATGAAATCTGTGCGACCAATGGTAATCCTTACCTGAGGGTTCACCGCCAAGTTTTTGGCCCAATCGCTTCCCCGCCCCCAACTGGGAAAGCCACCAGCTCCAACTGGTCCAGATGGTAGAACAGCTTCACCGTCCGCCGGCCGTACTTGTGCTGAAACGACTGTAATATCCGAGCCTGTGTATCGGAAGATTCCACGATCGATCCTTCCGTCATGAAATCTGTGCGACCAATGGTGATTCTTACCTGAGGGTTCACCGCCAAGTTTTTGGCCCAATCGCTTCCCCGCCCCCAACCGGAAAAGCCACCAGCTCCAACCGGTCCAGATGGTAGAACAGCTTCACCGTCCGGCGGCCGTACTTGTGCTGAAACGACCGTAATATCCGAGCCTGTGTATCGGAAGATTCCACAATCGATCCTTCCGTCATGAAATCTGTGCGACCAATGGTGATCCTTACCTGAGGGTTCACCGCCAAGTTTTTGGCCCAATCGCTTCCCCGCCCCCAACCGGAAAAACAGAAGATGGTATCTTCTTCTGCGCAGTACCATAGGGGTATGGAACGGTTCCGACTGGTGGCTCTGCCCACCGTGGTCAGGACCATAAGCTTCCTGCTGATCAAAGCTCCTAGGTGGAGCTTGTACAAGATCAGCGGCCATCGGGCCAGCTTGGAACGTATCCAACTGGGGCGTATGGGCTTGATCCCGGCGTCATTATCAGCGAATGCTGACGCTAACTTCTTCATGGCTTTCTCAAGCTACGGGCACCCTGCTTTTCCTTCGAGTTATGGGGTCTTTTCTTGGGATTCGGCAAATCTCCCAACAGAAAATCCTTCTATCGATAGTTCGGTGCTGTTGCGGAGTATTATATCTGCGGTCGCCCGTCCCATGGCAGGTCCGAGCAAGATGCCTTTGCGGCCCGCCCCGGTTGCGACATGCACATTCTCCCATCCCGGCGCCCTTCCGATGATGGGGGAACCATCGACGGACACAGGTCTGAGGCAGGCGGTCTGGAGCACCAGCCGGGCATCTGCCAAGAACGGAAGGATATTGAGGGCTAGACCCATGATGAACTCTCTTGCTTCGGTGGTGGGGCTGGAGTTGTACCCGACATGCTCCTCTGTGGTCCCGGCATATATCAGACCGTCAGCTTTGGATGCAATATAACCCCCGCCGATGCGGTACAAAGATGAAGCCAAGGGTTCTTCGTCGGCCTGAAGCCTGAGGATTTGTCCTTTCAGAGGCTCCACCGGAATCGGCGTACCCAACCAATCTCCGGCTTGACTGGTCCAAGGCCCCATGGCCAGCACCACCGTCTCACAGTCGATCTCACCCGTTTCTGTGACCACGCCGGTCACGCGGCCATGAGAGCCTTTCAAGCCCTTCACGGTGCCGTTCCGTATGGTGGCCCCATGTTTTTCAGCAGCTTGGGCCAAAGCCAAAGTGTACTGGTAAGGTTCCACCTGCATGATGCCTTCCAGGTACATGCCCTTGACGGTTCGGGCTGATACCCGCGGTTCCAATGAATGGACCTCTCCGGCATCAAGCCAATGTGCGGGGAATCCTGGGTATTTTTGGGCCCGGTGGAACAGCTCCGCACATACCGTTTCTTCCGAATCGTCGAAGATGGTCCACATGCACGGATAGGGGGCAAAATGGGGGTTTACCCCGCTTTCTTCCTTGAGCTGATCGATCAGGTCAAGATGAAGCTGAAAGCTCTCCCAAGCAAAGGCTTCCACGGGGCCGGGGATGCCTGCGCCATGCAGAGGGTTCAGGAGTCCGGCGGCAAACCCCGATGCGCAGCTGGCTACGGATTCGCGCTCAAGAATGGTGGACCTAACACCTTCTTTAGCTAGAAAGTAGGCGGTGGCACAACCGAGGATTCCTCCTCCTACGATCACCACATCAGGTCGGCTTGTCATACTGGACACCTCCCAGGCAATTATCTTCAGGGTTTCCTGAGCCACATCAGCTATGGCAGGGATCATCGATCATGATACGTCCAAATATGTTCAAGTTCCAGCTTGAACCCAAACAGCAACTGTACAGACTCAGCGAGTAACGCAGGTAACCCCACTCCCCCCCCGTCATTCTGAGGAGCGCACGACGAAGAATCTAAGATGCTGCTCACATGATGGGTCGTCGTAGGAATGGACTGGCCATCAGGGGGAGATTTTAGATTCCTCACTGCGTTCGGAATGACAGTGAGGGAACTCGGGATGAACGCGGGGGGTTCGGAATGACCCTCCGCTGTCATTCTGAGGAGCGCCCCCTCACCTGTCATTCTGAGGAGCGCACGACGAAGAATCTAAGATGCTGCTCACATGATGGGTCGTCGTAGGAATGAACAGGCCATCAGAGGGAGATCTTAGATTCCTCACTGCGGTTCGGAATGACAGTGAGGGAACTCGGAATGACAGTAGGGGAACTCGAAATGACAGTAGGGGAACTCGGAATGACAGTAGGGGAACTCGGAATGACACCCCATTATTGTCATTCTGAGGAGCGCCGCCTCCCCTGTCATTCTGAGGAGCGCACGACGAAGAATCTAAGATGCTGCTCACATGATGGGTCGTCGTAGGAATGAACAGGCCATCAGAGGGAGATCTTAGATTCCTCACTGCGGTTCGGAATGGCAGTGAGGGAACTCGGAATGACAGTAGGGGAACTCGGAATGACAGTAGGGGAACTCGGAATGACACCCCATTATTGTCATTCTGAGGAGCGCCGCCTCCCCTGTCATTCTGAGGAGCGCACGACGAAGAACCTAAGATGCTGCTTACATGATGGGTCGTCGTAGGAATGGGCTGGCCATCAGGGGGAGATTTTAGATTCCTCACTGCGGTTCGGAATGACAGTGAGGGGATTCGGAATGACAATGGGGGGTTCTGGATGACAAGGGGAACTCGGAATGACCCTCCTTTATCGTAATTCTGAGGAGCGTCCGTCCCCGTCATGGCGAGGAGCGCCTCTCCCCCGTCATTCTGAGGAGCGCACGACGAAGAATCTAAGATGCTGCTCACATGATGGGTCGTCGTAGGAATGGACTGGCCATCAGGGGGAGATTTTAGATTCCTCACTGCGGTTCGGAATGACAGTGGGGGGATTCGGAATGACAATGGGGGGTTCTGGATGACAGTGGAATGTTCTGGATGACAAGGGGAACTCGGAATGACCCTCCTTTATCGTCATTCTGAGGAGCGCTCCCTCTCCGCTGCAATTCTGAGGAGTGCCTCCTCCCCGTCATGGCGAGGAGTCCTCCTGCCCTGTCATTCTGAGGAGCGCCTCCTCCCCTGTCATTCTGAGGAGCGCACGACGAAGAATCTAAGATGCTGCTCACATGATGGGTCGTCGTAGGAATGGACTGGCCATCAGGGGGAGATTTTAGATTCCTCACTGCGGTTCGGAATGACAGTGAGGGAACTCGGAATGACAGTGAGGGGATTCGGAATGACAATGGGGGGTTCTGGATGACAGTGGAATGTTCTGGATGACAAGAGGAACTCGGAATGACCCTCCTTTATCGTCATTCTGAGGAGCGTTCCCTCTCCGCTGCCATTCTGAGGAGTGCCTCCTCCCCGTCATGGCGAGGAGCCCTCCTGCCCTGTCATTCTGAGGACCCCCCTCTCCCGTCATTCTGAGGAGCGCACGACGAAGAATCTAAGATGCTGCTCACATGATGGGTCGTCGTAGGAATGGACTGGTCATCAGAGGGAGATTTTAGATTCCTCACTGCGGTTCGGAATGACAGTGGGGGGATTCGGAATGACACCCCATTATTGTCATTCTGAGGAGTGCACGACGAAGAATCTAAGGTGCTGCTCATGCGATGGGTTGTCGTAGGAATGGGCTGGCCATCGGGGGGAGATCTTAGATTCCTCACTGCGGTTCGGAATGACAGTGAGGGGGTTCGGAATGACAGTTGGAGGGTTCGGGATGATAGCGGGGGGTTCGGAATGGCGGTGGGGAAACTGGGGATGACGGTGGGGGAACTGGGAATGACAGTGGGAGGGGTTCGGAATGACGGTGGGGCAACTGGGGATGGCAGTGGGGATGACGGTGGGGGTACTTTGGGCATTATTGGCAAGCATTTCTGTGGTATAGGGTACTGGAAGATTGAACTTTCGGCATTTCTCTGGAACAATTGGCAGGACTGTTCATGATCCTTCTGGCAAGCGGTGGGGGACGGAAGCGTTGAAGCGCATGGCAAGCGGCGGCGGATGGACGCGTTGGACTGTATAGCCGGCCTCTGGATGAAAGGTGTGTATGACTGTTTCAAGAAAAATGATGAGCTTGGGGACCGAAGCTGCCTTTGAGGTGCTGGCCAAAGCCCGGGAGTTGGAAGCTCAAGGCAGGTCTGTAATTCACCTTGAAATCGGGGAACCCGACTTCGAAACGCCAGCCAACATCGTCGAAGCCGGAATGGAAGCGATGCGCCAAGGCTTCACCCACTACGGCCCCACCGCCGGCTTACCTGAGCTTCGGCAAGCCATTGCCCGCAACGTTGAAAGCACCAGGGGCATCAGCGTAGCCCCGGAACAGGTCGTCGTCACCCCCGGCGGCAAGCCCATCATGTTCTTCACCATATTGGCTTTGGCTGAGCGCGGGGTGGAAATAATCTATCCCAACCCTGGGTTTCCCGTTTATGAGTCGATGATTCGCTTTTGCGGAGCCCGGCCGGTGCCCATGCGATTTTTGGAAGAGAAGGGTTACCATCCCGACCTGGAAGACCTAGCATCCAAGATCACATCCAAGACAAGGTTGATCATACTGAACTCACCCCAGAACCCTGCCGGTTCAGCATTTACGGGCGAAGAGATGGAGGTCTTGGCGAATTTGCTGAAAAACCAAAGCCAGACCTACATCATGTCCGACGAAATATACAAAGACATCCTGTACGAGGGGGTCCACCAAAGCATTGCGGCCATACCTGGGATGCAGGACCGGACCATCATTTTGGATGGCTTTTCCAAGAGCTATGCGATGACCGGCTGGCGGCTGGGATACGGCGTTTTTCCTGAGGAGCTTGTTCCCCACATAGTCAGGTTGGCCTCCAACAGCGTTTCTTGCGCAGCCACTTTTGTCCAGCGGGCTGCCATAGAAGCCTTGGAGGGGCCTCAGGAACCGGTGGTCAACATGGTCAAAGAATTTCGCCGTCGTCGAGATGCCATAGTTGATGGTCTACGCCGGATTCCGGGCGTCAGATGCCCCCTACCCGAAGGTGCGTTTTATGCTTTCCCAAGCATCAAGGGCACCGGAATCACCAGCCAAGAGTTCCAGGACAGAGCATTGCCCGAAGCTGGGGTTGCTCTGCTGGGAGGACACTCCTTTGGCAAGTACGGCCAAGGATACCTGCGTTTGTCTTATGCCAACTCTCTCGAGAACCTCCAAGAAGCTTTGAACCGCCTTGAGGTTTTCATATCGAAGAACCGACGAACCAGCTCCTAACCGCCCCAAGGCGGCTGTGAGATTCCTTCGATGTCGGCCACTACATCCACCACCGCCGGCTTGTTGCAAGATAGCGCTTGTTCCATAGCGCTGGAAAGGTCTTTTGGCTGCTCTACGCGGATGCCAAAGCAGCCAATGGTCTGGGCGATCTGGGCAAAGTTGACATCTTCGTACCGCCATAGCTCATCGGAGTTACCCTGCCGGCCCTCATAAGCTTGTTCATCACCCTTCTTGTCCTGGGTGAGGCCCCGATTGTTATTGATGACCGTTACAGCATTGATCCCGTAGCGTACAGCTGTTTCCAACTCTGACATGTGGTACCAGAATCCACCATCCCCGGTGAAACACACCACCGGACGCTCAGGGACCGCACACTTGGCTCCGAGAGCTGCCGGGAAACCCCAACCCAAGGAACCTGCACAGCGGATATAGCTTTGGTCAGGGGATTTTAGCTCAACCATGGTGCCCGTCCATATGCCGGAATGACCGGTGTCAGAAACCAGCAGACCATCCGAAGGCAGAGAATCGGTTATTTCTTTGCAGATGCGTTCCGGTCTGATGGGGGCTTGGTCTGAGTTCAGCATAGGAGCGGATTCCGTCTGCCATTCGGTTACCAACTCCTTCACACGGTCGGTCCACTCCGGGCGGGAACCTATGGGTTCGAGGACTTCGATCAGCCGGCGCACCGTTGATTTAGCATCCCCTTGGAGGCCGACCTGAACGGGGTAGCTTCGACCTATCTCAGAAGGATCTATGTCGATCTGGATAACCGGCGTTCCCATGGGAGGAATCTTCCAGTCCAAGGTTACCTGGCTGCCTGTGTGGCTACCCACGAACAGCACCAGGTCCGACTCGTGGACGATGCGATTTGCAGACCAGCGGGAGTAGGAACCGGGTACGCCTGCCGATAGGGGATGGTCTTCAGGTATGGTCCCCTTGGCGTTCAGGGATGTAGCTACCGGAATGGAAAGCATCTCTGCCAGCTCGACCACCTCCTGCTGTGCCCCGGAGGATGTGACCCCTCCGCCAGCTACGATGACGGGTCTGCGGGCTTGGGACAAGATTCTGGCAGCTTCCCGCACCTTCTCTGGGTCGGGTTGAGGCCGAAAAGCAGGAACCTGTGCGAAATCACCTTCTACAATAACCTCCAGCGCAGCTTCGGCATCAATGACCGAATCTCCGGCAATGCCTTGGAAATCAAGGTGCACCGGGCCGGGCGATCCTGAAGTAGCTTCCCGGAAAGCTTGTCTAAGCAGGTGAGGCATCTGCTGAATGCTGTCAACCACCACGTTGTATTTGGTCACAGAATCAAAGGCAGGCATATGGTCCACTTCTTGATAGGAATTTCGGTACTGGTGCATCAAGGGCCGGCGCCCGGTGATAGCTATCACAGGAGATAGTCCCAGGTAAGCATCCTGCAACCCAGCTGCCAGGTTCATAGCTCCCACCGACTGAGCAAAGCATATCCCAGGGCGGCGTGAAGCCCGAGCATACCCGTCGGCCATGTAGGCTGCTGCTTTTTCGCCGTGAGTGTTTATCCGCCTGATTCCCACATCTTCCATTTCCATCAGAGCTCGCCGGATTATTGCCGGCATGTAAAACACCGATGTGACGTCGTAGGCTTTCAGAGTTTCCGCCAAGAACCGGGCTCCTGTCATCGTAGGCATGGGCCACCTCCTTCGCAGATTCTAGCTGCACCCATACATCCTTTCAAGGGTTGCAAGGTAGTAGGATTGTATCGGATGGGTTGGGGATGGCATACTGAGCATCAGTATGTTCGGAAGCAGCGTATGGAAAATCGCCCCAGGGGCACAGCAGGTCCCCCTGATTATTGCGCACCGGGGGGCCAGCAGCCAAGCTCCCGAGAACACCATGTCTACATTCAAAGCGGCGGTAGAAGCAGGAGCCGATGCTGTAGAGCTGGATGTGCGGCTGTCCAAAGACCAGCAGGTTGTCATAATGCATGACCGGCGGGTGGACCGGACCACCACCGGCGTGGGAACCGTGGGGTCTCACACATTGGAAGACCTGAAAGCACTGGATGCAGGCTCATGGTTCGGGCGTGATTACACGTCTGAGCAGGTCCCGACGTTGGAGGAGGTCTTTCAACAGATGCCCCAAGGGTATCCGATATACGTGGAAATGAAAGCAGGCGGCTTTGGGGCTTGGCGTCTGGCCCAAGAAGTTGCCAGGCAGATATCCGCGCACCAGAGATGGGAAAGCGCCATGGTAGCCAGCTTCAACCCGCTGGCTGCGCGCTTTCTTCAGGCCATCAATAACCGCATAGTCAGGGGGTATATCTGGTCGGGAAAACATCCTTTTCCCCTCAGGCGGCGGTGGTTGGTCCCCATGGCAAATCCCTACTGGATGGCTCCCGACCGCGGCACCTTGAACCCCGGTCTGTTGCGTAAATTGCACGTGCATGGTCACCCGGTCGCAGCTTGGGATATGGATGCGAGCAGAGACTTGAGTGAGCTAATGGGGATGGGACTGGATGGCGTGGTGACAGACCATCCAGATGTGCTGGCGGAGAAGCGCCGTCAGCTTTTGCAGAACAGGAATCACCGTCAAGCATTAAGGAGATGATACACAGATGAGATTATATTGGCGTGAACGTCGGGCAGGTCAGCGCCTGATCCTCTTTGATGATGAAGCATCGGAGATAGAGGTGGGTGCGGTCCGTCAAACTCCCCGGGGGTTTGACGCATTGGCGAAAACCAACACCTATGATCCAGGGCGGGCCCAGAAGGGCTTCAGCACCTTGGAAGAAGCAAAGGAATTCGTGGAGTGGTTCCACCCTTGGGACATCTTCGGCGGCGACACGGACCTGGAAGTTGAAGTTGAGGTTCAATCGGACCCTTCCGGGTCCGGTTCCTCAGAACCTTTGGATGTGTCCCCTGAGGTTCCCACCGACGCGCCCGCGGGTGGTGCGGATGCTGAACCAACTGCTCCAGCCCAGAACGTACCGGAAGCCGAAGCGCCGGACTTGTCGGAGTCTGAGGAGTCTCAATCATCCGGCAAGGGTTGGCGTTTTTGGAAGAAAGACTAGCAAAGACCTTGTAGGGCTAGGGAAGCTGACGGACGGATGCTTTGGCGTATAGCACGTAGGAGCAGAAGAGGGCCATTGCAATGCCGGCCGTCGCCATAACCATCCGAGGATCTGCTGCGTCCATGGCGATGCTCATTACTAGGACTCCCAAGGGGAAAACCCCGTTGGAAAATTCGTAAACACCCATAACCCTGGACCTTATGTATTCGGGTGCCTGAAGTTGGACCAAGGCGGGGTTGAGGCTGAGCCTCGCTGATTGGAAGGTTCCAAGGGGAATGGCGACCATCAGAGCTACCAAGTACACCGGAGAAAGAGCTAGCGTTACTATGCCCAACCCGAACCCAATGCCTACGACGATCAAGATAAGACCGTTTCGACCGGAGGCCCCCATGGTGGCGGTGGCAAGGGACCCAACAAGCGAACCGATTCCGACCATGCTGAATATGAGGCCGATCTGGCGTGGGCTGGCATCCCAAGCCGCATCAGCCAGCACCGGAAGCAGGAACAGGTAGGGCATACCGAGGGTTGCAGTAACCAGGTACAGGAGGATCAACCAGAGAATTACCTCATGGTGTTTCACATACGAGAAACCAGCCATCATGTCCTGAAAAACTGATTGGTCCACATCACGGGGCTGACGTTTTTTGGCAGGAAGGAAAAAGAAGAGCACCACGGATATGCCGCTTAGTGCAGCCATCAGATAAAAAACTCCACCGACTCCGATGGCTTCGGACAATAGATATCCGGCGATGGCAGGGGATGCGATGCGAGCTACATTGTTGCCGATGTTGGAAAGGGAAACGCCGTTCAACACCTCGTTCCGGGGAACCAGCTCGGAGATGATTGCCAACCGGGGCCCCATCGCCAGAGCTAGACCAATTCCTGCAAATCCAGCGGATAAAATCAGATGCCACCAGACGATAGCATCCATATGGATCAGGACCGCAATAGCCAAGGTTGCCAGGGTGGAAATAAAATAGCCGAAGATCAACAGGTTTCTGTTGTTGAACCGGTCAGCCAAGGCCCCGCCGTATAAAGATAAGAACAAGGTCGGCGTTCCTTGGGCAACAGCTGTAGCTCCGATCAACCATGCCCGGTCTTCCAGCTGGAAGGCATACCATGGACGGACGAACATCTGCATGTTCATTGCCCAAACTGCGCCTGTCATAGCTGCCCAGTAGATGATGTAGTAGCGATGTTGAAGAGAAGCGAAGGGGCGACTCAGAGGATGGGACCACAACGGGGAAGCAGCATTCTCTGCTGAAGATTGTTGGTCCTGCAGGGGCCCGGTTGTGCTCAAGTTGCCTACCAAGTCGTGGATGGGTGCATGGCCGATTCTATTTACCACACCCTAAAAAGTCAATAAAAGTCGACGTAAGCTGGGTTGTTCGATACTCTTGCTGAGCAGTCAGCGACATGGCGCCGCCGACCCTTGAAATTTAACGTCAGAAGGGCTGGTCTCCGTACTGCTAGCGATGCTCGAACAGCTGACCGTAGCCGGGAATGCCGGTAATCCTTAGAAATCTTAAGGCAGCCCAAAAGGTTGCTTGGTTGGCGGTGATCACAGGTTTCCCCAAATCTTCTTCCAAGGACCGGATCATGTCGATAGTCCGCCAATTGGTGCCGCTAAGAAAGACCGCTTCCGATTCGCCATCATCCACTTGGGTGGCGGTCTTGTAGGCTACCGACGGTTGTAGGTCGCCGATGGCGAGTCCACTTTCCATCGACAAGCACATATCCTTTACCACCGTAAGTCCCGGAATCGCTGCTTCGAGGTACCTCACCTCCATCTGGGTCAGGTCGCTTGGGTAGGGAGCTGCCAAACTCAACTTCCGGACTTGCATCGCATTCAGGGCATCCACCACCGCTGTTGCGGTTGTTATGGTTGGGCAGCCGGATGCTTCCGCCAACATCGCGGTCAGAGCTTCTTCATGCTCCGGCCCGTTGATCATACTGCCCATGGTGTGGGCAAACAGCACGACATCAGGTTTCAAGTGGCCCAAGCTTCCTGCTATCTGAGGTAAGCTCTCGTTGGTCTGGAGCAGCACATCCCTGTTCAGGCTGTTCACACCCTTGGGCCTAAGCATCCGTGCAGCATGCACCGAAACGCCTCCGGGAGCCAGTTCAGCCATCTCCCTTTCACAAACGGTGTTGGGTGGAGATACGATAACTCCTATCCTGGCTTTCCAACCGTACATCACAGCTCCCTTCTCATCCTGAAATTTCGGTGCTAGATACGTTTGGTTTCCATCAAGCCCATGCGGGCTGCCGCAAAGAGGTACACAGTTACCAAGGCCCGATGGGGATACCAGCGCTGAGAAAATTCTTCAACGGCGGTTTCATCGATAGGGTGGCTGTCCAGATACAAAAACGATACAAATCGCCTCAAAGCTAGATCACCCGACGGGAAAGCATCATAGTAATTCATAGCTACGATCTTGAGCCACTGGACCGTCCATTTGCCGATCCCCCGGAGTTGCATCAACATATGATCGACCTCTGTGGAGGACAGGTGATGGCAAGCATCCAGGTCCAGTTCTCCCGATGCTATCTTGGATGCCAGGTCGACGATGTATTCAGCTTTTCGGGTGCTGAGTTTGATTTTCCGTAGTCCCGAAACGCCGGCGGATGCCAAAGCTTCTGCTGTAGGGAACAGGTTGTAGGTCTGCGCGCCGATGGTTACCGAGCGGCCGTATTCTTGGATGAGCAGGGTCCTGATGGTGTGGGCAACCCCAGCGGCGATCTGCTGACCTGTAACCGCAACGACAATGGCTTCGAACATCGATGATGTGTGCGTTGGGTGCAGCCCATAAAGCTGGCGCACATATCTTTGCAAAGGTTCATCTTCTTCCGCCATTGAATAGAATTGCGCCAACTGGGCGCCGGCACCCAAAGCCCATGAGATCTCCTTTGCCACAGCATCAGCAAGTTTCGAACCCGGATGTTCCCCTTCCAAGGTCACTTCCAGCTTGGGAGCATCTACGCTGCCCGTAGACCGAACTGAAGCCAGAAGCGCCTTGTCATTGGAGTCAATGATCTGGCGGTATACCCCGTCGGAATATTCTTTATTGCCGAGGTACCGCCGGTTAGCTGCACGATAACCGGCGGTCAGCTCGAAATCAAAGGGGGGCGTGGGTTCGATGATAAAAGGTGATTGCAGCAAGTCCTTCCCTCCGGGTCACACCCTCAACTGGCTATGTCAGCATAGCATCAGCGTCAACGACGGACTGCCCGACGTAACTGTTCAGAGTTGGAGAGGTGAATTGCTCGGAATCTGGGTGGAGAGTACGGAGCAAGGGGCGTTTGATTGTGTTAAACGAGAGGGGTGGACAATGAAGTGGACCTTCGCACCACGAGCCGGGAGACCCTGCTGGAGGTTATTGCCAAGCAGCAGACGATCATCGCCGAGCTGGAGCGACGGGTGAAGGAGTTGGAGGCCCGTCCGGGTACTGGCGGCCCGTCTGCAGGGATGCCGGGCAATAAGCCGCGCGCCAAGGGGAGTCAGCCGGAGAGAAAGGGATCGAGGAAGCGTCGTCTCCACGGCTTTGCCCGGCAGCGAATGGAACCCACGCGGCAGGTGGTGCATGCTCTGGAGTCGTGCCCCGAGTGTGGGACGGGCCTGGCAGGGGGATGGGTACAGCGGACTCGTGAGGTCATCGAGCTTCCGTTGGTTCCGGCGGAGGTGGTCGAGCACGTCTTCATGGCTCGAATGTGTGGGCTATGCCGGAAACGGCGGGTGCCCCGTGGTGCGTTGCAGGGATTGGCAGTGGGGCCTCGGCGCCTTGGTATCAACCTTGCGAGCCTGATAGTGACGCTGCGGGAGGAGGGACGGCTGCCCATAAGGAGCATCCAGCAGTACCTTCAGACGGTGCATCGGTTGAAGCTGAGCGTGGGCGCCATCGTGGAGACGATTCATAGTGTGGCACGACAGGCCCGGATGGCAGTGGCCGAGACCCTGGAACGCATTCGTGGCTCTCCGGTGGTGCATGCAGATGAGACCGGCTGGCGTGAGGATGGAGTCAACGGCTACGTTTGGACCTTCAGCACTCCCACGGAGCGGTACTTCCTGCGTCGCGGTCGTGGCAAGGGGGTGGTGGACGAGGCGTTGGGAGAGGCATTCAGCGGAGTGCTGGTGAGTGACTTCTACGCCGCATATAACCACTACCCCGGCCTGAAGCAGCGGTGTTGGGCACACCTGCTGCGGGATATGGATGAGCTCATGGCTTGGTATCCTGATGACCTCGGCTTGGCACAGTGGGCCGGTGCGGTGCGGCGGGTATATGCCAAGGCCAGGACTTGCGTTCCTGCCGATGGCCCCCGGCTGGCCTCGCGACGCCAGTTGACCTTGGAGAAGGAACTGCTGGCGCTGTGCAGCCCCTTCTTCAAGGACCAAGCCGCGCCCCAGTCCAAGCTCTGCCGGCGCATAGAACGGTTCATCAAGGAGCTGTTCGTCTTCGTGTCCCACCCAGACGCGCCGTCGGAGAACAACGCCGCCGAACGAAGCCTGCGGCACCTGGTGATCAGCCGTAAGATTAGCGGCGGCACTCGCTCCAAACAGGGCAGCGACACCAAAATGACCCTGGCATCCCTCTTTGGGACATGGCGCGCCAAGGGCCTCAACCCCCTCTTGGAATGCCGTGACCTACTACTTTCCCCTCAACTCTGAACTGTTACTGCCCGACGCTTGGATCTGTCGGGTAGCTGTTCAGCCTCGGCGGGTTATCTTGGGGCTTCCTCAGGATGGTGATAAGGAGAGGGCGATCACCTGGGTTTCCCGCCAAGTCTGAACGGTTGCCCAGGTGGGGCTGCCTTGCAAATCGGCTAGGTTCCTGACAAAATACAACCGTGAAAATAGGAGCATTTGAAATCAACGAACCGGCGCCCGAACCGAGCCAGCAGATCCATGCATTGGTAACTCTGCGGCCATGGGTGGATGTTGGCAGGGTGGGCCGCCACACACTGATCAGAGCTGAAAGGCACCTGGATGCTCAGGAGATTGGCAAGCTGGCCCGGCCAGGGGATTTCTACGATTTTTCCCGCTACCGGCCTAGGGTTATGAACGTAGGTGTGGAACGCCGGGTGACAATACCCAACACCACAGTGTTGTATGCTCAACGCGATCAGCCCCCGGACTTCCTTTTCCTGCATCTACTCGAACCGCATATTCAAGGTGAGGATTTCGTGGAATCCGTGCTGGAAATCCTCAAGTATTTCGATGTGAAGCGCTACATCCAAGTTGGCGGGGTCGCTGATGCGGTGCCCCACACCCGGCCCCTACTGGTAACCGGGACAGGGCCTGATGAGCATATGAAGCGGTTCGGCATCCAGCGCAGCAACTATCAGGGCCCCACCAGCATAGTTTCGACGATCTCCATCGAAGCCCAGAAGATGGACATCGAATCGATGAACCTGTTGGTGCGGCTCCCTCACTATGCCCAGCTTGATGAAGATTATTCGGGGGTAGCTCGTCTCTTGGAAATATTGTGTGAGTTGTACCAGCTTCCCGACCATCTGATAGACCGCGAACGAGGGGCCCGGCAATACCGGCAGGTGGATGAAGCTGTTGCCCGCAATCCCCAAGCTGAAACTTTGATCCGCCAGTTGGAAGGCAGCTATGATGCGGCAAGCGAACCAGCCGCGGATACAGCCGTTCAACCCCTTTCTCCTGAGGTGGAACGATTCTTGCAGGAGATGGATGAGCGTCTGGGAGACGAACCGAAGTAACTTCCGTGGAACGGTTCCGCGGCCCCGGCTCGGTTTCTTGAAACCTTGATCTGCTACGAACAGCCCCGATTTACTGCGAAAGGCAGGTATCTCCCATGGACGTTGTGGATGTGCAGCTCACCAAAAGTAGCTCCATCGCTGTGGTTGGGCTATCCCCCAACCCGGACCGGGACAGCTACCGGGTATCGAGATATATGCAGCAGCAGGGTTATCGGATCATCCCTGTAAATCCCATGACCGAAGAAGTTCTGGGTGAAAAAAGCTATCCAGACCTGGAATCGGTGCCGGAACCCATTGATATGGTGGATATATTCCGGCGATCGGAGTTGGTGGCTCCTGTGGTGGACCAAGCTATTCAGGTGGGGGCCAAGTTCATCTGGATGCAGGATGGCGTGGTGGATGAAGCATCCGCAGCGAAGGCGGAAGCTGCCGGACTCCTGGTTGTAATGGACAATTGAACCCTGCGAGAACACCGCCGCCGGTTCGGCGGCGCGAGCGCTCCTGCAAGCAAGGGTACGCTATAGGGGTATGTTGCCGTGTTTCTTGGGGGGCAAGCTGTCGCGCTTGCTCTGCAGCATCTCCAGAGCTTTGATCAGGCGAGGACGGGTTTCGTGGGGTTCGATCACATCGTCCAAGAAACCGCGGCTGGCTGCTATGTAAGGGTTGGAGAACCTGCCGCGAAACTCTTCGATCAGCTCGGTGCGCTTCTTCTGAGGGTCCGCTGCGCCAGCCAGCTCTTCCTTGTATAGAATGTTAACCGCCCCCTCGGGACCCATCACAGCAATCTCTGCAGAAGGCCATGCCAGGTTGACATCCCCGCGCAGATGCTTGCTGCTCATGACGATGTAAGCTCCCCCGTAGGCTTTACGCGTCATCACGCTGAGCTTGGGGACCGTCGCCTCTGCATAAGCATAGAGGAGCTTTGCACCGTGCTTGATGATGCCACCGTACTCTTGATCGGTGCCTGGCATAAAACCGGGCACATCTACGAAGGTCACCAAGGGTATGTTGAAGCAGTCGCAAAACCGGACGAACCGGGCAGCTTTCGATGACGCATTGATATCCAGCGCCCCTGCTAGATGAGCTGGCTGATTGCCCACAATGCCGACAACCCGGCCATTCAGCCTTGAAAAGCCCACCACTATGTTGGGAGCATAAGCTTGGTGGACTTCCATAAAGTCGGCATCATCCACCACCCGGATGATGACATCCCTGACATCGTAAGCCCGGTTGGGCTCTTCGGGGACCACCTCTCTTAGGGTCTCATCGGTGCGAAAAGGGTCGTCATAGGTGACAAGCAGCGGTGTGTCTTCCATGTTGTTGGGAGGAAGAAAGCTCAGAAGGCGCCGCACCTGCGCAAAGCATTCATCCTCTGATTCAGCAATGAACTGGGCCACACCGCTGATGGTTCCATGAGCCCGTGCCCCGCCCAGGTCCTCGTGGGTAACATCTTCGCCTGTGACGGTTTTTATAACATCGGGGCCGGTGATGTACATCTGGCCGATATCCTGCACCATGAAGATAAAATCGGTGATGGCAGGGGAATAGACCGCACCGCCGGCCGATGGACCCAAGATCACGGACAACTGGGGAACGACGCCCGAAGCCAGAGTGTTGCGCAGAAAAATATCGCCATACGCGGATAAGCTAAGGACACCTTCTTGAATGCGGGCGCCCCCTGAATCGTTTAAGCCTATGATCGGGGAACCGGTTTTGACAGCCAGGTCCATCACCTTGGAAATCTTCTGGCCGACCGCCTCGGAAACAGAACCTCCGAACACGGTGAAGTCTTGGGCGTAGACAAAAGCTTTACGTCCGTCGATGCGGCCGTAACCGGTGACCACCGCATCGCCGGGATAGTGCGTCTTGTCCATGCCAAAGTCCGTAGCTCGATGGGAAACAAAAGCATCGATCTCTTCGAAGGATCCTTCGTCCATGAGCAGATTTATTCGTTCCCAAGCCGTCAGCTTACCCTTGGAGTGCTGGGTGTCGATCCTGCTCTGCCCGCCGCCAAGGTGAGACTGCTCCTTCAGGCGCTTCAGTTCGTCATGTTTTTTTGGGGTCCTCCGCACAGCCGCCATCAGGGTCTCCTTTGGAACTCCGGGGGAGTGTCGCCTTTTCGAAGACAATACTAGCAAAAGGCTTTTCTTCGGTGCAAGCTAGATTGCAGGGTGTTAGAATGAATTAAGGGTCATATCGTGTCCTCCCAAAGCTGAGATGAAATATTTTCGTGTTCGATACTTCTGTAAGGCCCCTCGCTCATGACAGCTAAAGACAGACAAATCCAAACGACGATGCGCCGAGGTGGGGCGTTCGTGTGGGGAGAGCGAACTTATATCATGGGTGCGGTGAATGTCACGCCGGATTCCTTCTCCGGAGATGGTCTCGGCGGCGATGTTCGGGCGGCGGTGGAACTGGCTGTAAGCATGGAAGCTGCCGGCGCCGATATCATTGACGTCGGCGGTGAGTCGACGCGCCGGTACAATGACAAGCCCGGGGCCCAAGCTATAGACGTTGACGAGGAGCTGAGGCGGGTGGCGCCGGTGGTGGAGCAGCTTGTTCGAGAGATCAAGGTCCCGATCAGCATTGATACCTATAAGGCTGAAGTGGCTGAAAAATGCTTGGACTTGGGCGCTTCTATGATCAACAACATATGGGGCGCCAGGTCGGACCCGGATATGCTGCGGGTGGTATCATCCTACGATGTTCCTGTGGCGCTGATGCACAACAAAGATGGACATTCCTATTCGGATATGGTCCCGGAGATCATCGACAGTCTGAAATGGGCAGCAAATAAGGCCCAAGAAGCAGGAGTACGTCCAGAAAACATCATCGTCGACCCGGGCATCGGCTTCGGGAAGATAGCTCAACAATGTTTGGAGCTTGAGGGGAAGATAGAAGATTTCAAGGTGCTGGGATACCCCATTCTGGTTGGACCTTCGCGAAAATCCCACATCGGGTTGGTGTTGGGAGGGCTGCCCCCTGATGAGCGGGTGGAAGGCACCGCAGCAGTTGTTGCCATCTGTATCGCAGGCGGCGCTGACATTGTGCGGGTGCATGATGTGAAGGAGATGGTCCGCGTGGTGCGGGTCAGCGATGCTATAGTCCGAGGATGGAGGCCCGCCGAATGGAGGTGGTAGTGGTCCATCTGGGGCTTGGCTCCAACTTGGGGAACAAGGAGAGCAACCTCCGAAAGGGAATCGATTTACTGGAAGAAAAGGTCCGCATCTCCCAAGTTTCTCCCATGTACGAGACCGAACCTTGGGGATTTGCGGAACAACCCAGCTTCCTCAATTGTGTTTGCCGGGGAGAAACCACTCTATCTCCGTGGGAACTGTTGGCATTTGCCAAAGATGTGGAAGCGGCTCTCAAAAGGCAACCCACGTTCAGAAACGGCCCCCGGACCTTGGATGTGGATATCCTGTTCTTTGGTGATGCGGTGATATCGGAAGCTGACCTTGAGATACCCCACCCCAGGTTGGCGTCGCGAGGTTTTGTCCTGGTCCCTTTAGCTGACATATCGCCGGAGCTTCGCCATCCGGTCCTTGGCGTCACGGCAGCAGAGATGCTTCGGGATCTGAAGAACGGTCTAAACGACGAAACAGGTGTGAAGCTTTAGCCCTAATCCACCGAAGGACGGCGTGTAGGAGGCCTGCTGAAGAAACAAAAGGGTGCGCCTCTGAATCTGGGATAATGGTTTTGTAACAGAAAACCGGTCCCAGAAAAGGAGCACCCGATAGATGCTACCACGTAACCACCCCGACCGCATCCAAATCGCCTTCGACGATCACCGCCTGGTGGCCAATGCCGGGCTGATCCTTCCCGCCACCCTCGCCCTGCGCCTTGGCCTGCCCCAACTCCTCCGGAAGGACCTCGACCTCGGCGGCGCACCGGGCCGGGCGAACACCGGCGACAAGATGATGACCCTGGTGGCCTCCGCCCTAGCCGGCGGAGATTGCATCGACGACGCCGATGTGCTGCGCGCCGGCGGGACCGCCCGCGTGCTCGGTTTCACGGCTAAGGCGCCCTCCACCCTGGGGACCTTCCTGCGCAGCTTCAGGTGGGGCCATGTCCGCCAACTGGACCGGGTGAGCCGCGAGTTGCTGGCCCGGGTCTGGAAGGCCGGTGCCGGACCCGGCGACGCGCCGTTCACCATCGACCTCGATTCCACCATCTGCGAGACCTACGGACTGGCCAAGGAGGGCGCCCGCCACCACGGCTATACCGGCAAGCGGGGCTACCACCCGCTGCTGGCCATCGCCGCCGGCACCGGAGACGTGCTGATGTCCCGGCTGCGCGAGGGCCGGGCCAACACCGCCCGCGGCGCCGCCCACTTCCTGCGGGAGACGGTGGGACGGGTGCGCTACGCCGGGGCCAACGGACGACTCACGCTACGGGCCGACAGCGGGTTCTACACTCATGGCGTGGTATCCGTCTGCCGCAAGATGGATGTCCGCTTCTCCATCACCATCCGCCAGCACAAGAGCCTGCGCAATCTCATCGAGGCGATACCAGAGGATGCCTGGACTCCCATTCCCTACTGGATGGACGGCGCCGCCGATGTGGCCGAGACCACCTGCACTCCGTTCCAGAGTGAACCTGACGCCGCACCGGTGCGGCTCATCGTCCGGCGTGTGAAGCCCACGCCCGGTTCCCAGCTGGCCCTCTTCGCCTCCTACAGCTATCACGGCTTCATCACCGACCGGGACGGGGAGATGCTCGAACTGGAGGCCGACCATCGCCGCCACGCCGAGATCGAGAATGCCATCCGAGACCTCAAGCACGGTGTGGGGTTGAACCATCTCCCCTCGGGCCGCTTCGCCGCCAACGCCGCCTGGCTGGCGGTACAGGTGATGGCCCACAACCTCGCCCGCTGGACAGCGCGCATCGGTCTGGGCGAGCAGATCGTGACCACCAAGACCCTCAGACGACGGTTCTTCTCCCTGGCCGGACGGATCACCCGCTCGGCACGCCGCCTCACACTGCATCTGCCACAGCGCTGGCCTTGGGAAGCCCAGTTCGATCGTGCCCTGGCCCGATTGCGCGCCCTGCCACTCCCTGCCTGACGGCGCCCGTCCGCCACTGACTCGCCAGCCAACCCAACGTCCCCGCAAACTCGCGCCAGCCCAGTCCGCGAGCGCCTCTTGCCGTGTCCTATCCCGCCATCTCGCTCTCCACAGCCACTGTAGGCCGCCATCGGTGCCCCCAAAAGCGCCTGCAGACCGCCCGCCAACCTCCCGTCTACCCAAATTCGAGCCCGGATCATCGCGCCTGTAACTCCCTCACCCCCTTCCGCTGTCCTCACGCCGTCCATCCCTGTCCATCGGTGGATTCGGGCTTAGGGATTGTCTGAATAAGTCCCCTTGGATGCGGAGGATGGCCGTGAAACCCGTCCCTACAGATGGGGCGAGGTTCCCGCATTCGCGGGAATGACGGGCTTGGGGCGGCGGGAATGACGGGCTACAGGCGGCGGGAATGACGGGTTTCAGGCGAGAGAGGGGCGAGGTTCCCGCATTCGCAGGAATGACGGGCTTAGGACGGCGGGAATGACGGGCTACAGGCGGGTTGTTCAGAGGTTCCTTAGTTAGGTCTCACGTCTGTCGACAGCTTCCGGCGGACTTACGGTTTCGTTGACACCTCGGACTGCCCGCTGCTACACTGCCAGCTGGTCTTCAAGCCAGCATAACCTTCTTAAAGGGACTTCGACGTAACACTTGGATCCTGACCTTCTTCGTGCAATCCTCGTTTTCCTTGCCAGTGCGGCTGTAGTAATCGTCAGCGGTGTAGTCCTAGCCAAGTACGGCGATGTCCTTGCGGAGCTGATGGGTTGGGGGAGGTTGTGGGTTGGCACCATCCTCGTCGCCGTAGCCACATCTTTACCTGAACTTGTCACGAACCTGACAGCTGTAACCCGCGGCGATCCCGAGCTGGCCGGGGGAAATATCTTTGGCGCCAACATGGTCAATATGTTTACGTTGGCGGCGGTGGGCTTGGTCTTTGGAGGAGCGATCTTCTTTCGAAGGATCAGCCCAGAGCAGAAGTACCTTGTGCTTGTAGCCCTTGCCCTAACGGGGTTGGCGGTGGTCTTTGCGGCAATCTCCCCCGGAGTTTCTGTGGGCAAGGTTGGCTTGGGTTCGGCGCTAATCCTTGTGCTCTACCTGGCAGGTATGCGCTTGGTCTATGTCAAGCGGCCTCAAGATGCGGTGAGCGATGCTGATGGCGATACCGAAAATCCCTGCAGCCTGAACAAAGCATGGACATATTTTGGAGCAGCCTCAATAACTGTTATCGGAGCTGCCATCGCTTTGGCTTGGAGCGCGGAGCAGATATCTGAATCCACCGGGCTTTCCAGCGGATTTGTGGGTGTGGTGGCTGTAGCTCTGGTAACGACCATGCCCGAAGCCGCGACCACCATAGCGGCAGTACGGTTCAATGCCGTGGATTTGGCGATAGGTGGACTTTATGGGAGCTGCGCCTTCAACATCCTGATTCTGGCATTGGTGGACCCGTTTTACCGGGATGGGGTGCTATTGGGTTCGTTAACGGATGCTCACTTGGCTGCCGGCATTACAGCCATGCTGCTTATAACGGCAGGGCTCGTCCAGATACTGATAAGGGGGAACAACCGCTTCCTGCCCCCGCGCCCGTGGATGGGCTTGATGTGTGTGGGTTATCTTGGAGGGCTCGCGGCAGTTTACTTGCTGGACTGAAGCAGCCGCAGCCGGGGCATCATCTGCCAGGCTTATGGGTTAGGCTTCGATCTTTAGTATCACGTAGTGGGCAGTACCTCTAGGGGTCGATACGTGTACCTCATCGCCGACCAGCTTATCCATCAACCCACGACCCACAGGGGATGCATTGGAGATCTTGCCAGCTGTCAGGTCTGCTTCTCTCGGGTCTACCAGAACGTAGCGCAACTCCTTGTTGCTGCCAACCTCCTGGATGGTCACCTTCCTGCCCAGCTTGATGCGCGGTTCTGTGTCGTCTTCGTTGGAGGAAGCGACCACAGCATTGACCAAGATATTCTCAAGCTCGCGGATGCTGGCTTCGACCAGTCCTTGGCGTTCTTTGGCAGCATCAAGGGGAGCATTTTCTCTGAAATCTTTGTCGGCCATAGCTCGCTGGATGTCGCCAACCACCTTCATCCGCTCTTCCTTCAATACGCCGAGACGGGATTGGAGATTGGTAAATCCTTCAGGGCTTAGCTCAGCTTGTTCGGGGCTATTCCGAAGTTGGACCTGCTGCGGACCTTTCTTGGAGCGGGTGGATTTCAGGTGTGTGGCGAGGCCAATCTCTGTCAGTCCGATTTTGGTAAGGTACGCCAAAAAGGATTTAACCGGCTTCAGCTTCTGGGCTGAATCGGCGCCCCAAATGCCGGCTGATTCAGCGTATTCTCCGATTTCCGGTGGAGTCAGCTCCAGTACGTCACGGTCTCGGCCGCACCATCGTACAAACCGGCTTAATTCTTGGTGTCCGTCTTTATTGTGAGCATCGGGTTTTAGACTGGCGAGGTACTGGTTCAGAGCATCGGCTAAAGGGGTTCTGATTTCTCTGACCAAACGATGAATCTCCCTTCAGTAACAGCGAGTTGAGTCTAGGATAGCAGTTAATTGGTGTCTCGGTAAAGTCCCCAGGATGGCGACCTGAAAGCATATCGGCAAAAAGGCTGGGAAAACCGTCCGGTCGGCCTGTTAAACATCAGCCAAATCAGGTACAATAGAGGCTGGATGGGTGTGGTTGTTGTAGCTTCCAGCGAACCTTCTACCGCCGGTGATTGCCTGGCTCTTCTGAACGGGCTGGGATGGGGTGGAGAATCATCGGTCCCCGCTATCGGCGAAACTCCTGCAACGGTCATTAAACATGCTGATGGGCTGGTTGTAGCCAATGGACCGCGTCTTTCCCGCCGCACCTATGATGAAACCGGAGAACTCAACCCAGATGACGTACAAGTCTCCGATCAAGGGCTGGCCGACCAAGAGCTGGATAGGTATCATCTGTCGTTGATCGGGCTTGCCTTGGAACAAGACCTGCCGGTTTTGGGGATCTGCAGAGGTATGCAGCTATTGAACCTGGCATTTGGGGGCACCATCATTCCTGACATTCCCGGACATAATCCGGCGAATGCCGGTGAAAATCCCGCTCTTTCCACGCATCCGATCTATCTTTCCCCTGGCAGCAAGCTGGCAGCGATCTTGGGCATGGGTGGATTCTTCAAGGTGAACAGCCAACATCAAGACGGCCTTAAGGATGCCCAAAGGGCCAGCAAGCTCCTCACCTCCGCCTACTCGCTGGAAGATGGCGTGGTTGAAGGGCTGGAAAGCCCAGGCCATAGCTGGGTGTTGGGCGTCCAGTGCCGGCCTGACCGCCAGCATGAGGTGCCCAAGGTATTTTCGAATCTTTTCGTATCGTTCTTGGAAAGAGCCCAGAGTCACTATGAAAGCAGGCAGTTGCCTTAGGATTTGCGATGAGAATCCGTAATCCTTCAATTAGGAGAACACCATGGTAACAACGTCAGGTACCATCCTGCCGGTCAAAATCGAAGAGGAGATGCGCACCTCCTACCTCAGCTATGCGATGAGCGTCATCGTTTCCCGGGCATTGCCCGATGTCCGTGACGGATTAAAACCAGTGCAGCGCCGGATCCTGTATGCGATGCACGAATTGGGAATCCGCCCCGGAACCGCCCATAAAAAGTGCGCTCGCATCGTCGGTGAGGTACTGGGAAAGTACCATCCCCACGGCGATTCGCCGGTTTATGAAGCTTTGGTGCGGATGGCTCAGGACTTTTCCATGCGCTATACGCTGGTGGACGGCCAAGGAAATTTCGGCAGCATCGACGATGATCCCCCGGCGGCGATGCGCTACACCGAGGCCCGGCTGGCTTCCATCGCCGAAGAACTACTGACCGATATTGATCTCAACACCGTCGACTTTGCGGTCAACTTCGACGGTTCGATGAACGAACCAACGGTGCTGCCTTCGCTTCTTCCGAACATGCTGCTCAACGGAGCATCCGGGATCGCTGTGGGTATGGCCACAAACATACCCCCCCACAACCTTGGCGAGGTTTGTGACGCGGTCGTACACCTCATCGATCATCCTGATGCGGTGGTCGAAGAGCTGATGGAACGTATTCCCGGTCCGGACTTCCCAACTGGGGCAACCATTCAGGGACGAATGGGCATCTTGGATGCCTACACCACCGGTCAAGGCCGGGTGGTCATGCAAGCAAAAGCCGACATCGAAGACCTACGGGGTGGACGCCGCCAGATCGTGGTTACCGAGGTGCCTTTCCAGGTAAATAAAGCCTCCTTGGTCGAAAAAATTGCCCACCTTGTTCGGGATAAGAAGATCGAAGGAATATCCGACATTCGGGATGAATCCGACCGCCAAGGCTTGAGGATGGTCGTGGAGCTTAAGCGGGATGCCCAAGAGGAGATCGTTCTCAACAACCTCTATAAGCACACTGCACTGAGGTCGTCCTTCAATGTGATGCTGCTGGCGTTGGTGGATGGTCAACCCGAAATACTGGACCTGCGCAGGGCACTGCAACTGTATGTTTCTCACCGCCAAAACGTTATCACCAGGAGGTCGGAGCATCAGCTCAAGGTGGCAAAAGAGCGGGCCCACATCGTTGAAGGTCTCCGCATCGCCCTAACCCGGCTGGAAGAGGTCATCGCAATCATCCGGCGTTCCGATGATGTAGCCACAGCCCGCCAGAACCTGATTGCGGAGCTGGACCTATCGGAACCCCAGTCCCAAGCCATTCTCGATATGCAGCTGCGGCGGCTGGCCGCATTGGAACAGGAGAGGTTGGAAAGGGAATATCAGGACCTTCTGAACACCATGAAGAACCTGGAAGCTCTTCTTGCCGACCCGGGGAAAATATTGGCTGTAATCAAGGACGATACCCAAAAGCTGAAAAAGCGTTTCAATGATCCACGCCGGACGGAAATCTCCGATGAGGAGCCAACGCATAAGCTGCGGGAAGAGATGATCCAGCATCAAGAGGTGATCATCACCCTGAGTCGACAAGGATATATCAAACGTATTCCCAGCGTCACCTACAAGCTTCAGCACAGGGGAGGCAAGGGCGTGAGGGGTATGACGACCCGGGAAAATGATGTTCTCCACGATCTGGTTGTAGCTGATACCCATGATAGCTTGTTGTTCTTTACCAGCAAGGGTCGGGCTTATCTGAAACGAGGATTCGATATAGCGGGGGATACATCCCGTACCACACGTGGGACACCGTTGGTGAACCTGATACCTTTGGCTGAATCGGAAAAGGTCAATGCTATGGTTGCGGTTTCCGACATGACTGCAAATGCGACATTGGTAATGGCAACGGCCAAAGGTGAGGTGAAAGCCCTGCGCCTGGAGCGTTTGAAGAACATCAGGCAAAGCGGGCTAATCGTGATGAACCTGGACCCAGGAGATACACTGGTCTCGGTCCGGGCAGCCCAAGATTCCGATGATGTAATGATGGTGACCTCGAACGGTCAGGCGGTGCGTTTCAAGCTGGAAGACCTCCCAAGACGGTCCAGAACCGCCGGTGGCGTGCGGGGAATCCGTCTGCACAGCGGAGATCGTCTGGTGGCTATGGAGGTGGTCCAAGATGATGACCGCCTACTGGTTGTCACAAAGGGCGGCTATGGGAAGATGGTGCGCATCTCACGAGAAGAGGCAAAGTCAACCGGTTTCCGTCGCCAACAACGAGGGGGAATGGGCACGCGCACATTCAAGACCGGCCCCAAGACCGGGCTGGTAGCAGGAGCCAGGGTGGTTGGCAACGAACATGGCGAAGAGGTCACCTTTGTTTCGGAGGGCTGCCAGGTTGCCCGGACCAGCGTTCAGGAAATATCTGAGCAGGGAAGAATAACCCAGGGCGTTATCGTTTGCCGCTTTGGCGAAGGCGACGAGGTGACATCCCTCCACGTTTCTGGCAACACCGCTGAATAGACCAGTGAATAACTTGCCTGACAAAGGTTACGGACCGGTATGAAGCTTGTGTTTATCCATGGGGCTGGCGAGTCCAGCTTATCTTTCAGCTACCAACTGCGACACTTCAGCAATTCCCAAGGCATCGACCTTCCGGGCCACCCGGTGGGCCGGCCATGTACCAGCGTGGAAGGATATGTGGAGTGGGTGCGAGGGTACATCGCAGGCGGCAGCCATGAAGATGTGGTCCTTTGCGGTCATTCCATGGGTGGAGCAATAACACAGATGTATGCGCTCAAGTACCCTGAAGAACTGAAGGGCATCATCCTGGTGGGCACCGGGGCCCGCTTGAGGGTGGCCCAAGAATACCTGAAAGCCAGCGAAGATGGCATCGAAAACACTGCTGCTTGGTTGGAAGCCCGCAAGGACAGCTACCGGAACATCGAGCCTGAGGTCAGACAGATTCTGTTGGAAAGATCGGGCCAGGTCGGACCTGCGGTGCAGCTAAACGACTATCTTTGTTGTGATGGGTTCGATCTTTTAAGCCAGGTCCAAAATATATCTTTGCCCACCCAGGTAATCTGCGGCGGTGATGATGCCATGACCCCGGTGAAATATTCAGCCTATCTGGCAGAGAAGATTCCGGGGGCACAACAGGCGGTCTTGGATGGAGCCAGCCACTGGGTCCAGTTGGAGAAAAACCGCGAGGTCAACCAGGTTATAGAAACCTTCGTTGCTGGCCTAAAATGAAGGGCCCTTATCCGTTGGCATCTATGTTCGTGTACCATTTGTGCTGAAAGAACAGCAACGGGCTGGCTGCATCGCCGCTATGTATCTCCTTGACCGAAGCTACGTATATCGTATGATCGCCATGTACGTGGGAGCTTTCGACTTGGCAGCCCAAGAAAGCCATGGCCCCCTCTAACTCCGGTACGCCGCACTCACTGGATGGGGACCAGCCGTAGCTCACGTCACCCTTCCTGTTTTCAGGGGACCTGGCAAAGTACCGCCCCATCGCTTCTTGTTCTGCGCTCAGGATATTCACCCCGAAGCTGCGTCCTTCTTCCAGATACCGATAGGTGTTGGCGCTGTGCGCCACACAAATCAACACCAAAGGCGGGTCCAAACAGACAGAGGTGAAGGAGTTGGCGCTCATTCCATGAAGTTGTCCATCTTGATCGAAGGTGGTTACAACCGTCACCCCGGTGGCGAACAGTGACATACAGTTGCGAAGTTCGTCGGTGGTTACCAAAGCAGTAGCCTCTGAATTAGAGTTGGTCATTATCACCTAAGCGGTACCGTTGCCGCCCAATATTATAACCGATATGACAACGTTGGCGCTTTGCGGTATGGATGGGCCGGAATTGTCTTCAGTTACAGGGTGTATGGCTGTTGATACCCTAGCTGGGGTATGTTAGGGTAGTAGCTCCGAAGGCCCCAATTTGGCCATTCTAAGGTAGCTGAAGTCGGCCTGCGTTCGCAAGCTTTGTCCCCGGGGCGCCAGGTGGATGGACGGAGGCTTCAGCGCCTCTGGGACCAACTGATATGCTAAGTCTGCTAGCCAGCTATCGGGAGCTAATCGCCTCGCCCGAACATCGGCGAGTTGTCGTAGCTCTATCCGCCACCTACATGCTGGTGCAGGTAGCGAGCTTCCCCGTTGCACTTTCGATACCATCCATTGCCACCTACTTCGAGACCAGCATTGCGTCCGCGTCGGGGGTTGTGGTAGCTGAACTGCTGGCATTGGGAAGCACGGTGTTCTTGGCAGCCAGGTTGGGGGATAAGTACGGCCACAACCGCATCTTCTTCATAGGCGTTCTGGTAACCACGCTGGGCGCCGGTCTTGCCGGGTTTTCCCAGTCCTTGACTCAGCTGGTCATATTCAGAGCCATTCAGGGGTTGGGCGCCGCCATGATAACCGGTAATTCCAATGCCATTCTGGCAGCCAGTTTCCCGCCGGAGAAGCGGGCCATGGCCTATGCGCTTCCCATCACCGGCGCCCGTGTGGGCACCTTTCTTGGCCTCATAACATTTGCCATCTTCCTGCAGTTCGTAGGATGGCAGCTGATCTTCTACACTTTCATTCCCCTTGGTGCAATAGCATTGTGGGCATCCTTGCCCATGTTGAAAAACGGGACGCAACACGTGGGACCAGCAAAGGTACCCTTGGATATGGTCGGTGCGCTGGTGTTTGTTGGCACCATCGGTGCGCTGATTGCATCGGGGATGCATCTGCACGAAGGAGAAGAATCCTATACCAGCCCTGATGCACTCGGATATCACCTGCCAATGCACCTGCTCTTCATTGCCATGCTGGGTCTGTTCTTCGTTCTGCAAACCAGGGCTCGAAATCCCTTCATGGATTTCGAGCTATTTCGTTATAAGCACTTTTCCATGGCTATCTTTTCCAACACCACATTCCATTTTTCAATGTTGGCGATCACCACGTTGGTGCCGGTCCTTGTCGAACGCGGTTTTGGCTTGGGGCCTTTGTTTGTGCTGTATGTGCTGCTTCCCCACCAGTCCGTTGGGCTGATCGTGCCAATTGTGGCCGGTTGGTACTATGACAAGCACCAGCCCAGGCTCATGCGGCCCATTTCAATGAGCTTGATTGCTTTGGGTATCCTCCTGATGGGCACCTTGTCTTCGTCGGTCCCATTTTGGTTCATACCGCTGCTTTTGGCGCCAACTTCCATAGGAAGCTCCATCTTCAACACCATCAACAATGCCCTGATCATGAACTCCCTTCCGCAGGAACACAGGGGATTTGCTTCGGGGATGATCGAAACCACCAGGCAGATCGGCCATACGTTGGGAGCCACCGCCGCAGCTTCGGCCTTGGCCTTGGCCCTTCCCGCCACCATAGCATTTTTGGCCCCTGCCGAATCCCAGGACTATTACATTCGCGGGCTCCAGTTTGCGGCATTTGCGGTGGTCTCCTTCATCATGGTGGGAGCTTTTGTGTCTTTCTACCATAAGCCCATCATGTACTCCCAAGGAGCCCGATGACCTTCGGCTGCCAGCTTCACATTGGCCCTGAAGTTCACCGCCGGTCTGCAACCTTCCCAACCGTCATATCGGGCGCTAAACTTAAGCGACCCTAACACAAGGTGCCAGGAGTACGCATTGGACCTTCTCAGAAGCTTGATATTCGTGCCGGGGAGCAGGGCGGAGATGTTGAGGAAGGCCCGCCATTTCGATGCTGACGTCATCGTTGCGGACCTAGAAGATTCGGTGCCCGACCATGAAAAAGAAAATGCCAGAACCATGGTGGCGAATCTGGCTCCAACTCTGGCACAGCGAGGACAGAAGTTGGTGGTCCGGGTAAACTCCTTGGATACCGGTTTGACCCAGCATGAAATCGCAGCAGTGGCGGGCCCCCACCTTTACGGGATCAGCATTGGCAAATCGGAATCCGTGTGGGATATCCGCGAGCACGATAGAATCACATCTACCGTCGAGAGCAGCATGGGACTGGATGCGGGCCACATCAAGTTCATCCCATGGATTGAAAATGCCAAAGCGACCATGCGGGCGCTTGAGATTGCCAGCTCATCTCCGCGAATAGTTGGCGTTGCTTTTGGAGCTGAAGATTACACCGATGATATGGGTGTACAACGCAGCGACGGCGGGGATGAGATTTATTTCGCCCGGGCCACGGTTGCCGTAGCTGCCAAGGCAGCAGGCGTCGCAGCTTTGGATGGCCCATTCGTAGGTTTTCGAGACCCGGATGGTTTACGGTCGGATGCAGGCTTGGCCCGCAAACTGGGGTTCAAGGGCAAATTCGCCATTCATCCAGCCCAGCTTGATAGCATCAACAGCATCTTCACACCTGGGGAGGAAGAGGTTGAACATGCCAGGCGGGTTGTCCAAGCATGGAACGAAGCCGAAGCAGCAGGAAAGGGCAGCACTTCGCTGGATGGCAAGATGATCGATGTGCCGGTGGTCAAGCGGGCAAAGCGGCTCTTGGACCTAGCTGATTCCATAGTTGAGCGGACCTAGGGAGATTTCATGATGCGGTCTGATCGAATCATATTGGAAGCGGTCCGGTTTTATGGCTACCACGGAGGCGGCGCGGAGGAGCGCTCCTTGGGCCAGCCATTCGAAGTCGACCTGGAAGCTGAGGTGGACCTTCGGGCTGCGGGGAAATCCGATGACCGCAATGATACGGTCAGCTACACTCACCTATACCGTGTCGCGCGAGATGTGATGGAAGGCGAACCCAAGTCTCTCCTGGAAGCTCTGGCTGAACAGATCGCTGGTCGGGTGCTGGAATCCTACCCGATACAGAGCATAAAGGTACGTGTTAAGAAGACCCGTCCTCCTATCAAAGGAGCGATCCTTTCGGGTGCGGCTGTGGAGATACATCGTACAAGGGCTGATGTAGATGCTGAACAGATCAACGAGGAGTAGGGTTGGCTTCTTGCAGCCAATGCGGCGCCGGTCTGGATGAGGGCGCCAACTACTGTGGGAGTTGCGGCGCACCGGCAGATGCCCACGTCGAACTGCCGGGGCAAGAAGAAAGTCCTAGCTTTACGTATGGTCCATCTGCGGGACAGCAACCAGAGCTTCTGAAGTGGTTCATGATCGGTGCCGGGGGTATCTTGCTAACCAGTGGTCTGGTCATCGGCATAGGCGCTGTCATTCTTCGGCTTGCCACCTAGAGCCCAGCTACAGCGCACTGTGCTAGTGGATAGCCCGAACTGTCATTCGCCATCCGGTGGGTTATGTTTGAGTATGCCGGTTATAGCTGGCTTGAATATATCCGTCCTTCTTTCATAACCAGCTTGATGCGCTCTTCTTGTTGGATATGCGTGATATCGTTAAGAGGGTTGCCGTCTATGACCAACAGGTCGGCAGCTTTGCCCTTTTGAACGGTCCCTGTCTCACCTTCTAGTCCCAAGCACTCGGCGGCCCAGCTGGTGGCGGCCACCACCGCTTGCATGGGTGTCATGCCGGCTTCCACCATACATTCCAGCTCCATCGCATTGTTCGGGTGACCCCAGCCACCGGCATCGGTGCCAGCGACCACCTTCACACCAGCTTCCAGAGCGTTTTGAAGGCTTAGCACATGATGATGTTTCAGCGCCTTAGCCCGCTCTTGGCCGTGGGGAGTCCCCCGCTCGCCATGGAACACATACACCGAGAAGGTCGGTACAAAGAAGATGTTCTTGTCTGCCATCATCTTCAGCAGTTCAGGGTCCTCATCCAAGTAGGAGCCGTGCTCAATGGAGTTGGCCCCAGCTTCGACGGCCATACGCAGCCCCGGGCCGCCCACCGCATGACACATGGTCCGCCTGCCCAGAGCATGGGCTTCTTCTATCAAGGCGCGCACCTCGTCAGGGCCGAACTCTATGTCTTTGGGGCCGTGCCCAGGTCGGGATGCTGCTCCGCCTGTGGTGGCGAACTTGATTACGTCAGCTCCCACCCTGACCACTTCGCGAACCATGGACCGCACCTCTTCAACGCCGTTGGCTATGCCGAGGGGCAACAGCGGGTCGGAAGGATGGGGTTGATGATGCCCAGAAGGACTACACCGGTCTGCCAGCCCTCCTGTGGGGGATATGGGGCTGGTGGCCAGAACCAGACGGGGGCCTTTGGTCAGACCTTGCTCTACTGCCATCTTGTGTCCTGCATCCATCCAACCGGCATCTCTGATCGTTGTGTAGCCTGAGCGCAGGACTTTTTCCAGAACCATGGCTGTCTGGATGTGTCGTAAGCTCTGGGGTTCTCCGTATTCCCATCTGCCCAAAATATTGTAGCCGTGGGAGGTCAGATGATCATGACAGTCGATAAGGCCGGGCATCAGGGTCATCCCGCCGGCAGGTATGATTGCCGTGCCCTCAGGGACAGCTACCGCTGAGCTATGGCCGACTGCTTCAATCCGGCCCGTGTCTCCAACGACGACAGTGGCATTTTCCAACGGGAGCCCGCCCGTGCCATCAATGAGAGTGGCGCCTACTATCGCCTTCATCATCTGCCTCTCGAATGGGAGTTTGAAGGGCTTAGCCCCAGCTTAGGTACGTTTGTAAAACGGTGATTATCTACTTGACACAGGGTTCGGTTCATATTAGACTTCTTTTATGGACTTCTTCGGAGCATCAACGAGCCGGTCTAGCTCCTTCTTTGCGGCCTTACCAAACAGCTTTTCGGCAATCTCGGAGTCGGACTTCTCCACGATGTTCTTCGGAAGCAACTTCCTCTTAGGAGCCTGAGCCATGACGAATCTCCTTACTCTGGTTGACGATTTCAACACCGACACCAAGTGTCGCGACCTGCTCGAACGGCTTCGCTGGCCTAACGGCGTCGCTTGTGTTCGTTGCGGTTCGCTGGGCATCTCGGAGATAGAAGCCCGCAATCAGTACGACTGCAACGCTTGCCGGTACCAATTCTCCGTAACGGCAGGAACCATCATGCACGATTCTCATCTGCCCCTGCGTAAGTGGCTCCTCGCTGTCTACCTCATGTGCGAGTCCAAGAAGGGCATGTCTGCACTGCAACTCAAGCGCACCCTCGGAGTAGCCTACAAGACGGCTTGGTATCTCTGTCACCGCATACGGGAAGCGATGGGCAACGATCCTTTCGAGGGGCCGACCCTTCTCGGAGTGGTCGAAGTGGACGAAACTCTGATAGGCGGCAAGGCCAAGGGCAAGGGCCGCGCCTACAAGGGCAATAAGACCTGGGTTGCCGGGGCCATCCAGCGCAACGGGAGTATCCGCCTTGCGAGGATACCCGACACAAAGAGGGCCACGCTCCACTCCTTCATTAACCACACAGTCAAGGACGAAGCGGAGGCCATTTACACCGATGAGTTGGCGTCCTACCTGGGTATTGCCGACCACAACACCCGCCATGAGACGGTCAACCATTCCGCCGAGGAGTGGGTTGTGGGAGACGTGCATACCAACTCCATTGAGGGCGTGTGGAGCCTGTTCAAGCGTTCCATCATTGGAGCCTTCCACAAGGTCAGCGCCAAACACCTGGACCGGTACCTCGATGAGCTTGAATGGCGATACAACAACCGAGACAATGACCATATCTTCCTTTACACGCTCCGTCGCATCGTCAACACCGAGCGAATGGAGTACCGGGAGCTGGTGGCCTAGCATTTACTGGCCTCTCGTTTGTTGCAACGGGCTATCCGCTTAGCCCAATCCCCAGCCCATCCTTGAGCCTCCGCTTCCGTTGCGACTCGGATTGCCGCTAGGTAATCCTTCTCTTTCTCTCGAATTATGGCCAGTTGCTCAAATCCGCCATGTGCGGGCAAAGCCGCTAACGGATACCCCTTGAGGAATGCTTTCTTCGCTACGGGGGCCAAGTCGATCTGTTGCTGACACGCTTCAATAGCCAGGTGCAAGGCTGCGGGGTCTCGGTTGCGGTCTCGGTAGTACACTCTAATCATGTGGCCAATGGTGAAATGACGGTCAAGAATATCCCCAGCCTCGCTCTCCCTCCGGATAACGCTCTGCGCCATAATGCGCCTCGCCAGTGGGAGATCGGCTTCTCCTAGAAACCACGTAGCGAGTGCCGCCAAGGAACTGATCGAACCGATAGCCCCGTCTGGCGCTACGATGTAGCGCAATGGCGTTCTGGCATTCGAGTCCCCACTCCCCGCGATCATGGGACGATATACTTTCAGGATGTAGTCTTGTTCCGTCACCGTAAATTCGGACTGCCACCATTGAAGCAAACCACTCATGGGAAGCCTAACCTTCCTCATCTATGTAGAAGCTCCGTGCTTCCTCAATGTTGCCGGTCAACACACGCAGTCTTAGACCAATTAAGTAGTAATGCCAGTCAACTATGCTGGCGTCGTCCTCTGGGGTGCATATGCCAAGTGCATCCAAGGTTGCTATAAGTTGTTGACGATCTGCCGCGAATTCGGGAAACGCTCGCATTACAGACATAATCCCCAATCGAATATCTTAAAGCCGTTCTTCATGGTTTCACCTGCCTTTGTCGATCAGGGTTCCTTGTTACCGGACACCTAAGGTCTGAACACCGCCATACATTTGTTGGAGTTGAATATCCAGGTTTCGACGTAGTCGACGATCTCCGGCTTACGTCCAAGCTCCTCCATGGCTCCTGCCAAGCACATCCAGTTCAGCAGTTCCTGTTGCCCAGCATCTTCGATGCATGAGGTGGGCGCTTCGCGCCACGCATCATAGTTTCCGGCGGCCAACTCTTCCATACGTTGCCGGTCGGATTCATGGTCGGGCCATAGCCAGTGGTTCTTTTCGGTCAAGAAGCCGTGGGACCAACTGGAAGAAGCAACCAGGGCAACTTTCCAAGGGCTGTCCGCCAAGGCCCGGACTGTGGCTGCGCCGACCTCCATACACCGTTTGGGAGATGGGCTTGGCGGGTCTGCAGGCAGGTATACGCCATCGACCTCCTGGGGAAACAAGCTCCCATGATTTCGGATCACGCGGCTCCCGTAGCAGTTGATGGCGCATGGCACCACCGGGTAATCGAATCCTTGGCGGTCATAATCCAGGTACATCAGTGTGTTGATGAACGCATGTCCCAGCCCAGCTTCGTGCAGGGGGCGATATGAGTAGGACATATCGATGTTTTGGTCGATCAGCTTGGTGGTCAGATATCTGGCTGCCTCGGCATGGCCGGAATAAGAAAACACCTTATCCGGTGGTTCGTTCCACACATTGGGTCGGGGCCTGCCGTCCCGCAGGGTCAGGGGCTGGCAATCGATATCTTCGTAGCCCAGTATGCAAAAGGGAGGGATGATGTCTTCCTTGAAGTTCTCATACTGATCATCTCCCCACAGCACGATAAAGTCCGGCTCGAAAGCATCCAGCTCAGCTCTGATCCTCCGGAAGCCATCTACGAGCCGGTCCCTGTGCACCTTGGCAGAAGCCACCCCTTCATCTTCTCCGTATTCGATCCGCATGGGTTCCGGCCAGTTGGTGGGGATCTTCATTTCTTCTGGGACGCCGGGATGGGATGCAAGGAGCCGGGGAAGGGGCCAATTTTTGTTTTCGTCAGGAGCTATCAAGGATGGGTAGTGGGTGGTTCCCAGTCCGAGTATCTCTGCCATGTTCCACCTCCTCTGCTGGCGCTGGTTGTGGAAACCAAGGGTAGTGCGATCGTTGTGGTTAGAGTACCTTAATCCCTTGAAACCTTCAATATCGCAGATGATGTTTGACTGTGGGGTCACTGATATGGGGTTGCCGATAAGGGAAGCGACTGGCGTTGGGAATCCAATTATATTCGACGTAAAAAGATCATTTTGGACTGGATTATGGTTGAAAACATAAACTACATGCCCCTTCATAGAAGAAAAAGACTGATTTGACAGATCTATTTTTGGCAGATACCTTAAGGGTCGAACTCCTCGCCAACGGTCTACGGGCCCGAGGCTGAAAACCGGACCAGGGTGGCTGATATTTCGCAAACTCAAAACACCAAGAAGCTTTCAGAAGCGGATTGCGCATCGGTTTCCGCGGCAACATGCGCTCTACCGGCGCTCAACTCAGCTATCCACCACCACAGCCTCAGGCATTCTCTCCCCTGCGAGCCTTAGCGGCTTCCTGATCCGAATCCAGAGGGACTAACTCAGTCTTTCCCTACCAGCTAGATCAACATAGATTCAGCCCCAAGCTGCCACTTTGTGTCCCTCTAACCTTTCTGCCTGCAAACTTGAAAAATTTATCGGAGGCGATGTATGCGAGAAGTATTAAGGTCGAAGATCCACAGAGCATGGGTTACTGGCGCCAACGCTGATTACATAGGCAGCGTGATTATCGACCAAGCTCTGATGGATAAGGTAGACCTCTGGGAATATGAGAAGGTCTTGATATGCGACGTTGACAACGGGAACCGTTGGGAGACCTACGTTCTTCCTGGTGAGGCAGGGTCTGGGACCATTTCTGTTCAAGGGGCGGGGGCTAAGCTGTGTGAAAAAGGAGACTGTTTGATAATCCTTTCGTTCGAGGTCAGCCCCGACCCTATCGAACCCAAGATGATATTGGTAGATGAAAATAATCGTTTCGTGGAATACTTGGAGGGCGTTCATTATGCTGCGGAAATTCACTGAAACTGATACAGAATCTTTCTACGATGGAGAAGATGCCCTGTACCGGAGCTTTTGGGATAAGGAGGGAGGGCTCCACTGGGGGATATTCGACACATCCACAGGCATCGACTTTTTGGAAGCTTGTGAAAATACCAATAGGGTGATGGCCCAAAAGGCCGGAATTGGCGCCGATTCTTGTGTCCTTGACCTGGGCTGTGGCAACGGGACCTCGGCGTCTTGGCTAAACTCTACGACCGGCTGCCGGATCGTTGGCGTGGACCTTAGCGGCGTCCGTATCGGCAATGCGATCGATTCGATTCAGCATCTCCCCGATCCGACCAGGAGTCTAATATCATTCGAAAAAACTTCTGCAACAGATCTGCCCTTTGAGCATGGAGCCTTTTCGCATGTGTGGAGCCAAGCGGCGATCTATCATTTCCATGAAAAAGAGAAAGCACTGTACGAAGCTCATCGTGTGCTACAACCCGGCGGAGTGCTCGTCTTCGACGACCTGATCAAGCCCAAGCCGGATATCAGCGAAGAGGCTAGGACCTACGTTCATGACCGGCTTCTATTCGATACGGATTTTAGCTTTGAATCATACCAGAGCACCCTTGAAGACATCGGATTCGAGGTGCTGGAAGCCCACGATCTTTCTTCCCACCTGAAGACCAGCTACCAATGTCTGACCTTGATTACCAAGGAGAAGAGCCTCGAAGATTCTGACACCTATCAGTTTCTTTCCACCGCCTACGAGCAGATGGTACGGGCTGTGGAAGATCAGGACCTGGGTTGGGGTATGTACGTTTGCCAAAAGAGATAAACCGATTACCATATACGGGGGTAAGCAGTGGAAAACATGAACGTTGAAAATAGGGTGCAGTGGGTTTATTCATCGACCAGCAACGAGGACCTTGCCGAGCGTTATGATGAGTGGGCCAAGGACTATGACGTTGATTTGCAGCAGGAGTTCGGGTGGATAGGTCCTCGAAAAGCTACGGAAATGATCAGAAAGTACGTCCCTACGGATGCTCGGATACTTGATGCTGGTGTGGGCACCGGCCTCGTCGGACAGGACCTGTGGGAGATGGGCTATCGAAACCTCATAGTGTCCCAAGGTATGCTGGATGAAGCCCGCAAAAAGGGCGTATATCAGGAACTGCGACAGATGATCATGGGCGGGGAGCTGGATTTCCCCACCAATTCTGTGGGAGCTGTTGCCAGCGTGGGTGTTTTCACCTTGGGACATGCTCCAGCCAGCTCTTTGGATGATCTGGTCCGTATCACCGAACCCGGTGGTTACATAGTCTTTACCCTGAGGCCCGATGTGTATGAAGGCAGCGGCTTCAAGGAAAAGCAGGACCATCTGGAGCGGGCGGGCAAATGGAGCTTGGTTGAGACCGGCGAACTCTTTCAACCCCTTCCCAAAGGCGAGCCGGATGTCTATCATCAGGTGTGGGTGTATAAAGTCAACTAGGTCGACTTCCTGATAGGAGAATAGCCGTATGGCCCTCGAGACAGAAGGCCTGACTTTGTTTGAAGCTGCCCGTAACATGGGCCTGACCGTTTCCAGGGAGGTTGAACCCCAAGACCATGAGGTTATAGTAAATGGGCGCAGGGTCCATTATCTGGACTGGGGGTCTCCGGACAAACAACCCATCCTGTTCCTGCACGGCGCTCTCCAGCAGAGCCACAGCTGGGACTTCATAGCTCTGAGCTTATGCTCTGATTATCATGTGATAGCTCTGGATGCTAGGGGTCACGGCGAAACCCAATGGGCTGAAGACGGCGATTATTCACTGGAAGCTCATCAAAAGGACCTGGACGGATTCATAGATGTCATGGGTCTCGATCAGTTCATCTTGGTCGGGCACTCCATGGGGGGTCGAAACAGCTATGTGTTCACCTCGAGGCGCCCTGAGGTTGTAAAAGCCCTGGCGATAGTCGATATAGGGCCGAGGACGCGTCAAGAAGGTGTGTCCCGTATCCACAGATTCCGTGAGTTGCCCGATGAACTGGATTCCCGCGAAGAGTTTGCAGATAGGATCCAAGAATATACAGGACGAACCAGGCAGCAGGTGCTGGGTGCTTTGAAACACAGCATCCGGCGGCGGGAAGATGGAAAGTGGACCTGGAAGTACGACAAGCTCCTGCGTTCGCCGGGGTTTCAAGCTGGCAGTTGGACCCCCGAGGCACTGTGGGAGTGCTTGGGCAGGATAGGCTGTCCGACCCTGATTATCCGGGGAAGCAACAGCGATATCTTCCCTGAAGAAACATTGAAGAACATGCTTCTCACCATCCCCAATAGCACCTCAGCGGTGGTTTCCGGCGCGGGACATCTTGTAGCCGGCGATAATCCATCCGGCTTTCTTGAAGCCCTCCAACCGTTCCTCGACGGTATCCAAGGAACCTCTGAACAACTCGCCTGAAGCCCGTCATTCCCGCCGCCTGAAGCCCGTCATTCCCGTGAAGGCGGGAACCTCGCCCCTCTGTAGGGACGGGTTTCACGCCCATCCTCCGTATCCAAGGGGACTTATTCAGACTATCCTTAGATTCCTCACTCCGTTCGGAATGACAGTAAGGGGGTACGGAATGACAGTAAGGGGGTACGGAATGACAGCAAGGGGGTACGGAATGACAGCAAGGGGGTACGGAATGACATGTTATTGACGCCATTCTGAGGAGTGCCCTCCTCCCCAATCCTGACGAGCACCCTCCCCCCCATGTCATCCTGAGGCGCACCCTCCCCCATTGTCATCCCGAGGCGCTCCCCCGTTCTCATCCCGACGAGCACCCTCCCCCATTGTCATCCCGACGAGCACCCTCCCCCATTGTCATCCCGACGAGCACCCTCCCCCATTGTCATCCCGACGAGCACCCTCCCCCATTGTCATCCCGACGAGCACCCTCCCCCATCGCCATCCTGAGGAGCACCCTCCCCCATTGTCATCCCGACGAGCACCCTCCCCATGTCATCCTGAGGCGCACCCTCCCCACATTGTCATCCAGAGGAGACCCCCTCCCCCTGTCATTCTGAGGCGCACCCTCCCCCCTGTCATTCTGAGGCGCGCACGCCGAAAAATCTAAGATGCTGGCTCACACGAAGGACCGTCGTAGTAGCGGACCAGGCATCAGAGAGAGATTTTAGATTCCTCACTCCGTTCGGAATGACATTGAGGGGTTCGGAATGACATTGGGGGGTTCGGAATGACAATACATTAACGTCATCCCGAATCCTCCCCAATCCTGAGGAGCACCCTCCCCCCCTGTCATTCTGAGGCACGCCCCCGTTCTCATCCCGACGACCACCCTCCCCCATTGTCATCCTGAGGAGCACCCTCCCCCATTGTCATCCTGAGGAGACCCATCTCTCCCATTGTCATCCTGAGGAGCACCCTCCCCACATTGTCATTCTGAGGAGAGCACCCTCCCCCGTTGTCATCCTGAGGCGCACCCCCCATTGTCATTCTGAGGCGCGCACGCCGAAGAATCTAAGATACTGGCTCACACGAAGGACCGTCGTAGTAGCGGACCAGGCATCAGAGAGAGATTTTAGATTCCTCACTCCGTTCGGAATGACATTGGGGGGTTCGGAATGCCCCCTCTGTCATTCCGAACGAAGTGAGGAACCTGAGATGCTCCCTCCAATGGCCAGCCCATTCCTACGATGAGCCAGCGGGTAAGCCAGCATCCTAGATTCTTCGGGGTGCGCCCCTCAGAATGACAGAGAGGAAGGCGCGCCAGGGTGACGGGCAGGGGGGCGCCATTGTCGTTCCGAACGCGCCCTACTGTCGTTCCGAACGCGCCCTACTGTCATTCCGAACGCGCCCTACTGTCATTCCGAACGGAGTGAAGAATCTAAGGAACCTCTGAACAACTCGCCTGAAGACCGTCATTCCCGCGAAGGCTGGAACCTCGCCCCTCTGTAGGGACGGGTTTCACGTCCATCCTCCGCATACAAGCGGACTTATCCAGACTATCCCTAGAAGTCTGCAGGCGTGTCCGAAGGCCCGATCCGGGCTATCCGGCGCTTGCGCAACACACACCGCAGCAGCCGACACGGCGTGTGCCCCACCGCGGATATCTTTGTCTATTCAATGCGCCAGTCATAGCAACCGGCATTCCTATATACTGCAATCCAGTCGCATTATTATCATATGCTACTTAAAATTATTAGTATCTATGCAATGCTGTCTCGCAGAAATCTTGGTTAATCTTAAGCTACGAACTTAAATCAACTCGCTTGATTGATTTGTAGTTCTTACCTGTATACTCCGTGCATCAACTTGTCCACATATACATACGACTGATTCATATGAATGTACTAATGGTAGTTATAGATATATTGACAACTTAATGATCGTAGTATATATATGGTTACAAAACAGCTATAGGCTATCATTAATAATCAATAGTGCTTAAATGGTTATATCATACGAGGTGATTCGCATGAACGCATTAACAAGTGTATTTCGCTTCTTGAGCGGGTCGGCTTCTGATTCTGATAGACCGGATGATCCTGAGGAACGCGGTCGCATCGGATCAAACCTGGAAGCTTATTATCCGATGTATAACGTGATGGAAGATTCGTGCCTGCACACCTGGCTGCACAGATCTTCGACCCTTTCGTACTTGGGGGACTATGAAGCTTGGATGCTTGCCCGGGAGATGCACCATGTCAGGATGTGAACTCTGTCGATCCGATGTCATCTACCAAATGGATTCCCGATTCCCGCCGGCCAGTTCCTCTTTTTGCACCTTGGGTCGGTGGGAATCGGTTTTTCGGCGTATGACCAAACGGAAACCGGTACCCTCGGACAACGTAACTGTCCAGTCTTCACGAGTTAGGGATAGTCTGAGTAAGTCCCCTTGGATGCGGAGGATGGACGTGAAACCCGTTCCTACAGAGGGGCGAGGTTCCCGCCTTCGCGGGAATGACAGTCTTTAGGCGGCGGGAGTGACGGGCTTCAGGCGAGTTGTTCATAGGTTCCTTAGATTCTTCGGGGTGCGCCCCTCAGAATGACAGGGGGGGTCCCCGCAGAATGACAGGGGGGAGGGGATCCCCGCAGGACGGCAGGGGGGAGGGGGGTCTCCTCAGGATGACAGCTGGGGCGGGCGGGCACCCGCATTTTCCACCAAGTCTGAACAGTTACCGGACATGTTCCTCGTTGACGTTCCACCTTGACGAAGATAGTCTGTTAATCAACCAAAGGGTGAAGTGCTCCATCTGGGAGGGAGATGCCAATGGACGGGCCTTCGGTCATCAGGTGCGATGGTGTGACCAAGGACTTCGGTGCGGGTCCGGTCGTAAATGGTGTCAGCTTGGACCTGAAATCCGGGGAAGTCCTGGTATTGGTCGGCCCCAGCGGCAGCGGCAAGACAACCTTGCTCCGGTTGGTTGCCGGCTTTGAAACTCCCGACCAAGGAGCTATATTCTTGGAAGGTAAACCTGCCTTCGGGCCAAATGCGTGGATGCCCCCCGAAGCCCGGAACCTGGGAATGGTCTTTCAGGATTATGCGCTCTTTCCGCACCTGAAGGTTGTTCAGAACGTGGAATTCGGACTCAAGGGTTGGACCAAAGACAGCAAATCCGAGAAAGCTCATAGCCTGCTGAAAATGGTGCACCTGGAACACCTTGCTGAAAGGTATCCTTACCAGCTGTCCGGGGGGGAGCAGCAGAGGGTGGCGCTGGCTAGGTCGCTGGCTCCCAACCCGTTGGCTCTTCTGCTGGATGAACCCCTGAGCAATCTGGACCCACAGCTGCGGTCCCAGTTGCGCCGAGAAATCAAGGGCATTCTTTCTTCAGAGGGGGTTACCGCCCTCTATGTGACCCATGATCAGGATACAGCTCTCTTCATGGGAGATCGAATAGCAGTTATGAACCGCGGTTTGCTGGAGCAGGTGGGTACTCCCGAAGAGATCTTCTACCAACCAGCCACTCGATTTGTCGCTCGTTTTCTGGAGTTGGCGGATTTTGTACCAGCCAGGTCGACCGAAGCGGGATTGGAAACCGAAATAGGCGTTGTATGCACAGATCCCCCGGTCGCCGTGGGCACCGAGGTTGCGCTCATGGTGCGGCCCCAGAATATCGACATCCGGCCATGTGAGTCAGGGAAGGGGAAAATAGTTGCCCGGACCTTTCGGGGTTCAAACTACCTTTATAACATCGCCCTTCCGTCGGGGGTGGTGGTCCATACGCTCCAGAGATACTCAGCTCCCTACCAATGTGGAGCATCTGTGGAGGTTTCTTTAGAACCCCACCAGATGCTGACCTGCTTTGTAGCCAATGGGTCATCGGCGGATGGAAAGATGGAAAGCACATTTCTGGTATCGACGGGTGATGGCCGGGCGACCAAGGAAAGCTGAGGATAGTCTGAATAAGTCCCCTTGGATGCGGAGGATGGACGTGAAGCCCGTCCCTACAGAGGGGCGAGGTTCCCGCCTTCGCGGGAATGACGGGCTTGAGGCGGCGGGAATGACGGGCTTGGGGCGGCGGGAATGACGGGCTTGAGGCGACGGGAATGACGGGCCTGAGGCGACGGGAATGACGGGCTTGGGGCGGCGGGAATGACGGGCTTGAGGCGACGGGAATGACGGGCCTGAGGCGACGGGAATGACGGGCTTGGGGCCGCGGGAATGACGGGCTTGGGGCGAGTTGTTCAGAGGTTCCCTAAATCTACGATGCGCCGGAAGCTCCCATGGCTTCGATGATCCGGCCATGCACCTCCGGCCAACCCATGACCACCACGGGTAGGTCGCCTTCCACTGTCCAATCCAAAGATTGGCCCTGTGCATCGGTTGCGGGCAATCCCAATTCCATCGCGATACATGCGCCCGCCGCAATGTGTACGGGATCTATCTTATAGAACACCGCTGCTGATAGTCGTCCCAAACATAGTTGGGCAGCCGGATATGCCGCCGAAGCAAAGGTGTTGATCTGTCCAACCTGCGATACCCAGGGGATGCCAGCTGTCAGCACTAGGTCCCATTCATGACCCCCATCAGCTTCCACGCCCACCGTTGCCAGGGCAAGCTCTCCAGCTGGTGCGGCACCCTTCCATGGAACCCCGTTTAGATGCACTCCATTGCCCTTAACGGCAATCAACTGCTCATTGGCTGCCGGAATGCTGACCAAACCCAGCCTTAGCTGACCATCTACCAGAAGGGCGATGTTAACCCCCCAATGGACCATTCCGGCGCTGAAGGATACTGTTCCGCACAGGGGGTCAACCAACCAGCAGGTGTCAGGTTCTACGGACCCTGAAGTGCTTTCTTCAGAACGAATTCCGATGGACAAGCCCGAATTCAAGAGCACCTCAGATATTGCCTTATCGGCGCCAATATCTGCATCGGTGACCAGTGCTCCGGGACTTTTCATCCAGGTTTCCAAGGGTTGTTTGCCAGACCTGAACCGGTCTTGCAGGACCTGGGCGGCGGCGGCGGCGGCTTCCACTGCGGCGGCGGCTGCCCGGCTTGGATCATATGGCAAGGGATTCCTCCGGCGTCGCATTGACGGAATTTCGGGACCCTGGATACCTAGAAGGGTAGGTCAGTTTCCTCCGGCGTCGCATTGACGGAATACGAGCGTGTTAGTTTGGCAGTGTAAAAGTTGGGCAGAGCCGTCCGGATCAAGTGACCGCCCTTGGGATGATTTCTCCCAGTACAAAGCCGATTCCGGCGGCCACAGCTCCGATGACCAGAATCTGCAGTCCCTGTAGGATGGGAGATTTTTGCACCACCCGCCCTTTGCCCAAGCCAAGGAGGAAGAGACCAACCAAGGTTGCTATGATCGAAGAGGTTAAGGCTTGCCACCCCAAAGCAAAAAAGTAGGGAAAGATGGGAATTATAGCTGCCGCCATATAGGCGGAACCCATCGTAAGGGCATCCTTGATGGGATTGGAGGTTATTTCCGGGCTTAAGCCCAGCTCTTTTTCCACCAAGGTCCGAAGCCACAGGTCCTTATCGGCGGCGATGTGTTCAGCCACACCTTTAGCTTCGGTAAATGACAATCCTTCTTTCTGGTAGAGCACTATCAATTCTGCCAGTTCTTCTCCTGGGTGTTCCTCCAGCTCCTTGGCTTCTTTGGCGATCTCAGCATTCTGCACATCCTGTTGAGCTTTGGACCCCAGGTATGCTCCCGATGCCATCGAAAGCATCCCAGCAAGCGCTCCAGCCAAGCCTGCAACCAAGATGATGGTGTTTCCTACTGCCAAGTCGCTAACAGCTACCGCGGTAACAACAGCCAAGGTGCTGATCAGCCCGTCTTGGGCTCCGAATACCACTTCCCGGATTCGCCCGGTTGCTGTAATCCGCCAGCGTTCCCCTTCCACCTCCTCGCGGGCAGCGGCGTAGGTTGGGGCTACGTCAGCTTCTGTGACGGAAGCTCTTCGTACTATCTGAGGGGCGGCAGAGAAGGTTGAGGAGTATTCACCATCTGAGGTATGGTCGCCGCTGGATAACTTGGCTTCCAACTCTTCCAGCGCCTTGGAAAACACTTCGACATGATGGCGTTCCCGGTCCATCGCCATGGTGAATGTTTCTGCAGCATCGGTCCGGCCTTCTTCCACGGCATCTCGCACCATTCGCGGGTAAACTGCGTTGATCTCCTTGGCTTCCCCTTGTATGACGCCGCGCAGGTTCTCCAAGCTGGATTTTATTTCCCCCGAAACCTGAAGGTGGTTGACGCCGTGGATGTTTTCAGCCCCAGCCACTTCCTGAAAGATCTGCGCCACCTCCGGGTGACCTTCAGAAAGGGCTTTATGGGCGTAGGCGCAGTACTTAAGATTGGCCATTGCCTCCGCTATGATGGCGTTCCAGAGGTTGCGCTCAGTCTTGGTTAATGTACGTTCTATATCTGCCATGGTTTTATTTTCCCAGAGGTAGGTGGGCCGCCCGAAGGATAGACCGACCGGACATATACGTGACTTCCGCTTGCACTATATTACCATAATGCCGGGCGCCCGCCTGATGCGGTCCAGGGAACCTCTGAACAACTCGCCTGAAGCCCGTCACTCCCGTCGCCCGAAGCCCGTCATTCCCGCCCCCCTAGCCCGTCATTCCCGCGAATGCGGGAACCTCGCCCGAAGCCCGTCATTCCCGCGAATGCGGGAACCTCGCCCCTCTGTAGGGACGGGTTTCACGTCCATCCTCCGCATCCAAGGGGACTTATTCAGACTATCCCTAGGAAGAATCACGGCAAACCGGCATCTAGTAGTTGGACCCAACAATTACCGTAGCTACTCCCCCAACGCTCAGGGCGGTACCGGCCACCAGCATCGGATTCAGCCTCTCCAAACGCTGGAGGAATATATGAGCCAGGATCAGCGTCATCAAAGGTGCGCTGGAAATTATCGGAGATACTGAGGTTACGGGAGCCCGGCTCAGGGCCAGAAACACACAGGTAACCGCCAACCCTTGCAGCACTCCGGCAACCCCGCATAACCAGATGAACCGCATTGGAACAGAACGGATGCTTCGGAACACATCCCTGTGGGTCAGCAGGAACAACATCACAGCTCCGATGGATAGGGCCAAGGCAGCAGCGATCAGTGGCGAGGTTTCTCCTGAAACCACATGTCTGCTGATGATATCCCGGACAGCAAAGGTGGCAGCAGCTCCGGCAGCCAGGAAATATCCCAGGTTGTTAAGATTCTGCGCTGAACCATCTTCTGTGGTTGTATTGCGGCCTTTGATCACCAGTACCAAGCCGCCAACCACTGCAAAGGTGCCAAGGCCCACTATTAAATTCGGCCTTTCTCCCAGAATGATGACGCTGAGTACAAGCGCAAAGATGGGCTGGATGGAACCCATGGGAGTCGCTCTTGATGCCCCCACCATGCTGACCGCAGTGTAGTTCAGCACCCTGGCCAAGGGGTATGCGAGGGCGGCCATGAGGACCAGCCATCCAAAGACCGGCCAAGAAAGGTTATCCATCTTGGACCAGTCGATAGACCAAGCAAGGACCTGGATGACAATGGCCCCGGCCAGAACCCCAAAGAAGGTGGCTGTTGCCGGAGCGATTCGTTGGGTGCAGATCCGTACCAGGATCGTCCCGCTGGCGAACCCGAAACCTGCTAGAAGAGCAAATACAGCAGCTAGAGCCAATCTAAAGCCCTTTGATTATTACCAAGGTTGTGTGGACAACGACAACCGGCGCCGACGCTTTTGGAAGACGGGGCTTTGGATGACCGGGTTTCTGCCATAGTCCGCAATGGCTCAGATTACAGCACAGAACCACATGCCACAAGTTCGACCGGAGGTAGGCGGGATGTTCGTCGACCGGACGTTCGGGGCTGCTGGCTGGGAACGTCAAAGGAAGACCGTCCGTGACAACCTGAGGGAAATAAAAATGGTGCCCCCAAGGGGCTTCGATCCCCTGATCTCCACCTTGAAAGGGTGGCGTCCTTGACCGGGCTAGACGATGGGGGCACGCGCAGCCATTATACAGCAGCTATGGATAGACCGCTAGTAGGTGCAGGGCAGCCGTTTCATCCAGATCGAACATCAGGTTCATGTTCTGGATTGCCTGTCCCGCCGCACCTTTAACCAGGTTGTCAATACAGCTTACGACCACCAGCCGGCCAGCCCGGACATCTATGGCGGGGTACACCAAGCACATATTGGTGCCGGTTGTGTGCTTTGTTTGCGGCGGCAGATCTGTCACCCGAACAAAGGGTTCGGCATCATAGAATTCGTGGTATAGGTCGCGCACCTTCGCTTTGGTCAATGTTGAATCCAAGAGCGGCGCATAGCAGGTTGCCAATATACCCCGGACCATCGGGATGCGGTGGGGAATGAATGTAACCTTGGCTGATGCTGATTCCCTTAGTTCGGCCAGCTCTTGGGCGATCTCCGGTTGGTGGCTGTGGCCGTCAAGACCGTAGGCGGTCACGTTTTCATCGGCTTCGGCGAAGTGGTCCAAGGTGGTGGTCGTGATTCCGCCCCTTCCGGCGCCGGAAATCCCCGACTTGGCATCTACGATAATATCGTCAGCGATTATCCCTGCTCGGACCGCAGGAGCCAAAGCCAAGATGGCAGCTTCCGGATAGCAGCCGGGATTGGCCACCAGGTTGGAGGTGCGGATGGCCTGCCGGTGAATCTCGGGAAGCCCATAGACGGCTTTTTCCAGCAGATAAGGGGCCGGATGTTCCGTTTGGTAAGCTTGTGCGTACTCCTCAGCATCGTGGATTCGAAAGTCGGCGGCGATGTCTATAGCTTTAATGCCATCTTCGATCAACGGAAGCAGCGCAGATGCGCTGGCGCCGCTGGGAAGGGCTGAGAATGCGACGTCCACCGATCCTTCGATGGATTCGGTTATCGGCAGATCAATGTGCGCCAAGTAAGGAAGGACCTCAGGCAGACGCTTTCCGGCGGCGCTGCGTCCGGTAACGGAAACGACCTCAGCATCGGGGTGGTGTGCAAGGATCTTTACCAGCTCGGATCCTGCATAGCCTGTAACGTTGACTATTCCTACTTTGACTGTCATGTTTTTGCACTACTTTTCTTTTGGATCTTGGGCTTGGGAACTTTCGTGGTCGACTTGGGGGAGGACCCATTGTTGGATGCCGCGGCGCTCTTCCACAACCCGGCTGAAGGACATGCATACGCCAGGTCACACCGGTCGCACCAAGGTTTGGGCGCCTTACACACCTTGCGCCCGTGGGTAATGAGAGCAACATGGAAATCGAACACCTTCTCAGGTTGTATCGACTGCTCCAAAACATCGTGAGCTTGGTCGTAGCTCGTTTTAGGGCCGATCAGGCCCAATCTTTTCGCCACACGGAAAATGTGGGTATCCACCGCCATGGCGGGCATCCCCAAGGCGAAGCTCAGAATGATAGCAGCAGTCTTGGGGCCTATTCCAGGGAGTTGCTTGAGCCATGCTTTGGCTTCTTCCAAAGGCATATCTTGCAAGAAGTGCAGGTCAAGAGAACCCCTCATCTCCAATATCAGATTTAGGACCTGCTTTATCCTGGGTGCTTTAACCTTGGCAAGGCCGCCAAGCTTGATGCACTCAGCTATCACATCAAGGTCACCCTCGGCAACGGCTTCGAAGGTGTCGAAGGTTTCCATGAGCTGCTTGAAAGCCCGCTCAGAGTTGATATCCGAGGTGTGCTGAGAAAGGATCGTAAAGACCAGTTCTGAGGTTGGATCGTAGCGGGGTTCTCTGGGGAAGGGCCCATACTCTTTTGCCAAGATGTCCAGCACATCGGGTGAGCTGATCTTTGGCCGAACGGGCTTTCTTTCTTTTGCTTTGACCTTGGCCGGGGTGCGTTCTGCTTTCGCGTCGGATGCTATCACAGCCCGATTGTAGCACTTTCCAAAGTTTCTATCCAAGAGATGAAGGCTGGGGGACGATGCGTTTGAGTTGCTGTGGAAGGGGTATGCTATACTGATGCACACCGTCCACCCTCCCGAAGATCCAGTTCCACCTTAGCCCTTACTATCAACGTGCAACTACAAAATATCTTCATGGAAAACGATGAAGAACAGCATGATCTTTGGTAATGTATACAGGACGTCAAGACTTGCTGGATCAGCAAAGCAGAGAAGATAGCTGGTTTGCGGGTTTCTTGTGCTGCTAAGCCCGAATCCACCGATGGACAGGGATGGACGGCGTGAGGACAGCGGAAGGGGGTGAGGGAGTTACAGGCGCGATGATCCGGGCTCGAATTTGGGTAGACGGGAGGTTGGCGGGCGGTCTGCAGGCGCTTTTGGGGGCACCGATGGCGGCCTACAGTGGCTGTGGAGAGCGAGATGGCGGGATAGGACACGGCAAGAGGCGCTCGCGGACTGGGCTGGCGCGAGTTTGCGGGGACGTTGGGTTGGCTGGCGAGTCAGTGGCGGACGGGCGCCGTCAGGCAGGGAGTGGCAGGGCGCGCAATCGGGCCAGGGCACGATCGAACTGGGCTTCCCAAGGCCAGCGCTGTGGCAGATGCAGTGTGAGGCGGCGTGCCGAGCGGGTGATCCGTCCGGCCAGGGAGAAGAACCGTCGTCTGAGGGTCTTGGTGGTCACGATCTGCTCGCCCAGACCGATGCGCGCTGTCCAGCGGGCGAGGTTGTGGGCCATCACCTGTACCGCCAGCCAGGCGGCGTTGGCGGCGAAGCGGCCCGAGGGGAGATGGTTCAACCCCACACCGTGCTTGAGGTCTCGGATGGCATTCTCGATCTCGGCGTGGCGGCGATGGTCGGCCTCCAGTTCGAGCATCTCCCCGTCCCGGTCGGTGATGAAGCCGTGATAGCTGTAGGAGGCGAAGAGGGCCAGCTGGGAACCGGGCGTGGGCTTCACACGCCGGACGATGAGCCGCACCGGTGCGGCGTCAGGTTCACTCTGGAACGGAGTGCAGGTGGTCTCGGCCACATCGGCGGCGCCGTCCATCCAGTAGGGAATGGGAGTCCAGGCATCCTCTGGTATCGCCTCGATGAGATTGCGCAGGCTCTTGTGCTGGCGGATGGTGATGGAGAAGCGGACATCCATCTTGCGGCAGACGGATACCACGCCATGAGTGTAGAACCCGCTGTCGGCCCGTAGCGTGAGTCGTCCGTTGGCCCCGGCGTAGCGCACCCGTCCCACCGTCTCCCGCAGGAAGTGGGCGGCGCCGCGGGCGGTGTTGGCCCGGCCCTCGCGCAGCCGGGACATCAGCACGTCTCCGGTGCCGGCGGCGATGGCCAGCAGCGGGTGGTAGCCCCGCTTGCCGGTATAGCCGTGGTGGCGGGCGCCCTCCTTGGCCAGTCCGTAGGTCTCGCAGATGGTGGAATCGAGGTCGATGGTGAACGGCGCGTCGCCGGGTCCGGCACCGGCCTTCCAGACCCGGGCCAGCAACTCGCGGCTCACCCGGTCCAGTTGGCGGACATGGCCCCACCTGAAGCTGCGCAGGAAGGTCCCCAGGGTGGAGGGCGCCTTAGCCGTGAAACCGAGCACGCGGGCGGTCCCGCCGGCGCGCAGCACATCGGCGTCGTCGATGCAATCTCCGCCGGCTAGGGCGGAGGCCACCAGGGTCATCATCTTGTCGCCGGTGTTCGCCCGGCCCGGTGCGCCGCCGAGGTCGAGGTCCTTCCGGAGGAGTTGGGGCAGGCCAAGGCGCAGGGCGAGGGTGGCGGGAAGGATCAGCCCGGCATTGGCCACCAGGCGGTGATCGTCGAAGGCGATTTGGATGCGGTCGGGGTGGTTACGTGGTAGCATCTATCGGGTGCTCCTTTTCTGGGACCGGTTTTCTGTTACAAAACCATTATCCCAGATTCAGAGGCGCACCCTTTTGTTTCTTCAGCAGGCCTCCTACACGCCGTCCTTCGGTGGATTAGGGCTAAACAATGGTTGTAAGTGGAGCATTGACCGACACTCAATAATCTTAAGGATAGTCTGAATAAGTCCCCTTGGATGCGGAGGATGGACGTGAAACCCGTCCCTACAGAGGGGCGAGGTTCCCGCATTCGCGGGAATGACGGGCTTCAGGGGGCGGGAATGACGGGCTTCAGGCGAGTTGTTCAGAGGTTCCTTAATTGAAGAGGTTCCTTAATTGAGTAGATGCCCCCGTTGTTGGACAGTTGATTGGCGATGGGTATTGCCGGGCAGGAGGAATCGACTTTGTCTCTGGATCAGTGGCTTCAAGATATAGCTGATGCCAATACAAACTTAAGCTACCCTATCTTGGTCGAGTTATCGGGCCTGGCTCCGTCGGAGCTGGGGCAGTTTGCTAGGTCTTGGTCCAAGATGGACGTTATCCGGCGCCGTCAGGTTGTCGATTCAATGGTTGTGGCAGCAGAGGAGAATGCCGACCTGGATTTCGCCTCTGTCCTCAGGGTTTGCTTCAAAGACCCTGACGCAAAGGTCCGGCAGAGATCCATCGAAGGTGTGTGGGAGATAGAGGACCGGTCGCTCATCCTTTCTTTGACGGACGTTCTGAAGGGCGACAACTCCGGCGAGGTTCGTGCCGCAGCTGCGATGGCTTTGGGGAAGTTCTCCATGCTTGCCCAAGATGGCAAGATACTATCCAAAGACGGCGATCAGGTCAGGGAATCCCTCATGCAGGTCTTGGAAGATGAAGATGAGTGGTTGGGTGTCCGCCGGCGTGCTTTGGAATCTGCCGCCCCTTTCGATGTTGCAGATGTAAACAAACACATACAGTTGGCCTACAACAGCGATGACCTGGACCTCAAGTGCAGCTCCTTGTATGCGATGGGCAAAACCGGCAACCCCAACTGGCTCCAGGCGCTGTACAGAGAACTGCAGAGCGCCGTTCCGGCAGTCCGTTATGAAGCTGCCACCGCGTGTGGTGAAATCGACGATGGAGATGCAACGCCTCATCTGGTCTCACTCATCCAGGATGATGATCTTCAGGTGCAGCTGGCAGCCATCAGATCTCTTGGCACGATCGGCGGTTCTCTCGCCAGAAGGGCCCTCCGCCGTTGCTTAAAGATGGAAGACCCGGTTTTGGAAGATGCTGCCAAGGAAGCGCTGGAAGCTGTCCAAGCTACAGAGGACCCTCTTTCCTTTCCTTTTGGACCGTAAGGCATATAAGATGTGTGACATATGTCCTCCGGGGTCCCTCATCTTGGGCCACGTAATGACCGCAGCGCCTTCATAGCCCCCCGTGGCCCGATAGCTGAGGCCGGGCTGAAATTCAACAACCTTTCTTTGTATTCATATGGTGGTTACCCTTGGTACGTTACTCTGATCCGGAACTTCAAATACTTGGCAGTTGGCGGGTAGCGCGGCTGGCAACGTCAGACGCTCGGGGGGTTCCTTCTGTGGTCCCGATATGTTTTGCCTTTGACGGGCATCACATTTATTCTGTGCTGGACAAGAAGCCCAAGACGGTACAACCGAACAAGCTGAAGCGTGTACGCAACATCCTTGCCAATCCCCAAGCTTCCTTGGTGTTGGACCATTACGATGAAGAATGGGGTTCTTTGTGGTATATACTGATCACAGGGACCGCCGAGATCATCTACGAGGGGACCGTGCAGCAGGATGCTGTAACGTTGCTGCGCAAGAAGTACGAGCAGTACCGTGAGATGGACATCGAAGACAGCCCTGTGATCAGGATTACTCCCCGGAGAGTCGCAACCTGGGGCAATCCGGGTGGTCCAAAGGCGGGTCCTGTTGGCCAGACACCACGCCAGGAACAATAATATCGACGGAGATTACAGCATTGGTTGTTGATGACGAAGAGGCTTCTGGGTCTGAAGGCCAAGAGACAATATATGAGTGGGAAGTAGCCCAGCTTGGCGATGCTTCCCCGCCCTTCATCTACGATGTGACAGCGGAAAATATCGCAGATTATTGTAGAGCTGTCCAATACGAAAACCCGGTCTATATCAGCGATGCTGCTGCGAAGGAAGCGGGATATGCCGGTGTGCTAGCTCCACCAACCATGATCTACACGTTTGCTCCCCAGCGTAGGATCGATGTCATTGCGGCCAGAGGCTGCATTGCTCCTGAGCAATCTTCGACAAACCCCAGGAGCACACCTTTCGTTGCCACCGATGTGCACTTTCAAGGTACAACGGTGGCGCCCGGCGATACCATCACCAGTTCCACTCAGGTGATAAACAAGTTCCAGCGGAAAGACAACAAGTTCATCACGTTCAGGGTCACTGCCCACAACCAACGAGATGAACTGGTGGTTGAGTACGATTATGTTTGTTTGTGGGAATCAGCCAGCCGCAAAACGCCCCCACCAGCCTAAAACCAGTTATCAAACAGGGCGCTGCACCCCGAATCTTCGATTTCCGACTCCAGTAAGCGGGCATTCTCCAAAGCTTGTTTCCTGTGCACCCTTCCGTAAGCCATGAGCACGTAGGTCTCCGTATCACAATCGAACTGGACATCCGACGGCCGGCTGGCATCCTCTTCGACATAACAAGCATCCCCTTCCACCACAACATCCACCGTGCGGCGGAAGGGTTCTCCCACCCGGAACCTGTACCTGATGGCTGATGACAGTTTTGCACCGGGTTTGAAAATATTCCCCCACCATCTGGGAGCTTCATCAAGAAAAGCCGGCAGCGCTTCCGGGTTCATATGAGCGTCAGCTGTGAGACCAGACCGTATATCCCAAGAGTGCATCGCCTGCTCCGCGATGGACAGATCGATATACGCCCGCACTGATCGAATCCCCCGTCCATGCCAGCAGGGGTTCTCCAGAACCTCGGGCGCTATTCCTTCCAGTACGTCGTTAAGCTGCTGTGCCCCTCCTTTGAAGTACGATATCAGTTGGCCGTGATGTTCCCGTTCCACAGATATGGCTCGTTCTGCAATAATCTGATCTCTGGCAGGCCCGCCTGCGGGCATATTGTAGTTCGGCGGGGCCGTTGGAGGTTCACCCCTGATCCCGCGTCCGATGTTTTCAGCCCTGCCTATGTGGCCGCTGGATAAGTGAGCTGTTACATCAGCAATGCTCCACCGGTCACAGGAGCTCATCTTCTGCCAATCATCATCGGCAAGGCTTTCCAATAGCTGCCCCAGAACTGCAGATTCCCTCCGGTGTACCGCAACCCGGTCCAGTGCAACATCGTTTGACATCTCTTGCTCCTAGGTTGATTTCCCTTGATGTGATGCGAATGTTGTCCATGATAGCATCATCGCGGCTCCGAATCATGCAAAGCTTTTCCATATGAGTTTATGCTATATTGACAATCAACCTGTGAAATGATAAGAATTAGGGAAACCCGCCGAGAGCGGCACCCGGATCCGAAGCTGTCCGTAATGTAAGCGCAACCCGGGCACGAGTTTTGTAGGAGGAGAGATGCTAGAAAGAGAACGGGTAAAAGAACGAGAATCCGAACCCATCCAGTATGATACCTCAGCCCAAGACAACATCCGCAGAAACAGGGGCAAGAAGGAGATCCTTGCCAGCTTGCCCCATGTCGTCAAATACGAAGACCGGTCTTGGACACAAGGTATAAGCTGTACCCATAAGTACATGAACAACATGCATCATGCAGCTGGGCCGGAGGAGTATACCCTTCCGTTCCATACCATGAATGCTTGGCATGAAATCCTGAGGCCCGGCAAATACATGGGCACTCACCGGCATATCCTCGAAGCGATTTTCTACATACAAGAAGGAAGTGGCTGGGAAATTCACGACGGGGTGCGCTGGGATTGGGAAGCAGGAGACATCCTGTGCGTGCCGACCTACTGCATCCACACTCACTTCTCGGACCCCGTGACCGGGGCCAGGTTCTTTGCTACCGCCCAACGTCTGTACGATATGATGGGATTGGGCGGCACCGAGCAGCTGGAAGTCCATCCCAACTACCGCGAGCTGACGGAAGAAGAGCAGAAGCTCATGGGAGCGGATGAAGACCTTCAGAAGGTCATGGCTGAGCGGATGGCTTACCCTGCGTTCCAAGGTGAGCCGACGAACACCTACGAAAAGTACATGAAGAAGCTCTCCGACGACAGCGCATGGCGTTCCGGGTGCACCCACGTCGTCAAGGGCAGTCAGATGCCTTGGGAAGACACCCGCATGGGCCGCCTGAAGTACTTGGTCCACCCCAAGATTCCCACCGGCTTGGTCACCTACGAAGCATGGATCCAGGAAATCCCGCCCGGAGGTTCCAGTGGCAAGCACCGTCATATGGGTGAAGAGCTGCAGCTGATCCTTGATGGCAGCGGCTACGACGTTCATGATGGTGTGAAACAAGAGTGGGAAGAAGGAGATGTGGTGGCCATTCCTCACAACACCGTCCACCAACACTTCAACCCCGATCCTTATAAGCCGGCGTTGGTCTACCACGTCCAATCCCGTCTGTTTGACTTCATCGGACATGGTGGAATCGAGCACTTGGAAGATGCTCCGGGCTGGCAGAGCCGATAGACCAGTCCCAGCTTGTCCTCCAGTACCTAGGTAACTAAATAAATGGGAGCCCTGAAAAAGGGCTCCCATTTATTTTTGGTCTGATTGACACCCAATGCAGCCCCGGATAACATAACCTCAATTTTGGCGCAGGGACAGCCTTGGAATAGGAGGGATAGGATGCTTGAGCGAGAAAAGATGCGGGAAAAGGAAGCGGAGCCGATTCAGTATGATACGTTCACCCAAGAGGGCATTCGAAAGTTCCGGAGCAACAAGGAGATCTTGGCGGACCTGCCTCATGTGATCAAATTCGAGGAGTTTCCTTGGACACAGGGGGTTAGCTGCACCCACAAGCACCTTGATCGCCGTGATTCGCGGGCCCCTGTCGATGATTGGATAGTACCCTTTCATACGCTGCAAGGCCATCATGAATGGTTGAAACCCGGCCATTACATGGGCACCCACAGGCACATACTGGAAGCCATCTTCTATATCCAAGAAGGGGGCGGATACGAAATACATGATGGTGTGCGCTGGGATTGGGAAGCCGGAGATGTGCTGTGCGTTCCCACCTATTGCATCCATACCCACTTTGGCGACCCGGTAGTTGGAGCCAAGTTCTTCGCGGTCACCCAGCGTCTATACGAGTTCATGGGATGTGGCGATCGAGAGCAGCTGGAGGTTCACCCCGGATACAGAGAACTTTCCCAAGAAGAGCAGATGCTCATGGGCGCCGACGAAGACCTGCAAAGGATCATGGCTGAACGGATGGCCCATCCTCCCTTGGGCAGAGCGCCGACCAATACCTATGAGGAGTACTTGGAGAAGCTGGCGGAAGAGGTAAAGTGGCGTCAGGGTTGCACCCATGTGGTGAAAGGTAAGGACCGCCCGTGGGAAGATACCCAGATGGGCCGCATCAAATATCTGGTGCATCCCAAGATACCGACCGGCCTGATGACCTATGAAGCTTGGCTCCAAGAGCTTCCTCCAGGCGGGCGCAGCGGCAAGCACCGCCATATGGCTGAGGAGGTTCACTTGGTGCTCGAAGGTAAAGGTTACGACATTCACAATGGCGTCCAGTGGGATTGGGACCAGTTCGATCTGGTCCATATCCCGAAAAACACCGTTCACCAGCACTTCAATCCTGATCCGTTCAAACCGTCGCTGACCTACCATGTGCAGTCCCGGCTTTTCGACTTCATCGGGCACGGCGGTGTGGAGCACCTGAAGGATGCTCCCGATTACAAACGCCCCATCTAAAAAATAGAAGGCCAGTAAGGCCCAAGACAAGGATGATTGGGCTGATCGGCATGATTGGGCTGATCGGGATGATTGGGATGATTGGGCTGATCGGGATGATCGGGATGGCGATGACCCGCCCACAACGTGCTCATTGTCCAAATGAGCCCCCGGGCTGGCCCCGCAGATTTCATCAGAAGCGCAGGTGATCACCCCTTCCCCTCGTCGTCATCCACCGGGGCGCCCCTCATGTCATCCTGAGGGGCGGCCCCTTTATTGCCCTTCTGAGCAGCATTCCTCTTTATGTCATTATGAGGAGCGCCCCTGTCGTCATTGTAAGGAGCACCTCCTTTGTCGTCATTATGAGGAGCGCCCCCTCCATGTCATTCTGAGGAGCGCACTACGAAGAATCTAAAATGCCTGCTCACCCGATGGCCCGTCGTAGTAATGGGCTGGCCATTGGAGGGAGCATTTTAGATTCCTCACTGCGGTTCGGAATGACAGAGAGGGCGTTCGGAATGACAAAGAGGGCGTTCGGAATGACGGTAAGGGGCGTTCGGAATGACAAAGAGGGCGGTTCGGAATGACAGAGAGGGCGTTCGGAATGACGGTAAGGGGCGTTCGGCACTACAGTCGGCCCGCCCCTCCATGTCATTCACCGGGGCAACCCGCTTTATGTCATTCTGAGGGTGCCTCCCCTTCCTGTCATTCTGAGGAGCGCACGACGAAGAATCTAAAATGCCTGCTCACCCGATGGCCCGTCGTAGTAATGGGCTGGCCATTGGAGGGAGCATTTTAGATTCCTCACTGCGGTTCGGAATGACAGAGAGGGCGTTCGGAATGACAGAGAGGGCGTTCGGAATGACGGTAAGGGGCGTTCGGCACTACAGTCGGCCCGCCCCTCCATGTCATTCACCGGGGCAACCCCCTTTATGTCATTCTGAGGGTGCCTCCCCTTCCTGTCATTCTGAGGAGCGCACGACGAAGAATCTAAAATGCCTGCTCACCCGATGGCCCGTCGTAGTAATGGGCTGGCCATTGGAGGGAGCATTTTAGATTCCTCACTGCGGTTCGGAATGACAGAGAGGGCGTTCGGAATGACAGAGAGGGCGTTCGGAATGACAGTAAGGGCGTTCGGAATGACGGTAATGGGCGTTCGGCACTACAGTCGGCCCGCCCCTCCATGTCATTCACCGGGGCAACCCCCTTTATGTCATTCTGAGGAGCGCACGACGAAGAATCTAAAATGCCTGCTCACCCGATGGCCCGTCGTAGTAATGGACTGGCCATTGGAGGGAGATTTTAGATTCCTCACTGCGGTTCGGAATGACAGAGAGGGCGTTCGGAATGACGGTAAGGGGCGTTCGGCACTACAGTCGGCCCGCCCCTCCATGTCATTCACCGGGGCAACCCCCTTTATGTCATTCTGAGGGTGCCTCCCCTTCCTGTCATTCTCAGGAGCGCACGACGAAGAATCTAAAATGCCAGCTCACCCGATGGCCCGTCGTAGTAATGGGCTGGCCATTGGAGGGAGCATTTTAGATTCCTCACTGCGTTCGGAATGACAGAGAGGGGCGTTCGGAATGACAGTCGGCCCTCCATGTCATTCTGTGGGGGGCCTCCTTATTGTCATTTACCGGGGTGATCCCTTCATGTCATTCTGAGGGTGCCTCCCCTTCCTGTCATTCTCAGGAGCGCACGACGAAGAATCTAAAATGCCTGCTCACCCGATGGCCCGTCGTAGTAATGGGCTGGCCATTGGAGGAAGCATTTTAGATTCCTCACTGCGGTTCGGAATGACGCCCCCCTTCCTGTCATTCGGAGGAGCGCACGACGAAGAATCTAAAATGCCTGCTCACCCGATGGCCCGTCGTAGAAATGGACCAGTCCTTAGAGGGAGATTTTAGATTCCTCACTGCGGTTCGGAATGACAGTAAGGGGCGTTCGGCACGACAGTCGGCCCCCTCTCCATGTCATTCACCGGGGCACCCCTCCGTGTCATTCTGAGGAGTGCCCTTCCCCCTGTCATTGTGAGGGGCACCTTCCTCATTGTCATTCTGAGGAGCGCACGACGAAGAATCTAAAATCTCTGGGCACACGTGCGGTTGTGTAGGAATGGACTGTGCTCTAAGGGAGACCTTAGATTCCTAGGGGCGGTCGGAATGACAGTAAGGGGGTTTGGGATGACAGTAAGGGGGTTTGGGATGACCGTGGAGGGATTGGGAATGGTGGAGGGGGTCGTGGGAATGGCGGTGGAGAAGGCGGTGGGAACGACAACCTGGGGAGGGGGCGCAAAATTCGGCTTATGGGGGCTGAACAGTTGCGGGTTTGGTAACAGTTCAGAGTTGAGGGGAAAGTAGTAGGTCACGGCATTCCAAGAGGGGGTTGAGGCCCTTGGCGCGCCATGTCCCAAAGAGGGATGCCAGGGTCATTTTGGTGTCACTGCCCTGTTTGGAGCGAGTGCCGCCGCTAATCTTACGGCTGATCACCAGGTGCCGCAGGCTTCGTTCGGCGGCGTTGTTCTCCGACGGCGCGTCTGGGTGGGACACGAAGACGAACAGCTCCTTGATGAACCGTTCTATGCGCCGGCAGAGCTTGGACTGGGGCGCGGCTTGGTCCTTGAAGAAGGGGCTGCACAGCGCCAGCAGTTCCTTCTCCAAGGTCAACTGGCGTCGCGAGGCCAGCCGGGGGCCATCGGCAGGAACGCAAGTCCTGGCCTTGGCATATACCCGCCGCACCGCACCGGCCCACTGTGCCAAGCCGAGGTCATCAGGATACCAAGCCATGAGCTCATCCATATCCCGCAGCAGGTGTGCCCAACACCGCTGCTTCAGGCCGGGGTAGTGGTTATATGCGGCGTAGAAGTCACTCACCAGCACTCCGCTGAATGCCTCTCCCAACGCCTCGTCCACCACCCCCTTGCCACGACCGCGACGCAGGAAGTACCGCTCCGTGGGAGTGCTGAAGGTCCAAACGTAGCCGTTGACTCCATCCTCACGCCAGCCGGTCTCATCTGCATGCACCACCGGAGAGCCACGAATGCGTTCCAGGGTCTCGGCCACTGCCATCCGGGCCTGTCGTGCCACACTATGAATCGTCTCCACGATGGCGCCCACGCTCAGCTTCAACCGATGCACCGTCTGAAGGTACTGCTGGATGCTCCTTATGGGCAGCCGTCCCTCCTCCCGCAGCGTCACTATCAGGCTCGCAAGGTTGATACCAAGGTGCCGAGGCCCCACTGCCAATCCCTGCAACGCACCACGGGGCACCCGCCGTTTCCGGCATAGCCCACACATTCGAGCCATGAAGACGTGCTCGACCACCTCCGCCGGAACCAACGGAAGCTCGATGACCTCACGAGTCCGCTGTACCCATCCCCCTGCCAGGCCCGTCCCACACTCGGGGCACGACTCCAGAGCATGCACCACCTGCCGCGTGGGTTCCATTCGCTGCCGGGCAAAGCCGTGGAGACGACGCTTCCTCGATCCCTTTCTCTCCGGCTGACTCCCCTTGGCGCGCGGCTTATTGCCCGGCATCCCTGCAGACGGGCCGCCAGTACCCGGACGGGCCTCCAACTCCTTCACCCGTCGCTCCAGCTCGGCGATGATCGTCTGCTGCTTGGCAATAACCTCCAGCAGGGTGTCCCGGCTCGTGGTGCGAAGGTCCACTTCATTGTCCACCCCTCTCGTTTAACACAATCAAACGCCCCTTGCTCCGTACTCTCCACCCAGATTCCGAGCAATTCACCTCTCCAACTCTGAACAGTTACCGGGTTTGTGTTCTTGTTGACAATGAGCTTCGTTGCCGTTAAGATGGCCGGAAGGCGTCCCGACGGTCATTATCGTCGTCGCCATCGGTGCTTTACACCTAGATCGACGTTCAGGAGGAGCCATGCTGGAACAAGAGCGAACCAGGGAAAAAGAAGCGGAACCGATAGAGTACGATACCGCTATACAGGACAATCAACGGAGGCATTTGACCGACAAGGAGATCCTCGCCACGCTACCCCACCTCATCAAGTTCGAGGACCGGCCTTGGACCCAGAGCATAAGCTGCACCCACAAATACATGGACCAGCGGGTTCATACCGTGCCGGTAAAGGACTGGTCAGCTCCCTTCTACACCATGAACGCATGGCATGAGCTGCTCAGGCCCGGCCATTACATGGGCACCCACCGCCATGTAAATGAGGCGATCTTCTTCATAATGGAAGGTGGTGGATGGGAAATCCATGATGGAGTGCGCTGGGATTGGGAAGCCGGAGATGTGCTGTGCGTTCCTTCCTACTGCATCCATACGCACTTTGGCGACCCGGTAACGGGAGCCAGGTTCTTTGCGACGACCAACCGGTCCATCGAGTTCATGGGTCTGGGCGGCACCGAACAACTGGAGATTCACCCCAACTACCGTGAGTTGTCCGAAGAAGAGCAGAAGCTTCTTGGAGCTGATGAGGAGTTGCAGAAGATCATGGCGGAACGGATGGCTTATCCTGACCTGCCTCATCCGCCGGCGGACACCTATGAAGGGTATATGAAGCACCTGACCGAAGAGGTCAAGTGGCGCCAAGCCTGCACCCACGTGGTAAAGGGCAGTCAGATGCCTTGGGAAGATACCCAGTTCGGGAAGATCAAGTACCTGGTGCACCCGTCGATTCCCACCGGCCTGCTCACATATGAAGCATGGCTCCAGGAAATCCCGCCGGGTGGTTCCAGCGGCAGACACCGCCATATGAGCGAAGAGCTTCATATGATCGTTGAAGGCAGCGGTTACGATGTCCACAATGGCGCCAGGTGGGAGTGGGAAAAGTACGATGTGATGTACATTCCTGCCAACGTTGAACACCAGCACTTCAACCCCGACCCATACAATCCGGCGGTCTCCTACCATGTCCAGTCCCGCTTGTATGATTTCATCGGGCACGGTGGAATTGAGCACCTGGAAGATGCTCCCGGTTACAAAAGATAACCGCCGTTAAAACAAGTTAAGGCAAGGAAGGGGTGGGTGATCTTCAAGATCACCCACCCCTTTTGTTATAGCTCTGACCGACGGTCTCCCACCATGTCCAGTCGCGCTTGTACGATTTCATCGGTCACGGCGGGATCGAGCGCCTGGGGATAGTCTGAATAGGTCCGCTTGGATGCGGAGGATGGACGTGAAACCCGTCCCTAAAAAGGGGCGAGGTTCCCGCCGTCGCGGGAATGACGGGCTTCAGGCGAGTTGTTTCAGAGGTTCCTTAGATTCTTCGGGAGGCACCCCTCAGAATGACAGGAAGGGTGCGCCCCTCAGAATGACAGGAAGGAGGCGCCCCTCAGAATGACAGGGGGAGGTGCGTCTCAGAATGACAGGAAGGGTGCGCCCCTCAGAATGACAGGAAGGGTGTGCCCCTCAGAATGACAGGGAGGAGGTGCGCCTCAGAATGACAGGGAGGAGGCGCTCCTCGGAATGACAATGAGGGGAAGGGATCCCCAGGTTGTCATTCCGAACTTCCCTCTGTCATTCCGAACGGAGTGAGGAATCTAAGGTCTCCCTCTGATGGCCTGCCCATTACTACGACGGTCTGGCGGCACCTTAGGGATAGTCTGAATAAGTCCGCTTGGATGCGGAGGATGGACGTGAAACCCGTCCCTACAGAGGGGCGAGGTTCCCGCCTTCGCTGGAATGATGGGCTTCAGGCGAGTTGTTCAGAGGTTCCTTAGATTCTTCGGGGTGCGCCCCTCAGAATGACAGGAAGGGTGCGCTCCTCGGAATGACAGGGGAGAGGCGCTCCTCGGAATGACAGGGAGGAGGCGCTCCTCGGAATAACAGGGAGGAGGCGCCCCTCAGAATGACAGGAAAGAGGCGCCCCTCAGAATGACAGGGAGGAGGCGCCCCTCGGAATGACAGGAAAGAGGTGCGCCTCGGAATGACAGGGAGGAGGTGCGCCTCAGAATGACAGGGAAGAGGCGCTCCTCGGAATGACAATGAGGGGAAGGGATCCCCAGGTTGTCATTCCGAACTCCCCACTGTCATTCCGAACGGAGTGAGGAATCTAAGGTCTCCCTCTGATGGCCTGCCCATTACTACGACGGTCTTTCGGGTGAGGAGGCGCCTTAGGGATAGTCTGAATAAGTCCGCTTGGATGCGGAGGATGGACGTGAAACCCGTCCCTGCAGAGGGGCGAGGGGGGGGTTCCCGCCTTCGCTGGAATGACGGGCTTCAGGGGGCGGGAATGACGGTCTTCAGGCGAGTTGTTCAGAGGTTCTCTGGAAGATGCTCACGGTTACAAAAGATAACTGCCGCTAGGATAATAAGTTAAGACAAAGAAGGGGCGGGTGATCTTCAAGATCACCCGCCCCTTCTGTTATATCCCTAACCGTTGGTCTGCCAACGCAAGCATCAGGCAGTCAGTTTGGCTTCTTCCAGAGCTTGGCGGTCTGCCCTCATTCGCTGCACTTTTTCGAGCCCAACGAATATCATATCTTGTCCCAGGGCTACGGTCTTTGAGTAATTTACCGAACGGACCGCCGCCATCTTGGATTCTTCGCATACCGCGGCCAACTCTGCTCCGGAGTAACCTTCGGTGCGTTCGGCCAACATCTTAACGACCTCATCCAAAGATATCGACGGATCAAGGGTCACCCCGCTGAGCTGGATCTTCAGGGTTTCGATGCGGTCCTGTTCGTCGGGCAGGGGAACGTATATGTGGACGCCAAATCGCCCAGGGGTGAGCACTGCGGTGTCCACCAGGTCGACCCGGTTTGTGGCGGCAATAACCATGATCCCCTTCAACGGATCGACAGCATCCAACTCAGCCATCAGCTGGTTCACGATTCTTTGGATGATGTTGGTGGTCCCAGCTTCGTCGCTTCGAGCCGGCGCCAATGCATCAAGCTGGTCCAAGAAAATAATGGCAGGAGCCACCTGAGCAGCCACACCGAAGATCCGGCGTACCCTTTCTTCCGATTCTCCCAGCCACTTGGAGAAGAACTCGGGGCCTCTGACGGGAATGAAGTTGGCGTCACAGTGGTAGGCTACCGCTTTGGCCAGCAAGCTCTTGCCGGTCCCGGATGGCCCGTACAAAAGCACACCCCTGGGTGGCGTGATCTTCATGGAAAAAAACACCTCAGGATGACGCAAGGGCTGTTCGACCACCTCGCGCAGACGTTCCTTGGCATCGTCCAGTCCTCCCACATCATCCCAGGTGGTGTCCGAAGCAACCACCATGGTTTCCCGCAGCGCCGATGGACGTACACGGGTCAGCGCATCCCGCAGGTCTTCCTTGGTTACGATCAGGTCTTCCAAGGGTACCTGCATATTGCGAATATCTATATGAGAACCTTTGGGCAGGATTCGGCGGAGGCTGTTCAAGCCGGATTCACGGCAAAGCTCAAGAAAGTCTGCTCCGACAAATCCAATGGTGACACGAGCCAGGTCGACAAGGTAATCTTGGGCATCTTCAGACAAGGGCATACCGCGGGTGTGGATGTGCAGGATCTCCAACCTGCCAGCTGCATCGGGAGCGCCCATGTACAACTCCCGGTCGAAGCGTCCCGGACGCCTGAAAGCCATATCGACTGAATCGACCCGGTTGCTGGTGCCGATGATCATCACACCTTCGGTGCGTTTGATGCCGTCAAGAAGCGACAGGAACTGGGTGGAAAGGCGTGTATCGGCAGCGGTGCCGGACTCACCCCTTTTGGGAGCGATAATATCCAGTTCATCCACCAAGACGATGGAAGGGAAGCGGCGGGCTGCCTGCTCGAAAACCCGTCTCAGGTTATCTTCCGATTCTCCGTAGCCGGAACCTATCACCTCAGGTCCGCCTATGTACAAGAATTGTGCATCGATTTCGTGGGCGATGGCCCTTGCCAGGTGAGTTTTACCGGAGCCCGGAGGTCCGTGGAAGATGATGCCCCTTGGAGGGTTGATTCCAAGCCGGCGGTAGATGTTGGGGTGGCGAAGGGGAATTTCGATAAGCTCTCGCACTTGGCGAATCTGGGCTTCCATGCCGCCCACATCTTCATATGTAATATCGGGAGCTGCGCCTGCGCCCAAGGTCATTGCATAACGCAGTTCTATCTCGGTATCCGGGGTTATCCTGCCGGATGAAGGCGAAATTTCCGTGACCTGGAAAGGTGCTCCCATAACCGTCGGGAGGGCGGGAGCGCTGGATGAGCTTCCGTGACCGCCGTGGCCGTGGCCGCCTTGACCGTGGCCATGACCTTCTTCATCCGCATCCTCAGTGGTAACGACTGTTCCCAAACCCAGTCCCGCACCGGGGAAGGCGCCATAAAGCACCGCATCCTGGTATACCAGCATCCCCTGGTTGACCCATGCTTGCCTGAGGTAATCAACGGCGCCCGATATGTCGGAAACATCCAGAAGGGGAGCCAACTCCAGCTTCTCTACAGGTTGGATGCCGTTCTCTAGGATGTTGACCTCCACCATATCGCCCAGCCGGGCTTTGATGCTCTGACGGATGTATTGGTCCAGACAAACGACCGATTCATCTTCGGTATCGGCAAGGGAAGGCCCGATCCTGGCGAGGGCGCTTCTGCCGAAACGAGTCCGCAATTCAACGGGGTCGTTGACATTCAAGCCTTCACGGACAAGCACCTGCGGGTGCAGCAGCACAAGCCCTTTCCCACTGTGTTCTGCCCTGGTACGATCGATCCTTAGCAACTCCATCCGAGAGTTCTCCTTTTTGATAATATCTGCGGTACGCCGGAAGGCAATTCATCCCCTGAATTGCCCAAGATAGTATACACCCAGGACTAAAAAAGACAAACTTGGCCCGATGCTCTCCGCCCCGTGCTCTCGTAACTGTTCAGAGTTGGAGAGGTGAATTGCTCGGAATCTGGGTGGAGAGTACGGAGCAAGGGGCGTTTGATTGTGTTAAACGAGAGGGGTGGACAATGAAGTGGACCTTCGCACCACGAGCCGGGAGACCCTGCTGGAGGTTATTGCCAAGCAGCAGACGATCATCGCCGAGCTGGAGCGACGGGTGAAGGAGTTGGAGGCCCGTCCGGGTACTGGCGGCCCGTCTGCAGGGATGCCGGGCAATAAGCCGCGCGCCAAGGGGAGTCAGCCGGAGAGAAAGGGATCAAGGAAGCGTCGTCTCCACGGCTTTGCCCGGCAGCGAATGGAACCCACGCGGCAGGTGGTGCATGCTCTGGAGTCGTGCCCCGAGTGTAGGACGGGCCTGGCAGGGGGATGGGTACAGCGGACTCGTGAGGTCATCGAGCTTCCGTTGGTTCCGGCGGAGGTGGTCGAGCACGTCTTCATGGCTCGAATGTGTGGGCTATGCCGGAAACGGCGGGTGCCCCGTGGTGCGTTGCAGGGATTGGCAGTGGGGCCTCGGCGCCTTGGTATCAACCTTGCGAGCCTGATAGTGACGCTGCGGGAGGAGGGACGGCTGCCCATAAGGAGCATCCAGCAGTACCTTCAGACGGTGCATCGGTTGAAGCTGAGCGTGGGCGCCATCGTGGAGACGATTCATAGTGTGGCACGACAGGCCCGGATGGCAGTGGCCGAGACCCTGGAACGCATTCGTGGCTCTCCGGTGGTGCATGCAGATGAGACCGGCTGGCGTGAGGATGGAGTCAACGGCTACGTTTGGACCTTCAGCACTCCCACGGAGCGGTACTTCCTGCGTCGCGGTCGTGGCAAGGGGGTGGTGGACGAGGCGTTGGGAGAGGCATTCAGCGGAGTGCTGGTGAGTGACTTCTACGCCGCATATAACCACTACCCCGGCCTGAAGCAGCGGTGTTGGGCACACCTGCTGCGGGATATGGATGAGCTCATGGCTTGGTATCCTGATGACCTCGGCTTGGCACAGTGGGCCGGTGCGGTGCGGCGGGTATATGCCAAGGCTAGGACTTGCGTTCCTGCCGATGGCCCCCGGCTGGCCTCGCGACGCCAGTTGACCTTGGAGAAGGAACTGCTGGCGCTGTGCAGCCCCTTCTTCAAGGACCAAGCCGCGCCCCAGTCCAAGCTCTGCCGGCGCATAGAACGGTTCATCAAGGAGCTGTTCGTCTTCGTGTCCCACCCAAACGCGCCGTCGGAGAACAACGCCGCCGAACGAAGCCTGCGGCACCTGGTGATCAGCCGTAAAATTAGCGGCGGCACTCGCTCCAAACAGGGCAGTGACACCAAAATGACCCTGGCATCCCTCTTTGGGACATGGCGCGCCAAGGGCCTCAACCCCCTCTTGGAATGCCATGACCTACTACTTTCCCCTCAACTCTGAACTGTTACGTGCTCTCGGGTAAATGCGGGTTCTTTTTCCCCGGCATAGTTGTGGCCCTGTGTTAGGTTCCGGTCTGCTATAAAGTCCATTTGACAAGTTTAAGGATAGTCTGAATAAGTCCCCTTGGATGCGGAGGATGGACGTGAAACCCGTCCCTACAGCGGGGCGAGGTTCCCGCCTTCGCGGGAATGACGGGCTTCAGGCGAGTTGTTCAGAGGTTCCTCAAGAACCCTGTGTCCGTGCTCTCGGGTAAATGCGGGGTCTTTTTCCCCGGCATAGTTGTGGCCCTGTGCTAGGCTCCGGTCTGCTATAAAGTCCATTTGACAAGTTTAAGAACCCTGTGTTAGTATCTTGCCGCTCGTAGCTGGATAAGGCCACGAGTTGATGATGCTAGGTAGCTGTACGACAAGACGAAAGCTACCGGCGCCGTAGTGATGAACAATATCGCCCAGGTACAAATCCGGAGGTGAGCCTATCATGAACCCTGGCAAATTCTTGACAAGATGGTGGACCATAGGAATCCTTGCGTTAGCTACCATCGCGGTATCGATCGCATGCGGTTCCGAGACAATCGTCACCAAAGAAGTGGAAGTCACCGTTGTAGTGCAAGCTACCGCCGTACCTGCGCCGAAGGTTGGAAGGCAAGAAACCGGCAGCTTGGTACTGGTGTTCGATACCGAACCGGTTTCCATGTTCTTCCCCAACTACCTGACATCCATATCGGATACCGCGGTTAGAGATAACCTCGTAGATCCGTTGGTGTGGCAGTCAGGTGTCCCGGAAGACAACCTCAAGCTGGTGCCGACAACCCTCACCACAGGGTGGGAGAACATTGATCCCGATACATGGCGCTTCAATCTCCGACAGGGCGTGAAGTTCCACAACGGAGAAGAGTGGAACGCCCAAGCAGCAATCCCCAGCTTCACATACCAAGGAACAGATTCAGAAGCAGACAGCCGGGGATATACCGGGGACTTCCTCCCGGCAGTAGTCGATGACTACACACTTGACATTAACTGCAGCACAGCATGTGCCATCTTCCCCAGGTCGTCTGTCTTCCTGAGCCCGTTGCCGCCCGATTACTACACGAACGCATCGCCGGAAGACCAGCAGAGGGTGAACTACGGAGTTGGCCCCTATCAGTTCAAGGATTGGACTGCCTCCCAGCTTACGTTCGAACGATATGACGACTATGTGGAAGTGCCCAGGGAAGATGGATCGATTCACCCTGAGTTCCAGAAAGCTATCGTTCCTGAGGTCCGGTGGCAGTGGAGATCAGAAAGATTCACCCAAGCTGCCATGGTTGCTGCCGGTGAAGCAGATATGTCCTGGGATGTGGGAGTGGATGCAGCATCGGTAGCCCCGGCAGTCAAACAGGGTTTCGCTGCTGAGACGCTCAGCATGAAGGTTATGAGCTTGGGCTGCAACTGGCACCCCGAGCTGTGCAAGAAAAATGTCAGGCTCGCGATAGCCCATTCGATAAACTGTGACGAGATGGCCCAGCAGATATACTTGGGTCTCAGCCGTTGTCGCGGCACCAACGAATGGTTGGGTGTTGTGGGTGTGACCGCAGAAGCTGATGCACCCCATGTGTACAACCCCGACCTCGCCGAGGAGCTCCTCGCAAGCGCAGGATACGACCGAAGTAAGAGAGAGAGCCTCATAACCATCAACTCTCGTGCTTTCCGTGTAAGCAAGGGCAACGAAATATACGAAGCTATCTCCGGTTACATGACCAAAGTGGGCATAGCCAACCAGATGGTAATCCAGGACCGTTCACTGTGGCTGGAGCGCTCCCGCTGCGGGGCTGGCGTAGCCTTGGAGAACTATCTTAAGGCAGAATATGGCGATGCTGCCCCCAATTTGGAAAATGCTGACGCTGAGGATGTGCGGGCAGCTATGGACCTTGGTCTTGCCGGAATAGATTGTCAGCCCGGTGATCTGATCACCTCCACCCTTTCCGACGAGCTTCTGGACTTCCAGAGGACTCTGCTCCGCAACATGAGCTGCACCGTCGCTGGTTCCTACTTCTGTGACCCCGATCTGAAAGACAGGATCGACGAAGCTATAGGCACCCCTGACGGAGACCTGCGGTTTGAGAGGATGCAGTACTTCCATGACATCCTGAAGAACGACGCGGTGGTCATCGGTGTGTTCGATTTGCCGGTGATATATGCGGTGAACCCGAGGCTGGTTTGGGAACCCCGCTTTGACCGGAGGGTTAGAGCCAACTCAATGTCCTTCTCGGACTAACCCCCGACCCACATACCTGAAAAAAGAGCTGATGCCCCGAAATTTCGGGGCATCAGCTCTTTTACCGTCCACGCTGTATAGCTAGCTGTGGGCTGCTTTGTTAAGTATGCTCATCATCTTTTCTGCTGTGGCTTCCCATGTGTACCCTGATGCTTTTTCTATTCCCCTTGCGATCATGGCGGCACGCTCAATTGGATGTTCGAGGGCCGCTCTGATGGTGCGACCCATGTCTTCCGTATCATAAGGATCAAAGTACCAAGCAGCATCTCCGCACACTTCCGGGATCGCACCTGCTTTGGAAGCAGCCACCGGAAGCCCGGAAGCCATCGCTTCGATAAGAGGCAATCCAAAGGTTTCTACCAAGGATGGCAGCGCCAGCAGCTTGGCTTGTTGGTAAAGGTGCGATAGTTCCCCAGAGGAAACAACTCCCAGAAACCGGACCTTCTGGTCGAGATTTTCGGACCGGATTAACAGCTGGAGGCGTCTTGTGGCTTCCGGAGATTCCAGAGGCCCGGCGATGACCAGGTCCGGGTCGTGCTGGGTATCTGCCAGCAGGTCTTTGTAAGCTACAACCAATCTATCCAGGTTCTTATGTTCCAATACAGCCGAAACGGTGAGAATGAAGGGGCGCCCACCGGCAGCTGTTGCTTCGGCACGTGATAAAGCTGGACGGAAGATGCTATCCACACCATGGTGAACCACGACGGTCCTGTGCAGTGGGACGTTCAGTACCGGCGCCAGCGTCCCGCGGGACCATTCCGATACAAAAACCACCTGCTTGGCGTCATTGGCCGCACCTCTGATTACCTTGCGTTGCACCAGCATCCTTGCCAGCCGACCTTTTCCCCAGAGTTCCGATCTCAGGGGCGAAAAAGGATTGTGGTTGTGCACCACCAATACGGTTGGTTTCGGCAGCTTCAACGCCGAGACCTCAAATGCTGCCAGGTGGACATCAGCCCCCAGCTTCTTGAGTAGCAGAGGTAGGCGCAGATGAAGCCAGATCAGACGAATCCAAGCTCTCTTGGTGTGAGGAGTTGCGAGGACCGGCCGGATGTTGCTTGGCAAAACGGGGAAGTTGACGAGCTGGGACGGCCTGGCTATCAGATAGAAGATGGTGTCTGGGCTTTGGCGGGCCAGGGCTGGGCATATACTGCTGAGGTACCGGACAGCTCCGGTGGAACCAGCTCCCGTAGCATCGATTGTTACCGAATGTACCAATTGCAAACCAGAGCCAAGAGAATTTCGCCGTCGGCCGACATGCTACGCCTATTCCCGGTTGATGCCGGCGTTTTGCAGGGAGCCGTCATAAATGCGGAGCACAGGTGCGGGGAATCATCTTCCATATATTCAACCAAGAGGAGCCTGATTTAGTGCTCTGTACCACGAAACATAGTCCTTCACACCTTGCTTGATGCTTATGGATGGGCGGAAACCCAGCTGCGACACAGCCTCGCCTATGTCCGCCACACTATCACGGACTTCACCAGCCCTGGCGGGGCTGTAGTTTATTGGGACCTCTGTTCCGACGGCTTCGATCACATGTCGGGCCAGCTGGTTTATGGTGGTTGCCATCCCCGTGCCGATGTTGAACACCCCGTGGGCACTGTTGTCGTAGGCCAGCAGGTTGGCTTCCACCAAGTCCCGCACATCGACAAAATCCCTGGTCTGTTCGCCATCGCCGTAGATGTGTAAAGGCTCATCCTTCAGCGCCTGCTCAACGAAAATGGGGATCACATTGCCATAGGGGTTGAAGCGTTGGTTGGAGCCGTAAGCATTGAAATAGCGAAGGCAGGCGACCTTCAGCCCATACCCGGCACTGAGCACCAAGCAGTAGTTCTCGGCGCTGAGCTTGCTTATTCCGTAAGCTGAGGCGGGGGCTTTCGGATGCGCCTCATCCACGGGGATGTAGGCAGTTTCTCCGAAGATAGCGCTGGATGAGGAGTACACCATCTGTGGGATGGATAGCTCATGGCAGGCTTTCAGCACATTGATGGTGCCCAGGGCATTGGTCACAAGATCGGTGTCAGGATGTTCCAAGGACAGAACATTGCCGACTTGGGCTGCCAAATGAAATGCTACGTCGGCCCCTGTCCCAGCCCGGAGCACATCTTGGTACTCCCTCACATCTCCCCGCATTACTTCGAGCTTGGGGTCTTTCGGAAGGTTTTCATCGGCGCCGGAAGAATAGTCGTCCAAAATGACCACCGAGTAGCCGCGGCCCAAAAGGCTGCGAACGAGGTTTGAACCAATGAAACCAGCCCCGCCGGTAACCAGAGCACGGACATCTTGTGATTTCACGAGGAATTATCTCCTAGCTTCGAGGTTACATGCCCACGGACTGCCGAGGAGGTTCCGGGGAGGAAGGAAGCATCTTTGTCTATGTTTTCTTGGTTGTGCTGAAACCACCGGATGGTCTGCTCAAGGCCGTCTTCGAAGGTGGTCTTGGGTTCGTACCCGATAAGCTCTCTTGCTCTATCCACCGAAGCAAGGAGGCGCTTCTTGGTGTCCCATTTGCGGCGAGGCGCGTACGTGATGCCCCCGCCGTCGTTGCCCACCAGTGCGTTTATCGTGTCAGCCACGTATCTGATGCTGGTCTCCCGTTCGGATGCCAGGTTCATCGGTTGGCCGATGGCAGCTTCGTAGTAGCCGGCCCGGAGCAACCCATCGACTAGGTCCCCAACGTAGGTGAAATCCCTGGTTTCTTCTCCTGTTCCGGTGATGGGCAGGGGATAACCTTTCATCGCCCAGTAGACAAAATTGGGGATGACGTTTCGGTACTGCCCCGGCACTTCCCCCGGTCCGTAGGAGTTGAAAAAGCGGGTCATCACCACATTCAGGTTGTGATAATGACGAAAGTAGTTACAGTAAAGCTCCCCCAGCATCTTGGTGATCTGATAGGGCGATGTCAGGTGCATGGACACAAAATCTTCCCTCAGGGGAAGGGGTGCTTCGCTGCCGTATATGGAACAACCGGAGGAAGCGTACACAAACCTGTCCACACCCGCTAACGAAGCATACTCCAGCAACCTGAGCGTACCCAGTCCGTTCACATTCAGGTCGCGCTCAGGATAATCGACGGAGTTCTGGTTGGCGAAGAAAGCAGCCAGATGGTAGATGTGGGTGGGGCCTTCGTTGAACACCCGTTTCAGACTGGTTTCATCGGTGATATTGCCGTTGACAAACAGAACGGAAGGATGGGACGGAATATTCCATTTATAGGAAGCTTCGAGGTTATCCAGGATGATCACAAGCTCTGCATCCAGATCAGCTAGTGCTCTGCATAGATTGGAACCGATGGCTCCGGCGCCTCCGGTGACCAACACCCTTTTTCCTTTATAGCTATCCAGGTAGTCTGTCATGGTTTATAAACGGTCTTCATCCAATCTATGTATCGGCCGAGTCCTTCTTCCAAGGTCACCTGCGGGTTGTGGCCCAGGTGTTGTTTAGCTTTGGATGAATCAACACGTTTGATTCCGGTGGTAAATGCTTCAGCATCTTTGTAGGTGACCCGGCTATCATCTTTTCCCAGCATCTTCAGCGCCATGTCCGACAGGTCTTTTATGTCGATGATCCACTCTTGGTGCGAGCCGATATTATATACTTCTCCAAACCGGAAACCCTCGGAGATATTTGCCATAGTTCGGACAGTATCGGATACATAATCGAATATCCGCTTGTGACCCTTGTACACCGTGAATGGCAGGTCCATCATGGCCCTATAGACGAAGATGGGGATCACGCCCCGGTAGCTGCTGTAATATTCGTGGGGGCCGTAGCAGTTGAGGGGCCGCACACGGACCGTTTCGGTGCCGAACATCTCCGCAGAGTTCAAAACCAGGAGTTCGCCCGCCCACTTGCTTACCGCATAGTCGTTCATCTGCTTTATGGCCACCTTGTCCATCACATCTTCGTACATGACCCCATCATAGTTGCCGTATACTTCACAACTACTGTAGAAGATCTGGCGGAACCGGTGTTTTTCCTGAAACTTGAGCAGGTTCTTGGTTCCCACAACATTGACAGCCCAGAGGTTCTCATAGTGGTCTTCCCCGTTCCAGCGGCCATATTCGGCAGCCAGATGGTAGACATAATCAAAGGTGTGCGATTCAAAGACCTTTTCCATCTGCCGGTAGCTGCTCACATCAGCCCGTATATGGTCTTCAGCTTCACCATGAACGATGTCGGTGGTAATCACATCGTTGCCCCGGGCGCGCAGTTCCGCCACCAAGTTGGCGCCGATGAATCCTCTCCCCCCTGTCACAAGAATTTTAGCCATTGGACAAGGCCTTGGAGGTTTCTGGGTCGGACAAGATTCCCAAGATGCGTTCACCTGCTCGACCATCGCCGAAAGGGTTGTCCCAATCCCTAGCCCGCTCCAGCATATCGTTTACCTGTTCTTCCAACTTAGTAGGGTGGGTTCCGGCCAGCACATTACTTCCCACGTGCAGGGTTTCGGGCCGTTCTGTGTCATCCCTGAGGGTGATGCAAGGTACGTGTAGGATACAACATTCTTCTTGTACGCCGCCCGAATCGGTGAACGCCAGTTGAGCGTTTTTCTCCAACAGTAGAAAGTCGTAGAACCCCACTGGCTCGATGGCTTGGAGGCCGGAAGGCATCCGTAGACCGAAACGTTCGACACTTGCCTTGGTCCTGGGGTGGATGGGGAAAATCACGGGCATATCGTAGCTTTGAGCGACGGAACCCATTGCGTTCAGCATTCCCTCCAGCACTTCAGGGCGGTCCGTGTTCTCTGCTCTGTGCAAGGTTGCCAGAAAGTAGCGCCCTGATTCTACACCGAACTTGTCCAAGCTGGAGACTTCTTCTGCGATGGGGAGATAATGGTGCAGCACATCCACGATGGTGTTTCCGGTAACGAAGATGCGCTTTGGGTCGGCGCCTTCTTTGAGCAAGATATCCTTCGTCCATTTGGTTGGTGAAAGCAGTATATCTGCCAAACGATCAGCTACGATGCGGTTCTTTTCTTCTTGCATCAGCATGTTGTAGCTCCGCAGCCCCGCTTCCACATGAACGAACGGTATCTGCAAGCTACTGGCTACCAGAGCTGCTGCCAACACCGAATTGGTATCTCCTTCAGCCAGAACATGGGTGGGCCTTTCTTTGGTTAACAGCTTCTCCAAGCCGCTTAGCATCGCTCCCAGCTGTTGTCCAAAGGAACCCGATCCCACATCCAGGTTGTGAGTAGCTGACGGAATCCCCATCTCTTCGAAAAATATCTTATCCAGAACGTAGCTGTAGTGCTGACCGGTGTGAAGGACGGAGTATGAGATGCCGAGGCGGCGGCACTCCCGGATGATTGGACTCATCTTTATGATTTCGGGCCTGGTCCCAACAACGCAGCTAAGGTACAAAAGCAACCCCCAACATCCGCGTCAAGTCCGACCACCTTGGCGCTTGGAACCACCGGATACCTGAAGCAGCAACTCTTCATGTTTCTGGACCAGTACGTCGCGGGAATAGCTCTTCAAGAAAGCACGCCTGCCCGCAATGCCCATCGCCGCCCGTTGCTCTGGGGTCATGTTGTACAGGTCCAAGACCGCTTGAGCCATTGCCTGAGGGTCCTCGGCAGGGCAGGATATACCGGCGCCGGCGCCTTCGACCACCTCCGAGGCATTCCCTTTGCTGGCCATCAGTATGGGCTGCCCACAAGCCATATATGCAAAGATCTTTGCCGGAATGCTGATCTCAAACAGGGGGTCTCGCTTGAAGTGGGCTAATAGTACATCAGACAGGGCATAGATATGAGGCATCTGCGAAGATGGCTGGAGACCCAAAAAGCGAACGTTGTCAAGCTTCCGCGAGCTGACCATAGATTCGAGGGTTTCCCGGTGCACACCATCTCCGGCAAAGATGAACTGAATCTGCGGGTGAGAAGTCAGCAGTTCTGCTGCTTCCACCACGGTCCCCAAGCTTTGAGCCAGACCCATATTTCCGCCAAACACCACGTTGAACCGCCCGGTCATTTGCAGCTCTTCGCCGAGCTTGGGGTCCGGCTCGACCGGTTGGTATATGTGTTCGTTCGCCCAATCCGTCAATACGGTTATCTTACTGGCCGGGACCCCCTTGCCGATCAGGTTGTCCCGGTAGCCTGGGGAAACGACGGTGATGGCATTGGCCCGGTTGTATACTAACTTCTCCAATTTCCGCAAGCTGTAGATGATCTTTCCACTCTTCACCATCCCGGTGGCCAGTATAGCTTCAGGCCAGAGATCATGGACCCCGTATACAAAGGGGACCCGCTTCATCATTCCGATGATCCAAGCCGAAACACCGACGCTAAGAGGCGGGTGCCACACATACATAACATCGGCAGGCCCGCTCCCAAAAGGGCCCATGAAGCATGATGACAGCATAAAGGAGCCATAGCTAAGAATTCTGCGCATCGACGAACTGCTATGGTCGATCATTAGCGGCAGGCGCAGCACCGGGATGCCGTCCATGGTCTCCTTCTGCCAAGGGCGTTGCTTATAGCCATCATATAAAGCCCCATGAGGATAGCTGGGAAAAGAGGTGATGACCTGTACCTGGTGACCCCGTTCGGCCAATGAAACGGCCAGCTCATGGGGCATGGGTATAGGTTCGGGATCGTAGAAGTAGGAGTGGATGAGTATGCGCACTACCCTGTTAGCCTCTGCCCCATGGTCCACTTATGCTGGGGGCTGTGCTCCCAGACTCCCTGAATTCCGGCCTTTGCCGGAATGACGGCAAGGCGACCAGAATGACGATTAAGGTGTCCCCAAGCATTGTAGCTAAATCTCGCCCTTATGAATACCCGTGCAGCCAAGCATTCTCGACAGGTGTTGGTGTAGTGGAACAGTCGCTTCATTCTTGACAGGTGTTGACAATCTGCTCAAAATCTACGGCAGAACCCGTCAGGTAAGGGAGGGAGCGGTCATGGGCGCCGGATTGATTGTGGCACCCGTCTGCAACGCCCATTTTGGTGGTGGGGAGGAGCACGCCCATCAGATAGCGAGACACCTGACCGGTCTGGGTGAAGACCTCACTTACGTTACCATGCTCTGCCCGCATCCACATGCGCCGTTTCTATGTCCGGATTCCCAAGAGCTGGAGCGGTTTGAGGCGGCTTGCGGTTATCCCATCGAGAGGATACACAACACGGTCCTAGGCTCGGGGCGGTGGTTCAGGCCATCTGCCGTGTTCAGCCAGCTCCGCCTGCTCTGGGACCTCCACCGGGTGTTGCGACGAAAGCGCGCCGGATACATAATCGTCAATCAGTCCGTCTTCCTATGCGCAATCTGCTGCTTGATAGGAAAGGCGGCTCGCATCCCGGTTATTCAGATAGTTCATCACCTGCCCGCCAACATGGGGCCGGACATTCGTGGGCGATTGAGAAGGTGGCTTGCGCGCTTCGGTCTGCGGGCGGCGGCCGTGAACGTGTGCGTATCCCAAGCGACCGCTTCTGACGTCGCTAGGTTCATGGGCTCGAACCGCGTAAGAACGACCCTTATTTCCAACGCCGTCGATGTGGATGCCATGGATGCTTGGCGAGAAGATGTTGTCTCCGTCGGCGAGGCGGTGAGGTCGCTGCAAGAGCGGGGCGCCATTGGCAACGGTCCGATCATCCTCACGGTGGCGAGGCTAGACGAGTATAAGGGCATACAGTGGGTCATCAAGGCCATGCCCCTGATACTTTCCCAATATGCTGACGCCCGATATGTCGTGGCGGGCGATGGACCGTACAAGGCCGAGCTTGAGAGGACGGTCGAAGCTGTTCTGCCTCCTCATCTGCGGGGTACGGTGACCTTCTTGGGGCTGGTGTCCGATTCCGAGAAATATGCCCTCTATGATGCCTGCGATGTGTTCGTGATGCCCTCTGCCGTGGAGGGGTTCGGGCTGGTTTATGCCGAGGCTGCCGCTTTTTCCAAGCCCGCGGTTGGGTGCGACGTTATGGGCGTACCTGAAGTGATAGCTCACGGCGAAACGGGCCTGCTGGTGCCTCCCGCCGATGCTGATGCCGTGGCGGATGCAGTCCTTGGCATGTTACGGAACGCTACTGAGCGTGTACGCATGGGCGAAAACGGCAGGCGGCGCATAGAATCCATGGGGAGTTGGTCCGAGAGGGCGAGGCAATATCAGCAGCTGATAGGTGAGCTAAGGGGTGAGTAGCTTGCCAGCAGCAAGCCCCCTACCTGCTCGACTGGAGCTTGTGGTAGGTGGCAAATACTCCTGCTTCTGCAAGAAGGGTGTCCCAGTTGCCTTCCTCCACGATCTGTCCATCCTGTAGTACGACGATCTTGTCAGCGCCTTGGATGGTGGATGTGCGATGAGCTACGGCCAGTATGGTGCATTTGCCGTGCATTCGCCGTATGTGGTCTTGCACCGCCTGCTCGGACTCTGAATCAAGGGCGCTGGTGGCTTCGTCCAAGATCAGGATGCTGGGCTTTCGGAGAATTGCCCGGGCCAGAGCTATCCGCTGTCTTTGGCCACCGGAAAGGTTCCAGCCTTGATCTCCGATCGAGGTATCATAGCCCATGGGAAGCTGCTCTATGAACTCATGGGCGTAAGCCCCCTTTGCAGCTTCCATCACCTCTTCTGTCGTACTGTCCTGGTTTCCCACAGCTATGTTGTTCAGGACCGTATCATTGAACAAAAACACATCTTGACTGACCAGCCCTATGGACCTACGCCATGATGCCAGGTCCAGTTGCCGGAGGTCTTCCGAATCTACCAACACCGAGCCTTCCGAAGGATCATAGTACCGGAGGATCAGGTCTATCACCGTTGTTTTCCCAACTCCGGAGCTTCCAACGATAGCTGTGAACTCCCCGCAGTTTGCTGCAAAAGACACATCCTTAAGTACGGGCAGGACGGGCGAACGGGAGTCGTAGCTAAATCCAACACCCGAAAACCGGATATCTTGTTTAAGTTCCACGAAGGGTTGGACTCCATCGCGGATTTTCACGCGGGAAGCTTCATCCATCACTTTCTTGACATCATGCAAAGCCCCGGCAGCCCCGGCCAGAACTTGCCGCCCGTTGTTGAGGGCGAGGATACGGGGGGTTAGACGATAGAGAATGAACAGCAAGGTGACCACCACGCCAATCTCAATGCCGAACACGGACACCCCAACAAAAACTATCCCCCCGATCAGTCCAAAGAGAGCAGCTTCCTGCAGGACTATCATCTGGCTTCGGTAGCATTCCAGGAGGTGCATTGATTCAGCCACTTCATCCGCATTTTTCTTGAAGCCCGTCCACCGCAACGGTTCAAGCAGAAAGGACTTGATAACACGGATGCCGCTCAGGCTTTCCACAGATACTGCCAGCAACCGGTTTTCCTGTTCTGTAACGCGGATTCCCATAGCTTTGGAACGCCGGACATTGTATTGCATCGCCAGGAACACCACCAATAACATGCCGAAAGCCATGGTGGTCAGGGCCGGAGAGATCAGAAAAGCGGCCAACAGGTAAGCTATGATGATGCCAATGCTGGCCAGTATCTCGGTGGCATGATAAAAGCTTTCGCCTGCCCGGAAAGCTTGATTGGTCAATGTTCCGCTCAGCGATCCCACCTGTTGGTCTTGGAAGTAGGATATATCCGCGTAGAGCAAATTTCCCATGGTCTCGGTCCTCATCCAAGCTACAAACCCTTGCCTTGTTTTGCTCACCAGCGCCATACGCAAGTATTTCAGCGCTGCCGTCCCTAAGACCAGGATGGATAGGGCGATCAGAATGGTTTCCAGGTTTAGAGATAGTCCCACGCGGCCGAAGAGGTCTTCGAACGCCCGGGAAACCCAATGATCGCTGCCCTCAGCAGAATCTAGGGTTTGCAGCAGGGGGACCAAGAGTCCTACGTTGAAGCCTTCCAGCAAGGAAACCAGGATGGTGGTTGCTGAGATTAGCCCCATCATCCGGACCCGGCCATATCCTTTTGCAAACATTTGCCACAGTTCTTGATACATCGTGCTTACTGCCTGCCAACCCCCTAGGGCTAGTGCATCTTCGAAGGTATGCTACCGGGCGGGGTGTCCTCTGCTAATCCCCGGGCCACACTGCCTTCATCATCCAGATGGATGCCGTATAGCTTCGCTCACCCCGGTCAATCCCTTACCAGTATAGCCCCCCTCAAGGTGCGCTAGGAGCAGCGGCTCACCATAATGCTGGCGGCTCCTACTCAGGCGCTCCGTTCAAGGTGTCCTCGGAGCAGCGGCTTCCACAACATTTTACACGATTATATAGTAACTGTTCAGGCTCCCCCTCCCTCATTATCATTCTGTAAACGAATTACCTGACATCTACAGGAATGACAGCGGGGGAAGTTCGGAATGACAGTGGGGAAGTTCGAAATGTCATTCTGGGGAGCGCCTCCCCTCATAGTCATTCTGAGGAGCGCCTCCCCTCATTGTAATCCTGAGGAACGCCTCCCCTCATAGTCATTCTGAGGAGTGCCCTTCCTCATTGTAATCCTGAGGAACGCCTTCCCATTTTGTCATTCTGAGGAGCGCACGACGAAGAATCTAAGATGCTGGCTCACCTGATGGCTTGTCGTAGTAATGGACTGGCTCTGAAGGTAGATTTTAGATTCCTCACTGCGGTTCGGAATGACAGTGGGGAAGTTCGGAATGACAGTGGGGGGGTCGGGATGTCATCCCGAGGAGTGGCCCCCTTTACTGTCATTCTGAGGGGTGCCCTCCCCCATTGTCATTCCGAGGAGCGTCTCCCCCTGTTGTCATCCTGAGGAGCGTCTCCCCCTGTTGTCATTCTGAGGAGCGCACGACGAAGAATCTAAGATGCTGGCTCACCTGATGGCTCGTCGTAGTAATGGACTGGCCATCAGAGGGAGATCTTAGATTCCTCACTGCGTTCGGAATGACAGTGAGGAAGTTCGGAATGACATTCTGAGGGGCACCCTCCCCTATTGTCATTTCGAGGAGTGCCCCTCAGAATGTCATTCTGAGGGGTGCCTTCCCTCACTGGCATTCTGAGGAGCGCACTCCCTCATTGGCATTCTGAGGGGCACCGTCCCTCATTGGCATTCTGGGGAGCGCCGTCCCTCATTGGCATTCTGGGGGGTGCCGTCCCTCATTGGCATTCTGGGGAGCGTCCTCCCTCATTGGCATTCTGGAGAGTGCCCTCCCCTGTTGTCATTCTGAGGAGTGCCTCCCCTGTTGACATTCCGAGAAGCGTCTCCCCCTGTTGTCATCCTGAGGAGCGCATTCCCCCTTTACTGTCATTCTGAGGAGCGCACGACGAAGAATCTAAAGTCCTTGGATACAGGCGGGGCTGTAGAGAAACGGACTGGCTCTGAAGGTAGATTTTAGATTCCTCACTGCGGTTCGGAATGACAGTGGGGAAGTTCGGAATGTCATTCTGGGGAGTCCCTCCCCTGTTGTCATTCTGAGGAGTGCACTTCCCAATTGTCATTCTGGGGAGCACCCTCCCTCATGGTCATTCTGAGGAGTGCCCTCCCCTATTGTCATTCCGAGGAGTGCCTCCCCTCATAGTCATTCTGAGGAGTGCCTCCCCTCGTAGTCATTCTGAGGAGTGCCTCCCCTCGTAGTCATTCTGAGGAGCGCCTCCCCTCGTAGTCATTCTGAGGAGCGCCCTTCCCCCGTCATTCTGAGGAGCGCACGACGAAGAATCTAAGATGCTGGCTCACCTGATGGCTTGTCGTAGTAATGGACTGGCCATCAGAGGTAGATATTAGATTCCTCACTGCGTTCGGAATGACAGTGAGGAAGTTCGGAATGTCATTCTGGGGAATCCCTCCCCTGTTGTCATTCTGAGGAGTGCCCTCCCCCATTGTCATTCTGAGGAGTGCCCCTCATTGTCATTCTAGGGAGTCCCTCCCCTGTTGTCATTCTGAGGAGTGCACTTCCCAATTGTCATTCTGAGGAGCGCACTCCCTCATTGGCATTCTGAGGGGCGTCGTCCCTCATTGTCATTTTGGGGAGCGCACTCCCTCATTGTCATTTTGGGGAGCGTCCTCCCTCATTGGCATTCTGGAGAGTGCCTCCCTGTTGTCATTCCGGGGAGTGCACTTCCCAGTTGTCATTCGGAGGAGTGCTCCCCCTTTACTGTCATTCTGAGGAGCGCACGACGAAGAATCTAAAGTCCTTGGATACAGGCGGGGCTGTAGAGAAATGGACTGGCTCTGAAGGTAGATCTTAGATTCCTCACTGCGGTTCGGAATGACAGTGGGGAAGTTCGGAATGACAGTGGGGGGTTCGGAATGACAGTGGGGGAGTTCGGAATGACAGTGGGGAAGTTCGGAATGACAGTGGGGGGTTCGGAATGACAGTGGGGAAGTTCGGAATGACAGTGGGGGGTTCGGAATGACAGTGGGGGAGTTCGGAATGACAGTGGGGGAGTTCGGAATGACAGTGGGGAAGTTCGGAATGACAGTGGGGGGTTCGGAATGACAGTGGGGAAGTTCGGAATGACAGTGGGGGGTTCGGAATGACAGTGGGGAAGTTCGGAATGACAGTGGGGAGGTTCGGGATGTCATCCCGAGGAGTGGCCCCCTTTACTGTCATTCTGAGGGGTGCCGTCCCCTATTGTCATTCTGAGGGGTGCCGTCCCCTATTGTCATTCTGAGGGGTGCCGTCCCCTATTGTCATTCTGAGGGGTGCCTTCCCTCATTGTCATTCTGAGGAGCGCACTCCGAAGAATCTAAGATGCTAGCTCACCTGATGGTTTGTCGTAGTTGTGGACTGGCCATCAGAGGCAGATATTGGATTCCTCACTGCGTTCGGAATGACAGTGGGGAAGTTCGGAATGACAGGGGGAGATGGGGGTGACTGCAGGGGTTCGGAATGACAGGGGGAGATGGGGGTGACTGCAGGGGTTCGGAATGACAGGGGGAGATGGGGGTGACTGCAGGGGTTCGGAATGACAAGGAGAGATGGGGGTGGCGTAGGGGAGGTCGGGGTGGGGACCGGGGGGGGGGCGGGTTTGGGGGTGCTTTCGGGGTTTCGGGATGCCTTTGGGCGATTGCGGTCAGGTGAAACAACTCACCGGCTTCACCACTGGGAGGATTCTTCCGAGTAAATGTGGCTGGGCAATTCGTAGCAGATTCCTTCCTCATCGTATGTCGAAGCCTCAAGCAGAGAGGTGAACCTGGCGAAGTCGTTGGTCTTAAACCATGCTGGGAACAGCTTGGTCAAGATGTGGCTATAGCGGTTCTGGAACCTGAACCAGGGCACAGCCCAGAGGGACGAGTACGGAGGATACATCAGCTGTTCGGCAAAGGAATTTCCGATAAGCCCGCGCGAAAGACGGTACACGTATTTGGCTAATTTCTGGCGGTCCTGCGGACTGGTCACACCGGCAATCAAGGGAGCTGAGTTGATCAGAGAGTGAGCCATCACAATCGATTCAATCGGAGCTTTCGGCTCGCACATCAGGCCGACTTCATACGTTTTCAGGGCTTCATCTTCATCACGGAACAGGATCGTATCGGGGATGCCCATCAGGTGACCGGCGTAGCGCCAGACGGCCATGAAGCTTGCGCCCTCTTCGTCGGTGCAATCGGCGCCCATGGTTTTCATGTGTTTCAGCAGCCTGGCTGAAAAAGCGGAGATGGCGTAACCCAGATGCGCCTGGCTGATCGGCGTGCCCCATGCTTCGGTATCCCAGTCTTCCGACTCGTTAAGGAGGTGCCTCATTTGTGCGTGAATTATCCGAATACGGACTGAAAATTTCCAGCCGTCTCCATGCCTGTACAAGCCTCCGGGGAGGTATATCTCCATCATGTGACGGTTATTCTGACCCAAACGTCTGATTCCCTGATCACGCACTCGCCCGGTGATGAAGAAAGATTTGGCGATATTGGTTGTAAAGCCTTCCACCAGAACGCCGGCGACGAATGCCGCCAGTATCACGCCCGAATTTCTGTGAAACATGCGAACGCTGGGAGCAAATGCCGGGTAGTTGAGCCATTCCGGTGGAGTTTCCACCTGTTTGAAGAATTCTCTAAATGAGGCTGGAGCTGAGTCCTGGAGAGCCCCCTCGCCTGGGTTCTCCATCGCTGTTTGAATGAGTCGCGATGACTCGTCAGAACCGAGCTCTGCGAGGTCCTCCGTCATCGCGGCGGCCAATGGATCTTCAATGTGGGTGTGATTCATGTAGTTGGCCGCCATCTCAGGCGCGACTTTGCGGGCTAGCTCATAGCCGGTGATATAGTCGGTGGGTATGTTCATTTGCGACTCCGCTTCCATGCCAACACCTCAGTGTTCCGACGGTTTCACACGCATGTCGGGAAGCCAGCGCAGGAATGGTGGAAAATACCAGTTGGCCTTGCCCAGCACCTCCATGCTGGCTGGGACCAGTATTGACCGCACCAAAGTAGCATCCAAGAATATTGCTATAGCCAACCCAACCCCCACCTGCTGATTGACAATGGTCTTGCCGGAGGCGAATCCGGCGAACACCACCACCATAATCAAAGCGGCCCCGGTGATCAGTCCCGCCGTGGAGCGCAGCCCATAGGCCACCGCTTTGGTGTTGTCACCGGTCAGGTCGTAGTGTTCCCGGACGCGGCTCAGCAAGAACACATGGTAGTCCATGGACAACCCGAAGAGGATTGAAGAACAGGAACAGCGGTATCCAAGCATCTATGACCTCGGCGTGCCGGAAGAAGGGCAAAACATCAGCCCCTCCTTTCTGGAACACCAGCACCAGCAGCCCGTACGCTGCACCCACCGACAACAGGTTCATTACAATGGCTTTGACGGCGATTACTATCGACCGGAAGACCAGCATCAGAATGATGAAGCTGAGGCTAAGGACGAATGCAAAGACGATGGGGGTGTATGCCTCCGCTATGTCGAAGAAGTCGGCGGCTTCAGCTGTTACCCCTCCCACGTAGACCTGTGCGGGAACGCCGTCGAAGGCGTCGGGGATGATCTGCTGGCGCAGCCCGGTCACCACTTCAACCGTCGCTTGGCTGCGCGGCTGACCGGAGACAGCTACCGTCAACAGAGCCAAGTCGCCGGTTGGATTTACCAACAACTCACCCGGCGGTATCGGGAAGCTGGGCGAGTTTTGCAGGGCCGTCTTCAGCGCCTGAATTGCTCCCTGCACTTGTGGACTGTCAATGTCTCCGTCAATGACTATTTCCACTGGGTCGACCAGCCCGAAGGAGAACTTGTCCTCGAGGACGAAGAAAGCCTCCCTGGTCTGAGTGCTCTCGGGGAAGGTGTCCACTCCGTTCAGTCCCGTCTGGATTTGGAAATAAAAGAAGGTCGCCGCTATCATGGGGATGCTGACTGCCAGGATGCTGACGACAGGAAACTTGGTTACGATGCGTGTCGTAACTTCCCAAAAACCGTGCCGGTTGGTGTCCGAGCTTTCTGACCTACCCCTGCCGATGAAGGGAATCGTCAGCAGGTTGATCTTGGCGCCCAGCAGTGAAAGCGCCGCCGGCAGCAGGGTTAGCGAAGCAAGCACCGCCACTATGACGACCAAGATGGCCCCAACGCCCAAGGACTGGAAGAAGGACGACGGAACAATCAGCATACCGGTCAGGGCGACGACCACGGTTACGCCGCTGAACAGAACGGTGCGGCCCGCGGTAGCCCCGGCCCGCTCCACCGCTTCCAGCTTGGTCAAGCCCCGGTTAATCTCCTCCCGAAAGCGGGATATTATGAATAGCGAGTAGTCAATGCCCACCGCCAGACCGATCATGGTAATCATCATCTGGACGAAGAACACCAACTCGAAGACCTGACCAATGAGGGCCGTCAAGCCCAAGGCAATGATAATGGCCACAGCAGCGACGCCTACGGGCGCCAAGGCCGCCACCACAGCCCCGAAAAGCACGAGGAGAATAATCAGCGCCACCGGAATACCGATTGATTCCCCTTGCTGCAGGTCTTTTTCGGCGAGTTCGTTGGCTTCGTAGGAAATGCTGGATTCCCCGGCTATCAGCACCCGGAAATCCGGCGACTCGTTGGCTGTTTCCACTATGTGGAGAAGGCCGTCTACATTTTCCACGGCATCACCGAAACTTCCGGCCATAAACAGGGGTATGATGGTGGTCCTGCGGTCCAAGGAAACAAGCTGGGGGTTCTGGGCTAGGTAGTAGTGCTCACCGCCGGCTACTATCTCCGCGCCCAGACCTGTAATCTCGCCGAACACGGTCTCGACCTCTTGCCTGAACTCCGGGTCATCAACGGTCAACGTCTCTGACTGTACGATAACCGTTTCTATCAGCTGCTTGGGGCGCAGCCTGTCCTCAAGCATTTCTGCGGCCCGCTGGGACTCAGTGCCCCCAGACAGCTTCAACTCGGTGGTTGTCGCGCTGCCAAGCAGGTTATCAATGAGGGCGAGGGATATGATCACCAGCACCACCCAAAGGGCGATGGTCACCAGCGGTCTTCTTGCACTGAAACGGGCCAAGAGTTCAGTCAAGGCAACACATTCTTCTACGCCAAGTTAGCCATATTCCGGAGTACAGTCTCGACATCCGCGCTCCGGGCAAAGGCGTCAGCGACCATCAGAAGGCCACCTACCAACTCCCTGGCGGCGCTGGTGTAAAGGTTCTGGCACTGAATGCATCACGCCGCCAGTCTAGCATGGGTTGGGGAGTCAGAACAAGCCTTCTAAGCTACGATTACCAGCGATGTTCCTGCACTGAAATGAGCCAAAAATCCAGTCAACGCAACCCATTCTTCTGCACCAAATCAGCGACATTCCAGGGCACTGTCCCGGTGTACTCGTCCTGGGCTAAGGCGGCCCCAGCGGGGCGGTGTTCTGCGGTTCTTCTCTCGGATGGATGGTGGGCGGATACGGCGGCTACTGCCCTGAAATGCGGTTATCCTGCGTTCAACGCTCGTTGACATTCCATCCTCATCCCTGATACGCTGGCTCCCCATCCAAGCAATAAAACCCGGAAGTGGAAGGACCCGGCGGCAGCAGGCCGGCCCGAACAGCATCCTATGGTCATGGGTTAGAGGTTAGGATGATAGCAAGGGGGACCCGGTTCCTACGGCAGCACGGCGCCAACCCCCGGTCTGTGTATCCCTATCCGGCATATCCAGAGAGGTGCCTTTGACACTGATCACGTTCAGGAGCGCTCTTATACTTGCAATGGCAGCCACGGCCCTGCTGGCCTTGGCAGCCTGCGGCAGCGGGTCGCCGACGAATACACCCGAGCCAACGGCCACGCCGGAGCCAACCGCCACGCCGGAGCCAACGGCCACGCCGGAGCCAACGGTCACGCCCGATCAGCCGGCGCCGCTCCCCAGCATTGATCAAACCACCACTGGCGGCGCGCTGATCGCATCCTTGTCCGAAGCTGAGGCATCGTGCATCCAAGCTGAATTCGGCGAGGAGACCTTCGGAGCGTTCCTTGATGCGAAGATGCTGGGCGACAGCACAGTTGTTCAGCAGTTCCCATTCCAATGCTTGGCCGAAGATACATCCATCGACTTGAACATTGCTATGTTGTCGGGCCAAGCCGGGGAATTGAGCCCTGACAGCGAATCCTGTATGCGGGACTTCTATGCGGACAACAGGTTGGATCCTGCCACCATGGGTCCGACCGACGGTTTTGCCTATGCACTCGGATTCCAGATGTGCCTGACCGACGAAGAAGCAGAAGTGCTTTCAGTATTCGACGGAGACGACGGCCTGCTTCCTTCCGACCTGCGATGCATAGATTCCCATTCGAGCATAGCGAACTATGCCGTGGTCTATGCTGGCCTTATCCAGCTTTTTCAAGGTGAAGAGCCGCCCTCACCGGAACTGACCGCAGCTATAGAAGAGGTGTCTGCCGCCTTCAGAGCCTGCGGTCTCGAACCCTTGGTAGCAGGTGAGTAAAGCAGTAGCTTACCCTAGACAACAACCCCTCGCAGAGAGCTTCTGAATTTAGGCCAATCCGACTCTGCGAGGGCCAATGCACAACCCGGCGAAGTCCCCCGCGGTAGGTTACCGTTCAGACTAGGTGAGAAACGCAAAGATGGCCCCTTGATATCATACTGCGTGGTCTGAATTCACGTCATCCTGAGGGCCCTCTGCCCTTATTGTCATTCTGAGGAGTGCCTCCCCCATTGTCATTCTGAGGAGCCTCTGCCCTTATTGTTATTCTGAGGAGTGCTCCCCATTGGCATTCTGAGGATCCTCTCCCCTTATTGTCATTCTGAGGAGTGCCTCCCCCATTGTCATTCTGAGGGGTGCCTCCCCCATTGTCATTCTGAGGATCCTCTCCCATTATTGTCATTCTGAGGAGCGCCTCCCCCATTGTCATTCTGAGGATCCTCTCCCATTATTGTCATTCTGAGGAGCGCACGACGAAGAATCTAAGGTGCATGGACACACGCCGGGCTGTCGTGGCAAAGGACCGCCCCAACGGGTGACCTTAGATTCCTCACTGCGTTCGGAATGACAAGGGGGCGTTCGGAATGGCAGGGGGCGTTCGGCATAACCGGCTAACTACCGGTAATCATTCCCCCCCAAGAAGGTGTCCGACCGGGAAATAGCTGTCTGCCTAGTGATATAATCTCAACGACCCGTCGGGACATATGCTACCGAAAGGACCTCTATGGCGCAGATCGTTACGGGCGTGGATGTGGGTGGGACCTTCACAGACTTTGCTGTCCTGACCGACGGGCAGCTGTCGGTATACAAGATACCTTCGACACCGTCTGATCCTTCCATGTCGGTGCTACAAGGGGTCAGCGACCTGGGCATAAGCGACTCATCCTTTGTGCATGGTTCGACCGTGGCGACCAACGTTCTCTTGGAACGAAGGGGAAGCCGCACAGCCCTTATCACCACCGGTGGATTCGAAGATGTGCTGGAAATCGGGCGGCAGAGCCGTGCCGAGCTGTATGACCTCAACCTGGAGCGGGCTCCGGTGCTGGTGCCCAGGGAGTTGCGTTTCGGCCTGCCGGAAAGGGTGGAGTTCACCGGAGCAGCGCTCTCATCCCCTTCTCCTGAAGACATCCAAAAGCTGGCTGGGGCCATCGCAGCTTCGGGGGTCGAAGCTGTAGCTGTGTCCCTGCTTTTTTCATTTCTAAATCCCCAGCATGAAGAGATGGTCTGGGAAGCTCTACAGCAGCTTGACGGCAGCTTGTTCTTGTCCATATCCAACCAGGTGCTGCCCGAATTCCGGGAGTATGAGCGCACCAGCACAGTGGTCGTCAACGCATATGTAGGCCCATCCATGGCCCGTTACTTGGGAAACCTTGAAAGGGTCTTGGGCAGCGGCCTCCGCATCATGCAGTCGTCCGGAGGCAGCATCACCGCATCGTTGGCAGCCCGGCAGCCTGTCCGCACCATTCTGAGCGGGCCGGCCGGGGGTGTGGTGGGTGCATTTTTCCTCGGAGAGATGGCTGGCTATCGAGATATCATCACCTTGGATATGGGGGGCACATCCACGGATGTGTCCCTATGCCCCGGCAGGATCAAAGAGACAACGACATCGAACATGGGAGGATATCCCCTGAGCGTGCCGATGATCGAGATACACAGCGTAGGCGCCGGGGGAGGGTCCATAGCCCGGATAGATGAGGGTGGAGCACTGCTGGTGGGTCCCCAGTCCGCGGGCGCCGACCCTGGACCTGCTTGCTACGGCAAAGGTGATCATGTGACCGTTACCGACGCTAATCTGATTCTTGGCCGCCTTGAGCCAGACCAGTTCTTGGGCGGGCGGCTATCTTTGCACCAAGACAAAGCCCAGGAGCTTATGGGTCATCTGGCTGACCGGATCGGATCATCGGTGGAAGATGCAGCATCCGGCATCGTCAGGGTCGTCAATGCCAGCATGGAGCGGGCCATTCGCGCAATTTCACTGGAACGGGGCTACGATCCTCGGGATTTCACCTTGGTCCCCTTCGGTGGAGCAGGCCCGATGCATGCATGTGAGCTGGCCCAGGAGATGGGTATCCCCAGGGTGCTGATACCGCCCAATCCTGGGATATTGTCCGCTTTGGGGGTTGCCATCGCAGATATCGTCAAAGACTATTCTCGTACGGTGATGATCCGGGGGGATGATATTACCCACCAAAAGCTGGAACAGGAATATCACCTCCTTGAAGACCAAGCCAGGGCCGACATGCTTGATGAAGGCCTGGATTTGGACAGAGCCATTGAGAAGCGGACCTTGGATGTCCGGTATGTGGGCCAGTCCTTTGAGCTTAGCATAGACCATCCTCGTCGTGCCCGCCATCTGGTTCCTGCTATCTCCAGAGCTTTTAGCAAAGCTCACCGGCAGCGATTCGGCTACTCCGATCATAAAGAACCTGTGGAGATAGTGAACCTGCGGCTGAAGATGGTGGTGCCGGTGGAAAAGCCCATGCCCGCAGCAGAGCCGCCCCAAGGCAGCAACCCCGCCAACGCAGTGGTGGGCAAGAAGTCATTGGTTTTTGGAAAAGAATCCATGACGTCACCCCTGATACAAAGGGAGAAGCTGCGCTGCGGGAATCGCATTTCCGGCCCCGCCCTGGTCCTTCAGATGGATTCGACCACGGTGATACCCCCAAGATGGGATGCGGAGGTCGATGGATGGGGCAACTTGGTAGCTACTCTTAAAGAGGTCGGTTAATGGTTGATCCGATAAGCTTGGAAGTGTTCAAGAATCTATTCATCTCCACCTGCGAAGAGATGGGAGTAGCTCTGCAACGCACCGCCTACTCCCCAAACATCAAGGAGCGGCGGGACTATTCCTGCGCCCTCTTCGATCCCCAAGGGCAGATGGTAGCTCAGGCAGCCCATGTTCCGGTCCACCTAGGAGCTATGCCCGCTTCCGTTAAAGCAGCCATAAGCTTGCATTCCGGCTCATTTGGACCGGGCGATGTGGTAATCCTCAACGACCCATATCTGGGAGGCACCCATCTTCCCGACATCACCTTGGTGGCGCCTGTATATCTACATGTGGAGGGCGTTCAGGAGCTGGTGGGATATGTCGCCAACCGGGGCCATCATGCCGATGTGGGAGGAATGACTCCAGGATCGCTCCCGCTATCCACAGAGCTGTACCAAGAAGGCACCATCATCCCACCAATCAAGCTGGCTCGCCGGGGCAAGCTCAACCAAGAAGTGATCCAGCTCATCTGCCGCAACTCCCGGACCCCCGAGGAGCGCAAGGGGGACCTTGTAGCCCAGTTCGCTTCCATCCGGGTGGGAGACCAGAGGCTCCGGGAGATCGTGGAACGCTACACAACCGACACAGCTTTCGAGCACATGGAAGCTTTGCTGGACTACTCTGAACGGCTGACCCGGGCTTCCATCAGACGCATACCCGACGGCGCCTACACATACACGGACTACATGGACGATGACGGCTTCACCGATCAGCTTGTGCCCATCACGGTTGCCATTACCGTCGCCGATGATGAGATGGTGGTGGACTTCGAAGGCACCTCTCCACAGCGGCCCGGCTGTATCAATACACCCTTGGCAGTTACGGTATCGGCGGTGTTGTACATGGTCCAATGTATCTCCGAGTCCGGCGTACCTCCGACTCAAGGAGTGCTGCGGCCCGTGACGATCAAGGCCCCGGAAGCATCCTTGGTGAACCCGAAACCCCAGCATGGCGTGGCGGGCGGCAACGTCGAAACATCCCAGCGGATCACCGATGTTCTGTTGGGCGCCATGGCCCAAGCGCTTCCGATGTTGATCCCGGCAGCCAGCCAAGGCACCATGAACAACCTGCTCATCGGGGGCCATGATCCTGTGCGGGAGAAGCCCTTCGTCTACTATGAGACCATCGCCGGGGGCATGGGCGCCCGTCCCACCAAGGATGGCGTTTCAGCCATCCACACCCACATGACCAACACGATGAACACACCCATCGAAGCTATGGAGTTCGTCTGCCCGATGCGGCTCAAGCAGTACGCGGTGCGGCGAGGCACCGGGGGCGCCGGCAAATACCGGGGTGGAGACGGCTTGACGCGGGATGTGGAGTTTCTGACACCGGCGCGGGTGACGGTGCTGTCGGAACGGCGCAGGCGGCCCCCCTACGGACTGCACGGCGGCCATCACGGCGAGATGGGTGAGAACGTCCTGTTCAGGGGCGGATTCGAAGAGGTCAAGCTTTCGGGCAAAGAGGTGCTGGATGTGCAGCCTGGGGATGTGCTCAGCATCCGCACTCCCGGCGGAGGCGGCTGGGGCGCCCCGGCAGAGGAGGAGGCTTAGCGATGAATACTGTGAAAGTGATTAGCTTTCGCGACCTTCAGCAGGTGGTCGCCACCAGCCAACATTCCTTGGTGGCCGATGGCGATCATAACGACGGCGATGGTCTTGGCTTCAACCCGTATGAGCTGCTGCTAGCTGCCCTCGGCTCGTGAACGTCCATGACTCTTCTTCTGTACTCCAGAAAGAAGGGTTGGCCCCTGGATGGGGTCACGGTCGAGCTAAGTCACCAGCGAATGCACGCCAAGGACTGCGAAGGATGCGATGAAGATGATAACGCCTTGCTTGATGTGATCAGCCGCCGCATACTGCTACAGGGCAGCTTGACCGAAGAGCAGCGCTCCCGCCTGGCGATCATCTCCCGCCGCTGCCCCGTCCACCGCACCTTGGAAGGCGGCCCCAAGATAATAGATACGGTGGATGTTTTGGGGTAGAAGTTTGTAGTAGAATCTTATCGGGCCTACACGTACAAGAGATGAAGGCCACCCAGCAGAACCGCCTATTGACGATGACAGAACATACCGCTTGGGTCAAATCCATATGACTATACGTTGCCAAGTACTGGTTTGGGGGAGACTTTCACCATGATCCATGTCGAGATAAAGGATTTTGGGCCTATTTCCCACGCCTCAGTGGAATTGAAGCCACTGACCGTGTTTATTGGCCCGAACAACTCTGGCAAGTCTTACCTAGCCCTTGCTATCTATTGTCTATCCAGGACGCTTTCGAGTGAACCGCCATTTGGTAGGAATTCAACGGTCCACGGAGGATGGTTTCACAGAGGCTCCTTCTCCTCCTCAGATGAGCTATTGCAACAGGCGAGCGCCGAAATCAAAAAGGCGTGGCCGAATGCTCGATCGGTCCCTCGCGGACCAACAAAGATCAGCGACTTGTCGGATGGGTTGCAGGGCGTCCTGCTAAAAGCCACCCAAGCACTCGCAAATGGATTCTCGTCTGACTTTGGCATGGAGTTGGAACGTTGCTATGGGACCGAAATAGGCAGTCTGGCCAGGCGCGGGGCAGATACTAGCGCTGCTCGGCTGGAAGTAAGGATTTCACAGCCGGATAGCGGCTTTGCTTGGGAGATGCAAGCAATCAACGGTGATATGACAAGCCAAAGATGGGACAGCGGTATCTTGGAGCGGGAGATCAATATCAGGCGTGATGGAATCACCTTGAGAGATATTGTCGAGGACCCCGCTTTTTTCCTGATTACGACCATGTATGAGGAATTACATCGCCTTAATGCCAGAGATATGATCGGCAGGGCGCACTACATGCCGGCCAGTAGGTCTGGCATAATGTTGGGCCACAGGACTCTAACTGGCCTTATTGTTGGTCAGGCATCCCACGCATGGGTACGGCCCATCGAAGTGCCGAGACTTCCTGGGGCCATCACCGACCTCATCCAGGCGATTCTCTTGTGGCAACGTGCGAGGCCTCCCGATACGACACTGGGGAAGGTCATATCATTCTTGGAGCGTAATGTGACGCGAGGGGTCGTTGATATGGATCCAGAGACCGAATACCCCGAAGTCTATTATGAGAACGAGAATGGCAGGTTCCTGTTACATCAGGTCTCTTCCATGGTGTCAGAGGTGGCTCCGATTATCCTGTATCTAAAGCACCTGGTGCGACGGGGTGACCTGTTCATCATAGAGGAGCCGGAGTCTCATATCGACGCGGAGAACCAAAGGAAACTTGCGCGAGCCATTGCCATGCTGGTAAATGCCAACGTCAAGGTGCTAATCACTACCCACAGCGACTACTTCGTCAACCAGATTAACAACCTCCTCCTTCTCTCCCAAGTCACAGCGCAGAGGAGGTCCGCCAGAAAATACTCGTCGAGCGAAGTACTGGAACCGAATAAAGTTGGAGCTTATTTGTTCGAGCCCAGCGTCGACGGTTCGGTGGTACGTGCGTTGGAAGTAACCGCAGACGGGGGAATCCCAACCGTACCGTTTACCGACGCACACAGCGCGCTTTACAACGAAGCCGTCGAACTAGAACACGCTTCACTCTAGCTTTGAACATTCCCCCGAACGTTGCCAGGTGTGTTTGTCAATCATGCGCCGAAAGCGGTTGTGCCCTTGACTTTTCCGGCATAGCCCACCAAGTGAATGTTCTGTCGATGAATTGCTTGAAGCAAGTCCTTAAACGTAGAGGTCGGATTTGTGACTGTGCCGTCCTGTGGGAAAAGGAACGGCGCATCGCAGCCGTCGAGTTGAAGGGTGGTCAGCAGAACGTCGATATCAACCGGATGGTCGAACAACTGCAAGGAGGCTTGGATATGTTAAACAGCCTCACGAAAGGCCAACCGGTCGACGATTTTATTCCGATTTTGCTGTATAAAGCAGGGCGCGACCCAACCGCGGCGCTGGCAGATAAGCGGGTGACTTTCCGCGGACAGCGCCGCAGGATTATCGTCAGCAGCTGCGGATCTCGGCTTACCTCGATTCTGAAAAAAAGAAACTCTGGAACGCACAAACGACCGTCACGTCGACCTCGCTAGTCTGGGGAGTGACGACCCTGAGTTTACCGTCGAGGCTTACGGGCCGACTACGAGTCGGAACGGGCCCCGCCCCCTAATCCACGTATGTGGTTTCGGGGTTGTCGGTGGGGAATACTGTGAACATCTTTATGGCGCCCAGTGCCTTGGGCCTCTCCTCAAAACTCCTTTTCGGCTTCCGATTTCTCTTTCTGATGACTGCACCAAGCTAGAAACAGAGAGGATTTCTTCTTTGCCTTTCATATCAGACCTTTGATATGTATCAATGATACGTTATGCTTACATTGAATAAGTCTTGTATCATTGGAGATGGAAGATGAGGCAGATCACCACAACCATCACCCAACGGGGCCAAGTAACTATCCCTGCCGAGGTGCGGCGGGTGCTGGGAGTCAAACCGAGGGACAAGGTCGCCTTCACCATTGAAGACGGTGTGGTGCATCTGGCTCCAGCCTCTTTTATCTTGGAGTCGGCTTATGGATCTGTGAAGCCTTCCGAGAAACCCGAAGACTTCGATGAAGTTTCCCGAATAGCCAAAGAAGCCAAAGCCGAGAAGGCCGCGCAGGAATTGGGCAAGGCGTGAGATTCTTGGACACGAACATCATCTTACGGTACCTGACCAGAGATGATGAAGCCAAAGCTGAGGCTTGCTACCAGCTATTCCAGCGGGTGAAGCTGGGTGAAGAAGAACTTTTCACCTGTGAAGCCATAGTCACAGAGGTCGCCTATGTGCTCTCGTCGCGTCGTGCTCCGTATCGACTGAGCCATGAGGAGGTCCGGGCCCGGCTTTTGCCAATCCTGACTCTGCGAGGCCTACGGCTCGCACAGAAGCGTCTCTACCTCCGGGCCTTGGACCTCTATGCCTCTTCTTCCTTTCTTGACTTTGAAGATGCATTGGCTGTAGCGCACATGGAGCATCAGGGTGTTTCAGAAATCGTAAGCTACGACAAGGATTTCGACCGGATCACGGGACTCCGGAGGGTCGAACCATGATCCGTGCATTATTTTAGCAACGGCGTAGGCGCTCCATCGGGTCTCATAGGCGTTGCGATGGGGCCCCGCCCCCTAATCCACGTATGTGGTTTCGGGGTTGTCGGTGGGGAAGACGGTGAACATCTTGGCGTCGGCGCCTGAACTGTTGACCAGCCTGTGGGGTGTGCCGGGAGGAGCCAGCAGGGTGTGGCCAGGGGTGACGGTGCGGGATTCGTCGCCCACGACCATCTCCACGCTCCCCTCCAACAAGATGATCGCTTCATCGGTCGGATGGGTGTGAAGCCTGAGGGCTGACCCGTCGTGCATCACCAGCTCGCCTATGGTCAGGTTGTGCGCCCCCGCAGCTTTGTTGATGAACCGGCGGCTGGTCCTTCCATCCATTTCCTCAGGTGGCGGATCGGTCCTGTGGTCTATGATGGGCATGTTGCCTCCTTAGCTAATGGCGTACTTCAGCGTATCTATGGATTCTATATCCATCGCCGCTTGGGGACAAGGATACGTCAGGGCACGGTTCCCCAATGGATGCCAACTGCTCCGAAGCCTCTGGGCAGGTGGCCAACGTTTATCAGGCCGGCATCCTCGAACCGGCTGACCATCGCTTGGGGGGTCAAAAAACCCTCCACAGATCTCGGGAGATAGGTGTAAGCAGCCCGGCGTCCCGCTATTACTTGACCCAGCACAGGCACCACCCGGTGAAAGAAGAAGCGGAACGGCAGGTTCATTGCACCTCCCCAGACCGGAAAGGATTCCAAGGAAACCACCCTACCGCCCGGCTTCACCACCCGGACCAACTCTGCCAAGCCGGCGGAAAGGTCCGGCATGTTGCGCAGCCCCCAAGCGGATGCAGCGCAGATGAAGGTGTTGTCTGGGTATGGCAGCGATAGCGCATCGCCCACCAAGAAGCTGCTCCGGTCCTTGAGCATCTTCTTGGCGGACTTGGCACGTGCCCGGTCCGACATCAGGGGTACCAGGTCCAACCCGACAGCATGGCGGATTCCTTCGGATTCAGCCAACGCAAAGGTGAGGTCGCCGGTGCCCGAAGCAATGTCGGCAGCAATGCCTTCCAAGCCTGAAGTGGCGATCTTGGCAGCGGTCTTGCGCCAACGGTGATGCATGCCACCCGTCATCAACGTGTTCATCAGATCGTAGTGGGGAACGATGCTGTGGAACAGTTCGCCTATGTAGCGGCGTTGTGCCGCTGTGCTGTGTTGGCGGGTGGAAGCTGGTTCTTCCACAGCTACTCTGATGGTCCGCTGTACTGGTAGTCCGAGCCCATATCTTCGTCTATGCCCGCAGCTACCATGATCCGCCTGACGAAGAAACCCACGATATCGTCTATGCTGGTCGGGCGCAGGTAGAAAGCCGGCTCCGGCGGCAGCACCACCACACCCATTTTCGCCAAGGTCAGCAGGTTCTCCAGGTGAATTGCATGAACGGGGGTTTCTCTGGGGACCACCACCAGCTTCCGACCTTCCTTCAAGCAAACATCCGCTGCCCTCACGAGCAGGTTGTTCGCCACGCCGTGGGCGATACTGGCAACGGTGGACATGCTGGTTGGCACCACCACCATCCCGCGGGTGGGGTAGGTGCCGCTGGCTATGGAAGCCCGCATATCCCCCACCACATAATCTGTGAAATGGGGATGCTCCCGCCAGCGGGCGAGCACCTCTTTATAGGGTTCATCCATCTCATCCTGCCAGACCATGCGGGCATCGTTGGTGCAGACCAAAGCAACAGGAACATCCCTGCGCAGGAGTTCATCCACGGTGGCTTTGGCCAGGATGGAACCGCTGGCCCCTGAGATGCCAACCACCAAGGGGGTCTTGGCCTTGTCGTTCATAGCAGCACATCCAGTGCTGTGAAGAGCAGCAACACCACTGCAACGTAGCTGTTGATGGTGAAGAAAGCCCGATTCAGCTTGGATAGGTCATTGGGTTTCACCAAGATGTGTTCGTACGCCAGTAAGCTGGAAGCAATGCCCACACCCACATAGTAGAGTATGCCCAGGTCCATCCAGATACCCAAGGCAACGAGGGCTGCCACCGTTGCCAGGTGCATGATACGGTACCACCAGAAGGCGCCCACCATGCCGAATCGCCTGGGAATGGAGTGGATCCCATACCGTCCGTCGAAATCATAGTCCTGGCATGAGTAGATGATGTCGAATCCCCCTATCCAAAATGCAACCGCCGATGCCAGCAGCGCCGCTTCCGGGTCCAAGGTTCCGGTAACGGCGATCCATGCTCCGGCGGGGGCGATGGCATCAGCCCAGCCCAAGATCAGGTGGCTGGTCCATGTGTAGTACTTGGCATAAGCGTAGGCAATCACATAGACGGCCGCCACGGGAGCTAGAATAAGGGTGAGGTTGTTAAGCTGGGAAGCGGCGTACATGAACACAGCAGCGGATACTGCCATCAGCGCACCCATCTCCCAGATCTTCAGGGTCCCCTTTGCCAGATGCCGCCCGGCGGTCCGGGGATTGGCTGCATCTTCTTTGTGATGGATGAGCCGATTGGAGGACATCGCCAAGGTGCGGGCTCCTGCCATCGCCACCGTGATCCAGATGAACTGGGGCCAAGTGGGCCACCCACCCGCCGCCAAGAACATCCCCAAGTAGGCAAAGGGAAGGGCAAACACCGTATGCTCAAACCGGATGGAGTCCAGCAGCAGATGAGCCTTCCGGGGCGCCGCCGTTACGGCGCTCATTCCGACGCCGCCCTCGTGGCAGCCAGAACGATGCGCCCGGGGCGGCCCGTGACGCCGTGGTCGGGGCGTATGTTCACGAGGTCCTCGTCCCGCTGCCGGCGGAAGGAGTCCCACGCCTTGGGGTTAAGGTTTGCGGCTTGGTCTGCTACGGAGGACATTACTCTATCCAACTGGTACGGAGATCAAGCCTCCGCTTCCGGCATGGACTCCCCTCCCGGATTAGCGTAGAAGCCTACTGTCGCCCTGATCTGATCTGTGTAGCTGTACATATCATTGATGTCCTCAATGGCAACTCTGCGTTCTTGCCTTTGCTGGTCTAACAACCCAAGGTACTTTTGCCGGGAGTTGAATCGAAATCGGCAAATGGGTCTGCGATTGTTGTCGTCCAAGAGCACAGAGCAGAACCCTTTCTGGTCACGCATGGCGATTCGCTTAATGTCTACTACATCGTAAAGGATGGCTTTGACGATATAGTAGCCCTGAAGCTCCTGATCTGTGGTGACGATTGCATCGTCGTCCTTTTCAACAGCTGGGTCTTGCTCGGGACTGGAAGATTCCAGCGCCGGCGCCGCCTTTCGAGTGATATCCTCGCTCCCGAGGGCAGACGCCTTCTCCAACCTATCATTTATTCTTTCGTTAATGAACTGGCCCAGAGCTTGTTTGGTGAGCTCCTGGAACTGCTGTCTAACTGTCGAAGTGTTTCTGCCAGAATAGACTTGGGATTGGAAGAATCTGACAAATTCATCCACCGGTTTGCTCAACTGCTCTCCCAAGATGCGCTTAATCTCTTTGGTGTATTTCAATTCGCCAGCGGCGACCAACAGCCCTTCCAACTGAAAGGAGGTCTTGGTGAATCTCTTAAGCTCCTCCACTTGGGACTCGTTGATTTCAAAAATATCGAACTCCAGGAACGGCTTCTGGTCCATTCGTTTGGTAGTGTCTAGATCTGAATAGAAACGATAGTCCAAGCCGTTGGTTAGCACGGCAAAGCGGGTCTCTGTGACCATGAAGTACCGCGCCAGTTGGTTCCAGTGTCTTTCCTCACTGAGGTTGGTGTCCATCTGCTTGCACTCAAACAGAATTACGGGCTTTCCGTCTTGGATTATGGCGTAATCAACTTTCTCTCCCTGCTTGGTGCCAATGTCAGCGGTGAACTCCGGTACAACCTCGGTAGGGTCAAAAACGTTGTACCCTAGAGCATTTATGAATGGCATGATGAGAGAGGTCTTTGTAGCCTCCTCGGTCTGAACGTGATCTCTTCGTGGAGCAATCCGCGTCTTCAGCGCCTGAATCGCATCGATGAAATCCACAATAGGGCCTCCTGTCTCTGCTTCAACAATCAGAATGTTAGCCGTCTTACCACGTACTAAATTTTGCAGGAATGGTCAGTAAATTCCGTAGTCTGCCCACTTGTTGTCCACCAAGGCTACGATCTCAGGAGACATGATGATGTCCGGGGGCCATTCTCTGGTGCGGCCGTCCATGGGGCCTTTGATGGTGGCATCGATGCCCACCTTGCTGCCGTACTTGGGGGTAGGAGAAGAATGGTCCAGATCATCCAAGGGCCCGTTCACAAAGAGGATATCCTGTGCTGGGTCCAGGTTATTGGTCACCCGCCAAGCAACCTCCGAGAGGTTGTGGACATTTACATTGCCATCGACGACCACGATGGTCTTGGCCAAGGACATCAGCCCCAATCCCCACAAGCCGTACATCACCTTCCGGGCTTGGCCCGGATACTCTTTCTTCACCGACACGATGACCAGGTTATGGAACACACCCTCAGCAGGCATATTCATATCCACGACCTCGGGTAGAGCCATCTGGATTATGGGCAAGAACATTCGCTCGGTAACCTTGCCCATGTAGTAGTCCTCCATGGGAGGACGGCCGACGATGATGGTTGGGTAGATGGGGTTCTGGCGCTGGGTGATGCAGGTGACGTGGAACACCGGGTACATATCCGCCATGGAATAGTAGCCGGTGTGATCGCCGAATGGCCCTTCCACAGTTTGTTCGCCGGGGACTATGTAACCTTCTATGATGATCTCAGCGTGGGCTGGCACTTCCAGGTCGACGGTCTTGGCTTTGACCATCTCCACCCCCGCTTCCCGGATGAACCCGGCCACCATGATCTCATCCATTCCCGGGGGCAGGGGGGCCGACCCGGACCAGATGCTTGCCGGGTCTCCGCCCAGAGCTACCGCCACATCCAAACGATCCAATCCCCGCTCTCCGCTGGCTCTCAGATGGCTTGTGCCGACCTTGTGGGTCTGCCAGTGCATGGCGGCGGTGCGGCTGTCGTAAACCTGGATGCGGTACATTCCGACGTTGCGGCTGCCCGTGTCCGGGTCTTTGGTGATGACCATGGGCAAGGTGATGTACCTGCCCCCGTCCATGGGCCAGCATTTCAGGATGGGGAAGCTGTTCAGGTCGATGTTGTCGCCGGTGCGCACCACCTCCTGGCACGGCGCTGCGCCAACGACCTTGGGTTGATACGAGGCCATCTGGGCCATCTGACCCAAGGTGCGAAGCTTTTCCATGATGCCTTGGGGCGGGCCTTGCATCAAGCCCAAGAGGCTGGTGATTCGCCCCACAAGATCATCCAATTTATCGACTCCCAGAGCCCATGCCATGCGCTGCTCTGTGCCGTACGTGTTTATGAGCAAGGGCACGTCGTAGCCCTGGACATTCTCGAAGAGCAGAGCAGGACCTCCCCGCTTCACCACCCGGTCGCAGATCTCGGCGATCTCCAGTTCGCAGCTAACGGGGGTCTTGATCCTCTTCAGATCATCTTTTTGTTCCAAGAAGCGGATGAAGTCCCGCAGGTCATTGTATTTCATAGCATCATGATCATGTCTTGCGAAGTCGTAGCTTGTCCCAATTGTACGGGGAAGCCCGTAGCTGGCGCAACACATCCGCCATTATCCGCTTGACACCGGGCAGACGGGATTTTAGCATTCTAGGGTGTGAATACAAACCGATCAAGTACAGGCAACCGTCATCGCTGGCGGGCCGAGGTGATAAGCCCGTTCCATAAGGGGTCAATTAGGTGAGACAATCAGGCCGAATTCCGCAACCGATCCCCTATCAAGGCAGTAAACGCCGAATAGCTCCGACGATACTGCGGTATTTCCCAACCCACATCTCTCGACTCATAGAGCCGTTCGCTGGTTCCGCTGCACTGTCCATGGCCGCTGTCGCCCGCAGCTGTGCAGATAGAGTGTGGATCAATGACGGACACGCCGCGCTAATTCAATTATGGCGGGAAATCATTAACGCCCCGAAAGAATTAGCAGACAAATATTCTTGTTTATGGAACGACCAGTTAAGACAAGAGCGCGAATATTTCGACATGGTGCGCAATCGATTTAATGAGCAGCACGACCCCGTCGATTTTCTATACCTGCTGGCTAGGTGCGTCAAAGCCTCCGTCCGGTACAACTCTAAAGGCGAGTTTAACAACACGCCGGATAATCGACGCAAGGGAGCGCGCCCTTTGGAAATGCGTTCACGAATTGTCGGAGCTTCTGAATTGTTGTACGACCGAACGAAGCTCACAGCATGGGACTACAAACAAGTGCTTGATGGTTGTGCTGAAGACGATGTCCTGTATATGGACCCACCATACCAGGGTGTTTGCGGGAGACGCGATCAGCGCTATCTTCCGAAGTTTGATCACGATGAGTTTTGCGAGGAGCTTGCGTCTCTCAATGCCAGAAATGTCATGTTTGCTTTATCTTATGATGGCCGAACCGAAACAACGACATATGGTAAACCGTTACCGGACCGACTCCAGTTGACCCACTTGGAAATCTGTGCAGGGAGGTCGACACAAGCGACATTGTTGGGTCGTACAGACGTCACATATGAATCCCTATATTTGTCACAAGCTTTTGTATCGGCAATCGAGTGGCCCACGGGTGGTAAGGAATTCGAACAGCTTGCACTAGTGTAAGCGCACAAGATAATGGCAGATGGGCAAGACAACCAACAACCGAAATTGTCGCAAGATTTTCTTAGGCGACTTGAAGCTGTCACCGCAAAACGGGCAAAGACCGTCATAGACCATATTTTAACCCACGGGTTCATTACAACAGAAGAGCTGAGCGACATTTATGGATACGACCATCCACCCCGGCCGCACGCGATGTGCGCGAGCAAGGCATCCCATTGGAAACGTTTCGGGTGACAGGCTCGCATGGCCGACAGATAGGAGCGTACAGATTCTGGGAACCGACGATGATCAAAGGCGGTCGCCTCGGCGGTCGCAAAACATGGCCTAAGAATTTCAAGCGACGTTTGGTCGAACGATATGACTCCCGGTGCGGAATTTGTTCTACGGCATACGAACCTCGATACCTGCAAATTGACCATCGTGTTCCATTTGAGATCGCTGGCGATCTGGAAGGGGAAATGAACGGAGCAGACTTCATGGTTCTGTGTGGCTCTTGCAATAGTGCCAAGTCGTGGTCCTGCGAACATTGTAAAAATTGGACTTCGGACCACTTGGCGGAAATCTGCCGGTCATGCTACTGGGCGATGCCAACCGACTATGCGCACATAGCCCTGGAACTCGCCAGGCGCGTGGACTTAGTCTGGAAGGGTACGGAAGCACTGGAATACGACCGCCTGGTTGAATTGTCGAAAGATGCACAGAAGGAATGCCTGATTTCGTGAAAGACGTGCTGCGCGAAAGCACGTACAAGAACGACAAGCCATAAGGGTCGAATTATAGAAAGAACTGAACCAAAAGTACGTTGATGTTCGTTGGTGGGTAGAGTAGTTTCTATCAGCTGGCAGCCAGCGGGTTTAGGACGCGCTCACCTCAGTGTGATTACCGCACCGGTTATTGGCGCTGTTCGCAGGTGGATTATATCGGGCTTCTGGGTCTGCGAGGGCACGACGACCGGTCGCCGCTGCTGGCGCCGGTGCCCGGGGCAGATGAGGGGCGCGGCTTGGGGTTAGGGGATGTCCATCCGGTTTAGGCGGCGAACGGTCAGGTAGGTGAAGCAGACCGTGGCAATGATCATGCCGGCCAGGGCAGCCGGCAGTTCTATGGCCCTGGATGAGAAGGTGGCGAACACGCCATCGTCCAGCCCGTGCATCACGCCAATGGTATAGCTGCGCACACTGAGGTACCGGATGCCGCCGATGATGCTCGCCATAAGCGCCTCCCACAACAGCACATAGACCAAGGCAAACCCCAATGCTCTGCTGTTGACCAGCCCCGCCCACATGAAGACCGCAGCGTATGCGACCGCTCCCAATGCAGATCCGACGCCCGCCGACAACGCCGCTGACCCCGGACTTCCTCCGCTGCCCATAACGGCAACGGTGATGGAAACCGCAATGACCAACGGCGCGGTTACTGCCAGCGTGGCTCCGAGCTTCGCCAAGACGATGGCGAGCCGGGAGACCGGCTTCGTCGCCAGCAAACCCAAGGTCCGGTCCTCCACCTCGTTGCCAAAGGCGGTGGTGGCAATGGTCATAACCGCTATGGGCAAGAAGGTAGCTATCACCAGTGGGTCCAGCACCTCTCCGATGAGGTCGTCATCGGGGGCCGCGACTCGGTGAAATATCCCGATACCCACCGGCAGAGCAGCAAACAGCAAGATCACGAGCAGGCGACGAGGACTTGCCGCTTGACGCAGCGCCAGCATGAAGAGGGAACCGTTCATCGCTGCACCACGTAGGTGAAGACGCTCTCCAAAGAATCGTCGAGAGGCTCCACGCGGTACAGCTGGCTCCCCACTTGCTGCGCCACCTTGGCGACGATGCCTTGGAACTCGGCGATATTCCCCGTCAGCACATCTATGGCGCCATCTTCCAGCGAGACCGCTGCGACAGCTTCGCAGCCCACCAGCGCAGACGCCATTTCCCGTTGCTTGGATGCCACCACTCTCACCTTGAACGGGTGCTCATCCAGCTTCTCACGTATGGCCCGGAAGTCCCCAGCAGCAGCCAGCTTGCCGCTCACCATCAGCAGGATGCGCTCCGCCAGCGTCTCCACCTCTTCCAAGATGTGAGAGGAGATCAGGACGGTCTTGCCGGATGCCGCGTACCCGCGGACCATATCTCCGAACTGGATGCGCTGGCGGGGGTCGGTCCCGTTCAGCGGCTCATCCAAGATCAGAACGTCGGGATCATGAACGATCGTGGCTGCCAGCCGGATACGCTGCCGCATACCGCGAGAGTATGTATCCACACGCCGGTTTTCGGCATCAGTCAAGCCCATGGCATTAATCGCTTTGTCCACAGCATCGCGGGACTTGACCCCTTGGAGATGGGCGGCCAAGCTGACGAAATCGCGCCCGGTCATGAACGTGTAGAGGGCGTCGTGCTCCGCCATGACGCCCAAGCGACGGTATATCCCGGGGTTGCCCCGAGGTTCCTCGCCAAGCACCTTCACACCACCCTCAGAGGGAGCAGCCAAGCCGGCGATCATGTGCAGCAGCGTCGTCTTGCCCGCACCGTTGGGCCCCAAGATGCCGGTGATGCCCGGAAACACATCGAAGGTGACGTCGTTGACAGCCACCACGCTGCCATACCACTTGGAAACGGCGTTAACCTGAATTCCGGGGCGGGTCTGTGTGGTCATAGGGCAAGCCTCCGGTATTTTCGCCATAGGAAGAGGATGGGCGCCAGTGTGAATATAAGGTACACGCCGATGGGGATGAAGCTGTTCAACTCCTCCGCAGCCAAGGACGAGGGCGAGTCCCCACCCTCAGTGTCGAAGATCATGTTGCTGATGTTCAAGGGGACCTGGAACATGTCGATGAGGGCCACATAAGGGGCGGCATCCCCCAAGCTGGACTCGCAGACGACCGTGCTATCGCTGGTGGATGTGCCCGTCATGATATCGCAATCCTCGGTGGATACGAGGGCGTTGGCGGTGAAGTTTGTAACCAAAAATAGGGCGATGACGAAGGCAGCCACGTAGGCGCGGCGGCTGATCACAGCTGCTGCCGCCATGGGGATGGCTGTCACGAACAGCGCAACCACCACCCCAGCTGCCAAGGCCCGGGGCACATCCAGCCAGTTGCCCTTCAGGTATTCCCACTGGTCCGGATCTGTGAGCGCCAGCCCGACCTGCAGGAATACTTGGCCGGAGTAGACCAAGAGAAGCACGACCATGAAGAATGCCAAGAAGCGGGCAGCCACATAATCGGTGGTGGAGAGGGGCCGGACAAGATAAAGCTGGAGCACATTGTTCTGACGGTCCGGGATCAGCAGTTCCGGGGCCATGATGGCGCCAAAGATGACGAGGACCAAGCCAACACTGCTGTAATAGTCGGCGGGACCGGGTAGGGTATCTCCCACTTGGGCAAAAGACAGCACCACCACAAAAACAAGGGCTGGCAGCATGGCAGAGATGAAGAGGAGGGCCGGCAGTATTTTAGCACGCCCTCCGCGCCCTATGCCCAACAGGGAACGCACACCGTTTTCGAAGACGGCGCGCCGGGCCCGGTTGCGCCCCTCTCGGGGCCCGGTATAGTGTTGATAACCGAGATCGAAGACCTCGGCTTGACCGTGCATCATTCGGGTGTGCTCCGGAAAATGTCGGTCAGGTTGCCCCGTTGCGGCGAGAGCCTGCGCAGCCGCGCCGAAGATTCCACCGCCGCATCGCGGATCAGGTCGTATTCTGCCTCGCCAGCCCCCTCCACCACCAAGACATGTCCGGTGTCCATGGGGGTCACCCCCTTGGCGGTCAGTGCGGCGATGAACTCATCCCGATGCTCCACGATCTCGATGAGCAGCGTTTCGGTCTCGGCGGTGAACTGAGCTACCGACCCCAGATGGGATACGGCGCCCGCCTCCAGGACGATCACCGAGTCGGCCACCCGCTCAACATCGCCCATGAGGTGGGTTGAAAGCATGATGCTGATGCCAAAGGCGCGGGCGGTGCGCTTGATAAGGTTGAGCATCTCATCCCGCCCAGCGGGGTCCAGCCCAGCGGTTGGCTCATCCAAGAGGACCAGCACAGGATCATGCACCAGAGCTTGTGCCAGCTTCACCCGTTGCTTCATGCCGGTGGAGTATTCGCCCAAGGGCCGGTACCGCTCCTCTTCCAAGCCGACGTGCCGAAGGGTGTCCGCCGCCCGGCTCCGTGCGTTGGCGGGAGGCAGGCCGCTGACCTGCGCCATATGCATCAGGAACTCTGAGGCTGCCACATTGCCGGGCAGGGATTCGTTCTCCGGCATATAGCCGATGCGGGCGCGTCCTTCCAAGGAGCGATAGGGTTCGTCACCCATTACGGTAGCTGTGCCGGAGGTGGGTTGTATAAGCCCCAAGAAGAGCTTCATCGCAGTGCTCTTGCCAGCGCCGTTGGGGCCCAACAGTCCGGTGACGCCCTGCTGTACGCTGAAGGTGGCGTTATCCAGGGCAATGGTGGACCCGTAGTGCTTCGAGAGCGCCCGCGCTTCCAACAGCTCAGCCATGCCCGTATTATACTATCTGAGGTAACAGTTCAGAGTTGAGGGGAAAGTAGTAGGTCACGGCATTCCAAGAGGGGGTTGAGGCCCTTGGCGCGCCATGTCCCAAAGAGGGATGCCAGGGTCATTTTGGTGTCGCTGCCCTGTTTGGAGCGAGTGCCGCCGCTAATCTTACGGCTGATCACCAGGTGCCGCAGGCTTCGTTCGGCGGCGTTGTTCTCCGACGGCGCGTCTGGGTGGGACACGAAGACGAACAGCTCCTTGATGAACCGTTCTATGCGCCGGCAGAGCTTGGACTGGGGCGCGGCTTGGTCCTTGAAGAAGGGGCTGCACAGCGCCAGCAGTTCCTTCTCCAAGGTCAACTGGCGTCGCGAGGCCAGCCGGGGGCCATCGGCAGGAACGCAAGTCCTGGCCTTGGCATATACCCGCCGCACCGCACTGGCCCACTGTGCCAAGCCGAGGTCATCAGGATACCAAGCCATGAGCTCATCCATATCCCGCAGCAGGTGTGCCCAACACCGCTGCTTCAGGCCGGGGTAGTGGTTATATGCGGCGTAGAAGTCACTCACCAGCACTCCGCTGAATGCCTCTCCCAACGCCTCGTCCACCACCCCCTTGCCACGACCGCGACGCAGGAAGTACCGCTCCGTGGGAGTGCTGAAGGTCCAAACGTAGCCGTTGACTCCATCCTCACGCCAGCCGGTCTCATCTGCATGCACCACCGGAGAGCCACGAATGCGTTCCAGGGTCTCGGCCACTGCCATCCGGGCCTGTCGTGCCACACTATGAATCGTCTCCACGATGGCGCCCACGCTCAGCTTCAACCGATGCACCGTCTGAAGGTACTGCTGGATGCTCCTTATGGGCAGCCGTCCCTCCTCCCGCAGCGTCACTATCAGGCTCGCAAGGTTGATACCAAGGCGCCGAGGCCCCACTGCCAATCCCTGCAACGCACCACGGGGCACCCGCCGTTTCCGGCATAGCCCACACATTCGAGCCATGAAGACGTGCTCGACCACCTCCGCCGGAACCAACGGAAGCTCGATGACCTCACGAGTCCGCTGTACCCATCCCCCTGCCAGGCCCGTCCCACACTCGGGGCACGACTCCAGAGCATGCACCACCTGCCGCGTGGGTTCCATTCGCTGCCGGGCAAAGCCGTGGAGACGACGCTTCCTCGATCCCTTTCTCTCCGGCTGACTCCCCTTGGCGCGCGGCTTATTGCCCGGCATCCCTGCAGACGGGCCGCCAGTACCCGGACGGGCCTCCAACTCCTTCACCCGTCGCTCCAGCTCGGCGATGATCGTCTGCTGCTTGGCAATAACCTCCAGCAGGGTCTCCCGGCTCGTGGTGCGAAGGTCCACTTCATTGTCCACCCCTCTCGTTTAACACAATCAAACGCCCCTTGCTCCGTACTCTCCACCCAGATTCCGAGCAATTCACCTCTCCAACTCTGAACAGTTACTATCTGAGCTTTTGGTTGCAATGGCTGGGCGTGAATGTTATAATCCAGCCGACACCCCGACCTCGTTGGGAGCCCCGATTCCTCGGGGCTTTTGATTAGAATTGGGCGGCGGCACATGAGCGTATTGGATGATGGGGTGATGGCGTAGAAGAGTACTAGAAACAGGAAGCACCAACCTTCTAGGGGGACGGAAGGCGCCATGAAAAGTGATTTTTTGATTGCCCTTACACAGCTAGCGGCTGAACGCCACCTGCCCAGGGAGCAGGTGGTGCAAGCCATAGAAGCAGCCCTTGCTTCTGCCTTCAAGAAAGACAGCCTGAACGTTGGGCAGAACATCTCGGTCAAGCTCAATCCAAGCAGCGGCGAGCCCGTCAGCGTCTATGCTCTGAAGACTGTGGTCGAAGAGGTCGAGGACGACCAACGCGAGATGAGCTTGGCCACAGCCCGTCAACTGAAGCCGGATGCCGAAGTGGGCGAAGATGTAGCTACTGAGGCGCTTCCCCTACAGTTCAGCCGGATCGCTGCTCAAACTGCCAAGCAGGTGGTATTGCAGCGACTCCGTGAAGTTGAACGGGAGCTGATATTCCAAGAGTTCATCAGCCGAACCGACGACGTCATCTCCGGCGTTATCGACCAGATAGAACCGGGTAGAGTGGTCATCATCGAGTTGGGGCGGGCCCAAGCGGTGCTCCTCCCAGAGGACCAGGTTCCCACGGAGCGGTACCGCAAGGGGCAGCGCCTCAAGGTGTACGTGATGGATGTGCGCAGGTCCGCCAAAGGCCCTGAGATCCTGGTGTCCCGCAGCCATAAGAACCTGCTGAAACGCCTCTTTGAGATCGAAGTGCCGGAAGTGTTCAATGGCATCGTTGAGATCAAAGCTATTTCCAGAGAAGGCGGCGCACGCAGCAAGGTGGCAGTTACCTCCAGGCAAGACGGAATCGACCCGGTTGGGTCCTGCATAGGGATGCGGGGTAATCGCATTCAAAGCATCGTAAATGAGCTTCAGGGTGAAAAAATAGATGTGGTGCGTTGGGATAAGGACATGAAGGTGTTCTTGGCCAACGCCCTCAGCCCCTCGGAAGTAGTCCACGTGGAGATCGACGAGCGAGAAAACTCGGCTCTGGTGGTGGTGCCCGAACGCCAGCTATCTTTGGCTATCGGCAAAGAAGGACAAAATGCCCGGCTTGCAGCCAAGTTGACCAACTGCCGGCTGGATATATTAAGTATGTCCGAGTGGGAAACACTGCGGGCAGAACGCCAAGCCAACGCGGAAGCCCGCCGGATTGAAGCAGTCCAAGAAGCCACGGAAGCTTCGATAGCGGAAGACCTCGAAGTGGAAGAACTGTTGGTCTCTGAAGAAGAGATGGTAGCCACTGAATTAACAGTTGTCGACCTGGAAGCGGTCATCGCTAAAGCAGTAGTCGAAGCGGAAGAACCTGCGACGATGGACACTGCGCCTCCCCCGAAGGAGATCGAGGAGGTTGCTGAAGCTCAGGCAGAAGGACTTAGCCCCGAAGAATTGGCTCTCCTCGCCTTGGAGGAATTGGAAGAAGTGGTGGACCCTGAGGATGATGAGGAGGATGAAGAGGAGGAGGTCGTCCAAGAGATCGGGTCTGAAGTGTGGACCATTCCGGCAATGGCTGCCGGGGCTGGCCAGATACGCTTCGCCGAAGACATCATGGGCGATTTTAGGGGTGGCAACAGAGATAGACGGGGCCGGGGCAACCAAGGGTCCAAGGGTAAGAAGGGCGCTCGCGGCAAGAAGGCGCGGACCCAGGTGGAAGAAGCTTAGGAGAAATAACTACATGGCAGCACGAGTAAAACGTGTGGCGCTAAGGCGTTGTGCTGCCTGCGGAAACCAGTTGCCCAAACGGCAGCTGGTACGCATAGTGCGCACCAGCCAAGGCCGGGTGGAAGTCGATCCCACGGGGAAAGCCTCCGGAAGAGGGACCTACCTCTGCCCCAAGTCGGATTGTTGGGACCGGGGCTTGGCCAAGAACCGCTTGGACCACGTTCTTCGCTCCAACCTGGTAAAAGAAGACAAAGAAGCACTGCACAGCTACTTCAAAGAACAGATAGAAGTAACGGCGGTGGGAGGGTAGCCTTATGACATCTACCGGACAACGGACCACCGTTGCTAACGCAGGCAACCAGGGCCAACGGGGGGAGAAGCGCCCGGCCGCCCGCAAAGCAGCGCCCAAGGCATGTGTCATCCCAGATACCTTGTCGGTAAAAAGACTGGCAGAGATAACCCGCATAAGCTCTGTGGATGTGATCAAGCAGCTTATGCGAAATGGCATCATGGCTTCCATGAACCAGATCATCGACTACGAAGTGGCAACCTTGGTTACTTCAGCTTTCGGTGTCAAGATCAAGCGGGAAGAACGCGTCGATGCCGGGAATGGGATCGAACTGGGCGCCCCCGAAGATACGGACACCTCCAATATGGTGGTGCGTCCGCCGGTGGTGACCATCTTGGGGCATGTGGACCACGGCAAGACCACTCTGCTGGACACCATCCGCAAGAGCAAGATAACCGCCTCGGAAGCGGGGGGCATAACCCAGCACATCGGCGCTTACACCGTCAACTACAAAGACAGGAATATCACTTTCTTGGACACCCCGGGCCACGAAGCTTTCACAGCTATCAGGGCCAGGGGCGCACAGGTCACCGATGTGGCGGTGCTTCTTGTGGCCGCAGACGACGGGGTGATGCCCCAGACCATCGAAGCTTTGGACCATGCCAAAGCTGCCAAGGTTCCCCTGATAGTTGCCATCAACAAGATGGACAGACCTGATGCCGACCCCGACAGGGTGAAGCGCCAGTTGGGAGAGCATGGATTGGTGCTGGAAGAGTGGGGTGGAGACACCATCACCGTTCCGGTCTCCGCCACACAAGGCGAAGGCATAGAAGACCTGCTGGAAAATATATTGGCGGTATCGGAGGTTTCCGATTATAAAGCTGACCCGACCAAGGCCGCGACCGGTACCGTCGTGGAAGCAAAGCTGGATAAGACCCGAGGCCCCTTGGCAACCCTTCTGGTGCAATCCGGGACCCTCAAGGTCGGAGATTATGTGACAGCCGGCACAACGGGCGGTAGGGTCCGGGCCATGACATCCGACGTTGGTGAGCGGATCACAGAAGCTGGGCCTTCGGTCCCGGTGGTGATGATGGGCTTCAGCGGCATCCCTGAAGCTGGAGATGTTTTTTTTGTTGCCACCAGCGAAAAGGCTGCCAAATCTCTACAGGATGAACGCCTGCGTCAAAAGGAAACCGAACGGGCCAGCATGAGGGCGCTAACGCTGGAGGAGCTGCACGCCAGAATCACCACGGGTGAAATAAAAGAACTGAACCTGATATTGAAAGCTGATGTCCAAGGCAGCGTGGAAGCGGTCTGCCAAGCCTTGGAACAGTTGGATGAAGCGGCAGCCCGGGTGCGCATTCTCCATGCTGCCAGCGGCACCATCACCGAAGGCGATATTCTGTTGGCTTCTGCTTCCAAAGCTATCGTCATCGGCTTTGCCACCTCCACTCTGCCGGGCATCGAACGAATGGCTGAACGGGAAAAAGTCGAGATACGGCATTATGGGATCATCTATCACTTGGTCGAAGATATCGAAAAAGCTTTGGCTGGGATCTTGGATGCCACATACCATGAGGTTGTGCAGGGCCATGCAGCCATCCGTGCGATCTTCCCAATGGGCCGCCGCGGAAAGATAGCTGGCTGCATGGTCTCAGACGGACGGGTCACCCGCGGATCCATGGTGCGGCTCACCCGGGGCGCCCAGGTTCTTTATGAAGGGACCATTTCCAGCCTCCGGCACTTCAAGGAAGAGGTCAACGAAATCACCAACGGGTATGAATGTGGTATTGGGTTGGCTGGCTATACAGCCTTCGAGGAAGGGGATGTGCTGGAATCCTACCGCCGGGAAAAGGGGAGAGGCTGATCGTATTCTTTCGGGCTTAGAGGTCTTTTCTCCTTCAGATCGTACCCCTCCCACAGGAGGGCCCACACCATGACCAGGCGCACCGATCGCATCAACGGCATTCTACGCCAAGAAATTAGCCAGTTGGTGTCCCGCGAGCTGAACGATCCGCGATTGTCGGGGGTGGTCACCATCACCAGGGTCGAAACCTCCGAAGACCTGCACTATGCGAAGGTCTACATCAGCATCTTGGGAGACCAGGAAGCTAAGGATACGGTGCTCCGCGGAATGGGTTCTGCCGGCGGATTCATCCGCCGGGAGCTTCGTTCCCGCATAACCTTGAGGCATGTCCCTGAGATCAGGTTTCTTTTGGATGAATCCTTGGATGAAACTGAACATATCCTCAGGTTGATGGACGAGGCCACAGCCGAGCCGTCATAACAATCTGGGCGATCAGCTTCCCACATGCGGGTAAGACATTCGATAGTATGAACAAGAACAGCATCACTCCCGACGGGTTCCTGAATATCTATAAACCTTCAGGTCCGACATCCATGGATGTTCTGCGCCGGATCAAGCAGCTCACCGGGCAACGAAAGAGGGTGGGCCACGGCGGCACCTTGGACCCGCAAGCTGAAGGGGTGCTACCGATCTGCTTCGGCCAAGCAACCCGGCTGATGGAGCTGCTGGTGGATAGCGGCAAAGAATACCGCATGGAAGTGCATCTGGGGGCCACCACAACCACCTACGATGGCGAAGGCGATGTGGTGAACACCGGTTCCGCGACCGACCTGACCTTGGAGACAATTGAAACTGCTTTGGATGCGTTCAGGGGAACCATTCAGCAGACACCGCCGATGTACAGCGCCCTAAAGGTGGACGGTAAACGTTTGTACAAATTGGCCCGTTCAGGGATAGAAATAGAACGGCAACCCCGCTCCGTGGAAATCTATGACCTTGAAATCGTGGAGTTCACACCACCATCCTTGGTTCTGCTGGCAGAAAGCGGCAGGGGAGCTTATATGCGGTCCCTAGCCCATGATTTGGGGCAAGCGTTGGGGTGTGGAGCTTACCTGAAGGGCCTTATCCGGACGCGCTCCGGTTCCTTTAAGTCCGAAGAGTCCATTTCCTTGGATGGGTTTTTGGAATTTGGAGAGGACGAATGGCAGGAACATGTCCGCCCCGTTGATTTCCCTCTGCTGAATCTAAAGAGCCTGACCATAGGGCGGGATGGAGAAAGGCTGCTTCGTACCGGGCAGCCGGTCGTGCTCCCCCGGAGCATAGGGGCCTACGTCAGGTACATGGAGCGGTATCGGGCCTATGCCCAAGATGGACGTTTCTTGGGTGTTGTCTCCTTTGACCCCCCAAGAAGCCAGTGGATACCATACAAGGTGTTCAGCATGGATTCTCCCTCACCATATGCCCCCTAGCCGCCGGCAAAAACCCGGCAGGGACTGCGGGCCGGGTTTATGGCAACCTTCGACCATGCAGGAATTACCGTATGGGCGGGTGCTTGGTGGCCCCTACGGACCCGTCCTGTAGAGTCAGGATTCCAGGTTCATATTTCCGGCGCAACACCCCAATCGAGCCCTGAACTACGTCCGTAATTTCAGGTTCAAGCCCGCGCTGAATAACCGGACTGGGCGCAAGCTGGCGAATAGTACCCCGGTTTCCCTTTTTATAGCTACTTGACAAAAATTGCCAGCTATGCTATTGGTACCTATGCGAAGCTGTGTTTCATAGGAGGGAAGGGAAATGGAGGCGTACTGCTTCAAATGCCGAGGTAAAAAAGATATCAAGGATGCCAAACCGGCAACCCTGAAAAATGGTCGGCCAGCGACCCAAGGCACCTGCTCATCTTGCGGCACCAAGGTTTACCGCATAGGCAAAGCATAGGTCTCATCACCTAAGGCGGCGCCCAAATATCCGACGAATGGCCCTCCTGAGCCGATCAGGACCTGCATCAGTTCAGGATGGCCATTCGTCGGAGAGTCACTATGGTTGCCAACAGTTCTCTTGGACGTGGAGATGGACCGTAGGCAGTAGGGTGCGTCCGTAGAGATGCCAGGACACCACATCACGGCGCTATATCCCTGCTGTGACCAATGGCAGTTGGGGTTCCGGTCTACGGTTTCATCGTCCACCGCACCTCGGGCCTGTCTTTTCAACAGCGCCCACCCGGTATGGGCACGACATCCGGCGTTGCCGCCCGGCCCCAACAACTCGCCATTCCTTGGCGTAGGACCGCACCTTCCCTGTATTTCCATTCAACCCATGGAGACTGAACAGTTACGGCGGGCGCTCCAGCTTGCCCAGCCCCCATGAGAAGATTATAATTGTCCCAAAGCAGGCGGAGGCATCCCGTCGCCCATCGCCCACCGCCCGCAGGCTGGTAATGAAAGAAGAGTGTGTTCTGCTATGGCGCTTCCCGAACAACTAAAATTTGGAATCTTTTTAGCCCCATTTCACCGGCTGGGTGACAATCCCACCTTGGCTTTGGAACGCGATTTGGAGCTCATCCAGCGCTTGGATGAGTTGGGCTTCGATGAAGCATGGGTCGGTGAACACCATAGCGCAGGCTGGGAAACCATTGCTTCTCCCGAAATATTCATAGGAATAGCTGCCGACCGCACCCGCCACATCCGGCTGGGTACGGGGGTGATCAGCCTTCCGTATCATCATCCCCTCATGGTCGCCAACCGCATGGTGCTGCTGGACCACATAACCCGGGGGCGGGTGATGTTGGGGGTGGGTCCGGGCGCCCTTGTATCTGATGCAGTCATGCTTGGCATCGACCCAGAACTGCAGAGAGAACGCATGGATGAATCCCTCAGCATCATAATGCGTCTGTTCACCGAAACTGAGCCCATCACCTACAAGAGCGACTGGTTCGAGATCCACGATGCGGTACTACAGCTTCGTCCGTACCAAAAGCCCCATATGCCCGTAGCTGTTGCTTCTGTGCAATCGCCGTCGGGGGTTGCGTTGGCGGGCAAGCACGGCGCAGCGGTGTTGTCTGCCAGCATCCCCAGGGATTCGTCGGGGGAAGCCCAGCTAGCCCACCTGTGGGATATTGCAGAAGAGTCCGCCTCCAAACACGGCAAGACGGTCAGTCGGTCCGAATGGCGCTTGTCCGTGCCAGTGCACTTGGCAGAAACCAGAGAAAAGGCCTTTGCAGAAGCTCGATCAGGGGCTGGGCTGTTTCATCGGGAATACTTCGAAGACACCATAGGCAGAAAGTCCGATACTCCTTTGCCGGTGGACGAGATCATAGACTACATGGCGGGCATGGGTCATTGGATCATCGGTACCCCTGACGACTGTATAGCAGGGATCGAAAAACTCATGGAACGCAGCGGCGGGTTCGGCGGACTGTTGGTCATGGCCCAAGACTGGGCGCCCAGACAAGCTATTTTGAACAGCTACGAGCTGATGGCCCGGTACGTGATACCCCATTTCCAAGGAAGCCTCGCCGGCTTGGAGATATCCAACCAATGGTCCAGGGACCGTACCAAGGAGCTTATGGAAGCCCGGGAATCATCGATCAACCGGGCCCGTCAGGCCTACGCTGAACGGCGGTAGGCGCCCTCAACGCCCTACTGTCGTTCCGAACGCCCCCTATTGGAGGACCCCTTTACAAATGGACATTCATTCTCTAATATTGTACGGGTAAACGAATATCTCCGCGTATGAAGGGGAGTAGTAAGGATGAAGCGCCCTCAGAGAGCCGGGGACAGGTGAAATCCCGGTGGTTGCAGAACCCTGAACTCGCCCTGGAGCGGCCCACCTGAAGGTTCTGGGATAACGGTTATCCGGGAAGAACAGTAGGGCTGGGCGGTAGACACCGTTAACGTCTCCGAGTTGCCCCGAAGATGTATGTCATCGGGGAAAAAGGGTGGTACCGCGGGAAACCAACCCGTCCCTTGTGGACGGGTTTTTTTATCAATTTTTAACAGGCCCAACAGGGATGAATCATGAAGCTCACAGGTGCACAAATAGTTTGCGAAAGCCTTCTTAAGGAGAACGTAGAAGTAGCTTTCGGGCTGCCGGGCGGGGCGATCCTGCCACTGTACGGGGCAATGCCCCAATATCCCCAACTGCGTCATATCTTGGTGCGTCATGAGCAAGCCGCCGCCATGGCCGCGGATGGATATGCCAGGGCCACAGGCAAGGTGGGAGTATGTATCGCAACCTCTGGGCCGGGGGCGACCAACCTGGTGACCGGCATAGCCGGCGCTCAGATGGACTCGATTCCCATCGTAGCTATCACAGGGCAGGTGCCCAGGGCTGCCATCGGCAAAGATGCTTTCCAAGAAACGGATATGACGGGAATTACCTTGCCGGTAACCAAGCACAACTACCTGATCATGTCGGCTGCGGAGATACCTCAGGCGATCAAAGAAGCTTTCTACATAGCCAGCACCGGCCGTCCCGGCCCCGTGCTCATCGACATACCCAAGGATGTGCTTCTGAACGATGAAGCTGAGTTCGTCTATCCTGATCGTGTGGATTTGCCCGGATACAAACCCACCTTGGATGGGCATCCATCCCAGATACAGAAGGCAGCTCAGCTGATCGCCCAAGCTGAACGGCCGGTTATATTGGCAGGCCACGGGATACTCATCTCCGGGGCCTGTCAAGAAGCTCTGGAGCTTGCCGAAAAGGCCCAAATCCCGGTGGTCACAACCCTGTTGGGCATCAGCTCCTTCCCGTCAGACCATTTCCTGAATGTGGGAATGCCGGGGATGCACGGCATGGCCTATGCCAGCATGGCGATAAATGAAGCTGATTTGCTCATATCTTTGGGTATGCGTTTTGATGATAGGGTAACGGGCCGTCTGGCTGCGTTTGCACCAAATGCAAAGGTGATTCATGTTGATGTGGACCCGTCGGAGATAAGCAAGAACGTCAGGGCGACGGTTCCCATCGTGGGGGACCTGAAGCGAGTCCTCCGGGCGATCCTGCCCCAGGTGAAGCCTGCCGTACATCCCGAGTGGGTGCAGCGGGTCGAAGAGATGCGAATGGAACATCCTTCCCATAAGATACGGGAAACCGGTCAGCTTCTACCCCAGCACATCCTCCGCACCTTGTCCGAGGTCACAGAAGGAAGTGCACTGGTGGTCACGGGGGTCGGTCAGCATCAGATGTGGGCAGCCCAGCACTGCCGGTTCAAAGAACCCAACAGCCTGATCACCTCAGGGGGGTTGGGGGCCATGGGTTTCGAGGTTCCTGCAGCTATCGGCGCCAAGGTGGGCTGCCCCGACAAGGCGGTATGGTCCATTGCCGGCGACGGTGGATTCCAGATGACGCTTTGCGATCTGGCAACCTGTGTCGAAAACAACATCGCCGTCAAGTTCGCAATCATGAACAACGGGTACTTGGGGATGGTCCGCCAGTGGCAAGATTTCTTCTATGATAAAGTCTATACAGCCACCAGCTACTCCCACAACCCCGACTTCGTAAAGCTTGCAGAAGCATACGGGGTAACCGCCATTCGCGTAACCGACAAATCCCAGGTGGAATCATCCATCCGGCAGGCGATGATGGAACCGGGCCCCGTGGTTGTGGACTTCGTGGTAGAACCGGAAGAAAACGTTTTCCCGATGATACCGGCGGGAGAAAGCTTGGCTGAAATGCTGGAGGAGCCGGACCAAGAGCCAGCCTTCAGAGCCAGCAACGAAGGAATAGCCACATGAAGGCTACATCCGAAAATCACACCATAGTCGCCTTGGTGGAAGACCGCCCCGGCGTCCTCAACCGGGTATCCAGCCTGTTTCGTCGCCGTGGGTTCAACATATCCAGCTTGGCTGTCGGCAAGAGCGAGCAACCCAACTTGTCCCGTATGACCTTTGTGGTCGAGGGGGATGATGCCACCTTGGAACAGGTCACCAAACAGCTGAATAAGCTGATCGAGGTGATCAAAGTATCGGAGCTTATCGAAGAGGAGATCGTTGCCCGGGAAGTAGCTCTGATCAAGGTTCGGGCCACACCGGCCACCCGCAGCGAAATCATGCAGCTTGTGGCGATCTTCAGAGCCAATATCGTGGATGTTGCTCCCCAATCCCTCATCATAGAGATCACCGGCGAAGAAGATAAGATCAATGCTATGCACAACCTTCTGCGTCCCTTTGGAATTCGCGAGGTGATGCGCACTGGGCGGATCGCCATGACGAGGGGCCTCGGAGTCGGAGAAGGAAGGCCCGACCGGATAAGAGCTGATGCAGACAGCCCGATCAGAAACGGTTCCGCCCAAGAACAACACCAGGAGTAACAGCTATGAGGTGCTACAAATATGCCTAATGTGTACTACGACAAAGATGCCAACCTTGATCTGCTGAAAGACAAGACCATCGGAATTATAGGCTACGGCAGCCAAGGACATGCCCATGCTCTCAGCCTCAAGGACAATGGGCAGAAGGTGATGGTGGGCCTGCCATCTGCAAGCAACAGCCGCGCAAAGGCTGAGGATGCCGGCCTTGAGGTGGGCGACGTGGACCAGGTTACAAAGGATAGCCAGGTGGTGATGGTGCTGATACCCGACCATATCCAAGGCAGCGTCTACAAGGAGTCCATCCAACCTCATCTGCTGCCCCAGAGCACCTTGATGTTCGGGCACGGGTTCAACATCCACTACAAGCAGATCATCCCGCCCGAAAATGTGAATGTAACCATGGTTGCTCCCAAAGCCCCCGGCCACAGGATGCGGGAAATGTTTGTGGATGGCATCGGCGTTCCCGCCCTCTTGGCCATAGAACAGGATGCTACCGGCGATGCTAAGGAAATAACCCTGGCCTACGCCAAGGGCATCGGTTGCACCGGCGCGGGGGTGTTGGAAACGACCTTCAAAGATGAGACTGAGACCGACCTCTTCGGGGAACAAAATGTGCTCTGCGGAGGCATTACCGCCCTCATAAAGACCGCCTTCGAAACCTTGGTGGAAGCGGGATATGAACCTGAGCTGGCCTATTTCGAATGTCTCCATGAGATGAAGCTGATCGTAGACCTGATATTTCAGGGTGGATTCAAGTACATGCGCTATTCGGTCAGCGATACTGCCGAATACGGCGACTACACCCGGGGACCAAGGGTCATTGATGAGCATGTCCGGGAAAACATGCGGGCGATACTCCGTGATATTCAGGATGGCAGCTTCGCCCGGGAGTGGATGGCCGAGAACGATGAGGGCCGGAAGCGGTTCCTCCAGCTTAGGGAAGAAGGCACAGAGCACCAGATCGAGGAGGTCGGCAGGAAGCTGCGCCGGATGATGCCATGGATGAACCCCGTCGAATAACCGTCAGCATCAAAGGCCGATGCTTTGTATCACAATAAACGTACGAAGGTTGGCATATTCGAGATGAAAATTATGATGGAGGAACAAGCTAACGTAGCTCGCCGCACCTCCCGGGTCCTGGCAGGGCTTGGGATGTCGGGCTACGTTACCCTGTAGTCTCTTCTGAATCCAGAACCCGGCAGGAGCCAAGGGACAGTCTTACAGAAAGACGAAGAATCAGAAGGGAGAAACGTACGATGGCAGACGATATCGTAAAAATATTTGATACCACCCTCCGGGATGGCGAACAGTCCGCGGGCATTGGCATGACCAGCGACGAAAAACTGGAGATAGCCCGGCAGCTGGCCCGCCTGCGCGTGGATGTCATAGAAGCTGGCTTTGCAGCCAGCTCACCGGGAGACTTCGAAGCGGTGAAAACCATCGCCCATGAGGTGAAGGGACCCATCATCGCTTCTTTGGCCCGCGCCCATGAAAACGATGTGGATAAGGCGTGGGAGGCGCTGAAGGGGGCTGAATCTCCCAGGATACATGTGTTTCTTTCCAGCTCCGACATCCAGATACTTCACCAACTCCGGAAGAACCGCGAAGAGGTGATGGAGATGGCGGTGGCAATGGTGTCCAGGGCTAAAAGGTACTGCGATGATGTGGAATTTTCACCGATGGACGCCACCAGGACCACTCCAGAGTATCTTTATCACCTCCTTGAAGCAGTCATCCGTGCTGGGGCCACCACCGTCAATATCGCCGACACGGTCGGCTATGCTATACCTTCCCACTTCAGCCAGCTTCTGAAAGATATCCAAGCCAACGTACCCAACATGGATAGAGCGGTGCTCAGTGTGCACTGCCACAACGACCTGGGGTTTGCGGTGTCCAACAGCGTGGCTGCCATCCAATCGGGTGCACGCCAGGTGGAAGGCTGCATCAATGGCATAGGAGAGCGGGCGGGCAACGCAGCATTGGAAGAGATAATCATGGCCTTGCACACCCGCCGGGACATCCTGAATGTTTCCACCAACATAGATACCGCCCAGATATACCCCACCAGCCGGATGGTAAGCCGGATCACCGGTATGCCCATCCAGCCCAATAAGTCGGTGATCGGCGAAAATGCTTTCCGCCATGCCTCCGGGATTCATCAGGATGGCGTGCTGAAGGAACGCACCACCTTCGAAGTGATGGACCCTGTAACCGTGGGATGGCCGGGCAATTCCTTGGTTTTGGGCAAACTGAGCGGCCGGGCTGGCCTGAGGTCCCGCTTGGAAGACCTCGGATACGTCCTGTCCCGGGAAGATTTGGACCGGGTGTTCGAAGCTTTCAAGCTTCTGGCCGATCTTAAGAGTGAAGTCACCGACAGGGACCTGGAATCTCTGATGGCCGAAGAAAAACGGGTGGCTACCGAGCCCATCACCTACGCCTTGGACCAGATACAGTTCTCAGGCGGCGACCACGATATTGCCACAGCTACGGTGCGGGTCACCGGACCCGCCGAAAAGACCTACAGCGATGCTGCCACCGGAAACGGTCCTGTGGATGCGGTATGCAAAGCTATCGAAAGGGCTACCGGCATACAAGCCAAGCTTGCCGATTTCAACGTCCGTTCGGTAACCGAAGGTCTCGACTCCATCGGAGAGGTCGTGGTACGAGTGGAGCAGAACGGCGAATTGTACGTGGGCCGGGGTGCATCGACTGACATCATAGTTGCCAGTGCAAAAGCATATCTCAGCGCTGTCAACCGTATGATCGCTCAAGAGGGCTTGGCAGCAGCCACAGCTCCACTAACCACACCTGACTAATTTTAGTAGCAAGCGCCATGTCACTAAATTACCAAGACAGGTCTGCTTTCACTGGGATAGGTGAAGCAGACCTGTCCACCATCCATCGCCGGGAATATATCCGGCGCATCAAGGAGGGTTGTCCGTGGGTAAAACCATGCTGGATAAAATATGGGACGCACATGTCGTCCATGCGGAGCAGGGGCAACCTGCGCTCCTGTACATCGATTTGCACCTGGTGCACGAAGTCACCTCTGCCCAAGCTTTCGAAGGTCTACGGCTTGCGGGGCGCAAGGTGCGCCAACCCAGTCTGACGATAGCTACTGCCGACCACAACACCCCCACATGGGATTTGTCGCTCCCCATAACCGATGAAATATCCAGAAAGCAGCTTGAAGCGCTATCGGCCAACTGCGCCGAGTTCGGAATCACCTTGTACGACCGGTTCAGCCCCCTTCAGGGGATCGTACACATCATAGGGCCCGAGCAGGGCTACACCCAGCCGGGGAAGACAATCGTTTGTGGTGACAGCCATACAGCTACCCACGGCGCTTTTGGGGCTTTGGCCTTTGGCATCGGGACCTCTGAGGTGGAACATGTGCTGGCCAGCCAGTCCCTGCGTCAAGCCAAGCCCAAGAACATGGAAGTGCGGGTGAACGGCCAGCTTCCCGTGGGAGTTACCGCCAAGGACCTGATCTTGGGAATCATAGGCCGAATCGGCATCAACGGCGGCGTGGGCCATGCTATCGAATACACTGGGGAAGCTGTCCGGTCCCTATCTATGGAAGGCCGAATGACCGTCTGCAATATGAGCATAGAAGCAGGGGCGCGGGCTGGCATGGTGGCGCCTGATGATGTGACCTTCGAATATATGCGCGGAAGGGTCCAAGTCCCTCAAGGAAGCAGCTTCGATGCAGCGGTGGAAAGGTGGCGGCAGCTGCCTTCGGACCCCGATTCCAATTTCGATCAGGTGATTGAGATCGATGCCAAGTCCCTTGAACCGCATGTAACATGGGGCACCAATCCTGGGATGGTAGCGCCGGTTACCGGCAGGGTTCCTGATCCTGCATCCTTTGCTGAAGCTGCCGACCAAGAAGCGGCGGAGAGGGCGCTGACCTATCTCGCACTGGAACCGAATATGCAGATACAGGACATCATGATCGACCGGGTATTCATCGGATCCTGCACCAACGGGCGTCTGGAAGACCTGCGGGCAGCAGCAGGGGTGGTCAAGGGCCGGCAGGTGAACAGCAAGGTTTATGCGATGGTTGTGCCTGGCTCAAATGCGATCAAACGCCAAGCTGAAGCTGAAGGGCTGGATGGCATCTTCAAAGATGCGGGCTTCGACTGGCGGGAAGCTGGCTGCTCAATGTGCTTGGGAATGAATCCTGATGTACTGGAGTCGGGTCAGCGGTGTGCTTCCACCTCCAACCGCAACTTCGAAGGTCGCCAAGGCAAGGGCGGGCGCACCCACCTGGTAAGCCCTGAGATGGCAGCGGCGGCCGCCGTCGCCGGACACTTCGTCGACATCCGGGACTGGTAGTAGCTGCTCACCCTCACACCGGCCAATGCCCATCAGGAATGTTGGAGATAAAGAGGTTGTAATGGAACCCTTCAGCGAACTCGCAGGAAATGTTGCTCCGATGGACCGGGTAAGCGTCGACACAGACCAGATCATCCCGGCTGTCTACCTGAAGCGTATTGAGCGCACCGGCTACGGAGAGTTCCTCTTTGCGCGGTGGCGGTTCAACGAAGATGGCAGCCCCAAGCCCGATTTTGTCCTGAACCAAACCGGCTACGAAGATGCCAAGATACTGGTGGCAGGACGCAACTTCGGCTGTGGTTCATCAAGAGAACATGCCCCGTGGGCCCTTGACGGCTACGGCATACGCTGCATCATCGCCCCCAGCTTCGCCGACATCTTCTACAACAACTGCTTTCAAAACGGCCTGCTTCCTGTGGTCCTGCCCGAAGATGCTGTGCGGAAGATATTGGATAAAGCGCTGGCTCATCCGGGCTACCAGCTAAACATAGACCTGAGATCCCAACGTGTCTGGGATGCTGATGAAGAGGTTTCGTTCAGCTTCGAGATCGACGCTTTTCGCAAAGATGCGCTGCTGAATGGGCTGGATGATATCGGGCTGACTCTCCAACACGAAGACAAGATCACAGAATTCGAGAATCAACGGGGATCGTAGGACCAAAACTGTTGCCGGGGCATGGTCGGCTATGGCTCGTCGCGAAGGGGAAGCCTACGCTTCCAAAACGATATCTCCGCTCTTCCCGCCCGTCTTCTTGATCACCCGTATTTCTTCCAAGCGTATCCCTCGTTCCACGGCTTTGCACATGTCGTAGATGGTTAGTGCAGCTACCGAAACGGCGGTCATAGCTTCCATCTCCACCCCCGTCTTTGCTGTGGTCCGGGCGGTGGCGGTTATCTGGATGCCGACCTTGTCCCGGTCCACTTCCAGGTCTACCACCACTTGGTCGAGGGGAATAGGATGGCACAGTGGGATGAGCTGAGATGTTTGCTTGGCGCCCATTATGCCCGCCAGCCGGGCAATGGCAAGGACATCTCCTTTATCAAAGGAGCCATCGACGATGAGCTGTAATGTGCTGGGCTGCAAAGATACAAACCCCCGGGCTACTGCTTCCCGCTGGGTTTCGGATTTCCAACCCACATCCACCATTGATGCTCTCCCCTGTTCATCCAGGTGGGTTAGAGCACGGTCTGCTGGCTCGTTGTCCTTTGAGCTGGACATGTGACAACCTTTCTGGAAATTACGCGTCTCGCCGGGCTGACACCGCCCGGAACCGAGGACGGTTGGATGAGTTGCAGCATCAAGGTGGATGCCGCCATCCCTACCCCCCGATCTGGTACATTTCGACCTTGCGGGAGGGTCTCTCAGTAGCTGAGGTACGAAGCTCCGAATAGCGGTCTTCTCGCTGGGACCAGATTCGGGTTATCAATCCTATCAGATCATCATCGCTCGCCCCGGAACGCATGGGCCCCCGCAGGTCCGTCCCTTGGCCGGAAAAAAGGCAGGTGAAGAGCTTGCCATCGGTGGACAGGCGCAGCCGGGTGCAGGCGCCACAGAAGGGCTGGGTCACCGAGGCGATGACGCCTATTTCACCCCCTCCGTCTTGGTAACGGTAACGGAGAGCAACCTCGCCTTTGTAGTTTGGTTCCAGCATCTCCAGCGGCATCTTCTGATTGATCATCTCGAAGATTTCTTGGGCCGTGACAACCTCATCCAGCTTCCAACCGTTCAGGTTACCCACATCCATGTACTCGATGAAGCGCAGGATGCACCCTGAACCCTTAAAGTGCTGGGCTAGGTCCACGACGGTATGGTCGTTCACACCCTTCTGTACAACACAGTTGATCTTGATGGGGTTGAAACCCACCTCTTCAGCTATTCTGATAGCTTCCAGTACCCGGGCAGGTGAGTATCCCCGGCCATTCATGGTCTTGAACACCTCATCATCCAAGGAATCCAAGCTGATGGTGATGCGTCGAAGGCCGGCATCCCTGAGAGAATGAGCCTGTTGGGGCAACAAATACCCGTTGGTCGTCAGTGTAAGATCTTGCAGATCGGGATCGGCGGATAAAAGAGAAACCAGGTGAGATACTTCGGCTCGGACCAAGGGTTCGCCTCCGGTAAGCCGCACCTTGGTTACGCCAAGCTGGACCATCAGCCTGCTCAGCCGGGCGATCTCTTCAAAGGACAGAATGTCCTTCTTGGGCAGGAACTGGTACCGTTCCCCATAAACCTCCGCCGGCATACAGTACGGACACCGGAAGTTGCAGCGATCGGTCACAGAAACCCGCAAGTCCCTTAGGGGCCTGCCGAATGCATCTGAGATAGTGGGCGTCATCATACCGGCCAATCCTTCTGGAGCCGGTTCTTGAGCAAAGCTACGGCTTTCCGCGCAGCATTTGCCCGGTGGCTGATGGTGTTCTTTTCTTCCAAGGCCATCTCCGCTGTGGTTTTTTCGAATGCTGGCACATAGAAAATGGGGTCGTACCCGAAACCGCCCTCTCCCCTAGGTTGGAAGATGATCATCCCTTCCACCGCACCAGCCACGGTATTCACCGCACCTTCCGGCGTTGAAATGGCAATCACACTCCGAAACCTTCCCGTCCGGTCCTCCCAGTCAACATCCTTCATGTTATCCAGAAGCAGAGCTACGCGGCCAGCATCGTCATAGCTGGGGCCGCCGTAGCGGGCAGACCAGACTCCAGGATCGCCGCCCAGAGCATCCACCTCCAAGCCCGAATCTTCAGCCAATGTCAAAAGGCCGCTGGCTTGGGCATAAGCTTGGGCTTTGATGCATGCATTGCCTTCGAAGGTGCTGCCTGTTTCTTCGACCTCCATATCAGGGGGCACACCTGCTTCATCCAAGGAAACGAGCCGGAAGGGAACACCCACCAAGAGGAGCTCGAACTCCCTGATCTTGCCAAGGTTCCGCGTAGCTACTGCCAGCTTTTCTACAGACATCGTCCTGACCTGAAATCACGTACCGGCGCCATCTTTGGATGTATCACACAGTATGGCTGGTAACGCATCTACTTCAATCTACTTCAGTGGTATGAGACGGTGCGCCGGTAAAGCCGGAAGGGGCTGCAAGAAACTTGCAAGCCCTTCCACATGCTTGGGCACACAATAAGGGTGGTCTAGTCTGCCGTTGTTTTTTCGGCGGGTATCTCATCCACCTTGCCGTTGCGGAAAGCGAACTGGTCGACCAGGCCGGTGACCGTAGTCCTAAACCCGCCGTACTCCAGCTCGGTGTAGGGCAGCATTGCCGCTCCCGACCATCCTTGGCTTCTCATCTCCAATCCCTTTTCTTGGGCTCTGGTCCGAACCACGTCCCAAGCGGGATTGTCGAAGAAGTCGACGAAGGAGTCGGAAAACCGTCCATTGGGATCAAGGGAGAAGCCTGTGCACGACACAAGGGGCAGGCAGTAGATTCCGGTCACAGCTGTATTGATGGGCACCGGCATCAGGGGCATCACATGGGAACCCCGCGCATCTCCACCCACATAGTGGGCTTTGGCAAAGGGCGAGGTCAGTTCTTCCGGGGCGGGGAAGATACCTTGATTGCGCACCAGCGCAACGGGATCATCTTTGCCGGTGTATGTGCCGGCAATGTTGTGAAGACGTTGGGCTGAAATCGCCGCCGCCTGCTCGCCGTGGGTGCGAGAATATATCCGGTCAATGCCGAAGCGTTCGTTGTCCCTCAGGAGAGCTGCGATCCGGTAGTAGTCCTCGGGGGCGTTGAGTTCCAGGATGCTGTCCCCGCCGGTGTTGTCCATGTCGATGATGTGAAAAGTAAATCCCTCGACCATGTTGGGAAGCATCAGGCCCCCACAGTACATGGGGTCGGCGAAGCCCAAGAAGATGGGCAGGTTGTATGCGCCCGGTCCGCACTTATCAGCGGCCAGCATCATGAAGGATTCTGCCGGCCTGACCCGGTTGCCTTTGCCGGGATCATGGTCGAATTCCAGCTCTGCCACGGCCGGACCTGCTCCCCGGATGTTGCCGGAAGGCGCATCTACCAGCAGGTCTTGGCCTGCACCGTAGAGGCCGTACTGAGACGCGATGCCGGTAGCTCTGATGAAAGCATTCCAAGCAAACTGATGCACATCCACATCATCGGCCCCCCTGCGATGGGACATCAGTATCGCAATGTCATCGCCGGTATGAGAGACCCATCCATCGGTGATAAGCCCCTTGTTGATAGCTGCTTCGGTGTCTTCACGAACAGCATTCATCATCTTATCGTTCGGCTTGGTGTGGCCCCCAATAGAACCTACATCAGCTTTGAGAATTGACAAGGTTGTCTTCATGATATCTCCTTTGGATTTAACGGAATTCCGGCTGTTGGGTTCGGGAAAGCCGAGGCCATGTTGTTAAATGCTAGGGGTGCTTTCGGTGCAGGGGATGCACCAGTATAGCGTGAGGAGTCATCTACGAGGTATGGTAAACACGAGGCCAGTGTACCAGAGGGGCAAGAAATATGTCAATGACAGAGGACGCAGGCGACTGCTGCGCCACAGGGCCGCCGGGCTGTGACAGGCACTAGAAAATGAATAGACTGGTCACAGATCGTTCACAAACATAGGTAGTGCTTTCCTTGGCAGAAAAGGATATGGATAAAGGGAGAGAGGCCTTGCCCCGGACCAATACAGTCATGGTCTGGAGCTAGCCATCGAAAAAACTAGGATATTCAGGGCTACTTGGAAGCGGAGAGGAACGGGCTGCTGAAGCCGGATGCCCAGACTATCTGCAAGGTACATGAGCAGGTGCTGCATCTGGTCCACCTAGTGGAAGATATGCCCCTGCCTCGGTTGCCGGCTGCGGGTGCGCTTCCACCGGACCATTAGTCGAGCCCGTCGGTGGAGATGTATCGTATGCGCATCGTTTAGGTCGTGGACAATCTACAGGGGAATGCGATTGCCTACACACCGCGGAGTGGGAGGGTGACAGTGTCGGGGGACCTGCTGTACCAGAGAGGGTTAGGGTGACGATGACAGACGTGGGGCGGAGGATTCCGACGGACGATCTAATCAACGTATTTGGGCGCTTCCGACAGGACCGTGGGCCTAGGAGGCTGACCATAGCGAAGCACTTGACGGGATCCCGCGGTGGCACCATCCAACCCGAGAGCACCCCTGGTCGAGGGCGGCCGTTTCATATTCGAGCTGCAATGTGGGTAGACGTCCCACTTTTGTCAGCATGGTTGTGTCTACACAACCTCGATACCGTTATCTGTGATTCGGCTACCTGTTCTCGTCGTTAGGGTCCGGAACACCAACCCTACTGTGGAAAGCAAAATATCGATGTATTAGAGAATGAAGCCAAATCGGCGGGATGATGCCTTGTCGCTGAGTTCCTCCCGACTCAAGGGACCTGTACAGGAACTTGGTTGAGATCGAAAACATTCGCTTGAAGTCCAAGAAGAGATCGTAAAGCTGAATCCCGTCCTGATTTTGTGCTTTCTCGGGTGGTACACAATGGTATCTCTCATCTTGATTCTGCCTGACCCGCTTCCACAAATCGCTGGCAAACCGACCGGACTGTCGGATCTCGCTTTCCTCATAAACGTCGCAGCATTGTACATGCTGCAGTAACTTGGTTTCATCACTTGGATGGGATACGTTTCTAGACGAAAAATCCGTCAGTAGGTCGCAATCCGGTGTAAGAATCACGACCCGGCTATGCTCGACCAATTCGAATGGGACTTCGGGAGAGCTTGGAGAGATCCGGCCGCCTGGATGCTCCAGCTGAGGCTCCTGAAGTTCAGACAGGATTTCTCCTTGCGATAGCCGGCCATGAGGATCGGAACGACGATACTCAAAAACCATGGCTATGAATCAGAAAGTATGAGCTCTGGCCTAGGTTTTATCCTGCTTAATGATGCGGTGATCTGAGTTGGAGGGGACTTCTTCGGAAGGGCAAGAAAGGTGGATTGCTCAAGATAATAACGGAGCCTGGCAACTGTTGACTCGAGGTTTTCATCAACGCCGGCATTCGGCATAAGGAGAGCAACCAAACAAGCAGAGATTCTCTTGCGCTGATACTCATCATCACACTCAATGGTGAAAGAAGTACGGCTCCCGGGCGAGGTGAAGGTTGCCTTAAAAGTGGGGGAAAATGGTTCGGGACAGTGTGGACCTATGCTATATCTTGGTTGGTCCAAGGGCGGAACGTAGCTTTTCGCTGGCAGCCCACCTGAAAATGGCGCCTGCGCATTTGCTAAATTTGTCCAGGGCTTCGAAAATATCATCTGATTCGCTCCTCCGATTCGTGTGGAAATCGGCGTCAATAACGTACACTTGTTCTTCGATGGATTCTATCTTAGCCAGACCATGCTTTAGGTGGACCTTGCCCTGTTCTACATCTGGGATACCCAACAGGGATTCAACCTGTAATTCTTCCATGTCGTCCGCTAGGTTGCAGTCACCCAACATTCCGATAAATGCTGGGTTAAAAAGTTCAGACCAAGGGGTGTCGGACAGCCCAAGATCGCCTCGGATTAGGACATCGATATATCGCAGTCCCACACTATTATAGAAGGCGGGAGTATAGGTGCTATGTAGGACTTGTTCCGCAAATTTGACCTCTTTTTGGAAATCTTCCCATCTCCTGTATTGATGCTCTGTCACAGCTATGAACTCTTGCGACAACGAGATTTGCCTAGACTCGCTTTCTGTTAAGAAATGGTGCACCGGTAACTGTGGCATTAGTGGGACAGGTGCGGCGGCAATCAACTCAGCTATTTCTTTCGGCAGGCCGATACCCGGTGGTACGATGGGGTTTTTCTGTTCCTCGTATAAAGGATAGGCGCTTCTTATAGCATCCTGAAATTGAGCCGGGCTGGTTGTTGAGATAGCCAAGATGGTCGGGTAGCGTATTTGGCAAATAACTTGGTCCAGTGGGTTAGAGTCATAGATTTCTCGCGGACTGGAAGGGAACGGCATATCATTCCAATCGGTTGGTGTCTCTCATAGCTTGGAAACCATTATCACATACTTAGCAGGGAAAGAAAACCTGGGGTTGCGTGGGATGAGTATCCCACACTCGTTATATCCCGGCCGGAGTCTTTGCTTCACACGGCTATTCCGGTCCTTTGGCCTGGTGATGACGCATCAACGTTATTTTGAATTGTCGCCCTGGTAATACGTTGGTCACTTGACAAATCTGAACTTTCCAAGGTGTATCGCCACGCTGTAGACCCCTAACCACTTACCGGATTAAGATGCTCAAAGGATCATCCTTTTTGGGCGAACTGTTCATGCTAATCTCTCGTCCTTGCCCATAGGGGTACATGTCAGCGGTATACTCTGTGGGCCCGTGAACGGTTGTCGTCCCGATTATGGCATCATAGGGTATGTACCCGTCTGGTTCTACAGCTAGCCGATAATTCACGGTATGTCCAGAATTCCACCGTATCCAAGAGACTGGATAAAAGATGGCCAGCTAAGCATGCTGTTCTGATTTGACAGAGGACGCAGGCAGGTCCTGGGGGTCAGCCCATCTGACCGTGGACAGGCCCTCCTCAAAGTACATCTGATGTCCGGTTGCGACCTTTGTTTGGTGAACGAAATAATTTGCTGAAAAGTCGTGGTCAAAATCAGTTGAAAATAGATGAAATTCTTGAAATTAAGGTCCATAATATTGCTTGAGGGTAGGGAACTCCACCAAGGGAAAGAAGGACTACGGAGATGAAACGCACGCACTCCACTGTTAGCCGGATCCTCAGGAAATTTACAACCCGTCAGCGAACTCGTGTTTACAGCGGCTTCAGTAACGATTGGCAGTTGATAACCCAGGTGGCAGCTGGTGTGCAGGGTGATTCGTGGTACCAGATCACCCATCCCCGCCCAGGAAGAAAGCCGTAACCCAGGCTGTGTAGCTACACGAAACCCAGGGACTGACGGATTTCCCCAATTTGACCAATATGCTCGCGCCAGTGGCCCAGCAGGGTTCGTTCGACCAGTCGCGCGGGCGTCCGGTCCTCGTGGGTGCCGGAGCTGACGACATGCACCGGTGAGGTGTTGTTCTGAAGGTCAGCATCGGCGGCGGCAGCCAGCCCAGCTTCCACCTGACTCAACAGGCCTTCCGTATCTCTGCACAAATCGGCTAGATCCTTGTCCTTCCGTTCCGGGGTCATGTTGGTCAAGCTGGAGCGGATGATGATCTCTTGGTCGTTCCCTTCGAGCATCTGTTTCAACGCTGCGCCGACACCTCCCGCCGGCGTATCCAGCAGATGGGAGATAACTTCCCTGACCGACCATTCATCTTCCGACTCTTTCCAGTCAAGGCAGTAATCCATGCCGTCCAACAGCACGAGCAGATCATCCCGAAGGGCCCGGACCTGGCTTATGAGTTCGTCCTTCCCTGTGGTCATCGTTCCCCCAAATCCAGGTTTTTGATCATTTCCAAGGTTCGGCTCCGTGTATCTTCCCGCATGAGAGCCACCTCCAAGGAAGCTCTGAGGAGACCCAAAGGCGTTCCGCCGTCATACCGGGCACCTTCGAACTGCAGGGCATACATGGGTTGTTCTTCCAGCAGCAGGCCCATGCCATCGGTAAGCTGGATTTCGCCTATAGCTCCCGGTGTGGTCCGCTCCAAGCAAGAAAACACCTCCGGCGTAAGTACATACCTACCCACCACCGCCAGGTTGGAAGGGGCTGCTTCGGGGGCGGGTTTTTCCACCAATCCGTTCACCCTGAAGATTCCTTCCTCCTCCTGCTCCACATCCACCACACCGTAGGAGCTGACCGCGCTCTTTGGGACTTCTTGGACCGCCACCACGCTGGCCCCGTACCTCTCGTACACATTGATCATCTGACGGCTCACCGATACATCGCCCAAGATCACATCGTCGGGCAATGCCACGATGAACGGTTCATTCCCCACAGCGGCTTTTGCCGTAAGGACGGCATGGCCCAGCCCTAGCTGCCGCTCTTGGATGACGGTGGAGATGCGGGCTAGGGATGAGATGCGCTTCACCATTTCCGATAACGGGGCAGCCCCGCTGTTTGCCAGGTGATTCTCCAAGTCCGGGGCCGGACGAAAGAACTGCTCCAGACCATCCTTACCAGGTGAGGTAACCAGGATGATGTGATCAATGCCCGCCTCGGCCAGTTCTTCCACGCCATACTGGATCATCGGCTTGTCCAAGATGGGAAGGAGTTCCTTGGGAACAGCTTTGGTGGTTGGAAGAAACCGGGTACCCAACCCAGCCGCGGGGATCACTGCCTTATGTATCGGCGCTGACTTTGCCACGGATGCTATTCTACCATCGACCTGTGTGCCGGAACCACCTGTGTGTGCATATGAGGTGTGAACGGTCGGAGTTGTTATTGACAGAGCGTAGCATCAGACCTACCATAGAATTTGAAGCTGTGCTAGATGGGGAGCTAGCGGTGCCCTGTACCCGCAATCCGCTGCAGCGGGATTGAATCCCTCTCCGAGACCTAGCTGGTAGGCCTCTATCTGCATGGGTGGTATTGATGGCTGGGTCCTGCGCGACGGAGGTCTGTGAACCCCGCCAGGTCCGGAAGGAAGCAACGGTAAGCAGAATCCTTCGGGTGCCGTAGGGGTGCCTGGCCTGAGCGGCCCTTGCCGGTACACTCACCAGCTACCGCCGACGAGGGGTGCACAGCTTCTAACTGAACAGCAGCCCCAACCCGGATTGCGCCCGTAGCGCCTTCGGTGGCCCCTAATGAGTCTATTCATCCCTTCAGCGGACCGCTCTTGGAACACATCCTAGATGACCGCTTTCAACCACTACTCCTCACGAAAAGCGCTTGGTCAGCACTACCTGATAGACCAGGATGTTCTTAACACCATAGTTGAAGCTGCTGAACTGGCGCCCTCTGATACCGTCATTGAGGTTGGTCCGGGACCCGGTAACATGACCAAGAAGCTGGTTGCCGAGGCCGGCACGGTTATTGCCATCGAGATCGATCCTGTGCTGGCTGGCGCCCTTCCCCGCAAGTTGGGAGACCCTGCCAACCTGACCATTGTCAACGGTGATGCCAGAACGGCTGACCTGTCCGGGCTTGATCTGGCTGAGGGCGGATATAAGATGGTCTCCAACCTGCCCTACTATGCTGCCGCACCCATCCTTCGTCGATTCCTCGAAGGTTCCGGGCCCAGACCTTCCACCATGGTGGTCATGGTCCAAAGGGAGGTCGCCGCCAGCATCATCGCCCATGATGGACGCATGAGCTTACTGGCGATAGCCATTCAGTTGTACGGTGCACCGAAGCACGTGTGCGATGTGCCCCCTGGGGCATTCCGTCCCCAACCCAAGGTTACTTCATCGGTGATACGGATCGATGTTTTGCCCCAGCTGGCCGTGGATGTTGCAGATACCCAGAAGTTCTTTGATATGGTGAGGGCTGGCTTTGCCGCTCCTCGAAAGCAGCTGCATAATTCCCTCAGCTACGGTTTGAGCATAACCGCCCAGCAAGCTGGGGAGCTTCTCGACCATGTTGGTCTGGACCCCAAGCTCAGACCTGAGAACCTGACCTTGGTGGATTGGGCCCGATTGTACCAAGCCAATGTTCAACTGAAGATCGGCTGATCAGCAAGATGGAAGCTAAAGCATATGCCAAGGTCAATCTGACGTTGGAGGTGTTGGGACGCCGCGATGATGGGTACCATGAGATCAGCACCATCTTACAGACCATCGACTTGGCGGATATCCTCAGGTTCGAAAGCGCATCTTCTCTGGAAATTGAATCATCCGACGCATCTTTGGCGGGAGAAGGGAACCTGGTTTGGCGGGCAGCTGATCTGCTGCGCAGGAGTGTCAGCCATTCCGGCGGTGCGCACATCCAGCTGGAAAAGCACATTCCGGTGGGTATGGGGCTGGGTGGGGGCAGCAGCGATGCCGCCGCAACTTTATCTTGTCTCAACATCCTTTGGGGCTTGGACCTAGACAATGCTGCTCTTCATAAGCTGGCTGCATTCTTGGGCTCTGATGTACCCTTCTTCCTGACCGGCGGCACCTGCCTCGGCGCCGGACGCGGGGAGGAGATCACTCCCCTCCCGCCGCCGCCGATGGCTTGGGTGGCGCTGCTATGTCCGGCGGTAGGACCATCAGCGCCGGATTTGTCCGCTCCCAAAACGGCCCGTATGTACTCTATGCTAACGTCCGATGACTTCACCGACGGCTCGTACACCCGGAGCCTATCCGATGCACTGGCTGGGGGTGAATTTTCTGATGGTCTGCTGTTCAATGGGTTCGGTCCGGTTGCTCGTAGGGCAATGCCGGCCCACGCTGAGATGGAGGAGTTGCTGTTGGATGCGGGGGCTGCCAAAATGTGCTTGGCGGGGGCGGGTCCCGCACTCTACACCCTGTTATGGTCCGAATGTGAAGCTCAAAATATACATAATTCCTTGAAAAACCGGGGCTTGGAGGCGTACTGTGTAAGGACGGTCCAACCATCAACCGGTGGAGGAGCTAAAAGCTAGCTTATGGAACTACTCCTTCTCAGCATTACCATCGACATGGATGCAAACATATTCCAAGTGGGATCTTTGATCCTCACCTGGCACGGATTCTTTACCTTCGTAGCTGTCGCGGTGGCAGTGGTGATGGTTGCTCGTTGGGGTAAACAACAGGGGTTGGACTCCGATGCCATCTACTCAGTAGCTGTCTGGGCGATCCTGGGCGGGATCGTCCTTGCCCGTCTGACCCACGTCATCGACCGTTGGGGTGATATCTACAGTCATGATCCTCTCCAGTCCTTACGGCTGTGGACCGGCGGGGTCACCATCTACGGGGCCATCTTGGGCGGGTTCATTGGGGGCGGAGCTTATATCCTGATAAGGAACCATCCCGGTTTCCTCAGACGCTGGAACAAGATATTCCCCGGAAATCTTGAGCCGGCCCCTTTGCCCCCGGTGGGGCGTCTGGCCGATATCACCGTGCCAGCGCTGCTGATCGCTATGATGATCGGCCGGATCGGCGACATCATCAATGGCGAGCATGTCGCAAATCTGACCTCTTTGCCTTGGGGCGTAATCTATGGTCATCCCGGCAGCCCCAGCAACATACAGCATGGCTTGGCAGCCAGCCATCCGGCGGTGGTGTACGAGATGCTGTGGGACCTTGTGGTGCTGGGGATGGTCCTGCCTCTGAGGAACAGGATCAGGCCCTACGGGATGTTGTTCGCGCTATTCCTAGCTCTCTATTCCGTCGGAAAGTTCCTGATAAGCTTCCTGCGCATCGCCGATGGACCTGCAGACCTATTCATGGATAAAGAATGGGTCTGGAGCATGGGAGAAGCTCATTTCATCTCCTTGGCCATACTGGCCGTCACCGTTCCTCTGCTTCTCTACAAAGCTCAGTTGGTGCGTCCACAAGGACCATCGCGCCAGACACGAAGCCACATCGCCGAAGGCAGGACGGAGGAAGCAGCGCCTCCGTCCTCTGAATAGGGCTTCGTTGGGAGCCGCTTAGCGGAACAGGGGCAGGACCTGCTTGCTCAACAGGTGCATGGAAGCTTCTGACTGCGCCTTTGAAACCAGCCCTCGGTTGGTCAGCATCAGGTTGCGGGCCCCAGCATCCCTGAGCATTGCCACATGCTCCGACACCCGGCGGGGCGAACCCATCAGGACCTCCACAGCATCAGGGTCCGGACTGACCCCATAAGCTGACCGGGGTAACGGCGGCGGGGCTTTGGGAACGGGCTGATCGGCAGGGTTCCAGCGTTCACGCACATCAGCCATGTAGATGCTGGCATTCTGGAAAGGGACCAAAAATTCATCCATCGCCTGATTATCGGTATCGGCGATGTGACATTCGCACCAGAACCATATCTGGTCCAGGTTGCGTTCAACAGCTCTTTCATCGAAACCCGAAGCCAACATGGTTTCCTCGTACAGGGCGAGGGCGTGGCTCATCACCGGAGCGGAACGATATCTCAGAAGCACCGGACGGCCTATCTTGGCCATTGCAGCGATGGACTCGTCACTGATGCATGCTCTAGCCAGTGGGGGGTGGGGCTTCTGGTAAGGGCGGGGCCGCACCAAGGGAAAGGCAACCTGCCAGTGCTTGCCCTGAAAATCCAGGTTTTCGGTCGTCCATGCCTTAACCAGAAGCTCTTCGGCTTCATCCAACCGATCTATGCCCGCACCCACGGTGGTCCCAAAACCCACATACTCGAAAGCGTTGTAGTTGGAGCCGCGGCCCGTCCCGACCACAAGCCGACCACAGCTGAGAACATCCAGAAGGGCTGTTTGTATCGCCAGGTGCACCGGATTATGAAAGGCCATCTCGACTATGCCCAGCCCCAGCATGATCCTCTTCGTCCGGGCGGCAACCGCCCCGGCGAACACCAATGGGTCGCCGTAAGCAACTTCCCCAACAAAATGATGCTCAGCCATCCAGATGGCATCCAGACCCAGAGCTTCTGCCAGCTCAGCTTCAGCCAAGCAATCTGCGATCACCTGGCTGTCCTGCTCCGGGTCCATCGAGGTGGGATAGAAGAAGTGGCCGAACCGCATCGCGTCTCCTCAGCAAAGGTGTAATCCGAATGCTGCAATCTACTCTAATCCACCTACGAAGGTGCTGCAACCCGTGAGGAGAGCTTCGATCTAATCCACGTCCAGGCGGTGCGAGGGCTATCTTCGTTGATACACCAAGGTGCTGGCGCTAAGATAGCCACTGTACATGGTTTATCTGCGGGGGATGTCATGGCAAGGGCCTTGGATGGGGCAGCGCTGGCAAAAGAGGTCTTGGGTGAGGTGGCCGCCGGGGTGCTGGAGATGCGAGAAAAGCATAATGTCATCCCCGGCTTGGCTGCTGTGTTGGTAGGGGATGATCCGGCTTCTGCCGTCTACGTTCGCAACAAGCGGAGAGCATGTGATGAAGCCGGAATGACAAGCGAGACCTTCAACCTGCCTGATTCCACATCTCAAGATGAGTTGTTGGACCTGATCGGGAAGCTCAACAACGATGCAGCTTATCATGGCATCTTGGTGCAGCTTCCGCTGCCCAGCCACATGGATGAAGGGGCGGTGGTGTTGGCTGTGCACCCGGATAAGGATGTGGACTGCATCCATCCGGCCAACCTGGGGAAGCTGGCTCAGGGTGATTCCCGGTTCATACCAGCTACGCCGGGGGGAATCCAGAGAATCCTGATGCACTACGGTTATGATCCGGCGGGCAAGCATGTTGTGATTTGCGGCCGAAGCAACATCGTCGGAAAGCCTCTAGCCATCCTGCTGATGCAGAAGAAAGCAGGGGCCAATGCTACCGTGACGATGTGTCACACCGGCACTCGAAACCTCAAGGACATCACCAAGCAAGCTGACATCCTTGTTGCAGCCATGGGGAGGCCCCGCTCCATCACTGCCGATATGGTCAAGGAGGGTTGCGTGGTGATAGATGTGGGCATCAACCGGATACCCGATTCCACCCGTAAGTCGGGCTTCCGGCTGGCAGGGGATGTGGACTATGAAGCGGTGTCCAAGGTCGCTGAAGCCATAACCCCCGTGCCGGGAGGCGTCGGGCCCATGACCATCACCACTCTGTTGACAAATACCTTGACCGCTGCCCGAATGAGCATCCACGGCGAATAGCGGGTACTTTGCTGCACTTACCAGGTGATAGCATCTGTCCATGAATACCGACGATTTCAACTACCATCTACCCAGGAACCTCATTGCCCAAACACCTCTGGAACCCAGGGATAGCTCTCGACTTCTGGTGTTGCACCGCCAGGACGGCAGTCGGGAGCACCGGCAGTTCCCGGACCTGATGGAATATTTGGAGCCGGGAGATGTGCTTGTGGTAAACACCAGCCGCGTCTTTCCGGCCCGAATGTTCGTCCATCAAGACGGTGCGGGTAGCGTGGTTGAGGTGCTGCTGTTGCACAAGGTGGAAGGTGATGTGTGGAAAGCTATTGGAAAACCGGGACGAAAGCTTCTCCCCGGCATACGCTTCAACATCGCCCGTTCCGATGATGGCGGATGGGTGGAGGTGTTGGCAGTCGACGAAGACGGCGCCCGGACGGTACAGCTTTCACCGGGCCTGTCCTTGGACAAAGTTGGGAGCATCGCTCTGCCCCCATACATCCAGACCGACCTGACGGATAAAGAACGTTACCAGACCATCTACGCCAAGGAAGCGGGCAGCGTTGCAGCGCCCACAGCGGGCCTGCACTTCACCCAAGATATGTTGGATTCCATAGAAGCCAAGGGCGTGGGAATAGCTCATTTGACTCTTCATGTTGGCCCTGACACCTTCTTGCCCGTCAGGAAGGATGATCCCTTGCAGCACAAGCTACAGGGAGAGCATTTCCAAATTGGCGATGAGGCGGCTACCTTGATCAACGAAACCCGGCGGAAGGGCCGCAAGGTGGCTGCGGTGGGCACCACCACGGTAAGGACCTTGGAACAAGCTGCGCTGCTCTCCGAACGCCGGGGTTCGGCGGAACTGCTTCCGGCGGTCGGCGTCGCCAATTTGTACATCCTGCCCGGCCACCGGTTTCGCATGGTCGATGCGATGGTCACCAACTTCCACCTGCCCAAGTCCACCTTGATAATGATGGTCAGCGCCTATGTTGGTAGGGACCTGATCCTCGACGCATACCAAGAAGCGGTCAAGGAGAAATACCGGTTCTACTCATTCGGCGATGCGATGTTGGTCCTGTAGCTGGGCGGCTATTCCATTGAGGCATTCCTTGACACTCGCACCACCCGCCCGTAGTATCGAAACCACTCGTACCCACCAAAGAACCGAGGAGTGAGCTATGCCGTCAAGAATCAAGCATATCGCCCTTCACACCGACGATCCGGCCAAGACAGCCGATTGGTACAAAGAGGTATTTGGCCTTCAGGAGCTGCACCGGCGGCCCAACGATACAGGAGATGAGGGAGCGTGGCTCAGCGACGGGTACATCTACTTTGCAATCCTGAAATACGGCAGCGAAGAAGCTCCCAACCTGGGAGAAGGATGCTCCACGGTGCCGGGCGTTCATCATATAGGCTTCTATGTGGATGACCTGGAAGGCGCCTGCAAGACTGTTGAAGATGCGGACGCCACGGAATGCGCGGGCAGCACCAAGGTGAATCGTAAATACAAAGGGCCTGACGGCGTGATGATCGACCTGAGGGCCCGGGGTTGGGATGAGCAGATCAAAGCTCGTACCCAGCTTTATGAGCTGACTCCCGTTACCCCTGACTAGGTATATTCGCCGAATCCAGCTTCGTGAGACGGGCTTTTCCGGGGAGACCTCGCCGGTTCCTTCGGACTGACCCGATAGGCTGGCTTTGCACCAAAGGACTGGCAAAATTATCCATTTTTATAGTGGCCCGGGAGGTTTGTGAGCAGGATGACGACAATGCCGTTGGAGGGTAAGGTTGCAATCGTAACGGGTGCGGGCAGCCCCACGGGGCTGGGCCGGGCAATGACCGAAGCTCTCGTGCTTGCCGGTGCAAAAGTCGCAATGATTGATGTAAACCAAGAATGGCTGGAGCAGAGCGCCAATGATGTCCGCGAGCTGGCGGAAGACAATGCGGTCATGGCGGTAGCTGCCGATGTTTCTGATCCAACGTCCGTCGAGGCGGCGGTGGGCAAGGTGATGGAGGAGTGGGGTCTTCATATCCTCATCAACAATGCCGGCATCAACCCTGCCACCGTCGGTCTGGGTCCCACCACCCCCGTCAATGCTTGGGAAAACTCCTTGGAAGCATGGGATAAGGTGATATCCGTCAATTTTTCTGGGCCGTTCTATATGGCCAAAGCGGTTATGGACCATATGTTAAGCCAAGGCTGGGGTCGCATCATCGGGGTAACGACCAGCTTCGAAACCATGCACCGGAAGGGCGGCGCTCCCTACGGTCCAGCCAAGGCGGGCCATGAAGCGTTGATGTCCACCATAGCTAAGGAACTGGAAGGAACCGGGGTTACCGCAAATGTGCTGGTGCCCGGAGGCCCCACCAACACTGCGATGATCCCCGATGACACCCCATTCGACCGTGAAACCCTGATACAGCCTGGGGTGATGCGCGGGCCGGTGGTGTGGCTATCTTCCGAAGCTTCCGATGGGGTCAATGGCCGGCGGGTTATCGGCCATCTGTGGGACGACCAGCTGCCCTTGGGTGAGCGGATAGAAAAAGCCAGCGTACCTGTCGCATGGCCCAATCTCAGGCGTTCCTACGTTGCCCCCGGCACCTAGGGAACCTCTGAACAACTCGCCTGAAGCCCGTCATTCCCGCGAATGCGGGAATCCTCGCCCCTCTGTAGGGACGGGTTTCACGGCCATCCTCCGCATCCAAGGGGACTCATTCAGACTATCACCAGCCTGCCGGAAGCTCTTGGGAGCGTTTTCGTCCTTGGATTGGTTACGGCAGAACGAGTGAGGATGGTTTGGCGGAGGGGGTGGGATTCGAACCCACGAACCCCGCGAGGAGTTAGCGGTTTTCAAGACCGCCGCCATAGACCGCTCGGCCACCCCTCCTGAACCTTAATATTGTACCCTATTTCGGACATTTCCGGGTTCTCGCCTTCGCCCGGAAAGCGGAAGGCGGAAGTGAACGGTCTGATGCCGAGCGTGGGTTGATAGAGCCCGCATGGCTGGACTTCAGCTCTGCGGGCCCCATGCTGGGCAGGCGGGCCTTATTGGCTTGGAGCTGGTGTGGGGCTTGGAGCCGGATTGTACAGCTCGAAGCTGAGGGTGGCGGGCACCACCCTGATCAGTTCTTCCAAGGTCCAGCGGCCATCTTTGTGGATGGTCTTCACGGGCTCCGGTTCGTTTAGCAAACTGACCAGTCCTTCAGATACATGAAAGATGTGCCCATTCACATGCTTGGCTTGGTCCGAACCCAGCCAGACGGCAAAGGGAGCTATATCTTCAGGTTCCCCGCGAATAGCTTCGATGGAACCGCCTCCGGGCCCTCCGATAGCTCGTTGGCTCCGAAGTTCCCGGGCTTCATCGGGCACGCTTACAGTCATCCGGGTGGCGGCGCTGGGTGAGATTGCATTGGCGGTGACGCCATACCTGCCCATATCCCGGGCAACAACCCTGGTGAAGCCGGCTATGCCATCCTTTGCTGCGCCGTAATTGGCTTGCCCGGAGTTGCCGTACAAGCCCGATGTGGAGCTGAACGTTACGATACTGCCGGACCTTTGTTGGCGGAACAGTATGCAGGCATTTTTCACAACCGTGAAGGTGCCCTTCAAGTGTACTGCGATAACATCATCCCATTCCTGCTCGGACATGTTGAACACCATCCGGTCGCGGAGGATACCGGCAACAGTAACCACGATATCCAATTTACCGAAGTTGTCGATGGCGGTCTGGATGATCTTTTCGCCGCCTTCCATGGTTATCACCGATTCTGGACATGCCACGGCAGCGCCGCCGGCATCCTTGATCTCGGTCACCACCTGGTTGGCGGGGGATTCATCGAATCCTGATCCGTCGACGTTCACGCCGGGGTCTACCACCACAACGCTGGCGCCTTCTGCCGCCATCAACTTGGCTATGCCGCGGCCTATGCCCCGGCCTGCGCCTGTGACGATCGCCACCTTGCCTTCAACCAGACCAGCCATATTATCAGGCTCCTTATATCTGCATTGATGTTAGGGACTTGAGGAACACCGGGACCGGCGGCCTACTGTCTGGGAGGTTGGGCAGGCGCCGGATTGGGAATATCTTTGGTCAGATAGTTTTCTGCCAGCGGGGCCAGGACATCTACGGGCCAGTGTCCATCGGGGTTGTAGATGGACCGTTCCGGCCTGGGCTGGGACATAAGACACACATCCCCGCCGTAGACCAAGAAGGTCTGACCGTTGATGTTGGATGAATAGTCGCTGGCCAAGTATGCTACGAAGGGAGCAATATCATCCGGGTCCAACTGCTCCAGTTCGCCGCCTTCAGATAGCCCCGCGACTCCCCCCCTAGCCCTTATTTCATTGGCGCTTTCGGGGATCGCTCCGATCATCCGGGTAGCTGCCCTGGGAGCGATGGAGTTTGCAGTAACCCCGTAGCGCCCCATGTCGCGGGCTACAACCTTGGTGAATCCGGCTATGCCCGACTTGGCGGCTCCGTAGTTGGCTTGCCCTGAGTTGCCCACAAGACCGGACTGGGAGCTGAAGGTGATGATTCGCCCCGACCGCTGCTGACGGAACAGGATACATGCATTTTTGACCACCGTGAAGGTGCCCTTCAGGTGTACTGCAATAACATCGTCCCATTCCTGCTCCGACATGTTGAAGACCATGCGGTCGCGCAAGATGCCGGCACAGGTAACCACGGTGTCCAACTTCCCGAAGTTGTCCACCGCAGACTGGATGATCTTTTCGCCGCCCTCCATGGTCACCACAGATTCGGTGCAGGCAATGGCGGTCCCCCCGGCATCCCGGATCTCCTTCACCACCTCTTCGGCAATGGATACATCGTAGCCCGACCCGTCCACGTTCACACCCGGGTCTACAACAACCACGCTGGCGCCTTCTGAGGCCATCAGCATAGCAACGCCGCGGCCCACTCCCCTGCCGGCGCCGGTGATGATCGCAACCTTGTCTTTAAGGATATCCACCAACCATTTCCTCCTGGGCGCAACTCCGTACAGATGTGGCTCAACTGCGGTGTCCGGTCTGCCGCCGGACCCAACTGCGTCCGCCGGTTATTGTATTACGTATGATGCAAGCGCTCAAGCTGTCATTCCGGTCCCTATATTGGATACAGCACTGGCTTTGGGCCGGATCCAAGACGTGTCTCTAACAGGTTATATGTCCAGTCACTGTAAAGTACCCGGATTTCAGCCCCGCCGGGACGACAGGCTCATAAGTGAGGGGCTGCTCCCGGGTGCGTGGCAAGCGGCCCCGGCGAATGTGGCATCCAGGGGTCTGGAGACGTGACTATGCCGGCTGTTCGGGCGAGGTAGACCTCATTCGGACAGCCGGCATAGCTTTGGATGTACCCTATTTCGTGGGTTTGGGTTCAGGCTTGGGCTTAGCTGATTCGCATCCGCAGGTTGCACACATACCTTTAGCCCCTTTCTGCAATGTATCACTGCATGGTCTGAACCATCATCTTACACCGAAGCATCGATGTTGGGAAGGATGAGGCCATCAGGCAGCTGCCCGGTACCCCGTTTCTCACCAACTCTGAACAGCTACGGAGCACGCCCGTTCTTGACACAACCCTTCGGGTGGACTAGCCTGTTTCTTATCTGAAACACCGATGTTTCATTCACCATTCAGGTACTTCCGGGAGATGATCTGTGCTTGATGTCCGAGAGCTAAATTTGATCTGCATGTCCGGTCAAGGATCCGTCCAAGCCGGCGAAGTGCTTTCCAAGGTGTACTCCCAGATGGGTAAGTACGTTTCGGTGAATGTGTACCCGGGGACCCGGGCCCGCAGCGCGCCGGTCATCAACTATGTGAAGATATCCGATTCCCCAGGACTGGCGAGTTGCGCCAACTATCATCCTTCTGAGGTGATAATCTTCCAAGAGGAGCTGCTCAACACTGCTCGCTATAACAGCCACGAGCTTGTGGCCGATGCCGTTGCCAGGATGACGGAAGGGACCCTCTTGGTTAATACTCCCAAATCCCCACAGGAGATCGAACTACCCTTTGCTTTCAAAGGGGTTGTAGCTACCGTAGATGCCACTGAAATCTGCCAGAGGCTGCTGGGAAGGATTCCCCCTCCCGTTGGTTTGTGCCTGCTGGGAGCCTATGCGCGAATCACCGAAAGCTTGGATCTAACCGAGCTTCGGGCCGAGGTGAGGGATGCGCTGCCCGGCCCGGTGGGAGATGCCAATGCCCGGGCTGTGGTCGAGGCATACCAGTCGGTAAAAGCTATCGGCGGGGTCAGGGTCCAGAGCACAAACAAGTCCAAGGGCTTCAGCCGCGTTGAAGTCGACGATCTGCCCCAACATTACCGGTTCGACCGTTACGATGAGCTTCCCGGTTACCGGAAGGGCAGCCCATTTGTTTGGCGGGATACCGTCCCGGTGTGCGTGGACAGCAAATGTATCTGCCCCAACTCATGCATCAGCGAAGTTATGTGTCCCGATGGCACGGGTTTTATCGTCCGCGAAGGACTGCCTCACCAAGGGTACCGCATTGATGTGGACTTTTGTCGGGGGTGCGGGATATGTGCCGAGGTTTGTGTGGGAGAAGCCCTGACCATGGTCGACGAAGATCAGGCGCTCAAGGAACATCCCGACTACGCAGATGTTACGATGGAACCCCACCATGCAGAAATATATTCCAAGGTCCGGCATACCATGAGCGGGGAAGAGCCCGACGGCGAATCCTAGAACTTTTTAGCAGATGACCTCATCTAGTCCTGGGAGGACGTATGTCAACGGAGGTAGGTAATAAGCGTACCGCTCTAACGGGTAACAAAGCGGCAGCTCAAGCTCTCAAGTTTGCTCGGGTTCAGGTGCTGTGTTTCTTCCCCATAGGTCCTTCGGACGAGGTGGGGGAAGAAGCTTCACGGCTGATTTCCAGGGGTGCTCTGGACGCCAAGGTCATTGAGCTTCAGAACGAGCGGAGCGTGATGAATGCCCAGTGCGTTGCCACCCAGTCGGGAGTACGCTGCTCCTTTGCCACCAACTCGGAAGGTCTCCTGTATGCTGCCCAGCAGCTCATCTTTGCTTCCTATGCCCGCATACCCATCGTGATCACCGTAGCCCACCGGGCGCTGGAACCGCCAGCGGTTGTTCGCACCGACGACCAAGACACGATCATGTATCGGGATATCCACTGGATTCATCACCACTGCGAAAACGCTCAGGATGTTTTCGATACCATCCTTCAAGCTTACAAGGTCAGTGAAGACCGTGATGTGCTCATACCGTCCTTCGTCACCTACGATGGTTGGGAAGTATCTCATAACAGCTACCCGGTCGTGCTGCCCCCCCAAGAGCAGGTCGATAGGTACCTCCCGTCCTTCCAACTTCCTCCAGAGCTTGACTTCATCAAGAACCTGAATTTCTCCGACTACTATTCGGGAGCCCGGATGAGCGGTTACGGGTATGTGGATGTGGACCGCGAGTACATGGAGCGGCGGTATCAGTTGGATCATGCGTTGAACCATACCGCGAAACAGAAGATATTGGATGCTCACAAGGAGTACCAAGAAATCTTTGGCCGTGGATATGGCGGCTTGCTGGAAACCTACAAAATGGAAGATGCCGATGTGGCCTTGGTGGGCATGGGTTCGTTGGTTGCGACCTCAAGGTTCGCTGTAGACCTCATGCGCGAGCAGGGCAAGAAGGTGGGCTTGGTGAAGATAAGGACCTATCGTCCCTTCCCCGGCGATGAGCTGGCAGATGCTCTCGGGCACACCAAGGCTGCGGTAGTCCTTGACCGCAATACCGTCTCCGCTGTGTTCAACGATCTGAGGAGCGCACTATTTGGTCTGGCCGACCCTCCCCAGGTGATCGGACGCACCGTGGGCCTTGGCGGAAGGGATGTCACCTATTACGACATCGTGTACATGGTCGAAGAAGGATTTCGGGCACTTAATCCAAGCTATAATATCCCCGAACATGCTTGGCACTTCGATGTGATCGAAGATGAAGATATGCTGAGCCGGGCACTGGACAGCAACGACTAATAATGCGCACCCGTAGGGAGTAACCGTATGCCGAAGATGATGATGGAGACCGTCGAAAAAAAGGTCTGGATGAATGTCACAGCCAACCAGTGCCCCGGCTGTCCATCCAACCTGGCGACCCGGTTGGTAATGCAGATCATCTTCGATCATATGAAAGAAGAAGAACCCATTATCTTCGGCCAAGGCTGCGGCATCGGTCGTGATTTCCTTCAACGGAGCGGACTTGGCACGCACGATAGCGCCTGTGCCGCCATGCGCACCGCCATGGAGATACGGGGCATCGACCGACCCATCGTGGTGATCGACGGAGACGGACAGATAGATATGGGACTGGCTGATATGGCCACATCCTTCCAGCAGGGCTACAAGTATCTGCATGTGGTTTGCGACAACCAAGCTCATGCCGCCAGCGGCAGTCATGCCACCGGCAGCACGGACATCCTGGCTCGTACCAGCGTCCGTCCATCGGGTAAGATTCGCAGCCGCAAGCAGTTCCCGCTGATGTTGATGTTCAGCGGGGCTGAGTACGTTGCTACAGCTTCCACATCTCATCCTGCGGACCTAGAACGAAAACTCAAAGCTGCCGTTACGAGGATGCCTGCTTTCATTCAGATCCTGACGCCATGCAACCCTTCTTGGGGATACGATGACGATAAGGGCATTGCGGTATCCCGGCTGGCGGTTGAATGCGGGATCTGGCCCTTGTATGAGTGGAAAGATGGTAGTTTCAACAGGGCCAATATACCTCGCAAAGCCACCATCCGGGACTACATAACTCCCCAGCGCAGGTACGCCCAAACAACGGATGCTCAGGTGGAAGAGATGGAGGAGTATGTGCGTCAGCAGGATGCTATGCTGAGCAGTCTGGCCTCGGGATTTATTGGCTAGGCTCCATGGACCACAACCCCTCTCCACTTCCATTGTCGAAGCACGAAAATGCCAGACAGCATCCGTAAACCCTGGCTTGCCGCCTACCCTTCCGGGATACCGTCCAGCCTCGATTATCCTGCTACGCCCCTTCATGCTTTTCTCACGAGGTCGGCGGAAGAATTTCCTGATCAACCAGCTATCATCTACCAAGGCGATGACGGCAATTCCCCCAGTTCGATCACCTACCGGGACCTGGACAAGCTATCCGGCTGCTTTGCTGCCGGTCTGGTGGATAAGGGTGCGCGCAGGGGAGACCGTGTCGCATACTTCCTGCAGAATTGCCCTGAGCTGGTGGTGGCATTCTACGGAATTCTCAAAGCCGGCGGGGTCCCAGCACCTTGCAACCCTATGTACAAAGAAGATGAGTTGGCCCGCCAGCTCGACGATATTCAGCCATCGTTGTTACTGTGCGATACCGATAGCTATCCGGTTGTTTGCAAGGCGCTTGGGTCGAACCCTTCTCCAGACGTGATCGTGGTCGGTGGAGCGCCTTCGACGATCAGCTTTGACGAGTTTCTGAAAAGCTATGAAGAGCTGACGACACCCGTACCTGTAGATGTATCCACGGACCTGGCCCTCCTTCCCTACACCGGAGGCACCACGGGTGTGTCCAAAGGTGCGATGCTGTCCCACCGCAATATGGTGGTAAACGCCTTGCAGTTCGCTGCTTGGTACCAGTACGAGATGGGCAAAGAGGTGTTTATATCCGCTCTCCCCCTTTTCCACATCGGCGGGATAGCAGGAGCTATGAGTGTGCCCATATCGGTCGCAGGGGCCATGATCCTGTTCCGTCGATTCGATGCAAGCAACGTGATGGGAGCTATACAAAAATATGGGGCCACCAGATTTTTGGGGGTGCCCACCATGTATATTGCAGTCCTGAGCTTGGAAAATGCCCACAAATACGACCTGAGATGTTTACGGCCCTCCCGGACCAGCGCTTCTTCCCTGCCGCCTGCAGTCAAACGTTCTTTTGACCAGCTGGTGGGGCACGAGGTGCTCATCGAAGGTTACGGCTTGACCGAAACCGCCCCCCTGACACATGCCAATCCGGTCAACCGCGCGAAGGCAGGTTCCATCGGGTTACCTTTACCAGACACCGAAGCCCGCATAGTCGATGCTGATGAAGGCGTTGAAGATGTGCCCGCCGGGGAAGTTGGCGAGCTGATCATTCGGGGTCCGCAGGTCATGGCAGGGTACTGGAAGAAACCCGGAGAAACCGCAGATATACTTCGAAACGGATGGTTACATACGGGCGACCTAGCCAAGACGGACGAAGAGGGCTATTTCTATATCGTCGATCGCAAGAAAGATGTGATCAACGCTTCGGGGTTCAAGGTGTGGCCCAAGGAAGTGGAAGAAGTCTTATTTGAATATGAACAGGTCAAGATGGCAGCGGTGGTGGGTGTGGCTGACAGCTACCGGGGAGAAACGGTGAAAGCGATCTTGGTACTGAAAGAAGGGTTTTGTGATCTCTCCGAAGAAGAGATCACGGAAGACCTGTTGAGATACTGCCGTGGGAAGCTGGCTTCCTTCAAGGTCCCCCGAATCCTGGAATTTCGAGATTCTTTACCTGTCAGTGCGGCTGGGAAAGTATTGAGGCGGGAGCTAAAAGACTAAGTTTTCCCGGAGCTTCTGCGTCGCCAAAGGTACTTGGCTATTAGGGCACCTGCTGCTGCAATAAGAACGAAGATTAGCAGGCGTTTCCTAATTGCACCCATTCAGACTGCCCCTTGGGATCATAGGAAATAACCGGGGAATCTTTCTTCTACTATATCAAAACCAAAATGGAGTAATATTTCATCGTGAACGACCGACTATTAATCGATATTGTCTTTGTCCTTTTTGAGATAGTCATTCCGGGCCTCCCGCTTAGGTCGGGCGCTCATAAGAGCACGAGCGACGTTCTCCGGAGTATCTGGGATAGGTTCTGGTATAGATTTAGATGGCCGACCTACTTGCCCCCTGACCACTTTTCTCGTAGCCATCAGGTTGTCCTTTCATTGCGGACCCAATCTGGAAATTCTTCAATTGGCTTCATGTCCACCAGTCTCTTGGTGATCTTGTGAGTAGTACTTTGTCCTTCTGCCATACGCACAAGAGGACCAGCCCCTCCCTCCGAGACAACGCCCTTCCGCCAAGCGACGAACACGACCTTGTCTGGACAGATTCCAAGGCACAGGAGGTAGTTGTATGCCCTGTCTAATCTAACGTGGTTGAATTGGAACGTCCCATTTGTTCCCAAGGAAGCCGTTTTTACTTCAAATCGGCTACCGTCAATCATCAGGTCTGTTGGTGTTACGCGAGACCCGCGGTCTACTGGTATTTCAGCCGCTGCTAGATACCTACGGACGAAATCCTCGCCAATCTGTCCGCGGTTGGTATTCCCCAGATGACGATAACCCTCCATCGGAGAACCAGTCCAAATTGATTTAGGCGAATGCTCCTTGATTATCTGCACTATCAGGTCAACAGGATCTATTGTGGGGCTTCCCATATCTCACCTTTTCGCCCCTGTTTCCAGAAGACTAGGAAGTACGAGTGGTTTTTACGCGCATGAACTTGTCGGACCGTCCGGCTGACGCCGGGTCGGTTGTTTCTCACAACTACAAAAAGGTCCTCTGCGACAAAGCCGATCTTGCTATATGCCAGCATGAGTTCCACGTGTGTGAAGCGTTGTCGGTTTGAGCACACTTCATCTTGGCATTTCACTATGAAAATTCCACGCTCGCTCAAGACACGATAAGCTTCTTTCCCCGCACCATGGTACAAGTCGAGGACAGCTTCGTGGTATTTGCTCTTAGTCTGCCCGCCTGACCCATTGTTGCCATAGTAATTCTCGAAAGGCTTATGTCCCAGATGTGCAGTCCCTCCTGGTGAGTGCATGTATGGAGGATCAAGCACTAGGCAATCGATCTCGTTATCCTCGTAGGGAAGGTGTTGGCAGTCCACCCCATTCCGAATGTCTGTGGCCCGGAGATCATATCGGTCAGGGGGTATACACCGCCAGAACACACCCTTGCCATAGGTCACATCGGCCACAATGCTTCCTGGCTTCACGTAGAGGGCCATAATTTTCGGAAAGACGGCCTCGTTGCTGTCCATATAGGCGCTTAGCACAAGGTCGTTCGTCGTAACACCATTACGGACTGTGCGCTTGCCCGGTTGAGGTAAAGCCCGTGTCGCTTCCCCCTGCGGTATTGGCAGGTCAACGCTGTACCCTGACGTGTCCTCTATTACAATCAAGTGATCGGTATAGCAAAGATGTCCCGCAGGGGAATCGAAGGTAGCCATTAAGACACCAACTCCCGATACATGAGCTTTTTCCTCTCTATGTCCATCCCTTGATCCTTCGGTGCCATCTGGTCAGTTATGGTGGCTGGATGCCTATGCTCGCGACCTTTAAATGTTGTCGCGTACCGGTCAAGAGAGACCCGGGTTGTTTGCCGGTCCTTAGAACTGGAGATGGCCATGTTGCCAACTGGGTCATGTGTAGAGTGGCATTTCTTGCGGTTAAGGGTGTAGGCAAGGGCGTTGGAATGCTTATCCCAAAATTCACGGATGCGGTGAGCCATACGCCAAGCCGTTTTTTGGGTAACTCCGATGTCACGACGGAGTTTCATACTTGATATGCCTTTAATCTCGGTTGTCAGGATGTAAACTGCCAATGCCCGTTTCCCCATCCCCGACGCCTTGGTAATTATGGGAGGATAATAAACGAAAACATTATCTGTCAAGGCGTTTTGGCACTTTTGATAGATACGGGACGCATTTTCTTCATTGACCTGTAAGTGTCATCCCACGGACGAGCCGGAGGCAGTACTACTGATAAGGTTCCAAATTGAGCTTTCCGGTTAGCCGGATGCATTTGATGTTCCGGTTAGGGTATACTTCAAGCACATCGGTAGCAGCTATCTTCATCATGCCACATCACATGCACACCCTAGAATCAATGCGGAGCAAGGGTTACCGGCTGACCCCTCAGCGGGTGCTCATCTTGTCCATCATTGCCGACGGCGACGGGCATATGGGTGTGGATGAGGTCTTTCGTAAAGCGAAAGAAGCTTATCCGTACATGGACCTAGCCACCGTGTACCGGACGCTGCACCTGTTTAGAGAGCTTGGGGTGGTCACCGAGGTTGCCATTGGCGACCGCCGTCACTTTGAGCTAACGGACCCTGATGCCCGTCACAATCATATGGTGTGCCGCATTTGCGCCGGGGCTTTCAATCTGAGTCCCCACTACTTGGAAGAATTTCAAAGGGCCCTGGTGGATGAATTTGGGTTCGAGCCAGATCTGGATAACTTCACCGTAACGGGTGTGTGCTCCAGGTGCCGTTCATAAACATGTAGCTGATATTTCGATTCTGCGGCGCACCCCGGCCCAGATGCAAAGCCCCATGCCCCGACCCCATCCCCCGACTCCATCCCTTGGATACCTCTTACTTGCTGCCATCTTCTACCGAACCGGCAATAACGTTTCCGGCGCCTTTTCCTTCGTCACGAGCAGCAGCAATGAAGGCAGAACAGCCAAAGATGCCAGCAGCGCCAACCCTATCATGATAGCTGTCAGATATCCGTAAGTGGAGATCAGAGGAAAAGGAGATAAGCCCATGATCGTGAACCCAACCATGCTGGATAGGGCCGATGTCAAAAGGGCAAGTCCCGTCCCGCGCGCAGACCGGCGGAGGGCATCCATCTTGTTGGGTGCAGAAACCAGCTCTTCCCGGAAGCGTTGGGTCAGATGAATCGAGTAATCTATTCCCACACCCATCGACACCGCCCCGATGGTTGCAGTTACGAAGTTCAAGCTAAATCCGATCAGGTGCATTAGAGCATATAACCATACGATCACCAAGCCGATGGGAATCACTGTCACCACTGCATAGCGGACCGAACGCATAGCCACCAAGAGCAGCAGGAAGGCCCCCGCTGCTGCGATGGGCAAGGACCGCTGAAGGGTTTGGGTGGCGGCGCCTAGCTGTGCTTCTCGAATGAAGGGCGATCCCGTCAACCCGAATCGAGTGATGCTGGGGTTTTCTCCCAAGACCTTGAGATCATCTTCCAACGATACCCGTGCGGTGGCGATCGTGCTTTGTTCCCGGGAGCCGGGGAGGCCCGTGGCAATGAGGGTGGCAGTTTCCCCGTGCTCCGGGCTTAGGGATAATATCCGGCCTATTTCAGCGGCAGTATAAACAAGGGTCGTCTCATCTTGGGGCACTCCGCGGGTTGTTATATAGTCATAGATGGCTTGGATGTGCTCCTTGGACTCGGGTATCCCGTCGCCATCATCGTCGGTGATGGTCAGGTTGCTGGTGCCTTCCACCTGCGCAAGGGTACTGTCATTGGATGTCACCATGCGGATGACTGCCAATATGTTGAACTTCCATATTTCCGGCTGGCCGTCCGTATCCCTTGATATGTAAGGATTGTCAGCCAAGTTCGCCACAAAGCTTTCTATGGAAGCCAATGCTCCGGGATCAGCTAGATCTCCCTTGATGTAAAACAGGGCGGGCTCTCCACCCGACTGCCCAACGTGCTGGTCCAGCTTGTCGAGGCTTACGACCAAATCAGAGTTGCGATCAAAGAAGTCCTTAACGTCGAATTTCGGGTCCAGGCGGTATGCAAAGAACCCGGATATAACAGTTATTGTCAAAGCAGCGACCAAGACCAAAACCTTGTAGCGGGCTATGGCAGTCACTATGGATGACAACCGGGCGCCTACGCCTTGGGAAGCAGGAACGGGAGCTTCATCCCCGCGGGGACCAATCTCCCCTTTGGAGCGCCTCCGCAGAAGCATTGCCGGCGCCAGCACAGCTCCTGTGATGGCGGCGAAAAGCAATAGAATGCCGCCTATCTGGCTGACAGCTACCAGTAGGATGATGCTGGTGGCAAAAAGGACCGTTGCCGCTCCACCAGCTAGGAGAAGAAATATCAGTTTCACCCGCGAAGGGTTCTGACGATGTTGCGAAGAAGCTTGGTCGATCCTGTAAAAAACCAAAGGAACGCCGATGCCCAATATCAAGAAGGAAGAAAACACAGCAATGCCCGCCGCAGCTCCAAAGTGGATGACCGATTCGAGTCCCGAAGAGGTGTTGGACAAAAAAGCGATGCTATCGCTTAGCATCGCCAGCACAAGAGCGCCCAGCACACCGGCAAAGCCCAACTGTAGCGCCATCCTTGGAGCGTAGCCGTTGCCCCGTTCTTCCTCATACCGTCTCAGAGCGTGAACTGCAAAGTCCACCCCCAAGGAAATCATGGCTATGGGAACCAGAAGCTCGATGATGTTACCCTCTTTTATTCCCACCAAGGCGGAGATGCCACGAAGCCATATCATCAGTATTCCCAGCCCAGCCCCGGTTAGGACCATGGCCCAGTAGGAGCGCAGGCTGAGACCCACCACCACCATAACGGCGATTATGGTGAACACGATGTATATGCCTGCGGTAACCCCTTCCTCCGAGGCTTCCAGGTTTGGGTCAATAGCTATACCCCAAAGCCGGTAGTTGGTCTGTTCACCGCGCAGGACTTCTTGGACGTTGCGGTCGAACTCCTCTTTGTTCAGGATGGTGTCGTTAACATCCAATCCGACCCGGGATTGGCCCCCTCCCAACTTGCTATTGTCGGCAACAACGAAGACGATCAGCCCAGGCGAAGTCCAAGCATCGATCGGCATGCCTGCAACCTCTTGTTTCCGGCTGGCAGCTTCAACAGAGAACAAATCTTGCAGTTGGCTGGTATTGGGGTCTTGCAACAACATGTGAACAGCCAGCTTGACCTGCTGGTCGGTTGCTGTTTCCAAGGAGTTGTCGAAAAGAGGTGAGGCGGTCATCAAGGATTCCACCGCATCTGCAATGGTAATCACACCTACATAACTCCGGCTTGAGTAGGTGTCGAAGCTCCGGTACAAGTGGGGCTGGTTGGGCATCCCATCTGGACTCAGGCGACCCTCCACGTCCGTCCGTCGCAGCGCCTGCTCGTTCTGGTACAACTCCCACAATGCCGCTTGGGTCAACATATCGCCGTTTCTTGCTTCGGCGATGTAGGAGTTGCCGTGGATAGGGGAGGAAAAACGCTGGGCGATATCGTCCCGCAGATCGATCACTTCTCCCGACGGGTCAAGGGAAGGAGATTCGTCGCTGGGCAAGGTCAGCATCGGGATGATCAGGAGCAGAGTTATCCCAAGCAACGCCAAGATAATCGTCCCTGAATGTGCTTGCAGGTACTTTGAGGTGCGAATGTTACTTATCAATGTGAGCGAGAGATTGGAAGTCTAAGAACATGCGGACGAAAACCGAGAGACAACACACATCTTAGTTAGCCTAAGTGCACGGTCTCCACATCGCCCCAATTACGACTGAGATACTCTGTGACCAGCCGACGGTGGCAGCGGTTTGGCTTATCCTCGCTACAAAGCAAGCAAGAGTTTGCGATGGTCCTCTTCATCTTCATCTTACCCACTTGTCGTTCATCCATGAGGGCAAGAAACTGACGCTCGTAAATTGCCCAGTCGCGATGTTCTTTCCGGTAAGCATCCAGCATCTCGTTCGTGGGGGCCAGCTCTGGCATGTGGACGTATTTCATCCGGCAAAGCTCGCGCAAGAAATATTCCAAGTCATTTTTCTTGGCAAAGCCTGCGAGCTGAGAGATGTTGTTTAGCCGGACATCTACTAGAGACTTCGCGCCTGATTGCCGCAACAGCCCAAAGAAGTCAGCCGCGGACTTCTTGGTGAAGCCGATGGTGTACACTTTCAAAATGTACTCCCATACTGACTATCGTCGGTAGCAAACCACCTGCCTACATATGCGACCTTCTTCGCCTGGCGGTCCAGCGCTTCTGCGATTACTTCATTTCGTGACCGGAACATGTCGCCATTATGAGGCAGCTTGAAGCTGTCCATCAGGCGTTCCATGGCTGTGTCATGGTCTTCGAGGCTGCCGTCTGGGAGTATGTGTTCGACTCTAGCTCCGCATTCCGTGAGCTTGCTGCCAATCAGCAATGCGCGATGGCAGTGCAGCGGCTCCTTCTCTGAACACATCAGAGCGATGCGGTGATCACGGGAGTCATGCATAACGCGCCTGATGCCGTCACCAAAGAGGTCCGTACACGCCAGTCGATCGTACATAACGCGACCGTCAGCGTCGTAGCACGAACGGTCTGGCGGCCTTCCGCCAAGCTCCGCACCCAAGAACGAATAGCCAATTCCATTCAGAGTTTCGTTCAAAGCGTCTTGGTTGAATTGAGAGGTGTAGCGGCTGTACGGCGATGACCGAACGTCGACTACCTTCTCCACACCGTGCCGGCGCAGCAACATCTGAAACGCCTCCGGTGAATGGTTGGAATGGCCGACAGTGAACAATGGATATTGAGCTGAGTTCAATTGTTTTCCTCAGTCAAGGTTCGATAATAGCAGCGATGAGCTTATAAACATCGCCATGGAACGGTTCTCCGACACTCACGGTAATGAATCTTTCACCAATCGGGTAGGCTCCATCGGGTACTCTTAGGTATTTCCGTTCGTAATCGGGGTCGGTGACGCGCAGCCAGTAATCCGTACCATTATGCTGAAAGCGGCACTGAACACTCCGTTTGTGGTTACCGTACTCTGCTCCAGGCGCGGACACTGATAGTTCAAGCTTGTCAACTCTGATCAGGCGCAATGAACTGTTGAGGGATTCGGCATCCTGGAACGGGATTTTGTCGTTCAGCCCTTTATTGGAGCTATGTCCGTTAATCCAGAGTGGCGCTGTTGAGTCGGTGAATTGAGCCAATTCATCCCGCGAGATGCTGCGAACCTTCTTCCAGTAATGACCTTGGTCGAGCAACCAGTTTTCTTGTTGGTGATTTTTCGGGCGGGCACTGACAACAGGCACGTCGATGACGTCAAGAATGCGCGGGTCTCCACCGTCCTCGTACTGCCGTTCGTATTCAGATACCTCCTCATTTTCTCGGTCGCTTACGGGCCTAACCCATCCGCCGGGTCGCCCGTCCGGCAGGGTCGCTTTGCCGGCGATGCAGCGGCCGCTCAATTTACGTGAATTGGCGAGGCATACGATACGCTTAACGGTTTGGGTAGTCATAGTTCTGCCTTACGCAGTGATTGGCGCCGGAATATAGCTTCAGAATGGCTACTGGTACCGACTAACCACCAAGCCTCTCGGGATATGGTTTGGCAAGTTGGCTTCTAGATGTAGCCCAGGTAAGCGGGTGGAGGCGGAGCTGGCGTCCCAGGCAGGATTCGAACCCGCGACCTAGTGCTTAGAAGGCACCCGCTCTATCCACTGAGCTACTGGGACCCTTGAAACGTGGATCGTGGCTTACCAGTGCCAGATAGAATCGTGAGAGTCGAACAGGTCAGCGATTTGAGCACGACCTATCAAGCTGACCCCGTTGGCGATTTCTCCTTGGCTGATGCCGCGGTCCTCCAAGTCTTCTTGGACCACATAGGTTGTAACGCCTGCCGCAACCAGGTTTTCCACATCTTTATCCAGCGTTGGCGCCACCTCCAGCTTAACATCTCCGAAGGATAAGCCAGTAGCATCTTGGCCGAGCACCGCATAGTTTACTGCATTCCCGCGAAGGAGGACGGAAATATCGCCGCCCGCATTTTTTATCATATGACTCAGCCACAGGATTGTATCATCCTGCTCTTCGATGGTCCCATGATACGCTCTTTCAACGACGGAAAGGATCGATGACACAGCTTCCTCCTACCTTGTTCCTATGATCAAGGTGTTGTTGCTTTCGGTGGACCATTTGAACAGGTCGGGCGGGCCTCCCCGGCGCGCCCCATCGATCCAGTTCCCGGATCCCCGCTCATCCACACAAAGTCCGCAGTTGATCCAGTCCACCAACTCGGTTTTGAGCACACCTGAAACCCACTCGGATGTGGTTGGATGATGCTGGTCTTCCACCGAGGTGCCCTTCACTGGGTTGGGATGAGGTTTCTGCTCTGCCATGGTCAGGTTCACAGCACCTTCATAAGCAAAGACATTGACCTTGTGACCTTTTCGGACCGCTGCGTCAATGATGCGGAGGGCTGTTGTTGTTGTTTCTGATTCGTAGGGTGAATCCATCAAGGCGATGGTTAAGGTTGCCACGATACTGCTCCTTTTCTACGCTAGTGCCAAACCAGCTTGGCATCGTCCTGGACCAGCAAATTGACCAGATCATCAACGCTGGAAACCGATACGCCATCCACCAGGTTAGAAGTGGATATCCCCCGCTCCCGCAAGGAAAAATCATCTGCTTGGACCACGATGCCGGGAGCCCTCTGCTGGACCTTGGGTAGAGGGTTGTCTTTGACCGCTTTGCGGGTAGTCAACACCCCGTTCTGGACCAAGAACAAGGTCACGTCGTTGCCCTTGGCAGATAGGTCGCCTGCCAGATCGTACATGTACAATGAGTCCCCATATTCGAAGGGGTCTCTGGATTCTATCAGAATATATTGAGCCACCGAGTCCCCCTTTGGCGTGTAAACCGGATAGGTGGTGTCGTCCTGGGTGTCTGTGCCTATCGTACTAAGGCTGTAGGGCGCTGTCAATAAAACCCGGTACAGCTTGCGATGCAGCGTTCAGGTGTAACGGGACTTGGCCCAACCTTCATCGAAGGGCGTCCAAAAGAAGGAGGTTAACCTCAATGTCTTGAACATCCAGCTTCCATCTGCGCGCACATATTCTTCATCGTAGCGGGCAGATCCCCAAACCGCACGTTCACCTTCTGCATAGGTACAAGCTTGAAACAGGTACCAGATACCCGTTGCCCGGTCGCCATCCACATCTATGATGGGGTTCATCACCATGTGGACGGCAAAGGACAGCCGCTGAGGGGCCCGGACGAAGAAGTCCCTGATGGCTTCTCGACCTTCAGCTTTGCCCCGGATGCCGCCATCCCAGATGCCGTCTTCCACAAACAGTCCTGCGATTCTATCTGCATCATAGCTGTCATCACAGTAGGTGCAATACAGACCCTTCAGCTTTTTGATAGATTCAATATCCTCCAGAGCTTGGATTCGTTCCTCAAGGCTTTTAAGGGTCATTGACTTCTCCTGTATGAAAGTGATGGAGGCCGGTTCGCAGCTGATATTGGCGTCCACTATACCTTGGCGGGTGTGTCCTTGACAAAGAAGCGCCCTAACCTAGAATAAGGGCATCGTTAGACCGAGGTTTGCTCCTCGGTCTTGGGGAGGTAGTCCTGCGTGCAGAGTGAAGCTACAAGCTTTCACCTTGGAAGCAGAAGAGATTCCAGCAGCGATGATCTTATCGCAGCAGCCAAGCTCGCCGATGAACTGGGCTACGATACCATCTGGGTCGGCGAATCGTGGGGATGGGATGTGTTCACTGTTCTGACCATGATTGCTTGCCATACCGCCCAAGTACGTCTGGGGACCGGCATAGCCACGGTTTTTAGCAGGACTCCGGCTATGTTGGCTCAAAGCATCGCTTCTTTGGATGTAATCTCAAAGGGTCGGGCGACCTTGGGTTTGGGGACCAGCGGGCGGACCGTTATAGAAGATTGGCATGGCGTCGAATACAAAAAGCCATTGGAGCGGACCAGAGAATACACCGAGATCATCCGTTTGATACTCAGCGGTCAGCGGGTGGACTTTCGCGGAAAGCTCTTCAGCCTTGGGCGGTTTCGCCTCCCTTTTGCTCCCGCCCAACAGCATATCCCCATCTACCTAGCTTCCTTGGGGCCCCGGAACCTGGAATTGACGGGGGAGATAGCAGATGGATGGCTGCCCACTTGGCCCCATGTGGGCCACCTGCCCGCCATGCTCGAAACGGTCGCAAAAGGAGCAAAGAAAGCGGGGAAGAGCATCTCGGATATCGCCACCGCACCCAACATCCTCTGTTATCCATCCCGCAACCGGGAGGAGGCTCTGGAAGGTAGACGTCTGCTCAGCGCTCACATAGCTTACTACATAGGTGGGATGGGCGCCTACTACTACGATCTGTTTACGAGGTACGGGTATGGCGAAGAAACCGAGCGTATCCGCCAAGCTTGGATGTCCAACGACCGAGCCAAGGCAGCATCCATGGTTTCGCAGGATATGCTGGACAACATTACCATCACGGGCGATGAAGACCGGTGCCGCGAAAAACTACAGAAATTCAGAGACAATGGTGCAACGACGCCGGTGGTAGGATGTCCTCACGAATGCGAAAGCGGGACCATATTACGAACTCTGCGGGCATTGGCGCCTTCACACTAAGGCCCACCCCAACGCAGATATATAGCTGGATGTGATGGAAAGCTTGTCGTTGGACAGGTTCGAACTGGGAAGCTTCTTGGGTTCAGGGTCGGACTACGAAGCTCATGCTGCCGCCGACCTTGAAACGGGAAAGATGGCTGTGGTGAAGCGGCCCAATGTCGATTACATCCTCAGGGGATTGCACAAGGACATCGACCTGCTTTCTCAGTCGTTGATCGAAATCCACGATTCCGTCGCGAACTCCGTCCGCAATGTCTCCAAGATGATGGGGTACACCGATGTCAGGTGCCACGGAAGCTATTTTGGGGACACTCCAAGGGCCGAATACCGCGTCTTGGTGTTCGAGCGGGCAAAGGGGATTCCGCTGGTGGCGGATATTCGGGACAGGTTCAAGGGTGTCCCCATCGGGTTGGGACAGAACCTGTTCGTTCTGCATCCGGCGGACTTTCGGACCGTTGACGGGAACTGCCCGGTCCCGCAACAGCTTCTGGATGTGGAAAGTTCTTTCCAAGCAGGAGGGCATCTCCTCTTGGACTTAAGGCCGCAAAATATCTACTTCGACCCTGCGGATGGCAACATCACGGTGATCGATGTGGGCACGGTCCCAACCTTGGGTGCAACATCCCAAGGTCAAATTGGCTCAAGAGGGCAGCATCAGGACATCCACAACCTTTTTGCTGAGGTCTTCAGGCACTATTTGTGCCCAGACCTACCGCCAGCCGACACCAAGGGCTATGGCGATGCTTATGGCATGAGAGCTGACCCGGATTTTGCCCAGCAGGTGGATGGCATGATAGGGGATTTTGCTAAATCGAATTACCAGGACCTGGCTGAAGCAGCGGTGGGATCCTTGCAGAAGATCCGAGGGAGGAGCTACGGCTCCATCGAAGAATTCCGATGCGACCTACAACTTTGTTTGGATGCTGCTCGCCGGAGAGACAATTTACAAGATGAAAATAACCCGGCCCTTGGTGTTTGGCGACAAGCCAGAAAGCAGTTGGATGCCCCATATTGGGACCGCTTTTTGTTTGACCGGGATCGTGGTGTCTAAGCCGGCAAGCGGCGAAGCTTGACCCTGATAAGCTGAAGCTCATGGATATTGGACAAGTAGATACGTTTCAGGACAACGCCTGCCACGGAGAAGATGCCTTCGTCGTGCGGACCCTGGGCGACCAGGGTGCCTTGGATTGTGTTTTTGACGGAGTAACCCATTGTGGAGGGGGATATGCCGGCAGCTTCTCTGCGGATCTTTTGGCTGAAGCTGCCATTGAAGCCCTGCCCGATGTTATTGCTGTGCTGGAACAAGCAAATCAGATTCTTTTCCAGTCCGGTATGGGGCGCAATCTGCTGACCACTGTTTCAGCGGCGCTCTACCGGCACGACCATGCTGATGTGGTTAGCATCGGAGATAGCCCGGCGTACTTGATCAGGGCGGGCACAATTAGGGCCCTCACGCCCCAGCCGAGTCCCCCAATGCTGCCAGGTCTCACCGGAGGGGCAGTAGGGCTTACTCAAAGGCTGCGATATGCGTCCAATGCAATCGATCTGATGTATGGAGATAAGCTTCTGATTGCGACCGATGGTCTGGTCCATAACCTGACTGAAGCGGAAATACACGTTATATTGGCAGAAAGCGCCACTGCAACGGCGGCTGTGGGGCGAATCCGGGACGAGATCGCCGAAAAGCGCAGGCTAAACCGGGGGCGGGAAGATTCCTACATCACCTTCAAGGAAGATGATCAGACAGCTATAGTCCGATTTATCTTGTAGCAGAAATCCAATGGGGCAGCCGGGATCCTTGGATGGATCAGTTCCGGCGCTCCCAGAGGGTCAGGAAATTGGGAGATTGGTCTTCCAGGGCCTCGCGAATCTCCTGGCGGTTCAGGTCCTGAAAGACCGTATACTCCTGCTTCATCAACCGGGTCAAGGGGCCTGTAAGCTGTTCCACAACATCGGAACCAACATACTCGCCCAACAGCGAACGGCAGGCCAAGCCCACATCTTGAGGCCGCATATCCACGGATGCTCCCCCGATGACGTACACTGCGATACTTGGCAGGTCATCGGTCATTACCCCATGGTCCAGCATCTCCAATATCTTCGTTATTCCCATTTCCCGAAAGTGCTCTTCCAGCCTGAGAGGCAGGTCCATAAACTGGGCGAAGGGATGTTCGCTGGGCTCCCTCAATATGCTGGCAAACCCCTCCTCCACCTTGGCGACAAAGCTTTCATCGAAGATGCTGGTAGAATCCAAAAGAACTACGGTCGGGGTGGGATCCCGAAGGTCTATCGCAAGAAATTCTTTCAGATGCAGGAATATGCACAGGTTGACGTCTGCGGACCCGGACGTACCGTAGCCCAGTTGGAATAGCTCTTCCATCATCTTTCTCACCGTATCAGGTTATCTTTGTATATTCTATCACAGGTCTAGGGCTAGTCTGAATAAGTCCCCTTGGATGCAGAGGATGGACGTGAAACCCGTCCCTACAGAGGGGCGAGGTTCTCTGAACTCACCGGTGCGCCCCTCAGAATGACAGGGAGAGGCGCCCCTCAGAATGACAGGGGAAGAGCTGTTCAGAGGTTCCTTAGATTCTTCGGGGTGCGCCCCTCAGAATGACAGGAGAAGGTGCGCCCCTCAGAATGACAGGGAGAGGCGCCCCTCAGAATGACAGGGAGAGGTGCCCCTCAGAATGACAGGAAGGAGGCGCCCCTCAGAATGACAGGAAGGAGGCGCGTCTCAGAATGACAGGGGAAGAGTTGTTCAGAGGTTCCTTAGATTCTTCGGGGTGCGCCCCTCAGAATGACAGGGGGGGAGGGGCCCCTCAGAATGACAGGGGAAGAGTCATTCCGAACTTCCCACTGTCGTTCCGAACTCCCCTCTGTCATTCCGAACGGAGTGAGGAATCTAAGGTCTCCCTCTGATGGCCTGCCCATTACTACGATGGTCTTTCGGGTGAGGACGCACCTTAAGGATCGTCTGAATAAGTCCCTTGGATGCGGAGGATGGACGTGAAACCCGTCCCTACAGAGGGGCGAGGGGTTCCCGCCTTCGCAGGAATGACGGGCTTCAGGCGGCGGGAATGACGGGCTTCAGGCGAGTTGTTCAGAGGTTCCTTAGATTCTTCGGGGTGCGCGTCTCAGAATGACAGGAAGGAGGCGCGTCTCAGAATGACAGGGGAAGAGTTGTTCAGAAGTTCCTTAGATTCTTCGGGGTGCGCCCCTCAGAATGACAGGGGGGAGGGGGGCCCTCAGAATGACAGGGGAAGAGTCATTCCGAACGGAGTGAGGAATCTAAGGTCTCCCTCTGATGGCCTGCCCATTACTACGACGGTCTTTCGGGTGAGGAGGCACCTTAGGGATAGTCTGAATAAGTCCCCTTGGATGCGGAGGAGGGAGGTGAAACCCGTCCCTACAGAGGGGGCGAGGTTCCCGCCTTCGCGGGAATGACGGGCTTGGGGCGGCGGGAATGACGGGCTTCAGGCGAGTTGTTCAGAGGTTCCTTAGAACGGGGAAGATGCGGGATATCGCAGGGTCCTTGTATGAAGGATAGCTGAGGGCACAGGTCTAGAACGGGGAAGATGCGGGATATCTCAGGGTGCTTGCACGAAGGGTAGCTGAAGGCACAGGTGTAGAATGGGGGAGGATACGGAATACCTCAGGGTTCTTGTATAAAGGATAGCTGAAGGGAAGCATCGCGATGGCACGCCTTACAGAACATCTGGATGATGTGACTCCGCTTCTTCGCGGGAAGAGGGTAGGGCTGCTGCTGGACCTGGATGGCACCTTGTCCGAATTGGCGCCGGACCCCCAAGATTCTGTGGTCGACCCCGAGGTCCGGCAAGCTCTGGTAGCGTTGCGTTCCAAGCTGGATTTGGTGGCTGTGATAACAGGCCGCTCAGTTATTCAAGCTCGCAAAATCGTAGATGTCGACGATGTGGCATACGTGGGCAACCATGGCTTGGAACGGTGGGAACGGGGCGAGCTGGTGGTTGCTCCAGAGGTGCGGGCCTATTTGCCGTCGCTTGCACAGCTACTGATGCGTTTGCAGTCCAAGCTCTCTATTCGCGGATTGTACTTTGAAGACAAAGGAAGCTCCCTTGCCGCCCATTACCGGAACACCGCCGACCCGGAAGCTTCGGGTCGAAGGGTGTTGGAGGCTCTTGATGAGTTGGGAGGGCAGGAAGTCAAGCTTATCTCAGGGAAGCTGGTCATCAACATCCTGCCCCCGGTGGAGCTAAGCAAGGGCACCGCAGTGGATACCCTGACGAGGGAGCATAGCCTGGATACGGTGATCTACATAGGAGATGATGTGACCGACCTGGATGCTTTTCGAGCCATCGACGGTTTGTCCGAGAGAGGCGGCTGTATCGGGTTGAAGGTCGCGGTAGCTGGGGCCGGGGATCCTTCGGAGGTTGCTTCTGAAGCGGATTACATCTTGGAGAGCGTGGGCGAGGTTGGTTGGTTTCTGAGCTGGTTGGCGACGGCCGACTGCTAGGATAGTTCGCCTATATCTTGCAACTGGGTACACAGCCAGTTGTTGATGTCTTCTTGTTCGATGGTCTGAGACAAGATTGCGGACCGTTCTTTTCGTTCTTCAGCGTTCATGGTGAGAGCTTGGTGCATTGCCTGCATGGTTCCTTCGATGTCCGCAGGCGATACCGACAGAGCTCCTTTATGGAGCTGCTTATAGGCGCCGGTGGTTTCGGACAAGATGAGGACACCCTCACGACCATTGACGATAGGCCCCTCTTTTGCCACCAGGTTCATCCCGTCGATGACCGAGTTCACCAGCATCACATCGTACAATTTCATCCCGGCGATAGCTTGGGTGTAGTTATTTTCCATGAAGGTGGAGATTGGGGTCCATTCCGCAGTCCCGTAGGTGTCGTTGATTTCCCGGATGGTTTGCTGTATTTCATCCATATATCGCTGGTACTGGCGAATGTGGGTCCGCGACGGGACAAGAAAAGCAAGGAAATTCACCTTTCCTTGGAACTCGGGATAGCGGGACAAAAGCAGTCCAAAAGCTTTGAATCCCCTGACCACATTCTTGCTGGGTTCCGCACGATCAACCCTGATTATGGTGCTTTCGTTGCACATGGGTTTTAGCTTCTGTTCATAGTCCAGAGCACGGGGAGAGTTGGAGATTCGCACGATCTCCTCCGTATCAATGGAAATGGGATAAGCGCGGACCAAGGTCCTGCGCCCGTCCAACTCCACCGTTTTGGCAGCATGGTCGATTTGGCATTCGGGCAGGAACTCTTCGCAGCTATCAAGGAAGCTGCGTACGTCGTGGGGGGTCTGGAATCCTATGATGTCGGAAGCACACAAGGACCTGCAGATGCTCTTCAGAATGTAAGAAGGAAGCAGCTGCCAGTATCTGGGCGTGGGCCAAGGAATGTGGGTAAAATGGTGGATGATGGAATCGGGCGAAGCACGCCTGATATAGTCGGGAGCAAGATATAGGTGGTAATCATGGATCATGATTACCGGAGTGCCCGAGCTCCGAGCAGCTTCTTCTATCACCACATCGGCAAAAGCATGATTGACTCCGATATACCCATCATTCCAAGCATCATGCACATTGGCATCCAAGTTCGGATTGTAGGGCGAGTTCCACATGTAATGCTGCAAGAACCACAGCAGCGGATTACAAAAAGTGTTGTAGTACTTGTGGTAGACCCTGCGGGGAGTAACTACGAAGCGGGTGTATATCTGATGCCCAGGGAGGGGTGATTTGATGCGGACACCCTTGTTGGCTTCAGAAACTTTACGGTCGCCTTCACCAACGGCGCTGGCCACCCACGTGAACTCCAGCATATGCGCCAAGGAGTTCAGGGCTGTAACAACACCACCGCTGCCCCTCCTGGCTTCCGTTCTTCCATCGGGCAGGACGTGATGTTCCACAGGCCCACGATTGCTGGCGAGGATTAGAGTCTTATCTGTCAGCACATCTGTGCACAGGTTCCTCAGGCGGGCCCAGCGTACGTCTTGACGATCTGCTGACATAGCCTCCCACCGCGACGAAATCAAGTCTTGACCGTCGGGTCAAGCCCACGATGGCCTTCTTCCGGCAATCTCCGCATCGTTCGATGAGGTTGCATCGGTGAAGGCATGTAGGGGCGCGGGTCAGTTGCGACGTTACCATCCCCCCAATATCTTGTCAAGCTGAAGCAGCCTCGCCGCCCGCCCCTCGGTGACGGCGTGCTGTCACTCCCAGAGCTACCAAGAACATGACGGACATGTTCTCAGCATGGGGTGAAAAGAATGCGGTCACGTCGTCGTCGAAGAATGTCAGCCCGCTGGCGCCCAAATGCTGGGCATAGGTCGACAGGTACATTTTGCCGCCCATGATGCCTGCTTCAAGTTGGGCTGCTCTGTAGCCCCGGTTCCCGTAGATCCCAAGAATATGGTCAAGGTCAGCCAAGAAGAACACATCGACACTGGCATCGGCGGGAATGTCCTGCTGGAGTCCGAGGTAACCGGCGGAATGCCGGAAATCGCCATCCTCCAGCATCTCCAAACATCTTCGTTCCCGATCATAAAAGTAGCTTCCAGAAGGCAGACCGCGCACATCGTTCACCACAAGATAAATCCGATTGAGACTTGTTCCAAAGGGATCAAGAAAATCGGCGGCAACCCCTTTAGTTGAGTGCAGCAGGATGGTGGATAGCTGCTTTAGCGATATGGGCTCTTGAGAAAACCGGCGAGCTGACCCTCGCCGCTGCACCACGGTCTCCAAGGAGTCCTTTTCATCATCGCCGTTGGGCGAAAGGTCCAAGGGAAATGAACGGCCCGACAACTGGGGGGAACGTGGGACTCCGGTTGCTTCCAGCCAGCCTTTCACCTCGTCTGGACCAGCCAAGCAAGATGCTTGGTGCATCTCGCGTATCGGCGGATAATCGATCTGAGTCTTGGATAGTGGCATGGTTTCCAGCTTCAGATCGGGTGTCGGCGGCGGAGCATCTTGTGGGCGATCTGATGACTGGCCCAAGGGAGCCAAGGACAGGGCAACCTCTTCGTCGATGTTGAGGCCCAGTAGCCGATTGATCGCGGAATCCACAAATCCGGTAATGATGGTTGCCGGTATTTGTTGTGTGGTGGATGCGGCCAACAGGTTGGCCAAGATCGTGCCGTTGTCCCAGAAGCAGTGTCTGTAAGCACGGGACCGGTACTTCCAGGAGTTCCTCCAAAACGTGCTGGAGCTTATCACCACAGCCGGCGCATTGGCGACTGCCGGATGCCCAGCACAGGCTTGGGATACGATGCTGCGATGATCACCTTTGCGCAGGCCCCGTAGTGCGAAGTCGTGAACGCTGAAGTGGTACACGCCTGCATCCAAACCCGGCAGGTCTCCGCAAACCAGGTACAGTTCTATGTGGTACAAAGCTCCTGTGCAAGCAGCAGCTCTAAAGAGGATCTCTCCTCCTGGGAAAGCTCTCTTTTTTGTGATGCCGGCGGAATGGTGCAGCAAGCTGGCCAAGGCGTGGAGGTCGGGGATTATCTCGCCGTTGAATTTGCCGTCGCCACTTATAGCTGTCAGCGCATCAACCCCGGAAGCTGAGAGGTCCCTGGGTAGGGGAATGGGTTCCAGGTCGGTGTAGACCTTAAACGGCAGGGGTTGGTTGGCAAAATCCAGGAAATGAGGGTCGTTGTGGACGCTCAGAAAAGAGTGCTTGGTGTCGTTGTGATATGTCAGGCCGGCTTCTACATCTCTGTTGGTCAACCGTGAACCCCTGCTTGGGAGGATATGTTAGCCAATAACATCCAGCTATGGTCGGGCGTCTTATATGGGGCTACCCGACAGACCTTGAATGCCCTTCAATGTGTAAATCTCCCCCAGATGGGTGTACCCGTGGGTCAAAAGTACGTTTCCTAGTACATGGCCCAAGGTCATATCCCCCAAGGGTCTGATGGTCAACATCTGGACCAAGTCGTCATCGGTGATGGTATTCAGGTACTGCTGCGTTTCTTGCCACACATGGTCCATGTATGTGGAGAAACCGGGCAGGTCGGACACCCGGAGAGATGCTGCTTCTTCCGGCCCCATGCCGGTGCCCTGGGACTTGGAATCCAGCCCGAAGTGGTCATCCCACTTACCCTCCATCCATATTGTGGGCTTTCGTTGGAGGACGAACCGGACGATGTTATCGACGGTGCGGGCATAGTGCCATGCAACAAATGCTATGTGATTGGCGTCATCGCCGGCGCTGTGGTGGGCTTGCTCCGGGGTAAGGTCTTTGAACGCATCCGCTATGGAGTTGTGCAAGCTGGCAAGAGATTCTTGGATGAATGTCAGTTGAGACATTGAACGGACTCCTTCAGAAGGCCCATATATGGCGACGCCAGTCTAACTGTTGCCAATCAAGGTGGCAACATCGCTTTGATCGTCACCAGGGCATCATGGCATGATAGAATAGCAGGGTAAGGTCAGTTCTACCAGCCAACTATGCAGCCTCACCAGAGCCGAAGTGGCGGAAAGGTAGACGCGACGGTCTCAAAAACCGTTGGGGGCAACCCCGTGTCGGTTCGACTCCGACCTTCGGCACCATCCCGACCTTCTTGGGCCACAGCACGGCCGGATACTGCCGGAGTATCGCTGCATTGGCAAGGGGCGCTGTGGAGCCATTTCAGCCTTCAGATTGATGCGTGACGATATCTTGCCGGGTGATTCATCCCATGATATAGTCGGGCAGTTATAGGGGATTCGAAGCGGACGTATCGTATGTGCGGCATTAGCGGCATCCTCCACAAAAGAGTTTCCACCGATGGGCTGGCTCCTGTGGGACGGGAGTTGGTCGCCATGCTGGATTCGTTAGCTCACCGGGGCATCGATTCCAGTGGCGTAACCGTTTGCGGGGAAGTTTCGCAAGCCGACTACATCATCAGACTGTGGTCTGAGGGTGATCGAGATGCCGAAGACCAGCTTCCTTGGGTGGAAGACAGCATTATCGAACGTGGCGGTTCCATAGTATCCAGTGCTCCTACAGGCAGGTACCTGCGGGTGGAAATCAATCTTGAAGGCGACATTTCACCGCTTGCACAAACGCTCCTGAACATCAGGGGCATGCACCTGCACAGCATTGGGCGGACCTCCGAAATCATCAAAGATGTTGGCTCGGCTATAGACATGGATGACAAACACCGCATCGGGCCCCTCATGGGCACCCACGGCATCGGCCATGTCCGGATGGCCACCGAGAGCCGTGTCGATATCAACCATTCTCATCCCTTTTGGGCATACCCGTTTCCTGATGTGACCGTGGTGCACAACGGTCAACTAACCAATTATCACAAGCTGACCCGCAAATACGAAGATGAAGGTTACACCTTTCAGACCGAAAACGACTCGGAGCTAATAGCAGTCTATCTAGCTGATAAGATGTACAACAACATGGGGTTGAATGAAGCTCTCCATTCGGCTGTGGACGATCTGGATGGCACCTTCACCTTCATAGCATCCACCGAAGCCGGAATTGGATACGCGAAAGACCGGTGGGCAGCCAAGCCGATGGTTGCAACCGAAACCGACGATATGGTGGCCATTGCTTCCGAAGAAATCGCCCTAAAAAGGATCTTCCTTGAGGAGATCGACCGGGTCGAACCTCAAGAAGGTGACGTCAAGACTTGGTTGATCTAGATGCCGCCACTTTAACGACCACCGGGCTCAACCGACGTATCAGAGAGCTAGCTGCTCAAGGCCGGGAACCAATCCGAGTCCTCAACCCTCAAGCTAGACATAACATCGGGGTTGCCATACTGGCCCCCTGCAACATCACCATTGAGGGCAGCGTTGGGTACTATGCTGCCAGCTTGATGGATGGCCCTGAGGTTACCATCAAGGGTAATGCCGGTTGGGCATTGGGTGAAAACCTGATGAACGGGAAAATCATCCTCACTGAAAATGCTGGCGCTTCTGTTGCATCCTCTATACGGGGTGGCGAGGTTTTTGTAGGGGGCAATGCTGGCGCCCGGGCGGGGATAGCGATGAAGGGCGGCAGTCTTGTGATCGGGGGGAATGCCGGGTTTATGACCGGATTCATGATGCAGCGGGGAAAGATCGTCATCGGCGGCGATGTGGGTGATGGCGTGGGAGATTCAATGTATGAAGGCTCCATCTATGTGGGGGGCAGGATTGGCTCGTTGGGCAGTGACGCCAAGATCGAAGAAGCCACTGAAGAGGAGCTGATCGAAATCTGGGGAGTTCTGGAGCGTCACGGCATCCACGACCGAAAGAAATTTGCGAAGATCGTATCAGCCAAGAAGCTGTATCATTTTGACTCCTTGGAACGCTTGGAAAAGCGGGCGGTCTAGGAAGGGCCACTTCGTATGGTAATGGGTAACAGCCAGGTCTGGACTCCGTGGAATATCGAAGATATTCATGCTAAAGCCGAATTGGGCCGCTACAGGATCCGAGGTTTCAGCACCTTTCAGAAGGTCACCCACTTCGATGATCTGGTATTTTTGTCCACCGGCCTTACACGGTTCCCCCTCGAGGGCTACAAAGAAAAGTGCAACACCAGCATCACATTGGGAGCTCGGTACGCCACGGAACCGCTGGTCCTTGACACACCTATCTACATCACCGGAATGAGTTACGGGGCATTGTCCCGCAATGCCAAGGTGGCCCTTGGCAAAGCAGCCTCCTTGGTAGGCACCGCCACCTGCACCGGTGATGGCGGGATGTTGCAAGATGAAAGACGTGCTTCGAAAAAACTGATATACCAGGTGCTGCCCAGTCGCTATGGATTCGACCCCCACCACCTGATAGCAGCTGATGCTGTCGAAATAGTGGTCGGACAAGGAGCCAAGCCCGGGACCGGGGGCTTGTTGATGGGCGTCAAGGTTGCCGACAACATTGCCGAGATGCGGGAGCTGCCCTTGGGTATCGATCAACGCAGCCCAACGCGCCATCCTGACTGGCTTGGCCCTGACGATCTGAGCATCAAGATCGAACAGATACGGGAAGCGACCGAAGGCCGGCTGCCCATCAGCATAAAGCTGGGTGCGTGCCGTGTAGCTGATGATGTGAAGCTGGCAGCCAAGGCTGGGGCCGACTCTATTGTCATCGACAGTATGGTCGCAGGCACCGGCGCTTCTGCTGAGATTTTGCTGGACCACAGCGGCATCCCGACGGTTCCTGCCATCGTCCAAGCCAGGGAAGCGCTTCGGGAGCTGGGCTTGTACGGGAAGGTGTCGTTGATCGCATCGGGCGGTATAAGAAGCGGCGCCGATGCTGCCAAAGCCTTGGCGTTGGGCGCTGATGCGGTTGCAATCGGTACAGCAGCCCTCATCGCGCTCAACTGCAATAAAGAGATTCCGGGGACCAACTTTGAAGAAGAGGTCGGAGTCAAAGCTGGATTCTGCAACCATTGCCACACCGGGAAATGTCCGGTGGGAATCGCCACCCAGGACCCGGCGCTCGAAGCTCGGTTGGACCCTGATGAGGGAGCAGAACGGGTTGCCAACTTCATCAACTCTATGACCATGGAGTTGGCTCTGCTAACCCGATCACTAGGTAAGGGAGATGTCCGCAGCTTGGAGCCCGAAGATATGGCAGCCCTTACCATAGAAGCATCGGCGATGGCACAGATCCCCTTGGCAGGAACAAATAAAGTGTTCGGGGCCTAGGGATAGTCTGAATAAGTCCCCTTGGATGCGGAGGATGGACGTGAAACCCGTCCCAACAGAGGGGCGAGGTTCCCGCATTCGCGGGAATGACGGGCCTGAGGCGGCGGGAATGACGGGGTTCAGGCGAAGTTGTTCAGAGGTTCCCTAGGCTTGTCCAGATAGTCTCAAAGAAAAATGAAGGTGCCATCAGATGGCTGATCGAGAAACCATACGCCGACGGATGCAGGAAGACAACGTCGATTATATCTTGACCCAGTTTATCGACATCCACGGAGCAGCCAAGGTCAAGATGGTGCCGGTGGCGCACTTCGATGATGTCATAGATACAGGCGCCGGATTTGCAGGCGGCGCCCTGTGGGGAATGGGCCAAGGCCCCCACTCCCACGAAATGTTGGCCCGGATCGATATAGATACCTACACTCCCCTTCCTTGGAAGGATGGCGTCGCCCGGTTTGCCAGTGATCTATACGTCGATGGGGAACCTTACCACCATTGCCCAAGGGTCAACCTAAAGCAGGTCCTGGCAAATGTGGAAGCTGCCGGCTACATCTTCAACGTAGGCCTTGAGCCGGAACATTTTTTGGTTACCCGCCAGAGCGATGGCTCCATCGAAATCTGGGACCCAAACAATGTGGATGCTTTGGATAAAGCTTGCTACGACTATAAAGGCATCTCCGGGGTACTGGACTACCTGAAAGAAATGATGGATGGCTTGAACAAGCTCGGTTGGGATAGCTACCAGTCGGACCACGAGGATGCCAACGGCCAATACGAGATCAACTTTGTGTACGCCGACGCCCTGATCACAGCCGACAGATACACCTTCTTCAAGATGATGACCAGTCAAATATCCCGGAAACATGGGGCCATAGCCACCCATATGCCGAAACCGTTCACAGACCGTACAGGAAGCGCAGCTCACATTCACTACCACCTTGCGGAGGCCGGAACCGGGGTCAACATCTTCTTGGATGAGGATGATCCCAAGGGTCTGGGCTTGTCTCAGAACGCATACTGGTTTATCGGTGGAATCATGGCTCATGCGCCTGCTCTATGTGCTGTTACTTCTCCAACCGTAAACTGCTACAAGCGTCTGCAGGTTGGAGCTGCATCTCTTCACGGATCTAGTTCAGGGTATATCTGGACGCCAGCCTTTGTATCTTATGGGGATAACAACCGGACACAGATGATCCGGACTGCGGGCCCAGGCCACCTGGAAGACCGGACTATTTCTGCGGGATGCAACCCCTATCTGGCTCTTGCAGCGTATGTCACCGCAGGGATGGACGGCATCTCACGTCAACTGGACCCCGGTGAACCCAACTTGGGCAACCTGTATGACCTGGGGTTGGAAGAGATCGCGCGCCGTGGGATCAGGCTGTTTCCTCAAAGCTTGAATGAAGCGCTTGACGAGCTGGAAGTCGACCCTCTGGTTCTTGACTCTCTGGGAGCGATCGGACCGGATTTCGTCCAACTGAAACGACAAGAGTGGAAGGACTATCACCGCCAGGTATCCGCCTGGGAGGTGGACCGCTATTTGACCCTGTTCTAGGGGAGCAGACCCTGTGGGTCAACAACGTTCATCCAGCCTGCTATAGGTCCGAGGACAAAGACGCACCCGGCCGGCAAGCCGGTGACGGCACGAGAGCATGATCCATCGCAACAACCACATGCCATATAAATGAGGAGATAGCTTGGCTTTTCTTCTAAGCTGTCCCAACTGCGGCGAGCGGAGTGTGATGGACTTCCGGTTTGGAGGAGAAATCAACGCTCGGCCGGACCGGGATGCACCCCATGAACGGTGGGTCCACTACTACTACTTTCGCAAGAACATATCCGGTCAACGGCAGGAGTGGTGGTACCACAAGTTCGGCTGCCGAAGATGGTTTTTTGCTGTAAGGGACACTCGCACCAACGAGGTGCTGAGCACCTTCTGGCCCGAAGACCGAGCAGTCCGCACATCCGGCGATAGCCCGGTGCCGGAGCCGCAGGAAAGGCCATCGGACCAGTGAACGACAGCAGACTACCACCGCACCCTTCCCAGCTGGTCGATCAATCATCTAAAGTAGCATTCAGCTTCAATGGGAAACCGGTTTCTGCTGCTGGCGGCGATACGATAGGGTCTGCCCTATACGCATCCGGCGCCCGAATCTTCAGCCGCAGTTTCAAGTATCATCGCCCCCGCGGGCCAATGTGCATGGCGGGGGATTGCCCCAATTGCTTGATGACCGTGGATGGCTCCCCCAATGTTCGCACGTGCACCACGCCGGTACATGACGGCATGACGGTTGAAACCCAGAATGCTTGGCCGTCGGTCAAGCATGATGTACTTTCGGTCTTGGATAGGCTGGACCGGTTCATGCCAGTGGGGTTCTACTATAAAAGCTTGATCCATCCCCGTTTCATGTGGAACCTGGCGCGGCGCATTATTCGACGGTTCGCCGGCTTGGGTAACGTTGGTCCTGATCATGGGCACGATAAAGCTCATCAGCATCATAACCTGCATTCCGACGTAGCAGTGGTTGGGGGCGGCCCTGCCGGCTTGTCTGCCGCTATCGAGGCTGGCAGGCACGGGGCTAGCGTGATCTTGATCGACGAAGGTCCGGCCTTGGGAGGACATCTCATAACCGATGTCTCCGAGCATCCCGAGTTGGAAGAATATGTTGGTTTGGCAGGATATCAGATAGCGGCCAGGTTGGTCGAAGAAATTCAAGGGATCTCCAACATAAAGGCTCTATCTGGAGCAAGCGCTTTCGGTTTGTACCCAGGGAATCTGCTGGGAATTTCCCAAGGGAAGCGTTTGATCAAACTCCGAAGTAAAAACATCATCATCGCGGCCGGATGCCGGGAAGTCCCCTTGGTATTTCCTGGCAACGATCTTCCTGGCGTGTTCTTGGGCGGTGCCTTACAACGGTTGGTGCACCTTTATGGGATACGTCCGGGGCGTCGGGCGCTGGTGGTCACCGGCGATAATCGAGGATATCGGATTGCATTGGAATTGCACCGTGCTGACGTCAAGGTTGTGGGCATTATAGATATGCGGAATGACCGCCACCAGCAAACCACAACGGATGGCATCCCCGTCTTCGCCAACCACACTGTAATGAGCGCCGAAGGCGCCGGATGCGTGAAAGGGGCTGTGGTCTCTGATCGTACGACTGGACAGGAGCGGCGATTTGATTGCGACCTTATTGCGGTTGCTGGCAGCTATGATCCCAACGTCTCATTGCTTGGTCAATCATCATCCAAGCTTACATACGACCAAGGGCTTCAGGAAGTGGTTCCCGGGCCCACAGCCTCATCTATCTTCGTAGCTGGCGATGTAACGGGCATTCACGACCTCCAGTTGGCAGTAATGCAAGGTAAAGCAGCAGGAATCGAAGCCGCCCAAAGCTCTCTCGAATCTGCTGATGCACACCTCGAAGACCTTCGGAAAGGCATCGAAGATAAGGAACAGCAATATCGGAACAACCACACATTAGCTTCTCATCACATCATCCCTGATGGTAAGAAAAAGAGCTTCCTCTGCTACTGCGAAGATGTTACCCCCAAGGACCTCCGGCAAGCTATCGAAGAGGGCTTCGATGAGATGCAGACCCTGAAACGGTACAGCACCATCTCCATGGGCCCGTGTCAGGGCAAAATGTGCTTGAAATCATCCGTTGAGCTTTGTGCCCGCTACATCGGGCAGACCATTGAGGACACCGGCACAACCACATCAAGACCGCCCCTGCGCCCATTGACGTTGGGGACTTTGGCGGGCCCATCCCATATGCCCATCAAGCGTACTCCCCTCCACGAAAAGCATGTGCAGCTTGGAGCAAAGATGATGGATCTAGGCCCTTGGAAACGGCCCCATTCCTATGGTCCGACCACGGCGGAATGTGCTGCGGTGAGGGAGCGGGTGGGTATCATCGATGTCAGCACATTGGGAAAGATCGATGTATGCGGCCCTGATGCGCCCGTTATTTTGGACAAGGTTTATACCCACACATTTTCCACGCTGCCCGTCGGGCGAATCCGGTACAGCCTACTGTGTTCGGACAACGGCACGATCATGGATGATGGAACGATCACTCGGTTGGCGGAAGACCATTATTTCATCACCACCACAACGGGCAACATTGATCTGATGGATGAGTGGCTAAAGTGGTGGGTTGCCGGCACCGGCGCACAGGTCCACATAAACAACGTTACGTCGGGCTATGGGGCCATAAACGTTGCCGGGCCGAAAGCTAGGGATACCTTGGTGAAGCTGACGGATATTGATCTTTCCCGTGAAGGATTCCGGTACATGCGAAGCTCCCACGGCGAGGTTGCCGGAGTTCCGGCGCTTCTTTTGAGGATCGGTTTTGTTGGCGAAACCGGCTGGGAAGTACATTTCCCCGCCGAATATGGCGAACATATATGGGATGCTTTGATGGAAGCAGGAGAAGAGTTCGGAATCCGTCCCTTCGGAGTGGAAGCTCAACGGGTGCTGCGGCTGGCAAAGAAGCACATTATCCTGGGCCAAGACACCGATATGGTATCCAATCCTTTGGAAAGCGATCTGGATTGGGTGGTACGGTTCGATAAGGATGATTTTATCGGCAAGCATGCCCTGGAAGCTGTTGGGCAGCGCGGCCTTCGGGATAAGCTGGTCGGGTTTGTCATGGAAGGACAGGTCGTGCCGGAGGATGGAGTCCCGGTAATGCACAACAACGCACCTGTAGGGAAGGTCACCAGCTCCAGGGCAGACGCATCTTCAGGTAGAGGATTCGGCTTGGTTTGGGTCCCTGTAGAGCTTTCCGAAGCAGGAAGCCGTATACATGTACAGGTCCAAGGCAGACCGCACCCTGCTCAAATCATGCATGAACCCTTTTACGACCCCGAGGGGAAGCGGTTGAGGGAGTAAGCTCAGGTGTCACAACAACCAGCTATCGCAACCAACCTCAAGAAGGAGCCGAAGAAGCTCACCGCGATGCACCATGAACACATCAGAATGGGTGCGACGATGGGAGATTATGCAGGTTGGCAGCAGCCCTCCGTCTATACATCGGTTGAAGATGAGCTCATGGTTGCCCGGACATCCGCGGGCATCTGCGATGTCAGTCCCGTGGGCAAGCTGCTTCTGCAAGGGACTGATGGGCAAGGTGTGCTTCAGAGGGCGCTTGAATGGGCCAAACCCCTGCAGGTCGGCGAAATCCAGGTTGGCCCCTCAGAAAGTCCGGATGGTACATCGTCAACGGCGATGGCGCTCAAGCTCGCCGAAGATGAACTATTTATAAGCTGTGCTGCTTCCCAGGCGCATGGTCTGACCAGCGTGATGACGGCGGAGGCGTCCAAGCATAGCGCTGGGCGGTCCGTTCATGTATTGGATATGACTTCCGCTTATGCCGGGATCAACATCGTGGGGCCCAAAGCTTCCGATCTGCTGAGTAAGGCGACCGATTTGGACCTGCATCCCGGCGCTCTGACCAATCTGACATGTTCACAGGGTCAGGTAGCTGAGATACATGCCGTTGTGGCCCGTTGGGACCAAGCAGGGGTGTTGGCATACGACCTGTACTTTGGACGTGAATATGGTTGTTATATGTGGGAAGTCCTGCTGGAAGCAGGTGAAGAGTACGGGATGTTGCCTGTAGGGGTAGAAGCACACCAGCGGTTGGTTGCGGGGGAAATAGCTTAATGCAACTGTTCCAAAAGCGGAAGATGTGGCGGAAACATCCCTTGAAGGATAAATACGATGTGCTGATCATCGGCGCTGGCGTGCATGGGTTATCCACTGCGTATTTCTTGGCCAAGCACGGAATCACCAATGTTGCACTGCTGGACCGGGGTTACCTGGGTGGCGGAGGGAGCGCTCGCACCACTGCAATCCTCCGGGCCAACTACCTGACTCCGCAAGGAATACCGTTCTTTGCTGAAAGCTTGCGCATGTACGAAAACCTGTCCCAGGAGTTGGGGTACAACCTGTTGTTAAGCCCGATAGGGCGCTTGGATTTGGGGCATACCGAATCGGCAGTCTTCGGACTGCGGATGCGCACCGAGTTCAACCGGGCGCTTGGGGTGGACAGCACATTGATAGAACCCGAAGAGATCAAGAAGCTGGCTCCGGCCATAGACCTGCGGGAGGGGAAAGACCTGCCAATCTTGGCAGCGATGCACCATCCGCCTTCGGGGGTCATCCGCCATGATGCGGTAATTTGGGGTTTTGCCAGGGCTGTGGATTCAGCAGGCGCTGAAATCCACACTCACACCGAGGTAACGGGCATCGACCGCACCGACGGTCGGGTCACAGGGGTCCGTACCGATCATGGAGACATCAGATCCGATATCGTCGTAAATGCGACGGCAGGCTGGTGCTCGACCGTGGCTGCCATGGTGGATGTTCAGCTGCCTATAATGACCCACCCCCTTCAAGCATTGGTAACCGAACCATTGAAACCCTTCTTGGACATTTCGGTTTCTTCAGCGAACCTCCATGTCTATGTGTACCAGACCGATCGTGGAGAAGTGGTCATAGGTGGGGGTGTCGATCCTTATCCCACCTACAGCCAAGGGTCCACATTGGCCGCGATGGAAGAACTGGCCAAGCACGCACTGGGCCTTTTCCCGTGTCTCAGGGATGTCAACGTGCTGAGGCAGTGGACGGGCTTATGCGATATGACGCCGGACTATGTGCCCATCATGGGTGAGGTCCCGGGCGTCAAGGGGTTTTTGATCACCTGTGGTTGGGGAACCTGGGGATTCAAGGCGGCACCTGTGGCAGGCAAGCGAATGGCCGAGCTTATCGCCACCGGAAGGGTGCCCGACCAGATAGCGCCCTTTGCCATCACAAGGTTCGGTGAGGGGAAGCTGGTCAATGAAAGAGCAGCTGCTCCTGCTGGAGCCATTCATTGAGCAACCTTATTTTGTAAAACCGGCTTCGATTATGATTCCGATAAGAGAACCGAGAGTCCGTTCAGGACCGCGTTAGGAGAAGCATCATGGCCCAACAACCCAGCAACGATGCACCGGGGACCACGCTGTTCCCCAACTATGCCCGCTATTACGATATGGTCGCTGCCGAGGCGCTGGGACTGACCGATGCCCAGTTGGATTATGTGTCCGACCGGTGGGCTTGGAGCGAATGGAGCATCCGAATAAACGCCAGCCACGTAGCTTCCATGGGGTTCAGGTGGCTTCTGCGCCGGTGGTCGGACGAAAATCTGGGCGCCGGCCTGGACCTTCCCGCAGATACGGATGAGATAGTGAATTCGGAAGCAAGATGGTTGGATGAAAGCAAATATCCAACGATAGAATCGATCCTGGGCAAGCTCCGGGAAAGCCTCACGATGTGCGAAGGTGTCTTGGCCAACCAGACGGTGGGTTTCATGAAGACAAAAGAGCTTGCATGGCGCAATGACCGTCAAGCCAAGCTGATGGCTGAAGCCCATCCCGTGGGCCGCCGGGAAGATTCTACTGATCCTGAGTTAGCTTGGATAACCTTGGAGTACACTTTTCGCCATATGTGGTTCGAAAAGTTAACCCACCTCTATAATATCCAAAGGCTCAAGCGGGCCCAAGGCTTGGAGGTGAAGGTCGAGCTGCCCAAGGAAGGGTACTGGGTGTTGGAGGGCTGGGACAGAAGCGAACCCTAGCATAGCAACTCGATCTTGGAAGGCAACAAGACCGGCTTCTAGCTTAGTCGTAGTTGATATCCTTGATCAGATGCAGGAATTCTTGACGGATTTCTTCCGTTGGTTCCGACCCTGGATACCGGACCTTCGGGCAGTTTATCAACCCGCGGTGGTGTAGGGCGTGTTTTCGGATGCCCAAGCCGATTCCTTCTTGATACTCGAAGAGGAGCAAGGGGAGGTACCGGTTGAAGACCGGCTCAGCGCTTGCCCGCCCGCCCTCACGCATGTTGGTGCAGATTTCCACCAACGCCTCCGGGTAAGCAAACCCGGTCATGGCGCCAACGGAACCCCTGGATAGCTCATCCAACAAGAAGACCCCGCCCAAACCGCCAAATATGGTGAGCTTGTCCCCAATTAGATTCTGGATGGCTGTAATTTTATTGGGTGTTGGCGGGTCCTCCAGCTTTAGGTATTGAACATTGGGAATGTTCTCCGCTACTTTGGCGATGAAGCTGATGGGCATCTGTACCCCTGATGCTTGCGGGTAGTCCTGCAACACAACGGGGATGTTCACCGACTCAGCAACCCGCTGATAATGGTTGAACAGCACATCCACGTTGGATTTCGCCATGGGAGGAGCAGCTACCATCACTGCTGATGCTCCCATTTGTTCAGCTTCTCTGCTGTAGCTGATACATGCTTTGGTGCTGGCAGCAGTGGCGCCTACCGTCACCGGCATTTGGTTGGCATGGTCGATCACCTGGGAAGCAACTCGCCGACGTTCATCATCCGTCATCCGAGCAGCTTCGCCCGTTACTCCAAGGCAGACCACGCCCTGGCAGCCGGAGCTTTCAGCTTTGTCCATCAAGCGAACGATGGAAGATGCATCCACATCTTCCTGTTCATCAAAGGGAGTAGCGAGCATCCAGTGGACCCCGGAAAACCGGTCGTTCATCCTTCACCCCTAACTATCGGCAGTCTTGTTTATAGGGCTGCGGGCGTTTTACTTCAGGCCAGCAATAACTTCGTCGGTAGTCCTGACCCGGACCAGCAACGGCAGCACATGATTGACGGTCATTTCATGAACATCCTGTTCGCCCGCGGTGCAGCAGTCGCTGACCACAACGCATTGAAGGTCCCGGTTCTTGGCATCCCTGGCTGTACCTTCAACGCTGCGTTGAGTAGAGATTCCACCCACCAAGATGGTTTCGGTTCCCAGCGAGCGGAGTATGCTTTCGACATTGGTGCCGTAGAAAGCGCTGAACCGGGTCTTGACTTGAAGGAAATCTTCGGGCTCCGGCTTCAGTTCATCGACCACCTGCGTTGCCACCGATCCAGGAGCCATGGGGTTCCCACCGGAGCCTCCCATGATGTCTGAGATGGTCTTTGGCGCATCGGCGCCGTCGGGCCTGCGCTCGTTGGTGCAGTAGATGATCGGGGTCCCAACCTGTCTGCAGTGGGCTATCAAGCGCTGAAAGCTTTCGATCACCGCCTGCCGGGCAGGAGGTATGGTGTAGGGCGGGCCTTGTCCTTTGGCGATGGCGTTGATCATATCGACTACGATCAGAGCAGTTTTTTGGGGTTCCAAGCTAATGGGTTCGGCCATGTGCTGCCTCCGTACCGCTTTTCGGATGATTTGCCCGGGCGCGGGCAGGTTGTCTCTACCGCTCAGTGCGCCAGACCCCGCTGGACCAGGAAGCCCCGAGCTTGCTGCTAAGCTGAATGAAGGCGCTGGAGCGCCTGCTTGCCTTCATCCGATAGCTCCATCCCTTGGGAGACTCCTTCTCGATAGGATGCGATCAAAGCTGCGTTCAGTTCAGGGTCCGGCTGTTGTCCTTCCCCAAGATGGACTGCCAGGTCGGCAATGGAGTTGCAGGCCCGGTCCACACCCCAGTAGAAGGAGAACAACCAAGATAGCTCTCGTTCGTTGGATGGGGCAGGAATATCTTGGACATCCAGAATATGATTAGCCACCTTGGTGTACCGCAGGATACCAGCTTTATCTTCAGAATCCCGCCCGTAGTACCGCTGCCGTCTTAGCGCCAGAACGCGCTTGGCGTATTCGGATTCTCCGTATAGATGACGGGGTAGCCACTCTTGGGAGAGGTCCATTATTACCCCGCCGTACTTGTCTTCTATACATACGCCGATATCGGACCTGAGTATCGGATCATACTCAAAGCGCACCGCTTCACGGAGTACTGCTTCCTGAAGCATCAAGGTCACGTCTCTTGTTACCTTCTTGTACTTTGCACCCTTGGCTTCGTCGTTGGTGTCTGCTCCGACCCCGCCGGTGTTGAACACATAATAGTGCTGCGGCTGGCCGCCCTTGGCCATCTCCTCTAGGATGCCGTGCAGGATATTTGCATTATCATCTTCCAAGCCAATGATGAAGGGATCGGAAAAGTACTCCACATACGGTCTGCCTATGGCTCCCACCGCTGCCCCCATCTGGACCGCTTCGCCGTACATCAACACCCGAACAAATTGGGATAATGTAAGCCTGCGCAGGGGAGGGATAACGGTGTTCTGGCGCATAACGGCTTGCCAAAACACCCGGTCCGTATCTTCCATAGGAATATGTACCGAGCTGCTGAGACGTCCGCCGGTGATGGAGCTCATCAGCCCGTCGACACCTTTTCGCTTTAACAAACCGGGTCTGGACAATATCATCCTCATGTTACGGACAGGGTTTTGAAGGTAGTCGGGGACCCCTGTGACAGCATCCACCACAACATTTTCCAATGTCTCGTTGGTGTTTGGAGCTTCCGGGGTGCCGCGGAGAACATCATATGTGATGGGATCATCTTCGTGAGTAAGACCATAGGGGACCGCATAGAAGCTGTTCTCGGTGCCATCTATCCCGTGGGTCAGCACCATTTTCGTGCCGTTACGGACCACCTCTTTGGGCCCGGGAAGAGCTTGCAGCAGAACAATATCGTCGTTCATCGGATAAACCCCTTCTTCGGGGTCTACCGTTAGTCCCAACTGCTGTGGCAGCTTGCTGCCTGCCAGCTCGATCATAATGGTCAAGGTGCTCTTGCCATGAAGGGACGGCCCTATGGTGACCATCGCGGTATTGCTCAGATCCCCGCCGGTGGTTTTCACTCTTGCCATACTCAAAGCTGCTTGCACTGCCAGCCCCTTTGCATACTTCACTTTGGACATGGCAATGGACAAGGGGCCCATCTTGTGTTCGCCCATATAATCGAAGCCCAAATGAAGGGATAATCCCTTGGTTGGAGCTTTGAACACGAGCTGGGTCAACCCGGACGATTCAACGCGAGCTTTCAGGTCTTCGGGCAAATCCAGGTCTTCCAGCCACGAAGGGATGGATATCTCCAATATATCAGGGGTTTCAGCTTTGCTGGATTCAGGAAGATCGAAGGTCAGCTGTCTCCACATGATGGGCAGTTGAAGGTAGGTGTCTCCAAAGAGAAGCTGCCGGGCATGAAAGGACCGGCCCGGAGCATCGCATATTTGCCTGTCGGTTTGTATTATGGTTTCCCCTTGGTCCAGCAGCTGCTTCATACGTTGGTTGATGCAGGCGAACACCTCGGTGAAGAGCTCTTGGTTTTCTTCGCCAAAAGCCAGTGCGTCCCGGTTTTTGGCGAACCCGTCTATGAAGTATTGGGTTAAATCGGGACGTCGCACCACACCTAGCTGGCTGTAGAAAGCAAGGCCGCCGTTATCCAACTGCAGCACGACCTTGGGCCCGGAGCGGTAAGCTGCCCGCCCAGCGGAGTTGGCTTGTTCTGCATCCTCGCGTATTTGGTCAGCTTCTTTCAGCACCTGCTCCTGCTGATCAGGAGACATTTTCTGGTATGTGGGCATCTGGTCGATCAGGTCTTGGTCGGTGGGGTTGAACAAAGCACAGTCTTGACGATGCCCCCTCCTGCCCAGAGCTACCAATTCATCCAGCTCTTTAACAAAGGCGGGGTTATTTGGCGGCCCATTCAGGGAAGCTCCGGGTGTGGTTCCCAGGGTATCGCGAACATCATCTGCCAAGGCTATCTCCCATTTTTGAATTGAATTAGGGCGGACCAGAGCTCGGTAAAAAAGCTTGACGCAGGTTCCTTCTGTAGCTACGAGCCTATGCTACATTGTTCCCTAGGGGGTGTCAAACTTCGACGACCTGTCCTGGAGCTTGGCGGGATGCGAAGCCCTTGTGTATCCAAACAGGTCTTGGGACGTTTTCTGGACTTGGGTTATTGTTGCCGCTTTGCCATCGCCCGGCACCCGATGCACAGCGGCTGTAAAGCTTTGATGTTCAGCACATGGGCTGGGCACGTAGCATTATGGATTTTCCAGATTATTGGCAAGTCCTGTTTGTTGTCCGCCATTATATTCTCCTACGGTATTTGTGACGCCTACAGCTATTTTGCCCAGCAGTGCGTGGTCATTGTAGTTTATGATCGAAGGTCACAGTCTTGATGGCAACCATCAACTATTTCTTCTCAAAGCGACGGACTGAGGTGTGTTGCAGTGCGATTATATGCAAAAAGCGCCAGATGTGAAAGCGGAGGACATCGAAAGGAGACCGTCTGATGGCTGGATCAGCGGGCCGTCGTTCAAGATTCCACAACATCATATGTGCGTGGGCAGGGGCAAGAAAGACCCCTATGCTATACTTGGGCCAGAGAAAGGCGGTCTAAAGTGCGCACGCTTCGCTTGGCCCTTGGCCAGATCAATTCCACCGTCGGGGATCTAGAAGAGAACGCTAACAAGATCATCAGTATGATCGAGCGCGCTCGCAGCTTGGAAGCTGATCTGGTCGCCTTTCCTGAGATGGCAATAACGGGCTACCCCGCGGAAGACCTGCTGCTCAAACCATCGTTCATCAAGGACAATCTACGGGAGATGGAGCGGGTCATCGCTGCTTCTCAGGACATCGTGGTAGCGGTGGGGTTCGTCGATGCGGATACCGACATCTACAATGCCTGCGCTGTAGGGTATCAGGGGAAAGTGGCGGGCATCTACCACAAAATCCAGTTACCAACCTATGGCGTGTTCGATGAAGGCCGGTATTTCAAGGAGGGAGCTATCTGCCCGGTATATGTGATTGGCGGGGTCAAGGTTGGCATTAACATCTGCGAAGACATTTGGTACCCGGTGGGTCCCATCGCCGTGCAAAAGGATGCCGGAGCCCAGGTGATAGTCAATATAAATGCTTCCCCCTACCACGCGGGCAAAAGCCGGGCCAGAGAAAGGATGATAACCACCAGGGCTGCGGACCACAGCATCTATGTTGCGTATCTGAATGCGGTTGGCGGTCAGGATGAACTGGTGTTTGATGGCGGCAGCATGATATCCGACCAGTCCGGGACCCTGATAGCCAGGGGACGGCAGTACTGTGAAGAACTGCTGATAGCCGACCTGGATATAGATGCCCTTTTCCGGTCCAGGCTCCATGATCCACGTCCTCGTAAGGACCATTCTGTGACCTTGGCAGAGGTGGGCAGCGCCCAGACCATCGAATTATCGTACGACCATGAGGGGGACAGGCGCCCTCTGCCGCCGGATGAAGGCGCCAGTCAGCTGGATGAGAATGCTGAAATATACGGTGCGCTGGTCATCGGAACGGCCGATTATGTGAGGAAGAGCGGGTTCAGCAAGGTGCTCATCGGCCTTTCGGGGGGAATAGATTCAGCCCTCACAGCATGTGTTGCCGTCGACGCATTGGGGAAAGGTAATGTGGTCGGGGCAGCGATGCCATCCAGGTACTCCAGCGAGGGCAGCATCACCGACTCCAAGGAGCTGTCTGACAACCTGGGCATAGAGTTGTGGGAGGCGCCGATCTTCCCAGCTCATGATGCTTTCTTGGATATGTTGGCGCCCCATTTCCAAGGTTTGCCTGCGGATGTAGCAGAAGAAAACGTACAGAGCCGGATCCGGGGCAACATCCTGATGTCGTTATCCAACAAGCACGGATTCTTAATTCTGACGACAGGCAACAAAAGCGAGATAGCCATGGGGTACACGACCTTGTACGGCGATATGGTCGGTGGATTTGCGGTGATCAAAGATGTACCCAAAACCTTGGTTTACGAGTTGTCCCGGTGGCGAAACCTTCATGGCAGCCCCAAGGATGTGATCCCCCAAGCCATCTTGGATAAAGCTCCCAGCGCCGAGCTGAGGCCGGGGCAGACCGATCAAGATACGCTGCCGCCCTATGATGTGCTGGATCCTGTTATCAAGGCTTATGTGGAAGATGACCGGAGCTACCAGGAGATGGTGGACATGGGCTTCGACCCAACGGTGGTAAAACAGGTTATCAGCACAGTCGACCGCAACGAATACAAACGCAGGCAAGCGCCGCCGGGCATCAAGATCACCCCCAGAGCTTTTGGAAAAGACCGCCGGTTACCTATAGTCAACCGGTACCGGCAGAGTTCTAAAGAACCTCTGAACAACCCGCCTGAAGCCCGTCATTCCCGCGAATGTGGGAACCTCGCCCCTCTGTAGGGACGGGTTTCACGTCCATCCTCCGCATCCAAGGGAACTTATTCAGACTATCCCTAATCTTCCACCTCCAGGATCATCTCGATTTCCACGGGAATCCCAACCGGCAATGAAGCCATCCCTACTGCCGATCTTCCATGCTTGCCAGCATCGCCATATAAGCTTATCAGCAGGTCGGAGCAACCGTTGGCAACGGGGGCGGTCTCAACGAAGTCGGGAACGCAGTTGACCATGGAAAGCAGCTTAACCACCCTCTTCACCTTGTCGAGGTCGCCCAAGGCAACCTTGGTTGTGGAAAGTATGTTGAGCCCCGTCAGCTTGGCAGCTTCGTAACCTTCTTCGATGGTGATTTCCCGCCCCAGCTTTCCTTTGTGAGAGATAGATCCGTCAGCTGTCACCGGTCCATGTCCGGCCAGAAACAGCAGCTTTCCAGAGCGCACCGCAAGAACGTAGCTACCCATCGCTTTAACAGGCGGCGGCAGCACTAGTCCCATCTCAGCTAGCTTTCGTTCGACTTCCATTCTTATCCTCCACGACCACCTGGCCGGAACACGATTAAGATCATCCTTTTGATCCCCGGACATTGTACCTGAAGCCGGCTGCAATTCAAGGGGGGCAGGAGAAAACCCCTGAACGGGTGTGGTGACAACCTCTACTTGTTGCTGGAAAATCGATATGTTAACATGCCCCTGAACCGCGGAATGGATCGGAGGCAGGATGACCACCGAAAAAGCACAGTCCTTGGATATCGCTATCTCTCAGATTGAGCGACATTATGGCAAAGGCGCCATCATGCGCTTGGGACAGGTGTCGCAGAAGCTGGCAGCGGAGGTGATATCCACAGGGTCTTTATCTTTGGATATTGCTCTCGGCGTGGGGGGAATCCCAAAAGGCCGGGTTACCGAGATATATGGCACTGAAGCAGCAGGAAAATCCACCTTGGCTCTACATGTGATGGCAGAAACGCAAAAACTGGGTGGCACTGCCGCCTATATCGATGTGGAGCATTCCATGGACCCCACCTACGCAGCTAACTGTGGGGTCAACGTCGAAGACTTGCTCATTGCCCAGCCTGACAGCGCCGAACAAGCATTGGAGATCACCGAATACTTGGTGCGCAGCGGCGCTGTAGATGCTGTGATCGTGGATAGTGTGGCAGCGCTGGTTCCCAAGTCGGAGCTGGAAGGAGATATGGGCGATTCTCATGTCGGACTTCAGGCTCGCCTGATGTCTCAAGCTCTCCGGAAGCTGACCGCAGCTATTCACCACTCTGGAACGGCAGTGGTATTCATCAACCAACTGCGGGAGAAGGTTGGTGTGATGTACGGTAGTCCCGAGGTTACCCCTGGTGGGCGGGCGCTGAAGTTCTACAGCTCGGTCCGTATTGATCTTCGGCGGGTCGATTCTATCAAGCAAGGTTCGGACATCATCGGTAACCGCGTCAGGGCTAAAATAGTCAAGAATAAGGTCGCACCACCTTTCCGAGTTGCCGAGTTCGATATCATGTTCAACCAGGGCATCAACAAAATGGGCGACCTGTTGGACCTGGGAGTAACCCAAGGTACGCTCAAAAAATCAGGTTCCTTCTACGCCTATGGAGATATTCGCCTGGGTCAGGGGCGTGAAAATGCCAAGCAATTCCTCGCTGAAAACCGCCAAACCGCTGATGAGGTCGAAAAGCTGATCCGGGGAGCAGGAGGGTTAAATGGGGTCCCGGCAGCTGAGGTGAACTCCAATGGGGCAGTTGCTGATGAACCGGAGGGATCGGAAGACGCTTAGGACATCCCCTGACATGGCGGATGCGCTCAATGCTGCCCTACATTTGCTTTCATACCGGCCTCGTAGCGAAAATGAGATACGCAGCCGACTCCGTAGACGGTTCTGTGAAGATGATGTCGAAGGGGTTGTGGATTACCTCAAAGAACGAGACCTCCTTAATGACTTGGCCTTTGCCAGTTACTGGCGCGACAGTAGAGAGGCCAACCGTCCCCGCAGCAACAGCGTCCTTCGATATGAAATGCTCAGGATGGGTGTGGCCAGAGAGGTCGCAGAGGAAGCATTGGAAGGGTACGACGAGGAAGGGAATGCTTATCAAGCGGCCCGCAAAATCGCACCCAGGTTATCCGGGCTGAATTACCCTGCCTTCAGGAACAAGCTGACAGTCTACCTAGGTCGCCGTGGGTTCTCTGGGAGCACGGTACGGTCCACCGTGGATGGGATTTGGGCCAAGTTAACGGACCCTGATGATTGCGCTGTAGCAAGCTAAGCCAAGGATCAGGACCGAGAATATGTCTGAAAAGCTCAAATAAAAGATTAGACCACTGGTCAATGAGAAGACCACCATGCTGCCGGCGGCTACAACCGCCAGTCCTGTTCCTCGTTTACGGTTTACGGCTGTGCTAATGGCTTCTCCCACGAGGTAGCCTGTGCCGATGATCAGCAGCGATGTCACGAACGGTATATCTCCCCAAGTTTCGAAGATAAGCCAAAAAACAACGCCCGATGTCAGAGCGCTCAGACCTCCTGCCAAGACTGCTCTCATGTAATAGGATGGTCTGACCTCGAAGGTGGGGAGTGTCGTAACCCTGGCGCAGGTCTTGCATCGCGAACCCACCGATGTTTGGATGATGCACCGGGTGCAGATGTAGTTCCCGCACCTTCCACACGCTAGGCCCGTTTCCACGTCCGGGTGAAAGGCACAGCGATTCAGGTATCTGGCTTCGCCGGTGAACTCTTCTTGTTGTTGAGATTGGTCCATAGTTCTAGCTTGGCGGGTTGTTTTCTTGGTTGGGCGCCCTGTTGAGCCACTGGTCGCGGCTGGCATAATCCCTGTCCCTGAACAGCCTGTTGAAATACACATGGAGCTTTGGCAGTTCTTCAGGCAGAGGTTCCCAGTTGGCGGTCAACCGTTTCAGCGTCACGACGGCTGTCAGCCCAGCGCAGAACCAGGTGACCGCCAGTGGCTGGTCAAATATGATGGTCCATAGCGGCAGCAAGATCAGCGATATATATATCCACACACCGGCACTTCTGAAAATGATCCACCCGGCAAGAGCTATGCCGGCAAACACGATCAGCTCCCGGTATGCTATGGCAAAAAGCGCACCTACAGCCACGGTCATGCCCCGGCCGCCCGTAAATTTCAGGTAGCAGGACCAGTTATTGCCGGCGATAGCAACCAAAGCTGCTCCCATGAGTCCGGGTGAGGAAGTGTCCATATCCAAGAAAAGCATTCCGATCCAGACGGGAGAAGAACCTTTTACAAAAACCTCGAATAACGCCAGGGGGATTACCCAGACCCTACCCACGTTGGAAAATACGTTAGCTGCCCCTACGTTGCCACTGCCGTACTCCCGAATGTCGATGCCCCGTACCGTTCGCCCGATGATATAGGCTGTGGGTATCGAGCCTATGAGGTAGGCGTAGATGTAAAGCGCAGCGATATCCATTAGCTATATGCGCTCTGGACGATAATCGGAAATCAGCATCCTGCCGTAGCCAGTGATCGGAGCTGTTCCACCACAGCGACGGACGGGCCCATGGCGCCTGGTAGGGGCTCTTCTCTGTTATCGATTGCGTGGTAGTCGCTGCCGCCGCAGGGCAAAAGGCTGTACTGGTCGGCTAGGTGTTCCATTCTGGTGATCTCTTCCGGGGTGCACTTGGCATAGTACACCTCCATTCCCGCCAAGCCAGCTTCTTTAAGGTCTCCCAGGATGGAATCCAGATTGGGAATATAAATCGGATGGGCCAAAACGGGCACGCCGCCCCAGGATTTTATCAAGCTGATCGCCTCTGCGGGGACCATCTTTTTCCGTTCGACGTACGCTGGGCCATTCCGCCCGATGTATGTGTCGAAAGCATCCTTCGGCTCTTTGATGTAGCCTCTTTCCACCATGGCTTGGGCTACATGGGGCCGACCAACGGAGCCGTCGCCTGCGATCTCCTGCACCCGCTCCCACTCTATCTCCAAGCCCAATGCCCGTAGCTTTTCCACCATACCTTGCGCGCGGTCTTGTCTTCCCCTTCGCAGCTGGACCAGCTCTTCCTGCATATCCGAGCGCATATATTGCATGAAGTAGGCCAGCATGTGGACTTCGCTGCCTGGGATGTCGGTGCCGAGCTCAATGCCCGGCACAACCTCCAGATCAGCGCAAGCCTTGGCAGCATCAAAAGCTTCATCCAGCCCAGATGTCGAATCATGATCGGTTACTGCCATGATCCGGATATCCGTTTGGGCAACCAAATTCACCAGTTCAGTGGGAGATAAGCGGCCATCCGAGGCAGTTGTGTGGAGGTGGAGGTCGACGGATGCCATCTAATCCAACTCCCCTATCAGGCGGTCCGCGCGTTGGATGCTGATGGCGTGGCCGGACGTATCATCCAACTCCACCACCACCGCATTCAGGATGCTCGGACCATCGGCGACGGATAACCGGACGGGCATTTGGGAAAGGAACTGCTCCAAGACTACGGGGACCTCACATCCGATAACCGAATTATAGGGCCCCGTCATCCCCACATCTGTCACAAAAGCGGTGCCGCCTGGGAAAATCCGGCAGTCCGCGGTGCCGACGTGGGTGTGGGTGCCGACCACGGCGCTCACACGTCCGTCCAAGTACCAACCCATCGCCTGTTTTTCTGAGGTTGCTTCAGCATGGAAATCCACGAAGATGTACTTGGGGGGATCGTCTGTATTCAGCTGTTTCAGGATTTGGTCGACAGCCCGGAAGGGGCAATCCAAGGTGTTCATGAACACCCGGCCCATCAGGTTTATGATCACCGTATCGGCTACCCTGATGTAGCCTCTGCCTGGGGTTTCGGGCGGATAGTTGGCGGGCCTGATGAGGGGCCACTCGCCGCTCATATAAGGGATGATTTCCTTCTGCTTCCAGATGTGGTTGCCGGAAGTGATCACATCCACTTCGGCATCCAGAAGCTCCTGTGCTGTACCGGAGGTGATCCCAAAGCCTCCGGCGGAGTTTTCCCCGTTGGCGATAACCAGGTCGATGCTGTGCTCTTGGCGCATACTTGGTACAAGAGCGCCAATGGCTTTACGTCCCGGCTTGCCGACCACATCACCGATCATAAGTATGCGCAAAGGCTTTGTCCTAGCAACGGCTGACTGCGAGCGTTTGATTCACGGTATCTGGCGATAACACCCAAGTTCACGGCAGCCCCGAACCCAAGGGGGCCAGGAGGGCAAACGCATTGCCACTCCTTCAACCTTCGGCTCGGGGCTGCGTCTTATTCTTCTATCTATTTGGTCTGCCTAGCGGGGCAACAGTCCCTCTGGGCTATCGAGCATATTCGACGTTTCTGATCTCTCGTATCACGGTAACCTTGATCTGACCGGGGAACACCAAGTCTTCTTGGATCTTCTTGGCAATATCCCTAGCCAGATTGGAAGCAGCTACATCATCCACATTGTCCGGCTTGACCATGATGCGAACTTCGCGTCCAGCCTGAATAGCAAAAGCCTTTTCAATGCCTGGGAAGCTGGCTGCTACATTTTCGAGGTCCTGCAACCGCTTCACATAATGTTCCAAGGTTTCTTTGCGGGAACCCGGTCTGGCAGCGCTTATGGCATCGGCCGTAGCTACCAAGAAAGCTTCCACCGAACCCCTATCTTCGTCGTGGTGCTCCATGATCGCCCGGTGCACCTCTGGGTGTATGCCGTACCGCCGAGCGATCTCTGCGCCGATCTCAGCATGAGGACCTTCCACCTCGTGGGTGAGAGCCTTCCCTATATCGTGGAGGAGACCACCGGTCTTTGCCACTTCGATATTGGCGCCTATCTCTGCCGCCATCATTGCTGACAGCAGGGATACTTCCACAGCATGATGGAGCTGGTTTTCTCCATAGCTGTACCGGTACTTCAAGCGGCCCAACAGCTTGATCAGTTCCGGGTCCAAGCCAGCTACCCCGGCTTCGAAGACGGCCTTTTCACCCTCTCGCTGCATGGTTTCATCCATCTCTTTTTGGGTGCGGTCGACCATCTCTTCTATGCGAGCGGGTTGAATCCTGCCGTCCAGGACCAGCTTTTCCAAGGTCAGACGGGCTGTTTCCCTGCGCACCGGATCGAAGCAGGAGACCGTAACCACGCCGGGAGTGTCATCGATGATGACGTCCACGCCCGTGAGGCTTTCCAGCACCTTGATGTTACGGCCTTCCCGCCCGATGAGGCGGCCTTTCATTTCGTCGTTGGGCAGATGAACAACGGAGGTGGTGTTTTCGGAGACCACATCGGTTGCCAGCCGGTTGATTGCCATGGTTATGACCCTGCGAGCGTTTTGGTCAGCGTCTTCTTTTACCTGCTGCTCAAGTTCGTAGTACCGCCGGGCGAGCTCGAGCTTGACCCCATCTTCGGCCTTTTTGAAGAGGATATCTTTAGCATCCGTATAGGACAGCCTGGCTATTTCCTCCAGCTGTCTCAGTTGTTCATTTTTATGCTGAGCGATCTCCCCTTTTTGGTTCTCGAGCTCTTGGTCCTTGAGGGCCAGGGCTTGTTCCTGTTGGTCCAAGGATTGGAGTTTCTGATGCAGGGTTTCTTCCCTCTGGGTGGTCCTGCTCTCCTGCTTCTGGATCTCCTTTCGGCGTTCTTTCAGATCGTTTTCTACAGAGGTCCTAGTCTTGAGAGCTTCTTCCCGGGCTTCAAGCAACATACTACGTTTTTGTTCTTCAGCAGCTTCCAGTATTCTGTTTGATTCTTCTTGCGCGCGCTTTAGCTTTCCAGTGCCCGCCAGGTCGGACAGGAATTTGAACGGGTTCAAAAAACTCACCTTTTCCTTCCCGCCTAGGTTGTTAATGTTTGGGCGCATGGATAGCCCCCAACGGTGTCAATGATATCTTGACCACCCTTGAGTGTCAAGGTAAAAAGGGGGTCGTCATATGCCGCGTAGGGGCCGGAAAAGGGTATAATGTTGCCGTTCGTAGCTACCCTTAAACAACGTCCCTTGGCGCTTCGCCAAGCTTCCCGGCGACCTACTTGTAGGAGGATGATCATGGATTTCCGCATTCTGGTGTTGCCCGGTGATGGCATCGGTCCTGAAGTGATTCTTCAAGGTGTCAGAGTACTCGAAAGGGTGGCATCTCGCTTTGGTCACCGGTTCGATCTGACCTACGACGACGTGGGCGGAGCAGCTATCGACAAATATGGCGTTGCCCTCCGAAAGGAAACCATGGAATCGGCAGGCGGGTTCGATGCTGTGCTCTTCGGGGCTGTAGGAGGACCCAAATGGGACGACCCCCAAGCTTCCGTGCGCCCCGAAAATGGAATCCTCGACATTCGTAAAGGCCTGTCGGTATTTGCCAACCTGAGGCCCGTGAAGGTGTTTCCAAGCATGGTTGACTCCGGCGTGATCAAACCCTCGGTGCTCCAAGGTGTGGATATGTTGATCGTCCGAGAGCTTACCGGGGGGTTGTATTATGCCCGGCCCAAAGGACGCCGCCAGACCCGCAGCGGGTGGACCAGCGTGGACACCATGCGCTATTCCCAAGAAGAGATCGAACGGGTGCTGAGGGTGGGCTTCGAACTGGCCCGACGACGACGCGGGAAGCTGACCTCGGTCGACAAAGCCAACGTGCTGGAAACCTCGCGTCTTTGGCGTCAGACCGCCACCGATCTGGCATCCGATTATCAGGATGTGGAGGTTGAGCACATGCTGGTAGACACCTGCGCTATGCAGCTAATCCAAAGGCCGTCCAAGTTCGATGTGATCGTCACCGAAAACACATTCGGAGATATCCTCACCGATGAAGCAGCTGTGTTGGCTGCTTCAATGGGTCTTCTGCCCTCGGCAAGCTTGGCAGGCGTACCTACCGACGGCAGCAGAGCACTTGGATTATATGAACCGATCCACGGCTCAGCGCCCGACATCGCCGGTCAAGGGATAGCGAACCCGGTGGCGACCATCTTCAGCACAGCCCTGCTGATGCGCTACTCCTTGGGACTCACCGAAGAGGCATCCGTGGTGGAAAAGGCGGTGGAAGAAGTGTTGACTGAAGGGTACCGGACACCTGACATAGCAGGCGAACCTTCATCGCAATCGGCCACCAAGGCGGTGAGCACCTCGGAAATGGGGGATCAGGTTGTCTCCGCTCTGTAGTGCTAAGCTACATCCAGCGCCTCTTCGGCAACAGCGCCATCGATGATGCGGAAAGCGCGGATTACAGGATCGGTTTTATCCATCAGGGAAACTATTATGTAGTAGGCTTCGGGCCATGCAGCCAGCCGGATATCGGTGCTGGAAGGATAAGCCTCTGAGTGGGTGTGGGAGTGGTACACGGCTCGATGCTCCCAGTCGTTATCTTCCATATCGGTCCACACCGGCAGCAGTTCCTTGGGGTCCCAGCTAAACCGGTATGGGCTGTTTTCGGCGTTGGTCATCCGGTACAGCTTCTGAAAAGATCCAGCGGTCCCAGCCAACACTCCGCAGCATTCTATGGAATCGTCCTCCAAGGCATGGGCAATCATCTCATCGTAGAACCGTTTTTCCACTCGGACCAAGCTGCTACCCCCGTCATATGATTGGGCTTAACTTACCTTGCGGCCCCAAGATTTGCAACCGACTTTCACAGATGTCAGCCCTCTCACTGAACTATTGGAACAGGTGTGCTTTGACATAATCCTTGAACAACGGCGCCCCTTCGGGCGACCTTGACACCTTTGCTTGGGGCAACCTAAACTTGCCCATCGCCAGTCGGTATGCTTGGACAGGAGATGTGCTATGGCTGTTCAAGGTGTTTCTCGGAGCCCGGTATTGGGTCAGAAAGGCATGGTCTGCTCATCATCTCCCTTGGCGGCATCTGCCGGGGTTAGAACCCTCCTTGAGGGGGGAAATGCTTTCGATGCTGCCATAGCTGTTGCAGCCGCAGAAGCTGTGACCATTCCCACCAGCTGCGGCTTGGGCGGGGATGTCTTTGCGATCATCCATCACGCTGCTTCAGGAAGTGTGGTCGGTTTCAATGGCAGCGGCGGAGCTGCTTCGGGAGCCACCCCTGAGTATTTCCGTTCCCAGGGCTACACCAAAATGCCCCTCCGGGGACCCCATTCTATTTCGGTCCCCGGTGAAGTAGATGCTTGGGAAACCATCCATAAAAAGTTCTGCAGCTTGTCGATGAAGCAGCTGTTGTCTCCCGCGATCAGCTACGCGCGCCATGGCCATCCCCTGCTCCCCAGCTGTGCTCCTTCCTTCGGAGTCTCCCTTGATCTATTGACCCGGCACCCGTCGACCAGAAGGGTTATGACCAAGGATGGTTCGCCCTATGGTCCGGGAGATGTGATCGTGCTGGATGATATGGCAGCAGCTCTTGAGAGGGTTGCCGAGGGTGGTGCGGATGAGTTCTATCGAGGCGGCCTTGCCGATGAAATGGTAGCTGCGTTGCAGGAAGCTGGAGCCTCGTTTACCTCGGAAGACTTTGCGAATCACCGCACCGAGGTGTACGAACCCCCCATCAGCGCCAGATACAGAGGTCACACCGTGTACCAGACCAGGCCGCCGTCCCAAGGGTTGGTCCATCTGGCGATGCTGAACTTGATGGACGGCTTCGATCTTGCCGCCCTAGGCGCCAGCAGCCCGGAAGCTGTGCACCTGATGGTAGAAGCGAAAAAGCTGGCTTTCGAAGACCGGAACCGGTACGCCGGCGATCCCAGATACGTAGATTGGCCCTTGGATATGTTGATATCTGCGGAACATGCCGACCAGCTCCGAAACCTCATTGACCCTGATCATGTCAGGATGGATGCTCCTGCCAAGGTTCCGGCAGAACGGAATGGCGACACCAGCTACTTTTGTGTAGCTGATGGTGACGGAAATGCTGTTTCTTTCATCCACAGCTTGTCCAATCGATTCGGATCAGGGTTTATCGCCGGGAAGACGGGGATACTCCTCAACAACCGCAGCGGGCGAGGTTTCAGCTTGGAGGAAAATCACCCCAACCTTGTGGGTCCCGGACGGCGCACCATGCACACCCTCAACTGCTACATGGTCTTCGACGGCAACCAGCCCCTTATGATTGGCGGCACTCCCGGAGGAGATTTCCAGGTGCAGATCAACGCACAGGTGGTTTCCAATGTTCTGGACCACGGCATGGCGCCCCAAGAAGCGGTGGATGCACCCCGGTGGAACAGCCACCCTGGGTCGGACCCGGAGAGCGTTGACGCACCCTTGGAGTTCCGCCCAGAACCCGGTTTTCCTGCGGCAACCAGCGAAGCTTTGGAACGAATGGGGCACACGGTTATCTATCCCAAGGGCCGGGGCGGCATGATGGGTAAGGTGCAGATGATCGTGCGGGATAATGCGCGAGGGGTCCTTATCGGCGCATCCGATCCCAGGGGTGACGGACATGCAGCAGGACTGTGAACGTTCTCAGATTGCTGGGCGCCTGTGCCTTCCCAAGTAGCAATAGTAGGGGTTGGCTCGACTGCACTCAGACCTGTGTCTCCCGATGTTTCTTTCAGGGAGATGATATATGAAGCCGCGGTGAAAGCTTATGCTGATGCGGGCATCGGACCGAAGGATGTGGATACCTTTATGTCCGTCAGCGAAGATTATCTCGAAGGTACAGCCATAGCTGATGAGTATGTGCCCGACCAGTTGGGGGCTGTGCAGAAGCCCGTCCACACCATCGCCGCCGACGGCATAACCGCCCTGGGTTCGGCCGTTATGCAGATACAGACCGGTCAACTGAACATAGCGGTGGTCGAAGGGCGTTCCAAAGCATCCAACATCGTGGAACCCGCTGAAATCGAAGCTTTTGCCTTGGACCCGATATACGTCAGGCCCTTGGGCGTTCATCCCCTCTTCGTGGCTGGCATGGAGATGCGTTCCTTCTTGGATGCAACGAACAACACCGAAGCACAGGCGGCGCAGGTGGTGGTCAAGAATCGCGCTAATGCTCTAAGTAACCCTTCCGCCGCTTATCCTGCGCACCTTTCTTTGGATGATGTAACCTCCTCATCGCCCATCGCCGAACCTCTCAAAGAAGGAGATGTTGCACAGCGTGCGGATGGGGCGGTTGTGCTGGTATTGGCAAATGCTGATGTTGCCAGCCGACTCGGAAGTCAGCCCATATTTATACGGGGCATCGGGTGGATGCAGCACACTCCCAATCTGGAAGCTCGGTACTGGCCCAAGGCCCGTTATGCGGAAGGCGCAGCCCAGAGGGCTTATGAGATGGCAAAGATAACGGTCGCTTCGGAGCAGATAGATCTGGCTGAGGTGGACGACGCCTTCTCCTATAAGGAACTCCAGCATGTGGAAGCTCTGGGTCTGGCGCCCGTTGGCGTGGCAGGCAAGCTGCTGCAAGAAGGGGCCTTTGACCGCGATGGGAAGTTGCCGATAAACCCTTCCGGCGGCAGTTTGGGTTGCGGCTACACCTACGATATGTCGGGGCTCCGCAGCATTCTGGAGGTGGTCCAGCAGCTGAGGGGAAGGGCGGGCGCTCACCAAGTCAAGAGTGCAAAGGTGGGGCTAGCTCAATCTTGGAGGGGCATTCCCACAGCCAGCGGCGGCGTGGTGGTGCTGGCTAGCTAAGCTGGAATTTACCCGCAACCCAACGCAGGGGTTGGACCGAAGGCCTTGGTGAAAATCTAAAATGCCTTATCAAAACAGAGTAGCTGTATTGGGAGCTGGGTTGACCCGGTTCATGCGCCGGGCTTTGGAAACGCCCAAAGAGCTGGCTTTCGAAGCAGCTAGTGCAGCTCTGGATGATGCCGGCCTCAGCATCAAAGACATCGATTGTGTGGTCTCGGTCACCGCCCCCGATGCTTTCGATGGGGTCCACATGAACGGGGAGTACCTGGCTGATGGGTCGGGAGGCTACGGCCGCCCCTACATCCGCAGCTATGTGGGCGGCGGCTCCGGGGTAATGGGCTTGATAACAGGCTGGTACCACATCGCCAGCGGACATTTCCGCACCTGCTTGGTGGTGGCTGAAGAAAAGATGTCCTCTGCCCTTCCGCACCCTCAAGGAGCCTTCAACGCAATCTACGACCAGTTCACCGAACGTCCCTTGGGGGTCAACCTCCTGTGGATATTCGCCTTGGAAATGAACCGCTATATGCAGCGGTATAACCTTCCGATGGAGACCTTCGCCAAGGTTGCCCAGAAGAACAAGCGTAACGGCATGGACCATCCTTCTTCCCAAGATGGCATAGCTGCCGACCTCACCATAGAGCAGATCATGGCTTCTGAAATAATGGCTTGGCCGGTACAGAGGCTGATGGTGTCGCCCATCAGCGATGGCGCCGGGGCTATGGTGCTTGCTTCGGAGGAGTTCGCCCGGCAGATGCCAACGCCGCAGCCGGTCTGGATCGAGGGGGTTGGCTGGTCTCTGGACACCTCCTACTGGACCAACCGAGATCTGTACTATCCGAGCTACTTGGAAAAGGCAGCCCGGATGGCATATGACATGGCCGGAATCACCGAACCGCGGAAGGACATCCATGTGGTGGAACCCTATGATCCCTTTGCTTACAAGGAGCTTCACCACCTGGAAGGACTGATGTTGGCAGACCAAGGCCAAGCGGGGCATTTGCTTGAACAGGGCTTCTGGGACCGGGATACGTCGACCGGAATCCCAGCCAGCCCATCGGGCGGGCTGCTGGGGGTGGGGAACCCGATAGCAGCTGCGGGGATGATGAAATGTGCTGAGATATTTTGGCAGCTTCAAGGACGGGCAGGCGAACGCCAGGTAACCAGAGAAATCCGCCGGGGTTTGGCTCAAGCTTGGGGCGACCTCATGCAGGTAGGTACCGTTGTCATCATGGGCAAGTAGCAGCCCGTCTTTCATAGCCCTCTTTGTTGAAGGAGACCTACAATGCAATCCCTACCGGGGACCTCACTGACGGAAGCAACCTTAGCTCAGGGGGATACCCTGCAAATCTATTATCAGGTACGGGCCAGCTACCGATGGGATGCTGGTGTAGCTATGGGCCGGTACTTGGAAGGACTCAAGGCCGGAGTGCTCCTTGGAGTGTATTGCAGAGGATGCGAGAGGACGATGGTTCCTCCCCGGGCGTTCTGCGAACTGTGCTTTATTTCTGTGCAACGCTGGGTTGAACTGCCCGGTACGGGTACGGTCAACACCTTCTCGGTCTCCTACGTAAACTGGGATGCAACCCGGCGGGCCACACCCCAGGTGCCCGCGGTGATCGAGATCGAAGGCGCCAGCGAGGGTATGGGAATCATGCACCTGTTGGGTGAAGTGGGAGACCAGCTGGATGATATATTGTCCAAGGTCAAGGTGGGAGCCCGGGTTGAAGCGGTCTGGAAACCGGCCGATGAGCGGGAAGGTTCCATAACGGATATCCGGCACTTCCGCCCAACTGGGTAAGGTCGTCGACCCAGGCCAGGGGTCTTGGCGGTCCAAAGCTGCTTTCCCACAGATTCCCAAGCAAGAAAGGCTGCTGTAAGATGTGGCAAAAAGCCGATGGAGCGGACCATCTCCGAACCGTAGCAGGAAATATCCCTATACATCATCGTTACACCGTTGGCATCGCCGGAGAGCGGTTCTTCAGGGCTTTGCGCGATGAGCATCGTATCTTGGCTTCCCTTTGTCCTTCTTGTCGTAATGCCTATCTTCCTCCCAAGATATACTGTGAAGAATGTTTCGAGGGCACGACCGACTGGGTGGAGGTCGAAGGCTTGGGTTATGTCGAAACCTTCACCTTGGTCCACACATCGTTGGACGGACGCCGTCTGAATCCCCCGGACGCGGTCGGTTTCATCACCTGGAAAGGAATCTCAGGCGGACTGATACATCGAATAAAGACCGATAGTCCTGCCAAAATAACACCGGGGATGGCGGTACAACCGGTGTGGGCCGAGCCGTGCGCAGGAGGCATCACCGACATCATGTACTTCAAGGAAGCCGACCGCATCTGATCATCCGAACACCCTATCGCCGCCACTGTCATTCGGCCCGCCCCTCTGTCATTCGGCCCGCCCCCCTGTCATTCCGAACCAAGCCACTGTCATTCCGAAACGCAGTGAGGAATCTAAAATGCTCCTCTGATGGCCAGCCCATTACTACGACGGGCCATCGGGCAAGCCGGCACCGTAGATTCTTCGGGGTGCGCCCCTCAGAATGACAATGAGGGGGGTGCCATTCCAACTTCCCCCTGTCATTCCGAACCGCCATCATGTCATCCCGACTCCTCCTTGTCATTCCGAACCGCAGTGAGGAATCTAAAATGCTCCTCCGATGACCAGCCCGTCACTACGACCAGCCATCGGGCAAGCCGGCATCTTAGATTCTTCGGGGTGCGCCCCTCAGAATGACAGGGGAGGGGGACTGTCATTCCGAACCGCGCCCCATGTCATTCCGAACCGCCCCTCTGTCATTCCGAACCAAGCCCCTGTCATTCCGAAACGCAGTGAGGAATCTAAAATGCTCCTCTGATGGCCAGCCCATTACTACGGCGGGCCATCGGGCAAGCCGGCACCGTAGATTCTTCGGGGTGCGCCCCTCAGAATGACAGGGGAGGGGGACTGTCATTCTGAAACGCCTCCATGTCATTCGGCCCGCCCCCCTGTCATTCCGAACCGCAGTGAGGAATCTAAAATGCTCCTCTGATGACCAGCCCGTCACTACGAACAGCCATCGGGCAAGCCGGCATCTTAGATTCTTCGTCGTGCGCTCCTCAGAATGACGGCGGAGGTAATGCAATTCCGAACCACCCCTCATGTCATTCGGCCCGCCCCCCTGTCATTCCGAACCGCAGTGAGGAATCTAAAATGCTCCTCTGATGACCAGCCCGTCACTACGAACAGCCATCGGGCAAGCCGGCATCTTAGATTCTTCGTCGTGCGCTCCTCAGAATGACGGCGGAGGTAATGCAATTCCGAACCACCCCCCATGTCATTCGGCCCGCCCCCCTGTCATTCCGAACCGCAGTGAGGAATCTAAAATGCTCCTCTGATGGACTAGCCCGTCACTACGAACAGCCATCCGGTAAGCCGGCATCTTAGATTCTTCGGAGTGCGCCCCTCAGAATGACAAGGGGGCGAGTGCGCTCCTCAGAAGGACAGGGGAGGGGGGACTGTCATTGCGAAACACCCCTCTGTCATTCTGAACCGCGCCCCTTGTCATTCCGAACCGCAGTGAGGAATCTAAAATGCTCCTCTGATGGCTAGTCCGTCACTACGACCAGCCATCGGGTGAGCAGGCATCTTAGATTCTTCGGGGTGCGCCCCTCAGAATGACAATGAGGGGGGTGCCATTCCAACTTCCCCCTGTCATTCCGACTTCCCCCTGTCATTCCGAACCGCAGTGAGGAATCTAAAATGCTCCTCTGATGACCAGCCCGTCACTACGAACAGCCATCGGGCAAGCCGGCATCTTAGATTCTTCGTCGTGCGCTCCTCAGAATGACGGCGGAGGTAATGCAATTCCGAACCGCGCCCCATGTCATTCGGCCCGCCCCCTGTCATTCCGAACCGCAGTGAGGAATCTAAAATGCTCCTCTGATGACCAGCCCGTCACTACGACCAGCCATTGGGCAAGCCGGCATCTTAGATTCTTCGGGGTGCGCCCCTCAGAATGACAAAGGAGGGGGACTGTCATTCCGAACCGCAGTGAGGAATCTAAAATGCTCCTCTGATGGCCTGCCCATTACCACGACGGGCCATCGGGTGAGCCGGCATCTTAGATTCTTCGGGGTGCGCCCCTCAGAATGACAAGGGGGCGAGTGCGCTCCTCAGAATGACAGGGGAGGGGGGACTGTCATTGCGAAACACCCCTCTGTCATTCTGAACCGCGCCCCTTGTCATTCCGAACCGCAGTGAGGAATCTAAAATGCTCCTCTGATGGCTAGTCCGTCACTACGACCAGCCATCGGGTGAGCAGGCATCTTAGATTCTTCGGGGTGCGCCCCTCAGAATGACAGGGGGGCGAGTGCGCCCCTCAGAATGTCAATGAGGGGGGTGCCATTCCAACTTCCCCCTGTCATTCCGAACCGCCCCCCTGTCACTCCGAACCGTCCCCCATGTCATTCCGACTTCCCCTTGTCATTCCGAACCGCAGTGAGGAATCTAAAATGCTCCTCCGATGGCTAGCCCGTCACTACGACCAGCCATCGGGTGAGCAGGCATCTTAGATTCTTCGGGGTGCGCCCCTCAGAATGACAGGTGAGGGGGCACTGCTCGGAGTGGCGGTGAGAGGCGGGCGCTCCTCGGATGATAGTGGGAGGGGGCGATTACCTGCATTTCTCACCAAGGCTGAACCGTTTACTCAATAATGCTGAACTGTTTACTCAATTTTGGTCGCTGGTCGGACTCGGTTAGGGCGCCACGAGTCCAGCGGCGTATGCCTTAAGCCGGGGTTCGGGGCTGTAGGTCGTTCAGAAAGGACCTGCTTGGCTGGCCGCGATTTCATCTTGGTCGAGTTCATAGAAATTGCAGAATCGGCAGACCGATGTGTCCGACCGCAGTGGGAACCCTTCTTTTTCGACCGGAGCATTCAGGTCGGCATCCTTGAAATAACCCCGCATCGCCGAAATGCTGTCGCGTATGGTTTCCATGCAGTTATTGAGGTCGTCTTGGGTGAAGGAGTAGTCTTCGGCATCTCCGTGGAAAAGCTGCTCGACTCGGACCAAGATATCCGATTCGCGCACTTCGTGACGTTCTCGGACGTACAGAGCATACACCAACGCCTGTTGGGAGTTATCGCCACGTGTGTAGCCCGATTTCCAGTCGACAACCATCCAAATGCCGTCGCCTTTTCGGTAGACCAGGTCTGGCACCGCGTGGATGTCGACGCCGTCTATTGTGAAAGTCTTAAACTCTTCGACATTCTTGACCTCTACGCTGGGAGATGCGATCGCTTCTCGAAAGCTCACAGAACCCACCAAGTTGCTGAGGCACCTCATCACATGGTCTTTGGCATTGGCAATCTCGTTCTCGCCGATGCCGGTGTCATAGTAGAACTCGTGAAACATCCTCCGCCACTTGGGTGAACGCTCCCACTCCGCCCGGTTGCCCGACTCCATCCAAGCTTTGTTTAGCCGATTCCGCGCAACAGAATACAGATCATCGACGGTACATACCGGACCATCAGCCCGCGCTTGGCGTATGGCGCCGGCGGCGGCTTCATGGATGGCGGCGCCCATCTCCAATGGGAGGCTTGTGAGGTTCTTGAGCCGGTATGCAAGGCGAGCGCTCTCCGGCGCCTCGATTTCCCAGCCAAGATGGGAGCTGTAGTAGTGGTAGTAGTACTTGCGCGGGCATTCCCGGAACATCGTGCGGCGGCTGTGCGACCAAGAGTACGCTGGGTATTCCCTGTTCTCGTAGGGCATGGTCTTTCATCTCAGGCGCTACCGGCTTAGTCGGCAGCGCCAATGCAGATTAGTCCACAAGGCTAATCTGAAGTCCTAGGATTGTCAATTGAGGGAACCGACTCGTAACGGTTCAGGCTTTGTGAGAAATGGAGGCAATCGCCCGCTCCTTGCGACGGGCGGGGTCCCTCCGGTGTTGGCATTCTGAGCAGTGCCTCCTCACCGTCATGCTGAGGAGTGCCTCCCTCACTGTCATTCTGAGGAGCGCACGACGAAGAATCTAAGATGCCTGCTCACCCGATGGCCCGTCGTAGTAATGGACCAGTCCTTGGAGGGAGATTTTAGATTCCTCACTGCGGTTCGGAATGACAGTACGGGGCGTTCGGAATGACATTTGGGGGACTCGGAATGACAGTATGGGGGTCGGAATGGCGCCCCCTTCTTACTGTCATCCTTAGGAGCGCGCCCCTTACTGTCATTCTGAGGAGCGGCCCCTCACTGTCATGCTGAGGAGTGCCTCCCTTACTGTCATTCTGAGGAGCACACTCCGAAGAATCTAGGGTGTTGGACACACGCCGGTTTGTCACGAAATGGACTGCCCCAACGGCAGGCCGTAGATTCCTCACTGCGGTTCGGAATGACAGTAATGGGCGTTCGGAATGACAGTATGGGGGTCGGAATGACGCCCCCTTCTTACTGTCATTCTGAGGAGCGCACTCCGAAGAATCTAAGGTGTTGGACACAAGCCGATCCGTCACGAAATGGACTGCCCCAAAGGCAGACCTTGGATTCCTCACTGCGCTCGGAATGACAGGGGAAGGGGCTCGGAATGACATCCGCTCCCCTGTCATTCTGAGGAGCGCACGACGAAGAATCTAAGATGCTGGCTCACCCGAAGGACCGTCGTAGTAATGGGCAGGCCATCGGGGGAGCACCTTGGATTCCTCACTGCGTTCGGAATGACAGAAGGGGCGTTCGCAATGGCGCCCCCCATTGTCTTTCTGAGGAGTGCCCCCTCACTGTCATGCTGAGGAGTGCCCCCTCACTGTCATTCTGAGGAGTGCCCTCCGAAGAATCTAGGGTGTTGGACACACGCCGGTTTGTCACGAAATGGACTGCCCCAACGGCAGACCGTAGATTCCTCACTGCGGTTCGGAATGACAGTATGGGGGTCGGAATGACGCCCACCTCTTACTGTCATCCTGAGGAGCGCACTCCGAAGAATCTAAGGTGTTGGACACAAGCCGATCCGTCACGAAATGGACTGCCCCAAAGGCAGACCTTAGATTCCTCACTGCGCTCGGAATGACAGGGGAAGGGGCTCGGAATGACATCCGCTCCCCTGTCATTCTGAGGAGCGCACGACGAAGAATCTAAGATGCTGGCTCACCCGAAGGACCGTCGTAGTAATGGGCAGGCCATCGGGGGAGCACCTTGGATTCCTCACCGCGTTCGGAATGACATTGGGGGACTCGGAATGACAGTATGGGGGCCGGAATGACAGCATGGGGGTCGGAATGGCACCCCCTCTTACTGTCATCCCTAGGAGTGCCCCCTCACCGTCATTCTGAGGAGTGCCTCCTCGCTGTCATTCTGAGGAGTGCCCCCCACCGTCATTCTGAGGAGCGCACTCCGAAGAATCTAGGGTGTTGGACACACGCCGGTTTGTCACGAAATGGACTGCCCCAACGGCAGACCGTAGATTCCTCACTGCGGTTCGGAATGACAGTAAGGGGTGTTCGGAATGACAGCCTCGGGAGGGGGCGTGATTTAACTAATGGAAACTCGGTAGTTGGTAACAGTTCAGAGTTGAGGGGAAAGTAGTAGGTCACGGCATTCCAAGAGGGGGTTGAGGCCCTTGGCGCGCCATGTCCCAAAGAGGGATGCCAGGGTCATTTTGGTGTCACTGCCCTGTTTGGAGCGAGTGCCGCCGCTAATCTTACGGCTGATCACCAGGTGCCGCAGGCTTCGTTCGGCGGCGTTGTTCTCCGACGGCGCGTTTGGGTGGGACACGAAGACGAACAGCTCCTTGATGAACCGTTCTATGCGCCGGCAGAGCTTGGACTGGGGCGCGGCTTGGTCCTTGAAGAAGGGGCTGCACAGCGCCAGCAGTTCCTTCTCCAAGGTCAACTGGCGTCGCGAGGCCAGCCGGGGGCCATCGGCAGGAACGCAAGTCCTGGCCTTGGCATATACCCGCCGCACCGCACCGGCCCACTGTGCCAAGCCGAGGTCATCAGGATACCAAGCCATGAGCTCATCCATATCCCGCAGCAGGTGTGCCCAACACCGCTGCTTCAGGCCGGGGTAGTGGTTATATGCGGCGTAGAAGTCACTCACCAGCACTCCGCTGAATGCCTCTCCCAACGCCTCGTCCACCACCCCCTTGCCACGACCGCGACGCAGGAAATACCGCTCCGTGGGAGTGCTGAAGGTCCAAACGTAGCCGTTGACTCCATCCTCACGCCAGCCGGTCTCATCTGCATGCACCACCGGAGAGCCACGAATGCGTTCCAGGGTCTCGGCCACTGCCATCCGGGCCTGTCGTGCCACACTATGAATCGTCTCCACGATGGCGCCCACGCTCAGCTTCAACCGATGCACCGTCTGAAGGTACTGCTGGATGCTCCTTATGGGCAGCCGTCCCTCCTCCCGCAGCGTCACTATCAGGCTCGCAAGGTTGATACCAAGGCGCCGAGGCCCCACTGCCAATCCCTGCAACGCACCACGGGGCACCCGCCGTTTCCGGCATAGCCCACACATTCGAGCCATGAAGACGTGCTCGACCACCTCCGCCGGAACCAACGGAAGCTCGATGACCTCACGAGTCCGCTGTACCCATCCCCCTGCCAGGCCCGTCCCACACTCGGGGCACGACTCCAGAGCATGCACCACCTGCCGCGTGGGTTCCATTCGCTGCCGGGCAAAGCCGTGGAGACGACGCTTCCTCGATCCCTTTCTCTCCGGCTGACTCCCCTTGGCGCGCGGCTTATTGCCCGGCATCCCTGCAGACGGGCCGCCAGTACCCGGACGGGCCTCCAACTCCTTCACCCGTCGCTCCAGCTCGGCGATGATCGTCTGCTGCTTGGCAATAACCTCCAGCAGGGTCTCCCGGCTCGTGGTGCGAAGGTCCACTTCATTGTCCACCCCTCTCGTTTAACACAATCAAACGCCCCTTGCTCCGTACTCTCCACCCAGATTCCGAGCAATTCACCTCTCCAACTCTGAACAGTTACGGTAGTTGGACACCCCTTGACAGGGTGGATGGCAGCCTGTATCATCAGCAGACCTAGGGTCTAGGGCAAATGTCCAGTCCTAGGGGAAATACGTTCTTTAACAGCTGAATAGTGGAAGGTAAAGGTAAGTTTCTTTAAGAGAGTTTGATCTTGGCTCAGGGTGAACGCTGGCGGCGTGCTTAATGCATGCAAGTCGAGCGCGCCTGTACTGCTTCGGTGGTGCAGGAAAGCGGCAAACGGCTGAGTAACGCGTGAGTAACCTGTCCTTTGGTGGGGTAAAACCCCGAGAAATCGAGGCTAATACCGCATTCGGTCCCAGTGCCCTGGCATTGGGAAGAAAGCCTTCGGGCGCCGGAGGAGGGGCTCGCGTCCTATCATGGTAGTTGGTGGGGTAACGGCCTACCAAGCCTATGACGGGTAGCTGGTCTGAGAGGATGATCAGCCAGAGGGGGACTGAGACACGGCCCCCACTCCTACGGGAGGCAGCAGCAGGGAATTTTGGGCAATGGGCGAAAGCCTGACCCAGCAACGCCGCGTGGGGGATGAAGGCCTTAGGGCTGTAAACCCCTTTTCTGAGGGAAGAGATAGGACGGTACCTCTGGAATAAGCTCCGGCTAACTACGTGCCAGCAGCCGCGGTAATACGTAGGGAGCGAGCGTTACCCGGATTTACTGGGCGTAAAGAGCGCGTAGGCGGCAAGGCAAGTCTTTTGTGAAAGCTCCCGGCTTAACTGGGAGAGGCCAGAAGATACTGCTTAGCTTGAGGGCAGTAGAGGAGGGTGGAATTCCCGGTGTAGCGGTGAAATGCGTAGATATCGGGAGGAACACCAGTGGCGAAAGCGTCCCTCTGGGCTGTTCCTGACGCTGAGGCGCGAAAGCGTGGGTAGCAAACCGGATTAGATACCCGGGTAGTCCACGCCCTAAACGATGGATGCTAGGTATTGGGGGTATCGACCCCTCCTGTGCCGAAGTTAACGCGATAAGCATCCCGCCTGGGGAGTACGGTCGCAAGGCTAAAACTCAAAAGAATTGACGGGGGCCCGCACAAGCGGTGGAGCGTGTGGTTTAATTCGATGCTAAGCGAAGAACCTTACCAGGGCTTGACATGATGGTAGTAGAAACCCGAAAGGGTAACGACCTTGGGGAAACCCAGGGAGCCACCACAGGTGCTGCATGGCTGTCGTCAGCTCGTGCCGTGAGGTGTTGGGTTAAGTCCCGCAACGAGCGCAACCCTTGCCGTTAGTTACACTCTCTAGCGGAACAGCCCCCCACAAGGGGGAGGAAGGTGGGGATGACGTCAAGTCAGCATGGCCCTTACGCCCTGGGCTACACACACGCTACAATGGTCGGTACAATGGGTCGCGAAAGCGCGAGCTGGAGCCAATCCCACCAAAGCCGGCCTCAGTTGGGATCGCAGGCTGCAACTCGCCTGCGTGAACGTGGAATCGCTAGTAACTGCAGGTCAGCACACTGCGGTGAATACGTTCCCGGGCCTTGTACACACCGCCCGTCACGTCATGGAAGCCGGGAAGACCCGAAGTCGCTGAGCTAACCCTTCGGGGAGGCAGGCGCCGAGGGCCAGTCTGGTGACTGGGACGAAGTCGTAACAAGGTAGCTGTATCGGAAGGTGCGGCTGGATCACCTCCTTTCTAGGGAGTTATGATCGGTACGTTCCTCAGGCCTTCAAGGTCTGGTGCGTAATGGTCCATCTCCTAGGTCGTTCGGTGGGTGTTCTGTCACAATGGGGTCAGATGGTTGAGCGCAAGCTCCCCGGCCCCGGCGGTCAGTTCCCTGAGAAAGCTCGCCGATTCACATTGGTTTTATACCTTTCCTTCCACTATTCAGAGGTTAAAGAGCAAACAAAGAAGCCGGACTAATGCTAGTCCGGCTTCTTCTGTGATGCCTTAAGGTGACCCAACCTGGTTCGGAGGTGACCGCACATGCCGGATACCGACGACCTCTACGAAATTCTCCAGGTTCTTCCAACCGCCCATCCAGATGTGATTCAAGCAGCATACCGTCGCTTGGCGATGCTGTATCATCCGGACCGAAATCCGTCTGCTGAAGCTGCTGAGATGTTGAAGCAGCTTAATCTTGCTTATGAGATTCTCGGCGGTCCTGACCGCCGTGCGGAGTATGACAGGGAACGGGTCGCCCAACAGCGGCAGGGAACCGGTACCGGCAGCCGATATGGCCATGGCCGCCCGATTAGGGTAGTGGGTGGCGTGCCAGGGCTCGCTGCGGTCGGACTACTTGCGGCGGTGGTATCCGTTTCTTGCATCGGCGGACAAGGTGGCGGAGATGATGAAGGGGCTAGAGAAGTAGCTGTGCTCCCCACAGCGACTTCTACTGTTGCACCCAGCCCGACCGTTGGGGCTACCGAAACTCCCGTGCCCACTCTGACACCACGGCCCAGCCCCGTGCCGAGTCCCACACCAACGGCCATCCGCACACCGGGTCCTACACCCCAGCCGACCCTTGTGCCCAGTCTTGCTCCGCCGCCGACCCTCATGCCGAGTCCTACTGCCATGCCAACTGATGTATCGGTGGTGACTGCGACGCCGGGTCCGACGGTAACACCTGCGCCTTCTCTGGCCGTCGATCTCGATGGGAGCACGGAGGCAGTCATTGGTGGGCACACCTTTATCTTGGAACTGGCCACCACTGTTGAAGAGCGTCGAATAGGGTTATCTAACCGCGACCATCTGGCGTCCAACGCCGGAATGCTGTTCGTCTTCAATGAGGAGTCGATCTTGTCGTTCTGGATGAAGGATACCCTGATACCTTTGGATATCCTGTTTTTGGACCAGGATCGTCGCATAGTCGACATCCGCACCATGACGCCGCAGCCCGGTGTGCCAACCAATCAGCTGACGGTATATCGGTCTGCGCTGCCGGCGATGTACGCTGTGGAGCTCAATGCTGGGACCGCAGCAGAACTGGGCCTGGCGCCCGGCATGGTAGTGGACTTCATGGTACCTTCCTAGGTTCCCGGCCAGACACCCAGTTCAAACCCGACTCCTACTCCGAGACCCACCTCCATACCACCCACCGTGCCGCCAGTTGTAGGAGTAGACTATTTCACCCGCAGGCTCAACCAAAGATGAGGTGTTAGCTGTGCAGACGCTTGACAATATATACGGTTCGCCCCTAGGTTGTAAGCTCTGGTACTACTACTATGGCCATAGCCAAAGCGAAGTATATCTCTCTCTACCGGACGGGCAGGTAACTGGGTGGAACAATGGATACAACTTGAAGGCTCGGTAGTTAGTTGCAAGCAAAGGTGGTGCTGGATCACCTCCTTTCTAGGGAGTTATGATCGGTGCGTTTCTCAGATATTCAGAGGTTAAAAAGCAAACAGAGGAGCCAAGCCTACGAGGGGTCGGCTCCTCTGTTTTTGCTGGGATAAGACCAACAACGGAGGAAGAGTCTCATGGCCTCGCATGAAAGCGGTGTCAATTTTGCTAACCTGATCACAGATTTGGCGGACATGTATCCTCAAGACGTGCCCGAAGTTGTTGTAGTGGAGCTCGTTGCAAACTCGCTCGACGCCAAAGCAACCCTTATTTCTATCGACTACGATCCGTCAAGCAATGTGTTGGTCGTAACGGACAACGGAAATGGAATGACTTGGTCGCAATTCGATCAATACCATGACTTTGCGGCAGGCTTCAAAACACGAGGTACCGGTATTGGTTTCGCTGGAGTTGGTGCCAAGATAAGTTTCAACGTCGCAGACCGAGTGATAACAGAGACATACAGCCAAGAATTCTCTGGGGGATCTGATTGGCATTGGCAATCTCGCAAGAAACTTGTATGGCAAGACATCCTAGTCACTAGTCTGAATACCACAGGGACCAGAGTCGCAGTGCATTTCAGACAAAGCACCAATGTGCCCTATGCTACACAAGATGACCTAATCGCATTATTGCGACGGAACTACTACTCCCTCTTGGACACTCGATTCCTTGCCCTGTACGAACGTCTTGGCGTCTATTCGAGTCAACTTCGGTTCGTAATAAATGGAGATGTGGTTACGCCCAGCCAGGTGGCTGAAGACCTGTGCGAAGAGGGAATAAAGCAAATCTTTCCGACTCATGCGGGTAAGCGGATCGGGTTCGGCATGTTCGGCCTTACCACATCCGAGTATGCTTTAGGTGAGGATGCCTGCGGTGTCTTGATGTGTACCCACGGTAAGGTAGTAAAGTCCGAACTCTTTAGTCAGTCGCCTGGAACCCTAGGTCCCAAAGTTTTTGGCATTGTCGAGATCCGTGACTTGATTAACTTCCTAACGACTTCGAAGACAGATTTCAAGCGAGGAAAAGGCCGAAACCGGGAGTTTGAGCGCCTGTACGATCCAGTACGGCAGGAGTTTAGGTTATGGCTATCTGAACTCGGTATCCAATCCACGGAAAAGGCCGAAGCAGAGGATGTAGTCAGATTAGAGCGTGAACTTAGACGAATGGCTGAGCACGTCCCCGAGTTATCCGATTTCTTCGGCTTTAGGGCAAGGACGCAGGTGCTACAGCCTGCGATGGATGGCACTGCCGAGGCGAACATACACCAAGGCGTTGACCTCACTTTTCCTGATGGGGAGGGTAAGAGAGGCGAAGGAGAGGGACCTCTGGAGCCTGGAGACCAACCCGGGGAAACGCTTGTCAAAGCCGAAGGAAACGGGACAGAGAAAGCTAAGTCGGTCAGTCGAACTGGTCGCCAAGGGCCCCGAGTTGCCTTCGACTTCCAACCTGATAAGATTGAGTTAGGTTGGGTTGAGGGCAACAGCGTGATCATTAACAGTGGTCACCCCTCGTATAAAAAGGCAAGTGTGAATTTGACCTCCAAGCTGTTGCAAAACTTGTTTGCCGTTGGAAGCGCCGTGCAGAGGTTCGCTATGGACCCTGCCGATGGGAGTGTAATGAGTACCCCCGATCTAACGATCAGTGATCGGATCCTTGCAGCATGGGCGGATCGGTGAGTACCGATGATTTGACATTCGTGTCCTTTGATCCTAGGGATAGAGGATTCGTCGCATCCATGCCGTTGGAAGGCTTGGATTCATTGAACGGAGACCCAGAAGTGCTGTTGCGGGAAGTAGGCATTGTATATGAATACTACATCGGGGTGATGCGTTCTAAAACAGCTAACCTAGACAGTTTTAGAAAATGCCGAATCCCAATACCCGCGGGCCAGGTTTGGGATTTAGGGGATGTCATATTTGCCTTACGCGAGGATTTGCGTCGCTCATCATTCGAGTTGGATGGTCTTTATCGACACCTGGCTCGTGATCTCGGCGTTAAACAGAAGTGGCTGGAAAAAGTAGTAATCTTCAGGAGATACCTGCCTTCGAAAGAGTATATCCCAGATTCATTGAATTGGGGACGGTGCGAAAAAGGGACGCGGAGGGTTGCCGAAAGCTTGAGACGCGCGGAATAATCGACAAAGGAAGTGGCTTGATTGGGTGCCAATAGCATCGCTATTGTTAATTGATGGGAGCTTGTCCATCCTGTTCAGTATCGGTGGACTGATTCTTTGCGGTATGTGCCAGTAGCCCTCCCATCCTGCTGACGATTAAAGGGTAGGGGGATTAAGTAAACTAGCACCGGATGGGTAACCGTTGCAGGTGGCACCAGCTTCTAGATAATACGATGAGATGAATCGTTCAGGGAATGAAATAGAACCCCTCCAAGGGGTCCATCCTTCCGAGGTGCTGTCCCATGGGGAAGTATTGGCTGGCACCGATAGCGTTACGTGTTCAGTAGACTTCTTCGCCCGTCTCAATAGATGTTTTACACCCAGTGAATTTGTTGACTGGATTGGTATAGACGGAAACGAACCCATGGCAATACGGATTTTGCTTGATGATCCGAGATTTGTCCACCTCAATCAACAGAAGTGCGACGGTGAGTATTTCGTACCGGAAAGAACTCTTTTTCTTTGGTGGGGCCACTTTAACTTACGGCTAGCTCGAAGACGAATTTCAAGGCTCACAGCCCGCCAATTGGCAATATCGATCAGTTCCCTTCGGAAGGATGAGGGGTGGGCCACTCCACCAATCGGTGCAGTAGATTTTGGAAAGAGATTTGGCTTCGTCAAAAATGCTTGGTCTTCCGAGCATTATGTTTTCCCCCTTGCCCATATTGTCTCCCAGTTGTCCCAACCTATGACTGAATTGGCTGGGGCTATCTTAGACACCTTTGGGTTCAAAAATGATCGAGACTTCGCGTTGAAACAATCGCTTTCAGATACCGTCAACGTAGGGTTATCTCGGTTCAGTCAAAGGACCATCCGAGTGATACAAGCCCGAGAAGGGCTTCCACCAAATAAGAAAATGACCCTCGGACAAATTGGCAATACTTACGGAGTTACACGTGAGAGGATACGCCAAATAGAGGCCAAGTTCTGGAACTGGTGGTTACGGAGTCGTTCGCTAGAGAAGCGCAACGATTCCATATTATCCGCCTTGCTCTCCGGGTTTCTGGCCGAGTTCATGCGGTCTCGAGGATCCATAGTGACGAACTCTAGCACAGACGAAACGAGGCTCTTTACTTTTCTTGCCAAGTGTTTAGGTATCCCTTGGTCACAACCAGAGATAGAACGCCTTGTTGTTCTTGGGTCGGCAAAAATCGAACTGTCAAAATTTTTACAACTCGGCTCTATCGGTCAGCAAATTGACTCAAATATCATTGCCACTGAGCTCGACGAAGGTAACTTGTCCTATCTTGCGGACAGTGATCTCAAATACCTTGCGCAAGCCGTTGTGAGTAGCAAGGTAGGGCGGCTCACAAAAGCAGACAAGGTATATCTCGCCCTCAGGAACATAAACGAACCTGCTCACTATTCCGAGGTGGCCGACGTTTACAATTATCAAAATCCGCGAGACCAAATGAGCGCACGTAATGTGCACGCGGTGCTCTCCAGGTGCACTGACCAGACGGACCAGCGCTACGGTATAGTGTGGATTGGCACTAAGGGAACTTATGCACTCAGAGAGTGGGGCTATGAGCGTCCGTCCATGACCATATTTGAAGCTGTAGCACGGATTGTAAAGGAACGGTATGAGCAAACCGGTCAGAGACCGGTCCCCTTAGTGGTTATTCAGGCTGAAATTGGAAAGTATCGTTCGGTTGTGAACCCCAATAGTCTGACAATCGCCATCGGATGTAATCCAAGTCTGCGGCAGGTGTCTAAAGATCTATTTGTGCCCCGAGACCCTGAAGAGCCTACACAGAAAAGAGATAGTCCTGAAGAGGATCTAAATCGAGTTCTAAAACAGTTTCAAGAGGAACTGGACAGCTCTGGTTAAAGGAATGGTTAAATAACATGGAATAGCTTGAAACCTTTTATAAATCGCACAGACCACGGTAATTACCCAGTTTCTGGGGGATACCTTGAGGTCCCCACGTTAGACTTTTTCGCCCATCTCTACGTCTTTTCCGTGTTTCAAATCAGGGTCCTATGCCATGGTTCTATCCATAGCCCTTCCTCCCCCCAGGGCAGACACTCCGCTTGTGCTGCTGGTATACTACAACCATATTCGGATTAAAGGGGATGCTCCGCCGATGGATTGGGGAATGGAGAACCGACTTGCGCAGGTGATACCTTCCGATGGCCGATGCTTGTTTATGCCCATCGACCACGGCTACTTCCAAGGACCCACCAGAAACCTGGAAAACCCTTGGAAGACCTTGGAGCCGCTGCTCCCCTACTCCGATGCCGTCTTCGTAACCAGGGGCGTCCTGCGTTCATGCATCAGCCCCGCGAAGTCGAAACCCATCGTCCTGCGGGTCTCCGGGGGCACCAGTATGGTTGGCGGCAACCTGGCCAACGAAGGAATCACCACGTCGATGGAAGAAGCCATCAGGCTGAATGCATCGGCGGTGGGCATATCGGTGTTCATCGGCTCCGAGTATGAAAAGGAAAACCTCCTAAACCTGGCTGCCTTGGTCACCGAGGGGGAACGGTACGGGATTCCGGTGATGGCGGTCACCGCCGTGGGCCGCGAGCTGGAGAAGCGGGATGCCCGCTACTTGGGGATGTGCTGCCGTATCGCCGCCGAGTTGGGGGCCAAGGTTGTAAAGACCTACTGGTGCGAGGAGTTCGACCGGGTGGTCGATGGATGCCCCGTTCCTGTGATCATGGCCGGCGGACCACAGGTGGATACCGAACGGGAGATATTCGATTTTGTACATGATGGGATGACCAAGGGCGCCATCGGGGTGAACCTCGGAAGGAATATCTGGCAGAACGATGCTCCGGTAGCAATGATCCGGGCTATCCGCTACATCGTCCACGAAAATGGCGCCGCCGAGGGTGCTGATGAGATATACCAAAGCATCAAAGCCGGCGTGAACTCATAGACCTCCATCGCCAGGAAACTGTTAAATTCATGGAAAATCGTTGGTCTGACGTCGAATCCCAAGGTCTTTCGGATGTAGATCTGCTGGTGTACCAGAGCCGTCTGGTGGGTGCAGACCCAGGCTTGGTGCTTTGGGGAGGGGGTAACACCTCTCTGAAGGTCACCGAATCCGACTTCCGCGGCCGCTCCATTCCGGTCATGCACATCAAAGCCAGCGGCGCCGATATGAAGTCGGCCAAGGCCGGGGATTTTCCGGCGCTTCGGCTGGATGACATTCTTTCCTTGTTCGACAGAACTTCCATGTCCGACGAGGATATGGTGGAATACCTGCGCAGGTGTATGCTGGCCCCCGCATCTCCCAGACCGTCCATCGAAACCCTGCTTCATGGCTTCCTCCCCCACAAGAGCATCGTCCATTCCCACGCCGATGCTGTGATCGCCATAACCAATTGCAGCACGGGCAGTCAGGGTCTGGCTGACATCTACCATGATGATGTCGCGGTGGTGGAGTACCTTCGTCCCGGCTTTGCCTTGGCCAAGAAAACCGGAGAAGTGGTTCGTGCCAACCCGAAACTCAAAGGCGTGGCTCTTGCCAATCATGGTTTGTTCACTTGGGGTGATACAGCCAAGGATGCTTATGGCGCTCACATCGACTTGGTGACAAGAGCCGAAAGGCATATCCATAACCAAGCAGGAAGCAAAGCGGTCTTTGAAGGGTTCACCCAAAGCGCCGTCGACGAAGCTGCCGGGCGACGCGCAGCAGCCCGGATGGCTCCAACCCTGCGCGGCTTGATTGGAAAAAATAAGCGGGTTGTGCTCAGGTACGATAATTCTCCCGAAGTGCTGGAGTTCGTGGGATCCAGGCGGGGGAAAGAGCTTTGCACCATCGGCCCAGCAACTCCTGATCATGTGATCCAGACCAAAGGTACGCCCCTTTGGGCGTACATCGAACAGTCGGAAGATGGCCATCCGATGCAGGAGCAGCTCCGGTCGGCGGTCGAAGCGTATGCTGAAGCGTACACCCGATACTATGAGCAGCACTCTGACGGCAGCGTGCCGATGCTTGATCCGTACCCGCGAATCATCTTGGTTCCCGGAGTCGGCATGTGGTCGGCAGGCGCCGACGCCCAAGGTGCGCTGGTTTCCGGGGACATGTACCGTCACACCATCGAGATCATCCGTTCAGCCCAGAGCATGGGCGATTATGTATCCATCACCAGAAAAGATGCTTTCGAAGCTGAATATTGGCCCCTTGAGCTATACAAACTGACGCTGGTGCCCCAAGAAAAGGAGCTGGCCCGGCAGGTTGTCCTGGTCACCGGCGGAGCCCGCGGCATCGGCCGGGCCATCGTCGTGCGGTTGGCGGCTGAGGGCGCTCATGTGGTGGTGACGGATGTGGACCAAGCTGCTTGCCAAGCTTTGTCCGACGACCTGAACGAAGCTCACGGCCCCGGTAGGTCCATCGGTCTTCGGATGGATGTGACCAGTGAAGATGAGGTAGCTGATGCTTTCTCCGAGGTACGCCTCACCTACGGAGGCCTTGATATATTGGTCTCCAATGCGGGCATCGCACCGGTCGGCGCGTTGGACCAGCTATCCTTGCGCGACTGGCAGCGGGCGTTGGATATCAACTCCACAGGTCATTTCTTGGTGGCTCGGCAAGCTGTGAAGATCATGCGGGAACAGGGGCTGGGCGGCAGTCTGGTCTTCGTGGGAACGAAGAACGTCACTGCCCCAGGAAAAAATTTTGGCGCATACAGTGCATCCAAAGCAGCAGAAGTCCAGATGGCGAAGGTGCTGGCTATCGAAAACGGTGAGTTCGGGATACGCTGTAACATCGTCAACCCCGACGCCATATTTCAAGGGTCGGGCTTATGGTCCCAAGAGGTGCGGGAACAGCGGGCCCAAGCCCACAACATCTCTGTGGATGGGTTGGAAGACTTTTACCGCAAGCGAAACTTGCTTCAAGTTGGCATCACAGGGGAAGATGTGGCTGAGACCGTCCTGTTCTTGGCTGGCCCTCGCTCATCCAAGACCACCGGGGCCATGATCCCCGTGGACGGGGGAGTCCGGGATGCGTTTCCCAGATAGTAAAATTCAAGGAGCGCCCGAATGTTGATGGCAGATGATGGGATGGAAAAAGACACCTTCTACCACCTGGCGAAAGCTGCTGGGTTGGATGTGACGGATTCTGCCCACATGGATGAACTCTACGCCTACGTCAAGAACCTGGTCTCCTCTTTACAGCCCCTAAGAGACCTGGACCTGGAAGGGGTTGAACCGGCGACGGTGTATCTTCCGCCCAGAGATTAGACGGGAACGTATTTTCCAGAAGGAGCTAATGGTGGATAATACCGAACTTTGTTACAGCAGCGCTGCTGAGCTTGCAGTGCTGATCAAATCCAGAGAAGTGTCTCCGCAAGAGGTGGTGGAAGCCCATCTTGAGAGGATCGAAGCTCTGGAGCCCACCCTGAATTCGTTTATCACCGTCATGGCCGACCAAGCCCGTGCTGCTGCCCGGCAAGCTGAGCTGGAGATCAGCGCAGGGAGCTATCGCGGCCCGTTGCATGGTGTGCCCTTGGGCTTGAAAGACCTGTACTATGTCAGGGGAGTCAGGAACACATCTGGATCGCGGATATTCGATGATTTTATCCCGGACTTCGATTGCACCGTTGCCGACAGGTTCCGCAGGGCAGGGGCGGTCCTTATGGGTAAGCTCAACCTTCACCAGTTTGCCTTTGGCCCCACTGGAGAAAATCCCGACTACGGCAACATGCACAACCCTTGGGATGTGAACCTGATACCCGGCGGGTCCAGCGGCGGCTCAGGTTCCGCCGCCGCCTCCGGCCAGTGCACGGTGACCATGGGGTCGGATACCGGCGGCTCCATCCGGATTCCCAGTGCGCTGTGCGGGTTGGCTGGGCTAAAACCCACCTACGGCCGCATAAGCCGGTACGGGATCAGCGTGCTTTCTTGGTCCTTGGACCATGCAGGCCCCATGTGCAGGACCGTCGAAGATTGTGCGCTGGTTATGAACGCCCTGGCAGGCTACGATCCCAAAGACACTGCGTCAGCCAATGTTCCGGTCCCGGATTACACCAAAGCCCTTACGGGAGATATCAAGGGCTTGAAGATCGGGGTTCCCAAAGAGTATTTCGAAGTGCCCTTGGACGCCCAGGTCGAACAGGCGGTGCGTCGGGGGATAGACCAGCTGGCAGAAATGGGTGCGACGATCATGGAAGTTTCCATGCCCATGTTCCACCAGACAGCTCCTATCTCCACCACCATTCTCTACTCGGAAGCAACCGCCTATCACCGGAACCTGGTCCTCAGCAAGGGAGCCCAATATGCGGCGCCCGTACGGGTGCGCATAGAATCGGGGTTCTTCATCTCCGGTGAGCAGTATCTGCGAGCTCAACAAGCTAGAGCCTTGTTCACCCATCAAACCCGGGAGCTTCTCAATGAAGTCGATCTATTGGCAGGTCCCATGGAACCGATCACAGCTCATCCCATAGGCGCCACTCAGGTCCAGGTGCACGATGTTACGGTGGGTTCCGTTCCGGCCCTGACCCAATACACCCGCCCCTTCAACCTGACCGGATTTCCTGCGATGACGGTACCTTGCGGCTTTTCTGATGCGGGGCTGCCCATAGGATTGCAGCTGGCGGGGAAACCCTTCGACGAAAGCACGGTGATGCAGGCTGCTCACACCTATGAAATCAATACCGAGTGGCATAAACGCCGGCCGCCTGTTTAGGGATAGTCTGAATAAGTCCCCTTGGATGCGGAGGATGGACGTGAAACCCGTCTCTACAGAGGGGCGAGGTTCCCGCATTCGCGGGAATGACGGGCTTCAGGCGAGTTGTTCAGAGGTTCCTTAGGTGTTCCGGCAGAGGACGGGATGTCCTGCTGGGCGCTGGCTAAATAACCTGCCGGCCTGGCCGCCTGTGTAGGTGTTCCGGCAGCGGACGGGATGTCCTGTTGGGTGCTGGCTAAATAACCTGCCAGCGCCGGCGGCCTTGGACTCGGACCACCCGTCCAAAATGTTCATCGGGCTTGAAGTGGCCGGCAGCTACGATCAACCCATCTTCTTCCATACGGTCCAATACATCTTCCCGGCTGCGCTGGCCAAGCTCCTTATCCAGGTCTGCCCTGGAGCACCATCCCGGTTCCGGTACCTGCACCTTGCTATGAAGCAGATCCCCCACCAGTATCCCCTTCTGTCCGGCGGATGTTATGAGGACATTCAGATGCCCTGGGGTGTGCCCCGGTGTGGGTAGGGTGGTAATTTCTTCGGTGATGGTGTGTTCTTCGTCAATGATGTCCATCGCTCCCAGGTCTTGCAGCGGGACCACGTTGTCACGAACGTGCGCAGCCGACTCCAGAACGGAACCTTGGGTGAAGTGAGTCCAGTCCTTCCGGGGTACCAGGTACCTCGCCTTGGGGAAGGTTGCTCTGGGCTGCCCAGCTTCTACGGTAACGTTCCAACCCACATGGTCGGGATGCAGGTGGGTGTGGATGACGGCATTCACATCTTCCGGGTTGATGCTGCGGTCTTTAAGCAGGTTCAGAAGATTGCCCGTAAGGTTTCCCCGCGTCGGGTGCGGCCCTGGGCCCATTCCGGTATCCACCAGAATTATCTGCCCCTTGGAGCGGAGGGCGAAACACCCGTAGTAAAGTTGAAGGCTCCCATTTTCCAGGTGGTCGGCTTCGTAGGGTCCCCACTGGCTGCGGCTTACATCAGGAAAGAACTCCTCTGGGTTGTAGGGCGGAGGAACCATATCGATGAAGGACAGTACCTCTACATCACCTATGCTGATCTGGTCTGACATGCGCGGTCCTTCCTTTCATCTCATCACAAGAGCCAACACTCACTGCTCCGCTGGCGCAGGGTCTTTAATATTGGACAAGGGTAAATATTTCGTATCCTTTGAGGCGGTCGCGGCCCTTTAACCCTGCCAGTTCTATCAGCAGCGCCAGGCCTTCCACCGTAGCTCCGGCCTTCTCCACCAGATCTATGGCAGCAGCCAAGGTGCCGCCGGTGGCCAGCACATCATCGATTATCAGCACATGGTCCCCTGCTTTGATGCTATCTGTGTGGACCTCCATCACGTTGGAGCCGTATTCCAGGGAGTACTCTGATCTAGCCGATTCGGCGGGCAGCTTTCCCTCTTTTCTGGCTAGAGCCAAGGGCTTTTCCAACCGATATGCCAAGGGGGCGCCAATCAAAAACCCGCGGGCTTCGATGGCGATGATCGCATCTATGTTGCTTTGAGCGTACCTATCGGCGAATGCATCCACCGCATAGGTGAAAGCTTCAGGGTCCATTAGCAGCGGGGTGATATCTCGAAAAAGTATTCCCGGCACAGGAAAGTCGTTGATATCGCGTATGTATGATTTCAGGTCCATGATGGTTTCCTTTGCCGGTGTAGTATGTTTCTTAGCTGGGATACTCTCGATGCCAGAGGAAAACCTGGGATTGTGTGAAAGTACGGCTACTACCCAAAGTACCGGTAGTTCTTTGCTATGTAGGCGTGCCATTCGGCCGGGACGGAGAACTCGGCGAAGATGGCGGTGACGGGGCAGACCGGCTCACAAGCGCCGCAGTCTATGCACTCATCTGGGTCTATGAAATACATATCGTCATCGGGGCTTGTGTGGATGCAGTCCACGGGACAGGCATCCACGCAGCCCCCATCCTTAACCCCGATGCACGGTTCAGTGATAATGTAGGTCATCTGTTGCTCTGTCCGCCCGGTGACGCCATTGAAGATTCATCTATTCTGTTAGGTATATATACCTCTGTCAATAGATATAGTTCATTGCGTATTATCAACAAATTTGGGCTGCATAACGGGTTCACGTTTTTGTCGCCTGTGCGCAAGCTGTCCGGTCTGCTGTTATCATAGCCTCGCCGGATACTGTATAATATTTGATATCATTAAATGTGACTGATCAGGGAGAAATCTTTGGAAGTACGCGAGCTGATCAGCTTCTGCCATGTCGCCCGCCTTCGCAGCGTTTCCAAGGCAGCAGATTTCTTGGAGATCGGTCAGCCGACGGTCACAACCCATCTTCAAAAGATTGAGCGGGAGTTCGGCATCATCCTGTTCGATCGCATCAAGCGGCCTATTCAGCTAACCTCCGACGGCGTTGCCTTCTACCAGCTAGCCAAACCGATGGTGGACAGCTTGGCCGAGGGTATAGAAACCCTCAGGACCCAGATGGAATATCCAGAGCACCGGGGATCATTTGTTGTGGGCGCCTATCCCGACCTTGTCCTGCACCATCTTCCGTCCGTCGTCAGGGCGTTCCGGGACCAGTACCCCAACGTTCAGATCAAGCTGGTAGCCCGCTCCTACTCAACAATTTTGGAACGGGTATCTTCGGGAGACCTGGACTTGGCTTTAGGAAACCGCCCAGAACCGGAAGTGCCTTCCTTGGAGTTCAAGCACCTGTTTTCTTCGGAGTTTGTTCTGATAGCTCCCTTGGGCCACGAGCTGCTCAAGGCGCCTGAAATAACCCTTGCCGATATTGCCCGCTGCCCGCTCATTCTTCTGGGGCCCGAAAGCTATAGCCGCAGAAGCTTGGAGCAGACGCTGCGAAGAGCAGGCCTCTCGTACAACATCACCATAGAAATGGATATCATGGAGATGGCGAAAAGATACGTGGAAATCGGGATGGGGATCAGCGTCACCCATGAATATGTGATTCAACCCGATGATAGTGCGCGCTTGGGAATCCGAAGATTATCGGGGCTTTTCCCGACCATCGATATGGGAATGATCACGCTGAAGGGAAAATTCTTCAGCCGGTCGGTGCGGAATTTCATGGATATGCTGGTACTGAAGCTTGCTGAAACTACGGAGTCGCGGTGACGGGACCGGCACTACGACGCGCCCGGCAGGCGCTTGGCGCCGGCGGTGACCCCTCTTGACCGGCGCTGGGCTAGCGGTACACAGAGCGGTCATCCAGAATAACCCTGGACCTGTGGGCGCACCAACCCCTGCATCCCGGAAGGGGGCCGTCCGGCTTGGCGCTCACCATTCCTTCGATGCAACAGAAAGCGCAGACAGCGGGGTACATCTCTTTACTTTGGGGCTGTTGAGCCGCTACTTTTGAAGGAGCGGTATCCTTCTCAGATGCCACTACTACGCCTCCGATCATCTTGAGGCCAGCTTCCGAACAACTGCATAACGCCGAATGACCGCTCATAATTGTACATGCTGCTAAATCACCTTTCAATAACCACATACCAAATCCGCATCCATTTCTTGACACCCAAGGCGGCAGCTTCTAAGCTGGCTCTATTCCCGGACCTCCAGCATCAAAGCTTATGAGATCCTTCGCACATTCCCCAACCGGTCCCGGAGAGATGACATTAAGTCCCCGTCAGGTGGAGGAGTTGCTGGCCGGACTGGAGGGCGAAGACCAGACCGGCAGATCGACGGCGTACCTTCCTCCCGGCGCTTTCCAAAGGAATACCCACCCTTTCCCCGCAGCATCCGAGAACACTGAAGACCTGGCTCCTTTCCTATCCCGCATAGAAGGTTCCCCCACCGGTGCGGTTGCTTTTTGGGGGCCAACCAAGAGGTTGGTGGTGCTGCCTCCCTTTCCGCCAAAAGGAGAGGTGGTCCTTCCGGGCACAGATGCAGCGCCGTTGCTTGGCCAGCTTTCAGCCAAATACCTTGTGGCGGTGGTGTTACTGCGGTTGGGAAGGTATGCTGTGGGTGTATTCCGCGGCGCTGAACTGCTTTCTTCAAAAACGGGAGGGCGCTACGTTAAGAGCGCCCACAGTGCAGGAGGTTGGTCCCAGAAACGATTTCAGCGCATCAGGGAAAACCAAACCCACCATCTGTACCAAGGCGCTTGTCAGGTGATCGAACGGCAGTTGAGTCCCTACGATGGACAGCTGGACTGGATCTTTCTGGGCGGTGAAAAGTTCACCCTCCAAGGCTTGGTTAAGGAATGCCGCTATCTGCAGCGAAGCTCCCATCAGGTCGTGGGGCGAATCCTGAATGTCCGTGAACCCAGAGAACACACCTTGGTGCAGTCGATCAACCTGGTATACCAAAGCTCCGTCTTGGTCATCAGATAGCTGAAGCTCCAAACCTGTTGGCTTCAGTTGGGGGAACTTCCTTCGGAACTGGTAAGGTGGTGGATGATGACGCCTGATTATGAGGTCGACCGGGTCCTGGCAGCTAACAGAAGCTTCTACGAAGCTTTTGGGAGCTTGGACATCGAGAAGATGGAGCAGGTCTGGGAAACCTCCGGCGAAGTCCTGTGCATACATCCCAGCTCGGATGTCATCGTGGGATGGCCTGAGATTCGGCAAAGCTGGGTGAATATTTTCTATAACACCACCTTGATGCACTTCAACATCACCGATGCCCAGGTGCAGGTTCGGGGTGATTGTGCTTGGGTTTCCTGCCACGAAAACATCTCAACGGTCGTGGATGCCCGGGCGGGAAACTTCATCGTCCGGGCAACGAACATATTTGTCAGAGCCAATGGCGAGTGGAAGCTGGTGCATCACCATGGAGCAGGTTGACCGGAGACCATTCGCCACATCTGCTCTGAAGGCATTTGGAAAGGAGCAACCATGGCTCGTGTGAAGTACGTTGAACGGGAAGAACTGGATTCTGAAGGCCAAGGCGCATATGACGGTATCGCCGGATCACGGGGAGCAGTCAACAACAACTTCCAGGCGCTACTCAACAGTCCGGCAGCAGCAGCCAGGATGGCTGACTTTGGAGCATACATCAGGTTCGAAACCCCGCTGCCTGCCCGCATAAGGTCTTTAGCTGTATTGACCATGACCCGGGAAACCGATGGAGAATATGTGTGGACGGTCAACGAAAGAGGAGCCTTGGAGTCGGGACTGGAACCCACGGATATTGATAAGGTCCGCAACCGGCAAGCGCCTGAAGGTATGGCTGATGCAGATGCGAAGATCGTGCGGTTTACCCAAGAGTACGTACGCCAGCACAAGATATCCGACGGCACGTATCAGGCGGTGCAACAGATGATCGGGGACGCCGGAATGGTGGACCTTCTCTTGACCATCGGCTACTACTCGTCTTTGTCCCATGCACTGGCAGCTATGGAGGTAGACCTACCGCCGGGCACACCATCCACCCTGCCAAGCTAGGGATAGTCTGAATAAGTCCCCTTGGATGCGGAGGATGGACGTGAAACCCGTCCCTACAGAGGGGCGAGGTTCCCTCCTCCGCGGGAATGACGGGCTTCAGGCGAGTCGTTCAGAGGTTTCCTAGATTCTTCGGGGTGCGCCCCTCAGAATGACAGGAAGGGTGCGCCCCTCAGAATGACAGGAAGGGTGCGCCCCTCGGAATGACATGGAGGAGACGCCCCTCAGAATGACAGGAAGGAGGCGCCCCTCAGAATGACAGGGAGGAGGTGCGTCTCAGAATGACAGGGAGGTGCGTCTCAGAATGACAGGGAGAAGGCGCCCCTCGGAATGACAGGGAGGAGGCGCCCCTCAGAATGACAGGGAGGAGGTGCCCATCAGAATGACGGGGGGAGGCGCGTCTCGGAATGACAGGAAGGAGACGCCCCTCAGAATGACAGGGGAAGAGTCATTCCGAACTTCCCTCTGTCATTCCGAACGGAGTGAGGAATCCAAGGTCCCCCTCTGATGGCCTGCCCATTACTACGACGGTCTTTCGGGTGAGGAGGCACCTTAAAGATGGTCTGAATAAGTCCCCTTGGATGCGGAGGATGGACGTGAAACCCGTCCCTACAGAGGGGCGAGGTTCCCGCCTTCGCGGGAATGACGGGCTTCAGGCGAGTTGTTCAGAGGTTTCCTAGATTCTTCGGGGTGCGCCCCTCAGAATGCCAGGAAGGAGGCGCGTCTCAGAATGCCAGGAAGGAGGCGCCCCTCAGAATGACAGGGAGGAGGCGCGTCTCAGAATGCCAGGAAGGAGGCGCCCCTCGGAATGACAGGGGGGAGGCGCCCCTCAGAATGCCAGGAAGGAGGCGCCCCTCAGAATGCCAGGAAGGAGGCGCCCCTCAGAATGCCAGGAAGGAGGCGCCCCTCAGAATGACGGGGAGGAGGCGCGTCTCAGAATGACGGGGAGGAGGCGCGTCTCAGAATGACAGGAAGGAGGCGCCCCTCAGAATGACAGGGGAAGAGTCATTCCGAACTTCCCTCTGTCATTCCGAACGGAGTGAGGAATCTAAGGTCTCCCTCTGATGGCCTGCCCATTACTACGACGGTCTTTCGGGTGAGGAGGCACCTTAGGGATAGTCTGAATAAGTCCCCTTGGATGCGGAGGATGGACGTGAAACCCGTCCCTACAGAGGGGCGAGATTCCCGCATTCGCGGAAATGACGGGCTTCAGGCGAGTTGTTCAGAGGTTTCCTAGATTCTTCGGGGTGCGCCCCTCAGAATGACAGGAAGGAGGCGCCCCTCAGAACGACAGGGAGGAGGCGCGTCTCAGAATGACGGGGAGGAGGCGCGTCTCAGAATGACGGGGAGGAGGCGCGTCTCAGAATGACAGGAAGGAGGCGCCCCTCAGAATGACAGGGGAAGAGTCATTCCGAACTTCCCTCTGTCATTCCGAACGGAGTGAGGAATCTAAGGTCTCCCTCTGATGGCCTGCCCATTACCACGACGGTCTGGAGGCACCTAGGGATAGTCTGAGTAAGTCCCCTTGGATGCGGAGGATGGACGTGAAACCCGTCCCTACAGAGGGGCGAGGTTCCCGCCTTCGCGGGAATGACGGGCTTGGGGCGGCGGGAATGACGGGCTTCAGGCGAGTTGTTCAGAGGTTTCCTAGATTCTTCGGGGTGCGCCCCTCAGAATGACAGGAAGGAGGCGCCCCTCAGAATGACAGGGAGGAGGCGCCCCTCGGAATGACAGGGGAAGAGTTGTTCAGAGGTTCCTTAGATTCTTCGGGGTGCGCCCCTCAGAACGACAGGGGAAGAGTCATTCCGAACTCCCGACTGTCATTCCGAACGGAGTGAGGAATCTAAGGCCTCCCTCTGATGGCCTGCCCATTACCACGACGGTCTGGAGGCACCTAGGGATAGTCTGAATAAGTCCCCTTGGATGCGGAGGATGGACGTGAAACCCGTCCCTACAGAGGGGCGAGATTCCCGCCTTCGCGGGAATGACGGGCTTGGGGCGGCGGGAATGACGGGCTTGAGGCGAGTTGTTCAGAGGTTTCCTAGATTCCGGCGCCGGTCGCGTGTGTGGTCTCACACCCTAAGCCGGCCGCGTGGGCGGTCTCACACCCTAAGCTGGCCGCGTGGGTGGTCTCAGACCCTGAGCTGGTTGAGTGGGTGGTCTCACACACTAAGATTGCTGGTGGAGCTTCACCACTCCGGCTTCGGCCAACCGGTCGACATCGGCTGATGTGAATCCCGCCTCTTCAAGGACTTCTCGGGTGTGCTCTCCCAAGGCGGGGCCCCTGCGGCGGATGCTTCCGGGAGTGCGAGAAAGCTTGACCGGTATGCCTATGTTCCGCAGCACCCCCAGTTCCAGATCATCCAGATCGATTTCCATCTGTCTGGCTTGGACATGGGGGTCGTTGTACACTTGGTCCAGGTCGTTGATCGGTCCGGCAGGAACGCCGACCCCTTCCAGTATCTCCATCCAATGCTCGGTGGTATTGGTGGAAAAGGTCTCCTCCAGCAGATCAGCCAACACGTTCTCATGGGCTTTTCGATCACCCCGGTTGGTGAATCTGGCATCTTGAAGCAGCTCTGGCCGCCCGATGGCATTGCACATACTTTCCCACAGCGCTTGAGCGGCGCCGCCTATGGTGATGTGGCCATTGCTGGTGGGCAGCGCTTGGTACGGGGCCGACAAACGGTGCGCCGAACCCAAGGGTCCTGGAATTTCGCCGGTCGTAAAATACACGGTGGATTCCCAGACTGTGTAGGCTATGCCAGCTTCCAGCAGGGACATGTCGACCGTCTGTCCTTCACACGTCCGGAGCCGGTGGATGTAGGCGCTCAAGATGCCGTAGGCGCTGTACATCCCGGCAGTAAGGTCCGTTATCGGCACCCCAATCTTGACTGGCGGCCCGCCGGGCACACCTGTGACACTCATAAGACCGCTCATTCCTTGGGCGATCAGATCGAAGCCGCCCCTCGGGCTGTAAGGCCCGGTCTGACCAAACCCGGAAATAGAACAGTAGATTAGCTCAGGACGGATGCTCTTCAATTCTTGGTAGCCCAACCCCAACTTTTCAAGGGTTCCGGGCCGAAAGTTTTCCACCAGCACATCGGCTGTCTTGACCAGGTGTTTCAAGACCTGTTGACCCTCGGAGTTGCGCAGGTCGAGGGCCAATCCCCTCTTGTTGCGATTGACGGCCAGAAATGCCGCCGACCAACCGTCACCGATGAAAGGCGGACTCTTCCGGGTCTCATCGCCACCATCAGGACGTTCCACCTTGATCACGTCAGCTCCCATATCCCCCAGAAGCAAGGAACAAAAGGGGCCCGCCAACACCTGGGTGCAGTCGAGCACCTTCACTCCCTCCAAGGCCATGGACATCGGGGAACTCATATCGACCCCTTTCCGGCGTCTGAATTATCGACTTCCGTATCTGGGTTCAAGGCATCTTCATCAGGGAAGGTCCGAATCATTATAGCAGCGGCAGATAGCTAGGGAACCTCTGAACAACCCGCCTGAAGCCCGTCATTCCCGCCGCCTGAAGCCTGTCATTCCCGCGAAGGCGGGAACCTCGCCCCTCTGTAGGGACGGGTTTCACGTCCATCCTCTGCGTCCAAGGGGACTTATTCAGACTATCCCTAGAACTCCGCACTGCCGGGGGTTCTGGGAAAAGCGATGACATCGCGTATATTCTGCATCCCGGTTACAAACTGCAGGGTTCGTTCGAAGCCCAAGCCGAATCCTGCGTGGGGAACGGTCCCATACCTGCGCAGGTCCAGGTACCACCAGTAGTTGGCAGCATCAATTCCCATATCTTTCATGCGCAGGCTGAGCACATCCAGCCGTTCTTCCCGCTGGCTTCCGCCGATGATCTCGCCGATGCGGGGAACCAGAACATCCATGGCGGCGACGGTTCCGCCATCATCGTTCATGCGCATGTAGAATGCTTTGATGCCTTCCGGGTAATCGGTGACGATGACCGGCCGGCCAAGCTCCACCTCGGTAAGGTAGCGTTCATGCTCCGACTGCAGGTCTTTGCCCCATTCTACCGGAAACTCGAAACTCCGCCCCGACCTTTCCAGCAGATGCACGGCTTGACTGTAGGTCAGCCTTTCAAAGGTGGAGTCCACTATTCCTTCGAGGGTGGAGATGGTGGTGTCGTCGTAGAACTTTTGGAAGAACTCCATATCTTCCGAGCAGTGATCCAACACATACCTGAAGATGTATTTAAGGAAATCTTCGGACAACTCCGCCAGGCCATTCAGATCGCAGAAAGCCACCTCAGGTTCCACCATCCAGAATTCTGCCAGATGTCTTGAGGTGTTGGAGTTTTCGGCCCGGAAGGTAGGCCCGAAAGTGTAAACGTCAGAAAGGGCGAGGGCATATATTTCAGCTTCAAGCTGCCCGCTTACCGTCAGATGCACTGGCCTTCCAAAAAAGTCCTGCTCCGCAGTGACAGCGTTGTTTCCCACGGGCAGATCATCCACCGGCAGGGTGGTTACACGGAACATAGACCCGGCGCCTTCAGCATCGCTGGCTGTTATGATGGGCGTCTGAACATAAAGAAAGCCACGGCTTTGAAAGAAGCTGTGAATGGCGAAAGACATGGCGCTGCGCACCCTTGCCACCGCCCCCAAGGTATTGGTCCGGGGCCTGAGGTGCCCGATATCTCTCAGGAACTCCAGGGTGTGCCGTTTCTTCTGCAGAGGATAGGTCTCAGCATCGGCGTGACCCAATACCTCCACCATCTGGGCTTGCACTTCGTAACTCTGACCCTTACCGGGTGATTCTACCAGCGCACCCGTGATGCTTACGCTTGAGCCGGTGGTCAGGCCTTCAATTGCTTGATAGTTATCCAGAGTATCTCCTGCCACCACCTGAAGGTCCGACAAGGTCGAACCATCATTGATTTGGATGAAGGAAAGGTTCTTGGAAGCCCGTCGGGTTTTGACCCACCCCTGCACCATCACCACATCGCCCGCCGTAATGGTGGGTCCATGTTCCTGCGGGGCTGCTTCTTCGCTGCCGTAGCGGTTGGGTTGCTGGGCGGCAAGCAGGTCTTTGATCTTGCTTCGCTTCATCGTAACTCCCTCCATCTAGCTATGGCGCATTGTCGGGACAGGTTCTGCTCACCCATCCAACTTGGCGATAATCAAAGGGGCGGTCGTGCTTTGTGCCATTCGGTCGCTTGCTCATAAGCATGAGCTATGCGTAGCAAGGCGCCCTCAGACATACTAGGACCTATCACTTGCATTCCAACCGGCAATCCTTGGGAAAATCCGCAAGGTACTGAGACCGCCGGAATGCCTGCCACGCTGGCAGGAACCGTGTAGACATCGCTCAAGTACATCTGCACCGGATCTTCTGTTTTCTCCCCCAAAGAAAAGGCGGGGGTTGGCGTCGTCGGCGTTATCAGCGCATCATATTTTTGGAAGACCTCATCGAACTCCCGCCGTATCAAGGTGCGCACCTTTTGAGCTTTCAGATAGTACGAATCATAGTAGCCCGCCGAAAGAGCATAGGCGCCCAGCATAATGCGCCGCTTGACCTCCGCACCGAACCCGTATTGCCGGGACTTGTCCATCCCTTCCCGCAAACTGGCTGCATCTTGGTATGAATAGCCGAACTTTATGCCATCATATCGGGCCAGGTTGGCTGAGCACTCAGAAAGGGCCAGTATGTAGTAACATGATAGAGCATAGGGCGTTGTGGGTAGTGAGACCTCATCCACCGCGGCGCCCATATCTTCCAGTACCTGGATGGCTCTGTGTACGTTTTCCTCTACCCCAGTATCCAATCCGCGGACGAAGTACTCTTTGGGCGCCCCCAAACGCAGCCCTTTGACCCCAGCGGCAAGTCCTGATGAATAGTCCAGAACAGGTCCTGCAATGGAGGTCGAATCGTAGCTGTCGTGCCCAGCAATAGCTGACAGCGCCACCGCACAATCGGACACATCCTTGGTGATGGGGCCGATCTGGTCAAAGGAAGATGCGAATGCGATAAGCCCGTAGCGACTCACCAGACCGTAGGTGGGTTTCATGCCAACGACACCGCACAAGGCTGCTGGCTGGCGAATGCTCCCGCCGGTATCGGATCCTATGGCGAAGTAAGCTTCTCCCGCTGCGACCGCCGCCGCGCCGCCACCGCTGCTGCCTCCTGGGACCTTGGTCAAATCCCACGGATTGCGGGTCGAATGAAAGGCCGAGGTTTCTGTGGAAGAACCCATGGCAAACTCATCCATGTTCCCTTTCCCAAGGAGCACCGCCTTCTGGGAATGGAGCTTTTCCACCACCGTTGCGTCGTAGGTGGGCTGAAAATGTTCCAACATCCGGGAAGCGCAGGTGGTTGGCAGGGCCTTGGTGCAGATTCCGTCTTTGATCTGCATTGGCACACCTGCGACTGTGGGGGGAAGTTTCGTACCTTGACCTGCGTTAGCCGACCATTCACTTTCAGCTATGCGGGCTTGTTCCAGTGCAACATCCCTGCTGGTAACGATGAAAGCGCCGATGCGCCCCTCCACTTCATCGATCCTATCCAAGCATGATTCCGCCACTTCGACGGGGCTGGCAGCCCGCTGGTCCAGCTCCTGCCTGACTTCCATCAAGGTGAGATCATAAAGCTCCATCATAGCCCCCGGGAGGTGTGGCTTGGTCTTCCAGTACAGCCCTCACCCGGATCATATCTCCTTCTGTCGTTGGAGCATTGGCCAGCATCGCTTTCCGGGGAGCTGAATCCGCCGATTCGTCGAGCCGCATTATGCTTTCCAAGGATGCTGAATGTTCGGCGGGATGCACATCTTCGGTGTCCAGCTCTTGCAGTGTCCGAAACAGGTCCACTACCTGGGAAAGCTTATCCTGTAGCTGGACGAGGTCATCTTCGGTGACGCCTATACGACACAGGGCAGCTATGTGCAGGACTTCTTCCCGGCTGATTGCCACCTGATGGCTCCTTCTTCCACTGTACTTGCGGCCAGTCTAGCAAACAGCAGGTCTTCACTCAAGATAGATGGGACTCATATAGTTATTCTCTTGTAAGTGCAGGCGCCAATTGGTAAACTGTGAGCTACCGCAAAACTATGCTTCCCCTCATCGATCAACTTCCTCCTTGCCCCAGCATCGGAGATATAAGCCATTGTTAACTGCCCGCCGCTTCTGGCTGGGACTGGCAATTTCTGCGGGTTTCCTCTTTCTTTTCCTTTGGAAGGTGGATGCTCAGGAGGTGCAGGCAGAGCTTGGCGACGTATCGAAATACATCTATCTTGGGCCTGCGGTCCTCCTCTATTTCCTAGCTCTGGGCATCCGTTGCGTTCGCTGGCGCTACCTGTTACTGCACCTTAAAGATGTTCCCCCGTGGCGTCTGTATCCGGTGGTTACCATAGGATACATGGCTAACAACCTGCTGCCCATAAGATTGGGTGAACTGGTGAGGGCTCACTTCTTGGGAGAAAAGGAGCAGATCAACAAAGCTTCCGGTTTGGCCACCATCGGGGTCGAAAGGGTCTTGGATGGCCTGACACTCCTTCTGATGGTCGCTGTGGTCTGGCCCTTCCTTCCGTGGACCGAGGTTCTCAGGGATGATTCCGGAAATCTGAAGACTTGGTGGCTGGCGCTCAGTGTCTTGGTGGCCCTTGTGTTTGCGGGTGGATTTGCCGTCCTGTTCGTGCTTGCAGCTTGGCCGAAACTGGGCTATCGGATATCCCACCAGCTATCTTCATTGTTGCCCAAAGCTTTTTGCGAAAGGGCTGAGAGCTTTATGGTGCTGCTGGTGGATGGATTCGCAGCCCTCAGGAGCCCCAGGAAGCTCTTGATCACATGTGTGCTGTCCGCGCCGGTCTGGCTTGCTGAAATACTTGTCTACTACATAATCTCCTTGGCATTCGATCTGGACCAACCCATTCAGGTTATCTTGTTGGTCACCGCCACATCCAACCTGGCTACGGCTGTGCCTTCCAGCATCGGGGGGATCGGCCCCTTTGAGGTGGTGGCTAAAAGCACCTTGTTGGCCTTTGGGTCGGGGGCAGATGTTGCCATAGCGTACGTCTTCTTCGTTCATATCGTCACCCTATGGTTGCCCGTGAATATTCTTGGTCTGATATTTTTATGGAGAGAAAACATTTCCTTGGCGCAAATAGCCCGGGCCAAGGAGCTGTCAGCAACATCGACCGGAGGGGTGGGGGCTGATATGGTGGGCGGTGAAGGAGAACCTGGATGAAGGTGGGCATAATTGGCGGTGGGGCCGCCGGATTGGCTGCAGCCTTGGCTTTGGTGAAGCAGGGCCATGGAGCCGAGGTCTTTGAAGCTGCTCCCTTCTTGGGTGGACAAGCATCCACCTTTGAAGTTGGCGGGGGGCGTCTGGAGCGGGGATACCACCATTTGTTTATGAGCGACACCCACATGGTCCGGCTTATCCATGAGTTGGGTCTTGGTCACAAGCTAAATTGGATTGAATCCAAGGTTGGGTTGTTCTACGGGGGTCGAATCTGGAAGTTCAGCACACCCAAAGACCTGCTGACTTTTTCGCCCTTGAACATCCAGGACCGGGTCCGGCTGGGACTGGTTACGTTATACCTTCAGCGGACCCGAAACGGCCTCAAATTCGAGGGGGAAACAGCGGCGGAGTGGCTGCGAAAGCGGGTCGGGCAAAAAGCTTATGAAGTGATATGGGAACCCCTGCTCCGGGGGAAATTCGGGGAGCATTATGCTGAAATCAGCATGGCATGGCTCTGGGGCAAGATATATTTGAGGGTTGCTTCCAGGGGTAAGCCCTGGGACCGGGAGAAGCTTGGCTACCCAATGGGGAGCTTCGGCGAAGTGTTCGATGTTTTGGGCAAGCGGATTGAAGAGCTTGGGGGCCAGGTCAACATATCCGCTATGGTCAACCGTGTGGTGGTGGAAGAAGGTAGGGCGACGGGGCTTGAGGTAAGGACGGGAGGTGATGATCAGGAGATCCGCAGCTACGATGCTGTGATCGCCACAACCCCTTCTTATGTGGTTACCCGCTTGGTGCCGCCCCTGCCGGACTCTTATTCCAAGAACTTGACCGGCGCCACATACCTTTCTGCGGTGCTGCTCATCTTGGAGATGAACCGGCCCTTATCTCCCATGTATTGGATGAATATCGCCGACCGGAATCTGCCCTTTGTCGGGGTTATCGAACAAACTAACCTCGTGGACCCATCCCTCTACGGCGGAAAACACATCGTGTATCTCACCAACTACCCCAGCCGGGAAAACCCCATCTACCAGATGACCGCCGAGGAGCTCGCAAACGAATATATGGGCCACCTGAAGAAGATCAACCCCGAATTCGACCCGTCATGGGTTGATGCTTACCATCATCATAAGGTGGATGCTGCCCAGCCCATCATAGGCGTGGATTATTCCCAGCGCATTCCTGATCTCCGTACCCCAATACCGGGGCTATATCTGGCCAACACAACCCAGATATACCCTGAAGACCGCGGGACCAACTACAGCATCAGGTTGGGGCAGGAAGTGGCTGATGCTGTTCTGGCAGATGCGGGACACAAAGCATGATCCGGCCTGTATCCGTTCAGGGTGATAAAGCTGGCGTTCCGCCCAACATTGTCGAGCATTCGGCAGATATGCTACCATTAGCCCGCACATTAGTTACAAAATTCACGAACAGGGGTAGCTGATTTACGCCGTCCGGCAGAGCGCCATGACCGATTCCCAAGACACAAAGAAAATGATCACCGCAACGATCGCAGCCCAACCCCAAAGTACCGTTACCGTGCTCTCATCTCTTTTGGCGGTACATGATGCTATGGGCTACCTATCCGACGAAGCTATCGAAGAGGTGGCCCGTTACACCAACAGCACCATCAACGACGTTTGGGGTGTGGTTTCCTTCTACACCAACTTTCGTACAAGCCCGCCCCGCTCCCATAACGTCGAGGTGTGTTGGGGTGCATCTTGTCATGTTCTGGGTGCAATGAAGGTGGTGAAAGCAGTGCTGGAAGCGGCGGGACTGGAAGCTGAAGGCGATGTTCCTGATGAGGATGCCACCATCCGCTTGAACACATGCTTGGGAGCTTGCTCCCAAGGCCCTGTCATCAGCATGGACCATCATCTCTACGGCAGGATCAGCCCGGAGAATGCGGGGAAGCTGGTTGCGAACCTACTGAACGGGCAGGCTACGGACCCGCCCCCGCCGCACTCCTGATTTTTCATCGAAAGACCAACCAAAGATATGACAGCGGATTACCTGCAAATCAAAGCTGAAGCAGACCAAAGGTGGGCTTCTCTCACCTCGGGGAATGCGCCCTATATCCGTGTGGGGACCGCCATCTGCGGCAAAGCGGCCGGCGCCATGTCGATCTTGGACGATATCAAACGGGAGCTGCAAGTCCACAATATCGAAGCATCCATCAGCGAGGTGGGTTGCTTGGGATTATGCTTCGCTGAACCCTTGGTCGATATCACCATGCCCAACGGCTCCCGGCTCTTCTACGCCAACGTAACCTCCAGCGAAGTCCCGGCTATCATCTACTCCCACCTGGCCAGGCGGGACCCGGTTCCTGATCTGGCATTCGGTTATTTGGGTGAAGGCGGTCTGGCTGGCACGGAGGATTTACAGTTACACCCCATGATGAAGGAGCAGGTCCGGATCGCCCTCCGAAATGCCGGAACCATCGACCCATACGACATCGACCATTACGTTGCCAACGGCGGGTATGCTGCCCTCCACCAAGCCGTAACCGGAATGACTCCTGCGGCGGTGTTGGAGGAGGTTAGCAAATCGGGCCTAAGGGGGAGGGGGGGAGCAGCCTTCCCCACCGGTACGAAGTGGAGCTTCTTGGCCCGTTCCAACGAACCTGTGAAGTACATACTCTGCAACTGTGAGGAGGGGGACCCCGGAGCTTTCAACGATAAGGGAATTTTGGATAGTGACCCCCACACCTTGATCGAAGGGATGATTTTAGCTGGCTTTGCCACCGGTTCCAACTATGGTTATGTTTTCATCCGGCACGGCCATGAAGGGCCCATCGAACGCACCAAGAATGCGATCGAACAAGCCCGCGGGCTGGGTTTCTTGGGGGACAACATCTTCGGTTCGGACTTCAGCTTCCAGCTTGAAGTTGCTCTGACCGGAGATTCTTATGTATCTGGAGAAGAAACCGCTCTTATGGAAGCTATTGAAGGCAGCCGGGCCATGCCCAGATATCGCCCGCCCTTTCCGGCCCAAGCTGGCTTGTTTGGTAAGCCCAGCAACATCAACAACGTCAAAACCCTGGCTTATGTCCCGGAGATCATACGTAGAGGCGGCGATTGGTTTTCCGGCATTGGACAAGGACGAAGCACAGGAACTGCGATTCTCTGCCTCTCTGGAGACCTCAAGCACACCGGCATGGTGGAGGTCCCATTTGGGTTGACCCTCGACGATGTAATCTACAAAATAGCTGGGGGCATCCCACAGGACAAGAAGCTCAAGCTGCTGCAGACCGGCGGACCGCTGGGCGGTGTGCTGGGTGCGGGCCAGATGGATATCCCATTGGATTTCGAAGCTATGGCTGCGGTTGGAGCCATCTTGGGGTCCGGGGGAATCATCGCAGCTTCCGAGGATTCTTGTGCGGTGGATATCACCCGGTCGTTGGTGGCCTTCTGCCAATATGAGTCCTGCGGCAAATGCTTTCCTTGCCGCTTGGGAATGACCCATATTTTGGAGATATTGGAGCGCATCTGCAGGTTCGAAAGCACACCTGGGGACCTGGAACTGATGCGACAAGTCGGACAGAATATGCAAGCGGGGTCCTTGTGCGGGCATGGACAGCTTGGGTTCAATCCGGTTGCTTCAGCCCTCCGGTATTTTGGGGATGAATTCGAAGAACATATGGTGGAAAAGCACTGCGCAACGGGCATATGCTTATCCGAGAAATATTCTCCCACGGCAAGCCGAAGGTAAATTACGATGAATCGAGATGGCAAGTGATGGCAGATGCATTAACCATCACCATGGACGGTGTGGAGTTCAAGGCTCAACCGGGGAAAATGCTTTTGGAAGCGGCTATCGAAGCTGGCTTGTACGTACCCTACCTGTGCTACCACCCCGGAATGAAACCCTTTGCTGCCTGCCGGCTTTGTGTTGTCGAAGTGGAAGGGGGCCGCGGTTTTCCGGCATCCTGCACCCTACCTGTTCAGGATGGAATGGTGGTCAACAGCAAGTCCCAAGGGGTGGAAGACCTCCGGCGGTCCGTAATGGAGATGCTCATCTCAGAGCATCCCAGCGGCTGCCTCACCTGCCATCGCGTCGACCTATGCGGCCCCGAGGATATTTGCCTCCGCCATGTGTCGGTGAATGACCGGTGCGTTACCTGCCCCAAAAACGAACGGTGCGAGCTGAAAGACACCACCCGGCACATGGAGGTGCCGCTGGAATCGCCCCTAAGCTATAAATATCGAGACATCCCGATAGATACCGGCGACCCGTTCTATGACCGGGACTACAACCTGTGCATCGTGTGCGGCCGCTGCGTGCGTGTCTGCGAGGAAGTACGGGGAGACAGCGCCATCACCTTCACCCAACGGGCGGGACGGTCTCTGGTCGGCACCTCCCACGGAACATCCCTCTTGGAGTCGGGATGTGAGTTTTGCGGAGCTTGCTTGGATGTTTGTCCCGTGGGCGCCCTTGTCGAAAGAGACCACAAGTGGGAGAAGGCCGTACAGGTGAAGCGGACCATCTGCCCCTTCTGTCCAGTAGGTTGCCAGCTAAATCTTGAAGTTAACAAGTTCGGGAAGGTCATCCGGACCATCCCCGAGCTCAGCTCGCCAACAAACCGGGGGCAAGCTTGCTTCAAAGGCAAGTTCGGCATGGAATTCATAAACAAGAAAAGCAGGTTGACGAAACCCCTCATGCGCCGTGAAGGTTCTTCCGTTCTTGAAGAAGCTTCATGGGATGAGGTTTTGGACTATATCGCGTCCAAGCTCCCCACCTACAAGGGAGACCAGTTTGGGATGCTTACTGCCCCCGACAGCACGAACGAAGAGCATTATCTGGCCCAGAAGTTCGCCAGGTCGGTAATGGTAACCAACAACGTGGACCAAGCGTCGGATATCCGGCCTGGGCTATCATCGGGCCTAATGGATGTACTGGGTTATGATGCCGCAACCAACCCCATTTGGCAGATGGAAAGCTCAGCTTGCATCTTGGGGATCAATACGAACATCACTGAAGAGCATAATGTGGTGGCGCTGCCCATCAAAAAAGCGGTAAAAGCTGGCGCCAAGCTCATAATTATCGACCCCCGCGAGGTGGAGCTAACCCGATACGCGCACCTGTGGCTCAGGCCGCGTCCTGGCGCCGAAATCATGGTCCTAGGGGGAATGCTAAAGGTCATCTTCGCCGAAGGCTTGGAACAAAAAGAGGTGATCGAAGAACATTGCGACGGCATTGATAATCTGCTCGCATCCATCCAAAACCTCGATTTGGCTGATATCGCCCGCCAAACGGGTGTATCTGCTGATAACATAACCGATGCTGCCAGGGCCTATGCAGGTTCGGGGTGTTCATCAATTTTCTATGCTCTGGATAACATTCCCCAGGAGATGCACCACGACTATGGGCTGGCCATTGCCGACCTGGCGCTGGTGACGGGAAATATCGGACGCCCTTCCACCGGAATATATCCGCTGAGGCCAGGCGCCAACGAACAAGGAGCGCGGGATGTGGGATGTTTGCCCCATATGCTGCCGGGCCACCGTTTCGTTGCAAATGCCGATGACCGTAGTGCAATGGAAGAATTCTGGGGCAATCTGGCCCCATTCGAACCCGGCTTGGACTTGGTTGGTATGCTGCAAGGGGCGGTGGAAGGTGCTCTCAAAGCCATGTATGTGGTCGGTGACCTTGCAGCCATAGCTGGGGACCCGTCTCCTTATGGAGAACCCACCTGGACCTTGGCGGACCTGAAAGCCTGCATGGAAAACCTGGACCTGCTGGTTGTCCAGGACCATTTTCTAACCGAGCTGGGAGAGTTGGCTCATGTGGTTCTTCCTCGGGCCAGCTTTGCTGAAAAGACAGGAACCTACACCAACCTCGAACGCAGGATTCAGCTATTCACTCCAGCTATTCGATCATCCGAAGGGGAAGCCAAGCCCGAGTTTCAGGTGGTGTGCGAAGTGGCAAAACGCATGGGATCATCTGGATTCGATTTCGATAATCCAGCCCAGGTGATGGATGAGATCGCTTCCATAGTCCCCAGCTATGGCGGCGTTTCCCACCGCAGGCTGGAAGCTGAAGCTCGACGAGTATTTCGACCTGATCCATCCAACCCACTGCCGACCCAAGTATTGTACTCGGATAAAGAGTACAGAGGGTTGCAGTGGCCCTGCTCCGCAGAAGACCATGCGGGAACCGCTGAGCTGTATGCGGAAGGATTTCCAAGAGGAAAGGCAGTGCTGGCGTCTCCCGATTTCAGGGCTATTCTTCCTCCGCACCAGGATGAATTGCCCTTCTTGTACCTGCCGGGTAGGCTGCTTCTTCAGCCGAAGCGGGAAGCGACCATACTCCCCGGCCGACAGAACCAGTTGGTCAGGCAGGAAGTGGTGGAGATGAATCCCAAGGATGCCGGCTCCGGGGGATTCCATGACGGCGACCTTGTGGAAGTTAAGACCCCCAGCAAAACATTCCAAGCGCAGATATCGGTTGTTGCCGGGGTCCCGGAGGGGTCCATAAGCTGCACATCCCTTTTTGGTCAACTGGCAGCAGAAGTACAAGCCAGCCCCAAGCCGGACCCGATGTACATGGTGCCGGGGCTCGCCATAACGGGCGCCTCTGTGAGCGGCATAGGGGCACGTTGACGTTATCTTGCTGCCCTTCGGGGTTGCTCCCTCCCCGGATCCACCGGTCCGGTCATACGTCCCAAGCTCAAGAAGAGCTCGCGTAACAGAGTGTAGAAGGTGTGTGTGTATGAAGTTGGTGGATGAAGCAAGCATTCAAAAAACAGAGCGGCTCAGGGATACGCTCTCCAAACTACCCAAAGCTGAACTGGTATCCAGATGCGATGTAACCGAAGACCTGATGGTAATTTACCTTCGACCTGAAATTGGCTTCAACTTCAAGCCGGGTCAGTATTGCACCTTGGGGTTGGATACGATAGAACGCGCATATTCCATCGCCTCGGCGCCCCACGAACCTGAGCTGGAGATATTCGTAGAATTGGTCCCCCTCCCCGATGGAGCGCTGACTCCCCTCATGTGGGATCTGAAGGTGGGGGAATCCATGAGCATCAGGCCGAGAGCCAAAGGCATATTCACCATGGACCGGAAATATCAACACCATCTCATGGTGGCAACGGTAACCGGCATAGCCCCCTTCGTTAGTACAATTCGCGACTACTTCCACCAAGGTGGAAGCGGCCACGGGTTCCATGTTCTGCAAGGGGCCAGCTATCATAACGAGTTCACCTACCGGCATGAACTGGAAATCCTGGCGGCTGAGCACCCCGATACCCTTGTTTACGTACCGACCGTCAGCCGTCCGGATTCTCCTCAGAACGAAGGATGGTCAGGGGTCGGCGGCCGGGTCAACAACATCGTTGATTCCTATGTTCAAAGCTTCGGACTGCTCCCGAGCGATACCATGGTGTATGCTTGTGGACATCCTGGTATGATCGAAGATGTCAAAGCCCGGCTTTCTCCCACAGGCTTTCCCGTCAAAGAGGAGCGGTACTGGAAACAGTAGCCCCCCACGCCCGTAGGGTCGCCGAATGGTGGATAGTTGGCCCTGATGCACACTGCGATGTATCCAAACCTGCATAGATGGTGCAATGATGCCTCCGGGAGAAACGTTAACACCGGTCCGCCGACAGTACCTTCGGATCAAGCAACGATATCCCGATTCCCTCGTCCTTTTTCGCTTGGGAGATTTCTACGAAACCTTCGATGATGATGCCCTCCTAGCATCGAAGGAGCTGGATATCGTCCTCACCTCCAAGGCGATGGGTAAGCAGCTTAAAGTCCCCCTTGCTGGAATCCCAGCCCATTCCTTGGAGACTTACCTGACCCGCCTTATCAAGAAAGGGCACAAGGTCGCCATCTGCGAGCAGCTGAGCGATCCTGCCCTCTCCAAGGGGTTGGTGGAAAGGGATGTGGTCAGGGTTGTGACCCCCGGCACCGTCCTGGAACCTGGGCTTCTGGACCAAAAAGCCAACAACTACCTGGCGGCGGTGAGCATCCAAAATGACATGGCAGGACTGGCTTACGTCGATATATCCACCGGGGAATTCCGGACGACCCAGCTTTCCACCGCGGGCCTTATCACGGAGATGGGCCGGCTTTCTCCTGCCGAACTCCTTGCGCCCGAGGGACTGGACCTTCCCCCTGAGCTTGAGAGTTATCCTCTGACCGTGGTTCCCACCTCCACCTTCAAAGCTTCCGGTGCTAAAGAACTGTTGATGGACCACTACAACGTGGCAACCTTGGAAGCTTTCGGGTGCGATCATCTTCCATTGGCTGTTGGATCGGCAGGGATGATCATAGAATACCTTGGCCGGACCCGGAAAGCCGCCCTTCCTGAACTTACGGGCTTGACGACCTACTCAACCAGCGCCTACATGACCCTGGACCAACAAACCCGCCGGAATCTGGAGCTGTTTCAGGTGGGCCGCGGGGGCGAGGGCACATCCTTGTTGTCGGTCCTTGATATGACCCGCACTTCCATGGGAGGGCGACTCCTCCGGCGATGGTTGGGTCAACCCCTGCTGGACTTGACCGATCTCCAACAGCGACAAGATGGAGTCGGACAGTTCCACGGCGACCTTCTCCTGCGAGAGCGGGTGATGACCCAGCTGGCCCACATCAGCGACATCGAGAGGGTGCTGCACCGGATTCATGGCGGGGTAGCAACACCTCGGGACCTGCTGGGGATCAAGGTTAGCTTGGAAGCCGGAGCATCGATCATCGGGTTGATCCAAGGCGATGATGATTCTGATTCCTTGAAGTGGCTGCTGGCAGGGGTTCAAACCTTCGAGGAGACCATCGCTTTTATTGGGCAAGCCATCGATCCCGAACCGTCCGGCGAAGTGGGGGATGGCAAGGTCATAGCCAAAGGGTTTTCCCCTGACCTGGACGACCTGCGCTCCGGCTCTCGCAACGCCCGCGAATACATTGCCGGCTTGGAGCAAAAGGAGCGGGAAAACTCAGGAATAAAGGGGTTGAAGGTAGGCTACAACAGGGTGTTTGGCTACTACATAGAGGTGAGCAATTCCAATCTGAGTCAGGTGCCAGATAGGTATGTCCGGCGTCAGACCTTGGTGGGCGGAGAGCGGTTTATCACCCCGGAGCTGAAGGAGTACGAATCCCTGATCCTTGGCGCCAGCGAACACATCGAAACCTTGGAGCGCGCCCTGTACCGGACCGTTTGTAGCCAGGTCGCCCAACATAGTAAGGGCATCGCCATCTTGGCTAACTGCTTGGCCGGCATCGATGTGCTGACATCGCTGGCTGAAGTGGCACATCGACTCCGTTATGTGAGACCCCAATTGGATGATGGAGACACCATCGAGATCAGGGGTGGAAGGCATCCCGTCGTAGAGCAAATGGTTCCTGTGGGCAATTATGTAGCCAACGACTGTTGTCTATCTTCCGCAGATGCCCAGCTGATCCTGCTGACAGGGCCCAACATGGCGGGGAAAAGCACGTACATCCGACAAGTGGCGCTTATCGTCCTGCTTGCCCAAATAGGAAGCTTCGTTCCTGCCGACTCCGCGACCATCGGATTGGTAGACCGCATCTTCACCCGTGTGGGGTTGCAGGACGACCTTGCGACCGGCCAGTCCACCTTCATGGTGGAAATGGTTGAGACGGCTGCTATCTTGAATCAAGCTACCCATAGTTCCTTGGTGATCCTTGATGAGGTCGGTAGAGGAACCAGCACCTACGATGGGCTGTCCATCGCCAGAGCGGCCGCAGAATACATCCACAACAACCCCAAGTTAGGGTGTAAAACCCTATTTGCCACCCATTATCATGAGCTAACCCAGCTTGCACACACCCTTCCGCGGGTCAGGAACTACAATGTGGCGGTGACGGAGGAGGATGGTCAGGTTGTGTTCCTGCACCAGATCGTGCCCGGCGGCGCTGATAAGAGCTACGGCATCCATGTAGCCCAGCTGGCTGGGATTCCTAAATCTGTGGTCCATCGAGCTTGGGAAGTGCTGGAAGACCTGGAGAACAACCGGCCTGCTTCAAATACGCCTGCTGCTCGCCGGGCCCGGTCACCGGCGGGTCAAGCCGGGACCGGCTCCCAGATGCTGTTGTTCGGGGAGCAAAACCGGTTCATGGACGAGCTGCTGGCCTTGGATGTGACCAACATCACCCCCTTGGAAGCGATCAACATTCTGTACGGTCTACAAAGCAAAGCCAAGGAATCTCAAGGTGGGAAGGACTAAGAGGTCCTGGCGTTTCGGGCGATTATCTCATTTCAACTATCCCATAACCGGAGGTGCGTATGCTTGGTCGGGTGGAATTCTACTGGTGGTCCCGTTGATCATCCTGTCGTAAAGCGAGAGAGTTGCTTTCGCAACATGGCGCAGAACTGATAGAGCGGGATTTTTTTGCGAATCCTTTCTCGGAAGCTGAGGTCCGGGCCTTGGCTGGAGATGGGCCCGTATCGGAAATCTTTTCTTGGAAAAGCCCAAGCTTCAAGGCGCTGGGGATTAGCCCGGCAGACCTGACCGAAGACCGGTTGGTCGAACTGATCTTGAAGGAGCCCAGGCTGATCCGCCGCCCCTTGGTCAGGATCGGCAACCAGCTTCTGGTGGGAGGCAACCTGAAGGACCTGGATCGTGTCATTGGAGGCGCTTAGCGCTGGCGGGAATTGCCTGGGGTCATTTCATTGCCGCCCTGTGGTCGGCTCGTGCCGACCACAGCCACGGCTGTTACCCTGAGCGAAGCGAAGGGTCTACGATTCTGCCTGATCCAACTATTTTGACGTCGGAAGGCATTAGATTCTTCGTCGCAAGCTCCTCAGAATGATAGGGTGCAAGCCGCTCAGAATGACAGTGGACGGGGGCTGCACCGCTTCAGGATGACGCTAGATGGGGGGCTGCACCGTTTTAGGGAACCTCTGAACAACTCCCCTGAAGCCCGTCATTCCCGCGAAGGCGGGAACCTCGTCCCTCTGTAGGGACGGGTTTCACGTCCATCCTCCGCATCCAAGGAGACTTATTCAGACTATCCCTAAGGTGCCTCCTCACCCGAAAGACCGTCGTAGTAATGGGCAGGCCATCAGAGAGAGACCTTAGATTCCTCACTCCGTTCGGAATGACAGAGGGAAGTTCGGAATGACAGAGGGGAGTTCGGAATGACAGAGGGGAGTTCGGAATGACAACCTGGGGATCCCCTCCCCTCATTGTCATTCTGAGACGCACCTCCTTCCTGTCATTCTGAGGAGCACCTCTCCCTGTCATTCTGAGGGGCGCACCTTCCCCTGTCATTCTGAGGGGCGCACCCCGAAGAATCTAAGGAGCCTCTGAACAACTCGCCTGAAGCCCGTCATTCCCGCGAATGCGGGAACCTCGCCCCTCTGTAGGGACGGGTTTCACGTCCATCCTCCGCATCCAAGGGGACTTATTCAGACTATCCTTAGAATGACGCTGGATGGAAGGCTGCACCGTTTCAGAATGATGCTGGATGGGGGGTTGCGCCGTTTTAGGGTGACAGAGGGTAGGGCGGATGCATTGTTTTAGGATGATGCCAGGTTTTAGGATGATGGTGGATGGGGGGCTGCGCTCGTTCAGGATGACAGCCAAAGACCGTGTGGGATTACTGGGGGCTGTTGCGGTTATCTTTGCGGTGTAGGTACAATGGCTGCGACCAAGCATCGGGACAGTCATATATAGGGGCGAGTGAACACGCGCCTCTACGCCGTCAGGAGATACTTTTTGAACATATTTTTCGACGTGGATTATACGATCCTGGGTCTGGACAACACCCTCAGACCCGGCACACACGAAACTATACAGAAACTGTTGGACGATAAACATAAAATCTATATATGGTCCGGCGTCGGCTTGCGCTGGGAGGTGGTCCGGGAACATAAGCTGGAATCAATGATCAGCGGGGTTTATGAGAAGCCGACAGATAAATTCTATGAGCGGTTGGAAGGCCTTGGAGTCGATATTATCCCGGATTTCGTTATCGACGATTACCCGGAGATCGTGGCAGCTTTCGGCGGTGTTTGGGTGCCGCCCTACTTCTTCAAGAAACCCAACGACGATCAGATGGCCCGTATCTACAAAATCATTGGAGATTACATAAAAGACGGCCACTCCGAAGACCGGCAATACAAAGCCAGAGGCTCAGCTTTACCCCTGTTCTAGCGCAAGTGCGCCAATCCGCATTCCGGCCCCGTATCAGGTACGGAGCAGGCTTTGAGCCGGAGTCGCAAGTCCGGGCGGATGGGCTTCTCCGGACGCGGGAAGCACGATGTGAGGGGAGAACTTTCTTGGGTATGTGCCAAGATTTGGGTGGGGAATGATCCATTTACTGGACCCTGATGTAGCATCGGTGATCGCTGCCGGCGAGGTGGTGGAACGACCTTCCTCGGTTGTCAAGGAGCTGGTTGAAAACTCCTTGGATGCGGGCGCTTCCCAGGTTACCGTGGAGGCCCAAGACGGAGGGATCAAGCTTCTGCGAGTGGTCGACAACGGATGCGGGGTTTCTTCAGGCGAGGTGGAGTTAGCTTTTCAACGTCATGCCACCAGCAAGATCAGCCGGGCCGATGATCTGGACCAAATCACCACGTTGGGGTTTCGTGGGGAAGCTTTGCCCAGCATCGCATCCGTTGCCCAGGTGAAGATGATCACCCGGACCAATGACGAGGACGCGGGTCGAGAGGTGCAGGTCAGTTGGGGTGAGCTCACAAGAAACCGGGCCACCGGATGCCCTGTTGGCTCCTCCGTCACCGTTGAAGGGTTGTTCGAAAATCTGCCCGCCCGCCGCAAGTTCCTCCGCACACCTGCATCCGAAGTTTTTCGAGTTAGCGACCTGGTGTCACGGTTTGCTCTTGCTTTCCCCGAGGTGGCTTTCCGGCTGCAGATAGATGGAAAGAACGTCCTGACCACCCTCGGAAACGGCAACCTGAGGGATGCGGTGATCTCGGTGTATGGGGCGGACACCGGCGCCCAGATGCTGGAGGTTGTGTGGGAAGGCGCAGGGGATGGTTACAGGGTGTCTGGGTACGTTGGAGATCCTTCTATCCATAAATCCAATCGCACCTACATCACCTTTCTGCTCAATCGCCGTTGGGTGCAAAGCAACATCCTTTCCGTAGCTTTGTCTGAAACCTATCATGGCTTCTTACCCGACCGGCGGTATCCTGTGGCAGTAATCAATTTGGCTGTCCCTCCCGGCGAGGTGGATGTCAATGTACATCCTGCCAAACGAGAGGTGCGATTTCGCCATGATAACCGGGTCTTTTCATCCCTTCAGAGAGCGGTCAGGACCACCCTCATCGCGATAGCCCCCGTCCCGGAACTGTCCCTCCCCGCTTCAGCGGCAGGGTCGGGTTTCGCACCTACCCTCACGCCGGATACATCCCCGAAATGGTCTCCCCCGTTGCCAGGTACGGGGGGGTACAGCCCCTTTGCTGGCCCAAGGTACAGCCCCGAGAGCCCAGATGTCCCGAAGACAGGAGAATCTCCAACGCCCGTTCAGGGGATGTCTACCCTACGCATCATAGGCCAGATGAAGAGCACCTACCTGGTCGCTGAAGGTTCCGAGGGGATGTTCTTGATAGATCAACATGCTGCCCATGAAAGGGTCCTCTATGAGAGGGTGTCCGATGAGGTTGCAAACCGGAGAGCATCTGTCCAAGCATTGCTTCAACCGGTGTCTGTGGAGCTGTCACCTGAGCAGGAAGCGTTGCTGCAAGCCAACATCGACCTGTTGACCTCATACGGATACCTGCTGGAACCCTTCGGAGAACGCGCCTACCTGATTCGAGGCATACCGGGGGTGGCTGCAACCACCGACCCCGGAAAGGCATTACCGGAAGTGCTGGACATGATAGCTTACGAGGGGATGCTCCGGGACCGGGATGAAGCTATGGCTGCTTCGATAGCTTGCCATAGTGCGGTGAGGGCTGGGATGATTATGAACCAAGACCAGATGGAAAGCCTTGTCAGGCAGCTGGAAGCTTGCAACAGCCCGCACACCTGTCCCCACGGACGGCCAACTATGATACACCTCAGCTCTTACCATCTGGAACGGGAGTTCGGCCGCAGGAAGTAATGACATAACGTACGCAGCCGGGGTCCTGCCTAGCCGGTAGGGGCAGGTTTTAAACCTGCCCTCTTCGTGGGTCATTTCGGGGGTTCCTGCTTGGCCGGTAGGGTCAGGTTTAGAACCTACCCTCTTCGTGGGTCATTTCTGGGGTCCTGCTTGGCCGGTAGGGTCAGGTTTTAGGGAACCTCCGAACAACTCGCCTGAAGCCCGTCATTCCCGTCCCCTGAAGCCCGTCATTCCCGCGAAGGCGGGAACCCCGCCCCTCTGTAGGGACGGGTTTCACGTCCATCCTCCGCATCCAAGGGGACTTATTCAGACTATCCCTAAGGCGCCTCCTCACCCGAAAGACCGTCGTAGTAATGGGCAGGCCATCAGAGGGAGACCTTAGCCCTAATCCACCGAAGGACGGCGTGTAGGAGGCCTGCTGAAGAAACAAAAGGGTGCGCCTCTGAATCTGGGATAATGGTTTTGTAACAGAAAACCGGTCCCAGAAAAGGAGCACCCGATAGATGCTACCACGTAACCACCCCGACCGCATCCAAATCGCCTTCGACGATCACCGCCTGGTGGCCAATGCCGGGCTGATCCTTCCCGCCACCCTCGCCCTGCGCCTTGGCCTGCCCCAACTCCTCCGGAAGGACCTCGACCTCGGCGGCGCACCGGGCCGGGCGAACACCGGCGACAAGATGATGACCCTGGTGGCCTCCGCCCTAGCCGGCGGAGATTGCATCGACGACGCCGATGTGCTGCGCGCCGGCGGGACCGCCCGCGTGCTCGGTTTCACGGCTAAGGCGCCCTCCACCCTGGGGACCTTCCTGCGCAGCTTCAGGTGGGGCCATGTCCGCCAACTGGACCGGGTGAGCCGCGAGTTGCTGGCCCGGGTCTGGAAGGCCGGTGCCGGACCCGGCGACGCGCCGTTCACCATCGACCTCGATTCCACCATCTGCGAGACCTACGGACTGGCCAAGGAGGGCGCCCGCCACCACGGCTATACCGGCAAGCGGGGCTACCACCCGCTGCTGGCCATCGCCGCCGGCACCGGAGACGTGCTGATGTCCCGGCTGCGCGAGGGCCGGGCCAACACCGCCCGCGGCGCCGCCCACTTCCTGCGGGAGACGGTGGGACGGGTGCGCTACGCCGGGGCCAACGGACGACTCACGCTACGGGCCGACAGCGGGTTCTACACTCATGGCGTGGTATCCGTCTGCCGCAAGATGGATGTCCGCTTCTCCATCACCATCCGCCAGCACAAGAGCCTGCGCAATCTCATCGAGGCGATACCAGAGGATGCCTGGACTCCCATTCCCTACTGGATGGACGGCGCCGCCGATGTGGCCGAGACCACCTGCACTCCGTTCCAGAGTGAACCTGACGCCGCACCGGTGCGGCTCATCGTCCGGCGTGTGAAGCCCACGCCCGGTTCCCAGCTGGCCCTCTTCGCCTCCTACAGCTATCACGGCTTCATCACCGACCGGGACGGGGAGATGCTCGAACTGGAGGCCGACCATCGCCGCCACGCCGAGATCGAGAATGCCATCCGAGACCTCAAGCACGGTGTGGGGTTGAACCATCTCCCCTCGGGCCGCTTCGCCGCCAACGCCGCCTGGCTGGCGGTACAGGTGATGGCCCACAACCTCGCCCGCTGGACAGCGCGCATCGGTCTGGGCGAGCAGATCGTGACCACCAAGACCCTCAGACGACGGTTCTTCTCCCTGGCCGGACGGATCACCCGCTCGGCACGCCGCCTCACACTGCATCTGCCACAGCGCTGGCCTTGGGAAGCCCAGTTCGATCGTGCCCTGGCCCGATTGCGCGCCCTGCCACTCCCTGCCTGACGGCGCCCGTCCGCCACTGACTCGCCAGCCAACCCAACGTCCCCGCAAACTCGCGCCAGCCCAGTCCGCGAGCGCCTCTTGCCGTGTCCTATCCCGCCATCTCGCTCTCCACAGCCACTGTAGGCCGCCATCGGTGCCCCCAAAAGCGCCTGCAGACCGCCCGCCAACCTCCCGTCTACCCAAATTCGAGCCCGGATCATCGCGCCTGTAACTCCCTCACCCCCTTCCGCTGTCCTCACGCCGTCCATCCCTGTCCATCGGTGGATTCGGGCTTAGATTCATCACTCCGTTCGGAATGACAGAGGGAAGTTCGGAATGACAACCTGGGGGTCCCCTCCCCTCATTGTCATTCTGAGACGCACCTCCTTCCTGTCATTCTGAGGGGCACCTCCCCCCTGTCATTCTGAGACGCACCTCCCCCCTGTCATTCTGAGGGGCGCACCCCGAAGAATCTAAGGAACCTCTGAACAACTCGCCTGAAGCCCGTCATTCCCGCGAAGGCGGGAACCTCGCCCCTCTGTAGGGACGGGTTTCACGTCCATCCTCCGCATGCAAAGGGACTTAATCAGACTATCCCTAAGGTGCCTCCTCACCCGAAAGACCGTCGTAGTAATGGGCAGGCCATCGGAGGGAGACCTTTGATTCCTCACTCCGTTCGGAATGACAGAGGGAAGTTCGGAATGACGGTGAGTTCAGAGAATCTCGCTCCTCTGTAGGGACGGGCTTCACGTCCATCCTCCGCATCCAGGGGGACTTATTCAGACTGTCCTTAGATTCTTCGTCGTGGCGCTCCTCAGAATGACGGGGGAAGGGGGTGCTCCTCGGAATGACGGGGAGGGGGGCGCTCCTCCAAAAGGGGTGCCCCGTCGATTGTCATTCCGAATCCTGGATCGTCACGCCGAACGCACCCCCCTGTCATTCCGAACGTAGTGAGGAATCTAAGGTCTGCCGTTGGGGGCGATCCATTTCTAGACAATCTGGCGTGTGTGCCAAGGTTTTAGGGAACCTCTGAACAACTCGCCCCAAGCCCGTCATTCCCGCGAAGGCGGGAATCTCGCCCGTCTGTAGGCACGGGTTTCACGTCCATCCTCCGCATCCAAGGGGACTTATTCAGACTATCCTTAGATTCTTCGTCGTGCGCTCCTCAGAATGACGGGGGAAGGGGGTGCTCCTCAGAATGACGGGGGAAGGGGGCGCTCCTCAGAATGACGGGGGAAGGGGGCGCTCCTCAGAATGACGGGGGAAGGGGGCGCTCCTCAGAATGACGGGGGAGGGGGTGCTCCTCAGAATGACGGGGGGAGGGGGTGCTCCTCGGAATGACGGGGAGGGAGGCGCTCCTCCAAAAGGGGTGCCCCGTCGATTGTCATTCCGAATCCTGGATCGTCATGCCGAACGCACCCCCCTGTCATTCCGAACGTAGTGAGGAATCTAAGGTCTGCCGTTGGGGGCGATCCATTTCTAGACAATCTGGCGTGTGTGCCAAGGTTTTAGGGAACCTCTGAACAACTCGCCTGAAGACCGTCATTCCCGCGAATGCGGAAACCTCGCCCCTCTGTAGGAACGGGTTTCAGGTCCATCCTCCGCATCCAGGGGGACTTATTCAGACTATCCTTAAACCTACCCTCTTCGTCGGTCATTTCGGGGGTCCTGCTTGGCCGGCAGGGTCAGGTTTAGAGCCTACCCTCTTCGTGGGTCGTTTCGGGGGTCCTGCTTAGGATGAAAGATCGAACCTTCGGGCGGGAATTCGTCGTCAGCAGATGCCGTACCGGCTCCCGACCTGTAGAAGCTCTTTATCAGCGGTACAGCTCCGACCAAGGCCATGGCCCCCAAGAACATCTTCCCGAGCACATTCCTTCGAGAATACACCGTCCCTCCCAGGGTTCGGTCATCCATGCAAGCTACCTCCGCCACATGTGTCTTTCCCGCCAAGCTGGGAATCCAGACATAGGGGTTAAGTTTCCGTTTCCGCGAGGATGGGGAGAGCCATTCGTAGGGACAGGTCCGGACCTGCCCGTGGCCCCTGTCCATCTATGATGACAGCTCCTCACGGTGAATCGAAGGTATTCTAATGGGCTCAGACATGGGGGTCAATACCACTCATTTCCCCTTGACACCACTTTGCGACTGTGATAATTTTCACTTGGATTTTGCCCCGCATGGGCAGGTTTCGCGCCTGCCCCCGTAGATGAGGTGAGGGAGGTACGGACGCCCATGCCAGAAGTAGACCCGGCCATCGTTGACGCAGGCCTTTGGTCGGACATCGGCAACTGGCTTCACTGGTTATGGGCCTACTTCTTCTGCATTGTCCTCATAGCCTTCACCTTCCTCACGGCCCATGCCGTCATCCCGTCGCTGGTAGATTCAGGCCACCTCCCTGCAAGGTTCCTCATGCTTCGCCGACCCATGTACGCCGGCGTTTTTGCGCTCATCGGTTTGGCTGTGCTCTTTATGTTCTGGACCGTCCAGAACACCATCCTGCTGGAAGACCTGTATAATCGGTTCTGGATCTGATTCAATCCTTCGAGAATTTTGTGAGTGGGCGAGTATCGATTACGAATGCCAATTACATTAGGACCTCTCGGATGAAGGCGAGTGTACGGGTGGGTTTCAAACCCGCACCTACCATCCGGTTGATGGATACTTAGCGATGCAACGAAAAACGCTGATGAAGAAGTTGCCGTTGCTCCTGCCACTGGCTCTGGGAGGGCTGGTGACAACGGCGATAATGGTGTTTGTGTTGGTGTATGTGGTCACAGCATGGTGGTCGACACCCATTTTCGGCTTTGGCGCCGGGGGGCCAGACCAGCCCATAGCTTTCCCTCATGATGTGCATGTGAAAGACCAAGGCATCCAATGTGAGTTTTGCCACCGCAATGCCGTCGCCGGAGAGGCAGCCACCGTGCCAGCCTTGGAACAGTGCGTGGCTTGTCATGCAACGGTAACCGGCGAAAACAATCCTGAAATCGCCAAGCTGCTCCGGTACGCCGCCTTGGACCCATCGGGAGAACCGATACCGGGCGAGACCCCTGAGCCAATCAACTGGGAACGAGTTCACAGGGTTCCCGATCATGTTCAGTTTGCCCATGAACCCCACCTGCGCTACTTCACCCAGCAGGAGGATGTGATCGGTTTGGCTGTGGCAAATGATAGGACCGCCGTGGAACAGACCTGCACCATCTGCCACGGCGAGGTGCGGGAAATGACCAAGGTGAAGCAGGAACGTACGTTGAAGATGGGCGATTGCGTAGATTGCCATCGTGACAACGATGCACCTACCGACTGCACGACCTGTCACTACTAGAGGATGTATGAAGGTAACACGTAGAAGTTTCTTGAAATGGGCGGGCATCTCCGCACTGGGAGCTGTGGCTTGCAACGTCTTTCCTGACCGTGAGATGCAGTTACAGAGCCCCGTGGACCTTCCCGAGGACCTGGTTACGGGCCGGGATACTTGGTACGCTACCCTCTGCGGCGAATGCCCCGAGCGTGAAGGCATCTTCGTGAGGGTGATGGAGGGACGAGCCAAGAAGGTGAGGGGTAATCCCCTCTACCTGACCAACGCGGGCAAACAGAGCGTACGCTGCGATGGCGCACTCCAGACCATATACCACCCCGACCGCATATCTGCGCCCATGGTGAGGGTCGGAGCCAGGGGTGCGGGCACATATGCGCCCACCACATGGGATGATGCCATGAACGCCATGGCTGCCAAGCTCCGAGCGCTCAACAGCTCAGAAATGACGATCATCACCGACCCGCTGCGAGGCCATCTCGGCATGGTGGTCGCCCGGTTTGCATCAACCTTCGAGGGCCGCCATCTGGGGCTTGACCTGCTGGGGAATTCGGCGCTGAGGTCGACAACCAAGGACATCTTCGGCCAAGATGCTTTCCCCTGCTTTGATATCGGCGGTTCCGACTACCTCCTTTCCTTTGGAGCCGATTTCTTGTCCACCTGGCTCTCCCCGGTACAGCTCTCCAAAGGTTTCGGGGAACTCCGTTCCCATGAACACGGCGGCGTCAGAGGCTCCTTTGTGCAGGTGGACCCCCGTTTTTCCATGACCGCCGCAAGTTCCGATGAGTGGATACCCATCACCCCGGGGATGGATGGGGCGCTGGCCCTGAGCATTGCCCACGCCATCATATCCGGCCCCCATGCGCCTGAGGCGGTGGGGTCCATGGCCGGCGGCGCCGGCCGGGATGGTCTTCTGGCAGCCTTGGAGCCCTACAGCGCCGAGAACATCGTCAACCCGAACAACCCTTGGTACATCGGCATACCCGAAACCATACGGGATGAACCAGCTGCTCATATGATTCAAAGGATCGCAGCAGAGTTTGCAGGCGCCAAATCCCCCTTGGCGATAGGGGGTGGCGAAGCCGCAGGTCAGACCAACGGCAGCTTCAACTTGCGCGCCATCTTGACCCTTAACCACCTGGTTGGCAACGTCGGGGGGCAGGTTGGGGACGGAGGGGTTGTTTTCAATCCTCCGCCACCCTTCGAAGATCTCAGTTCTCCCTACCCGGTGGGCAACATGGACGACTGGGCAGAGGTTACTGAAAACCTCCGGAGCGGCCAGACAAAGGTCCTCATGGTGCATGGAGCCAACCCAGCTTACAGCCTCCCCGATAGCGTCGGCTTTGGCCGGGCCTTGGACAATGCTTCGGACAATACGCTGGTGGTTAGCTTCTCCAGCTTCATGGACGATACAGCCCAGCGGGCGGACCTGATCCTCCCCGTACGGGCAGCCTTGGAAGATTGGGGCGACGATGTTCCCGATCCGGGGCCCGGCTTCCAGATGGTGGGTTTCCAGCAGCCGGTGGTCAATCCGTTGCCGGAGATCGATCCTCGCAGCTTCCCTGATTTGCTTCTGACCTTGTCCGATGATCTGGGTATGGATGATGGTCTGCCCGGCAGTTTCGAACAGGTGCTGAAGGAAGCAGCCCAGAAGCTGTTCGATCTGGGACGGGGTACGCCTTTGCTAAAAGAAGGTGAAGACCAGCTGACTATTTCCAGCTTCCCAGCTTTCTGGAACAAGTTGCTGGAACGGGGCGGCTGGGAGGACAGAGGGTTTACCGGAGGCGCCAGCTCACCTGCTGCTCCCAACCTGCTGGAATTGGCCCAGCAGTATCCTCGCCCTCAGTTTCATGGCCCCCGTGGAGGAAATGTCTTCCACTTGGCGCCCTTCTTGCACAACTCGTTGCTTGATGGCAGAGGCGCCCATCTACCTTGGTTGCAAGCAGCTCCAGACCCATTGACCACCGTCACCTGGCAGACATGGATCGAAATCAACGCCCGCCGAGGTCGCGAGCTTGGGCTTGAAGAGGGGGATGTGGTGAGCGTCGTTTCCACCGAAGGAAACATCGAAGCGGTCGTATATCTGCACCCAGCTTTTCCGCCTGATATAGTGGGGATACCGGTGGGTCAAGGGCATCTCCCTGGGATCGAATATGCCACCAGAGATGGAGAGATGAGGGGAGGCAACATCATTTCCCTTCTGTCTCCTCAGACTGATGCAGGAAGCGGCGCACTGGCATGGGCAGCCACTCGCGTTCGGATTACGCCCACCGGACAGAACGTCAGGGTTTCCAAGTTTGAGGGCATCGTAACGGCCTTCCCCATAGGCACATCACATGAGGACCCTGTTCAGGTGACCGGGGGCTGACCCAACATGGTTATGATGTGCATAGAACTCTGGAATCAGGAAAGGTAGGCTAGGCAATGGCCCAGCGTAAGCCCCATAAATGGGGCATGATCGTAGATGTTGACAAGTGCACAGGCTGCCAAGCATGTGTGGTTGCCTGCCAAGTGGAAAACAACGTTCAGATAAACACTGAAGCCCTGTTCCATGAGCGAAGGCCGATAGAATGGATTCACATCCAACGGTATTGGGAGGTGCCGGAGAAGTACAGAAACACGCCCGAAGATGCACCCTTCCAGGACATCAAAGCCCGTTTCCTTCCTGTGCTCTGCCAACATTGTGAAAATGCGCCCTGCGAGCCGGTGTGCCCGGTGTTCGCCACCTACCACAACGACGAAGGTTTGAATGTTCAGGTCTATAACCGTTGTGTGGGCACCCGATACTGCGCAAATAACTGTCCCTACCAGGTGAGATTCTTCAACTATTGGGAACCTGTATGGCCGGACCGGCTGAGGAACCAGCTAAACCCCGACGTAACCGTCCGTAGCCGTGGGATAATGGAGAAGTGCTCCTTCTGCATCCAGCGGGTCAGAAGGGGTGAACGGAAGGTGGAGGCAGCCGAAGGAGGAGACCTGAACGACCAGGCGTTGGCTGAAGGAAACTTCTCGCCCGCTTGCGTGCAAGCGTGCCCCACCACCGCACTGGTCTTCGGGGATTATAACGATCCTGACAGCGAGCTGAGCGGATATGTTGCTGTTGACCAAGACACCAACGAGAAAATCCTCAAAGATCCTAGAGCCTATCAGCTTCTCAAGAGTATAGGCACCGAACCCAACGTCATTTACCTGAAGAAGATCGATCCTCGTCGCTCCGGGGAAGAAGGACATGGCTAGAACGCCGGTTGAAGTAGGCCCGCCCGAAGTGCACCTTACTCCCGAGGGTGTGATGTATGACCTGACGGAGAAGTACAACTCCACCAGCCAGAAGTTCTGGCTGGCAGTGATTGTTCTGGGTGGTCTTTTTGTCCTGGGCATCGCAGCCTTTGTGGTACGGGCCGTGGACCAAGGATTCTCAGATGCTGCGCGGAACGAGTGGGGATACTATGCCGCTATGTTCGCTTTTCTCATCGTCACGACGACCACAGCGCCGCTGGCATCCATAGCTTTCCGTTGGACCCAGAACCACTGGCGCAGGCCGTTTTCCCGGGCTTCCGAGCTGTTTTCCTTGGTGGGAATCTTCACCCTCCTGGCTTTCATACCGCTGCTCATCGTGCTCCCCGAAATAGATCTCAATGGCGACGGGGTCCTTGAGTTGGGACAAGACCGCCGGACCATCTGGTTCGAGGTTCCCATCGGCGCACCCATATGGTGGGACGTAGCTGGTCTGATCGGGTTGGTTGTATGCGGCTTGGCCATCTTGTGGGTCTCAGCCCGGCCTGATATGGCCCAGCTAGCCCACGTATCCACCGGGATGCGTGCTCAGATACTGGGTCGCTTAACCGGCGGTTGGCAAGGTACGGTACGGGATTGGAAGATTCAAAAAGGCCAGCTAGCCATCTTGGGCGGCTTTTATTTCATGCTGCTGGTCTGGGTACATGCGCTGATCAGCTTGGACTTTGCGCTCAGCTTGATACCAGGTTGGCGTGATTCCATCTTTGCGGCCCACCATTTCCTTACCGGCGTCCAAGCATCAGCCGGAATGTTGATCGTCGTCCTGTTTTTGATGCGAAACTTTGGCGGCTACCGCCGGTATATCGGCCTGGACCCATTCTGGTCATTGGGCAAGGTGCTTCTGGGGCTCACCCTACTTTGGGGATATTTCTGGTTCAGCGAGTTCATGACCTTCTGGTATGGCCGGGATGCCACCGAACAGAGTGTCATAAAGTTGCTGATGATCGAATCTTACCGCACCGCATTTTTACTGAACTTGTTCTTCAGCTTCTTCATCCCCTTCGCGATACTGCTATGGAACGGACTGCGCAAAAGCATCATCGGTCCCACCGTCGCGGGCGTATCGGTGACGATGGGAGCTTTCTTCATGATGGTTCGCCTGTACGTCCCTGCCTTCAACATTCGCGATGTGGGGGCTGAATCCATAGCGGAGTTTCAAGCCCCCAACGGGGGCATTGCAGCCCAGTTGCTGCCTGTAACCCCTGATTTGCTGGATGTTCTCATGGTGACCGGCGGGTTGGCTGGGGCTGCCATGATCTTCCTCTTGGGCACACGGTTATTGCCTTTGGTGTCCATCTGGGAAATGAAGGAAGGACTGATGTACGTCCTGTACCGCCCATTCATGAAGGGAAGGTACTTGGTGCTGGGGAAGCCGGAGTAGAGAATGGATGTCAAGATGAAGGAAACCGATGCAGGAAGGTAGACCGGTAACAGACCGGGAGATAAACCGGAGCCTGCTTCACACCCTTGTCGAGCACCCCAAGTGGCACTGGGGCCTGATTGCTTTCTTGGGCATCTTTGTGCTGGGGGCAATGTGCGCTGCCGGTTTCATGTTCAACCGCGGCTTGGGGGTAAGCGGCCTGAACCGTCCTGTGATGTGGGGTTTCTTTATCACCAACTTCGTGTTCTGGATCGGTATCTCCCACGCTGGCGTGATGTTGTCAGCCATACTTCGTCTATCCAAGGCTGAATGGAGGCGTCCGGCTACCCGGGCTGCCGAAGTCCTGACGGTCTTTTCCTTGATGACCGCTATGCTGATGCCTTTGATCCACGCTGGGCGGCCATGGCGGGTGTTCTACTGGGTTTTCCCCTTCGACTGGGCGAGGGGTGTGTATCCCAACGTACGATCGGCGTTGGTCTGGGACCCGTCGGCTGTGTTCACGTACCTCATATCCAGCACCTTGTTCGTCTACATCGCCCTCTTGCCGGACCTAGCTGTGGTTCGGGACCGTTCGACGGGAATTCGGCGCCAGATATATTCTGTCCTCGCCATGGGTTGGCGAGGTAACTCCAGGCAATGGAAGCTTCAGATCATTGCAGGGGTGCTATTGTCCGCCCTGATCCTGCCGGTCTTCGTTTCGGTGCACAGCATCGTGTCCTTCGACTTCAGCATGGCGATCTCGGTGAAGAGCTGGCATTCCACCATATTCCCGCCCTACTTTGTCGTCGGGGCTGTCCACTCAGGGGTGGCTGCGGTGGTTATTGTGATGGCGGTCATGCGGTGGCTCTACGGGTGGCAAGCCTACATCCGCCCAGAGCACTTCGACGCCCTGGGGCGGTTGCTGTTGGTGGTAGCTACCGGGTGGTTCTTCTTCTTCGTTTTGGAGTTCTTGTTCGGGCTGTATAGCTTGGAAGCTGATGAGATCCGCGTCAAGGACTTCCTGACCGCTCAAGCTCCTTGGAGTTGGTGGTTCATAACCTTCGTGGGCACCACATACTTCATCCCGGTGTCCATGTGGTTATTCAAAGGTATCCGTAGAAACCCCGCGCTGATGATCGTCGCCTGCGTTTCGGTGAACATCGGCATGTGGTTGGAGCGGTTCCTCATCATCGTACCTGGGCTTGCCCAGAAGCAGACCCTCAATTTCACCTGGTACACCTATGCTCCCAGCCCGGTTGAGGTGGTGATCGTCATAGGCACCTTTGCGTTGGTATGTATGCTTCTTTTACTATTTGCCAAGGTGTTCCCACTGATCCCCCTCTACGATATCAAAGAAGGGGAGATACTACGGACTGAAATTCAGATAGGACGAAGAAAGGTCCCAGCGGTAATCCGCGAAGAGTAGATAAGAGTAGATGTAGAAAAGAGACCTTCATCCACATTTGCCTCCCCCTCGGAAGCGGGAGTCCGGACACAGGGGCTCCATATATGTGGTCACAGGACCGGCAGACGACATGGATTGTGGTGGGTAAGGCCCCAAAGGATGAAGGAAGGAGAAGTGAGATGGCTAAGGTAGGTGTCTTGGGCTTGTATTCCGACGCTAACTACGCTGCTGAAGCAGGGGATGGCCTCCAGCGCATTGGACTTAGCAACGAAGATTATGATTTCCTCACAGGCGCTCCCTATCCTGAAGGAGCTTTCGGCGAGCGGGAAAGCAGCCACCGCCTGTACGTGTTCCCCTTCGTCGGCGCCCTGTGCGGTCTGACCGCGGGCATCCTGTTAACTTCCATGACCCAGATGGCATATCCTCTGGTAACGGGAGGGAAGCCCATTTTGTCGCTGCCGCCCATGGCTATCGTAACCTACGAAGGCACCATGTTGGGAGCGATCTTGTTTACGGTGCTGGGCATCATCTTCGAATCCCGGCTTCCCAGACCATCCTTGGGTTTGTACGATGACCGTATCACCGAAGGTTATGTTGGGGTGTTGGTGAACTGTGAAGAAGGCGAAGCCAACCGGGTGGAACAAACCCTGACCCAAGCCGGGGCTGTGGATGTTAAGCGGGGGCAAGCATAACAGCTATGACGGGTAAGATTCGTTCATATGATGGGAATGGTCCCCTTCTTGAAGGAGGAGCACGCAGGTGCGCCATCATCTCCCGAGTCCTGAAAAGACGGGGAGTAAGCCTGATGGTCTCCATCCTACTGTTGGCAAGCATCGTAGCCGTGGGCTGCTCCAACGGGACCTACCCCGTGGATATCTTCTATGAGATGCACTACCAACAGTCCTATGGCCCCCATGAACCTCCGCGCTTGTCGGCCCCCGCCGGAGCTGTGCCCATCACCGGGGTGCAGATCAGCACTGGTGAGAACCCATTTGAGGCGTCGCCAACCGTTCTACACGCCGGAGAATCCATATTTGCCAGCAACTGCGTGTTTTGTCATGGCGCGCAGGGTAAAGCGGATGGCCCGGTACTGCAGACCATGAAAGACCGGTACAACTATGGGACAGATGCACAACCGTACACCATCACCCCAAACTTGACCGATCCCTTTGTGGTGCAGCAAGCGGATGCCGCCCTCTTCGGCTGGGTCACCAACGGCGTGACGGTTATGCCATCCTTTCAAAAGCTGCTTTCCGTGGATGAAAGATGGCAGGTGGTCAACTACATCCGGGCTTGTCTTATCGAGGGTAATGCCGACTGCCCCTGATCTTTGGAGCTGGCCGGGCGACATATGCCGTCCGGCTCACTTGAGGTAATATCCCGGCTGTGCAGCTAACTCGCCCACATGCGCTACTAACTACCCTCCTGCTGGGTTCGGTGTTGATGACCTTGTCGTGTGGCGCCGAAGAACCTGCTCCCTTGGAAGAACGGGCACAGTCCATCCACAAAGAGCTCATCTGCCTCCAGTGTCCCGGAGAAACCATAGACCAATCCCAAGTGGAGTTGGCTGATCAGATGAGGGACATTGTTTGGGAAAAGCTTCAAGCAGGATGGTCGCGGGAGCAGATACTCCGATACTTCGTGGACCGTTATGGTGAGGAGGTGTTGGCAGCGCCCCCGAAAGAAGGATTCAACCTGATGGTGTGGGTGGTCCCGCCCATCGTTCTAGCTGGGGCCGGCATCGTATTGCTGTTGATTATTCGGAGTATGCGCGCAAGAGATGGCGATTTGTTAGATCCTTCTGAAACTGAAGGCATGACGGAATACCTCACCTTGGCGGATGCCGAGCTAAAGGGAACTCAGCAGACCCAGGCGCCCGGACCATCATCAGCGCCTTCCGAAGAAGAACGAGGTTAATGGTTGGCTGACCTTGGCAGCATAAGTTTGGCGTTGGCGGTGGCCCTGGCTGCCTACTCCGCATTGGGCTCCGGGTTGGGACGGCTGAGGCGCATTCCCGAACTGCAAGAAAGCGCCCGTTTCGCGCTATACCTCGTGGTATTGGCCTTGGCAGTTTCTGTGATCAGCTTGGTGGGAGCTTTTCTTACCAATGAATTCCAGATCGCCTACGTAGCTGAGCACAGCAACCTGGCGATGGACAGGATCTACACGTGGGTTGCATTCTACGCAGGCAATGAAGGTTCCCTTCTCTACATAGGTTTTGTTCTGGCGGTGATGTCCGCCCTGGCTCTGAGATTGGCTCCCCATAAGATGAGGGACTTCATCCCCTACACCAACATGGTGTTGATGTTGGTCCTCACCTTCTTCTTGGCGGTCACGTACTTTATGGCCAACCCCTTCGATGAGTTGTCCTTTGTTCCTGTCGATGGTCAAGGCATCAATCCGCTCCTGACCCATCCGGGCATGTTCATCCATCCACCGGTGATGATGGCAGGCCTCATCTCGGTGGCTATTCCCTTTGCATTTGCTCTGGGTGCGTTGATAGAAGGGAAGGTCGGCGATGAATGGGTGGATGCAGGCCGCACCTGGGGAATAATCAGCTGGACCATCTTGGGTTCCGGTCTGCTTTTGGGGGCTTGGTGGGCCTATACGATACTGGGATGGGGAGGTTACTGGGCTTGGGATCCTGTGGAAAACGCAGGGTTCATGCCCTTTGTGGGCTTGACTGCCTTCATTCATTCCATCATGGTCCAAAAACGCCGTGGGATGTTCCGTATGTGGAACATCGTACTTATCAACATCGCCTTTGGCTTGGCCCTCTATGGCATGTTCATGAACCGGGGAGGCCCGGTGCCCTCGGTCCATTCCTTTGGGGCTTCGTCCTTGGGCTGGATTTTCCTGATGTTCACCGGCATCGGCGTTGTGGTGCCTTTCGCGGTCTTCTTCCTGCGGTACAACCTGCTGAAGAGCAAATCGACACTGGAATCGACCTTATCGCGGGAAGCAGCTTTTCTGCTGAACAACCTTCTTCTTCTGACCATCGCTTTCGTGACCTTATGGGGGGTGGTATATCCCCTGATCTCAGAAGCTTTCAGGGGAAGCGTGATCACCGTCGCCACACCCTTCTACAACCAGGTCAACGGGCCGTTGCTGCTGGCATTGGTCTTCTTGATGGGTGTTGGGCCGCTGCTGCCGTGGCGCCGGGCGTCGGTGCGCACTTTATTAAGGGCTTTAGCTCCTCCGGTAGTATCGGCCCTTATCGTGGTGGCGGTATTGGGTTTCCTCGGAGTCGATGATCCGTTTCCCCTGTTGTCCTTCGGAATATGCGCGATGGTAGCTTCTGGGATATTGTTGGAATGGCGCCGGGGCAGCATTACCTTGCATCGTCAGGGGAACAATTATCTCTTTGCCTTCGTAAAGCTCATCTCCGCCAACCGGCCCCGGTACGGGGGATATATCGTGCACTTGTCCATGGTGCTATTGATGCTGGGGGTTGTGGGATCGTCATTCTATGGGGTCCAGCGGGATGTTGTCCTTCAGCCGGGGGAAAGTGCCGTAATCGGTGATTACCGTATCGAATATGTTGGCGCCCAATCGACCCAGAAGTCAGACCGCACCGAGCACGTGTTCACCATACGGACTTATAATGGGGCTGATTACATTGGAGACCTCACCCCTGAGCGGGCTTTCTACCCCGACTTCCAGATGTCCAGCACCCGGGCAGCGATACGTTCCACTCCCGTCGAAGATTTTTATGTAGTGCCAAGCGAGCTCCTCGAAGATGGCGGAGCCGGCTTTCGGGTGTTCGTCAACCCGCTTGTCTGGTGGATGTGGATTGCCGGACCGGTGTTTATGCTTGGCAGCTTGGTTTCGTTGTGGCCCAGAAGAATTCCGTCGGAATCTACGGCGCCTGCTGCCGCGGTCATCCGCACCAGTACGGGCAACATCGCCGGAACGGCGGAACAAGCAGGTAGTGACTAGCGTACATCAGGGCCTGGACCAGGTTGAAAACCGGGTCCCGCAGACGCCCGAGGATAGGAAGATCATCTTCTATGCCCATACTCATCGTAGGTCTCCTGACGGTGTTTGCCATAGCGGTCGTGATATATCCGTTTTTCCGCTGGACAAGCGATCCTGAAGACCGTTCCGAAGATGATGTCGTCGGGGCGGGCACCGAACCTGACCCTGCGGATTTCCGCAAAGAGCGGGAAGAAATATACGAAGAAATCCGCGCCTTGGAGTTGGAATATCAGATAGGGACCCTTGAGGAATCAGAACACCGCCGTCAGTTGCAGCAGCTCAGGGTCGATGCTGCCCGCTCAATTCAAAACCAGGAGCTTTCCCGGTTGGACCTAGTGCTGGAAGAGCGGATCCTGGCCCGTAGGTCTTCGGACGATGAGGTGGAGACGGATCACAAACCCATCCCTGATTCCAGCGTTCCGAACATTGAGCATGAATGAACATAGCAATCGCCAGCATACGGAAGAAAAGAAGACTATGATACAGCCTATTGCCGACCGAATCCGCATCGTCCCGTTCTTCTTTCTTCTGGCGCTGCTCTTGGGCTTGGCGTCCATGTTGTCCACCGGCGATAATCGGGCCGCTTGGGCAGTGGAAGCTGTGGATGTGTCAGGAACGGTGAGAAACGGCACCCTTGGCGGCGAGGTTCCAGTTGGCCTTGAGGTGCTGTTGCACAGGTTCGGAGATGAAGGTCAGATTGATGTTGTTGCAACCCTGACACAGGAAGATGGCTCCTACACATTTCAGGCTGTCGAGGCGGCGGAAAACAGCGCTTATGCTGTCGTAACCAACTTCCAAGGTGTCCCCTACAGCGCTGCTGTCCCACCCCCTGTGGGTTCCGAATCCATTGAGTTGGTGGTCTATGAAACCCTCCAGTCCATTGATATCATCAGACTTGAAGCAGATATAATGCTCATTGATCGAGGCGCCGATAAAAGCAGACTTTCGGCGCTGGAAGCGGTTGGCATCATGAACGATGGAGACCATACCTTCGTGCCTGATTTGGAACAGCCAGCCAACTTCAACTTCATGCGCTTTTCTTTGCCGGAAGGAGCTATCAACCTGGATGTGGGGTCCGACCTCCCTGGGGGTGAGATCATCAACATCGGCACAGGATTTGCCCTGACAGCCCCGGTCAAGCCTGGCAGGCACCAGGTTACCTACACCTACGTTGTGCCCTATTCAGGCAGCTCAACATTGATCACCAGATCATTCCCCATGGGCGTCGATACCTTTGGACTGTTGGTCCGAGCAGACCTGGGATCTGTGGAATCCACCCAGTTGGTGGAACAACAACAGGTGGACATTGGAGGAATCACCTACGCATCATGGGAAAGTGAGAAGCTGGCGCCGGGGCAAAGGGTGTCTTACCGCATTTCGGGGTTGCCAACTCCGTCTTGGTGGGGAAAGACCAAAGAAAGCTTTGCAGACGGCCAGGCGCTCAGAATAGGCTTACCCGAAACCTTGGCTGCTGTGCTGATAGCTATGTTGACCTATGCGTTGGTCTCACATCGCCGGCGGAACGATGCTTCGCCGGCCGCCCCAGAATCCTCTGAACAGGGCTTGGGGCATCTTGAAGGGATTGATGATATGGATGAAGACCAGATGGTCCAGATGATCGCTCATCTTGACGATCTGTACGAGCAGGAATGGATCGATGAAGAGGAGTACCAAAGATCCCGCCAAATAGCTAAGGACCACCTGCTCCGGACGGTATCCCGCGGGGACAGGTCTGAAACTCATCCCCACGAAGGCCCCGTACACCAAGAGCCAGAGGAGAATCTTGAATCAGGCAGGTCTGACAACTCAAGGAGATAGCAGAAGCAAAGCTCGGAAACGCAACCTGATCTTGGCAGCTGCACTGATCCCTTTGGCTGCTTTCTTTGCCATCTTGGCTTGGGGCGTTGCGCGCTCCGAAAACAGCATCGGAAGGCCGGGAATCAACTCGGCATTCGGTGATACAGTGTTGGAGCTCAAGCCAGCCCCATCCTTCCAAGGGACCACCTTGGACGGCCGGACCGTAAGTTTGGATGACTTGAAGGGCACCGTGGTCGTCATCGACTTCTGGTCGTCATGGTGTCCACCATGCCGGCGTGAAGCCCCGGGGCTTGCGCAAGTGTATGATGAATTCCGTGGCAAGGGCGTCGAATTCTTGGGTGTAGCAATATGGGACCAAGAAGATAACGTACGGGATTTCGTAAATGAGCTGGGAGTGCCTTATCCCAACATCATAGATGACAAGGGAGCAATTGCCATAGATTATGGCGTTAGAAAGCTTCCCGAAAAGTTCTTCGTCGACAGAGATGGTAACTTGGCGCGTAAGTTCTCTGGACCCACCGAGCCCGATGATCTGCGAGATGCCTTGAGCAGCTTGGTATTCCCGTGAAACCCTTCAGTCACGGACCGCACCAAAAAGGAGCTCCAATTGGATAAGGACCAGCCGCTTGGTGGTGAACCGGTTGTGGTGGCGATCGACTTGGGCGGCACCTGGGTCCGGGTAGCCCTCGTAACCAGGACGGGGGAAATCATCTGGCGACAGCGCGTCTTGACCAAATCCAGTGATCCCAGAGATGCGATCATTGGCAGGTTCAACGATATCGTATCTGTGGGCTTGTCCATGGCTGAGCGCCGGGTGGTGGCGGGGATCGGAATAGCAACAGCAAGCCCCGTTGATCCCGTCACGGGCATTCTGTACGCTCCGCCGAACCTGCTTCATCTGGATGGCGTGTCTTTCAAGAGTATCTGGCAGGGAAAAGGAACGTGGCCTGTGCTGACAGGCAATGATGCCAATCTGGCAGCCCTCGGCGAATACATCTACGGTGCGGGCGTCGGGTCACGCACGTTGGTCTACATAACACAAAGCACCGGCATCGGCGGCGGCATCGTGGTGGATGGACGATTGTTGGATGGGGCTTACGGGATGGCCGGCGAAATTGGTCATATGTGCATAGATGCTTCCGGCCCCTTATGCAAGTGCGGTCACCGGGGGTGTTTGGAAAGCTATGCATCGGGCACAGCCATCAGAGAATCCGCCCAGAAGATGGTACAGACCCACTCGGACTCCATGCTGCTGAATATCGTTTCCGGCGACCTTGGCAAAATAACAGCCGAGGTCGTGTTCCAAGCCGCCAAGGCTGGCGATGAGATGTGCGTCGAGCTGCTGGAGCACGTGAGCAAAGCTTTCGGCGTTGGACTGGTAAACATCCTGCACCTTCTCAACCCGGATACCATCGTTATTGGCGGCGGCGTCTCCCAGAACTGGGACTATCTAAAGCCGATGGTGGAAGGATATGTCCGGGCCAACACCATGGCCCACATCCGCCAATGCGGGTTTAATGTGGTGGTCACCTCCTTGGGTGACGATGTTGGGCTCCTGGGTGCAGCAGCCTTGGTGTGGTCAAGCGTTGATGCGTAGGGCAGGTTTCAAACCTGCCCCTACCGCTGGCGCCAGGGCATGTTCGGTTTACGACGGATCTTTGAGCATCGTGAGGTGATGGACAAGATGCAGAATGGGGCGTCTTTTTGGCTACGGTAATGCTGGTCTTGCCAACATACAACGAAGCTGGCAACCTGCCGGCGATGATCGAGGAGTTGGAAGCCCTACCCCTGTCCGACCATCTACGCATCACCATCGTCGACGATAACAGCCCCGATGGCACCGGAGAGGTTGCCCGGGCTCTGTCGGCCAAGTATGCGGGGATTTCCGTGATTTCCCGTTACGAAAATAGGGGCTTGGGTTCTGCCATCCGTCATGGCTTGGAAGCTTGCTTGGCCGAGAGGTGCGACTACATCATGACCATGGATGCCGACTTTTCCCATGATCCTGCGGACCTGCCCAGGTTGCTCCATGCAGCAACATCTCAGAACGCGGATCTTGTCATTGGCAGCCGGTACATCTCCGGGGGTAAGACGGTCAACTGGGACTGGAGCAGGCGGATTCGGAGCAGAATAGCAAATCTTATGGCCTGCCGTCTCTTGGGTACGCCCAACGAGTCAACCACCAACTACCGGGTGTACAGCGCCCGTGCCGCCCAGCTTGTGGTGGACCGGTCGACAGCCAACGACTACGAGTTCCAGGTGGAATCAATGCTCTTGGTGATGAGCCGCCGCATGGCAATGGCTGAGGTCCCCATCACCTTTGCAAACCGGACTCTTGGAGAAAGCAAGCTGGGCTGGGCCCAGATCCTCAAGTGGGGTTCTTTCTTTTTGTCAGCCCTAGCCCTGTACCGTTTGAAGAAGGGCAAATACGCCAACGCGACAGCCCAAGCGCCCCAATATCAGTGAAAAGCAACCATCTTTAGCTCCGTCATCTCCTGCACAGCATAATATGGGCCTTCTTTACCCATACCGCTGTCCTTCAGTCCGCCGTAGGGCATGAGATCAGCCCTGAACTGGGGGCTGGAGTTGATCATGATGCTGCCCGACTGCACTTCCTTTGCAAAGCGCATAGCCCACTCCAGATTCTGGGTGAACACTCCTGCTGAAAGACCATAGATGGTATCGTTGGCCATGGCGATAGCTTCGTCGATATTATCGAAATGGCTCACAGCCACCGCCGGCCCGAATAGCTCATCAGAAGATATCCGCATCTCGGGTTTAACATCAGCCACCACCGTCGGAGCATGTAAGGAACCTTCCCTATCTCCTCCGGCTATGATCCGAGCGCCAGAGCTTACCGCCTCCTGAATCCAGTCTCCAACCCTAATGGCATCGGACTCGCGGATCATCGGACCCATTTGAGTGCCCAGTTCTTGGGGGTTGCCCACCTTCATTTTTTCGATCTGGGGTTTCAGCACATCTAGGTACTCTTCGTACACTTTGGCATCAACCAGCACCCGCTGTGTGGAGATGCAAACCTGCCCAGCATTGGAATAACCGCTGACGACGGTGGCTTGGGCCACCTTGTCCAGGTCCGCATCGGGCATGATGATCATCGGACTGTTGGACCCCAGTTCCATGGTCACCTTCTTGATCCCAGCCATCCGGCATATGTGCTCGCCCACATCTCTGCTGCCGGTAAAAGATATTTTCCGGATCCTGCGGTCGGAGCTCAGCGCATCCCCGATTTCACCGCCTGGGCCGGTGACGCACTGGATCCCTTCAGCCGGAAGTCCTGCTTCCAACAGCGCCTCCGTCAGCTTGATTGCAGATAGGGGCGTATCGCTGGCAGGTTTGATTATCACTGCATTTCCCGCAGCCAACGCTGGGCCAACCTTGTGGCAGACCAAGTTCAACGGAAAGTTGAATGGGCATATCGCTGCCACCACGCCACAAGGGACCCGGATGGTGAAGCCAAAGGCCCGTCCCGTTCCCGGAGCTGCATCCAAGGGGATGGTTTCACCGTGGATGCGCTTGGCTTCTTCTGCAGACATGGTCAGTGTCTGAACAGCCCTGCCCACCTCGCCCCTAGCTTCCGTCAAGGTTTTTCCTTCCTCCAAGCTCAGGATCCGGGCATGTTCTTCAGATCGTTCGGCTATAAGGTCGGCAGCTTTCTTGATGATCATGTAGCGGTCATAAGATGGCAGGGCTGCCATCATGACGGCGCCTGTTACTGCGCTGGTTATCGCAGCATCCACATCCCCCGAATCGCCCCTGGGCACCGCATCTATCACCGTGCCATCATAGGGATTGGTGACCGGCACTTTGGCTGCTTTGTCGACCCATTGACCAGCAACGTACATCTTCATAATCGAATACCTCCTGCGGGGTCAGGTTTGGCATGTATGGTTATCGTACGGGCGGGTTGGAACCTATTCTTACCCTTTCAGGCCATAGTACGGCACATCTGAGGGATGGTCAATCTGAGACCAAGGCCCCCAATCCCGCCACAGTAGGGACAGGTTTAAAACCTGCCCCTACTGTATTATAATGGGTTCCATCCGGTGTTATGGCACGAGGTAGGCTCGGGCAGCGGGTTTCGGCTTTGGTCGGCCTGCCCCCACTGTACTATAATGGGTTCCATCCCTTATTGTGGCACATGGTAGGCTCGGGCAATGGGTTTCGCTTCTGCCGGAATGATGAAGGACATCTCCGGCGTGGCGTGGGTGGCCGTGTTGCCAATATCCATCTTCGGAAGGCGGTCTTGCTTACTTAGATGCCCATTCTGCTAAGAATCATGGGTATGGCATGGTGCTATAAGTTGCGCCTTATCCTTGCTTATGTGAGCCTCGTCGTTGCGGTGGCCCTTGCGATGCTGGTGGTCCGTCTCGTTGGCATTTCCGTGGGGATCATTGATGAGGCGGAGGTTGGCTCCCTCATACCTGACCGAAGCGAAATCCTTTTCTCCTTTCCCGAAGGCTTATTGTGGATCGCCGTGCTGCTGATGGTCGCCAGCATAATCAGAGGGCTTCTTGACTTTTGCCGCACCTACACCGCCGACTCCCTGGCGCAGATGGTCGCCTACGATCTGCGCAACCAGTTCTACGATAAGCTTCAGCACGTCAGTTTTGCCTTCCATGACAAGGAGCACACCGGAGACCTGATGTCGAAGGCGACCGCCGATGTGGAGGCAATACGCCGGTTCGTGATGATGGGTATGGTACGGGCTTTGGAAGTAGCTGTCCGCCTTACAGCGATAATCTGCATCCTCCTTATCTTGGATTGGAAGCTGGCTCTCATCAGCCTTTCTCTAACCCCATTCTTGGTGATCCGCTCTTCCATCGTAATGAAGCGGATGCGCAGGATGTGGACACGGGTGCAGGAGGCGATGGGCCAGTCGGTGAACATCCTGCAGGAGAACCTGTCAGGAATCCATGTCGTGAAAGCATTCGCTGCCGAAGAGTACGAAAAGAAGAAATATGCTGCGAAAGCGGCGGAGGTACAGGCTGAGTACCTCCAATCCGAACAGATGCAGGGCACCGAAAGCGCAAGGATGTCCGTCGGGTTTACCATAGCATTGGGGCTGATCCTGTGGTTTGGCGGCCGCCAGGTGATCAGCGGGTCCTTGGATGCAGCCGGTTTTACCCAGTTCGTTCTTTATCTGAACCTTTTAACCTTTCCCATTCGCATGACACCTTTCATAATCAACGTCTACTCCCGGGCATCAGCTTCCGGCAGAAGGCTCTTTGATGTATTGGACGCAGAATCCCCGGTAACTGAGAAACCTGATGCTCTGGATGTGGGCCGGGTTTCGGGCGAGGTTGTCTTCGATGATGTTTCCTTTTCCTACGATGATGAAATTCCCGCGCTGAAGCATGTGCAACTAAGGGTCGATCCCGGCTCCATAGTAGCCCTCTTGGGTGCGCCCGGCAGCGGAAAGAGCACCATCGTAAACCTCATACCCCGGTTCTATGACACGACCGAAGGTCGCATTACGGTGGGAGGCATCAATACCCGCGACTTCACCCTCGCATCCCTCCGGCACAACGTGGGTATCGTTCAGCAAGACGTTTATTTGTTCACTGCCACCATCCGGGACAACATCGCCTACGGGAACAGCGAAGCATCCTTCGACGATATCGTCGAAGCAGCCAAGGTCGCCCAGCTACACGATCATATAGCAGCCCTTCCCGACGGTTATGACACTTGGGTGGGCGAACGGGGGACCACACTGTCCGGCGGGCAGCGCCAGCGGCTTTCCATCGCCCGGACCATATTGATGAATCCGCCGGTCCTCATCTTGGATGATTCGACGTCCAGCGTGGATGTGGAAACTGAAAGGCATATCCATCGGGCGATGGTACAGGTCATGGAAGGACGGACCACATTCGTTATCGCCCACCGGCTCAGCACCGTCCGCCGCGCCGACATTATCCTCGTATTGAAGGATGGACATGTCGTCGAAAGGGGCCGCCACGATGATCTAATATCCAACGACGGTCTGTACCGGGATATCTATGAGCTGCAGCTCCGGCCCCAAGAAGAGGTGCTGCTGGATACGCCCGTCAGCAGCAAAAACGAAGGTGGTGCATAGATGCGCGGTGGAGGATTTGGAGGAGCATTCGGTGGCATGATGGGCGGTATGCGGGGCTTGGAAGCAGGCACCATGCGAGGGCCCACCACCGACACACTGAGCGATGAAGGGCTGGTGGGTTCAGCCTACGACCACAAGGTTGTATCCCGGATGCTGGGCTACCTCAAACCCTACAGAAGCGATGTCCTGGTCTGCATAGGTTCGGTCCTGATCTACACAGCGGCAAATGTAGCCATTCCTCTGTTGGTGCTATTTACGATCAATGCATACATTGAGGAGGGGAACAGAAGGGGCCTCGACCTGATGGCCGGCGTCTTCTTGGCGGTTACCTTGGTGCACTTTGGTTCCAACTATGTTCAGTTCGTCTTCATTCCCAAGGTGGGCCAGAAAATATTGTACGACCTCCGGACCCAGATGTTCGATCATATCCAGTCGTTGTCCCCCGCATTTCATCACCGTACCCCCGTGGGCAGGCTCATTTCCCGCAGCACCAGCGATGTTCTGCAGATCCAAGAAACCTTCGAGCTGGTGGTCCAGAGCTTATCTGAGATATTGAGCCTTGGCGGGGTTATCGTCCTCATGCTTGTGGTGCTCCCCATATTCGGGGTAACTGATGTTCGGTTGGGTCTGCTCTGTCTTAGTGTGATCCCCGTTCTTTTCTTCCTGCTGGCGTTCTGGCAGAGATTTGCCAGGCGGTCTTTTGTACGGATTCGCCGGGCCATAGCGATGGTTAACGGCGAATACAATCAGAACATCACCGGGGTCCGCGTCGTGGAGAGCATGAACCGCCAAAACCAGAACCTTGCGCATTTCGAAGAACTAAACCGGGAGCACCTGAACGCCAATTTACAGGCCAGCCGGTTTTCCGGCGCACTCAACCCTATGGTCGAGTCGCTGACCGGCTTTGCCATCAGCTCGGTGATCGTCATGGGCGGTTACATGGTGCTGGGCGGCAGCATGGAGTGGGGTGTTCTCCTTGCATTCACCTTGTACATCCAGCGGTTCTTCGAACCCATACGCCATCTGACCATGCAGTACAGCCAGCTACAGCGCGCCATGGCCGCAGGAACCAGGATATTCGAGGTGCTGGACCTCCGGCCGGATGTGACCGATGCTGAAAATGCTGTCGACATGCCGGTGGTCAAGGGGGAAGTGAAGTACGAAAAGGTCAGCTTCCAATATGTGCCGGATGTGGATGTGCTCAAGGAGGTCGACCTTCATATTTTGCCAGGTGAGACCGCAGCCCTCGTGGGGCCTACCGGCGCAGGTAAGAGCACCTTGGTCACCCTGCTGACCCGGTTCGCGGATGTTACCGGCGGCAGCATCATGGTGGACGGTTACGACCTCAGGGATGTGACCCGACAATCCATAGTGGGCCAGATGAGCATGGTGCTTCAGGAACCATATCTATTTTCGGGAACCGTAAAAGATAACATCCGGTACAATCACGAAAACGTAACCGACGAACAGGTGGAATCAGCATCTAAAGCGGTGGGCGCCCACGATTTTGTCACCGCTTTGGACCAAGGCTACGATACCCAACTGGCCGAACGGGGAGCCAATCTCAGCGTGGGGCAGCGACAACTCCTCAGCTTTGCCAGGGCGGTGGTGTCCGACCCGCGTATCCTGATTTTGGATGAAGCAACCGCCAACATCGATTCCCACACTGAAATGCTCATCCAGAACACCCTTAAAGAGATTCTAAAAGGACGCACCTCCATAATCATAGCCCATCGTTTGTCGACGATACGCAACGCCGACAAAATAGTGGTGGTGGGCCAAGGGCGTGTGGTGGAGGTAGGCAAGCACGATGATCTCCTCGCCAAGGGTGGAGCTTATGCGCGCCTCTATGCTGTCAACTACGGCCTTGACGAAGCCGCCGCCGAGCCACAGGATGGCTCGGTCAAAGCCTGAGATTCTCAATGTTTGCTGCACGGGCGGGCTTCAAGCCCGCCCGTATCTTTGCCAAGAATAATCACGGTCGAAAAGGGCGTTTCATCTTTGACCTCCGGTAAACTTGATCGCACCCCCCTGTACGACACCCATGTCTCCCTTGGAGCAAACATGGTCCCATTTGCGGGATGGGAGATGCCTGTGGAATATTCCGGAATCCTGAACGAAGCAAGGGCAGTGCGCTCCCGAGCCGGAATCTTCGACGTTTCCCATATGGGCAGGTTGTACATAAGCGGCAAAAATTCCCCGGCTCTGTTGGACTGGCTGGTGACAGCCAACGCCTCGGACCTGCGGCTTGGCCGGGCCAGGTACGCCATGATCTGCAATGAGTCGGGGGGAATCATAGATGATACGGTCTTCTACCGCGTGAATCTTGATGAATACCTTCTGGTGTGCAATGCCGGCAACCGCCGGAATGTGGTCCCGTGGATCAACGGGTGGGCGCTTGATCGCTTCAACGGAACAACGGTGAACGATCGCACCACCGCAACTGCAATGGTCGCTTTTCAGGGACCGGCTGCTGCGGCTGCTCTGGACGAGCTGTGCAACGGTTCAGCATCTCCGCTGCGGCCCTTCGCCAGCGCCAGCAGCCATGTTGCTTCCAAACCTGCCATGATCTGCCGGACGGGGTACACTGGCGAAGATGGTTTCGAGATGATCATAGATGCGGCCGACGCAGCTGAGGTTTGGAAGGCTCTCATGGAGGTGGGCGGCGCACCTTGCGGGCTTGGAGCCAGGGATGTTCTTCGCTTGGAAGCTGGATTAGCCCTCCACGGCCGCGATATCACACCCTCCACAACCCCAATCGAGGCCGGGCTTGAAAGATATGTGAAGGTGGACAAAGAGTACGTTGGTTCCCAGGCGCTTCTGAATCAGATCGCTGAAGGTCCGACCAGACGTCTGGTGGGACTGATAGTGGAAGGAAAAAGATTACCCAGGGAAGGATACGCGGTGCAGGTCGACGATAACGAGGTTGGCACAGTAACCAGCGGCGGCATTTCACCTTCCCTTGACAGGAATATAGCTATGGCTTATGTTTTGAAAAACTACTCCTCCCCCGGTCAGATTGTGCAGGTGGACATACGAGGGAAGCTAGCCGAAGGTGTGGTGGTCCGCCTGCCGTTCTACTCAAGGAAAGGCGCCTAGATGAATCCCGAGGATCGGAAGTACTCCAAAGAACATGAATGGGTCCGTCTGGAAGATGATTCCAAAGGCGTTGTGGGCATCACCGAGTTTGCACAAGAGCATATGGGGGATGTTGTGTACTTGGACCTACCGGAAATCGGCGCCAAACTGGAGCAGTTCGGGAAGCTTGGAGAAGTGGAGTCGGTCAAGGCGGTTTCAGATATCTTCGCACCTGTTTCAGGGGAGGTTGTCGGGATAAACGAGGCTTTGGTAGACCATCCAGAAGTGGTTAATGACGATCCCTACGGGCAGGGTTGGCTCCTTCATATCAAGGTCTCTGACCCGTCGGAGCTGCACAACCTTCTCACTGCACAGGAGTACGAAGCTTTTCTCAACACATCGGCAAACCAGTAGAGGCGGATTTCGGACCTGCCCCTACCGTACCAAGCTATGCATCAGGAACCTTACTTCGGCCTTCTCTCCTTCAGTTCAAGCCCCCACTATAACCACGGTCTTGAGCCGGAATACAGCCTTGGGCGCTTGGCATCCCGCTTGTGCGGGAGAGACGATGCCCTCCCGCGGGAGAGACGATGTGCCCTCCAGCGGGAGATACGATGTGCCCTCCAGCGGGAGATACGATGCCCTTCATTGGAGGACGACCCGATGATTCGGAATGGAAAGGTCTCATCTATTCCCAAGAGCCACTACATACCAAACACCGACGATGACCGGGCAGAAATGCTGAGTGTCATCGGGGTTTCGGAGGTGGATGAGCTTTTCGCCGATATCCCCAAGGAATACCGCAACCCGGACCTGGACATCCCTCCCCCCTTATCCGAGCTGGAGCTTCGCCGGGAGATGGAAGAGATGGCCGGCAACAACCTGCATCTGGGCAAATACATTGGGTTCTTGGGCGCCGGCTGTTACAACCACTTCAGCCCCAGCGTGGTCAGGGCTATCATCAGCCGGGGCGAGTTTCTGACAGCCTACACTCCCTACCAGCCTGAAGCCAGCCAAGGCACGTTGCAAGCAACCTACGATTTTCAGACCATGGTTTGTAATCTGCTGGGTATGGAGACTGCCGACGCGGGAATGTACGATGGCGCATCCGCATTGGCAGAAGCAGCCCTGATGTCTTGCCGCATCACAGGCCGGGGAACTGCCGCCGTCCTCAATTCCGTTTCCCCCGCCTACCAAGAGGTGATAAGGACCTACACCAAAGCCCAAGGAATCGAGCTCAGTCTGCTGGATTCCGACGCAGTAGGGGAAGGCTTCAGCCCTGCGACCACCTCTGATACAGCTTGCATTATCGTTCAGTACCCAAACTTCTTTGGCTACATGGACGATCTTGCCGACTTGGAACAGGAAGCCCATTCCAAGGGGTCTCTGCTGGTGGTTTCAGCAGACCCCTTTGCCATGGGGATGCTGCGTCCACCCGGGGGGTATGGCGCCGACATCGTTACCGGGGAGGGTCAGGCCTTGGGCCTGCCGCCCAGCTTTGGCGGGCCGTATGTGGGCCTGTTTGCCTGCAAGCGTAAATACCTGAGGCAAATGCCCGGAAGAATCGCCGGAAGGACCGTGGATTCCGAAGGACGCACCGGTTATGTCCTGACCCTCAGCACTCGAGAACAGCATATCCGGCGGGAGCGGGCCACCAGCAACATCTGCACAAACCAAGCCCTTATGTCCCTTGCCACCACCGTTTATATGGCGGCATTGGGTAAGCAGGGCCTGCGCCATGTGGCTGAACTCTGCTACCATAAGTCCCATTACGCAGCCTCAGCTATATCACGGCTACCTGGTTATTCCATGTTCGTCCCCGGTGAGGGCGATGGGCAGGCTGCCGGTACGGATTTCTTCCAAGAGTTCACCATTGTCTGCCCTCGCCCGGCATCTGAAATAAACGACCGGCTCTTGGAATCGGGCATCATAGGCGGCTTCGACGTTGGAGATTTGGTCCCCAACGGAATGTTGTTGTGCGTCACCGAAGTAAACACCCGCGCGGATATAGACAAGCTGGTGGCGGTTCTAGCTACGTTCTCGTAAGGGCGCCCGCCGGTCCGCTGCATATCAGGAGAGGTTAAAAGCATGTCCAGAGAAACCCACCCTTCGGGGCGATCGATCGACAGACGGACATTGATGGAACGGAGCATTCCCGGCAGGGTGGGATCGAACCTGCCTGCTTTGGATGTTCCTCACCAGCCGTTGCCTCCACCACATATGCTCAGGGATGATCTTCAGTTTCCTGAGATCAGCGAGCCGGAGCTGGTACGGTATTTTACTAACCTGAGCCGCCTGAACTTTTCCATAGACACCAACTTCTATCCTCTGGGCAGCTGTACCATGAAGTACAACCCCAAGCTCAACGAAGAGATGGCTTTCATGCCCGGCTTCGCAGCACCCCATCCCAGGCAAACTGCCGACCAAGCCCAGGGATGCTTGAAGCTTTTGTTTTTGCTCCAAGGTTATCTGGCTGAGATCACCGGCATGAAGGCTGCCAGCTTGGCGCCGCTGGCAGGAGCTCAGGGTGAACTGTGCGGTATGCTGATGATCAGGGCATTCCATCAAAGTAAGGGCGACGCCCCCCGCAGGGTGGTTGCGATACCCGACAGTGCCCACGGGACCAACCCTGCTTCTGCCGCCATGGCCGGATTTGAGGTTGTCAGCGTAGCTTCGGACCCCCAAGGCAACATCGATCTTAAAGGGATGAACGAACTGGCATCAGACCATCTTGCAGGCGTTATGATCACCCAACCCAACACCTTGGGGTTGTTCGACGGCAACATATCCGAGTTGTGCGAAATGGTCCACCGGGCTGGCGGGTTGGTCTACGGCGATGGAGCCAACATGAATGCCCTTCTCGGCCGCGCCAAGCTGGGCCATATGGGCTTTGATGTGGTGCACCTGAATCTTCATAAGACCTTTTCCACCCCCCACGGCGGTGGAGGACCGGGATCTGGCCCTGTATGTGTCTCAGATGCGCTGCTGGACTTCTTGCCGTCACCCGTAGCTGTCAAAAGCACAGTGGATGGGACCGATGCCTTCACGCTGGAATCTCCTCCCGAAAGCATCGGAAAGGTGGGTGGATTCCATGGCAATTTCGGAATGCTGGTGAGAGCTTACACTTACATTCGCACCTTGGGAGCATCGGGCCTGAAACAGATTAGCGCCGATGCTGTGGTCAATGCCAACTACCTGCTGGAATCCCTGAAGGACACCTACCATCTGCCCTATGACCGCCGATGTATGCACGAGGTTATATTGTCGGCCAAAGACCAAAAAGCAAGGGGAGTCAAGGGCATCGACATAGCCAAGCGGCTTCTGGACTACGGGTTTCATTCTCCCACCATGTACTTCCCGCTCATTGTCGAGGAAGCTCTGATGATCGAGCCAACCGAAGCAGAAAGCAAGGAAAGCTTGGATGCTTTCATCGATGTTATGAAAGCTATCGATCAAGAAGTAACCGACACGCCGGAGCTGGTGACAAACGCCCCGCAAACCACTCCGGTAACCCGCTTGGATGAAGCTAAGGCCGCCCGACAACCGGACCTGCGTGGCTAAAAATTTCTGCGGAGGGCGTCTAGCCCAATAGCAGTGCGACTTGATCCAAGATACGGTGGGCCACCTCATGCTTGGACATGAGGGGGAGGTCCTCCACGCCGCCGGATTTGCTGAGAAGCGCCACCTTGTTGGTATCGACTCCGAATCCGGACCCTTCGGCGGAAACATCGTTGGCAACCACCAAGTCCAAGGACTTGCGCTCCAGCTTGGACCTGGCATTTTTCAGCAAATCTTCCGTTTCTGCGGCAAATCCTATCTTGAGAAAGCTGCCCTGAGCTTCTTCGAGGATATCCGGGGTGCTTTGCAGATCAATGGTCCAAGCCGACTTGGATTTCTTTACTTTTTGGCTTGCTGACCGGGTGGGCTGGTAGTCCGCCACCGCCGCCGCCATTATCAGGGCGTCAGCTCCTTGCACCTGCTCCAGAACGGCATCGCGCATCTCCAAAGCTGATTCCACCTTGATGGTCCTCAATGCCGCTGGGGCTTCCAAGCTGGTGGGTGCGGCGACAAGGACCACCCTTGCCCCGCGGTCCCGTGCTGCTTCCGCCAGGGCATAACCCATTTTGCCGGATGATCGGTTGGTGATCACCCGCACCGGATCAATAGCTTCTTGGGTGCCTCCTGCGCTGATAACCAAGGTACGCCCGGCAAGGTCGCCCTTCTGTCCCAGCAGTGCACTGATGTGGCCCAGAAGGTGGGGGACCTCCACCAAACGTCCAACACCCGTTAGCCCTGAAGCCAGATGCCCGGTGGCTGGCCCCACGAACTTGATGCCGCGGGACTCCAGCTTCGAGATATTATCTGAGGTAGCATGATTTTCATACATATGACCGTCCATGGCCGGGGCGACCATCACAGGAGCTTCGGTAGCCAGAATGGTGGTGGTCAACGGGTCGTCGGCAAAGCCGGCAGCCATCTTGGCAATAACGTGGGCGGTAGCTGGGGCCACCACCAGCAGGTCTGCCTTCTTGGCTAGGTGGACATGCTCAATGCTCAGCTTCGAATCGGGGTCGAAAGATTCGGTCACCACCGGCTGGTGGGTGATGCTGCGAAAGGCCAAGGGAGAAACAAATTGCGTAGCTCCATAGCTCATGATCGTGTCAACGCAAGCACCCGCTTGGGTAAGCTTGCTGGCCAAATCCAGGGCTTTGTAGCAGGCGATGCTGCCTGTAACGCCCAAAATCAGGTTTTTCCCTTGGAGTGCTTCTGCCATCTTAACCTCAGATTCCCTCAGGGGGCTTTCGGTTCAGTTCGTAAATGATCTGCAGGCCGATCAGGGTTAAATCAGGGTTGATGTCATCAAAGACCGAGGTCTGTTTTGCCATAACCTCAGCCAAGCCACCCGTAGCTATCACCTTGGCATCTTGTCCCAGTTCGTTCTTGAATCTGGCAACCATCCCTTCCACCAACCCTGCATAGCCCAGCACCAGTCCAGATTGCAGAGCTGCGACAGAGTTGCGGCCAATCGCCGACTTTGGTGGAGTCAGCTCAACCCTTCGCAGCTGGGATGTGTTCAAGTACAGCGCCTCGGCAGCAACAGCCAGCCCAGGAGCTATCGCGCCGCCGATGTATTCTCCATCCTTGGTGATAGCATCGAACACGGTGCCCGTCCCAAAGTCGACCACAATTACAGGGCCGCCGTACAACCGCAGGGCTGCCACGGCATCTGCTATCCGATCAGCCCCCACATCCCTGGGACTATCATAGATGATGTGGATGCCCGTTTTTACACCAGCGGATACGGTTAGCGGGTTTACCTTGAGGTAGGTCCTGCACATCTGCTCGAAGGTAGGCGACAAGGGCGGAACCACGCTGCAGATACAAGCATCGGTGATCTCTTCCGGTTCGACGCCCTTTAACGGGAGCATCGTGGAAATCAGAGGCCCGTACTCATCACCCAACCTACGCAGGTCGGTGGCTAAACGCCATGTGGATTTTAGGTGGCTTTTTTCAAAAGCTCCCAGGGTGATGTTGGTGTTGCCGATGTCTATGGTCAGAAGCACAGCGCCCAATCCTGTTTACAGATGGCTTGCTAGCATACGGGCCTTTGTTTGCCCAATTATAGTAGACCGCCGGAAGGAGAGCAACGAATGCCTGCTCACGTTGAAAGGGTTGGGTTCCCTCTGTACAATTAGCCCATCTTAGGACCTTTCCCAGAGGAAGGAGCACCCGGTGATTTACAGGACTCCAGAAGAAGCCAGATCGCAGATCGTAAACATGGTACGAGAGTTTGTTCGACGGGATGTGGAACCCATCGTCGAGGAGTATGAACGGGAGGATATCGTTCCTCTAGACCTGGTCGAAAAGATGAAGGGAATGGGCCTTTTTGGCATCACCATCCCCGAAGAATATGGGGGTATGGGTTTGGATTACACAACCTTTGCCATGATCTTTGAAGAGCTCTGCAAAGGCTGGATGAGCATCAGCGGCATCATCGGCACCCACCATATCATGACCTACATAATCACCCATTACGGGACGGATGAACAAAAGGCCCGGTACCTGCGGCCCATGGCCCGGGGTGAAAAACGCGGCGGATTGGCCCTCACAGAACCCAATGCCGGCAGCGATGTGCAAGCCATCGAACTGACAGCAACCCGAGATGGCGAGGAGTATGTGGTCAACGGGACCAAGATGTTCATCACCAACGGAAAGTACGGCGACACTTTCGCGCTGATGGTAAAAACCAACAAAGATGCGGTCCCTGCCCACGATGGGATCAGCTGCCTCATCGTCGAAAAGGGGGGTCCGGGTTTCGAGGTGGGCAAGCACTTGGATAAGCTGGGGTACAGGGGCTTGGATACCTGTGAGCTGATCTTCGACGACTTTCATGTATCGGCGGACAACTTGGTTGGGGGCGAAGAGGGTCATGGCTTCCAGCAGGTGATGGCTGGGTTGGAGACAGGCCGGATCAACGTGGCAGCCCGTGCGGTTGGAGTGGCTACGGCTGCCTTCGAAGCAGCCATCAAATACGCACAAACCCGCAGTACCTTCGGAGCGCCGATCTCACGGCATCAAGCTATTCAGCTGAAGCTGGCAGATATGGCTACGAAGATCGAAGCTGCCCGCTTGCTGACCTACCAAGCTGCCGAAAAGAAGGACCAAGGTGGGCGGGTAGACTTGGAAGCAGGGATGGCCAAGCTTTTTGCCAGCGAGATGTGCGCTGAGGTCACCTTGGAAGCGATGCGCATCTTCGGAGGTTATGGCTACATCAAAGAAAACCCCATTGAGCGCTACTACCGGGATGCTCCCCTCATGATCATTGGGGAAGGCACCAACGAGATTCAGCGCTTGGTCATCGCCCGTCAGCTACTAAAACGGTACCAAGTGTGAGCAGGATAGAGGAACAATCTCTATCCACCAGTTCAACCGAGACCGGGATTCAACATGCTCTGTTCAAGGATGTCATCCCGCAGAAGGCCAGATTATCCAACCCTGATGACCTGTGTTGCTGGCCTTGAGCAGATGCCCTTGTCCCGAAGTGATGTACAAGGTTGTCAAATCCGGGCCGCCGAAGGCACAGTTGGTGGGAGTGTTCACCCCGTCGGGCATGGGATGGGTTTCCAGTACCCGGCCGCTCGGCGTTTCGAAGACGTAGATCATCGGACCGGGACCGCTGGTGCGGATTCCGGCTGTAGCGATGATGTTCCCATCGGTATCGAAGCACATCCCGTCGATGCCCCGCTGTGGACCCCGATGATCTTCGCCGAACTGGTGCAGCACAGTATATGCACCCAAAGAACCATCATCGTTGATGGGATAAGCCCTAAGCTCCCTCAGGTTCCCAGCTTCGCCGTGACTCTGAGCAACATATAATGTGCTTTCGTCGGGGGATACCAGAATGCCGTTGGTCTTTGTGGTGTCGGAAGTGACGCGGGTAACGGTGTAGCTTCCGTCGGGTTGAGGGTCGGCCCTGAAAGCTTCTTCATGGTCCATATCCATGCGTTCGCTGGGGTCTATGTTGCCTTCGTTCCAAGGGTTGGAGAACCAGATGCGCCCCTTGCTATCCAGAGCAAGGTCATTGGGTGTGTTGAAACGCAGTCCTTCCCATAGGTCCACGAGGGTGGTCGTCGTTCCGTCGCGTTCAAACCGCACAATCGAACGGCCACCTGAACAGCAGCCGTACAGTGCGCCGTTGGAATCGAAATTCAACCCGTTGGTGTGGTTCGTATCGGTTCTGTGCTCGGTACAAGCTCCGGTGTTGGGATCGTATCGCATTATCTTGCTGGCGGGGATATGAGAAAATAGCAGCGCTTCTCCATCCCAAACGGGTCCTTCCGTCAGGCTGCCGCAATCAGCAGCTAACTCAAATTCCCACTCCATAGCGCCCTCCTTATGTGTGTTTAAAGAAAATATCAGGGATAAGAGTTTACCAACATAACGTCATCTCAGAAAGATCAGCCCCAGCGTACCTTGCTCCAAGGCAGCACACTTCTCTGCCATGATCCGAAGCTGCCTGCGTACATCGTAGGATGTACAACTGTGCGGGTCAAGGGGATGTGTGGTAGGCACAGGTCCTTGAGAATCTTGGAATGACGATGCTAGGCACGGATCAACGGAAGACCAACACGGAGTAGAGGGTTTCTACCTCGATTCCACCGAGGAGGGGCTGTGGGGTGTTGACTGTGCTCTCGGCTCCTTATAGGCTGGTGCGTGATAGCGGTTGACCTGATATCGCTGCCATCCCAGTTACGAAAGGACGGTGGTGTGAAGTCGCTCGTTACAGGAGGTAACCGGATGACAACAGCAGGAGGATATGCCCATCCTGAGTATCTGGCGGATACGCAGTGGCTGGCAGAGCATCTTGAAGACCCTGATGTGTGCATTGTGGACGCAGATGCTATTGCGGCTTACCAGCGTGCCCACATCCCCGGCTCTGTTGTGCTCCCCGACAATTACGAGAAAGACCCCGACACCAACCACACAAATATCCTTCCTCCAGACAAATTCGCTCATATGCTGGAAGCCTTGGGCATCGGCGACGATACGTTGGTGGTGGCATATGATCATTCCAGATCGTTGTACGCCGGAAGGTTATGGTGGGCGCTGAACTACTACGGCCATACCAACGCCAAGGCGCTGAATGGTGGATGGAAGAAATGGTCGGAAGAAGGCAGACCATTCAGCACAGCGCCGGCCCAAGCTAAGAACGGAGCCGAGTTCACTGCCAGAACGGACCCGTCGTTGATGGTTACAACCGACCGACTGAAGGAGGTGTATGACCATCCGGAGGTTGTGGTCTGGGATGTGCGAAATCGGGGCGAGTACACCGGAGAAGCTATCCGCACCAACAGAAGGGGCGGACATATTCCCGGTGCACGTCACTTGGAGTGGTCGGAGATGATGGACGACCGTACGCACACTTTCAAATCGGCACAGGAAATGAAGCAACTTCTGGAAGAAAGGGGCATCACCCCAGAAAAAGAAGTTCTAGCTCATTGACAAGCCGGAATCCGTGCTGGTCACAGCACGATGGTTTTGAAGTTGCTGGGCTATGACCGGGCTTGCAACTACGACGCATCTTGGAAGGACTGGGGCAACAGAGATGATACCCCCATCGAAGCAGGCGGATAACGGGCTGTTATCGGGGCAAGTTTGAAACTTGCGGCTACACAGCGATATAATACCCCCAAGCAAAATCGCTCTTTCTTCGAGAGGAGATCAGGATGAAGGACGGACTCCGGTTTGTAGATTGTGATATGCACATCATGGAGCCTCCCGATATGTTCGACCGGTACATGGATTCTGAGTTCAGGGGCCGGATTCGGTTGCCGGTGGATGCCGAGGGTAAGCCCCGGCGCGGTATGGTGGTGATAGATGGCGTTCCCGCGTCCATGGACGTGGACCTTCAGCAGTACCGCAAACGCGCCAAGGGCAACACCACATCCGGCACCCAACCGCTATCCGACTCCAGGTTGGCTGCCACCGGCCGATTGGATTTTGCGATAGAGCGGGACTACGATGAAGAAGCCCAGATCATGGGCATGAAGCTGGAGGGAATCGACATTTCCGTTCTGTTTCCCACAGCAGGTCTGGCTTACTTGGGCCGCAACGACATGGACCCCGAGTTGTCGTTAGCGATATGCCAAGCCTATAACAATTGGATACACGACTTCTGCTCCTACAGTCCTGCCCGGCTGAAATTTGTCGCTATGCTGCCCATGCATGATGTCAACCTGGCCTGCGGCGAACTGGTGCGGTGCGTTCGTGATCTGGGTGCGGTGGGTTCCTTTGTCCGCCCCAACCTGATCAATGGGCACTACTGGCACTCCAACTACTGGGACCCCCTCTACAGCTTGCACGAAGAATTGGATGTTTCATGGTGCTTCCACGAGGGCACGGGGGCTTGGTACTCCAACATGAACGTGCTATATGGTGAGAACCGCTTTCCCAGGCATGTTGCCAGCCACTGGATCGAGATGCAGCAGTCCTTGGTAGCCCAGATCACCGGCGGCGTATTTGAGTTTCATCCCAAGCTGCGGGTGGGCTTTCTGGAAGCACAGAACTCATGGGTGCCGGGCTTGCTGACCCGAATTGAGTGGGATTATGCGAACTACCGTGATTCCCATGCTCCCTATCTGTCGTTGACTCCCAAGGAATACTTCCGACGCAACTGTTGGGCTGCTGTCGAAGGCAGCGAACCGGAGATCGAACCCACAGCCGGCTTGATCGGACCTGACCGGATGTGCATCTCCACAGATTATCCTCACTTCGACTCTAACTTTCCGAATGTGTCATCCAACTTGCTTGGCAACGTTTCTAGGGAAACTGCTGCTGAGATCCTCAGGGGCGGAGCCTCTTTGTACAAATTCAGCGAAGAGGATTTCGAAAAAGCTGAAGCTGAAGCATCAGAACGCAACTAGGCCAGGTTTCAGGCCTGCCCGACCGCCGGTCATAAAATGAGGTAGGGACAGGTTTCAAACCTGTCCCTACGGCCCCGCCGGGTGTCTCTATGTGGAGGTACAATCAGGCCCGACCGGGTGTCCCCATGTGGGGGGCAATCCGGCCCCGTCGGGTGTCCACAAGTGGGGGGACACAATCAGGCCCCGCCGGCGGTCACAAAATGAGGTAAGAACAAGCAAGGTAGGGACAGGTTTCAAACCTGTCCCTACGGCCCCGCCGGGTATCTCCATGTGGGGGGCACAATCAGGCCCCGCCGGGTGTCTCTATGTAAGAGCAATCCCCGTGGCTGCGCGGTGTTCCGATGCTATACTCCATCCCATGCCAGCCTCTTCCGTAGAGCTGTAGGAGCATCCTCTTGGCCGCCCTTTAGAAAGGAAGCACAGTATGGTGCAACAAGAAAAGTTGGAAAATCTGCTGAAGGTAACCGAGCAGTTCGACCCCCCCAGGTCTCTGTCGGAGCAGGCATTCCTTCAGGACTATGATGGAGTTTACCGACGGTCCGTCGAAGACCCGGAAGCATTCTGGGCGGAGATCGCATCTGAGATGGAATGGCACCGTCCTTGGGATAAGGTGTTCGAGTGGGATTATCCCAACTTCCGGTGGTTTTTGGGCGGCCAGTGCAACATCACCGTCAACTGTTTGGACCGTCATCTGCGGTCATCCAGAAAGAACAAAGCAGCATTTATCTGGTTGGGCGAAGATGGCGCCGAGCGGGTATTCACCTATGCCCGGTTGGCCCAACAGGTAAACCGTTTTGCCAACGGGCTCAAATCCTTGGGGGTAGGCAAGGGGGACAGGGTGGTTATCTACATGCCCCTTAGTCCCGAGGGATGTATAGCGATGCTGGCTTGTGCCCGTATTGGGGCTGTCCACAGCGTCGTATATGCTGGGTTCAGCGTTGGCGCCCTCCGGGGCCGGATAACCGATGCTGGAGCCAAGGTGCTTGTCACCGCTGACGTTGGTTACCGGCGGGGGCGACGGGTGGATCTGAAGGGCATTGCTGATGAAGCTGTTCAGGGTGTGGATGGCTTGGAGCACGTCATCGTGTGGTGCCGTGAATCCCAAGAACCGCTGACAGGCGAAAATCAGCTCGATTTCGAAGAGTTGGTAGAATCTTCGGGTGTGGATTGTGAAGCTGAGGTAATGGATTCGGAAGACCCACTGTACATCCTCTACACCAGCGGAACAACCGGAAAACCAAAGGGTGTGCTCCATGTGCACGGAGGTTACATGGTGGGTACCTACTATCATCTGAAGAGCTTTTGGGATATCAAAGACGAAGATGTGTTCTGGTGCATGTCCGACATCGGTTGGGTTGTGGGCCACAGCTACATTGCCTACGCACCCTTGATCGCTGGGGCTACCACCGTGTTTCGGGAAGGAGCTATTGACTACCCTGATCCCGGAGTGGCGTACCGTATCATCGAAAAATACGGGGTGAGCGTCATCTTCACCGCACCTACAGCTGTACGAATGCTGATGCGGGAAGGCGAAAGTCATATCGGCAGCCGCAACCTAAGGAGCCTACGTTTGCTGACCTGCGCAGGTGAACCTTTGAATCCCGAAGCTTGGAACTGGGCTTACAAGCACATCTGCGGGGATGGCGAATGGGGTTACATGGTCGACAACTACTGGCAAACTGAAACGGGAGGCCCCTGCTTGGCCACCTTCCCCACAATGCCCGTTCGTCCCGGCAAAGTGGGCAAGCCGGCCATAGGCGTCGAATGTGAGGTGGTGGACCGGGAAGGCCAGCCCATCACCGAACCCAATAAAGGCGGCTTCTTGGTACTAAAAAAGCCTTTCCCTTCCATGTTTCGCACTGTCTACGGCGACCCTGACCGTTATGCGGAAGATTGGAACAGGATCCCCGGCTACTATTCCACAGGGGATGTGGCTTTGAAGGATGAAGATGGCTATTTTACGGTGGTGGGCAGGGCAGATGATGTCTTGAATGTAGCTGGCCACCGCATCGGCACCGCCGAAGTGGAGAGCGCCCTGGTCTCCCACTCCACCGTTGCAGAAGCGGCGGTCATCGGTCTGCCGGACGAGATTCGTGGTGAATCGATCAAAGCTTTTGTGACCCTGAGGGCGGGCAACGAGCCGGACCCGAACACCGTGGCAATCCTCCAAGCCCATGTGCGCCATGAGCTTGGGCCTATAGCTATTCCTTCAGCTATCGACTTTGTCACCTCTCTTCCCAAAACTCGTTCAGGCAAGATCATGCGCCGGCTTCTCAAAGCCCAAGAGCTGGGACTTGATCCTGGGGATATCACAACCCTCGAAGAGTAGAAGCAGGAGGTTTTGGGGATGCCCGAATCAAGATACTGGCTGTTTAAATCAGAACCCCAATCTTACTCTTTCGCCGATCTGATGAACGAAGAAGGCCGGACAGCAGAATGGGATGGGGTTCGTAACTATCAGGCTCGCAATTTTATGCGGGACGATATGAAAATAGGAGACCGGGCGCTGTTCTACCACAGCAGCAGCGGGGGTATGCAGGTTGTGGGCACTGCTACGGTCGTCCGTGAAGGCTACCCCGACTTTACGGGCATGGACCCCAAGGACGACCATTACGACCCCAAAGCCACCCCCGATAACCCCATCTGGTACATGGTGGATATCCGCGGAGAACAGGAGCTTGCCCGTCCGGTGCCGCTGAGCGAAATCAAAAATAACCCGCTTCTCCAAAATATGGTTCTGGTCAAACGAAGCAGGTTGTCGGTACAGCCGATGACCAAAGAAGAGTTCGAAGAGATCGTATCCATAGGCGGAGCGCCGGAACCAGCCTGATCCGGTTGTTTGCGAATGCAAGCGCTTGCCGGGACCCATTCATGGGCGTAGATACTTGCCCCGGCGTTATCTGGTGGCTATAATCGGTCCTAAGGACACAATGCAAGGAAACGCTTCTGGAACCTGATGACCTGGCCCGCATGGCGATTGACGTAGCTTCTGAAAAACAAGCTGAAGATATAGTCCTGCTTGATTTACGGACCCTCGCTACCTTCGCAGATTACTTTGTAATCATGAGCGCTGAAAGCCAGCGCCAACTGAAGTCGTTGCAAGAAGATATTACAGAAGCTTTGGAAGATGCTGGGGCAACCCTTCATCACAGCGAAGGACTTTCCGGGTCCAACTGGATCCTCCTGGACTTCAGCGATGTGATCATCCACATGTTTAGCGCTGAAGCACGAGAATATTATCGGTTGGACCAGCTATGGTCGAGAGCAACCCAAGTGGTTAGGGTTCTGTGACCCAGCCATCCACATCTCTTGTGTAATCAGTTATTTCATCGGGCATGAAGAACAGACCGATCTCCCGTCCTGCTGTTTCCACGGAATCCGACCCGTGGACCAAATTGCGCCCGATGTCTATGGCATATTCTGCTCTAATCGTTCCGGGGGAAGCATCGGACGGGTTCGTGGAACCCATTGTGTTCCGAACGAGCTGGACAGCATTGTTCCCTTCCCACACCATGGCAACCAAGGGACCGGATGTTATGAAGCGGGCCAAGCCATTAAAGAAGGGCTTGCCGATGTGAGCTTCATAGTGCCGCTCAGCATGTGCCATGTCCATCTGCAGCATCTTCATAGCAACTATCTTCAGCCCTCTGGCTTCCAGCTTGGATATGATGGCCCCCACCAATCCGCGTTGGACTGCATCGGGCTTCAGCAATACCAATGTACGTTCCATGTAGCTTCTTTCTCCCCCGTGGGGTTGAGGCATTGTTGGTTACGCCGTTAGCCGCAGGCGCTTTATATTCTAGGGAACCTCTGAACAACTCGCCTGAACCCCGTCATTCCCGCCGCCTGACCCCCGTCATTCCCGCCGCCTGAACCCCGTCATTCCCGCGAAGGCGGGAACCTCGCCTCTCTGTAGGGACGGGTTTCACGTCCATCCTCCGCATCCAAGGGGACTTATTCAGACTATCCCTAGAGCTGTATCCTCTGGAGCACCTTGGGCGGGCCTATGTTCGGCCTTCGAAGATAAAGGGGCTCAAGCGTGGCGATGGGCTTGACCTCATCTGCTGATATCTTGGCTTCGGCCAGCTCGCCCAAAGCTGATAGCCGGTTAGCGGAAGATGTGAATGGCAACAGAATGCTGTCCTGAGGAAGGCCATTTCTCAATGCTTCTTGGTGATTCAGCAACCCTTCGCCGCATATGATGGTCGGTTCCACTATTGAGTCCAGCAGCTGGAGGGGATCGCTGATACATTCATCAGTGAGTTTGGTCCAGCCCGATGTCAGAGAACCGTAACGTGCGGTCGCAACGTCGCCCCGGCCAATATCCAGGATGGGTTGTATCCGAAGGCCCGTTGAACGATAGGGGTACGCTTCCATTTCCAAGGTCCCGATTCCCACAAGGGGTAAATTCAGTGGCATAGCCAAACCCTTGGCGGTGCTCAACCCTACCCGGAGGGCACTGAACCCCCCAGGGCCCAAAGCTATCCCGATGCCATGCAAGTCCTGGAGCTTCAGCTTCGAGCTTGCCAGCAGGGTTTGTATCGCAGGCATCAGCTCTTGGGTGTGGTTGCGGGCGGAATGCCAGCAGATGGAAAAGGCGGCTTTCCCCTCTTTCCAAAGGGCAACTCCGCCGTTGCGTGTGGATGTGTCGATAGCTAGTAGCATATCCGCCTTCAGGCAATAAAAGCGCCGCTGGGCAGACCATCTCTAAGCTGCCCAATCCGGTCTGCAGGCGCAGCTATTACGATGGTGCGCTCCATCTCGGATTCGCCGTATTCCATAGATATCCGGGTGCACTCCGCCGGGAAAATATCTGCAGCCCGTTCCGCCCATTCCACAACACAGACCCCGTCGCCAAATAGCTGCTCTTCCAGCCCAAGGTCCAAAGCTTCCACTGAATCTTCCACCCGGTACAGATCGATGTGGTGGAGGACCAGCTTGCCCACGTAGCGGGTTATCATGACGAAGGTGGGGCTCCTGACATACCCCGGAATCTCCAGCCCCCGGGCGATTCCTTGGGTTAGACAGGTTTTCCCCGCCCCCAAGTTGCCGGTCATCAGATAGATGTACCCTGGACCGGACGTTTTGCCCAAGACCTCGCCGATCTTCTGGGTATCTTCCGGGCTGGAGCTTACCAGATGCAGTGCTTCTGTCCTGGTTTCCGAAGGGGATGCCATGATTCATCCAGTTTCCGCAGAGGCGAGTGTGAAACTGCCCCTACAAGCGCCTGTTATCGGCGCCGCTACAAAGTTTATTGTTCATCGTTCGTTTTGAAATGGTCCCACCCGCCGGGAGGGAAACTCCTATGCAGCCCCGTTCCAGCATCGACAACGCCGACCATACCCGGCTCTCCTGCGGTAATCCGCCCGATCACAACCGCAGGAGCAGGAAGGGTGGGTATCACTTCCGCCATCAAGCCTTCTTCCGCTATGAAGATAAGCTGGTAATCCTCCCCGCCTCCCAGAGCCAGGTCCATGTACTTTTCAGGGAAGACTGCTTTAAGGAAGGGGTGCACCGGCACCTTATCAGCTTCGATGGCTGCCGACACGCCGCTGGCGGCGCACAGCTTGGCAAGGTCGGCAGCCAGTCCATCGCTTATATCCATTGCGGTGGTAATGCCGTGCTTGGACAAAGTGCGCCCTGATCTATGCAAGGCTCCGGACGCCGGTGAGCAGAGACCAGGTAGTCCGTGGGGGTGGGGTCTGAACCTGCTTGGCCCTGCTCGTATCTGGATTCAGTGAGAACCTTCAGTCCACCAGCCGAAGAACCCATGTACCCGGTCACAGCCACCAGTTGTCCCGGAGATGCGTTGGAACGAATCATCAGGGGGCTGTCGGTGGCCCCGGTCAGCGCAACGGTGGCAAAAGCGACAGGGGAACGGACCATATCCCCACCGACTATATCAACTCCATACCGGTTCCCCAGGTCAACCATGCCTGTATAAAGAGCACGCAGGTCATCCGCCTCGGTGTCAACAGGCAGCCCCAAAGTGACCAGTGCGTAGAGGGACAGCCCGCCCATAGCTGCGATATCGCTGACGTTGGCAGCCATGAGCTTCCAACCCAGGTCGTACCATGGCGTTGTATCTCGGGTGAAGTGCACACCGTCGACAACGGTGTCCGTGGTGTATAGTCCGGTGACCCCGGCTGAGGTCCAAGCAGCAGCATCGTCGCCCACATCCAATATGAGCTCAAAGCCAAGGGACGATGCATTGTCCGTCCCTTTTCTGTTGGCTTTGATCACATCCGTCAGCAGATGGATGACGCCGAACTCACCAAGCTCGTTTACCTTCATCGAAAAGCATTATAGCTGGCGCTCCGAACCATCTCAAGCGATACGGGCATAGACAAGGATTATAGCTGGCGCTCCCAACCAGCTAAAGCGATATCGGCCTCGGTTGCCGCCCTGCTATGATGTAGGGACCTAAGGAACCTCTGAACAACTCGCCCCTAGCCCGTCATTCCCGCGAAGGCGGGAACCTCGCCCCTCTGTAGGGACGGGTTTCACGTCCATCCTCCGCATCCAAGGGGACTTATTCAGACTATCCTTAAGGCACCTCCTCACTCGAAAGACCGTCGTAGTAATGGGCAGGCCATCAGAGGGAGACCTTAGATTCCTCACTTCGTTCGGAATGACAGAGGGAAGTTCGGAGTGACTCTTCCCCTGTCATTCTGAGGGGCGCCTCCTCCCTGTCATTCTGAGGGGCGCACCCTTCCTGTCATTCTGAGGGGCGCCTCCTCCCTGTCATTCTGAGGGGTGCCTCCTCCCTGTAATTCTGAGGGCGCCTCCTTCCTGTCATTCTGAGGGGCGCCTCCTCCCTGTAATTCTGAGGGGCGCCTCCTCCCTGTAATTCTGAGGGGCGCCTCCTCCCTGTAATTCTGAGGGGAGCCTCCTCCCTGTAATTCTGAGGGGCGCCTCCTTCCTGTCATTCTGAGGGGCGCCTCCTTCCTGTCATTCTGAGGGGCGCACCCCGAAGAATCTAGGGAACCTCTGAACAACTCGCCTGAAGACCGTCATTCCCGCCCCGCCGCCTGAAGCCCGTCATTCTCGCGAAGGCGGGAACCTCGCCCCTCTGTAGGGACGGGTTTCACGTCCATCCTCCGCATCCAAGGGGACTTATTCAGACTATCCTTAAGGCGCCTCCTCACTCGAAAGACCGTCGTAGTAATGGGCAGGCCATCAGAGGGAGACCTTAGATTCCTCACTCCGTTCGGAATGACAGAGGGAAGTTCGGAATGACTCTCCCCCTGTCATTCTGAGGGGCGCACCCCGAAGAATCTAAGGAACCTCTGAACAACTCGGCCCAAGCCCGTCATTCCCGTCGCCTGAACCCCGTCATTCCCGCGAAGGCGGGAACCTCGCCCCTCTGTAGGGACGGGTTTCACGTCCATCCTCCGCATCCAAGGGGACTTACTCAGACTATCCTAAGGCGCCTCCTCACCCGAAAGACCGTCGTAGTAATGGGCAGGCCATCAGAGGGAGACCTTAGATTCCTCACTCCGTTCGGAATGACAGAGGGAAGTTCGGAGTGACAGAGGGAAGTTCGGAATGACTCTCCCCCTGTCATTCTGAGGGGTGCCTCCCCCCTGTCATTCTGAGGGGCGCCTCTCCCCTGTCATTCTGAGACGCGCCTCCTTCTCGTCATTCTGAGGGGCACCTTCTCCCTGTCATTCTGAGACGCGCCTCCTTCCTGTCATTCTGAGGGGCGCCTCCTCCCTGTCATTCTGAGATGCGCCTCCTTCCTGTCATTCTGAGGAGCGCCTCCTTCCTGTCATTCTGAGGGGCGCACCCCGAAGAATCTAAGGAACCTCTGAACAACTCGCCTGAAGCCCGTCATTCCCGCCGCCTGAACCCCGTCATTCCCGCGAATGCGGGAACCTCGCCCCTCTGTAGGGACGGGTTTCACGTCCATCCTCCGCATCCAAGTGGACTTATTCAGACTATCGCTAAGGTGCCTCCTCACTCGAAAGACCGTCGTAGTAATGGGCAGGCCATCAGAGGGAGACCTTAGATTCCTCACTCCGTTCGGAATGACAGAGGGAAGTTCGGAGTGACAGAGGGAAGTTCGGAATGACTCTCCCCCTGTCATTCTGAGGAGCGCCTCCTTCCTGTCATTCTGAGGGGCGCCTCCTTCCTGTCATTCTGAGGGGCGCCTCCTTCTCGTCATTCTGAGGGGCGCCTCCTCCATGTCATTCTGAGGGGCGCCTCCTTCCTGTCATTCTGAGGGGCGCCTCCTTCCTGTCATTCTGAGACGCGCCTCCTCCATGTCATTCTGAGGGGTGCCTCCTCCCTGTCATTCTGAGGGGCGCCTCCTCCCTGTCATTCTGAGGGGCGCACCCCGAAGAATCTAAGGAACCTCTGAACAACTCGCCCCTCAGCCCGTCATTCCCGCCGCCTGAAGCCCGTCATTCCCGAGAAGGCGGGAACCTCGCCCCTCTGTAGGGACGGGTTTCACGTCCATCCTCCGCATCCATAGGAGACTTATTCAGACTATCCCTAAAGCGATACGGGCCCTGGTTGCCGCCCTGCTATGCTGTAGGGACGACCATTGTGATTTCCTTGGGCGTATATAATAACGGTCAGACGCCAACGGCTCCAACTCTCGGGCCGGAAGGGGAACATATGCGCATCGTCGTTCTATCGGATATCCATTCCAACCTGGAAGTGCTTAGGGCCGTATTGGATGATGCATCCGGCAGAGGTGATGTCGATCAACTCTGGTGTCTGGGAGACACTGTGGGCTATGGACCTGATCCGGGTGAGTGCGTGGAACTGGTAAAGGGCTTTACCAGCCACATCAGGGTGGCCGGTAATCATGACCTAGCTGCCACCGGCAAGATTGGCATTGACGATTTCAACTACGAAGCGGCCTACGCTGCCGACTGGACCAGGAAGCAGCTAACCCCGGCACAGGCCAGCTTCTTGTCTGATCTGCCCTTGGTTGCAGAAAGCGAAAAATTCACATTGGTCCATGGTTCTCTCAGAGATACTGTTTGGGAGTACCTGATGACCCCGGATGCAGCAAGAGCAACCTTTCAGCTTCTGCAAACGCCCTATTGCCTGGTGGGGCATTCCCACATACCGTTCATGTGTCGAGAAGGTGGAGAAAGAGGCGGCTTTGAACCCTTCCCGACGGATGTAAAGATCGCCTTGGGTGAAGAGCGGTTGATCATCAACCCAGGCGGGGTCGGTCAACCCAGGGATGGCGACCCCAAGCCAAGCTATATGATCTACGATGCCGATGAAGGAACGGTCGAAAGACATTGAGTTACCTACAACATAGCTGCAACCCAAGGTAAGATGCAGCTGGCAGGTTTACCGCAACCCTTGATCGACCGGCTTAATTTCGGGCGATAGCATATCCTCTCAGCCTCCATGTTAAGGGCTGCTGGGCGGTGGTTGGGGCAACATCAGCCTAGGAGCCTGTCCGAGGATTCGTTTCTGGAGACGAAAAACGCCACGCAATAACCTGCTTACAGCAATCTGGACTTTGTCGTGGAGTAATTAGCATCTTTACACTCCACTAATGACGCATATCGTTTAGAACATTGTTTCTCGGACAGACTCCTGGGCAAGCGGGCTTACGGGGCTGGACGGGCACTGAGAGTTGACAAATCCACCTTGCCTTGATAGGCTCTTTTTACTCTTTTCAGACAGAGTTGCACCTGCTTGCGGTAGCGTTTCGGCCCGCTAGCTCAATTGGCAGAGCAACGGACTCTTAATCCGTAGGTTCTCGGTTCGACCCCGAGGCGGGTCACCAAACAGGGAAGCCACCGAGGGGAAGTGTCGGAACTGGTAGACGAGCATGATTTAGGATCATGTGCTGAGAAGCGTGGGAGTTCGAGTCTCCCCTTCCCCACCATGTGGGGTATCGGAAAGCTCATCTGGTGTTGTTTAGCCGAACCGGAACCTGAAGTGTGCGAGGATTTCTTATGGCAACCTTGCTAGAGGTCAGGGACCTCAAGACATACTTCTTCACCTTCGGTGGTGTGGTCAAGGCGGTTGATGGCGTAAGCTATGACCTCCAAGAGGGTGAAACCCTGGGATTGGTGGGTGAAAGCGGTTGTGGAAAGAGCGTGAGCGCCCTCTCCATCATGCGCCTGATCCCGGACCCCCCGGGTAAGATAATGGGCGGAGAAATAGTATTCAACGGCGAGGACCTCTTGAAGATGAGTCCTGCCCAGATGCGGAAGATAAGGGGCCACCAAATCTCCATGGTCTTCCAAGAGCCGATGACATCGCTGAATCCGGTGCTGTCCGTCGAACGGCAACTGACAGAGACCCTTCGCCTTCACCTGGGAATGAATAAGGCTGATGCAAGTAGAGAAGCGGTCCGCCGCCTTGAGCAGGTCGGCATCCCCGACCCAGAAAAGCGGGTAAAGCAATTCCCTCACCAGTTCAGCGGTGGTATGAGGCAGAGGGTTATGATCGCCATGGCCCTGAGTTGCAACCCCCGCCTGATCGTTGCCGACGAACCGACCACAGCACTGGATGTGACCATCCAAGCACAGATATTGGAACTGATGAAGAACCTGAGCCGGGAATATGGTGTGGCGCTGATAGTGATAACCCATAACCTGGGAGTGGTTGCCCGCTATGCTGACAGGGTGAACATAATGTATGCAGGGAAGATCATAGAACGGGGGAATGCAGCCGAGATATACCGAGACCCCCGGCATCCCTATACCTTGGGCCTGTTACATTCCGTTCCCAGGTTGGATATGCCCCGAACCGCCAAGTTGGACCCCATTGAGGGACAACCACCCGACTTGGTGAATGTCCCCGATGGATGTTCTTTCAGAGAACGGTGCAAATTTGCCATTGAAGTATGCGCGGAACATGATCCCCCCCTACAACATGTCATTGACGGGCATTATTCAGCCTGCTTTGTGGCGGACAAACTGTCTTCAGCATCCAAGGAGAAAAACTGATGACCCAGCTACAAGAAAATGGCAACGGACACCAAGAAGAAATTTTGATGCAAGTCCAGAACCTGAAGATGTATTTCCCGATCACCTCGGGCATCTTCTTCCAGCAGACCGTGGCCAACATCAAAGCTGTGGATGATGTCAGTTTCTTTGTTCGAAAGGGCGAAACCTTGGGTCTGGTGGGAGAAAGCGGATGCGGCAAGACCACCACAGGCCGTTGTATCCTTCAGCTTTACCGAGCCACATCTGGCAAGATCATATTCAACGGGACAGACCTTTGCCGTTTGAATAACCGAAACCTCCGGCCCATGCGCCGGCAGCTGCAGATAATATTCCAGGACCCATACAGCTCCCTCAACCCCAGAATGACAGCCGGCTCCATCATCGGGGAACCACTGATTGTTCATGGTCTGGCCAAGAGCAAATCCGAGTACAAAGAGCGGGTGGGCGAGCTTCTGGATATCGTTGGCTTGAATCGTTACATGGCTGACCGGTTCCCCCATGAGTTTAGCGGCGGTCAGCGCCAACGGATCGGCGTAGCCCGGGCCCTTGCTGTCAATCCTCAGTTCATCGTGTGTGACGAGCCGGTTTCAGCCTTGGATGTGTCCATTCAAGCTCAGGTCATCAACCTGCTCGAAGACCTGCAAGAACAGTTTTCGTTGACTTACCTGTTCATTGCCCACGATCTGTCGGTGGTCCGACATATCAGCGACCGGGTTGCTGTGATGTACTTGGGGCATATCGTCGAGATTGCGGACCGCAACGACATCTATGCCGACCCTCTTCACCCATACACCAAGGCCCTGCTATCGGCAGTTCCGATACCCGATCCCATAATAGATGCCCAGAGAGAGCGTACTCTGCTTACCGGAGAGGTTCCGAGCCCGCTCAACCCACCGCCAGGATGTGTCTTCCATCCCAGATGTTCTATGGCTTCGGAAGAATGTTCCGCAGAAATGCCAGAGTTGCGAGAGGTCCAACCGGGCCACTGGGTTTCATGCATTCATGTACCGAACTACGGCACACCGAACTACCAACTGGTTGGATAATGCTTCAGGATGAAAATCTGATGGCTGAGGGCGCCCTCTTTTACCTTTCCTTGCTTTCTGCCGTCTGATGGACCCAGACCACATACGCAATTTCTGCATCATCGCCCACATAGACCACGGCAAGTCCACTCTAGCTGACCGCTTCTTGGAACTGACGGGCACCGTTACATCCCAAGATATGAAAGCCCAGTTCTTGGACAGCATGGACCTGGAACGGGAGCGGGGCATCACCATCAAGGGAAAAGCTGTGACCATGGCTTATTGGGGTGATGATGGGCAAGAATATCAGCTTAACCTCATAGATACTCCGGGCCACGTCGATTTCAGCTACGAAGTCTCTCGCTCATTAGCTGCCTGCGAAGGAGCGATACTGGTTGTAGATGCTAGCCAAGGGATCGAAGCACAGACATTGGCTAATTCCTACCTTGCCATGGGATCTGACTTGACATTGATACCGGTGATCAACAAAATCGACCTCCCCCAAGCTGAGCCTGAGAAAGTTGCTGCGGAGCTGACCCAAGTGTTTGGGTTTTCATCGGATGAGATCCTCTTTGTTTCAGCTAAAGATGGCATGGGTGTTAAAGAATTGCTTCAGGCAGTTATCGGAAAAGTTCCTCCTCCTCATGGGCGCACAGACCAGCCGTTGCGGGCCCTGGTTTTCGATTCGATCTACAACCCTTATAAGGGTATTGTTGCGTATGTCAGGCTTTTCGATGGAACGGTCTCCCGGAACGACCGCATCCTCCTGATGTCCACAGACCGCGACACCGAAGCCATGGAAGTAGGGGTCTTCGCACCCGATCCTGTAAAGACGGATGTGCTGAAAGCGGGGCAGGTCGGATACATAGCAACCGGTCTGAAAAATGTGCAGGAATGTGACGTCGGAGAAACATTCACTCTGCTGGACCGCCAAGCTTCCGAGCCGATGCCTGGGTACATCCCACTTAAGCCTATGGTCTTTTCTGCAATCTACCCTGCTGAAGGGCAGGAGTATCAAGCCTTGCGGACAGCTCTGGATAAGCTCCGACTCAATGACGCAGCCCTTACATTCGAGCCTGAAAACAGCCTTGCACTGGGGTTCGGGTTAAGGTGTGGATTCTTGGGGCTGCTTCACCTGGATATTGTCCAAGAAAGGCTGGAGCGGGAGTATGGCCTAGATATCGTCGTTACTGCTCCCAGCGTTGCCTACAAGGTGTATCTTACCGACGGGACCATGGTTGAGGTGGATGCCCCATCCAAGCTCCCTCCTGTCAATCAGATCAAGGAAGTCCAAGAACCATGGTTAGCTATCACCATCCTGACCCCAGGACCTTTTGTAGGGGCGGTAATGGAGCTATTGTCCACCCGCCGGGGGGAGTTCCGCAGGATGGAATATATTCAAGGCCAAAGGCCCCAAGGTGCGGCCTACGATGCGGATGGTGAAAAAGACAAAGATGTCCGGGTGATGCTGGAGTACCTGATGCCCTTGGCGGAGATGCTGGCCGAGTTTTATAACCAGCTCAAGTCCCGTACCCAAGGTTATGCGTCGATGGATTACAGCTTGCACGAGTACCGCAGCGGCCCGCTGGTGAAGTTGGACATTCTCCTAAACGAGGAAGCGGTGGATGAGCTATCCTTGATCGTCCACAAAGACAAAGCTTATGCCTACGGAAGAGCGCTGGCGGAACGGCTTCGAGAAGTGATTCCCAGGCAGCTCTTTGCTGTGCCCATCCAAGCAGCAGTCGGGAACAGAATCATCGCCCGGGAAACGGTGCGGGCCCTCCGAAAAGATGTGCTGGCCAAGTGCTATGGCGGCGATATCACCAGGAAGCGGAAGCTGCTGGAACGACAGAAGGAAGGCAAAAAGAGGCTGAGACGGGTAGGACGTGTGGAACTGCCCCAAGAAGCTTTCATGGCCTTGCTGAAATTGGAATCCAGCTAGTATCTGCGCCTCGCTCACCGCAGGTCCAGCTTGTGCACATATTATATGCTCTGCTACAATCTTGCCAGATTGCATCCCCTGCTCCACCCCAGCTTCTGCGATGGGACGGAGTAGCTGACTGGTAAACAAGCTGATATTCAACGTTGGGAGGAACATCTATGTCATCCTTCTGGGAAATCCAAAGAATGGGATCAGGAGAACTTCTTGATGATATGCACACCTACGTGAGCCAGCCCGATGCTCCCGGCAGACGTCCGGCGGTGATCGTGGTGCAGGAGATATTCGGAGTGAGCCCCCACATCCAATCGATAGCTGACAGGTTTGCATCCGAGGGCTATTTTGCGGTAGCCCCGGCGATGTTCCATCGCTACAACACCAGCGAAGAAGTAAGGGGCACCAACCCGGTATTTGGTTATGGGGATGAAGATGTTCCTGAACGGAACAAAGCCAGAGAGCTGGTCACCGATGATGGGATCGTACAAGATATCGACACGACCATAGAATGGCTGAAGAAACACCCCAGGGTCGACGCCGACAATATCGGCATTGTGGGCTTCTGCTTTGGCGGCCGCGTGGTGTACCTGGCTTCTTCTTCGTGTGGCGGGCTCAAAGCTGGCTCGATGTTCTACGGCGGGAACACCATGCGCGCCTTGGGGGATGGACCTTCGGCGTTCGACCGAACATCAGGCATCCGCATCCCAATAATGGGTAATTTCGGAGAAGAAGACCAAAACCCCAGCCCTGATGATGTGAGCAAAATGGAAGCAGAACTGGGAAAACATAGCAAGATATACGACCTCAAGATATATCAAGGGGCCGGGCATGGGTTCTATTGCGATGAGCGGGACAGCTACCGCAGCGAAGCTGCCGAAGATGCTTTTGCCCGCACCTTGGGCTGGTTCCAAAAACATATGGCCCCGGCGCCGGCAACGGTGTAAGTGCGAAAGCTGGGCGCTTCCCGTGCACAGGGCGCCAGCCGTTCCATAGATCCCATGGCAGCCCGCGCCCCAAGGCCTTCGGGGCAGACCCGTAGACAGTAGGAATAAATTATGGTTGCATCCACAGAAATCCCCACCTATCAGAACTACATCGGCGGAAGCTGGGTGGATTCGGCATCGGGCCGTACCTACACCATCACCAACCCAGCACACAACGAAGTCGTACTAGCTGCGTTTCAAACTTCGGTTACGGAAGATGCTGAAAGGGCTGTCGAAGCAGCTCATGAAGCTCTTCCTGCTTGGGCTGCAATGCCGGCTCCCCAACGAGCAGGAATCCTTTATAGGGCTGTTGAGCTCCTGCGAGAAAGAGCAGATGAACTCGCTAAAGCGATTACTCTGAAAGAAGGAAAGCCCATCGCCGATGCTCGCGGCGAGGTGCGGCGGGCGATGAACATCACCGAATATTCTGCGGGTGAAGGCCGCCGTCTCTTTGGTTACACCACCCCGTCGGAGATACCTGATACCGTTGCATACACCACCCGCAGGCCGCTGGGCGTGGTGGGAATCATCACCCCTTGGAACTTTCCCATTGCCATACCTGCTTGGAAGATCGCCCCTGCTCTAATTTGTGGCAACACCTTGGTGTTCAAACCTGCTTCATCCACGCCCTTGGCTGCCACGATGCTGGTAAAGCTGTTCGAAGATGCAGGCCTGCCGCTCGGGGTTCTTAATCTGATCACCGGACCGGGAGCACTCGTCGGAAACACCTTGGTGGCTCATCCTCTGGTCAAGGGGATCTCTTTCACCGGCTCCACGGACATCGGCTCCAACATCTATACCGACTGCGCCAAAACCTTGAAGAAGGTCCAATGTGAAATGGGCGGGAAAAACGCCGTCATAGTGTTGTCCGATGCTGACATGGACAAAACCTTGGGCGGCATCGTCCAAGGAGCTTTTGCCTCCACAGGTCAGAGGTGCACCGCCACCAGCAGAGCTATTGTGGAAGATTCGACCTACGAACCCTTCATGGAACAGCTCATCAGCCGCACCCGAAACCTCAAGCTGGGAGATGGGATGGACCCGGAGGTTGATGTTAGCCCGGTATCCAGCCAATACCAGTTCGACAAAGTAATGGAATATATCGGCATCGGCGCCGAAGAAGGAGCTGAGCTGGCCTACGGAGGCCATGCTGTCACAGGAGGAAGGTTCGACGAAGGGCACTACATCGAACCCACCATATTCACGGAAGTGGAACCTTCCATGCGCATAGCTCAAGAGGAGATATTCGGGCCTGTGCTGACCGTGTTCAAAGCAAAGGACCTGGATGAAGCTATAGATATAGCAAACGGCGTCCAGTTCGGCTTATCTTCTTCCATATACACCAAGGACCTAACCCAAGCATTCCGATATGTGGAGCAGGTGGAAGCAGGAATCGTCCACGTCAATGCTCCCACCCTTGGGGGCGAGGTACATCTGCCCTTCGGAGGTCTCAAAGCTTCTGGCGCCGGGGCTAGGGAACAGGGCACAGAAGCTATAAATTTCTTCAGCGAAGTAATCTCGGTGTACATTGACTACGCCGGGGTCCGGGCTCAAGCCAAGTTTATCTGATGAATGATTTTCATCAACGGCACAACATCCGTACTTAGCGAGGCCTGATAGTTGCCCGTCCTGCTGATAATTTCCGACAGACCGGGTGTGGGCAAAACGGCAATGGCCGGGGCTGTTGCCGCGGAGCTTTTGGACCGCGGCGAAAGGGTTGCATACATCAAGCCCTTCTCCGTTGGTCCCGGACCCGATCCCGACGTGGTCTACCTGAATGAGCTCCTGCTTTCAAACGGGACGGCAACTACACCCGCAGCCCGCCCATACGATGGCGGGAACCTTCAAAGTAGCCAGATGCAGAACATCGGACCAGCTATCGAACAACTGTCCGCCGAAGGGCAATTTGTGCTGATAGAAGGCCCGAGTCTGTCTTCCTTGGAAGCAGACCAGGCCGCTTTGTTGGCGAGCTCGGTGCGGGGGGTAGATGGGAAGGTCCTTCTCGTTTATGGATTCCAGCACAGCATCGATGGTCTCTCTGTGCAACAGAAGCGGGATGCTTTCGGAGAACAGTTGGCTGGGGTTGTGGTGAACATGGTCCCCAAGTATCGACTCCGCCAGCTTATCGAGAACCCAGCTTCCGGCCCTTATGCCGAGACGGCGAATTTCTTGGGGGCAATACCCGCCGACCGGACCATGGCATCGGTCACTGTGGGACGGATAGCTGAGCTTTTGAACGGACGGTGGATATCAGGTGAAGAGGGGGCTGATGAGCTAATCGAGAACCTGCTCATTGGCGGCAACATCATGGACAACGGGGAAACCTATTTTGGCCGCCATAAGAACCAAGCTGTAATGGTCCGGGGTGACCGGACCGATATTCACCTGGCATGTTTGAAAACCGGCACAACCTGTCTGATGCTCACCGGCGGATTTACCCCGAATCAGTATGTGCGCCACGAAGCTGAACAGCAGGATGTGCCGCTGTTCGTGCTGGAAGGCAGCACCATTGCTTGTGCTGAAGCCCTGGATGAGGTCCTGTCAACGCCGCTGGTACATCATCCGGCAAAAATCCAGTGCTTCAGGGAGTTGCTCGGCATGAACGTAGATATGGGTTTTTTGTCCAAGATGCTGGAGGGCGCCGATGTTAAACGCGGATAACGCCTTGGCGCCAGAGGTTCTTATTCCCTAGGGATTGACAACCCCACCTTATACTTCTAGAATTCGCAACAAGTGGAACCTGGTTCCAGCTCCCTATGAGGGGAGCCACCACTTGAAATCAGCCCAGGAGGTGTCGATTGCGTGATGGATATAAAGTAATAGACATGGATACTCATGTTCAGCCGTCTATGGAGGTGCTGGGCAAGTACGTTGAGCCCAGCTTCCGGCCCAGGATGGATGAGCTAAAGCCCTACCACCGAGCCCGCACCGGCGCGGACGGAGTCACCCGGACCGGTATAACGGTAGGAGCTATCCCCTATGACCGCTTCCCCGGTACTTCGCCAAAACCCGAGGATGACATAGCAACCCCCGGTGGCAGGGGCGCTCTTGATGGCCGGACGGTAGGAATGCACAGGGCCCCAGCCCACCCCGAAGTTGAGCATGAAGATTCCAAGGGCCGTCTGGAAGACATGGATCTTGAGGGCAGGGATATCGACTTTATCTTCCCAGGAACTTGGCCCGCCACCATGACCGGTTGTCCCGATGTTACCTTGGCTGAAGGCCTCTACCGCGGGTACCACCACTACATGCGAACCTATACGGCAGAAGCTCCTGACAGGCTGGTAAGCTGCATGCAGGTGACAGCAGCCGATCCAGAGTGGACCGTATCCGAAATCAAAGAGTTCGCCAACGATAAGTGGGCCACAGCAGTGTGGGTCCACCTTCCCGAAGGCATTCCGGTAGACCATCCCAACTTGGAGCCCATATGGGCGACCATGAACGAACTGGACCTGCCCTTGGTGCATCACAGTTTCTTCATGGAGCCTCCCTACTTCCCAGGCTACAGAGATATCTGGGGTAACACGGTTGTCGCTCGTACGGCAGCCCATCCGTGGGGAGCAGCCCGGCTATCTGCGTACCTCATCTTGTCAGGGATCTTTGACCGGTACCCCAACATGCGCGCCGGAGTATCGGAAGTGGGGCACGGCTGGCTGCCCAACTGGCTGATTCGCCTGGGATTCAACAAGAGCTACGTTTCGGGAGTAACCCCCGATCTGAAGTACACTCCCATTGAGTATGCTCAGATGGGCCGCTTCCGGTGTGCCGCCGAACCCTTCGAAGGTGCGGCGATGACCAAGGCTTGTGTGGATATCTTGGGTGAAGATTGCCTGATGCACCAGTCCGACTATCCTCACGGGCAAGCTTGGTTTCCAGAGACAGCCAAAGAGGTTATCGACTGGGACTTCTGGTCCCAGCCCAAATATGGAAAGCGAGCGCTACAGAAGCACATGTACGACAATGCAGCTGAGTTCTTGCGACTAAGCTAGACCCGACGTCAGCTGGATATTGACCGTTGGTAAAAGACGGGACTCTCCCAAGAGTCCCGTCTTTTACTTTAGCAAAGAGGCGGCTCGCCCGTAGGTCTGCCGAAGGACGGCATATGTCGGGGGTGGGTGGATGCGCCATCAAGAGATGATGGAATCTTGACAGCCCCAGCTCCCATCCCTACAATCAGGAACAAGTTGACCACATGGTATCAGGTCTTGGATATTAAGGCCCAAAGAACAACCCACCATAATAAGGAGATGACATATGCGAGATGGGTATAAGATCATCGATATGGACACCCACGTAAACCCTTCCCATGAGGTATTGGAAAAATATATGGAGCCCAGCTTCAGGCCCCGGCAGGACGAGTTCAAGCCCTACCTGAGAGTCCGGGAGATCAGTGGCGTTACCTCATCAGGCGTCAGCTTCGGGGCAATACCGTTTGACCGCTTTCCAGGAGAAGCGCCCAAAGAAGATGATGACAAACCCAAACCTGGCGGGCGTTCCGCTTTGGAGGGCCGGGCAGGCAACACCCACCGGCATCCAACCCAACCGCAGGTCCAAGAAGAAAATTCGATAGGCCGCCTCCAAGATATGGACCTAGAAGGCCGTGATCTCGACTACATCATCCCCGGCACTTGGGCCACCACGGTGACCGGTATCGAAGATGTGACCCTTGCTGAAGGGATGTACTCTGCATACCATCACTATATGCAAGAATACACATCCCCCGATACCAACCGGTTGAAGAGCGCAATCCAGGTCCCCGGCCACGACCCGGAGTGGGCGATCTCCGAGATCAAAAAATGGAGCAACGCTCCTTGGGCAGTAGCTGTTTGGGTGCATCTGAAGGAGGGTCTCCCCATAGACGATCCCTCCCTTGAACCCATCTGGGATGTGGTGAACGATCTGGACCTTCCCTACATTCATCACAGCTTCTTCTTCGAGCCACCCTACTTTCCCGGGTACAGGGATATCTGGGGAAACACGGTAGTCGCCCGGTCTGCTGCGCATCCGTGGGGAGCTGCTCGCCTGTTTTCCTATGTGATCCTTTCTGGGATGCTGGACCGGTATCCCAACCTTCGCTTCGGAGCTATGGAGGTGGGACACGGCTGGCTGCCCAACTGGCTCATCCGTCTAGGGTTCAATAAGAGCTATGTATCCGGGGTCACCCCGGACCTGAAATACTCACCCCTTGAGTATGCCCAGATGGGCCGGGTCGCCTGTGGATGCGAACCCTTCGAAGGTCCTGCTATGACCAAAGCAACCCTCGAAATCTTGGGCGAAGACTGCTTGATGCACCAGTCCGACTATCCTCACGGGCAAGCATGGTTCCCGGAAACTGCCAAAGAGGTTATGGAGTGGGATATCTGGGGAGAGTTCGGCCAAGATGCTCTCAAGAAGCATATGTACGATAATGCGGCAAAGTTCCTCCGACTGGACTAACTCGCCGCGCCGAAGTGGAAACGGGGCTTGTACTCTACAAGCCCCGTTTCTATTTGTGGTTGGTCCAACCCCTATGGCGCACATTTGACGGCATAAGCTTCTCACACATAGAATGTCGATAGATAACCAGCTTTCAGGCTGCCCCGGTAAGAAACTGGCATAGAACGATATCTCATCAAGGAGGTCAGACATGAGAGACGGGTACAAAATCATTGATATGGATACCCACGTAAACCCCGATTTTGAGGTGTTGAAAAAATTCGCCGAACCCAGCTTCAGGCCGAGAATCGAAGAGCTGAATCCCTACCTGCGCCAGAGAGAATCCGCCGACGGCGGTAAAAGGACGAACCTGAGTATTGGCCCTGTCCGGTTCAATCGCTTCCCTGGGGAAGCTCCCGATGCCGGGGATGTTGCTGCCGTGGTGGGTGGCCGGGATGCGTTGGAAGGTAGGACCACCAGTCAACATAGAGCCAAGGTGCAACCCGACACCCAAGATGAAAACTCTCAGGGCCGCATCCATGATATGGATATCGAAGGCCGGGACATCGACATGATCTTTCCCACCCAGTGGGTATCGACCATAACTGCCTTGGACGACCTCACCTTAACCCACGGTCTTTATCGGGCATACCATCATTACATGCAGTCGTACACTTCCATAGCTCCCGACCGGCTCAAGAGCGAGATACAGGTCCCCGGAGCTGATCCCGAATGGGCTGTTGCTGAGATAAAAAAGTGGGGGAAAGAGAAGTGGGTTGCGGGTGTGTGGATCCACCTGAAAGAAGGACTTCCCATTGATGATCCATCCATCGACCCGGTCTTTGCCACGATGAATGACCTCGACCTGCCACTGGTCCACCACAGCTTCTTCTTCGAGCCGCCCTACTTCCCAGGCTACAAGGACATATGGGGGAATACGGTTGTAGCTCGGAGCGCCGCCCACCCTTGGGGCGCCGCCCGGTTGGGCGCCTACATCATCTTGTCGGGACTGTTCGATAAATATCCGAACCTGCGGTTTGCCACCTCAGAAACCGGTCATGGCTGGCTCCCCAACTGGGTGATCCGCTTGGGTTTCAACAAGAGTTACGTCAGTGGTGTAACCCCTGATCTGAAGTACACCCCCTTGGAATATTGCCAGATGGGACGGTGGGTGTGCGCAGCAGAGCCCTTTGAAGGCCCTGCGATGACCAGAGCGTGCGTCGAGGTGCTGGGAGAAGATTGCTTGATGCACCAGTCCGACTACCCCCATGGAGAATGTTGGTGGCCCGAAACTGCAAAAGAGGTTATGGAATGGGACTTTTGGCCAGAGTTCAGTTCTGCAGCTTTGACCAAGCACATGTCCGGCAACGCCGAAAAATTCCTGAGGTTGGGTTAGATAGGGCTTATCTACGGACCGGCCATGCCCCTGAGAAGCATCGGTTGACAGGGTATTGGAGCTTAATTAGAATCGGCTCTGTGGACGACTTTTATTCCGGTGGATGCTCGGCGCTGAGCTAACAATCCCCCAGGAGGTTTGAATTGAGAGACGGTTACAAGATCATAGACATGGATACCCACGTTAACCCAGCCATGGAAGTCTTGGAGAAGTACGTAGAACCCAGTTTTCGGTCTCGAATTGAGGAGTTGAAGCCCTTCTACCGGGTGCGGACGAACCCCGATGGCAGCACCCGCAGCGGAATTACCGTCGGCGCCATCCCCTTTGACCGGTTTCCCGGCGAAGCTCCAAAGGCGGATGATGATAAAGCGGTAGCTGGCGGCAGGAGCGCTTTGGAAGGACGGACCGTCAGTCAGCACCGGGCAAAAGCTCATGCAGGGGTTGATGAAGAAAACTCGCCCGACCGGTTGATCGATATGGACCTGGAAGGCCGCGATATCGACTTTATCTTCCCGGGTACCTGGGCGACCACAATTACGGGACTTGAAGATGTAACCTTGGGTGAAGGTCTTTACCGGGCTTACCATAGCTACATGAACGAGTATACAGCCGTAAATACCAGCCGCCTGAAAACTGCTATCCAAGTGCCCGGCATAGACCCGGAATGGGCAGTTTCCGAGATCAAGCATTGGGGCAATGCGCCGTGGGCAGCAGCAGTGTGGGTGCATCTGAAGGAAGGCCTTCCCATAGATGATCCATCTTTGGAACCAATATTTGCTGCCATCAACGACCTGAACCTCCCGCTGGTGCATCACAGCTTCTTCTTCGAACCGCCTTATTTCCCAGGCTACAAGGATATTTGGGGGAATACGGTCGTCGCTCGCACAGCAGCCCATCCGTGGGGCGCCGCCCGGCTGTTCGCTTATGTGATCCTTTCGGGAATGTTGGACCGTTATCCCAACCTCCGGTTTGGGACCGCCGAGGTAGGTCATGGCTGGCTGCCCAACTGGCTGATCCGCTTGGGCTTCAACAAGAGCTATGTATCGGGCGTAACCCCCGACCTGAAGTACACGCCCATCGAATATGCTCAGATGGGCCGTGTTGTGTGTGCTGCCGAACCCTTCGAAGGTCCTGCTATGACCAGAGCATGCGTCGAGATCTTGGGTGAAGATTGCCTGATGCACCAATCCGATTACCCCCACGGGCAAGCTTGGTTCCCAGAGACCGCAAAAGAGGTCATGGAATGGGATATCTGGGGTGACTTCAGCAAGGATGCTCTCCAAAAGCACATGTACGACAATGCAGCCAACTTCCTGAGACTATAGAACCGGCGCGTTTTAGCGCAGGTTATTGACAGCGTACAGCTGGAGGAAGGCCGGGCTCTCGAATGAGAACCCGGCCTTCCTGCGCCCCATTGTCATACCGAACGACCCATTGTCATTCCGAACGCAGTGAGGAATCTAAGGTCGCCATCTGATGGCCAGTCCATTCCTACGATGACCCATCGTGCGTGCAGGCATCTTAGATTCTTCGTCGTGCGCTCCTCAGAATGACAATCTATTAATGTCATTCCGAACGCCCCATTGTCATTCCGAACGCAGTGAGGAATCTAAGGTCGCCATCTGATGGCCAGTCCATTCCTACGATGACCCATCGTGCGCGCAGGCACCTAAGATTCTTCGTCGTGCGCTCCTCAGAATGACAATAAAGGAAGAGCTCCTCAGAATGCCAACTAAGGAGGGTGCTCCGCAGAATGCCAACTAAGGAGGGATCCCCACAGAATGACGACCTATTGTCATACCGAACGACCCATTGTCATTCCGAACGCAGTGAGGAATCTAAGGTCGCCATCTGATGGCCAGTCCATTCCTACGATGACCCATCGTGCGCGTAGGCATCTTAGATTCTTCGTCGTGCGCTCCTCAGAATGACGATCTATTAATGTCATTCCGAACGACCCATTGTCATTCCGAACCACCTATTGTCATTCCGAACGCAGTGAGGAATCTAAGGTCGCCATCTGATGGCCAGTCCATTCCTACGATGACCCATCGTGCGCGTAGGCATCTTAGATTCTTCGTCGTGCGCTCCTCAGAATGACGATCTATTAATGTCATTCCGAACGACCCATTGTCATTCCGAACGCAGTGAGGAATCTAAGGTCGCCATCTGATGGCCAGTCCATTCCTACGATGACCCATCGTGCGCGCAGGCATCTTAGATTCTTCGTCGTGCGCTCCTCAGAATGACAATAAGGGAAGAGCCCCTCAGGATGACAATAAGGGAGGATCCCCGCAGAATGACAATCTATTAATGTCATTCCGAACGCCCCATTGTCATTCCGACCGACCCATTGTCATTCCGAACCACCTATTGTCATTCCGAGCGCAGTGAGGAATCTAAGGTCGCCATCTGATGGCCAGTCCATTCCTACGACGACCCATCGTGTGTGCAGGCATCTTAGATTCTTCGTCGTGCGCTCCTCAGAATGACAATAAGGGAAGATCTCCTCAGGATGACAACAAGGGAAGAGCTCCTGACCTGACCCCCGAAAACTAGTCCAGCGATAAACTCGCACACTGGATATGTAGAAAGGGGGGACAGATGCCGAGGAAGGGATATACGCCGGAGCAGATCATAGGGAAGCTGCGGGAGGTGGACGTGCTGGTGCAGCAAGGGCACGCCGTAAGGGAGGCTGTCAGGAGGATAGGAGTGTCTGATCACACTTATTATGTATGGAGGAGGGAGTATGGCGGCATGGGTGTAGAGCAGGCCAAGAGGCTCAGGGAGTTGGAGAGGGAGAACGTTCGGCTGAAGAGGCTGGTGGCAGACCTGAGCTTGGACAAGGACATCCTTAAGGAGGCACTTCGGGGAAACTCCTGAGCCCGCCTAGGAGACGGAAGCTGGTGGAGAGAGTATGTGAGCAGTTGGGAGTGTCTCAGAGGCGGGCGTGCCAGGTGATCACCCAGCCCAGAGCAACCCAGAGGTACTCTCAGGGCAGGGATCTAGATAAAGATGCGCTGGTCAGTAGGGTAGTGGAGTTGGCCACTAGGTACGGTTATCGTAGGGTGACGGCCCTATTGAAGAGCGAAGGGTGGAGGGTGAACCACAAGAGAGTGGAACGTATATGGAGGATTGAGGGATTGAAAGTACCCGGTAAACAGCCCAAGAGAGGCCGGTTATGGCTGAACGATGGGTCGTGTATAAGGCTTAGGCCGGAGCGCAAAGACCATGTGTGGAGCTACGACTTCGTGGCGGCAAGGACCGCAGATGGCAGGGCTTTCCGTATCCTCGCGATCGTGGACGAGTACACCAGGGAGTGTTTAGCCATGGTGGTGAAGCGGAGCATCACATCACAGGATGTCCTGGACCAGCTCTACATGCTGTTCCTGGTCAGAGGGGTGCCGGAGCACATACGCTCGGACAACGGCCCAGAGTTCACCTCCAAAGCGGTGAGGGAATAGCTATCTAACCTGGGGGTGACGGCCCTGTTCATAGAGCCGGGTAGTCCTTGGGAAAATGGTTACGTCGAGTCATTCAACGGGAAGCTGAGGGATGAGTTCCTAAATGGTGAATTGTTCAATACCCTTGCTGAAGCCCGGATACTCATTGAATGGTGGAGAAAAGAGTATAACCAGGTAAGGCCTCACAGTGCACTGGGATATCGACCGCCAACTCCACAAACTATCATGCCTGCAATGGCTTGAATGCGAGGTTTAACCTGGTACAATTACTGGGGGCAGGTCACTCCTCAGAATGACGATCTATTGATGTCATACCGAACCACCTATTGTCATTCCGAACGCCCCATTGTCATTCCGAACGCAGTGAGGAATCTAAGGTCGCCATCTGATGGCCAGTCCATTCCTACGATGACCCATCGTGCGCGCAGGCATCTTAGATTCTTCGTCGTGCGCTCCTCAGAATGACAATAAGGGAAGAGCTCCTCAGAATGACGATCTATTAATGTCAATCCGAACGACCCATTGTCATACCGACCGACCCATTGTCATACCGAACCACCTATTGTCATTCCGAACGCAGTGAGGAATCTAAGGTCGCCATCTGATGGCCAGTCCATTCCTACGACGACCCATCGTGTGTGCAGGCATCTTAGATTCTTCGTCGTGCGCTCCTCAGAATGACAATAAGGGAAGAGCCCCTCAGGATGACAATAAGGGAGGAACCACGCAGAATGACAATCTATTAATGTCATTCCGAACGCCCCATTGTCATACCGACCGACCCATTGTCATACCGAACCACCTATTGTCATTCCGAACGCAGTGAGGAATCTAAGGTCGCCATCTGATGGCCAGTCCATTCCTACGATGACCTATCGTGCGTGCAGGCATCTTAGATTCTTCGTCGTGCGCTCCTCAGAATGACAATAAGGGAAGAGCCCCTCGGAATGACAACTAAGGAGGGTGCTCCGCAGAACGACGATAGAGGGAGGAACTCCGCAGAACGACGATAAGGGGAGGTGCTCCGCAGAATGACGATAAGGGGAGGAACTCCGCAGAACGACGATAAGGGGAGGTGCTCCGCAGAATGACGATAAGGGGAGGAACTCCGCAGAATGACGATAGGGGGAGGAACTCTGCAGAATGACGATAGGGGGAGGAACTCCGCAGAATGATGACAGGGGGAGTGCCCCGCAGGATGACAACTGGGGAGGAACTCCGCATAATTACGACAGGGGGAGGGCGATTACGTGCGTTTCTTACCGAGTCTGAACTGATGGGTTTCAGGACAACTTGCCCAAAATCATCTCTTAAGGAAATGCGATTGCCGTATACTCAGTTCATCGACCCCGAAACTATGGCTGATAGGGTTCAGGACTGGACATTTCTCCGGGGATGTGGCATTCTAAAGCCACGCCTGATAAGAAGCTCCAAAGCTGCACACGAGCAGCTAGAGGCAGTTCTTAATACGGCAAAATTTCAGCTAGCTGGAGGCAATAGATAGTGGTATCAGCAATTAAAACAAGGACCAAGGCAGATATTATTCCCCCAGCCGGGGTATATCGGTATTCGGACATGAACCCCACCGAAGTCAAGCTCAAGGGTTACAACGGCGATGAGATCCCCGCGTATCTGATACGCCCAGAAGAAGAAGGCGTATTTCCCGCCATCGTATTCCCCCACGGCGTTCATGGCACCGAAGAGCATGTTAAGGATGTGGCCCGCCGGTTGGCCCTCTTCGGCTACGTTTCCATAATGCCCGCCCTGTACACCCGCAGCGGCTTCCGCTCCATCGAAGAGCTGGACCACGACATGGCCCCCGCCGGGGCTGCCCTTAGAGGCAGGAAACATGCTCAGGCCGACGGGGATATGCAGGCAGCCCTTGACTACCTGAAGACCCTTGACTGCGTAGACAGTGAAAGGATAGGCATCCTGGGCTTTTGTTCAGGGGGCACGGTTGCACTGTCCTTTGCCACCGCCACCAAGGATGCAAAGGCGGTAGTGTCCTGCTATCCCAATAACGCAGTGCAGCCCAGCGATTCCAACCCTGTCCCGGTGATCGACCGGGTCAAGGACATCGCATGTCCTGTCCTGCTAATGTCCGGCTTGGATGATGCTAACCCCAGTCCTGATGACATGGGGAAGATAGAAGCTGAGCTAAGAAGGACCGGAAAGACTGTAGAAGCCCACGCATTTAACGAAGCAGCTCATGCCTTCTTCTCCGATTCTCGGGATTCCTACAGGCCGGAAGCTGCCCACATCGCTTGGGGCTACATTCTGGATTGGTTCGCCAAGTACCTGAAGTACGCATAAAGCGCTGTGCCAAGTCCCAGGTATGCCCTCAAAACACGGTAAGAATTCAGAGCCTCAGACCACGGTCTGAGGCTCTGAATCTGTGGCAGGCCACCGGCAGTAATCGTTGTCCCATCTGAGATTATTGCCTTAGATTCAGGCTGCTTGAAGCCCGATAGGTTCGTACCAGCCCCCCAGGTGGCTGAATCGTTGACAGCCTTGCGGAAGTTATGATATATTCCCGCCTACCATGGTATGATTGCCTTTGGTTTCATCCAGGTCGAGCGCGCATAGGCAGCTTTGGATGCAACCGGAAGGTCTTGGCCTTAGCAGCGTCGGACTGAAGACCGGCTGCTCAGTGAATTAGGGTAACAACCGAAGACCCAAGCTTGATTCGGTAAACGAATCCTAACAGGAGACTGAGGTCGCTCCATGCGAAACTACATGATCCGGCGCTCTGCCCACTCTGTCTTAATAGTGCTCGGCCTGATGGCGCTCCTGTTCTTTATGATCCACATCTTGGGAGACCCGGTGGCCCTCCAGCTTCCTCCAGATGCTCCCAAGGAGCAGCTTGAAGCCCTGCGGGCGAAACTCGGGTATGACCAGCCCCTTTACACCCAGTTCGTTGATTTCTACTGGGGCCTTCTAAGGTTCGACTTTGGAAACTCGTTGCGCTTCAATATCCCGGCCATGGACCTGGTGGTAGATAGGTTGCCAAACACCGCCTTCCTGGCCCTAGCTGTCTGGGCTGTCGGCATGGTTGGAGTGCCCATAGGGGTGCTCGCTGCCCAAAGACCCCGGTCGATCTTCGACCGGACCGTTAATGTGCTAACCTTCGCCGCCATTTCCATCCCAGGGTTCTGGTTGGCGCTGATGCTGATACTGATCTGTGCTGTCTGGTTCCGGCTGCTGCCAACCTCCGGATTTGGCGGCTTCCCGTGGGATGGCGGATGGAACAGCATAAAGTACCTGATACTGCCGGCAGTGGCTTTGTCTCCAAACGTTATAGCAAGAACCGCCCAGATCACCCGCGCCACCATGCTGGATGAAATGGGAAAACAGTATGTAGCTACCGCCCGGGCGAAGGGACTTGCTGAACGGACTGTTCTGTACGGCCACGTAATGAAGAACGCCGCCATAGCCATTGTGACTGTAATGGGTGATGAATTAGCCCTTTACATGAACGGCTCGACGGTGGTTGAGGTGATATTTGGGTGGCCGGGGCTGGGCTTGTTGATCATTAACGGGATCAACCAACGGGACCTCCCAGTTGTAACCGCATGTATATTTGTGATTGTCCTGATAGTGATGGCGATCAACCTCTTCGTTGATCTGATATACACCTATCTTGATCCCAGGATTAGCTATAACTAGCTGGTAGTAAGGTTCCTTTTAAGGAACCTAAAGGCGGGTATGCAATGAGGCAAAACGGGGTGCTCGCTGCAGGCTCTCGAGTATCGGGGAATCTGGCAGCCTTTTACCGGAATTCGTTGGTGCAGTCCTTCTTGGCCGACAGGATCACGCTGCTGGCCGGGTTGTTCATCGTCTTCATCATCGTCTCAGCTGTTTTTGCGCCCTTTGTTGCCCCATACCCTGGGGACGGTTCTGGAAAGGACCAAGCACTTGAACTTCGCCACGAACCTCTTCTTTCTGATGATAAGGTCCTGAGAAATGACGTAATCGAAGATGTCTACCCCGACGAAAACCGTTTCTTCCTGTTGGGGACCGACCATCTGGGCCGAGACATGGTCAGCAGGATCATCTACGGTGGACGCATATCCTTGGCAGTGGGCGTCATCGGGGTGATTATCGCAGCCATCATCGGGGTGTTTCTGGGACTGGTAGCTGGGTACTACAAGGGTATGCTCGACGATGTGATCATGCGGATTGTGGATGTGTTCATGTCGGTCCCATCCCTCCTCATGGCCCTTATGATCTTGTATATCTTGGGGCCTAGCTTTACGAACATCATACTGGTGTTCGCTGTAAGCCGATGGATGCTTTATTGTCGTGTCACCAGGGGCGTTGTGCTGTCCTTGCGAGAAACCGCTTTTGTGGATTCAGCTCGGGCGGTGGGATGCACCGACGCCAGGATACTGGCCAGGCATATCCTCCCCAACCTGATCACACCGATCCTGACCTTGGGAGCTCTGGATGTTCCGAGGATAGTCCTGACGGAAGCCAGCCTTAGCTTCTTGGGCTTTGGAATCCAACCTCCTGATTCATCTTGGGGTCTGATGCTGGCCCAAGGCCGGGACTACATCACAAGTGCTTGGTGGGTCGTGGTGGAACCTGGGGTAGCAATATTCCTGACCGCGTTGAGCTTCAACCTCTTTGGAATTTGGATGCGGGGAGTTAGCGACCCGCTGCAGCGGTGGCGTTGGATGAAGCTGACAAAGGAAGCAAGAGCAGCGGGCATCCGCTACTAGAAGAAGAATGGATCAAAGAAAAAAGCCCCCGATTACCGGGGGCTTTTCCCTTTGATCCGTCTGAAGTGGCGGCTCTACGTTCTGGGGCATTCACCGTTCAGGGAATGGCTACCGGGAAGGGGTACTTTGTTGGAGCGGAAGATGGGATTCGAACCCACGACCCTCTCCTTGGCAAGGAGATGCTCTACCGCTGAGCCACTTCCGCTCGCTGGTGCCGAGGGTCGGGATCGAACCAACGACACGTGGATTTTCAGTCCACTGCTCTACCGCTGAGCTACCTCGGCGACTTCCCGGTGTAATTAGGTAGGCGACTCCATTATATCTATCGTCCCCTGGTTTTTCAAGGTGGGCTAGCTACGGATTACATAAGGGTGTAAAATACGACGCTGGCATCCCTGCCTTAATCTGTATGGAAACTCTCATGTCAGGCATATTCTTTCGAGGAGCGAAAGCATGACCACCTTTATGGGACCCAACACCTCGATCAAGACAGATGTGGGTGTTACGATTCCAATGAGAGATGGTGTCGTGCTGTATGCCGATGTTTATCGGCCCGATACCACGGATAAGGCGCCTGTTCTGCTGCAACGTACTCCTTATAACAAAAATATGCCCCCAGCCCGCACCGCTGCGCTGGATGCCATGAGGGCGGCATCCCACGGGTATGCGGTCGTGATCCAGGACACCAGGGGAAGACACTCTTCCGACGGGGAGTTTTACCCTTTCCTACATGAGATCGAAGACGGGTATGACACCGTGGAGTGGTGTGCTTCCCAGCCTTGGAGCACCGGGAAGGTTGGGATGTTCGGCCGCTCTTATGTGGGGGCTACCCAGTGGTTGGCTGCCCTTGGGCGCCACCCAGCATTGGTTGCCATCGCCCCGGGGTTGACAGCTTCGGACTACTACGAAGGATGGACCTATCAGGGTGGAGCGATGGCATGGGGATTCGCGGTGTCATGGACCTTGGGTGCCCTCACCATGTCAAATATGGCAAACATAGCGAGGACCAAAGACATTCCGGCAGGTTCCCGGGAGATGCTGTCGCAAGCTATAGAGAACATGGGAGACAGCTTCAGCCACCTTCCCCTCAAGGACTTTCCCCATCTGGAAGGGGGACTGGCAGCCTACTTCTATGATTGGGTGGTCCACAACCGGGCTGACGATTATTGGAGCCGGTGGAAGATTGAAGACCATCATAATCAGCTTGATGTGGCATCATTCAACATTGCCGGATGGCATGACATCTTCTTGAAAGGCAGCCTGCGCAACTTTCAGGGAATGCGCGAAAATGGGGCCACCGAGGAGATTCGCTCACGCCAAAAACTGATCGTCGGGCCATGGCACCATGCGACCCCTGGCCCTGATGTATCAGGGGAAGTGTATTTTGGCTTAACAGCGAGCGACGTTGCCATAGATATGAATGAACGTCATTTCCGATTCTTCGACCGGTGGCTCAAAGGAATCGATAATGGCCTCGAATCCGATCCCGCTGTCCGCATCTTTGTGATGGGTGAAAACATCTGGCGCGATGAAACGGAATGGCCCTTGGCCCGGACCCGATACACCCGGTATCATCTTCATAGTCGCGGGCGCGCCAACAGCACGAATGGAGATGGTTCGTTGTCTACGGATGCTTGCCAGTCCGAACCACCGGATGTTTATGTGTATGATCCCAGATCGCCGGTCCCCACCAAGGGCGGGGGGCTTTGCTGCTTCGCGGGGTTTTTGCCGGGAGGCGCCTTTGATCAACAGGAAGCTGAATTAAGGCCGGACGTTCTGGTTTACACAACCCCGCCCATGGAAACGGATTTGGAGGTTACGGGGCCTGTAACCGTAACGTTGTATGCATCCAGTTCAGCCCCCGACACGGACTTCACAGGTAAGCTGGTGGATGTTTGCCCCTGTGGCTGCACCAGGAATTTGACCGATGGGATCGTTCGAGCTCGTTACCGGGACTCATTGTCGGAATCCAGTTTGATTCAGCCTGGGACAATCTATGAGTACACCATAGATCTGGTTGCGACGAGCAACGTGTTCTTGGCCGGACATTGCATCCGATTGGACATATCCAGCAGCAACTTCCCTCGTTTCGACCGTAACCCCAACACGGGTCGTGAGCCTTGGGAAGAAGATGAACTGAAACCCGCCCTCCAGACGATTATGCACAATGCAGAGTACCCTTCGCACATAACCTTGCCGGTGATTCCCAGGAGCTAAGGGGATGAGGAGCTGTTCCCGAAGAGGATCGTCAGGCGGCGTACCGGGGGTTCCCCAGCATGAACATCGCAGCTAGGACGTAACATGGAAGCTCGGCACTGGTTTTTGATAATGGGGTTCTTGGGATCGCTCTTGGTCCTGGCATCCTTGGTAATGTGCCGTGCTCGGGGGCTGCCTCTATGAATGGAATGTCCGGGTCCCGGCGTGGTCCAGAAGATGAACCATACCCCGCGGGGTCTGCCTGCGGCAGCACCCGCCGAGGTGTGGCGTCCGCAGCTATATCATCCCCATCCAACGGAGATCCGGCGGCTGCGCCTGCCAGCAGTGGGGCCCGGATGGCACATATAATATAGCTTAGCTAGGCCCTGACCCCGTCGAGAATCTTGACGATCCGCTCGGTTGATACCAGGTGCTTCTGTAGTCCCATATCTTTGGGTGAGAAGCCTATAGCAAGGCCTACCAGCTGGGGAAGATGAAGGATCGGCAGATCAATGTTCTGGTTCTTGTGCTTGGCGGCGTCGTCCTGCTTGCCATCCAGCTCCAGATGACATAGGGGGCATGGGGTAACGATGCAATCAGCCCCCTTGGTCTTGGCTTCTAGGGTATGGTCGCCGCACATAGCCAAGGAGTTGTCTTCGCTGGCTGAAAGGATGGGAAACCCGCAGCACTTGCCTTTACCGGATGTGTTGACCACCTCGCCGCCGAGGGTTTCTATGGTCTTTTCCAGCACCGTCTTGCGCCCTTCGAACCCTTTGGGCACCATAAGTTCCGGCGGCCGGCGCAGGTAGCAGCCATAGAAGGGTGCAACCTTGAGTCCTTCCAGTGGATGCACCACCAGCTCTTTAAGGTTGTCCAAGCCGTATTCCTCATCCAGTATCCATAGAAAGTGTTTAATATCCACCGTGCCGTTGTATTCCAGACCTTCGGCGGCCAGGTACTCCCGGTTGATCTGATCGCGATAGGCCGGATCTGATTGTAGTCGATGATTGGCTTGGGTGAAGGTTCCTTGACAGGTGCTACAGATGGTCATCATGGTCATGCCCATCTTTTCGACCTTGGCCAAGGTGCGGGCATTCACAGGATCTGAAACCTCCTGACTCAGCACACCCGCACCGCTGCACCCGACGTCGGTCAGTTCCAGAAGTTCTATATTGAGCTTTTCAGCCACCATTTTTGCTGCGGGGTACAGCTCAGGACATCCGCCTTTGGAAACACAACCGGGGAAGAATGCGTAAGCCATTATTCTTTCTCCTCCCACTTCTCGAAAATGCGCTTGATCTGATCATGCCCCTCCCTCTTTTCGTGAAGGAAGTAGGGTTTGGGCCTCTTGCCTTTCTTCAGGGCCTTTAGAGCTAGGGGAAGCTGCTTGAGCTGGCCCTTGATGTTGGTCAGCCCCTCGGTTTCTATGGCCAGCCTGGCTTCATCCAACCAGCCGTGATTTTTCACCGATTTGGCAAAGCTCCGATAATGATTGCGAACCGTGGGAATGCCGGCATTGGCTTTGATAGCTTTGTTGCGGAGGGCAAATATACGTTCGGTAGGATCAATCTCCTTGGGACAATGTTCGCTGGCTTCGTAGCAGTGGCAGCAGTCCCACATCCCGTTCTTTTCGCTCAGGTTCTTGAGGCGTTCTTCGGTCCGGTTATCACGCGGGTCGAACACCGACCTGTATGCTTTGGTGAGGGCCAAGGGTCCTACAAATGTGCGGTCGACCACCATGGTGCTGCATCCTTCGTCGCACAACCAACACATGGTGCAGCTCATAACCTTGCGCAGGTCTTTGACCACTTCGTTGGAGACGATATGTTCTTGGTCAGGCGGCGGCTCCGCGGTGTCTATCCAAGGCTCTACAGCTTTGTACTTGCTGTAGACCCAAGTCTCCAGATCGTACATCATATCCTTGGAAGTGGTGATGAGCCGCACCGGTTCGACTGTGATGATGCCCTCGTTCTGGGCGGCAGCCACCGTCGTCGAACAGGCGATCCGGTTTCGGCGACTGATTCGCATCGTGCAGTCGCCGCAGAACCCGCTACGGCAGCTTCCACGAAAAGCGATGGTGCTATCCTGCTCTTCCCGTACTTGGACGAGAGCATCCAGCACCGTCGCACTTTCGTCGATGTCTATAGCGTATTCTTGGAAGTCGCCCTTCTCGCCCTTCTCGCCCTTCTCGCTGTTCTCTGGATCGAACCTGTAGAACTTCATATTTATTTCCATGGGCCTGCCCCTTCCTGGACCTTGCCTGATGGGAATCTTATTGCCGCTGCCATGCGGTGGCCACAACGGGTTTGGAAGATATCTGGGGACCTTCGGGGCCGGTTACAGCAATGGTGTGCTGTAACCAGTTGGCGTCATCCCGGTCCGGCATGTCGGTGCGCTGGTGGACTCCCCGGCTTTCTTGGCGGGCTGCGGCGCTGGCGACCATCACCTGGGCTGCATCCAGCATATTGCCCAGCTCAAGATAGGTGGGAATGGAGGGGTTATATGGGCCGCCCAAGCTGGGGATCCCCACCCGAAGGTGCCGTTCTTTCAGGGCTTGAATAGCGTTGGATGCATCTTTCAAGGCTGGGCCGGCACGGTAGATTCCCATGCTGGCCTGCATCGTCAAGCCAAGCTCTTTACGAATCGAACCTATTGAATCTGTGCTCTCAGACCTACCGGTCAGATCCTGAGCACGTTTTTCTTCATCACCCAAGAGGGATGCGGCTGCGTCCGCACCTTCAGCAGTGCGGGAATAGCCCGCAGCAGCTTCCCCTGCGCGCCTGCCGAACACTATACAGTCCAGTAGCGAGTTGCCACCCAGACGTCCTGCTCCATGGGCCCCGGAACAAGCAGCTTCGCCCGCAGAATACAGTCCGGCCATGCTGGTAGCGCCTTGAGCATCCACCTGAATGCCGCCGATTGGCCGGTGAACTGCCGGACGTACAGGGACCAGGTCTTTGGCGATATCAAGGCCAAGATGGGTCTTTATCAGGAAGCGGGTTTCGGGAAGCCGGTCATCGATGCGGTCCTTGTCCAGGTGCCTGAAGTCCAAGAATACGCACCCATCTTCCCCCCGGCCTGCTTGTATCTCAGATTCCACTGCTTGAGCGCACCGGTCTCTGGCTTCGAGCTCAGGACATTCCACTGATCCGGAGGAGTAGTTTGACATAAATCTATCGCCAGCTGCATTGAGGAGATATGCGCCTTCTCCCCGGGCAGCTTCGGTAACGACCAAGCCCTTTCCCTGCAAGGTGGTGGGATGGTATTGGACCATCTCCATGTCCATCAGGGCCACACCCGCACGGTACGCCATCCCCACGCCGTCGGCGGTAGCTGAATAAGCGGATGTGCTGACAGGAAATATGCGGCCAAGCCCACCGGCAGCCAGCACGACCGATTTGGAGCTCAGTGCTTCGAGCTTGCCGGAAGCAAGATCATAGGCGATGACGCCCTGGCAAACTCCGTCAACCACCATCAAGGAGGTGGCGGTCCATTCATCATAGGTGGCGATGCCCATTCGCACGATACGTTCGTACAGGACCTGCAAAACGATGTGCCCTGCAGAATCGCCGACATAGCAGGTCCGGGGCTTGGATGATCCGCCGAAAGGCATCACATCGATCATGCCTTCTTGGTCCCTGCTGAACAGGACTCCCATATGCTCCAGCTGGATTACATCCTTGGGTCCATCTTGGCATAGAGCTTCGACGATATCCTGGTCCGACAGGTAATCGCCGGCTTTTATGGTGTCTTCAGCATGGGCTTGCCATGAGTCGGATGCTTTGATTGCTGCGTTGATGCCGCTGTGGGCGCCTGAGGAGTGGCTTCGTAGCGGATGGACCTTGGAGACCAGCGCCACCTCTACCCCGGCTGATTTGGCAGCTATTGCAGCTCGCATCCCCGCCAACCCACCGCCGATTACGAGCACATCATGGTACGGCATTAGGGCCCCTCGAAGTAGACTTACCCTCTTTGTGTACGGGCAACGGGCCAATTATAAGATTGCCTTTGGTAGCTGTCAATCAGCTTTGCTTCTTGTATGGTCGGGCCTAGGCGCTTGGGACGATGTGCGCTTGACAGCTATGTCAATGGATAGTACACTCCCCAACGTAATTTGCTCCCTAGGGATTCAACGTCCCCAGCTTAGTCTAATCTAAGGCCCAACATGCAGGACCTACAGGCTCCCAGAACCGCAGCTTCCACCCGAGATCCCGAGGGTGGCCCACCCATAGTTCTCTTGGGCGGCGCCTCCGGGACCGGGAAAACCACCATTGGCAACCGTCTGATAAAAGAGTTGGGGTTGTCCCACCATCTGAGCACCGGATTCATCCGCTCATCCATCGCCCACCTGTTGCCGGAAAAGGAGAACCTGTTCCTTCAACGGCACACCTATGATGCATATGAAGCTCTTCCCAACGGGGTCACAGAGGGTAGAAGCCCCCTATTGGAAGGAGCGATTCAGCAGAGCTTGTTGCTCAAGCCAGCCATCGAATCCTGCATAAAAAGGGCCAGCCGCGAAGGCATTGGGATGGTGGTAGAGGGCAGTCACATCATTCCTGGCATCCTCGATCCAGCTTCCCTGGGTGCGGACCTGATGTGCATCTTGGATGTTCCTGACAGGGATGAGTTGAGCCACCGTGCTCACAGCCAGAACCATGCCAAAAGGTCTCTTTCAGATGAACAGAGTTTGCGTCTGGCCGAGTTGCAGGAAGTGATCTTGGCTATGGCCAAAGATCATGGCAACCCGGTGGTTGTGAACAACGATATCGACGCAGCGATTGCGCAGATCAGAGCCTTGGTGGGTATGTAGCTGGGGGCTGCTCCCCATAAGCAGCTTTCCGTTTTGGCGCGCCCGGCAGGACTCGAACCCGCAACCCCTGGGTCCGAAGCCCAGTGCTCTATCCATTGAGCTACGGACGCGTTTTTTGGCCCACCCTGACCTTCAGACGATATTTCCGGATGGGGGCTATGTACGTTGGGGTGAGCGGTGGGATTCGAACCCACGATCTCCTGAGCCACAGTCAGGCGCCTTGGACCCCTTGGCTACGCTCACCGTATGGGCCAATGTACCTCGCCAGCAGGTAGTCTACGTAAAATCACACCTACAGTCAATCACTGTTCCTCATTAGCTAGGGCGAGGGTTAAATCGACCAATGTGCGGGTGGGGACGCCGGTGCCTCCCTTCACCACATAACCGCTTTCTTTGCTGCTGAGGAAGGTTCCGGCGATGTCCAGGTGCGCCCATGGCGTGTCACCGACGAACTCGGCCAGAAACTGGGCGGCCGTTATGGATCCCGCAGGCCGCCCGCCTATATTTTTGATATCCGCCACATCGCTCTTGATCTGCTCTTTGTACTCATCGTACATGGGAAGCTGCCATATCTTTTCACCTGTGGTCTTGCCTGCCCTCGTAACCTTATCTATAAGGTCTTGGTTATTGCCCATAACTCCGCTGCATGCATGTCCGAGGGCAACCACTATCGCACCCGTCAGCGTAGCCACATCCACCAACCGGGTGATTCCCATTTGCCGTGCATAATGCAAAGCATCGGACAGGACCAGACGTCCTTCAGCATCGGTATTGATGACCTCTATGGTCTTGCCGCTCATGCTGCGGACCACATCGCCGGGCCTTTGGGCCGATCCTCCGGGCATGTTTTCGGTAGCTGCGACCATCCCGGTTACGTTGATCTTGGGTTTTAGCTGCCCGATCGCTTGCATCGCTGCGATCACCGATGCTCCGCCAGCCATGTCGCCCTTCATTTCTTCCATGTTGGCTGCCGGCTTGATGGAAATGCCGCCGGTGTCGAAGGTTATGCCCTTACCGATCAAGCCCAGATTGTTCATCGGGTTGTCGGGGTCTCCGGTGTACTGAAGTATGATCAACTTGGGAGGTTCATCGCTCCCTTGGGCCACACCCAAGAAGGCCCCCATACCCATTTGTTCCATATCGGCACGGTCGATGATCTTGATCTCCAATCCCTCTTCTTCCGAGATCCGTTGGGCGATCGTGGACATACAAGTAGGGGTCATAACGTTGGCGGGCTCGTTCACCATGTCCCTGGCCAAGTTGGCTGCTTCAGCAATAAGGCGGCCCCGGGTGACGCCTTGTTCCAAGCCAGCTAATTTATCTTGGTCCCGTTCCAGCACCACAAGCTCTTCCAGGTCGCCGGCGGTTGCTTCAGCATCTTTGGTAAGGTAGGTCCTGAAACGATACAGCCCAAGGATGCTTCCTTCGGCGATTCCCTGGCCCGAGGCGGCTGGGTCCATTCCACCTATGCCGGCGCCGTGGGCTACTGTTGTCGCCTTTTTCACACCCAGCTTACGCAGGTAGCGGCATGTATCCGCCATAGTTTCCCTGATTACCTCAGCATCGAGTTCGGATGACTTGCCCAGTCCCAGCACGATTACCCTGGTCGGCGTTATCTTGCCCAACGTATGGATGAGGGTGATTTCACCCTTCTTGCCCTTGATCTCTCCGTCGTTAATGAGATGGGTGATGGCGCCATCCAAGGCTGTGTCCACAGCCCCCGTGGCCCCATCCGGCTCCTTTACGCCATCGAACAAGTTCACGATCAAAGCTCCTGCATCCACCTGGGTTATATTACCGTGAGCTACTTTGATATCCACGGCTCCTCCTTAGCATCTGAGTTGTTCATCCAACGATTTGCTTCATCAGCCACCTGATCTATGATGGCTGAAATATCTTCCGTTGTGTTAGCTGTGTAGTGTTTCCGTCGCAAAGGTTCAAGGCGGGGTTCCATCCTTTGGTAGACCTGCCAATCAGCATCCGACCGGTCCGCCCTGTCCACTTTCTGAGAACGCTGGTCCAATCGCCATCGCACCACCTCAGCCGGGGCTGTCGTATGTACACAGATTAGTTTTGCTTGGAGCCTTTCGGCGATCCGGTAGAATACGTTCCGGTTCTTTTCCAGCAGATTCGTAGCATCCACCAACACGGATATTCCCTTCTCAAGAAGGCCCATAGCAAGAGCATGGAAAGCTCTAAATGTTCTGGCATTTTCTGATGGACTATATGTCGGAGTTGGGAATAGGGACTTTCGGGCAGCATCGCTTTCCAACACCGCAAGCGGGCATTTGGCAGCCAGGCGCCGGGCGAGGTGCGATTTGCCCGTGCCCGGAAGCCCGCAGAGCAGCGCCATCACGGGATGAGCTACGGCGGCGGGTAGGGCCGGCAGATCGGACAGCAGCTTGGCTGCATCTTTGTGTGCGGTGGAAGTATGGGTTTCTGCACTTCTTGGCTGGGGCATGACAGCTTTAACCTCTGGCAGCATCGAACTCAGAAGGACCTTGGCTCCCTGCCGAGGATTCATTTTCCGAAAAAAAAGCCAACCCCACAACCCCCGGACCCAGATGAGCTCCCATGACGGGTGTGAACTCGCTGACCATGAGATTGGCGCAATTCAATCTAAGGGAGAGTCGGCTGCACAGGTAGGTTGCATCTTCCGGGGCATTGGCGTGCATCACATTCATATGCACAATACGTTGTCCCACCCTTGATCCGGCTAGACCGACGAGCTTTTCGATGCCTCCAGACCTGCTTCGTGGTTTGCTGACTACCTTAGCTTCTCCGAGGGTCAGTTCGGCGATGGGTTTGATCCCCAAGATTGAACCCGCCCAAGCAGCCACCTTAGGAACACGGCCGCCCTTTTTAAGATAGTCCAAGGTATCGACCAAAGCCAGCAGGTTGACCTTGGGAATCAGTTGGTTAACCGCACCCAAGATATCTTGGAGGTCTGCACCCCCCTTGGCCCGGAAGGCTGCTTCCAGGGCGATCAATCCGTGGGCGCCGGCAGCTGCTTTGCTGTCGACGACCATGATGTCTCCGTCCCCCTCCGTTTTCGCCATCTGGGCGGCAGTGGAAGCGGAACTGTAGGCTGAGCTCAGGTTGGCAGCAACGGTGATGCAGACCAGATCGTTCGCGGTCGAACGAGCTTCCCTGAACACTTCAAGAAAAGCTTCAGGGGGTGGCGAAGCAGTACTGGGGCGCTCCCGATGCTGTTCAATGAGCTGGTAGAAGGCGGTCGGGCTTATATCAATACCATCGCGGTAAGCTTTGTCATGGAGGATCAGCAGGTGGGGAACGGTGTAGATGCTCCATTCTTGGAGGCATGACGGCGGCAAGCAGCTGCTGCTATCTACGACAACAGCTACCTTGCGTTGGTGTACCAATGGGTTGCCCCTTCCTCACCATTGTCCAAGGGGATGTGGGAAGGTATGCGTTTGTCCGACCTTGATTGGAGAATAGCAGGGCTTAGCAAGAAAGCCATCGACGCAATGGCGATCAGGGTTATGGTGAGCAGACCGAAGGTGAATGGTATGGCTGCCATGGTGAACATGATCAGCACCCCGGTGGCAGCAGTAAGCAGCCCGATCTTTAGCAGCCTGTGACCCACCTTCAGGAACACCGCGGTGGTTACTGCCAAGGCCAAGAACACCAGAGCCCGGTCCCCATCGGATTCTTGAAACCTCGGGGGATGGTCTGCAAAGATGCCTCCCTGCCAATTTAGGAACAACATCCAGGAGGTAAGGAAGGGGAATGGCAGCGCTGTCAGCGATGCTAGGAGCCAGTCCTGCTTGACGACCTTCATGAGCACCCGGCCCATGATCCACAAAGAAAAAGGCACATAGGCGATGAGCAGGATGAATATGGGGGCGCTGAACGGTAGGTCTCCTGTGGTGAAGAAGCTGTATGCGCCGTACCCCAGGGCTGCCAAAGAGAAGAGCCACGACAGTGCGGGGCCGGTGATGGAATAGCCCAGCCATGTGTAGGTCCACTTGGGCCGCCCCGTCTTCCAGCCGCGAAGGGTGACGAATATTACGCCCACCAGCAGTACAGCCACCAAAATGTACCGGGTCCATAGGTGCAGAGCGAACAAGGATGCTAGAAGCAGGTGCGGCAGGGTCGCCAGCAGGATATCCCACCATGTACCCCTGCTGTGCACCGAATACATGTCTTTGGCGATAAGGTCAGGGTGGCCCAGGTCTTGCACTGCCCTCGATAGAGCTTCTTGGTAGGTGAGGCCCTCCTGCTCCAGTTCTTTGATCTTTTCTTCCAGGTGGGTCTGAAGCTCGTACACAACCTCCCTGTTGGTGACGGGGTCGAGCTTTAGCTTTTGTGTGATGGTACGGAGGTAGCCTTGGAGTTCGGCTTCCACTCACAGTCTCCTTTGGGGTAGATTAATGAGCTTCTGCCAACATTACGGAGTTTACAGCTGAAGAGAACCTTTCCCATTCTTGGAGGCGCTCCTTCAGGACCTTCTCACCCTTGATGGTGATATGGTAGTACCTGCGAGGCACACCGGTGGGGGCTTCACCCCATGTGCCGTTCACCCACCCAGCTTTTTCCAGCCGGTGCAGCGCGGGATACAAGGTGCCTTCCTTGAACTGGAAGTATCCGCTGCTTCGATTCTCAATCTCCTTTACTATCTGGTAGCCGTACATTGGCTCTTCTGTGAGCAGAGATAGCAGGAGGGTCTCGGTATTGCCTTTTAGTAGCTCTTTATGATACATGTCTGATGCTGCCTAAAGGAGGTTTCGTTGTGATTTTATCTTCCCCAAGCCTTGACGGTCAAACTGTCGTTGAAGGACGCAGGTCGACTGTTTTCCATCAAGAGCTACTGAGTAGCAACCGCTCCTCTCAGGAGAGAAAGGAGAATGATCGCGACAAAGGGGGTAAAGTCGAACATACCAAGCTTCGGTACGACTTTGCGTAATGGGCCCAGCACAGGTTCGGTGATCTGGTAGATAATGGCGACCAAGGGATGGTTGTTGCTTCCTATGGGGAACCAGGACAAAATCGACCGGGCAACGATGGCAATGATCAGGACGACGGTAAATATTTCCAGGAACGTTTTCACGAACTCCAACGGTGACCGCCCAGTTCGACCGACTTGTGGTATGCAGCGATTACAGCATTGATGATGCTGGACCGAAATCCACCGTCCTCCAACTCCAATAGTGCTTCGGTAGTGGTTCCTCCGGGAGATGTAACCATGTTTTTCAGCTCGGCTGGATGGAGCTTGGTTTCGGCTGCAAGCTTGGAACTTCCCAACACAGTCTGCACCGCCATGATTTGAGCCATATTTCGGGGTAAACCGATGTGCACTCCGGCATCGATGAGCGCTTCGATGAACACAAAGACATAGGCAGGTCCGCTGGCGCTGAGGGCTGTGGCCATATCCAGATATTTTTCGTCGTCGACATGTATCTGTTCGCCCATGGTCTCCAAAATAGACTTGCTCACCTGCTTTACTTCATCAGCCACTTGGGGAGAGCAGGTCCAAATAGTCATGCCTTGACCGATCTGAGATGGGGTGTTGGGCATAACCCGGATGACAGCTGCATGGTTGAGGCCGTCGATTATGGTAGCCATGGGTGTTCCTGCGATTATGGAGAGGACAGTTTGGTTGGGCAGTAAGGAGCCCTTCAGTTGGCTCAGGGCTTCGGGCAGGTTTTGAGGTTTGACGGCGAGGACCACCAGCCCGCTACCAGATGCTGCTTCCTCGTTATCGGCGGTGGCATAGATTCCATACTTGCCAGCCAGGATGTTTCGGCGTTCTTCCAGCAGCTCTCCCACAGATATGTCGGAGGCTGCCACGATGTTCTCAGACAGAATTCCGCCGATGATCGCTTCGGCCATTACCCCGCCGCCGATGAAAGCCAATCTCATCTCTGCTCCAGATATGTGCCTGATAGTGGAATGATTATAACATCCACGCTCACCGGTTAGATAAAGGGCTGCGGCGTGTCAGGGCGCGGAAAGGGGGGCATTTAGCGCAATCTCTCCTGGGAACATGCACATGGGGAGTGCAATATGCTCAACCGGAGCACATTCCTACGATAAGCCTTTGCCCACTGACAACGACACCGCCATCCGCACCGCCTCAATCATACTGGTATTGTCGGCGATGCCCTTGCCGGCGATATCAAAAGCTGTTCCATGATCGACCGAGGTCCGGACGAAGGGCAGACCCAAGTTGGCGGTGATGCTCTCTTCAAACCCGTAGACTTTCACGGGGATGTGCCCTTGGTCATGGTACATTGCCAAGACCACATCATAAGCACGATCTATGGCTTGATGAAAGATGCTATCAGCTGGTATGGGTCCGATGGCATTTATACCCTGCTCTTGGGCTAATTCGACGGCTGGACTGATTTCTTCAGCTTCTTCGCTGCCGATGAGGCCGCCGTCGCTGCCGTGGGGATTGAGGGCTGCCACACCGATGCGCGGGTTGGGGATGCCCCACTTTCCGAAGGTATCGTGGGTGAGAACCAGCTTGGCCAAGATACGGTCTTTGGTCACATAATCGCAGGCGATGCGGAGAGATCTGTGGGTGGTTAAATGGACCACCCATAGATGTTTGGTCATCAACATAGTTGCCACATCAGGGGCGCCGGTTAGCTCTTGGAGGAGCTCCATGTGTCCGATGGATGTGTAACCGGCCAAGCTGGCTGCTTCCTTGTTTACGGGGGCTGTAGCTATTGCATCCACCTCCCCGTTCATAGCCAACTCTCCTGCCGCCGTGACCCACTCCATGCAGGCTCGGCCGCATGTGGGTGAGATCTTTCCCACGGTGATATCTTCCGGGTTCAGGTTATGAGGGTCTATGATATCCACCTGCCCGGCTGTGTTTCCTGCATTCTTGGGGGAGTCGACCTCCTGCACCTTGAGACCGGTGTTGTTGGTAAGCTTCGCGGCCCGTTCCATCGCGTGTGAGTTCCCTAGCACAACAACACGGCACATGCGGTAAATTTCATCAGATGCCAAGGTCTTGGCGACCACCTCAGGGCCTATGCCGCAAGGGTCTCCCATGGTGATGGCTATGATGGGCTTGTTGTCGGTGTGGGTCGTCATATCTACCCGCACTTGTTCCAGCCGCAGGAGGTACACAACAAGCAGCTTTCTTGATATGCAAGTGGGGCGTTGCAGTCAGGGCAGCGGGTACGTGGTTGGTGCCCCGTCAGATCCCAAGGTTCCCGTTTGCTGCTGGCTGCAAACAGTTTCAGCTGGGAACCGTCAATCGGTTCGTGGGAAACCTCCGAAGATATTCGCCGTTCCAGCGCCAATGCCACTGCATCTGGGGCTGAACGTACCAGTACGCCGTTATCCCATGCTGGGCAGCAGGTGATGCCCTTTAGCTGGCTGACGACTTCCTTTATGGCCACCCCTGAGCGTAGGGCCAAGGATACCAGCCGAGATATGGCTTCCAGTTGGGCGGAGTCGCAGCCGCCTGCTTTACCCAAGGTGCTGAACACTTCAAAAGGGCTGTTCTTTTCGTCGAAGTTGGTGGTGATGTACATGGTCCCATGGCCGGTCTTTATGCGCTCGGTGGTCCCCGTCATCGCCTGAGGGCGTGTCCTGGGGGTGAGGGCGCTGTTGTCGGCGCCGGCAACCTCCTCCGAAGATGCAGGAACCTTGGCAGTTTCACCGGTGCTTAGGACCTGGTTCTCTTTGCTGCCATCGCGGTAGATGGTGATCCCCTTGCAACCCATCCTATAAGCCAACATATAAGCTTCGGCGATGTCTTCCTCTGTGGCAGCATTGGTAAAATTGATGGTCTTGGATACTGCATTGTCGGTATGCTTCTGGAAAGCAGCTTGCATCCGCACATGCCACTCGGGACTGATGTCATGGGAGGTGGTGAACACCTCTTTCACCCAGGAGGGGATCGTGTCGTCCAGGTCGTGCAAGCTACCCGTTTCAGCAAGCTGTTCCATGAGGTCCGTAGAATAAAAACCCTCATGTTTGGCAACAGCTTCGAAGATGGGATAGCCCTCTGCCAACCGTGTATTATCCATCACATTACGCACGTAGCTTAGGGCAAACAGCGGCTCTATGCCGCTGGAACATCCGGCGATGATGCTGATGGTGCCTGTGGGGGCGATGGTGGTGGGAGCGGAATTACGCAGCTTGGGTCCGCCTGCTTGATGATATATGCTGCCTTCCCAAGCAGGGAATGTTCCCCGATCTTCCGCCAGGGCGACGGAAGCTTCATGAGTTTTTGTTCGCACGAAGCCCATCACCTTGTCGGCCAGTTCCAAGGCAGCTTCCGAAGCATAGGGGATGCCCATCTGGATCAGCAGGTCGGCAAAGCCCATTACGCCCAAGCCAATGCGCCGGGTCTTCTTGCTCATTTCTTCGATAGCTGGGATGGGATAATCATTCATATCGATAACGTTTTCCAAGGTGTGAACCGCGGTCTTGATCACCTTGGCCATCTTATCCCAATCTATGTCGATGCCTTGAGGTGTGCTGCGCACCATCTGAGCCAGGTTAACCGAACCCAGGTTGCAGGACTCATAGGGGAGCAGGGGTTGTTCTCCGCAGGGGTTTGTGCTTTCTATAGATCCCAAGTTGGGGGTTGGGTTATCTTTGTTGATCCGGTCCAAGAAGACGATGCCTGGATCGCCGGTCTTCCAAGCCATGTGCGCCAACAGGTCAAACACTTCCTTGGCATTTTGCTGACCTTCGATCTTTCCGGTTCGAGGATTGATCAGATCATAATCTTCACCCAACTCCACCTTGCGCATAAATTCTTCGGTTACTGCCACAGAGATGTTGAAGTTGACGATACTGTGGCCATCTTCCTTGGCAGCAATGAACTTGAGGATATCAGGATGGGTAACCTGCAGGATGCCCATATTGGCTCCCCGGCGGGTGGAGCCTTGCTTAACCGCTTCGGTGGCGCCATCGAAAGCTCGCATAAAGCTGACCGGACCGCTGGCCACGCCCCCTGTGGAACCCACTATGTCCCCCTCGGGCCGCAGACGGCTAAAGGCAAAGCCGGTCCCGCCGCCGCTCTTTTGCACCAAGGTTGCCTGCTTTACAGTCTCGAAGATTTCTTCCATGGAATCCGCCACCGGCAGCACAAAGCATGCAGATAGCATCTGCAGTTCACGGCCGGCGTTCATCAGCGTCGGGGAGTTGGGAAGGTAATCCAAGGATGACATCGTTTGGTAGAACTCTTCCTCAATGGCAAGTATCTCTTCTTCGGTAGCTCCGTAGGGCCGGTCTGCTTGAGCCAGGTTGTGGGCTACCCTGTGAAACATCTGATCGGCATCTTCGATCACATTGCCCTCACGGTCCTTGGCTAGGTAGCGGCGCAGCAGCACCACTTGGGCATTAGTGGTTAAGCTGCCGGTACTTCCGGTAACCTTGCGAAGGTATCCAGAAGTTTCGAGGGCATCTTTGATACGGTCTCTAACCTCCGACGTGGTTGAATCAGGACCTTGATGAATAGTGCTAGCCATGGGTTCTAAGCCTCCAATCCCTCAGTTGCTGAAATGACAGGGGCTCTGGCCAACCTGCGGGTCTGGCGTCGACCGGGCCTTGATGATGCAGGTGGATTTTCCATGAATGAAAGCTGCTCATCCTCGATCCCTGCCCGCAGATCCTTGACTACTTCTTCGAAACTTTCTATATCTTGGAAGTCCCGGTAGACGCTGGCAAACCGGACATACGCCACCCGGTCCAATCCCCTGAGATGTTCCATAACCATGTGCCCCAGCTTGTCGGACAAGACCTCAGAGCTGCCGAGGTTATGAAGTTTAGCTTCGATGTCAGCCACCATTGATTCTATCTGGATGTATGGAACGGGTCGTTTGGTGCAAGCTTTAATTATGCCGCTCGTGAGTTTATCGCGATTGAACTCTTCTCGTCGGCCGTCACTCTTGGCCACCAATAGAGCTGCGCTTTGGACCCGTTCGTAGGTGGTAAAGCGGAGCCCGCAACGGATACATTCCCGACGACGACGAACGCCCGTGTCGGTGGTCCGGGAGTCCGTTACCTTGGAATCAGAATGATTGCAATGGGGACACTGCACTGATTTTCCCGTTTCGTGAAGAGAGCTAAGTATTGTCCCAAAGACACTACATATTGTGTTAGTTAAGATAACCACCACAATATTTCGTAATATCGGGCCTTGATTATCCTGAAAGAATTAATAGTTGTCAAGGGAAAATAGTAGGAATAGGGACTGTAAACTTGCGTTACCAAATTAGTATTTTAGGCCGTCAGGAGAGAAACGAAAAGAGACCGGTGTCAGGCAGCATAAATGTTGAGAGGCCGCCCCGTTAGGGGCGGCCTCAATAAGGTTCTCGGCGCCTGTACCTGTTGTGTCCCAGAAAACCTATGAAATAGAACCTTCGGCGTCCGAGAATATTACTAGGTGTTCACGGATTACCGGAACAGTCCCTTGCCCCGCTGAGCAGGTTGCCTTCTCAGGAAACTGGGAACATCCAGGTCATCCGTATCATCCGGCGTTACATCCCGCAGCAGCTTCCGAAGGTCTTCGTCCCGCTGGCCCAGATTTTCTTGGGGTACAGGGAACGAAGCGGCAACCATGGTAACCTTTACCTCATCGTCCAGCTTCGGGTCCTTGGCGGTGCCAAAGATAACGTTGGCTTCAGGATCTGCCATCTCTTGGACCACATCGGCCGCATCCTGGACCTCTTTCAAGCTCAGGGAGTTGCCGCCGGTGACCACAAATAGAATGCGCTTTGCACCCTCGATATCAATATCCAGCAGAGGGCTCTTTGTTGCTTGTTTTGCTGCATCCTTGGCGCGGGTCTCGCCCTTACCTCTACCGATGGCCAGCCAGGATTGACCGGCATTGTTGAGGATGGTCTTCACATCGGCGAAGTCGATGTTGATTTCGCCTGGGACAGTCACCACGTCGGCGATGGCCTGAATTCCCTGCTGAAGAACGGAATCGGCGAGGCGCAAGGCATCTTCCCAACTGAAGGCTTGGTCTTTCTGACGGTCCATCTGCAACAGGCGATCATTGGGGATCACGATCAAAGTGTCCACATGGTCTTTGAGTCGTGCAATGCCTTCATCAGCATTCTTTCTCCGGACCGCGGATTCGAAATCAAACGGCCTACTGACTATTGCGACGGTAAGGGCCCCGGTTTCCTTGGCTAGCTGGGCTATGATTGGGGCTGCTCCCGTTCCTGTTCCGCCGCCCATACCTACAGCCAAGAAGATCATATCGGCGCCGTTCAAGGCATCCATCAGCTCTTCCCTGTTTTCTTCTGCTGCCTGCCTTCCCATTTCGGGGTTGGCGCCGGCGCCCAAACCCTTCGTCAGCTCTTGTCCGATGGCTATCCTGTTCCCCACATCGCATCGGAACAGGTGTTGTGCGTCAGTATTGATACCGTAGTACTCCACCATAGCAAGGCGCTCTTTGAACATGCGACTAATCGCATTGCATCCTGCCCCTCCTATGCCGAACACCTTTATCACCGGCATTCCCGGACCCGTGTTGGCCTCGGAAGCCCCCGGCGCGTTCACCATGGGCATAACCTCCTGCCCTTCTTCTCTGGGATTACCATTGTCCAAACCAACCATGCTTCTCTCCTCCCATAATGGTAACTTCGTTGCACCTTCCCATTGCTCGTTCGGCTGGATCAAGCTGGAACCTCTTCTGGACTTCGTTTGAATTTGCGGACCAAGGATTTGTACCCCGGAAGGTTCCAGTCAGTGTTGGGAGATGGACGACCTTGTCCTTGGTGTTTGATCCCCCAAAGTAGTGTACCTACGCTGGTGGAGAATGCCGGTTTCTTCAGGTCGGCGGGTAGGCCTATGAGGCCCTTCGGGTATCCGATTCGAGCTGAGGAACCAGTGGCTTTTTCCACCAAATCCACGAGACCTGTCAGCTCAGCCGAGCCTCCCGTTAGAACTATTCCACCCATAGGTATCTGCCTTAGCCCGGCCTGCCTTATCTGGCTCAACACCAGTTTCAAGGTTTCGGTCAAGCGTTCGTGGATTGGTTGGCACATGGCCTTCCGGCGAACCAGGCGCTTGGGCTCACCCTGAAATCCCGGAATCTGCACCTCTTCATCATCTGGTAGAGAATCGGGAAGGGCATGTCCGAATTTGATTTTCAGGTCTTCCGCTACATAGAAAGGCAGACCTGCCGCTACCGAAAGATCTCGGGTGATCTGGTTGCCCCCAACCGGAATCACTGAGTTGTACCAAGGACTACCGGACCTGAAGATGACCACATCGGTGGTGCCACCGCCGATGTCCACCATCACAACTCCCACTTCCCGCTCATCTTCGGTCAGGGCAGCTTCAGCTGCGGCAACCTGCTGTAAGACCAAGCTGCGCACCGAAACCTTGCAACCTTCAACTGCTTTGACCAGGTTCTTCAAGATGGGGCCATCTCCCATGACCACATGGGATTCCAGCTGCAGCCGGTCTGCATGCAGACCCACAGGGTTCCGTACCCCCTTTAATCCGTCCACCGTATAGCTGATCGGAATAACATGGAGGATCTCTTTACCATTGGAGACAGGAGAACAGGAAGACCGGATCAGCTGCTCCACATCTCTGGAGGAGATGGGCCCATCGTGCTTCGAACCATCCATCAAACCGGTGGTGTTGACACAGGTGATGTGGTTCCCTGTTACGCCCAGGTAAGCCCAAGAAATGCCTCGGCCCAGATACCTCTGAGCTTCATCCAAAGATGCTCTGACTGCTTCTTGGGTTTCGGATAAGCTTTCAACCCGTCCTTTGTGCATTCCTTGGGATGGAACGATCCCTGTGCCCAACACCTTCAGCTCACCTTCGGGCCCGATCTTTGCAATGATGGTACAGATCTTCGTTGTACCGAGGTCAATGGCGGTGTAGTACGTGTCAGTGGCCATTTCCACAACTCCTTTCGCGGTGTCCACCGGATTTGATCAACTTACGCTCAAGCGTTCTGCTGCCCTGAGTCGAGCACTGCGACTCCTTGGGTTTTGACTCACCTCTTCATGAGTGGGAACAACGATCTTCTTTGTCGATATCTTGATAGATGCTTTATGACCACAAGAACAAATGACAACTCTGGTCGGGCATATGCAGTCCTTGGATTCCTGGGCCAGGAATCCTTTGACGATGCGGTCTTCCAAACTGTGGTAGCTGATAACTACCAATCGACCTCCGGGCTTTAGCAACTCTATAGCAGCTCTGAGACCTTTCTTAACATTTTCCAGTTCCGAGTTAACGAAAATTCTCAGCGCCTGAAAGGTCTGTGTCGCAGGATGCGTACGTCCTCTGCGCCCGCCGAGCACCTTCGCTACCAGGTTGGCCAGCTCCAAGGTAGTGTTCAGCGGCCGACGCTCCACGATTGCTCTAGCGATCGACCGTGCCCTGGGTTCTTCTCCAAACTGGGAGAAGATGTTGGACAGCTGTTCGCGAGAGTAGGTGTTGATGATATGTGCCGCGGTAAGCTCTTCCTCGGAGTCGTAGCGCATATCCAAAGGCCCGTTGCCCTGTAGGCTGAACCCGCGTCCGTGGGTGTTCACCTGAAAGGACGACATGCCCAGGTCCAACAACACGCCATCGGGTCGAGCGAATTCCAGCGAGCTGACCAGTTCTTCCATGCAACTGTAGTTTCCTTGGGTTAGCGCGCAGGAACTCCGGTAGTAGTGAAGGCGCCGGCGAGCGCTGTCCACTACCTGGGGGTCCAAGTCTATGCCCAGCAACCGCCCGTCCGGCATCGCTGCCTCGAGGATCGCCAGGGCATGCCCTCCTTCACCAACGGTAGCATCCACATACACCCCTCCCGGCTTCACTGCCAAGTGGGCTACCGTTTCCTTGACCAAGACCGGTTGGTGAAGAAAGCCTGTCTCACCCCTCACTACATCACCCTCTGACAGGTCTGGCAAAACTTGGATATGCCTGTCCAGGACCGAAACCACCTCTATCCGTCCACCCCTCTCCTGGATTAAGACTACCCTTCGGTAGTGAACCAAGGTAACCGTACGTTTAGATGAGAAGGCTTCCGAACGGAAAAGAGCACAGCCCATCCCCTAAACGACGCCACCCGTGGATCAGGAGCCAGACCTACGCGGACAAGGTCCGGTTCGGGCCAGCTAACAGACACTCCCGGTTTACCGGTAGTGTGTGACAGGATACGGAGGTTATCCCCGCCTTCCCAACCCTAGAGTCGGGCCCCTCACATTCATCCACGCAAGACTAACAATCTTACCGGGGGAATTGCAAGGCATAAACAGGGCAATTTTAATACATATCTGAATTTAGTTTGAAAACTAGCGCCAAAACCCGGAGTTCAGCTCTTTTTGGTTGCCGGAAAAACGGTGCATCGACAGCACCCAAGGTGCGGAGGAACCTTTTCAGGGGTGGGCCGCAGAGTTGCTCAGGGGTTGGCTAAAGTATAAAACTAATTGCTCTTCAAGAACTCCTCAACCCACTGAGATGCCGGATCGACTTCATACAAGTTATTGAGAATGACCGCATTTCTAAGATGGTCTCCTTGGAAGAACCGCTCGTACAACACTTGCCTGGAACTGAAGGCGCTGCAGCAAGTATCCCAAGCCAGATGGAACAGCCGGATCCTCTCTTCGGCGGTGGCGGTGTCTGTGTCCATATAACGTTTTATATCTTCGGCCAAAGGACCGTGCATATCTGCTTCTGTGGGCAGCCCCATCAAGTTGCTGGAACCCAGCATGTGGAGGATCTCAGCCATTCTTGGATACATCTTGATGAAGCTGTTGCGGGCGACCATCAACGGCTTTGTAGCAGGACACATCACCCCCCACCGGTCTATCTCCGCATCCACCTCTGCGGCCCGCAAACATGCCCGGGTAAGCTCCAGATTTTCGATGATCTCAGCTAGCATCTGCTGCACTTGGGGTAGCCCCCGAGAACCTAACGTCCGCGTCATCAAGGTAGCCAGACCCAAGATGAACTCGCACTTGACCACGTTCTTGGCAACCACTTGGTGGCCCGAGTGGGCATACTGGTTGGTCCGAATGGAAAGATCGTTGCACAGCTCAGGTTGGCCCAGCAGGAAGACTCTTTCCCAAGGAACGTGCACATCATCGAAGAAAACGACGGCATCCATCTCCTCGAACCGCGAGCCGAGCGGATGATCGAAATGGGACCGGCCAAGATCCAAGCTTTCACGGCAGAGGAACTTCAGTCCAGGGGTGTTGCAGGGAATCGCAAAAGCAAAGGAGTAAGGGTCCGTACCATCTTTGGGTAGATAGTGGGACCGGGCTGGGTAGACGGCGATCTCGTCCGATAAAGGCCCCAAGGTTGCCAAAATGCGGGGACCGCGGACCACGATTCCTGAATCGGTTTCTTTTACAACAGCCAGTGCCACATCAACCCTGTCCTCCAAGGGAGTGGTTCCGGGCGACCGGCTGCGCTGAAGGTTGACCAAGGTGTGGGTCAGACACAGGTCGTTCTCGCGGATGTACTCATAGTAGTTGCGGATATTATTGGCAAACTCAGGTCGATTTTGGGCGAAGTAGTCTCCAGCTTCAGCCAGAGCCATCATGCTGACATTGAGAAAATCGGGTGTGCGCCCCATCATTCCGCAGCTGATTCGGGCCCATGCTGTCATCATCTCCCGACGTTGTTCCAGGTCCTGGATGGTGCGGGGGGCAATGAACGACCTGCCCACCCGGTCGCCGGTGGTTGGCGATATGTAGGTCATCGTATCTTGGAGGGCGGGATCGTGCTGCATATCATACAGGCTTGCCAAGGTCTGAGCTCCACGGGAAAGAACGGGATGGGTGGTTACATCCTCGACCTTTTCCCCGGCCATGTACACCGCTGGAGCTCCTTCTTTCAACCCTGCCAAGTATTGTTGTCCGGTTCGTGCCGGCATATCTCAACTCCTCCGTTGCCTGTAAATACCCACTTGGAGAAAAACGGTCTGGCATTAGCTGGAACTTTTTGGGTTAGGTGGCTTACATTATACTACCGATCAGGTGATTGGGCGCTCCGCGTCGGAGCTTGGTGCGATGACCAATCCGGCGCCCAACAGAATGCCGCTACCCAATGGATGGGCGCCTTATGATCGTCGGCTGTCTGATTGACGGAATCATCCCTTCGTGCTATCTTACGTCCGTTTTTCCCATCCTTCAGACAGCCCAATTGGCCCTTAAAGAAAGGTTGAATATGCCCAGCACATTAAGCAATGCAACCTTGGGGGTCGGTGAAGCGGAACTGTCGTCAATGGCGCTGGCAGGATATGGTCTATCTGAGGGACTGGAAGGTTTTCAGGTTTCCAAAGATGGCTATTTGGACAATGCCACCGTAGCTGAGCACAGCTTTCCAGGCAACACGACGGGGGAAATATCTGGTACGGGCCGGATCACAGGTTATATCCGGGAATTCGTGACTCCCATACCGGTTGAAGATATCGAACCCGGCGACAACTTGATGGCAGCAACGGTGGTCCACCTATTTGATGATGAAGACCAGGTTTCCCTCTGGATGGCTAACCAATTTCTTGGTGAATTTCAAAGAGCGGTTTTCAAAGATCTGGGCGGAGGCCAACAGCTCGTTAAGGCTGAACCAACCCCGGTCAAGGGATTTGCCGACGAAGCTGTCGGCATGTGCACCGTGCAAGCTTCTGGGGCGGGCCTCATTGGTTCCGCCATAGTGGACTTTCGCATCGGAAGACTGCTGGGTGTAGCCTATGTTGTGACCATGGGCGATGAGCACGACCTTGCCCTCGCCCAGAGCCTGGGTCTGCGCTTGGAGCAGAACATGATAAAGGTTGTGCTCGGATCTGGATAACCTATACTGTGCCGATGCTTTCGTCCTAGCTTCTCCGAAATATAGCTTTGCCTTGGCTGGCGGTCCTTGGGAAGAATGGGTGCTGCTTAACTGATGAGTCAAGAAAAAAGGGAAGGTCTGCAGGCTTCCGAAGAAAAGGGATCATCGGCATTGCCGCCCCGTCGTATGCAGACCTTCAAGTCGCTCGGCAATCCGGACTTCCGGCTTTTCTGGGTCGGCAACATCTTCAACAACGTTGCCCAGTGGCTGCAGTTGGTTACGCTGGGCTTCTTGGTTTGGGAGCTTACCAAAGACCCCGTCACCGGCCAAGGCAGTGCGATCCTTTCGGGGGTAATAGGCGGCCTCCGGTTTCTTCCAACCCTGCTGATCGGTCCATGGGCAGGAGTCCTGGCTGACCGGATGGACCGGCGCCGTCTGGTTATGATTTCCCAGATGTTCTTGGTTGTGTGTGCTTTGTCCTTCGCGTTCTTGATCCTTTGGCTGGGTATTGAAGGCACGGGGGGTCTCAAGGTCTGGCATGCTTACACCTATGCTTCGGTGGCTGCTGTGGGTCATGGTCTTCTTCAGCCCGCCCGCCAAGCCTTGATTGCCAACACAGTTCCAAAAGAAGATATGGCCAATGCCTTTGCGCTGAATTCCATGACCGTAACGACCGCCCGCCTCATGGGCGGCGTTGTGGGCGGCTCCCTTATCGGAGCGGTTGGCTTCAAATACAACTTCTTCGTAGAAGCAGGGCTGCTGATTTCTATGGTCGTTCTGATGATTCCAATGCGCATCCGGTACACCGAAGCTTCAACAGCCCGCAGCACCACGGTATTACGCAACCTGCGGGATGGACTGAGCTACGTTTGGAACGAAAACAGGGTGATATTCCACCTTATTCTGATGAACTTCGTTTTGGTCTTCGCCTTCAGGCCCATCCAAAGCTTGTTGCCGGCATACACCGGCGGCGTGCTGAACCTGCAAGAAGGTGCAAGGGAAGGCGGCTTTCTGATGGGTGCCCAAGGCATTGGAGGTATGTTGGGGGCTTTGATGATGGCCAGCATCGGATATTCCTTGAACAAGGGCCAAGTTAGCTTGATTGTTCTGATGCTAGGCTCGTTGGCTATGGTGGTGTTCGGGCAATCTCACTGGCTCGTGTTATCGTTGGCTATGATGATGATAATGGGGCTTTGTCAGACCAGCTTCATTACCAGCAATCTAACCTTGGTGCAGACAATGGCGCCGGACCAGCTTCGCGGCCGGGTAACAAGCATATATATGCTGGAGAACGGCTTTGGACCTTTAGCTATCTTGCTCATCGGCATCTTCATTGAGGTGGCAGGCGCCGGGATAGCTTTCTCATCAGTGGCGGCAGCTTGCTTTGGCCTGGCCATCTACTTCCAGATCGTCTTCAAGCAGGTCCGGGAGCTTAAGTAGAGTCTGAGGGCAACCCCTTGATATGAGGGACTGGCTGCTACCAGTGTCAACCCATGCTTAACGAGCGTGCCTCCGAAAGCTGACTCCTTCTATAGCTTTGTGCCATGGCCCCGGTGACATTGGGCACCACTCATGGCTTGAAGATGCCATGTTACTCCTCTGATAAGCCAACCTTGCTTGCTGCTTGTTCCCTTGATGATCGTGCCTCGTAAGAGCATGGAAAATCGGACATCTATGCGATCATGCCGAACCCCCAGATTCCACCAACTTCCCTTGGTGTGTGCCGCCCATGCTGCCATTCCGAACATAAAGTGGGGCTCGGAGAGGCAGTCAACGAATGTCTTATCCACGAAACAAAGACAGGTTATGGGTGTTTGATGTTACGAGACACTGCGAATGGGGAAGGCCTTCGCCTCTCCGCGGGGACGATGGACCAGATCGTGCGGAATCCCAGATGGTGGTTGTGAGAAGGTATGTTGCTGGTGATGAAGGCGCCTATGTGGCGTGGGTGCTTCCGCCGGCAAAAAGCCACCGCCCCTCTGAAGGGGCGGTGGCTTTTCCATGGTCTATCTGATGGGGTAAGGACCTACATCTAGTTGAAGCTCCACATATTGACTCGGGGCCTGCGGTCGAACCGTGGCGACCAGTCCAGGTTGTCGGCCGATCCGTAGAACACCTCAGCATTGAAGTAGGTGTAGATAACCGCTTGATCGTAAGCTATATCTACCAGTTCTTCCATCAAATCCTGCCTTGAAGGCGAGTCGGTCATGGAAGCTGCGTTGGCGGGAGCAATCAGCGGTTGGATCTCTGGATCGCAGTACTTGGCGGTAGAATCCTCGCAGTTTATGCGATTGGTTGCCCTACCGAAGTCCAAGGTCTCCAAGGATGGGTTCAGCTGATAGCTTTGGGGCTGACAGAAGCATGCTGGGCCGGGAGGAATATCAAGGCAGTATCTGCCACCATGATTTCCGTCGGGGAAGGCAGCTCGCCATGCGTTGCCGCAGCCGGTCCGGGCAACATCCAGCCAGCGAGAGGTTTCCAGCACCTGGGCGCTGGCATTGATTCCCACTTCCCTCCACATGCCGGCTTGGGCTTCCGCCACTTCGGTGTTGCGGGGGAAACGGCCTTGGAACACATTGATGACTATCTCGTTGTCGGAGTCGTATCCGGCCTCAGCCAAGAGCGTCCTGGCCAGATCGGGGTCGTATTCGTATTGGGCCAAGGTCCGGGGGGTTACACCCAAGGTTCCCGGAGGAGCATAGGTTCCTTGGCACTGGTAGTAGTCGTCGTAGAACTGTTCTACAAGCAGGTCGCAGTTGGTGGCGTGGGCCAGCGCCAAGCGAACCTTTTGCTTGCTCAGCTCTGGGTGCCATATGGCGTCATAAACGTTGACGAAGGTTTCAGCAGCTCCGCCGCTGGAGAATACGGGCACACTGTCCCTGTGGCCCAAGTCCAGGTTGAAGACCCAGTCGGCCTCGCCAACCTGCACCATCGCGGCACGGACAAGAGCTTCTGAGCGCCACTGTATGTTGATTTCATCTATGCTCGGCGCCATTGCATCGTTGGGGGCTTTGGGGTTGGGGACATAATCATCGTACTTTTCCATGGTTATATCCAGCCCGCGCCGGTACTCGGTTTGGACGTAGGGGCCGAAGCCAACGGTTTTCTCCACCTTCTCAGTCGAGGAGGAACTATCGTACCAAGCCGGGGCTTGGAAGCCCACCAAGAAAGCGGTGGTTGGGAAAATGGGACAAGCGTTTTCACAAACGGCATCAACGGTCATATCGCCAACCACCTCGCCGACGAAGGCCTTGGTGTAGGAGACCGAAGCTTGGCCGATGGCTTCACTTCCCTCGATGTCGAAGCCTTGTGCGGCGGCGGCGGCATTCCACGCTTCTCCGTTGTGGAACTTGACGCCGGGGGTTAGCTCGAAGCGCCACCGGTTGGGTGCGATCTGTTCCCAGCTTTGGGTACCGGACAGTGGGACCACTTCAAAAGTAGTGCTGTCGATGTAGGTCAGCACATCGGTAGCGAAGTCTTGGCAGACGGAATGAACCGGAATGATTCGACAACCAGGCCCGCTTGTCGAGTCACCGTCCGCATCTACACTACCCCAGACACCCAAGTTGGTGGGCGCTTCACCGTAAACCAACGTGACTCTCTGTTTTTCTACCATGGCCATTGGCGTTGCTGTAACAACCACAGGAGCCTGCGTGACCACTACGGTCTGCACCGCAGCTGGCTGTGTAACGACCACGGTCTCTCGGACAGGTTCCGAAGTGACCACTACGGTTTGCACGTCAACTGGCTGTGTGACCACCACAGTCTCCTGGACCACCCGTGTGACTTCTACGTCTTCGCCACAGGCAAAAGCCACTACGGCAATCAGCAGCAGTAGTGGAGCCAAGATCAGTACCCGGGGCGCGATCCCCCCTTTGTGCATAGCTACCTCCTTACGAATTCAGCTTTATAGTTGGACGGCTGCTAGCCGTCCCTCTTCGAGGAAAGACGGGACAATGTATACCATATGCACCATTCTTTGTCAACTTTATACCACCCTTGTCGGTGTGCGTATGATCCCCTCTGAGAGGGTATGGCGGCTGGTGATGAGGGCGCCTATGTGGCGTGGGTGCGCGGCCTGCAAAAAGCCACCGCCCCTTCAGAGGGGGCGGTGGCTTTTCCATGGTCTATCTGATGGGGTAGGGACCTACATCTAGTTGAAGCTCCACATATTGACTCGGGGCCTGCGGTCGAACCGTGGCGACCAGTCCAGGTTGTCGGCAGATCCGTAGAACACCTCAGCATTGAAGTAGGTGTAGATAACCGCTTGATCGTAAGCTATACCTACCAGTTCTTCCATCAGCTGCTGCCTTGAAGGCGAGTCGGTCATGGAAGCTGCGTTGGCCGGAGCAATCAGCGATTGGACATTTACCGGATCGCAGAACTTGGCGGTAGAGTTCGTGCAGTCCATGCGCCTGGTTGCCCTACCGAAGTCCAAGGTCTCCAAGGATGGGTTCAGCTGATAGCTTTGGGGCTGGCAGAGGCATGGCGGGCCGGGAGGAATATCAAGGCAGTATCTGCCACCATGATTTCCGTCAGGGAAAGCAGCTTTCCATGCGTTGCCGCAGCCGGTCCGGGCAACATCCAGCCAGCGGGAGGTTTCCAGCACCTGGGCGCTGGCATTGATTCCCACTTCCCGCCACATGCCGGCTTGGGCTTCCGCCACTTCGGTGTTGCGGGGGAAACGGCCTTGGAACACATTGATGACTATCTCGTTGTCGGAGTCGTATCCGGCCTCAGCCAAGAGCGTCCTGGCCAGATCTGGGTTGTATTCGTATGGGGCCAAGGTCCGGGGGGTTACACCCAAGGTTCCCGGAGGAGCATAGGTTCCTTGGCACTGGTAGTAGCCGTCGTAGAACTGCTCTACAAGCAGGTCGCAGTTGGTGGCGTGGGCCAGCGCCAAGCGAACCTTTTGCTTGCTCAGCTCTGGGTGCCATATGGCGTCATAAACGTTGACGAAGGTTTCAGCAGCTCCGCCGCTGGAGAATACGGGCACGCTGTCCCTGTGGCCCAAGTCCAGGTTGAAGACCCAGTCGGCCTCGCCAACCTGCACCATCGCGGCACGGACAAGAGCTTCTGAGCGCCACTGTACGTTGATTTCATCTATGCTCGGCGCCATTGCATCGTTGGGGGCTTTGGGGTTGGGGACATAATCATCGTACTTTTCCATGGTTACATTCAGCCCGCGCCGGTACTCGGTTTGGACGTAGGGGCCGAAGCCAATAGTTTTCTCCACCTTCTCAGTCGAGGAGGAACTGTCGTACCAAGCCGGGGCTTGGAAGCCCACCAAGAAAGCGGTGGTTGGGAAGATGGGACAAGCGTCCTCACAAACGGCATCAACGGTCATATCGCCAACCACCTCGCCAGTGAAGGCGCCTGTGTAGGTCACCGAACTTTGACCGATGGATGTATCTCCCTGTATGTCGAAGCCTTGTGCGGCGGCGGCGGCATTCCACGCTTCTCCGTTGTGGAACTTGACGCCGGGGGTTAGCTCGAAGCGCCACCGGTTGGGTGCGGTCTGTTCCCAGCTTTGGGTACCGGACAGTGGCACCACTTCAAAAGTAGTGCTGTCGATGTAGGTCAGCACATCGGTAGCGAAGTCTTGGCAGACAGAATGCACCGGAATGATTCTGCAACCGGGACCGGTTGTCGAGTCACCCGCCACGTCCGCGGTGCCCCAGACACCCAGGTTGGTGGGCGCTTCACCATAAACCAACGTGACTCTCTGTTTTTCTACCATGGCCATTGGCGTTGCTGTAACAACTACAGGCGCTTGAGTGACCACTACGGTCTGCTCAATCACCTCACCTGGCTCCACAACGACCACAGTCTCACGGACCACCCGTGTGACTTCCACTTCGCTACCGCAGGCAAAAGCTACCACGGCAATCAGCAGCAGCAGCGGAGCCAAGATTAGTACCCGGGGCGCGATCCCCTTTTTGTGCATAGCTATCTCCTTATGAACTCAGCTTGGTGGCCGGGCGGCTGTGAGCCGTCCTTCTTCGACTGTACATGGGGCGCCTTATATCATATGCACGATTCTTTGTCAACTTCAGCGCCATCCGGTGACTGTTCGAACTTGGCGAGAAGTGCAGGTAATCTACCTCCCCCTGAAGTGCAGGTAATCGACCTCCCCCTAAACCCGAATCCACCGAACGATGGCGTGTGGGAAGCCTGCTGAAGCGGCAAGAAGGTGCTCCTTTGAATCTGGGATAATGGTTTTGTAAGACCAAACCGTCCCCAGGAAAGGAGCACCCAATAGATGCTACCACGCAATCACCCTGGCCGCATCAAAATCGCCTTCGACGACCACCGCCTGGTGGCCAATGCCGGACTGCTCCTTCCGGCCACCCTGGCCGAGCACCTGGGTCTGGGTGAACTGGTCGACAACCACGTTGACCTGGGGGATGCGCCGGGGCGGGCGAACACGGGAGACAAGCTGATGACGCTGGTTGCGTCTGCACTAGCCGGGGGAGACTGCATTGACGACGCCGACGTGTTGCGCACCGGCGGGACGGCTGGCACCATCGGCTGTGTGGTCAAGGCGCCATCCACCCTGGGAACCTTCCTGCGCAGCTTCCGGTGGGGCCATGTGCGCCAGTTGGATCGGGTGAGCCGGAAGTTGCTGTCCCGGGCCTGGGCGGCCGGGGCGGGGCCCGGCGACGGGCCGTTGACCATCGACCTGGACTCCACCATGTGCGAGACCTACGGTCTGGCCAAGCAAGGGGCCCGCCATCACGGCTACACCGGTCAGCGGGGCTATCACCCGCTGCTGGCTATCGCCGCCGGAACCGGTGAGGTGCTGATGGCCCGGCTGCGGGAGGGCCGTGCCAACACCGCTCGCGGCGCCGCCCACTTCCTGCGTGAAACGGTGGGGCGGGTGCGCCATGCCGGAGCCACAGGACAACTCACGGTGCGCGCCGACAGCGGCTTCTACGCCCATAGCGTGGTATCGGTCTGCCGCAAGCTGAACGTGCGCTTCTCCATCACCATCCGCCAGCACGCCCGCCTGCGGAACCTGATCGAGGCCATACCCGAGACGGACTGGACGCCCATCCCCTACTGGATGGACGGCGCAGCCGACGTGGCCGAGACCGTCTACACCCCCTTCCAGGGTGAGTCCGACACCGCCCCGGTGCGGCTCGTCGTCCGGCGGGTGAAGCCCACGCCCGGTTCCCAACTGGCCCTCTTCGCCAGCTACAGCTATCACGGCTTCATCACCAACCGCGACGGCGATACCCTGGAACTGGAGGCCGACCACCGCCGCCATGCCGAAGTCGAGAACGCCATAAGAGACCTCAAGTACGGCGTCGGACTCAACCATCTCCCCTCGGGGCGCTTCGCCGCCAACGGTGCCTGGCTGGCGATACAGGTGGTGGCCCATAACCTGGCCCGCTGGACCGTGCGCATCGGTCTGGGCCAGCAGGTGGTGACCACCAAGACCCTCAGACGGCGCTTCTTCTCCATCGCCGGACGGCTCACCCGCAAGGCCCGCCGACTCACTTTGCATCTTCCCCAGCACTGGCCCTGGGAAACCCAGTTCAGTCGCGCCCTCGCTCGGTTGCGCGCCCTGCCACTGCCATCTTGACGGCGCCCATGGCGTCTGACCCATCCACCAGACTACCCAAACCGCCCCGCAAACTCGCGTCACCCCGGTCCGCCAGTGTCTCTTGCTGCGTCCTCTCCCCGCCATCTCGCCCTGCCAACGTCTGCAAACGGCCACAAGGTCTCCACGCGGCTGCCGAAAGGCCGCCACCGGACCCATCTCCCCTGAATCCGGCCCGAACCATCGCCCCCTTTGCCACTCGTCGCCCATTCCGCTGCTGTAACGCCACCCCTTCGGTGGATTCGGGCTAAAGTGCAGGTAATCGACCTCCCCCTGTTGTCATTCTGCGAGGATACTCCCCTTGTTGTCATTCCGAGGAGCGCACGACGAGGAATCTAAGGATAGTCTGAATAAGTCCCCTTGGATGCGGAGGATGGACGTGAAACCCGTCCCTGCGGAGGGGCGAGGTTCCCGCCTTCGCGGGAATGACTGTCTTCAGGCGAGTTGTTCAGAGGTTCCTTAGATTCTTCGGGGTGCGCCCCTCAGAATGACAGGAAGGGTGCGCCCCTCAGAATGACAGGAAGGAGGCGCCCCTCAGAATGACAGGGAAGAGGTGCGCCCCTCAGAATGACAGGAAGGAGGCGCCCCTCGGAATGACAGTGGGAGAGTCATTCCGAACTCCCCCTCTGTCATTCCGAACGGAGTGAGGAATCTAAGGTCTCCCTCCGATGGCCTGCCCATTACTACGACGGTCTTTCGGGTGAGGAGGCACCTTAGGGATGGTCTGAATAAGTCCCCCTGGGTGCGGAGGATGGACGTGAAACCCGTCCCTACAGAGGGGCGAGGTTCCCGCCGTCGCGGGAATGACGGGCTTGGGGCGAGTTGTTCAGAGGTTCCTTAGATTCTTCGGGGTGCGCCCCTCAGAATGACAAGAAGGAGGCGCGTCTCAGAATGACAGGAAGGAGGTGCGTCTCAGAAAGACAGGAAGGAGGCGCCCCTCGGAATGACAATGAGGGGAGGGCCCCCCGGTTGTCATTCCGAACTCCCTTCTGTCATTCCGAACTTCCCTCTGTCATTCCGAACGGAGTGAGGAATCTAAGGTCTCCCTCTGATGGCCTGCCCATTAATACGACGGTCTTTCGGGTGAGGAGGCACCTTACGGATAGTCTGAATAAGTCCCCTTGAATGCGGAGGATGGACGTGAAACCCGTCCCTGCAGAGGGGCGAGGTTCCCGTCTTCGCGGGAATGACGGGCTTCAGGCGAGCTGTTCAGAGGTTCCTTAGATTCTTCGGGGTGCGCCCCTCAGAATGACAAGAAGGAGGCGCGTCTCAGAATGACAGGAAGGAGGTGCGTCTCAGAAAGACAGGAAGGAGGCGCCCCTCGGAATGACAATGAGGGGAGGGCCCCCCGGTTGTCATTCCGAACTCCCTTCTGTCATTCCGAACTTCCCTCTGTCATTCCGAACGGAGTGAGGAATCTAAGGTCTCCCTCTGATGGCCAGCTCATTACTACGACGGTCTTTCGGGTGAGGAGGCATCCTAGGGACAGTCTGAATAAGTCCCCTTGGATGCGGAGGATGGACGTGAAACCCGTCCCCACAGAGGGGCGAGGTTCCCGCATTCGCGGGAATGACGGGCTTCGGGCGAGTTGTTCAGAGGTTCCTTAGATTCTTCGGGGTGCGCCCCTCAGAATGACAGGAAGGAGGCGCCCCTCAGAATGACAGGGGGAGGTGCGTCTCAGAATGACAGGGGGGAGGCGCGCCCCGAATGCCAGGGGAAGAGTCATTCCGAACTCCCCCTCTGTCATTCCGAACGGAGTGAGGAATCTAAAATCTCCCTCTGATGGCCTGCCCATTACTACGACGGTCTTTCGGGTGAGGAGGCACCTAAGGATAGTCTGAATAAGTTCCCTTGGATGCGGAGGATGGACGTGAAACCCGTCCCTGCAGAGGGGCGAGTTTCACGCCTTCGCGGGAATGACGGGCTTCAGGCGAGTTGTTCAGAGGTTCCTTAGATTCTTCGGGGTGTGCCCCTCAGAATGACAGGGAGGAGGCGCCCCTCAGAATGACAGGGAGGAGGCGCCCCTCAGAATGACAGGGGGGAGGCGCCCCTCAGAATGACAGGAAGGAGGTGCCCCTCAGAATGACAGGAAGGAGGCGTCCCTCGGAATGACAGGGGGAGAGTCATTCCGAACGCCCCCACTGTCATTCCGAACGAAGTGAGGAATCTAAGGTCTCCCTCTGATGGCCTGCCCATTACCACGACGGTCTTTCGGGTGAGGAGGCGCCTTAGGGATAGTCTGAATAAGTCCCCTTGGATGCGGAGGATGGACGTGAAACCCGTCCCTACAGAGGGGCGAGGTTCCCGCCTTCGCGGGAATGACGGTCTTCAGACGAAGTTGTTCAGAGGTTCCCTAAAATCCCTGCACTCAACGACGGGCATTTGAGGGATGTACCGCTCCCAACGGCAGGCGTTAGATTTCTCACTGCGTTCGGAATGACGATCAGGGGAGACCCTCAAGATTCAACTCATGGCGACCGAACGGTTACGCCATCCATATCCATTGTCGTTGTGCATTGCGAGCAATCCCCTCTGAGAAGGTATGTTGCTGGTGATGAAGGCACCTACCTGGCGTGGGTGCTTCCGCCGGCAAAAAGCCACCGCCCCCTCCGAGGGGGCGGTGGCTTTTCCATGGTCTATCTGATGGGGTAGGGACCTACATCTAGTTGAAGCTCCACATATTGACTCGGGGTCTGCGGTCGAACCGTGGCGACCAGTTCAGGTTGTCGGCAGATCCGTAGAACACCTCAGCATTGAAGTAGGTGTAGATAATCGCTTGGTCGTAAGCTACATCCACCAGTTCTTCCATCAGCTCCTGCCTTGAAGGCGAGTCCGTCATGGAAGCTGCGTTAGCGGGACCAATCAGCGGTTGGACATTTTCCGGATCGCAGAACTTGGCGGAGGTGTCACCGCAGTCCATGCGTCTGGTCGCCCTACCGAAGTCCAAGGTCTCCAAGGACGGGTTCAGCTGGTAGCTTTGGGGCTGACAGAGGCATGGCGGGCCGGGAGGAATATCGAGGCAGTATCTACCACCATGATTTCCGTCAGGGAAAGCAGCTTGCCATGCGTTGCCGCAGCCGGTCCGGGCAACATCCAGCCAGCGGGCAGTTTCCAGCACCTGGGCGCTGGCATTGATTCCCACTTCCCTCCACATGCCGGCTTGGGCTTCCGCCAATTCGGTGTTGCGTGGGAAACGGCCTTGGAACACATTGATGACTATCTCGTTGTTTGAGTCGTATCCGGCCTCAGCCAAGAGCGTCCTGGCCAGATCGGGGTTGTATTCGTATGCGGCCAAGGTCCGGGGGGTTACACCCAAGGTTCCCGGAGGAGCATAGGTTCCTTGGCACTGGTAGTAGCCGTCGTAGAACTGCTCTACAAGCAGGTCGCAGTTGGTGGCGTGGGCCAGCGCCAAGCGTACATTTTGCTTGCTCAGCTCTGGGTGCCATATGGTGTCGTAAACGTTGACGAACGTTTCAGCAGCTCCGCCGCTGGAGAATACGGGCACACTGTCCCTGTGGCCCAAGTCCAGGTTGAAGACCCAGTCGGCCTCGCCAACCTGCACCATCGCGGCACGGACAAGAGCTTCCGAGCGCCACTGTACGTTGATTTCATCTATGCTCGGCGCCATTGCATCGTTGGGGGCTTTGGGGTTGGGGACATAATCATCGTACTTTTCCATGGTTATATTCAGCCCGCGCTGGTACTCGGTTTGGACGTAGGGGCCGAAGCCAATGGTTTTCTGCACCTGCTCTGCCGAGGATGAACTATTGTACCAAGCCGGGGCTTGGAAGCCCACCAAGAAAGCGGTGGTTGGGAAGATGGGACAAGCATCCTCACAAACGGCATCAATGGTCATATCGCCAATCACTTCGCCGACGAAGGGGCCGGTGTAGGAGACCGAAGCTTGGCCGATGGCTTTACTTCCCTCGATGTCGAACCCGCGTACGGCGGCGGCGGCATTCCACGCTTCTCCGTTGTGGAACTTGACGCCAGGGGTTAGCTCGAAGCGCCACCGGTTGGGTGCGGTCTGTTTCCAGCTTTGGGTACCGGACAGTGGCACCACCTCAAAAGTAGTGCTGTCGATGTAGGTCAGCACATCGGTAGCGAAGTCTTGGCAGACGGAATGCACCGGTAGGATGCTACAACCGGGACCGGTTGTTGAGTCACCCGCCAAACCAACGTTGCCCCAGACACCCAGGTTGGTGGGCGCTTCACCATAAACCAACGTGACTCTCTGTTTTTCTACCATGGCCATTGGCGTTGCAGTAATAACCACGGGCGCCTGGGTGACCACCACGGTCTGCTCTACCACTTCACCTGGAACGACCACAGTCTCACGGACGACCCGTGTGACCTCCACCTCTTCGCTCTCGCAGGCAAGAGCTACTACGGCAATCAGCAGCAGCAGCGGGGCCAAGATCAGTATCCGGGGCACTATCCAGCCTTTGTGCATAGCTACCTCCTTGTGAATATGAACTCAGCTTGGTGGCCGGGCGGCTCGCAGCCGCCCTTCTTCTACTACGTATGGGGCGGCTTATAACATATTTACCATTCTTTGTCAAGTTAAAAAGTCAACTTAAAAAACGCTCATCGCCAGCTTATCATTCCCACTGACCTGCGAACGTTCCAGCGGCATATCTCTGGATGCAAAACCAGCTTAGGGAACCTCTGAACAACTCGCCTGAAGACCGTCATTCCCGCGAATGCGGGAATCTCGCCCCTCTGTAGGGACGGGTTTCACGTCCATCCTCCGCATCCAAGGGGACTTATTCAGACTATCCTTAGACCTGCCTCAAGGAAGAAAGTCTATGCCGGTAATCTGCGGGTATGACGGACATGCGCTGCCATGCCCGTGAGCTCTGCCTGCTGGAGACCGAGCGGGCTGCTTGGACTATTAACTCCACCGTCGATCCCAGATCATCGACGCTTATGTATTCTGGAGCTATACCGCCAGCTTCGGTGATGTTGTGGTAGTTGCCCAAGGGTAAAGCGACTCCCGTTGCATGATACCCGTAGTAGATGAAGGCGCTCGCTTCGCAAGTGCCCCCGCTCATCAGCTGACGTTGGCATTTGAAATCGGGATGCATATGTTGCAATTGCTCCTTTGCTCTGTTGAGTGCCGATTCTGCTTCGGCATCGAAGGTAAAGCTGGCATCCCCCACTCGGATCACCGGACCTTCACCCAAAAGAGCCCCTGGAAGACTGCGGCTGGCTTCCAAAGATACGATCAAAGAATCCTTTGGCAAGTTTCCAGCCTCTGCCAAAAGGCGGGCGCCCACCAAGCCCACTTCCTCGGCAAGGGTGAATATGCCGTGCACTCGACCAACGTTCTGATTGGCTTCGCGGTCACCTTCCACCAACTCTTTTGTTGCAGCAAGGATTGCCGCACATCCAGCAAGATCGTCGGCAGCCCTCATATGCGCAAGCCCATCTTTTAAGAGAAAGCTGGGCAGGTCCAACACAGCCGGCGCCGGTAATGCCAAGGTCTGAGGTTGATCCAACTCCAAGGTGATCATTCGTTGGTCTTCGGCCCCGTGCCGGCCGGATGTGGCAGCTTTCAAGACCGCACCATCCTTGGTGGCGATGCTGAGGGGCACACCCGGATAAAAGGATGCTGGCGGCACCCCGCCCAAGGCCCGGGCTACATAGCTGTCGCCGTCTTCGTCGATCACTTCGAATCCGGGATGGTCCATGTGGGCGACGAAGGCGATGGTTGGCATATCGGCATCGTCGGACCTCGGCCCCATGTACGTTGTGATCAGGTTGCCGTATGGGTCCGCATGAACGGGGACACCCATTGCTGCTGCGATTTGGGTGACCGCTGCGGCAACCACATCTTCCATGAAGGAGATAGCGGGATGTTGTCCCAACTCTTCCAATACCTTTAGACAGTAGCCTTTCCCCGTTGGTTCCTCAGTCATTGTCTTTGCTTACCTCCATCGAGCGAGCTGTCTGGGATAGTGCTGCCTAGCATAGTGCTATCGGCCATTAAACTATTGGTTATGACCAAACCCATCCCCATGATATCAGGGGAATGGCTTGCTTCCAGCTTCGTGTAAGCAGGGCATCTTAGATTCTTCGGCGTGCGCGCCTCAGAATGACAGAGGAGGGAGGGGTCCCCTCAGAATGACAGGGGGGAGGAGGGTCCCCTCAGAATGACAGGGGAGGAGGGGCGCGCCTCAGAATGACAATAGGGGAGTCCCCCTTGGATCGTCATTCCGAACGCCACCGTTGTCATTCCAAACGCCACCGTTGTCATTCCGAACGCCACCACTGTCATTCCGAACCCCCGCCTGTCATTCCGAACGGAGTGAGGAATCTAAAATGCCCCCTCCAATGGCTGCTCCGTTACTACGATGAGCCTTCGTGTAAGCAGGCACCTTAGATTCTTCGGCGTGCGCGCCCCAGAATGACAGAGGAGGGAGGGGTCCCCTCAGAATGACAGGGGGAGAGGGTGCCTCAGAATGACGGGGGGAGTCCCCCTTGGATCGTCATTCCGAACACCGCCACTGTCATTCCGAATGCCACCCCTGTCACTCCGAACGGAGTGAGGAATCTAAGGTCTGGATCTGATGGCTGGATCGTTACTACGATGAGTCTTCGTGTAAGCCGGCATCTTAGATTCTTCGGCGTGCGCGCCTCAGAATGACAGGGGGGAGGGGTGCGCCTCAGAATGACAGGGGAGGAGGGGCGCGCCTCAGAATGACGGTGGGAGGAGGGGCGCCTCAGAATGACAGGGGAGGAGGAGGGGTGCCTCAGAATGACAATAGGGGAGTCCCCCTTGGACCGTCATTCCGAACGCCACCGCTGTCATTCCGAACTCCCACCTGTCATTCCGAACGGAGTGAGGAATCTAAGGTCTGCATCTGAAGGCTGGATCGTTACTACGATGAGCCTTCGTGCAAGCCGGCATCTTAGATTCTTCGGCGTGCGCGCCTCAGAATGACAGGGGGGAGGGGTGCTCCCCAGAATGACAGGGAGGGAGGAGGTGCTCCCCAGAATGACAGGGAGGGAGGAGGTGCGCCCCAGAATGACAGGGAAGGAGGAGGGGCGCCCCAGAATGACATAGAGAGGGGCACTCCTCGGAATGACAATAAGGGGGTCCCCCTTGGATCGTCGTTCCGGACACCACCACTGTCATTCCGAACACCGCCACTGTCATTCCGAACACCCGCCTGTCATTCCGAACGGAGTGAGGAATCTAAAATGCCCCCTCCAATGGCCGCTCCATTGCTACCATGGTGCTTCGTGTAAGCCGGCATCTTAGATTCTTCGGCGTGCGCGCCTCAGAATGACAGAGGAGGGATGGAGCGCCTCAGAATGACGGGGGGAGTAGGGGTGCCTCAGGATGGCATAAGAGGGGGGGAGTAGGGGTGCCTCAGGATGGCATTAAGAGGGGGGGAGTAGGGGTGCCTCAGGATGGCATAAGAGGGGGGGAGTAGGGGTGCCTCAGGATGGCATAAGAGGGGGGGAGTAGGGGTGCCTCAGGATGGCATAAGAGGGGGGGAGTAGGGGTGCCTCAGGATGGCATAAGAGGGGGGGAGTAGGGGTGCCTCAGGATGGCATAAGAGGGGGGGAGTAGGGGTGCCTCAGGATGGCATAAGAGGGGGGAGGGGGAGTGCCTCAGGATGGCATAAGAGGGGGGAGGGGGAGTGCCTCAGGATGGCATAAGAGGATGGGGGAGGGGGGCCTCGGGATGTGCTTTTGCCTGGTTGGGATTCAGGGTATAATTGCGCCGCCCTTCGTTTCTGAGGTTAAGCTGTGTTTGGGAGGTCCAAGCTCGTCGCATGAATGCTGAGATCGTATCTATCGGGTCGGAACTGCTGTTGGGGCAGATCGTTGACACCAACGCTTCGTGGATGGCCCAGCGTTTGGCTGATTTGGGTGTAAACCTGTACTACAAGACCACCGTCGGAGATAACCCTGAGCGGATGGCAGAAGTGCTCAACCAAGCATTGGATAGGGCGGACATTGTGATTACCGGCGGCGGCTTGGGCCCTACTCAAGATGATTTGACCCGGGAGATAGTTGCCCAGGTAACAGGCCGGGACCTGATTTTAGACCCTCATCTTCTCAACCAGATAAGGGAACGATTTCAGCGCCGGGGCATGATCCTCACTCCCAACAACGAAAAGCAAGCCTACATCCCCGGAGGGTCAATTCCGGTAGAAAACCCCAACGGCACCGCACCATCCTTCATAGTCGAAGACCCAAGGGCTGCCATTATGTGCTTGCCGGGGGTCCCCGTAGAGCTGAAGTGGCTCTTCGATAACGAACTGGTCCCCTACCTTGGCCGCAAGTTCGGAGTCTTTGGGATGATCTCCTACCGGATATTGAAGGTCGTCGATCTCGGCGAAAGCAGTGTGGACCACAGGATCGGCCATCTGATCGCCAACTCCAGCAATCCCACGGTCGGTGTTCTGGCGCATCCGGGGCAGGTGGATGTTCGAATTGCGGCCAAGTCCGAAACGGCCGAAGGCGTTCAAGCTCTGATCAGTCCAGTGGAAGATGAGGTACGGAGCCTGCTGGGAGATCATATCTTTGGAGCTGATGACCAGACGCTGGAAGGTGCAGTGGGAGACCTTCTGGCGCGTAAGGCTATGACGATAGCTGCTTATGAGGACATCACCGGCGGTATGGTTGCCGAACATTTGCAGCGGGCATGTTTGGATAACTTCGTTGGAACCGTGATCGAGGGCAGCTCCAGATCAATCGAAACCCTGCTGTTTTCCGGGGAGATGGGCACGGAAGACAGAACGGCGCTTGATAATGATCATGCCCAAGCTACAGCCAAGCTGGCCCAGGTGGTCCGTGAGCGCACTGGAGCTGACCTTGGGTTGGCGGTCCACGGAGTACCCGGCGGACAGCCGGCTACGGAGAACCTGTCTCAGGGCGAAAGCTACGTGGCTATCGACGGCGATGGCATCTCTCAAAGCCGCACCTTCAACTATGCTGGGCGGGGACTGCCTGACCGTAGAAGGCTCACCTTGAATGCTCTCAACCTCATCCGGGTAAACTTGACACAAAAGCCCTAAGGTTGCAGTCCTAGGCTTTGGCCGGATGAAGGACCTGGGAGGTTTCAGCTTCTTTGGCGATCCGGTCCCAGTCGTAGTGCATCGGCGTCAGTTGCACATCAGCCCACAGGGGAGCTTGATCGGAATAGTGGGGACTTCCTGGATGGCCTGAGCTTCCCAGCGGCACCACCCAAGCTGAACTGTTCCAGTCTGCCGGATCGAACACATACCGGGCAACGGATGTGCTGGTGATCTGGTAGGGTTGGGACATCGAATAGCTGCCGGCTTGGGGTGTTTCTCCATCGCCGCCCATCGGATAGGATGGCGGGTCGAGCAGCGGGGCGTGCTCAGGAAAGCTGGCTGATAACGGGTGCTTCGGTGCGGTTCTGTGGAGCGCACCCCACACCCACCGGTCCGTGTCTGCCCCCAATTCAGCTCGCAAGTAGGCGCACCCATCCCTAAGAGCTTCAGCCAAGATGGTCTGCCAGTTCGTGCCGTCAGCCCCACCGGCAAGAAGCGACCGGTCATCACGAAGAGCCATCTCGGCAAACTTGGACCTGAGCCGGGATACATGGCCGGCGCCCCCCCGGCTCGTGTCTATAAGAGCTTCATCACGGAGGGGTCCAAAGATGATCCCCACCATGCGTTTTACCAGTTCCACCTGAAACGCACTGTATAGCATCGGAGCTATGCCGTCCCGCTCCATCCTGCCGTCCCAAGCTGCCAGTTGTTCTTTGGCCCAAGCTGAGATGCTGTCGAGGGGCTCAACATCTTTCAAGGCTCGGAGGTATGTTAAAGCCAAGATTGAGGTCCGTTCGGCATGGATAGATGGCGCATCGCCCGCCGATGCTTTGTTCCCCAGTCCGTTCAACCGTTCGGTAATGCGCTCCGCTCGAAACCCAGGGGCATAATCCAAGGCTATGTAATGGGGATATTCTGGCCCGGTGATCCGGTTGTTGGCGGTGACTATGTAGCTTGTGTCAGGATTCTGAATCCTTGGGATCTCTTCGAAGGGGACGAGGCTTTCCCATTCATGTTCTCCGGTCCATCCAGGAACGGGAACCCAAGCATTTGTTCTCGACCTTTGGGGGAGTTGACCCCTCATCAGGTAGGAAATATTGCCGTGAACATCGGCGAAGACGAAGCTGTTGACCGGGTCTACCCAAGGCCGCATAGCTTCGTCCATGGCGCCAGCGGAATCGGCCAGCAGCATCTGAAGCAGAGAATCAGCGCCCTTATTGGGCTGCTCTATAGCTGTGTACTTCAGAGCTAGCCCATACCCGCGGCGCGGGTCGCCGGCGATTACCGGCCCATGATGGGTGATGGTTGCTTCCATCTCTATGGGCTCGCTGTCTTTCACGTTGATCACTTCGTGGACAACCTTTGCTTGTTTCCAGGTATCTTGGAACTGATAGCAGCTGGGGTTCTCAGGATCGAACCGTTCGATATAGAGGTCTTGATAATCGGCGTTGGCGTGGGTCACACACCAGCAGACGTGCTTGCTATGGCCGAAATGAGGAAAGCCCGGCAGACCAGGAAAAGACAAGCCGATGACATCGAACTCAGGACATGCTAGATGGTTCTGATAGTAGACGTTAGGAACTTCCAGAGCTCTGTGAGGGTCGCCTCCAACCAAGGGTTTGCCGGAAGCGGTTCGAGCGCCATCCAAAGCCCAACTGTTGCTGCCGGCTTCCGTCGAAGAAAGATGTTCGATGGCGTCGACCGACCTCATCAGCTCGGCCAAAGGTTCTTCGATGGGTCCATCGAACCTGATGCCGGGCGGCACGATGAGCAGCTGTCCTTGTTCATATCCCGGAAATAGCTTCGCGGTAGCCTCCACCCCAAGAGCTTGCACCAAGCGGGCTCGCCAGAGCTTTGATTCGAAGACCCCCATCATGATATGACGCACCTTGAACACAGCTAGACCATCCCAAGGCTGCCACGGTTCGGGCTGAATATTCGTCAGCCCATATTCGATCGGCAGGGAAGTTGTGCCTTCGATGAAAGCATTCACGCCAGCAGCATAGCTGTCCAGCATCGAGCGGGCTTCAGGCAGAACAGATTGGTAATCCGACTTGGCGCTGTGTTCCAGCTGAAGCCGCCTCAGAAATACATCTTGCTCGGTGGCGCTGGAACCCACTACTTCAGCCCACCTGCCGTATGCCCGGCGGCGGTCGTACTCCATGTGCCAAAGACGGTCTTGGGCGGTCACGTATCCTTGGGCAAAGAAAGCATCTTCCAGCGACCTGGCATTTACGTGGGGAATGCCGAATGAATCCCGGTGGACTTCGACCATCGAATCCAAGCCAGATAGGGTGATATCTCCAGCTAGGTTGGGCAATGATTCGTCCATCTGTTTACGTACGCTGGCTGACTGCACCATAAGCACCTACCTTACTATCAAGAGATGGAGGGTTGGACCGGCGGCACGACTCTGTTTTTCCAGCAAAAGGTAATAGCTAGCTGTAGTATAGGGCCGGAAGCTATATGGGAACAACTCCAAGCCAGCTCGGCGATTGTTTAGTCTGCATGAGTTCAGCATCGAGGGTCTCCCTCGCACTGTCGTTCCGCCCCCCCTCCGCCCCAGCCCCCCCCATGTCATTCCGACCCCCCCAATGCCATTCCGACCCCCCCCGCTGTCATTCCGACCCCCCCGCTGTCATTCCGAACGGAGTGAGGAACCTAAGGTCTCCCTCCGATGACCAGCCCATTGCTACGACGAGCTGGGGTGTGAGCCAGCATCTGAGATTCTTCGGCGTGCGCGCCTCAGAATGACACGGGGAAAGGGGCACTCCTCGGAATGACAGGAAGGGGGCACTCCTCAGAATGACGGGGGAGGAGTGCGTCCCCAGGATGACGGGGGAATTGTCATTCCGACCCCCACCTGTCATTCCGAACGGAGTGAGGAATCTAAGGTCTCCCTCTGATGGCTAGCCCATTGCCACGACGAACTGGCGTGTGAGCAGCATCTTAGATTCTTCGTCGTGCGCGCCTCAGAATGACAGAAGAAGAGGTGCGCCCGCAGAATGACGGGGGAATGGGTGCTCCTCAGAATGACGGGGGAGGAGTGCGTCCCCAGGATGACGGGGGAACTGTCATTCCGAATTCCCCCTCTGTCATTCCGAAACACAGTGAGGAATCTAAGGTCTCCCTCCGATGACCAGCCCATTTCTACGACGAGCTGGGGTGTGAGCTGGCATCTTAGATTCTTCGTCGTGCGCTCCTCAGAATGACGGGGGGAGGAGGGAGCACTCCTCGGAATGACAGGGAGGAGTGCCCCCCACTATGACGGGGGAGGGGTGCGTCCCCAGGATGACGTGGAAAGGAGTGCTCCCCAGAATGACGGGGAAAGAGGTGCGCCTCGGAATGATAATGAAGAGGGGGTCCCCAGATTGCCATTCCGAATTCCCCCTCTGTCATTCCGACCCCCACCTGTCATTCCGAACGGAGTGAGGAATCTAAGGTCTTCCCCTGATGGCTAGCCCATTGCTACGACGGTCCTTCGGGTGAGCAGCATCTTAGATTCTTCGGCGTGCGCGCCTCAGAATGACAGAAGAAGAGGTGCGCCCGCAGAATGACGGGGGAGGAGGTGCGCCCCTCAGGATGACGGAGAAGGGGGTGCTCCTCAGAATGACGGGGGAGAAGTGCGCCCCCAGAATGACGGGGGAATTGTCATTCCGATCTCCCCATGTCATTCCGACCCCCACCTGTCATTCCGAACGGAGTGAGGAATCTAAAATCTCCCTCTGATGACCAGCCCATTGCTACGACGGTCCTTCGGGTGAGCCGGCATCTTAGATTCTTCGTCGTGCGCTCCTCAGAATGACACGGGGAAAGGGGCACTCCTCGGAAGGACAGGAAGGAGGCACTCCTCAGAATGACGGAGAAGGGGGCGCTCCTCAGAATGACCGGGGAGGAGTGCGTCCCCAGGATGACGGAGAAGTGGGTGCTCCTCAGAATGACCGAGGAGGAGTGCGTCCCCAGGATGACGTGGGGAGGAGTGCGCCCCCAGGATGACGGGGGAGGAGTGCGTCCCCAGGATGACGGGGGAGGAGTGCGCCCCAGGATGACGTGGGGAGGAGTGCGCCCCCAGGATGACGTGGGGAGGAGTGCGCCCCCAGGATGACGTGGGGAGGAGTGCGCCCCCAGGATGACGTGGGGAGGAGTGCGCCCCCAGGATGACGTGGGGAGGAGTGCGCCCCCAGGATGACGGGGGAATTGTCATTCCGAATTCCCCCATGTCATTCCGCCCCCCCCCCATGTCATTCCGAACCCCCACCTGTCATTCCTAACACCACCACTGTCATTCCGAGCGGAGTGAGGAATCTAAAATCTCCCTCTGATGGCCAGCCCATTGCTACGACGGTCCTTCGGGTGAGCCGGCATCTTAGATTCTTCGGCGTGCGCGCCTCAGAATGACACGGGAAAAGGGGCACTCCTCGGAATGACAGGAAGGAGGCACTTCTCAGAATGACGGGGAGGAGTGCGCCCCAAGGATGACGTGGGAGGAGGTGCGCCCCTCAGGATGACGGAGAAGGGGGTACTCCTCAGAATGACCGAGGAGGAGTGCGTCCCCAGGATGACGGGGGAATTGTCATTCCGAATTCCCCACCTGTCATTCCGAACGGAGTGAGGAATCTAAGGTCTTCCCCTGATGGCTAGCCCATCGCTACGACGGCCCTTCGGGTGAGCCGGCATCTTAGATTCTTCGGCGTGCGCGCCTCAGAATGACAGGGAGGAGGTGCGCCTCAGAATGACGGGGGAGGAGTGCGCGCCTCAGAATGACGGGGGAGGAGTGCGTCCTCAGAATGACGGGGGAGGAGTGCGTCCTCAGAATGACGGGGGAGGCGTGCGCGCCTCAGAATGACAGGGAGGAGGTGCGCCTCAGAATGACGGGGGAGGAGTGCGTCCTCAGAATGACGGGGGAGGAGGTGCGCTCCTCAGGATGACGGGGGAGGAGGTGCGCTCCTCAGGATGACGGGGGAGGAGGTGCGCCTCAGGATGACGGGGGGAGGAGGGGGTGATCGGGTGGGGACAAGTGGAGGGTGATTATCTGCGTTTCTCACCGTGTCTGGACGGTTATCCAGCTTAGAAGCTGTCGTTGTGGAGAAAGCTGTGGGCAGTTTCGGTTGCACCTGCTATGTGAGGTTGATAGAATCACGGTGTAGCTTTGACGGGCACTTAATGCCTTCGAAGTCAAGGGCCGTTAGCTCAGTTGGTCAGAGCACCGGACTTTTAATCCGGGTGTCCAGGGTTCGAATCCCTGACGGCCTACCACCAAGCTATCAAAGTCTCGGTTGATGTACTTGGCATCGTGGGCATCGGAGTGTAGCAGCAGGGCGAGGAAGTTCTCCGGGTCTGGATAGTCGGCCACCCAGCCGTATGTGATCAGGTGCTCTGCAACAGTCTCCAGCTCATAGTAGTGGACCAGACCTCTGGATCAGGCAGTTCCACTTTCACCGCCACATCCAGCTTCTCTTGCCGTGCGGCCCCCATGAACTGAACGCTTCCAGGAGTCTGTCCGAGAAACAATGTTCTAAACGATATGCGTCATTAGTGGAGTGTAAAGAGTTTGTCTCATAGACCGGTGGGCGGGTTGAGTAACACAGGTGTGGGAGCGATGCGCCTCAACAGAGGTTGGCCCGTCCAGTTGCACCGGCCACTTGTCGGCCCCCAGAAAGGTCGTCTACTCTCTTAGTTCCATGGCGCCTTGACCCAGTCCCAAGGCGCTTGGCCGCTGCGCCATAGCTTGAGCAAGTTATGGGTCGTCCCTGCCAGCGACCACTCACTCTGTGCAGCGCCCAACCCCCGTCTCATAAACCGTCGGAACCCCTGGCCTTCCTTGACCTGTCCGAACACCGGCTCCACCAGTACACCCCGCTTCTTGTACAGAGCTCGGCCTCGCTTTGTCAGCAGCTTGCGCTCCATCCTGTCCCTCGGGCTCAGTCCTTTTGGTATACGCCCTCGGGGACACCCCTTCTCCCATAGCAGCTTCCGCTGTTTCCAATCCTTGGTGGTGGCAATAAGAAGCTCAGGCATCTCTGGCCAGGGGCAAGCCCTGATGTTGGCCTCACTCCAGTACCCGGCATCGGCCAAGCCCGCTTTGGGCCGGTCCTCTATGCCGGCTGCTTCCAGAGTATGCGCCATGGTTTGGAGCATCGGCTCCAGTTGCTGCACATCGTTGGCCTCTTGGGTCACTCCAACGGCTACTATGATCTGCTCCTCGCTCACCACCGCCTGGGCATTGTAGCCCTGCACGTACCCTTGCCTGGTCTTCATGATACGACTGTCCGGGTCGGTGGTATTAGCCTTCGCCTCTTCGGTAGGAAGTGGCTCTACCACCTTGGGCTTTCGCCCTCGCTTCTTTTTGCCTGTGACATCTTCTTCTGCCCGCCGTCGCTCCACGTGCTCTTGGACAGCCTTGGCTCCTGCTTCAGCCTCCCGCTGCAGACGTTCCTTGGCTTCCTTCAGGCGCTTGAGCCGCTCCGTCCGTCCCCCTAGCCCTTCCGGTAGCTCATCCCCTCGCCGGTCGGGACCATAATGGGCATCCTCTTCAGCATCCGTTGCCTTGGCCTCTGCCAACATGCGCCGCACTTCTTCTTCAATGGCCTGGTGGCTCCGGTTGGTGGCCAGGGCCGCGTTGGCTGCCACCTTCGTCCCATCAAGAGCCACTACCCCCAACTTCACCAGACCCGCTTCATGGCATAACCTCAGTACCTCTACAAAGAGCTCCTCGAACGCCTCCTCGCGCTCCGCCCTAAAGCGACAGATGGTACGGAAGTCTGGCTGCCGGTTGGCCGCCACCACCCGGAATCCTACATCTTCCTCCAGAGCACGGGCTATGCGCCTGGAACTGCGTACACCCAGGCAGTAGCCGTACAACAGGATGGCCACCATCATCCCCGGATCGTAGGCCGCTGCACCCCATCCATCACTTCGATAGACTGCATAGAACTCCCTCAGATCCATCTGGCCTACTGCATCTACAATGAACCAAGCCAAGTGACCCTCACTCAGCCAATCCCTCATGGACGGCGGCATCAAGTAGCTCTGGTCTCGCTCGCAACTCAGAAGGTTATAAGCCATAGTGTCCTACCTGCCTGATGTTTCTATGAGCTTACTGCTTCGCCAACCCCGCAGGAAGGGGGTTTATGGGACACGCTCTAAAGATGCTAATTATTCCACGACAAAGTCCAGATTGCTGTAAGCAGGTTATTGCGTGGCGTTTTTCGTCTCCAGAAACGAATCCTCGGACAGGCTTCTAGGTGGTTCGGCGTCCACATCCACCGTAGAAAAAATTATCTCCGCCCGCCCGCATACTGGGACTCCGCGAGCAGTTGGCGCGCAGCTTGCGGATCGACTGGGATGTCTTGCAGTTTCGCCGACCATCCTGTGGCGCCGGGTGGCAGCAACCCATTTGCGGACTCTACGGCGCCTTCGTAGACCTCTCTGATGAGTTGCTCCCGGTCGGAATATATATTTGCTTAGCTGCCGATTCAACGTCAGGTCTTAGAAACTATCTGCAAACTTCAAAAGCGAGTGCCCCCGCATGTCCGGGTCTCTGGATTCCGGCGAAAGCCGGAACAACTTTGTTCAGAGTCTTCCTGAACGGACCTGAGGTTCACCATCCTTACCTTGAGGGCTGCCTCGATGGAAAGGTGTATGCGCCGCCGTGGTTTCAGTTTAGGACTGCTCTAATGGCCGGTATTTTAGACCCTTCGGCTACGCTCAAGGTCACATGCTTGGCGTCGGTGACAAAACACCTTGGTCCTTTTTGGTCGCTGCCCGCGGCCAAGTCAATGGTCTAACGCGACCCCACGATTTCCACGGACACCACGTCAACGCCATGATACTTCTGGTGTCGTACCGACGAAGCGTAGTGGCGCAGCAGACGGAATGATATTTCCCGCACATCGGATACGTCCGAGGGTTCGTGCAAGTAGGTCAATTGGTCCTCCAGGTTGGCGCCCTCCGAGGCCGAAACGAATTCCAGCTCTGCGCCCCTGCCGGTAGGGCGTATCGTAACCAGCAGGCGACGCCTCTTGCCATCTTCGGACTCGCCCATCTCGGAATTGATGCTATCAAGCGTTTCTTCTCCAACCAGTGCCAGCCGATGGGCGGATTCTTGGTTCCAACCGGCTCTGGTCGAAAACTGAGTCAGAAAACCGGTCAGATTGGATAGCGCCTCCTCGTCCAGCATAATATCCAGCTTTCGACGCCGCGGGGCAGTCAACTCAAGGAACACCATCATTATCACCGCCGTGATGGCTCCTGAAGTCATGCCATTTCCCAAGAGCACGGCTAAGAAACCATCTTTCAGCAGGTCTCCAAATATCCACTCGTTTTGAAAGCCGGCGCCAATCCAGAAAGCCACCCCGGCTACCACGGCCTTTCTGTGATCGACTCCCTCTTGTATCACAATCTTCATGCCCTGAACGAAAAGCATGCCCAGCAGAACGGTGAGGTAGGCAGCTGCCACCGGGGTGGGAATGGCGATCACCAACGCCGCCACCTTTGGAAAGAAAGCTGCCACGGCAATTAGAACGCCAATCATGATGCCCACGCGACGGGATCCGATGCCTGTGACCTCGGCCAAGGATATGCTGGTGGAATATGTGGTGTTGGGCAGCGTTCCGACTACGCCCGACAACAGGTTTCCGGCGCCATCGGCGTTGAGGGCGCCCTGAACCACCCGGAAATCAGTGGCCCGCTGTCTTCGCTGGGAGACTCTTTGGATGGCTACCCCGTCCCCAATGGTCTCAATGGCCCCCACCAGTGTGACAATCACAAAGGCAGGTAACAGCGCCCAGAACCTGTGGTCCGGGGTTACGTCCAAGCCGGGCCATGAACCGAAGGGCACACCGAACCATGGGGCATCCAGTATGGGTTGAACGTCGTAAATCCCGAAGGGAGCGCCCACCAAGCAGCCCACCACTATCCCGATGACGGGTGACCACAGGCGCAACCTTGGGTGGCCTCGCAACACCAAGCCTGCCACCAACGCCAAGGTAACCCCGGCTGCCAAGGGGGCGGCGGCGGAATGGGTGCCATCCGGGACGTCGGTCAGCGAGCCGAACACCACGGGAAAGACCGTGGCCGCGATTAACATTATTACGGTACCGGTGACAACGGGTGTGAAGATTCTACGCAATAAGGACAAGCGCGCCGCCAGCAGGAACTGGATCAAGGACGACACCACGATCAGGCTGGCCATCGTAGCTGGCCCTGCGGTCGCGAGCGCCGCTATACAAACGGCGATGAAGGCGCCCGAGGTTCCCATCAGAAGCAGATGCGCGGACCCGAAGCGTCCCAAGCCGGCGGCTTGGAGGATGGTGGTCAGCCCGCTTACCAGCAATGCCCCAAAGGCTCCCCATACAATCAAGCTTTGGGGTTGGTCTGCAATACGCATTACGATAACCACGGTCAGGACAATGGGTGTGATCATCAGGATGGTGGCTTGAACTGCCGCTCCGGCGGCTAACGGCAGAGGCGGGTGCTCGTTGGGTTCGTAGCGGACGTTTTCGTTGATGGTGGATGCAGCCAATGGGTAACACCTCGGTATGGGCTGGGATGAGATGGAAGTGGAAGAGGACCCAAACTATCGGCACATTATATCGCATACCGAAATACAGGCAAGGAAGGAACAGGACCAGATGGAGTATCCGCATGTTTGATGGGCGCCTTCCGGCCGGTTCACCACTATGTTCTCCAGCGCAGGCCTCAGGAGTTCCGCATCGTGGATGATAGCTCTGGCCGCCACCTCACAACTTTCCTCGACCCTAACTGGACCCCTATGTGTTCTCCTGTTCACACCAATGTCATTCCGAACCCCCAATGTCATTCCGATCCCCCCAACGTCATTCCGATCCCCCCAATGTCATTCCGATCCCCCCAATGTCATTCCGAACTCCCCAATGTCATTCCGAACGGAGTGAGGAATCTAAGATGCCCCCTCCAATGGCTTGCCCGCTACCACGACAACCCATCGTGTGAGCCAGCATCTTAGATTCTTCGGAGTGCGCTCCTCAGAATGACAGGGAGGGGGATTGCGCCTCAGAATGACGGAGGGGAGTGACACTCCGACTTCCCCCGATGTCACTCTGAACCCCCCAATGTCATTCCGAACGGAGTGAGGAATCTGAGATGCCCCCTCCGATGGCTTGCCCGCTACTACGACAATCCATCGTGTGAGCCAGCATCCTAGATTCTTCGGAGTGCGCTCCTCAGAATGACAGGGAGGGGGATTGCGCCTCAGAATGACGGAGGGGAATTGCTCCTCAGAATGACGGAGGGGAGTGACACTCCGACTTCCCCCAATGTCATTCCGATCCCCCCGATGTCATTCCGAACGGAGTGAGGAATCTGAGATGCCCCCTCCGATGGCTTGCCCGCTACTGCGACAATCCATCGTGTGAGCCAGCACCTTAGATTCTTCGGAGTGCGCTCCTCAGAATGACGGGGAGGGGGATTGCTCCTCAGAATGACGGAGGGGAATTGCTCCTCAGAATGACGGGGAGGGGATTGCTCCTCAGAATGACGGAGGGGAGTGACACTCCGACTTCCCCCGATGTCACTCCGAACCCCCCAATGTCATTCCGAACGGAGTGAGGAATCTAAGATGCCCCCTCCAATGGCTTGCCCGCTACTACGACAATCCATCGTGTGAGCCAGCACCTTAGATTCTTCGGAGTGCGCTCCTCAGAATGACAGGGAGGGGGATTGCTCCTCAGAATGACGGGGAGGGGGATTGCTCCTCAGAATGACGGGGAGGGGAGTGACACTCCGAACCCCCCAATGTCATTCCGAACGGAGTGAGGAATCTAAGATGCCCCCTCCGATGGCTTGCCCGCTACTATGACAATCCATCGTGTGAGCCAGCATCGTAGATTCTTCGGAGTGCGCTCCTCAGAATGACAATGAGGGGGATTGCTCCTCAGAATGACGGAGGGGAATTGCTCCTCAGAATGACGGGGAGGGGGATTTCTCCTCAGAATGACAAGGAGGGGAGTGACACTCCGACTTTCCCCCGATGTCATTCCGATCCCCCCAATGTCATTCCGATCCCCCCCGATGTCATTCCGAACCCCCCAATGTCATTCCGAACGGAGTGAGGAATCTAAGATGCCCCCTCCAATGGCTTGCCCGCTACCACGACAATCCATCGCGTGAGCCAGCATCTTAGATTCTTCGGAGTGCGCTCCTCAGAATGACGGGGAGGGGGAGTGCTCCTCAGAATGACGGAGGGGAGTGACACTCCGACTTCCCCCAATGTCATTCCGATCCCCCCGATGTCATTCCGAACCCCCCAATGTCATTCCGAGCGGAGTGAGGAATCTAAGATGCCCCCTCCGATGGCTTGCCCGCTACTATGACAATCCATCGTGTGAGCCAGCATCTTAGATTCTTCGGAGTGCGCTCCTCAGAATGACAATGAGGGGGATTGCTCCTCAGAATGACGGAGGGGAGTGTCACTCCGACTTCCCCCAATGTCATTCCGATCCCCCCGATGTCATTCCGAACCCCCCAATGTCATTCCGAACGGAGTGAGGAATCTAAGATGCCCCCTCCGATGGCTTGCCCGCTACTACGACAATCCATCGCGTGAGCCAGCATCTTAGATTCTTCGGAGTGCGCTCCTCAGAATGACGGGGAGGGGGAGTGCTCCTCAGAATGACGGAGGGGAGTGACACTCCGACTTCCCCCAATGTCATTCCGATCCCCCCGATGTCATTCCGAACCCCCCAATGTCATTCCGAACCCCCCAATGTCATTCCGAACGGAGTGAGGAATCTAAGATGCCCCCTCCGATGGCTTGCCCGCTACTATGACAATCCATCGTGTGAGCCAGCATCGTAGATTCTTCGGAGTGCGCTCCTCAGAATGACAATGAGGGGGATTGCTCCTCAGAATGACGGAGGGGAATTGCTCCTCAGAATGACGGGGAGGGGGATTTCTCCTCAGAATGACAAGGAGGGGAGTGACACTCCGACTTTCCCCCGATGTCATTCCGATCCCCCCAATGTCATTCCGATCCCCCCCGATGTCATTCCGAACCCCCCAATGTCATTCCGAACGGAGTGAGGAATCTAAGATGCCCCCTCCAATGGCTTGCCCGCTACCACGACAATCCATCGCGTGAGCCAGCATCTTAGATTCTTCGGAGTGCGCTCCTCAGAATGACGGGGAGGGGGAGTGCTCCTCAGAATGACGGAGGGGAGTGACACTCCGACTTCCCCCAATGTCATTCCGATCCCCCCGATGTCATTCCGAACCCCCCAATGTCATTCCGAGCGGAGTGAGGAATCTAAGATGCCCCCTCCGATGGCTTGCCCGCTACTATGACAATCCATCGTGTGAGCCAGCATCTTAGATTCTTCGGAGTGCGCTCCTCAGAATGACAATGAGGGGGATTGCTCCTCAGAACGACGGAGGGGAATTGCTCCTCAGAATGACGGGGAGGGGGAGTGCTCCTCAGAATGACGGGGAGGGGGATTGCGCCTCAGAATGCCAGGGAGGGGATTGCTCCTCAGAATGACGGGGAGGGTTGAGTGGGAGCAGCTGGGTGACAGCCGGTAGGACCTGATAGCTTGAGCCGGAAGGCGCCATCTTCGTTGACACCGAAACTGGTTGGTCGTAACATTGCCAAATTCCGGTTCACTCGGAGGGATGAACATGGTAGTTCCGGCGGAGAAGGTTCAGATGGATTCTCAAGGTTTGGCAGAGGTGGAAGCCCTTTTCAATCGGCAGATCGCCGATGGCCTCCATCCAGGGGCTGGTCTTGCTGCCTACCGCCACGGAAGCTTGGCGCTGGACCTCTGGGGAGGTTCGGCCGATGCTGAATCGGGCAAGCAGGTGACCTCCGATACCATGTTTGTGATGTACTCCAATACCAAAGCCCTGACGGCAGGCTGCATTTATATCCTGTGGGAGCGGGGTAAATTCCAATGGGATGATCCTGTTGCCAGCTACTGGCCGGGTTTTGCCCAAAACGGAAAAGATAAGATCACCATCCGCCAGATACTGACTCACCAAGGAGGCATCCCTGAAACCCCGGCTGATATAGTTTCCAACGGCTGGAGCGACTGGGACCTCGTGGCAAGAGCCATGGAAGGGGTAACGCCTACCACCGAACCCGGCTCGGTGATCGCTTATCATCAGTCCAACTATGGTTGGGTGCTGGGTGAGCTTGTAAGGCGCATCGACGGCCGTCCCATCGGTCAGTTTCTGAAGGAGGAGATCACCGACCCCCTATCGATGAATGATACCTACCTTGGCCTTCCTCCTTCGTTGGAAGATAGGGTATCCCGCATTCATGCGATGGAGGATGCGGAACGGGTGGCTATAGTGGACACGTTCAACAGACCTGATGTGCACCAAGCTGTGAATCCCGCAGCCGGAGGCATTGCTACAGCCCGGGACTTGGTCCGCTTCTATGCGATGCTGGGATGCGGGGGGATACTCGACGGCGTTCGTATCCTCAAGCCCGAAACGGTGGCGGAGGTTACCAAGCAACAGGTGGAAGGACATGATCACACCTTTGATGTCTATGTTCACCGGTCCTTGGCGCTATGGTTGGCCGATTCTCGGATGGGTTCTTCGGGAGGAGACCCCGTAAGGACCTTCGGCCATGGCGGCATCGGGACATCGGTCGGTTGGGCTGACCCGGATGTTGGTCTGGCAGTAGCTTACATAACAAACGGTCTACGGGCCAACGCATCCCATTTGCCCCGGATGACGGTCATCTCTCAAGCTATCCGAGATGCTTGCCGCTAAATTCACCAAACCGCTTTTGGAATTATTATGAGGATTCGCCCTGTTGTCCCCGGAGATGCAGAAGCTATCGCAGCTTTGGTGAATGCTTCCTATTCTGGATTCGATCCTGAGTTCAGGATGGTCGGGCGCCGGGTCCAGAGCGGACAACGCATCCATGCTTCCATCGTCGAGCGTGGTGAACGAGGAGTAGTGGCAGAAACCGACGGCGGAGAGAACCTTACGGGCGTAGCTCTCTGGCGTCCATATGGTGATCCGACCGCAGTCTCCCATCTGCACCTGCTATTTGTCCATCCCGAGCAGAACAGGAAAGGGTTGGGCGCAAAGTTGATCGAACAGCACTGGCAACGCAGTGCGACGGACTGGCCGGGGACGCGGATTTTCACCCTGAACGTGCTGAAGGGCAGCTACTGGGCGCTGCCCTTCTATGCCAAGCATGGCTACCGCATATACGAAGAGGGCGACGAAAGCTCGGTCCCCGACCTGGATACGTACTTGAAAGGCCCCCATCCGCCGGGCCGTAAGCCGCCCGAACGCTACTTCATCCTTCATTACCTACCAGCCGTGGATGTGCCCAGAGCGGTCAGCTAAAGGCGCAGCAACGGAATCTACGGTAGGTCCCCTCTAGGTCCCTCGTGCTTAAGCTGAATCATGATGGCCTCGCCATACCGGCGCCTGCCTCTCACGCCAACCCGCCAACGAACCACCTAGCATCGACAATTCCGAATTCCCATCGTCATTCCAAAACCCAAATTGACACGCCGCCCCCCATTTGTCCTGCCGAACCGCAAGTCGTCCCGCCGGACCGCAAGTCGTCCCGCCGAACCGCCCACTGTCATTCCGAACCACCCATTGTCATTGCGAACCGCCCATTGTCATCCCGGGTGACCCGCTTATCATTCCGAACCCCCGCTTATCAGTCCGGGTGCCCGATGTAATTCTGGGCGCCTCATTGTCATTCCGAACCGCAGTGAGGAATCTAAAATCTCCCTCTGATGGCCGGCCCATTACTACGATAAGCCGTCGGGTGAGCAGGCATCTTAGATTCTTCGTCGTGCGCTCCTCAGAATGACAGTGAGGGGGCGCGCTCCTCAGCATGACAATAGGGGGAGGGCACTACACAGAATGACAGTGAGGGAGGCGCTCCTTAGCATGACAGTAAGGGGAGGCGCCAGCTGTAATGCCGAACCCCCTATTGTCAGTCCGGGTGCCCGATGTAATTCTGGACGCTCCATTGTCATTCCGAACCGCAGTGAGGAATCTAAAATCTCCCTCTGATGGCCGGCCCGTTACTACGATGAGCCGTCGGGTGAGCAGGCATCTTAGATTCTTCGTCGTGCGCTCCTCAGAATGACAGTGAGGGAGGCGCTCCTCAGAATGATAATAAGGGGAGGCGCTCCTCAGCATGACAATATGGGGAGGCGCTCCTTAGCATGACAGTAAGGGGAGGCACCAGCTGTAAATCCGAACCCCCTATCGTCAGTCCGGGTGCCCCGATGTAATTCTGGACGCCCCATTGTCATTCCGAACCGCAGTGAGGAATCTAAAATCTCCCTCTGATGGCCGGCCCGTTACTGCGATAAGCCGTCGGGTGAGCAGGCATCTTAGATTCTTCGTCATGCGCTCCTCAGAATGACAGTGAGGGGGCACGCTCCTCAGAATGACAGTGAGGGAGGCGCTCCTCAGAATGATAATAAGGGGAGACGCTCCTCAGCATGACAATAGGGGGAGGCGCCCACTGTCATTCCGAACCCCCTACTGTCATTCCGAACGTAGTGAGGAATCTAAAATCTCCCTCTGATGGCCGGTTCGTTACTACGATAAGCCGTCGGGTGAGCAGGCATCTTAGATTCTTCGTCATGCGCTCCTCAGAATGACAGTGAGGGAGGGTGCTCCTCAGAATGATAATAAGGGGAGGCGCTCCTCAGCATGACAATATGGGGAGGCGCCCACTGTCATTCCGAACCCCCTACTGTCATTCCGAACGTAGTGAGGAACCTAAAATCCCCCTCTGATGGCCGGCCCATTACTACGATGAGCCGTCGAGTGAGCAGGCATCTTAGATTCTTCGTCATACGCTCCTCAGAATGACAGTGAGGGAGGGTGCTCCTCAGAATGACAGTGAGGGAGGATGTTCCTCAGAATGATAATAAGGGGAGGCGCTCCTCAGCATGACAGTAAGGGGAGGCGCTCCTCAGCATGACAATAGGGGGAGGCGCCCACTGTCATTCCGAACCCCCCCACTGTCATTCCGAACCGCAGTGAGGAATCTAAAATCTCCCTCTGATGGCCGGTTCGTTACTACGATAAGCCGTCGGGTGAGCAGGCATCTTAGATTCTTCGTCATGCGCTCCTCAGAATGACAAGGGGAGGGATGCCCTCAGGATTACAACAATGAAAAGGTACACCGCGGGTTGGGAGCAGGGGGAGGGCGGACCGCGGGTTGGTAGCAAGGGGAGGGCGGACCGCGGGTTGGTAGCAGGGGGAGGGTGGACCGCGGGTTGGGAACAAGGGGAGGGGCAACCACCTGTATTTTCCAGTGGCCCCGTGCGATTGCGGTCGGTTAATAACAGATATGTCTTTGCGAAGGACCATGGTGGAACATGTTGCCAACTTAGGCAGATGTTCCGACCTACAGTGCTCCGGCGAGTGGTCGGAACGAGGACGCCCCTAGCAGCGCACTATTGGCTGGAAGTCATTTCGCGTCTCCTCGGTAGTTTTCTTGATCGCTGCAGCTACCTGGTACAGAGCCACTTTTTGATATGCACGCCCTCACCATATCCCGGTCCTCTATCTTCTGCCGCCAAGCTTGCATCATTTGCCGGTAGGACGTGGGATTACCTTGACAGGAGGGGATACCGTATGGGGCGCCGTAGTGCCATACGTGATGATGAAGATATTGAGTGCCCTTATCATCTTTCATGTTAGGATAATAACGGCACTCATTCAGGAGACGTCGAGTGGTTATGCGATAAAGCTAACGCACCGACTATAATGTGCGGCGCATTGGGTGTGCCTTTGGTTGAACTGCCGGGAAGCCCTTAGTTGGGCATCCAGACTATGCCTCGGATTTCAGAAAACTCCCGATCGGTCTTGCCCCAAGAGTCCCCTGCATCTTCGCTGTGGAACACCTCGCCCCAATGGCTGCAACAAAACACCAGGTTGGGATCAGCATCGTTCACCGCGAATTTCCAGATGGGCGAGTTGGGAGTTACCGGCAAGGGCATGGATTCCCAGGTCTCGCACCTGTCTTGGGTGCGCAGCACCGCACCTGTGACGCCGATGTTGGAATCGCCGTTGCCGACGAATATGGTGTTGGGATCATCGGGCTTGACAGCCATCCCCCTGCAGAAAGTGAATGGGAAGAGCTGGCGCGCACCGATGGCTTTCCAGCTTTCGCCCACATCGGTGCTGATGTATAAATCCGAGTTGGTGCTGGTGATCACCATGCTTGGAGGACCGGGGCTGACCTCCATCCAGTGGATGTCGGGCTCATCCAAGCTCCCGCCGATTTCACCCGGCGTTACCGCGGCGCCTATCGTTGCCCAGGTTTCGCCGCCATCCACGCTTCTGCGGACACCATCCACTTCCACCCCTGCCCACACCACCCGGCTGTCGGTGGGGTCCACGGTCATGGTCAACACCCTGGGGATTCGGATGTTGGCGCATTCGTCAGCGAACTCAGCATTCAGCTGATGCCAGTCTTGACCGCCGTTTTTAGACCGGAATATCGCACCCGGCCGGCGCCCTGCGAACATGGTGTCGGGGGCAGATGGGTCGATGGCGACCGACCACACATCATAATTGTTCAACTCTGAATCGATCTTTTCGAAGCTGGCGCCCCGGTCATCGCTGCGGTATATTCCTTCTTGGGTCCCGGCAAAGACCACGCTGGGATCCTTGGGGTGCCTGGTTAGTGCAAAACCACCAACTCGCTCCACGGCAGCTTGTCGCGAGTTCCCTTTGGACGTGCCCAAGTGGCTCCGCCGTTGGAGCTACGCCAGATGCCTGTTCCCACGGTCCCGAGAATAACAGTTAAATCATCTCGCATGGTTCCGCCTCCCGTTTCAGGGTCCAATGTGGGCACATTATGGGCCGGTTATTGCATCCCGGTCAACCTACCGTCAGCGGCCAAGCTGTCGCGGGCGGTTGCGGTTGACGGCCCAGCGGACAGCTATTATTCTTCAGGGAGTTGGAACCGGCGGTTCTTTACCGGAGCGCATGGTTTACCGGACCCACAGGGGATCCGGAAACAAGCTCATACCCGGCCGGATACAGACCTAAACCAGCAACAGTCAGGAGTCTGTCCATGAAGTTCAGCTTAGCTTTTGAGATGCAGCGTCCCGTCCTGGATGATCATGCTGTGATAGAAGAAACCTTGGAGCAGTGTATCTTAGCCGACGAGATGGGGTTCGACTATATCTGGCTTGTGGAACATCATTTTCTCACCGGCTTTTCCATGTCTCCTTGTCCTGAAGTGATCTTCGGAGCATTGAGCAGACAGACCAAGCGGATCAGGCTTGGATTCGGCGTGGTTATCCTGCCGTACCACCACCCCATCCGTGTTGCTGAGCGAGTTGCCATGCTGGACCACCTGTCCAATGGGCGGGTGGAGTTCGGAACGGGCCGGTCAGCGCCCTATGAGCAGACGGGAATGGGCATTGATCCAAGAAATACCAGGGAGATGTGGGATGAATCCCTGACCATGATTCCCAAGATTTGGGAATCGGATATGTTCGAATGGGAAGGCCGCTTCTGGAAGGTGCCGCCCCGGAAGGTGCTGCCCAAGCCCTATCAAAAACCACATCCTCCCATGTGGCTTGCCGCTGTCCAGCCGGCATCCTATGAGCTGGCAGCCCAAAAGGGGCTGGGAGTTATGGCGTTGGGAGTGGCTGCGCCGTCGGTCCTTGAACCTCATATCAAAAAGTACAAAGAAAATATCAAAAATGCGGATCCGGTGGGTGGATTCGTCACCGACGAATGGCAGACCTCGGTTATGGGTTATTGCGGCGAAGATGACAAGGAAGCACGAGAGCTATGCAAAGAATCACTAAAGACATTCTTCGGCCCCGATAAGCCCTACCTTCAAGACCAGAAGGATGTTTATGAGATGCTTCTACGGCAGTGGGGCGGCGTTCCAGATCATCTCAAGCAGAACTTCTCTCGTTACGTAACCAAGGTCGAAGATGGAGCGACCGGCGAGGTAAGGGAAGCCCTGGACCTTTCGGGCGGCGCCGCCAGGGCTGCGGTGGCACAGATGGATGCTGACACCTTGTGCAGTCGGGGTGTGATTATTGCAGGCGACCCCGACAGCTGCGCCGACGCGATCCGTATCCATGAGGCAGCGGGAGTTGACCAGCTGCACTTCATCACCGCCAGCGAAACCATCAGCCATGAAAAAGCAATGAAATCCATTGAAATGTTCGGAAAGCACGTCATACCCAAGTTCAGAAAAGGGCCCCAAGGAACGCCCGGGGGAACCTACTAGCGACCCTACCGGCTAACCACCCTACCGGCCCCCCTTAGGGGTTGCCGACTCCCTGGCTGCTGGGGCGTAGGCTTAAAAGTGTAAATAGTTCGATCCACCCTTCGGGAGGAGGTCGCAATTGGCTGGCGCCATCGGAGAATCTATCAAAAGGAAAGAGGACCCCAGGCTTCTTCGTGGTGAAGGTGTCTATTCGGAGGATATTCAGATTCCGGGAATGTTATGGGTGCACTTCGTCCGAAGCGCCCATGCCCATGCCAGAATCCGAAGCATCGACGTTTCCGACGCACTGGCTCAACCCAAGATAGTCGCCATCCTGACGGGGAAGGACATCCATCCCCGTTTTCACACTTACCCGGTCATTGCCATTCCCGGCTTGCCGGAGGTCACCGCCGCCCGAGGTATGCCGGCCTTCAACCTGATTGCCACGGACAAGGTGCGTCATGTGGGCGAAGTGGTTGCGGTGGTCATAGCGGAAGAACGTTACCCAGCCCGCGATGTGGAAGACCTGATAAGGATAGATTACGAAATATTGCCCGGCGCCTTCGACCCCGAAGAAGCCCTCAGGTCCGATGCTCCTCTGGTCCATGACGACCGTCCCAACCAAGCGATGTTGTGGCGGCGCTCGACCCCCAACGTTGCCCAAGCTTTCGAAGAAGCGGATGTCATCGTTCGAGGGCGGTTCGTCAACCAACGTATCCATGGTGTTCCTATGGAGCCGCGCGCAGGCGTAGCCCACTGGGACCCGAAACTTCGGCATCTGTCAATGTGGGCGAGCACCCAGACCCCCCATGATCTGCGCGACCATACTGCGGAGATACTGGGACTGGATAAAGAACAGGTCCGGGTTGTAGCTCCCGATGTGGGGGGAGGTTTCGGCCCCAAAGCCCACGGCGACCCGGAATATGCGCTGATAGCTGCTGCCTCTTTGATTTTGGGAGCTCCTGTGAAGTGGGTGGCAACCCGTTCAGAAGAATTTCTTGGTATGAGCCATGCCAGGGGCAAGATTTCATACCTGGAATTGGCCGCCAGCTCAGAAGGGCAGGTCACCGGTATCCGCCTCAACCACATCGCCGATTTGGGGGCTTATCCCAAGGGGCCCGAAGCCAACTTGTCGGCCGGTTCTGCTATATCTTGTGTAGGAGCTTACGGAATCCCCGAAGTCGATCTTCAGGTCCAAGCTGGCTACACTCACCGGACCCCTGAAACGCCTTACCGCGGCGCCGGACGCCCCGAAGGTATGTTTCTGATCGAGCGAGCTATGGACCTGTTGGCCCAGGAGCTAAAAATGGACCCCGCCGAGTTGCGCCGGCGGAACTACATTCCCGCAGAACTGTTCCCTTACCAGACCCCCGGCGGCGATGTGTATGATAGCGGGGACTATGCGCAGGCGATGGAAATCGCCCTTCAGTTGTCGGACTACGCCGCACTGAAAGATGAACAAGCTCGTCTAAGAACGGAAGGGCGCTACATAGGGATCGGGCTTTCATCTTGGATAAAGTCCGGAGGAATTGGTCCATCATCCATCAACCCCAACGCCAGCGCCTTCGATTGGGGCCGGGTAACCATGGACCGAGCGGGGAAAGTCACCATATACACGGGCTCGTCCCCTCATGGTCAGGGCATGGAAACCACCTTTGCCCAAGTGGCTGCGTCCGTTCTCCCGGTTAGTGTGGATGATATAAAGTTCATCTCCGGGGACACAAGCTTGGTTGCCTACGGGCTGGGGACATATGCCAGCCGCAGCATGGTCATCGGTGGCACTGCCATTCACAATGCAGCCCAGAAGGTGCTGGCCAAGATGAGAAGCATCGCTGCTTTCCGCTTGGGGGTATCCTCTGATGATGTAGCTTTAGATGGAGATACATTCGTGGCAAAAGATCCTTCCAAGGGCATGTTGTCCGTACAAGAGGTCGCCGCTTCGGCGTACAAGGTGACCGACCGTCCTCCTGATATGGAGTTTGGCTTGGACGAATCCTACTTCTACCAGCCGAAAAACCTCACATACAGCTATGGCGCATATGTGGCCTTGGTGGAGGTGGATGTAGAATCGGGCGAAGTGGATGTGAAGAACCTTTATTGTGTCGATGATCAAGGTGTGGTGGTAAATCCGATGGTGGTTGAAGGTCAGATACATGGTGGAGCCGCCCAGGGGTTGGGCCAAGCTCTGTACGAGCAGATCATCTATGATGAGTCGGGCCAGCTGACCACCGGCACCCTCTTGGACTATTGTCTGCCCACCGCTGAGATGGTGCCGCCCTTCGTGACCAAAACAATGGAAACCCCATCCCCCACCAACCCTATTGGAGTCAAAGGTATGGGAGAAGGGCCAACCGTTGGAACGCCCCCTGCGATTGTCAATGCTGTCGTAGATGCTCTGGCGCCCTTTGGCGTTCGCCATATCGAGATGCCGCTAACTCCTGAAAAGGTGTGGCGGGCGATCCAAAGTGCGCAGACCTAGCTTGGCGGCGGCATCCAATCCGCACCTCAGAAACGGATATGTACCGGCGGACAGGTCGGATCTTCCGATGGTCACCTTTGCGATGCCGGCGAATGTATGATGATCCAGATTTACTTGATTGAAACCTTGCCCATGGGAGCGCCTGGTCTGGTATGATAGGATCGGTGGTAGACGGTGGCCCGGAATTTGGAACGAAGAGTGTCGAACTACGAGGGGAGTAGCTTTTGCCCGATAGCCAAGTTGGTGTACTGATTGACTTCGAAAATGTAGGGTCCTCCAACCTCCACAACCTTTTCGATCAGATTTCCGAGGTCGGCAGGATCATAGTAAAACGCGCCTATGCCGATTGGACGAAGATCCCCCGCAAAAGCGAGGAGATGCTCGAACTGGGCATCGAAGCCAAGCACTACTTCCGCGCTAGCGGTTCAGGGAAAAACGCCAGCGACATCTGCTTGGCGATAGATGCTATCGATCTTCTATATCGTACCCCGATAGATACCTTTGTCATAGTTTCTTCAGACACGGACTTTGTGCCTCTTGTCAGCACTCTCCGCTCCGTCGGCAAGGTGGTTGTTGGTGCGGGTCACCGGGGGGTTGTGTCCCCTGCGCTGGTACATTCCTGCGACCGGTATATCTACTTGGACGACGGTAGCTCGACGCTTGAGGACACCTCTGATCTGAAACGCCATGCGAGCCAGCTACTGCTCAGGGCGATGGACACCTCGGTCGATGAACAGGGCCGCGTTGTGGCATCCAAGCTGCATAACACCATGCTTAGGATCGATCCCAGCTTTGATTATCGTGCGATGGGATATAAGTCCTTCACCCAATTCTTGAGCTCTTCTGACGCCATCAAGGTCCAGCGCCGGGGTGGGCATGGCGATGTTGTGATCACCCTAGCTGCCCAGCTCAGTCCCCCGACAAGGACTGTTAGACCCGCTCCCCCCGCTCCCCCTGCTTCTGCTGCGCCCGCCGCCTCCGCCCAACCCGCGCCCGCCGCCTCCGCTCCCCCGGTTGCCCCTCCTCCGTCTTGGGAATACGATGTCGACGTCGCATGGGCGAAGATTCCGGGCAATCCCATTTCCAGTTCCAAGGCAGCTACGGAGGCTGCCAAGGTGTTGGGTGAAGGTAAGCTGAGCTCTTCCCGTTACAGAAATCTTCAGGGGCTGTTGGATGCCAGCGAACTGTTGAGGTCCCGTTGGTCCCGTCGAGGAAACAGCATTGTTCCGTTGGATTTGTTCCATGATGGTGAAGACGCCACCGTGACCCCCGGTGCCCCAGACCTTTAGAATAAGCTAAGCAAGAACGGTCCGATGAACGAACCCCTGGGAATAATCGGGTATCCGATCCGTCATTCCATCTCCCCCATTTTCCAGCAAGCAGCTTTGGACTACCACAAAATAGGCGCTGTTTATAAAGCTTGGGAGGTGGCGCCCGAAGGGCTGCCCGCCTTCATGGAAGAACTAAGAAGTCCCAACGCCTTGGGCATCAACGTAACTGTGCCTTACAAAGAAGCGGTAATCCGTTATTTGGACCATGTGGATGATTGGGCCAGGTCGGCGGGAGCAGTCAACACCATCGTCAATTCGGGCGGCAGGCTGCTCGGCTACAACACCGATGGTCTGGGATTTCTCCGGGCTCTGAAAGAGATTGGCAATTTTGATCCCGCAGGCTGCCGGGCTCTCCTGTTCGGGGCCGGGGGTTCTGCCAAGGGTGTTGCCCTGGCATTGGCAGGAGCCGGAGCAAGCCATCTTACGATCGCGAACAGGACGTTATCCAGGGCGGAGGACCTGGCTGGTTTGGTCCGCACCCACTACCTCGGAGCTGATGCCATTGCCATAGATCCTCCGAATGGCGCATTGGCAGCTGCTTCCTATGATGCGGACCTGATAATCAACTGCACCACCTTGGGAATGCTCCACGGGCAGGGAGAAGCTGAAACCCCTTTGTCCAAAGAGCATATATCTACGAAAGCCTTGGTCTACGACCTAGTGTATAATCCACCTGAAACACCCTTGCTTAGAGAAGCTGCCCTTGCGGGAGCAGCTTCCTTGGGCGGGTTGCATATGTTGGTTTATCAAGGGGCAGCTTCTTTCGAGCTTTGGACCGGCAAGGAAGCGCCGATTGACATCATGTGGAAAGCTGCTGAAGCAGCCCTTGGCTGAACCATTGAAAAACGAAACAGGTTGTAAATTCCCCTTATAAGGATAGTCTGAATAAGTCCCCTTGGATGCGGAGGATGGACGTGAAACCCGTCCCTGCAGAGGGGCGAGGTTCCCGCCTTCGCGGGAATGACAGGCTTGAGGCGGCGGGAATGACGGGCTTGAGGCGGCGGGAATGACGGGCTTCAGGCGAGTTGTTCAGAGGTTCCATAAGATGTTGGTGTTAGCCCAGGAGGGTAGAATGATCAGATTTCTAACCGCAGGCGAATCCCACGGACCGGGATTGGTGATAATCGTGGAAGGTGTGCCGGCAGGGCTGCCATTGTCCGAAGATTATATCGGCAATCACCTTTCGAGACGCCAAAAAGGGTACGGGCGGGGTGGTAGGATGCTCATCGAGAAGGACTGGGCTTGCATAACGTCGGGGGTCCGTCATGGTCTGACATTGGGCAGCCCCATCGGGATGACCCTTGAAAACAAGGACTGGGTGAACTGGCAAGAGCAGATGAGCATCTCACCTATCGAAGGCGAAGCCAAACGGGTGACCCGTATACGGCCGGGTCATGCAGATCTTCCGGGAACGATGAAGTATGGATTCGATGATGTTCGGAATGTGCTGGAACGGGCCAGCGCCCGGGAAACTGCTGCCCGGGTTTCCGCCGGGGCGGTGGCCCTCAGGTTTTTGGAAGAATTTGATATCCATGTGCACAGCCATTCCATCGCCATCGGCGGCCAATGGGCCCAGCCCCAAGAGTCCATCGACTGGAGCCAGGTGGAAGCTTCGCCGGTACGGTGCGCCGATCCCGCTGCAGAACCGATGATGATGAAGGTCATAGACGAAGCTAAGGAAGCTGGGGATACCGTTGGAGGCATCGTGGAAGTGGTGGTCACCGGCACTCCCATCGGCTTGGGTTCCCATGTCCATTGGGACCGGAAGATCGATGGCCGCATCGCCCAAGCCCTCATGTCCATCCCTGCTGTCAAAGCTGCATCCATCGGCGAAGGATGGGAATCGGTGGCCCTCATGGGGTCTCAGGTACATGATGTTATAGAGCCGGTGACCGACCCTTCCCAGCCGTGGCAGCGAAATACCAACCGGTCCGGCGGGACCGAGGGAGGTATGACCAACGGGATGCCGTTGATTGCCCGATTCGCCATAAAGCCGATCTCAACCTTGGTCAACCCATTGCCGTCGGTGGACCTTGATACGGGCGAACTGGTCCAAGCTCACTATGAGCGGTCAGATGTTTGCCAGGTGCCCCCGGCCGGGGTTATTGGAGAAGCGGTTGTGGCATTGGTTCTGGCTGATGCTTTCATGGAAAAATTCGGTGGGGATAATATCTCCGAAACCCGGCGGAACAGTGCTGCATACCAAGAGACCGTCATGCCCAGGGCTTATGAGGGGTCAAGTATCCTTCGATGATCACCAAGGTCGTCCACAGCTTCGGAAATAGCGGCTAGGACAGCTGTTCGTTCTATGTTTGACCGCCAGTGCGTCCGATGAAACCCATCTGCTGCGATAATGTTATCCTGGTGGGATTTTCCGGCACGGGCAAGAGCTTGGCAGGAAAGCAGATCGCCCACCTGTTGGGTTGGACCTTGGTAGACATGGATTCAGAGCTTGAAAGACGTGCTGGAAAATCTATTGCCCGCATCTTCGCCGAAGATGGAGAAGTAACCTTCAGGGCCTTGGAAAAAGATTTGTTGAAGGAAGTCTGCTCCGCCAAACGACAGATCATCTCCACCGGTGGCGGTGTGGTGGTGGATGAGGAGAACCGCAGTCTGATCATCGAGAACGGCGTTGTTGTCTGCCTGAATGCGCTGCCGGAGACCATCTACCGCCGCCTGTTGGGTGATGGTGAGAATCCTGAAACGGAACGCCCGTTGTTGGCCAGCCCCGATGCGCTTGAGCGTATTCGAAAGCTCAAAGCTGATCGTCAGACCCACTATTCCATTGCCCACTGCACCTTGGACACCGATGATCTAACAATCGAAGAGGTTGCTTCTTGGGTCGTAAGCTCATGGGAGCGGATGGCTGCACCCCCTCCTGAGAAGGCGAACTAGGAGCTGGAGCAACTCAATGTGTCGCCGGTTATGAAAGATCTTCTTCACCCTCAGTTGGCGGCCCTCCCCGTTTGCCCCGGAGTCCAAGCTTCCCCTTGGGCGGCATAATGTTATTTCCCAACGCAGGAGTGGAAGTGAATCCGGTCCTGCTCCTGTTCCTTGGGCTGGTCGTCGGAACGTTGAGCGGCTTTTTTGGAGTGGGTGGAGGGTTCCTGATTACGGGCGGCTTGCTGGTCTTGGGTGTTCCTCCTCTTTTTGCCGTTGGCACCGGATTGACCCTGATTGTGGGGTCTTCCATCATCAACACCCTCAAACATCGTCGAATAGGCAATGTGGATTTCAAGCTGGGCGGTTTGATGGTTATTGGCACAATTCCGGCCGTCTTTTTAGCTGAACGGCTGAATCAACATCTGGAAAGCGCTGGGATTGCAGGCCCGATCCTCCGCTACTCCTACATGGTGGTTCTTGCCGTTATGGCCGGATACATTCTCTATGATTTTTGGAAAGCAAGGCATCCGTCAACCCGTGGCGATGAAGCATCGCACAAAGCCTTGGCTGAAAAAGTCCATTCATTGAAAATTCCTCCCCACGCCATCCCAGTTCCTTGGAGAATTCCCATTCCGATGACCGTTGGGCTGCCCAAATCCCATATCCCGAGCATCTCGGTATGGATACCCATCGGGACCGGATTTGGCGTCGGCTTTATGGCGGGGCTTCTGGGAGCTGGGGGCGGGTTTATCTTGCTGCCGGCCCTTATTTTCGTCCTTGGGGTTCCAACTACGGTGGCAGTTGGAACAGACCTGTTCCAGGTGGTGATAACTGGCTCAATGGGTTCTTTCCTCTACTCTTTGGGGGGTCGTGTAGACCTTGTAATGTCGGTTATCATGTTGAGCACAGCATCGATCGGTTCCCAGCTGGGGGTCGCAGCTGCTCAGCGAGTGGATGGGGAAAAAATCAGGTTCCTCTTCGGACTAACCATGGCAGCCGGCAGTGTTTCGGTGGCTTTGAAGGAGGTCTCGGAGAGTCTACCCACCTTGGGATACCTGGCTGATTTAGGTACCGTGCTGCTTTTGGGAACAGCCGGCATTATGTGCATAATTGTGGGAGCGATGCTGTTCATAAACAAAAAGAAGGACAACAGAGGTCCAGCTGCCTAGCCCGCTGAAGTAACGATCGGAAAAACCTTTATCAAACTGATGGAGAGGGTGGAACAAGATGCCCAGTTTTGTGTTGCTACTGAACTATACCGATGAGGGGATGCGTAACATCAAGTATTTGCCCCAGCATGTTAGCGCCTTCCGCCAAGCGATAAGTGTCGCAGGCGGTCAGTTATCTCATGTGTACATGACCATGGGGCAGTTCGATATGGTAGTTATCGTAGAAGCTGCCAGCGACGTGGATTGTGCTTCCCTTGCGCTGGGGTTGTCCAGCCTTGGGAACGTGCGGTGCACCACTCTCAAAGCTTTTGGGGAAGATGATTTGCCCTTAATCGTCGAAAATATACCTTCGCTGGAAGATGAGTTCTCCCGCATCCTGAGAGAATTCAAATCAACGTAGCCGGCCGGTAGCATCCTTGCCGATGAAGGTCCGCACTGCTCTTTCGACGAGTTCCGGGGGAACATCTCTGCGGACCGCCGTCTTGCCAACATCTTCCAGCAGCACCCATCGTATGGAACCCGCCACCGTTTTCTTGTCCATGGTAATGGCTTGGAGCACCTGCTCCGGGTTTGCGTCCGGGGCGGTGATCGGCAGGTCGAACCGTTCCAGCACGTTCCGCTGGCGGTTGTACACACTTTCTGACGACAGCCCCATATGATGGCTGATGAACCCGGCTGCCATCATACCCACCGATACCCCTTCCCCATGGAGGTACCGGCCATATCCTGTGCTGGCTTCCAAGCCGTGGCCCACGGTATGCCCATAGTTCAGGAGGATTCGGCGGTCCAAGGTTTCTCTTTCATCTTCGGTAACGATCTCGGCTTTGATGGCAATGCTCCGGCGGATGGCTTGGAGCGATACATCAGGTTCCAGGTTCATCATGCTTTCAGCATGTTCTTCGAAGATATCCAAGAGAGATGGGTCCAGAATGAATGCTTCTTTGATAGCTTCCGCCCAACCTTCGGCCAGTTCCCTCTTTCCCAGAGTCGCAAGGGTGCTTGGGTCGCTGATGACTGCCTTGGGTTGGTAGAAAGCTCCCACAAGGTTCTTACCTTCAGGAAGGTTTACGGCCACCTTGCCGCCAACCGAGGCATCGACCATGGCCGCCATGCTCGTTGGCACCTGGACCAAGGGCATACCCCGTAAGAACGTAGCTGCTACAAAGCCCCCCAAGTCTCCCACCACACCTCCGCCTACTGCCAACACCCCGTGGCCTCTTTCAGCTTTGCGTTCCGCCAGCCATCGGTAGATTGCTTCGGATAGTTCCAAGGACTTGCTCTGTTCACCGGCAGGGATGATGAAGCAGTGGGCTTCGATGCGGCTGGCTTGGCAGGAACGTTGGACCCGCCGGCCGTGGAGAGGAAAGACCCGATCATCACTGATGATGTAAACGGGGCCTCTGATACCCAGCTCAAGAAGTTGGTCTCCCACCTGATCAAGAAGGTTCCAACCGACGAAGATAGGGTAGGAGCCGTAGGAATGAGTCACAATCGAAGCTACGTTTGGAGCTGATGTTGCCACAGTACCTCCCGGATGGTTCCCTTGGATATCATGTCAATGCTGATGAAGCTCCCGGTCTTAGCTGCTCTTCTTCCGGCGGTTGGCACAAAGGCGGGGAATCCTCAGCACTGTCTCCCAAAACCCATATAGCACCAAAGACAAGGTGACCATTGTGCCTATGACAAAAACTGCCCACACGCCGCGGTGTTCACTCAGCGATACAAGAAAGTTGCTCAGAGAATCATACATGTCTGGCAGGCCGATTCTGGGTTGAGTCGAAATAGCTTGGCAATTCCAGTCCACATCGGGTAACAGTTCAGAGTTGAGGGGAAAGTAGTAGGTCACGGCATTCCAAGAGGGGGTTGAGGCCCTTGGCGCGCCATGTCCCAAAGAGGGATGCCAGGGTCATTTTGGTGTCACTGCCCTGTTTGGAGCGAGTGCCGCCGCTAATCTTACGGCTGATCACCAGGTGCCGCAGGCTTCGTTCGGCGGCGTTGTTCTCCGACGGCGCGTCTGGGTGGGACACGAAGACGAACAGCTCCTTGATGAACCGTTCTATGCGCCGGCAGAGCTTGGACTGGGGCGCGGCTTGGTCCTTGAAGAAGGGGCTGCACAGCGCCAGCAGTTCCTTCTCCAAGGTCAACTGGCGTCGCGAGGCCAGCCGGGGGCCATCGGCAGGAACGCAAGTCCTGGCCTTGGCATATACCCGCCGCACCGCACCGGCCCACTGTGCCAAGCCGAGGTCATCAGGATACCAAGCCATGAGCTCATCCATATCCCGCAGCAGGTGTGCCCAACACCGCTGCTTCAGGCCGGGGTAGTGGTTATATGCGGCGTAGAAGTCACTCACCAGCACTCCGCTGAATGCCTCTCCCAACGCCTCGTCCACCACCCCCTTGCCACGACCGCGACGCAGGAAGTACCGCTCCGTGGGAGTGCTGAAGGTCCAAACGTAGCCGTTGACTCCATCCTCACGCCAGCCGGTCTCATCTGCATGCACCACCGGAGAGCCACGAATGCGTTCCAGGGTCTCGGCCACTGCCATCCGGGCCTGTCGTGCCACACTATGAATCGTCTCCACGATGGCGCCCACGCTCAGCTTCAACCGATGCACCGTCTGAAGGTACTGCTGGATGCTCCTTATGGGCAGCCGTCCCTCCTCCCGCAGCGTCACTATCAGGCTCGCAAGGTTGATACCAAGGCGCCGAGGCCCCACTGCCAATCCCTGCAACGCACCACGGGGCACCCGCCGTTTCCGGCATAGCCCACACATTCGAGCCATGAAGACGTGCTCGACCACCTCCGCCGGAACCAACGGAAGCTCGATGACCTCACGAGTCCGCTGTACCCATCCCCCTGCCAGGCCCGTCCCACACTCGGGGCACGACTCCAGAGCATGCACCACCTGCCGCGTGGGTTCCATTCGCTGCCGGGCAAAGCCGTGGAGACGACGCTTCCTCGATCCCTTTCTCTCCGGCTGACTCCCCTTGGCGCGCGGCTTATTGCCCGGCATCCCTGCAGACGGGCCGCCAGTACCCGGACGGGCCTCCAACTCCTTCACCCGTCGCTCCAGCTCGGCGATGATCGTCTGCTGCTTGGCAATAACCTCCAGCAGGGTCTCCCGGCTCGTGGTGCGAAGGTCCACTTCATTGTCCACCCCTCTCGTTTAACACAATCAAACGCCCCTTGCTCCGTACTCTCCACCCAGATTCCGAGCAATTCACCTCTCCAACTCTGAACAGTTACCACATCGGTGTCCGTATAGCTATCACCAATAGATTATACTAGAATCGAACCGACATGGCTTCTGACACAATATTCGACTTTATCGCAACCTCCGGTCCCGCCAGGCATGGCAAGCTAACCACCGGGCATGGTGTGATTGAAACGCCAGCCTTTATGCCTGTGGCAACCAAGGGAAGCATCAAGACTCTTACCACGGACGAAGTCGCGGATGTGGGCGCGCACATCATCTTGGCCAACGCATACCATCTGTACCTTCAACCGGGGGTCGACCTTGTACACCGGCTGGGCGGGTTGCACAAGTTCTGTTCTTGGGATGGACCCATCCTTACCGACAGCGGAGGATTTCAAGCGTACAGCTTGGGAAATAACAGCAAGGTCAGCGACGATGGCATAACCTTCAAGTCTCACATTGATGGCAGCAGCCACTTCTTCACCCCGGAAGGGGCGGTGAACCACCAGATAACCCTTGGTGCGGATATCGTGATGTGCCTTGATCAGTGCATAGCTTTTGGGGTTGACCGCGGGCAGGTGAAGCAAGCCATGGACCGGACTCATCTCTGGGCCCAAAGGTGCAAAGAGACCCACGATGCGATGAAGGGCGACACAGAACAATCATTGTTCGGGATTATCCAAGGTGGACTCCACGCCGACCTTCGCAAAAATTCTGCCAAGTTCATCACATCCATGGATTTTCACGGCTATGCGGTGGGAGGCCTTGGCGTCGGTGAAGCCAAGGCGCCCATGTACGAAATGGCTGCGCTGACCGCAGAAATGATGCCTCAGCAGAAACCCAGATACCTGATGGGAGTTGGTTCTCCTGAGGATTTAATAGAAGCTGTGGGCTCAGGGATCGACCTTTTCGATTGTGCGCTGCCCACCAGGGTGGCACGCAATGGGGGCCTGTTTACGGCCGCAGGACGGGTGGATATCACCCACCGCCGGTTCCAGGATGTTGAGGGCCCCATAGAAGAAGGGTGTGATTGTTATGGATGCGGGCGTTTCTCAGCAGCATATGTCAGGCACCTGTTCAGGGCTGGCGAGCTGCTTGGGCCGCGTCTGGCTAGCATCCACAACCTGAGATTTGTTCTCCGCTTGATGGAGCAGATAAGGGAAGCCATCCGCGCCGACCGGTTCTTGGCCCTGAAGAGAGCTTTTCTTGGAAGCTACGTGCCCACCGATGAAGCAGCCCGTCTGGACCAGAAGAAACGATGGATGACGGCGAGGGGTATGTCCTCCGGGGAGTGACTCAGGATATCGGATTGATGTAGATGGGCTGGATGTTATCTATGAGGATGATCCGCCAGCTACAGCAGGGACTATGCTTAGCTCATCGCCCGTCTTTGTTGTGGTTTCCATCCCCTGCAGAAAGCGCACATCTTCGCCGTTGAGATATATGTTCACAAAATAGCGAATCTCCCCGTCTTCATCTACCAGCCGTTCTTTGAAGCCGGGGTAGCTGGAATCCATCGATTCTATGATCTGTCCTAAGGTATCGCCGTCGATCTCCACCTTGTCTTGCCCATTGGTCACCCGGCGCAAAGGGGTGGGAATACGGACCAAGGTTCCGCTCATATTCAGCCTCTCTCCTCAAGCTTGGATGAAGATGTCCTCATCCTTCTATAACATCTCCGCTTACCGGGTCAACCCGGACACCCAGTGAGCTAACCCAGCTTATGCCATTCTCGATTTCTTGGTCGGCGCCTTCCAGCTCCAGCACAACCCATCCCATGTTTTCCCGGACATCAGCCCTACGGATGTTGGTAATCACATCGAACTTCTTGCTGAGGTCATGGATGATGGGCTGTGTGACAAGGTCGGTGGGAAAAGTGAATTTGTAACGCAGTTTGCCCATGGTCATCCTACCTCCCACCCGGATTTTCTTCATTTAGAGCCCGTTCGAAGGAAGCTATGCTGGGGTCCACAACCAAGGGATGGACCACATCTTCCACTGCTTCTTGGGTCTTCAATCCGTTTCCGGTGATGTATGCCACCGTGAGTTCATCTCGCTTGATAGCCCCGCTGGCAGCCAGATATTTCAGCCCCGAAACCACAACGCCTCCGGCTGTTTCGGTGAAGATCCCTTCGGTTTCGGCCAAGAGCTTTATGCCCTCAACCACGCTGTCTTCCGGGACCGCATAAGCTGACCCGCCGCTTTCACGAAGGGTCCTGATCGCATAGATGCCATCGGCCGGGTTGCCAATAGCCAAGGATTTGGCTACCGTGTTCGGCTTTATCGGCCTGATGATGTCATCTTCGGACTTGAACCCATCCACAATGGGAGAACATCCTGCTGCTTGGGTAAGATGCATCTTGGTGGTTACCGGGCCTTCCAGCAGCCCCAAGGAGGCCATCTCTTTGTATCCTTTGTATATCTTGGTGTACATGGAACCCGATGCTGAAGGCACCACCGCATGTTGGGGCGCCCGCCAGCCCAGCTGCTCTGCCACTTCATACCCCAAGGTCTTGCTGCCTTCGGCGTAGAAAGCCCGCATGTTGATGTTCACAAAAGCCCAGTTCCAGTTGTCACCGACCTCGCTGCACAAGCGATTGACCTCGTCGTAGCTGCCCCTGACCGCCACCATCGTGGGGGCGTAGATGGCAGCTCCTATTACCTTCCCGTGCTCCAGGTCAGCGGGAATGAACACCACAGCCCGCATTCCTGCCCGGGCAGCATGAGCTGCCACCGCGCAAGCCAGGTTGCCGGTGGAAGCACAAGCCAGGGTATCGAATCCGAATTCCAGGGCTTTGGTACATGCGACAGACACCACCCTGTCCTTGAAGGAGTAGGACGGGTTGACGCTGTCATTCTTGATGTATAAATTGTCCAAGCCCAGGAGCTTTCCCAGGTTCTTGGATTTGATCAGCGGCGTATACCCAGCGTTGATGTCCACAGCATCCGCGTGATCGACGGGCAGAAGGTCCTGGTAGCGCCACATGCTGAGCGGACCGCTGGTGATCCGGTCCCGGCTTATGATGCGGGCAATAGCATCATAGTCGTAGGCAACTTCCAAGGGACCGAAGCAAAAATCGCAAACATTAAGGGGTTCTACAGGGTATTTTCTGTCGCATTCCCGACAACGGAGACCGGTAACAAAAGCCACTCTAAGATGCCTTGTTGGGTTGATTTGGGGCGACCAAACGCACTGCGCCTCGTAGCAAATGGTATCAAAGCCCAGATAGGATGTCAACGAACGGCGCCTGCTCGCTGCGCCGGGGACGGGTTGCCTCGGACCGGTAGCCCAGGTGTGCTAGCAAGGTCTGTGACCGGTCATGTCGACCAGCGATGAGGTCCCGGTGTGGAAGTATGGTAGTGGGCCGGCAGGTCCGCCTCATCACCTGGAACATTCCCCCATGCCAGCCCACTACACTATATTCGGGCAGGTTCCCTCCGTACCTACTGAGAGGTTCTGCGATGCACCTCTGCGTTACTTGTTGATACTGACCTTGACGGTCGTGGCTTTGGCCTTTTCGCCCTTGGGAATTGTGACGGTCAGCACACCATTTTCGTAATGGCCTTGTGCCTTGTCGGCAAGGTGGTCTTCAGATAGATTGACCACCCTCTTGAAGCTGCCAAACCGAAGCTCCCGATGGACATAATCTGCATCCTTGACCTCGGCCTCAGCTTTGGATTCACCCTTGATGGTCAGGGTGTTATCGATGATGGTGACTTCCATATCCTCGGGTTTGATGCCCGGCATAGCTGCTTGGACCACCAGATCATCGCCTTTTCGGAACACATCAAGGCTTCCTACCCCATTATCTGCGCGGGGTCGGTTGAAATAACCGGGAGGCCTAAGAGCTTTCCATCCCCGGTCCATGCCCAGAACGCTGTCAAGGGGTTCCCAATGTTTAACCAACATGTTGATCTTCTCCTTTTGCCAATGTGTTTAGCTTCTTGGGCTTTCGGTGCACCAAGCTACTGTGAACAGTGTATATACTTGATAGGTCTATGTCAAATATAATGTTTTAAAACTATCATATAAATGAACATATGATTATAATATTATTGACAACGATAATTAGAGCTAACTATAATGGTAACGGAAGTTATCTTGGTGGGTGAAATGGAAGATTTCTATAAACGCCTCGGGATTTCTAAAGGCGCTTCCGATAAGGAAGTACGCCAAGCTTACCGGGAAAACGCCCGGAAGCACCATCCTGACGTGAACCCGGGCAACCCAGCTGCTGAAGAAGAATTCAAAAAGATCAACGAAGCATATGAGGTCCTTTCCGACCCCGACAAGAGAAAGAGCTACGATAAGTACGGCGAACAGTGGAAGTACGCTGAGCAGATGGACCAAGCTCAAGCAGACAACCGGGGCGCTTACTCCCGATGGTCCACCTATGAAAACGGGGATGCTAGGTTCGATACTTCAGGTATCCCCGCCGACGATTTCTTTGCCAACATCTTTTCGGAAGTAAGACATACAAGACCTTCACCGGTAAGGTATTCAGCGGAACTGACCTTGGAAGAAGCTTATTCTGGGACCATCCGCCACATAGAGTTGGCCCCCAACGGACCAGCCGGACCATATAGGAGGCTGGAGGTCAAGATACCGCCAGGCGTCGATACCGGTTCCAAGGTACGGATTCCTGCGGACAACGGCCGGGCCCAGCAGATATATCTGGATGTTACCGTCATGCCCCATCCCCGGTTCCGCCGTTCGGGTGCAGACCTGCATGAAGAGATTGAGGTCCCATTGGCCGATGCGGTCCTTGGCGGCGAGGTGGCGGCGCCAACCATGGTGGGCCGGGTGATGCTGACGATTCCTCCTGAAAGCCAGAACGGACAGATCTTCCGATTGTCCGGCCAGGGTATGCCCCGCCTGAATAATCCGAACAGTAAGGGCGATTTATTTGCCACGATGAAGGTGGCGCTGCCCAAGGGTCTCACCGAAGAAGAGCGGGAGCTTTTTCAACATCTCCGAGACCTACGATCTGCTAAGGAGAGAGCGGCATGATGATCGAGTTTGGGTTCGAATATGAACCTTGTTATGTGATAAGCGTTGCAGCCCGGATGGTCGGGGTACATGCTCAAACACTGCGGTACTACGAGCGGGTTGGGCTGGTGGAACCTTCCAGGTCGCTTGGGAAGCAGCGTCTTTATTCTCCCAAAGATATTGAGGTCCTGAGAAGAATTAAAGCTCTAACCGACCAGATGGGGGTAAACCTGGCAGGGGTGGAGGTTGTCCTCAAGCTGATCAACCGGGTCAATCAGCTTGAGCAACAGGTCAGCGAGCTGACCGATGAGTTGAATCGTCTGAACGATCTTGCCGGAGCTAGGCGTAAGAGCAGAGCTGAAGGGGGCAAAACAAATGACGCTACGTCCTGAAAAATACACTGAACAAGCCCAACAGGTGATGTTGGATTCTCAAAACATCGTCCGGCGGCACCGCCATAGCCAGTGGGATGTGGAACATGTGCTGCTGGCATTGATGGAGTTGGAATCCGGACTGCCCGCTGACATCCTGCGCAGCTTGGGAATCTCGTTGGAAGCGGTGAAGACCAAGCTGCATGAAGCACTGGAACGGCTCCCGAAGATGGCTTCGGAAACCAACCAGATCTATGCGACGCCCAGAGGCGGCCAGATGTTGGAAAATGCCCGGCTGGAAGCTGAGCGTTTGAAGGATGAGTACATTGGTACGGAACACCTGCTCATCGGAGCTACCATGCTGGGCGACGGCGATGCTGCCCAGATACTGAAGGAAGCTGGGATCGATCAAGAAAATGTGTACCGGGCTTTGATGCAGATTCGAGGGAGCCACCGGGTGGCTGACCCCAGGGCTGAAAGCAAGTACCGTTCCCTCGAAAAGTACAGCATAGATCTGACCAAGCTCGCCGCAGAAGGGAAGCTGGACCCGGTCGTTGGAAGGGATGAAGAGGTCAGGCGGGTGATGCAGACCCTCACTCGCAGACGCAAGAACAATCCGGTGATCATCGGAGAAGCCGGCGTCGGAAAGACGGCCATAGCTGAAGGCTTGGCCCAGCGCATCAATGCCGGAGATGTTCCGGGAGTGTTGAAGGACCGCCGGGTGCTGGCGTTGGATATGGGCGCTCTGGTAGCTGGCAGCAAGTTCCGAGGGGAGTTCGAAGAACGGCTCAAGGCGGTTATGGATGAGGTTAAAGACGCAGGGGGTGAGGTGGTCCTGTTCATTGATGAAATCCATACTGTGGTTGGAGCCGGCGGCGCTGAGGGGGCTCTCGACGCATCCAACCTGCTCAAGCCAGCCCTCCAGCGGGGCGACCTGCAGTGCATAGGTTCCACCACTACCGACGAATACCGACGGTATATCGAACGGGACCCAGCTTTGGAGCGGCGGTTCCAACCCATACATCTGGAAGAACCCACGGTGGACGAAACCATAGAGATCCTACGGGCTCTACGGCCCCGTTATGAAGCTCATCACAAGGTAAAGATCGAAGATTCCGCGCTGGTCCATGCAGCCCGGCTCAGCAGCCGTTATCTTACCGACCGCCACCTGCCCGATAAAGCAGTCGATCTGATCGACGAAGCTGCCAGCAAGATACGCATCGATGCAGACAGCTTGCCGGGCCACCTCAAGGAGGATGAACAACGTGTTCAGGAGCTGACCAATGAGGAGGAGGCTGCTTCCCAACGGGCTGACTATGAACGGGCAGCCCAGCTGAGGACCGACCGGATGCGTTTGGAGCAAAAATATTCTCAAGGGCGGGACGATTGGTTCCGAAACAAGAAAATCGACATGATCGTCGATGAGCAGGATATAGCCCAGCTCATCGAAAGATGGACGGGCATCCCAACAACACAGCTTTTGGAAGAAGAAGCGGAAAAGCTGCTGCACATGGAAGAACGCCTGCATGAACGGCTGATCGGCCAAGAAGAAGCTGTGACTGTTGTTTCCGATGCTATCCGGAGGGCTCGTTCGGGGTTGTCAGACCCCAAGCGACCAATAGGCAGCTTCATCTTCTTGGGTCCTACCGGCGTTGGGAAAACAGAGCTGGCCCGTGCTCTTTCATGGTTCCTCTTCGACGATGAAGCCAACATGATACGCATTGATATGTCCGAGTACATGGAGAAACATGCGGTTTCCCGCCTCATCGGCGCACCGCCGGGGTACGTGGGCTTCGATGACGGGGGCCAGCTTACCGAAGCGGTGAGGCGGCATCCCTTCAGGGTGCTGCTATTTGACGAAATTGAAAAAGCTCATCCTGATGTGTTCAACATACTCCTGCAGATCCTGGAGGATGGCCGGTTGACCGATGGTCATGGGCGGACCGTAGATTTCCGCAACGTTGTGATAATCATGACCAGCAATCTGGGAACAAGCCAACTGGACCGTCAACCCTTCGGGTTTCACCGGGGAGAGGGCGGAACTATGATGGACCAAACCCGGCTGAAGGAGTCGGTGCAGGATGCCCTGAAGAAGAACCTCCGACCTGAGTTCTTGAACCGCATCGATGAGACCGTTGTCTTCAGACCCCTGACGCAGGAGCAGATCGAAAAGATCGTGGAGCTTATGGCAGCTGATGTTAAGAGCCGACTGTCCGAACGGCACATCACCTTCGAGCTTACCCAAGATGCCCGTCAGCTATTGGCGAGGGAAGGATTCGACCCCGGCTACGGCGCCAGACCTCTACGCCGGGCTATACAACGTTACCTGGAAAACCCGTTGTCCAAGGCTATTTTGACAGGAGACTTTCAGGCAGGCGACCATGTGATCGTAGGAAGCGACGGCAGCAGTCTCACTTTTGCCCATGGCGATAAGTAGGAAGACCCACCCGCGGTTGATGCTGGCAGCGCCCCGGAAAAGAAGAGGTGACCGCCTGATCCGAGGCTCCGGGGTGTGCTGTCATCAAAACAGCTTGCCGGGGTTCATGATGTTATTGGGGTCCAAAGCTCGTTTCAAGGTGCGGGCAACATCGTAGCCTGCGCCCATGTCCCTTGCCAGTAGATGAAAAAGCTTCACCCCCACCCCGTGGCAATATTCCATGGAACCGCCCATGTCTTGGGCCAAGGTCAGCGCCTGGTCTACCGATGCGCTAAGGTCGGTTGAGGTTGGCTCGGAGTTTTCATCTGGGACCAGAAGCATCGAAAAGAGCTCAGGGTGTGTCCATATGGCGTACTCAACGACCTTGATGTTCCGGTGTGAAAGGATCTGCTTGCAACACCTGCGGTATTCGAGCACCTTGGAGATGGGCAAAGCTAGGTGGAGATAATCGAAGCTTCTGGATCCGCTCCGGTTCCAGCGGATGCTTCGGGGCTGGTTGAGCATGTTCTTCTGGTAATTTTCTCCGCTGTGGTGTCGATCATCCCAGTATTCGATGGTCCGCTCCGGGCCTGAATGAACGCCGCCGTAGGCAGTGCATATCTTCGTAGCCCGTGTGCGTTGAGCCGCAACCTCTTCGTTGTAACCAGCGTACATCATGTACAGGATCACACCGGTTTCAGGCTCCTCGGTAAGGTCGACCAAGGCAGGTTTCAACCCGATGGCGAACATCTCCCGTACAGCTTCGAAACCCTGATCGAAGGAGTCGAACACCACCGTAGCAAAGGACCTAGCCTCCGGCGCCCGGATGATCTTCAGAGTAGCTTTTGTGATGATCCCAAGTACACCTTCAGCCCCAATGAACAGATGATTGAGGTTGGGGCCAGAAGCATATTTGGCTACCGATCGGGTGTTCAGCACCTCTCCGTTGGGTAGGACCACCTCCAAGCCGAGCACCTGGGCGCCCATTGGCCCGTAGGCTGAAGCCAAGTATCCCACGCCGTTGGTGGATATTGCCCCCGCCACTGTTGCAATGGGAAGGCTCCAAGGATCATGGCCCAAGATGAACCCGTACGGTTCCAGGGCATCAGCGAAATCCTTCAGCGCCACACCGCCTTCCACCACGCCGGCCCCGTCGACCGGGTTGATGTCCAGCACATGATTGAGGCCCTTCATGTCCACGACGATACCGCCCTCGACCGGCAGGGCGGCCCCCATTACGCCGGTGCCGCCGCCGTAGGGGACGATGGGTGTTTTGTGAGTGTTTGCAAGGCGAACAACTTCGCGCACTTGCTCTACGGAACGCGGGACGACCACCACGTCGGCCATTCTATCCAACCGATGTGCAGCTTCAAAAGCCCGAAATGGCGTCAGGGCGTCAGCTGAGTACCGGTCCAACTCATCTCTGCTGGTGAGCACATCGCCGCTGGCAAGGACGCCACATAAAGAATCCAGCAGCTGTTTATTATCCATGCGATCTCTTCAGGGAAGATGATGCAGAAGACCGGATACCGGGAATCTTTGGCGTCTGAACCTTGTCATGGTTGTTCGCCGACCTGAGTTACTGAAATCAGGGAGCTAATTTAACAGAGCAGCATTACCGGAATTTCCATTCGGTCCCTTGGGGCGTATCTTCCAACTCCACACCCAAATCCAGCAGCTTGGAACGTATTTGGTCAGCTGAGGAGTACTGCTTGGCAGTCCGTAGCTCAGCCCTGGTATCAATGAGAAGCTGGATAAAAAGGTCTGATTCGACGCCAGCTTTCCCCCGTTTGGTTTCGAAGGTTAAACCCAAAACATTCCCCAAATGCTTCAGGGCTGACTGGGCGCCCCGCACCGTATCCCCAGCTTCTCTACTGCGGTTGATCTCTCGGGATAGATCGAACAACGACGCCAAGGCTTGAGGGGTGTTCAGGTCTGAATCCATCGCCCGATGGAACCGCTCTTTGTATGGCTCCGGGTCCAGATCGCCGGCCCCGGCATCAGGGCCTTCCCGGAGAGCATTGGCCAATCTCTCAGCTGCCCGCTCGTTGGCCGACAACCCCTGGTCGCTGTAGGTTAGAGGGCTTCGATAATGGGAGCTCAGGAAGAAGACCCTGAGAGCATCTCCGCCGTACCGTTTCAGTGCTTCGTTCAAGGAGATGTTGTTGTCCAAGGACTTGCTCATCTTGTCTTCCCCCATGTGGAGGAGGCCGTTGTGCACCCAGTAACGGACGAAGGGAGCCTTGCCGGTATGGGCTTCGCTCTGTGCAATTTCGTTTTCATGATGAGGAAAAACCAGGTCTTGCCCGCCACCGTGTATATCCAAGGTTGTACCAAGATAAGCTAAAGACATGGCTGTGCACTCGATGTGCCAGCCGGGCCGGCCCGGCCCCCATTGGCTATCCCAAGAAGGTTCGCTCGGCTTGGCGGCCTTCCAGAGGGTGAAATCCATAGGATGTTCCTTGGCTCCTCCGACCTCCACCCTTGCTCCGGCGATCATTCCGTCCAAGGTTCGGTGGCTCAACTTGCCGTAGTCGCCGTATTTCGTTACCCGAAAATACACATCCCCATCCGAAGAATAAGCATACCCCTTGTCCACCAGCGACTCGATGACATTGAGGATTTGGGGGATCTCCCCGGTTGCTCTTGGATAGTGATGGGCCCGCGTAATGTTCAGGGCATCCATGCTTTCCATGAACTCCTGAATATGGGTTTGTGCTAGGTCCTCGGTGTTTGTGTTTCCTTCATGGGCCCTCTGAATGATCTTGTCGTCTATGTCGGTGAAGTTCTGAACATGATCGACCTCATATCCCAGGTATTCCAGGTACCTACGAAGCACATCAAAGAAAACGTAGCTCATCGCATGGCCCATGTGGCAAGGAGCGTAGGGGGTAACCCCGCAAACATACATCTTCACCGTGTCGCCGGCAGGACTAAATTCCTGCTCCTCGCGGGTGAGGGTGTTGTATAATCTCATGCCACCTCCTCCACCATGGCAACCGCTTGGGCTGCAATACCTTCACCGCGCCCCACGAAACCCAGCAGATCGGTGGTGGTAGCTTTGATGCTGATGGTTCCTTCTGCAATGGATAGTGCTGTTTCGACGTTCGTCTTCATGCTGGAAATAAAGGATGCTAGCTTGGGCTGTTGTGCTACGATGGTAGCATCTATGTTTGTTATCTGCCAACCGTTTTGGCGGACAAGATTAGATACCTCCGACAATAGCAAAAGGCTGGATACATCCTTCAACCCAGGGTCGGAAGATGGGAAGTGGCTGCCCTTATCCTCCAGGTTACATGCCCCGAGGACCGCATCCATGATGGCATGTGAGAGGACATCGCCATCGCTGTGGCCTGATAATCCCCGGTCCGAGGGCACCTGAACCCCCCCAAGGACCAAGGAGCGGCCCTCCACCAAGGGATGTACATCGAATCCGATTCCTACGCGGCTACCCACTACAGGTGTGTTTTTTCCTTTGACAAGGTTGTCTGGGCATCGTGGAGTGCCCGGCTTTCAGCACAGCTTCTATCATGGGCAAATCTTCGGGAGTGGTGACCTTCAGATTTGCATAAGAACCTTCGAAGGTCCGCACCTTATGTCCCAAGCTCTCCACCATCGCTGCATCATCTGTAAAGGTTTCTGAACAGGCCCGATGTGCAGTCATCAAAAGATCATATTCGAATATCTGGGGTGTTTGTACCAGCCGCAGGGCGGACCTTGGCGGGGTATCTTCCACAATCCCGGAATCTGAAACCACCTTGATGGTATCCTTGGCAGGAACGGCTGCTATGGCAGCCCCCGTTTCTTGGGCGGCTTCCAAGCCCCTTTCCAACACCTGGCGCCCTGGGCATGGCCGTGCTCCATCGTGGACAGCCACCCAAGGTGACCGGGGAAGCTTGTCCAAGCCCAGCTTCACAGAATCCTGCCTTCTTGCGCCACCTTCGCACACTGCTGCCAGCTTATGCCAACCTCGCTCTGCCGCCAGCTGCCAGCCGGCTGCCACATTTTGCGGAGCAAGGACCAAGACGAAGCTGTGCACCAGAGATGAAGCAGCAAGAGCTTCAATGGAATGGGCGATCAGTGGAATTCCCATCACAGGTGTGAAGATCTTGTCCACGCCCCCCATGCGGAGAGCTTGCCCGGCAGCGACTATGATGAGACCCAGTGGGGGTTTGGCCGTATCTTGTGCAGCGCCCGCGGCAGGAGGCAAGGCGCCCATGCCCTAGCCGCCCTTTGGTTGAGCGAACACGATGCGGCCGGCAGCAGTTTGCAGCACCCTGGTTACCGTGACGCTTTGGAGGCTGTTCAAATAACGGCGACCGCCTTCGACGACCACCATGGTGCCATCATCCAGGAATGCCACCCCTTGGCCGATCTCCTTGCCTTCTTGGATGATGTTGACAGCCAACTCTTCTCCGGGAAGGACCATCGGCTTCAGTGCATTGGCTAGCTCATTGACGTTTAAGACCTGGACCCCTTGGACCTCAGCCACCCTGTTCAGGTTGAAATCGGTGGTCAAGATAGGTGCTTTCAGGCGTTTGGCAAGCTTGACCAACTTGCCGTCAACCTCTGGATCATCCACATCATCCACATCAATCACCTGTACAGCAACGCTGGCATCTTTTTGTAACTTGCTCAGGACATCCAAACCTCTGCGGCCACGGCTTCTGCGCAGACCGTCACTCGAATCTGCGATGTGGCGCAGCTCATCCAGGACAAATCCGGTGATGATCAGGGGCCCTTGCACAAACCCAGTCTGGCTTAGGTCGGCGATCCTGCCATCGATGATGGCGCTGGTGTCCACCAAGATGCGCCCGTTGTAAGAACGCCCAGATGGACTTCTTGTTCCTTCGTGGGGGATTATCCGCCTGACCTCCCCTTCCCGTCGGGCTCCGATCCAGAATCCCAAGGAACCAAGGACAAAATTGAGTATCAGGGGTATGCCCCAGCTGGGCCAGCCGTTCAGGTTGATCAGAGGTATGGAAATCAAGGAGGCAATTATCAGACCAGCGACCAAGCCAACGGTTGAAGAAACCAGTGCGGATGATGGGACTTGGTTGAAATGCTGGACTGTTCTGATAAGCGTGCCTGGCAAAAATACCATCAACCCGCCTATCCCGCCACCCGCCAAGGTGGATATCAGCCCCCAAGGTAGGTAGTTCGACCAGCCTGAGGGATCATCGAAACCGAACAGCCAGACTCCCCACCCGGCCAAACCCAGAGCGATCATTACGAGAAGTCGTATAACCAGGGTCATCACTGCACCTTCACTCTTCGGGGTTCACAATAGCTGGCGCCAAAAGTCGGTGCAGGCTATCGTCGGCTCTGATCTGAGTGGAAGGTTAATTCAAGTTTCCTTATCACTCTCTCGGGGGTATTGTCACCTCACAGGATATCATAAAACGTAGGTGAAAAAAAGATTCGCCGCCCGTCGCAGCCGTTCGGGCTTGGTGAAAGATGCAGGTAATCGCCCTCCCCCGCATTCCCACCCACAGCAGCGCTCCCCCCCCTTATAGTCATACAGACGCCCCCTCCCCCCTCTCCCCTCTTGTCACCCAGAGGCGCCCCTCCCCTCCCCCTCCCTGTCATCCAGACGCACCCCTCCCCTCTTATCGTCATCCACAGGCGCCTCCTCCCCATGCCTGTCATCCAGAAGTGCCCCCCTTCCTGTCATCCAGAGGTGCCCCCCTTCCTGTCATTCTGAGGCGCGCACGCCGAAGAATCTAAGGTGCCAGCTCACATGCCAGGTCGTCGTAGCAACGGGCAGACCATCGGAGTGGGCATCTTAGATTCCTCACTCCGTTCGGAATGACAAGGGGGTGGGTCGGAATGACAGGGGGCCGCTCGGAATGACACTCCCTCCCTGTCATTCAGAGGCGCCCCCCTTCCTGTCATTCTGAGGCGCGCACGCCGAAGAATCTAATGTGCTGGGTCACATGATGGGTTGTCGCAGTAACGGGCAGGCCATCGGAGGGGCATCTTAGATTCCTCACTCCGTTCGGAATGACAAGGTGGTGGGTCGGAATGACACTCCCTCCCTGTCATTCAGAGGAGTGCTCCCCTTCCTGTCATTCTGAGGCGCGCACGCCGAAGAATCTAAGGTGCTGGGTCACATGATGGGTTGTCATAGTAACGGGCAGGCCATCGGAGGGAGACCTTAGATTCCTCACTCTGTTCGGAATGACAAGGGGGTGGGTCGGAATGACAGGGGGAGGTCGGAATGACAAGGGGGTGGGTCGGAATGACAGGGGGAGGTCGGAATGACAGGGGGAGGTTCGGAATGACACTCCATCCCTGTCATTCAGAGGAGCGCCTCCCCTTCCTGTCATTCTGAGGCGCGCCCGCCGAAGAATCCCGAAGGTGCTGGCTCACATGATGGGGTGTCGTAGTGACGGGCAGGCCATCGGAGGGGCATCTTAGATTCCTCACTCCGTTCGGAATGACAGGAGGTAGGTCGGAATGACAGGGAGCCGCTCGGACTGACAGGGGGGCGTCTGGACTGACAGGGGGGCGTTCGGAATGACAACCCATGCCCGTCATTCTGAGGAGTACCCCTCTTATTGTCATTCAGAGGAGCGTCCCCTCTTGTCATTCAGAGGAGCGTCCCCTCTTGTCATTCTGAGGCGCGCCTCCCTCCCTGTCATACAGAGGAGTGCCTCCCTCCTTGTCATGCGGAGGCGTGCCTCCCCTTCCTGTCATTCTGAGGCGCGCACGCCGAAGAATCTAAGGTGCTGGGTCACATGATGGGTTGTCGTAGTAACGGGCAGACCATCGGAGGGGGCATCTTAGATTCCTCACTCCGTTCGGAATGACAGGAGGTGGGTCGGACTGACAGGGGGGCGTCTGGACTGACAGGTGGGCATACGGAATGACACCCCCTTATTGTCATCCAGCGGAGTGCTCCCTTGTTGTCATCCAGAGGAGCGCCTCCCCTCTTGTCATACAGAGGAGCACCTCCCATCTTGTCATACGGAGGAGTGCCTCCCCTTCCTGTCATTCTGAGGCGCGCCCGCCGAAGAATCTAAGGTGCTGGCTCACATGCCAGGTCGTCGTAGCAACGGGCAGGTCATCGGAGGGGGCATCTTAGATTCCTCACTCCGTTCGGAATGACAGAGGAGTGTTCGGAATGACAGGGGGAGGTCGGAATGACAGGGGGCCGTTCGGAATGACAGGGAGAGGTCGGAATGACAGGGGGGAGGTTCGGAATGACAAGGGGGGCGTTCGGAATGACACCCGATGCCTGTCATACAGAGGAGCGCCCCCTCCCGGTCATTCTGAGGCGCGCACGCCGAAGAATCTAAGGTGCTGGCTCACATGATGGGGTGTCGTAGTGACGGGCAGGCCATCGGAGGGGACATCTTAGATTCCTCACTCCGTTCGGAATGACAGGGGGAGGTCGGAATGACAGGGGGCCGTTCGGAATGACACTCCCTCCCTGTCATTCAGAGGAGTGCCTCCCCTTCCTGTCATTCTGAGGCGCGCACGCCGAAGAATCTAAGGTGCTGGCTCACATGATGGGGTGTCGTAGTAGCGGGCAGGCCATCGGAGGGGGCATCTTAGATTCCTCACTCCGTTCGGAATGACAGGAGGTCGGTCGGAGTGACAGGAGGTGGGTCGGAATGACGGGGGGCGTTCGGAATGACGGGGGGGCGTTCGGAATGACACCCCCCCTCTTGTCATTCAGAGGCGCGCCTCCCCTCTTGTCATACAGAGGAGTGCCTCCCATCTTGTCATACGGAGGCGTGCCTCCCCTTCCTGTCATTCTGAGGCGGGCACGCCGAAGAATCTACGGTGCTGGCTCACATGATGGGGTGTCGTAGTGGCGGGCAGGCCATCGGAGGGGGACGGAATAACTAAATGCTGCTTATCAGCTTCCGGACCACACCGGCTACCCGATTGCTATTTGGGATGTACACTTCCTCCAATGGTTTGCTGTAGGGAACCGGTGTATGGGGGGCGGTCACCTTCGTAGGAGGTGCATCAAGATAGTCGAATGCTTCTTCTGCAACAGCAGCACATATATCCGAGGCAACACTGCATCTGGGGGTATCTTCATCAACCACGACGATGCGGTGGGTCCTTCGGACCGAGTCCAAGATAAGATCGTAGTCGATGGGCGAAATGCTCATGAGGTCCACCACCTCAGCATTTATCCCTTCATCTTGCAGGTTCCGGGCTGCTTCAAGGCAGACGATGGTCATCCTTGAGATACCTACCAGCGTGATATCCTTCCCTTGCTTGACGATACGAGCTTTGCCTATGGGAATGGTATACGATTCCTCGGGCACCGGGCCAGTCTCAGGGTACAGCAGCTTATGCTCGAAGAAGACCACTGGATCATCGTCGCGGATGGCGGAGATCAGCAATCCTTTAGCGGTGTACGGGTCGCAGGGCACCACACCTTTGATGCCCGGAATGTGGCTGAAGATGGAATAGAAAGATTCGGAATGTTGAGCAGCCGACCCGGTTCCCGCCCCGATGCGGGTCAGGAGGGTGAAGGGGACCTTCACCTGACCCCCGTACATGTACCGCATCTTGGCCGCATTGTTCAGTATCTGGTCCATGCAAACACCCACGAAATCCACGAACATCAGCTCAGCCACGGGCCGCAAACCTGTGGAAGCTGCACCGATGGCGGCGCCTATGAACCCAGCTTCCGACAAGGGTGTGTCTTTCACCCGGCCCGGACCAAATTTCTGGATGAGACCCACCGTGGTTTTGAATGCTCCGCCCCAAGCATCGACTATTCCCAGATGCTCCCTGCCGGCGCCGCCGGCGATCTCCTCACCCATGATGATCACATCCGGGTCTCGCTCCATCTCTTGGACAAGAGCTTCGTTTATGGCTTCCCGGTAGCGGATTTCCCTGGTTGCGGTCATGATGCTCCTTAGCTAGATGGTCATGTTGGCTCCCCGCCGCAGTTGTTCCTTCGGATAATCCACATACACATCCGTGTAAACATCATCCTCGGGGGGCAGGGGGCTTTCGTCAGCGAACTTTATGGCATCTCGTATGAGCTGTTCTGTCTCCTGATCGATTGCATCCAGCAGGGCAGCATCCAGCGAACCCTCCTCCAAGGTACGGGTCCTGAAAAGCTGGATGGGATCACGGCCTCGCCAATACGTTTCTTCTTCTTCTGTCCGATAGGTCCGGGGGTTGTCAAATACGGTGTGACCATAGTAGCGGTAGGTTTTACATTCCAGCAGGCTGGGTCCTTGGCCTGAACGGGCTCGTTCCACCGCGGCTCCCGCTGCTTCGTACACAGCGAACACATCCATGCCATCCAGCAGGACTCCCGGCATGCCGTAGCCCATCGCCCGGTCGGATACGTTCTCCGCAGATAGGGCATATTCCACGGGGGTCGACTCCGCATACTGATTGTTTTCGCAGGCGAATATCACCGGCAGCTTCCAAACAGATGCTAAATTCATGCTTTCATGGAGCACACCTTGGTTGGCGCCTCCATCTCCAAAGAAAGCAACAGCCACCTGCCCTGTACCCTTGACCGAGCTGGTCAGGGCAGCGCCGACAGCCAAAGGCACGCTGGCGGCCACCACGCCATTTGTTCCAAGCATACCCTTGGCCATATCGGCGATGTGCATGGAGCCGCCCTTCCCTTTGTTCGTGCCGGTAACCCTGCCAAACAGCTCAGCCATCATCAGCTTCGGGTCAACCCCCTTGGCAATGCAGTGGCCGTGGCCCCTGTGGGTGCTGGCGATTGAATCGGAACCGCTCAGGTGAGCGCATATGCCTGTGGGGACCGCTTCTTGTCCGGCCGATGAGTGGACGGAGCCGCTGAGACGCCTTTGGCCCATCTCGTAGATGCCGATCTCTTCGAAATTGCGTATGGTGACCATAGTCCGATAAAGGGCAATGAGGGTTTGCTGATCGAGGTCCATGGTTCCTCCTCACATATGTTGGAGGCGAGCTGACGCTTCACTCCAATGTAAGTACACCTGAGAACTGTGTCAATAGGATGCCAACGGGACTGCTCCCAAGGGACTTAGGGATAGTTTGAGTAAGCCCCCTTGGATGCGGAGGATGGACCTGAAACCCGTCCCTACAGAAGAGGGGCGAGGTTCCCGCCTTAGCGGGAATGACGGGCTTCAGGCGAGTTGTTCAGAGGTTCCTTAGCTGTGTGTGTGGTACACCCGCACCAGGTCTCCGATGGTTGCAGGGAGGGCTTCTGCGGCATTGCCGTTCTTTACGGCGATTTCCAGGTGTTCTCCGCTGCCGATGATAGCCAAAAGGCGGTCCGCGCTTTCGTAGCTCTCACTAAGCCCATCTATGGTGTGACCATTGATCATGATGCGGGCTTTGGGACGATCAGCCATCATCCCCGCCGGGATGTTGGTAATCAGGTTCCCGTAATGGTCGATCGAGACAACCTCCCCTGCCAATGAACCATCATCTTCTTTGGGTGCCGGAGTCGGCAGATAGGTCAGGTGCGTCAGCTTTCCAGCCAAGGTGTCAGGATGCACTCCCAAAGAAAGGTGGGCAGCTACCGGCGAAAATATATCCCGGCCATGAAATGTGCGGCTGACCGGGTCCATCCAATAGCTGGCATTGGTGAGATGGTAACCGGTGAAGCTGGGGGGAATCGATACCGGCCCGGCTTCTTCCAACGCCGGCGCCACCGCAGAACCGTTCCACCCTTCCAGCAGGATTTGGCTAAGGACTCCGTTATCGGGAGCCAGGTAACGTGCTCCGGGGGTCGACAAAAGAATGGGACGGCGGGATGTGCCCACTCCTGGGTCCACCACCACCACATGAATGGCGCCGGCAGGGAAATACCGGTGGGCTTGGCCGATAACATATGAGCCTTCTCTAATATCCTGGGGTCGTATCGAATGGGAGATGTCGATGATGGCTGCGTGGGGGTTGATGCCCAAGATCACACCCTTCATCTGAGCAACGTAGTAACCGGAGGCGCCGAAATCGGTGGTCAGGGTGATGATGGGCAAATCTGAAGCCTGATTATGGACAGGAATTTATCCGCGGGCGCTAGGTGAATCGTACGCTTATCACCGACATGATCAAGAACACAACCGCCAGGATGATGGTGAACTGAAACAGGGTCTTTTCCACCCCCCGGCGGGTCCGGTAGCTGGCTTGGGCGCTTCCGAACAAGCCGCTACCTGTTTCGCGCACCTGCATGAGAATTATCGTAATCAAAACGATGCATATGACGATTTGGGCAGTGTGGAGCAGGGATTCCAATTTCTATTCAGCCACCTGTGTAGATTTTAGCTTTTCCAACTTTTCACCAATGATATCATTGACCATCGCGGGGTTGGCTTTCCCTTGGGTTAGTTTCATTACTTGGCCCGCCAAAAACTTGGCGGCTGTATCCTTACCCCCCAGATAGTCCGACACTGCTTGGTGGTTTGAGGTTATCGCTTCTTCCACCGCTGTGTCCACCGCCGAACGGTCGGTGATCTGGGTGTAGCCCCCTTCTTGGACGATATCCGAGGGCATCCTTCCAGAGCTAAAGGATTTTCCGAGCACCATCTTCCCCAAAGTGGAACTCAGCACCCCGGAGTCTACCATATTCAGGAGTTCTGCAAGATGGGTTGGGCTGACCTTGGTATCGGATATGTCGATCCCTTCCAGATTGAGCAACCGCGTCAGCTCTACCGAAATCCAGCTGCTCAATGATTTTGCCTTGCCTTCAGGCATCGCTGCTGAAACTGTGGCTATGCCCGCTATGCCCGCTGCTTCTTCGAAGTAGTCCGCGGCGGCCTTGGATGCGGTGAGCTGAATAGCATCGGAGGCGGGCAGGCCGTACTGTGTCATAAATCTGGCGCATCTCTGGGAAGACATCTCTGGGATCTGGCCCCGAATCGCGTTTACCCAAGAAGCATCGATGATGAGAGGCGGCAGGTCGGGCTCAGGAAAGTAGCGGTAATCATGGGCGTACTCTTTGCTCCGCTGGCTCGCCGTACGTTTGTCCGCCTCCACCCATCCCCGTGTTTCTTGTTCTATCTTTTCGGCTTTTCGGATTGCATCAGCTTGGCGTTGTTCTTCGTACTTGAGAGCATTGTACACCGCCCGAAAGCTGTTCATGTTTTTGACCTCTACCTTGGCTAGCAGATCGGTCGTGCCGGCTGGCCTGATGCTAATGTTGGCGTCGCACCGAAAGCTGCCGTCCTGCATGTTGGCGGTAGATACTCCCAGGTATTGGATGATGGAGTGCAAGCTGGTCAGGTATTCCCGGGCTTCTTCGGGAGACCGCATATCCGGCTCACTGACCACCTCCATCAGCGGGACCCCGGCACGGTTCACATCCATCAAGCTGTAGGGCTCATGCTGAGGCCCCCTCACATGCTGGAGCTTTGCAACATCTTCTTCCAGATGGACCCGGGTAACGCCGATTCTCTTGGTTTGACCGTCACATTCGATGTCCAAGTATCCCGCGATAGCTATGGGCGCATCATACTGGGATATCTGGTAACCCTTCATCAGGTCCGGGTACGGATAATTCTTCCGGTCGAACTTGGTTTTGTCGGCGATCCGGCAGTTGAGGGCCAGACCGGTCATGATGGTATGTTCCACCGCCCGGCGATTTATCACCGGTAGGGTTCCGGGCATTCCCAAGCAGATGGGGCACACGCGGGAGTTGGGTGCAGCAGCTTGGTAGTTTGCCGCACAAGCGCAGAACATCTTGCTATCCGTCAGGAGCTGTACATGGACCTCAAGCCCGATGACTGTTTCGTATTCCAAGGTGGCGTCCAGCATCTTGATGTTCATAAGTCCAAGGGAGAAGTTGGGGATGCAGCTATCTTGAGATAATCGTCGACACCAGTATAGCCAGCCCCTGAAATTGTGGCAACGAAGGGGTCGTTATAGCTGCCGGACATGTTCGGACCACGCATCTCTACCGATCAGGGGAACGAACCTGCAGGAGCCGAGCGCCTTTATCGAATTGCCCTCGTCGGTCTTGATCACCCTAACCAACTGCTGCTCCTCCAATGTGCCGATGGGAATAACCAACCTGCCTCCTGGGGCCATCTGCTCCACCAGCGGCAGGGGCAGCCCAGGAGATGCTGCGGTAACAAGAATCGCATCGAAGGGCGCTTCTTCCCGAAACCCCAGTTCCGGTTTAGATAACCGGACCGTTACGTTTGAGCATCCCAAAGTCCGAAGACGGGCCTCTGCAGACCGGGCCAGGACAGAGAGCTTTTCTACGCTCAGAAGACTGCCTTGGTGAAGTAGGTGCGAAATGACAGCTGCTTGGTATCCGCTGCCGGTCCCCAGTTCCAAGACCTTTTCATATCCCATTAGCTGCAAAGCTGAGGTCATGACGGCAACCATGAAGGGTTGGGAGATGGTTTGACCCTCGCCGATGGGCAACGCTATATCTTCGTAAGCGAGGTGGCGGGTTTCTTCGGGGATGAAATCCTCCCTGGGAACCTTCGCCATAGCTTCCAGGACCCTTTTGTCCTTGGTTGCCCGATGCAGGTCCCGAAAGAGTTTTCCTTTGGCCTTATCCGGGCTTGATTTCAACTACAATTACCTTGGTGGTCATACGTCACTCCATCTATTGTAACAGATGTAACAGGTGTGACAGGCGTCACAAGGAACGGGCCGACCGGCTGCGGCGCACCCCAGCCTCAGCCGTGCGCTGTGTTATACTGTTTACATCTGGGCGCCCCGATGCGTCAACACGCTATTTGGCGGGATAAATGACTGTCGCTAAGAAGAGCATGGACCTTTTAGACCGTAAGCTGCTGAACATCATCCAGTCGGAGTTTCCGCTGGTCGATGAACCCTACAAGGCTGTTGGCGACTCCTTGGGGATCGGTGAAGATGATGTGCTGGCACGGCTGGCTGAGCTACGGCAGCAGAACGTGGTGAGGCAGATCAGCGCCATTTTCGACACACGACGGCTGGGATACAGGACGAGTCTCATCGCGATGGCCCTCGAACCAAGAAAACTGGTCAAAGGCGCCAATGTGGTGAGCCAGCACCCTGGGGTCAGCCATAACTATGGCCGCGAGGGTTCCTTCTACAACCTGTGGTACACCTTGGCGGTAGCGCCCAGCGAGGACTTGGAAAAGACGGCTGAGCGCATGGCAATGGAAGCTCAGGCAATATCCTTTCGAATAATGCCTACCCTGAAGTTCTTCAAGATCGGCGTCAACTTCGATATGGTGGAAAAGAAGGGAGCAGCCCACAACTACAGCCCCGACGGATACGGCGGCGATGTTGCTTCAGGCTGGAATGTTCCCGTTCCTGTCACCGAAGAAGATATTGCGGCGATCCGAGAGCTGCAGGAAGATTTGCCCATGATGCGCCGGCCCTTCGATGGGATGGCGGAACGATTGGGCATGACGACAGGCGAGCTTTTCGAGGTAGCCAAGGAATTTCAAAACCGCACCATCATGCGCCGGTACAGCGCGGTCCTTCACCACCGCAAAGCTGGTTTTCGCGCCAACGGCATGGGCGTTTGGAAGGTCCCACCGGAAATGTCGGAGCAGGTGGGTCAGCGTATGGCAGCCCATGCTGCAGTTACCCACTGCTACGAGCGGCCCACCTTCCCGGATTGGCCCTACTCTCACTTCACCATGATCCATGCCACATCCAAGGAAGGGTGCGAGCAGGTTGCCTCCGAAATATCCCAAGCAACGGAAATCACCGACTACGTGATGCTGTATTCAACCCGGGAGTTCAAAAAGACCCGGGTACGGTACTTTGTGTAGGATAGCTATGCCCAGCAGCTACTACCCAGTGTTCTTGGACCTCCGCGGCAGGCGTTGCGTCGTCATCGGCGGCGGGGAAGTCGCCAACCGTAAGGTACAAGGCCTTCTGGAATGTTCGGCTGATGTTACACTGATAAGCCCCGACCTCATCCAAGGCTTGCAAGCTCTTGTAGAGGATGGACGAATCAGATGGGTCCCCAGGCGGTACTGCCCCGGAGACCTTAAGGAAGCGTTCTTGGCGATCGCAGCCACCGATATCAGGGAAGTCAACCAAGCTGTATCTGCGGAAGCAGCAGAAGAAAGGGTGGCCCTGAATGTGGTCGATGATACCCCCCTCTGCTCCTTCATTGCTCCATCGGTCGTTAAAAGAGGGGCGGTCACCGTGGCGATATCCACAGGCGGGAGTAGCCCTGCCCTGGCACGCAGGTTGAGGGAGGCCTTGGAAAGCAGCGACCTCCTTCGCTATGCTGATCTGGCGGATATACTTTCCCAAGCACGCGCCAAGCTCAAGCAGCAGGGCCTTGTGGTGGAGCCTGACCGGTGGCAAGAATGCATCACCCTGGATTTAGTCGCCTTGGTTGAAGCCGGAAAATCCCTGGAAGCTCTTGATCAGCTTATGGGCCATCTGTTAAGTGTGGCAGAAGGTGCAACCATCAACGTGCCGATGCCCCAAGCCACAGAACTCCGAAGCTAGAATCCGGTGGGCTCCATGATCAAGGTCGGAACTCGTGGCAGCACGTTAGCTTTACGACAAGCTGACGAGGTGATCAACCAGCTTCATACTGCCTACCCCGGAATCTACTTCCAGGCGCTGGCGATCAGCACCTCGGGGGATGGTCAGGCCGAATCACCCATATCCAAGCTGGGTGTGGGAGCTTTCGTCAAAGAGATCGAACGCAGCTTGCTCGAAGGCTCCATCGACCTTGCGGTGCACAGTCTCAAAGATCTGCCGACCCAGCTTCCTGATGGCTTGGTATTGGGAGCGGTGCTGCGCAGGGAAGACCCAAGGGATGTGCTGGTCAACCGGTGGAGTTGCCCCCTGTCGCAGGTCCCAACCGGGGCTAGAATCGGCACCGGCAGCCCAAGGCGGGAAGCGCAGCTAAAGCACCTACGCCCCGATTTGCAGGTGCTGCACATCCGGGGAAATGTGGAAACCCGTATAAACAAAACATTGGGGCCGGACTATGATGGTGCCGTTTTGGCAGCTGCCGGAATGATCCGTTTGGGTCTGGAAGATAAAATATCCGAGTTTTTCCCGTATAATGATTTCGTCCCAGCACCCGGTCAAGGAGCATTGGCGGTTGAGGTAAGGCAGGATGATGCCGATATTCTGAAGATGGTCTCGGCCATCGATCACCTGCCCACCAAACAGGAAGTCACCTGCGAACGAGCCTTTCTGGCGGAGCTGGGAGGTGGCTGTAGATTGCCGGTGGGATCATATGCCATATCCCAATCAAATGGAATGGAACTAACTGTGTTCTTGGCTCCCGTCGATGCCGCTGCCGTTTTTCGTGCTACGGTGTATGGTCGCACCCATGCGCCCCAAGAGCTGGCCCAAGATGCTTATAAGCAGATTACCGAGTTGGGTGCGGGGGTCCTGCTGGCTAATTCCCCAGCATCGCCGGGATCCGGTGAAGGCCCAAGTAGGGCACTATGACAGGTAAGGTGTATCTGGTTGGGGCGGGTCCGGGCGACCCTGGGTTGATTACCTTAAAGGGATTGCAGTGCCTGCGAGATGCTACGGTGGTGATCTATGACCGGCTCATCAACCATCGGTTACTGGCGGAGTCGGCTGATCATGTCGAACGGGTCTATGCCGGAAAGAAGCCCGGGGACAAAGCCTTGGAACAAGATGAAATCAACGATCTGATGGTATGCCGGGCCAAAGCCGGTCATACAGTAGTTCGGCTCCAGGGAGGCGACCCCTTCATCTTCGGCCGGGGCGGTGAGGAGGTCCAAGCGTTGGCCCAAGCGGGAGTCCCCTTCGAGGTGGTCCCCGGCATTACTTCAGCTATAGCAGCTCCTGCCTACGCCGGCATACCCCTGACTCATCGGAAGCTGGCATCCTCCTTTACCGTGGTCAGCGGCGACGAAGACCCAACCAAGGGAGATTCCGGCATCAACTGGGATGCGCTGGCGCATTCCGGGGGGACCTTGGTGGTCCTGATGGGGTGGAAAACCAAGGAAGGCGTCGTCGCATCCTTGATGGAAGCTGGGATGGCCCCATCCACTCCCGCAGCCTTGGTACAATGGGGAAGCACCCCCAATCAGCGCACGGTAGTCGGGACATTGGGTTCCATCGTGCAGGAGGGCGTCAAAGCAGGCCTTTCATCGCCTGTGGTGGCTGTGATTGGGGAAGTGGTCGGTCTGCACGAAGCTGGAAATTGGTTTGAGAAAGGTCCTCTCTTTGGAAAGAAGGTGCTTGTTACCCGCTCCCGAAGCCAAGCTTCCGCTTTATCCGGACTGCTGTCCAAGGAAGGAGCCCAGCCCTTGGAGCTGCCAGCCATAGAGGTTTCGGCAATATCGGACAATGTGATGCTGGACCGGGCTTTGACCGGCATAGGAGCCTACGACTGGACCATCTTCACCAGCGCCAACGCCGTATCTATATTCTTTGGGCGAATGAAAGAATTGGCGATGGATTCCCGGAGGTTGGGAGGCATCAAAGTGGCTGCCATCGGCACAGCTACCGCAGCTGCTTTACGGGACCATGGGATAGCGCCGGATATCCTTCCTATGAACTTTTCGTCCCAAGGTCTGATAGAAGCCATGGCGGATGTGGACTTGGCTGAAAAAAGAGTCCTGCTGCCCCGGGGAGACCTGGCCGATGACCGTTTGACGCAAGGGTTGCAAGGTTTTGGAGCTTGCATTGATGATATAAAGATATATCGCACCGCGGCGCCTGACGGTTCTGCCGAGAAGGCAAGAGCGCTGCTATCTGACAACCAGGTGGATGTAGCTGCCTTCACCAGCTCATCTACCGTCGTAAACTTGCTGAAGCTCTTGGACGGAGATGGAACCGTTCTCAAGGATGTCGATATCGGCTGCATAGGCCCGGTAACCGCCGCGACCGCCAAGGAATGCGGGCTTGACGTGGATTTTATAGCGGAAAAACATACTATCCCAGGGCTGTTAGAAGCTCTTCGCAACTTCTATTCACAGAAGGAAGAAGGTTAACGTGGCGGGCTTCCCACAAATTCGACTGCGCCGATTGAGAGAACTGGAGCCGCTGCGCGCGCTAACCAAAGAAACCCAGCTTTCGGCGGCGGACTTTATTTACCCTATCTTTGTGACCCATGGCCGCAATATACGGCAGAGCATAGAACCACTGCCCGGATGCGATCAGATCTCCTTGGACAACCTGTTGGAAGAAGCTATGGAGGTGACCGAGCTGGGCATCCGGGGAATCATCCTCTTTGGCATCCCTCAAAGCAAGGACCCCTTGGCCCAAGAAGCCTACGACGAGCAGGGTATCATCCAAGAAGCGATCCGAGCTATCAAGCAAGCTATGCCCGACCTGATGATCGTCACCGACGTATGTTTGTGCGAGTACACCGATCATGGCCATTGCGGAGTGGTTGACAATGACCGTATCGATAATGATAAGACCTTGGAGTTACTGTCTCGAACAGCATTATCCCATGTTCTAGCAGGGGCTGATGTGGTGGCGCCTTCAGCCATGATGGATGGTCAAGTCGGGGCGATACGAAGGACCTTGGACGAAAATGATCACACCCACGTGCCCATCATCGGTTATGCGGCAAAATACGCTTCTGCTTTCTATGGTCCATTTCGTGTAGCTGCCGACTCGACACCCCGTTTCGGAGACCGGCGCAGCTACCAGATGGATCCCGCCAACTGGCGCATGGCAATGCGCGAGATCGAAGCCGACATACAAGAAGGGGCTGACATCGTGATGGTCAAGCCCGCCCTAGCCTACCTTGATGTCATCGCGCGTGCTAAGGACCGGTTCGATCACCCCATCGCCGCTTATAATGTCAGTGGCGAATATTCCATGGCAAAAGCCGCCGGCGCCGCCGGATGGATAGATGAGCAGGCGGTGATGTTGGAAATCTTGACCTCCATCAAGCGGGCAGGCGCCGACATCATCCTCAGCTACCATGCCAAAGAGGTATCCCGGTTGATTCGGGATATGGGCGGCATCTACTGATGTGCTGCGCTGGTCTCATACTTTAACTCGGAGGGAGAAGCCTATATGCCAGCCCGATTAGGGTCCGAATACTTGGAAGGTCTGAGGGCAGCCCAGCCCGAGGTGTGGATCAGGGGTGAGAAGGTGCATGATGTCACCTCTCATCAAGCTTTCCAAGGTTGTGCCCGAACATTGGCATCTCTCTACGATATGCAGCATGATCCGCTCCTCAAGGAGGAGATGACCTATCAGTCTCCTACCACAGAAGACCCCGTCGGGCTTTCTTTCATCGTTCCCGGATCGGCGGATGATCTGGCGAAGCGCCGGAACATGATGACCAACTGGGCTAGGGCAAGCTGCGGGATGCTGGGTAGAAGTCCCGATTTCCTCAACGTGGTGATTACCGCATGGGGTGCCGCCGGCGACTTCTTTGCTCAGAACCGCCCGGAATTCAAGAAGAACGTCGAAGATTACTACCTGTTCGCCAGAGAAAACGATCTAACTTTGACCCATACCCTGTTGAACTTCCAGAAAAGTCGTCGGGCTGGCGTCATCGACAACATAGACGAGCAGATCGCCCTCACCGTCGTCAAGGAGACCGATGCCGGAATCGTGGTAAATGGCAGCCGTCTCTTGGCTACCCTCGGCCCCATCTCCGATGAGATAGCCGTATATCCCACCAGGACCCACATGGTCGGTCCCGAAGCATGGCGCCAATCTTTTTCCTTTGCCATCCCCTGCAACACCCCCGGCATCAAGTTCCTTTGTCGGGAAAGCTTGGACCATGGCCGCTCTCACTTCGATCATCCGCTGGGCTCACGGTTCGAAGAGATGGATTCCATAGTCATTTTCGATAATGTTCTTGTTCCGTGGGAGCGGGTGTTCCTCTTGGGCGATGTGGAGATGTGCAACAGCTACGGTTCGCGGACCGGTTACACCCTTCATACCGGCCATCAGGTAACCACCAGAAATGTTGCCAAGGCAGAGTTCATGCTGGGTCTGGCTGCCCTGATGGTCAAAACTTTGGGAGCGGGCGATATCGACGTCAACCAACAGAGGATTGGGGAGCTGATCGTCTACTTGGAGGTGTTGAAAGCTTGTCTTAGAGCTTCCGAAGCGGATTGTTTCGTCAACGAATGGGGTGCGATGTGCCCTGCTCCCGGCCCTTTGAATGCAGCCCGCCAGCTCTTTGCAGACACCCTTTATCCCAGGATGGTCGAGGTCGTTCAGCTTCTGGGGTCCAGCAGTCTGATGGCTCTTCCGTCGGAAGCTGACTTCGATACGGTCCTATCTCCCAAGGTTGGCAAATATCTGGCTACCGATACCGCAAAGGCCAAGGACAGGGTCAAGCTGTTTCATCTGGCGTGGGATGCAGCTTGCAGTGCTTTCGGTGGACGTCAGCTGCTTTACGAACGCTATTTTGCCGGGGATCCTGTGCGCAATGCGATGTTGTTGTATAGTGGCTATGACACCGGACCGATGATCGAGCGGGTTAGAGAATTTCTCGATTGGGAAGAGTAGTGGATACCTAGGTTGCCACCAAGGTGTTATCCGGGGGTACACTTCACATATTAACAGGAGGGTACAGCGATGGCTAAAGACTTTACCGTATGTGTTGGAACATTGGGTATGGGAATCTGGCGAAGCTCCGATGGCGGAGAAAACTGGGGTAGAGCAAGGGGCGATTTTCCTGTAGATAGCAGGGTTTACGGAGTAACGGCCCATCCGCAGGATCCTGAGATTATATTGGCCGGCACCCATGTTGGCATCTATCGCAGCGATGACAGGGGTGTTACCTTCGAGCATCTGGATACTCCCATGAACGACCTTGAGGTGTGGAAGATAGCTTTCGATGCCTCGAACCCCGACATCATCTTCGCAGGGACCAGGCCCGCGGGCATATTCCGGTCTCAAGATGGTGGTCAACACTGGGGGAAGATGCCCATAGATGTTGTGGAAGAATGTCCCAACGTAGGCTTGCCCAGGGTTACGGGCCTGACCGTAGACCCAACCGACGGAAATAACATTTGGGTTGGGATCGAGGTCGATGGCGCCCGGCGAAGCTTGGATGGGGGGAACACATGGACCAGGGTGGCTGGTGGAGTTGATGATCCTGATATCCACGATACCATGGTTTGTGCCGGTAATCCCAAGACGGTGCTGATCAGCACACCTGGAGAGATCTTTGCCAGCACCGATTCAGGAGAAGCTTTCCGCCGGCTGGGGGTGCAGAAGAGCTTCCCGATGCCCTACTGCCGGGGAATAGCCCAGCGGGCTGATAACCCCAGCGTGGTATTCGTTGCCAACGGAAATGGGCCTGTGGGCGATACTGGAGCCATTCAGCGCACCCAGGACCTCGGCGATTCTTGGGAAACCCTCAGCCTTCCCGTCGCACCCAATGCTCCAATCTGGGCTTTTGCAACCCATGCCTCCGACCCTGATCTGGTCTTGGCGTGCAGCCACTATGGACAGGTGTTTGCTTCTGCTGACGGGGGCGACTGGTGGATCAAGATGCGCCGGGAATTCACCGAGATACGGGGTCTGGCTTGGGTTCCTAACTAAAGGCGCCCACCGGATTCACCTAGGGATTGTCTGAATAAGTCCCCTTGAATGCGGAGGATGGACGTGAAACCCGTCCCTACAGAGGGGCGAGGTTCCCGCCTTCGCGGGAATGACGGGCTTGAGGCGGCGGGAATGACGGTCTTCAGAGGGCGGGAATGACGGGCTTCAGGCGAGTTGTTCAGAGGTTCCCTAGGTGTCCGGAGCTGCGGCACTGTAGCTGTCGCGCAGGTGTCTTGAGCTTGTCCGGCTGTTGCGGCTTGGGAATGGAGTCGCTACAATGACGTTCGGACGGAAGTCCGCTTAACTCGAAATCGGGAGGAATAAACACATGAAGGTGGTTCGAAACTTGTTCTCCGCACTCAACCGGGCGCTTCCGGCTGAGATAGCGTATGCCCACTGTGACATACCCTGTGGAATCTACGATCCTATCCAAGCCAAGATAGCGGCCCAGACCGTTGTAAAGATGGTGATGCGTATCCAAGCGTTGGAGCAGCCGGGCGCCGGAGCTGAAGCTGACTACACCAACAAGCTGAACCGCTACATCGTCGTCAAAGAAGAGCATGCACAGGTTTGCAAGAAAGAGCTGGATATCCTCTGGCACGACTACTTCAACCCGACCCACCTGGAAAAGTATCCTGATATTCACACCAAGTTCTGGCAAGCCAACAAGCTGGCTGCTCGAAACAAGCAGAACGTCGACCTTGACGCAGCCAAGGAGCTGGTGGGGACTGTGGACGAAATAGCCACCATATTCTGGGCCACCAAGAACGTCACCTACAACGATGAGGTCGCAGACGTCCGGTTCGGAACGTAATAAGCCCCCAATCATCGACAAACTGAATTCCCCGTGAGCTTTGTGAGAAACGGATTCCAACAAAAATCCGGCCCCAAACAACTTCCTCGCAGGGTTGCGACACAGATTCTAAAGATCGGGCTGCTGCGCAGGTTGATAGACCTGCTAACAGCAGCCCGATATATTGTGCAGGGCGATAGCATGATGCCCAACCTTGCAGATGGGCAGGGCATTTTGGTGAGCAGGCTTGCCTATCGCCTGAAGGCGCCGGCCCGCGGTGATGTGGTTGTGCTGCGTCACCCTGACCGTCAGGGTAGAACCTACATCAAACGCATCGTCGGCCTTCCGGGCGAGCATGTGGAGGTCTGCAATGGCAACATACGCATTGATGGGGCCATGCTTCCAGACCTGGACAGACCGGACCATCGTAGCTTGGCTGCAGGTGGGGAGGCCAGCTTACCGGAGGGATCCTTGACCGAGTCGCACAACCTTGGAGAAGGTCAATATTTCGTGGTTGGAGATAACCTGGAGGCCAGCGATGACAGCCGTACCTTCGGCCCGGTAGACCGGAAGATGATCACTGGGAAAGCTTGGATCAGGTACTGGCCCCGAAAATGCTGGAAGGCCTTCACCTAAGGAACCTCTGAACAACTCGCCTGAAGCCCCTCATTCCCGCCGCCTGAAGCCCGTCATTCCCGCGAAGACGGGAACCTCGCCCCGCCCATGTCCCTCTTGTCGCCTTTGTCCCCGTCATTCCCGCCGCCTGAAGCCCGTCATTCCCGCGGAGGCGGGAACCTCGCGTCGCCCTTGTCCCCCTTGTCGCCTTTGTCCCCGTCATTCTCGAGGAAGCGGGAACCTCGCCCCTCTGTAGGGACGGGTTTCAGGTCCATCCTCCGCATCCAAGGGGACTTATTCAGACTATCCCTAATACTTGAACTCTTCGCGCACTGGGCAAAAAATATCCAGCACCTTGGCTGGCCCATCAAAGGACCTGGCAAAATGCTCCACGCCGCCGGGGATTATATAGCCGTCGCCCGGTTTCAGCATTCGGGATTCTCCAACTATATTCATCTCCATCTCCCCTTCCAACATCAACCCCCCTTGTTCGTGGGGATGAGTGTGGGTGGGCACCTCCGAATGGGGATCCAACTCCACTATGGACAGCAGCTCCTGTTCGCCCCAAAAGGTACGGGTCTTCACCCCAGGGGCCAGGTCCTTGGCTTCGCGTTCCTTCGGATCAAAGAAATACATAATCCTCCTTCTCATTGGTACGGTGGATGGTCCGTTATTTTATTCCAGTTGTTGCCCATTATATCAGGTGAAAGGTCCCCGAAATTTTTCGTCGCCCTAGGAGTCTGTCCGAGAAACAATGTTCTAAACGATATGCGTCATTGGTGGAGTGTAAAGATGCGAATTACTTCACGACTAAGTCCAGATTGCTGCAAGCAGGTTATTGCGTGGCGTGTTTCGTCTCTAGGAGCGAATCCTCGGACAGGCTTGCTAGGTAATCGCACAGTCTCCATGAGTCGAATTTTCACGGCCTGCCCACATTGCCGTTCCCTCCTCCCCCCACCCCCATGTCATCCCCCCCTACCCCAATGTCATCCCCCCTACCCCAATGTCATCCCCCCTACCCCAATGTCATCCCCCCTACCCCAATGTCATCCCCCCTACCCCAATGTCATCCCACCCTACCCCAATGTCATCCCGACCCCCCAACGTCATCCCGACCCTATCCCAATGTCATTCCGAACGGAGTGAGGAATCTAAAATCTCTCTCTGATGGCCTGCCCATTACTACGACGGTCCTTCGGGTGAGCAGGCACCATAGATTCTTCGTCGTGCGCGCCTCAGAATGACAGGGGGAGAGGGGCCGCCTCAAGATGACAACGGGGGAGGGGGTCTCCTCAGGATGAGAACGGGGGAGGGGCGCCTCAGAATGACAATGGAGGAGGGTGCTCCTCAGGATTGGGGAGCATTCGGAATGACATTAATATATTGTCATTCCGTCCCCCTAATGTCATTCCGAACGGAGTGAGGAATCTAAAATCCCTCTCTGATGGCCTGCCCATTACAACGACGGTCCTTCGGGTGAGCCGGCATCTTAGATTCTTCGGCGTGCGCGCCTCAGAATGACAGGGGGAGGAAAGTGCGCCTCAGAATGACAGGGGGAGGAAGGTGCGCCTCAGAATGACAAAGCAAGGGGGCCTACTATCATCCCGCCCCCGCCAATGTCATACCGAACTCCCCAATGTCATTCCGGACGCAGTGAGGAATCTAAGGTCTCCCTTTGAGGACAGTCCTTTGCTCCAACGACCTAGCGTGTATCCGTGGACTTTAGATTCTTCGTCGTGCGCTCCTCAGAATGACAATAAGAGAGACACTCCTCTGAATCACGGGGAGGGAGCGTCATTCCGATCCACCCCCGGTCATTCCGATCCACCCACTGTCATTCCGAACGGAGTGAGGAATCTAAAATCTCTCTCTGATGGCCTGCCCATTACTACGACGGTCCTTCGGGTGAGCCGGCATCTTAGATTCTTCGGCGTGCGCGCCTCAGAATGACAGGGGGAGGAAGGTGCTCCTCAGGATGACCATGGGGGAGGGGTCTCCTCAGGATTGGGGAGCATTCGGAATGACATTAATATATTGTCATTCCGTCCACCCCCTGTCATTCCGAACGGAGTGAGGAATCTAAAATCCCTCTCTGATGGCCTGCCCATTACAACGACGGTCCTTCGTGTGAGCAGGCATCTTAGATTCTTCGGCGTGCGCGCCTCAGAATGACGGAGGGAGGGGTGCGCGCCTTGGGATAACAGGGGGAGTGGGGTCTCCGCAGGATGAGAACAGGGGCGGGGGTGCTCAGAATAGGAACGGGGCGGGGGGAGAGCCTGAATTTCTGGCCTTATCTGAACGGTTGCTACTTGAGGGGCCAGCTTGTCAGCTAGCTTAAGAAAAGGTTAGAATGGGCAAAACCATAAACTAGGGATAACCCACCGGGAGGATGATATGGAATCATGGCAGCAAGGGTTCGACAACAGGTTTAACCGGGAATTCGGTTTGCCCATCGAACGGGTAGCCACCAAGATCAAAGATGTTCTTTCCGACCCTGTCAAAGATTTCATAGCCCAATCGGCCTTCATGGTTATGGCTACCAGCAGCAAGGATGGGGCGTGCGATGCATCTCCAAAGGGGGGCAAACCCGGCTTTGTCCGTATCTTGGGTAACGACCGTCTGTTGATTCCTGATGTGGCAGGGAACAAACTGTTCCAATCCTACCTCAACATGGACGCAAACCCGCATGTCGGACTGCTGTTTTTCATTCAAGGCCGGACCGATGTGGTCCGGGTCAACGGCCATGTGATCTTGGTAGACCGGGAAGAGTTGGACAGGTGGGAAGTTGAAAACGAAATGTACTATTCCGAAGGAAACAGGGGCGTTCAACAAGGAATAGTCGTCGAAGTGGAAGAAGCTTACACCCACTGCCCAAGGGCTCTCACATACTCCAAGCTTTGGGATGTAGATGTTATCGCCAGCCAGCAAGAAGCAGCAAAACAGGCGACCAAGACCCCGTCAACCCAAGCTGTCCCGACCACCAGCTAGGTCAGCTTTTCGCAGCTGTGAAAGGATACGCTATGGAATCTTCAGATATTCCTCTACTGACCGCTACGGAGCTTGCCGATAATATCCGCCGGCGGATAATCTCGCCCGTGGAAGCATGCCAAGCATATTTGGACCGCATTGAGCAGGTGGATGACAAGCTCAACTCCTATATAACCGTATGCAAAGAACAAGCTATGGCAGATGCTCAAGAAGCTGAAGCTGCCATCAGCCGAGGAGAATACAAGGGGCCCATGCACGGCATTCCTGTTGCTGTGAAGGACCAGTTCAACACCAAGGGAGTGCTCACCACCGGCGGCTCGGTCATACTTAAGGATTATGTTCCCGATGAAGATGCCACCGTCATCGCCAAGCTGAAGGATGCCGGCTCGATTATCTTGGGTAAGCTGAACATGAGCGAATTCGCCATGGGCGATGCATTCCGGCATCCTTATGGCAGACCTCATAATCCGTGGGACTTGGAACGTAACCCCGGAACATCCAGCAGCGGCTCCGGCGCAGCCACTGCCGCATCTTTGTGTGCAACATCGATTGGTGAAGATACAGGAGGATCGATCCGGGGCCCTGCAACCTTCTGCGGGCTGGTTGGCATAAGGCCAAGCCAAGGCAGGGTTAGCCGGTATGGGATGCTGGGGTCTGTATGGTCCATGGACACCGGAGGGCCGATCTCCAAAACCGTGTCGGACTGTGCAATGACCTTGGAAGCTATAGCTGGGCATGATCCGAAGGACTCTCACACCTGGGATGTGCCGGTACCCCGCTACACCGACGCCCTGGACGGCAACATCAGAGGGTTGAAGGTGGGAGTAATCCAAGAGCTGAGGGACCATGAAGGGGTCGAGCCGGAGATCAAAGATGCTGTCGGCAGAGCTGTTTCCACCATAGGCGAGCTTGGAGCCAGCATCCAAGAAGTGTCTATTCCGCTGATAACGTACGGTTCTGTGATCTTCTCAGCTATCTCTCAGGTCGAAGGCGCTGCCGTCCACGGAAGATGGATTACCGAGCGCCTGGATGACTATGACCACAACGTCCGGATCCGGCAGCTCACGGGCAGCATACTTCCTGTGCAGGCCTACTACAAAGCTCAGAAGCTGCGGGCGGCGCTGCGGGGACAGATATTGGATGTGCTAAAAAGCTTCGACGTGCTGGTCTTACCCACATCATCCATCAGGGCGCCCAAGATACCTGAATCAGCGGGGATCGGAAGCAAAGAGGAAGTGAGAGCAGCCCTATTTGGCCGTCGCAGCTTCACAGCCCCCGGTAATTTGGCTGGGGTTCCTGCCATTTCCGTACCATGTGGATTTACCTCCCAAGCTCCCCAGCTTCCCATTGGCCTCCAGATTCTGGGGCGTCCCTTCGACGAAGCTAATGTGATGAAGGTCGCCCACGCTTATGAGCAGAATACCGACTGGCATACACGGCGCCCGCCCATCTAGCGCCGTAACCTCCGGCGCCCGCATAGAAAACGAAAAATGGAAGCCTTAGATGGACTCAGTCGGCAGATTACCTCCTGCACCCGGTGCCCCCGCTTGGTGGAATACCTGGCTGGGGTATCCATAGCCAAGCGGCGCATGTACCGGGAACATGAGTATTGGGGGAAGCCCCTCATCGGATTCGGCGATCCTGCCGCCCAGCTCCTGTTGGTCGGGTTGGCGCCCGCAGCACACGGCGGAAATCGGACAGGACGCATGTTCACCGGGGACCGCAGCGGTGACTGGGTGTACGGCACTTTGCACAAGTTCGGATTTGCCAGCCAGCCCGATTCCAATAACCTGGATGATGGCCTGTATCTGACGGATGCTTACATAACATCGTCGATGCGATGCGCCCCACCACAGAACAAACCGCTGAGAGAAGAACTGCTGAACTGCCGCCCCTACCTGCTGCAAGAACTGAAGCTCTTGAAGCAGGTCAAGGTGGTGGCGCCCTTGGGCAGAATTGCTTTTGATAGCTACCTGTCGGCGTACCGGGAGCTTCATGCCTCCGACGAAATGCCCAAGCCCAAGGCGAGCTTCGGACATGGTGCAGAATCCGTCCTCCCCGACGGAACTATCCTCCTCAGCTCATATCATCCCAGCCAACAGAACACCCAAACAGGTCGCCTCACGCGGGAGATGTTCGAAGGTATTTTTTCCACTGCTCGTCATCTGATCGACCAGATGTCGAAATCCTAATTTCCCGATCTGGGTGAAGTGGGTTGCCGAGATCAGGTCGCCGGCTTGGGTTCACCAACTACCAGAAAACACATTGATCCGATGATGCTTAGCCCAGCCACCAAGATTAGGGGAATGGTGTAGCTACCTTGGGTATCGGACATGATGCCCGCGAACAGGGGCACCGTGAAAGCCAGGATGTTCATGGGAATCTGGGAGAAACCTGTAATTTTCCCGAAGGCTCCTCTGCCGAAATAAACTCCCCTGACCGCATTGGTTAGCGGGACTCTTCCCCCAAAGCCTATACCCAACAATACCCCGAACAGCAGTGCGGTGGGTGTGTCGTTGACAAACAGCAGGACCACTACCGAGGCGCTTTGGATCATCGAAAAGCCAAACAGTGCATATCGGATGGGCATCCGGTCTCCCACATAGCCGCCTATCAGTGTAAATATCGCAGCAACGCTGAGATAGGTGGCGACCACCCACCCCACCGTCTGGAGGGAAATGCCCCGATCTATGTTGAGCATTGGACCCAGGTGGACCGAGATCGTGATTATCACGATTGCGGTAAAGGCATGTCCGCTGGCTATGAGCCAGAAAGTCCGGCTGCGAAGAGCCTGTTGTAAGGTGTATTCGGGGGTTCGATTGGCCGACTGGGCTGGTCCTTGCCTGAGGTCTGGTAGTCTACTGGGCGGCCTACCATCCGGCAGTTGACCGTACTCTTCCGGACGGTTTCGGATGAGGCGAGACAGGGGAAACGCAGTGATCAGGATGAGTATCCCCAAGCCCGCACCGGTCACCCTCCAACCAACCCTGTCAGCATCCGGGTCTACCAGCCAGCTGAGCAGCGGAATCAGGATAATGCCGCCGAGTAGCTGCCCTTCAGTTGCTAGAGCCATGGCCATGGCTCGATGTTTCAGGAACCAGTTGTTGATGGTGGTCATCATCGGCATCCAGGTTCCCAAGCCCATCCCGAAGCTGATCAAAATAAAGGTCAAATAGAACTGCCATAGGTTCTGTACGAAGCTGAAGAGGAGAAATCCCAAGCCCAAACCCAAAGTGCCAAATAGGACCATCCGCCTGGGACCCATCTTGTCAATCAGGAAACCGCCGACAGGTCCGGTAATGGAACCTTCTGCCCGGGTCAGGGAAAAGGCGAAAGCCAGCTCCGCACGCTTCCAGCCGAATTGGCGTTCCAGTGCGACGAACCACACAGACATGCCTTGGAAAACCGGAACGATACCGAGGGACATAACGATGGCTGCGACCACCACCAGCCACCAGCCGTAGAACATGTTGGATACCCGACGGTAAGGATTCAGTGGTGGTCGTGGGCTGGTCACCGGGTGTATAGCCTCCCTCAGTCCGGTCATACAAGAAGCTCTTTAGCTTCGCACCAATGCTATGTGGTTCCATCCGGTTATACAAGGTTCGAAACATAGTCTTTTCTGATATACTGTCCCAATCCACCCAGAGTTGAAGCTTCGTTTTTCAGGTTACGGGTGAGCCTATCGCCCGGATTGGGAGGTGATCTTTATGACCACTCTGAGCAGCCGGGCTGCCGAGGACGTAGAGGTCGGTGGAATCAAGATCGAGGTGTTCAAGGGAGGTTCCGGCCCGGCCCTATTGTGTCTCCACGGAGCTAGGGGAAATCCTGGCTGGATGCCCTACCACGAACAGTTAGCATCCCATCACACCGTCTACGTTCCTTCTCACCCCGGTTACAATGGCTCCGAACGCCCCGATTGGATTGGGTCCATCTCCGACATCGCCCGCCTCTATCTGGCTTTCATCCGCCAAGAGGCGCCGGATGAGCAGGCGCTTATCATGGGATTTTCCATGGGAGGGTGGATCGCCGCAGAGATTGCCGCCATGTGCCCGCAGGCGGTCAGGGGCTTGGTGTTGGTCGATGCGGTGGGGATCAAACCCCCTGAGGGAGAAATAGCTGAGCTTCTGATGGTTTCTCCTGCCAGCACCCAGCACCTGGGCTATTACGACATATCCAAAGCCCCCGATCTGGATGCCATTTCACCCGAAGAACAACAGGCGCTATGGCGTAATCGGGAAATGACATCCCGGTTGTGCTGGAAACCTTATATGCACAATCCGAACTTACCGGAATATCTGAAGCTCATAGATGTGCCCAGCCTGATCGTTTGGGGGCGCCAAGATGGGATCGTTCCCCTCAGTTCCGGGGAACGTTACCAACAGGTGGTGACCGGTTCCAAGCTGCATGTCATTGAAGAGTGCGGCCATTCGCCCCAAAACGAAAAGCCCGAAGAATTCTTGGAAGTCGTCTCAAGCTTTTGCCAAAATCTCAGGTAATCGATAGTAAGGGATTTCTCTGGAGGGTATGAATGAAAGACCAAGTAGAAGTCTTCTGGTTTTCTGAGCAACCTTACGGACATGTGGGGGATGAAGACCTGAGCAAATACGATTCAGGTCGTCTGGGATTTCCGAATACACATTTCGACCCCCTTAAAGCTCATGTGCTGTATAACCAGTACCATGAGCAGTACGCTTGGGCCGATGAAGTTGGCTTCGATGGCATTATGAGCAACGAACATCATTCCTCCTACTGGTGCATGAAGCCCGCTGTCAACCTGGATGCAGCGGTGATCTCCAAGTTAACCAAGAAGGTAAAGATCGCCATCTTGGGCAACGTGATTGCCATCAACGATCCCATAAGGATGGCTGAAGAGATTGCGATGCTGGACTGTTTCTCAGGCGGCCGCATAATATCGGGCTTTGTCCGCGGCACCGCCGTGGAAAGCCTTCATGGCGGCATCGATCCCACGGAAAATTTCGAGCGATTCCAAGAAGCTCATGACCTGATCATCAAATGCTGGACTACCCCGGGACCCTTCAGATATGAAGGCAAGTATTATCACTACCGGGCTATCAATCCGTGGGTGCTGCCCATCCAGAAGCCCCATCCAGACATCTGGTTTCCGGGCACCGGAAGTCCTGAAAGCGTGGTCTGGGCAGCCAAGCACGGACACCCGTACATGAACCTGGGAGCTTTGGTTGACGTAACCAAGTGGCTGAAGCAAATCTACATCGATACAGCCATTGAATCGGGTTACAAACCCGGGCCGGAGCACTTCGGGTACCTCCTCCGCGTGCTGGTCGCCGATACCGATGAACAAGCTATCGAAATGGGGCGCCACTTTATGTGGACGGAAAACCACCGTCAACGGGGACCCAGGGAACATAATGATCCACCGGGATATCAGTCGCGGGAAGCTTTGAACATCAAGATGGCCCGGCCCACCGTCGGCGCCGGCACATTTGGCAAGAAGATGACATACGATGAACTGAGGGGGGTCAACAACCTGATCGTGGGAAGCCCCGAAACCGTAACCCGAAAGCTCTCGGAAATCATCGAAGGACTCAATCCAGGATATCTGCACATCTATGGCAACGAAGGCCCAATGCCCCATGAAGCATCGATGAGGTCTATAGAGCTGATGGGCAAAGAGGTCATTCCGGCCCTCCATGAGATCAAGCTTCAGCCCTACGAAGATTGATCGAAGGTGCTTTAGGCCGGTCAGCATCTACCCGCCAGGGCTTCAACCTGCCGATGGGTGCGCCAAGCCCAAGGGTGAGTTGGCGCATGATCATCAGCCACAGCTTCAGCTCGACCGTTGTGCTGGGTGCACACCGTCCCCAACGGCGGTTGCCGGAGACCTATAATGTCCTGTCAATACCGCGTGTATACGCCCGGCGGCAACCGACCTTCGCATTTTGTCTGCTATAATCCCGACGTACCTTCGTTCCCTTGGGAGATGTGCCGATGACCGCTGAGCAAAAAGGTCCCTTGGTGGGAGTGAAAGTGCTGGACTTGTCCACCATAATAGCTGGCGGCACTGCCACCAGCCTGCTGGCCGACTTCGGCGCAGAGGTCGTAAAGGTGGAGCAGCCGAAGGGGGGAGACCCCCTCCGCAAGTGGGGGCCTTTCTATCCATCACAACGGTGCTCCGGACAAAGCAGCGATGAAGAGGTCGCCCCTGAATATTCGGAAGAAGAAGTGTCCATCTGGTGGAAGGTCCATTCGCGGAACAAAAAGTCGATCACCTTGGACCTGCGTCGATCAGAAGGGCAGGCTCTTCTAAAGAAGCTGGCTAAGGAAGCTGACCTGCTGGTGGAAGGCTTTCGTCCGGGAACCTTGGAGCGGTGGGGGTTGGGTCCCGATCAACTTGGAGAGGTTAACCCCAAGTTGGTGGTGGTCCGATTTTCCGGGTTCGGTCAAACCGGCCCTTACAAAGACCGCCCCGGGTTTGGCACCGTCGCCGAATGTATGAGCGGCATGGTTGCGATGTCCGGCTTCTCAGACACGCCCCCCATGCTGCCTCCGGTGCCCATGGGCGATGAGGTGGCGGGGGTATTCGGCGCGATGGCAGCGTTGATGGCGCTGTACCACCGTGATGCTGGGGGCGGTGGAGGCGGCCAGGTGGTGGATGTGAGCTTGTTTGAACCCATCTTCCGCCTGATAATCCCCCACATCACCTTGTACGATCTGCTGAACATCGTCCGTCATCGGGTGGGCAATGAGTTCCCCGATGCTGCGCCCCGCACCATGTTGAAGACGGGGGATGACCGCTGGCTTGGCTTATCTGCCACTTCCCAAAGCACATGGGAAGACTTGGCAAACGCAGTGGGTATGCCGGAGCTTATGGATGATCCCCGTTTCAAAGACAATGCTTCCAGGGTGGCTAACAGGGAAGAGCTGAACGCGGTCCTTCAAGGCTGGATGTCAGATAAAGCCTTGGAACAAGCGATGGATATCTTGGTGCCGGCCGGGGGTGTGGTGGGGCCGGTTTATGATGTGGCCCAAATCGTAGCGGACCCCCACTATCAGGCGCGCGGCGATGTCCTGGAAATTGAAGACCCGGATCTGGGCCCTACTAAGATGGTGGGGGTGGTACCCAAGTTCAGCAGCACTCCCGGAGCGGTCACCCACGGCGGCCCAAGCTTGGGAGAACACAATGGGGAGGTCTACAGCACATGGTTGGGGCTGGATTCGGAGCAGCTAAGACAACTCCGGGAAACCGCGGTAATCTGAGGATGAAGGCGGCGCTTTCCAGGGTTTGCACCGTAATCGCCACATCGCCGTGAGATTCAGACCTCGATGAATGCACCACCGTCAGTTGGAATTATCGCCAATCCTGCCGCAGGCAAGGATATTCGGCGTTTGGTAGCTCATGGACGGGTGGTCCCGGACTGGGAAAAAACCAACATAATCCGACGAGCCCTGATAGGTTTAGCATCCACCGGAGTCCGCAGGATAATCACCATGCCCGATTCATCCAATCTTTGTGGGAAAGCTGCCGATGTCCAAAACCTGTCCATGGAGATTGAACCTCTCAAGATGCCCATCAGCGGAGGCGCTGGGGATACCATACATGCAGCAGATATGATGGCCAGCCTCGGTATCGGATGTTTGATATCCCTTGGCGGCGATGGAACGAACAGGGCGATCTCCAAAGGATGCGGGGATGTTCCCCTGCTTCCGATCTCCACGGGAACCAATAACGTTTTCCCTTTCATGATGGAAGGCACACTGGCGGGAATTGCAGCAGGGGTGGTGGCCCGCAGGTTGGTTGATCCAGATGCGGTGTGTGCCGCCAGCAAGCTCTTGGAAGTGTATGTGGATGATGTTTGCCAAGATGTAGCCCTGGTTGATGTAGCTGTTTCCAACCAACGCCACGTAGCATCACGAGCCATTTGGGACCCGTCAACCCTTCAGGAAGTGTTTCTCACTCGGGCTGAGCTTACCAGCTTGGGCCTATCGTCCATCGGGGCCCGCATTCATCCCATATCCATGGATGATGCCGCCGGCCTCCACTTTACGGTTGGCAAAGGCGTAAGCTCCGTCACAGCTCCCATTGCCCCTGGGCTGATCGATTCCGTGCCCATCCAGAAATGGCAAGTCCTGGGCTTGGACCAGCGGGTCGAGGTGTTTCATGATCATTGCACCATCGCCTTGGATGGAGAACGAGAATTTCCTGTCATGCCCCACCAGAAGTTGGGAATAGGTCTTTCCGGCAATGGTCCCAAGGTGGTGATTTTGGATGCTGCTCTCAGAGCGGCAGCAGCTCAGGGCGTGTTTGGGGAATAGGTGCGCTCAGCGCACTGATGATCGGCGGCTACAGCCCGCGCTTGAGCTGAATGCCTGCACGTTCCCTGTCGAAGCAACCTGAAGTAAGGTCTTCCCGTTCGTCCCTGAGCACATCCTTCCGTACTCTGAAGCTGGGAGTCCTGGGCAGGTCTTCCCGGAATTCAATGTACCTGGGTACCTTGAAGTAAGCTAGGCGCTCAGCACACCAATACACCAGGTCTGCCGGCTCCAGGACGGTTGGAGCATCCACGCCGTCGGTGCGGGAAGGCTGGGGTATGACGTAAGCTTTTACTTCCTCTTCCCCAAGCTCCGACGGCACCGCGATCACCGCACAATCCAACACAGCGGGATGGGCCTTGATGATATCCTCCACCTCTTGGGAAGAAATATTCTCCCCACGCCGCCGGACCACATCCTTCTTTCGGTCCACAAAGCAGAGGTTGCCTTCGTTATCCACCCAACCCAGGTCCCCGGTGTGCAACCATCCGTGCTGAAGAGCTTCGGCGGTCCTGGCTTCATCTCGCCAGTACCCCGGCGTCACAGCTGGATTATGTAGGAGGATCTCTCCCACTTGACCCTCGCCCAAAGAAGTTCCGTCGGCGCCCAAGATGCACAGCCGGTTTTCGAAGCGGGAATCGGGGTGCCAGCGCAACTGTCCCGATGAACCCGGACTATGGGGAAGACCCATACGTTCTATCGTACCGTAGCAGGTTTCGGTCATCCCGAATCCGATGAGCACACGGGCTCCGAACCGCTTCTCGAAACGTTCCAATAGCTCAGCATCCATGGCAGGAGAACCATAGAACAACCTGACGGAGTTGAGATCGTCCTGGGATGTCGGCGGCTGCTTCAGCAGCACCGGCATCATCATACCTATGAAGTTGACCACCGTGGCTTGGGAGCTTCGTATCTGATCCCAGAACCGGGAAGCGCTGAACCGGTCTTCCAAGATCAAACTGGCTCCCGCGGCCATAGAACCCATGGTGGAATAGTACTGGGCATTGGCATGAAAATAGGGGAGGCAGGTGAAGAAGCGGTCATGGTCGGTGGCGTGGGTCCACACCGCAAACCCCTGCCCGGCTGCTACGTACATCTCATGGCTGATCATCACACCCTTGGGTCTGCCAGTGGTGCCTGAGGTGTAAACCAACATCGATAGGTCCGATGGAGCAACCTTGGGCAGATCGACATAATCGATGATGGGAGGGGTATGTCCGAGGAGGTCCCAAAAGCTGTTCCAGTCAGGATGGGCCTCATCATCTTGTTCTCCTCCGACCATCAATCGCACATCTAGGGAGGGACACATCAACGAAGCTTCTTGGCCTACTTCCATCAGCGCGTGATGGCAAACAACGCCCTTGGCTTCTGCATTATTGAGGATGTAGGCCATTTCATCACGTCGGTAGGCGGTATTTATGGGAACGCAGACAGCCCCCAGCAATGATAAGCCCATCCAGATGATGAGGAACTCAGGGCCGTTGGGAAGGAAGACCCCAACTCTATCCCCATGAACGACCCCCATGTTCCGAAATACCGACGCAACTCTGAGGGAGCGCTCAAGGAGCTCATGGTAGGTAACCTGTTGCCCGTTGTGGTAAAGGTACACCTTGTGGGGATTTCGCCGGACTGCTTCGGCCAACATCTCCCCCAAGGTCATGGCCCAAGGCTTGCGACCGGGGTCCTTGGGTGTCACCAAGCTCTGCAAAGAACGGTTCCTTCCTGGTCGTTGCTCGGATGGTTAACGGGGCTTGACCCAAGTTTCAGACCAAGCCAAGCAAGCGGTGCTGCTTTCGTGGCCGTCCCGATCAGCAGGAAAGGGCCTGCCTGGGCTGGTTTCGCCATTGAAGGTCAGATAAGCTCTTCGTGCCGGAATAAAAGCGCTGTATACGCCGTGGGGCCGCCCAGGTGTGCTGCCCGGAGCCGCACGAATCACAAAGGGTTCTGCAAAATCATACCAAGTCAGAGCGATCTCCGAATCCCTGGAGGTCACTTCTTCTGTGGAGAATGAGCGAACATCTCCCAGGCGATCGAATTCGGCATCTATCACTGGGATCTCCTGATCGCCGAACTCAGGGGTAAGAAGCCCTTGGATCTCACCCTGCAACCACCGGGTCATCGCAACATTGTCTGTGTATATCTGCACCTGATTATCGGTTACCTCGCCAGACAAGAAGAGAACATGTCCCGGACCGCCGGGGGATAACAGGATGCGCCAATGGCTGGCTCGCACAGTCAGCGGGCCGCCATCCTCGTGGCTCAGACGCATAAAGGAATTTTCGCCGGTTAGAAGGACCTGGTTCGAATCAGTGGGGCTTACCATCTTGATTCCTCCGTTGTTTTGAATTTATCCACTTGGCGGAAAGGGTGTTCAAATTCCGTCGAATAGATCATTAGCTACCGTTTCTCCAAGGGATACTTCAGGGTAACCCCGGGTGAAGTGTTCCGGGCTTATGATGTCTGCAACAACTCCTCGGGGCAGCTGATGGTACGGACGCTGGGGGCTTTGTTGGGTGCGATGGCAAAGAAGAGAGCTCAGCTTCCGCTCGATCATGTCCGATGTGTCCATCTCCACATGGATCAGATCAGAAGGCACACCATCGTTGACACGTTCGGGGGAAGGCAACGGCGCATCTACGCCGGCTTCCTGCAGTTTCAGGGCCATTCTTGTTCTGAACCCCCTGGGGCGAACACTATAGAACAGCTTGTTGAGAAAAGGTGGGCCGGAACCATCCGGGTCCTGCTCTGCGAAAGCCTTGGAAGCCCGAACTTTGTGGAAAGCTGCGGTGGTGTGGCGGTGGATGGCGATGTGGTCAGGGTGACCATACAAACCATCGGGCCCGAAGGTCAGCACAACTTGAGGCTGGAACCGGTGCATTTCTTCCATGATAATGGACACAACCTCATCAGCATCAGCTTTCGCGAAAGCATGTGGATGGTTGTTGGCTTCAGTTCCAGCCATTCCAGAATCCCTGTACCCCAAGATTACCGGCTCCCCTATCCCCAAGCTCCTGCAAGAACATCGCAACTCTTGACAGCGCACTTGGGACAAGGTTTCCGTGGTGGCCGACCCCTCTTGTCGGATTTCACCTTCATCGCCGAGGGTAGCGCAGATCAGCCGGACATCCACGCCCTTGGAAGCATGGGTTGCCAAGGTGCCACCCACAGGAAACGCTTCATCATCGGGGTGAGCAAAACAAGCAAGCATCCTCAGGTGGGCCATAGCTCCTCCGGTAATGTCCTTTTAGTTTGCTGCGGCGAGCACATTGTTGATCAGTTGAACATCAACCCGTGCCAGGTGGCTCCTGGTTTTGTCTACGCTGGATTTCCATGCGTCAGAACCATAAAAAGCAGCTTCCTTAGCCTCCAGGTCGGCAGCATCTTCGAAGGTGCGAATCCAGACGAACTGGTTCTTATCTTCATTGGCCCATGCACCTTCAACCTTGATTCCCACGCTTCCATATATGGGCATGAGGACCTCGTTGAAATGATTTACCCACTGGTCCATCATTCCGCGGTTGATGGTGTATATCCTCAACTGAGAGATCATCGGTTTTGCTCCTTTCGGTTGGTATCCACCTAGAATCTTTGACGGCAGGCTGGCGGTTTTTTAGTCCAGCACAGCAATGGCTTCTATCTCCACCATTGCTTCAGGCAACGACAACCTGTTTATTTCCACTATGGCGCCTGGGGGTGCGTTCCCGTCCGGGAACAGGTCGGCCCGTACCTTCCGGGTTGCAGAGATGTGGTCCATGCTGGTCACGAAGGTGGTGGTCTTGACCACATTCGCCAATGTGCCTCCCACTGATTCCACGGCGGATTGAATATTCCGCCATGTTTGCCTCACCTGTGCTTCAGCATCGCCGGCGCCAACAAGCTCCCGGTCTGCCGTCAAGGCCACTTGCCCAGCGATGTAGATGGTGTTCCCTGCTTTGACGACCTGAGAAAAGCCGGCGGTCGATGGCATAGAGCCGGGCATAAAGTGCTGGCGTTCGACCATGGCAGGGCCTCCTGGATGAGATGGGTTGACACAGAGTATCAGCGGTCCGTTGCTCGTCCGAACCATGGTATCAGCTATCTGGTGTAATTTCCATAAGGAAGCTAATATAACTAGAATGCAGCACCCGCACCCTGCGGATAGCTGACATCCCGTTTTCTGAGGTACGAAGAGGAGGTTCTATCCATGTTGCCATCCGAACGCAGAAATCGGTTCCGGCAGATTCTGACTGGAAACGAATGTGTCCACCCAGCTTCTATCTACGATCCTATGTCCGCAAGAATGGCTGAATCCTTGGGGTTCGAAATGGGGATGTTCGCAGGTTCGATTGCATCGGCGACGGTGCTTGGCGCGCCGGATATCGTTGTTCTCACCCTTTCGGAGTTTGCTGAGCAGGTCAGACGCATCGCCCGGGCCAGCGACCTCAGCTTCTTGGTAGATGCTGATCATGGATATGGGAATGCGTTGAACGTCATGCGGACTGTGGAAGAGCTGGAAACCGCAGGGACTTCCGGACTTACCATCGAAGATACGGTGTTGCCCAAAAGTTACGGTGACGAAGGTGAAGGCCTGATATCCATGGGTGAGCTGATTGGCAAGCTCAAAGCTGCATTGGAAGCTCGCCAAGACCCGTCGTTGGTTATCGTAGGCCGCACCGGCGCTCTTCGTTTCAGTGGCATCGAAGAAGCGGAAGAACGAGTTAAGAGAATGGGAGATGTTGGTGTGGATGCCATTTTTTTGACAACCATCTCCCATAAAGAACAGGTGGAAGCAGTGCACAAAGTGACCAGCCTGCCCCTGATCATCGGTGGAACATCCCCCGACTTTGCCGACCTACAATACCTTGCTTCGGTGGGTGTCCGGGTGGCGTTACAGGGGCACCAACCTTTCTATGCTTCAGCCAAAGCTGCATACGATGTCCTAAAGCATCTCAGGGATGGCGGTTCTCCGGCGGACCTGTCCCAGGTAGTGGCATCCACGGAGCTTCTTGACATGTCTCAAGCCCGCGGTGATTATGCCCGCTGGCAGAAAGAGTACCTGTCCTAGGATATTGTCATAGAAAAACAACCCGGCGAATTGGAGGTAGGCTGTGTCAAAGATCGGCATTTTGGATGATTATCAGGCAGTAGCACTGGATATGGCAGACTGGAGCATCCTCCAAGAAGGCAACGAAATCCAGACGTTCAAAGACCATATGTCGAATCCCGATGATCTTATTGATCGTCTGAAAGAGTTCGATGTAATCATAGCAATGCGGGAGCGCACTCCCTTTCCAAGGCTGGTCCTTGAACACCTGCCCAACCTGAAGCTGTTGATCACCACAGGGATGCGCAACCGGTCCATTGATATGGTTGCGGCCGAAGACTTGGGAATCACGGTCTGTGGCACCTCCGGCCAAAGCTATGCCACCGCTGAGCTCACATGGGGTCTGATCCTGAGCTTGTTGCGTCATATTCCTACCGAAGATAGAGCAACCCGGGAAGGCGGATGGCAGGTGACATTGGGAGAGGGGTTGCGAAATAAAACCTTGGGTGTGATCGGTTTGGGGAACCTCGGTTCTCAGGTGGCAACCGTCGGGAATGCTTTCGGGATGGATGTGATTGCTTGGAGCCAGAACCTGACGCAAGAGAGAGCAACCCAGTTCGGCGTTTCCTTGGTCTCGAAGGATGACCTTCTCCGGTCTGCCGATGTGGTAACCATCCATCTGATTCTCAGTCAACGCACCACAGGGTTGGTGGGCGCCCATGAACTGGCATTGATGAAGCCGACCTCATATCTGATAAACACTTCCAGAGGACCCATAGTCGACGAAGCAGCTCTGATTGACGTGCTGGAAAGAAAAGCAATCGCGGGCGCCGCTATGGATGTATTTGATCAGGAACCTCTACCATCGGAACATCCCCTTCGACGCATGGAGAACACGGTTATCACTCCCCACATAGGTTATGTGATCCGCGAAAGCTACTTGGGATACTTCCGTCAAGCGGTGGAAGATATCCAAGGTTACTTTGCAGGAGAGCCGGTACGGGAGCTTAAAGCGGTTGAAAGTTAGGTGTTCGAACGCCCCCTGCGCAGGGAACGCCCCGCAAGCGCTCCTGTGTGTTTGCCATCATCGACGACAAGTTGGCCGTTGACGATAACATAATCGATTCCGATGGGGAACTGTTTCGGTTCATGCCGTGTCGCCGGAGCTTTTACGGACTTGGGATCAAAGACGACGATGTCCGCTTTCATTCCTTCCCTTAATATCCCGCGGTCCGGGATTCCCAATCGTTGGGCTGGGAAGGAGGTCATCTTGCGAATAGCATTCTCCAAGGACAACTTGTTTTCTTCCCGGACGAACTCTGAAAGGATCACCGGAAAGGTGCCGTAGGTACGGGGACTGGGAAAATCACCCAGCAAGACTGCATCGCTGCCGACCATGGATAGCGGATGGGTCACAAAGTCGGGAAGGGTGTTCCCGTTGGGCCCTATGGTGACATAGGAGGTCTGGAGGTCTTCTTCCAAGAGCAGGTCGCACAGAGCATCCACTTCCCCTTTCCCGGCCATCTCTGCCACCTCGGCAACGGAACGGCCTTCGTACCGGTGATTGTGAGGATGCTTGAAGTAGGTCAGCCACATCTCCTCCCAGGACGGCCCTCTGGGCTGAATCTCCCGGCGCAGGCGCTCCCGGCCTTCCTCAGACCTCATCACATCCTTCAACCGCTCCGGCCCGCCGTCCTGCGCCCACTGGGGGAAGATGATCAGCAGACGTGTGCTGCTGTAGATATAGGGATAACTGTCGAAGGTCACATCCAAGCCCTCTTCACGGCTGTCCTCAACCAACCCAAGTATCTTCCTGGCTCCACCGGGAGCGGTGACCCGCTGATAAAGATGGGTTAGATGGCAGGGAATCTCGCTTGCCCGGCCTATTTCAATTGCTTCTTTGAACGGGTCCAAGAACCGGTCACCCAAGGTGTTGCGCACATGGGTGTGATAGATGCCACCCAACCGCGCCGCCTGCTTGGACAGCTCGACCAGCTCCGCGGTGTCCGCATAGCTGCCGGGCGGATAATCCAAGCCGGTGGAAATACCAAAGGCTCCTTCTTCCATGCCTTCCCGCAGCAGTGCTTTCATGTTTTCGAGCTGGGCTTGGTCGGCAGGTTGGTCCTTCCATCCGATGGCACAGATCCGCAACGGCGAATTGCCGATGATATAAGCCACATTGACCGATGCCTTATTGTCGAACAACGCCAGGTATTCAGCTACAGTGGACCATCGATCAGGCAAGGGGGGAGCCCCATCCAATCCTGAGTTAAGCTCAACCAGCTTTAGAAAATCTTCATGGTCTATGATGGGAGCGTAGGAGTTGCCGTCCACTCCTATCAGTTCCGTGGTGATGCCCTGATGGACCTTCGGCAGATGTTCCGGCTCGGCGAGCAGGACCAACCCTGAGTGGGCATGCATATCGATGAAGCCGGGGCACACGACCTTGCCGGCCGCATCTATGGTTCTTTGCGCCTCCAAAGAAGAAACATCCCCGCGAAAGATGCGGATGGTCTCACCATCGATGCCCACGGCGCCGTAGTAACCGGGGTTCCCGGCGCCATCTACGATCATTCCACCTGATATCAGCAACTTGAGCATCGGTTTCCTCCCATATAAGACCAAGGACGAGCCTATTATACAAAGTCCTCAGAAACAAGGGTACTCAGATGCCGTAACAAACAACGCCGAAACAACCAACCAAGGCCGGAACAAACAAACAAGGCCGGAACAAACAACCATGGCAGCCTTTCAGACTTGTTGGGAAATGCGGCCAATCGTCCCTCCCCGTGACGTCATTCCAAGAACCGCCCCCCATCCCAAGGACCGCCTCCCCCGCTGTCATTCCAAACCGCCTCCCCCCTGTCATTCCGAGTACCGCCTTCCCCTGTCATTCCAAGTACCGCCTCCCCCTGTCATTCCGAACCGCCTCCCCCTGTCATTTCGAACCGCAGTGAGGAATCTAAAATCCCGGCGCACACGATGGTTGGTCGTAGTAACGGACAGGCCATCAGAGGGAGATCTTAGATTCCTCGTCGTGCGCTCCTCGGAATGACAGTGAGGTGCGTTCGGAATGACAGTGAGGTGGACTCGGCGGAATGGTGAGGGGCGTTCGGAATGACATGTTATTGATGTCATTCTGAGGACCGCCCTCCTTATCGTGATTCCAAGGACTGCCCTCCTTATCGTCATTCCAAGGACCGCCTCCCCCTGTCATTCCGAACCGCAGTGAGGAATCTAAAATCCCGGCGCACACGATGGTTGGTCGTAGTAACGGACAGGCCATCAGAGGGAGATCTTAGATTCCTCGTCGTGCGCTCCTCGGAATGACAGTGAGGTGCGTTCGGAAAGACAGTGAAGAGGCATTCCGAATGACAGTGAGGTGGACTCGGCGGAATGGTGAGGGGCATTCGGAATGACATGTTATTGATGTCATTCCAAGGACCGCCTTCTTTATAGTCATTCCGACGACCGCCTCTTCACTGTCATTCCGAACCGCAGTGAGGAATCTAAAATCCCGGTGCACACGATGGTTGGTCGTAGTAACGGACAGGCCATCAGAGGGAGATCTTAGATTCCTCGTCGTGCGCTCCTCGGAATGACAGTGAGGGGGGGACTCGGCGGAACAGTGAGGGGGGGACTCGGCGGAGCGGTGAGGGCCACTCGGAATGACAGTGAGGGGGACTCGGCGGAACGGTGAGGGCCACTCGGAATGACAGTGAGGTGGACTCGGCGGAACGGTGAGGGCCACTCGGAATGACAGTGAAGGGGACTCGGCGGGACGGTGACGGGGACTCAGAATGACAGTGAGGGGGACTCGGCGGGACGGTGAGGGCCACTCGGAATGACAATAAGGGGGGTTCGGAATGACACATGTTATTGATGTCATTCTGAGGACCGCCCTCCTTATCGTGATTCCAAGGACTGTCCTCCTTATCGTCATTCCAAGGACCGCCTCCCCCTGTCATTCCGAACCGCAGTGAGGAATCTAAAATCCCGGCGCACACGATGGTTTGTTGTAGTAACGGACAGTCCACCAGAGAGAGATCTTAGATTCCTCGTCGTGCGCTCCTCGGAATGACAGTGGGGGTGCGTTCGGAATGACAGTGAGGGGCGTTCGGAATGACAGTGAAGAGGCATTCCGAATGACAGTGAGGTGGACTCGGCGGGGCGGTGAGGGGGGTTCGGATTGACATGTTATTGATGTCATTCTAAGAAACACCTTCCCCCAATGTCATTGTGAGGCGCGCACGCCGAAGAATCTAAGATGCCGGCTCACCTTAAGGCTCATCGTAGTAACGAACCAGCCATCAGATGCAGATCTTAGATTCCTCACTGCGTTCGGAATGACGGTGTGGGGGGCATTCGGGGTGGGAATGGGGCGTTTGGAATGAATGACGGGGGGGTTGGATGACAATTTGGGGGGAGGGCCTACAAGGTTTACATGGTGGAGACTGAGCATCTGCCAACCATATTTTTTAACTGATGCTGTCGGGTAGACGGGAGAATGTTGCCGAAGTTGAGAAAGAAGCACCGCAGTGAGTTCTGGCCCGAAGAGGGTCCAATGGGGACTGATCCCCTTATGCCTGTGGCTTTAAGCAGGCCAATTATGCCTGCGGCTTTAGGCAGACTGGTGTAACCCGAGCCGCTTGGCGTTGGCCACCTGAGGCAGCTCTAGAAACGCGGATGGTCGTCCGGTGATCGCCTTGGAGGATTGGGCGGCTGTTCCACCTCAGGCAGAAGCTTTGATCACTTCTTTGACCTGGATGTTGGAAACAAGAATCAGGGAATCATCAGAGCGGCGAATATCCATCTCCACCGAATCTTCATCCACAACCAAGTACTTTGATACCGCCTTGAGGATATCCTGTTTAAGAGCTTCCATACAATCTTGGGGAAGCCCGCCCCGGTCCATTACCAAGATCAGCCGGAGACGTTGCCGCGCCGTTTCTCCGCTGGGCGCGGACCGTTTCAGCGCCCATCTAATGAGATCGATCATCGACCAAACTCCCTCGTGGGCCGGGCAAATATCTTCTTGATCTTGGAAAATAGACCTGGGACGTTTTCCACATCCAGGTAGGGTACATCATCTCCGTCTATACGGGCTGCGATGCGTCGGTAAGCTTCACCAGACCACGATTTAGGATTGTGCACCGTGGGTATGCCCCTATTTGTCGATATTATGATCTGTTCATCATCAGGCACCAAGCCCAACATGTTTACCGAAAGCAGGTCGAGGATATCATCCTTATCCATCATGTCGCCTTGCTTCACCATGCCGGGTTTCAGCCTGTTGATTACCAGGTTGGGCATGGGTATTTCTGCTGCTTCGAGAAGCCCGATTACCCTGTCGGCATCCCGTATCGCCGAAACCTCAGGAGTGGTCACAACGATGGCATGATCCGCCGCAGCTATGGCATTTTGGAAGCCTTGCTCTATTCCCGCCGGACAGTCGATCAGGATGTAGTCGAACTGCTCCCGTAGGGTGTCGCACAACTTCTTCATCTGCTCGGGCTGCAGGGCCGATTTGTCCCTGGTCTGGGCGGCGGGGATGAGGTACAGCTCCTTGGCGTGCTTATCTCTAATCATCGCTTGGGCAAGACGACACTTTTCTTCGACCACATCCACCAGATCATAGACTATGCGGTTCTCCAGACCCATCACCACATCCAGGTTGCGAAGGCCGATGTCGGTATCCACCACCGCCACCTTATGATCCCTGAGGGCCAGTCCGGCTCCCAGATTGGCTGTTGTGGTAGTCTTTCCAACACCCCCCTTGCCTGAGGTGATCACGTAAGTTTTCCCCTTCATAGGAGATTCCTTTCCTGTTTACTCTGAAACTTGCCCGTGAAAGGCGCCACCGCAACAGCTCCACCACGAACATGGACGATCTCTGGTGTTGGCGCTTTCGGGACCTTTCTCCGGCTTGCCGGACCAAGGTAGGTGTGAGGACCTATACGGAGATGGGCGGACCGCAGGTCGAGGGCAAGGATGCTGGCATCGCTGCCCTCATTGTCCTTTACTCCTGCATGGACCGCACCTCTGAGGGTTCCAAGGACCACAACGTCACCTTCTGATATAACTTGACTTCCTGGGTTCACATCACCAAATATCACCACATCGCCGGGGTGGTCGATGATCATTCCTGAGCGGCAGTTATTCTGGACGAACAAGGGGGTCGGCAGGACTGGTATGGGCTTTTTTGTGCTGGGCTTTTCTTGGAAGGTCAGAGAAACCGGGACATCGGAACCTTCTGCGATAGCCCCCTGCAGGACCTCTGCTGAACATTCGAATCTGGCAACCTTAAGATGATGCTCATCTTCGAAGATGCTTCGAAGATGCCTTAGCTCGTCGAAATTCAGCACCCTTCGCCCTACATCTACTGCCACCTCCCCTCCGGCGAACCACCCTCGGCTCCTTTGTAGGTAGCTGCGTAGCTTAGCTTCCAACAGCTCGGCGGGGGTATCTTGGTCCAAAATAAAGTCGACCTTGGCACCCCGGCCAATGACCCGGACCGAACTTCCTTTGTCCAGCACAGCTATGTTAGATGTTGAAAGCATCTTGTCTGCGTTGGACATGTTCGGCTCTGATCGTCCCTAATACCCCACAGGAAGGTCTTGGAATGCGGGCCGGATAACAAGGCTCATGGAGGTTATCCGGTATGCTGTGTCCGGCGCCGACCGTTGGGTTCGAGACAAAGAGTAATGGGGTTGGCGCCAACACTACTGAAAACGTGGAAGAATGGTTACACTCCCGCCTACCCACCTGATCATGCACATTCCTCAGCCTAGCAAGAATCATCATAAAACTTCAAGGTTTCTACAGCGAAAAATCAGCCAGTATTTTGGATAATAACCACGGGCGGCGCCCGTGGACCCAGGAACCATCTTACACACATAACCGCTGCAACCGTTCAGCCGTGGTGAAAAATGCAGGCAGCCCCCCTCCCCATGTCATTCAGAGGAGCGCCCCCGTCTTTCTGGGCGCGCGCCTCCCGCCCCGTTATTCGGAGGGTTCTCCCCGTCCCGTCATTCTGAGGGTTCTCCCTGCCCGTCATTCTGAGGAGCAACCCCCTTTGTGTCATTCCGAACGCAGTGAGGAATCTAAGATGCCTGCTCACACGCCAGCTCATCGTAGTAATGGGCTGGCCATCAGAGGTATACCTTAGATTCCTCGCTCCGCTCGGAATGACAGGGGGGAGCTCGGAATGACAGGGGGGAGCTCGGAATGACAGGGGGGGAGCTCGGAATGACAAAATATGGATGTCATTCAGAGGAGCACCCCCCGTCTTTCTGGGCGCGCGCCTCCCGTCCCGTTATTCGGAGGGTTTCCCCCTCCCCGTCATTCTGAGGAGCAACCCCCTTTGTGTCATTCCGAACGCAGTGAGGAATCTAAGATGCGTGCTCACACGCCAGCTCATCGTAGTAATGGACTGGCCATCAGAGGGAGATCTTAGATTCCTCGCTCCGCTCGGAATGACATTGGGGGAATTCGGAATGACAGGGGGGAGCTCGGAATGATATTGGGGAGCTCGGAATGACATTGGGGGGAGGTCGGAATGACAATTCCCCTTCATCCTGAGGAGCACCCCCTCCCCATGTCATTCTGAGGGTTCTCCCCGCCCGCCATTCTGAGGAGCAACTCCCTTTGTGTCATTCCGAACGCAGTGAGGAATCTAGGATGCCTGCTCACACGCCAGCTCATCGTAGTAATGGACTGGCCATCAGAGGGAGATCTTAGATTCCTCGCTCCGCTCGGAATGACATTGGGGGAGCTCGGAATGACATTCCCCCGTCATTCGGAGGAGCATCCCTTTCCCGTCATCCTGGGGGCACCCGTCCCCATGTCATCCTGGGGGCACCCTCCCCATGTCATTCTGAGGAGCGCACTCCGAAGAATCTGGGATGCTTGCTTACATGATGGCTCATCGTAGTAATGGACTGGCCGTCGGAGGGAGATCTTAGATTCCTCGCTGCGCTCGGAATGACATTGGGGGAGGCCTTCAAGATTTGAATCTTGGAGTCTGAGCAGCTACTTACATGTGATCCGGTGGGAAAACATGTGCTGCGGTGGGAAAACAGGTGATCCGGTGGGAAAACCGGGACCGACCTGCTATCATCGGTGTGCCGTAGAGAAGCTGGGATGCTCACTCACCCACTCACCAGAAGGTAAGTCAAATGGCTTCAGGGACCGATTCGCAGTACGAGCTGGACCGCTACTTGGGAATGACCCGCGCTTCCCAGAACCTTTGGAAAGCAGCCCAAAGATATCTACCGGGCGGAGATACTCGAAGCAGCATTTTTTGGGAACCCTACCCGGTCTATATTGAACGGGCGGAGGGATGCTACGTCCATGATGTTGACGGCGCCGCCCGCCTGGATTTCATCGGTTGTATGACCACCTTGATACACGGGAATGCGTATCCGCCGGTGGTAAAAGCCATCCAGAAACAAGCTGCGAGGGGTTTCACCTACAATGCTCCCAATCGCTACCAGGTCATGTTGGCAAAGCTTCTCTGCGACCGCGTCCCTTCCTTGGATATGGTGAGGTTCACCAATTCAGGCACCGAAGCTACGCTAAATGCCATCAGGGCAGCCAGAGCTTTTACAGGAAAAACCAAGATAGCCAAGTGCGAAGGCGGATATCATGGCACCCATGATGCGGTCTCGGTTAGCGTTCGCACCAATCCAGAAACGGCAGGTCCGGCTGATCATCCGATACCGGTGGCAAGCGTCGGCGGACTTCCTCCAGAAACGGTTAATCAGGTTGTGGTGCTGCCCTTTAACGAAACATTGGCAGCCCGTAATATCCTCGAAGAACACGCTGACGATCTGGCAGCAGTCCTCGTCGAACCTGTTCTTGGAAGCTCTGGAATGGTCCCGGCAGAACTGGACTACCTCAAGATGCTCAGGGACTTCACCGCTCGAAACCATATCGTCTTGATCTTCGATGAAGTGATCAGCTTCCGTGTAGCTCCCGGTGGAGCTCAGGAGCACTACGGGGTTGTCCCGGATATGACCGCCTTCGGCAAGATCATCGGAGGCGGATTTCCTGTCGGAGCATTCGGTGGCTCCCAAGAGTTGATGGAGCTATTTGATCCCCTCAAAGGCCCGGCCGTCGTTCATGCAGGCACCTTCAACGGAAATCCGATGACGATGTTGGCTGGTGGGATAACCTTGGAAAATCTGACGCTGGATGCTTATCTGCAGCTGGACCACCTCACCGACTATCTTCGACGATCCATCCGGGATGTTTGTGCTGAACTGGAGGTCCCCGTTCAGGTGACAGGTCTGGGTTCTTTGTTCGGAATCCACTTTGTCGATGGACCTGTTTGCACCTGGCGCGACGTGGCAGCCGGTGATCAAAACCTCAAGCACAAGGTATTCTGGGGGCTTATGAACGAAGGGGTAATGTTCACTCCCGGCTTGGTCGGTGCGGTTTCCGCAGCAATGACCGAAAGGGAAATGGACTCCTTCGCCGCCGCTCTAAGAAGTGTCTTGGCCAGAATCTAGCAGCACAACTCCGTTCCGGCCTGTTGCTTACCTACCATCCAATGGCATACGAAGCGGTGCGGTTATCGGCGCCCGCACTCATAACCCCAGACCCGATTTCTCGCCGGGTCACCGTTGCCCCGTACCCGCAGGGGAATGCTTCCACAACCTTGTGCCCCAAAGATTCAAGCTCCAGTTGTACGTCTGTTGGGATCCCCGGTTCTACATCAAGGTGCCCAGGCCGGTAAACCCTGGGATAAAATGAGTTGGTTACGCTCTGGGATGCGAACCTTGGAGCTTCCACCGCTTCTTGGGGATTCATACCAAAGACCAGCACATTCAACACCAGTTGGATATCTGATTGGGCTTGGTTGTCGCCGCCGGGGCAGCCAACGGTCATGAAGGGTTGATCATCTTGGCACACCATGTAGTTGACCAGCGTGGTGCGCGGACGCTTTCCAGGTGCGATCCCGTTGGGATGGCTTTCATCTACGAAGAACATTTCGCTCCGGGTACTCAATGCCAACCCCAGCTCCGGGAAATAGACCGACTTGAAGAAAGCGGCGCCGCTGGGAGTAGCACAAACGATGTTGCCCTCCCGGTCGATAGCTGCCAGGTGGGTGGTGCCGTGGTCTGACCCGGGGCCGGAACCTGGTTCTTCGGATCCTCCCGACACCCGTTTCATCGGGGGCGTCATCTCGCTGTGGACCCAAGGATCTCCGGCTGGAGGAAGCTCCGGCCAAGCAGCATCTTCCTGAATCAGAGGTATCCGTGTGGCTGTGTAAGCTTTGGATAATAGTCCATCAATGGGGACCGCAGCATAATCCGGGTCGCCGTAGAATGCTTCACGGTCTGCGAAAGCCAGCTTGATAGCTTCGGCAACGGTATGGATGTACCGTGCTGAGTTGTGCCCCATCCCTTTAAGATCAAAGCTTTCCAGGATGTTCAGCGCCTGCAGCAGCACTGCCCCTTGAGTCCATGTCGATTGGGCGCGGATGCGATATCCACGAAATGTGCTGCTGAGGGGATCTTCGTATTTTGGCGAGTAGCTTGCCAAATCTTCCATGGTCAGTAGCCCGCCGAGCCGGTCGGAACATTCGACGATAGTTTTGGCAATATCTCCCCGGTAGAACATGTTTCGGGCCGCTTCAAGCCCAGCCTGCCTACTCCCGGTAATCCCGCCTTCAGCATCCACCATCTTGCTCAACGTAGCAGCGAGCTTCTCCTGCACCACCAACTGCCCCACCTCGTGGGGTTCATCGCCGGAAAAGAAGACCTTGGCTCCTTGGGGCGAATATTTCTTGATTCGCTCAGCGGTGCCCCGAAACCCTAGCATACGGCGCATGAACTGGTACATAGGGAAGCCCCGGCGGGCATAATCGATGGCCGGCGCAGCTGTTTCTGCGAAGGTCTTGGTCCCGTATCGCTCAAGCAGCGACAGGTAGGCGCCCATGATGCCGGGAACGGTGAAGGATAGCCCCGCATCAGGATGGGGTCCCGTGGGAACCTTATCCAACCCCCTGCTCCTGAACATATCCACGGTAGCTCCGCCCGCTGCCACCCCTTGGCCGCTCAACGATAATAGCTGGCCTGATGCCGCATGATATAGCATGAAGGAGCCTTCAGCCGCCAAGGAGTATGGAGCTGCCGGTTCGATGACCCCCGCCGACAACCCCATTGCGACTGTTGCATCGAAAGCATTCCCACCGTTTAGCAGCATCTTCATCCCCGAAAGGGAAACCAGGTGATGCCCTGAAGATACGATCCCTTGGGTCCCTGAAACGGGCGGCCTGCCGGTAGCTCCCCGCTGGAACTCCACATGCTCCGGAAGCAGGGTTTCTCTTCGTATTACCAAGTATGTTCCTCCTTCATGAACCACCTATGGACCAAGTAGCTCCTGATCACAGCAAGCCCATCCTGAGGTTGACCAGCAGGGCTATGGCTGCAATGACAATCAGCGCCAGAACAGCAGGGTTGACCTTTCTTGGCGGGCTGAGAGGTTCTCCTTCCCGTTCCGAGATCTCCCCTGGAGGCAGGTCCAGTATCTCCCTGGCCTGCATCTCGTCGGGAGCTTTGACGTACAAACCATGAGGCAGGTAGGTCGCCACTCCCCAACCCCCTGGGCCAACTCCCAAAGAACGGACGACGCAGGGGATATGTTCTTGCTGAAGTCGTTGCTGGGCCAGACGGGCCAACGGTTCATTGTCGTAGACCGTCAGCTGGATCTGTTTATTGCTCAAAGGGAGGTCCATTGAGAAGCACCCGTGCAGGGAAAGTTATAACGCCCAGAGTATCCGGGGTGCATTATACCAGAATTAAGCTGGTAGACGCCGGTAGCGCTCGTAGGTTCCTGCTATCGCGACCATCGTTTCTTTCGAGAGAACCGACACGGATGTGATACAATGCCCATATGGAGCGTCCAGAACCACTCTTTACCGATCGTCATATATCTTCCCTGAACATCACGTTGATGCTGGGCATTGCCTTCACAGTTATGGGTGTGGTTGTTCAGGCTGGGCTCTTCGTTCCCGGCGACTTCGTTGTTATCGGGATTGTGGCGTCAGCTTACAGTTGGCTGACGACCCCTTCGTCTTACAGCGTGTATTTAGACCGGCTGGTGGTTTTCTATGGGAGACCACGAATAAAGCATGTGCTCTTCGAGGACATTGATCATGTGGAACTGCTTAAGTTCAACTTCGGCAACCGGATGTGGATCAGGTTGAAGAGTGGCAGACGGATCATCATCCAACCCAAAGCTTTAGAAGAGTTCCAAGAAAAGTTCAAAGAAGCTGTAGATTCCCATCTTGGCCACACGGAAGAACAGGGCCCTATACAAGAACAGGGGCCTACAGAAGAGGGCTAGAGCTTTGGAATCGACTCAACCGCAAGAACCTCAGCACGTCGAAAAGCACGCCGGAATGGGAAACCTACGTCTGATGGTTGCGCTGGGTTCCATAGCCATCGGGGTAATCTGGATGTCCAGCTATTTGATGCTCATAGGGTTGTGCTTTGCTCTTTATGCTTGGTTCACAACTCCGGGGTACTACTCCATCTACGATGATCGGATGGTTATCTTCTACGGCCGTCCAAGGGCGCGACATGTGTTCTTCAGCCATATCGAGTGGGTGGATGCGTTACCTGTCGCCTTCGGAAATCGCCTGATAATCCGGCTCAAGACCCCGGGACGGCTGGTTATCCAACCCCAGAACATGGAAGGATTCAAGGCAAAGCTGCAAGCTGCGGTGGAACGCCACCAGACCACCAACGGTTGAGACCGGATTGCTCGGGCTAAGCGATGCCCCGCCACTTTCCTGCACCTGGACTGTTAACTTCACCGCAAAGCCCAGGGCCAATGTCAACGACACAGCACAACGCAGTCTGCGTCCACTGATGGCGACCCGGAATAACAGCTACAGAATCAGTTCAGAGCAGGGAAGTGAGGCCAAGAGCATAATCGCCTCCTGATTCGGCGCTTGATGCCTGCGAGGACTTAACCCCCTAATGATGCTTTCAACTTGGACCTAGAGCCTTGGGAGGTCACGGTTTCCTTGCCTCGGAAAGCTACAACCAATGTACTTGATCGGCCATATAGATGGACTGAGGTCCGTTGAGGATATCATATTGAAACGTACCATGACCTCTGAAGAAATGAAAAAACACCTTCAAGGAATCCATATCACAACCTTATTTACCCTGAAAGTGGGTGGACCACCCTTGGGACCGAAGGCCGCCCTCATATCTGATCTAGGCGGTCTCAGTATGAAGCTGTTGAAACACGTAGTGGATGAGTAGGGATTTGAGTGAGTATTGTCCAAGTTGCAACCGTCCTAATATTGAAGGGACAATCTATTGCACTGGATGCGGTGTCAAGCTTCACGATGTTTGCCGGACCTGCAACACTTCCGCTCCTTTTGGTAGTACGTTCTGCCGTTTCTGCGGAGCAAGGTTATCGGTAGAGTCTGACACCCCAACGCCACCCGGAACCGCACTAGGCGAGAAGCCGACTTACTCTTCAAGTTGTCCACGTTGCCATAAGGTTAACGAACCGGGAGCAGCCTTTTGTTTTTCTTGCGGATTGCCCCTAGGGATAGTCTGATCAAGTCCCTTTGGATGCGGAGGATGGACGTGAAACCCGTTCCTACAGAGGGGCGATGTTCCCACCTTCGCGGGAATGACGGCTTCAGAGGACGGGAATGACGGGCTTCAGGCGAGTTGTTCAGAGGTTCCCTAGATTCTTCGGGGTGCGCCCCTCAGAATGACAGGGGGGAGGTGCCCCTCAGAATGACAGGGGGAGAGTCATTCCGAACTTCCCACTGCCATTCCGAACTTCCCACTGTCATTCCGAACGGAGTGAGGAATCTAAGGTCTCCCTCTGATGGCCTGCCCACTACTACGACGGTCTTTCGGGTGAGGAGACACCTTACGGATAGTCTGATTAAGTCCCTTTGGATGCGGAGGATGGACGTGAAACCCGTCCCTACAGAGGGGCGAGGTTCTCTGAACTCACCTTCCCGCCTTCGCGGGAATGACGGCTTCAGGGGACGGGAATGACGGTCTTTAGGCGAGTTATTCAGAGGTTCCTTAGATTCTTCGGGGTGCGCCCCTCAGAATGACAGGGGAAGAGTCATTCCGAACTCCCCACTGTCATTCCGAACGGAGTGAGGAATCTAAGGTCTCCCTCTGATGGCCTGCCCATTAATACGACGGTCTTTCGGGTGAGGAGACACCTTACGGATAGTCTGATTAAGTCCCTTTGGATGCGGAGGATGGACGTGAAACCCGTCCCTACAGAGGGGCGAGGTTCTCTGAACTCACCTTCCCGCCTTCGCGGGAATGACGGCTTCAGGGGACGGGAATGACGGTCTTCAGGCGAGTTATTCAGAGGTTCCTTAGATTCTTCGGGGTGCGCCCCTCAGAATGACAGGGGAAGAGTCATTCCGAACTCCCCACTGTCATTCCGAACGGAGTGAGGAATCTAAGGTCTCCCTCTGATGGCCTGCCCATTAATACGACGGTCTTTCGGGTGAGGAGACACCTTACGGATAGTCTGATTAAGTCCCTTTGGATGCGGAGGATGGACGTGAAACCCGTCCCTACAGAGGGGCGAGGTTCCCGCATTCGTGGGAATGACGGGCTTCAGGCGAGTTGTTCAGAGGTTCCCTAGATGAGGTACAAGCCGCTACAGCAGACATGTTTCTAGCTTGGGGGAGGCCCGCCGGCTTCTGGATTCGTGTGGTAGCTTATATTATTGATGTCATTGTTATTTTCATCCCTGTCATGATCTTGGTCCTATTAGTGCCTGAGGGTTTTCTCTTAATTGCGGTCTTAATAGAGCGTGTCCCATAAACCCCCTTCCTGCGGGGTTGGCGAAGCAGTAAGCTCATAGAAACATCAGGCAGGTAGGACACTATGGCTTATAACCTTCTGAGTTGCGAGCGAGACCAGAGCTACTTGATGCCGCCGTCCATGAGGGATTGGCTGAGTGAGGGTCACTTGGCTTGGTTCATTGTAGATGCAGTAGGCCAGATGGATCTGAGGGAGTTCTATGCAGTCTATCGAAGTGATGGATGGGGTGCAGCGGCCTACGATCCGGGGATGATGGTGGCCATCCTGTTGTACGGCTACTGCCTGGGTGTACGCAGTTCCAGGCGCATAGCCCGTGCTCTGGAGGAAGATGTAGGATTCCGGGTGGTGGCGGCCAACCGGCAGCCAGACTTCCGTACCATCTGTCGCTTTAGGGCGGAGCGCGAGGAGGCGTTCGAGGAGCTCTTTGTAGAGGTACTGAGGTTATGCCATGAAGCGGGTCTGGTGAAGTTGGGGGTAGTGGCTCTTGATGGGACGAAGGTGGCAGCCAACGCGGCCCTGGCCACCAACCGGAGCCACCAGGCCATTGAAGAAGAAGTGCGGCGCATGTTGGCAGAGGCCAAGGCAACGGATGCTGAAGAGGATGCCCATTATGGTCCCGACCGGCGAGGGGATGAGCTACCGGAAGGGCTAGGGGGACGGACGGAGCGGCTCAAGCGCCTGAAGGAAGCCAAGGAACGTCTGCAGCGGGAGGCTGAAGCAGGAGCCAAGGCTGTCCAAGAGCACGTGGAGCGACGGCGGGCAGAAGAAGATGTCACAGGCAAAAAGAAGCGAGGGCGAAAGCCCAAGGTGGTAGAACCACTTCCTACCGAAGGGGCGAAGGCTAATACCACCGACCCGGACAGTCGTATCATGAAGACCAGGCAAGGGTACGTGCAGGGCTACAATGCCCAGGCGGTGGTGAGCGAGGAGCAGATCATAGTAGCCGTTGGAGTGACCCAAGAGGCCAACGATGTGCAGCAACTGGAGCCGATGCTCCAAACCATGGCGCATACTCTGGAAGCAGCCGGCATAGAGGACCGGCCCAAAGCGGGCTTGGCCGATGCCGGGTACTGGAGTGAGGCCAACATCAGGGCTTGCCCCTGGCCAGAGATGCCTGAGCTTCTTATTGCCACCACCAAGGATTGGAAACAGCGGAAGCTGCTATGGGAGAAGGGGTGTCCCCGAGGGCGTATACCAAAAGGACTGAGCCCGAGGGACAGGATGGAGCGCAAGCTGCTGACAAAGCGAGGCCGAGCTCTGTACAAGAAGCGGGGTGTACTGGTGGAGCCGGTGTTCGGACAGGTCAAGGAAGGCCAGGGGTTCCGACGGTTTATGAGACGGGGGTTGGGCGCTGCACAGAGTGAGTGGTCGCTGGCAGGGACGACCCATAACTTGCTCAAGCTATGGCGCAGCGGCCAAGCGCCTTGGGACTGGGTCAAGGCGCCATGGAACTAAGAGAGTAGACGACCTTTCTGGGGGCCGACAAGTGGCCGGTGCAACTGGACGGGCCAACCTCTGTTGAGGCGCATCGCTCCCACACCTGTGTTACTCAACCCGCCCACCGGTCTATGAGACAAACTCAATAGTGTCTGCTGCCTATTACACCATCAGCGTCTCGGTTTGGTCAGCTACCATCGGGAAACGGGCAGTGGGCATTCATGTGCTAAGGCCGGACGGCTCCCGAGTTGGTCCGGGTAGAGCGTTTGCCCGGTATTTGGCATACATTCTTTTGGGAATCGCTTTGATGGTAGGCTTCTTTATGATAGCGTTTCGTCAGGATAAGCGAGGGCTGCACGATCTGATCTGCGACACTGTTGTGGTCTATAAGCGGTAATAACCGACCGTGGCGTTACTGGTCTTCCCCTTGTTGGCATTCACGCCGGGAATATTCTGGCTCTGGTTCTTTGTTAAACGGGATGTTTATCGTCCAGAACCCAAAAAGCTAATCGCCCTTACCTTCTTCTTGGGCATGGTCTCCACCATCCCCGCAGGCATCATCAACACCGCTTTTCTTGACGACAATATATCGAACTACGCCACAACCAATCTGGCGTCGGTTGCTATAGGTATGTTGTTTATCGTCGGGCCGGCCGAGGAAACGTGCAAATTCCTGGCGGTCCGGCTGTTCGCCTTCCGATCTTTGTACTTCGATGAGCCTTCGAGCGGTCTGGTGTACGCTGCTGCTGCCAGCCTTGGTTTCGCTTCCTTGGAGAACCTTTTCTACGTATTGCAGTTCGGTCCTGAAGTCATGATTGGCCGGGCGCCTCTGAGTACGTTGGCTCATGTGATATTTGGCAGCTTCTGGGGTTATGCGTTAGGCAAGCGGGCGCAAGAAGGTTCGCGCGGTGGTATTGTGGTAGTGGTCGGAATAGCTGTTGCTGCCGCAGTCCACGGACTCTTTAACGTAGCTGTGTTTGTTTTCCCCGTGGCGAGCATAGTCATAGTGGGAGTAGGCTTGTGGTGGGTGTTGCGCCAGTTCAAGTGGGCAAACCGGGTCTCTCCGTTCCGCTACGAACGAAATTATCCCAGGTTCAACTGCCCAAGCTGCCGACGGCGGATAAGTGTGGCCGGCAGGTACTGCACCTACTGCGGCTTGCCAAGCGTAAGACCGGTGGGAGAACTTTATTGCAGCCACTGCGACAACATTAACCGTGCCGACGCCGGTTTCTGTAGCAGGTGTGGTGATCGCTTGGAGCGACCCCCGCTATAGGGTACCGCATCTGATGTAGTTGCCTGCATAATCGGGGTTTTCTGCTCCGTGGCTTGTGCGCATCATGGTCATTTGGTTCTCCCGGTCCGGTATGCTCTAAGATGGCGGAAGTTTGAATGGCGCCGCCGATCTGCCACAGTTGTGGGCTGGCTCAGCGCCGCCGCCGGGTGGTCCCAGGGAATTCAAGGGTATCCAAAAGCCAGCTGATCCGCTGTTTCAAGGCATCGACCTCTGTTGGGTGCAGCAGGCCGATTAGCTCCATGACGGCGCTTTCGGGTTGTTCGAAGACGGCCATGTCTTGATCAAGGACCAGGCGCCTGCTTCGGCGCCTGGAGTAGGTCCGCTCCTGATCCTTCCGGCATATTACCACCAGTCCACCTCTCCCTCAAGGTATGAAAAAGGCCCCGGACAGAACACCCGGCCGCATTGACAACTTGACAGAAGCTTGGTACAAAAGCTGTTGGAATGCCCCCTGGCGTCCCCCTAATCCAAGAACCCCCTATCCAACCGTAAGGTCAGCCATCTATGGCAAAAGGCCGTTAGGTGAGGAGAGTCTCTGGGAGAGAGCGCACGTCAGGCGAGTAATGTGGGGCCAAGGAAGGAGACTTCCTTGGCCCCATTTAATTGACATTGCGTTACTACCGAACTGGACTGGGCACTGCTTTGGCTCGTTTGGCAATATTTATTGATGGCGGATACGTCGACAAACTAGCGTCCACTGAGTTCTCAGTGTGGGTTGATTACCAAAAATTTGTGAATAAGGTAGTTAACGTCATCTCAAGCAATACCAAAGAACCTCTGGATTTGCTACGCACATATTACTATAACTGCCTACCATATCAAAGCTCGCCGCCCACTGCTTCCGAACAGAAGCAGTTCGCCCAAAAACGCGGATTCTTTGGAGCCCTAACCAGAATTGAAAAGTTTCTGGTCAGGGAGGGCAGGTTGGCGTTTCGCGGGCACAATAACCAAGGCGAGCCGATATTCCAGCAGAAGCGTATCGACCTGTTGCTCGGCCTTGATTTCGCTCTACTCAGCGGTAAGAGCCAGATCACACACGCAGCGCTGATAGCCGGTGATAGCGATTTCATACCTGCAGTTGAGATAGCGAAACAGGAAGGAGTTGTGGTTAGTCTTTTTCACGGACCCATCAAAGACAATAGAAATGATTCAACCTATGCTCAGGAACTGTGGTCCGTAGCGGACGAGCGTATCGAGTTGACTCAGAGCTTTATGGAATCGGTTAAGCTAATCAGATGACCGCGATGACGCTAGTTTTTGAAAGGGAATTAGTCCCCCCGGAGTCTTATCATTGTCGTCCTGAGCGACAGGGAAGGGTATAAAGCCCTTGCACCCACGCCTTCTCTTCAACACCCTGGCCAAGTTCTCTACAATAACGGCTGCTGGATTTGATGACATTTGCCACATGGTGTGGCTCAGCGCCGCCGCCGGGTGGTTCCAGGGAATTCGCGGGTATCCATAAGCCAGCTGATCCGCTGTTTCAAGGCATCGACCTCTGTTGGGTGCAGCAGGCCGATTAGCTCCATGACGGCGCTCTCGGGCTGTTCGAGTTGCTTGGCCAAGGTTGCCAGATCATCAAGGAAGGATGTGGGTATGGGTTCTCCTGCAAAGTCCCAGATCACCGTTCGCACTTTCAGATGGGCATGGAAGGTGAGCCCGTGGTCTATGCCCCAGATCTTGCCGTCGGCGCCCTGTATGCAGTGCACGCCTTTGCGGTCGGCATTATTGCTCACCAGGTCGAAGCACGCAATCTTCTTTAGTTCTTCGCTGTAATCATCCCGCAGGGAATAGTAGTGGATTTCAGGATCATGGTCCACGAAAAACTGGACAGACCCGACGCCGTACGGACCATCACGGACCACGGTCAGGGGCACCAAGTCCCAGCCGAGTATCTGGCTAAGAAGATAAGCTCCATACTCCCGCTTGTACAAAGTGCCGCCGGGGAAATCCCAGAGCGGAGCTTCTCCATCTCTGGGTTTATAAACAGCTTGGCAACCTTGAGCTCCGTTTTGGACCTTGACGAGGAAGGTGTAGTTGGAACCCCACAGGGTGAGGTTGGTGCCGCTGATTTCACCTTCCAGCAACAACCTCTGGATATCCTGTTCGGGGGTCAATGGTCCGTCACCCATGTGCTGTTGCTATCAGGTTTCAAGAGGCGCATGCCCGTTGGTCCTGGGGCACATATGACCATCGGGGTCGATGGGCTTGCCACAAAGGTAACATTGGGGCCTGCCCGCAGCACAAACCCGCAGTGCTTCTTCGCCCAGAGCATCCCCTTGCGTCAAGGAAATCCAGCAGCTGAGCGTAGCTGTTTCATCATCTACGTCTTCGATATCGTGGGCCAAGAAAAGGAGATTGTTGGAGCCGGAATCATAACCCAAGGCAAGCTTGGCGGCTTTGAAGTCCAGGTTGGTGATCTGAGCATTCCATTCCCGCTCAGGGGCATCGCCAATCCTTCCTTTATCTTCGGAAGGTAAGGAGGATAAGATACTTTGAATGTGGGTTCCCAGCTGTGAAAGCTGTTCCTTTTCCAACCATACGACAGCTGTAGCAGCGCCTGCCTGCATGGTGAGCTTGAAGGTTCTTTTTCCGGCTTCGCCCACAGCTTCGGCGCCGATGCCGGCTAATGCTCCAAAACGGTATCTAGCTTGACTTGCTTCCACAGTAGACCAATCTTAGATGGTGATTATTCATTTTACAAGCCATATTCTCTATATCATGCGGTATCTGGGCCAGCTTTGGGGTGTGCCGGAGCAGATCACAGATCCCTGCTGAACGGATAGCTGGTTTCTTGGCAAGTGATGAACTCCAGCAGGGCTGCTTCTCCGTTTTCTGTAGCTCTGCGGGCCCTTTGGATAGCTGGCCCCACATCCGAGGGGTCTTCAACGCGCTCAGACCAGCCTCCCAAAGACTTGGCCAGGTCGGCGTAGTTGCCCCCAACCTTGCGGGTCCCGTACTTCGTATGGGATAGCTGCATACTGGTGGTTTCGATAGCCATTGCGAAGTTGTTGGAAACTATGGTAAGGATGGGAAGGTTGCATCTTACAGCAGTTTCGAAATCGAGCCCCACCATACCGAAGGCAGCATCGCCCATCCAGTTGATGCAGAATTTGTCGGGGGCAGCAAGCTTCGCCCCGATGGTCAGACCCAATCCTGTGCCCAGTCCGTGGGATTTCCCCCAACCCAGATAGCTGCGAGGGGCGGTAGCTTTGTAGAATGGGACCATCTGGTTGCGCGGGCTCCCGGAATCGTGGGTCACGATGGCATCAGCCGGATCGACGGTCTGCATTAGCTCCCAGATTACCCTGTAGGGGTTGATGGGGGCCTCCGGGGATTTTAGCTTCGGGAACCATTCTTGCAGCCACTGATCGTTGATGGTCCGAATCTCTCCGGCGACTTCATCGCTGCTTCGTTTCTGACTGCCGAGCCGGTCTTTCACAGCTTCGATCAGCTGCCCCAACACCAACTTGGCATCGCCGATCAGGGGATGATCGATGGTGTAGTCTTTGTTTATGTCGCGGGCATCGTTGGTTGCTTGAATCATCACCTTGCCGGCAGGAATGTTGGCGCACATCCCATGCTTGGTAAAGCTTGAGCCAATGCCAAAGACAACATCCGCTTTGCGCAGGAAGTGAATAACGGGAGCACTTGACGTCCCCGATCCTGTACCTAGAGCCAGCGGATGGTCCTCTGGGAAGCTGCTCTTTCCTGCCAAGGTGGTCATCACCGGAGCTCCCAGTATCCCAGCCAGTTCCATAAGTTCCGGCGTTGCTTCTGCATAGAGCACCCCTTGTCCGGCATGGATTACGGGTGCGCGGGCTTCGATGAGCGCCTTGGCTGCTTCATCCACATCCCGCGGGTCCGCCGCCCCCAAGGTTGGCTTTATGTTTTGGTACACGGTAGCGGATTCATCGACCTCCTGAACCGCCACATCAGCCGGTATCTCCACCATCACCGGCCCCGGCCGTCCCATGCGCAGATTGCTGAAAGCTCTTCGCATTATCTGGGGCACTCTCGAACTGCTGTTCACCAGCTCCACTGATTTCGTGATGGGTTCATAAACCGTGGTTGAATGAAAATGGGGCAAGGACCCGGCCCTCTCGGTTGGATGACCGAGAGGCAGCACAAGAAGGGGGACAGCATCCGAGTAGGACGTTGCTATACCTGAAAAAGCGTTTTCTGCCCCGGGCCATATTGCATTGCAAAAGCGCCTATACGTCGGCCATTGGCTACCCGGCTATAGCCATCGGCAATACCCACCCCCACCCGTTCTTGCCTGCAAACAATGGGCACGATACCCGCATCTGCCGCTGCTTCGATCATCGGCGTTGTGGGATAACATGGCAGGTACTCGACACCTTCTTGGCGCATGATTTTTGCTATAGCATCAACTACCCTCATGATGGACATCTCCTAACGTTCACTATGAATCGAGCTTCTGGGACGGGGCAACCCATCGTGGAGCTGCCGCCGAACAGGGTATCAGCGGGCCCAGGGTTTCTGGAAACTTATGGACTGCTCCCACATTGTAGTCTGGGCTGACACGCAGGACAACCTTATCTTCGTGCTGCATAGCCAACCTGATATGATTAACCTTGGGTTGAATTGTTATAATGTTCGAGCCACAGACCACGGTTGAAGAAGTATAGCTGAACACCCGTAGGGAGCGATTTCAATGGTCACCGCTGATATCAGGGATCAGGTAGAAAATCTACGAAAAGAGCTTAACTCTCATAACTATCGTTACTACGTCTTGGACAGCCCCTCCATACCGGATGGGGAGTATGATCTGCTGCTGCGGCGCTTACGTGAACTGGAGGGGGACTATCCTGAGCTGGTAAGTCCAGACTCTCCCACCCAAAGAGTGGGTTCCGTTCCATCCCAGGGGTTCGAAGAAGTCCAGCACGTTCTTCCCATGCTGAGCTTGGCTAACGCCTTTGATCTGGAAGAGCTAAAAGCATGGCGTCGGAGGGTGAAGAATCTCCTTGATGATGCCGATTTCGATATGGTCTGCGAGCTAAAGATCGACGGATTGGCGGTTTCTCTGACTTACGAAAACGGGCGTTTGGTCCGTGGCGCCACCCGGGGAGATGGTCGCCGGGGCGAGGATGTAACCCAGAACCTCCGCACCATTCGCAGCATCCCACTATCGTTGATAGGCGATGCCCCGCCGATTTTGGAAGTGCGCGGTGAGGTGTATATGCCCATCGAGAGCTTCCGGCGAATGAACGAAGAAAAGATAGCTAGGGGAGAAGCTCCCTTTGCGAATCCAAGAAACTCAGGAGCAGGCTCGGTACGTCAGCTGGACCCACAAGTTACCGCTTCCCGAAACCTGAGCATCTTCATATACTCCTTGGGCCACGCAGCCGATGCCGATACGCCCGACAATCATTGGGATATGCTGGAGAATCTGAACAAACTGGGATTTCGGACCAACCCTCACAATGCTCTGTGCAGCACCCCGGAAGATGTTGAAGAGCTGTTCACCTACTGGTCGGAAGCCCGGTACGAGCTGGACTACCAGGTGGATGGTCTGGTGGTTAAGGTGAATCCCTTTGGTTATCAGGAAATCCTGGGCCATGTTGGAAGGGAACCCAGGTGGGCAATCGCTTATAAGTTCCCCGCCGAACAAGCTGTCACCCGCCTGCTGGACATTGGCGTCAACGTGGGCCGGACCGGCAGCCTCAACCCCTATGCTGTCTTGGCCCCTGTCAATGTTGGCGGGGCTACGGTTAAGACAGCCTCGCTCCACAACGAGGAAGATATTCAACGAAAGGATATCCGAATCGACGACTGGGTTGTGGTGGAACGGGCAGGAGAGGTTATACCCCAAGTGGTCGGTCCTGTCTTGGAACGGCGGACCGGTGACGAGAGGGTCTTCAAGATGCCGGACCTTTGCCCCGAATGCGGCACTGCTGTTGTCAAGCCCGAAACGGAAGCGATGCACCGCTGCCCCAATACATCCTGCCCCGCCCAGTTCTTCGAGCTTCTCAAGCACTTTATCAGCAAGGGTGCAATGGACATCAACGGCTTGGGAGAACGTTGGTGCAGCATCCTGATCGAAGCTGGCTTGGTCAAGGATTCCGCCGATATTTACTACTTGTCCAAAGAGCAGATCATGAGCTTGGAGCGGATGGGCGATAAGTTGGCCACCAAGATAATCAGTAACATAGAAGCAAGCAAGCAGCAGCCCTTATCCCGCATCATCTTGGCCTTGGGAATCCTGCATGTAGGGTCGGAGATGGCAGAGCTGATAGCCGGAAACTTCCCCAGCATAGCTGCGCTATCCGAAGCTAATCAAGAAGATCTAACAGCTATTCCCGGCATCGGTCCGAAGATTGCGGCCAGCATAGTGGCTTACTTCCAGGTGGACCATAACCGTCGGGTCATTGAAAAGCTGCTCCGAGCGGGGCTTGTCCTAGAAAGCCCAACAGCTGGCGATAATGGGGACGACGTGGAGGGCGGAGAAAAGTCCTTATCGGGTAGCAGCTTCGTTCTGACAGGAGCTTTGTCTTCGATGAGCCGCTCATCTGCAGAAGCCCGGATCAAAGACTTGGGAGGCACAACATCCTCGAACGTCACCAAGAAAACCAGCTACTTGGTGGTTGGAGACCAGCCGGGGTCCAAGCTCGCTGCTGCAGAGAAGCTGGGTATTCCGGTTCTGTCGGAGGAGGACCTGACCAACCTCCTCGAATCTGACGGGTCCGAGGTCGGTGCATGAAAACCGTCATATCCCCAACGTTGAGCTGGTTGCATCGTCCCCTGGAGTGGCGATCCCCATTCCCCACTCCGAAGGAAGCTGGAGTCCAGAAGAGCATATCCGGCAACAACGGGGGCTTATTTTCATGAGAACGTCGAGGATCCGGTGAAGATCATCGTTGGGCTGGGCAATCCTGGGAAGAGGTATGCTGGTAGTCGACATAATGTGGGATTCCAGTGTGTCGATATCCTTTCCAAGAAGCTGAATATTAAACTGTCCGACCGGCGAGCTAAAGCTGTGCTGGGTCAAGGAACCGTTGGCGAACATCAGGTGGTGTTGGCTAAACCGCGGACCTTCATGAACAATAGCGGGGATGGAATAGAGTACTTGTTGACGCGCTTCAGCAGCCGACCGGATGACCTGGTGGTAATTTACGATGAAATGGCCCTGCCGGTGGGGAGAGTTCGCATTCGGAGGGGCGGTGGCGACGCAGGTCACAACGGCATAGCCTCCATCATTCAGGCGACTCACACCCACGAGTTCCCCCGCATACGCGTCGGAATTGGCAAACCCTCCGGCGGCGGCGATGTGGGGCATGTTCTGGGAGCTTTCTCATCAGAAGAAAAGCCCTTGATCCAAGCAGCTAATATCAGAGCTGCGGATGCTATCGTTTACCTACTAGAATCAGATATAGAAGCAACCATGAACCGCTTTAATGGGGCCGATCCTGAATAGATTGCCCATGGATAAAAAGCTACCCCGCATAAGAGCCGTTAAGTTTGCTACCGCCAAGATGCTTATCGTCTTGGTTTTTGTTGCAGGGTGCACATCCAGCCCAGCATCCGATGCGGCCCCCACCGTAGAAGGTCTTTTCCCCACCCCAACTTCCGGCAGCGATATCCTACCTACCGGTCTTCCCGATCAGGTTGTGACTCCGAGTCCGGCCCCATCGGCCAACATCCCGAACACCCCCACCACAGCTCTCATGCCCACACACACGGTCGAAGCGACTGTGCCGCCTTCGCCTACGGCGACCCTGACACCCGAAATCTCAGGCCACCAGCTGCCGCCGGATAGAGACCTCTACGAGCTAGCCCGGTCTCTCGTCCTGAAGACTGATGCACCCATACCCCGCCCAGTGGCCGGGCCGTTGGTGACCTATGAAGTTGGGGATGAGCACTCCTTCACCGTCGTCGATCTGGCGGACCAGCGGACTTACATTGCAGAAGCATCCCTCGTGCTGGTGAGTCCACATGCTTACTGGTATGTGGAAAAGGGTCTCAACATCCCCCAAGAAAATTTGGATGTTGCAGCAGCAGTATTCGAAGAGCGGATATATCCCGAAGTGACAGCCAACCTGGGCAGCGAATGGACCCCCGGAATCGACAACGATATCCACCTCACCATCCTCCACGCCAAGCTTCGAGGCGGGGTGGGCGGCTATTTCAGTTCTGTCGATGAATACCCGAAAGCTGTGAATAAGTCGAGCAATGAACGGGAGATGGTCTACCTCAACGCAAGCGGTTCTTACGTTGGAACACCCAGGTACTTGTCCGTCTTGGCCCATGAACTTCAGCATGCTATCCACTGGAACGGCGACCCTACGGAAGAGACCTGGGTGGGTGAAGGCCTTTCGGAGCTGGCAGCTAAATTGGCGGGCTATGATCCAGGCAGTGAAGAAGTGTTTCTCAGAAACCCGGCGACCTCTTTGATAAACTGGACCAGTTTGCCCAACTCCGCCCACTACGGGGCGGCCTATCTCTTCTTCCGCTACCTAGCCGACCGGTCCGACTTCCAAGTCCAGCTGAAGCGGTTGGTCCAAGACCCCGGCGATGGAATCTTGGGGATCGATTCACATCTCAGGGCCATAAACTCCGGGGCGACATTTCATGATGTGTTCAAAGATTGGGTAGTAGCCAACTTGCTGGATGAACCGGGAGATGGGCCATACAGCTATCCCAATGATGGCGTCGGGGTCCGTAACGTCAAAAAGCTTCGTTCCAATGATGATGTCCGCTCAACGGTCCCCCAATATGCTGCGGAGTATTTTTTCATCGACGATGTGGACGAAGGTCTATTGGTCCGGTTCGAAGGACAAGCAGAAACGCCTATGCTGCCCACACAGTTTCCGGGCGATAGCTGTTGGTGGGGGAACCGGGGCGATTCCATCAGCAGCACCTTAACCAGGGATTTGGATTTGACCCAAGTGGAAGATGCCACCCTAAGCTTCCGGGTATGGCACGAAATCGAAGAGGGTTGGGATTATGCTTACCTCGAAATATCGTCCGACGACGGTTCGACCTGGGATGTCCTCGATGCGGATGGAGCCTCCCCAAAAAACCGGCTCGACAACAGCTATGGTCCCGCCTACACCGGGGCGAGCAGAGGATGGAAGGAAGTTGATGTCGATCTAGCCGACTACACCGGTCGAAAGGTGCTGCTCCGGTTCCACTATGTTACCGACGAAGCTTTGCATGGAACGGGCATATGCCTTGATGATATCAACATCCCTCAGGTTGGAATTATCGGCGATGGAAATTCCGCGGAATCTTGGGATGCGCAAGGATTTCGACGGATCGAAAACCGGGTTCCTCAAGAATATATCGTTCAGGTTGTTGAAGTGGGGGGTTCCAACGTAGTCAGGGAGTTGAAGCTGGATGCAGAAAATAAGGGCCAACTGGTTGTCCCAGCTTCAAGGAACCTGAAAGAGATGTTGGTGATTGTAGCTGCGCTGGCTCCTGATACTCGCCAGCCTGCGGATTACCAGCTTTTCGTCAGTACGAGCAGCTCCATACCTATAAGCGCCACACTGGGCGGGGAACCTTCGGGCAGCAGCTTGGACAAGCCATATCCGCACGGTCTCTAGGCGCCATGGCGCGAACAAGCTCTTAGGGAACCTCTGAACAACTCGCCTGAAGCCCGCCATTCCCGCCGCCTGAACCCCGTCATTCCCGCGAAGGCGGGAACCTCTGAACAACTCGCCTGAAGCCCGTCATCCCCGCCGCCTAAAGCCCGTCATTCGCGGGAATGCGGGAACCTCTGAACAACTCGCCTGAAGCCCGTCATTCCCGCCGCCTAAAGCCCGTCATTCGCGGGAATGCGGGAACCTCTGAACAACTCGCCTGAAGCCCGTCATCCCCGTCGCCTAAAGCCCGTCATTCCCGCGAAGGCGGGAACCTCGCCCCTCTGTAGGGACGGGTTTCACGTCCATCCTCCGCATCCAAGGAGACTTATTCAGACTATCCCCAGGCGTTATGGCACGAACAAGCTCTTAGCTCGAAATGCCGAGGCGCTCAGCTATCAGCTCGCGAATTTCCTTCACCGATTCTTGTTGCCAAGCTGGAAACCGCTCTTGGTTGCGGGGTCTGGTTGCAGCTCGCACCTCAGGGTCGGAAGCATCGGGCATTTCCGTTCGCACCTGTGCTGCGATAGCTTCCATCTCTTGTGCTGCCAGTGCGGGGCGTTCGATCCAGTGGCAGATGTACTGGTGATCATCGGTATAGAACACAACCGCGGGAATGGAAGCCCACTTACCTTCCTTGAGGAACGCGTTCATGATGTCCATGTTGGCGTCACGAGGAAATATCCGGATTTCCATTCCGGCAGCTTCCGCCATGCGGGCCATCACCGGCATTCCTCGATAAACATCGGGACACCAGTCCTCGCCGATCACCATCATCTTCGTCGGTCCGTTGGGAAGGGCTACAGCCTTTAGAAAGAAGTCCGTATCATCAGCATCAAGCTGAAAGGAATCGTATAGCTGCTGGAACCAGTTTTTGTTCACGTTGATCTGATCAAGGTATTCTTGGAAGGTAAGGCCGCTGACATACTTCTCAGGGGTTACCACGCTGGTTTCGCTTGCCATTTTTCCTCCTCATAGCCCTGTACCTGTTGAGTATTCTGCTGATTCTTCTTTGGGCTGGCTCCGCCGCCATTTTTCCTCCTCATAGCCCTGTACCGGTTGAGTATTCTGCTGATTCTTCTTTGGGCTGGCGCCGCCGCCATTTTCCCTACTAATAGCCCTGTACCGGTTGAGTGTTCTGCTGATTCTTCTTTGGGCTGGCACCGCCACCCTAAGCTAGGGCTCAACCGACATGCCCGTCAAACCCGATTTCGACGCGCCCGTCAGTGTGGATGATGGTGGGTGCTGCATCAGAGAAGTTGAGGAGCTCATCAAGCCATTCTTGGCTCTGGTCCACCCTGCGTTCTTCGAAAGCGATTCCTTGGCTAGTCCACGACTGCCTCAGCTTTTCGCTGGTTTCTCAATTAGCTAGGGTGTAAACGATGGGGAACTGCATGGGGGACTCACGATCTCCGTGTCGGATGTAGCGGTGCATTGATGGGAACTCAGTGCGGAGATGGTAGCACAGCCAGCCCAAGGGAACAATCCCCAACTCAGCCCGCACCCGCTCAGACCTAGCGAGAAACACACGTAATCGCCCCCCTTTCGTTATTCCGCGGACCACCCTCCCTCCCCCCGCCACCCTGAGGAGCACCTTCCCCCTCTCGTTGTCATTCTGAGGCGCACCTTCCTTCCATGTCATTCTGAGGCGCGCACGCCGAAGAATCTAAGATGCTGGTATGGCCGATGGCTCGTCGTAGGAATGGGCAGGCCATTAAAGGAGATCTTAGATTCCTCACTCCGTTCGGAATGACAGGTGGGGGGGTTCGGAATGACGGTGAGGGGGGCGCGCCCTTATTGTCATTCTGAAGAGCACCTTCCCCCCTGTCATTCTGAGGCGCGCACGCCGAAGAATCTACGGTGCTTGGCCGATGGCTCGTCGTAGGAATGGGCAGGCCATTAAAGGAGACCTTAGATTCCTCACTCCGTTCGGAATGACAGGTGGGGGGTTCGGAATGACAATGGGGGCTGTTCGGAATGACAATTGGGGGGTCGGAATGACAGTTGGGGGTCGGATGATAGCGGGGCTGTTCGGAATGACGGTGAGGGGAGCGCGCGCCCTCACCGTCATTCCGAGGAGTGCCTTCCTTCCCTGTCATTCTGAGGAGTGCCTTCCCTCATTGTCATTCTGAGGAGTGCCTTCCTTCCCTGTCATTCTGAGGAGGGCCCCCTTCCCTGTCATTCTGAGGGGCGCACGACGAAGAATCTAAGGGGGCATGGACTCGGCGCGGCTACGGGAAGCGGGCTCCCGTTCATCGGGGAGTGCGGGGGTGCTGCTATCTTGTCCGAGTCGGACCGACGGTCCGGCGGGCTGTAAGAATGTTGTCCATCTAAGGAACCTCTGAACAACTCGCCTGAAGCCCGTCATTCCCGCGAAGGCGGGAACATCGCCCCTCTGCGGGGACGGGTTTCACGTCCATCCTCCGCATCCAAGGGGACTTATTCAGACTATCTCTAAAGGGAGCGGAACATCGTCAGTTCATCGGATAGGAGCCGAGGCGTGAGATAGTTGTCGCGGATGTACTGACGGCCCTTGGCGCCCATTTTCTTGGCCTTCTCGGGGTTCTGAAGGAGATGAAGCACCTTTTCAGCACATTCTTCGATGCTATCCACAAGGTAGCCGCCCCTGCCATCCTGCAACTGCATGGGGATGCCGCCAGCCCGTCCGGCGACCACCGGCGAAGCTTTCCACTGCGCCTCAGCCACCACCAAGCCGAACCCCTCGCGAATCGACTTCTGGATGACCACATCCGATGACCGCTGAAAAGCATTCACTTCAATGCTGCTGACCGCGGTAAAGTTGGTGAACATATGTATATCCGGGTCATTGTTGGCAGCGTTTTTGGTTTCTTCGAACATCTGGATACCCTGAGGATCATCCATTGCCAGATGACCTAGCATTGCAAGCTGAAGCCCCGGCACCTGTTTCTTCACCTGCCGGTAAACCTCTATCACGCCGACAGGGTCTTTCCACGGGTCGAATCGGGAGACCTGGGTCACCAGTGGCCTGGATGTATCTACGCCAACGAAGCTCAGAATCTTCTTACACAGCTCTGGGGACAGATATGTGTTCTTGGGGCTCAGCGGATCTATGGCAGGCGGGCTGAGGTGAATCTTTTCGGATGGTAGACCGTCCGCAACATACTGGGCCGCAGTGAACACCATAGCATCGTATGCGTTGACGTAGGGACTTAAGAATTGCCAGACCGATGGGTTTGGGTTGGCTGTGTCGATATGACATCTCCAAACCCACTTTGGTTGGCTGGAGCCATTCATGCTGCAGATTGCTGCCGGTTGAGGATCGTGCACCACGATGTAGTCGTAGCTTTCGTATGGGAAAGAGCTGTTGCGGGAGTTGGTGGCGAGATAAGCCTTTTTTGCTTTGGGGCTCAGTTGATATTCCCCACCCTGAAGGGCATTGTGAAATGCTTTGGTCACATGGAAAAAGGGATCATCTCCTTGGATGACCATCCAATCGGCGTTGATACCCAAATCTTGCAGCAACGGAACGTTGGATCGGAGGATTTCCGCCACGCCGCCACCGTATGCTGTGGAGTTGAGGTGAAGAACCCGGGCGCCCTTCAAAGGAGCTGCAATCGCCTTGAGTTCATCTATGACCTTTTCGCCAACCAATGGTGAATAAGCATCTATGGAAGCTTTGCCGACCGAAACCTTTTGGGGCAGATGGGCGCTCATATCCGGGGTAATATCTACGTTCTTTGTGCTGATATGGCCATTCTGGCTGGGTGTGTCGTTTTTGTAGCCAACTGTGGCCGTCCGGTTTCTTGTCAGCATGTTTTGTTTCAATCCCTTCTCCATCCACGTTTTTGGCCCGCAGGTCAACTACGGTATCACGCCGTCCCATGTCCATTTCAAGAGAAACCGCATGTAATTGAGCGGGTTTTCGGATGGGTGCGGTCCGATATCGGCACAATAAGAAGACAACCTGGGTCAAACCACCTCACACGGATTCCCCGCAGGATCGAATGGATAAGGGCTGCGGGCGATGTTACACTATCTTTTGCCAGCCCACGGTACAAGGACAAAGGGCTGCATCCTTCCTCGTCCGTACAGATTGGGCGGTAAGCTAAGGATAGTCTGAATGGGTACCTTTGGATGCGGAGGATGGACGTGAAACCCGTCCCTACAGAGGGGCGAGGTTCCCGCCTTCGCGGGAATGACGGGCTTCAGGGGGCGGGAATGACGGGCTTCAGGCGAGTTGTTCAGAGGTTCCCTAAAACAGGTATAAATCCCGGCTTGGACCCGCACCCCAGGGTTCCGGGGAAGTCACCAAGCAAAACAGTTGAAGGAGATGTCATGGCAACCCTCGTTACCGGCGGCGCCGGGTTTGTAGGCAGCAACATTATCAAGGTACTAGCTCAGCAGGGGCACGAGGTGGTTTGCTTGGACCTGGTTGAACCCGACGAAATGGTGGCAAGGTTCCTCGAACCTTGGGTTTCTCAGATCAGCTTCATCCAAGGGAGCATCCTGGAAATGGATGATCTGAAAAGGGCGGTGAGGGGCCGCACCATCAACAAGATTGTCCATGCTGCCGTCTTTACCGCCACCCGGGAAGATATCGAAAGGCAAGAAAGCAGGTTCATCGTCGATATAAACGTCGCCGGAACCACCAATGTCCTGGAACTGGCCCGTCATCTGTCCATCGAACGGTTCCTGTATGTGAGTTCCGGGGCTGTTTATGGCGAGGGGCGTGGTACGGAAGAGAATCTACATGAAGATATCCAACTCCATCCGCGGAGCCTCTATGCATCGACGAAGTACATGAGCGAGCTCCTGACCCGTCGCTACGGCGAATTGCACAACTTCCCAACGGTCAGCGTTCGCCTGGCATCACCCTATGGTCCTATGGAGCGGGTCACCGGCCATCGGGCGGTGATGTCTGTCCTGTACGAATGCACCAGCCAAGCGGTGCGTGGCGCCCCGATTTCGGTTGGCGACCGCAGTTTGGGAAGGGACTATACCTACGTTACCGATACCGCAACCGGCATCTGTGAGGTGCTGGATGCACCCGCTCTTTCCCATGAGGTATACAACATCACCGCCGGCAGAAGGGTATCCCTCGGCGATGTGATAGATGTTCTTCAGGAGATACGCCCCAGCTTGGTCATACTCGACGACCCGGGCAAGGTGTACGGGAACCTGTACCCAGGTTATGTACGGGGAATCTTGGATGGATCGCGCCTGCATGATGACCTTGGGTTTAATCCCGCTTTCGACCTGGCATCGGGCATCGGCGATTATCTCCATTGGCGTGAATCCGAATCGTTTTTGGACTAGCTGAAAGGTAAGGTTCTTTAGTGACCGCAGTTCCTGCATCCGGTTTCACATCCGTGCCTGCTTACCGGGTCGTCGCCCACTTTGTGAAGCAGGTAAAAAAACTGGAACCTGAATCGGCGATGGATGCTCTGGAGCTAAAGGTACGCCAATATGTACGCAGCTTGTTGGCTCCCCTCCATGGTTCTTGGGCTGAGATCGGAGAACGGTGGGCAGTTGCCCAACTGGGCGATCCAGACCTGGAAACCTTGGGACAAGCTCTCCAAGCAGCAGACAAAGATTCACCCCGGTCGGTGGTCGAGGATGCTCTCAGGGTTGGAAGTCAGCTTCTGCCCCGGCCCGACCTGGCCGCTCGGTTCCTGTTGTTGCCGGGGGATGGCGATAGCAAGCTGATGTGCCAGGTAATGAATGGTGCGATGGGCATCACACTGGGGTCGCAAGCCACCCTATTGTTCTTCTGGCCGATGGCCGGATGGCTCAACTGGTTGGGGTACACGACGGTGCATGAGTACACTCACCTGGTTCGGAACCACCTGTTCCCGAGAAGCTTGTCGGGCGGTCGGCTGGTTTACCAGAAGACCCAAGAACAGGAAACCTTGTTGGATGCGATGGTTGCCGAAGGAATCTCCGATGCTTTGGCTCAGGAAGCATGTCCCGGCATGATTCCTGCTTGGGCCACCGCTTTGGATGATGATGAAATAGCATCTGTGTGGCCCCGTGTGAAGCGGCGTTTGAAGGCAAGCGACCCGAATCTGATGCGCCGTTTCATTTCGGGGGATGGAGACAGGATTCCCCTTTGGACGGGCTACAGCATCGGAAATCGAATAGTCCAATCATACCTGGAACATCATCCCGGAATGCGGGCATCCAACTTGGTAGGTATGCAAGCATCGACGATATTCGCAGGCAGCACGTTTGCAAGCACAGCTTAGAGGGATGCCGACAGTAGGGTGTTCGGGTGGGTGCTCTGGGTGGTGGTTAATTGACAAACCTATAGCCCTATGATAACTTCGGGCTGCCTATTAGTGAAATTTTTAACGAACTTTTAACCACATATATTCTGCTAGGGATAGTCTGAATAAGTCCCCTTGGATGCGGAGGATGGACGTGAAACCCGTCCCTACAGAGGGGCGAGGTTCCCGCCTTCGCGGGAATGACGGGCTTCAGGCGGCGGGAATGACGGACTTCAGACGAGTTGTTCAGAGGTTCCCTAAATGGAAGAGTGGTGTAGGTTCACTCCGGTAGCTCGGAGAACCTGGATCGGACGGGAGTTCGACCTTGGTGAGCAGGGGCGAGGTTGCCAGTGTGGTTCCCGAAGTTCGACCCCTTTTCCGCATCCGTGAGATAATCTCTTTCGGCCTTCACCGCATCTCAATTCCAATCAAGGTCCCCTTTTTGTCCAATGCATACGACACTGGACCCCCGGATTCCTCCGAGGGCGGCACGCAGACCACCTCGCATGAACACCTGAATGTTGGCGGCGGGGGACGCAGAATCGACCCTAAATTCCAGGTCCTTACCGTTGCCACCGTGCTCTGCACCTTTGGGCTCATAACCTTGGGAGGAGTGGTCCGGCTCACAGGCTCCGGGCTGGGATGCCCCGATTGGCCCCTTTGTCATGGACAGATAATGCCACCCTTCGAATATCATGCGCTAATCGAATATTCTCACCGCATGTTGGCTGTTGTCGTAGGTATGCTGATCGTCCTGCAGATGCTTATTGTTTGGCTGTTGTATAGAAACCGTCCTTGGCTTTTGATTCCGAGCGTCTTGGGTGTGGTCTTGGTTATAGTTCAGGGGGCCTTGGGTGGAGCTTCGGTGATAACTGAACTGGCTGGAGGACTGGTCCTAGCTCATCTAGCCACAGCCGAAGCCCTGGTGGCATGTTTGGTGGTGGTCAGTGCGGTTGCCATCGGGGCATCACCCCGGTTGGACCGCATACGGTTTTCCGGCTCCCCCGTGGCGGGACTGCTGCGATTGACCTTGATAACGGCAGCAGCCGGGTATGTGCTTCTGATCACAGGATCCTACGTCACCGTGTCGGATGCTGCCATCTCCTGCGGTGAATCGTGGCCCTTGTGCAATGGCCGGCTGTTCCCCGAAAGCCACCTGGCTTGGGTGCATATGACCCACAGGGTGATGTCGGTGCTGGTCGGAGCACTTGCGGTTGGCGTGTTGGCATCAGCATTCCGTCTCAGCAGTGCAGGCAGCCCTGTGAGGTGGGCTGCTCTGGCCGTGGGAGCATCCGTCGTGGTCCAGGTCGGTCTTGGAGCCACCATAGTAACCGAGGGATTTACCGCCGTTGTGCGGGTGTCTCACCTGTCGGCTGGCACGTTCATGTGGATATCCTTGGTCGTCTTGACGTTCATGGGGCTAAAGGGTCAGCCGGACCATCTAGAGGGAAAGGGACGTGCTTAGATTGGGACCGGCAGCTTCCAGTAAGTCGACGATGTTTGGGCAGGCTGTGTCCGTCTTTTCCGACTATTTAGCTCTGACCAAACCTCCCATCGTGCTCCTGCTGTTGATCACCGCTTTGGGTGGGATGTTCTTGGCTGCCCAAGGGCTTCCCCCGGCTCTGACAGCCACCATGCTGGCGCTGGGTGGAGCTGCTGCGGCCGGAGGAGCCAGCTCCATCAACCATTACCTGGATAGAGATGTTGACGGCATCATGCTCAGGACCAGCCACAGGCCGATACCGGGGCAAAGGGTCGGCGGCATTTCGGCCCTTGTCTTTGGCATCTCTCTCAACGTCTTTGCCTTTGTGCTGCTGATATCTACGGTCAATGCGTTGAGCGCTGCTCTAACCTTGGGTGCGACCCTGTTCTACGTGTTTGTCTACACATGGTGGCTCAAGAGGACCACCCCGCAGAACATCGTCATCGGCGGCGCTGCAGGAGCCATACCCCCCGTTGCAGGATGGGCTGCTGTGACGGGAGGCCTTGATCTGCCGGCGCTCTACCTGTTTGCCATCATATTCTTCTGGACGCCGCCCCATTTTTGGGCTTTGTCTCTTCTGATAAAGGATGATTATGCTCGGGCTGGAATTCCCATGTTGCCCGTGGTCTACGGCGAGTCCGAAACCCGTCGGAACATACTATTGTATACAATTACCCTCGTAGCCCTGACCTTGCTGTTTTTCACCATCCAAAGCGTAGGTTGGGTATATTTTGCTTCTGCGAGCGCTCTGGGGCTGATGTTCATGTACCATGCATGGCGCCTCGCCATTATGGGAGAAAATTCCTCCCCAAGATCCGTTGCTCTACGGGAAAGACGGGTCTATCTGGTATCTTTGTTGTACTTGGCCCTGCTCTTTGTAGCAATCATGGTCGATGCTATGGTGCAATTGTGATGAATATGCGCCGTTCGGAAAATCGACTTGCTTCCCCCTTGAAAGGGATGGGTTCCCTTGATACACTCTTAGCCGCTATACGACCCATGATTGATGACACTATGTGCCTGTGTTCTTGGACCTCGTTGGGTGCGGTAGTCGATGAAGGAGACCTTGGTGGTTCCTAAGCTGCTGAGAAATAAGCACGTCGTTGCCCTTCTGACCATTGCGTCCACGCTGGTCCTGCTAAGCTGTAATAAGTCGGACCCTCAGTCCACGTTCGATGCTGCAGGACCGATAGCTGCCAAGCAGCTTGAGCTGTTCTGGATTATCTTCTGGGCAGCGGTTGTGGTCTTCGTGATCGTCGAAGGGATCCTGTTCTATACGGTAGTGCGCTATGCCCGTCGGCGCGGCGATAACAGGATGCCCGCCCAAACCCACGGCAACACACCCTTGGAAATCGGCTGGACCATCGCCCCTGCAATCATTCTGGCGGTGATTGCTGTGCCGACGGTCTTGTACATATTCGACATCGACGCAGAGCCGACGGGAGATGTCCTGACAATAAATGTCACCGGACACCAGTGGTGGTGGGAGTTCGAATATCCCGAGGAGAACGTTATCACCGCCAATGAACTGCGCCTGCCCGTCGATAGGCCCGTCAAGCTCAACCTGCGTTCCGACGATGTGATCCACAGCTTCTGGATACCCAAGCTCGCAGGCAAGGTGGATGTGATACCGTCCAACGATAATCAGATGAAGTTCACCGCAGCGAGGATCGGAGAATTTTATGGGCAGTGCGCCGAGTTCTGCGGCGTTGCTCATGCTTACATGAAGCTCAGGGTTGTTGTTGAAGAAGATGCTGAGTTCGATGCTTGGGTGCAGAACTACCATGAGCTGGCAGCCCGACCGATGCCCACAGGGGATTCGGAGGAAGCCAAGGGAGCACTGGTCTTTGCCAGTAGGGGATGTCTTCTTTGTCACACCGTCAGCGGTCCCGCGTCCGAGGAAGCTCGGCGTTCGCTTAAAGAATCCTTCGAGCGGAGAGAACTGCGGTTCCCGGCGCCCAACCTGACCAACTTCGGCACCCGAGGGACCTTGGCAGCCGGACATCTGGAAAATGATGCAGGCGGCGAAAACCTCCGGGCTTGGCTCAGTGACCCCAACGATATCAAAGAAGGAAACCGCATGGCGGAGTTGGCGACGGTCTATACCGACCCCGATGCGGAGCTCAGCCACTTGGAAATATCTCAGTTGGCAACTTACCTGTTGAGTCTCAAGTGAAGATGATGTCCGAATCAGCTACTAGTCCGACCGTAAAACCGGCTTTCACAAACCCCGGAGGTGAATCGTGGTAACGATTGGCAACACCATCACGGGAGCTCTTCGGCGGCCCACCAGCTATCAAGGCGTATGGAGTTGGATCACCACCGTCGACCATAAGCGCATCGGCATCCTATACGGGGTCACAGCCTTTGCTTTCTTCTTGCTGGCAGGTGTGGAAGCCCTGATGATACGCACCCAGCTCGCCAGGCCCGAGCAGGATATCGTCAGCCCCGAGGTGTATAGCCAGCTCTTCAGTATGCATGCGCTGACCATGATCTTCCTTGGGATCATGCCTTTGAGCGCCGCCTTCTTCAACTTTTTGATCCCCTTGATGATCGGGGCCAGAGATGTGGCGTTCCCGCGATTGAATGCCCTCAGCTATTGGATATTCCTGTTCGGCGGCATTCTGCTGAACAGCGGCTGGATATTGGGCGGTTCCCCCAATACAGGCTGGTTTGCTTACGCCAACCTGACTCAGGGACTGTTCAACACAGGGCATGGCGTGGACTTTTATGTAGTTGGCCTTTTGGTGCTGGGTACTGCATCCATGGCAGCAGCATTTAATTTCATAGTCACCATAATCAATATGCGGGCGCCGGGTATGAGCTTGATGCGTATGCCGGTGTTTGTATGGATGACATTGGTGACCTCGTTCCTGATCATTCTGGCTTTTCCGGTGATTACCGTCGGTCTGATCGAACTTCTTTTTGATCGGAACTTCGGCACCGGCTTCTTCAATCCTGTCACCGGGGGAGACCCCGTGCTGTGGCAGCACCTATTCTGGGTGTTTGGTCACCCCGAGGTGTATATCCTGATCCTCCCGGCTATGGGAATCGTATCGGAGATATTGCCCACCTTCTCCCGGAAACCTTTGTTCGGATATCCGGTGGTGGTGCTCTCAGGAGTGATCATCGGGTTTATGGGATGGGGTGTTTGGAGCCACCACATGTTCACCGTTGGGCTGGGTTCGTGGTCCAACTCGGTGTTTAGCATCGCAACCATGGCCATAGCGATCCCTACGGGAATCAAGATATTCAACTGGATCGCCACCCTGTGGGGCGGGTCCATCAGTCTCAAAACACCGATGTTCTTTGCTGTGGGGTTCGTATCTTTATTCATAATCGGCGGACTAAGCGGGGTCATGCACGCCGCGCCACCTTCCGACGCGCAGCAGCAGGATACCTACTTCATCGTCGCACATATCCACTATGTCCTTTTCGGCGGCAGCATATTTGCCATTTTCGCGGGCATCTACTACTGGTGGCCCAAAATGACAGGCAAGATGCTGAACGAGACCTTGGGGCAGCTGCATTTCTGGACAATGACCATAGGCTTCAACATCACATTCTTCCCGATGCACTTTTTGGGCTTGCAGGGTATGCCCCGGCGCATCCACACGTTCGACTCGTCCATGGGATGGGACCTTTGGAACATGGTTGCAACCGTCGGCGCTTTCCTGATGGCACTGTCCATCTTGGTCTTTTTGCATAACGCATTCAGCAGCTTGCGGAAGGGTGAGAAAGCGCCCAACGACCCGTGGGATGGCAGGACCCTCGAATGGTCCATATCCTCCCCGCCGCCGATCTACAACTTCGCCGAGATTCCCCAAGTGCACAGCGTAGATGAGTTTTGGCGGCAGAAGTATGGAACAGACGCCCAATCCGCTCCTGTGGCGATAGCAGGTGGTTCGGAAACTCAAGAAGATGCAGCCAGCCACAACCCCACGGATAGTCACGAGGATGCTGGGCATGGCATACACATGCCGGGACTGTCATATTATCCTGTGATGCTAGCTTTTGGCTTGGCGGTCGCAGGCTACGGCGTGGTGTACCACGAGACCCTCACCTGGGGGGTGGCGGTTGTGGGCCTGCTCATTGGAGTAGTGGCTGCTTATTCTTGGTCCTTTGAACCCGCGGAAGAAGAACATGAAGCCGATGATTGACCCTTCGAGAATAGCTGGAATTTAGCTGTGGAGAAAGGCTAGAGTTGCACGAATCACCTGCAGTAGACCATTCCATGGTCGAACACACCTCCACCGGCCTCAACCACCGGAAGATGCTGATGTGGCTGTTCTTGGGTTCCGACTGCTTGTTTTTCGGATCTCTGATTTCCACCTACCTAATCTACCGGGGAGATAGCTTGGTCGGCCCCTTCCCCGAAGATGTTTTCAGCATCCCGGTCACCACGGTAAGCACCTTTGTGTTGTTGATGAGCAGCATGTCCATGGTCTTGGCGTACTCATCGATCAACCAAGGGAACATGCGCGCCTTCCGGATATGGCTCATTTCCACATGCTTGTTGGGAGCTACCTTTCTTGGATTTCAAACCTTCGAGTTCTATGAATTTGCCAACCACGAGAAGGTCGTAGAATGTACCGCAGGCTCCCAGGTACCCGAATGTTTGGCCGGGGCTGCGGAGTACGAAGAAGATTATGGTCTGACACCCCAGACCAATCTTTTCGGGACCACCTTCTTCACCTTGACGGGGTTCCACGGCGCCCACGTGACCGTCGGCGTGATCTGGCTCTTGTCCATCGCCGGTTACTCCTTTTTTGGAGGGCGAAAGGGCCGGAAGGTCCTTACCGACAAACAGGCGCTGAGCGTCGATCTGGCTGCCCTGTACTGGCACTTTGTAGATATAGTGTGGATCGTCATCTTCGCTGTCATCTACCTGATAGGGGTAGGGGTTGAATAGCTATCTGTCGACGGGCGAAGCTCTTGATAACCGACCAGAGGATATGAATGGTGGATAGACCACAACATCGGGAAGGAGCTCATCCTACTGCTGCCACCTACATAAAGATAGCTTTCATCCTGTCGTTCCTGACGGCAATCGAGTTCCTCGTTTTCTACGCGGACGTCCCAAATCCCGTCCTGATCGCCGTCTTCCTGCTCCTTTCTTTGGTGAAATTCATCCTTGTAATCCTCTTCTACATGCACCTGAAATTTGACAACCCATTGTTCTCAGTGATGTTTGTCGGTGGACTGGCTCTAGCCGTAACAGTGTCCATCGCACTCATGGCAATCTTCCAGACGCTCAGCACGTTCGCAAATCCCAGCGAAGGCGACGGAGAAGTTCACGTAACAACTGAGGTGGCGCCAACCCCGACTCCACCAATCGATAGCGGGGACGTAGATTGTGCCGCCGATGATCAGGTCTGCCAAGGCCGCCAGCTGTTCCTCAACGTACCGGCAAGTGCGGCTCCCCAAGCCCTATGGTGCAGTCAATGTCATACTGTGGGTGACCTTTCCAGCGGACTGATCGGACCTGAGCTGACCAATATCGGTTCTGAAGCAGGGTCTCGAAAGCCGGGCACATCGGCGGAAGAATATATCCGGGAATCGATTAGCAGCCCTGAAGCTTTCTTGTGCGATGTTCCCCGTTGTACAGCGGGCCTGATGACCGAAGCTGTAACCCAAGGGCTAACCGAGAATGAGATAGACGGCTTGGTCGCTTTCTTGCTGAACCCGGTGGAACAAGGCGTTGCTCCACCATCGGACACAACCGATCAGGCTCCGTCACAGCCGGCATCCGAACCCTCCGTTGATTCCCCCCCGCCGGGAGGCGGTACGGTTGCTCTGGGAGAAGAATTGTTCCTCACACCGCCCCTTAATGTGGGCGCTCAAGCACTGTGGTGCTCCCAGTGCCACACCATCGACGGCATCGCAGCAGGTCTGATCGGTCCCGACCTGACTCATATAGGCGCCGAAGCAGCCCAGCGAAAGCCGGGTATGTCTGCCGAAGCTTATATCATTGAATCGATTCAACAACCCGATGCTTTCATTGCTACGGGAATAGAACGAGCCACTGCGGGCCTCATGACCACGGCGATAGTTCAGGACCTAACCCAAGATCAGGTGGCAGCCTTGGCAGCTTTCTTGTTAGCCCAGAGATAGGCTCTATCGTCTGTGGCTTGTTCGGGGCAGATGCCACCTTCCGGCGCCTTGAATTGACCTCACTCCTCTGGTTGAAGTAGGTGCGGACCTGCAGACTATAGACATCTCTTGGACCGACTGGCACGCTCATCCGAGCATAGTAATCGGCTTGTTGGTCTTTGCGGGCTCCTACTTGCTGGGAGTGGGCCCTCTCCGACGCCGGTTCGAGTGGGGCCCGCCCGTCGAAGCATGGCGAATGTCGAGCTTCCTGCTGGGAGTGCTGGTTCTGATAATTGCCCTCCTTTCTCCCATCCACGAGTTGGGAGAAAGCTACCTCTTCAGTTTCCATATGGTGCAGCATCTTCTACTGATGTTGATCATGCCCCCCTTGGCGCTCGCAGGTGTTCCGCCTTGGTTGCTCCGACCTCTCCTGAAGAATCGGATGGTGAAGAACGTAGCTTCGTTCATCACACGGCCCGTAGCTGCCTTTTTGATTTTCAATGCGATCTTGGTGCTGTGGCATACGCCAGATTTGTACGATCTGGCCCTTCGTGAAAGGGATATCCACATCGTAGAGCACATAACTTTTATGGCTGCTGCAATCCTGATGTGGTGGCCCATATTGAGCCCCCTGCCCGAGTTGCCCCGTGCACCTTACATCGGCCAGATGGCTTACCTGTTTCTAATCCCTACCATCTCGGCGATCTTGGGAGCTTTCATAACCTTTTCCAGTTCAGTATGGTACGCTTGGTACGCTGAAGCACCCCGCATTTGGGGTGTTTCAGCTGAAACGGACCAAGAGATCGGCGGGCTGATCATGTGGGTCCCAGGAGGAGTGGTGTTTATGACCGCCCTCATAGTGGTGTTCCTGAACTGGGCGTATAATTCAGAAGCTGACGACCTTGCACAAAGGACAGATGACACCATCGATTTCGACAGAAAATATTCTCACGCAACGTTCAAGAATATGGCCCGGTAGACTGACGCCAAAACCATACTGCCGTTGGGTCAAGAAGGACCAAGGAGGTCGATAAATGCGTCCATTAACCATGTCGGTGCTGCTTCCGATCTTGGCAGCGATATTTGTAATTATTTGGGGAGGAGCGGTGGGTCTAACCTTCATCCTGCTGGCGAAAACCACCCTGCATGAATGGGGTTCGGTGATCGTGGGTATGGGCTTGGTCGTTGGCATACCCGTTGTAGCCGGCCTCCTCAGCATATCCCGGCGCTAGCTTGGATGTGAGCCAGGTAGTTCGCAGCTAATCCGATGCTTTTCACGAAAGCTTTGTTGACCGTATCTGTGGCCCTGGCAATGGCAGCTTGTGGCGGAGAAGAACCCTTCCAAGGCACCGCCCTGAACGCCGAGATGTCCCCCAATTTCCACCTCCGAGACCAGAACAACCGGGTGGTCAGCCTCTCCGACTTCCAAGGAAAGGTGGTTGCACTCACCTTTCTGTACACCTACTGTCCCGATATTTGTCCCGTGGTTACCGAGACCATAAGAAAAGCGGTGCAGGCGCTGGGATCCGAAGCTGAAGAGGTGGAGTTCTTGGCGATCAGCGTAGACCCGGACCGGGATAGTGTGGAATCAGCCCTCAGCTATTCCCAAGATATGGGTTTGGAAGACCGGTGGCGCTTTTTGGTAGGAAGCCGGGAAGAACTGGAGCAGGTTTGGGAAGCATACTGGCTGGACCCCTTCCCTGGCGCCTCGTCGGGTTACCAGGTTGCGCACATTCATGATGACGGCTCAACCCATTATCATGATGTCAGTGACGAAAGCGGCGACAGCTCACCGGCCGTCGCTACGGGAGATGCTGAGGTGGTCAGGGAAGGCCCGCTGATAATCCATCTGGCGCCCATATTTCTCATTGACCGCCAAGGTTATCGCCGGGCGCTGCTGAACAACCCAACCTTGGACCCCGACCCACTGGTGCATGACCTCAAGATTCTGATTAATAGCTAAGAGCGCACCCGATAATCCCTCGTGCCCTCAACCAATCCGTTCATCCAGCATTCATCATTCATCGACAATAGAGAAAGGCGCCCGCGGGCGCCTTTCTTTTACTTCAACCTTAGCAGGTACGCACTATGTTGTTTGATGTTCCTGCGCTATGGCTACCAGCTTCTGGAATGCTGGGGGATCGCTGACTGCGATATCTGCCAGCATCTTCCGGTCGATCTCCACATTCGCCATCTTCAGCCCATGAACCATGCGGCTGTACGTCAGCCCTGATTGCCGGGAAGCAGCCCCAATGCGAAGGATCCACAGTCTGCGAAAGTCACCCTTGCGCTCCCTGCGGTGGCGGTAAGCATGGCTCCAAGCGTGGATTAGAGCTTCTTTGGCCCATTTGTAGTTGCGATGGGAGGAAGCCCGAAACCCCCTTGCCGCCAGCATGACCTTCTTGTGCCGCCGGCGCTTTGTAATGCCGCCTTTTACCCTTGTCATCTATTGATTACCTATCTATCTTCGTATCGTTATGAGTAAGGGACCAGTACTTTCAGCCTTTTCACATCGACCGCATTCACCAGCCGCTTACCTTCGTACTGCCGTCGAACCTTCTTTGGCTTCTTCCGGCGAAGGTGGCTGCTCATTCTCTTGCGACGCATGAGTTTACCCGTCCCCGTCACGTGGATTCGGGCTTTGGCCCCCTTATGAGTCTTGAGCTTGGGCATCCGCTACTCCCGCCAATTCTGTCTTTGCTTTCCGAGCGCCAGGCACCAAGATGATGGACATGGCCCGCCCCTCCATCCCAGGAGGTTTCTCCAGCCTTGCATCCTCTTGAAGCTCATCTGCGACCTTCTTTAGAAGGCCGATGCCAATCTGAGTGTGAGACTGTTCCCTGCCCCGGAAAACTACGGCCACTTTCACCTTCGAGCCTTCACCGATCAACTCTTTCACCTTCCGCACCTTGGAAGAAAAGTCGTGAGTGCCGATGTTGGGCCGGAATCGGACCTCTCGCAGGGCTGTGTTCTTTTGAGATTTCTTAGCTTCCCGTTCTTTCTTGGAGTACAGGTATCTGAGTTTTCCGTAATCCAGTAGCCGACAAACCGGGGGGGTTCCGTTGGGTGCCACCTCTACCAGGTCCACTCCTCTTTCCCGAGCTGCTTCAAGGGCTTGAGCAATGGGCAGGACCCCCATTTGTTCCCCAGCTTCCCCTATGACAAGCACCTCTTGTGCACGAATACGCTGGTTTACCTTGTATTCTTTAGTAGGGATACCTGACTACCTCCAAGGGATTGGATATCGATGAAACCTGTTATCGTTACAGTTGGGAATATACCATAGGCAAAAATGCAAGTCAATCGTATCCCATCAGCTATAGAAGGTCTTTTAAATTCCGCGGGGTGAGACGATGGGGCTGCTATGCCCTGCGGGCGACCTCATCCATCATCCGCTCCACCAGCTCATCGGTGGTGAGGACCCCAAGGTTTTCTCCGGTACGGAGACGGACCGATACGGTATCATCCCCCATCTCCGAATCCCCAACCACCAGCATATAGGGTATCTTTTGCAGCTGGGCTTCCCGGATCTTCAGGTTCATGCGTTCACCGCGAGAATCCACCTCGCCCCGTATGCCACGGCTTCTCAGTAGCTCGTTGATCTTATTGGCATAATCCATGTGGCGGTCGGCGATCGGGATAACCAACGCTTGCACAGGGGCGATCCATAGGGGAAAAGCGCCGCCGTAGTGCTCCACCAACGTGCCGATGAAACGCTCGACGGAACCCATGATCGCCCGATGGACCATGTAGGGCCGGTGCTGGGCGCCATCGGAACCTTGGAATGTCAGGTCGAACCGTTCCGGCAGGTTGAAGTCGAACTGCACCGTGGTGCACTGCCATTCACGCCCAAGAGCATCTTTGATCTTGATGTCGATCTTGGGGCCGTAGAATGCCCCGCCCCCGTCATCCATATCGTACTCCAGATTGCGGCTATCCAATGCGTGGGCCAAGGAGTCCGTTGCATGTTGCCACATCTCCACATCCCCAACATACTTGCTGGGTCTGGTGGATAAGGAAATGCTGTACTCAGAAAATCCGAAGGCGCTCAGAAGCTCGAAGGTCAGATCAAGGACTCCGAGCACCTCCTCTTCCACCTGATCTGGAAGGCAAAAGATGTGTGCATCATCCTGCGTGAACCCCCGGACGCGCATCAGGCCATGGAGCACACCGCTTCGTTCGTAGCGGTAGACGGTGCCCAGCTCCGCATACCTGATGGGCAACTCTCGGTAGCTTCTCAGCGCCGCCTTGTAAATCATGATGTGGAAGGGGCAGTTCATGGGCTTCAGGTAGTACTCATGCCCATCCACATCATTGGGCGAAAACATACTTTCTTGGTAGAAGTCCAGGTGGCCGCTGACCTCCCACAATCTGGACTTGCCGACATGGGGAGAATAGACCACATCGTAGCTGTGGGACTCGTGGAGCTCCTGCCAATAGTTTTGGATGATGGTCCTGATTCTGCTTCCTTTGGGGTGCCAGATGATGAGTCCTGGGCCCACCTCTTCGTGGATGCTGAACAAGTCCAACTGTTTCCCAAGACGGCGATGGTCCCGCTTCTCAGCTTCCTCAAGCATATGAAGGTATTCGTCCAGTGCATCTTGGCTTTCAAATGCGGTGCCATAGATTCGCTGCAGCATGGGGCGCTTCTCATCCCCGCGCCAATAAGCGCCCGCAACGTTGAGCAGCTTGACCGCGGCGATCTTGCCCGTGGATTCCACGTGGGGGCCTTGGCACAGATCGATGAACTGTCCGTGGGTGTAGGTGCTCAACTCTTCATCTGGAGGGATATCTTGGATGATCTCCAGCTTGAACTGCTGGTCTTGGAACATGGCATCAGCTTGGTCCCGGCTGACGATATCCTTCTTGAAAGCATGGTCTTGGGATATGGTTTCGGCCATTTTAGCTTGGATAGCATCCAGGTCTTCGGGGGTGAAGGGACGGGACACCTGAAAATCGTAGTAGAATCCCTCATCGGTAGAAGGTCCGATTCCCACCTGGGCTTCCGGGAACAACAGCATCACCGCATCGGCCATCACATGGGCTGCCGAGTGCCGCATCCGGTGACGCAGCACAACCAACTCCGTATCTACGCGAGCAGCAGAATTTGTCCTTGCCATACCTGACCCTTCGTATTCATATTGGGGCTTCCAATATAGCACAAAGCCAACCAGCCTTGCAGCCGGGGCCATGCTTGGGATGTTCAGCGTTGTTTCCCTTCGGTCGCTTTACGCAGTTGCCAATACCCTTTCCAACATCCTCTCCGGCATCCGCATCGCCATCACTACCGTGACGGCCGTGCTCATCCCTTCCAACGGCGTCGTGGCCCAGAACTGCCATTCGTGTATGGGTCAGCCAATTCGTTGACGGGTAGGGATGAGGGCATAAACCGAATATGGGCTGAAGGTGGGGGACAACAGCGCCGGTTGCGTTGGACCCATTCCAGGGTCAATGGTTCATTGAAGGCGATATGGGGCTGTGCTATGATGGCCTCAATAGGAATACCTGATGAGTAAAGCCCCGAACCCCCGGGTTGATGTCAACATAGATCCGGATTATAAAGCCGAAATTACCCGTGTCTGGCTGCGTAAAGTCGCCCGGCGAGCCTTGTCCAAAGCACTGCCCAACGTCACCTGTCAAATGAGCTTGGTTATCGGCGATGATGAAATGTTGAAGGACCTCAACCACCGATACCGCGGCTTGGATGAGGTTACCGACGTTCTTTCTTTTTCCACCACTCATCCGGGCCACTGGGAAGGAGATGATGAACCTCCTGAAACATCCTCTGATATTTCGGGTTTCTTCCTGATGCCCGACGAACCCCGCCACCTTGGGGAGGTGATCATCTCCCTTCCCCAAGCAAAGCGACAAGCTGATGAAGCCCAGCGGGATATGGAACCGGAGCTAGCCCATCTTATCGTTCATGGAACCCTCCACCTCCTTGGCTACGATCACATGGAGGAGGCCGAGGGCGAAGTCATGCGTTCCAAGGAGCGGGAGATCATGTCCACTCTATTTTCACCGGATGCACCGTGAGCTCCGAGGTATATTACCGGAAGTGGCGTCCCCAAGGCTTCAACGAGGTGGTCGGTCAAGAGCACGTAACCACCACGCTGGCCCGTGCCGTAAACCAAGGCCGTGTGGGGCACTCCTACTTGTTTTGCGGCCCCCGGGGGACGGGTAAGACCAGCACAGCCCGCATCCTCGCCAAAGCGGTCAACTGTCTTAGCTCCGGCGAAAATCAACCATGCGGAAGCTGCTCCCGGTGCACTGCCGTCCAAGAAGGACGATACTTGGACCTGATCGAAATGGATGCCGCCAGCAACCGGGGCATTGATGAAATCCGCAGCATCCGGGATAAGGTCAACCTGGCGCCAGTGGAAGGACGTTATAAGGTCTACATCATAGATGAAGCCCATATGTTGACCGACCAAGCTTCCAATGCGTTCCTCAAGACCTTGGAAGAACCGCCCCCCCACGTGATATTCACCCTGTGCACCACCGAAGCCCACAAGATACTCCCGACCATCATTTCCAGGTGCCAGCGTTTCGATTTTCGGCGGCTAACCTCCGAAGCCATGGTGGACCGGCTGCGAGTTATATGCACCGAAGAAGGAGTTGATGCAGACACTCCCGCCCTGAAGATTCTGGCTCATACATCGGGCGGCAGCCTCAGGGATGCTGAGAATCTGCTGGAGCAGCTCGTGGTTTCCTACGGAGGAAAGGTGGGTGTCGCTGAGGTCAACCAGATGTTGGGTCTTGGGCAAGAGGAGCGGGCTCTGGAGTTCATCCGCTATCTGCTCACCGGCAACACCACCTCAGCTGTTGCATCCATCAGCCGGGCTGCATGGGATGGAGTTGACCTCCGACAGTTTCACAGAGAAGCGGTGGATTTGCTGAGGTCCCTTCTGCTGGTCCAGTGCGGCTCCAAAGAATCTTTGGATATGTCCGCAGAAACTTCACATGATATAGAGGACCTAGCGCATAAGGTCCCGATATCAGCCACCATGCTGTCCTTGAGGCACTTGGCCCCCGTCAACATGAGGTTCGATTCACCTTCACCCCTCCCCTTGGAGCTGGCGGTTGTAGAGATCAGCTTGGATGGCGCATCCCAAGGAGCATCTACGCCGGCTCTTTCCGCACCGGCGCCGGAACCCAGACCAGTTCCCCGTCCGTCCAACGCCGGGGCAACCTCCAAAGATACTGGACCGGCACGAACACCGGATGCACCCGGGTCGCCGACCCCCATGAGGGGAGTTCCCTCCGGGCCCTCAACAAATCATCAAGACCGCCAGGCCGACCCGCCACTTGTGCGCGAAGATCTGCCGGATTCCGCCCCGGTGGGTGCGGGCAACGGAACAACTGGATCTTTCACGCCGACGCCTGCACCAAGCGACGGACCTTCCGAAGGACTCACCGGCGATCAGTGGTCCTTGTTGATCAGGGCCCTCAGCCGGTTTAAGGGGAAACGGTTCAACATCGGCGCTCTGCTCCGTGACTGCAAGAATCAACGCTTGGATGGGGACACCTTGGTTTTAGCATTCTCCCATCGTTCTCATTTGGAGCGTATGCAGGAAGAGATGGACGACCCTCAGGGGCTGCGGATCGTGGAGCAGGCTATGACCAAATCCTTGGGGACCGTATATCGGTTACGGCTGGATATGACAGAAGGTGCAGGAGCTTCCGGCCCATCGGCATCGAACCAAAGCCCACTGGTGCGGGCGGCGCTGAACTGGGGTGGAAGAGTTTTGGAGGAACGGGAAGAATGATGAATCGGCAGATGCGGCGTCAAGCCCGGCGCCAGCAGGAAAAGTCCCAAGGACAAGCGCCGGGCCAACAATCGGTTAACCTGCTCCAGCAGATGCAGGAAGAGTTGGAATCTATGACCACCGAAGGAAGCGCCGGGGGTGGCGTGGTCAAGGTGGTGATGAGCGGAAAGCAGGTGGTGGAATCGGTGGAAATTGCGCCGGAAGCCGTCGAAGATGTGGAGCTTCTCCAAGACCTGATAATAGCGGCGGTCAACGATGCTTTGAACAAGTCCCAGCAGATGGCTTCGGAGAAGCTGAGCACACTGACCGGCGGCATGAACATCCCAGGATTGACGTAGGACTGTAGGCGATACCCACATGACCATCAGACCCATACCTTCCGCAGCGCCTTCGGTAGCACGGCTCATACAGGAACTGAACAAGCTTCCGGGGATCGGCTATAAGAGCGCCCAACGGCTGGCTTATCACATCATCAAGCTGCCGCCAGATGAAGCCCAGCTTTTGGCTGAAGCTATATCGATGGTGAAAGATCGCGTCACCTTCTGCTCTGAATGCCAGAACCTGACCGACACAGACCCTTGTTCCATCTGTGCCGACCCTCGCCGCGACTCCACACAGATCTGCGTGGTGGAAGAACCCTTGGATGTGCTTGCACTGGAGCGGACTCACTGCTACCGGGGTTTGTATCATGTGCTCCACGGCGTTATTTCGCCGATGAACGGTGTAGGCCCCGAAGACCTGAAGCTAAGAGACCTCCTTCCCAGACTCAAGGATGATCACGTCCAAGAACTGATCATCGCCACCAATCCCACCTTGGAGGGGGAAGCTACCGCCATGTACATTCAGCGGCAGGTCGGTCAACTCTCCCTGAAGATTACCCATCTGGCGCGAGGGCTTCCTGTTGGTGGATCCCTGGAATATGCGGATGAGATAACCCTGAGCCGGGCTTTTCAGGGCAGGCAGGAGCTGTAGTACCGTGCCCCAGCCAAGGTCAATCCGAACTGAAGGAATGGTTCTTCGGTCCACCCCAATGATGGAAGCGGGGCTCTTGGTGACCTTGTTCACCAAGGAATCGGGCAAGCTCCGGGCGGTGGTCCGCGGGGCTAGGAAGCCATCCAGCAAGATGGTCGGTCACTTGGATATCCTGAACTGCGTCGATCTTACGTTGGTGCGGTCGCTGTCCGGGAACCTGGATACAATAACACAAGCTCAGATCGTAGAAAGCTTCCCCGGCCTCAGAACTGACCTGCAAGGCGCGTCATGCGGAATGTACCTAGCGGAGATCGTGGATGGATTCGGCGCTGAAGGAAGCGCCAACCTGGAAGTGTACCATCTATTTGTGGAAACCCTGCGAGCTTTGGACCGGGGCGCTATGAAGGAAACGATGCTGCGCTACTTTGAGCTGCAGATACTGAAATTCTCAGGGTTTTTGCCCGAACTGCAGGTGTGCGTCGAGTGCCAAGTAACCCTGAAACCTGGACTGCACCTGTTCAGTCCAGAGGCGGGAGGCACCCTTTGTCCAACGTGCGGCAGAAGGGGCCAGCAGGTGCACCAGCTTTCTGTGCCGGCCCTCAAAGCTCTGCGCTTCTTCCATCGTTCCAGCTTGGAAGAAGCCTGTGCACTGAGGGTTAAACCCGACCTTGCCAGGGAGCTTTCAGTCCTGTTATCCAGCAGTTTGAGGTTCTGGCTAGATAAAGAAATCCGCTCTAAGTCGTTTTTGGAGCACCTAGGCTAAAGGCTGAGCCGGGTATATATTGAGTGTGATATTTAATAAATCCTAAGGTTGTACAAAGCAAGGGAATAACGGTGTTCGGAAAACTGCTAATTGCGAACCGGGGCGAAATCGCCTGCCGGGTGATTCGCACTTGTGAAACGATGGGCATCAAAACGGTTGCTGTCTACTCCGAAGCTGATGCAGAAGCACGGCATGTGCAGATGGCTGATGAAGCATATCTGCTGGGAGCAGCTCCTCCGCGGGATTCCTATCTTAAAATGGATAAGATCATAGAGGTCGCACTTCAATCAGGTGCGGAAGCAATACATCCCGGATACGGCTTTCTATCGGAAAACGCTGTCTTCTCTGAACATTGCCAACAAGCTGGGATACGATTCGTCGGTCCTTCCCCCCATGTGATCGAAAAAATGGGGGATAAACTCCAAGCTCGTAAGATGGCAAAGAAAGCCGGTATACCGGTGCTGCCCGGTTCCGGCAAAGAGATTGACGATTCCCGTGCTACCGACATGGCTTGGTCCCTCGGCTTCCCTCTCATGGTCAAAGCTGCCGGAGGCGGAGGCGGCATCGGAATCAAGATCATCCAATCTTTGGCAGAATTGGAATCGGTGGTCCAACAGCAACGGGCGCTGGCGTCCGGCGCCTTCGGCTCAAGCAGCCTCTACTTTGAACGCTACATGGAGGGGGCTTCCCACATAGAAGTACAGGTTATCGGCGATGAGCATGGCAACCTGGTGCATCTGATGGCCAGGGACTGTTCCATCCAACGTCGGAACCAGAAAATATTGGAAGAAAGCCCGGCGATCAAGCTGACGAATCAGCAGCGCCAACGTTTATGGAACTACGCTGTCAAATTTGCGAAGCATGTGGGTTACACGAACGCCGGGACCATAGAGTTTCTTGTTTCTCCCGAAGGAGGAATGTATTTCTTGGAAATGAACACCAGGCTCCAGGTGGAGCATGGTGTGACGGAAATGATCACAGGCTTGGATTTGGTGGAGTTACAACTTCGAATAGCTGCCGGAGAAAAGTTGACCATCAAACAAGAAGATGTCCAATGCAACGGCCACGCTATCGAAGCACGCATCTACCCCGAAGACCCGGTCACGCTCCTGCCGGTAGCGGGGGTGGTCGACAGCTACCACGAACCTTTGGGAAAACATGTCCGGGTGGATAGTGCCCTGCGGCCCAACTATGAGGTAACCACCCATTATGAATCCATCATCGCCAAGCTGATTTGTTGGGGGGAAAACCGGGAAGAAGCCAGAAGGCGTTTGTACGATGCCCTCGGCATGTTCCGATTGGAGGGGATAAAGTGCAACATACCCCTCCTTCGCAAGGTGATAGCCCACCCCGCCTTCATCAACAGCACCTACCACACCGACTTTTTGACTGCCATGGGCCCCGGCTTGGGGCAAAACCACGAAACGGGCGAACTATCCTCCGACGGCAAGAACGACAAGGAGCTGGCAGCAGCTATCGGAACAGCTTTGCTCATGTCTACGACCAACGGATCTTTCTTGGACGACAGCTTCGAAGGGCGCAGTGCGGGGGCATGGAAGCTGGCCGGAAGAAAAGGACAGATGCTTACCCGGGCACTAGGTGCCCGGGCTTGGAGATAAGGTACTTTTATAGCTGAGGCAACAGCACGAGAGGCGCTGCTGCCTCAGCGCCTACCAAAGCATTAAGAGGTGTTTCCGCCCCAGAACCTACCAAAGCACGAGAGGTGCTTCTGCCTCAGCACCTACCAAAGCACAAGAGGTGTTTCCGCCCCAGAACCTACCAAAGCACAAGAGGTGCTTCTGCCCCAGCACCTGCTAAAGCACAAGAGGCACTTCTGCCTCAGCACCTACCAAAGCACGAGAGGCACTTCTGCCTCGGCGCCTACCAAAGCACGAGAGGCGCTTCTGCCTCGGCGCCTACCAAAGCACGAGAGGCGCTTCTGCCTCAGCACCTACCAGAGCACGAGAGGTGGTTCTGCCTCGGCACCTACCAAAGCACGAGAGGTGGTTCTGCCTCCGCGCCTACCAAAGCACAAGAGGTGCTTCTGCCTCGGCGCCTACCAAAGCGCGAGAGGCACTTCTGCCTCAGCGCCTACCAAGAGCTATATTAGGCGCCAACCCATCCTTCGGCGCTGATGTCGAAGATCTGGCCGTCGGGACCTCTATACTTGAGCTCGAAGTATGATTTGCCGTCCGAATTGGTCTGGGTGGCCATGTTTACGAGGGGAATCGTAGCTTCAGCGCCAGCGCTTTCCAGCTTCTCGCAAGTCGCGTCGATATCATCGACCAAGATGCCGAAGTGGTCTATGCCAGTGTAGCCTGCTTCTTCCCTGGGCGTTTCGCCGTTGCCATTATCGGTTGTGCCAAGGATGGCGATATTCAAGTATCCGTCCGATAGGTAATACCCCGTCCGAGCTTTGCCCACCTCTTCCAAGCCGAAAACCTCTTTGTAAAAAGCAGCGGTCTTTTCGGGATCACTAGCCCTCAGGGCGATGTGCTTAATCTTTGCCATAGCTATCTCCTTTCATCAAACCCGGTACAGTGCATACCTGCTAGTGGAGTGCATGCCTGCTAGTGGAGTGCATGCCTGCTAGTGGAGTGCATGCCTGCTAGTGGAGTGCATGCCTGCTAAGGGTAATCCCAATTGTACAGCTTCCATCCCTTTCAGGTCAAAATGGTGTAATCGTCGTAGCCGCTCAGTCTCCATGAGCGGAACCTTGAGTCCCCCCCACGCCGTATTCTTGCCCGCCCAACCGTCATCCCGCCCGCCCCCACCCGTCATTCCGAGCCCCCACCTGTCATCCCGCCCGCCCCACCTGTCATTCCGAACGGAGTGAGGAATCTACGGTCTCCCTCTGATGGCCAGTCCATTACTGCGACGATCCATTGGGTGAGCCGGCATCTTAGATTCTTCGGCGTGCGCGCCTCAGAATGACAAGTTCTTATTGTCATTCCGAACGGAGTGAGGAATCTACGGTCTCCCTCTGATGGCCAGTCCATTACTGCGACGACCCTTCGTGTGAGCCGGCATCTTAGATTCTACGGCGTGCGCTCCTCAGAATGACGGGGGGAGGGGGTGCTCCTCAGAATGACAAGTTCTTATTGTCATTCCGCCCGCCCCACCTGTCATTCCGAACGGAGTGAGGAATCTAAAATCTTCCTTTGATGGCCAGTCCATTAATGCGACGGTCCATTGGGTGAGCCGGCATCTTAGATTCTTCGGCGTGCGCGCCTCAGAATGACAGGGGAGGAGGTGCTCCTCAGAACGACAGGGAGGAGGCGCTCCGCAGAATGACAGTAAAGAGAGGATGCTCCTCAGAATGACAGGTTCTTATTGTCATTCCGAACGCCCCACCTGTCATTCCGAATCCCCCAACTGTCATTCCGAACGGAGTGAGGAATCTAAAATCTCCCTCTGATGGCCTGCCCATTACTGCGACGATCCATTGGGTGAGCCGGCATCTTAGATTCTACGGCGTGCGCGCCTCAGAATGACAGGGATGGGAGGCACCCCTCAGAATGACAGGGAGGGGCGCTCCTCAGAATGACAGGTTCTTATTGTCATTCTGAACGCCCCACCTGTCATTCCGAACGGAGTGAGGAATCTAAAATCTTCCTTTGACGGCCAGTCCATTAATGCGACGGTCCATTGGGTGAGCCGGCATCTTAGATTCTTCGGCGTGCGCGCCTCAGAATGACAGGTTCTTATTGTCATTCCGAACGCCCCAACTATCATTCCGGACGGAGTGAGGAATCTAAAATCTCCCTCTGATGGCCTGCCCGTTGCTGCGACGGTCCATTGGGTGAGCCGGCATCTTAGATTCTTCGGCGTGCGCGCCTCAGAATGACGGGGGGAGGGGGTGCGCCTTAGAATGACAGGGGAGGAGGTGCTCCTCAGAACGACAGGGAGGAGAGGGTGCTCCTCAGAATGACAGCAAGGAGAGGGTGCTCCTCAGAATGACAGGTTCTTATTGTCATTCCGAATCCCCCACCTGTCATTCCGAACACCCCTTACTGTCATTCCGAACGGAGTGAGGAATCTAAAATCTCCCTTTGATGGCCTGCCCGTTACTGCGACGATCCTTCGTGTGAGCCGGCATCTTAGATTCTTCGGCGTGCGCGCCTCAGAATGACGGAGGAGGGGGCGCGCCTCAGAATGACGGGGGAAGGGGGCGTTGTTCGGAATGGCAGGGGAGGGGGATAGCCCACAGGGGAGTTCACCCCGTGGGATCTACTGAACAGACCTATTGAACAACTGGACAGACCTATGGACAGACCTGTTGAACAACTGAGCAGACTTGTTGAACAACCGAGTTTTCAAGCGGGATTACTCCTGCGGCGTTCAACATTTCTTGGATATCGGCTGTTATAATACCCAGTCGACATTCTGGGCAGCATTGATGGCGAGGGGAACAGCTGTAGCATCTATGAAAAAGCTTTCAGGCATCTTCAACATTTTCAAACCGTGGCAAGCTGCTGTGTTGGCAATTGTGTTCTTGGGGTCGATAGCAGCCACATACTTCATCTACACGATGGTAATTAGCTCCGATGAAGTTAGCCTCGGAGAAGACCAGCAACTCGTACCGGTCCAGCGAGGAAACTTGGTCAATCAAATATCCACCAACGGCAGAATCGTATTCCCCAACAGGGAGGCGTTGTCCTTCGGGATCGAAGGAACCGTCGCCGAGGTGCTGGTGGAAGAAGGGCAGTATGTGGAATCAGGCCAGGTGCTGGCCCGGCTGGACCAAATCAGCGTCGCATCGCTGGAGAGATCCATCATCGAAGCCCGCATCAGTCTCCGCAATGCAGAAGAGGCTCTGGACCAAGCTATGGCCGCCCCTGAACCCTTGGATGTCGCCGAGGCGGCAGCAGCTACTGCTGCTGCCAAGCTCTCTGTCCGTGATGCCCAAGATGCTCTGGATGCGCTGACGCCCGCCCCCTTGGATGACGAGGTGGTCGCAGCCCGGTCCCGGGTGGATACTGCTGAAGAGTCCTTGGCAAATGCCGATAGAGAGCTGTGGCTGGCCCGCAACAGCTGGGATATCATGGTCGAAGCGGCCGTGACCACCGGGGATGCTGGCTTGGAAGAATATAGAAACAGCTTCGAAAGATGGCTCGGCGCGGATACGAGTACCGTGGATGGCGCCGCTGACCCGGAAGAACAGCTGGCCCTGTGGGGCATAGATCTTGAAGTGCTGTTCCCCCCAGATGCGAGTGTCCGAGATGTTAGCCCAGGATTGGACGGCCAAGGGCTTCCTATGGATGATCCTGCAACTCCATGGAATGAGTTCGTTGTTTATGCTTGGAATCATCTGTACCCGGGAGCATTTGTAACCACCTGTGAAGATTTCGACGTGAGCGCCGAGGTCCGCTGCATCATGGATGAGTTGGAGACTTCTTGGACTGCATTCAGTTCCGCTGCCGACGATCTGGATAAGGTGAATGTCGAGGCAGCCAAAGCTTTGTCAGTGGCTGGGAAAGCAGTGGCTGTCTCAATGGATGCTTTGAAAGATGCCCGCGATGATCTGTCGTATCTGATAGACACTCCCGATCTCGCGGTGTTGGCATCCAAACAGAAGGACCTTGCCTCCGCCCAAGCCAAACTGGAAGCTGCCTTGAAGAAAATGGCGGAAGTCAATGACCCCGCCGATCCCTTGGATATCGCCCTCTTGGAAGCCGACATCGTATCAGCGACCCTGGCCCTGAATACGTTTCCTGACCTTCTGGCTGGTGCGGTCATGAAGGCGCCGATGTCAGGGGTGGTGTCTTCGGTCGATGCGCAGGCTGGAGGGGAGGTCGATGCCAACTCAAGAATCATCGAGATAGTGGACCCCACCATCATCGAAGTGGACGGAATCGTGGATGAGATCGATGTCCTGTTCGTGCAAGTGGGGGCGCAGGCCCGCGTGACCATGGATGCTCTGCCCGGCCAGGCGCTGGATGGCATAGTCTCATTTGTGGCCTTGGCCGGCAATAACGAGCAGGGTGTGGTCAGCTACCCCATCAGAATCGAGGTGCAGTTGCCCGAGGGGCTCCAGCCCGGGGAGGGTTTGAGCGCCACCGCAGACATCATCCTTCGGGAAGAAAATAATGTGCTGTTGGTGCCCTTGATGGCTGTCTACGGGACCTTCGACCAGTCGATGGTCAGGGTGTTTCGCAATGATTCGATAGAAGAGCAGCAGGTGGAGCTGGGCAACAGCGACGACTTCTGGGTGGCGGTCCGTGACGGTCTTACCGAGGGTGATCAGGTTGTGATTCAAGCATCCTCAGCTAGTGCGGACCCCTTTGCACAGCTGCGGGAGATCTTCGAAGGAGGCGGTCCCGGCGGCTTTGGCCCCGTTGGGCCGCTGCGGTAGAGCCTCATGATTGAGCTACGGAACGTGACCAAGATATACCGGATGGGCGATGTGGAAGTCGCAGCCCTGCGCGGCGTCGATCTCACCATCCAACGGGGCGAGATGGTTGCCCTCATGGGCCCTTCCGGGTCGGGCAAGTCCACCTTGATGAACATCGTAGGATGCTTGGATGGGCCCACCTCCGGCAGCTACTCCTTGGAGGGCGAAGAGGTTGGCCTCCTCAACGATGACCGGCTGGCGGGGATTCGCAACAGCAAGATCGGGTTCATCTTTCAGACCTACAACCTGTTGCCCCGAGCTACCGCGACGGCCAACGTGGAGCTTCCCCTGCTCTACAGCAACCGCCGGAACAAGCGTGAGCGGGCATTGGAGGCTTTGACAAGAGTGGGCTTGGGAGACCGCGTTAATCACCGCCCCGCAGAGCTATCTGGGGGACAGCAGCAGCGGGTGGGAATAGCCCGCGCCATCGTGAAAGATCCTACCATCATCCTGGCCGACGAGCCCACGGGCAACCTGGACAGCGAATCCAGCGAAGAAATAATCACCATTCTGGAAAAGCTCAACCGTGAGGCGGGGATCACGGTGGTCGTCGTAACCCACGAGGCCAACATTGCAGCCCACACTTCGCGGATCGTATCCATGCTCGACGGCATGATCACGGGCGACGAGATGGTGGGAGTACCCCGCCCAGCACGTTCGGCTGGGGCCTGAGAAGTGCGCTCATGAACCCCTTGACGGTCCTGACGACGGCTGTGTCTTCCTTGGGGGCCAACAAGCTCCGGACGGGGCTCGCCCTCTTGGGTATAGTCATTGGGGTTGCGGCGGTGATCTCCACCATGTCTGTGGGGAGAGGAGCCCAAAAAGCGGTCACAGAGAACATCGAATCCTTGGGGACCAACCTGCTGTTTGTGAGCCCGGGGTTCATTGATCTGGGAGGCTTCTTCGGCGGTTTCGGCAGCTCAAGTTCCCTGACGCTCGCCGATGCCGACGCCCTTCTTGACCCGGTTTTCACGCCGTCGGTGGAAGCGGTGGCGCCTGAGATGAGCGCCAGCGGCCGGATCGTTGCGGGCAGAGAAAACATCTTCGCACAGGTGCTGGGGATCACGCCTGCTTACCTCACTGTGCGGAATAACTCGATGGCTTCCGGCCAGTTCGTTTCACCGCTGCACATCAAGAACAACTCCGAGGTCGTCGTGCTTGGATCAGCCATAGCTGAGGTGCTGTTCGGCTTCCGAGAACCTACGGGGCAGACGGTGCGTATCAACAGCCGCCGGTTCACGGTCATAGGCGTTCTGGAGAGCAAGGGAAGCGTCGGCATATCCGCCGACTACCAGGTGATGGTGCCCATAACCACCGCCTATTACCGCTTGGCTTCCAACCGCACAACCCAAGGCGAGGTCAGTGTGCAATCGATCAACGTTCAAGTACGAAACATCGAAGACATGGACCGTGCAGTGTCGGAAATAACCACGGTACTGAGGCTGCGCCATCGTATCGCCGATACGAACGATTTCACCATAAACAGCCAGCAGGACACCATTGAAACCTTGGAGGATACACAAGAAACCTTCGTGGTCTTCTTGGCAGCCATCGCCGGCATTTCACTGTTGGTCGGCGGCATCGGCATCATGAACATCATGATGGTGTCTGTGACCGAGCGCACCCGGGAGATAGGCATCCGCAAAGCTATGGGCGCCAAGCGGCGCGATATTCAGCTTCAGTTCATCTCCGAAGCTACCTTACTCAGCTTGGGCGGCGGTGGAGTGGGCCTGTTCTTCGGATGGCTGGCCTCCCTCCTGCTGGACGGCCTCAGTCTGGGAGGTCAGTCTTTCCAGGCTGCCTTTAGCGGAGATATCGCCGCCCTTGCGCTGGCTGTCTCAGCCGCCATCGGCCTGTTCTTTGGCATCTACCCGGCAGTGCGGGCAGCCCGGTTACACCCCATAGAAGCATTGAGGTATGAGTGATCGAAAGGGGTCGGATGAGCACAAAAATGTTTTTTGGGTTGCTGCTAGGTGTTGTGAGCTTGGGGGTCGGCGTTGGAGTAATCGTAATCGTTATAGCTGGCTTGGGGGGAGGCGGCGACGCTGAGACGGATGCTGCCACTGTTCAGTCCGCCCCAGGAAATCTGGCAGACCTGGCCCTGCAGATGGAATCCGGCGACTTCAACCCCGAGGACCTAGCAGCCTTGCAGGAGCAAGCACAGGGCCTATTTGGACAAGGGGGAGGATTCGGATTCCCCGGCGGTCGGGCTCTACTGGGCACGGTGTCACAGGTGGAAGGGGAGTTGGTGACGGTGGACACATTTCAAGGGTCGTCCCAAGCGAGGGTTGGGGCAGATGCCTTCATTGATAAGACGGACCAAGGTTCGTTGGCGGACCTGACCCCTGGCACCCAGATCGCTGTTGTGGGAGAACGGGGAGAGGATGGCGTACTGAGCGCTTTGTCCATTGTGATCACCCCGGAAGACTCCGAGGGTCTGTCGGCAAGAATGTTTGGAGACGGTTTTGGACAGGGGTTGGGACAGTTTGGCGCACCGTCGGGCCTGCCCAGCCCATTGGGAACGCAGGAGCAATTCTCAGTTCCGGTCACTCCAGCCATGCCTGACGGGGTGCCCCAGTTTGGCCAAGGCGGCTTGGGTCAGCAGTTCGGAGGTGGTCAGGGATCTGGTGTGGCCTCCCTCGTCGGGGCTGTGGAGAGCATCGACGGTAATGTGGTGACCGTGATCACACCCCAAGGGCCGCTGGCTGCCACGGTGGATGACAACACCATCATACAAAAGCCGGGTCAAGGCAGCCTCGACGATCTTCAGGAAGGCATCGGTGTATCCGTTTTCGGCCAGCCGGATGAAGACGGCATAGTACAAGCTGAGTTTGTGATCATAATTCCAGAATTGCCGGAAGGGTTCCCTGATTTCAGCCTCCCTGGCATCGGTATCGATGGCATCCCCGGACAATCTGCCCCGTAGCCACGTTGGCACAAAATTGGATATGGTCCTGATCTAGGACCGTCGTCCTTCTGCCCTCGCAGTCCCGTGAATATCGTAGGGGCGGGTCTCAGACCCGCCCCTACCGCGTCCTGTGAATATGCTGTCCCGCGAATACGTTGTCCTGTGGATACGTTGTCCGGTGGATACGTTGTCCGGTGGATACGGTGTCCGGTGGATACGGTGTCCGGTGGATACGTCGCCCGGTGGATACGTCGTCCGGTGGATACGTCGTCCGGTGGATACGTCGTCCGGTGGATACGTTGTCCGGTGGATACGTCGTCCGGTGGATACGTCGTCCGGTGGATACGTTGTCCTGTGAATACGTTGTCCTGTGAATACGCTGTCCTGTGGATACGCTGTCCTGTGGATACGCTGTCCTGTGGATACGGTGTCCCGTGGATACGCTGTCCTGTGGATACGGTGTCCCGTGGATACGGTGTCTCGTGGATACGGTGTCCCGTGGATGCGATGTACCGTGGATGCGATGTCCCGTGGATACGGTGTCCCGTGGATACGATGTCCCGTGGATACGGTGTCCTGTGGATATGTCGTCCTGTGAATACGGTGTCCCGTGGATACGGTGTCCTGTGGATATGTCGTCCTGTGAATACGGTGTCTTGTGGATACGGTGTCCTGTGAATACGGTGTCCTGTGAATACGCTGTCCCGTGGATACGTTGTCCGGTGGATACGTTGTCCCGTGGATACGTTGTCCGGTGGATACGTTGTCCGGTGGATACGTTGTCCCGTGGATATGTTGTCCCGTGGATATGTCGTCCCGTGAATATCGTAGGGGCGGGTCTCAGACCCGCCCCTACCGCGACCAGCTTGGATAAAAAATTAGCCGACTTCCGGGTGGGCGCTCCAAGATACAAAGGGCTGGCTGGTTGAGGGGAGAATGACGTCAACCGACTGTCCCGGCGCGAGATCAACCGGGGTTGTCGGACCCAGCTCGACCCCGTTTGAAAGATCTACCTCCACCCTGACACGACCAAGCGTACCGCCTGTGGTGTTCGTCACGGCGCCAAGGAAAGCATTGGTGGTCGGATCGTAGGAAATGACCAGCCGGGCTCCCGCCCGAACCTCATCGAAGACCTCCCCTGCTTCCAACTGGGCGCCCGACTCTTCACCGTCCTCACCCGCTTCCCCGTCGTCCTCCTCGTGCTCTCCCGATTCTGAGCCCACATTTTGCTCGCCAGACTCCACACGACTCTCACCTGCCTCCGAGCCAGCGTCGTGTTCGCCCGATTCTGAGTTGCCGCTACCACAACCTGCAAGGGCAAATACCGAGATGATGCCAATCAACACAAGGACTGCTGATACATATTTCAATGGATTTCCCTTTTCGTTTTGATACCATCGGTGGGGGGTGCGTCGTCCGGGAGGCATCCCGGTTGCACAAAGCAAGTGCCCGGCGGTCTGTGTCACAGGGGCAGCGTGCGCCCAGCCTCCCGCAAGCGTCCCCTCCTCTGCTGCACATCGGGGACCGCTCCAGACACCAGCGCCCAAAAGTCGGCAGAGTGGTTTCTGATCGTCAGGTGGGCCAGCTCATGGACCACTATGTACTCTACGAGCACTGTCTCCAGCATCATGGCCCGCCAGTTGAAGCGCAATGTGCCGTCGTGAGCGCAGCTTCCCCAGCGCCGGCGCTGGTTGCGGATGAGTATCCGGGGCTTGGCTCCCGTACCGAACTTGGGCCACCACCGGTCGACATCGGCAGGAAACCGCTCTGCAGCTTGGGTCCGATACCAGTCGATGATGACCTTTCGGACTTGCTCGCCGCGATCCGTGTCATCAAGCCCTGATGGCGCCGCAATCCGTAAATGCAGGTTGTCGAAGTAGACCTCCGGCGATGATATGTCGGCTGGCTCGACGATGATTGGCACATTGTGCCCCAAGTACGGCAGGGTCTCGCCGCTGACGAAGCATTGCGGTGCGGGCCTCGGCATAGCGGGGGATGAGTGTCTGAGGATCCAAGATGCCCTCTTGCGAACGATGTCTTGCAATTCGGTGGCTGAGGCCTTCATGGGTGATGCGACCCGGACAATGCCGCCGTCCACGGTGATTTGCACCGTCTTCTTGCGACGACGGCTGCGGCGCACCTCGTATTCGATGGTCTTGTCTCCAAGGCGGACCGAGTCGCGCTCCATCACCACCCACTTCCGAAGCCAGCCAACTTGGCGGTCTGTGTTGTCCTGACCATAGCGGTCATTATGCTTAACCAAAGGCTTACCGGATATCCTCAGTCGTCGGGCCGCCCCTTGTCAAGGAGTTGTACAAGGCCAGGAGTCTCGTTTTCTTGTCCTGCCCCACGTTTTCTTGGCTTCCCAACGAAGGCGCTGCCTACGAAGCACGGCCTTTCTGTGATTCTGAGGAACCCCCCCTTGCTGTCATTCTGAGGGGTGCACGCCGTAGAATCTAAGATGCCGGCTCACCCAATGGATCGTCGTAGTAATGGGCAGGCCATCAAAGGGAGATTTTAGATTCATCACTCCGTTCGGAATGACAGTTGGGGGATTCGGAATGACAATAAGAGCTTGTCATTCTGAGGAGCGCCCCCTCCCCGTCATTCTGGGGACCGCCCCCCTTTCTGTCATTCTGAGGAGCGCACGACGAAGAATCTAAGATGCATGCACACGCTGGGTCGCCGGGGGAAAGGATCAGTCGTAAGAGGGAGATCTTAGATTCCTCACTCCGTTCGGAATGACAGCGGGGCAGTGCGGAATGACAGTGGGGCGGTTCGGAATGACAGCGGGGCGGTTCGGAATGACAGCGGGGCGGTTCGGAATGACAGCGGGGCGGTTCGGCATGACAGCAGGTCAGTGCGGCATGACAGCAGGGCGGTGCGGCATGACAGCAGGGCAGTGCGGCATGACAGCAGGGCAGTGCGGAATGACAATAAGAACTTGTCATTCTGAGGAGCACCCTCCCTGTCATTCTGGACAGCACCCCCTCCCCCCGTCATTCTGAGGCGCGCACGCCGAAGAATCTAAGATGCCGGCTCACACGAAGGATCGTCGCAGTAACGGGCAGGCCATCAAAGGGAGATTTTAGATTCATCACTCCGTTCGGAATGACAGTGGGGCGGTTCGGAATGACAAGTTCTTATTGTCATTCTGAGGAACGCCCCCTCCCCCCGTCATTCTGAGGAGCGCACGACGAAGAATCTAAGATGCAGGCTCACCCGATGGATCGTCGCAGTAATGGACTGGCCATCAAAGGGAGATTTTAGATTCCTCACTCCGTTCGGAATGACAGTAAGGGGCGTTCGGAATGACAGCCGGGGGGATTCGGAATGACAATAAAAACCTGTCATTCTGAGGAGCATCCTATCTTTACTGTCATTCTGGGGAGTGCTTCCCCCTGAGGGGTGCCCCCCTTCCTGTCATTCTGAGGAGTGCACGACGAAGAATCTAAGGTGCATGCACACGCTGGGTCGCCGGGGGAAAGGATCAGTCGTAAGAGGGAGATCTTAGATTCCTCACTCCGTTCGGAATGACAGCGGGGCAGTGCGGAATGACAATGGGGCGGTTCGGAATGACAGTGGGGCGGTGCGGAATGACAGTGGGGCGGTGCGGAATGACAGTGGGGCGGTGCGGAATGACAAAAAGAACCTGTCATTCTGAGGAGCACCCCCTTTCTGTCATTCTGAGGAGCGCACGACGAAGAATCTAAGGTGCTGGCTTACTCCAAGGGCCGTCGTAGTAATGGACTGGCCATCAAAGGGAGATTTTAGATTCCTCACTCCGTTCGGAATGACAGTAAGGGGCGTTCGGAATGACAGTGGGGCGGTTCGGAATGACAACAGGGCGGTTCGGAGTGACGCAGGGCGATTCGGAATGACAGTGGGGCGGTTCGGAATGACAGCGGGTCAGTGCGGAGTGACAAACGGAGGAGGGCCCCTTCTGTCATTCTGAGGAACGCCCCCTCCCCCCGTCATTCTGAGGCGCGCACGACGAAGAATCTAATATGCCGGCTCACCCAATGGATCGTCGTAGTAATGGACTGGCCATCAAAGGGAGATTTTAGATTCCTCACTCCGTTCGGAATGACAGCCGGGGGGATTCGGAATGACAATAAGAACCTGTCATTCTGAGTGGTGCCCCCCTTGCTGTCATTCTGAGGAGCACCCCCTCCCTCCGTCATTCTGAGGAACGCCCCCTCCCCCCGTCATTCTGAGGAGCGCACGAGGAAGAATCTAAGATACCGGCTCACCCAATGGATCGTCGCAGTAATGGACTGGCCATCAAAGGGAGATTTTAGATTCCTCACTCCGTTCGGAATGACAGTAAGGGCAGTGCGGAATGACAGTGGGGCAGTGCGGAATGACGGTGGGGCGGTTCGGGATGACAGTGGGGCGGTTCGGAATGACAGTGGGGCGGTTCGGAATGACGGTGAGGGAGCTGGCTCTGCGTTCTGAACGGCAATCTGGGGGAAACCCTCATAATTTAACTCATGGGGCTTAACTGTTACCTTGCCTGGGAGGGAAGCCTCGTGGTTGGGGCTATGTGGTATATTATCCGGGTGCAGAAATTGACAGCTGTACGCCTTGATCTCTCTTTTTAGGTCAAGCTAAAGTGGTCGCTGTACACTCAGCCTTCCATCGGCCGGGCCATAGGCCCTGGGACAGCTGGGGGGAAGCAGCCCAGTGCCGTAGAAGCTGACGGCCGGGCCATAGACTTTGGGACAGCTGGGGGGAAGCAGCAGCCCAGCGCCGTAGAAGCTGAACACACTTACTTAACTGAGGCAGAGTCGCTGCGATGGAATTCGACAGATACGATCTTGATCCGTCCATCTACGACGAGATGTTCTTGCCGGATGGAGCTCCTAGGGAGCATTGCCGAAAGCTTTATGATGCCATGGTCAGCTTCTCCGAGGAGGAGATCGCCAGCATCCAAGAACGGGTCACACGGTCTTTCTCCAACGAGGGGATCACCTTCACGGTCTACGGGGACGACGAAGCTGATGAGCGCATCATCCCCATCGACTGTGTGCCCCGGGTGATGTCGGGCGCCGATTGGCGACAGATAGAAACTGGGTTGACCCAACGCCTAAAGGCCCTCAACTGTTTCTTGGAAGATGTGTACGGAACCTCCGGCAGGGATGATCCCAATGGAGCACCCAACATTATCCGGGACGGCGTAATCCCCGTCGATGTGGTGCGTGGTTGTCCGCAGTACAGGACCGAAATACGGGGCTTCTCGGCACCTCATGGGACCTGGGTAGCCATCTGCGGCACCGATTTGGTGCGTACCAACGACGGTTTCAAGGTGCTGGAGGACAACCTGCGCGTCCCTTCGGGCGTCTCCTACATGCTGGCAAACCGGAAGGCGGCCAAGGCAAGCTTGCCCCGTGTGTACAGAAGCTCCCGGGTAAAGGATGTCGAGCAGTACGGACGGGCCCTGCTGGAGACTCTGCGGGAGCTGGCCCCCGCAGCAATTTCCGAGCCTTCCATTGCCCTGCTCACGCCGGGGGTTTACAACTCTGCCTTCTACGAGCACATGTTCTTGGCTCACGAGATCGGGGCCGAGCTGGTCGAGGGCCGCGATCTGCTGGTCTACGACGGCTTCGTGTACATGCGCACCACCACCGGCCTGCGTCGTGTCGACGTAATCTACCGCCGGGTGGACGACGACTTCATCGACCCGCTGGTCTTCCGCCCCGATTCCCTGCTGGGTGTGCCTGGCTTGATCCATGCCTACAAGCTTGGGAACGTAGCTTTGGTGAATGCTCCCGGCACCGGCGTCGCGGATGACAAGAGCGTCTATGCTTATGTGCCGGACATGATCCGGTATTACTTGGGCGAAGAACCGGTCTTGGACAACGTGGATACCCGTCTCTGCCGCCGTCCTGAGGACTTGGAGTACACCTTGGACAATCTTCAGGACTTGGTGGTAAAGCGCGTGGGTGGGTCCGGAGGTTACGGAATGCTGATCGGTCCCCACTCGTCGCCCAAGGAACGCGAGGAGTACGCGGAGCAGGTGCGAGCCGACCCGGCTGACTTCATCTCGCAGCCTGTGCTGGCCCTCTCTCGGTCGCCCTGTTTGATCGATGGCCGCTTCGAGCCGCGCCATGTGGACCTCCGTCCATTTGTGCTTCACGGACAGCGTACCCGCATCGTGCCTGGGGCGTTCTGCCGTGTTGCTCTGCGCCGGGGCAGCCTCGTGGTGAACTCCAGCCAAGGCGGCGGAGGCAAGGACTTCTGGGTACTGGAGGACTGAGGTCAATGCTCGCACGCAGCGCACAAGGATTGTATTGGATGGGCCGCTATTTGGAGCGGGCGCAGCACATCTGCCGGCTGCTGCAGTTGCAGACCGAAGCCCTGATAGACCGGCCCATCCGGGAGATATATTTCGGCTGGGCGCGCATCTACGCCGGCATGAACCTCCAGCCCCCCGGCGGAAGTCTTGAACTGAGCATCGACGACGACTTTACCTTGGCCGACTCCTACACCTTGGCTGATGACCTGACCTTCGAACGCTCGACCCCCGGCTCGGTGTGGAGCTGTTTCGCCCTCGGCCGCGAGAACGCCCGCCAGATGCGTCACTGCATCAGCGCCGAGATGTGGACATCTTTGAATCTAGCTTATCTGCGCATTCAGAACCTGGGAATGCAAGACATCTGGACCGCCTCGCCGGAAAGCTTCTATGCTGAAACGGCTACCGCTATCGACACTTTCCATGGCGTGTCCGAGGCCACCATGTACCGCGACGATGGCTGGCGCTTCATGAGGACCGGTCATGCCATAGAGCGAGCCCAGCTTACTGCTTCACTCCTTCTTGCCCAAACTGGTGGAACGGCAGCTGATGAGGAGTCTGGCGACGAATGGACGAGCCTCCTCCGTGCCTTTCATGCCCTCGAAGCGTACACCCGCAGGTACGGGGTGGAGGTGTACGCGGACCGGGCGCTAGACTTGCTCGTCACCGATCTCATGCTTCCCAACTCCCTCTGCGGTTCCTTGGATGTGGCAGCGGCTGAGCTTGCTGGTCTCAGCCCCGGCCCGAATGCGGATGCTACCGCCGCCGCCCGGAACCTGGCAGACCGTCTGAGCTCCTTCGTCCGTGACGAATGGCCCGGCCTGGATGGGCATCGGGAGCATCTGTTGCAGGTGAACAACCTCGCCAGGGAGCTTCACGATCTTATGACAGCCACCTACTTCGATTATCAAATCGAAGACCTTCCGGTCCGCTGACGTCAAGGCAGGCTCAATGCGTTACGAGATAAAGCACATCTCTCGATACCTCTACGCTGCACCTGTGCGCCGCTGTGCGATGATGCTTTGCCTGAAGCCCCGCCGCGACCCTCGGCAAAATATCCTGGACTTCCGAGTATTGACGACCCCTCACACCCCCCTTACCAGTGAGATGGACAGCTACGGCAACATGAAGCACATTCTTAACATCTACCGGGAGCACGATGCTCTGGAGGTCACCGCCGATTCCACCGTCCAAATGGCGTCCACCGGTCCGGTCCCTCGCTCCCTCGGCCTGAGCTCTTGGGAAGAAGTCCGCTCATGGGCAGGGTCCTTCGATTATTGGGACTTCATGCACCCCAGCACATTCGCCCGGCCGTCGTCCGCCCTCGCCGGCTTTGTAGACCGTCTGGGCATCAAACCGGAGGGTGACCCGTTGGGGTCGCTGCTGAACCTGTCGGACATGCTCCACCACACTTTCGAGTATGTTCCGGGGAGCACATCGGTCGTCTCTCCCATCGACCACATCTTGGAATCTGGCCAAGGGGTCTGCCAAGATTATGCCCACGTCATGATTGCCATTGCGCGCTCTTGGGGTGTGCCCGTCCGTTACGTATCAGGCTACTTATATGTCGACGAAACCGGCGGGTACGCACCGGAAGCGGCCACCCACGCATGGGTCGAATGCAGGCTGCCCAGCCTCGGCTGGGTCGGGTTTGACCCCACGAATAAGAGCTTCATCGACGAGCGGTATGTGCGCATCGCCGTTGGCCGCGACTATCAGGATGTCGCCCCCACAAGCGGCATCCTGATGGGCGGGGGGGAAACATCCCTAGAGGTCAGCGTAATGATGCGGGCTACAGGCTGAGCCTGCGTGCTCCGCGAACGTCAAGGAGAAAATCAAGTCCGGGGAGCTGCCCCAAGATAGTACGGTCTCAGATGACCTTCTGGCAGACGTAGGGGCCGGTTTCAAACCCGCCCCTACCCGAGAAAAGCATCTCCCGCCAAAAAAAGGCATCCCCGGCCAGAAAAAGGCATCCCCGGAGTTATAGTAACGGCTGCGTTCACTAAGATCGAATAACCTGCAGGCACACGTAGGGGCCGGTTTCAAACCGGCCCCTGCCGGAGAAAAGCATCCCCGGTTAGAAAAAAGCATCCCCGGAATTATAGTAACGGCTGCGTTCACTAAGATCGAATAACCTTCGGGCACATGTAGGGGCCGGTTTCAAACCGGCCCCTACCCGAGAAAACCGGCCCCTGCCAGAGAAAAGCATCCCCGGAATTATAGTAAAGGCAGCCTTTACTAAGGTCGAATAACCATATCATATTGAATGTAGCCTTCACTACAGCCGAGAATCCATTTCATATTAAATGTAGCCTTTACTATAGCCGAAAGTCCATGGTATATTAAATGCAGCTTTTACTAAGGTGCTGTTTGTCAGCCATATAAAAGCGAGCGATTAACATGGATGATGGTATCGCAGCCTCAGCTAGGGCAGGGCAATACGCTACCCAGATAGGTGGCTATAAGGCCTTCCTGCCAGTGCCGTTGCCGCCCGACCCGCCGGTACAGATCACCGGAGAACTGCAAGTACTGCTCTCACAGGCTGACTTTGCACTTGGACGCCTTGACGGCTCGATCCAGACATTGCCCAATCCTGCCCTGTTCGTCTACATGTATGTTCGCCGAGAAGCGGTCTTGTCCAGTCAGATCGAAGGAACGCAGAGTTCTTTACATGACATGCTGGCGGCTGAAGCGAAGATATTTACCCCCAATCAGGCGACGGATGTGGGTGAGGTGGTGAACTACGTCCAAGCCATGAACTACGGCCTTGATAGGCTGTCTGAACTGCCGGTTTCGGTCCGGTTGATTCGAGAGATACATACCCAACTCCTCCGAGGAGTCCGGGGTTCCAACCTTGCGCCTGGGGAGTTGAGGAACACACAGAACTGGATTGGCCGTGCCGGCGGCGCCGTACACGAAGCAGTCTTCGTTCCTCCGCCACACCAAGAGGTCCAGCCCGCATTAACAGCCTTAGAAAGGTTCATCCACGACGACACTACCTTGCCGCCGTTGATCAAGATCGGACTTATACACGCCCAATTTGAAACAATCCACCCATTCCTCGACGGCAACGGCCGGATCGGGAGGCTGCTCATCACCTTTCTACTCTGTGAGCAGGAAATGTTGCAAAAGCCGGTACTATATCTGTCCCATTTCTTCAAGCAGCATCAACAACGGTATTACGAGGAGCTTCAGTCTGTGCGCCATGCCGGAACCTGGGAAGGGTGGCTCACGTTCTTCCTGCACGGCGTTGTGGAAGTTGGCAGACAGGCGGCGGACACCGCACGTCGGATAGTTGAGCTCCGAGAAGATCATCGCCATTTGATAACCGAGAAGTTCGGCCGGACCGCCGGCAATGGTCACCGTGTGCTGGAGCAGCTCTATGAGCACCCCATCCTATCGGTGAGTGACGTTCGGGAACTGACCGGAACGACCTACCAAGCGGCGAACAATCTGGTAACCCGGATGGTCGATTGCGATATCCTGACCGAGTTCACTGGGCAGGCTCGCAACCGGGCGTTCATATATAGGGATTACATCGACCTGTTCCACGATGGTGATGAACCGTAGGGGCGGGTTTCAAACCGGCCCCCGCCAGAAAAAAGCGTCCCCGGAATTATAGTAAAGGCAGCCTTTACTAAGGTCCAAAAGCCATGCCATATTGAACGTAGTATTCAATATAGATGTGTAACCCTGATACACGCCCTGATAAAACGATAAGGCCCACATCATGGCCGGAGTTCTCAGAAGGATGTGTTAGCCCATGGCTCAAAGTGAATTTGTTGGCGTAGACGGCTGCCGAGGAGGGTGGTTCAGCGTTGGACTCGACCGGGGCGACGGCTGCGAAGTGGAGATGTTCGAATCGTTCAAGGAACTGTTGGACCACTACTGCTATGCCAAGCTGGTCCTTGTGGATATCCCGATTGGGCTGCCGGTCGGCCCCGGTGGGCGCGACTGCGACCGGGAGGCCCGCAAGCTGCTCGGGCCCCGCAGGTCGAGTGTCTTCCCCGTGCCGACACGCCGGACGGTGGAGCAGGCAGCAGCATCTCCGCACAACTACGGTGGAGCTATGGAGGTTGAACGCCGATTGGCTGGGAAGGGGATCAGCAAGCAAGCTTTTGGGATAGCGCCCAAGATTGCCGAAGTGAACGAGGTTATGTTGGTTCTCGACGAGGATGCAAGCCCGCCCATCAGGGAGGTCCATCCTGAGCTTTGCTTCTGGGCGTTGGATGGTCGGCAGCCCATGAGGCACTGGAAGAAGAAACGGGAAGGAGAAGCTGAACGCCTCCGAGTCCTCAACAGGATCGAACCCCGGACTCCGGAGGTATACGACAGTGCACGTTCCAAGTACCTCAGGAGGGTCGTTGCCAAAGATGACATCTTGGATGCGCTTGTGGTGGCAGTAGCGGCACACCGCAGCCAGACAGGTCGGGGTAGGCTCAGAACCATACCTGAAGTTCCACCGAAAGATGCTGCGGGGTTGCCCATGGAGATGGTGTACTTGGAGAGCATCTGAGGAACCTCTGAACAACGCGCCTGAAGCCGTCATTCCCGCGAATGCGGGAACCTCGCCCCTCTGTAGGGACGGGTTTCACGTCCATCCTCTGCATCCAAGGGGACTTATTCAGAGTATCCCTAAGGTGCCTCCTCACCCGAAAGACCGTCGTAGTAATGGGCAGGCCATCAGAGGGAGACCTTAGATTCCTCACTCCGTTCGGAATGACAGAGGGGAGTTCGGAATGACAGGGGGGAAGTTCGCAATGACTCTCCCCCTGTCATTCTGAGGGGCGCACCCCGAAGAATCTAAGGAACCTCTGAACAACTCGCCTGAAGCCCGTCATTCCCGCGACGGCGGGAACCTCGCCCCTTTGTAGGGACGGGTTTCACGTCCATCCTCTGCATCCAAGGGGACTTATTCAGACTATCTCTAAGGTGCCTCCTCACCCGAAGGACCGTCGTAGTAATGGGCAGGCCATCAGAGGGAGACCTTAGATTCCTCACTCCGTTCGGAACGACAGAGGGAAGTTCGGAATGACAACCTAGGGATCCCCTCTCCTCCCTGTCATTCAGAGGAGCGCCTCCTTCCTGTCATTCTGAGGGGAGCCTCCTTCCTGTCATTCTGAGGGGCCCACCCCGAAGAATCTAAGGAACCTCTGAACAACTCGCCTGAAGCCCGTCATCCCCGCGACGGCGGGAACCTCGCCCCATGTAGGGAGGGGTTTCACGTCCATCCTCCGCATCCAAGGGGACTTGTTCAGACTATCCCTAAGGGGCCTCCTCACCCGAAAGGCCGTCGTGGTAATGGGCAGGCCATCAGCGGGAGACCTTAGATTCCTCACTCCGTTCGGAATGACAGAGGGAAGTTCGGAATGACAGATGGGCGTTCGGAACGACAGAGGGGAGTTCGGAATGACTCTCCCCCTGTCATTCTGAGGGGCGCACCCCGAAGAATCTAAGGAACTTCTGAACAACTCGCCTGAAGCCCGTCATTCCCGCGAATGCGGGAACCTCGCCCCCTGTAGGGACGGGTTTCACGTCCATCCTCCACATTCAAGGGGACTTATTCAGAGTATCCCTAAGGGGCCTCCTCACCCGAAAGACCGTCGTAGTAATGGGCAGGCCATCAGAGAGAGACCTTAGATTCCTCACTCCGTTCGGAATGACAGAGGGAAGTTCGGAATGACAGATGGGCGTTCGGAACGACAGAGGGAAGTTCGGAATGACAGTGGGGAGTTCGGAACGACTCTTCCCCTGTCATTCTGAGACGCGCCTCCTCCCTGTCATTCTGAGGGGCGCACCCCGAAGAATCTAGGGAACCTCTGAACAACTTGCCTGAAGCCCGTCATTCCCGGGAAGGCGGGAACCTCGCCCCTCTGTAGGGACGGGTTTCACGTCCATCCCCCGCATCCAGGGGGACTTATTCAGATTATCCCTAGAACAGCCCGCCGGACGGCCTGAGCTTGGAGGGTATGGTCTCTCAGCCTACATCTGTTTCCTATCCGCCGCGGGCGCTTCTTGCCATATTTGCATCCGCGCCAAGCGCAGTTCATCGTACGTAAAATCTGTACCCAGAAATTCCCAGACGGGCTTGAGGTACTCGATGCCGCAAACATCAAAGGCTTCCCTTATCTTGCCGAACCTTTCGGGCGGAGGCAACAGGTGGTCCAAATCCAGAACCACGCCTTGGCGGACGATCTTCTCCATATGGCCGACGACCGTAGTTTCTGTAAAGCCTCGTTTCTCAGCTATCTGGCTAATGGACAGCTTCTGCGACAAGAGTTCCTTGGTCGCATCGGTAGTTGCTCCCCGGCTCGGCCTCGGCTGATCCAGCTCCTGCCGGACCCCCTTCTCTTTCATCTGCCTGCGCATCTGCGCAGCAGCAGCGGCGGCTGTAAGGCCACCTGCCTCAGCGTAGCTACGGATAGCTTCCAGAAACTCCAGCCCGTACCGTTCCAGCTTTACTTGGCCCACCCCGGGGATGCGGAGGAACTCTTGTGGGCTCAGGGGGAAGTCCGCGGCCATGTGCTTGAGGGTCGCATCGCCGAAGACCACATAATTGGGAACCCCTTGCGCCTCGGCCATGCCACTGCGCAGGGTGCGCAGTTCCGAGAACAAATCCTCGTCAAATGCCATCGAGGCGGCCGGATTTCCAGCCCGGCTGGGCTTGGCCACGCTGGCGCCGCCCTCTTGGGGGCGAGGCAGGGTAAGAGCCTCGGGTTTCTGCAGAAACTCCCGTCCTCTGGGGCTAACAACCACAGTTGGGTAGTCCCCTTTACCCCGTTCCAGCAGCCCCTTTGAGTGCAACTGCTCAATGACCTCTCTCAGCTGAGGTCCCCCGAAATCTTTGGATATGCCGTGGACGCTCAGCTGGTCGTGGCCCAACTCCAAGATGCGCTTCTCCCGGCTGCCGGTGAGCACTTGGACGATGTGATTGGCCCCGAACCGCTCACCGGTGCGTATCACAGCCGAAAGAATCTTCAGGGCGACTTCCGTAGCATCGAACTGCTCACGGGGTCCCAAGCAAATGTCGCAGCCCTTGCAGTTTTCTTCCTCCCACCGTTCTCCAAAGTACTCCATGATGAACCGGCGGCGGCATGTGGTCAGTTGGGCGAACTTCACCATCTGGGCCATCTTTTGTCGAGCATTCTGCTGCTCTGCTGCATCCTCGATCTGATTGATGAAATAGTCCTGTTTGGCTTTATCCGAATAGTTGTAGAAGAGGACGCAACTGCTGGGCAGCCCATCCCTGCCGGCTCGGCCCGTTTCTTGGTAGTACCCTTCCAAGGACTTGGGCAAGCTGTAGTGAGCCACCAAACGAATGTCGGGTTTGTCTATTCCCATGCCAAAGGCGATGGTGGCGACTATGATGGGCACCCGGTCGCGAATGAAGTCATCTTGGGTGCGGCGGCGAACCCCAGGGTCCAAGCCGGCGTGGTAGGCAAGAGCCGACAAGCCCGCTGCGCTCAGATCCTTTGCCAAATCCGCGGTCTCCCGTTGAGTGAAGCAGTAGATGATGGTGGACTGGCCTTGATGCTGCCGCAGCAGGGATAGCAGAGACCGCCACGAGTTGTTGTCCTTGGGCTGCACCGAATAGCTGAGGTTGCCCCGGTCGAAGCTGGACAAAAATACTTGGCCTTGCTGAAGGTCAAGCTGGCTGATGATATCTTCCCGCACCTGCTCGGTCGCGGTCGCGGTCAGGGCGGTCACGGGCACATCCGGGAACTCTTGTCTAAGCTGTCGCAGGTTGCGGTAGTCGGGACGGAACTGGTGCCCCCACTCGGAGATGCAGTGGGCTTCGTCAATTGCTATCAAGCTCAGGGTTAAGCTGTGGAGGAAGCGGTTGAATCCAGGCAATGCCAGCCGCTCCGGGGCGACATATAGAAGCTTGACCTGACCCCTGCGGACCTGCGTCTGGACCTGCTCTATCTCCGACGCCGGCAAGGAGCTGTTGATGAACCGGGCGGCGATTCCGTTGGCGTTCAGGGCGTCCACCTGGTCTTTCATCAAAGCAATCAGCGGCGAGATGACCAAGGTGATGCCGTCGAATATGAGGGCAGGCAACTGGTAGCAGATGGACTTGCCGCCCCCGGTCGGCATCAGCACCAAGCTGTGCCGTTGGGCCAAGATGTTGGTGATTATTTCTTCTTGAAGGCCCCGAAAGCTGTCGTAGCCGAAGCGGGTTTTCAGTATGGCGAGGGGGGTGGATGTACCGGCCATAAGTTAGCTAGCCTTCCTCATTCTGGTCGACGTCCTTGACTATGGAGGCACGGGTCATTTCAGGAGGTGCGTTCAAAGCCCCCGGATTGTAACAAACCGGGCGGCTAATAGCCAAAGCATACCTGTCATCTAACTGCTTAGACCTTGTGAGAAACGCAGTAGATTGCCCTCCCATGTTGTTATTCTGCGGTAACCCTCCCGCCTTCCGGCGTCACCGTGGGTCGGGCCCGCCGTGGGGTATGTTCCCGCCTGCTATACCTCCCGCCGGAGGTGTGTGGTAGAATCCTGAATAACCTAATCGGCAGGGGGGAGCGGTGGGTGATCATATTGGCGTTGGGGCGCTGAGTAGGGAATCCATTCGCAAGCTTATCCAAGGGCCTGATGCTCTGATTGCCGACTACTTGGACTTGGAACATCAGCTACAGCCCAACGGATTTGATGTCACCCTGCGATCAGTGTCGAGGTTCAGTTCTGCTGGAGAACTGAACGAAACCACCACATCCTTGGCTGCTACTGAGGACCTTGCTTGGGATGCTTCAGGGCGACTTCACCTAACGCACGGCTCGTACTTGGCAGCGATCAACGAAAGGATCGATCTGCCGCTAAACATCATGGCTCTGATGCGTCCCCGGTCCAGCCTGCTGCGTTCGGGCGTAGCATTGCACACCGCCGTTTGGGATGCGGGCTACAGGGGCCGGTCCCAGGTTATGCTCACCGTGTACAACCCCCATGGGTTTTGCTTATACCAGAACAGCAGGGTCGGTCAGATGATCTTCTTGGGCTTGGACCAGGTTGTTCTACAGGGCTACGCAGGATTCTACCAAGATGAAAACCTGGCGCCATTGGGTATCGAAGCAGAAGACCCCAGACTGATCAGATCCCAAGGCGTTTTGTTCTGAACTGGTCCCAAGGAACATGACGAATATGCTTGGGAAGATTGGGTAAAGAGTATGGCTGAAAGTTTTTCTTCTCAGTTACGGGCGGAAGCGGCCCCGATTTGGCAGAAGATATACCAGAACCCTTTCTTGGCTGAACTGCAAAACGGGACCTTGCCGTTGGAGAAGTTCCGGTACTACCTGACCCAAGATTATCTTTACCTGGAAGGATTCGCCCGCACGGTGGCTTTTGCTTTGGCCAAAGCGCCGGATTCTCGAAATCTGGTGTTGTTATCTCACCGGGTGAATACTCCCGTTGAGCGCCCGCTGCACCAAAAAATGATGTCCTTGGTAGACCTGACAGCAGAACAAGCAGAAGCTTCCGGCTGTTCACCCACATGTTTGGCTTACATCAACCATATGATTGCGACAGCATCCCTCCGGGGATTGGGTCCAACGGCGGCTGCCCTGCTCCCCTGCCCTTGGACGTACCATGAGCTCGGGGACCTGCTGGCTGAGGTGGACCACCCTGTCTACTCCCAGTGGGTATCGCCCTACAACAGCGGCTTGCTAAGGGAGAGCGTTGCAGCATGGCGCTCCATCGTCGATTCATGTGCTGAGGATGCCGGACCAACGGAACTGGCAGATATGAGATATGCATTCATGGTTAGCAGCCGTTATGAATACCTCTTTTGGCATATGGCCTACAACCAAGAAAGCTGGGGGCCTCTGGGGTTTGATGAAGGAACGGCGCCGTAGCTATTCAGTCTCCATGAGTTGAATCTTGAGGCCCTCCCCAGATTGTCGTTCCGAACGGAGTGCTGGTCCCCGAATTATCATCCTGAACTGCCTCGCCTACTGTCATTCCGAGGCGCCTCCCCCTGTCATTCCGAGGCGCGCCTCCTCCCCCCCTTGTCATTCTGAGGAGCGCCTCCTCCCCCCGTCATTCCGAGGCGCGCCTCCTCCCCCCTTGTCATTCTGAGGAGCGCCTCCTCCCCCCTTGTCATTCTGAGGAGCGCCCTCCTCCCCCCCTTGTCATTCTGAGGAGCGCCTCCTCCCCCCTTGTCATTCTGAGGAGGGGACGACGAAGAATCTAAGGTGTCGGGACACACGCTGGATCGTCGTAGGAATGAACCAGCCATCAGAGGGAAACCTTAGATTCCTCGCTTCACTCGGAATGACAGGAGGAAACTCGGAATGACAGGAGGAAACTCGGAATGACAGTAGGGAGCGCCCCCTCTCCCGTCATTCCGAGGAGCGGACGACGAAGAATCTAAGGTGCCGGGCTACACGCTAGGTAGTCGTAGGAACGGACCGCCCCTCCCCCCTACTGCCATTCTGAGGAGTGCCTCCCCCCTTGTCATTCTGAGGAGTGCCTCCCCCCTTGTCATTCTGAGGAGGGGACGACGAAAAATCTAAGGTGCCGGGACACACACCGGGTCGTCGTAGGAACGGACCGCCCCTCCCCCCTACTGCCATTCTGAGGAGTGCCTCCCCCCTTGTCATTCTGAGGAGGGGACGACGAAGAATCTAAGGTGCCGGGACACACACCGGGTCGTCGTAGGAACGGACCGCCCCTCCCCCCTACTGCCATTCTGAGGAGTGCCTCCCCCCTTGTCATTCTGAGGAGCGGACGACGAAGAATCTAAGGTCTTTGCATACACGCCGGGCTGTCGTAGGAACGGACCGCCCCTCCCCCCTACTGCCATTCTGAGGAGTGCCTCCCCCCTTGTCATTCTGAGGAGGGGACGACGAAGAATCTAAGGTGCCGGGACACACACCGGGTCGTCGTAGGAATGGACCGCCCCTCCCCCCTGCCATTCTGAGGAGTGCCTCCCCCTTGTCATTCTGAGGAGCGGACGACGAAGAATCTAAGGTGCCGGGACACACACTGGGTCGTTGTAGGAATGGACCGCCCCTCCCCCCTGTCATTCTGAGGAGTGCCTCCCCCTTGTCATTCTGAGGAGGGGACGACGAAGAATCTAAGGTGCCGGGACACACGCTGGGTCGTCGTAGGAATGGACCAAGCCTTAGCGGCAGCACCTTAGATTCCTCACTCCGTTCGGAATGACAGGGGGGGTTCGGAATAACGATGTGGGTTCGGAATGACAAGGAATGTTCGGAATGACGGTGGGGGTTCGGAACGACGGTGGGCGTTCGGAATGACGGTGGGGGTTCGGAATGACAATTCGAGGGCCATCGCTGTGTTCGGACTGACAATGCGGGGAGGCCCGTAAGATTCAGCTCAAGGAGCTTGAACAGCTAATCCATAGGTAGCCCCTCGTGCGTGGTCTTCGCGAGGCCATAAGTGATCCCTCTGGAAAAGTGGCGATTATATGATAAGATGGTTCGAAGCAATGCCGAGGTGGTGGAACTGGTAGACACGCCATCTTGAGGGGGTGGTAGGCGTAAGCCTGTGTGGGTTCAAATCCCGCCCTCGGCACCACAAGAGGCATTGTACACGGCGACGTAGCCAAGTGGACTAAGGCGGAGGTCTGCAAAACCTCTATTCGGCGGTTCGAATCCGCCCGTCGCCTCCAAAGGTGAGATTGATGGGCGCAGAAGCAGTCTAGGATCATACCTAAACCGCTTCTGCGCCTTGTTTATGCGGATATTGTCGCAACTTGCCGAGGTGGCGGAATGGTAGACGCGGCGGACTTAAAATCCGCTACCCTTGCGGGTGTGTAGGTTCGAATCCTATCCTCGGCACCAACCCCTTGATTGCACATCCAAGCCGTAAATTTTGTGACAAACGGCAGTCGATAACTGATATGCTTAAGCTGTAAGATAGACCAACTCTAGGGCATCATCAGTCATTTACCGTAACTGCTACATCATGGTTGCTTTTGCCGAGGGGTGATATGCCCGAACCCAACTTTGCTGATAAGACCATCTGGACCGGGGACAACCTGGATATACTCCGGGGCATGAACTCGGAGTGCGTTGACCTTATCTACCTAGATCCGCCCTTCAACTCCAATCAGAACTATGCTGCGCCAGTGGGAAGCAAAGCTGCGGGTGCAGCATTCAAGGACACTTGGACGCTGTCGGACCTGGATGTAGCATGGTTGGGGCTGATTGCCGATGAACAGCCCGCCACAGTTCATGTGCTGAAAACGGCGGGACTCGCCCATGGCAAGGGGATGCAGTCCTACCTGACCATGATGGCGGTCCGGCTGATGGAAATGCGCAGGGTCCTAAATCCAACGGGCAGTATCTACCTTCACTGCGATACCACAGCCAGCCACTATCTGAAGCTGCTGATGGATGCTATCTTCGGGCATGGGAACTTCAGGAATGAGATTTCTTGGAACCGCTCAAATCCAAAGAGCCTCAACGCTGTGAATTTCCCTAACAACAGAGACATCATCATCCGTTATTCAAAGGGGGAAGAGAGCACCTTTCATAAGGTGTTCGTAGCGCATGATCAAGCCTATGTGGACAAAGCTTATAAACATTGGGATGAAGATGGGCGGCGGTACCGCCTTCTCCCTCTCCTGAATCCAAGTAATGACGGACCCAATCTCACCTACGAATTTCTGGGTGTAACCAGAGTGTGGAGGTGGACCCGAGAGCGGCTGCAGAAAGCCTATGAAGACGGTATTGTAGTACAACTAAAGCCAGGCGCTGTACCTCAATACAAATTTTACCTTGAAGATTCTAAGGGCAGAACTGCGACGGACGATTGGGACGACATAGTTCAGACCGCAGGGCGTGAACGCACGGACTACCCCACCCAGAAGCCCCTAGCTCTGCTTGAGCGCATCATCAAGGCATCTTCCAACGAGGGCGACATTGTCCTTGACCCTTTCTGCGGCTGTGCTACCGTCTGCGTTGCTGCCGATAAGCTCAGTCGCCGATGGGTCGGCATCGACATATCACCCAAGGCTGTTGAGCTGGTGAACATGCGCTTCCAGCAGGCCATGGGCAGCTTGTTCCATCATGGCTACGTCACCGACCGCACCGATATTCCCAAGCGGACGGATATCGATGCCCCCATCCCCTACCGTAAGAACAAGCACATCCTTTTCGGGAAACAGGAGGGTCTATGTGCTGGCTGCAAGGGAGACTTCCCCTTCAAGCTGTATGAGGTGGACCATGTGGTGCCAGTGTCCAAGGGCGGAACGGATCACCTAGAGAACCTGCGATTGCTATGCTCAAGCTGCAACCGCATCAAGGGGAACCGCCCCCAAGAGTACCTGATGGCCCGATTAGCTGAGATGATGGCATAAGAAGGATGGTTGCATGGATCAGAACTATGTGAAACTAATATTGGGCATCATCGCTCTTGCTATCATATTTCTGGTGGTACAATCGTTGCCCCAAGAGACGTGGTTCAGGGTGCTGCTTTCTGCGCTGTCTGTCGGTGCCCTTGTCATCGTCGGCTTCATCGCTTGGTGGTGGTTGAAAAGCCGATGAATGGCGGCATCGGACAGCACCGCGGGAATATGTGATGGATCAGTTGGCGGAGGTGACAGCATGAAAAAAAGAAGCCATCGTGCGGGACCACTCCTTGTTGCCCCGGCACCTGACAGGTCACCATCAAGGTGGGACGGGATGCTTCCGGCAAGCTGGATGGAATTGGAGGGAACGCTGATGCGATTTGCGATCGTGGTCCACAAGGATGAGGGAAGCAGCTACGGGGTCACGGTCCCCGATTTGCCCGGCTGTTTCTCCGGGGCCGACACACTAGATGACGCCTTTGTGGCGGCCCAAGAAGCGGTCCTGTTGCACCTTGAGGGGATGCTGGTCGACGGAGAGATGCTTCCCCAAATAAAGCCCATCCAAGTGCACACCGCCAATGAAGACTACCGGGACGGTGCATGGGGGTTTGTGGATATAGACCTAGCAAGCATCCCCGGTAAAGCGGTGCAGGTCAACATCACGGTGCCATCCCGGGTTCTTACAACTATCAATGCATGGGCCAAGCGGGAGAGCGAAACTCGCTCGGGCTTTCTAGCTAAAGCTGCCTTGGAGCATATCGGGGCCAAGGGATTGGAGTAGGTGTATCTCCCGTTGCGCCGCTTCTGTGTACCAGAACCACAGGAAGGCTCAGGGCATGGACATGCAGGTGTTGTTTGAGCAGCCCATAGATCCCGGAGTCGGAGGAAACCGATGATCGAAGATTTCGCCAAGCTAATACCGGAACAGCTCAAGCACCTACGGGGCGAGGCGTTCCGTTCGGGCCGCAAGGCCTTTGCAGAACCACGGGACCTATACATCCTGGACTATCACCCCGGAGGGGATGACCCCGATACCATTGGAGACCACACCAACAGGGTTCTTGAAACCAAACAGGATGATTGGGCATCTTGGGTGGACGGACATTGGGGGCATGACAAGGGTGAACACCCGACTCAAAAAAGGATGCAATTCCTGTTTGAAAGGATTGATCGCGACCCTAGGGCAGTCCCAGCGGGTTTGCTGATATTTCAACGCTCGAACAAAGACTTATCAAATAATGAAATGCGGGAACAGGCCAAACCCTGCTGGGACTTTCATGAAGCTGTTATACGCACGTTGCAGGTGAAGGTGGTGGTGTGCCTTGGAGTTAATGTCAGTATATTTGTGAGCAAGAAGTTACGTGCCAGACCTACGGATGACAACTTTACTGAAAAAAGCAGGAGCTGGACGAGTCGAACATACAAATCTACCTGTGGACTTTACGTCGTGAGTCTCACGAATCCAAAGAGGTCTGCGGATTGGAGAAAGGAGAAAGACGGTCCGATCGGATTAGTGCAGAGGGCCCTCGAAAAAGTCTGCTAGCTTCTTTGCCGACGCGGATCCCGACTACCTGTCTCCTGGGTGATGAGCGAAATCGATCAGTTACCTGAGAAATAGAGAGCAGAGGAACATCAGAGATGCCGAAAATCAGCAACAAAGCCCTAGCAGAGGTACAAGAAGGCCTTGAGCGTTACACATTGGCAGTTGAGAATTCACTCTTAGCGTCCAGCAGTCAACGGACATATCTTCACCATGCCAGAACTTTTGTCCGCTGGCTAGGCGACGATTTCAAGCCAGGCCGTACTCTATCTAACAGCAAGTAGTTGCCGACGCCGCCCGTAGCCAACGACAATCTTGCGCCCGGCTTGATTTTAATTATCACCCCCGACTCCCCACCAGCCCAACTCTACAGGCACTACAACACCGGCACGGGCTTATCTCAAGGCGGCATATGCCGGAGGACTACCGCCCTAAACCGGAAGCGCCTCAGGCTCCGCTAGATGGGCCATGAAGCTTCGGAGATATCCACCCTGTAACCTTCTTGGTCGCGGATCCAGTGTTCACCGGCGGCGGCGGCAATGTTCTTCTCGGCCTTGGTTTCGGCAGTTTTTTCGATGCCCTCGACGCTGTCCACATGGAACCCGAAGTGATTCACACCCCAAGGCATGGTGGGTACGTTGATGATGGCCACACCAACATGACCGTCGGACATGTAGATGGTGCCGTTGGAACCCCGTTCGATCTCTTCCAGTCCGAAGACCTTGTTGTAGTATTCGGCTTCAGCATCCCGGTCCTGAGCATTGATAGCTATATGGCGAATCCGTGGTCGGTCCATTTTCCTTCTCCTTACTCAGCTTCGTACGCCAGCCCATCTGGGCATTGAAAGGATGTATCATCTGGCTGATGCTTCTTGTTGGGCGATCTGCTCATCCCAAGGCCCTGGGAAGCAGCCCTTCGGCCTGCCCTCGCCCATGAAGATGGTATCCTGCCGGTGCCACTCTTCCTTGGGGGTTTCGTAGTAAGCCTCAATCCCGTTGCCGTCCGGGTCGCGGAAGTAGATGCCCAAGGAGATGCCATGGTCTGCAACCCGGTCTATGGAAACCTCAAGCTCCTGCATCCGGTGATAGAACTCCTTCAGATCACCCAAGCTTTCCATCTGCCAAGCCATGTGGTTAAGCCCCACCTGACCATCCCTGCGGCCATCGGCATCTTCTCCCAGCTCAATCAGCGCCACTTCATGGGAGTGCTCTTTGTTGGCAGACATGAAAGCAGCCCGGCTCGGAAGGAAATCGTAGGTGTGCAACCCCAAGAGCTTCTCATACCATTCCCGTGATCTCTCGGCGCTGCGCACGTAGATGTTGACATGCCCCCAAGCCCTTTGGTTTGAAGGTCATTTCTTCCTCCTGTTGCCCTTCTTCTTGGGGGCGGCATATGTCCTGTGGTTCAGGATGATTCTACGTCCCAAACCCGGCTTGGTCAACGGCCCCAGCTTTAGCAAACCCAAAATTCCGGCTATAATCCCCAAGGCGCATCAATCGAACTTAAGGAGCATTTATGGCTGCCATAGTGCGGGTATACACAGGGAGCGCTGATTTGACCCATATCGAAAAGGTGGATCTTCCAATGGAGCCGTTCGTCGATACGGAAGGCGCTTACGGCCAAGGAACGCCTTTTGAAGGTGCATCAGGGATCACATTCAGGGAATCGCCGTCGGGCTACTTTCTGGACTGGCACAATGCACCGAGACGCCAGTACACGATCACCCTCACCGGCGAAGCTGAAATCACGGCCAGCGACGGCGCTTCCATGCGGGTTGGCCCAGGCGATATTCTGCTGGCTGAAGATATGACCGGGAAAGGACATACCACCAAGGTTGTGAGCCCAGACGCCAGGTTCTATGTGGTTGTAGCTTTGGAAAATTAGCTATGGTCGGGCAGCAAGGTCTCTCCTTGACGCTCTTTAAGCCCGACAATAGAATACCGGTGAAACCAATTCTTTGGGTTGCCTGTCCGGCTGCACACTTGGATGATCTGAATTAGAGAGGAGCCTCATGACCACCGGAAGCCGTCTCAACATGCCCCTCGGCGAAGCAATCTACACACTGAGAGCAATCCGGCGACAAAAGCCCGATCCACTGCCGGAGCAGGACCTGCGGGAGATATTGGAAGCTGGAATCCGGGCCCCCAACGGCGGCAATGCTCAAAACTGGCACTTTCTGGTGCTTAAAGACGAGGGTGTCAGAGCCAGGTTCGCCGCACTTTACAAGGAAGCTTGGTGGGCCAAGCGTAAAGATGAAGGAGTGAATGGCCCAAAAGATCTTCCAGAAGGCAAAAACCCGCGCAGATCAGCTATGCGGTTTGCCGATGAGATCGGAAACTCTCCTGCCATCGTGCTGGCTTGTTCGACGGTAAGGGGGGTAAATGCCCGGGCGTCCGTGATACCGTCGGTCCAAAACATGCTGCTGGCTGCCCGGTGTCTGGGCATAGGTGGAACCATCACCACCCTCCATGCTCAGGTCGAAGACCGAATCCGTGAACTGCTGAACATTCCCGACACAGCGGAAGTGGTCTACTGCATTCCACTGGGATATCCCCGGGGCAGTTTTGGATCCAATCAACGGAACCCCCTAGGGGAGGTCTGCTCCTATGATAGGTGGGGGTCTCCGGCGCCGGATGCTTGATGGCGCCGTTTTTTTATCATTTTATCAGAGGATGGATTCTAAAACCGAATGGGCTTCGGTTCGCGACATCTCCCTGGGAATGATGTTGAGGCGGTACCAAGGGACCAGGTCCAACGCCGTTTCCAGATCATCGGAACCGAACCCCAGATCCCCCAGGTGGGTTTTCAGCCCGCAGTTCTGCATTATTTCGTCCACCCTGTGGACAGCTTCTTCCAAGCCCTCGACTCCGAAGGCTTCCCAGAGGGCGGGAAGCTTATGGTCTATCTTCGGGGCGTTCCAGGTCAGACACGCACCCAGAGAAACGCCCACAGCTTGGCCGTGAGGAACACCTCGCATCAAGGTCAGCGGCTGGGAAAAAGCATGGCAGATGTTGGGCCGGCTGTTGCTGTAGCCGACCCCTGAGATGGTGGCAGCCAGCGCACAGTTGGCCCGGGCATTTGGTTCGGCGCTGGTGCACGAAGCCTCTAAATTTTGGGCATACAAACGAATCACCCTCAACGCCAGCGCATCGGTCATGGGCTGGGATTCGGTGGCCCAGTAGGATTCGAAGGCGCTGGTAAGGGCATCCATGCCGGTGGCAGCGGCCAGGTCTTGGGGCATGGATTGAGCTAGGTCCGGGTCCACGATGGCGACCGTTGGGAACATGAATCGATGGCTGACAGCATGGGAGTTTTGCTGGTCGAACTGCCACAGGCGGGCTGCAGATGTGGCTTCGCTGCTGCTGCCGGATGTGGTGGGAACCGCTATGTAGGGCAATCCCGGCTGCTTGATCTGGCGGGACCCTGTTCCGTAATCCAAGGATGGTCCGGGATTGACTGCAAGAATCGCCACCAGCTTGGCAAGATCTAAAACGCTGCCTCCACCGATCCCCACCACCACCGTTGCTCCATTTTTTTTGCGAGCTTCCACAGCATCATCGACCAAGTGCGGCGGAGTGAAGGGGAGTGCTTCACCATAGTGGGTAACGTCGAATTTGGCGAGGTCAGCCAAGACACGTGCCAAGGTGCCTTGGGCCTTCAGGTTGTTGGCTCCGGTGACCAAGAAAATATGGGCGCCGGGGCCTGCTACTTCTTCAACGACATCCGCCAACCGGGCAAGGGTCCCAGACCCATAGATGACCCGGGTTGGCATATAGAAGCTGTGGTTGAATATCGTCTGATCGGTAATAAATCAGCCCCTTTTAGCCCAGCTTACTCAGCCCTCGCCGTGACGGAGAATACTTGGAACCTCTGAACAACTCGCCTGAAGCCCGTCATTCCCGCCGCCTGAAGCCCGTCATTCCCGCCGCCTGAAGTCCGTCATTCCCGCGAATGCGGGAACCTCGCCCCTCTGTGGGGACGGGTTTCACGTCCATCCTTCGCATCCAAGGGGACTTATTCAGACTATCCACTTGTTCATGAACCGGCGCTATTCTCCAAGGCGGCTTGGGCTTAAATTCTAATCGTGCAGGTAGTTGATCACCTCGTCGGTGGTCCGGACATGCACCAAGATGGGCAGGATGTACTCCAAGGTCATGTTGGATGCTTCAACCTCGGCAGCAGTACAGCTGTCGCTGACGACCACGCTGGGAATGTCCCGGTTCTTGGCATCCCGGGCGGTCCCCTCTATGGTGCGGTGAGTTCCGACCCCGGCCAAGATCAGGGTTTCTGCTCCCAAAGCTCTGATGATGCAATCCAAATTGGTAGCCCAGAAAGCACTCCATCTTTGCTTCACCAAGATGAAATCCGCGGGCTCCGGGGGTAGCTCATCGACGAAATCGGTGTCAGGGACCCCGGCTAACAGCAAATTTTGAAGTCCTTGGTGGATATCAGACATCTGCTTGGGTCCATCCGCCATATCTTTGCGGTAGTGGGTGGTGATCCATATTATCGGCGTGTCCACCGAACGGCAATGAGCAACCAGCTTTATCACATTGTCCAGCATTGCCTGCCGGTGGGGCGGGGTGGCGTAAGGCGGGCCTTGTCCCTTGAAAAGCCGGTTGATCATGTCATTCAGGATCAACACACACTTCTTTGGCTCCAAGGTCAGAGGTTCTGCAACCATGGGCGCCTCCTTCGAAAGCATGATCCAAGAAAAGGTTGGATCAAGATCGGAAGATTATAGACATAGTTAGGACGGTCGGTCAATTATAGTTGGTCTTCGTGCCGGCTAAGTCTTCACGAGCGAAACCCTGAGGGCCTCCTAAGATTGTCATTCCAAACGGAGCGCCAGGCCCCAAATTGTCATTCCGAACGGCGTGAGGAATCTATGGTCTGCCGTTGGGAGCGGTCCATTTCGCGACAGACTGGTGTATGTGCATGCACTTTAGATTCTTCGGCGTGCGCGCCTCAGAATGACAATGTTTTATTGTCATTCCGAACCACCCCACCGTCATTCCGAACGGCGTGAGGAATCTATGGTCTGCCGTTGGGAGTGGTCCATTTCGCGACAGACTGGTGTATGTGCATGCACTTTAGATTCTTCGGCGTGCGCGCCTCAGAATGACAGTGAGGGGGTGCGCCTCAGAACGACAGAAGGGGCGCGCCTCAGAATGACAATGTTTTATTGTCATTCCGAACCACCCCACCGTCATTCCGAACCACCCCACCGTCATTCCGAACCACCCCACCGTCATTCCGAACCACCCCACTGTCATTCCGAACGCAGTGAGGAATCTAAGATCTCCCTCTTAGGACTGATCCTTTCCCCCGACGACCCAGCGTGTGCGTGCACCTTAGATTCTTCGGCGTGCGCGCCTCAGAATGACAGTGAGGGGGTGCGCCTCAGAATGACAGAAGGGGGTGCTCCTCAGAACGACAGAAGGGGCGCGCCTCAGAATGACAATGTTTTATTGTCATTCCGAACCACCCCACTGTCATTCCGAACCACCCCACCGTCATCCCGAACCACCCCACTGTCATTCCGAACGGAGTGAGGAATCTAAGATCTCCCTCTTAGGACTGATCCTTTCCCCCGGCGACCCAGCGTGTGCATGCACCTTAGATTCTTCGGCGTGCGCGCCTCAGAATGACGGGGAAGAGTGCGCTCCGCAGAATGACGGGGAGGGAGGCCGCTCCTCAGAATGACAATGTTTTATTGTCATTCCGAACCACCCTACTGTCATTCCGAACGGAGTGAGGAATCTAAGATCTCCCTCTTAGGACTGCTCCGTTTCTCAACCACCCGGCCCGTACGCAAGGACCTTAGATTCTTCGGCGTGCGCGCCTCAGAATGACAGTGAGGGGGTGCTTCTCGGAGTGAGGAATCTAAGATCTCCCTCTTAGGACTGATCCTTTTCCCCCGGCGACCCAGCGTGTGCAGGCACCTTAGATTCTTCGGCGTGCGCGCCTCAGAATGACAATGTTTTATTGTCATTCCGAACCACCCCACTGTCATTCCGAACGGAGTGAGGAATCTAAGATCTCCCTCTTAGGACTGCTCCGTTTCTCAACGACCCGGCCCGTACGCAAGGACCTTAGATTCTTCGGCGTGCGCGCCTCAGAATGACAGTGAGGGGGCACTCCTCGGAGTGAGGAATCTAAGATCTCCCTCTTAGGACTGATCCTTGCCCCCGACGACCCAGCGTGTGCGTGCACCTTAGATTCTTCGGCGTGCGCGCCTCAGAATGACAGTGAGGGGGCGCGCCTCAGAATGACGGTGAAGGGGTGCTCCGCAGAATGACGGGGAAGAGTGCGCTCCGCAGAATGACGGGGAGGGAGGCCGCTCCTCAGAATGACAATGTTTTATTGTCATTCCGAACCACCCTACTGTCATTCCGAACGGAGTGAGGAATCTAAGATCTCCCTCTTAGGGCTGCTCCGTTTCTCAACCACCCGGCCCGTACGCAAGGACCTTAGATTCTTCGGCGTGCGCGCCTCAGAATGACAGTGAGGGGGCGCTCCTCGGAGTGAGGAATCTAAGATATCCCTCTTAGGACTGATCCTTTTCCCCCGGTGACCCAGCGTGTGGATGCACCTTAGATTCTTCGGCGTGCGCGCCTCAGAATGACAGTGAGGGGGCGCGCCTCAGAATGACGGTGAAGGGGTGCTCCTAAGAATGACGATAAGGGGAGGGCGCTCCTCGGGATGACGATAGGGGAAGGCCGCTCTTCGGAGTGACAACAGGGGGGGCGCGCCTCGGGATGATGATAATAAGGGGAGGGCGCTCCTCGGGATGACGATGAGGGGAGGCTCTCCTCGGGATGACGATGAGGGGGAGCTCCTCGGAATGACGATAAAGGGGGAGGCCGCCCCGGGGGATGGCAGCAGGGGCGGGGCGGGTGTATGCGTTTTTCACCAAGCTTGAACGGTTACTGGAACTTGCCCAACTAGAGCAGTCCGGCGGGGCTGCTTCATGGGGTAAGGTCCGGCATCAGGATGGGGCCGGCGGGGCTGCCTCATGGGGTAAGGTCCGGCATCGGGATGGGGCCGGCGGATCTGCTCCTGGGGGTAAGGTCCGGCATCAGGATGGGGCCGGCGGGGCTGCTTCATGGGGGTAAGGTCCGGCATCAGGATGGGGCGATGCCCGTAACCGACGTTTGGAGGCTGTAGAGGGAGGCCCCTCCTGTGATGTACAAGGTCTGGTGGTCGGGGCCGCCGAACGCGATATTCCGAACACCCTCAGGCAAGCCCCCGATCTCACCTATCTTGCTGCCCGCTGGATCGAAAACCGAGATGCTTCCAGAGCAGGTGCAATAAACCCGCCCCTCCACATCGACCTTCACACCATCTGGAGCTCCAACACCGGAAGAAGACATATCTGCGAAGACCCTGTTGTTGCTCAGTGACCCGTCGGCCGATACATCGAAAGCCCGCAGTTTCCTGTGGGGGCACACATCGCCCCGCTCGGTTTCGTCGGTGCACCGATCATCCAACCGAGTGATGGCAACGTACAAGGTGGACTCGTCGGGAGAAAGGGCAAGGCCGTTGGGATATTCACATTCCGTGGTCCCCAGGTTTAGCGTTCCGTCGGGCGAGATGAAAAACACTCCGGCAAAGCCCAACTCCCGTTGTTCAAGAGGGACTCGCAGCTCAGGGTCGGTGAAGTAGACCGTTCCGTCAGACCTGCAGATAACATCGTTGGGCTTGTTCAGACGCTTGCCTTGCCAGCGCTGAGCTATGGTGGTGATGGAGCCATCAGCTTCTGTCCGACTGATCCGGGGATGGTCGCCGCCGTGGCACATGATCAGTCTGTTTTGGGGGTCCAAGGTGCAGCCGTTGCCCTCCTCGGTATTTTCCCGGATGACCTTGACCCCTGCATCGGGATCGTACTGTAGGAGCAGTCCTCCCGGAATATCGACGAAGGTCGCATATCCCTCTCGATGCCAGAGGGGGCCTTCGGTGGCTCCATACCCGGTCGCCAGCAGGATGACCTCTTGGGCTTCGACTATTCCCGGAAGATGGCTAGTCATATTCTCTCCTCAGGGTTTCATTACATGGTAGCGCCGATTATAACATCCAAAAAGGGAAACTCTCTGAACGGAAAGGGGGGCTCTCCGCTTTGGTTGACAAGGGGTAGGATTTCTGCTGGAATGACATAACTCAGACCATGACAGCGGCCTACCTATTCCCCTTGGACGATAGAAAAGGAGGATGCAATGACTGCGAACCGCTCTGAAAGATGTACCTACATATATGCTGGCCTTGCCGGCGAAACTGCTCCTGGCCGGATGATGTCCTCCGGGCTCTACAGAATGGCTGACGGCGATGGTGGTTGGGAGCAGCTGACCAACGGCCTACCCGAAGAACCGACCATCCGGGGAATATCGGTGCACCCCCATAATCCCGATATCGTCTACGCAGCCACCCAAGACGGCCCTTACCGCACCGCTGACCGCAGAGACCATTGGGAAAAGGTGAACATTCCTGACCACCGTAAGCCTTCTTGGTCTGTCCTGTTCAACCCCAAAGATCCCAACGTGATGTACGCTGGGTATGAATCCTGCGAAATATACCGCAGCGATGATGGCGGGGAACGTTGGCGGCAGCTTCCTCTCAGTGTGCGCTTCCCTGAGGTGACGACCGGCCCCGGCTCTAATCCCGCCAAGCGGGTGCTGATGATGGCAGCCAGCGTTGCCAACCCGGACGAAGTTTTTGGAGCTGTGGAAGTGGGCGGGATAATCAGAAGCCTTGACGGCGGCGAAAGCTGGGACAATCTGAGCCATGGTCAGTACCTGAACGATGATTATGTGGATATGCACGGGGTATTGTGCAGCACCCTGAGCCCCGGCGTAGTGATCACCATAGCCAGGGCTGGCGTATTTCGCAGCGACGATCTGGGGGATCATTGGGCCAATATCCCCGTGGAGCCATTGAATCCCAAGGGACAAACCTACTGTCGGGGCATCAAGGAAACTCCGGGGGACCCCAGGACTATATGGATTTCCGGCGGAGCCAATTTCCAGAGTGATCTGGGTGCTTTGTTCAGGAGCACAGATGCCGGTATGTCATTTGAGCGGGTGGATATGGGGTTTGTCCCCAACAGCACCATATTCGGTTTGGCTTTCGATGAGCGGCAACCCAGCCACATGTACTGTGCAACCAGTGCGGGGGATGTGTATGCTAGCCATGACAGCGGCGATTCTTGGAGCAGCCATCCGTTGCCCGAAGGAGCCACCCAAGTATATTCGATAGCGTGTGGGTAACCTCGCATCGACTTTCGGGTAAGCTCGCTTAGCTTGGATAAGCCCGCTTAGATCGGATAAGCCCGCTTAGACCTGAGCACGATGCGAAACACCCCGGGCAAAGCTGTTCGGGGTGCTCTCTGCCCCTCACGGCCGTGGTCCAGACTCGGTGCGCAATGCAGGTAATCGCCCTCCCCCTTTATGTGATGCGGGCCATCCCCCCCGTTGCCATTCTGAGGAGCGCCCCCCGAAGAATCTAAAGTCCTTGCACACACGCCGGGTCGTCGAGAAACGGACCAGCCCTGAGAGGGAGACCTTAGATTCCTCGCTGCGCTCGGAATGACAATGGGCGGTTCGGCGTGACAATCGGATGTTCGGAATGACAATCGGAGGGCCGTCTCCTGTACTGTCATTCTGAGGAACGCCCCCTCTACTGTCATGCTGAGGAACGCCCCCTCTACTGTCATTGTGGGGAGTGCTCCCTTACTGTCCATGCTGGGGAACGCCCCCTCTACTGTCATTGTGGGGAGTGCTCCCTTACTGTCATGCTGAGGATTGGCCCTCTGCTGTCATTCTGAGGCGCACCCTCCTCCCCTGTCATTCTGAGGAGCGCACGACGAAGAATCTAAGCCCTTGCATACACGCAGGGTCGTTGAGAAACGGAGCATCCCTAAGAAGGAGACCTTAGATTCCTCGCTGCGCTCGGAATGACAATGGGGCGTCTGGACTGACAACGGGGCACCCGGAATGACAATAGGGCGGCCGGAATGGCAATCGAAGGAGTGCCTCCCGTACTGTCATTGCGGGGAGTGCTCCCCTTATTGTCATACAGAGGAACGCCCCTCACTGTCATTGTGGGGAGCGCCCCTCACTGCCATTCTGAGGCGCACCCCCTCCCCTGTCATTCTGAGGCGCACCCCCCTCACTGTCATTGTGGGGCGCACCCTCCCCCCCTGTCATTCTGAGGCGCGCACGCCGAAGAATCTAACGTCGTGCACACAGCGGGGTCGTCGGAAAAATGGACTCCCCTCAAAGGGGCACCTTAGATTCCTCGCTGCGCTCGGAATGACAATGGGCGGTTCGGCGTGACAAACGGAGGAGTGCCCCCTCACTGTCATTGTGGGGAGTGCCTCCCTTACTGTCATTCTGAGGAGTGCCCTCCTTATTGTCATTGTGGGGAGTGCTCCCCTTATTGTCATACTGAGGAACGCACTCACCCCCTGTCATTCTGAGGCGCGCACGCCGAAGAATCTAAGTCCTTGCACACAGGCCGGGTCGTTGAGAAACGGAGCAGTCCTAAGAGGGGCACCTTAGATTCCTCGCTGCGCTCAGCATGACGATGGGGCGGTTCGGCGTGACAATCGGAGGAGCGCCCCCCTCACTGTCATTCTGAGGAGTGCCCCCTCACTGTCATTCTGAGGAGTGCCCCCTCACTGTCATTCTGAGGAGCACCCCCTCACTGTCATTCTGAGGAGCGCCTTCCTCATTGTCGTTCTGAGGAGCGCCTCCTCACTGTCATTGTGGGGACTGCCCTCCTCCCCTGTCATTCTGAGGCGCGCACGCCGAAGAATCTAAGTCCTTGCACACACGCCGGGTCGTTGAGAAACGGAGCAGTCCTAAGAGGGAGACCTTAGATTCCTCGCTGCGCTCGGAATGACAATGGGGCGTCCGGCATGACAGTCGAAGGGCCGCCCCCCCTCACTGTCATTCTGAGGAGTGCCTCCTCACTGTCATTGTGGGGAGTGCCTCCTCACTGTCATTCTGAGGAGCACCCTCTCACTGTCATTCTGAGGAGCGCCTTCCTCATTGTCGTTCTGAGGAGCGCCCCCTCACTGTCATTGTGGGGAGTGCCCTCCTCCCCTGTCATTCTGAGGCGCGCACGCCGAAGAATCTAAGTCCTTGCACACAGGCCGGGTCGTTGAGAAACGGAGCAGTCCTAATAGGGGCACCTTAGATTCCTCGCTGCGCTCGGAATGACAATGGGGCATCGGAATGACAATCGGAGGAGTGCCCCATCACTGTCATCGTGGGGAGTGCCTCCCTTATTGTCATTCTGAGGAGCACCCTCCTCCCCTGTCATTCTGAGGCGCGCACGCCGAAGAATCTAACGTCGTGCACACACGCTGGGTCGTCGGAGAAATGGACTCTCCTCAAAGGGGCACCTTAGATTCCTCGCTGCGCTCGGAATGACAATGGGCGGCCCGGCATGACAATGGGCGGTCCGGCATGACAATGGGCGGTCCGGCATGACAATGGGGCGGTTCGGAATGACAATGGGCGGTCCGGAATGACAACGGGCGGTCCGGAATGGCAGTGGGGCGGTTCGGAATGACAATGGGGCGTCCGGAATGACAATGGGGCGTCCGGGGTGATAATGGGCGGTTCGGAATGATAATGGGGCGTTCGGGAGGACAATCTGAGGGAGGGCCTGAGGATTCAACTCGTGGAGACTGAACAACTAATCGTGGAGAGTGAACAGCTAACTGCCCCGGCGCTTGAATATTGACACCTAGTCCCCCCAAGCTATAATGGGCTAAACTCGGCTACGTTAGGGGAGGTCTGTCGTGATTACCAAGTTTGATAGCATCTACGCCGGTCATGTGGATATGCAGGACGTGGGGTATTCCGGCGCCGCGGTGAACGATCGACGGTTCCCTGACGAGCACCTCGTTACCGCCTTCGACAAATCTGTCCACATCGCCGAGCTTATGGATGGATTGGGCTACGACACCCTCTGGTTGGCAGAACATCACTTCCAACCCGAAGGCTACGAATGCATCCCGAACCTATTGTTGCTCAGTCTCCATCTTTCTCACCTGACCCGGAACCTGCGCCTTGGCTGTGGTTTCAACATCGCGCCCATGTGGCACCCTCTCCGCTTGGCAGAAGATTACGCGACGGTGGACTATCTGACAGGCGGCAGGGTTACCTTTGGGGTTGGCCGTGGGTATCATACCCGGGAAGTGGAGACCTTTGGCGCCCCCTTGCGAGACCAAGAAGCCAACCGGGACCTCTTCGAAGAACAAGTGGACATCATGTTCAAAGCTTTCAACGAACCGTCATTTTCCCATCATGGGACCTACTATGATCTTCCGCCCCTGCCCGATGTCCCCTACCGTGGGTACGATCTGAAGGAGATATCGGTGGTGCCCCGTCCCCTGCGCCTGCCGGTGGAGTGCTGGCAGCCAATTCAGAGCGCGACCGCAAGGGGACTGGACTTTATGGCCAAGCACAGAATGAAAGGAATAATCGGCGGAGGGGTGGCAGAAAGCGGAGCTATGCTGAACGTGATCGAAGCTTGGCGAGATGCTCAAGCCCGGGCCGGTCAAGAAACCATGCTGGGTGAGAACCTGGCCATCGGTTTCCACTTCTACATATGCGATGACCAAGGTCAGGGAATACAAGCAGCAGCAGGCTACTTTGAAGAAAACCTGAAGATGTTTGGGCCGCTTCGGCTTACCCGCGGGCTCAGTGAAGACCAGATCCGGGATATCAGCGACCCCAAGTTGGCTCCTGATGCCGGCTTGCCGACCTTGGATGCAGCGGTCAAAGCAGGCGCCTTCTTGTGCGGCCCCGCCGGGATGATCGTAGAAAAGCTCAAAGCCTTGGAAGCTGCGTTCCCGGGGCTGGACCGCATCAGCATGGGGCTACCTGTCGGCACCCCTGAATCGGTGATTTTAGAGCAGCTTCAGAAGCTTTCCGAAGACGTAATGCAGGCCTTCCAAGCCCAAGAAGCGCCGATGGTCCCAGCGGATTAGCTGACAGCGCCTGTCAGGTGATCAAGCCCGAAACGGGAGTTGGGGGCTATGCCCCCAAGACCACATCAATTATGGCCGGTTTTCCTTCCTTTACAGCAGCCAAGCCGTTAGCTAAGGCTGATGGCAGCTGCTCAGGGGCTTCCACTCGTTCACCGTATCCACCGAAGGGTGTGCACAGATCAGCATACCTGGGCCCCGGAATGTTGACCCCATAGAAATCGTCGTTGCTGGCTGCTGCGCCATCTGGATAGAAGCTCAGGTGGTTCCTTCGCATAGATGCATAACGGCCGTTGTTGAAGATAATGGTTAGCGTGGGCAGATTGTGTTCCCTGGCTGCTCCCAGAGCTTGGGTAACCGGATTGTAGTTGAATGAACCGTCACCCATGAGCGATACCACCGGCCTATCCGGCTCCGCCAGTTTGATGCCCAACGCCATCCCCAAGGCGACGCCCAAGCCTCCGGTGGGAGGATGGTAGTAGCTCTGGGGTTTGTTCCACCGAACATGCTTTAGGATGGTTGGTCTGTGGGTGATGGTTTCTTCTACGTAGATGGCGTCATCGGGCATCACCTCATTCAGAGCAGCACAGAGCCAGACCGGGTCTATGGGTGATGCGTTCCGTGCTCTTCGGGCTTCGGTCGCGGCAGCATCGGTCAGCTTATTATGTTCGGCCTCCCACCCCGCCCGACGCTGTGCTATTCCCGCATCATCCAATCCCCCCTCCGACCTTAGTGCTTTCACCAGGAGGCGCAGGGTTGTAGCTACATCGCCTTCCAAGGACGTGTCAGCATATGAGGTCTGGTAAACCATGTAGTTTTTGAAGGGGCTTTCGTCGATCACCACCACCTTGGCTGATGAGGGGGTTGCTGACGGGGGGTACCATGGCACCTTGGTCCCGATGAGAAGGAACAGGTCGCACCGGTCCATGAAGGGCTTGGAGTCCCACCCCATGTGAAGGGGATTGTCCTTGGGGAAGTTGGCAAAAACGGGGGTGCCCGTTTCGACCACGGGAATGGCCAACAGATCAGCCAGCTCCAGGAGGTGGTGGAAGGAAGCTGAGTCCCGGCCTCCTGATTCGGTCAGTATCACCGGGTCTTTGCTTCGGCGCAGCAACTCTGCAACCTCAGCCAAGGCAGTCGGGTCTGCATGTACCGTCGGAGCTTTTTGCACAGCCGGCCGGCCATCACGGGGCATCCAATCTTGGAGCATCACTTCCAAGGGAACATCGACGTATGTGGGTCCCTTGGGCAGCCTCTGAGACATTTCTCCTGCCCGGACCACCGATTCATATAAGGTATGATTGCTTGTTACATGGTTGCTCCACTTTGTGATAGGAGCTGCCCAGCGGTCAGGACCGCCGACAACGCTCAACCCGGTGATCCACTGCCGTCCGGGGTCCAGACTCGGGTCTTCGCCGTAGGTGACAGCTTCGCCCGAAAGGATGAGCATCGGCACCTCGCCTTGGGTGGCGGTTTGGATGCCCAGAGAACCTTGGAGGAGTCCCACCCCGGCATGAAGCAGCACAGCCTGCATCCGGCCTGTTGCTCCCGTATATCCCATGGCCATGGCCACAGCCAAGGTTTCGTGCCAACAATTGATGTATGAAGGGCCCTTTGTTTCGTTTGCCTTTTGCCTGGCCAGAGCTTCCCAGACAGGAGCCCAGTCCGACCCTGGAGAAGATATTATGTAGTCGATATCGAGGCTCCGTATAGCTTCAACTAGGGCTTCCCCGCCATCAAGCTTTTCGGGCATGTTATGCACTCCTGTTTCTACATTATCGGACCCGCGGAATAATGTCGGGCCCGGTGGGCCAAGGTGTGGCATTAAGGTTGCCCTATTATACACCGCCCAGCGGGACACAACGACAGCACACCGGGCGCTGTTCAGACTTGGTAAGAAATGCAGGCAATCGCCCTCCCCCCTCGTTGTCATTCTGCGGCCCACTCCCTTAATTGTCGTGCGGGGGCACCCCATCTGTTGTCGTGGCGGGGAGTCCCCTCTCGTCGTAATGCGGGGGCACCCGCCTTAGCGATGGCTTGGCATTCAGCATCCGTCCCCTCTCGTTGTAATGCGGGGCACCCCTCTTAATGGCATTCTGAGGAGTGCCTTCCTTAACGTCATTCTGAGGAGTGCCCTCTTCTGTCATTCTGAGGAGCGCACGACGAAGAATCTAAGGTGCATGCACACGCTGGGTCGTCGGGGGAAAGGATCAGTCCTAAGAGTGAGATCTTAGATTCCTCACTCCGTTCGGAATGACAGTGGTGTGGTTCAGAATGACAATAAACCATTGTCATTCTGAGGAGCGCCCCCTTCTGTCATTCTGAGGAGCGCACGACGAAGAATCTAAGGTGCATGCACGCGCTGGGTCGTCGGGGGAAAGGATCAGTCCTAAGAGGGAGATCTTAGATTCCTCACTCCGTTCGGAATGACAGTGGAGTGGTTCGGAATGACAATAAAACATTGTCATTCTGAGGAGCGCACGACGAAGAATCTAAGGTGCATGCACACGCTGGGTCGTCGGGGGAAAGGATCAGTCCTAAGAGTGAGATCTTAGATTCCTCACTCCGTTCGGAATGACAGTGGGGTGGTTCGGAATGACATGGGGGGCACTCGGAATGACATGGGGGCATTCGGAGTGACATGGGGGGCGTTCGGAGTGACATAGGGGCGTTCGGAACGACACCCCGAGCAGGCCCTCAAAATTCACCCATGGAGGCCGAACGGTTACCACAACGACACACAGCGGCATAGCTGTTGACACTACCTGATAGTCCAATTACACTGGCAGCCGATTATAGCCCGGAACCTTCAATTTGCAACTGTACCGAGGAATTTAGTATGACTATGGACCAGCTATTTGATCTGAAAGATAAGGTAGCTGTCGTAACCGGCGGAAACGGCGGGTTGGGCTTGGGCATAGCTCTGGGCTTAGCTGGAGCCAAAGCTGATGTGGTTGTAGCTGCCAGGGATGAAGCCAAGAACGCTGATGCGGTCGATCAGATACGTTCCTTGGGAGTCCGGTCCTTGGCGCTCAAGGTGGATGTTTCCGAAGAAGCTGATGTGGTCGGAATGGTTACCGACACCATATCTGCCATGGGCCGGATCGATATACTGGTGAACAACGCCGGCATATCGGTTCGCAAACAACCTCAAGATATTAGCGCCGATGAATGGGACCGGGTGCAAAACGTAAATCTCAGGGCTGGGTTCCTTGCATCCAAAGAGGTTTATCCTTATATGAAAGCCCAAGGTGGGGGCAAGATCATCAATATCGGCTCGATGTTTTCTTTGTTCGGCAGCGATTGGGTTGCAGGTTATTCTGCCAGCAAAGGCGGGGTGGTCCAACTTACCAAGAGCTTGGCAGTTGCTTGGGCAGCTGACAACATCCAGGTGAATGCTATCCTTCCGGGATGGTTTGTGACCCGGTTGACATCAAGTATTCCCCAAAGGGACCCGGAGCGCTACGAACTGATCAGCAGTCGCATACCGGCAGGGCGTTGGGGAGACCCCAAAGAGCTTCAGGGTCCTGCTGTGTTTCTTGCCGGCCCCGGTTCCGATTATGTCACCGGTGCGGCGCTCACGGTGGATGGCGGCTTTGCGGTAAAGTAGCCCGAGAGGCTTTACTGGAATATATCTTCGGGCAAGAACGCCGAAACCGTCACATTGGGCAGGTCCACGATGTTGCTGACCTTCAAGTCCACCGCAACGCTGCAAATAACGTAAGCTTGCTCCCGACTCCAACCCCGTTCCTGCAACAGATTGATCATATTCAAGAGAGCATTCTTTGCCGCCAAGGTCAGGTCTTCGCCTTCTTGAGTTCCATCTTCTCTTACCGGCATACCCATAGTTGCAATGAAGTTGCGGGGCGCCGCCCATTCGGGGGGCAAGAAGTAGCTGGGATGAGAAAACCGGGGCCATCGGATGTTGTGGCGGGCTGCTTCACCTTTATGAACCTGAAAGCGGACTGCTGTCGTTGCACCCATCTCTATGGCAGTGAGACAACGTTCGCCATCCCCTTGGGCAAAGTGTCCGTCCCCCGCCGAATACAGGGCGCCATCCACATTCACCGGAATGAACAGCTTGGATCCGGTGGTCAATTGCTTGGCATCGACGTTGCCGCAGTTTTCTCGGGGCGGGATGGTGCGCAGGCCCTCAGTGGCAACGGCCCCTTCCCGAGGCACCGCATCCGTCGGATCGGGCGGCTGGGCGATGCCGCCCCGGCTTACAAGGTCGGCTTCCCGCTCGGTCCATTCTTGGAGTTGGGTATGTGATGGGGCTATGCCGGCGGTGCCCATAAATGAGCCGTTGGGGATACGTACGCCCGGAATCTGTTCCGATGTAGCCCATCCGTCCTTGATATCCCAGTGCACGAGGTAGTGCTCGGTGAAATGGTCCCGCAAAAAACCGCCGCCCGGACGAAAGCGGGTCCAGCCGTAAGGTTGGGGGATGATATCCAGATATTCCACTTCCAGCAAATCCCCCGGTTGGGCTCCCTTGACGTACACCGCCCCGGTTAGAGGATGGGCCACCTTGGCATCCAGGTTGCCCAGGTCTTGGACACCCATTCCCCGCTGTATCTGGCAGTCGGAAGCATCCCTGGTTTCCAGTACGACTTCTTCGCCAAGCTCAGCTTCCAGCACCGGCGTTACATCAGGATGCCAACGGTTGTGACCCTTCTGAGGTTCGTCCTTGAGCCGCTTGCTTCGGTCGATTTCTATGCTTTTCAAAGGGGTTACCTCACAGGTTCAGGGCTTTAAGCCTCACTCTGGCGGTTTCTTCATCGGCGACGCCTGAAGGAAAGCCGCCCACACCTATGCCGCCCAGTACGGAACCATCATTTGGGTTCAAGACGACGATGCCCCCTTGGAGGGATAGCATCATCGGATCACCCGTTTCTGCGACGGTCCTACCCTGCTCTTTGAGCCTTGCTGCATAATCGACGGTATCCAAAGCCATGAGGGCTGCTGTGTAAGCTTTCTTGGTGGCATTGCGTGCGGCGGTGAGCCTGCACCGGTCAATTTTCGCAAAGCTGATGAGATTGCCGGTGTCATCCACGATAGCCATGGCGATGGGACGGCGGCTGGTATCGTTGTTGTAGTCGGCAATCATCGCTGCAATCGCAGCTTGGCACTGTTCTAAGCTCAGCATCGACTTACTGTACATACATTAACCTCCACCCTATAGGTGGGCTTATTATATGGTCGACGCTGTGCTGTAGCAAGCTGGGCTTTAGGCAGTAACTGCCCGAACGCCCCATACTTGTCATTCCGAACGCCCCCCTGTCATTCCGAACGCCCCCCTGTCATTCCGAACGCCCCCCTGTCATTCCGAACGCCCCCCTGTCATTCCGAACGCCCCCCCGTCATTCCGAACGCCCCCCCTGTCATTCCGAACGCCCCCCCGTCATTCCGAACGCCCCCCCTGTCATTCCGAACCGCAGTGAGGAATCTAAAATCTCCCTCTGATGGCCAGCCCATTACTATGACCAGCCTTCGAGTGAGCCAGCATCTGAGATTCTTCGGCGTGCGCGCCTCAGAATGACAGGGAAGAGGCGCGCACCTCAGAATGACGGTAAGGGGAGCGAACCTACTGTCATTCCGAACGCAGACCTAGCCCTCGAATTGTCGTTCCAGATGCTCCTACTGTCATTCCGAACGCCCCCCTGTCATTCCGAACGCTCCTACTGTCATTCCGAACCGCAGTGAGGAATCTAAAATCTCCCTCTGATGGCCAGCCCATTACTATGACCAGCCTTCGAGTGAGCCAGCATCTGAGATTCTTCGGCGTGCGCGCCTCAGAATGACGGGGAGGGAGGGTCATTCCGAACCGCCCCTCACTGTCATTCCGAACGCTCCTACTGTCATTCCGAACCGCAGTGAGGAATCTAAAATCTCCCTCTGATGGCCAGCCCATTACTATGAGCAGCCTTCGAGTGAGCCAGCATCTTAGATTCTTCGTCGTGCGCTCCTCAGAATGACAGGGAGGAGGGGCGCTCCTCAGAATAACGGTAAGGGGGGGTGTCCTGCAGAATGACGGTAAGGGGAGCGAACCCACTGTCATTCCGAACGCAGACCTAGCCCTCGAATTGTCGTTCCAGATGCCCCCCCTGTCATTCCGAACCGCCCCTACTGTCATTCCGAACGCTCCTACTGTCATTCCGAACCGCAGTGAGGAATCTAAAATCTCCCTCTGATGGCCAGCCCATTACTATGACCAGCCTTCGAGTGAGCCAACACCTTAGATTCTTCGGCGTGCGCGCCTCAGAATGATGGGGAGGGGGAGGCCCGCCTCAGGATGACACGAGGGGGAGGCACCCCGCAGAATGACAATGACGGGAGGGACAACAAGCATGACAACGAGGGGCAGGGAACGGCCTACATTTCCCACCGAGTGTGAACAGTTACTTCAGATAGCCGTGTTTCACAGCGCCTGATCAAGAAATGCGGCGAACAGATCGTGCATTTGGGCTTCGTACAATGGAGCGTACCGTGTGAACTCCCGAAGAGTCCGCTCTGATTCCTGGGCTGGATCGAAGCGGTCACCCATCAATTTGTAGTCGTCGTACAGCTCTTTGTTCCAAATGACCATCTCTTCGAAGGTCAGCTGTGGCTCGAACTGGAACCCATAGGAAGACCTGTAGCGGTAAGCCATGTTGATCTTCCTAAAGGAACCATCCTTGCAGAGCATGTAACCGTGGGCCAAAGGGACAGCTCCATCCGGTATAGAAAAACAATCGCCGTGCAGGGTAGGCGCAAGGGGCACTTTTATCTTACCGAACACTGCATCGACGCAGCCTTCGAGGGTAATATCGATCTTGCGCAACCCGAACTGGAAACCACCTGTCGGCTCCACACGGCCGCCCAGAGCTGCCGACATGAGCTGGGCTCCGAGGCACACCCCAAAGACGGGAATATCCTCAGCTATCGCCGATCTTATAAATCTTTGCTCTTCTTCTAACGCAGGATGTCCATCGTTGACGGACATGGGACCGCCCAGAATGATGACGGTACGGGTGCCCTTCAAATCCGGCGTGGGGAAGCGATCAAAAGCAGGAGCATGTTCAAACAGGGGAAGCTCATCGGGTTGCAATCCGTGCTTCTCCAAGATGGAAGTGAAGCTGGCTCCCAAGGGTTCGACGGGTGAATGGCGGACCACCACCGCTCGACGGTCCATCTACCACCTCCAGGGAAGTGAATGAAGCAGGTGGCTTCATTAAGAATGCGGGTTACTTCAAAGGCTCTTGTCTAACGGGAGCTCTTCGAAAACTCATGTATGTACTGAATGCCGCACTAGCTACGAGGATTCCGCTTCCAACAAGCACCACATACAGCCCGGCTCCCACCGAAACAGACCCGCCACGTTCTTGGTCGTCGACAAACTCTCTCCATGCGATGGTAGTCTCCATGTCTGGGAAAGACTCGGCCAGTTCGGGGTCGGTGAGTAACTCGCTCTGTATGTACACGTAGTCATTTATCCCGATGGCGATACCGGCCAGACCCAAGGCCAAAACCACAATGCTTACCAGTTTGATACGCTCCCAGTCATCCCCGATAAGAAGCACAACAAGGGTGACGAACGATATCACTGCCAACGATATCGTGAAGATACCGTCGCGCCCTCCCCCGGTGGCGCTAGTGCTAACCTCCGCAAGAAACAGGGCGGGTGCAGCAACCCACGGCATGAACGAGCCGACAAACATCAGAAGTGTAGCCACAACAGCCACAGCCAACGTTCTTGTGCGTATTGCATTGCTTGGTGAGTCCCATGGATTCATCGGGTGCCCTCCTTACCTTGGGATCGTGGCACCTTACGATGTTGCAGTATCCCTGTATAAATTACAAGCGGGCACGTAATGGAATCTGTGCGACGAAGCTTATGGGGCATCTGGTTTTAGCGGCCATACCCATCTGCCTGCATCACCGCCTGAGGCACTGCCGACAGGTGGGCGAGGTGGACAGTCACCGGTTCTTCAACTATCATGGGGTGGATTTCACCATTAGTTTCGGGGAGCACAAGCTTCTAAAGATGGACTATCTCAGGACTTTCGAAAAACCAACAGGGACCGCTACTCACCTTGTAACTGCATTCAAGGGATGGCCGGATGCCGGCGAAGGGGCCAGCAGCGCCATCCGCTATCTGCTCAGAAAACTTCAAGCTAAAAAAGTGGCTGAGATCGACCCTGAGGAGTTCTTCGATTTCACGCAAATCAGGCCGATGGTAAGCATCAACTCCGAGGGGAAGCGAATCATCAAGTGGCCGGCTAATGAGCTTTTCTATGCCCCGGGCAAGGGTGAAGCTCCGGGGTTGATGTTCTTTCTTGGGATGGAACCGCACCTGAAATGGAAGACCTTCTGTGCTGCCATCTTGGAAGGTATCCAAGGATGGGGCGTCAGAGCGGTTGTGCATGTGGGAGCTCTCCTGGATGCCGTACCTCACACCAGAGATGTAAAAATCACCGGGTCTTCCAGTGAATCCAGGGTGCGACGAAAGCTGGAATCCCAAAACATCCTGCCCTCCAACTACCAAGGTCCTACAGGCATCGCATCGGTTATGATGGGAGCATGCATCGAAAAAAACCTCAGCTATGCCACCATCTGGGGCCACACTCCCCATTACCTCCAAGCTGCGCCCAACTACCGGGTCGGGTACACCTTGGTGCGCAACTTGAAACGCTTCTTGAAATTCCGGTTAAACCTGGATGAGCTGAACTCGGCGGCCAACACCTTCGATAATGAGGTTGGTAAAGCGGTCACCAGGGATAATCAGATCGGCGCTTATGTTCGAAAGCTTGAGGAGCGCTACGACGAAGCAGTCATCCTGACCCGGGCTGAACCGCTGGGGTCCGACGATTTGGTCAAGGACCTAGAAGAGTTCTTGAAGGAACAGCAGCGCCGGGAGAGCGATAGCTAGCATCCGGTGATGGACCTTCGAATAACCGGGCCCTTGGCGGCACAGGTTATGCGGCGTACTTTTCTCCCAGAGCTTCTTCCCATCTCAGGTAATTCATCATATCCGCGTAGTTGCGGTCGGGCCCGGCCGGGACCATGTCCGTCGGGGCCAGCATCACTCCGGTGAGGCCTTTTTCAAAGGTCAAACCTGAAGCCCTCCAAGCAGTGGTGCCACCTTCCAAGACCGACACATCGGTGTATCCCAGATCTGCCAAGGTTCCCCCAGCCAACGTCGACTGGCTTCCATCAACGCAGCTAACCGCCAACCGGGTATCTTTGGCTGGCGCCACATCACCGATCTGAATCTCCAGCCAGCCGCGGGGGACCCAGTGAGACCCCGCCACATGTCCGTAGGCGAACTCACGGCTGGCTCCTACGAATATGGTGACCGTTTCTTGATCTGCTTCAAGGGCTTTCGGCGAAATCACCCGAACCTTAGAAAAGGCTTCAGCCAATCCGAAGGGAATTGTGTTGGGCCCACCACTTTCCAGCGCAAGGTGGCTGGCGCCCCACGCACTGGCGCCTCCATTCACAACATACACCTCGTCGAAACCCATTTGGCGGTACCAAGAAGCCGCTATTGTCGATCTGACCTTTTTATCGCATGCAAAGACAATGGTAGCTCCCCGGATAGCCACCACATCATCGCTTCGTTGGACCGCCTGCCCCCCTGGAAACCAATCGAACCCTGGGATATGTCCCTGCCGGTATTCTTCCTGCGTTCGGACATCGATCAGATAGACCGGCTGCTGTTCAACCCGTCCCATCAGATTTTGGAGTTCCGGGATTGAAAGACCACGAACATTATCTTCCATAGCAACCTTATCAGCGTATGCTTCAGCAGCAGCCAAGCCTTCGGGTGATGGGTCAGGTAGGTCCAGGTGGTCGGCGCCCGTCTGTAGCTGGCATCCCGCCAAGACCCAGCCTGAGGTACCGTTTTTCAGTCCATACAGGTTGGAAATTCCCATTCGTTGCAATGTCCGGGCGCCGATGATGCTGCGGGTTCGCCCAGCACAGTTTACGATCACCGCCGTATCGGTTTCCGACATATCCAAGATATCGGTGATCCTGAAAGCAAGTTCTCCACCGGGAACACTTCGACCGCCGGGGATGCAAAACCGGCGGTATTCTTCAGGAGTACGGGTATCCAGGATTACCAGCTTATCTCCCTGCTGAATGCGCTGGTCAAGCTCGATAGCGTCGATCTCAGGGACCTGAAATTCGACCTCCATCCGCTCGCCAAAATCTTTGCTGGGAACGTTCGTACCCCACTCGGTAGCGTATCCCTCCGTGACCCGCCTGTTGATACCCCCTGCAAGAATCAATACTTTTTGGTATTCCATACGCTCCAAAGTGGCAGCAGCGAGCTGTGATCTGCGGCCATCATCATCACAAACAACGACCTTGGCGCTTTTATAGGGGACCATATGGTTAGCTTGATACTCGATTTGCCTACGGGAAAGCAAGCTGGAGCCGGGGATGTGGGAGCTGTTGTATTCGCCGGCCTCCCTAACATCCAGCAAAGCAAAGCTGGCATCGCTTTTGGAAACCTCATCCAAAGTTGAGGGTGTGATTTGGTCTATCATTTCTTGGTGCACCTCCGATGGAAGGACGTCCGGTATCAAACAATTATATCCAGCTGCTGCTAAAATAAGAAGGCGCCATCCGAAGCGTAACTGTTAATCCTTGGTGAGAAAGGCAGGTAATCGCTCGCCGGTGTTCTTATCCTGCGGGATGCCCTCCCCTTACTGTCATTCTGAGAAGCACCCTCCTCTCGTCATTATGAGGAGCACCCTCTTCTTACTGTCATTCTGAGGAGCGCACGACGAAGAATCTAAGGATAGTCTGAATAAGTCCCCCTTGGATGCGGAGGATGGACGTGAAACCCGTCCCTACAGAGGAGCGAGGTTCCCGCATTCGCGGGAATGACGGGCTTCAGGCGAGTTGTTCAGAGGTTCCTTAGATTCTTCGGGGTGCGCCCCTCAGAATGACATAGAGGGGGTGCGCCTCAGAATGACAGGGAGGAGGCGTCCCTCAGAATGACAGGGAGGGGGTGCGCCTCAGAATGACATGGGGGTGCGCCCCTCAGAATGACATAGAGGGGGTGCGTCTCAGAATGACAGGGAGGAGAGGCGCCCCTCAGAATGACAGGGGGAGAGTCACTCCGAACTTCCCACTGTCATTCCGAACGGAGTGAGGAATCTAAGGTCTCCCTCTGATGGCCTGCCCATTACTACGGGAATTATCTAGTTGACTTCGCAAAACGTCAAGAGGTCAGTGAGGAGGGTAAGCCAGCTTACCCTCCCATTACCATCTTGGTCTGGGTAGAACCTACCAGCGACCTTGGGTCTACTGGTGGTAACTTTGGTCTATCTCCCTTGGTCAGCATCTCTTCGACACTCAATGCCTGCATCACGGGATAATCTTCTCCGTTGAGTGGTACCCGTCCCTGTTCGGCTGCAAAGACCCGCAGATTGCGGGGGGGGGGTAAAGGCTCACCATCATCGACATTGGTGCATGTATGCCCCTGTTATTCATGGCGGTCTGAGCGCCCAAGAGCTTGTCCATATCGGGACGGCCTACCGGATTCCTGTGCATCTTGACCTGTATGGGAATGATTTCATGGTCTGCCCCGTAGTACCTGGCATCCACGCCACCATCCCCTGTTTTCTTGGAATTTGGAACGGCGTTCAGGAACCCGGCCACCTTATCCTCAGCCCATGCCCAACCGGGCGTCCCATCCTCAGCATCATCCCGTCCCATCAGTGCCCGCATCTCGAATTGCTCCCAATCGTACTCACTCCAGTCCAAGCCGTAGACCACAGGCTCAACCGCTTCTCCCCTAGAACGCAAACGTTGCTCCATGACCCTGGCGGCAACGGCGCTGATATCAATTCCCAGGTACTTCCGACCCAGCTTGGCGGCAGCATCTACGGCGGTCCCGCAGCCACAGAACGGATCAAGCACAAGGTCGCCGGGATTGCTGGATGCCTCGATGATTCGCTCAAGCAGGGCTAGGGGCTTCTGGGTCGGGTAGCCAACTTTCTCACGGGAGAAACTCTTGATCATGATGGAATCTAAAACATCGCCATTAGAGCAATTCCAAGTGTCCTCTATTGGTACGCCCTTGCCCTTGGGCGACTGACCGTCCCTTCGTACATATCCTTTGGGATATGGGATATAACGCTTGTTGAAACGTTTTATTGCCTCCGTACTTTTCACATAGTACAAGAGCATATCGTGATTACGTATCCATCCCGCCTTCTGCGTCTTAAATCCACTAAGCCATCCGATACGCCATATTATCTCATTCCTGAAATGTTCTAATCCAAACACGGCATCCATCAATACTCGCAGGTACGCGTTGGCATGATAATCGCAATGTAGGTAGATGCTGCCCGTGGGTTTTAGAATCCTGTGCATATCTATTAGGCGCCGTCCCATGAACACGCAATAGGCCGCCATCTTGGAATCCTGACCAGCCTGTAACCTGATACCTTTGAGAGTATCCAGCAGGGGGCCGTGAGGGATGCGCCGGAAGGTCCGTTCCGTCTCGGTTGTCCACTTCCAGATGTCCTTGAGCTGGTCGTCCACCATGCCCTTATCGCCGAAGATGGCTACATAGTGAGTATCGGACTGAAAAGGCGGGTCAAGGTAGATAAGGTCTACGGATTCGTCTGGGAGCGTTCTAAGAATGTCGATGTTGTCGCCACAGACCAGAGCATTGCCCGTGAGGTATTTTGTGTAATCATCCGAGTCTACGAATAGAGGTTGCAATCTGTTCCTCCCTTGAGCACCATTTAGGACACCTTGTCAGGTTCCTTGCTCTCTCTAGGAGGTCGATATTTCACCACCTTCTGCACCATTGATTTCAGAACGCCAAAGTCTATTTTCTTGTCTCCTTTTCCAGCCATGTCATCCCTCTCTTTCTCTCCTAGCTTATCAACTCTTTGTAGGTAAGCCGCTTGCCCACAGCACCACTTACCAAGCTCTCAAGTCGTTTCATGGTCTTCCGTGCTACGTTTCCTTCGTTCAGTCGAAAGGTGAACTCATCAACGTATCGGGCCATGTGCTTGAAGCTCCACTGATGGTACACGCCGTTATAGCCCCGTTTCAAGACCGCCCACACGGATTCTATGGAGTTTGTGGATGCCATGCCGTTCACATACTCCTTGACGGTGTGGTTAACGGTCAGGTGCTGGTACCTATTGCCAAACTGCTTGTAGGCTGCCGCTTCATCGGTATATAGGGTAGAGCCTGCTTCCACCCCGTGAAAGACTTCCCGCCCGATGGTGGATGTCGCAGTATCGGCGATGGGCTTTGCGGCTACTCTACCGCCCCGAACCTTCATGCCCAGCACCGGTTGCTTGCCTACGGCCCCCCGCCCGGCGTTCAGTTTCTTGGAGCTATGCTTGTTAGTCTCCTTGCCCCCAAAGTAGGCTTCATCCACTTCGACCTCACCGGATAGGGGTTCAGCTTCTATCTTACATGCTTCCCTCAGACGGTGAAGCATGAACCATGTGGCAGACTGGGTAATCCCTAGTTGCTTCGATAGCTGTAGGCTGCTGACACCCTTCCGTGCGGTTTGCAGGATGTACATGGCATAGAGCCACTTATCCAAGGGGATGTGGGACCGCTCAAAGATGGTTCCCGTCCTTACGGTGAACTTCTTCCGGCAGTCCTTGCACTGGTGATACTGGTAGGCTTTCTGCCGTGCGGTCCGATTGCTCTCGCAGAAGGGGCAGATGATGCCTTTCTTCCAACGTATAGTTTCGATATACTCTACAGCAGATTGTTCATTGGGGAAGGTCTTGAAGAACTCGTAGGCACTGATGGTGATGCCGTCTTTGCTTGCCACTGCTGACTCCCGATTTACTACGTTATAAGTAGTATATCATAGCTAATTTGCGAAGTCAACTAGATAATTCCCTTTTCTATGGGGATGTCCTTCATCCGCTCGCCGTCCTCCCACGCCTCGTACCTGCTGGGCACGGGGTTGCGGCTCCTGAGCCTGCTGTAGAGGCGGGTTACCATCTCCTCGCGGCCCTCGTCGAAGATGAGGAAGGCGTGGCGGTTCGCCGCCGCGACGGAGGAGTTGATGCGGTTGAGGAGCCGGTCGAGGCTGGCCCGCTCGTAGCCCTTGACGTCGGGCTTGCGCAGGCAGACGTTGACCACCTCGACGCCGCCTACGGTCCGGGCGGCGTCCTCGATGACGCGCAGCCCGTTTGTGAAGATTTCGGCCCCCTGCTCCGGGGTGAGCCTGTAGTCGGTGCTGCCCTGGTGGGCCAGCTTCCCCCGTCCGGCCAGCAGGTCGCAGGCGTGCAGCTCCCGGTCGATCGGGACGGCGTAGCGTTCTTGCAGCTCGAGCCGCCAGTCTTGGACGCGTTGGTGAAGGTCGTTCCACCGCTCGGCGTCCACGCCCAGGGCGGTCCGGACGTAGTAGCGGGGACCCTCGGACTCGTCGATGTAGTACAGCCTCATGGCTTGTGGCCTCCCGTCTTGGATTGGATTGTGGCGGCCTGGGGCAGCGGGAAGTCCGGCTCCCAGCCTTCGCCCGGGGCGAGCCAGGCCCGTCCCAGCGGTCCCACCCGCTCCAGGATTCCCCGGTGGGAGACCAGCAGGGGAAGGGCGGTCCTCGTCCTGACCATCTCCTCGACCGCCACGCGCAGGAAGTGGGTGACGGCCAGCTCTTCGTGAAAGACCACCAGGACGGCGGGCTTCTCGCCGTGGTCGTCGATGGGGCGGTGGGAGGAGTAGTAGCGCAGGTAGGGGGCGAGCCGGGCGGCCATCGTCACGGGGCGGACGGCCCTGCGCTCCCACTCCAGGAAGAAGGGCCAGACGGCGTCGCCCTTCCGCAGGACGCCGAAGGCGTCGGGCTGTACCGAGCGCATCCCGCCCAGGTGCCGGAAGTAGCGGGAGGCGCGGATGGGCGGGTCGAGCTGGGCGATCTCCCAGCCCAGGCCGCGGGCCTGGGTCGCCAGTGGCGCGATGAAGGCGTGGACGGCCGCGGTGTGCTGCATGTCGCGCAGCAGCTGGCGGCTTCGCCTGCCGGAGACGTTGCGCCAGTCTCCGGCGTCCGTGGGCGCAGCGCTCCACCGCTTCCTGGCCCCGCCGACGGAGGAGCGGTCCCTGCGGGCCAGCACCGCCAGCCCCAGGTCGGTCATGGCCAGTCGCCGGGGCGCCGCGGGAATCCGGACGACCAGGCCGAAGCCTCCGAGGGCCGACGTGAGCTGGGAGGCCCGCTGGTAGGTGACGCTCAGCAGCCCGGCCAGGTCATCGAGGGTCAACCAGGGCCAGTCGGAGAGCAGGTCGAGGGCGCGCTTCTCGGCGGGCTTGAGCAGGGCCGGGAGCCTGTGCTCGGGGACGCCTCGTCCGGTCCCGTTCTCGTCGATGTCTTCGGGCATGGAGGTCCGCGCCAGGGGCCGCTCGGCAGGAAGCGAGCCGCCGGGAGGCAGCCGGTCGATGGCCGCCCGCAGGCTGACGGAGGCGTTGACGGAGCGCAGCCGCCACACGGGGTCATCGGGGGCGGCGGCCACCGTCTCGCTCTCCAGGGCGAAGAGCGCCGCGACGGGGCTCTGGGCGAGCAGCCTTCGGGCGTGGCGCAGCCGCGCCTCGTCAGGCATCAGCAGGAGCACGGCGCCGGGGCGCGGCCCCTGGGTGAGCCGCCAGAGCCGCTTGGAGAAGCCCGTCCTGTCGGAGGTGAGGCCCTGCCGGACAATGCCGACGGTCCTGCCGCCGGGCAGGGTCAGGGCGGCGTCCAGCGGCATGGCTCGGTACCAGCGGAAGCGGACGGGGTACGCGAGGTTGGAGACGCCCGAAGCCAGGCGGTAGACGACGGCCACGGCGTCGAGGCACTCCAGGAGGACGCGCCGCCAGCGGGCCGACAGGGGGCGGGACCGGAGGAGGCCGTCCAGGGCCGCGCCCTCGTCCTGCGCCAGCCGGCGCAGCCCAGCGGCGGTGAGGTGGAACCTGCGCGTCGGGGAAACCAGCTCGGTCCCGTGGGGGACGGAGGCGATCAGCCCGGCGTCCTCCAGCTTCCTGACGGCCTCGTAGACCGCGCCTCTGGACCAGCCGGAGACGGCGACCATCTCCAGCCGGTCGAGGAATGGCATGGCGGCGAGGCGTCTGAGCAGCTCGGCCTTTGCTCCGGTGAGCCGCCTCATTCCCTCAACTCCCCGCCCGTCGCCTCGGTCGGCGTGTCGCCGGCGTTCTGGTCGCGCTTGGTGCGCTGCCTGCGCCGCTCGTGGGAGTCGGGGCTCTTCTTCACCGGGGGGGCCTCACCGGTCCTGAGCCTCTCCAGCTCCTGGCGGTACTTCTCCACCAGGTCCTGGATCCCCGCCTCCCGCTCGGCCATGTCGCTGGCCGCCGTGAGGTAGCGCTCCGCCTCGGCGCGGATGCGCTCGGCGGTCTCGGCGTCTCCCGGCTCCGGCTTCCTGACCTTCATGGAGAAGGCGTCCATGCGTTCCGTTCCCACGGTGGCGCGGACGTAGCACTGGTGCACGGGCAGCGACGTGATGTCGTCCTCGGTCACCCGCTCCTTGCCCAGCTCCCAGACCAGCTGGCGGGCGTCGGACCCGGACACCTGGAAGACGGCCAGGCAGCCGACGTTGGCGAGAAGGGTGTCCCGCATGGTGCGGGAGAGGTCGTCCAGCTTGGCGAGGCTCTGGGTGGCCAGCACGAAGGACGCACCGAACTTCCCCAGCTCGCTGAGCATCGACTCATAGTCCACGCCAGGCATAGACTGCATCTCGTCCACGACGACCAGCGCGCCCCGCCGCCGCTCGAAGGGCAGGCTCCCCTGCTCTCGTATCACCGAATCGACGAGATTGAGGAGGGACGCGCCCACCAGGGCGGCCACGTCGCGGCCGACGGCTCCCTGGGCGGTGGAGACCAGCAGGATGCCGCCGTCGTGGAGCGTCCGGCGCAGGTCGATGGTGGAGCGGGACTGGCCGAGGATGGCCCTTGCCCGCTTGGAGGAGGCGTAGTAGGAGAGGCGGGTCTGCACCGGGGCCAGGGCGTCGGCGCGGGTCTCGTGACGCCAGCCCTTGAAGTCCCGGCCCCACCACTCCATCAGGTAGGGGTCGTTGACCTTCTCCAGCACCTTGCTGCGGAACTCCTCGTCGGCGAGGAGGCGCAGCCCGTCGAGGATGGTGTACTGCTCGCCCTCGTCCATCTGCTCGTTAGCCTCGTGGAGGCTCTTGACGGTCTGTTCCAGGATGGACTGCATCCTCGGCCCCCACTGGTCCCAGAGGCCCTTGCACACCCGCACGACGGAATCGGCGGTGCGGTCCCGGTCGGCGAAGATGCGGGCGTCCAGCAAATTGACGCCGGGCGCGCCCCGCTCGTCGGCCAGGTCGATGAGGCGCACCTGGTCGATGAGGGACTCCGGGACGTGTTCGAGCAGGCCGCCCACCAGGTCGGCGTGGGGATCGACGACGACGATGGCGTCTTTGTCCCTTCCCTCGGCCTTCTCCCGCATCTTGTGGACGACGATGTGTTGCATGAGGGTGGACTTGCCCATGCGGGTGCGGGCCACGTAGAGGTGGTGCCGCCTGAGCAGGTCTTCGGGGAAGTGAATCTTCCGGGGCGTTCCAGTGGTGGTGTCGCCGACGTGGGCGCCGCCCCTGACGCTGCGGGCCGTGGGCGGCAGCACCTTCGCCCCGGCGCGGGCCACCAGGGGCGTCTCGTCCCTGGCCCCAGGCGGGTGCCACAGGCAGGCCGCCTCCCGGACGCCCATGACGCTGCGCCTGCCGAAGAGTCCGGGGCCTGCCGGGTGCAGCATCGAGGGATCGGGGGCGGCGGGCCTGACCCGGCTCGCCTTGAACCGCGCCCCCGCGGGGTTGTCGTAGTGGCGGTAGGCCGCCGCCACCGGCTCCAGCAGCTCGTTCGCCCGCTGGGGCCGCGTGTTCCTTGGCAGGAACGCCGTCACCTGAAGCTCGGCGTCGAAGGCGATGCGGGAGACCTTCTCCTTGATGAGGAGCGGGTCGTAGACGCGCTTGCGGGCCTTCTGGACGCGGTGCCAGAGCCAGCCTCCGGCGGCCAGGGCGGCGGTGACGCACACGCCCATCAGCACGGCCTTCCATGCCTCCCCGGCCTGCACCCACACGTAGCCTTTCACGGCGGCCAACGCCGCGACGCCCAGGACGGCCATCGTCACGCCGTCCAACTGGAGAGGCTTGGTCTGGTAGGTGTAGGCGGGGTCCCGGCGGTCCTCCACGGGCCGCTTGTGGGCCTTCTCCAGATGGGCCTGCGACCACTCGGGTCCCAGGGAGCGCAGCATGAGCCGGGCCACGACGCGCTCCCCCTCGTTCAGGTTGGACAGCGCGCCCATGAGGGCGATGAGGGGGTCGGAGCCGGGGTCGAGGAGATCGTCGTCCCGGAAGACGCGGAGGGGCACGTACTCGGGGCCGTCGGCCCGGAGCGTCATGCTCCACGCCTGCTCGTCGTCGCCCAGGCGCAGGGGGTCGTCCTCGGCGGGGATCTCCTGTATCTGCGCCTGGGGGTAGCGGGCGGCGATCTGGCCGCGCACCACCTGGTCGTCCAGGCAGCGGGCCAGGAGGGTCACGCCGTCCATGTCCCCGGCCAGCTCCAGGGAGAAGGGTTCGGGGACGGCGATGGAGCCGAGCATGTTCTCGACTCCCAGCAGGGTGCGTTCCCCGGTCCTGGGCGGCGTCACCGCCAGCAGCGCCGGGGGCCGCTTCGGGTCGTTGTCGGATAGCCACCTGATCGGGTTCAGCTTCATGGGTTGCTCACTTTCTCTATCGGCGTCATTGCGTGGTCGTTGGGTCGGTCTGGCGGTGCGCTCCGGGTCGCCACTCGATGACTGCCGTCTCCTCAGGCGTCGCCTCGATGCGGACGGGGAAGCGGTTTCCCTTGGCAAGGAGCAGCCCGTCTCCCCTGGGGCATGACAGCAGCCAGCGTTGGAGGTCTTGGGGCAGGTCGAAGGCGTCGCCCACGGTGCTTATGGCTGCGGCGTCCTGCTGGAGCAGCAGCTTGAAGGCGGCGTTCTGTAGCAGCGCCCTCCCCGAGTGTCCGGTGATGGCGCGGGAGGTGTCCTCGCTGAGCAGGTCCTGGACGTCCTGGGTGATGAACTGCAACCCCAGCCGGTGCTTGCGCACCCGCTTGGCCATCGAGACCATGAAGGCCGCTCCTTCGGGGTGCTGCATGATCGACCACACCTCGTCGACCACCAGCAGGCGGGGCTTGGGGTCCTAGGCGGCGGCGGCCCACACCGTCTCGGTGCAGACCATCGCGGCGGCGGGCCGCAGCTCCGGTTCGAGGAGCCGCAGGTCGAAGACGGTGATCAGGGCCTCGTTGGACAGCAGGTCGTCGCCCTCGTCGGAGAGCAGGTTGCGCAGGCTGCCGGTGGCGAAGGGCCGGAGCAGCCGGGCCATGTCCTGACCGCCCGCTTCGTCTCCCTGCAGATACTGGTAGAAGTCCTTGAAGCCGGTGCGCTCCCTGGGCTGGGCGTAGTAGCCCGCCAGGGCGTGGTCGAGGGAGGCGCGACGCTCCGCCCCGAGACTCTCGCCGACCATCACCTCGATGAGGCGGCGCAGGCTGCCGATGCGCTGGAGCAGCTCCTCCGAGTCGCCCTTGTCGATGACGAAGGGGTTCATGCCTTGGCCGGGCACGCCGGGGGAGAGCACCCGCCCGCCCGCGGCGCGGGCCATGTCCGCGTACTCGCCCTCGGGGTCGATGACGTAGGCGGTCACGCTCCTGGTCAAACCCCTGAGCATCCCCAGCTTGGTCGCGAAACTCTTGCCGCTGCCGGAGCGGGCGAGGACGGCGGTGTTCGCGTTGAGATGGGTGCCGTCCCAGGGGTCGTAGACCACCGGGGAGCAGGCCCGCATGTCGATGCCGTAGAGGGTGCCCCTGCGGGTGTCCAGGTCGGGCGGCGAGAAGGGGAAGAGCCGGGCGACGCTGGACGTGTCCAGGCTGCGCCACTCGGCCACGGCGTTCAGGGCTAGGGGCAGGGTCGAGAGCAACCCCTCGCGCTGCCGGAAGGCCAGGTTGTCCAGCTTGCCGAGGGTCGCGGCGAAGTGGGCCTTGGCCCGCTGGGTCATCTCCTTGAGGGACGCCTCGTCCTTGGCGTGGAGGGTGACGGACAGGGACGAGTGGAAGAGCCGCTCGCGGCCCCGCTGCACCTCGTCGCGGAGCCGGGTCACGTCCTCCAGGGCGATCTCCGCCTCCGGGGACATGGTGCGGCCGCGCTTGAAGGAGAGGGACTGGGCCGACTCGAACCTGACCTTCTGCCACTCCAGGGTGCGGGCCGCCTGCTCGGCGGGAATCGGCCCTAGGTGGACGGACAGGTCCATCGGCGTTCCGGCGGCCATGAGGCTCTGCAAGAAGCCGGGGGCCAGTGATCGGGGCCACTTGTCCAGGTGCAGGGAGCGCACCAGGGTTCCGCCGATGCGCATGTCGCGGCGGTTGATCTCGACCTCGACCGCATCGTCCTCGTCGAACTCGGTGGGGGTGCCGCCCAGAGCGGCGGACAGGAGGAACATCCGCAGGCGGCGGCCCTGCATGGGGTGGACGGAGAGCCCGGACCTCGCCAGCAGGCCGCGCAGCTCGTCGATGCGCGAGAACTCGCTCACGGCGTAGAAGCGCCGGTCGAGGATGCCGTCGCGGGCCTCCAGGTCGGTGAGCAGGCGTCGAAGCGACTCGGCCGCCGCCTTCGTCTGCGGGGGCAGGTCCGCGGGCTGGGCCTCACTGAGCTTGTCCCGCAGGGGGCCCAGGCGCGGCGGGTGCTGGCGCACCAGCAGCTGGATGGGGAAGTCCAGGGCGTTGAGCGCCCCGGCGAAGGCCCCCAGCTTCGGCTCGTCCAACTCCAGCCCCATCACCTCGCATACGCCGAGCTTCACCCCGTCCAGGCGCACCGGCCCGTCGTCCTCCAGGTGGGAGAGCATGAAGCAGTAGGTCAACGGGGACGGCGGCTTGGGGGCGGCCTCTTGGGTCTCCGTGGGTTGGGCGCCGGCCGGCAGTCCCGCTTCCGGCGTCTCCTGCGGAGCGGCGGCCGCCTCCGGCGGCCTCTCCCCTCCGCGTCTCGTGATTCGTTCAAGCAGCTTCTTCAATGGGGCCTCCTTCTCAGGTCTAGGGTGTGGGGAACGAGACGATGCCGCTGCGCAGCAGGGTGGCGACGCCCTTGGCCGACAGGACCAGGACCAGGCCGACCACCGCCATGAAGACGGCGGTCTTGGCGCGTCCGCCGCCCCGCTCCTCCGCGCCCTCGGCCATCAGGACGAAGCCCGCCCAGGCGATGGCGAAGACGGCGAGACCGGCGGCGGCGAAGGCCATCGCGGTGAGCACGCGGTCGAACTGCTCGATCATGGTTTGCTCCTCGACCGGGGCCGCGCCGGTGGTGACCAGCGCAGCCCCGGTGAGAAGGGTTGCCGCAAGTGCGCGCCTCACCACGGCCACTCCCATCCCAGCGCCTCGAACCAGTCCCTCAAGCCGCCGTCCGCGGGCGTCTGCTCGGCGGGCGGATCGACGGGCTCCGGCTCCGGCAGGACCAGGACCTCGAAGGGGTCGTCCGACCACACGTTGGACGCCAGGGACAGGCTCTCGTTCCTGGTCTCGGCGATGGGCGCCCGATCGATCATCTCGGCCTTGACGTGCTCCTTGTGCAGGACGTCCACCGTCACGTCCTTGGCGATGGTGGCGCTGGGGACGTAGGCGTACGCCGTGGCGGTGGCGGACGACGATGAGCCGTCATCGCAGGTGGCCGTCGCCGTGTCACTGTCGGAGTCGCTGGCCCCCGGGCGATGGAGGTGCACGGTCTTGGTGATGTGCTCCGTCCATTCCGGGTGGTGGGTGAGCTGCGTCAGCGGGGGAACCGGGATGCGGAGGCCGGCCTCAAGGGCGGCCTCGATGGTGACGGCGTGGACGGCTTCGCCCGTTCCGACGGGCAGCCGGAAGCGGGTCTCGCCGTTGAGGGTGAAGGTGGCGCTCGCGCGGCGGCCGCCGCCCGCGACCGTCACGGTCCCGGCGACGCCGGTCACGTAGGCGTCCATGAGCGCCGTCACGGTGACGCTCTCGTGTCCCGCCACCGTCTGAAGCTCGACCGGGTGCTCGATGCGCGTCACGCACTCCGACTCGACGACTCCCTCGACGGCCCCCTGCGTCCAGCCCAGGGAGACGACCCGCAGGTCGCAGATATCCCCGTCGATGGCCGGAAGCGGGAACGGTATCTGCTCGCCCTCGACGGTGACGGCCCCCGCCTGCCCCAGGGTGTCCACCCACGAGAAGGTGAGGGACGGCGCGGGTCCGTGCAGGGGCAGGGAGTAGTCGATGCGCTCCCTCTCGGCCAGGCTGGCCGATCCCCAGAACCGCAGCGATGCGCCCTGCGGCCCGCCGAAGGCCCGCACCCGGATGTCCAGGGCGGTGGCGGCCCGCAGCGTGACGGCGGCCCGGTCGCCGGAGACGGTGAGTCCCTCGACGAAGAGCCGCCGTCCCTCGACCGTCTGGGGGGGCTGGAACTCGATCTCGTCGGAACTCCACCCCCCGCCGTCTTCGTGGCCGTCGGCAAGGACGACCTGGGGAACGGTCACGGCCGCCGCCGCCAGGACGACGGCGGCCGCGACGGCCAGAAAGCTCTTTGGGGGTTTCTTGCCCCGCCGGGTCTTGCGGCCTCCGGCCCCGTCGCCGCTACTGTTACCGTTGCCGTTGATGCTGTCCCGGTCCGTCTCCGTCCGCTTGGGCTTGCCGAACCAGCGGTGGGGGCGGAAGGGCGCCCGTCCGCCCTTGCGCTCCCGGCTCCCGCGCTTCCGGCGGAGACCGCCAAGGGCGCGCCGCGCCTTCTTCGCCATCAGCGACAGCGGGCCGGGGCCGGTCTTCACCGGCTGTGCCGGCGCGGGCGGCTCGCTCCGCGCCAGCTGGGACGCAGGCCCGGCGTAGAGCCTGGCCCCCAGCCGGTATTTCAGCAGGTCGGCGGCCACCAGGGGCAGCCGCCGGCCGCCGATCTTCCCGACGACCGCGGCGAGCCCCGCCAGGCCCAGGAGGACGGCGATACCCATCCTCACCTCGGACGGCCCGACGGGGGCGTAGCGGTATGCGCCGTAGGACAGGGCGCACACCGCCGTCATCGCCACGATCTGCGGGAAGGTGAACCCCAGCAGGACCTTGTCCTCGGTCTGCACGTGGGTTGGTACCTCGTGTTCTCTCATGGCTCTTCTCCTTCCTGCGTCCGGCTAGCCGTCGTCGCTGCTGCTCGGGTCGGGCACGTCGGGGTCCACCGGGGAACCCACGACCGCGTCCATCACCAGCTCGACGACGCCGTAGGCCACCATCGCCAGGACGATGCCCGCCAGGGCGGTCATCATGGCGCTCTTGCCGCGCTCCATCTGGTGCGGCGCTCCGCTGGCCGTCAGGTACAGGTAGGCCCCGTAGATGAAGAAGCCCACGCCGACGACGCCCACGATGCCCAGCAGGATGCCCACCAGGTTCGATATGGTCTGAGTCAGTGCTTCCATAGGTCTTGTCTCCTCTCTGTCTCCGTTGCCGGAGTCTCTTGCTCGTCTCTGTCGGTTTCGCTCTCCCGTCCGCTTACTGGCACATCGCTCTCACCTCCTTCGCGTTCTCGACTGGCGCGGACCGCGCCCGCGCCTGCTGTGGTGTCGTTACTCGTCGCTGCTCCGGGGCGCTTCCCCGCCGCCGTCTCCACCGCCAGCCGATGGGGTCGCCAGGGAAGCGGCGGAGCTGAGGCCGCCGGCGGCAGCCGACAGGCCCACGTTGGCCGCCATCGCTCCGACGGCCATGCCGCCCGGTCCTCCGGCGGCCCCGCCCGCCAGCAGCCCGAGGGTCCGGGCTGACCGCACCATCGAGCCGGGCAGGTTCATGCCGAAATACATGGTGCTAAGCCATGCGTCGAAGGTCCCGGTGTTGCCCAGCATCGACGGCACCCGGGTCGTCATGTAGATGAAGGCCAGGGACATCAGGAGCTTCCAGATCAGGTCCTGCACGGGCTCGAAGGCGGCGATGGCCGCGAACTCGTTGAGGAAGCCGAAGCCCAGGGCCAGGGCGATCAACTGCACCGCTTGCTGGAACACCGTCGTCATGAAGAGCCGGAGCCAGTGGCGGCCCCAGCCCGCCGTGTGGGGCAGGATCCACAGCCCCAAGGCAATCGGCGCCAGGGCCAGCAGGATGTCGATGAGGGCTAGGCGCAGCACCATCTGCACGATGACGTAGAGGACGAAGAAGCCGTAGACCAGGTAGAGGGCCGCCAGCAGCAGGGCCATGCCCACGCTCCCGGCCTGCACCGACGTCATGAGGGTGCTCAGCGTCGAGCGCAGCATGTCTCCGGCGGTCACGTCCAGGGACGCGGCGATGAAGCCGGACACGGCGTCGGCCACGTCCAGGACCAGGGCGCACCACCACAGCGAAGAGGCGGCGGCCACCAGGCCGAGCACCAGGCGGGGGACCATCTCGCGCCAGCTCGCTTGTCGGCTGCCCAGGTGCTCGGCCATGATGAAGCTCAGCCCCATCCAGCCGAGGATGACGACGAGGGCGCCGGAGGTGATGGCCCACACGACCATCCACGCCTGCTGCACGAGCCAGTGTCCGTAGGTGAGATCGGGAGGGGTGCCGGTGATGATGTCGGCCATGACCGGCTACCCTCCCCTGCAGTTGTCGGCGTCGTCGCCGCTGGCCCGTTCGACCACGCCGCAGAGGGTCCCGTGGACGCCCTCGATCACCCAGCCGGCGAAGGCTTTTGCCCAGCGCGCCGGGCTGAGGGCGGAGAGAATCTTGTCCCAGATGCGGCCCGGCTCGTGGAAGGGGACGACCGCGTAGAAGTCGCCTCGCAGCCCGTCCTGCGTGCCCGCCAGCATCACCAGCAGGTAGGCGCGGTCGGGGTCGAGGCGGGGCTGCTCGTCCAGGGCCGGGTACTCGAAGCTGTACTCCCAGCCGTCGCTGCGCTTCTTCTCCCCGCCCTTCACCTGGTACACGGCGGATATCCAGTCACCGGTGTCGGCGTCGCGGACGGCGTAGAAGAGGGTCGCGATCTGCCGGTCGAAGACGGGGCGGGCGACGAACTCGCCGCCGCCCTTGCGCTCCACGAACTCCCGGCCGGCGTTGACCAGGATGATGGCGTCGGGCGGGGCCTGGGCCAGGGCTACGCCGCTGGACGGGATCGCTGCAAGCGCCGCCAGGAGCAGCGCTGCGGCCAGGGGCATCAGCCTCCTGGCCCTACCAGAGGTCTTCCGAATCGTCGATGGGACTCCCACGTTGTGGCCTCCTCGTTCTCGGGTTGGTCGGTTGCCTGCCGTGGAGTCTGAGGAGACGAGGGGCGAAACATCATGGCCCGTGAGGGGGGCAAGCGCGCGAGGCCCCCCCACGGGGCCTGCATTAAAAAGGGCCGGTTTTGATGTAATACCCGTGTACAGGGATTTGCGTCAGTTCCCATATGGGAAGCCGGGGGCGGTTGTGAACGTGAATTGGGCATGAAACGGGGGAAATGGGGCCGTGTCTGCGAGCACTTCGGTGAATGGGCTGGTTCCGGTGGAGTTCCCCCAATGGGAAGTGGTCGGCTGCAACATCGGAGCGAGCGATGTGGTGGGCGGAGGCTGGGTGAGCGGTGGAACCCCCTACAGGACGCCCCCTACAGGAGACCCCTACAGGACATCTGAAGCGAAGGAGGTATGACCATGAACGAGACGCAGGTGAACAGGCCACAGATGGATGAGGCGCAAGCGGAGGAGACCCAAGCGGACGGGACCCAGGCCGGCGGCAACGTGGACGTGGAGCTTCTGCGGCGGGCGCGGCTGAACGCCATGCTGCGGGAGCTGGTGCGGCAGGAGGGCCGGATGGAGGCCGCCGAGTTGCTGGGGGTCAACTACAAGACCCTGGTGCGGGCCGAGGAGTCGGAGCAGGTCACGGGCCGCGTGAAGGATGCGTTGGAGCGGCTGCTGGGGACGGTGGACGACCCCGAGGACGCCGCCCGTCAACGGGAGCGTGTTGAGGCGTTGGAGGAGCGGGTGGCGGGTCTGGAGGGCGGCATGAAGGAAGTGTTGGACGGCCTCGACGGGCTCCGGGCTGGGGCGCCGGGCGGAGAGGCCCAGGACGGAGAGCAGGCTCAGACCCAGGCGCGGGACGGGGAGCAGGGGGAGGGGGCGGGCCGGGCGGAGACCGGGGCCGCCCAGGGGACGGGCGATGCCGAAGAGGCGGGTCAGGCGGAGACCAGGGCCGCCCCTCCAGTGGCCGGGCTGCGCTCGTCGAGGCGGTCGAGGCTGCGGCGAGTGGACCCGGAGATCGTGACCGTGGAGCCTGCCGAGGACGATGTCGAGGTCTACGGCGCGGCGTGGCCGCTGGTGGAGGAGTGGCGGGTGCTGCGGGCCGGCCACCCGAACCAGGGGAAGAGCCTGTCGTGGCTCGTCGCCGAGGAGCGGCAGCTGACGCTGGAGGAGCACGGGCTGACGCTGCCCCCGGAGACCCAGCCGCTGCGGGGCTTCGGGCGCAAGGGACAGACCAGCTGGCGCTGGACGGCGCTCTATGACACCCGGCGGGCGTCGGCACGGCGCAGGCTGTGGCGGTGGGTGCGGCGGGTCTGCACCCTGGGGCTGTGGCGGAAGTAGGCGCTGACGGCGGCGCCGGGGCCGGTTTCGCGGGGTTGCTGCGTCGGAGCTACGTCAGGGCTACATCAGCGCGAGTGATGTGGGCGGAGATGCCCCGATACCCCGCCAGACCCCTTTTCTCCGGTCGAAAGTTTGGGTGATAATTGGGGCAGTTTCTGGCTTTTCCAGTGTTTCGCGCCTAGAAACCTGGAGGATTCCCGTCCCCCGAATCCGGGACCGGCTGTATAGGATTGAGCCTCGCTCTCCGAACAGCCACCCAGGGGATCGGATCGAACGGATTGAGCCTCGCTCTCCCGACGGTTCGCCCCGGAGGACACATTCGCAGCGGTTGAAGTGCATCCTGCACTCGGCCCCTCGGACACCTTGGTCGGAGTGCGCCCTGTGCCCCGGCTGGTTCCTCACGTCTGCGGCATGGTTCCTGTGGAACTGGCCGCAGCTTCTCCCCACGCGCCGGTCTGCGATGAACTCTTCGTAGACTGGCCGTCCTTCCTCTCTCCGCAGTCTCCCAGGTCGATGCGCAACGGATCACCTGGGCCGGGCTGCGTCTTCTTCATCCCCACGTAGCAGCAGCTCCCCCGAGTCGAGTCCCTGATTTGACCCTGGTCGAGCTGCGTCTTCTTCAACCCCGCTCCGTCTCCCGCGTTCGGCTCATCGTCGGACTGCGGGCGTCGTCGGCACGGCACCACGGATCCAACGGCAACGGCATGAGATTCAGAAAGGAGGTAGCACACATGGACAGGCAAGTTGGTCGGTATCAGAAGGGCGAACGGCAGGTGATCGGCGACCGCGTGGTCCTCGCACTCGCCTCTGCTCCCTGCGAGACGCCGAGGGCAACGTCTTCGACACGTTCAGGTTGTCTCTCGAGGTCTGCGGCTGCGGGTATTCCTTCGCGCGGGCGGGGGTGGGATACAGAGGCTCGGACGGCTGGTACTGCAAGAGATGCGGGCAGCTGCACACATTGGACGGGAAGCAATCCGCGAGCGCCCCGGCCCGCCTGAAGCCCGATCCATCGCGGGTAAGAGCGTTCGACGTGGGCATCCGGGTATCTCCCGGCTGGTCCACGCCCAGCGACCTGGATGCCGGCACAGGTCAACAACGGAAAGCAACTGTCTTGAAAGTCAAGAGGAATGAGCGGCGACTTTCGGAGTCAGGTCGCGCCAGGGCGAGCCATGCTTGAGCATTGAGTTGAGGATAACCAGCAGCTTGCGCATGCAGCTATGAGGGCCAGCTTCTTCGGCTTACCAGCCGCCAGCAGCCGCTGATAGAAGTCCCGGATCACGGGGTTGTGGCGGCTGGCTACCAACGCTCCCATGTACAAGACTGCGCGGATTCGGGCGCGTCCACCCCATACGGTGCGTTTGCCCCGCAGGGTGCCGCTGTCCCGGTTGAAGGGAGCCACTCCCACCAGGGCGGCGATCTTCCGGCGGTCCAGAGTGCCCAACTCCGGCAAGTAGGCCAGGAGAGTTAAGGAGAGCTGCTCTCCTACGCCGGGGACGGCGCGCAGGAGGTCCTCTTTCTCTCGCCAAACTGGACTCTGGCGGAGGGTCTGCCGCAAGCCCTCGTCCAGGTCGTCCAACTCGCGCTCCAGCCATGCAATGTGGGCCTCAATGCGGGGCCGCACGGCGATGGTGGCGGAGCTCAGGCGGTTCTTCTCCGAGACCAGCATGATCATCACCTGGTGCCTGCGGGCGGCCAGAGCGTTGAGGGCCTGGGTTTCGGCGTCCCGCAGAGGGCGCACGGGAGGTCGGACCGCTTCAGCGAAGTGAGCCAGGACCGCCGCGTCCAGAGCGTCGGTCTTGGCCAGAGTCCCGGTGGCCCTGGCGAAGTCTCGAACTTGACGAGGGTTGACGACGACCACGGGCAGCGCCGCCGCTGCCAGGGCTGCCACCAATGGCAGTTCCAGGCCGCCCGAAGCCTCCAGCAGCACCAGGGCGGGACTCAGGTCCTCCATCTGGGAGACCAGTTCCCCAACCCCAGTCTCGTCGAAGGAGACAACCCATCTCTGGCCCGTGGGACGGACGGCAACATCCACCTGGGCCTTGGCTACATCGATGCCTACGTAGATACCTTCCTGCTCCATGAGCACCTCCTGCGAATTGCTGGCCCGTCCTTGCAAGATGCGGGCTTGGTTGGCCCAGGCAACTGTTCGGGCTCTGTTCGGGAGGGGTGCGGCGACCCTCGCTTTCCGGCGGCCTTCTATGACCTGGGAGGCTGCGGTCTGCCGCACCCCGATCCACCTCGGTGAAGTGATTGTCCCATACAAAACGAGATACAAGGAGGCGTCAATGCACGTCAAGGAACTGGTTCCAAGGGTCACGGGACTCGCGGTCAAGGCGGGCGGATTCATGCGACGGCACAAGCGGCTGACGATAGCGGTGGTGGTCGCGGCGCTGCTGCTCGGCCCGCTGATGACGACGGACGGCGAGCTGGTCTTCCTGAACGCGGTCGGCCTCGGCTTCGGCGCGCTGGTGCTCCGGCGGTTTGCCAGGCCCAACGGCAGGCAGCGGACGAGACGGGCGCAGCGGGAAGAACGGCAACAGGCGACGAGGGCGCAACAGGCGCGGCAGACAGCAAGAGCAACAACACAGAACGAAGGAGGACACGATGACGACGCAAGCAACGACGATTGGTGGGACTGGGACAAGGCCACGGCCAAGCCTCGAAGAGCTGGTCGACCGGCTGATGGCGGCGCTGTTCAGGGCTGAGCCGGAGACGGTGATGCAGACGGAAAGCCCCAGCGTGGCCCGCAGCGTCCACGAGGCGCGGCGGCTGCGGCAGGCGGGAGACCTCGACGGGGCGCTGGCGGTCTTCGCCGGTGTGGACACGGCGGGGGCGACGACGACGAAGGAGGCGCGGTGGACCTACGCCGAATGGCAGGCACTGGCGAAGCGGCGCTTCGGCGACCGGGGCGCACTGGTCTACAGCCAGGGAACCGGCAAGGCAGCGGCGCTGGTTCCCACGGGCGATGGGGCGCTGGAGGTCGCGGCGGTCCTGGGGATGCGCTGGGAGCCGGGCAAGCTGGTCTCCCAGCGCAGCCTGCGGGGGCTGAAGCCGCTGGGTAAAGGGGAAGCGTCATGGTCGTAGCCAATGCGACGGTGGACATCCCGGCGCTGAAGGCCCGTCACCCCCTGGGCGACGTGGTGGAGGCGTCGGGGGTGCGGCTCAGGGGGAGGGGCAGGGTCCGCCAGGGCGTCTGCCCCTTCCACGACGAGGTCGAGGGCAGCTTCACGGTGTACGCCGATTCGGAGCGGTGGTACTGCTTCGGGTGCGGCGCAGGGGGCGACGTGCTGGACTTCATACGGCGCGCCGAGAACCTGAGCCTGCCCGAGGCGCTCCAGAGGCTTGACGGGGGCGCATACCCCGCCGTCAGTCCTCCGGTTCCGGCCAGGCGTCCCAGGGCGGCTCCCTTGCCTCCCAGGGACCCGTCGCTGCTGATGGCGGCGGCGCGGTTCTACGCCGGGCAGCTCCGGCGCAGCCTCGTTGCCAGGGAGTACCTGGCCTCGCGGGGCGTCGGTCTTGACGCCGCAGCTCGTCTTGGCCTCGGCTATGCGCCGGGCAGCGGGCAGCGGGCTGCGGGAGTCCCTTGAGTCGGACGGCTTCGCCGCCGACCGGCTCAGGGACTGCGGGCTGTTCATGGAGCGGGGCGCGGAGCGGTTCGCCGGCATGGTGGTCGTTCCCGACGCCTCCGGCGGCCTTGTCCGGTGGCTTGTCGGGCGAGCCGTCGCTCCCGACCGGACGCCCCGGTTCCAGGCGCTGCCCGGCCCCAAGCCGGTGCTTGGACTTGGGCGTCTTGGGGCTGCGCCTCCTTGGGCGGTCGTCGCCGAGGGCGTCTTCGACTGGCTTGCCCTTGCCGGCTGGGGCGTCCCCGCCGTCGCTGCCCTGGGCACGCAGGGGGTCGAGAAGGTGGCGGAGGGCTTGCGGGGCTGCCCCCGGGTCTTCCTCGCCTTCGACGCCGATGGCGCGGGCCTTGAGGCCACGGAGCGGCTTGCGGGCTTGCTTGGCCGCCGGGCCGCCGCCGTCACCCTTCCCCAGGGCGTCGGCGACGTGGGCGAGCTTGCGGCCCTTCCCCACGGCCGCTCCGTCTTCTTGCGTCTGCTGGCTCAGGCGGCGCGCTCCGCCCGCTAGCGACTCCTTCCCCGCTTCTCACTTCCCACCACCTCCCCTCTACCGGAGCTTGCCCGCTCCGGCCTTGCTTGCGGGACTCCCTCCCGCTTTCCCCATTCCCACTCTCACCGCCCAGGAGGACCTATGCCCAATGCACGACGGGCCTTGCCCGCCCACGGCTTCCCGTAAGGGAGTCCGCACCGGCCATTCGCTACAGGAACACACCACACATAGAAGGAGACAGACATGGTCAACAGGAACGGAAGCAACAACGGACACAGCAACGGGACCGGCATCGGCCTCGTCCCCGTCAACGGCAACGGACACGACGCCGCGCTAGACGCGACGCACCACGACCCCGCATCGAGTGCGGGGCTGGCTCTGCTCTGGGACGGGCTTTCGCCCGCCGTCACGGGCGCCCTGGGGCAGCCCCTCGACCCCGCGCTGGTCTCCCAGCGCAAGGGCCGCGCCGGGCGCACCTACGACTACCTGGAAGGCCACGCCGTCATCGACCAGGCCAACCGGATCTTCGGGTTTGGCGGATGGGGATACGAGCTGGCCGGGGACGTGACCCTGCGCCAGTTCGAGAACGTCGATACGAAGACGGGAGAGGTGAAGACCACCTCCTTCTACAGCGCCCCGGTGCGGGTCACCGTCCCCGGCGCGCCGCCCCGCACCGACATCGGGTTCAACGCCGTGGCCGAGGACAACGCCGACGGTCACGAGACCGCCATCAAGGGCGCGGTGACGGACGGCATGAAGCGGGCGCTCAGGAGCTTCGGCGTCCAGTTCGGCAATGGGTTCTACGGTGACCAGCCGGCGGAGGAAGCCAACGGCCGCCGTCCGGCTGCGAGGCAGACGGGCAGGGCCAGTGGCGGCAACACCCGCCCCCAGCGCGCTCCCGCCCCGGCAAGGACTGCGTCCGGCCCTGACAACGTGCCGGCCCCGGCGAGCGCGCCGGACCTGCGCAAGCGGCTCATCGAGGTCGCCGTCAAGCAGGGCTTCGACGAGGACGGGGTGCGGACCGCCGTCAAGAACAAGACGGGCAAGGACCTGGACGCCCTGAACGCCGCGGAGCTGGCCCCGCTGGTGGAGGCAGCCGCCAAGAAGCTCCAGGAGACGCAGCAGGCGAAGGCGGCCTAGTCCGGGCCTGCCCATCGGGACACTCGGGAATCGAGCGGGGTCGTCTCTTCGGGGGCGGCCCCGCTCCTCATTACAGGACAAGGAGGCAACGAGCCATGACAACGACGATGCAGACGACGATGCACACACCCTGGGGTTGGACACAGGACATCGAAGCGCTGGCCGAGGGCGTCTGGCGAGTCACGACGCCCAGCCACGGCGGGCTGAAGCTCAGCCGGGAGCGGTGGGCCTCGCTGCCCGGCTGCGTCCGGGACGCAATGCTGACCCCGACCTTCGCGGAAGAGGACTGCGAGGAAGTCATCGTCAGGACGCTGCTGGGCCTGGGCGGCGACCGGGAGCGGGAGCTTGCCCTCAAGGTGGCAGGCTACTTCGACCGCTACGCCCCGGCGCTGCCCCACCTGCGAGACGCCGCTCCTAGGCCGCACTACCACGCCGTCGCCTACTGGGGCGGCTACGGGACCGACCCCTTCGGGCGCTTCGACACCCGCATCGAGGCCGAGTCCTTCGTGGGCGACGCCGAGATGGCGCGGGCCTACGGGAAGCTGGAGGCTGTCGAGTGCAGCCGGACGCTCCCGCTCTGCCGGTCGGAAGGGGGCAGGCCATGACCACGACGACTAGGTCCAAGCCCCGCAGCCTTCCCAGCACCACCACCAAGCTCAGCACCGAGATGGGCAACCTCTACGTCACCGTCTCGACGGACGAGGACGGCGAACCCATCGAGGTCTTCGGCTGGCTGGGCAAGGGCGGCTCGTTCCAGCACGGGGTCACCGAGCTGGCCTGCCGCCTGATCTCGCTGCACCTGCGGCGCGGAACGCCCCTGGATGAAGTCATCGACCAGTGCCGGGGCATCCAGGAGATGCAGCCCTTCTTCAACCGTCTGCCGGACGGCAAGAGCATGGCGGTGCTTGGCATCGGCGACGGCATCGCCCGCGTGCTGAAGCAACACCTGAAAGCAAAGAAGGCCGCCTGAAGGGGCGCGGACAACGGACGCAGGGGCGCAACGACGGGGCTGTCTCCACACGGGGGCGGCCCCGCTTCTCATCTACAGGAAACCGACAAAGAAAGGACACGGCATGACGACGACGATTGACCACGACAAGGCGGACGTCTACTCCCGCCCCAACGCCCGCTTCGACGGGGACGGGCAGCTTGAGGTACGGGCATCGGCGGCGGGCAACTGCCGCCGCGCCCTCTGGTACGAGGCGACGGGGCACGAGGTCACCAACCCCAAGACCGAGGAAACGCTGACGGTGCTGGAGGCGGGCAACGCCCTGGAGCCGGTGGTGCTGCGGGCGATGGAGCGGGCCGGTTGGGAGGTGACTCCCGCCGACCCCCAAGACCCGCAGCAGGTGGCGGTGCGGGTCGGCCCCAACATGGTGGTGACCGGCCACCCCGACGCCACGGGGGTGCTGCCCCTGTTCGGCGGCGAGGCGGTCGTCGAGGTGAAGACCAGGGGACCCGAGGCGTTCAAACGGTGGCGGACGTTGGGAGCGGAGCGCAGCCACCCGGCGTCGGTGGCGCAGGCAGCCTTCTACACCCTGGGTGCCTTCGGGGAGCTGCGGGACGCGGTGATCGCCACAATGGACACCGGCAGCCGCCAGTGGGACTACGAGGTGATACCCGCGGAGCGGGTGGGACAGGCCCTGGAGCGGGCCTCCGAGTGGCTCGGCCAGCTTGCCGCTCACCTCGTCCTCAACGGGCCGGACCCCGACGCCCTGCCGGAACGGGACTACTCCGTCACGGACTGGCAGTGCAAGTCCTGCCCCTTCCTCAACGTCTGCCTGCCGGGATCGGCGGCGGAAGCCGAGGGCGAAGGGGAACCCGCTGAGGACGCCGAGCCAAAGGAGCCGGTGACCGACGAGGAGGCGCGGAACGCGCTCCACGAGTACGAGGAGATCCAGGACACCATCCGGGAGTTCGAGGACGAGAAGAAGTGGGTGGTGGAGAAGCTCCGGGCCTGGCTGGGGCAGCAGGGCGTGGTCAAGGCGAAGCTCGACGGGCGGGAGAAGACCCGCTCCGTGGGCATGGTCACGTCCCGCCGCTACTCGGTGGACTACAAGCGGCTCAACAACCTGCTCGCCCCGGATGTCCGGGCAGAGGTCGTCACCGAGAACGTCTCCGAGTACCTGCGGGTCAGCTAGACGCTCCCTAGCCGGAGCGCACCACGGGGCCACTTCCCTCTATCGGGACGGCCCCGCTCTCATTCAACAGGGCGCGGCAACGTCCGCGCCACGACATGCAGGAGGAATCGAAATGGCACGCACCATCAACAAGGTAGAGCTTTTGGGCAGGGTCGGGACGGACATTGAGATGCGCTACACGCCGAACGGCACGGCCGTCGCCCAGCTGCGGCTGGCGACCGAGCGCCGCCGCCAGGACGGGGAGGTCGAGGCCGACTGGCACAACGTCGTCTGCTGGAGCAAGACCGCCGAGGCGGTGAACCAGTACGTCGGCAAGGGCGACCGCATCTACGTCGCCGGCCGCCTGGTCCAGAACACCTGGGAGGGCGACGACGGGCAGCGGCGCTACCGCACCGAGATTCACGCCTCCGAGGTCGTCTTCCTCGACTCCAGGGGCGGCAACGGCGGGAAGGACAACGGCGACGCAGCGGGCATCGAGGAGCCGGTCGCCGCCTCTCCCTTCTAGCCGGTCGATCCACAACCGCATAGCGACGCCTTCTCGAAGGCGCACCCACGGGGCCGCTTCCACCTATAGGGGGGCGGCCCCGCTCCATGTTCTAACCGATAACGAAGGAGGCCGACATGACCAGGAAGACCCCCACCAAGGACGCCGCGCTGCTTGAGGTGCTGCGCAGCAACCTGAACCTGCTGGGCGAGATCGCCATGCGCTACCAGGTAGAGACCCAACCGGAGCGCCCCTCGGGAGACCTGCCAACCATCAGCTGCCCCGACGACGTGCGCAGGCTGCTCGGGCCGGAGATGGCCCCCCTCGCCCAAGAGCAGCTGCGGGTGCTGCTGCTCGACACCAAGAACCACGTCGTGGGCCAGCGGGTCATCTACCAGGGCAACGTGTCATCGGCAATCGTCCGGACCGCCGAGGTCTTCCGCCCGGCGGTCATCGAGGCCGTCCCCGGCATCATCGTCAGCCACAACCACCCCAGCCAGGACCCGACGCCCAGCCCCGAGGACGCGGCCCTCACCCGCGAGTTGGTCCAGGCGGGCAAGCTGCTGGGCATCGAGCTGCTCGACCACGTGGTCATCGGCGGGGAGCGGTTCGTCAGCCTCAAGGAACGGGGCCTCATGTCCTGACGGCCCACGCCGTCCGGCTCTCACGCAGGGGAACCTTCCCCCACGCATCCACGACACACACCGAAAGGAGACATCCCATGCTCGCAACCCACACGATAGACCCCGAAGACCTGTACACCATCACGGCGGGGGGGTTCTCGGCCACCGCCGACGCCTTCGCCCGCGACGAGGAGACCGACGGCCTCTGGTTCGTCTCGATGGTCGGCGCCCAGACCGCGCTCAAGGCGATCTGGGCGTCCCTGCTCAAGCAGCCGCCGGACGTCGCCCACATCATCCGGGGCGCGGACGGCATGGCGCTCTCAGGGGGCTACAAGCGGTGCGTCGTTCCCCACGAGACGATAGGAACGTGGACGACCAAGATCGCCCGTCTGCCGGTCTCCGGCGGCTGGCACGCCCTGGTCTACACCAAGACCGCCGAGTACGGATTCGAGAAAGACAGCTTCCTGCTGCTGGCGCAGACGGAGGAGGAGGCACCCGCCCTCCATCACCGCTTCCTGGACAAGCGCAGCCCGCTGCCCCTGCACGGCTCCTGGGCCGACTGGCTCTGGCGGCGGGGCCTGGACAACGGGGAGATCGTCCCCCTGCAATCGGTCGGCGTCTCCGCCTACCGGTGCTCCCCCAAGGCCGGCAAGCTCCGGGAGGACCTCTCCGGCGCCGTGGCGTCAGGCTGGCTCACCCTGCCCAGGGAGGAGGAGGCCAGCGATGGATAGGATGCTGAAGCGGGCAACCCGCAGGAACAAGCGGCGGGGCCAGCGCAACTCCGGGGCCTGGCAGCGCTTCTCCCCCGACGGGGAGACCTGTAGGTACTGCAAGCACGATGGGGCGCAGCACCTGTGCCGGTCGGGACAGCCCCACTTCTACCGGCCCGCCACGGAAGCGGAGAGGCGGGACCCCTCGGTCATGCTCTACCGCCACACCCCCGTATCGAGTACGGGGCAGGCTCTGCCCAAGGGCGGCTCCGTGCTGGTGCGGCGGATGGTCGTCGCCAACCACGCCGAGCTCATCACCGCCTTCTGCACCGCCTGCGCGGAGAGCAGCGGGACTCACCAAGTCCTCTGCTACCAGCGCAACGTGGGCGTCGGAGAGGTGGTCGGGGTGCAGACCGGCCAAGAGAACATCGCAATCGCCGCCTGACGCGGCGCACGACACCAAACACGAAAGGAGAAATGCCATGAGACTCGCTGCACAAGCAAAAGGTGGGTTCTACCCCACGCCGCCCAGGGTCGTCGACCTGATCGCGGAGCTGGTTCACACCCCCACCGGCGCCTACGACCGGGGCCGGAACACGCTGCGCATCCTCGACCCCTGCTGCGGGGCGGGGGAGGCGCTGGCGCAGCTGGGCCAGCGGCTGGACAGGCCCAACGCCATCCCCATCGAGACCTACGGCGTCGAACTGCACCGGGACCGGGCGCAGGAGGCGGAGGAGCGGCTCGGCCGCGCCCTGGCCTCGGACCTGTTCGCCACGTCCATAGCGAACGGAGCCTTCGGGCTGCTCTTGTTGAATCCCCCCTACGACTACGACTCGGAGGACAAGCGCACGGAGCACGCCTTCCTCACCCACACGACCCGCTACCTGGCCGAGGGCGGCCTGCTGGTCTTCATCGTCCCCCGGCAGCGCCTCGCGGTCTCGGCCCGCTACCTGTCCACCCACTACGGGCGGATGCGCTGCTGGGCCTTCCCCGACCCGGAGCGGGAGGTCTTCGACCAGGTGGTCCTGATGGGCTACCGGAAGGCCGACCCCGTTCCCGACGCCCACGCGGAGCGGATGGCGCTGGAGTGGGCGGTGGGGGAGCCGGAGCCGCTGCGCTCCCATCCCTACACGGACTACAGCCCGGAGACCACCCCCAGCGGCGACATCCTCTTCACCACCCGCACCGTCGACCCCGTCGCCGCGGCGGGAGAGGCGCGGCGGTCGGGGCTGTGGGCCAGCACGGAGATCACCGACACCCTCTGGCCCGCCAGGGACAGCAGAACCCGCCCGCTGATGCCCCTGCGACGGGGGCACATGGCGATGCTGGTGGCGGCGGGCTTCCTCGACAACCTGTGCCTGGAGGCCGACGGGCGGCGCATCCTGGTCAAGGGCCGGACCTCGAAGGAGATGGTCATGGTGGAGGACAGCCCGGAGAAGGAGGTCCACCGGGAGAAGCTCAAGACCACCGTGGTCGCCCTGGACCTGCACGGCGGCGAGATCACCGACATCGCCGCATAGACGGCTCACCCAACCGAGCCGCGCCACGAGGCCCCGCCTTCCCTCTACCGGGAACCGGCGGGGCCTCGCTTCGTCTGGACGCAACACCGAATAAGGAAAGGAAGGTTGAAGTATGCAGACGACCATGACCCTCGACGCCTGCGCCCGGTGCGGGCAGCCCATCGCCCCCGGCGAACCCGCCATGCAGACCGCCTCGGTGGACCCCGTATCAAGTACGGGGCAGGCTATCCTCGGCGGACGAGCCGTCTCCACCCCGGTGCGGTCCTACCACCTGAAGGGCCGCTGCTACGACGACGCGGAGCGGCGGGAGACCCTCCCGAAGGCGGCATAGACGGCTGGACTCAGCCGCATCCACTTGGCCCCGCTCTAGCTGCGGGCCTCGCCCATCGCCCAACCCCAAGCACTCACATCAAGGAAGGAGAAAGACATGAACCTCGGAGCGTTCATCGACACATTCAAGGAGGCCATCGCCCGGCGGGTGGTGGAGTCCTACCCGCCCCTCTACCGGCCCTCGGAGAACGGGCACAAGCTCCCCCGGCTGCTCCGCAAGCCCCTGGGGGCGCAGGCCGACGCCATACGGGGAGCGGCCCTCTCTCTCGAAGCCCACCGGGGCACCACCGTCGTCGGCGAGATGGGCACCGGCAAGACCTTCATCGCCGCAGCCGCAGCGCACATGGCGGGCTTCCAGAGGATGCTGATCCTCTGCCCGCCGCACCTGGTGCCCAAGTGGAAGCGGGAGGTGGAGATGACTGTGCCCGGCGCCCGCGCCGTCATCGTCAGGTCCATCACCGACCTGGAGCGGCTCCGCATCTCCGTCGGCTCCGGCCCACTCTTCGCCGTAATGTCGCGGGAGAAGGCCAAGCTCTCCTACCGCTGGATGCCCGCCGTGCTACAGCGGTGGGCCGTGTCCAAGGGCAGGCTGTTGCGGGACGAGGAGACGGGGGAGCCCTTCCGGGTCCCCTGCTGCCCCGACTGCACGGCGCAGGTCGTGGACAAGGACGGCGTGCCCCTGGCGGACGCCGACCTGAACCGCCGCAAGCACACCTGCGCCGGCTGCGGCGGCCCCCTGTGGCAGGCCGACAAGTCCGGGCCCGCCCGCTACCCGTTGGCCGACTACGTGAAGCACCGCATGAAGGACTTCTTCGACCTGCTCATTGGCGACGAGGTCCACGAGTACAAGGGGCGGGGTTCCGCCCAGGGCATCGCCGCCGGGGTCCTCGCCGACGCCTGCGGCAAGTCCCTCAGCCTGTCGGGGACGCTGATGGGCGGCTACAGCTCGACGCTCTTCCACCTGCTCTACCGGTTCAGCCCGGACCTCAGGACGGAGTTCGAGCGCTCCGACGAGCACCGCTGGATTCAGCGGTACGGCTTCGAGGAGGTCACCGTCGGCAAGGACGACGACGACGCGGTGGAGGACGGGCGCAACAGCAGGCGGCGCAAGTTCCGCAAGGTGGTCAGGGAGCGGCCGGGCCTCGTGCCCTCGGCGCTCTTCCACATCATCGGCAACACGGTGTTCCTGCGCCTGTCCGACGTGGCGTCGGGGCTGCCCCCCTACGACGAGCAGATCCTGCTCTCCTCGATGGACGCGGAGCAGGACGCGACGGGCTACTCCCAGCGCAGCGCCTACACCACCGTGTACGAGGAGTTGCGGCTGAAGCTGGCTGAGGCTCTCAAGGCCGGCTCGAAGCGGCTGCTGGCGACCTACCTGCAAACCCTCCTGGCCTACCCCGAAGGCTGCACCAAGGGGGAGACGGTCTTCGACCCCCGGAGCGGGGACGTGATCGTGCAGGTGCCGCCCCTGTCGGAAGAGAAGCTCTACCCCAAGGAGAAGGCCCTGGTGGACCTGGTGGCGGCGGAGCGGATGGAGGGCCGACGGGTGCTGGTCTACGCCACGCACACGGGGACGCGGGACATCACCGAGCGGATGGAGGACATCCTCACCCGGCACGGGTTCCGGGTGGCGGTGATGAAGGCCGACGCGGTGGCCCCGGAGAAGAGAGAGGCGTGGGTGGCGGACAGGGTCAAGCAGGGCATCGACGTGATGATCTGCCACCCCAGGCTGGTGCAGACCGGCCTCGACCTCATCGACTTCCCGACCCTCTGCTGGTTCGAGACGGATTACAGCGTTTACGTCATGCGGCAGGCGTCTCGCCGGTCGTGGCGCATCGGGCAGACTCGCCCGGTGAAGGTGGTGTTCATGGCCTACCGGAACACGCTGCAGGCCGACGCGCTGAAGCTGGTGGCAAAGAAGCTGCAAAGCTCCCTCGCCGTCGAGGGAGAGCTGCCGGAGGACGGGCTGGCCGCCTACGGAGACGACGGGGACGACCTGATGATGGCGCTGGCGAGGAGGATAGTCAGCGGCGACGAGGAGGACGAGGCGGAGACGGTGGAGGCGGTCTTCGCCCAGGCGCGGGACGCCGAGGCCAGCGCCGAGGAGTACCTGGTGGACGACGACTGGAAGGTCGTCGAGGTCGAGCCGGAGGCCGTCGCGGTCAACGGCAACGGCCACCACGCAGGCGGCATCGGGCCGACGGTCGAGCTGGTCCTGGACACCGGGCACCACGCCAACGGGAACGGGAACGGCCACAGTGACGAGGCCCCGGAGCCGCAGCAGTCGCTGTTCTCCTGGGCGGAGTTCATGGCCGAGGAGCCGGTGAAGCCCAAGGGCCGGAGCCGCAAGCCTCAGCCCGCAGCCATGTCCCTGTTCGAGTGGGCGCTGGAAATGGAGCAGGAAAGAGAGGAGGAGCCGGTCGGCGCGGGGCGCTAGGCCGCTAAGACACAGGGGAGGCCATCGCTGACGTAGAGGCTGTCTCAGAAGTCGGAACTGGCAATGGAACCGGGTTAGGTGTACCTTCGAAGCGACATCAATTGGGGAGAGATTGAGATGCCGCTTCGAGACATGGACCGGGAGCAAATGTGGCTGTTGCCGCCCACCCTTGACGAACTGCTGCCGTTGGACCATCCGGCCCGATTCGTGGCCGAGTTTGTGGATGCGTTGGATAGGGCGGCCTGGGCGAAGATGGGCGTAGGGATAGAAGGAGACCCGCTAGGAGCGCCCGCCTACCATCCGCGGGCGCTGTTGAGCGTGTGGCTGTACGGCTTCATGACCAACGTGCGGTCGTGCCGGAAGTTGGAGGCGGCCTGCCGGGACCAGATTCCGTACCTGTGGTTGACCGGGTGGCAGCATCCCGACCACAACACCCTGTGGCGATTCTACCAGGGGCACCGTCAAGGCATGAGAGAGCTGTTCAAGCGCACGGTTCGGACGGCGGTGTCCCTGGAGTTGGTGGACCTGGCGATGCAGGCGGTGGACGGAACGAAGATGGCCGCCAACGCGGCGGCGAGATGGACCTACACCGGAGAGCAGTTGCACCAATTGCTGGCTAGGGTGGAGAAATCCATTGCCGACTTGGAGGCCCAGAACGAAGGGGGCGAAGACGGCGATCCAGTTCATCTTCCAGAGAAGTTGTCCGACCGCAAGACGTTGCGGCAGCGGGTGAGGCAAGCAATGGAGGAACTGCCAAGCCGGGAGCTTCCCAGGCGCAGTCAGCACAAGCACCCCCGTCGCATCAATCTGACCGATAGAGACGCTAGGTCGATGAAGACTGCTCAGGGGTTTGTTCTCAGCTACAACGCCCAAGCCATGGTCTCCCCTCTGGCCACCGGCGAGGGAGTAACCGGCATGATGATCACCGCCGTGGACGTGGTGGATGAAGTCAATGACCTTGCCCGTCTGACCCCGATGGTGGAACAGGCCGAGGAGGTTACGGGGGTAAGGGTTCCGACGACCCTGGCCGACGCGGGTTACTTCGGCGGCAGGCACCTGGAAGAATGCGCCCGGAGAGGCCAGCAGGTGGTGATGCCCGATCCGAAACAGCGGTCCATTAAGGAGGACCCGTACCACAAGGACCAGTTCACCTACGACGAGGACAACGACTGCTACTACTGCCCTAGGGGACAAACCCTGCCCTTCCTTCGAAACAGTCGTAAGAGAGGGGAGTGGGTACGGATATACCGGGCCTCTCGGTTAGTCTGTAAGGAGTGTCCAGCCCTCGGAGTCTGTACCAAGAATCGCCGCAAGGGACGCGCCTTGGAACTGGGGCCTTACGATGCAGTATCGCGCCGACATCGTGCCTGGATGGAGACGGAGGAAGCCAAGAGGGTGTACAAGTTGAGAAAGCAGTTAGTCGAACCGGTCTTCGGAATCATCAAGGAACAACAGGGAGCGCGGAGGTTCCTGTTGCGCGGCCTTGCCAACGTGTCGGCCGAATGGACGGCGTTGGCCACAGCATTCAACTTGCGCACCCTCTGGAAGGTATGGAACTCCCGATCCCGCGCCTCTGCTGAATTACCCTACGGTCTGGAGCCTTGCCCCGCTTTCTGACCGTTACCCAGGTCTCGAGAACGATCCTTACTCTCACCGCTTCACTACCCCCTTAGTGCCTCCGCATGGTTCGTTAGTCGAATCCATGCGGAGGCACTACGTCATTCAACCTCTCTGAGACAGGCTCTTGAATACGATGACCTCCCCTGCTCGTCTATGCATGCGGGCCTTTTTTGTTGCCCTTTTTTCGACCGCGCATTGACGTCTTTCTCGTATTATCTTACCCTTACGGGAGAGAACGATCCTGAGGAGGGATCGACTCGATACAGACTGAGTTAATAGCGGCGGTGAATGGCCTCAAGCAGCAGACGTGAGTGGGAGCGCTGGTCTACACGGAACGCTTGCTCACCGCAGTAAACTGATGGAGAGAGTGGGACCGCCGATGATAATACAGCCGCCTTACAGTCTGGAGCTCCTGTTGAGCATGTGTTCGAGGAAGGTGCGCCGGTGGGTGGAGGGCAGGCTGTACCGGTGAAGAGTAGGCAAGGTGGAGACGGTCAGCCTTCCGCATACTGGAACGGCAAAGCTCCCTGGCTCATGACGGTTGCACCTCCTGTGAAACTGGCTACAGTTAGGCATTCTCTTATTTATCAGGTGGTGGATTTGGGGTCAACGCGTCCTGGACAACTGAAATCTTAGATTGGAGACGATGATTCCAGTCTTCCCGCACGCATAAACGATATGATGTTCGCTAAACTGCACCGCCGGCAGCGAATCCTGTCGGCGATATGCGCCTTACTTTTGGCCTTCCTCACCTTGAGCAGCGCTACTGCGCAAGCGGCCAACAGCCAACCGGCGTTCCCGTCCAGCGAGGACGGCGCCCGATCGGTGGCCGAGAACACCGCCGCCGGCGCAAACATCGGCGCGCCGGTTGGGGCCACGGACGCGGACAACGATGCGTTGACCTACACCCTGGGCGGCGACGATGCCGCGTCCTTCGCCATTGTCCCCTCCACCGGCCAGTTGCAGACGCTGGCCGCCCTCAATTTTGAGGGCAAGAACTCCTACAGCGTAACGGTGTCGGCCAGCGACCGGAAGGATGCCACTGGCAACGCCGACACGGCCATCGACGCCACTATTGACGTGACCATCAGCGTAACCAACGTGGACGAGCCCGGAACGGTCATCCTGTCTCCCGCCCAGCCACGGGTCGGCGAGGTGCTCCGGGCCAGGGTGAGCGATCCGGACGGAGTTGTGGTTGGCTCAGGTATCTGGGGCTGGCTGAAGTCCAGGGACGGGACACCAGACTGGTCGACCGTTCAAAATAGTGCGCCTTACCCTAGCTCCTACGAAGTTCAAGCCGCCGACCTGAATTTCTACTTGCAGGCCACCGTGAGTTATGTGGACGGGCACGGACTCGGCAAGAGCGCGGTAGGTGTCTCCCAGCGTGTGGCTGCCAAAGCGGCGGCGCCGCAGATTCATGTGGAACAGCTGGTCTCCGGCCTGAGCATCCCCTGGGGAATCGCCTTTGCGCCCGACGGGACGATGCTGTTCACCGAACGCGCCCGCAAGCTGAGCGTCCGCCTCGCCGACGGAACGGTGCGGAATGTCACCGCTGACCTCAGTGATGTGATGGTCGCATCAGAAATCGGGTTTATGGCGATAGTCGTCGATCCGGGCTTCGCCACCAACCGGCGGTTCTATACGTGCCAGGGCCATACCGGGGACAAGGTGCAGGTAATTGCCTGGACCATGAACGCCGGATATACGGAGGCCACCCGGGTCGCCGACCCCTTGGTCGATGGGATACCTGGCAGCAGTAGAAACCATTCCGGCAAGCATTCCGGCTGTCGGCTGCGCTTCGGGCCGGACGGCTATCTTTGGATTGCTACCGGGGATGCGACAACCGGATCGGCGCCCCAGAGCCTGACCAACCTTGGCGGCAAGGTGCTGCGGGTAGTTGCATCGACTGGCGCCGGGGTGCCGGGCAACCCATTCTCTGCCCCCAATTCGCCGCTGATTTACACCTACGGCCACCGCAACCCCCAGGGCCTGGCCCTGCGCCCCGGCAGCAGCGGCCAGATGTGGTCGGTGGAGCACGGCCCGGCCTTTGACGACGAGATCAATCTGTTGACCGCCGGCGGCAATTACGGCTGGGACCCGGCGCCCGGGTACAACGAGTCAACACCCATGACCGACCTGGAGAAATTCCCCAGCGCCATCGAGGCCAAGTGGGCCTCGGGGAACAAATCCCTGGCCGCCAGCGGCGGCATCTTCCTGGAGGGCGCCTGGTGGGGCCCGTGGGACGGCCGGCTGGCGGTGGCGTCCCTCAAGGACAAGACATTGCGCGTCCTTGAGTTCAGTCCGTCCGGCGACCTGTTGAGCGAGATCAGCGTCAGCAAACTCAAAAACGTCTATGGCCGACTCCGCACCCCGATGATGGGGCCGGATGGCGCCCTGTATGTCTCCACCTCCGAGGACAACGGCGAGGACAAGATCCTGCTGGTCACTCCCCAGGTGGCTCCCCGGTTCCCAGTCAATACCGACACCACCTGGGATACGCCGGAGAACGCCGATATCACCACCATCGTCGCCACTGTTGCGGCCGAAGAGCCGAACGGCGAGGCGATCACCTACTCCCTGGGCGGGACCGACGCCGCCTCCTTCAACATAAAAGATACTGCCGTCGGGGAATTGCGGGCCAACGCGCCCCTGGACTACGAGACCAAATCCTCGTACCAGGTCGATGTTATCGCCACCGACCCCAATAGCTTGAGCAGCAAAGTAACACTGACCATCACAGTAACCAACGAGGACGATGCGGGCGCGATAACCCTGTCGTCCCAAGCACCCGTCGTTGGCATAGACCTGACGGCCAGTATCACCGACCCCGACGGGGGTGTTTCCAGCATAGGTTGGACCTGGAGTAAATCCTCGGACCAAACTACGTGGACCGCTATTGCCGGCGCAACGTCGTCCACGTACCGACCGGTTGCCGCCGACGTTGGCAGCTACCTGCGAGCCACGGCGGCTTACACCGACAGCCAAGGATCGGGCAAGAATGCGCAACAGAAAACGGACGCCCCGGTTGCGGCGGCTCAGATCGGGGTGAGCGTGTCCGAGACCGCGCTGACAGTCGCCGAGGGCGCCAGCGCCACCTACACCGTGGTCCTGGACGGCCAGCCCGCCTCCGATGTGGTAATCGAGGTGACCAGCAACAATTCCGACGTGACGCTGGACACCGACGCGGCGGCGTCCGGCAACCAGACCACGCTGACCTTCACCCGGGCCAACTGGAGCACGGCGCAGACGGTGACGGTGGCCGCGGCCGACGACGCCGACGCGGTGAACGACACGGCCTCCATCGCCCACGCGGTGGTGGCCGCCGAAAGCGCCGACGAGTACGACGCGGCGACCATCGCCGGGGTGGTGGTGACCGTGACCGACGACGACACCGCCGGGGTGACCGTGTCCGAAAGCACGCTGACGTTGGACGAGGGCGCCAGCGCCACCTACACGGTGGTCCTGGACGCTCAGCCCGCCGCCGCCGTGCTGATTCGCATTGACAACAACAACCAGGACGTGAAGGTGGACGCCAACGCGACGATACCAGGCCTCCAGCCCGGCATGTTCTTCACCCCGAGCAACTGGAACACGCCGCAGACGGTGATGGTGTCCGCCGCCCAGGACGCCGACGCGGTGGACGACAAAGCCCAGCTGAGCCACGCTGTAGACTATCGCGACAGGTCCGGCGGCCCGTACAGCCGCGTGGTCGCCGTCGGGGTGGCCGTGACCGTCACCGACGACGACACCGCCGGGGTGACGGTGTCCGAAACCACGCTGACGGTGACCGAGGGCGGCAGCGCCACCTACACGGTGGTCCTGGATGCCCAGCCCGCCGCCGCCGTGCTGATTCGCATTGACCTCAACAACCTGGACGTGGGGGTGGACGCCGATGCGGGTAGGGCAGGCGCCCAGGTCTTCATGCTCTTCACCCCGGGCAACTGGAACACGCCGCAGACGGTGAAGGTGTCCGCCGCCCAGGACGCCGACGCCGCGGACGACCAAGCCCAGCTGGGCCACGCGGTAAGCTATACGACCGACAGGTCCGGCCCGTACAACAGCGTGCTCGCCGCCGGGGTGGCCGTGACCGTCACCGACGACGAGACCGCCGGGGTGACGGTGTCCGAAACCACGCTGACAGTGGTCGAGGGCGCCAGCAACACCTACACGGTGAAACTGGACCCCCAGCCCTCCTCCGACGTGGTGATCAGCGTCACCGCCAGCGGCAATACGGACGTGACCGTGTCTCCGGCGCGGCTGACCTTCACCTCGAGCAACTGGAGCACGGTGCAGACGGTGACGGTGTCCGCCGCCCACGACGCCGACGCGGTGAACGACACGGCCTCCATCGCCCACGCGGTGGTGGCCGCCGAAAGCGCCGACGAGTACGACACCGCGACCATCGCCGGGGTGGCGGTGACCGTCGCCGATGACGACGCGGGCGTGACAAACTCCGAATCCACGCTGGTGGTGGCCGAGGGCGGCAGCGCCACCTACACCGTGGCGCTGAGCACCCGGCCCTCCGCCGACGTGGCGATTATCATCGCCGACGACAACCCGGACGTGACGGCGGACACCGACGCCGCGACGTCCGGCAACCAGGACAGGCTGACCTTCACCCCGGCCAACTGGAGCACACCGCAGACGGTGACGGTGGCCGCCGCACACGACGCCGACGCGGTGAACGACAAAGCCCAGCTGCGCTACACTGTGTCGTCCGGCAACGCGTCCGGCCCGTACAGCGGCTTGGCCGCCGACGGGGTGGCCGTGACCGTCACCGACGACGACGACGCCGGCGTGACGGTGTCCGAAACCACGCTGACAGTGGCCGAGGGCGGCGACAACACCTACACAGTGGCGCTGGACGCCCAGCCCACCTCCGACGTGGTGATCAACGTAACCAAGAGCGGCAGCTCCGACGTAACGGTGTCGCCGGCCACGCTGACCTTCACCTCGAGCAACTGGGGCACGGCGCAGACTGTGACAGTGGCCGCCGCCCACGACGCCGACGCCGCGGACGACTCGGCCGCCATCGCCCACGCGGTGGCGCCCGCCGAAAGCGCCGACGAGTACGACACCGCGGCCATCGCCGGGGTGGCGGTGACCGTCGACGACGACGAGACCGCCGGGGCGACGGTGTCCAAGTCCAGGCTGAGGATGGACGAGGGCGGCAGCAACACCTACACCGTGGCGCTGAACGCCCAGCCCGCCTCCGACGTGGTGATCGCGGTGACCAGCGACAACTCCGACGTGACGGTGGACACCGACGCGGCGACGTCCGGCAGCCAGAACACGCTGACCTTCACCCCGAGCAACTGGAGCACGGCGCAGACGGTGACGGTGACCGCGGACCAGGACGCCGACGCGGCGAACGACGCGGCCGCCATCAGCCACGCGGTGGTGGCCGCCGAAAGCGCCGACGAGTACGACAACGTGACCATCGCCCGGGTGAGGGTGACCGTCGTCGACGACGAAACCCCCACCGCCGGGGTGACAAGCTCCGTGTCCAGGCTGACGGTGGCCGAGGGCGGCAGCGCCACCTACACCGTGGTGCTGAACACCTCACCCCCACCCGGCTTCAGCGTGACGGTCTTCGTTCTTCTCGTCTCCGACGGGAACGTGACGCGGGCGCCGTCGCGGCTGTTCTTCACTTCCAGCGACTGGAGCACAGCGCAGACGGTGACGATGTCCGCCGCACAGGACACCGAGGGGAGCGACAGGGCCCAAGTATCCTACACTGTACGGTGCATCTGTAGCCAGTACAACGGCTTGAGATACGACAACGTGGTGGAGGTGATTGTCGTCGACGACGACGCGGTCGGAGTGACGTTGTCCGAAACAGCGGTGTCGGTGATCGAGGGTGGCAACAGCAACTACACGGTGGTGCTGAACAACCAGCCCTCCTCTGACGTGGTGATCGACGTAACCGCCAGCGGCAATACGGACGTGACCGTGTCTCCGGCCACCCTGACCTTCACCCCGGCCAACTGGAGCACGGCGCAGACGGTGACGGTGCGGGCGGCCCAGGACGCCGACGCGGTAAACGACGCGGCGTCCATCACCCACGCCGTCGACGCCTCCCGGAGCGCCAACGAGTACGACAACGTGAGCATCGCCGGGGTGGCCGTGACCGTCGACGACGACGAGACCGCCGGGGTGACGGTGTCCGAAACCACGCTGACCGTGGACGAGGGCGGCAACGGCGCCTACACCGTGGTGTTGGACGCCCAGCCCGCCTCCGACGTGGTGATCACGCTGACCAGCAACAATTCCGACGTGACGGTGGACACTGCCGTAACGTCCGGCAGCCAGAACACGCTGACCTTCACCCCGAGCAACTGGAGCGTGGCGCAGACGGTGACGGTGGCCGCGGACCAGGACGCCGACGCGGCGAACGACGCGGCCTCTATCAGCCACGCGGTGGTGGCCTCCAGGAGCGCCAACGAGTACGACAACGTGACCATCGCCGAGCTGGCGGTCACCGTCACCGACGACGAAATCGGCACCGCCGGGGTGAGAAACTCCGTGTCCAGCCTGTCGGTGGCCGAGGGCGGCAGCGCAACCTACACGGTGGTCCTGGACGCCCAGCCCGAGGCGAGGGTGAGGGTCTGGATTGTTCTCATCTCCGACGGGAACGTGTCACGGACGCCGAGACGGCTGGACTTCACGCCGTCCAACTGGAGCACGCCGCAGACGGTGACGGTGTCCGCCACCCAGGACGCCGACAGGGGGATCACCAAGGCCCAGATCTCCTACTTTATAACGTGCGCCAGCAGCTGCAGACCGTACAACAACAACACGACATACAGCAACGTGGTGGAGGTGATCGTCGTCGACGACGAAGTTGTAGGGGTAACGCTGACCGAAACCACGCTGACGGTGCTCGAGGGTGGCAACCGCACCTACACCGTGGTGCTGAACAGGCAGCCCACCTCCGACGTGGTGATCAACGTCACCAAAAGCGGCAGTGACGACCTGACGGCGACTCCGGCCAGCCTGACCTTCACCACGAGCAACTGGAGCACGCCGCAGACGGTGACGGTGCGGGCCGCCGAGGACGCCGACGCGGCGAACGACACGGCCTCCATCAGCCACGCGGTGGTGGCCTCCCGGAGCGCCGACGAGTACGACGCCGTGAGCATCGCCGGGGTGGCCGTGACCGTCACCGACGACGAGACCGCCGGGGTGACGGTGTCCGAAACCACGCTGACGGTGGCCGAGGGCGGCAGCGGCGCCTACACCGTGGTCCTGGACGTGCAGCCCACCTCCGACGTGGTGATCACAGTGAGCAGCGACAACACGGACGTGACGGTGTCGCCGGCCACCCTGACCTTCACGCCGTCCAACTGGGACACGGCGCAGACGGTGACGGTGGCTGCCGCCCAGGACGCCGACGCGGTGAACGACGCGGCCTCCATCGCCCACGCCGTCGACGCCGCCCGCAGCGCCAACGAGTACGACAACATGACCATCGCCGGGGTGGCCGTGACCGTCACCGACGACGACACCGCCGGGGTGAGCGTGTCCGAGACCACGCTGACGGTGGCCGAGGGCGGCAGCGGCGCCTACACCGTGGTCCTAGACGTGCAGCCCACCTCCGACGTGGTAATCAACGTAACCAAAAGCGGCAGTGACGACGTAACGGTGTCTCCGGCCACCCTGACCTTCACGACGGCCAACTGGAGCACGGCGCAGACGGTGACGGTGGCTGCCGCCCAGGACGCCGACGCGGTGAACGACGCGGCCTCCATCACCCACGCGGTGGTGGCCGCCAGCAGCGCCAACGAGTTCGACCTAGTCACCGTGGCCGGGGTGGCCGTGACCGTCACCGACGACGAGACCGCCGGGGTGACGGTGTCCAAATCGACGCTGACGGTTGCCGAGGGGGGCAGCGGCGCCTACACGGTGGTCCTGGACGCCCTGCCCACCTCCGACGTGGTGATCAGCGTCACCAGGACCGGCAGCAGCGACGTGACGCTGGACACCGACACGGGGACGTCCGGCAACCAGACCACGCTGACCTTCACCCCGGCCAACTGGGACACGGCGCAGACGGTGACGGTGGCTGCCGCCCAGGACGCCGACGCGGTGAACGACGCGGCCTCCATCACCCACGCGGTGGTGGCCTCCCGGAGCGCCGACGAGTTCGACGCCGTGACCATCGCCGGGGTGGCCGTGACCGTCACCGACGACGAGACCGCCGGGGTGACGGTGTCCAAATCGACGCTGACGGTGGACGAGGGCGGCAGCGGCTCCTACACGGTGGTGCTGAACCTTCAACCCACCTCCGACGTGGTGATCAACGTGACCAAAAGCGGCAGCAGCGACGTGACGCCGGACACCGATACGGGGACGTCCGGCAACCAGACCACGCTGACCTTCACCCGGGCCAACTGGGACACGGCGCAGACCGTGACGGTGGCTGCCGCCCAGGACGCCGACGCGGTGGACGGCGTGGCCGCCATCGCCCACGCGGTGGTGGCCGCCCAGAGCGCCAACGAGTACGACGCCGTGACCATCGCCGGGGTGACAGTCACGGTGGCCGACGACGACGCCGGGGTGACGGTGTCCCCTGCTACATTGCGCATCCCCGAGGGCAACAATTCCACCTACACGGTGGTCCTGGACGCCCTGCCCGCCTCCGACGTGGTGATCACGGTGAGCAGCGACAATTCGGACGTGACGGTGTCGCCGGCCACCCTGACCTTCACGCCGTCCAACTGGAGCACGGCGAAGACGGTGACGGTGGCCGCGGCCCAGGACGCCGACGCGGTGAACGACGCGGCCTCCATCGCCCACGCCGTCGACGCCGCCCGCAGCGCCAACGAGTACGACAACGTGACCATCGCCGGGGTGGCCGTGACCGTCACCGACGACGACACCGCCGGGGTGAGCGTGTCCGAGACCACGCTGACGGTGGACGAGGGCGGCCGCGGCTCCTACACGGTGAGGCTGAACACGCAGCCCACCTCCGACGTGGTGATCGGCGTAACCAGGAGCGGCAGTCCCGACGTAACGGTGTCGCCGGCCACGCTGACCTTCACGCCGTCCAACTGGGACACGGCGCAGACGGTGACGGTGGCTGCCGCCCAGGACGCCGACGCGGTGAACGACATGGCGTCCATCAGCCACGCGGTGGTGGCCGCCCGCAGCGCCAACGAGTTCGACCGAGTCACCGTGGCCGGGGTGACGGTGACCGTCGACGACGACGACACCGCCGGGGTGACGGTCTACCCCACGAGTTACAATACGTTTGAGGACACCGCGAACGCCTACAACGTGAAGCTGGACGCCCAACCCAGCTCCGACGTGGTGATCCTGGTCGCCTCCACCGGCAGTTCCGACGTGACGGTGGACACCGACCGAAGGACGCCCCGCAACCAGAACACGCTCACCTTCACCCCGAGCAACTGGAGCACGGTGCAGCGAGTGTGGGTGGTGAGCGCAGCGGACGCCGACGCGGTGGACGGCGCGGCCTCCATCACCCACGAGGTGGTGGCCTCCCGGAGCGCCGACGAGTACGACAGCGTGATGATCGTCTCGTTTGCGGTGACCGTCACCGACGACGAGACCGCCGGGGTGACGGTGTCCGAAACCACGCTGACGGTTGCCGAGGGCGGCAGCGCAACCTACACGGTGGTCCTGGACGCCCAGCCCGCCTCCGACGTGGTGATCGGCGTCACCAAGACCGGCAGCTCCGACGTGACGCTGGACACCGACACGGGGACGTCCGGCAACCAGACCACGCTGACCTTCACCCCGTCCAACTGGGACACGGCGCAGACGGTGACGGTAGCTGCCGCCGAGGACGCCGACGCGGTGGACGGCGCGGCCTCCATCGCCCACGCGGTGGTGGCCCCCCGGAGCGCCGACGAGTTCGACGCCGTGAACATCGCCGGGGTGGCGGTGACCGTCACCGACGACGACACCGCCGGGGTGACGGTGTCCGCGTCGTCGGTGACGGTTGCCGAGGGCGGCAGCGCAACCTACACGGTGGTGCTGAACCTTCAACCCACCTCCGACGTGGTGATCAACGTGACCAAACGCGGCAGCCCCGACGTGACGGTGTCGCCGGCGCGGCTGACCTTCACGACGGCCAACTGGAGCACGGCGCAGACGGTGACGGTGGCCGCGGCCCAGGACGCCGACGCGGTGGACGGCGTGGCCGCCATCGCCCACGCCGTCGACGCCGCCCGCAGCGCCAACGAGTTCGACGCCGTGACCATCGCCGGGGTGGCCGTGACCGCCACCGACGACGACACCGCCGGGGTGAGCGTGTCCGAGACCACGCTGACGGTGGACGAGGGCGGCCGCGGCTCCTACACGGTGAGGCTGAACACGCAGCCCACCTCCGACGTGGTGATCGGCGTAACCAGGAGCGGCAGCCCCGACGTGACAGTGTCTCCGGCCACCCTGACCTTCTCCTCGTCCAACTGGGCCACGGCGCAGACGGTGACGGTGGCCGCCGCCCAGGACGCCGACGCGGTGAACGACACGGCCGCCATCACCCACGCGGTCGACGCCTCCCGGAGCGCCAACGAGTTCGACGCTGTGACCATCGCCGGGGTGACGGTGACCGTCGACGACGACGAGATCGCCGGGGTGACGGTGTCCGAAACCACGCTGACGGTGGCCGAGGGCGGCAGCGGCGCCTACACCGTGGTCCTGGACGTGCAGCCCACCTCCGACGTGGTAATCAACGTAACCAAAAGCGGCAGTGACGACGTAACGGTGTCTCCGGCCACCCTGACCTTCACGACGGCCAACTGGAGCACGGCGCAGACGGTGACGGTGGATGCCGCCCAGGACGCCGACGCGGTGAACGACGCGGCCTCCATCGCCCACGCCGTCGACGCCGCCCGCAGCGCCAACGAGTACGACAACATGACCATCGCCGGGGTGGCCGTGACCGTCACCGACGACGACACCGCCGGGGTGAGCGTGTCCGAGACCACGCTGACGGTGGACGAGGGCGGCCGCGGCTCCTACACGGTGAGGCTGAACACGCAGCCCACCTCCAACGTGGTGATCAGCGTCACCAAGACCGGCAGTACCGACGTGACGCTGGACACCGACACGGGGACGTCCGGCAACCAGACCACGCTGACCTTCACCCCGGCCAACTGGAGCACGGCGCAGACGGTGACGGTGGCTGCCGCCCAGGACGCCGACGCGGTGGACGACGCGGCCTCCATCACCCACGCGGTGGTGGCCCCCCGGAGCGCCGACGAGTTCGACGCCGTGAACATCGCCGGGGTGGCCGTGACCGTCACCGACGACGACACCGCCGGGGTGACGGTGTCCGCGTCGTCGGTGACGGTTGCCGAGGGCGGCAGCGCAACCTACACGGTGGTGCTGAACCTTCAACCCACCTCCGACGTGGTGATCAACGTGACCAAACGCGGCAGCCCCGACGTGACGGTGTCGCCGGCGCGGCTGACCTTCACGACGGCCAACTGGAGCACGGCGCAGACGGTGACGGTGGCCGCGGCCCAGGACGCCGACGCGGTGGACGACGCGGCCGCCATCGCCCACGCCGTCGACGCCGCCCGCAGCGCCAACGAGTACGACGCCGTGACCATCGCCGGGGTGGCCGTGACCGTCACCGACGACGACACCGCCGGGGTGAGCGTGTCCGAGACCACGCTGACGGTGGACGAGGGCGGCCGCGGCTCCTACACGGTGAGGCTGAACACGCAGCCCACCTCCGACGTGGTGATCGGCGTAACCAGGAGCGGCAGCCCCGACGTGACAGTGTCTCCGGCCACCCTGACCTTCTCCTCGTCCAACTGGGCCACGGCGCAGACGGTGACGGTGGCCGCCGCCCAGGACGCCGACGCGGTGAACGACACGGCCGCCATCACCCACGCGGTCGACGCCTCCCGGAGCGCCAACGAGTTCGACGCTGTGACCATCGCCGGGGTGACGGTGACCGTCGACGACGACGAGACCGCCGGGGTGACGGTGTCCGAAACCACGCTGACGGTGGCCGAGGGCGGCAGCGGCGCCTACACCGTGGTCCTGGACGTGCAGCCCACCTCCGACGTGGTAATCAACGTAACCAAAAGCGGCAGTGACGACGTAACGGTGTCTCCGGCCACCCTGACCTTCACGACGGCCAACTGGAGCACGGCGCAGACGGTGACGGTGGCTGCCGCCCAGGACGCCGACGCGGTGAACGACGCGGCCTCCATCGCCCACGCCGTCGACGCCGCCCGCAGCGCCAACGAGTACGACAACATGACCATCGCCGGGGTGGCCGTGACCGTCACCGACGACGAGACCGCCGGGGTGACGGTGTCCGAAACCACGCTGACGGTTGCCGAGGGCGGCAGCGCAACCTACACGGTGGTCCTGGACGCCCAGCCCACCTCCGACGTGGTGATCGGCGTCACCAAGACCGGCAGTACCGACGTGACGCTGGACACCGACACGGGGACGTCCGGCAACCAGACCACGCTGACCTTCACCCCGGCCAACTGGAGCACGGCGCAGACGGTGACGGTGGCTGCCGCCCAGGACGCCGACGCGGTGAACGACGCGGCCTCCATCGCCCACGCCGTCGACGCCGCCCGCAGCGCCAACGAGTACGACAACATGACCATCGCCGGGGTGGCCGTGACCGTCACCGACGACGACACCGCCGGGGTGAGCGTGTCCGAGACCACGCTGACGGTGGACGAGGGCGGCCGCGGCTCCTACACGGTGAGGCTGAACACGCAGCCCACCTCCAACGTGGTGATCAGCGTCACCAAGACCGGTAGTACCGACGTGACGGTGTCGCCGGCCACCCTGACCTTCACCACGAGCAACTGGAGCACGGCGAAGACGGTGACGGTGGCTGCCGCCCAGGACGCCGACGCGGTGGACGGCGCGGCCTCCATCACCCACGCGGTGGTGGCCCCCCGGAGCGCCGACGAGTTCGACGCCGTGAACATCGCCGGGGTGGCCGTGACCGTCACCGACGACGACACCGCCGGGGTGACGGTGTCCGCGTCGTCGGTGACGGTTGCCGAGGGCGGCAGCGCAACCTACACGGTGGTGCTGAACCTTCAACCCACCTCCGACGTGGTGATCAACGTGACCAAACGCGGCAGCCCCGACGTGACGGTGTCGCCGGCGCGGCTGACCTTCACGACGGCCAACTGGAGCACGGCGCAGACGGTGACGGTGGCCGCGGCCCAGGACGCCGACGCGGTGGACGACGCGGCCTCCATCGCCCACGCGGTGGTGGCCGCCCAGAGCGCCAACGAGTATGACGGCGTTACCGTCGCCGGCGTGACGGTAACCGTCACTGACGACGACACCGCCGGGGTGAGCGTGTCCGAGACCACGCTGACGGTGGACGAGGGCGGCCGCGGCTCCTACACGGTGAGGCTGAACACGCAGCCCACCTCCGACGTGGTGATCGGCGTAACCAGGAGCGGCAGCCCCGACGTGACAGTGTCTCCGGCCACCCTGACCTTCTCCTCGTCCAACTGGGCCACGGCGCAGACGGTGACGGTGGCCGCCGCCCAGGACGCCGACGCGGTGAACGACACGGCCGCCATCGCCCACGCGGTGGCGCCCGCCGAAAGCGCCGACGAGTACGACACCGCGGCCATCGCCGGGGTGACGGTGACCGTCGACGACGACGAGACCGCCGGGGTGACGGTGTCCGAAACCACGCTGACGGTGGCCGAGGGCGGCAGCGGCGCCTACACCGTGGTCCTGGACGTGCAGCCCACCTCCGACGTGGTAATCAACGTAACCAAAAGCGGCAGTGACGACGTAACGGTGTCTCCGGCCACCCTGACCTTCACGACGGCCAACTGGAGCACGGCGCAGACGGTGACGGTGGCTGCCGCCCAGGACGCCGACGCGGTGAACGACGCGGCCTCCATCGCCCACGCCGTCGACGCCGCCCGCAGCGCCAACGAGTACGACAACATGACCATCGCCGGGGTGGCCGTGACCGTCACCGACGACGACACCGCCGGGGTGAGCGTGTCCGAGACCACGCTGACGGTGGACGAGGGCGGCCGCGGCTCCTACACGGTGAGGCTGAACACGCAGCCCACCTCCAACGTGGTGATCAGCGTCACCAAGACCGGTAGTACCGACGTGACGGTGTCGCCGGCCACCCTGACCTTCACCACGAGCAACTGGAGCACGGCGAAGACGGTGACGGTGGCTGCCGCCCAGGACGCCGACGCGGTGAACGACGCGGCCTCCATCACCCACGCGGTGGTGGCCCCCCGGAGCGCCGACGAGTTCGACGCCGTGAACATCGCCGGGGTGGCCGTGACCGTCACCGACGACGAGACCGCCGGGGTGACGGTGTCCGAAACCACGCTGACGGTTGCCGAGGGCGGCAGCGCAACCTACACCGTGGTCCTGGACGCCCAGCCCACCTCCGACGTGGTGATCGGCGTCACCAAGACCGGCAGTACCGACGTAACGGTGTCTCCGGCCACCCTGACCTTCACCACGAGCAACTGGAGCACGGCGAAGACGGTGACGGTGGCTGCCGCCCAGGACGCCGACGCGGTGGACGACGCGGCCGCCATCTCCCACGCCGTCGACGCCTCCCGCAGCGCCAACGAGTACGACGCCGTGACCATCGCCGGGGTGGCCGTGACCGTCACCGACGACGACACCGCCGGGGTGACGGTGTCCGCGTCGTTGGTGACGGTGGCTGAGGGCGGCAGCGCAACCTACACCGTGGTGCTGAACCTTCAACCCACCTCCGACGTGGTGATCAACGTCACCAAAAGCGGCAGTGACGACCTGACGGCGACTCCGGCCAGCCTGACCTTCACCACGAGCAACTGGAGCACGCCGCAGACGGTGACGGTGCGGGCCGCCCAGGACGCCGACGCAGCGAACGACACGGCGTCCATCACCCACGCGGTGGTGGCCTCCCGGAGCGCCGACGAGTACGACGCCGTGAGCATCGCCGGGGTGGCCGTGACCGTCACCGACGACGAGACCGCCGGGGTGACGGTGTCCGAAACCACGCTGACGGTGGCCGAGGGCGGCAGCGGCGCCTACACCGTGGTCCTGGACGTGCAGCCCACCTCCGACGTGGTAATCAACGTAACCAAAAGCGGCAGTGACGACGTAACGGTGTCTCCGGCCACCCTGACCTTCACGACGGCCAACTGGAGCACGGCGCAGACGGTGACGGTGGCTGCCGCCCAGGACGCCGACGCGGTGAACGACGCGGCCGCCATCGCCCACGCCGTCGACGCCGCCCGCAGCGCCAACGAGTTCGACGCCGTGACCATCGCCGGGGTGGCCGTGACCGCCACCGACGACGACACCGCCGGGGTGAGCGTGTCCGAGACCACGCTGACGGTGGACGAGGGCGGCCGCGGCTCCTACACGGTGAGGCTGAACACGCAGCCCACCTCCGACGTGGTGATCGGCGTAACCAGGAGCGGCAGCCCCGACGTGACAGTGTCTCCGGCCACCCTGACCTTCTCCTCGTCCAACTGGGCCACGGCGCAGACGGTGACGGTGGCCGCCGCCCAGGACGCCGACGCGGTGAACGACACGGCCGCCATCACCCACGCGGTCGACGCCTCCCGGAGCGCCAACGAGTTCGACGCTGTGACCATCGCCGGGGTGACGGTGACCGTCGACGACGACGAGATCGCCGGGGTGACGGTGTCCGAAACCACGCTGACGGTGGCCGAGGGCGGCAGCGGCGCCTACACCGTGGTCCTGGACGTGCAGCCCACCTCCGACGTGGTAATCAACGTAACCAAAAGCGGCAGTGACGACGTAACGGTGTCTCCGGCCACCCTGACCTTCACGACGGCCAACTGGAGCACGGCGCAGACGGTGACGGTGGATGCCGCCCAGGACGCCGACGCGGTGAACGACGCGGCCTCCATCGCCCACGCCGTCGACGCCGCCCGCAGCGCCAACGAGTACGACAACATGACCATCGCCGGGGTGGCCGTGACCGTCACCGACGACGACACCGCCGGGGTGAGCGTGTCCGAGACCACGCTGACGGTGGACGAGGGCGGCCGCGGCTCCTACACGGTGAGGCTGAACACGCAGCCCACCTCCAACGTGGTGATCAGCGTCACCAAGACCGGTAGTACCGACGTGACGGTGTCGCCGGCCACCCTGACCTTCACCACGAGCAACTGGAGCACGGCGAAGACGGTGACGGTGGCTGCCGCCCAGGACGCCGACGCGGTGAACGACGCGGCCTCCATCACCCACGCGGTGGTGGCCCCCCGGAGCGCCGACGAGTTCGACGCCGTGAACATCGCCGGGGTGGCCGTGACCGTCACCGACGACGAGACCGCCGGGGTGACGGTGTCCGAAACCACGCTGACGGTTGCCGAGGGCGGCAGCGCAACCTACACGGTGGTCCTGGACGCCCAGCCCACCTCCGACGTGGTGATCGGCGTCACCAAGACCGGCAGTACCGACGTAACGGTGTCTCCGGCCACCCTGACCTTCACCACGAGCAACTGGAGCACGGCGAAGACGGTGACGGTGGCTGCCGCCCAGGACGCCGACGCGGTGGACGACGCGGCCGCCATCTCCCACGCCGTCGACGCCTCCCGCAGCGCCAACGAGTACGACGCCGTGACCATCGCCGGGGTGGCCGTGACCGTCACCGACGACGACACCGCCGGGGTGACGGTGTCCGCGTCGTTGGTGACGGTGGCTGAGGGCGGCAGCGCAACCTACACCGTGGTGCTGAACCTTCAACCCACCTCCGACGTGGTGATCAACGTCACCAAAAGCGGCAGTGACGACCTGACGGCGACTCCGGCCAGCCTGACCTTCACCACGAGCAACTGGAGCACGCCGCAGACGGTGACGGTGCGGGCCGCCCAGGACGCCGACGCAGCGAACGACACGGCGTCCATCACCCACGCGGTGGTGGCCTCCCGGAGCGCCGACGAGTACGACGCCGTGAGCATCGCCGGGGTGGCCGTGACCGTCACCGACGACGAGACCGCCGGGGTGACGGTGTCCGAAACCACGCTGACGGTGGCCGAGGGCGGCAGCGGCGCCTACACCGTGGTCCTGGACGTGCAGCCCACCTCCGACGTGGTAATCAACGTAACCAAAAGCGGCAGTGACGACGTAACGGTGTCTCCGGCCACCCTGACCTTCACGACGGCCAACTGGAGCACGGCGCAGACGGTGACGGTGGCTGCCGCCCAGGACGCCGACGCGGTGAACGACGCGGCCTCCATCGCCCACGCCGTCGACGCCGCCCGCAGCGCCAACGAGTACGACAACATGACCATCGCCGGGGTGGCCGTGACCGTCACCGACGACGACACCGCCGGGGTGAGCGTGTCCGAGACCACGCTGACGGTGGACGAGGGCGGCCGCGGCGCCTACACCGTGGTCCTGGACGTGCAGCCCACCTCCGACGTGGTGATCGGCGTAACCAAAAGCGGCAGTGACGACGTAACGGTGTCTCCGGCCACCCTGACCTTCACGACGGCCAACTGGAGCACGGCGCAGACGGTGACGGTGGCTGCCGCCCAGGACGCCGACGCGGTGAACGACGCGGCCTCCATCGCCCACGCCGTCGACGCCGCCCGCAGCGCCAACGAGTACGACAACATGACCATCGCCGGGGTGGCCGTGACCGTCACCGACGACGACACCGCCGGGGTGAGCGTGTCCGAGACCACGCTGACGGTGGACGAGGGCGGCAGCGGAACCTACACGGTGGTGCTGAACCTTCAGCCCACCTCCGACGTGGTGATCAACGTAACCAAAAGCGGCAGCAGCGACGTGACGGTGTCTCCGGCGCGGCTGACCTTCACGACGGCCAACTGGAGCACGGCGCAGACGGTGACGGTGGCTGCCGCCCAGGACGCCGACGCGGTGGACGCCGCGGCCTCCATCGCCCACGCGGTGGTGGCCGCCCAGAGCGCCAACGAGTATGACGGCGTTACCGTCGCCGGCGTGAGTAACCGTCACTGACGACGACACGCCGCCGCCCACCGGAGGCGGGGGTCCACCCACTGGAGGTGGGGGTCCGCCCGACCGGAGTCCGACGTTCGCCTCGCGGACGGTAGACGACCAGGTCTACACAGTAGGCGAAGACGTAGGGACGGTGAGCCTGCCCCCCGCTCTTGGGGGCGACGGCAGGCTGCAATACAGCTTGTCGCCAGACCTGCCCGAGGGGCTGCGCTTCAACTCGGACCGCACCATCACCGGCACGCCCGGGGCGACGTTCACCAGGACGCGGTTCACCTATACCGCGACCGATTCCGACGGTGACCGTGTTCACCTGCGCTTCTATATCACCGTGAGCGAGAGGCCGGGGGTGAGCGTGTCAGCCCCCACGGTGACGGTGACCGAAGGCGGCAGCGGAACCTACACGGTGAAGCTGAACCTTCAGCCCACCTCCGACGTGGTGATCAACGTCACCCGCAGCGGCAGCGCCGACGTGACGGCGTCTCCGGCCACCCTGACCTTCACTCCGGGCAACTGGAGCACGGCGCAGACGGTAAGGGTGGCCGCGGCGCAGGACGACGACGCGGTGAACGACACGGCCTCCATCGCCCACGCGGTGGTGGCCGCCCAGAGCGCCAACGAGTATGACGGCGTTACCGTCGCCGGCGTGACGGTAACCGTCACTGACGACGACACGCCGCCGCCCACCGGAGGCGGGGGTCCACCCACTGGAGGTGGGGGTCCGCCCGACCGGAGTCCGACGTTCGCCTCGCGGACGGTAGACGACCAGGTCTACACAGTAGGCGAAGACGTAGGGACGGTGAGCCTGCCCCCCGCTCTTGGGGGCGACGGCAGGCTGCAATACAGCTTGTCGCCAGACCTGCCCGAGGGGCTGCGCTTCAACTCGGACCGCACCATCACCGGCACGCCCGGGGCGACGTTCACCAGGACGCGGTTCACCTATACCGCGACCGATTCCGACGGTGACCGTGTTCACCTGCGCTTCTATATCACCGTGAGCGAGAGGCCGGGGGTGAGCGTGTCAGCCCCCACGGTGACGGTGACCGAGGGCGGCAGCGGAACCTACACGGTGAAGCTGAACCTTCAGCCCACCTCCGACGTGGTGATCAACGTAACCAAAAGCGGCAGCAGCGACGTGACGGTGTCTCCGGCGCGGCTGACCTTCACGACGGCCAACTGGAGCACGGCGCAGACGGTGACGGTGGCTGCCGCCCAGGACGCCGACGCGGTGGACGCCGCGGCGTCCATCACCCACGCGGTGGTGGCCTCCCGGAGCGCCGACGAGTTCGACGCCGTGAACATCGCCGGGGTGGCGGTGGCCGTGACCGACGACGAGACCGCCGGGGTGAGCGTGTCCGAAACCGCGCTGGAGGTGGCCGAGGGCGGTAGCGGCTCCTACACGGTGAGGCTGAACACGCAGCCCACCTCCAACGTGGTGATCAGCGTCACCAAGACCGGCAGTACCGACGTGACGCTGGACACCGACACGGGGACGTCCGGCAACCAGACCACGCTGACCTTCACCCCGGCCAACTGGGACACGGCGCAGACGGTGACGGTGGCTGCCGCCCAGGACGCCGACGCGGTGAACGACGCGGTCTCCATCGCCCACGCCGTCGACGCCGCCCGCAGCGCCAACGAGTACGACAACGTGAGCATCGCCGGGGTGGCCGTGACCGTCACCGACGACGAGACCGCCGGGGTGACGGTGTCCGAAACCACGCTGACGGTTGCCGAGGGCGGCAGCGCAACCTACACGGTGGTGCTGAACCTTCAACCCACCTCCGACGTGGTGATCAACGTCACCCGCAGCGGCAGCGCCGACGTGACGGCGTCTCCGGCCACCCTGACCTTCACTCCGGGCAACTGGAACACGGCGCAGACGGTGACGGTGGCTGCCGCCCAGGACGCCGACGCGGTGGACGACGCGGCGTCCATCACCCACGCGGTGGTGGCCTCCCGGAGCGCCGACGAGTTCGACGCCGTGAACATCGCCGGGGTGGCGGTGGCCGTGACCGACGACGAGACCGCCGGGGTGAGCGTGTCCGAAACCGCGCTGGAGGTGGCCGAGGGCGGTAGCGGCTCCTACACGGTGAGGCTGAACACGCAGCCCACCTCCAACGTGGTGATCAGCGTCACCAAGACCGGCAGTACCGACGTGACGGCGTCTCCGGCCACCCTGACCTTCACTCCGGGCAACTGGAGCACGGCGCAGACGGTGACGGTGGCTGCCGCCCAGGACGCCGACGCGGTGAACGACACGGCCTCCATCGCCCACGCGGTGGTGGCCGCCCAGAGCGCCAACGAGTATGACGGCGTTACCGTCGCCGGGGTGACGGTGTCCCCCACAAACGTGACGGCGGACGAGGGCGGCAACATTCCCAGCGCATGGGTCTTGGCGCTGATAGGCGTGCTGCTCAACCTCGTGGCCATAGGCGTCGCCATAGGCATCCGGCGGCGGCGCCAGCGCTTAACGGCATGAGATTCTGCCTGGGTTCGTCATGGGGCGGAACCAGCGATTGAACTGGTCTCGGTCTGGAGGAGTTCCACGAGCCCATGACATACGCTCTCCGTGACAGCGATTGGTGTCTCCCTATTAGGAATTGGTCCACTGCCCACGAGCACCACCACCTTCCGTTGCTATTAGGTCGCATCCTTGAGCAGCGGATATGGACAAGTCCGTGGACTCAAGGCAGACGGCCAGTGGTATGCCGGAAGAGACGACTTCAACCAAGCTTTCCCGCCAGAATGGGGCTCATTACCTGAGACCGCCTCCCAACGTTGCACAATATGCAATGCGGTGCCTATAGCGAAACCTCCCACCGGAAAGTTCGCAGTACGGTACACTCCGGCCCACCAAACTTGACGAAATCAAGAACCTTCACCTTGCGGGTCAGGTTGGCGGTGTAATCTGACGCCGACCTTGCCTCGCTGGCGGTTCGCCGAGAACCGACGGAGCAGGCCGAACACGCTGGGCTGAGACCTGCCATGGGCATAGGCCAATGCCTAGTGTAAAAGACATTTGCTCCTTATATCCGGTGCTCCTTATGTCCGGCCTGGAGGTTCACTACGATTGTGGGACTTGCTATTGTCGGTGAATTATCACACTAACCTGATACAAGGACGGGACGGAGAATGTTTGGACAGGAGAAAGCGCAGACACAGGCGGCGCACGCGCAGGGCGCACCTCGTGTGCGGATGACCCGTCCAAGGCTCGTTGCGGCTTCGCCTCATCCGTGGTGAGAGGAAGAACTTGACCACAGAAGGCCGCGAGGCCACTCGCTATGCCAAGAAAATAGACACGGCGTGTACCCTGGGTCACCAGCCGGGAAGACTTGGAGCTATGTTGCTCTTGTACTTGGTGTTCCTCGTAGCCACTGTATTTGCTTGCAACGTAACTGAAGATGAGGTCGAACAAGCTGAACTTGATATTGCGGACACCCCCATTGAGTTAAGGGTTACTGCTAGCCAAATGTACGACGACTATCAAAGCAACAAGATTGCCGCCAACCTGAAATACGATGGGGTGGTTCTGGCCGTCAGTGGGACAGTCGAGGATTTTGGGAGAGGAGATGGTAGCGCGTACTACATAGATCTCGTCACCGGAGACTTCACGCTAGAAAGTGTGCGTTGCCATTTCAGCCGGAGCCATCTGGACGACATAACATCGATCCGCAAGGGAGATCGCGTAACCCTTCGAGGGAAGGGCTACGAGGGAGAGGACAGAGACCCGTTCGCCATTGATGTAATTGGATGTAGCGTGCTCAAGGAGGAGTGAGTGCATGAGGATAGCAGGGCTGGTAGTCGGAGTATTGGGTTCCATCGGAGGATTCATCGGTGCGATAGTTGCCCTTGCTATCGGTGGAATTGGCGGAGCTCTTGGAGCGGAGGGCGCAGAAACGGTTACCACGGGGGCATTCGTGGCACTCGGAGCCTCAATTGTCGGACTGGTAGGCGCTGTTCTATCTATGGCCAAGCCCAGGCTAGCAGCAAGCTTGATGCTCGTGTCGGCGGTAGTTGGGGTTATCGCGATTTTCGCAGCGTACATCCTCGCAACTGTGCTTCTGGCCATCGGCGCAGGGTTGACTTTCCTTGGGCGCAAAGAAAACCGAAGCCAGCGGAGTTGATGGGAGGACTGGTGTTACCCTTTAGGATGGTGACCGGTCATGGTAGCCAGCTACTAAAGCCTGAAGTCAGCTTGATTCTCCAACGGCGATCGACAATACTACGCAAGTGAGGGGGATCAATTATGGGCAGATTCGGCAACCTGTGTATCCTATTCTTAGCAGTTCTTCTGACGTTGCTCACCGTGATGGCTTGCAGTGAGGAAGATTCTGCGACTGCGCCATCCTCGGCGACGGCTTCACCTGTGGCTGCAACGCCGGAGCTGACCGCCACACCAAATCAAGAGACCACAAAAGAACCCACTCCATCTTCGCTATCTCCTGCGACAGTTTCACCCAGGACCGCTACGCCGGAGCCGACCTCCACGCCAACCGTGATAACCACTGACTGCGATGATCCGCGCTTTACAAGGCAGATTCTGGAATTATCGGAGAGCAATCAGAATCCGCTCTCGCCACGTATCCTGAAACTATACTCCGGTGCGGAAGAAATAGAACGAACGGAAAGGGTACTGCGTTGCGAAGGCACGGCGAACCTAAGCCGAGGTGGCGAATCGTACATTACCTATCACTATGAGATAGACCGTGATGGCGACGCATTCATTGGGTACGAGATTGGAGACCCTATCTCGACACCCACACCTGCAACGAGGCCCTCACCAGGATTCGCCCTGGACAATCCCCTTTCGGCAGGTGACGTCTTGCAAGGCTCAGACGGTACTGAGATAAGTGTGTTGGATGTAATCGAAGATGCCCAACGGCAGATAGCCGAGGAAAACCAGTTCAATGACCCGCCGAAAGAGGGGAATCGTTTCTATATGGTTTCAGTCGGAATTTCCTATCCTTCTGGCAGTGGTTCTATCGCAGTGAGCTACGCCGACTTCAGCCTCATTGGTGAGAACCGTGTTGTCTACGATCCATTCGATTACGACTGCGGTGTCATCCCGAACGAGCTTGACGGTGAAGTCTACGGCGGAGGTAGGATACAAGGGAACATCTGCTTCGAGGTTCCCGAGGACGAAGCCGCCTTCGTCCTGATACATGAACCCGGATACGGAGCAAAATCACGCCGTTTCCTCAGACTCCCCTACAGTGAAGCTAAGGACACGGCACCTACTCCAGAGGCGACTACCACCCCGACAACTACACCTGCGCCAACGGCCACGCCAACGCCCGAACCCACGCCAACACCTGAACCCACCCCCGTGGCCATCGGGACGACGGTGGAAGTGGGAGGAAGCTCGTACACCCTGAACGAGGTAAAGGACCCTGCCCCCGCAGGCATATTCGGTGTGAATGAAGGCAAGAGACTGATAGCCCTGGACATCACCCAGGTGGGAATCAGCGACGACGGTGATTCCTACAATCCGCTCTACTTTGCAGTCCAAGACATGGATGGGTACGTATACACGCCAGGCTTCGCGGACGCCGATGTCGGACCGCCATTCGGCTCGGGTGAACTCGCAGCCGACCAGATAGTACGAGGATGGGTGGTCTTCGAGTTGTCCGAATCAGCGAGGTTGGTTTCGGTCTTGGTCGCTCCCGGATTACTTGATGCCAAGGTATCCATCTCAGACTTCCCACAAGGACAGGCAGGAGATTTGATAAGTCAGACTCCTCCCCCTGCGCCCACATCACCTTCGTCGCCCGTGGCTATCGGGACGACGGTGGAAGTGGGAGGAAGCTCGTACACCCTGAACGAGGTAAAGGACCCTGCCCCCGCAGGCATATTCGGTGTGAATGAAGGCAAGAGACTGATAGCCCTGGACATCACGCAGGTGGGAATCAGCGACGACGGTGATTCCTACAATCCGCTCTACTTTGCAGTCCAAGACATGGATGGATACGTATACACGCCAGGCTTCGCGGACGCCGATGTCGGACCGCCATTCGGCTCGGGTGAACTCGCAGCCGACCAGATAGTGCGGGGATGGGTAGTCTTCGAGTTGTCCGAATCAGCGAGGTTGGTTTCGGTCTTGGTCGCTCCCGGATTACTTGATGCCAAGGTGTCCATCGCAGACCTGTTCGAGGGTGGGTGAGCGCAAGTTGGTCTTCCAAGTTCAACCGAGTGCCTTGTTCTGATGTGGGAAGCATGGTCAATCGCCCAGACTTCAGCTATGGAACCGCCCGAACCACGACTTGCCGCTCCACGAGATCGTCTGTACACGGGTTAGACACCGCCAACGGCCACCAAACTGGATAAAATCAAGAACTTTTCTCATCAGGTTCGAGGTGGCGGTGTAGTCGGTCGTTCACCGGCCAATCTAGGTGAGTAGCCAAGCCCCCGATGAGTCAGCGGGGGATTTCCCTTTAGGTCGGTTAATCCTGACCGAGTGCTCCGCCAAGTGGATGGGGCCGACGGCGCCCCGAAGCCCAACTCTGGTTGCGTCGTATAATGTCACTTTTCAACGCACCCGCCGAGTCCCCAAGTGCGCCGTCTGGTGCAGGCGCATTATTGTATCGTCACACTCGTCCCCGGTTGAGCACTAAAGTATAATGATGGTAGCTGTGGTAGAGGAATGAACTGATGCCTATCCAGAACCGGTAAGACGCTGTTGAAGTCGAAGAACGAATAAGCTGCATATTCACCGCAACCCCAGGACAGCCGGCGGCCGAGGTCCGTGGACTGTTGGCGGAGGTGCTGGACTTCAACCCGGTATCGGGGCGGGCCAGTCCTATGGGTGTCCAGATAGGAGTTCAATACGGCAACCACTATTCATTTCATAGACGTTGGCCAGGGAAACATGGTGCTAGTCCAGTGTTCCAGCGGCACCAACTTCGTTGTGGATTGCAACATCACCGACGCCAACAAGGATCGCGTCCTCAATTACGTGGCAAAACAGATTGGCGACAATGGTAAGCTGCATGCCTTCATCTGCACTCATCGGGACGCCGACCATATGCGGGGGGTCCGCATCCTCCACAACAGATTCTCCGTCGGGGGCGTTTGGGACAGCGGATACCCCGGCACAACCACCGACAGCGACGAGTACAAGGCTTATATGCAACTACGCAAGGACGTGGGCAGCAAGGTAATCGAGAAGAAAACCAAGAACGACTACGGGTACACACGACTCCGCTATTTCAGTGCCAAAGACGACAGATTGCCGAATAATGCCAATGATCAGGGCATTGTGGTCAAGGTGGAGGAGTTGAACGGTGCCAAGTCGAAGGCCCTGAGCAGCACGATCCTGACCGGTGATGGGAGCTACGCAACGTGGAAAGACGGGATAATGAAGGACTACGGCAAGGATGACGTGTCCTGTAGCATCCTGATGGCGGCCCACCACGGCTCCCTAGATTTCTTCGACGATCCCAACGACAGCCGCCACTGCTACACAAGTCATATACAGGCGATAAAACCCGCGATGGTGGTTGTGTCAGTGGGGGAGAACAACTACGGCCACCCGGACAGCAAAGCCTTGGAACTCTACCGGAAATACGCCACAGGATCGAAGGACGCCGACAAGGTCTTCAGGACAGACCAGAAGCATACGATGAGGCTTGTCCTCAAGTCTGACGGTGGGTGGAGTCTATACAGCAACCAGTAGAGTAGATGTTACCATTCGCCGACCTTTACACGTTCCGCTCCCGCATCCAGCCTGCGCTTGCCGTGGCGTTACCGCTGGGGTTCTTGATGTTTGCCCTCCTCCCAGGCCATCATTTCTTTGTGACGGCGTTCTTTGGGCTCCTGGGCGCGGCTGGTGGGACGGCTGTCTTGGCCCAAGTGGGGCGCGATCGTGGGTCCAGAAAACAAGACGAGCTCCGGGACAGTTGGGGTGGTGCGCCGACGACCCGTTTGCTTCGGCATCGCCACATCCCGGGCGATCCCGAGTTATCGGAGGGCCTACGTCAACAAATCGAGGAATGGTGGGGCAAACCACTTCCGACCGAACAAGAGGAGACGGCCGACCCCGAGTCGGCCGACGCTCGATATCGAGAGGTCACCTTAGCCCTCCAAGGGGCGACCCGCGACAGGTCAAAATTCGAACTGGTCTTTGCCGAGAACGTCAATTACGGGTTCAGACGCAACATGTGGGGGCTTAAGCCTTGGGGGTTGCCCATGGCGGTCGCACTCGCCCTAGTGGCATGGGCGTTGTTCGTGCTGACGGTGTGGGGACGGTCTTGGCCGGACCCGTGGTGGAACGTCCTAGTCAATCCCGACAGCATCGCCGTGATCCGGCTTGCGGTGGCAGTCGCCAATTCAGCCTTCGCGATTTTCTGGTTGTTTTGGGCGAAGCCATCGTGGATCAAGCCTGTGGCAGAGGCATACGCGAAGCAACTCATGGAATCGGTGCGGACGCTGGGAGGGGACTGACCAACGCCATCCGTACCATTACACGGAGCGAAGATACCATGCTAGGAGCTGCTCATGGTACCAAGTGTTGGAACCGGCTTCTCTCGCAAACGCCCTAGCATAAGTCTCATTCGTTACGTAGATATTCAATAACGATCCGCTGAGGTCGGCCATCATGCAGTTCGCCTGATTGTTAGTTACGATCGCAAGCCCACGCCGATACCAAGCGCCATAAGCCAAATGTTCGGAACGAGCATTCCCGAAGAACGTCAGGCTCGGTTTCAGCACGTCCAAAAAATCGTAGGACCGCCCCGAGTCCCGCCCATGGTGAGGTGCGATCAGTAGATCGATATCCTGGACCTCTGCTTCCCAGTTTTTGAGGATGTGTTCCCACGTGTTGTCGTGAGAGTCGCCGCCGAAGACTATTTTTTGTCCCCAGGTCGATAGAGCAGAACGTAAGAACAGTCGTTGTAATCGCCCGTCCTGTTTGCTTCATTGACTAATTCTTGAGTTGGGGCTAGGATCGTGATCCCGTCTCCTCTCTGTGGGTTTCCGTGCTCGTCTTCGTTCCAATAACGACCGTTTTGACCTGAAAGGTTGGTAAGACGTTTCGGATTAGCCTGGGGGTTGGTGCCTCGAAGGGTCCTGTAATAATCCCAATCGGCTCTATTATACTGAGACGACGACCATGAAGAGTCGTCAATCTCCTTCTGGTTGTTTGTGTCCCAAAACACCTCAGGGAAAAACTCGGCAAAAAGTGCTTTAATGCCGTCCATGTGGTCCATGTCGGGATGCGTGAGGATGAACCTGAAGATGGAACTTATCGCGTGTTCCTGCATGTACGCCACGGGGTTGACAGGGTGCGCTTTCTGATTGAAATTACCATTGACCGAACGAGTTACATACCGTGCGGAGGCCATTTCCAACTGCGATTCCCGCGATTGGCTGGGTTTCGCGTTGCAGACATCAATAACGGATACTCGCCCAGTCCCGTGCTGTATTATCGAGCAATCCCCTTCCCTGACATTCAAGAAATGTATCGTTGGCACCAATCCTCCGAAAGCGGGCGGTTTCGAGGTTTCAACTTTTCTAGGCTACCATAACGTCAACCAGTGAGCCAGCACTAGTCAACTGATCAATGAATCGGGCCAACGGCGATTCACTCGCAATGGCCGAGGGCATTAACCACCGGTTTGCAACGGAACCCCGGCGGACGGCGTCCGCTGCCCTCCCATAACCCGCCGGCACTGACATTTGCCTGCTGACCACTGGGCCTCCCGTCTGCTACGCTCGATGCATGAGCGTCTCAGACCGGGAACTGCTGCACCACCTGAGCCGGATGCCCTTCCTGGACACAGCGGAACTGGCGATGATCACAGGGGAAGCCCACGTTGCCATCCACCGAGGGCTGGCCAGCCTGCTGTCCAGCGGGACCGTTGGGCGCGTCAGCCACGGCACCGCCCACATGCCGCCCAGCGGACGGCACTACCTGACTGCAAAGGGCATTACCGAAGCCGCCGGAATGCTGGGGTTCGACACCGCGTCGGACTACGTGCGGGCCCACCCGGTGTCCCGGGAGTGGCTCACCTTGCTCAACCGCCGGATGGACGCGGTGGCAACCATCTACCTCCTGGTGGCGTCCCCGTCCCCAGGAGCCGATGGGCTGCGGACGCAGGTGGACTTTCCGAGGCCGGTTCCACGCCACCATCACGCGGCACGACGGGCTCAGCTTCGGGTTGGTGCGCCAGGGTTTAGCGCTCAGGCGCCGTTCCCTCTACGACCGGCGGCGGGGCATCGCCGCGTACGGGTACCGGCGCCGCCACCACGCTTGACAAAATCAAGAACTTTCACATTGACGCTCACCTTGAACCTGTAGGCTGAGCCAGCTTCCCATCCCATGGAAACGAGGCCCCTGTTCTCTAGAGCAGGGGCCATTCGTTCGTGCAGCCAAGCCTCTGGCACAGGAGAGGTGGTCCCGAGTGCATTCCCAGCGACGCGACCCTCCTCAGGACGTGCCGATCCCTCACTGGCTGCGCTTTATCACTCCACTTCCCAAACGACACAAGCCGCTCAACCACTCGTGCCAGAGGGCTCGGTCAAAAGCCCGTAGACAATGACGTATGCATTGGGGGGAGGGGGTGGTATTGGGTGGATGGATCGCCATGACTCAGAAACGGCCTACTCAAACCAAAACAAGCTAGCACTATTGCCAAAGGCATTACCGACCGCGATAATGTAAGGCCAATGGCCACTCTTTGAGGTAAAGGAGCATTTTCAATGTTTGAATCCAGCATAACCGTGAAGGGCCAGACCACATTACCCAAAGCCGTCAGGGATTCGCTGGCAGTGAAGGCAGGGGATAGGGTCCGCTATGTCATTCTGGACGAGGGGGTGCTGATAATGCCCGTGCGGTCCACCAGCCGACTGTTCGGTAGCCTCAAGTATGACGGCCCGCCGGTGAGCTTGGAAGACATGGACCGTGCCATCGCAGAGGGGGCAATCGAAGAATGACCGCGCTCGACACAAATGTGATCGTACGCTACTTGGTGGGCGACAACGCTGAACACGCCGAGGCGTCTCGCGCGTTGCTGGACGGGCTGACGCCCGGTAATCCAGGATTCATTTGCCGTGAGGTCGTCGTAGAGGTCGCCTGGGTACTGGAACGGAGCTACCGCTTCACACGAACCCGAGTCGCGGAGGCATTGATGGACCTAACAGCTTCAGACAGTCTCATGGTCGAGAATTCTGATGACGTTGCCGCAGCTGCACATCGCTATCGGCGAGGAGGCGCCGGGTTTTCGGACTTGATGATCCTTACAGCGGCCGAACGGGTGGAAGCGACGCCCCTCTACACCTTTGACCGCAGACTTGCCAGGATGCAGGGAGCAATCTTGGTGGAGAATCCCGGAGGTAAGTCGTCATGAAGGACTCACAAAAACCCGACCACGTGAGTCTCGCCAACATGGTCGGACGTTTGCGCGAGGGGCGGTACGTGATCCCCGATTTCCAGCGTGACTTTGAATGGGAGCCTTGGGACATCAAAGAGCTAATGAGTTCCATCTTCCGCGACTACTACATCGGTAGCCTTCTTCTTTGGAAGGGCAAAGACGAAAACTTTGAGGCACTCTCCTGTGAGGCGATCTACGGCTTTGAGGGTGGTGATGGCCGAACCGATATCGTCTTGGACGGTCAGCAGCGTCTCACGGCCATGTATTACGCGTTCATGGCACCCAACAAGCCCGCACCCAACCGCCGCAATCGATTCCTCTACTTCATCAAGGTCGATCGCTTCATGGATGAGGCATACGATGACGCCTTCATATACGACTGGACTCGCAGGGGGCTGAATCTGCTGAGTGATCGGACGCGCCAGTTCAAGGAGCACATGTTCCCGCTCTCTGTAGTCGGGGCAGGGGGCTGGGAACTACCTAACTGGGTACAGGGTTATGAGAAACACTGGCGTGAAGCGGCGGAGACACTCGAAGGAACTGAGGCCGAGTCTGCCGCGTTCCAGGCGGAGAACGCCAAGAAGTTTGGCGAGCACTTGAAAGATATCACGGAACAGTACCAAATCTCGTATATTGAGTTGGATCGAGACCTTGAACTCGACAAGGTCTGCGATATCTTCACAAAGATCAACAGCCGGGGCGTTAGACTCGATATCTTCGACCTTCTCAACGCCCTCTTAAGGCCGAAGGAAATTCGACTCAGGCAGGATTTGTGGAGAGATGCATCTCCTCGTCTGGAGTTTGCCGAGGCAGGGCGGATGAACGTGTATGTGCTTCAGGTGATGTCCATACTTCGCCAAGCGTACTGTTCCCCGAAGTATCTATACAACCTGATTCCTGGTAGCTCAAGGCAGGTGCGTGGGCCGGACGGCACACTCCGGTCGGAGGTGCTTGTTGCTAACCCTATCGAATTCAAGAATCTCTGGCATGAAGCGGTCGAGGCACTAGAACGGGCGCTCAATCTACTGCGCCACCCGCAGGAATTTGGCGCAATATCTTCTCAATACTTGCCCTACGCAGCTATTCTGCCAGCCTTCGCTGCCTTGCAGGTCGAAGCCGGTCGGCTTCCCGCCGAACAGAGGCTCGATGCTCAGCGAAAGGTACGTCTCTGGTATTGGGCCAGCGTCTTCACCAACCGCTATTCAGGAGCAGTTGAATCCACAGCCGCTCAAGATTACAGGGAAATCAAGACTTGGTATGTAGACGACAACGCCGAACCCGGGTCGATTTCCGAGTTCCAAAGAGACATTGGCAATCTCGATCTCAGGCGTGAGACGAGGCGAGGAACGTCTGTCTACAACGGTGTATTTAACCTGTTGGTCCTCAACGGTGCTCGCGACTGGATATCTGGTAACGCTCCTCAGCACGGCGACCTTGATGACCATCACATCGTGCCGAAGAGCCTTGGGAGCCAATACGCGCTTAGCACCTCTATTGATACGATACTCAACCGGACACCCCTAACCAGCGAAACCAACCGCAAGGTCATCAGGGATCGTCTTCCCAACGAGTACCTGCCGGAACTTATCGCCACCAATGGGAAAGATGAGGTGATGAGGATACTGGAGTCGCACTTCATCTCAGCCCGCGCCTTTGACTTCCTCATGAAAAACCCGTTTACACCAGGCGACTTCGAGAAGTTCATTGAGGAGCGGGGTGACACCCTCCGCAGTCGTATCAAAGACCTTGCCGGTCAAGTGGGGTTGTGAGTCTTCCATCCGGTAGGAGTAAGTGGGCTAGCTAAGTAGAATGCCGCGACAGACAGAACCGAACGCGAACAACGTACTGGGCGACCTGCTGCGGAGCATGATGCCGGGCTGCGAAGTCCGCTCAGAGAATACCCAGACTTTCACGGATCATCCGGGTCGCCACGCCGATGTGCTGATAGCCGCGCCGGGCCGTTCCCCGGTGGTCGTTGAGGCTGAGTATGAGCCGGCTATCGAAGTGGAAAAGGACGCCTCCGAACGGTTGGGACTTCGCGTGAAAGGTGCCCCGCGCACTGTCGAGGCTGCCATAGCACTGCGTTATCCCAAAACTGTGGAAGACGCATATGACCTGCGCTTGGCTCTCGTCGAGACACGCTTGACTTACTGCGTCCTTCGTCAGGACGGCAGCCGATTTCCCGAATCGGGATGGCTGGATGGCTCAGTGAGCGATCTGGCTGACATAGCCCGCTTGGTGTCCGTCCCACAGAAAGCAGTAGAGCAAGCGGCTGACACGCTCGGGCAAGGCATTGGGCAGGCGGCCACCCGTTTGGAGGAAATGGCAAAGCTGCGTCCCAACGTCACCCCTGTTATTGCCCGGTTGCTGGGAATGAGCGACGTTCCTCAGACCCGTCGCATGGCCTGTGCCATCATCGCCAACGCTATGGTCTTCCACCAGCGCATCGCGGGGATGCATCAGGAAGTTAAGACTCTGCGCTTGGTGTGCGGCCCCAACGTTGCAAACCCCCAGAGCGAGACGCTAGCGGCCTGGGAAGACATCCTCAAGATCAACTACTGGCCCATCTTTGCCATTGCCAAGGACATATTGGAGCAGCTTCCCGGAGACGTTGCCCCTAGCATCTTGCGGGAGTTGTTGGAGACCGCCCAGGAAGTTGAAGCCACCGGCGTCGACAACGCCCACGACCTGACCGGGCGCATCTTCCAACGGCTAATCGCCGACCGGAAGTACCTGGCCACCTTCTACACGCTTCCAGCGTCAGCTGCGCTGCTGGCGCGTCTGGCCGTAGCCAAGATGGATTCTGTGGACTGGGCCGACGCCGAGGCCATAGGCAGGCTGCGCATCGGAGATTTCGCCTGCGGCACCGGTGCTCTGTTGTCGGCAGTGTACGAGCAAGTTGCTTCCCACCACGAGCGCGCCGGGGGCGATTCCATGTCGTTGCATCCCGTGATGATGGAGGAGGTCCTGTACGGCTGCGACGTCATGCCCTCGGCCATTCACATTACTGGCTCCACCCTGTCCGGTATGCGGCCAAATGTTGGATTCAAACAGTCTCGCCTCTACACGATGCCCTATGGAAAGCAGAAGGACAGCACAGTGAAGATAGGTTCCCTGGAGTTGCTCCAAGCCTCTACAGCCCTCACGCTGTTCAACACCAGCGACCCAGCTCTGCGCACCGGCAGCGCGGGCGAGGAGACTGCTGCCCAGATCAACGTGGACATCCCGGACGCGAGCTTTGACCTCGTGATCATGAACCCGCCATTCACGAGGGCAACCAACCATGAAGGTGCCCATGCGGATATCACCAACCCCGCCTTTGCCGCGTTTGATGCCACGCCCGCCGACCAAACGGCGATGGGAGACAGGATCAACCAGTTGGGGAAAGACTCCTGCTACCACGGCAACGCTGGAATCGCATCCGCATTCGCTGCGCTGGCCCACAAGAAGCTCAAGGCCGGTGGAGTCCTTGCTCTGGTCTTGCCCCTGTCCTTGGCGAACGGTCTGTCGTGGAAGGGTCTTCGAGAAATGCTTGCCAGCGACTATACAGATGTGACGGTACTGAGCATCGCTGCGAATGGCCGCGAAATGTCGTTCTCGTCCGATACGGGTATGGCAGAGTGCCTGGTTGTTGCCCGCAAGGTAGGTGAAGCACCTGACAACAGGGCGAGCTTCACGTCCTTCAACGGCAGGCCGCGGGGGTTTGCCCACTCAAGTTCGTTGTCGAGCAGCCTACGGAATGTTCGCAAAGTGAGACGGCTAGAGGGCGGGCCGTATGGTGGAACGCTGCTGATGGTGGGCGAGGAACAGGCTGGTGAGTCCGTAACTGCTCCAATAGGCAAGGATGGAGCGAGTTGGAGCGCGGTGCGCCTAGCCGACTATTCCCTGGCGCAGGCCGCTTATGCCCTGTCTCAGTCCCAGGTTTGGCTGCCTGGAAGCCCATCCCAGGTTGAGTTGAAAATGGCCTCGCTGAGTGACATCGGTAGACTCGGCCTAGTGGATCGAGATATCACTGGACCGGCCCCGCGTGGACCATTTGACAAGGTGGCTCCAAGGTCAACGGCCACCTATCCTGCCATTTGGAATCACGACGCTAAGAATGAAACCCGCATCGTGTGCGCTCCCGACTCTGAACTGCGAGTCAGGACGGGGATGGAGGGCAAGGCCGCCAATGTGTGGGCCACTGCAAGCCGTGCGCATCTGAACCGTGACTTCACCTTTGGCTCCCAGGCTCTCGCTGTGGCGTTCACGGAGAGAGAATCCGTCGGTGGGCGGGTATGGCCAAACGTTATCTTCCCTAACAGCAGGTTTGATTATGCTTACTCGATATGGAGCAACTCCACCCTGGGCCTGCTGTCGTACTGGTGGCACTCCAGCCGCCAGCAATCGAGCAAGGCTGGCATGACTATCCGCCAAGCTGAGTCGCTAGCTGTGCTCGACCTCCGAGCTCTCACCGACGAGCAATTGCTCATGGCGCAAATGATCTTCGACGAGTTCCGGGGCAAAGAGTTGAAGCCCGCCTACCTCGCGGACGCTGACCCCAACCGTGCCCAGCTCGACCGGCGCGTCGTCTGCGATCTCTTGGGCTTCGATGAGAAGACCTACGCAGCCGTGCGCCGCCTGGCTGCCAAATGGTGCGCTGAGCCGTCGGTGCATGGCGGCAAGGCACGTCCAAAGGGTGCCCAGAGCATAACCTAGTGTCAACCTGGACTTGGCGGATTGTAAGGTTCCCGTTCGTTCAGAGTCTCCCTTTAGGGGTAGGCGTTCTGCGATGGCTGGAATGGCAATCTCTTGATTGCTCGCCTAATGCCCTTCGCGGCATCGTCTTGTGATACTGGGAGTTGGGATTCTCTTTCTTCTTCCGCTAGCACCTTACCGTCCGCGCTAACCACCTGGTAGACAAGCCCTCTCGGGACGCTTTCTTCGCGGAGCCCCTGAAACTCATTCCCCGCTTTGTTTACACTTGTTCGCACTCCGGGATGATAACAACCGTGATCAGTTGTTTTCGGGCACTTCGCTACCACTACTATTCTATCGTCGTCGATTTGATGCATGTATATTGCACTCCCAAACTGGCTTGTCAGAATCAGGAATACAGCGTCAAGCTTGTTCCATTCGATGTCGGCGAGCTCTTCGTGTAGTCTTTCGTCTAGAGGAAAACCTTCCACGCTCAGGATCAGCCAGTTCTGTCTTCCCTGCCCGAAACGTTTAGCTCGCTTCTCTTTATCTTCGACAGCCTCAGTCACTGCGATACGAAGGTCTCCGGGTTTTACCAGAAGGTCCGGCAATGCAGTGAGATCTCCGGTCCATTCAGGTCCTATCATCCACTTGGGATAAGTGCACACCCATTCGTGACTGCTATCGTGTGTGGGCAGCATGTGGACATCTGCGATAGTTCTATCTTCCCAAGTGCCGCATTGCTTGCACTGTATTCTCGGCGCTTCTTGAGGTGCTACCGCCTTCCCTGTCCTCACGATGTCAACCATCGAAGCTAGTGTTGCTCCACTGGGCCACTTGGGCTGCACCTTCCTTACTTCAAGGTTTACCGTTTGTCCCTCGTGTTGACCCCAAGCGTCAGGATAAGTCGTCTGTTGATTCATCGAAATGTCTCTTAGTTCAATATCCCATCTCTCGCAAGCCCATTCAATGATCCCTACTGCGAAGTCTTCGTCTCGTCGCTTGTTTACTGGCTCCAGCCACGGCACAGCTATTATCTCCGTTGTCCTCGCTTGAAGGTGATCATGGTATCTTGCCGTTTTCGTCAGCAGCATCAAGTTTTCCGGGTGCTTCGGCCTCGCGGTCTTTGTTGAGCGGACGGCGTCTGAGTAATCCACTGGTAAGACGAGAGTCTTGATTGGGCTCACGATCAGTTCATCCTTAGACCGAGCAGGGCTCTCATACATTCCGTTAGTCAGTTTCGCCCAAGAAATCGTTGTCTCTTCGTCTAACACGGAGTACATTGTCGGGACACGCTCCATCATCGCTCCAGATGAGACCGTTAGGAACAGTCCAGCTAAATTCGGTGGACTGCTCACATATATGTGTGTCGTTGACGCGTCATCCAAGGGTCCTTGGATTTTGTGCTCCGCCCCCCGGACAGTCGTTAGGATTAGGTCGTGGCCCTTTGTCTTGCAAAGGCGAACCCATCCTGGTTTTGCGTCGGATGTGCCGCCGCAAAGGGCAGCGCAGAAGTCAGCGTCAGCTATCACGAAAGTCGAGCCATCTGGAGCTGCATCGAGAAGCTCTAGAAATTCAGTTTCGACGGCTAGGATTTCTGGTCTGATTCGGAACCCTCTGTTCGAGCAATCGTTATGGAATGGTGTTTCCCCATCCTGAAGTGATTGGCCTATGTACCTCATCGCCAATATGTTTTGACCTTGGCCCTCCTCTCCAGTGACTATGACAATTTGTCCCTCAGTGGCTTCTTCTGGGCTATGCTGCCTAACGGTCATCTCTGTCACTCCGTACAATATCCTTCCGTCCCAGTCTTTGTACCATGAACGGGGCAGAGTGCCAAGAACATTGCAGGATGCCACCGGTTGCTACGGTTGTCCCATGACCGTGGAAGGAACTGGAAACCACATTTCTTATCCGTTACTTTCAACACATGACGATCTCAGACCGACATTTGCTCGACGCCCTCAGCCGGACGCCGTTCATCGACTCGGCGGAGTTGGCGCTCATCCTCGGCGAGCCCCATACGACTGTCCACCGAGCCCTGGCCAACCTGCTGGCTGACGGCATCGCCGGGCGGGCGAGCCACGGCACCGCCCATCTGCCGTCGAGCCATAAGTACTACCTGACGGCCCAGGGCACCAGAGAGACCGCCGAGTTCTTGGGCTTCGACACGCCCTCGGACTTCGTGCACGCCTACCCCATTTCCAGGGAATGGCTGACGCTGCTCCTCCGCCGGATGGATGCTGTGGCTGGAGTCTACCGCCTGGCGTCCTCGAGTCCCCCGGCATCGACGGGCTTAGGTCCCGCGTGGAGTTCCACCGCAGGGGGCGCTTTGACGCCACCATCACCCTGCACGACGGCCGCAGCTTCGGCGTGGTGCGCCAGGACCTGGCCCTACGGCGCCGGTCTCTCTACGACCGGCTGAGGGCCATAGCCGACGCTACCCCCGGTCCCCTGCCCCGGGGCCGCCCCAACTGCACCCTGTCCCCGGACCCACGAGGCCCGGCCCGGGACCTGTGCCGCGCTGACGGCCACTGCACGGCCTGAACGAACAATGCGTCACGCCCTTCAGGGGGTCGGAGATGCCTCTAACCGCCCCTTCCGACGCACGTAACGCACCCCCGCTTCAACCGCATTTTTCTGGGCCTAATGTCATTGGGACTCCGCTCCAACCGGCCCGCCGATGTCATTCCCCACGTTTGGCGATGTCATTGCCGCCCGGAACGCCATCATTCGGCAAAGTGTTTCCTGTTTACGTCCTGTAGGGGGGCGATTTACCCCTGTTCCAGCTACGAAATCACGACTCTGGCCACTCTGTTACCAAACTCAAACTCCTGTACACCCCCAATACTGCACGAAAGGGGCCGAAAAAAAGAGGGTCTATAGCCCCCCGCATCCCTGCGCAGAGCCACTGGGGAACGGCCCGTAACGCCCCGCATCCTTGCGCAGAGCTATGAGGGGTCTTTTTTCCAGCTTCCTTTGTTCACACTCTCTTGTGAGGGCCGCGACAGACCCCAGGGAGGGGAGCGAGTTGGCGCTGAGACCAACGACAGATCGCCGGGCGACGGCAGGGATCGCCGCCCTACTCCACCGAGCAGCGGGAGACGCTGCAATGGGCAGGGGGCATACATGCACCCCCTCATGGGAGGTTCCGAACGGCCATCTCGCCGTTCACACTGGAGGGAGGACGCCGAAACGCGACGGCTCCGACGACCGCACGGTTGGCGTCGGGAGCCACGACTGGGAGCAGAATGAGAAGGGCCAACGGACGGAACCCATCAAGAGACCAACGGGCGACGGCGTACACCGCCGAGCAGCAGAAGACGCTGCGGCGCGGTCTGCGCATCCTGGCCCGGATCATCGCCCGCTCTCACCTTCGGCGTCAGGAGTCCCGGTCCGGAGCTGCGCCCAGGCCGTCGGCGGAGGACCAGGACTGACCGAGTGACCGCCCCGGATTCCGGGCTTCGGTTCACGTGGAGACCGATTTCCCCCTCAGGCTCACTGGCTCCTGCAACTCCCCGAAGAGCTCTCTTCCTATCACAAAACTGCGTCCTACACAATGGCTTGCAAGGCATTACTTTCGACGATTTTAACCCTCACAATGAAAAGTTGGACCATTGCGGAACGGAGCAGTCGATTGACCATTTCAGAGCCAGGGACGCGGACGCTCGGCAAGAGCGCATCGCTCGACCCCGACCTTGAGGACGCCATTCGCGAATACCTGCGGACGTACGTGTTGTGGCGGGGCATCGGGCAGGCGACGGAGACCTTCGGCGTTTCCCGCCACACCCTCTGAAGGTTCCTCGAACGGGGCCACCGGGCCGCGCCGTTCTGGACACCGTGGGCGACAGCGTCGAGGTGCTGGAAGCGGCGACATGGGCCGTCACGGCCGTTGAGCGTGTGGTCGCCAGCAGGCCGGCTGCCAAACCCGTCCTGGCGCCCTACCCCATGTCCCAGGCACTGGAGGACACGCTGCTCTTGCTGTGCGCCACGCCCCTGGCCACCGTGGACGAGCTGTCCCGCTTTGGAAGAATCCCCGGCTCCACCCTCCGCGACCGGCTGAGGAAGCTGGCGAAGATGGGCATGGCGGACTCGGTGTCCCACAGCCTGACCATCCTGGGGCCTCACCCCCACCTGCGGTACTTCCCGACGGAGAAGGGGGTAGACGCCGGGGCAATGGTTGAATGGGGAACGAAGACCTTCCTGCGGGAGTACCCGGTGTCGAAGCAGTGGTTCCGGCTCCTAGCCGACCGGCTGGACGCCGTGGCCGCGCTCTACCGCGCCGCCGCCTTGGTCGCCGACGCCGACTCGCAGGGACAACCGGTGAGGGTGGACCACTACCGTCAGGGTCCCTACGACATGTTGATCACCCTTTCCGGGGGCCGCTCCGTGGGGCTGCTGCGCCAGGGGCCGACGCTGCCCTCGGCCAACCTGCGCTACCGGCTGAGAACCCTGGAGAACCTGCCACACAACCAACGCCCCATGGCGACGCTGGTGCTGGCCCACTCCGACCAGGCCAACCGCCGGGCCGTCCGCACCCTGGGCGACCCCACGCACCACCGCAGGACGTTCGTGGCCACCGAGGGGGAGCTGCTGGCCGGAGACCACAGAGGGGTGGTCTGGCAGCAGTGCGGGAAGGGCACGGAGCACGACCTCCCGGTTGAGGTGGCTCCCGGCGTGTCCCTGAACGCCATCAACGCCTGGACCGACCGAGTGGCGGAGGGTTACGCCAATGTCCGCAAGCAGCACAACCCGGGCAAAGAGAGTAAGCCAGAGCCGAACCCGGAGACCCTCTACCCCGACCACCTGCGGGCCGCCATGCCGGAGCCATCGGAGTTGCTTAGGTCCTCCTTAGCCGTCCGGCTCACCCGCGCTGAGAAGGACGCCCTGGACCTGCTTGCCGCATGGCCCCTGTGCACCACCGACCACCTGGCTGGGCTGATGGGCGGCGTCACCCGTCGCCGGGCCAACCAGGTCCTCAGCACCTTGGCCGGGCATTCTCTGGTGCAGGCAAACGGGCAGCGTCACGTCCTCACCGACGATGGGCTGAGATGCCTGGCCCAACGGGACCGGGCCGCCGTGGGGCCGATGGTGGGCCGCTGGAGCGCCAGGAAGCGTCGTCGCCGCAACACGAGAGCCCCGGTCTACGCCGGCACCGCCCTGCGAGCCATCGCCTCCCAGATGGAGCACCACGACGCCATCACCGGCTTCGCCGCCGCCCTGAGCGCCGAGACCGCCCGTTCACCTGACTACGAGGTGCTGGACCTTATGCCCACGTCCCGCTCCGCAGTCGGCTATCGCTGGGACTGGACCAACTACGTCGTGCACCCCGACGCCTCATTCCAGCTGGCGTACCAGGGCCGGTGGCGCTTCTACCTGCTGGAGTTCGAGCGCCGGGCCACCACCCCCAGGCGGGTGCGGACCCGCCTGGGGAACTACCGCCGGTACTTCAACAGCGGCTGGCCCAACCGGGACCACGGCGGGCTGCCGCCCCTGGTGCCGTTCGTGTTCCCGAATCTCAATGCCGAGGAGGGCTTCCTGCACGGTGTCTCCGGTTCCCACCGCCCCATCCTGTTCACGTCCAACCTCAAGACCCTGGATGAGCGTGGGGTATTGGGAGACTCATGGCAACTGCCACCGCCTCACCCTGCCGGACGGAGGCCACTGGCGCCACTGGCCCTGGTTGCAAAATGACAATTCTCCGTCTCCGGGACTTCCTGTAGGGGGCGTGTCCACAAAGCTGGGTCAACGGCTACTAACGCTGTCAGGCCCAAAAAGACGAAAACGATTGCAACTTGTTGCAGAGACCACGAACCGGCCACCCCGAAAACGCAGGCCACGGACTCACCGCCGCCAGTCCCGTGAGGTGTTTGACGTGTCAGGGTTGACACGAGTTGACGTGATTATGCGCCGCACCAACCGGAGGAAAGGAGGAAGAGTATGAGACAACTGACGAAGGCTGAGGCTTGCCGGGAGCTGGCGGTGTCCCTGTCCACCCTGGACCGTCGGATCGCCTCAGGAGAGATTCGGGTCAGCCGGGAGCCGCGCGGAAGGCGGCACCGGGTATATGTGATGCTTGACGACGACCTGCCGGAGAACGGCGCAAGTGCTAGATCGCAGGGTACGCTGCTGGACATGGCCCAGGAGCGGATTCGGGTGTCGGACGAGCAGGTGACGCTCCTTCAAGCCCAGCTTGCGCTGGAGCAGGAGCGGAACGCCGGGTTGGAGGAGGTCTATCGGAAGGAGCGTGTCGAGCGCGACAGGATGAGGCGAGCGGCTTTCATCCTTGGTTTGGTCGCCGCCGGGCTGTTCGGGCTGCTGGTCGTCGGCGTTCTGGTTGCGTGGCGTCTGCCGACGTAGGGGCGTACGTGCTGGAACGCGACGGGACCGCCATCGGGCCTGTGGTGGGAATGCCCGTGGGTGATGGCAGACAGTTGACAGGAGATTCGCCAATGCCCCATTATCTTGGTAAGACTCGATAATAAGAGGTGAACATGCCGCGAACGAGCAAGACCATCACTTTCTCCTTGCCGCCGGAGATGGCGAACCGGGTGGACGAGGTGATGAAGCAGCAGGGACGGTATAGGAGCGAGGTCCTTCGAGAGGCGGTGCTCCGATACATCAAGGAGCGTAGCGGCGGCACCTACTCCAGTACGGTGAGCAGCGAGCCAGGACACACAGTATCGGGCCCAGGGACTTGGCCAGCCTGAGAGAGAAACACCAGGTCGGCGTAGGCCAGTTCCAATATCCCAAAGTGTGCTCGATTTAGGATTGATCACGACCCGTTTCGCTGTTGCCATAAGATGAGATAGACATCAGGTGCTATCGCACACATCGTAACATTGGAGGAACTTGTCAGATGCCAACCGATTACGAGAAATTGAATCACACCCGGAACTGGCGCGACGAAACGATCCGGGCTAACAAACGGTTCGTGGATATGTACGGGGATCCAACCCACTTCATCCTTGAGCTCATACAGAACGCAGAGGACGCATTGGCCAAACGCCCTACGGGTTGGAATGGCAGCCGCACTATCAGTTTCAATCTGCTGAAGCCCCGCATTCGAATAGAGCATCATGGGCGCCCGTTCAACAGAAAGGACGTGGAAGGGATAACGGTCACACTGAGCTCCACGAAACAGGATGACTTGACTCAGATCGGCAAATTCGGCGTCGGGTTCAAGTCCGTCTTCGCAATCACCAACCGGCCCAGGATTCATTCCGGCCGGGAGGACTTTGACATCAAGGATTTCGTTGTACCGTCCAGTATATTGCCTTTGCCGGACCGCCATCGGGACGCGACTGTTTTTGTTCTGCCACTCAACGAGGCCGGTAAGAAATATCATCCTGAATTAGCCCATTGGCTGGAACACTTCGACCCGACGGTTCTCCTCTTCATCAGACGTATAGATGAAATTGCCTGGCGGGTATCGAGCGGCCAGAATGGAAAGCTACGGCGCTTCACGGAGCACATTAGTGAGAACGTCCGCCGGACCACAATTACCTGTGAGCACAGCGGAGGAGAGGTTGCATCGACGGAAAGGTGGCTGATTTTCTCCCATCCAGTCAGCCATGAATCCAAACCGGCCGGTGATGTAGAAATAGCTTTTCGGATGAAGAGTGACGGTTCCGGGGTTCAAGGGATAACAGATTCGCCGTTGACGGTTTACTTCCCGACCATCGTGAAGACCAACCTGGGTTTCCTGATTCAAGGACCTTACCGAACCACTCTCAGCCGGGAAAACGTTCCGCCCGATGACCCCTGGAACAAGCATCTAATTAGGGAAACGGCTCGCCTTATCCCGGAGGTGCTTCCTTGGTTGCGAGACAATCTTGTGTTGGACGCCAACACTCTCAGCAGCTTTCCGATTGCCAGAGACCAGGGTAGTGGTGAAGACTTCTTTGCTCCACTCTATGAGGCCACGAAGTCAGCTTTGCAGACGGAAAGAATCATTTCGTGCATAGGCGGAACTTACGGGCGAGCCTCCGAGACTCGACTTGGAAGTACTGACGCGGTACGACAATTGCTCTCACCGACCCAACTTGCCAACCTTTTCGGACAGGAAGGGCAACTGTTCTGGATCAGCGATGACATCACCGATGACCGAACACCCGAGCTGCGGCGCTATGTCCGTGATGAGTTGAAGGTGATTGATGTTACCCCGGACCGCATAATCCAGCTGCTCCGATCTGGACGGGCCTTTCTGGAAGCTCAGACCGACAGATGGATTCGTAGCCTTTACGAGTTCCTAAGTGCCCAACAGTCATTGCTCCAAAGCCTGGGGGATGTTCCCCTGCTACGGTTGGATGACGGTAGTCATGTCGAACCCGACCGTGAGACCCCAGCATTCTTGCCCAGCAAGAGGCCAAGCCAATTCCCAACCTTGCGCAAGTCGGTTTGCAGCAGCGAATCCTCGCTCAGCTTTCTCAAATCATTGGGACTTAGGGAACCCCACCCTGTTGACGATGTCATTGAGAACGTTCTGCCCAAGTATCGTGCAGACGAAATTGATGACTCTGATTACGATGCGGATATAAAGCTAATTGTCGAGGCACACAAATCGGACGAGACCTCCCGCAGGAAGGAATTAATCGAAGCCCTAGGAAGCGTAGAGTTCGTGAAGACAATTGCCGCCGGAGACGGCACCAGCCACTACTCGCCACCTTGTGAGGTTTTCTTAGCAACCGACGAGCAACGAAACCTGTTCGCTGGCGTAAATGGAGTATTTTTCATTGATCCATCGCAAGAGTGCTTGGATAGTCAGGATATGCTTACGGTTCTAGGGGACTGCGGTGCCACGCCCGACAGCGACATGGCAGAGGTCGTCATGAAGCACGTCCTGCCAAAGTATTCATTGGGCCCAGGCGAAAAACTCAGAGTCAATGAACCTGACTACGCGGCTGACATATTGCGAATCACTGCAGCATATGGACAAGTTCCAAACGAGCAAAGACTTCCACTTCTCAACTCCCTTCGCAATGCCAGTTTCGTTCGTTCGGCTGACACTGGGAATGGCACCAAGTACTGGTCACGTCCGGGTAGAGTGTATTTGCCCACAGAGCGGATGAAAGGACTGTTCGACGGCGTTGCAGGAGTGCATATCGTAGATGACGGGTACGAATGCCTAACAGGGGAAGTGATACACGATCTGCTGGAAGTGTGCGGCGCTGCACGTCACTTGAAAGGGGTGCCTACACAAAGCAGGTATTCGGCAACCGAACTAAGAGCGATCCGCCGCGAAAATGGTCTCGAAAGAAACACCTGGGCGGACGAACTCAAAGGTAGCACCCTGCGAGGAGTACCAAATCTCCTTGAGTTGCTTCCCAGCCTTTCAACGGAAGCCCAGCAACATAGGTCCACCCTGCTCTGGCATGCGCTTGCCGATGTTGCAAAGGACAGTGCGTATCGAGAGTTCAGAGCTACGTACCGATGGGGATACTCGGGCGAAAACAGGGCCATTCAATTGGACGCCGAAATCGTGCGACAACTCAACAAGGCATCTTGGGTTCCAGACCAGCAGGGAACATTGCATGTTCCCGATTTGGTCGACTTTGCTGCCCTGCGGGATTCGTACGGCTGGGAGGATGACCCGATACTGACAAGGATTATTAGGTTCAAGCCTCCGGCCATAGCTACGCTTGCCCGTGAAACAGGCATTGAGACCGAGGCGCTGGACCTGATGCAAGAACACAATTTGACTGCGGACGACCTACGAGAGTTGCTGAACCAAAGGACTGATTCACATGATGTCCCTGACCTCTCCGAGGAGGAGAATAATCAAAGTTCCAATCAACGGGAGCACAAGTCCAACGAGACCACCGGGGAACCGAATGCAAGTCGTTCTGGCTCAACATCCGGTTTCAAATCGAATGCAAACGATAATGGCTCTTCCAACAGCAACAACAATTCAGGTAGCTCCAAGACCGGTTCATCCGAGAGCACACCAACCACTGGCGGTCAACAAGCTTTCAGATCATATATAGGAGTTTGTCTCATAGACCGGTGGGCGGGTTGAGTAACACAGGTGTGGGAGCGATGCGCCTCAACAGAGGTTGGCCCGTCCAGTTGCACCGGCCACTTGTCGGCCCCCAGAAAGGTCGTCTACTCTCTTAGTTCCATGGCGCCTTGACCCAGTCCCAAGGCGCTTGGCCGCTGCGCCATAGCTTGAGCAAGTTATGGGTCGTCCCTGCCAGCGACCACTCACTCTGTGCAGCGCCCAACCCCCGTCTCATAAACCGTCGGAACCCCTGGCCTTCCTTGACCTGTCCGAACACCGGCTCCACCAGTACACCCCGCTTCTTGTACAGAGCTCGGCCTCGCTTTGTCAGCAGCTTGCGCTCCATCCTGTCCCTCGGGCTCAGTCCTTTTGGTATACGCCCTCGGGGACACCCCTTCTCCCATAGCAGCTTCCGCTGTTTCCAATCCTTGGTGGTGGCAATAAGAAGCTCAGGCATCTCTGGCCAGGGGCAAGCCCTGATGTTGGCCTCACTCCAGTACCCGGCATCGGCCAAGCCCGCTTTGGGCCGGTCCTCTATGCCGGCTGCTTCCAGAGTATGCGCCATGGTTTGGAGCATCGGCTCCAGTTGCTGCACATCGTTGGCCTCTTGGGTCACTCCAACGGCTACTATGATCTGCTCCTCGCTCACCACCGCCTGGGCATTGTAGCCCTGCACGTACCCTTGCCTGGTCTTCATGATACGACTGTCCGGGTCGGTGGTATTAGCCTTCGCCCCTTCGGTAGGAAGTGGCTCTACCACCTTGGGCTTTCGCCCTCGCTTCTTTTTGCCTGTGACATCTTCTTCTGCCCGCCGTCGCTCCACGTGCTCTTGGACAGCCTTGGCTCCTGCTTCAGCCTCCCGCTGCAGACGTTCCTTGGCTTCCTTCAGGCGCTTGAGCCGCTCCGTCCGTCCCCCTAGCCCTTCCGGTAGCTCATCCCCTCGCCGGTCGGGACCATAATGGGCATCCTCTTCAGCATCCGTTGCCTTGGCCTCTGCCAACATGCGCCGCACTTCTTCTTCAATGGCCTGGTGGCTCCGGTTGGTGGCCAGGGCCGCGTTGGCTGCCACCTTCGTCCCATCAAGAGCCACTACCCCCAACTTCACCAGACCCGCTTCATGGCATAACCTCAGTACCTCTACAAAGAGCTCCTCGAACGCCTCCTCGCGCTCCGCCCTAAAGCGACAGATGGTACGGAAGTCTGGCTGCCGGTTGGCCGCCACCACCCGGAATCCTACATCTTCCTCCAGAGCACGGGCTATGCGCCTGGAACTGCGTACACCCAGGCAGTAGCCGTACAACAGGATGGCCACCATCATCCCCGGATCGTAGGCCGCTGCACCCCATCCATCACTTCGATAGACTGCATAGAACTCCCTCAGATCCATCTGGCCTACTGCATCTACAATGAACCAAGCCAAGTGACCCTCACTCAGCCAATCCCTCATGGACGGCGGCATCAAGTAGCTCTGGTCTCGCTCGCAACTCAGAAGGTTATAAGCCATAGTGTCCTACCTGCCTGATGTTTCTATGAGCTTACTGCTTCGCCAACCCCGCAGGAAGGGGGTTTATGGGACACGCTCATAGCTGTGCATAAAGATGAACAGGCCGACCCCGATGGGTTGGAACATGTGGAACGACTATCCCTGGAGAAAAAGTCACGGGAATTCATCCTAAATAGGGAACCCGAATGGAAGGAGGCACCGCAGGATAACCCGGGCTTCGACCTGTACCAGGAAGACTCGAACGGAAAACAGATTAGGTTCTGCGAAGTTAAGGCGATGTCGGCTACGATGGAGAGTAGGTCTGCGACGATGACCAAGACGCAGTTCGAGAAAGCACAGGAGGAACGTGAAGCATACTGGCTCTACGTAGTAGAGAACGCTCATACGGATGATCCGCACCTAGTCAGAATCCAAGACCCCGCAGGTAAGGGAGAGACATTCACCTTCGATAAAGGCTGGCTGGAGGTCGCAGTATCAGAAGCTTAGCATCACCGTGGTTTAGCTGTGCGCAGTGACATAAGAGCGAACTGGTCGGGCTTTATCCTGAAGTGCCGCAGGTCGGAGTCTATCTCACTGTTTATGTTCCGGGACCGCGACTTGCTGACCCTGACCCAAGTACGAAGGAACTGGCCTCTCTTGGCGGACTTCCTACAAGGTGCTTTAAGAGCGGTTGACAAGACTACGCACACACCTCAGTATGTGAGTAAGACTCGATAACAGAGGATAATCATGCCAAGAACGACTAAGACTATCACCTTCTCGCTGCCGCCGGAGATGGCCGACCGAGTGGACGAGGTGATGAAGCAGCAGGGACGGTCTAGGAGCGAGTTTCTTCGGGAGGCTGTGCTCCGCTACATCGAGGAGTGCGAGTGGAGACAACTCCTCCAGTACGGAGAGGCGAAGGCCAGGGAGAAGGGCATCGGTCCCGACGACGTGTCCCGGCTGGTGGAAGAGTACCGGGCTGAGGTTGGCTCGGTCCGTGCATGAGAGTCGTCCTCGACACCAACGTCATAGTCTCTGGCCTGAACTTCCCCGGCAATGAGCGCCTAGTGCTGGAACTGGCTCTCAGGGGACGGTTTGAGCTTTATGTGTCCACCTTCATCTTGGAGGAAGCTGCCGGGGTGCTAGGGCGGAAGTTCGATTGGGACGAGGAACGCTCGTCCCAGGCTCTCAGAGTGCTTGCGAATGCCGCGACGGTACTCTACCCCCGTAGACTCCCGGAGGTGATTGAGGGCGGCCACGCCGATAACCGCATCCTGGAGTGTGCCGTGGAGGCTTCCGCCGACTACCTCGTGACCGGCGACCGGCGGCATCTGCTTCCCCTTGAGGAGCATCGGGGTGCAAGAATCGTGAACGCCCCCCAATTCCTATCGACGTTAAGGGTATAGTCTGACTGTCGCGAAATACTTCGTACACGCCAAGAAGAGAAATGAAGAACTTTGACCGGTGGATGAATCGGCATCAGATAGAGTGGCGCAAGGCTAATGTGGAATCTAAGGAGTGGGGACGCTGGCGCGGTAGTCAATACCCGTGGATCCTGCCCGAAGGTTCGTGGGAAGAAGGTCTCTGGCCCGACATACGCAAGGGGTCGGACAACTCGCTGCCCGCATACATTGAGAGTACCGGCGTGCAGAAGCACGAGGGCGTGCACAACCTCAAGAGCTCGTGGGTTCTTTGCGCAAACTTGTACTTTCCCTTTGGAGGGGATGCTGACGGTAAGGCGTTATTTGCTTCGTTTCTCAAACGCTGCGTCGCCCTGGAGATCGACTCACTGGAAGAAATCGAGCTGGAGTATGAGGATAGGGACTCTAGGCTAAGACCTTCACACATGCTGGGAGAAGAAGGAGGAACCAGGGGCGCTCACCAGACTTCGCCGGACCTAGGCTTGTTGGTGAACAGGGGCCGAGGGCTGGTGCTAGTCGAGAGCAAGCTCACCGAGGACAGTTTTTACAAGTGCTCTGCGTGGAAGCACAAGGGCAGTCGTAAACTGCCCGGCAATCCCGATCCCGACCGCTGCAACAATCCGTTGGCCGTTGCGAAAGACTATGCAAGTCAGTGCCACCAACACCACCCAGCTTGGGGACGGAGATACTGGGAGCATTTGGCACCCGTTGTTGATGTACAAGCCTTGGCTAGTCTACCCCACTGCCCAGCAATGAAGGACGGCTTCCAACTGCTCCGTCAGCAAGCCCTGGCCGAAGGCATCGCCAAGTCTGGACGATACGACCTGGTAATGTCTGTGGTAGCGGTTGACGAACGCAACGATGAGGCGGAAGCTGCCCTCAGGCGGAGCGAGATAGCAGGATTGAGGCAGTGGGGACAGCTTTTCAAGGGCCGGGCCCGGTTTGCCGCCTTCACACATCAGGAGTGGGTCGGGTGGGTTCAAGAACACGATACCGAGCGGAAGTGGAGTAATTGGCTGGGCTATGTCCGCTCCCGCTATGGCTTGGGTGAGTAGCGGATAGTCAGCAGTCCCTCTGTTGGATAGCCAAGGTCCGATAAAGGAAGACCAGCCGTGGTGCTTGTGCACCGGATAGCTGCTCCTTGACACGGCCAGTCGAGTGTTCGATAATACTGAGTAAGACTCTCTAACATCAGGAGGGCAGAATGATGAAGAAGCACCTACAGCCGCTCACGCCAGCGGCGCTCTACGCCAGGGTGTCCAGCGACCGGCAGGACGTGGACTTGTCCGTGTCCGCCCAGGTCAGGGCACTCAAGGACTACGCCAGGGCCAACGGCTACTCCGTGGCCCGCGAGTACGTGGACGAGGCGGAGAGCGGCCGCGTCGCCGACAGGCCCCAGTTCAGGGAGATGATCAAGGAGGGCGGCAAGCCCAAGGCCCCCTTCGAGGTCATCTTGGTATGGAAGTTCAGCCGCTTCACCCGCAAGCGCGAGCACGCCGTAGCCTTCAAGTCCCAGTTGCGGCGCAAGGGCATCCGCGTGGTGTCCATCACCGAGCAGGCCGAGGACAACGCCACCGGCGGGCTGCTTGAGGGAATCATCGAGAGCGTGGACGAATATTACAGCGAAAATTTGGCGCAGGAGGTCGTACGGGGAATGAGGGAGGCCGCGTCCCGGGGCTTCTTCCTCGGCTCGAACGCCCCCTTCGGCTACAGGAAGATCAAGGTCAGCGACGGGGCGAAGGAGCGCCCCACCCTTGAGGTTGACCCGGCCACCGCCCCGGTGGTGCGGGAGCTATTCGAGAAGTCCCTGCGGGGGAGCGGCCTCAAGGAGCTATGCAAGGAGCTGAACGAGAGGGGCGTCACCAACCGGGGCAAGCGGTGGAACAAGGGCGGACTCCACTACGTGCTGAGGAACGAGGCGTACACCGGCACCGCCGTATGGGGCAAGACCAGCAAGGGACAGGAGCCCCAGGACCCTGTAAGGGTTGAGGGGGCGTGGCCCGCCTTGGTGTCGAGGGAGCTGTTCGAGGACGTGCAGCAGGCGATGAGCAAGCGCGCCCCGAAGGTGCAGAGGCCAGGTAGAGTGGGGAGCAAGTTCCTGCTGAGCGGGCTGCTCAAGTGCGGGGTGTGCGGCAGGCCCTACTCGGCCCAGGGAGCCAAGAGCGGCCAGTTCGCCTACTACATTTGCGGCACCCTGTTCAGGGAGGGCGCGGGGACGTGCAGCGCCCGCTACCTGAACGCCCCGAAGCTGGAGACGTTCGTGGTGGAGAAGATCAGGGAGCGGATACTGAACGAGGAGACCATCGTGGCGCTGGTGACGCTCGTGGCCGAGGAGATCGACGCGATGGCCGGAGAGCTTGCCGGCAGGCTGGAGGTCATCGAGGCGGAGCTATCCGACGTGAGGAAGCGTCTTGAGAAGCTCTACGAGGCCATCGAGTTGACCCTGGAGGTCCTGTCGCCCCGCATCATGTCTCTGAGGCACCGTGAGGAGCAGCTGGAGGCTGCGAGAGAGGACGCCGAGACCCAGCTTGAGCAGAGGAGGGTCGAGCTTCCGAACACCGAGGAGATAGCGCGGTACGTGGCGGACTTCCGGGACTTCCTGAAGGACGGGACGATCCCCGAGCGGAAGGCGGTCATCCGCAACTTCGTGGAGGGCATCGAGGTCATGGGAGACGAGGCGACGCTGACATACACTGTGCCCATGCCGAGCGACGGTGTGACGTCGGAATCGGCGTCGGTTCTTGATTTCGTCAAGTCCGGTCCACCAGACTTGACAAAATCAAGAACCTTCACGTTGAGGTTCAGGCTGGCGCTGTAGGGAGAGGTGTGGCTCCAATGCCTTGAGCGGCGGCGTACCTTCTGACGACACCTCAGCAAGGGAGTACCTCGGACCCACCGTAGCGACGTGGCCGTGCGTCTGCTTGTCGATGGGCGCCCGCTGCACCGGTACTCACTACACCGCTATCATGCCCACCCGCCCAGTCCTGCTATGGCAAGGCTGGGTGGACAGTGCGCGCCTTGGATCAAATCGGTTCAACTCGCAGGGGATCAGTGGTAAAATCAGTTGCCTGTGCTTCCCAGAGTCTGACATCTGAACAAAAGCGAGCGGAAACTGACGTGACGAACGATTATACAGCCGCAACCGACCTGGACTACGCCGACAAACTCTGGAAGTCCGCGGACACGCTGCGCGGGCAGGTTGACGCCGCCGAGTACAAGCATGTTGTGCTTGGCCTGCTCTTTCTGAAGTACATCTCCGACTCGTTCGAGGCACGCCGCAACGAACTTAGTGGCGAATTGGAAGCTGATGGGATCAGCGGCGCACAACTTGAGCGATTGTTGGAGAGTCGCGACGAGTACACCGCCGAGCGAGTCTTCTGGGTGCCGCCCGAGGCGCGTTGGGCCAACCTGCAGAATCAGGCGACGCGCCCAGACATCGCCACCCTCATAGACGACGCCATCCTCGCCGTTGAGCGCGACAACCCGAACCTGAAAGGGAAGCTCCCGCGCGATTATGCGCGCAGGGGCATCGCGTCCGAGAAGATGAAGGGGTTGATTGACCTGATCGCTGGCATTGGCTTCAAGGGTGAGCGCGCCGGGGCGCGCGATATGCTCGGTCGCGTGTACGAGTATTTCTTGGGCAAGTTCGCCCAAGCGGAGGGCAAGCGCGGAGGTGAGTTCTTTACGCCGCGTTCCATCGTACGCCTTCTCGTCGAGATGCTCGAACCGTACGAAGGGCGAGTATACGACCCTTGCTGCGGCTCGGCGGGCATGTTCGTGCAGTCCGAACGCTTCGTCGAAGCCCACGGCGGACAAAGGACGAACATTTCGATCTTCGGTCAGGAGTCGAACCCGACGACCTGGCGCCTCGCCCATATGAACCTCGCAATTCGTGGCATTGAGGCCAATTTGGGTTCACAGGCCGCCGACTCCTTCCTGCGCAATCTCCACCCGGACCTCAAGGCCGACTACATTCTCGCGAACCCGTTCTTCAATGACTCTGACTGGTCTGGTAATCTGCTTCAGGACGATGTCCGCTGGCGCTATGGCACGCCGCCCACTGGCAACGCCAACTATGCGTGGATCCAGCACTTTATCCACCACCTTGCCCCGCCCAACGGGCGGGGCGGTGGGGTCGCTGGCTTCGTCATGGCCAACGGTTCGCTCTCCTCGGGTTCCGGGGGCGAGGGCGAGATCCGCCAGCGCATCATCGAGGCTGATCTGGTCGACGCCATCGTAGCGCTGCCACCGCAGTTGTTCCTCACGACTGGCATCTCGGCCTGCCTCTGGTTCCTCACTCGCGACAAGACCGGCCGCAACCTGAGGGCCAGCAATCGTGCCCGCACTGGAGAGACCCTCTTCATTGACGCCCGCAAGCTCGGCATGATGCAGACTCGCGCCCTGCGCGTGCTCACCGGCGGCGACGACGGCGAAACCCTGCTTGCTGACGGGCTGGGCGACCCTAACCCTAACTCAGACATCGGTCGCATTGTTTACGCCTTCCGCCAATGGCGCGGCGAGCCCGCGCCCGCGTGGTGGGAAAATGCCGAGCACGGCGAGTGGGTCTACCGCGACATCCCCGGCTTCTGCAAAGCCGAGACGATCGAGGGAATCAAGAACTACGGCTTCGTGCTCACACCGGGTTATTACGTCGGCGCGGAGATGCGTGAGGATGAAGGAGATCCGTTCAGGGAGAAGTACCCGCGACTGCTGGCGGAGCTAGAAGACTCCTTTGCGGAAGGGGAATGGTTGACGGCGGTAGTGCGGGAACGCTTGGCGAGGATCGAATCACCCGGATCTGACAGGGGACTTGGCTATGGCGAGTGAGTGGCGGGAAACCGTTTACGGTCGATTTCCTATGCATTTTGCCGAAGACCGTCTCGCGAATCTCTGCGATCACATTGATGGGGTTCAAACAGGACCGTTCGGAAGCCAACTCCACCAGAGGGACTATGTACCCGTCGGAACTCCCATCATCACCGTGGAGCATCTGGGTGAGAATCGTATCATCCGCAAAGACTTTCCTCATGTGTCAGATGACGACAGTAACCGTCTATCCAAATACACTCTTCGCAAAGGCGACATCGTGTTCAGCCGCGTCGGGTCAGTGGATCGGCGGAGTCTGGTGCGTCAGACAGAAGAAGGCTGGCTGTTTTCAGGACGTTGCTTAAGAGTGAGACCAAACCCGGATAAGATTGATCCTGGCTACCTTTCCTACTTCTTTGGCATGGAGACTTTTCAGGAACACATTAGATCAGTTGCAGTAGGCGCCACGATGCCATCGCTGAATACTCAGATACTCAGCAATGTCGCAGTCTTTTATCCGCCGCTCCCTGTGCAGCGCTCCATCGCTGATGTCCTCGGCGCGCTCGACGACAAGATTGAACAGAACCGACAGACGGCGGGTAAGCTGGAGCGGCTGGCGCAGGCGATTTTCCGAGCGTGGTTCGTGGACTTCGAGCCGGTGAAGGCCAAAGCTGCTGGCGCAGACTCCTTTGCTTCCATGCCCTGGAATGTCTTCGACGCCCTTCCCACCCGCTTCATAGATTCCGAAATCGGCCCCGTGCCGGAGGGGTGGGAGGTGGTGAGTATCGGCGATGTCGCCACCGTGAAAGGGGGTGGTACACCGAGCACGAAGACCCCGGATTATTGGGATGGCGGAGAGCATTGCTGGGCAACGCCAAGGGATATGTCACGCCTCCGGCACCCGGTGCTGCTTGATACGGAGCGTCGCATCACGGACGCGGGAGTCAAACACATTAGCTCTGGCCTCCTTCCTGTGGGGACAGTTCTGATGTCTTCGCGGGCTCCGGTTGGCTACCTGGCGATCGCGGGCGTGCCGACTGCGATAAACCAGGGATTCATTGCGCTGGTCTGCGACGGACCGTTGCCCCCTACTTTTATTCTGAATTGGGCGCTCAGCCAAATGGAGACGATAAAATCCCGCGCAAGCGGAACGACATTCCCTGAGATCAGCAAGAAGAACTTCCGCCCTCTTACGGTCGTTAGGCCTACTGACGATGTCATTGCGGCGTATCAGCAGGCAGTTGAACCGCTATTCGATCTGCTCACGGTTTGTGTCAAGGAGAACGTTCGTCTAGCAGAGATGCGCGATTATCTCCTGCCGCGACTGCTGAGCGGTCAGACCCGCGTGGAGGTTACAGATGGTTGAATCCTCCACATCCCGGTTTCAGATGGTCGGCGCTCGCTCCGCCATCCTGGAAGGTCCGATTGCTGAGCCAATAGCGCAGCAGATTGAGGCGATTGAAAATGCGTTAGAGAGTATCCCCGACTTTGCTTTTGACCTTTCGAAAACACTGGTCGAATCTGTCTGCAAGACGGTGCTGGCCGACATCGGCCAGTCAGCCGACCCGAATTGGGCGGCTCCGAGGCTGCTGAGAGAAACCACAAATCGGCTGAATCTGTTGCCCCGCAACCATCCCAACACGGTGAATGCACGAGACTCGGTGGAGAAGGTGATACGCGGCATGCTCCAGACAATTCATGGCCTGTGCGAACTCCGTAACAACTATGGCATGGCCTCCCATGGTCGCGACGTCTTCTCCGCCCGCTTGGATCTTCGTCAAGCAACGCTGGCTGCTCAGGCAGCGGATACTATAGTTTCGTTCCTCTACCGCATCCATCGCGACGCACTCAGGCAGTCTCCTGGAGTACGCGTCTACTATGAGGATCACGCCGATTTCAATGAAGCGTTTGACAGCGCAAATGAGTTGATAGGGCTGGGCGAATTGGAGTTGCTCCCAAGCCAAGTGCTGTTCCATGTAGACCTAGAGGCCTATAGGACGGCACTGAACGAATTCATCGCCGAGCGTGATGGAGAGGGCGACGATGAGAAGATCGCCGCCCAGGAAGAAGAGCGGGAGGGGGAAGTCGAATGACGATGACCGCACCCACCGAACAGCTCGTCGAAGATGTCGCCTCTGTGTATTTCGGCACCCTGGGCATATCGACCAAGCGTGGCGTGGAGATCGACGATGCGGGCGAGCGTGGCGACATGGCGCAGTGCATCCTACAGGGCCGCCTCGCGGCCGCACTCCACCGACTGAACCCGGTCCTCCCACATGGCACGATAGAAGAGGTCGTACGTGTTGTCTCGCACACGCCACATCCGACGCTCATCCAGAATAACCGCTGGTTTCACGGCCTGCTCACCGATGGCGTCGAGCTCGAGTATCCAGACGCCGCCAGCGGTGAGATGCGGGGCGGACGTGCCCGCCTCGTCGAATTCGAGAACCCAGGGGCGAACGACCTGTTGGTCGTGCGTCAGCTCACCGTCACCGGCCCATCGGGGAAGCGCATCCGCCCGGACCTGACAGTCTTCCTGAATGGCCTGCCGGTCGCGATGATTGAACTCAAGGACCCGACTGACACCGAAGCTGATCTAGGTGTGGCCATCCAACAGCTCAGCCGCTACAAAGAGACGGTCCCCGGCCTGTTCGTGACAAATCTGGCGCTGGTGGTATCGGACGGGCTGCTGACTCGGGTGGGCTCCATCACGAGTGATTACAGCCGATTTATGCCCTGGCGTCCGGCGGAGGGCGGCGCGCCGACCCTGGAGGCGTTGATTCGCGGGCTGTTCGAACCGCGGATGTTGGTCGACTACCTACAGACCTGCGTCTTCTTCGAGGAGGACGAACGCGGCGAGATCGCCAAGAAGATCGCGGGGTACCACCAGTTCCGCGCTGTGCGAAAGATGCGAGCCAGTGTGCTCGATCATCTGAAGCCACCGACCGGCGAGGGCGATGGGCGTGGTGGGGTGATCTGGCACACGCAGGGATCGGGCAAATCGCTGACCATGCTGATGCTGGCCGGTGCGCTGATTCGCGAGCCGCAGATGGCCAATCCGACCGTTGTCATGATCACCGACCGCAACGACTTGGATGACCAACTCTTCGATACCTTTGCCGCCGGTCGCGCGCTGTTGGGAGAGACCCCGGTGCAGGCTTCAAGCCGAGAGCACCTTTTGGAGCTGCTGGACCACCCTGCGGGGGGCGTGGTATTCACTACGATCCAGAAGTTCACCGAGGCTCACGGCGTCGTCTCGGAGCGTTCGAATGTCATTGTCATGGCAGACGAAGCGCACCGCAGCCAGTATGGCTTCGTGGATGGTGGTGCGCGCTGGATGCGCAATGCGTTGCCGAACGCGACTTTCGCCGGTTTCACCGGAACGCCACTGGAGCGCGATGACAGGAACACGAGCCATGTCTTCGGGGAGTACGCGGACGTGTACGACATCCGTCAAGCCGTTGAGGACGGGGCCACGAAACCGCTCTACTACGAATCGCGCATCATCAAGCTGACGATAGACGAGGCTGGCGCGAGAGCGGCGGAAGAAGAGCTGGAGAAAGCGGCGGCGGACGCCTCGGGAGAGGAGGTCACCGAGCAGATCCGCGTACCGTTGGAGGTGCTGGTCGGCGCGCAGGAGCGCATCGTGCGGCTGGCGGAGTTCATCGTCGAGCATTGGGAGAAGCGCCGCGCCGCAATGGAGGGCAAGGCGATGGTCGTGACCATGAGCCGCGACATCGCCGCACGGCTGTACGAGGCTATCCGGACGCTACGCCCGGCATGGCACGATGCAGATGGCGAGCGCGGGGCGATGAAGGTGGTCGTCACCGATACGACAGACGACGAAGAGCCGCTGCGCAGCCACGTGCGAACCAAGGCGGCCCGTAAGCGCCTGGCCGAGCGCTTCAAGAGCGCCGATGACGATCTACGCCTTGTGATCGTGTGCGATATGTGGCTGACAGGCTTCGACTGTCCACCGGCGCACACCATGTACCTGGATAAGCCGCTGGCAATGCACAGCCTCATGCAAGCGATAGCTCGCGTCAACCGGGTCCATGGCGAGAAACCCGGCGGCCTGATCGTGGACCTACTTGGCCTCGCCGATCGGTTGGCCGATGCGCTAGCTACTTACACCCAGGCCGGCGGGACGGGCGAAGCAGTGAAGCAGGTACAAGACGAAGCGGTACCCGCTATGCAGGCGACCTTCGAGAAGCTGCGCGCGTTCTTCTACGGCTGTGAATACGAGCAGGCATTGCGGGTCCAGCCGCAGCACGTGCTGCTGGTCTATCTCCACGCGATTGATCACGTGTTCGGGCAGAACGACGGTTGGAAGCGTCTACAGGCGCTGGTCAAGGAAATGTCGGCGGCGTTTGCGCTGGCGGTGCCACGCCCGGAGACGGAACAGATCGCCCCGCATCTTGCGTTCTTTCAACAAGTAGTGGCGATGATCCGCAAACGATTGGCGGACGACGCTGGCGGTGGAGTTGCCCACGGCAGGCAGCGTGACATCAACAACGCAGTGCGCCAGGTCATCGGCGGTGCGGTCGATGCGGACGAGGTGATCGATCTATTCGCGGTCGCAGGCCTTGAGGAAGCCCGCCTGGATATTCTCGGCGACGAGTTTCTCGGTCGGGTGGCCGCACTGGAGCAAAAGAACCTGGCATTGGAGACGCTGCGAAAGTTGCTGAACGACCAGATCCGAATCACCGAGCGGACCAACATCGTGCAGAGCCGGAAGTTCCGCGAAGCGCTCGAATTCGCAATGCTCAGCTATACGAATAAGGCAATCACCACTGCGGAGATGATTACACGGCTCATTGACCTCGCCAGGGAACTGCGGGACGCCCAACGCCACGGTGAGGAGCTTGGCCTGAGCAGCGAGGAGACGGCGTTCTACGATGCCCTGGCGGAGAATGGATCGGCCAGAGAGGCCATGCAGAACGACACTCTCCGGCTCATGGCACGGAAACTGGCAGAGATGATCAAGGAGATGCCAAGGCTCGATTGGGCCGAGCGCGAGTCTGTGCGAGCGAGCCTGCGGCGCAGTGTGCGCCGCCTACTGGCTAGGTACGGGTATCCGCCCGATCTCGCGGAAGACGCGACGCAACTCGTACTGCGACAGGCCGAGCTCTCGACGGAGAACGCAGGGTAGCGAGCCAAACACGGAGTCGATGGGCTGGGAAGTATGCCAGGACACGAATGCCTCCTCGCTCAGAGGCTTCCACTGAGGACTGTCCATCGGCTTGAGCGTCAGTTCCAATCGGTGGATGGTGGCCGCGCGCTGGCCGCCGCACCCACGGCGACGCCGGACAGCCCTGGACCCTCATCCATGCGAGTGGGATGCTGGAAGCCGCGTCTAGGCGTTATTGGTCAGGCGACGCCTTCCCTGGCACCAACACTGCCATGTGACAGCTGCTTACCACGCCCTTCCTCTGCTACCCTTGATTTATGGCGTTCACCGACCGACAGCTGCTCGACTCCCTCAGCCGGATGCCGTTCATCGACACGGCAGAACTGGCGGGCGTCCTTGGCGAGGCTCACGCGACGGTTCACCGCGCCCTGACCGGCCTGCTGGCTGACGGCATCGTCGGGAGGGCGAATCACGGCACCGCCCAACTGCCTTCCAGCCAGAGATACCACCTGACGGCCCAGGGCATTCGCGAGGCTGCCGGGATTCTCGGCTTTGCGACCCCCTCGGACTTCGTGCGCGCCTACCCGGTGTCCAGCGAGTGGCTGACGCTGTTGGTCCGTCGGATTGACGCGGTGGCTGCCGTCTACCGCCTTGCCGCCTCACTGTCCCCCGGCGTCGACGGCCTTCGTTCCCACGTGGAGTTCCACCGCAGGGGGCGCTTCGACGCCACCATCACCCTCCACGACGCCCGCAGCTTCGGCGTGGTGCGCCAGGGCCTGGCTCTGCGTCGCCGCTCCCTCTACGACCGGCTGAGGGCCATAGCGGAGTACGACTACACACGACGCCCCGAAGCCACCCTGATCCTGACGCCCAGCGTCTGGGAGGAGAGGCTGCCGGCGAGGTTCTGCATAAACCTGAATCTCCATGACTGCTTCGTCGCCGTGGAGACCAGGGACGCTCTCGAAAGACGGGACCTTCGCCTCTGGCGCAAATTCTCGTGGGTCGGCAGCTCGTACCACACACTGAAGGACGTGAGCGCCCACGGCAGCCCCGGCGGAGGGATTCGCACGCAGTCGCTGCCCCGTCCCAGATTGGTGAGTACTTCCGCTTCTACAACACCCAGAGGCCCCACCAGGCCCTGGAGTACAGGACCCCAGCGGAGGTAGACACATCTGAAAGGGAAGCGGACATGGTACACTCACAGGGAACTCTTACACTTACGAAGGGTGTTAAGACAGCGGGCCCCGATCTTAGTTTGCCCTCTTTCCTGTCCAACTAACGGGGTCCACCTCACCCAGGGTCGACGCCCGGAAGTTCGAGGAGCTGGTCGTCGGCTTGATTCGCTCCAACATCCTGACCGAGGGCAACATTCGGAGTCTGGTCAATGTCGTGGACGAGCAGATGGACGACGTGGCCGGCGAGGAGCGCAAGCGGCTGGAGACCATCGAGTCGGAGCTTGCCGACGTGCGGGGCAGACTCGACCGGCTCTACGACCTCGTGGAGACGACGACCGAGTTCAACATGGCCGACTTCGCCCATCGCATCCGAGACCACAAGGAGCGCCAGCAGCGCCTTGAGTCCGCCGCGGAGGGGGCGAGGGCAATCCTGGCTCAGCGCAGGGTGGTCCTCGACGACGTCAAGACCATCACCGCCTACGCCCAGGACATGAACAGGTTCCTGCAAAAGAGCGAGCTGACCGAGCGCAGGGCCTTCATCGAGACCTTCGTCAGGGAGATCGAGCTCCTGCCCGACAACGCCGTCGTCCGCTACACCATACCCATTTCACAATCGACACCAAAAACTGAGGTACTCTTGGGCGGTCGATTTGGATGCGATTGGATAAGGTCAGGCGGACCGATAGGTTGGTGTGCTACCTGATCACTGTATGAGCGGTTCGAGTCTTCTCAAGTGGCCTACAATGGTGTGGAGTTTGACTTCAGCCGGCCAGGCAAGCCTACATACAACGCTATGATCGAGACCTTCAACGCCAGGCTTCGGGCTGAATGCCTCAACGAGAGTTGAGTCTTGTCTTTTGAGGACGCTAGGGAGAAAATAGAGGGGTGGCGCCGGCACTACAACGGCGAACGTCCCCACAGTGCCCTGGGGAACCTCGCCCCGGAGACCTTTGCCCTAGTGGCCACAGCAGGGGTTCAATGACCCACGAAACTAACACTACAACTGGTACAAAGAATTAGGCAGGACAATGCGCTTGTCAGACTAGCATCGGGAGTGGTAGAAAGAACGGGGCAAGACCAGTCCATACACTATGGTGAAACGGTCCTCGCAAGGGTGGTCTACCAGTACACGCAGCCATAACAATTGGTTAAGTCGTCAATAGCCTGGTGGGATCAACAATAATCCGGGAGGCAAACTGGGAATACATCATGAGCCTAATAGATGGTCTGTTCATCGTCGTGAATTGTCCCAAATGCGGGTACGGGATGGATGCGGAGTTACGGTCTGCCGAATTACAGGAAACGGTATTTTGCCCTTGTTGTAAAGTTGCGATCCAACTGGTCGACGCTTATGCCAGCCTATATGGGGAGCAGGAGGAAATCGACTCGGCGATAGAGGAACTGCACCGTGAATTCAAGAAGCTCAACAAGACGTTCACTTTCAAGATATAGATTGACAAATGCTCTACCTTCGCGATCTTAGGGTTAAACTCCAGGAAAGGAGGAACCGCCTCTACAGAAACGGGTACAGAACCTACCCCTCTGAATTGCAGTATCTTGTTCAATTTCTCGATGCCAACCCATACACTCGTTCATTGTTGAACGCATTGGATGCGAGTTCCTCCGTAGATTTCGATCAATGGGTTAACGACCACTCCGGACGGGGGGAGTTTGAGTTCCCTGAATCGGAAGAGGGTAGAGCCAAGGTCTGTTATGGGATTATCAAGAAGTGCAATGACGGTAAGTGGCAGGCGTGGCTACGAACGTTCAGTTCCGAAAATAGGTATGACGATCAGCTACGCGACTTTACCGAGGCGGTGGTGGATCCCTTGGTCAATTTCCTCCATGACCAAATAGACGACACAGGGAACGTTCTTTATCTCATCGAACGCTTCAAGCTCAGGGCCGAGTGGTTTAAGCGGGACGAGTTATACAATCTCTACCAAGCTCACACTTCAGTTGGCGAAACCAGCCTGGACAGGGAGTTGCGTGCCGGTCTTTTCGAAGGAGGGATAGACTATCCATTTTCGCAACCTTTGTCCCCTTCAGGTAAGGCGGATGTCGTTGCTTTGCTGGGATCCGACGATCCTCTAGTGCTTGAGGTGAAGGTGTTCGACCCCGAGCGAGGAAAGGGCAAGCGGCAATTACAACAAGGGTTTCATCAAGTTCTACGGTATGCCGACGACTATAACCAAAGTCTTGGCTATCTGGTTACATTTAATTGCTCGGATAGGCAGCTCGTGATCTCCTCCGAGGAATCATCCGAAGCGGAATTCCCTCCCCGTATCAACTACGCGGGTACAACTGTTTTCGCAATCTCGATAGACTTATACCCCGATACAATCTCAGCGAGCAAGGAGAGACCCACCAGTCGGCAAGTGGTTAGTTTCAAGGACCTGATCGGCGAGTAAGGTCTGTTACCGTCCTTCGCCGGAAATTTCAGTACCACGTTAAGTAAACTCAATTGTCTGAGGCAATTGATCGTCTGTGCTTTCCGTTGTATCCCTCAGTTGCGCCCCCCTTAACCCGAATCCACCGATGGACAGGGATGGACGGCGTGAGGACAGCGGAAGGGGGTGAGGGAGTTACAGGCGCGATGATCCGGGCTCGAATTTGGGTAGACGGGAGGTTGGCGGGCGGTCTGCAGGCGCTTTTGGGGGCACCGATGGCGGCCTACAGTGGCTGTGGAGAGCGAGATGGCGGGATAGGACACGGCAAGAGGCGCTCGCGGACTGGGCTGGCGCGAGTTTGCGGGGACGTTGGGTTGGCTGGCGAGTCAGTGGCGGACGGGCGCCGTCAGGCAGGGAGTGGCAGGGCGCGCAATCGGGCCAGGGCACGATCGAACTGGGCTTCCCAAGGCCAGCGCTGTGGCAGATGCAGTGTGAGGCGGCGTGCCGAGCGGGTGATCCGTCCGGCCAGGGAGAAGAACCGTCGTCTGAGGGTCTTGGTGGTCACGATCTGCTCGCCCAGACCGATGCGCGCTGTCCAGCGGGCGAGGTTGTGGGCCATCACCTGTACCGCCAGCCAGGCGGCGTTGGCGGCGAAGCGGCCCGAGGGGAGATGGTTCAACCCCACACCGTGCTTGAGGTCTCGGATGGCATTCTCGATCTCGGCGTGGCGGCGATGGTCGGCCTCCAGTTCGAGCATCTCCCCGTCCCGGTCGGTGATGAAGCCGTGATAGCTGTAGGAGGCGAAGAGGGCCAGCTGGGAACCGGGCGTGGGCTTCACACGCCGGACGATGAGCCGCACCGGTGCGGCGTCAGGTTCACTCTGGAACGGAGTGCAGGTGGTCTCGGCCACATCGGCGGCGCCGTCCATCCAGTAGGGAATGGGAGTCCAGGCATCCTCTGGTATCGCCTCGATGAGATTGCGCAGGCTCTTGTGCTGGCGGATGGTGATGGAGAAGCGGACATCCATCTTGCGGCAGACGGATACCACGCCATGAGTGTAGAACCCGCTGTCGGCCCGTAGCGTGAGTCGTCCGTTGGCCCCGGCGTAGCGCACCCGTCCCACCGTCTCCCGCAGGAAGTGGGCGGCGCCGCGGGCGGTGTTGGCCCGGCCCTCGCGCAGCCGGGACATCAGCACGTCTCCGGTGCCGGCGGCGATGGCCAGCAGCGGGTGGTAGCCCCGCTTGCCGGTATAGCCGTGGTGGCGGGCGCCCTCCTTGGCCAGTCCGTAGGTCTCGCAGATGGTGGAATCGAGGTCGATGGTGAACGGCGCGTCGCCGGGTCCGGCACCGGCCTTCCAGACCCGGGCCAGCAACTCGCGGCTCACCCGGTCCAGTTGGCGGACATGGCCCCACCTGAAGCTGCGCAGGAAGGTCCCCAGGGTGGAGGGCGCCTTAGCCGTGAAACCGAGCACGCGGGCGGTCCCGCCGGCGCGCAGCACATCGGCGTCGTCGATGCAATCTCCGCCGGCTAGGGCGGAGGCCACCAGGGTCATCATCTTGTCGCCGGTGTTCGCCCGGCCCGGTGCGCCGCCGAGGTCGAGGTCCTTCCGGAGGAGTTGGGGCAGGCCAAGGCGCAGGGCGAGGGTGGCGGGAAGGATCAGCCCGGCATTGGCCACCAGGCGGTGATCGTCGAAGGCGATTTGGATGCGGTCGGGGTGGTTACGTGGTAGCATCTATCGGGTGCTCCTTTTCTGGGACCGGTTTTCTGTTACAAAACCATTATCCCAGATTCAGAGGCGCACCCTTTTGTTTCTTCAGCAGGCCTCCTACACGCCGTCCTTCGGTGGATTAGGGCTTAACCGTCGTTTGCCCGCTCCCGCATCCAGAGCACGGGGCGTGAGTGATCGGGCTGGCCGACTATAGACACACTCCGCCTACGGCCGGCTGCTGGGCCGCTGCCGAGCCTGCCCCCGACTGTAGCCCCTGCTCCAACGCCTCCCGCAGCCGCCAGGACAGCCTTGCTGTCTTCATACACGAGGCGACCGCCCTGGGGTCTATGCGCAACCACTCCTGGGCTGCATTGAGCAGACCCGGCAATCCTTCGCCCCTACCACAAGATTGGATTGGACACAATGGCTTGCAGGGCATTACATACGCCGTCTTTTCCGTTCACAATGGGATGTTGGGCAAATGCGACACAGCTAGGAACGAGGATCCGAACTTGGCGCTCTCGGAACGACAGTTGCTCGACTCCCTCAGCCGGATGCCTTTCGTCGATTCGGCGGAACTGGCTCTCATGCTCGGCGAGCCGCACGCCACGGTTCACCGCGCCCTGGCCGGCCTGCTGGCCGAACGCATCGTCGGGAGGGTGAGTCACGGGACTGCCCATCTCCCTTCGAGCCAGAGGTACTACCTGACGGCCAACGGCATCGGCGAGTCCGCCTTGGTCCTCGGCTTCGAGGCGCCCTCGGACTTCGTGCGAGCCTACCCGGTGTCCAGGGAGTGGCTGACGCTGTTGGTCCGCAGGATGGACGCGGTGGCCAGCATCTACCGACTCGCCGCCTCGATGTCCCCCGGCATCGACGGGCTCCGGTCGCACGTGGAGTTCCACCGCAGGGGCCGCTTCGACGCCACGATCACCCTCCACGACGGCCGCAGCTTCGGCGTGGTGCGCCAGGGCCTGGCCCTGCGGCGCCGGTCTCTCTACGACCGGCTGAGAGCCATAGCGGAATACGACTACACCCGCCGCCCCGACACCATCCTGATCCTGACGCCCAGCGTATGGGAGGAGCGGCTGACGACGAGGTTCTGCATACAACTGAACCTCGATGACTGCTTCGTCGCCGTGGAGACCAGGGACGCGCTCGAAAGACGGGACCTTCGCCTCTGGCACAAATACTCGTGGGTCGGCAGCTCGTACCACACGCTGGAGGACGTGAGCGCCCACGGCAGCCCCGGCGGATGGCGTTCCACCGCATCACCGGAGCGGAAGCGAGCATCGCTGCCCCGCCCCGAGCGAATGGCGCAGGCTGCGCCGGCCTTCGGCGTCAGCCCCGCTGAGAAGCGGACGCTGGACCTCATCGCCGACTACCCGATGATCCCCCGTGAGCACCTGGCCCTCTGGCTCGGCGTCTCCGAGGGGCGGGTCAGTCAGATGATGCGCAGCCTCGTCGATACTTGGAACCTCATTGAGCGTCACGGCAAACGCGGCAACGTTCGCTACACGCTGTCCGCCGAGGGCATACGCTACGTCACCCACAGGGACCGCGCCCAGCTTCCCACCACGCAGGGCATATGGAGCACAGCCCTCAGCACCGACAGACAGGGCCGCAGGCGACACGTGGGCCACCGCATCGAGACGTGGGCGCTTCAGACGAAGCACGCCGACGGCATCACATGGTTCCTCTCGAAGCTGGAGGCCGAGGCTAGGTCCGACCCCGACAGCGAGCTGGTGTGGTCCGTCCCCACCGCCAGGGCCGACCGGGCCTACAACTGGGGAGATTCGGCCATCGCTCCCGACGCTGTGGGGCAGATGACCGCAGAGGGCCTTCGGATACCGTTCTACTTCGAGCACGAGCTTCGCGCCAGGCATCCCCAGGGAGTCATTGCCCGTCTGAGCCCCTACACGAGCTACTACTGGTCGCCCGAGCATAAGGAAGACCAGCCGCCATACCCCGTAACCCTCTTCGTCGTGGACACCGTGGAGGTCGAGGACACCTACGTGCGCACCGCCGCCCGGCTGAGCCGGATGTCCCTGCCCATCTTCGTGTCGTGCATCCCCGCTCTGTCCAACACAGGGATACTGGGACCGTCATGGCACCCGCTGTGGGAGCCGGAGTCCCCGAGACGTGCCCTGTCCGAGTTGCGCTTCTACCAATGGGACTCACTCTACCACCGGATGCGTCACCGTCCTGTAGAGGGGAGATAGGGCCGATGCGTCCCTATCTCCCCTCTATGCTGGCTGGGGGGTACAAAATGGCACAACCGGCTCGGTTTCCGAGGTCCGCCGACCCCCAAAACACCCCTGTGTCAGCTACGAAACGGGGTTGACGTGTCGCCTGACCGGTCAGGGTGCAAAATGGGAAGCCGTGCTAAAATAACGAGCGAGTCCGGTGACACCTTGATTGCACTTTGGGAACTCTGACGTGTCAGCCGATAGGGAGGGAGAAACGATGGATGAGCCCGCCCGCTGGGTCACGAAGGCGGAGGCGGCTGAGGAGCTGGAGATCTCCTTCTCGACCCTGGACCGGATGATACGGAAGGGAGAGGTGGAGGTCCGCAGGGAGGGCCGCCGCGTGTTCGTGCGGATGAAGGGGGAGTACATCACCGAGGAGGAGCTGCTGCGCCGGACCATCGCCAGGGAGCAGGAGCTTGAGCGGACCGTGCGCCAGTTGGAGCAAAACGTGTCCGAGTTGAAGCTTAGCGCATCGGAGCTGGAGCGGGAGCGGGATGAGGCCAGGGAGTCCGCATCCGCCGGCAGACGGCCGTATCAGGAGCTGGAGGAGGCGTACCGGAAGGAGCGCACCGAGCACAAGGAGACGAAGGAAGCGCTCATCGCGGTCCGCGTGACCGCCTTCGTGCTGTTGGCGCTGCTGATCGCCAGCGTTCTCCTGTGGTGGTTTGTGCTGAGGTAAGGGGGCCGCCCCGACACTCCGAGAATGTCCGCTTCTGCCCAGAGTCCCATTTCCGTATACATCCCCTGACTGCAATCGGCGGCCAATCCGATGGGCCAACCTGGGCCACCGTCCCCGCCCACGCGCCGGGAACCCGTGCCGGGCTGGAGGCCCTGGGAGACCGGCTTCGAGACCCTGAGCGACCCGACATCAAACCCCGCAACGTGGTTGACGTGTCACCCAGCCACGACCTCGACGAGGGTTGCGTCAACGCCTCTCAGAGGGCCGAAGATGCCTCTGACAGCCGCAAAACCGCTACGTCTTGCACCCCCACTTCAATCGCGTTTTCCGGGGCCTAATGTCATTGAGACGCCGCTCCCACGGGCCTGCCGATGGCATTCCCCACGTTTGGCAATGTCATTGCGGTCCGGAACGCACCCTTTCTGAAAGTGTTCACTGTTTCCGTCCTGTAGAGGGACGATTTGCCCCTGATTCAGCTTGCCGACGACCCGAAATGCACTCCTGGTACAAAACTCCAACTCCTGTACACCCCCCGCACTGCGCGGACGCTCTCCGTTTTGGCGGAGCTTGCAAGGGGCTCCCGTCTGCGCCCCCTCCGTCTGCGCCCCCCTGGGGGACTCTGCGCATCCTGGCCCGGATGATCGCCCGCGTTGACCTACGGCGTCACGCCCCCACCACCTCCCGATTCCAGCCCTCCCGCCGCCCCGCAAAAATGCAACTGCCAGCTAGGGCCTTTGCAACCCTGACCCAACTTCAGCCACCTACATAAATGCAACTTTCAGCTAGAGGACTTGCAAACCGTGTCCGGAACGTACCGCAAGTCAAAGTGTTCACTGTTTCCTTCCTGTAGAGGGCTGACCCGCCTCATTTCAGCTACGAAACGGCCCGACTTGCATTTTTGGAACTCACTTCATTTCTCTGTCCACCCCAACGGTATCGCCAATGAGGGTATTCGCCCCAGGTCTCATAGGGGCGCTCACGTGAGCGCCCTCATAGGTAGTTATGCCCAACGTCTCGACCGCTCACACTGGATGGCGGACACCTGGGCCGTCGGGAGGACTCCCTGGCCCGGGAAACTCTCGGATGCGGAAGGAACGGGATGAGAAGCGTCAACGGAGAGAACCCACCGACCAATCGCCGGGCTACGGCGAGGCGGGGGTCGCCAACGCACTCCGCGGAGGAGCGGGAGACGGTGCGGCGCGGGCTTCGCATCCTGGCCCGCATGATCGCCCGCGCCCACCTGCGTCGTCAGGCGTCCCGGTCCGGGGCTGCGCTCAGGCCGCCAGCGGAGGACGAAGACGGAGACTGAGCGGGTCACGGAACCGTCTTTCGACGATCCCCATGTCCATGTTCCACTCTCCCCATTTCGTAGCTGCGACTGCCCCATGACCGTGGAAGGAACCCCGGAATCAAATTGCTCGCTCCGATTTAGCAGGCTGTCCCTTACACCCCGATTTCAGCTATGGAACCGCCCGATCTGCAACTTGCCTCTCCGTGGGATCTCCTGTATACGGGTATGACGCCGCCGACGTACCCTCGAATCTCCCGCCCTGTGAGGGGGGCCTGTGTGCGGGCTCGTGTTGCCACCCTGCGAGTGACGACGCGGACCCTTGACTTCAACACAAGTGTTGTAGATGATATGAGACACGAGCGGAGGAGAGTTCCGAAGCAGGCCGAAAAGGACTTGGGGGTTGGACGAATGCTCGCCTACCCAATAACGATTGAAGAGGAAGACGGTGCCGTTCTGGCGACCTCCCCTGACTTCCCAGAGTTGACCACCTTTGGAGACGATCGGGAGGAGGCCGTCACCCGCGCCGTTCAAGCGCTCGAAGAGGCGATAGCGGCCCGCATCCAAGACCGCAAGGACATTCCCCCACCGTCCCGAGGTGCATCCTACGCCATATTGCCGACTCTGACTTCCGTGAAGGTGATGCTGTATCTGGGCATGAGAGACCAGGGCATCACCAAAGCGGAGTTGGCCCGACGCTTGGGGTGGCATCTGCCGCAGGTTGATCGCGTTCTGGACCTTCAGCACCGCTCGTGGCTTGACCAGATTGACGCCGCCCTGGGAGCTATTGGACGGCAACTGCACGTGAGTGCCACGGCTTCGCCGGGCTCAGAAGTCACTACCGTCAGAGATTACGAGGCGATAGACACCTCAGAGACGGGAACGACGAATCGCAATGGTCTTGGCGATTCTGGAGAGGACATAGACCGCCAATGACGGTAAGCCAAACGGACATAACCACGCTCAGCCAAAGGGACGAGGTATCGTCTTCGAACGGCGCGGCCTCCCTCAAGGACCAAGGGGCCAGAAGCGGCGCTGAATCGGACTTCACACAGGCGATTCCGGTGCTGTCCGACAAGGCGGTAAACGTTGCATCGGTCCCTCAACGTAGCCCCATGCGCTATCCAGGCGGCAAGACTTGGCTCGTGCCCGAAATACGGAAGTACCTTGAGGGCCTCGACTTTCGCCCAGAGGTCTTCGTCGAGCCGTTTGCCGGTGGCGGGATCGCATCACTAACGGCGGTCATGGACTGCTACGTGGATCGTGCAGTGCTTTGCGAGAGAGACCCGGACATATCCAATCTCTGGCAATGCATGATCGACCACGCCGAAGAACTGGCTCGCCGGGTTGAGGGTTTCGTGGCAACTCCAGAGAACGTGAACGCGATATTCGCAGATGCAGGGACGTTCGGTATGGACGCCGCCTTTCGAACCCTGTTGCGGAACAGAGTCAGTCGGGGTGGCATCCTGGCCAAGGGAGCTTCGGTGATGAAGGAGGGAGAGAACGGGCATGGGATCTCCTCCCGCTGGTATCCCGACACGTTGGCGGCACGCATCCGCGCCATAGGGGACTGTGCCGAGCGGCTCGACTTCTTCCAAGGAGATGGTGTGCGCCTCGTGGATCTATGCAAGGACAACGGAGCGGCCGCGTTCTTCATTGACCCCCCCTACACTGCCGCTGGCAAGCGGGCGGGGAGGCGTCTGTATACGTACAACGAGATCGACCACGAGGACCTGTTCGAGCGGATGTCACGGGTACGGGGCGTATTCATGATGACCTACGACGAGAGCCCCGATGTCATCCAGATGGCGCGTAGCCGGAGATTCCACCTCGCCAAGGTTCCAATGAAAAATACGCACCACGCGGTGATGTACGAGTTACTCATTACGTCGCACGAGCTGACACCATGACTCGCTCTCGACGCTTCGGGATAGGTGAGTGGTTCGGACATTCATTCGTCGATCTGACGCGGGACGAACGCCGCTCGTATGCCGCTGGGACCGGTTCCCACCCATGCCCCTTTCGTATGGGTGGGGGAGCATGCACGAAGAAGGGCGGTGTCTGTTCATTCAGGTTATACGAAGATGATGATGGTGCGGCTATTCCTGTATCGGGCGCGGAGGCCGGATTGAGGGTTCTCTGTCCCCGGCGATTTGAAGAGGAAATGACGATCTTTCAGTGGGTGGGCGAGGTCGTCTTAGGTACTTCCAAACCTGCCATAGCCACCGAGATTGGCTTCCTGAAGGCCGAAGATGGGAACACGCACGTGGGACGGATAGACATGGTGTTGGCGAATCAGGAGGCCAGCGCGGCAGCGCTCAATTGGTGCGCCCTGGAGATTCAAGCCGTCTACTTCTCTGGTAGGAGCATGGGTGAAGAGTTCAGAAGCATCAGGAACTACGAAGGAGAGCAGCCGCCCTTCCCGGGACAGATACGGCGGCCCGACTACCGGAGTAGTGGCCCGAAGCGTCTAATGCCGCAGTTGCAGATCAAGGTGCCTACGCTCCGTCGATGGGGCAAGAAGATGGTTGTGGTGGTAGACAAGCTCTTCTTCGAGTCCCTGGGGCGCATGGAGGAGGTTGGAGACCTGTCGAGTGGGGACATAGCGTGGTTCACCGTAGACTTCGCAGAAGACCACGCCAGCGGGCGTTTCAAGCTCGTGAGAGATAGTGTCCATGTCACCACACTTGAGAGGGCTACCGAGGGCCTGACGGGTGGCTCCCCCGTTACTCTGACCGAATTCGAGGAAGGTATCAGGTCCAAGCTCGCGCAGTAATATCGGGGGAACTTCGACAAGCAAATAAAGGGCTTGAATTCCTCAGGTGAGAGCCTCAAGGCCCGTCCAGCAAGGAGTTTACACATTGGCTAGTTTTTCACTTGGTTGCTACACGGTAAGGGTGACTGATAAGAGCACAGGAGAGAATTTGCCCTTAGGTGGTTTTGTGCGTGGCAGTGACTTAATGACTATCTTTCATCAATATCTCCAAGCTCGCGTGGCGGATTATTCCATTGACCACGAGCGTCAGAAGTTGTGGCGTGTTCTTCGGCCTTATGCCACAAATTCGACGGTTAATGGAATCGTGGAGACTGGCGAATACGGATACACCGCCGACTTATACAATGTAGATACGGAGACCGTTTCCTATCAACGGATCGGAACCGACGCAGAGATGATGCCCTTTTATTTCTTGACACACCTACCTACTAATCGTGATGAGGGCGTAATTCTCCTCCAGAGAAGATCCAATCTTGGGATACGCACAATGTTTCTGAAGGACTTCTCGGAATACTTTGAGAGCTCTTACCAAGGCTTTAAGGTAGCATTCAACCCTCTGGTGCCCAAGCAATTGCTCGATGAATACTTGCAGAATGGACGACTCACCAAAATCAGGTTCATCCGGTTCGGCCTACCCTCGGACTTGTCTGACGCTTATGACGCTGGAGGACACGTAGAGACAGAAGGAACTGCCGAGCTGGTGTTCTTACCGAGAAGGGGACAAAGCATCCCACTGCTGAATAGGCTACGAGAGGTACTCAATGGCAGACGAGAGATTAGTGAGATGGTCGAACTGCGTGGCCATGAATATGACAACGTAAAGGTCGAGTTAGATGTAAGGGGCAGTAAGAAAACACTCGACCTCTCGGATCTCTTGAAGATAAGGGCTTATGTGGATATCACTTCAGATATCCGCATTGACAACGACGGTCACCCTGAATTCAACAGCATTGACGCGGTTGCTCGAGATCTGATGGGTAGTTTGCTTGCTGACCTTGGAACTGGCAGTCGGGATGCTTGATAAGGTTAACGTCACCAAAATCGTACGCGATCACCTTGAGACGTTCAAGGACAACTCCACGAGAAAGTACCGTCCGCTTGATTTTCTGCTCTTTTTTCTCGTGCCGCTTCTTGTCGCTGCCGGGTTCGCAGGGATCCTGGGGGCGCTTCCGACGAATCTGATCGGCGTAATCGCTACTTCTCTCTCTATATTTACTGCCCTCCTCCTCAATCTGCTTCTATTGGCTTACAACATAGCACGGAACTCTGAGCCCCCTTCTGATGAGGGAATCCAGGAGATGAGAGAGAAGCTGTTTCATGAGATATTCAGCAACATCGCTTTTGCGGTGCTCGTGGCGCTAGTGACGGTTGGTGCCGTATTGATGTTTGGCGTCATGAGTGATTGCGCTTCGCTGGTAGCTACGCACATAGTCAGCGCAGTGATCTACTACCTCGGGACCTTGTTTCTGCTGACGCTGTTGATGTTGTTGAAGAGGGTCTATGCTCTACTCAGCAACGAACAAGTAACCTCAAGCAATTGACCCCATCTTGACAGTAGATTAGCTAGGGACAATCACATTTGAGAAGCACGTGGACACCGAAAGAGGCATAAGTGGCTACAGGAGCCGTATCCGCTAAGGAGTGCGCCACACATCCACAGACTAAACACATCGTGGTGGCGCCGTCTGGTCTGCGGTTTAACCTCTCACCATCGATGTTACGGTCCTTTCCGCCTGACATTCGCCGAGGCCCCTGAGAATCAGTAAGAGACTTTGGCATATCTCCCCGTCCGAATAGCTGACAGGTCAAGCTGACTTCGGGTCCAGTAGGAGTGAGCGGGTTTGGGACGCGTCGTTGACAACAGGCCATCGGATGCCGGATCATAGAGAGTAAGACAGGTTATGACCAATAGGCTCATCAACAGAAACACCAAGACGATCACGTTCTCTCTGCCGCCTGATATGGCAGAGCAGGTGCAAGACGTGATGCGCGGGGAGGGCCGCACCATGAGCGAGCTCATACGAGAGGCCCTACGCAACTACATGGAAGAACGCGACTGGCTCAGGACCATCCGGTACGAGAGGCTCCGCGCTCGCCATGCCGAACAGGAAGACTCACAGGGAGATTGAAGGAGGACAGAATGACGAAGAAGAATCACCCACAGCCACTTACACCGGCGGCGCTCTACGCCAGGGTGTCCAGCGACCGGCAGGACGTGGACCTCTCCGTGTCCGCACAGTTGCGGGCGCTCAAAGAGTACGCGAAGGCCAACGGCTACTCCGTGGCCCGCGAGTACATCGACGAGGCCGAGAGCGGCCGAGTGGCCAACCGGCCTCAGTTCAGGGAGATGATCGAGGAGGGCTCCAAGCCCAAGGCCCCCTTCGACGTGATTCTCGTCTGGAAGTTTTCGAGATTCACCAGGAAGCGCGAGCACGCCGTGGCCTTCAAATCCCAGCTGCGGCGCAAGGGCATCCGCGTGGTGTCCATCACCGAGCAGGCCGAGGACAACGCCACCGGCAGGCTGCTTGAGGGCATCATCGAGAGCGTGGACGAATATTACAGCGAAAATCTTGCCCAGGAGGTCGTACGGGGGATGCGGGAGGCCGCGTTGCGGGGCTTCTTCCTCGGCTCCAAGGCCCCCTTCGGCTACAGGAAGGTGAAGGTCAGCGACGGAGCGAAGGAGCGCCCCACGCTGGAAGTGGACCCGGCCACGGCTCCGGTGGTGGAGGAGATATTCGAGAAGTCCCTGCGGGGCAGCGGCCTCAAGGAGCTATGCAAGGAGCTGAACGAGAGGGGCGTCACCAACCGGGGCAAGCGGTGGAACAAGGGCGGACTCCACTACGTGCTGAGGAACGAGGCGTACACCGGCACAGCCGTATGGGGCCGGATATCGAAGGGAGAGAAGGCCCAGGACCCTGTAAGGGTGGAAGGAGCATGGCCCGCCCTGGTGTCGAGGGAGCTGTTCGACGACGTGCAGCAGGCGATGAGCGACCGAGCCCCGAAGGTGCAGAGGCCCGCCAGGGTGGGCAGCCCGTACCTTCTGAGCGGTCTCTTGCGCTGCGGGGTGTGCGGCAAGCCCTACTCGGCCCAGGGAGCCAAGAGCGGCCAGTTCGCCTACTACGTCTGCGGCACCCTGTTCAGGGAGGGCGCGGGGACGTGCAGCGCCCGCTACCTGAACGCCCCGAAGCTGGAGACGTTCGTGGTGGAGAAGATCAGGGAGCGGATACTGAACGAGGAGACCATCGTGGCGCTGGTGACGCTCGTGGCCGAGGAGATCGACGCGATGGCCGGGGAGCTGTCCGGCAGGCTGGAGGTCGTCGAGGCGGAGCTGTCCGACGTGAGGAAGCGGCTTGAGAAGCTCTACGAGGCCATTGAGACGAGCGAGTTGACGCTTGAGGTCCTGTCGCCCCGCATCATGTCTCTGAGGCACCGAGAGGAGCAGCTGGAGGCTGCGAGAGACGACGCCGAGACCCAGCTTGAGCAGAGGAGAGTGGAGCTGCCCGCCACCGAGGAGATAGCGAGGTACGTTGCGGACTTCCGTGACTTCCTGAAGGATGGGACGATCCCCGAGCGGAAGGCGCTCATCCGCAACTTCGTGGAGGGCATTGAGGTGATGGGAGACGAGGCGACGCTGACATACACCGTCCCCATGCCCAGCGACGGAGTGACCAGCGAATCGGCGTCGGTTCTTGATTTCGTCAAGTCCAGCCCACCTGAGAGGGCTTGAACCCGTAGGGCAGTCGGCAGACCTGTTTTTCAATCCACCACAGATGGGAGGTCTGTAGCTCCGCAGGCTGTTGCCACCTATTCAACCTCAGTTGCATCCAAATCGACGGCCCATGAGAACCGTACTTTTTTGTGTTGATTGGAAGACGGAGAACTCGTAGCCGTTCCACATGAACTCAAGGTCGTAGTCAACTCGCTTCGAGTCCGACTCCCCATGTATACCGAAGTTTTTTGTCTCGATTGAATAACTGATATCCTCCGTTCCGTAGGAGAATTCAGTAAACCGGTCCGGTGGAGCTAGAGCAATCACTTCAGCGGGGTCGAAGGCCCCGCCGTCGTGTGACTTCTCTAGGGCCTCGTGGTAGGGCAATATGAAGCCGTCCTCGAATCCAGGGCGAATCGAGTGGCCCATCATCCGCTCCCACAGGATACTCCGCAGCTTTCCGTCAGGTGACCCGTCATATCGATACTCCGTGAGTGGGCCGACGGACTTCACGCGGCCGACACCCAGGAGAAAGCGCCGACCTGGCATGTCGTCCACTAGAGGTATCTGTTTGGCATAAAAAAACACGAGAGATGTCTCCTCCTTCACGTGTCCCCAAAACGATTCAAGAAGAGTTCTCTGGTTTCTGTGGTCCTGCCACCAATTTGTACGGAAGTCGAGGCGGGGTTCAAGGCCTTCATCCACTTCATCAAGAGGAGAGTGCTCCCGGAGTTCCCCGAAAGCATTCTTGCTCATCCATCTAAATGGCAGAGCGGGTGCGGTATATGGTCGATAGTTGAGGGGAGTGGGTCTGAAATGGCCGTGGGTGTCCGGGTTACCTCCCACGTATGGGTGGACATGGTTCCTCAGCAAGCCATGCGGACTCATGAACGCTACCCTCTCCACGAGACAGGGAGGGACCTGCTGCGAATGGAGGTCTCTGAAATGACTGCCCGCGACACTGGCTTCTGCGGCCTCGTCTTTGTTCTCAGCTATGCGGGGCAGCTTGAGACACGCTGAGTTGTTTGCGGGGTCAGCGCAAACAGTACCCTCCCACCCTCTGTCATGCCAGGGGACCCTTACTGAGACATGTCGGATCGGAAAAGACAAGTTTGAAGTCGTCACGTCGGCAATCTCCTTTGCGCTACGTCGGCATTGTCCTCACACAACCCCGTCCGAACAGACGATGCGAATGACCTGCGGCTCCGCAGCTTGTGAGCGATCAGTGTCATCAGCCGGGTTGAGGCGATACCGTTCCCGGAGAGCTTCAAGGCGGGTCAGGAGTACGGATCCCTCAATCCTCAGATTCCTGATCTCGCCCAAGGCGCTCTCAACCTGTGGAGACACATCCCCTAGGAATATCTGCCGCAGCACTTCGATGCGGCTCAACAGTCCCGCGTCCTCATGGGCCTCGCGCATGGCGATGCCGAGGTGACGCGAGACATAGCGGCGTGCCCTTGTGTCCCGCGGCCTTCTGGCCCTGCCCAACCGTCGCTGGAAGTCCGTGCGGAATGCATCGAAAGCGGCCATGACGCGCTCGTTCGTGTCCGCGGGCAACGGCTGTGCGGGCGTGTCCGGGCTGCACTCAGCCGCCGCGATGAGTTGCGCCGGGCTAATGGCGCGGGGTTCCAAGCCACTGCCGACCGCATAGCAGCTTCTCACGCCCCCAGCGCTTAGAAGCACCAGCGTTTCTCCCTGTCGCGGATCGTCGAATGGCGAGGATATAGACGCCATCGTCGCCGGCGACATGAGCGGCGCCTGTGACCCCTCTATCCCCAACACGTTCTGAGCGTAGCTCTCGTTGGACGCCTCAACCTGCACCATCCGCGCTTCAAGCGCGGATCGTATCCCGTCAGGCAGTCGGGTGATTGTTTGCCACAGGTCCGGGTCATCTTCTTGAATGCGCTGTAGCAGCGTGATGGCTCGCTGATTCGCGGCCACCTCATCCAGTCCGTCGTCCATCTCAGGCAGAGTCTTGCCATCGTAGATGCGGTACATCGCACTTGCGTTCAGCCGTTCGGCATCCGAAAGTAGCTTGCTGTCCAATCCTATGAGGTCGTGGAACGACTGAATGCGCCGGTGCAGACGTTCGGTTAGCGACAACTCAGCGTCCACCGCTACGTCGGGCCACATGTTGTGCAGGTTGATGACCTCGTGCTCCGTGCCGATGCGGTCGATCCGACCGAACCGCTGGATGAGCCGTACCGGATTCCAGTGCAGGTCATAGTTCAGCACGCAGGCGCAGTCCTGCAAGTTCTGACCCTCGGATACGATGTCCGTCGCCAGCAACACCCGTATTTCTGGACCAGGCAAAGACTCGCGTGCCCCCAAGTTCCAAGTTGGAGAGAATCGCTTTACTATCCTCTCGGCGTCATGGCTCGTGCTGCCGGTCAGCCGCGCGATGTCTGCCTGTCGGCCACCGGAGTTCAACTCCCTGTAGAGATACTCCACTGTCGTCTCGGCCTCGGAGAAGACCAGTACCTTCCCCGCCTGCACTTCAGGCCGGGCCAAGAATTCCCGAAGCGCACGCAGCTTGTCGTCGTCCTCTGGCCCGATGTCCTTCACACGCCCGAGGATGTCCTCCAACACGTCGTGATCCCCATCGAGGTCTCGTATCCACCTGTCGGTATCGAAGTCGACGGCACTGTGGACCAGCTTGTCGCGCTCGCTGCCCGCCTGCTGACGGCGCTGCTCCTCCTGTTTGAGGACTTCCAGCAGGTCGTCCACGTCGAAGGACTGCCCGGCCAGCAGACGCGTCGCCGTACTGCCTATGGGAACGAAGTTGGAGGCCAGCGCCTCCCGGAAGTTCCGGTTGCTGGTCATCAGGGAGCGGAGCGTGGAGCGGAACGCCTCAATGCTGGACTCTAGCCGCTTCAGCAACAGAACGCCCATCAGCCGGGCGATTCTGTCTCCCGCCCGGAAGAGGTCGCGGTACTCTGGCTTCGCCTTGGCCTCTTCTTCGATATACTCGGTGGCCCGATACCTTGCTGCCTTGTGCTCGCGCAGCAACGTCTCCAGCTCTGACAGTGGTCCCGCCTTGGCGTACACCTTGTCCAGCCGGTACTCCACGTTGTCCAAGACCGGGTCGGGAAAGCGCACCGGCTTGCCGTTCACGAGCGCAGTATCTCCGTACAGGTCCCGTATGTCCCTTCGACGGCGGCGGATGAACACCGGCAGCAGTACCTGATCTATCTCCGCCTTGGGCACCTTCGGCTTGTCGGGAGGCAGCGGAGGCGCTCCAGCCGATCCCAAAGCCTGCCACGCGCCGAACTCCGCCTCGTAGTTCTCGTACAGGACACGGTAGGCCAGCCACTCCTGGGCATTATGGAAGTAGCCCTCCAGGCTGACCGGCTCGATGTTCAGGCCGTGCTCCGTGTCGTGGAGGAACATCCGGAGTTGGCGGTAGATGTCCATGGGACCCAGGTTCTGCGGCGTAGCGCTGAGGAGAATCACCTTATGGTCACCCGACTCCAGGTAGTTGGCGAGGCCCCTGGAACGCTGGTTGATGTTGCGGAAGTTGTGCGCCTCGTCCACCAGTACCGGCCCGCGATTGCGATACGTTTGATCAAGGAGGATGCCTTGCCCGGGCTGAGCCGCGTCCACGTACCGCCCCAGTTCCTCGTCGAACTCGGCTTCGGCGGGGGCGGCGATCATGCTGTGAGAGACGACTTCCGCCCCCAAGGCGAAACGCTCGTTGAACACCTCCCACATGGGCTTCAGTCTGGCCGGGCAGAGAATGAGCGGCGGCCCCTCGTTCGGGTAGCTCACCCGAAGCTGGCGCAGCAGCTCAGCGCCGATGAAGGTCTTACCCAGGCCCACGACATCGCCGATGTAGCACCCTCCGTAGGCCTCGACCATGGACAGCCCGCGGCGCACTGCGTCCAACTGGAAGTTGGCCAACTCCTGGTCGCGTGGCGGAACTGTCAGCTCACCGCCTCCTACGTCGGTGTGGTAGAGCTCGTAGAGCGCCTTCAGGTAGACATGGTACGGCGGTGTCTTCGCCAAGACCCACGACCGTTCCAGTTCCGTCACCAGCGCGTCACCAATGTCCTCCGAGTCTGTCCACAGTGCATCGAACCAGTCGCGCAGAGCCTCCATTTCCGCGTCGCCAGTGACGCGCACGTTGAGCTCAGTGTTGCCGGTGAACCCAGCCAGCGTGAGGTTGGAGGAGCCGACCACCGCCGCTCCGGGTTCGGCGTGGTTGTCGTACCAACATAGGTACGCTTTGGCGTGGAGGGGACTTCGCAGGTAGGCCCGCACCTCCACCCTGCCGAGAGTCACCATGTCCTTCAGCTTGGAGACGGCGGCTTCTGTGGCCCGCTCCTGCGGGAGCACGGCCACGCCCTCGGCGACGCTGGCGACGGTCTCCTGGGCAATTTCGCTTCGCTGGCTGCGGCGCACGAGGGCGTCCGCGTCCAGTCGGGCACGCAGGGCTTGGTGCTGCTGAAGGCCGAGAGCGACCTCCTCCACCACCTGCCGGTCCGTGCGCCCCACCAGGATGCGCACCTTGTTCAGTCGCGCCAAGTCGTCGGCGACGGCCCCGAAGCCGCCGATGAAGAAGTAGCCGACAGCGATGTCGGCCCTGTCAGAACTGCCCAGCATCTCCTTCAGGCGGGCCAGCAGCGTGGGGTCCGTCGTGGAGTGCAGGATGTTCAACGGGCTGCACCTGTAGGGGAGCAGTGAATTGGCATCATGCCTGCCCCACTCTGAGCAGAGCGACGAATCCCGCCTGCTCGAAGTCCCGATCATAGGCCAGCGCCTCAGCCATACCCCGTTCCTCCATAACAAGAAAGCTCGCACAGTCAGTGAGGCTCCACGACTGGTCACTCCGCGTGGCGTACCGCTCCGCCGCAGCCCTGAATTGCGCTTCAGTCTGTGGTATCACTTCGATGTCAGGATCGTTCTCAAGGTCTTCCAACAGTTGGGTGACATGGCGTCGACTGCCCTCACCTGACTTTGCCATCGCGTTGAACGCTTCGGCCAGCACCATGTGCGTCGTAACAATTGAAACCTGGCCCAGCCCAGCAGCCACCGCTGTCGCTGTAGCGTGGTGCTGGTCTCTGGGGTATAGGAGGGCGATCCAGTAGCCGGAATCCGCAAAGACCGTTCGCATCAGTCCTCTTCCTTCGGGTGGCCATAAAGGTAGTGCTTCTTATTCTTGGCAAGGTCGATAGGAAGGCCATCCCAAGTGTCTGGGGGCAACTCCGCTTGGCGTTCCTGGACTTTACGGAGTATGCGCAGCAAGGGACCTTCCTTCTGCTCTCCGATATCCCTTGACACCGCCTCGACTGACACCACTACGTCCGCGCCCTCTTCTAGGTTGAGGGGCTCCAACGGAGTGAGGACGCCGTTGGCATATCGGGCCTTTATGTTGGCAATCATCGTCCATTCCTCCTGCTCACCTGCTTCTTGAGATGCCCAGGCATCGCGCGTCTATCCTCCCGGAGTGCGGCGTCGGGATGTCCTCTTCATCGCCGCTCCGACGGGCTGGCGTTCATGACCCGTCCCCACTCCTCGGACGACCACACCTCGTTACCGATGGACCTGAGGAACCTGACGGCCTCAGGGTTGCGGCAGAGCGTCTCCGCCAAGTCCGACGGGATCTTTCCAGCTAGGGTTATCAGCCTGTCGGCCAATTCGACTTCATCCTCTTCCAGGGCCTCCGCGAGTTCCCGCGATATGTTTCTCAACACAGTTTCGCTGGGTGGCTCGACACGTCCGTTCTCGATCTTGCTGAGGTAGGTGAAATCGACCCCGACCCTCTCTGCCAGGTCTCGCTGACTCAGTCGGGCCTGCTTGCGAAACGTGCGCAGGCGCTCAGGGAAATCCATGTTGTCACCCTCCTAGTGAGTATTCTACATTGAGTTGATATACAACGGCAATCGAAAGTATGATGAAGGCGGCACCGAGCGACACCTGTCCTCAGTTCCATCCAGCTAAAAGGGGAATGACGTATGCCCATTACGAGCCGAGAAGACGCGGTCGAAGTCGAGGGCCGTATCCAGCGTATCTTCACTGCGCCTGCGAGTGAACGAGGAGCCGCCGTGCGTGAACTCTTCGTTGAAGTGCTCGACTTCGACGCGGAATTTGGCCACGTGGACTTGGGTGCTACGCCGGGCAGCATGGCCCTACCCGCTTCGGCGGAACGTGTCGCCTACTTGGGCGGGGTGCAAGTAGTGTACCTCACGCTGGAAGCGCCGGAGTCGGACCGTGTGGGCAAAGGTGAGGCGGCCACCGCTGCCAGGCTCATCAACCAGCAGCTAGACGGGGACCTACTCCTCGTCGTCACCAATTCCTCCGCTAGTCAGCTACACCTCGTGTATCCCAGCTTCGAACACGTCCGGCCGGTCCTACGCCGCATGGTGGTGGAGCGTGACTTGCCCCGGCGCACGGCGGTCCAGCAGGTTTCCAACATATACTGGAAGCACCGGGACACTGGCAGCATTCGGAAAGCCTTGGACGAGGCTTTCGACGTTGAGCCCGTCACCAGGGAGTTCTTCCAGGAGTACAAGCGGGCCTTCAGTATGGTGTATCAAAGCGTCACGGGCTTCGGCGAAGATGTTGAGTCCAAGCGACGGTTCGTCCAGACACTCTTCAACCGGCTCATGTTCATCTATTTTCTGTCCCGCAAAGGGTGGCTCACCTTCAAGGGCGACAGAGAATACCTCAATGCCCTGTGGCGCGACTACCGAAACAAGGACGGGGACAATTTCTACGAGGAGCGGCTGTGGCCTCTCTTCTTTCACGGCCTTAACAAGCCGCGTCCAAACGAAATGGGCAACGCTGGAGCCTACCTATCAGAGATCATAGGCCATGTGCCATTCCTCAACGGCGGACTGTTCGAGCGGAACGAACTCGACATCCGAGACGGCATAGTTGTCCAAGACGAGTGCATCACCGAAATCCTCACTAAGTTGTTCGACCGCTTCAACTTCACCGTATTGGAGTCGACTCCCTTCGATGTGGAGGTGGCAGTCGACCCGGAGATGCTGGGGAAGATGTTCGAGGAGCTGGTGACCGGCCGCCACGACTCGGGGGCTTACTACACGCCACGCACCGTGGTGTCATTCATGTGCCGGGAGGCGCTCAAGGGGTATCTTGAAAGAGAAGACACCGGCCTCACGCCCGAGGCTATTGGCCTGTTCGTGGACAGCCACGTCACCGAGGGCGTCCAGGTGGCCCAGGCACGCCGGGTGGCAGAGGCTCTGGCTGATGTGACGGTAGTGGATCCGGCCTGCGGGTCAGGGGCCTATCTGTTGGGAATGATGCAGGAGCTTATCGAACTTCAGACCGCCCTCTACAACGCCGGTGTGGATGCCAAGGCCCTCTACGACCTGAAGCTAGAGATCATCCAGCGCAACCTCTACGGGGTGGACATTGACGATTTTGCCGTCAACATCGCCATGCTCAGGATGTGGCTTTCGCTGGCCATTGAATACGAGGGAGAACATCCGGAGCCGTTGCCCAACCTGGATTTCAAGGTGCTCTGCGGCGATAGCCTACTTGGGCCAGACCCTAGCCCGGAAGTCGAAGTACAGGGAACTCTGGGCTACGATGCCGACGCCGTCCGACGGTTAGGCCGCCTGAAGGCGGAATACATGCGGGCATCCGAAGGCCCGGACAAGCAGCGGCTGTTCCATGCCATTCACGAGACCGAAACTGCGCTGCGCAGTTCCCTGGACGCAAGCGGAGTGCCCCTTGGAGCTATTGACTGGCGCGTGGAGTTTGCAGAGGTATTCGCCCAGCGGCGTGGGTTCGACATTGCCATCGCGAATCCACCGTATGTGCAGTTGCAGGCCAACCAGGGCCTGTTAGCAAACCAGTACAAGCATGTCGGCTATGGGACCTTAGCCCGTACCGGAGATGTCTATCAGCTCTTTTATGAGCGGGGCTGTCAGGTGCTCAAGCCCGCCAACGGCCTGCTGGCATACGTCACCTCCAATAGCTGGCTGAAGGCGGAATATGGCAAGACAACGCGCCGGTACTTGGCAGGCGGGCACACCCCTCTTCGATTGCTGGAATTGGGCAAGGATGTCTTCGAGTCAGCTATCGTGGACTCTAGTGTGCTGATGTTGAGGACCGGCGGATCCGGCAGGGAATTCCTGGGGGTAGACATGGAGCGTCTAGCCGATAACACCGTTCCGCCAGAGGAGAGGCACTGGGGCCTCGTGCGTCCTGATGGCGATTCTCCTTGGAGCATCCTCTCCCCCTTGGAGCAATGTGTCTTGGATAAGATGCGGGCCATCGGAACTCCACTGAAAGAGTGGGATAATGCAATTTACAGAGGAATAACTACTGGGCTCAATGACGCGTTCATCATCGATAACGAGACTAAGGACGCGCTAATCGCCGAAGACCCCAAGTCCGCCGACGTCATCAAGCCAGTACTGCGGGGAAGAGACATCCAGCGCTACCAAGCCCAGTGGAGGGGATTGTGGCTTATAGCTACGTTCCCTGCTCTCGATCTCAACATCGATAACTATCCGGCTGTGAAGAGACACCTGCTTTCTTTTGGCAAACGGAGGTTGGAGCAATCTGGTAAGCGACTTCCTAACGGAGAACGATCCAGGAAGAAGACTAGCAACGCCTGGTTTGAAATGCAGGATACCTGCGCTTACCACGAGGATTTCAGAAGCGAGAAGCTGTTCTGGATGGATATGACCGCGCGAGGTAGATTCAGCTACTCCAATGATGAAATGTACTGCAATGACAAGGGCTTCATGATGACCGGTGAGTCTTTGAAATACCTGTGTGCAGTCCTCAACAGCACCTTGATCGCCTGGCTAATGAAGACCGCGGCATTGACAACTGGTATGGGGCTGCCTCAGTGGAAGAAGTTCGCAGTTGAGCGCATCCCAATCCCAAGCCTCACTCCTACCAAACAGCGGGTGTTCATCGAAATGACTGATCACATCCTTCGAGTCAAGGCGGAAGATAAGGCGTCTGACACATCGCAGACTGAAGCAGAGATTGATAAGAGGGTATACCAGCTTTACGGGCTAACTCCCCAGGAGATTTCGGAAGTCGAAGAACGCCTTTAGGCCTATTTGCATTTGGATTGACAGTCCGCTGCTCTCCGAGGGTAGTGAAGAGTGTAAGGACTTCATCTGCTGGCAATCCACTGAACCTCATCCTCAGTAAGCCCGTACAGAGCATAGACCAGTCGATCTATGTCCGTCTCTAACTCAAGAGTATCTGTCTTGGCACTCTGGGCGTCCAAAACCTTGTCTACAAGCTGAATGAAAGGCCGCTGCCTCATACTGTCAATTGTGGGAACGGGAATACGTTCCACTGTGAATCTTACCCACCTAGTGGTACCCATTCCCGAATTGAGAGCACTGCTCCGCATGAACCAAGTCACGAGGGTGGAGTTGAGCACAGCACATAAGTATCTGAGGGAATTGCCCGTCAACATATATGCAGAATTCACGCAGAACATCTCGCCATCGTCATATGCGAACCTGCCTTCCTCCGTCAAATCTATCCAGAAGAGCTTCTCCTTGACGAATTCTGCGTGGTAAGCGCAGTTACGAAGGTTATATGGAGTGCTTCCCTTGTCGTACCGCTTTTCTAGACGGTCATAGAAGCCATCGAGATGAGCCTTGATCGCCGGATAGTCGTCGATTGCGATGGAGGGTACGTTGCCGTATCCGTTGTGGGTGTCGATGAGCCATAGTCCGGCCCACCGCGCCTGGTACCGCCGAATGTCCCGTCCACGCACTACAGGTTTGATAATCTCGGCGGACTTAGGGTCCTCGGCGATTAGAGCATCCTTAGTCTCGTTATCGATGATGAAGGCGGCGTTGAAGCCAGTTTTTATTCCGTAGTTAATTGCATATCCACGTCCTACGCTGCCGCCGCGCGGCCACATCCGCAGCGCTCGCCTGCCTGTTTGCCACGCTTCGCCACACGGCCGTGGGGAGTGGTGTACATTGCCACTCCCCACGGCTGCCTAACGCCTACACCGTGGGCTATCCACAGATGCCCCACCTGCTCACGCCTACATGTACCCCCTTCTCCGCGTCCCCAAGTGTCTGGCTTAGCTTGTGGTCGTCCTCATCCAATACGGTAGTCGGACCATCTCGACCCCTCTCAATATGTCATTCGAATCCGCCGTCACGTGGGGCAACCTATGGAGACAATACTATTGAGACACGGAGGTCGATATGGAAGCCTTGGCTGTAGCTGATAGGAACCTACAGAGAGAAGCACTCTCTTCAGAGTTGTCCGACAACACCCGTACCGCATATCAGAAGGGATGGAGTAGATTCACGGACTACTGTGTTGCGGAGCATATTACCGATCCCCTTTCAGTATCTCCAGGTGAGGTCGCTCGGTTCTTTGTCCATTTGGCAACTCGCCCGAGTCCGCACAGTGGGGTAATACCTTCAATGGGCACGGTGGTACTCTACAAGAGTGCCGTGAACAAGAAATACCTTGAGGCAGGGAAACCGTCTCCCACGAGTCATCCAGTAGTCCGTTCGACGTTGAAAGGGTTGGCGCGGCTCAAGGGCTCCTCAAGCCGAAGAGTAGAGGCGCTGCGAGAATATCACATTGAAGCCATGTTGCGATCATGTCCCAATACGTTGATTGGCAGGAGGGACGCCGCAATCATTGCTGTCGGATTCGCCGGAGCTTTGCGCCGATCAGAGATATGCGATCTGATCGTCGATGATGTTGAGTTCCTTGATTCGAGAGAGAATGATGAGGATCGTATGTGGCTTACGATACGTCAGTCCAAGACTGACCAACACGGCAAAGGACAAAGGGTGGCGATCTTAGATGGAAGAGTCATTCGTCCGATAGAGCGCCTTCGACTGTGGCTGGAGGGCTCGGGCATCGCCAAGGGGCCGCTTTTCCAGACAATGAAGCGAGGAGGGCATTTGCGAGGAAAGGCGATGCACCATAGCGATATTCCTCGTATCCTTAAGCACTATGCAGCACTCATCGGACTGGACCCGAAAGACATAGCAGGCCATTCGTTAAGGGCGGGCTTTGTCACCAGCGCGGCTGTTCACCACGCTCGATTGGATAAGATCATGGAGGTTACTCGGCACACCAACCCGGCAACGGTAATGCGATACATACGTGACGCAGATGCCTTTGCAGATCATGCGGGACAGCGTTTCCTATGAGCCGGGACGCCTCATGCTGTCCTAGCAGCCTGTATGCTAAGTCGTTGGGTAGCCGAGACACGGAAGCCGAGGCCGAAGTGACAAGCATTGACCCCTGACAGGTGGTCGGGTTATCTCCTCATCGACTTTAGGCGGGGCTGCTATCGCCAGCTCCAGAAACGCAAAAAGGCCCCATACATGGAAGCCAGGGGGAGGCAATCGCTACGTCGGCGACTGCCTCCCCCTGCGTGTTGCGGTCTAGCGGCCCGCGTCGACCGGCTCTTCCTCTCGCTCCTGTTCCACCGCCCACTCGAACAGGGACAGTGACGGAGCCTGGGTCTTCCGGCCCCTGGGCTTGACCGGCTCCTCGGCCATGAACTCCGCCCAGGAGAACAGCGACTGTTGCGGCTCTGGGGCCTCGTCGTGGTGGCCGTGGCCGTTGCCGTTGGCGTGTCGGCCGTTGCCGACGACCAGCTCCACCGTCGGCCCGATGGCGTCGTGGTGGCCGTTGCCGTTGCCGTTGACCGCCTCCGGCTCGACCTCGACCAGCTTCCAGCCGTCGTCCACCAGCAGCTCCTCGGCCTCGCTCTCGGCGTTGCGTGCCTGGGCGAACACCTCCTCCATCGTCTCGGTGTCCTCCTCCTCGCCGCTGACGATCCTGCGGGCCAGGGCCATCATCATGTCGTCGCCGTCGTCCCCGTATGCCGCGAGGCCGTCCTCCGGCAGCTCCCCCTCCACGGCCAGGGAGCTCTGCATCTTCTTCGCCACCAGCTTCAGCGCGTCGGCCTGGAGCGTGTTCCGGTAGGACATGAACACCACCTTCACCGGACGGGTCTGACCGATGCGCCACGACCGCCGGGAAGCCTGCCGGACGACGTACACGCTATAGTCCGTTTCGTCCCAGACGATGGTCGGGAAGTCGATCAGGTCGAGGCCGGTCTGCACCAGCCGCGGGTGGCAGATGAGGACGTCGATGCCCTCCTTCACCTTGTCCGCCACCCACTTCTCCCTGCGGTTCGGGGCCACCGCGTCGGCCTTCATCACCGCCACCCTGAACCCATGCCGGGTGAGGAAGTCGTCCATCCGCCCGGTGATGTCTCTGGTCCCCGTGTGGGTGACGTAGACCAGCACCCGCCTTCCCTCCAGCCGCTCGGCGGCCACCAGGTCGATGAGCGCCTTCTCCTTCGGGTAGAGTTTCTCCTCGGAAAGCGGCGGGACCTGCACGATGACGTCGCCGCTCCGGGGGTCGAAGACCGTCTCTCCCCTGGTGCAGCCGTCGGGGTAGGCGAGCAGGGTTTGCAGGTAGGTCGCCAGCAGCCTCTTGGAGCCGCTCTTGAGGGCGGCCGCCAGCTCTTTCTTCAGCTCCTCGAACACGGTGTTGTAGGCCGTGCGCTGGGAGTAGCCGGTGGCGTCCTCCTCCGAGTCCATCGAGGACACGAGGATCTTCTCCTCGTAGTCCGGCAGGCCGGAGGCAACGTCCGCGAGGCGCAGGAACACCGTGTTCCCGATGATGTGGAAGAGGGCGCTGGGAACGAGGCCGGGCCGCTCCCTGACCACCTTGCGGTACTTGCGCCGCCTGCTGTTGCGCCCGTCCTCGATGGCGTCGTCGTCCGGCTTGCCGACGGTGACCTCCTCGAAGCCGTACCGCTGAATCCAGCGGTGCTCATCCGACCGTCCGAACTCCGTGCGAATCTCCGGCGAGAACCTGTAGAGAAGGTGGAAGATGGTCGAGGAGTAGCCGCCGAGGAGCGTCCCGGTCAGGCTGAGGGACTTGCCGCACACGTCTGCGAGGATGCCCGCGGCGATGCCCTGGGCGCTTCCTCGCCCCTTGAACTCGTGAACTTCATCGCCGATCAGCAGGTCGAAGAAGCCCTTCATCCTGTGCTTGATGTAGTCGGCCAGCGGATAGCGGGCCGGGCCGGACCTGTCGGCCTGCCAGAGGGGAGCGGCGCAGTCTGCGCAGGTGTGCTTGCGGCGGTTCAGGTCGGCGAACGTCAGCGGCACGCCGTCCTTGTCCACCACCTGCGCCGTGCAGTCGGGGCAGCAGGGTACCCGGAAGGGCTCCCCCGTCTCCTCCTCCCGCAGGAGTCTTCCCTTCGAGACGGCCCACCGCTGTATCACGGCGGGCATCCAGCGGTAGGACAGCTTCGCCTTCTCACGGCTCATCACCGCGAAGAGGGGGCTGGAGCCGACGGAGAGGCGGAGCCGCTCCAGGTCGGTGATGGACTCGACGATGGCGGCGCGGACGCCGGGCACCGTCATCTCCACCTCCCGCTTCCACTTGGGCACCAGGTGGGGCGGGCAGATGATGAGCACCCGCTGGAAGCCCGCCATGTATGCGGCCGCCGCGCCGAGTAAGGTAGGCCGCCGGCGAGTTACCCCGCGTTAGCGGAGCACTTTTCCGTCGGCCCCCTTCCGAACCGGACGTGCGGCTTTCACCGCATCCGGCTCTCCAGTGTCGATGTGGGTAGTGTCAGTAAAAGCAAATACCGCGCCACCCGGCGCGGTATTTGTGGTTGTGGGCCGTTAGGCATCTAAGGACACGTGGACTCGCTGGGAGGCGGGTCTACGCGGTGTGAGGCAGTAGTGTCTGAGCTCCCCTAACAGGAAACAGACACGGCGTCCCGCACGGCGGCATCAAGCGCCATGTATGCGCTTTCGAGGTTGCGTGAAGCTTCGGCCATCTCCGGGCCTTTGAGGTACTCGTTCCAAGCCTCTTTGTCGTCAAGCGACAGAGAACGATGGTCTTTTGCGAACCTCACTATCAGTTGGTCCATCGCCACATTGGCCTCGAAGAGGTCTCGAAGTTCCTCCGGGGGCTCGTTCTTCTCAACGAAGTCGATAGTCTTCTGCGTCAGGTCTGCCATCTTACCCCAGGTGGCTGGCTCCTGTGCTGCGGGCCGGAGAGCGCAAAGCGCCTCTATGTACTCCCGCGTCTCTCTGCTGATGCCTGCGCTCTCACTGACCGCCGCAGCCTCCGTAGGTTCGGGCGTCGAAGTGGACGCCGGGGTGGATGTTGCGGTCGGAGGGCTGCCAGTTGTGGCACCAGGGGTGCTGGTGCTGGATGAGCCGCCACAGGCGGTCAGGGCCAGGGTTAGCGTAGCCACACCAAGCAGCAGGACGAGGATGGGCCATTGGTGGCCCCGGGCCTGCTGCGGGGGGCGTTGCCTATTCGTGTGCTCGGAGTCAGAAGTCATGCGTTGTCCGCCCTGTGCAGGGGTTGGCTGGTATTATACCAGAATACGGCGGAGTTATCAGTACATTTGCCGTTTATAACGACGTGACTGTTAGTTTCCGTACCGTGTATGTGACCTGCTAGGGGAGTCCGTTGCTGGGGCCTCAAGCATCCGAGTCGTGACACTACCTACTGCTGCTTGCGCGGATTACTGCGCCCGTGGTGGATGTCCATGTGACACGTCCGGCAGACCACGAGAGTCTTGCGTTTCCGCGCCGCCATGAGTTGTACTCACCTGGGCTTTTCCCGTCGGCCCTTCACGTTCAGGTCGCTAAGCGCACGGATGTGATGGACTTCGACATCCACCGTAGAGCCGCACATCTCGCATTCGTCCGCTAGGAGCCGTTTGATTAGCTCGTTGCGGTCTGTCCTGTACCGCTGAGGCTGGTGGTCTACTAGAACTGCCTGCCGTTGCCGTTTCAGGGGTATGCCACCGAATTGCGCCACTAGAGGGCGCTTGCCGTTGTCCTGCTGCTTGATAACCTTTAGGCAGACACGTGGCCCGTGCTCGGTTTCAGCGACGCTCTTGTATTGGCGCCGTATCTTCCGGGGGGTGGACTTGTGCTTTGCCGCAAGGGTTCTCGCCAGTGACATTTCCATGACCCTTTGTAGCTGTGCGAAGTGATGCACGTTGAAGGCCGGGAGGTAGTACTGGACGACGCCCCGGTATTCCGACTGGTACCTATCCACGATGGTGTAATCGTCGTCGTGGAGTAGATAACTGCGGTGTGCCGGTTTGCCGTTGCGCATGTAGGCTTGGCAATGTTGCTCGATGACTTTGGCGGGAACCCGCAATCCGATGCGGCCGTTGACTCGTCGTCGACCCGTAAGGTCGAGTTGGTCGTTGGCTTGTTGGTTCACGAGTTCGTAGCCGAGGAACCGCGCCGCCTGGCTGGTGGCGTGGGTGATGAGAGTTTTCTCCTTGGATAGCTCCAGCTTGAGGGAATCGCGCAGGAACGTCTCCAAGGACTCTTTTACCTGTTGGGCTTCGGCCTTTGGCCCGATGAAACCCAGCACGAAGTCGTCCGCGTAGCGTACGTATCGAAGCCGACGGTAGCCTGGGTCGTAGGGGTCAACCGATGGCAGTTGCTGCATCTGACGACGCAGTTGTTGAGCCTGGGTATGATTCCCTAGTTTCCGTTGACGTACCATGCGCATTCTCAACGTCGCCCATGGACGGTTGCCCCTTCGAGCCGTGCCACGGGTGTGGGCTGGTATGAGCACTTTCTCGACAAACTTGTCCAACCGGTCTAGGTAGATGTTGGCGAGGAGAGGGCTGACGATGCCGCCTTGCGGTGTCCCGCTCAGCGTGCGACCGTATTTCCAATCCTCAACGTAGCCTGCTTTCAGTAGGTACTTGAGCAGGCGTAGGAAACGGTTGTCGTGGAGCTTCTCGCCGAGCACCGACAACAGGACATCGTGGTCGATGTTGTCGAAGCACCCCTTGATGTCTCCCTCGACGAACCAGCGGACACCAGTCCAGGAGTACACCACGTCGCCCAAGGCGGTGTGGCAACCCCGGTCGGGCCGAAAGCCGTGGGAGCGGTCGGAAAACTGCGGCTCGTAGTAGGCTTCCAGAATCATCCGGATGACCTCTTGCAGCAGCTTGTCCGGCCCCGTCGGTATGCCCAGGGCGCGGGTCGTGCCGTTAGGCTTGGGAATGTTGACCCGACGCACCGGCGTCCACCGGAACCGCTCGTAGCGCAAGGCTTCGATGATGCGGTCGGTCTTCGCTAGTGACATACCGTCCATGGTCTCTGCGGTGATTCCCTTGGTCGTAGCTCCCTGGTTTGAGTAGATACGACCGTAGGCCCGTAGGTAAAGGTTCCGGTTGTAGAGCAGCCGATAGATGTTCTCCAGCGGCAATCCTCGTTCTCCGCGTTCGCGTATGACGTTCAGCACAGTTTCGGCGTCTTGCATTATGCATACCTCTCTGTCGTATTCCGTCGTTGACACCTGCCCTCCTTCGCCATGTGCCGGGCTTTCCCCGGCTCGGACTACTACGAGGGCTCCGTGACCATGGGGGTCTCCCCCCGTAGGCCATCCCGCGTTCCGTTGACATAGGACGTTCTAGCGCGACTGTAGGTGCTCCGTTCGTCCCCTTGAATAGACCTCATCGGTCATCGCTTACTCACCGGAGTTGTACTGGCAAAGACGCCGTACCAGTGCAGTGAGTGACGCCGGGTTACAAGCGTTCTACCGGCGGGGGCATTCAGACCCCTGCTGGGAACTGGGGTTCAGGCGATCAAGCCTTCACCGTATCGCGCGGGCCTTGCGGAACCGACCTTACAACGCTTTCAGGCCGTAGCCGCTTTACCGACATGCTGTTTTCCCCCTAGGCTTTCGCTTTGAGGTGGGTCGGTTGGCCCAGGAACCTTCTCCGAGTTCCTCCCGACTGAGCCGGGTATCCTATGCCGCGTGACGCGGCGCACCGTCCTTGAACGTGTCGATGAAACCTCCGAGGTTCATTTGAGTCGTCCTCCTTTTCGTGGTAGTTAGAGGACGACGCCGGAACCCGGACGCACGTCTCCATCAGTCGCCGCCGCAAGGCGGAGAGCGACGGGAGACGGACTGCGCCGCCCCAGCGGGGGCGGTCGGGTTCCGGCAACGCCCCCAGGCGAATGCTTGAACGTGCGAAGGCCCGCCCACGGCGGGACTCGCGTATGCGGCCCGGTGCGGGCCGTCCCAGGCTGCTCCGAAGCAGCCGCCCGTCATGCGGTACGTCATGGAGCCCTACGCAGCGGCCGTCTCCGGCTGCTTCAGCATGGCGGAGTAGCCCCGCTCGACGACGTGCGTCACCGAGACCCGGCCCATGCCGTCGTACCCGGCGCGGTAGGCGAACTCCGCCTTCGCGCCCCAGGGCACCCGGCCGCCGACCCTGACGGTGCCGCCGCCGGACTTGGCGCCGCGCCCGGGGCCACCGGCGCCGCGAACGACCATCCCGCTCCGCTCGCCCTTGCGCCAGCCCAGCACCTTCACCTCGGCGGGCATGACGCGCTCCGCCGTCGTCGGCTGGAACAGGACGCCGTGCAGCTTCTTCAGCACCACCGGCGACGGGTTGTTCCTGCCGTTCATGATCTGGGAGAGGTTGGCGGAGCTGATGCCGGCGCGCCGTGCGACCTCGTTCTGGCTGAAGCCGTGGGCGTTCATCCGGTCCCACACGGCCTCCCGGTCGATGCTTGCGGGCTGCGCGGGCGCGACCTTCGCCGGGGCCTCCAGCGCCGACGCGACCCGCGCCTGGACCTTCACGCCCATGTTCCTGCGGCCACGCGCCACCATTGACATGTAGCCGTAGGAGACGCCCACGCGGTCGGCCAGGTCCCGCAGGCTCATGCCCAACTCCCTGGCCCGCTCCCGGATGTAGCTGCTCTCCCCGGCCACGACGACGCCCTGGCGGTTGGCGCACGTGGCGGGCGCGACCTTCGCCGGGGCGTGCAACGCCGACTCGACCCTGGCCTGGACCTTGACGCCCATGTTCTGGCGGCCACGGGCAACCTGCGTCATGTAGCTGTAGGACACGCCAACGCGGTCGGCCAGGTCATGCATGGTCATGCCCAGGGTGCGGGCGCGCTCCCTGATGAAGCTGCTCTCCCCGGTCACGACGCCGCCCTGGCGGTAGACGGTCCCCTGCCCGGGAACCTCTCCCAAGACCGCCACAGCCTTCTCCCGCATCTTCGGAGTCCACGGCGTACGCCCCGTCGAAAGCCCCGACAGGTAGCCCGCGCTCACGCCCATCAGGGCCGCAAGCTCCTTCATGGTGAGCCCACGTCGCCGCGCCGCCGCCCTGAGCTCGCTCTCCGCGCCCGCCGTCCTCGTCGTTGTCGTTCCGGTCTCCATCGTTGCCGTAGTCATCGGTCCGTCCTCCTTTTGTGTTGTGTTGCCTTTGACCTGCGCCCGCTTGCGGGCAAAGAAGAAGGGCCGCCCCCGGCGAACGGGGACGGCCCTTGTGAATGGGGATGTGTTGTGAGACCCGGAGGCCCCGCCGTCAGCGGCGATGGACCTCGTTGACGTGCATGGACTCCTCCTTTCAGGTGCTGACCCGTGCCGGGCATCCGTGGCGCGGGCCGTTGGTGATGGGTTGACGCTGGACGCACTCCGCCCACGGTCGGATGCCGGACGCGGGAGACGGAGCGGAGGGTGAAGAAAGACGCAGCCCGGCCCAGAGCCTGCCCCGTACTTGATACGGGGGTGATTCGTTGGGGCATCGACTCCGGGGGATCTGCTATGAGGGAAGCGGCTGTTCTACGACTTCATCGCAGACCAGCGCATGGGAGAAAGACGCAGCTCGCCCCAGGGCGCAGAACGTCCGTGAGAGCTGCGAGACGGGAAGCGGCCGGCTTACGTCTCAGTCGCAGACCGACGCATGAGAGAAGACGCAGCTCGGCCCAGGGTGAACAACGTCAGTGGGAAAAGCTGCGAGACGGGAAGCGACCAGCCTGCTTGCAACGGCAGACCGGCGCATGTCGAAGCTGCGGCCTAGCTGTCAGTCAGCCATGCCGCAGAGCATGAGGAGCCTGTCGAAGCGACAGACTCGCTTCGACCGACTGGTGGAGGACGGGGCGCAGGGTGCACTCCGTCCTTCGTGTCCAACGGCGAGAGCGATCACTCCCAACCGGCAGACTGGTTCCCAACGGAAGGAGCGATCAACCCCGACCGTCAGGCGGGTGTCCAGCGGAAGAAGCGATCCACTCCAATCGCTGAACGGGTGTCCAGCGGGCGAAGGACCAACGTCAAACTTCAACCGCCGGACTGGACCGAGGACGAAGGGCTAAGTCAACTCCGTCGTTTCGATCCGTGCTGCCTGCGAAGGACCAACGTCAAACTCCGCTTCAGCAGCAATTCCCTCGTGGGAGACCGGGGGAGAGCGAATCATCCTCCAGACAGACCCGTGCAACAGGGATCACGCACCCAGGTTTCTATGGTCGGAAACCTTGGAAAAAGCCTAACAGTGCTGTCATTATCGACGTCCCGAGACCCGCAAAAGAGGGCCTGCAACACCCCTTCCGAAGATTGCCGCCAAATCGTTCACAAAACTTAACAGCCAACCCTTCGCACTCCCGGCCCGGCTACCGCCACAACAGTCCGAAGCTCAGCCTGTTCAGAAGCTCCCGCTTTCTGATCGCTCTCCGCGTGTCGAAGAGCGCCGTCTGACGCCAGTTGACCTGACCGTTGCGGTCGAAGCCCCTCAGCGGAAACCGAGCCGGGGGGAGCGTCATGCCGTGGTCTTCAAGCAGGGCCAGCTCCAACGCCAGGAAGCGCTCCTCGGTGCGCAGCCAGTCCAGGCCCTTCCCCTCGTTGGGGTGAACGTCCTTCAGTCCCCGCCACTCGACGATCATCGGCCACGCCTCCCCGTACACCTCCTCGTCGTCCTCGGCAGGCTCAAGGGTCACGAGGTCTGGGTACTCACGCCGCAACCTGGGCCTCGGCGGGGGTTTTCTGCCCATCCCCGACGCACCGCTCTCCGAGCCGTCCGCTTCCGCCTGGGAGGGACCGGCGCCGGCATGACCGGCCCCGGTCCCCTGTGCCCCGTCCCGACGCAGGGCTTCGACCCGGCCCTCGACGGCGGCCACTCGACTGCGCACCTCCTTGCCCAGCTCGTCGTGCCCCTTCTCAAGCGCCACATGGCCCTTCTCCAGCGCCTCCACCCGCTGCTCCAGCTTCTCATTGCGCTCCCGCTGCCGGGCCGCAGCCGACCCGACGCCCTCCTGCAACGCCCGCTCCAGGGCCTGCCGCACCCGCCGTGACAGCTGCCCGGTCTTCGCGCTCTCGGCCACCGTCCGCTGGTCCAGCTCCAGCACCCGCGCCGCGCCCTTGTATCCCTTGTCCCGCACCAGCTCTTTCAGCAGCGCCATGAGCCGCATGTGATAGACGTTCTCCACGTCCCTGCTGTCCTCGATGCCGTGTTCGGTCGTCTTCATGGCTCTTTTCTCCCTTCTAAAACTCCGCCCAAGTCTCCGGTCAACCACTGTCCGGCCTTTTCCCCGGTCTATTGCCGCGTTTTGGGGGCCGTAACGCACCCCCGCTTCAAGCGCCTTTTCCGGGGCCTAATGTCATTGGTACGCCGCTCCCACGGTCCCGCCGATGTCATGCCCCACGTTTGGCGATGTCATTGCCGTCCGGAACGCACCCTTTCTAAAAGTGTTCACTGGTTACGTCCTGTAGGGGGGCGATTTACCCCTGTTTCAGCTACGAAATCACGACTCTGGCCGCTCTGTTACAAAACTGAAACTCCTGTACACCCCCAATACTGCACGAAGGGGGCCGAAAAAAAGAGAGCCTGTAGCACCCCGCATCCCTGCGCAGAGTCACGGGGGAACGGCCCGTAACGCCCCGTATTCGTGCGCAGAGCCATGAGGGGTCTTATTTCCCGTTTGATTTGTTCACACTTTTCTGCGACTGACGCGGTCCGGTGAACCGCAGCAGACCGCAGGGAGGTGAACGAGTTGGCGCGGAGACCATCGACCAATCGCCGGTCGGCGAAGTGGGGATCGCCGTCCCACTCCACCGAGCATCGAGGGAAGGTGCGGCGTGAGCAGCCCGTCCCGGCCCGGATGACCGCCCGAGCCCACCTGCGGCGTCAGGCGTCCCCTTCTTCAGCCTTCCCACCGCCCCGCAAAAGTGCAACTGTCAGCTATGGCCTTTGCAACCCCGACCCAACCTCGGTCGCCTGCACAAATGCAACTCTCAGCTACGGGGCCTGCATACGCACGCCGGAACGTACCCGCAAGTCAAAGTGTTCACTGTTTGTGTCTTGTAGAGGGGTACTCTGCCCCATTTCAGCTATGAAACGGCCCGACTTGCATTTTTGCAACCAACTTCATTTCTCTGTACACCCCAACGGCATCAACAATGAGGGTATTCGCCCCAGGTCTTACAGGGGCGCTCAGGTGAGCGCCCTCATGGGTAGTTATGCCCAACGTCTCGACCGCTCACACTGGACGGCAGGCGCCCGGCCCATGAGACGCCCAGAGGCGGGATAAGCGGGATGAGAAGCGATAACGGAAGGAATCCACAGGCCAATCGCCGGGCGGCGGCGAGGCGGCAATCGCCAACGCGCTCCGACGAGCATCAGCAGACCCTCAGAGAGGCGAACGAGTTGATGTTGAAATCCGCGATCCGGTCCAGGCGCAACGCTGAACGCTGCTTCGGCGGGCGCTCGAGCCGGCTCTGCTGCCTGAAGGAGGCCGGCGGCCCGTCACAGACCTGAAACGAGAGGCCAGCAGCCCAACCGATTCGCCGCCGCGACTGCGCAACATGAGAGATACCACCGGAAGAAACGAGAACAACAGACGGCGGAGACCCAAAGGCCGGGAGCTCGAAGACGCCCTGGAGACCTCCATGCCGTCATACACCCCGGAACATCGCAGGGCGGTCCTGAAGGGGCTGCGCATCCTGTCCCGTGTCGCCATCCGCTCCTACATGGAGGAGAAGGCGGAGGCATCGTCCCGGCCCGAAGCCGTGGAGGACGGCGGCGAAGAGGAAGAATAGTGAGCGCCCCTCAAACGCTGCACAGAGACGGCACATTGCCGTTCTATGGCTTGGCGCGGTATACTTTACGGAACGGTATCTGGTAATGGAGTCCGGCGTGCGGCGTTTCACCGATGAGCATGGAAACGAGGTCAGGCTCACCGACGAGCGACTCCGGCACATCCTGCGAAGGCACCCTGAAATGGCCTTCCAGTTGCACCGATTCGCCGAGACCCTTGCCAGCCCAGACACGGTGACTCCCTCTAGGTCCAGTTCCTCGGTACAACTCTACTACCGGCTCTACCCGGACCTGCGGGACAGGAACCGATACATCTGCCTTGTGGTGAAGAGGGAGACGGGCTATTCGTTCATCCTCACCGCCTACCTGAGCCGAAGCATCAAAGGAGAGTGACCCATGACGAGCAAGAAGGTGTTTGTCTCATACGATCATGAAGGGGACATGCTTGAGGTTCTGTGGGCGTTCCGGGAGGGGTACTTCACCCCCACCGAAGACGAGCGCGTCCTCAAGCGGCTGGACGACGACGGCGAGGTGATCGGTTTTCTCATCCACGACATGAGCACGCTCAGGGAGCCCAGTCCCGTAGAGTTCGAGCTGGAGTCCGAGTCCCCCGACGATGACGTCGCCAACGTCACGGTGAAGGAGGCGGCCACCCGGTTGGGCGTGTCGGAACGGAGGGTGCGTCAGCTTGCCCGCAACGGAAGGGTACGGGGAGCGACGAAGGCCGGAGCGGAGTGGCTGATTCCCACGCCGGTCGAGGTGACTCCGGGGAGGCGCGGTCCCGTGGGTGTAGCGGGGCGCGTTGATGGGGCAGGAGGCTAATCGGGAATGAACCGCTCTAGCTCTGTGAAGAAAGGCACTGATACTTTGACAGACTCCTTAGACGCTTCAGAGATCATTAGTTGGTCGAATAGGGACGACGCAGCCAACAGGCTGCCCGAGCTCCTATTCCGTCTTGTAGTGGCTACCCTACCTGAACCGGCGCTACGGATCGATATGCCGAGCGGCAGCTCTGTGAGACTGCCTGGATGGGACGGAGTGCTGGAAGTCGGTCGTGGCAACGAGTGGGTACCCAGTGGCGTTTCAGGCTGGGAGATGAGCTGCGACCAAGATGTCGCTAGCAAAGCCAACTCGGACTATGAAAAGCGGACTGAGGATCCCCTGGATCTAGACTTCCCCACGACCACCTTCGTCTTTGTCACTGCACGTAGGTGGCCGAACAAGCGGCGCTGGGAAACAAGACGTCGCCGGGAAGGCAAGTGGCGGGATGTACGAGCTTACGACGCCGACAACCTGGCCCAGTGGCTTCGACAGTCTGAAGAAGTTACACGGTGGCTCGTTAGCGTGGTCTACAGGCTGCCCTTCGCATTCGAAGCAACTGGCAGAGTTGAAGAACTCCAAATGGAGACTCTAAACAGGCTGACGGCCGGCTTCGCTGCCATGGGAGTAGATCCGGGGAGCTTGGTAACCCCTGTACGCAACCAGACAGAGCCGCCAGATTCGGAATCCATGCAGGATTCGGAACAACGGAGACTATCGGAGCGAATAGACACAGCGCGGGACCTCATTCAGCAGGGGCTCATACTCGCAGGCCGAACGCAGTTGGAACGGATTGAGCATGACGAAGAGTTGCTATCAGACAGCCTGAAATTCCGCCTACTAACTAACCTGGCAGTCTGTGCCCTGGGCGAAGATAAGTTTGATGAAGCAAGCTCTTTGCTCTATGAAGCCCACAGAATCCAGCCTGGAAACCGGACGGGCATCACAAATGCCGCTCTCGCCGCTCAACTTCAACAGAAGCCGAAGCAAGCAGCAGAGTTAGCACGGAAGGCACTTAGCCTTGACCCCCACGATTCAAACGCAGCGGCCAATCTGATTTGGGCTTTGTGGGACATGGAGGAGAGTGAACAGCTTGAGAGATTTGTGGCCTCGGAAGAGTGGATAATTCGAGAGTCGGCCAGCGCCTCGGCGCTAGCCGGAATTCGGTCTCGACAGTTGCGTTTCGACGACGCAATAGCTATATATAGTTCTCTCATCGATGCAGACCCGGACGACCCGCATGCACACCTTTCCCTAAGTCAATGCCTGCTCGCTTACGCTCAAGCCGACCGCCTTCCTGTCGGCTACGGAAACGAATCACTCAAGAGACTCCGTGAGGCTGAGATTGAATCCAGCCAAGCAATAAATCTCCTTCGGCCCACGCAATTCAGTGCCCGGCGTCACGAGGCCCTCGTATTGCGCGCAGGCGCACGAGCGTTACTGGGGAAAGTGGACGAGGCGATGCTTGACGTAGACGCAGTGTTAGCCGAAGCGCCTCAGCACGAGGTTGCCGCGCATCACAAGGGGCTCATACTACTGAAGAAGGGTGATCCTCGCGAAGCGCGCAAGTGGCTAGAGGGCATCCAAGACCCTGAAGTCCGAGCCGATTCGTTGCTTCCCCTTGCTGACGCGTGCCTGGAGTCCGGCGATGCGGAGGCGGCGATAGCTATGCTGAAGGGCAGTTTCAAACTTGACCCACCCGCAAGGGAAGATCTGGGAAGAGCTGAATCGCTGCTTCGAGCGGAGGCTGCTATTCGGGCTGACGATTCGGTCGGCCCAATTCTCGATGCAGCCATTAAGCAGCATCCGAACGACCCGGGCATCTTCATTCTGGCTGCCGTGAGCAGCAGTCTAAAGGGAGACACCGAAGCCTCGGAGAAAGCTCTCCTCAAGGCAATTGAGCTTGCCAGCGATCCTCACCGTCAGGTACTTCAATCTCAACTTGGCCACCTTTATGCGAGTCTGGGACGATTTGGGGATGCTGCCGTACAGTTCAGCAAAGCTTCTAGTGACTACGCCTCCCATCCCGATGCCGTCCCGATGCTCTTGTCTCTGTTCAACAGCAAGCAGTATCGCAAGGCGCTCGACCTGGCACGTAAGATTCGGGGGGCCAATGATTCAACTCCCAAAGTCGTCATTGAGGTCGAGGTCGACGTACTCGGATACATAGGGGACGCAGGACGCGCAGCCTTGCTACAAGACGAACTGTGCTCTCGATATGACTCCACCCCAGATGACAGGGTCAGACTGGGTATGGCTCAGTTCCGGTGTGGCGAGCGGGATGCGGCCTTGAGAACTGTCCTCAATATCGACGTTTCGGAACTGGGTCAAGACTCTCAGGCTCTCATGAAGCTGGCGCACATGAAACGCTTCCTCGGAGCTACCGACTACATTCACGATGCCTATCTATCTCGTCGCTATGGACTCAATGACCCGGACGCGCACCTAGGTTACTTCAGCCTGTTTCAGGGAAGGGACGAGGACTGGGGGGAGCCTACAGTCGTCGGATTGGGCTGTGCAGTTCGCATCAAGAATGACGACGATGACCAATGGTGGCACATCCTTGAATATGGGGAGGAGGCATCCGGCCCCCGGGATCTACCGCCACAGAACGACCTCGCTCAACGTCTCTTGGACCGAAGCGTTGGAGACGTCGTCATGGTGCGCCAGGGGCTTGGAGGCCTCTCCTATGAAATCACGGCGATACAAAGCAAATATGTCCGCGCATATCAGGAGACCCTCGAAGAATTCTCGGCACGATTTCCAGACAACATGTCGCTGTCCCGCGTCAAACTAGACAGCGACTTCACCCAAATCTTCCAGAGCATCGAGTTGCGACATCGGCACGTCAGCAATGCTGAGGCATTGTACAAGTCGCAACGGTTGCCCTTCGCCGCCTTCTGCGACCTCATCGGGGCCTCTACCCTTGAGGCCTGGGCTGGATACACGGCGCAACCGACAACCCGGTTCCACTTCGGAACCGGGTCTGACCAAGAGACCAAGGAAGCCGAGGACCTATTAACAAACGCCGACAGCCTTGTGCTGGACATGATCGCTCTACTCACCGTACACAGATTGGGACTTGCGGACCATCTACGAACGCGCTTTTCCCGTGTCACCATTCCTCAGCAGGTGTTTGACGAGATACAGAACACTGTCTATGCGATGAAGGCGGGTGGCATTCCCGTAGGGCACATGGGCAAGGACGAGGAGGGACGCTACACTCGGACCGAGATGCCGGAGAATGTCTGGCGGGAGAGGCAGGCATACGCGCTCTCCGTGCTGGAACTGGCGGAGTCCCTTGAGCGAATTGCCTCATACCCGATGCTTGATGCCGACGAACCCGAGCAGACTATCAACGCACTAACACCAGCGGGAGCTGGTGCGGTCTACGCGGGTGATGATCAATCCGAGACTAGGCCAGTCCTCATATCGGACGATCTTGTCCAATCCATTGTGGCACGCTCACTTGGCCTTGGGGCCGTCAACTCTCAAGCGCTGCTGGTGGAGTTGCTCCGTTCGGGTGTGATCACCGCAGAAGAGTATTCTTCCAGGGTCGAACAGCTTGTCCTTATGAACTACTGGTTCGTAAGAATTAGCGCGGATGACATCCTGCGACGTCTCGAAGCAAACGGATATCAGACAACCCCAGGGACACAAGCGATGCTCAGGACGCTCTGGGGACCGGAATGCACTGAAGACGCCGCAGCATCTGTCGCCGCAGACGTTATCGCCTCTCTGGCAAAGCAACCGCTAATTCCAGAGCACCTAGAGGTTCTACTGTCATCAGTCGTGGCGGCGATTCGCCGGGGAAGACACACAAACCAGGTTCTGTTGAAGTTCAAAGGTGGAATCGCTGCAAGGCTGCAACTCGCCCCCATTCAAAGCGCTCGGATTCTGCAATCCGTGGATTTCTACATGCAGACATGAACGGTGCTGATGACTACCACCAGTTAGTCTCCACGTAGTAGGTCGTCGGGCTGGCGAACGACAACCAGCGAGCTCTCTCAAGCCAGGGTGTCCTTGACAACTCCATCCGGTTCGTTCATGATAGGAGTATGACATTGTATGACACTTAGGAGCAAAAAGAGAGAATGACCTCCCCCAGGAAGTCCAAGGTCATCACCTTTTCGCTGCCCCCTCAGATGGCCGAGCAGGTCAGGCAGTTGATGCAGGAGGAGGGCCGCACGATGAGCGAGCTTATCCGAGAGGCCCTTCGCCTGTACATGGACGAACGGGAGTGGCTGCGGCGGGAACGCCACCAACGGGCAGAGGCCCGCCGGAACGAACGGCAGGAAGCAGAAGGAGGAACAGATGAGTGAACGAAACGACCGCACGCCAGCAGCCCTCTACGCCAGGGTCTCCAGCGACCGCCAGGACGTGGACCTGTCCGTGTCCGCACAGCTGAGGGCGCTCAGGGACTACGCCGATAAGAACGACTACGAGGTCGTCCGGGAGTACGTGGACGAGGCGGAGAGCGGGCGCGTGATGAACCGCCCGGAGTTCCAGAAGATGCTGGACGAGGCCAAGAGGACCGAGGCCCCCTTCAAGGAGATATTGGTCTGGAAGTTCTCTCGCTTCACCCGCAAGCGCGAGCACGCCGTCATCCTGAAGTCCATGCTCAGGCGCAAGGGCCTCCGCGTCGTCTCCATCACCGAGCAGGCCGAAGACAACCCCACAGGCAGGCTCCTCGAAGGCATCATCGAGACCGTAGACGAGTTCTACAGCGAGAATCTGGCGCAGGATGTCCTGCGGGGTATGAGGGAGGCCGCATCCAGGGGATTCTGGGTCGCTCCGATGGCCCCCTACGGCTACAGGAAGGTCAAGGTGCTGGACGGGGCCAAGGAGAGGCCCACCCTGCAACCGGACCCCGAAACGACCGGCATCGTCAAGCGCATCTTCGACCTGGCCGAGACCCGCAAGGGGATGATGAAGATCGTCCGCATCCTCAACGACGAGGGCATCGCCAGCCCCAGGGGTAAGCTCTGGAACAAGCCCACCGTCCACAACATCCTCAGAAACGAGGCGTACTTGGGCACCCTCGTCTGGGGCAACAACGCCAAGGACGGGGCCGACCCGGTGCGGGTGGAAAAGGCGTTCCCCGCCACCGTCACCAAGGCCCAGTCCGACCGGGTGAACAGGATACTGCGCTCCCGCGCTCCCAAGGTCTCCCACCCCCGCAGGGTCGGAAGCACCTTCCTGCTGAGCGGCCTAGTCAAGTGCTACAGGTGCAAGAGGGCGCTCTCGGGCCGCTACTCCAGCAGGGGCACGTTCCCCTACTACGTCTGCCACTCCTTCGTGAAGCGCGCGCCCGGGTCCTGCGACTCGCCCAGGGTCGAAGCCCGGCAGTTCGAGGAGCTGGTCGTCGGCCTGATTCGCTCCAACATCCTGACCGAGGGCAACATTCGGAGCCTGGTCAATGTCGTGGACGAGCAGATGGACGACGTGGCCGGCGACGAGCGCAAGCGGCTGGAGACCATCCAGTCGGAGCTTGCCGACGTGAGGGGCAGGCTCGACCGGCTCTACGACCTCGTGGAGACGACGACCGAGTTCAACATGGCCGACTTCGCCCACCGCATCCGAGACCACAAGGAGCGTCAGGAGCGCCTTGAGTCCGCCGCGGAGGGGGCGAGGGCAATCCTGGCTCAGCGCAGGGCGGTCCTCGATGACGTCAGGACAATCACGGCCTACGCCAAGGACATGAGCAGGTTCCTGCAAAAGAGCGAGCTGACCGAGCGCCGGGCCTTCATCGAGACCTTCGTCAAGGAGATCGAGCTTCTACCCGACAACGCCGTCGTCCGCTACACCGTTCCAATGCCCGACGACAGCTTGATTCCGGGAAAAAAAGTCCAGGAGATACCGCTGAACGGCTCGGTGGTATCTTCCGTAAACGGTAGTCCACCAGACTTGACGAAATCAAGAACCTTCACCATTACTTTCGCTTTGGCGGTGTAATCGTCCATCTACCCGCTTCGCCCGGTGGGGAGACCCAGCCAGGCGCCACGGGCAGCCCCTCTGGTACAGTACCAAGACGCCGAGACCCTGCTGATACGGCAGGGTCTCGGCGTCTGTGCAGGCGAGTGGCTCTCTTGCGCGCCATTCGCGATTGGCCCGTCGACAACGAAGGGGCTGCACCCACACACTTTGCTCGCCCTGATCTTGCGACAGCCAGTACCACGGGCGGCTCGCAACGCCTCAATGGAGAGGGTCGCCAGCCTGGCGCAGGCAGGGTATTTGGCGGCGTAGCCATAAGCCTCTGCCAAAGCAACCTGGTCCCGACAATAACTGCGACCCGGCGAAGATAGGCCCGGTTCGTGCTCACCCCATCAGAACCCAATCCCTCAATCATATTGACAAAAGGCCGGGCGGTCGGGTAATGTCAAAGGCGATGATCTGGGCTGATTTCGCTCCCTGAGCGGTAAGAGGTGTATTCTAGTGCCGATTGGAGGCAAACAGTGATGGGCGTCCCGGCGACCCCTGCCGCCGCTGCGCTGACCGCGCTTGGGGCCGCCGTCCACGGCGGTCTAGTGCAAGCGTCGCCCCCTGATTGTCCTTCTGGCCTAGCCCCCCAGCCGCTTCCGGCTTCCTCCATATCCTTCCGTGACATAGATGGGCGCAGGCCGGAGCCTGTGGCAGGACCTTCCGGCGGCAGGCAAACTACTACTAGGAACGAACATTGAGAACCCACGCCCAACCCTTTCTGTTTATCGCCATTCCGCTTATGTGTATCTTGGCGTCCATCCTACTCTTGGCCGCCTGCGGAGGCGGCGAGAGCAAGGAGGACATCCTCAATCAGACCTGGGACTGCTGGGCCCAGGGGAACACTGAAGTCTTCGAGGCAAGCATGCTCATGACGTTCCCCACCGCCAACGATATGGACGAGGCCAAGGGGCAGTTCATCTATGTGAGTTCCGTCGCTCCGATCGAAGACCTGAAGGCGAGCCGCGACGAAGCCTGCAGTAACGTGCCTTCCTAGCCTGCCACCACGCTTCCAACGGCCCTGGCTACCGCTCCGGTCGCCACCGCCGAAGCCCGCATCCGGGAGTTGGAAGAGCGGCTCCGGCAGCAGGGCGCCTGACACCGCCAGACAGCGGGTCTGTGGTTGCTCGGCAGCGCAGCCCGTACTGCGAGGAAGTGATTCGATGAACCTGCTAACGGCCATTACCGGTGTCCTGTCAGGTCCACCCCCGCCTGTTGAGGGTGGCCGCGCCCCCCGCATAAACGTTCTAGTCTAACCCTCCCTAGCCGCCGAAAAGCATAGCTATGAAAAACATTGCATTCCAGTGGAGAAACGTAAGTGGGGACGGCCAAGGGCTGGTTTTCCGTCCCCACCTGGTGGTCCTTCTTGTCCTGTGTTTCGTTCTGGCCGTCCCACTGGCCTGTGACTTCATCCCCGGCGTCGGCCGCGCGGAGTTAGACAGAGACGCGTTGGTCGCTTTCTACAATGCCACGGGGGGCGAAAACTGGGAGCGGTCCTGGCCAATCGACAAAAAAGGACATTATACTAACTGGTTCGGAATTTCCGCCAAAAAAGAGTATGTAGAAGGCGGACCAGGCTCATCCTATGCCGGCATCGATTACACCAATCATCGTTTGATTTTACCAGGAAATAACCTGCGCGGAGAGTTGCCACCAGAACTGGGCAACGTCGGCGACCTGGTAGTGCTGGATCTCAGCGGGAACCAGTTGAGCGGACAGATTCCGCCCGAACTGGGCAAGTTGGGTAACCTGAGAACTCTGTACCTTCACGAGAACCAGTTGAGCGGCGAGATTCCACCGGAACTAGGCAACCTGTCCAACCTGATATGGCTGTACCTTCACGAAAATCAACTTAGCGGCGAGATCCCGCCGGAATTGGGCAAGCTTAGCGAACTGGAACAACTTTACCTCGGCGGGAACCAGCTGACCGGGTGCATACCAAGAAGTCTGCGGGATGTACCGGACAATGACTTTGCGGACCTGGACCTGCCGTTCTGCGATCGATGAAGCTGGCCCTTCAACCTGACCCCTGGCGTTGTTTGGGACCCCAGACTTGGTGCCAAAGAGCAAGGGTTCCAGGGACGTTTGACGCATAGAAAGACTGAGGAACGGGGCACCGCTCTTGGCCAGCCGGGCGTCTCCGTCAGTGAGGTTAATGCGCTTCTGGCGTTCCTTTCTCTCAAGGTCGGCCATCGCCTGCCTCACTTGCTCCCTCAGCATCTCCTTGTTGGCCAACTCCCTGGGCAGATGGGCAGAGGCCGTATCTTCTCCCGCTTCGTTCTGAGCTTCAAGGTCACGTATCGCCGCTTCTACACGGCTCAATAACTGGCGCAGTTCCTCGGCGTTGTGGGTCCTGTACACCGATGCGTTGGCGCTCACCTTCGTACCATCCACCGCCTGCACCGCCAGGTCCAGCAGCTTCATCGTGACCGCCGTATGAACCGTTCTCTCAAACAGTTTCCTCATGGACTGCCTGTGTTCTTTGTAGAATCGCCACAAGGTGTTGTGATCTGGATGCTGCCACCCGGTCAGCCACAGGTACGGTATCTGGTCCCGGCAGGCCGTCTCCAACTTCCGGCAGGAGCGCACACCACTCATGAAGCCGTACCGCCACACGCTCAACAGCGCACGAGGATGGTAGGCTGGCGCTCCCAGCGGGTCCCCTTCTATATCGACGCCGAGCTCAGCCCAGTCGTCCTTGTCCAATGCATCCACGAACTCAGCCACGAATCGCGCTGGGTGATCCAATGGCAACAGCTCGTCAAGAGACGGCGGCAACAACCACATCTGCTCTCGGTCCATATCTCGAAGCGGCATCCCTTTGGCTCCTCTCCCGGTTGGGTTGTCCGCCCTCTCACATCCAAATCCCTACTACCATTAAGGTTGTGCCACCAATCAGGCAGACTACACAAACCCCGTTCAGTATCAACAGTCTCTTGCTCATACTCTTGACCCTGAGCACCAGTCCTTGAAGGATCCCTCGGTCGGTCCCGACGATGCGTGCCATACCTGATTCCGCGTGGGAAAGAATTATCAGTGCCAACACTGCCGCAACGTCGATAACCAGACCTGCCGTAGAGAAAATCTCCGCCACGGATCACCTCCCTAGTTTCGTAGTGCCCCGACCTATAGCGCGGTCGCTCCTTGACATGCTCTACCTAGACTCCATACACGAAAACCGCACAAGCCCCTCATAGTGTACCCATTGATATTCTCACAGACTTTTGAGACAGGCTCAACAGTAAAGAAGCGGGATTCCCTGTATTATGAATCCCTAGTCGTACAACCTGGGCCGGGTACGGGAAGACTTGCGACGGGCAAGAAGGAAGGAGTCCTATGGCGAGTGTGCTGGCAACTCTGGCGGCCCTTTTCGTCATTGGATTGCTGTTCGCGCTGGACCCTGGTGGGGCCATCGCCGAGAGTGGCTTCCCCGAATTCAAGGATATGGGTTGGAAGCAGCAGCTGGTATGGGGCTTCCGGACAATTGGCATTGGCGTCGCGCTGCTGCTCGTGCTGTGGCTGTGGATCAGATACCGGCCCCGGGGGGGAATCAAGCATCGGGACCAATTGGAGTTGGGGGCCAGGCAGCGCACTGGGATGCCGGCGGCAGTGGTGTCGGTGCTGGAAGACCGGCATGTCAGCGACCGAACGCTCCTGGCGGCGATAGTCGAGATGTGCCAGCGCGGCGCGTTGCGATTCGAGTACGTCGGAACAAGGAGCGGATTTCTATACCGGCTGTCGCAGCAGGGCCCAGCGCAGTTTAAGTGGGAACATTTGATATTCGACAGCTTGCCATCGCGCCCCACAACGGTGAAAGCGCTGCGTGACCTGATGGACGGGCATAAGGACGCTATCGGGGACCAGTTGGGGGAGTACATGCAGCGCCAAGGCCTCTTCCATGACAACCCGATACGGATAAGAAGGGAGCGTCTAGCGGATGGATTCGGAGGGGCGATATTGGCCGGGGCCTTGATGGGCGTTGGCAGCGGGCTTTGGCTGGCTTTTTGGCTGTCCCAGTGGTGGGCGAATACCCTCGTCGGCGCAGTAGTCGGCTGCATATACTGGTTCATTGCGGTCCCAATGCACACGGGTATGCTGCCGCCAACGGAAGCCGGGGCGTATGAAATAGGTCAGTGGCTTGGTTTGAAGAAATCTCTGTCCGGACCAGACCCAGCGGCCGGACGGGGCGAATCCGACCCCATGTTGGCCTATGCCATCGCACTGGATGCGGCTCAGCCCTGGCTGGACGATTCAGTCTCGGCTCCACCATGGTTTGGCTCCGGTGAGGCAGCCTCCTTGCGAGCCCCCGACCTGGACATCGCCTATCACGGCTTTATGTCCGCGCCAGAGTGGGGCCTGACAGGACGGTCCGAGGGCGGGGCGGACGCGGCCGCGGGGCCGGAAAGCGAGACGGAGCGGGAATTTCTCCGGGAGCTGTCCCAACTGGAGACGTCGCACGGCGAGCAGGCTGAAGGGGCGGCGAACCGAGAAACTGCTGCCGAACACTGGCCGGTCGCAAGCCAGGCAAACGCTCCCGAACCGGATCAGACGCTCTACCAAGACGGAAAAGTCCGGCTTTCGCAGCGACGTCTGGCACTGCCCGGAAGAACCATTGACCTCCGCGTGATTTCGTCGGTTTGGGCTGACCAACAGCGTGTGAAAACGGGCGGGTCAAACTGGTTCCTGAAAGTGCCCGGTGTCTTGTTCATGTTTGGCGGGGCCCTGCTGTCTGCTGTCGGTTCCGGCCTCTTGCTGTGGTCGCTGCTGTTTCACGTCCTGTATTGGTTTGGCATCTCAACGGAGAGCTGTGAAGGAGGCATAGATTGGGTGGGAACCTGTCGCCCCTTTGAGCCTAATTCGGCGATTGAGTGGGCTATCCACGGCGCGTATATCGGGATAGGGTTCCTGACATTCCTTGTGGGGCAGTGGCTGGGGGACAAGGGCGCTCGAACACAGAGCATGCACTGTGCTGCGGTAGCGGTTGACGGCGAGAGCGAGACAACGTACTTCGGCCACACCGCAGATAGTCTGTCGGCGGAAATGATGGTAGCAGAGGTCCGCAGGGCCCAGGGTGCCGCCCGCAGCGCAGAAGACGCGAAAGACTGGAACTGATGCCACTGGCCAATTCGGATGGACGTACTGTTACAATGAGGTACTCGCAGAGAAGCGGTGGGTGAAGGAGGCGCAATGTTGCGACTGGTATTGGCCGGCTCTGTCGCCGTGCTGACCATACTGATGGCGGTAGCTTGCGGAGGTGGGGACTCCCCCACATCAACCGCGGCTCAAGATGGCAGCGGTGGGTCCGAGGTCACGGCTGCGCCCACATCAACCGCGGCTCAAGATGGCAGCGGTGGGTCCGAGGTCACAGCTGTGCCCACATCAACCGCGGCTCAAGATGGCAGCGGTGGGTCCGAGGTCACGGCTGCGCCCACATCAACCGTGGCCGAGGACAGCAGCGGCAGCTCTGAGGCCACGGTGGCCGAGTATGCGGTTTGGTGCGCGGAGAGTATCTCAGAATCCGGAGAATCCGGAGGATCCGGCTTGACGTGGAGGGAGACGGCAGAAGCTTACGCCGAGCTAATAGACGCCTTCGAAGACAAGTCTGCGCCGGAGGAACTGAATGCCTTTCACGACGCCGCGATCGCGTTTCTAAAGGCCTACCATGATTTCACGCGGATGCAAGATGCGAGCGAACCGATTGACAGCGGAACAGCACCGACCGATGAAATCATCGCCCGGATAGCAGCTTTCATCGATGTGGCCGGTACTCTGGACGAGAAGACGAGATCACAACTGTTCGAAGCAGGCTGCTATAGTGGTTTCTTATGAACCATACCTGAGAACTGGCGCTATCCTGGAAACTCAAGATTGGACAATCAGGGCCTGGTGATAACGTGGCTGGAGGGAAAGAGGCCGGGTAAGGGTTATAAACCCCTAATCGGCCTCCTATCGTGCTTGGACGGGCGCTTATGGGACTCGCTTTATGTCAACCCATGTCGACTGCCAGCCTTAGCCAATCATGTCTTAGTCATCAGATAGAACCCCAAGCCGACAGCCCCGTAGAACATAACCAAGGTGAAGGCATACACTACCTTCTTACTCTTGGTAACTAGGTAGAGCAACCCCCCTATTAGAAAGTAGGCCAGGATGACCAACATGGGCCCGAGGAATGCCCACGGACAAGCCGGATTACACGGTACCACTGTAGGACACGTCCTTCACGGCTATACACTCAGCCCCACTAAACCGCCTCACATTCGCAGGCATACAGCCCCGCATAGACAACTAAACCAACCGGCGACACGTCCAAGAACGCCAGCCGCCCTTCCTCCGGAAGCTCCAGCTTAAGTATGGACAGGGTACACCGCATCTGCCGGCAGAGCAACGGCGGACATGGCTCAACAGGAAGCGCATTTACCAAGTATAATGTCGAGGAGATTACTATAGCCGCAATCGCGGCTATCCCCAAATCTCACCCGGTCCCCCCGAGGCGGAGCGCATCGCGTGGGAAGTGGTGGAGTCAGTTCCACCCAAGTCCGCGCCACCTAACGGGACAAGACCTTGCGCCTTCGTGTTGAGGTTAAAGCCGGCCCCGTGATAGGCGTCCCGCCCCCGACGGGCCAGTCTCCAATCCCATACCAGCTATCTGAAGAGTTTTGAATCGGATGGACGTACTGTTATAATGAAGCATTCGCAGAGAAGCGGTGGAGGAGGCGAAATGTTGCGACTGGTATTGGCAGGCTCTGTCGCCGTGCTGACCATACTGATGGCGGTAGCTTGCGGAGGTGGGGACTCCCCCACATCAACCGCGGCTCAAGATGGCAGCGGTGGGTCCGAGGCCACGGCTGCGCCCACATCAACCGCGGCTCAAGATGGCAGCGGTGGGTCCGAGGCCACAGCTGTGCCCACATCAACCGCGGCCAGGGACAGCAGCGGCAGCTCTGAGGTCACGGTGGCCGAGTATGTGGTTTGGTGCGGAGAGATTCCCTCCCTAGAATTCACCTTGACGTGGGGGCATTTGGAAGAATCTTACGCCGAGTTAATAGACGCCTACGAAGACATGTCTGCGCCGGAGGAACTGAAAGCCGTTCACGACGCCATAACTTCATCGCTAAAGGCCAGCCATGATTTCATCCGGATGCAAGACGCGAGCGAGCCGTATGACCGCGCAGCAGCGAACGATGACATTGAATTAATGGCCCGGGTAGAGGCTTTGGACGATCTAAGAGAAGCTCTGGACGGTGAGACTAAATCACAACTGGCTGATGTAGGCTGCTATTACTAAACAGCCCTGAGCCTGCCATCCCCTCCACCGCCCAGCCGGCGGTCAACCTCGAAAGCCCGACCATGACAGCCCAGACCATCGGCCAAGACGTTCTGGATCGTGTATCCGAGGCCGAGGCCACCTGCCTACGGTCATCTATCGGTGACGAGGCCTACGAGAAGTTCCTTGGCGGTCAACTGCCACTTGCAGTAGCTTCACCAGTGGCCGCGGTAAAAGAGCAGGGCAGCGTAGCGGCCGGGCATGTCGTCCGGCATGGTGACCCTCTCGCCGCTGGCCAGTGTAATCGGCGGAGGTAAAGTGGACCACGCGGGCGGAAGATTGCTGACAAACGGCGACTGAATACTGTACCGCCCGCCATCATTCATAGGGTTGTATCCGAACCCATGGATGGTGTGATGGATGTACAAGGTGGACGTATATCTGCGGGTCCGTAGGGCGGTGATGGTCGATGGGATGAGCATCCGGGAGGCCTCCCGGGTGTTCGGGCTCCACCGGGACACGGTGCGCAAGATGCTGGTGTTTTCAGTCCCGCCGGGGTACCTGCGGCAGTCTCCGCCCAAGAGGCCCAAGCTGGAGCCCTTCACCGGCGTCATCGACCGGATCCTGGAGGACGATCTCGGGCGTCCCAGGAAGCAACGCCACACGGCCAAGCGCATCTTCGAGCGCCTTCGCAAGGAGTACAGGTTTGATGGCCAGTACACCATCGTCAAGGACTACGTAAGGGAGCACCGCCGGCAATCGCGGGAGATGTTCGTGCCGTTGTCCCATGCGCCGGGCCACGCCCAGTGCGACTTCGGCGAGGCCCTGGTGGTCATCGGCGGCGTGGAGCAGAAGGCCCACTGCTTCGTCATCGACCTGCCCCACAGCGACGGCTGCTTCGTAAAGGCTTACCCGGCGGAGACCACCGAGGCGTTCCTGGACGGCCATGTCTCCGCTTTCGCCTTCCTGGGCGGGGTGCCCCAGAGCATTCTGTACGACAACACCAAGCTGGCCGTGGCCAGGATTCTGGGGGACGGCCGTCGCAAGCGCACCCGTGCCTTCACCGAGCTGCAGTCCCACTACCTGTTCGACGACAGGTTCGGCCGCCCCGGCAAGGGCAATGACAAGGGTAAGGTGGAGGGCTTGGTGGGCTACGTGCGCCGCAACTTTCTGGTGCCCATACCGTCCTTCGCGAATTTCGAGGCGCTGAATACCTACCTGGAGCAACGATGCCTCGAGCGGATGGACGCCAAGTTGCGGGGGCATTCTGAGACCATCGGTCAGCGTATGGAGCGGGACCTCGAGGTCCTGCTGCCCCTACCTCCGGTGGCCTACGACACCTGCGAAAAGCAGGCGGGCCGGGTGAGTTCGTTGTCGCTGGTCAGGTACAGGACCAACGACTACTCGGCGCCGGTGGCCTATGGACACCGGGACGTGCTGGTAAGGGGATACGTGGACCAGGTGGTCATCAGCTGCGGCTCGGAGGTCATTGCCAAACACCACCGCTCCTATGAACGGGACGATTTCGTCTACGACCCCATCCACTACCTGCCGCTGCTGGAGCGGAAGCCGGGCGCTTTGGACCTAGCGGCTCCGCTACAGAACTGGGAGTTGCCAGAAGATTTCGGTACGCTTCGCCGGCTTATGGAGTCCCGCATGGGACGGCGGGGTAAGCGGGAATTCGTGCAGGTGCTCAGGTTGCTGGAGACCTTCTCACAGCAAGAAGTGCACTCAGCCCTCAAGGACGCTCTCCGGCTGGGGGCGCTGAGTTTCGACGCGGTGAAGCACCTGGTGCTGTGCCGATTGGAGGGACGGCCGCCCCGCCTCGACCTGGAACTGTATCCCTACCTGCCCCGGGTGAGGGTGAACACCACATCGGCCAGGGACTACATGCCCTTGCTGTCGGGGAGAGCGGCATGAACGACCGGTCGACGCTGCTATTGGAACACCACCTGAAGGAGTTGAAGCTGCCCAGCTTCCTCCGGGAATACGGGAAGATGGCGGCCCAGTGCGCCGCCGAAGGTGTGGACTATCCCCAATACCTGCTGCGGCTGGCCGAGCTGGAACTCATCGACCGCCACCAGCGCATGGTGGGGCGGCGGATCCGGGCGGCCCGGTTCCCTGCCGTCAAAAGCCTGGACACCTTCGACTTTACCGCCATCCCCTCGGTGAACAAGTCCCTGGTGATGGAACTGGCCCGGTGCGAATACATCCAGCGCCGGGAGAATATCATCGCCGTCGGCAACAGCGGCACCGGCAAGACCCACATGGCCCTGGGGCTGGGCCTGGCCGCCTGCCAGCGGGGGATGTCCGTGGGCTTCACCACCGCCGCCGCCCTGGTCCACGAGTTGATGGAGGCCAGAGACGAGAGGCGTCTGCTTAATCTACAGAGACAACTTTCCCGTCTCAGCCTGCTGATCATCGACGAACTGGGCTTCGTGCCCCTGTCACCCACCGGGGCGGAACTGCTCTTCGAGGTCTTCAGCCAGCGCTACGAGCGGGGCTCAATCCTGGTGACCACCAACCTTCCCTTCGACGAGTGGACCGAGGTCTTCGGGTCGGAGAGGCTCACCGGGGCCCTGCTGGACCGCCTCACCCACCACGTCCACATCCTGGAAATGAACGGCGAGAGCTACCGCCTCCGGCGCAGCCGGGAGAACGCTTCCTCGCAAGCTCCGGACGAACCCGAAGAAGAATAGGCCGCACCGCCAACGCCTTCTCTTCCTGCTCTTGTAACGCCGCCGCTCTGCCTCATTTACTGCCGTCTGTCATCACGACAGTGGTACACGATTCCGCTGCGCCAGTGGTGCATGATGTCGCTGCCCTTGACACGGGGATAGTCTGCAACTGACACATCACCCTGAGTGGGATTCCAGAACAGGCTCACGAGTACCGGTTGGGCTCGCGTTCAGCACTGGACTGGGCCATCGAACGATACCAAGTGAAAACCGACACCAAGAGCGGCATTGTCAACGACCCGAACGACTGGGCAACGGAGAACGGGAACCCCAAGTACATCATTGACTTGATCAAGCGCATCACCACCGTCAGCGTCCGGGCCGTAGAAATAGTCCAGGGACTGCCACAACTTCCAATCTAGCCGGTGGCGAAGGGCTGTCTCCTATGCTAGGGTCGAAGCCCAAGCTGAATTCAGGGAGAGACGAAAGGGCGAACCGAAAACGGTTCGCCCTTTCGTCTTCGTTCAGAGAACAACACTACCGCATAGGCAGAACCGCCGCAGCGATGGCCACTGACAGAAAATGATAGCCCAGTCCCAATTATCTCGCCTACAATAGATAGGGAGGCTAGGTTCCAGAACATAGGGAGGGCGTGTGCATGACGATGCCGGAAATTTCGTTGACCGCCACGGACCCGGTTTCAGGACGAGAAGATACCATAGAGATCGGCCCGGCGGACCTGGTTTCGGTGATCTTGCCACTCCAGCCCGCCACCATCAACCCAGAAGTCTTCCAGAGCTTGCCAGCAAAGAAGTGGCGCCACCAAGAAACCAACTGGTACGACGGAGAGCATGAGTTCTTTACAAGACTTATTCGGCGTCATCCACACCTTGCTCCATTCATTTCGGAGATGAGACTACTTCTGTCCGCGGTCTTCGTTAAGCACGCAGAAGAATGGCAAAGGAGTCGGCTGTACCGCCAGTCCAGGAAGGACTTCAATAGGAAATACGCTGTTTTCGTGAAGAAGTGGCGGAGGCATCCTCAGTTGATGATGAGCATTACGGGTAGAGCCTCAGAAGGACCCGATGATTACCTCCAACAGGTTTACTCTGGGTCATACTTTCGTTTGAGAAATCTCACCCTCTCGCTCTTGGCGGAGGAGGATAGACGGTCGTGACAGAACTGCAGAACGAACTCGATGAATTTCTGGGACCACCAGTCCCGGTGGACGACGAACTCATAAGGACCTGCCAGGAAAGGACGGAGTTTGGAGGACTGAGCTTTGCCTTGTGCAAGGAAGCCGCAGGTACAGTGTGGGTAACATGCAACGCCTACTATGAGGAGGGTAGCGGACCCACCATATCCCGCAACCAAGCGGTATGCCTCGGACTCCTTTCCCGCATATCGAAACTCATGGTGTCAGTCCTGAAATTATCCTCGGACCAAGAACACGGCGAGACTGTCCAGATCCTCAACCGGTGCATTCTTGAGTCGAGTGTCAACCTGCAATACCTTCTCGTGAAAGATGACGACACTTACGAGAGGTTCGTCAAGGTTGGACTGGCGAGCGAAAGAGAGCTCTATGACATCATTCAAGAGAACATCAGGAATCGGAACGGAGAGGAATTGGGAATAGAGCGAAATATGCTCCTTTCAATCTCAAGAACCTGCGAGGATTCAGGTGTCAAGATCGAAGAGATTGACTCCAAAGGTGGAAGTTGGGGAGGGAGTTACAAAGACAGGCTGAATGCACTTGGGTTGGGAGAATGGTACCCAATTTTCCAAGGAGTAACCTCTCAGTCCGTTCACGGGAGTTGGTCAGACCTGATTAGGAACTATCTCGACAAGAGCGACAACGGGTACTTGCCAAAAGCCGACCACAAACATACCGACGGTGAACTGTTCGGGACAATGACCCTTTTCGCAACCAACGCCGCGAAGGCATACATAGACAAGTTCTTCGACCCGAGGGACGCCCAACCTCTGATTGCGAGGCTGGACGACCTCCTACGGAGAATTGGCATAGTCGAATTATCACGATCAGGATGGGAACCAGGAACATAAGATCGGAGCCACCCGTGCCCGATGCTCGCCCTAGCAGAGATTGCCCGACGGGCCTGCGGGGACAAGAACACTTGCAACCAGGAAGCTCGTCGAAGCCAGGGATTACGATATGAGCCAGAAGCAAGCCAAGAGACGCCGCAGGGAAGAGAGAACAAAGGCCCAGCAGGAAGCGTCCAGCCAGAACGGTGCAGCCCACGAGGAGGTCATAGACCTCGAGGATCTCATCGAAGCCGGCAACATCGACGAATACGCACGGGCTTGCTGGAGCCTGGCCAATGAGACGGAAGGAACGCCCAAGGCCGGAGACGTGATAACGGACTTTGGCCCCTGCGAGGAGCACGGGTCCCACGAGTACCGGTTCCGGCTCACCCTCCAGTCAGCAATGACCATCGCCCAGTGCACTGGCATGGACACACGCGACGAAGCCACAAGGCTCGTGGCCAGCAAGCTGCCGCCAGAGAGCCTCCCCTGCTACGCCCACGGACACGGAGAGCAATTCCGAGACTACGTCACGTATGGAATTGAACCTCACGAATGTCTGTACTGCGGAGAGACCCCAGAATTCACCCACCCGTCCAAGAGCGTCAACTGGCCCGGCGAAGTCCCGGTCAAGGGAATCAACGGAAAGGAGTACAAAAACTGCCCCACTTGCGGTAGTGACATGCTGGAACTCCAAGGCAAGGAACTGGACGAGTGGGGATGGAAGTTCGTCTGCATGGACTGCGACTGGGAGATAAAGCAGGCCGAACTCCTGGACGTCAAAGAGTACTGCGAACTCATGGAGCGGACGAAGGCGGACCTGACCGGCGCCGTTGAGATAATGGAGAGCACCCCCATCGGCATCGAGACCAGGATCAAGTCGACGGCGGTCCAGACCCGGAAGATCCTTGAAAACATAGCCTATGCCGCGCTCGTGTCCAACAAGGACGCTTCGAGCAAACCCCTGGATGAACAGAAGGACCTGAGAAGCCCCAGGGATATCTTCAAAGACATCGAGAAAGTACACCCAAACTTCTTCCCCACTCCAGTGAACATCAGGGATCCGTCGAAGGGAAAACCCTTCGTGATCAAGACCAAGCGGGTCCTCAACAAGGAAAAACTCCTGCAGATATACCGGGAGCTCAACCCCTTGGCCCACAGCACCAACCCGCTGGACGAACCAGTTGACCTGGAATACTACGGGAAGAAAATCCCGGTCTAGCTGGAGGAGATAGTCAACACCTTGGACACTCACCAAGTGATGCTGCTCCACCACCCCGACCACTTCTACTAAGGTGGACCCCATTATTAAGACAGCACGAGGGCTAAATTAAGAGAGTCTCCCACCCCTGCGCTAGGTTTCACCAAGCCCGATGGCAGCCCTGCTTCTTCAGCTGCTGCTCCCCTTTCTTCCTGGCCATGTTGGTACACCTCTGCTGGGGTCCGGTAGCCCAAAGCCTGGTGAGGCCTCTGCCGGTTGTAGAACTCCAGGTAGGCATTGATCCCAGTTCGGGCCTCGGCGACGGTCTGGTAAGCTTTCAGATACACCTCCTCGTACTTGATGCTCCGCCACAGCCGCTCCACGAAGATGTTGTCCAGGTACCTACCCTTACCATCCATGCTGACCTGGACCCTCTGCTCCTGCAACGTCTGGGTAAAGGCCTCACTGGTGAACTGACTCCCCTGGTCGGTGTTGAATATCTCCGGTCGTCCCTTACCCAGGGCTTCCTCCAACGCCGCCACGCAGAAGCTGGTGTCCATGGTGTTGGAGAGCTTCCAGGCCAGCACGTGCCGGCTGTGCCAGTCCATGATGGCCACCAGGTACAGGAAGCCCTTCGCCATGGGGATGTAGGTGATGTCCGCGGCCCAGACCTGGTCGACCCGATTAACCTCCACTCCCTTCAGCAGATAGGGAAAGATCCGGTGTCCAGGCGCTGGTTTGCTGGTGTTGGGACGCCGGTAGATGGCTTCCAGACCCATCAACCGCATCAGCCTTCGAAACCTTTTTCGGCTCACCAGATAGCCCTGTTGCAGCAGCCAGGCCTTCATCTTCCTGGAGCCGTAGAAGGGGGTCTTCAAATACTGACGGTCCATCAGGACCATCAACTCCAGGTCTTCTGCCCTGGTCGGTACCGACCGGTAGTACACCGAGGCCCGGCTGACGTCCAGCAGGATACATTGACGCACCAAAGACAGCTGCTGGTGGTCTCGGTCTATCATGGCTTGCCGTATGCTGCGACTCATAGACCGGACCTTTCCGACAAAAAATCGCGCTCCACCTTCAGCTGGCCGATGTGCCGGTAGAGGTGGTTAATCTGAGCTTCCTTGGCTTTCTCCTGGGATTTCTGATTGGTGGCAAATAGCTCCGGGGCTCCTTCCACCAGGGCCCTTTTCCAGGCGTGAATCTGACTGGGATGGACCTCAAATCGGCTGGCCAGCTGGGCGATGGTCTCTTCCCCCGCAAGGGCGGCCAGGGCCACCTTGGCCTTGAACGCCGGACTGTGCTTATTCCTCGTCTGCTTCATGTCCTGCTCCTCCACGTCGGTTAGTTGCCGGTTATTTTAGGAGCTGGACTCTCTCTTAGCCAGTTGTCTAGTTTTTGGGTACCACCTCACCAGTCATGAGGGAGACGACCCATCTATCCCGGCTCGTTCTAGCTCAGCTCCGGACGGCCTAGCCGGGTTCGGTGCCTAGGTTGCGCGCCACGCTCGTCCCAACGGCCCCAACCTCTCCGCCAGTCCCTGTGAGGCACGCTATTGTCCAAAAATTCGCCCCGGCTTGAATGGACCCAAACCGACCGCCCATGAGTATCTGAGTTTTCCGTGTTTATTGATTCCAAAGAATGAAGGTTCTTGAGTTTGTACAGTGCGGTGGGCCTAAGCGTGCCGTATTGCGAACTTTTCGCTGGGATGTGGAGATGTGACCTTGAACGGGTTCTTCCTCTCAGCGTCCCCCCGATGCGTAGTGCCGTTACTGCGGGTCTATGGTCAGGATGAGGGTTCCGTCGCCGGAAGTGGACACCGCCTCCACTGCGTAAGTCTCTCCAGGAGCCAGCGTGATGGCGCCCGGGACGTCGAGATGGAGGAGCTTGCCGTGGTCGGGGCCACATTCGGTTCGATTCGACCGCGGTCATCAGGGCGACTGAACCGTGACGCACGTTGTGTCGGTGAGACGCTCACCATCGTACGTCGCGGACAGCACCACGCATACCTTCTCGCCGGCATCATAGAGCCTGTCGAAAGCGTACAGCGCTATTTTCCTCGGATCGCCATCCACGATTTTAGCGCTGATTGACAAACCATCAGCATCCGGATACCAGAGGAGATGGGAGCCGCCGGCGGCGCTGCAACTGCCGTCAAGGACGACGCTGCCCCCGAGTACTACGAGCACGTCCGGGCCCGCGTTGAGCCGCCCGGTCCCGGTGCAGGATTGCGTCGGTATTCCGCGCTGTTCGTCCGACCAGGGGCCGCTGGCGCCGAATTTGGTGGCCGCAACGCGCACCGTGTGGATTTCGTCCGCCGTCAAGCCGGAGATTGTGTACTCTGTACTTGTGCTCACCGGGGCCTCTCTATCCGTGCCGTAACTCGCGCCGCCGGATTTCCACTGCACTTTGTAGCCGCCGCCGCCGCTGGCCGCACGCCAGGACATCCGCAGCGACCCGGCCGCGCCCGTCACCTTCAGGCCGGTCACCTTCGGCAGCGCCGTCTCGTCATTATCTGCGACATTCACCGTGGCCGAGTTGGCCGCACCCGCTGCGTAGCCGCCTGCCGCGCCGGTGATGGTCGCGGTTACAGAGCCGTTGGCTTCATCGGCGTCGTCGTTGACCGTCGCCACGCGGTGGGTTGTCGTGGTGTCTCCAGCCCGGATGGTGGCCGTGGCCGCGCCGGTGGCGGCAGCCGCGGCAAAGTCGCCGCTCTGGGTGACGTTCAGGTTGACCGTCAGGTCGGACGCCGGCGCGGGGGATGCCGTCAGGACGAACTCGGCGTATCCCCCTTCGGTGATGGAGAGGGTCATCGGCGTGATGCTGACGACTCCGGCGATAGCGATAACGTCATCGTCGTCGTTGACCGTCACCGTGGCCGAGTTGGGCGTACCCACTCCGTAGCCTCCGGCCGCGCCGGTTATAGCCACGGTTACGGAGCCGTTGGCTTCATCGGCGTTGTCGTTGACCGTGGCCACGCGGTGGGTTGTCGTGGTGTCTCCGGCCCGGATGCTGGCCGTAGCCGCGCCGGTGTCGGCAGCGGCGGCAAAGTCCCCTCTCTGGGTGACGTTCAGGTTGACCGTCAGGTCGGACGTCGGCGCGGGGGATGCGGTCAGGACGAACTCGGCGTGCCCTCCTTCGGTGATGGGGGACGGCCCCGGCGCGATGCTGACGACCCTGGCGATAGCGTCGTCGTTGTCGTTGACCGTTACCGTGGCCGAGCTTGGCGCACCCGTTGCGTAGCCGCCTGCCGCGCCGGTGATGGCCGCGGTTACGGAGCCGTTGGCTTCATCGGCGTTGTCGTTGACCGTCGCCACCAGGTGGGTTGTAGTGGTCTCTCCGGCCTGGATGGTGGCCGTGACCGCGCCGGTGGCGTCAGAAGCGGCAAAGTCGCCGCTCTGGGTGACGGTCAGGTTGACCGTCAGGTTGGACTCCGGCGCGGGGGATGCGGTCAGGACGAACTCGGCCTGCCCCCCTTCGGTGATGGGGGACGGCCCCGGCGCGATGCTGACGACTCTGGCGGCGGCGGAGGTTACCGCGATGTCGAAATTGGCCGCTGCGCTGTCGAAAGCGGCCCGCCAGCGGTCGTTGTCGTGAACCCGGTAGGTCACTTGCAGGGCGCCTTCCCCGGTGATGGTTCCGATGAGCCGCCTGGCGGCGGTGTCGAACATGAGGCCGAGGCCGTTGGCGCCGGGGAATGCCGACCCGTCCCGGTACGTCAGGCTGTAGGCATAGGGGCCACCGTCGCCGCCCACGGCCATGGGCAGGGTCTCGTCGACGATCTGGCCGACCGCGAAGGTCAGGTTAGCCGGGGCGCTGGCGAACTGCGGCGCGGAGTTTAGCGGCATTGAAATCCGAAACCGGACGACGGCGGCGTCGCTGTCCTGCCGGTTATCGTCGCCGTCGTGGACCCGATAGACCAGATTATAAACCTCGCCCCCAAACTGGTGAGATATCCCCAGGCGGGAGGTGTTCGGGTAGAAAATTACGACGCCAGTCGTTAGGCTCGCCTCGGTAATCGGCGTAAGGACATCGGAATTGTCCTCCAGCAGCACCGCGTAGGCATATGGCGCGCCATTGCCGCTGCCCGCGTCGGCGGCCGGCAGGGTTATGTACTCAGTGGGGTACGGCCCGGTACTTACTACCGGGAACGAATAGTCCGATATATCCGCTACGGTGGGCGGCCGGTCATCCTGGACGTTGGCCCTGACCGTCCGGGTCGCGACGACCACGTCCTTGCCTTCGGTGAAGGTGAGAGTGGCTTCGTGAACGCCCAGGGCCAGGTCGGCTGCGGCCGGGGTGAGGGCAAGTTCCACCGGCTTTTCCGGGCCGGCCAGCAGGCCCTCGGAGCCGGGGGTTGCCCGGAGCCAGGGCTGGTCAACGCTGATGCTATAGCGCGTGGGTCCGCTGATGTGCTTGACCACGGTCCAGGGACGGCACTGGCCTTCGTCGCAGGGGAAGGGCGCTCCCCGGTTGAGGTTAATCTCGTAGGGGTCCGGCGCGTCGGAGCCCGGGTTGCTGCCGATGACTTCCAGATGACCGGGCAGCACTTTAATCCGCAAGGGGTAACAGGCGCAGTCCCCCTCGCCGAGCGAGTCGTCCTTGTCATGGACCTGATACATGACCTCGTGAGTGGCCGCCGCCATCGGAGTGCCCTTGATGCCAGGTATCGGTTTCCCCAGAGAGGAAGTGTCAGAGGAAATGACGACGACGAAGGAAAGTCCATTGACATCTTCGAAGGGGGTCCCGTCGGCGGCGTTGACCAGGGCAAAATCGTAAATCGGGCCGTTGCCGCTGCCTTCGACAACTTGGGGCAGGTCCAAAGTGGCTTTTTCGCCGACAAAAGCAATCAGGTCCGGCAGCGGGGTCGGTTCGGCAAGCCTGGGCCGCGTGTCCACGTCATCGTCCCGGATCGTGACGGTAATCTGGCGTTCATAGCGGGCGTCCGCGTAGGATTCGTAGTTCACCGAGTCGGAGCCTTCTTGTTTCTGGACGAGGGTGAGGCGACTGGACGGGACAAGAGACTCCAGCTTGACGTGGAACTTTTCGGGGCCCTCCGGTATTTGGTCACCTGCCACTATCAGCGTGAAACTTTTGGATGTATCGCCGATACCATAGGAGATAGTTTCGGTATTCGGTACGAAATCGGTTTCCCTCGGGTTGAAGTAGGAGAGCCGCGGGCAGTCGTCGCCGGGCTGGCAGCGCGCGCCGGTCGTGGCGGCGTTGTCGGTGGCGTCGGACGCAAGGGCCACGGCGGATACTCTGACTTGTCCGGCGCTCCGCATGGCCGGGACGGCGGTTATCCTCACTTCCGCCTGGGCCGAGCCTTCCAGCGCCGTCAGATCGTCCACGGTCAGCACCACATCCTGAACTCCTGACTCGGACCAGGCGCTGGCGACCTCAACCCTAGTGGTTTCATGGACCTTAATGGCCTGCACTTGCACCTCGTAGGGGATGGAGATCCAGGGAACGTTCGGTATGACGGCATGTGAAATGTCATCGGTGGAGATGAAGGGAGTTTCCCTATCCAAAGCGTACTCTTGCCAGCCCTGCTCTCCGTTCCACTCCTCATTGGTGCCGTCCAGATACTGGCGATAGCGCAGTTTGAACTTGATGAGGTGGTCGGGTTCTTGGTTCATGTAACGGTCCCAATCGACATGGAGGCTCCGCGCGCCCATTTCGTTGTAATGCGCGCGCGCTGTAATACCACTGGGCCGGTTGGGCGGCGGCACCTGCTGGCTGATGACTCTATCCGTCGAGCCGTCCGGTCGGGGGAGGGGGGCGGTATTGCCGGCGGGCGCTGGGTTGGCCGCGCTAAAGTACAGGCAAGCGCAGAGGAGTATGAGTATGGCGGTCAGAACCCGGCGGTTCGTATTGGTTGATCCAGTCATCGTAGGGCCTCACGAGGTAGTCTGCCAGCAGAACCTAGTATCCTTGGCACAGTTCGCAGGGTCTTTCGGTTGTCATTGCGAGAAGGGCAGCGGCACAAAGAAACTAACCAGAGAGCGTGTCCCATAAACCCCCTTCCTGCGGGGTTGGCGAAGCAGTAAGCTCATAGAAACATCAGGCAGGTAGGACACTATGGCTTATAACCTTCTGAGTTGCGAGCGAGACCAGAGCTACTTGATGCCGCCGTCCATGAGGGATTGGCTGAGTGAGGGTCACTTGGCTTGGTTCATTGTAGATGCAGTAGGCCAGATGGATCTGAGGGAGTTCTATGCAGTCTATCGAAGTGATGGATGGGGTGCAGCGGCCTACGATCCGGGGATGATGGTGGCCATCCTGTTGTACGGCTACTGCCTGGGTGTACGCAGTTCCAGGCGCATAGCCCGTGCTCTGGAGGAAGATGTAGGATTCCGGGTGGTGGCGGCCAACCGGCAGCCAGACTTCCGTACCATCTGTCGCTTTAGGGCGGAGCGCGAGGAGGCGTTCGAGGAGCTCTTTGTAGAGGTACTGAGGTTATGCCATGAAGCGGGTCTGGTGAAGTTGGGGGTAGTGGCTCTTGATGGGACGAAGGTGGCAGCCAACGCGGCCCTGGCCACCAACCGGAGCCACCAGGCCATTGAAGAAGAAGTGCGGCGCATGTTGGCAGAGGCCAAGGCAACGGATGCTGAAGAGGATGCCCATTATGGTCCCGACCGGCGAGGGGATGAGCTACCGGAAGGGCTAGGGGGACGGACGGAGCGGCTCAAGCGCCTGAAGGAAGCCAAGGAACGTCTGCAGCGGGAGGCTGAAGCAGGAGCCAAGGCTGTCCAAGAGCACGTGGAGCGACGGCGGGCAGAAGAAGATGTCACAGGCAAAAAGAAGCGAGGGCGAAAGCCCAAGGTGGTAGAGCCACTTCCTACCGAAGGGGCGAAGGCTAATACCACCGACCCTGACAGTCGTATCATGAAGACCAGGCAAGGGTACGTGCAGGGCTACAATGCCCAGGCGGTGGTGAGCGAGGAGCAGATCATAGTAGCCGTTGGAGTGACCCAAGAGGCCAACGATGTGCAGCAACTGGAGCCGATGCTCCAAACCATGGCGCATACTCTGGAAGCAGCCGGCATAGAGGACCGGCCCAAAGCGGGCTTGGCCGATGCCGGGTACTGGAGTGAGGCCAACATCAGGGCTTGCCCCTGGCCAGAGATGCCTGAGCTTCTTATTGCCACCACCAAGGATTGGAAACAGCGGAAGCTGCTATGGGAGAAGGGGTGTCCCCGAGGGCGTATACCAAAAGGACTGAGCCCGAGGGACAGGATGGAGCGCAAGCTGCTGACAAAGCGAGGCCGAGCTCTGTACAAGAAGCGGGGTGTACTGGTGGAGCCGGTGTTCGGACAGGTCAAGGAAGGCCAGGGGTTCCGACGGTTTATGAGACGGGGGTTGGGCACTGCACAGAGTGAGTGGTCGCTGGCAGGGACGACCCATAACTTGCTCAAGCTATGGCGCAGCGGCCAAGCGCCTTGGGACTGGGTCAAGGCGCCATGGAACTAAGAGAGTAGACGACCTTTCTGGGGGCCGACAAGTGGCCGGTGCAACTGGACGGGCCAACCTCTGTTGAGGCGCATCGCTCCCACACCTGTGTTACTCAACCCGCCCACCGGTCTATGAGACAAACTCCAGAGTGGCCCGTATATTCTACCGAGGTGAAAGAAATAGTGAAAGGTCTTGATTTCGTCAAGTTTGGTGGGCTTAAGCGTACCGTACTGCGAACTTTTCGCTGGGAGGTCGTGTTGTAGGGCGGTGCCGGCGTCACGATGGCGGGGAGCCAAATTGGACGCCGTCCAGCACGCAGCCTGTATCGTACTCAGGCTCGGTGGTGGACTCGGTGAGCCAGAATGGCATACACCACGGCTCGAACCTGGCGACCCTCCCTCCGCTGACCATGACGTTGTAGCTGCCGTCCTCGTTTTTGCTGGCCGATACGGTGACGCCACCCCCGATGTCCCGTATCTCGCCGTCGCTGATGAGCGAATAGTCATCCCGTGCTTCTCCAACATCGTATATGGCTCCCGGATTGCGGGGATCGTACAGCGCAGGGCCAAAGCGGGCGTTCACTCCGGTTCCCGTGGTCTGGTCATATCTGCTCACGAGCACGCCGTCATAGCGGAATGAGCGCCGGTCCTCATCCCCGGACGGGTCCCACACTTGATCGGGGAGCAAGTACATGTAACCGGAAGGGTAATCGGGCGTGACCTCCAACGTCGTGAAGGCGCCTTGGCGGCCCGAATGAACAACGACGAATTGGCGCCCCTCCGTATACGGCTTGCCTATCGTGTAGACGCCATCGTCGACAAGGTGCAGGGCAACCCTGTCTGGGGAAATCCAGCCGGCAGAGTAGCGATTGATAGCCAGCGTCGGCGGCGGGTGTTCCCATGGCATGGCCGAACCGTTCGCGAGTCCCGACATTACATCGAACCAGTTGCTGTAATGGTTGGGGAGCTCAAGCCGGTTAACGGGTTTTACCGACCATGGCAGCTCCGTAAAGGAATGGGGCCATCCCATCCACCCGTGCCCTATTTCATGGACGATAGTATCCATCCTGCCCTGATCAAGGAGGGCGAGACTGAACTCACCCCAGGTGTTGGATGCGTAGGCGTATCCGAGGAAGGGGATGTCGTTCAGGAGAATGCGACTCAGTCCGCCGGGCATGCCGAAGTCGCGGCAACCCGGCAAAGTGATCCAGCACCCTGCAATGGATTCAATCACTGTGTCCCGCGCTGCCCAGAGCGTTCCGTCCCCTCCCACGGGAAAGTCGTTGCCTGCCTGAAAGGTAATCCTGAACCGTCCTTCCGATACCCTTCGGTAGTACGTGGCCACGTGGGCGTTGAGCAGGTCAACCGCCTCTTCCATGCTCATCTTGGCGCGCACGCCTTCATCCAGGCCCTCGGCGCCTGTGGCGCCGCGGGCGATGTCCACGTGTATGTCTATGTTCCCCAACGAGAAGTATGTAGGGTCGATGGGAGGATCATGGTGAGTGTGGTCCGGATATTTGTCTATGGGAGTACAGCCCTCGAAGTCCATGTTGCCGTAGCGCAGGTAACTGCCGTTGCCGTAGTAACGGATGAGCGACAGCGGGTCACCGCCGCCCAAGTCAGTCAACCCGGCCCGGACCCACGGCGACGCGGTCTTCTCCGCAACCGCGCAGGAATATGGCTCCGAGTCCCTCCACCATGGTTGAGATTCGACGTTGTTCCACTTGGCGAACGGGGCTCCCAGAGCGTGGTCTACGGGCGAAAGTGTCGGGGTGGCTTCTATTGAGATAGTGGTCGGCGGTGGCGAATCTTCTGCGCATGCCGGCAGAACCGCGAGGGACATCAGGAATAGCAACGCTACACCCACTGTCTTGCACCCTATAACTCCCATGCTGCATTCTACCAAATTAAGACCTTCAGCCAAGCCTGACGCGATGCGGCATTTGGTTTTGTTCGCCGTGGCGGGCCAACGTGGATGGTAGGTAGCGCCACCTTCGAGATGTGGCTGGGCAACCTGTGAGACGAAGTCCTCGGCCCAGGCAGTATGGCGTGACAGGGTGGAGGAACGCAAGGCGATCACGGTGGACACGCGCCTCTCCTTCAGCCTTGTCACGCCTCCCCTTGTTTCCGCGTCTCGCCCTTCGCCGTGCGGTAGCCGCCGCACGACTCGTTGAAGATGCGCAGCGGCCCAGAGCCGCCGGAGTGTCCCGGCCCCCTGACCTGGGAGGGTGACGGGAAACCGGTAGCGTCCCGGATGCCGGGGGCCATTGCCTCGACGTGCTCGCCCTTCAAGAATCGGGGTAGAATGGGGCCGACCATATTGACAAAAGGGCGTACTTTTCCATAGTATAGATGCGGTACCCTGCGGCTCTTGCGCTTACTTCATAATAGGGGGAGGCGTTTTTCTTACCGCCTTTCGTAAGATAGGAAACTGCGATGACAGTCCACCGGGCCAAAGAGGAGGTCGCACGCCTCGGCGACGAGATATGCGAGCGGGACATCCGGCGGCGGACTGAGAAGGAGAAGCAGATGAGCAACGTGACGAACAAGTTCCCGCCCGGCTGGGACGAAGGACATGTCCGCGGCATCATCGAACACTACGATTCGCTGACTGACGACGGGTGGGCAACTGAGATTGAGGCGGCCTTTGAGGACAAGTCTCACACTGTGATGGTGATTCCCAACGATCTGGTCCCCACAGTCAGGGCGCTCCTCTCGGAGGCGCCCAATCCCGCGCCTGCGTCCCCGGGGAGTTGGTGAGATGCACAACCCTGTAACCGCCATGACTGCCACGCAGTCCCGCCGCCGCCCCGCTGCGGGCCTCCTCGCCCGGTTTACCCCGGTTTACCCTCCCCCGAACCGCAAACCGCCGCAATATAATAGGATGTGCGGCGTAGAGCTACGCCTTTGAAAGGGGGACGCATGAGAGACGCGGAGATTCCCGCGGCCACGCAATCGCCCAGGCCCACCGCGCCAACCCGCCCGCGGGATGAGATCGCCCGCCTGGGCAAGGAGATCTACGAGCGGGACATCCGTCCGCAGGTCGAAGCAGACCACCACGGAGAGGTCGTCGCCATTGACGTGGAGAGCGGCGGCTATGCCCTCGGCAAAAATGCCATTGCCGCATCTGAAGGCCTGCGGGACCGACACCCGGACGCCCAGGTCTGGCTCATGCGGGTCGGACATCGGGCACTGTATCGCTTCGGGGGCAGTTCTCTACGGAGAGCCGGGTGATAGAGGGCTTCGTGAACGACAACCTCGAAGCCATCGTAACCCTTCCCTTGCTAGGCCCGGCGGGGCAGACGCGGGAAGTCGATGCTGTGATTGATACCGGCTTCAATGGCTACCTGACTTTGCCGCCGATGCTGGCGGCTGACTTGGGGCTGCCTGTCGTGGGTGATGGTGAGGCGGTCCTGGTTGACGGCAGCGAGGCTGCCTTTGACGTGTACGGCGTTACGGTGCTCTGGGACGGCGAAGCGAGATACATCGAGATCGGGGCGGTTGACTCCACCCCCCTCGTGGGCATGGCCTTGCTCGACAGCCACAACCTGAACATCGAGGTCGAGGACCGCGGGCGCGTAATTATAGAACGCAGATAGAACGAAGGGGGTAAACCCAGCATCATGCACAACCCTGAACCCCGCATGACTGCCACGCAGTCCCGCCGCCGCCCCGCTGCGGGACGCCTCGCCCGGTTTACCCCGGTTTACCCTCCCCCGAACCGCAAACCGCCGCAATGTAGTATGATGTACGGCGTAGAGCTACGCCTTTGACAGGGGGACGCATGAGAGACGCGGAGATTCCCGCGGCCACGCAATCACCCAGGCCCATCGCGCCAACCCGCCCGCGAGATGAGACGGCCCGCCTCGGCGACGAGATCTACGAGCGCGACATCCGGCACAAGGTCGAAGCAGACCACCACGGAGAAGTCGTCGCCATCGACGTGGAGAGCGAAAGCTGGGCCATTGGCGACAACGTGATTGCCGCGACGGACCGTCTGCGGACGCAATGCCCGGACGCTATTGATGTCTGGCTGCTCCGGGTCGGGCACCGGGCGCTGCATCACTTTGGGGGTCGGTCGCTACGGAGAGCCGAGTGATAGAGGGCGTGGTCAACGCCGCCTACGAACCCATTGTAAGGCTTGTAGTGCAGGGTCCAGCGGGGCAGACTAGCTCAATCGAGGCCGTGATAGACACCGGCTTCACCGGATTCCTGACCGTGACTCCAGCATTGGCGACGGAGTTGAGATTGGACTTACGAGGCGCTAGCCGGGCGACTCTGGCCGATGGCAGCGAGGTAACCTTTGCTTGCTATGGCGTTGTCGTGCTCTGGGACGGCCAGCCGGTATCCATAGAGGCTGAAGCCGCCGACGCCACCCCCCTCGTGGGTATGCGGCTGCTCGACCGCCACAACCTGAACATTGAGGTCGAGGACCGCGGGCGCATAATCATAGAAAGCAGATAGAACGAAGGGGGTAAACCCAGCATCATGTTCAACCCTGTAACCGCCATGACCACCATGCGCACCCGCGCCGCGTCCGTTAATTCACCCCCCCCCGAACAAACGTTCTATCGTGACGACTTTACGGCTGACCGGCCTGCTCCTGGCCCTAGCGGTCGTTGCCCTGGGGACGCTGTTCTCCGGCGCTCCGACGACCATGGCCCAGACGTCCGACGGCGCCGTCATCTGGGAAGCCGAAATGACGGTGGGGCGTATTGGCGGTAGGTTCGACGGCTATCAAGTAAATCAGGCGGGCACTCTCTCCGATGGCGATTTCACGGTGTACGGCACGGACTTCACCGTCACCTCCCTCTTCCTGCTCACGAGCATCAATGCCCTGTCCCTCGTCCTCAACCCGGTCAACGTCGAGCTGCCGAGCTCGCTCATCCTCTACGTGGACGGCGTGGCGTACCCGATCGAGGGCGCTCCATTCACCTCGCAGTACAACTTCCCGGATAAGGGGCTGACCTGGAACATCAACCAGACTGTCCAGGTGCGGCTGGTAGCCCCGGATGTCGTGGTCTGGGAGTCGGAAACCTTTACTGCGGGAGAGGGCGTGAGTGACCGCGTGGGGTATACCCGCGCATTCATCCGCAACGTGGGCGGGCCTTTCGGCACATTGGCGCCGGACAGCTTCGAGCATGGCGGAGAGACGGTGGAGTTCGGATTCTTCTACGAGAGTCAATCGACGAGAGACGGCGGGAACGCCCTGTGGGTGGAACTGTCCGGCGTTGATTCCTTCGCCGGCAGCGAATTGTACCTGGAGGTGGACACCGAAACCGGCCCCGTCCGGTTCGAATGAGATGTCGAGGACGGCTCGCCTCTCCTGATCGTAGGCGCCAATACTGCAAACCGGCTACAGGAGTGGGCAGACCTGAACTGGAGCGCGGGAGGCAATCTGAGCGCGCGGCTGATCAGGGTGGGCATACCCAGCGGCCCCGACGGCCCCATCGAAATCGACGAGAGTTTCTGCGGCCGCACGCCGGAGGTGCAGGACGCCATCCTGTATTACCTGGAGGTGCTCGCGTCCTTGCAGCAGGGAGTGCCCATCATCACTGACTGCGCGGACGTGACCGACGAGCATCTGGAGATGATTCAGGATCTCGAACTGACGGACCAGGGCATCGCCGAGCTGAAGAACCACGACTTCGCCGGGCTCGTCAACCTCGAAGTCCTGCACCTGCAAGGCAACGAGCTGGAGAACCCGCCGGTGCTGAGTGACCTCGTTGCGCTCAGGGAGCTCGATATCAGCAACAACGCGCTGCTGTCGCCGCCCGACCTGAGCGAAAGCGGCGGGGGAGGGGGATATAACCCCCCTCTGGAGGTGCTCAACCTGAGCAACAACCCGCAGATGGGAGATACCGAGGGAGGGGCGAACCTGCTGTCGCTGCGCGGCCTGGTGGAGCTGCACACCCTGAACCTGACCAACACCGGGCTCACCGAAACGCCGAACTTTGCCGACATCGCCGACAACGACCCGAACAACCCCGACTTCGATATCGACCCCAAGCTGGAGGAGGTCTACCTGAGCGGCAACCGGCTGACCGCCGTGCCGTCTGCAGCCGCGATGCGGAGCCTCGTCGAGTTGCGCGTCCTGCACATGAACGACAACCAGCTGACGGGGACGATGCCCAACCTGGTTGGAAACACCAGGCTGGAAGATCTCCAGTTGCAGAACAACCGGTTGAGCGGCATACATGGCCTGGGCAGCAACGGAGCGCTGAGAACCCTGTACCTGCATGACAACGAGTTCACGAGCGTTCCCGGCTCCATCGAAAACCTCGCCGAACTGGTCGACGTGCGGATGCAGAACAACCTGCTGACCGCCTTCCCCGCGCTGACCGCCGCGGACGCGAATCTGGAGACGCTGCTGCTGAACGGCAACCGGCTGGCGACCGCCCCGAGCGTGAGCGCCAACACCGCGCTGACGACGCTGCGCCTCGACGACAACGAGCTGACCGCCGCGCCGGACGTGAGCGCGAACACCGCGCTGCTCTATCTCTCGCTCTCGAACAACATGCTGACCGCCGTGCCGAGCCTGAGCGCCAACGTCGAACTGCTCGAGCTCGACGTGAGCGGCAACCTCCTGACCTCCGCCCCGGACGTGAGCGACAACACCAACCTGCTCACCCTCGCGCTGAGCGACAACCAAATGACCGGCGTGGCGGACCTGAGCGGGCACATGGCGCTGGCGACGCTGCTGCTCGACGACAACCGCCTGACCGGCCTGACCCTCGGCGCGACCGTCGCGCTGCGGACGCTGCACGTGCACAACAACATGCTGACAACGCTGCCGTCCATGAGCAGCCGCCTCCGTCTGACCGTGTTCTCCGTGTACAACAACCCGTTGACCGCGCTCCCCAGCCTCAGCGCGAACACCGCTCTGCGCGAGGTGTGGGTCGGCTGGCACCACCCCTTCTCGTTCGACACGCACACGCTGCCCGCCAACTTCCTCTCCGGCCTGCCGTCCGGGTTGACGCACCTCTACGTGGAGGGCTTCGCGCTCGACGCCTCGGAGATGCAAACGATAGGGACGCGGTTCGCCGGCTTGAAGCAGCTGCACCTTGGCGGCACGGACCTGGCCTCCGGCCAGGTCCACGGCCTGCTCGACCTCGGGCCCGCCGGCCTGACCGTCCTTGCGCTGGACGGCATCGACCTCACCGGCGTGACGTGGAGCAAGCTGGCGCGGCTGACCGCCCTGCAGACGCTCGACGTGACCGGCGCCAACCTCGACGACACCGCCGCAACCGCCATCGCCGCCAACGCGCCGGCGGGCCTGCAGTCGCTGTGGATGAGCTACAACGGCCTGACCAGCGTGCCGTCCCTGGCGCGGTTCGGGTTCCTCAAGAGCCTCCACCTGGAGCACAACAACATCGCCGAAAGCGCGGTGGGAGGGAACGCATTCAGCGGCCCCCTCCACGCGGGCCTAGTCGTCCGCGTCACCGCCGGCAACCCCGACATCACCAGCAGCGACGCCCAGCTGACGAGCGCCCACGCAGGCGCCATCTTCGAGACCCAGGAGAACGTCGTCACCTCCCTCTCCGTCGCCAAGAGGGTCGTTGGAACCGAGACGACCCCCGGCGCCGAGTACGGCTTCAACCTGAACTGCGTCGGGCCGGGGAACGTCGCCCGTAACCACGCCTTCACCCGCGCCGACGGCGACACGGGCTACGTCCCCGTCCACGCGCCGGGGGTGCTCACCGCCTCCGTCCACCCGGATTTCTACCGCACCATGGGCGACCTACGCGCAGTGGGCTGCGCGCTCAGCGAGCCCGACGACGGCGGAGCCACGTCCACGACGGGCCTGTTCTCCGGCTCCATCGACCGCGGCACAGGCTCCACAGGCTCCATCTTCGTTGAGGCCGTCAACACCTTTGGCGCCGGCGGCCCCGGCGTGACCATCGTCACCACCCCGGCCACGGACCCGCCGGCGCTCACCGTCGCTGAGAACGCCGGCACGGCAACGTACACCGTCGCCCTCGCCACCTCGTTGGTATCCACCAGCGAAGTGACCGTTGCGCTGGCGCGTACCGGGGACTGGCGCGCGGCCAGGCTCTTAACGTCGACGCTCACCTTCACGCCGGACAACTGGGACACGGGGCAGACGGTCACCCTGACTATCGTGGACGACGACATCGACAACGCCGGCGATGCGCGCGAGCTCACCATCACCCACACCGCAAACGGCGGCGTCTACGTCAATGTCACCGCCGCCCTGGCCGTGACCGTCACCGACGACGACACGCGCGGCGTCACCTTCGACCCCGCGGCCGTGAGCGTCGCGCCGGGCGGCACGGCAACCTACACCGTCGTCCTGGACACCGAACCGACCGCCAACGTGACCTTCTCGCCGATAGGCACCAGCCACACGGCGGTGGCCACGGTAGAGCCGATCAGCCTCACGTTCACGACGGACAACTGGGCCGCGCCGCAGACTATAACCGTCACCGGCGGCGTCATCGGCACGACGAACGTCGACTTTAACATCGCGGGCGGAGACTACGCGGGCATCATCCCGCCGTCCGTGTTGGTGACGGTCGCCGCCGCCAGTACTACCGACTACGATGTCGACGACGACAACCTCATTGACATAGCCAACCTGGCGCAGCTTGACGCCACGCGCTGGGACCTCGCCTTCCCCAACGCGCCGGCGGGCATGGGCTGCGCGGCAACGTGCGCGGGCTACGAGCTCACCGCCGACCTCGATTTCGACACCAACGACGACGGCATGACCAACGTCGTCGGCGACGACTACTGGGACGGCGGCGAGGGCTGGGTCCCCATCGTCAACTACAACACGGAGTTCCACGGCAACGGCCACACCATCTCCAACCTGTTCATCAACCGCCCCTCCTGGGAGAGGGTCGGCCTGTTCCACGCCCTGGCCGGCTCGTCCTACGCCCACCACCTCGGCCTGCTCGACGCGAACGTCACAGCCGGGAAGCGCACCGGCGCGCTGGTCGGCGAGTTGGTGGCAGGCGGAAGGGTCCGCGCCGTCTACGCCACCGGCTCAGTGGCCGGAAGCGGCCAGTACGCCGGCGGACTGGTCGGGATCCTGTTCGGCAGTGTAGAAGCGGCCTGGGCCAACGTCAGCGTCAGCCGCACCGACAGCGATGGCTCCCACGGCGGCATGGTGGGTGTTGTAGCCGCCGGAGGCAGCTTGCAGTACGCCTACTCCCTCGGGGCGGTCACCTCAGCGTCCGGGTCCACTAACGTTGGCGGGGTCTATGGCGTACTCTTCCCCGCGGGGACCGCCACGGACGTTTACTTTGACGCCACAACGTCCGGGGAGACGCTGGGCGGCACGTCCCAGACCACCGCCCAGCTGCAAGCGCCCACGGACTACACCGGCATCTACGCCGCGTGGAACGTGGACCTCGACGGCGACGGCACAGCCGACGACCCCTGGGACTTCGGCACGGCCACCGACTACCCCATGCTGAAGGCCGCTGACGCGCCCTCCGGCAGGACGGAGATATGGCGCGCTACGCTGACGGTGGGGAACAGCGGGGATGTATGGGGCTTTACCCCGACCTTCGGCGCCCTGGCCCCCAACACGTTCAGTTTTAATGGGACGGATTACACGGTTTCAACCCTGTCCCGAGGCGTCTATCAGGGCATCGGTTCCGTGACTTTCCGACCCGACGCCACGTTGGGGTCGGGCGACTTCATCCTGAGCATGGGCGGGATCGAAAATACATTCGACGGCGATTCTTTCCCAGGTACGCCCAACCAGTACAGCATTCAGGCTGGTAGTTCTCCGGGGTTCACGCCCCTGACGTTCGTGGACGGAGATAGCGTCGAGGTCATCCTGTATCAGGTTGGGGCCGCCATCACGCCCCCGACGGCCACCGGGAGCATCCCCGACATCACGATGGCGACGAGCACTCTCCGGAATGTGGACGTCGTGTCCTACTTCAGCGGCACGGTGGACAGCTACAGCGCCATGTCCGCCGACAACACCGCGGTCGGGGCCACTGTGACAGGATCGGTCATCGCGCTCACAACCTTCGCGATTGAGGCCACGGTCACCATTACCGTCACGGCCACCAACACCGGCGGCTCCGCCACGCAGATGTTCGACGTGACGGTGCGCGAGGGCATCTGCGACCGCACGCAGCAGGTGCAGGACGCCATCCTGGACGCAATATCCGACGTGGACACAACTGCGCGGTCGTAACGGATGTGCATCTGGCCGCAGTTAAAGATGTTTATCTGTCGAGCCGGAGCGTTACATCACTGCTTCAGGGTGATTTTTCCGGGCTGACGACGCTGGAAAATCTCAGCCTGAGTAATAACCAGATAAGCGTATTGCCGGAGAACGTGTTCGACGGGCTGACGGAGCTGATATCTCTCCGCATGCATAACAACCAGATAAGCGCACTGCCGGAGGACGTGTTCGACGATCTGACGGCGCTGGATACTCTCTTCCTGCATAACAACCAGATAAGCGCATTGCCGGCGGACGTGTTCGACGGGCTGACGGCGCTGGAAGATCTCCGCCTGCATGACAACCAGATAGGCGCACTGCCGGAGGACGTGTTCGACGGGCTGACGGCACTGACAGATCTCAACCTGAGTAATAACCAGATAAGCGCATTGCCGGAGGACGTGTTCGACGATCTGACGGCGCTGGATGCTCTCAGCCTGCATAGCAACCAGATAAGCGTATTGCCGGAGAACGTGTTCGACGGGCTGACCTCTTTGGGGGACCGAATCAACCTGAATAGCAACCAGATAAGCGCACTGCCGGCGGGGGTGTTCGACGGGCTGACGGAGCTGGAACGTCTCCGCCTGCAGGATAACCAGATAAGCGCACTGCCGGCGGACGTGTTCGACGGGCTGACGGCGCTGATAGCTCTCCAGCTGGATAATAACCAGATAGAGACGTTGCCCAATTGCGTGTTCTGCGGTCTGTCCAAACTGGAATATGTGAACCTGGAAGGCAACAGTCCCGGCGGCGTCTCTGACGAGGACTTCGAACTACCGGTTACCCTGATGACAGACGGGGCAGGCGAGTTCAAAGTCGCGATGGCGCATGGCGCGCCCTACACCATAGTCGTGCCGGTCTCGGCGGCCAACGGCAGTATTGCCGGCGGTGTGAGCACGGTGGAGCTGACTGCCGGCGCCTCCGGGAGCGGCCCGGTCAGCGTGACCCGCACCCTCGGGACCACCGCTGCGGTGACCGTGGACATCGGAACCCTGCCGGCGGTTCCCTCCGGTGCCGGCAATGGCTACACCCTGGTCAAGCCCGACACCGGCCTGCCGCTGGAAATCTACCCGGCCGCCGCGACGCCCGTCGCCGCCGGAACCATCCCCGCCGTCTCGGTGGCGGTTGGCGCCGCGCATTACCTGGGCGCCGCGCCCTACTTCACCGGCGCGGTGGACACCTACGCGGCATCCTCCTCGGATGACACCACGGCCACCGTCGCGGTGACCGGCTCGACGGTCACGGTGACGGGCGTTGCCGAGCGCACGGCGATGATCACGGTGACGGCGACCAACGACGACGGCAGCGCGCAGCAGACCTTCATGGTGACGGTCAAGCGGCTCTTCGCGCCGGAGAACCTCACCGCCGTCTGGACGGGCAGCGGGTTGGGCCTGGAATGGGACGCGGTGACGAACGCCGACAGCTACGTCGTTCAGTGGAAGTCGGGCGGCGAGGCCTACGACGAGGCGACCCGCCAGGCGGACGCCGCCGGCGCCAGCCACGTCATCGCGGGCCTGACGGCGGGCACGTCGTACACGCTGCGCGTCGCCGCCGTCGACAACATCGGCGACGGCCCCTGGTCTGATGAGGTCACGACGCCCGCGACGCCCGCGAGCACGGTGACCATCGCGGGCGGGATCAGCGTGGACGAGGGCGCCCCCTACTCCGGTGAACGGCAGTCCGCGCTGGGGTACACGCTGACGTTCAGCCCGGCGATCACCGAGCCGGTGACGGTCTACTACTCCTCCGTCCGCGCCGGCTCCACCGCCCGCTACGGCCAGGACTTCACCTACCGGAGCGAGCGGGTGTTGGACAGCGGCGAGCTGTTCGATGCGTTGAAGATACCGGAGACGCCGCCGGCCGTGTCGGCGCCGGTCGCCGCGTTGGAGATCGACGCCTCACCGGGCAGCCCCGTAACCACCGCGCACATCGTCATGACGATCCGGGGAGACAGCGTCCACGAGCCTGATGAGACGGTGCAGGTCCGGCTGCTCGGCGCCACGATCGAGGCCACGAACACCATCGTCAACGACGACGAGCCGGCGGAGATCATCGTGATCCAACCCCGGCCGATCTTCGAAGGCCATATGATCAACATGGAGGTCCGGCTCAGCGCGCCCAGCGAGACCGAGATCACGCTGGACTACGAGGTCCTTGACACGAGCACCGCCGTCCCCGGCGGCTCCGGAGCCGGCGACTACCCCCTGAACGCCCTGCCGGGAGGAACGCTTACCTTCGCTCCCCACGCCACCGTTCAGACGCTGAATATCTGGGCGAAGGCCGACGACCTCGTTGAAGGGGACGAAACCATCAACCTGCGCTTCAGCAACCCCGTGGGCGCGGAGCTCCGGGGCGCCGACGGCAGCGGCAACGTGGACGTGACCGCCATCATCCTCGACGAGGACTCCATCCCGCTCGTCACCATCACGGGCGGCCCCCCCGTCGCCGTGGGCGATTCCGCTCAGTTCACCGTTATCGCCGACCCGGCGCCCACGACGGACATGGTCGTGAACCTGTTCATCACCGCCACTTCCGGCTACGTCGATGCGGCCAACCTGGGCAGCAAGAGCGTGACCATCCCGGCGAACCAGGCGACGGCCACCTACAGCGTCGCCACCATCAACGACGTCGTGAGCGAACCCAGGGGCACGGTCGCGGCCACCCTGGCGTCCGGCGACCGCTACACCCGCGGGTCGCCCAACACGGCGGCAGTGATCGTGGGCGAGCTGGCCCCCGCCGTCATCGTCTCCGAGGCCGTCCTCACCGTGGCCGAGAACGGCGGCACAGCCTCCTATACCATCAAGCTGAACAGCCCACCGCCGGCCAACGTGAGGGTCGAGATTGGGGTAACGGGGCATACCGGCGCGGTCAGGGTCACTCCCAGAGACTTGAACTTTAGCCCGACCACTTGGAACTCGGCACGGACATTCACCATCACCGGCATCGACGACGCCATCGACAACCCCAACGACCGGCGCGCGGTCACCATCACGCACACCGTGGAGGCCTGGATGGTGAACGCTGAACGGGGCGGGGTCTACGACGAAATCAGCGTCAACTCCGTCTTCGTGATCGTCACCGACGACGACGGGGTCACCCCCGTCATCACCATTGCGGCGGGCACGTCCCCGGTCACGGAGGGCACGGCGGCAACCTTCACCGTCACCGCAAGCCCCGTGCCCACGGCCAACCTGGACGTGGGCCTGACCATCGATCAGAGCGGGGACTACGTTGCCGTCGGGGACCTGGGCCTCGGCAAGACCGTGACCATCCTGGCGAACGCGGCGACGGCCACCTACGCCGTCGCCACCATCGCCGACACCGTGGACGAGCCCAACTGCACCGTGACGGCGTCGTTGGCGGCGGGCACGGGCTACACCCTGGGCAGCCCGTCCATGGCCACCGTCAACGTCAACGACGACGATGCCGCGCCGGGCGCCCTGCCCGTGCTCTCCGTCAACGCTCCGACCGTGGTCGAGGGCGATTCCGGCCGCACCGAGATGACATTTACGGTGACCCTCACACCGGCGAGCAGCGAGCAGGTTACCGTCCGGTTTATCCCCAACCCACCGATCACCACCGCCCATTCAGGCACCACGACGAACCCTGCTACCGACCCTCTGCCCGATTCTGACGACGACGTCTTGCACACGTATATCAGCTTCACGACCCTGACCTTCGCGCCGACCGAGACCGAGAAGACCTTCTCCGTCTGGGTCATCGGCGACCAGCGGGACGAAGACGACGAGACCATGGGCTTCATCCTCGACAGCCCGGTGAACGCCACGCTGGCCACGCGCGACGTCACCGGCACGATCACCGACGACGACACGCGCGGCCTCACGCTGGTCACCGTCCCGGCCACGACGGCCCCGAACCACGCCCTGAGCGTGACGGAGAACGGCGGCACCGCGACCTACACCGTCGTCCTCGATACCGAGCCGACGGACACCGTGACCGTCACGCCGGGCAGCCTGAATGCAAGTGTGGCCTCGGTCTCCGGCGCGCTGACTTTCACCACGGGCAACTGGGACACGCCGCAGACGGTGACGGTCACCGGCGGCGACAATACCGATGAGACTCAAGTAACCCTCTGGCACGCCGTCGCGGGCGGGGACTACGAGGCGCTGCCCAACCCGCCCAGCGTCAGCGTGACCGTCAACGACGCCGGGGCCACCGTCCCGGACGCCCCCGCCGCGCCCACCTTCAGGACGCCCACGGCGAGCAGCCTGGTGGTGAACTGGGCAGAGCCAGCCAACACCGGCGGCTCGGCCATCACGAGCTACGATCTGCAATACCGGGTGGCCAATACCAGCGACGTATTTACCAGCATCCCGGACCAGACCGGGACCACCGCGACCATCGGCAGCCTGAGCGCGAACACCGCCTACGAGGTGCAGGCGCGCGCCACCAACGCCACCGGCGACAGCCCCTGGTCCGCCTCCGCCTACGGCTCGACCACCGTCGACGGCGCAGTCTTCTCCGGCACGATGATCGTGGGGACGACGACGGGCGGTGGTATCACGAGTCGGGGGTATAGAGTCATCACTTACGGCTCCCTGACTCCGGATAGCCTCAACGTTGGGGGGGCAGACCGCTTCTTGGAACAATTGTTCGATACGGAACCAAATAATGAGCTTCGGGTCCGATTCAATATCGTGAATTTCGATAATGTACTTCCAGGGTCTTACAACCTGCGCCTGGACAACGCCTTCTTCCTGCTCAACAGCGCCTCCTACGGAGCCGATTCCAGTGAACCTACTTACTACGTAGTCCCCAACGCCAACATCGTCTGGACTGACGGGCAGGCGGTGGCGGTGTCGCTGGTTGCCGTGCCCGCGCCCGGCACGACCGGGACCATCCCCGCCGCCTCGGTGGCCGTTGGCGACACCCACGTCGTGAATGCCGCGACCTACTTCACCGGCACGGTGGACACCTACACGGCGAGTTCCTCGGACGACGCCAGGGCCACTGTCGCGGTGAGCGGCTCGACGGTCACGGTGACGGGCGTTGCCGTGGGCACGGCGACGATCACCGTGACGGCCGCCAACACCGGCGGCAGCGTGGAGCAGACGTTCGACGTCACCGTCACCGCCGCCGGCTCCGGCCCCCCGGACGCGCCCGCCGCGCCCACCTTCGGAACGCCCACGGCCAGCAGCCTCGTCGTGAACTGGACAGCGCCCCCCAGAGGCGGCTCGGCCATCACGAGCTACGACCTGCAATACCGCGTGGCCAATACCAGCGACGTATTTATCAGCATCCCGAACCAGGCCGGGACCACCGCCACCATCGGCGGCCTGACCGCGAACACCGCCTACGAGGTGCAGGCGCGCGCCACCAACTCGCTCGGCGACAGCGACTGGTCGGCCTCCGGCTACGGCTCGACCACCGTGGACGACGCGGTCTTCTCCGCCACGATGATCGTGGGGACGCATGCGGGTCCTGCTATCACGCGTTGGGGGTATGCCGTTCTCACATACGGCTCCCTGACCCCGTATCAGTTCAACGATGGAACGGCGAATCGCAGCTTTCTTAACGTGGCCGATACGGACCCCGCGAATCTGCTTTTTGTCCAGTTCAATAACCCGGGTTCCGGCGCTTCTCTTCCCGGGTCGTACATCCTGCGCCTGGACAACGCCTCCTTCCTGCTCGACAGCTCCTCCTACGGAGCCGATTCGAGCGCAGTTGGTGATTACGCATTCCCCAACGCCAACATCGTCTGGACTGACGGGCAGGCGGTGGCGGTGTCGCTGGCCCCCGCGCCTGATGTCACCATCACCATCGCGGCGGGACCCGATGTCACGGAGGGCGCGGCGGCAACCTTCACCGTCACCGCAAGCCCCGCGCCCACCGCCAACCTCGACGTGAGCCTGACCATCGGGCACACCTGGGACTACGCCGCCGCCGGGGACCTGGGCAGCAAGACCGTGACCATCATGGCGAACCAGGCGACGGCCATCCACGCCGTCGCCACCATCGACGACACCGTGCACGAGCCCGACGGCTCGGTGACGGCAACGGTGACGGCGGGCTCGGGCTACACCCTGGGCAGCACGGCCACCGCCAGCGTCACCGTCACCAACAACGACGCGGCCCCAACCCTGACCATCGCCGGGCCCCGCGTAACGGAAGGCGACTCCGGGACGACCACGATAATGAACTTCACCGTGACGGCCTCCGGCGCGACTCTCTACCACGTCGGGTGCTGGACCCAGGAGGTCGCCAGAACGTCGACGCAGGGGACGGATTACGTCGCCAGGAACACCATTACCGAGGGGGCTAATCTCCTCTTCCCGGACCCGTCGCAGTTGAGCCGGACGTTCGCCGTCACGGTGAACGGCGACGATGCTGAGGAAGTAAACGAACCAATACGCGTTCGGTGCATCTTCGTGGGACTCCCCGGCTCCACCTACCTCGTTCAGGCCGACGGCTTGATCATCGACGACGACGCCGTAGGGGACTACGACACCGACAACGACAACCTCATCGAGATAGCCAACCTGGCGCAGCTGAACGCCATGCGCTGGGACCTGGACGGCAACGGCGCCCCCACGAGTGACGGCAGCTTCTCCTACGGCCTCGCCTTCCCCAACGCGGTGACGAACATGGGCTGCCCGGGGACCTGCCTGGGCTACGAGCTCACCGCCGACCTTGATCTCGACACCGACGGCAGCGGCACGGCCAACGCCGCCGACGATTACTGGTACGGCGGCAGGGGCTGGATCCCCATTGGAACCCTCACCGGCTCCTACGCCGGGGCGCTCCACGGCAACGGCCACACCATCTCCAACCTGTTCATCAACCGTGTCACAGCCCAGGTGAGGCTGTTCGGCGTACTCGGCGGCACGGGCTTCGTGCATCACGTGGGACTGCTGGACGTCAACATCACCACCACCATGCATGACGTCGGCGCTCTGGTCGGCTTCATGTATGGCGGCAATACCCGCGTGGCCGCGAGCTACGTCAACGGCGGCTCGGTGACCGGCGCCGGTCAGACCGAAGGGCTGGTGGGCAGCAACCAGGGCAAGGTCGCAGCTTCCTGGACCAATGTCGCCGTGGCGGGAACATCGCAAGTGGGCGGCATCCTGGGCCACCAGAGCGGGAACATAGCCAGCGCATTCGCGACGGGCACGGTATCCGGCACCGGAGCGTCCGTACACGGCGTGGTGGGTTTTACAGTCGGCTCCACCGCTCAACTGACTGCGGTCTATTACAATGAGGACATCCATCAGGTGAGTGACCCTGCCTACTCCAGGTCCACCGCCGAATTGAAGGGCGGCGACGGCTACACCGACATCTACGCCTCCTGGAACGTGGACGTCGACGGGGTGGCCGGCAACGACAACCCCTGGGACTTCGGGACCGGCGGGGAGTACCCGGCGCTCAAGGCGGACCGCGATGGTAACGGGACGTTCACCTGGCAGGAATTCGGCCTGCAGGGGCGCGCGGCAAGGGACGTTGATCGCCTCCGAGCCACGGACTACGACACGGACGACGACAACCTCATCGAGGTGACCACCCTGGCGCAGCTGGACGCCATGCGCTATGACCTGGACGGCAACGGCTCGGTGCAAGCGTACACGAAGCATCCCGCCGAGACGGTCCAGCTGACTCGCGCGCAGGCTGTGGCCAAATACATCGCGGCCTTCCCCGACGCCGACATCGCCGGGGACGACCGCATGGGCTGCCCGGGGACGTGCGAAGGCTACGAGCTGATGGCCGACCTGGACTTCGACACCAACAACGACGGCGTGACCAACGTCGTCGGAGACGCCTACTGGCGCGACGGCAAGGGGTGGCTCCCCATTGACGCTGCCCCTCTCGCCAGCTGCTACACCGCCGACTTTGAGGGCAATTACCACTCCATCTCCAACATGTTCATCAAGGAGGCGGTCGGGCTCAATTACAGTGGGCTGTTCGGCCGCTTATCCGGCGGCGAAATCAGGAACGTTGGCCTGCTGAATGGCGGTATGAACGTAACGGGCGACGACAACGGCCTGCTGGTGGGCTACGTCGGAACCTGCACGGCACACAATCTTGGCATCAATGACGCCGGCACGATCACCAACAGCTACGCCACCAGCGCGATCACCAACACTCTCGCCTATCGGAGCGGCGGACTGGTCGGCTCCACCGCTGGAATGGTGCGCAGCTCCTGGGCCAGCGTCACCCAATGGGGCGACGGCGATGACCACAGCGGCCTGGTGGGCCTCAACTATGGAACGATCGACGCCTCCTACTCCACCGGCCGCATCCAGACATTTGCGCACAACAGAGGCGGCCTGGTGAGCCCCCGCTCGGTCGGGTCCGTCGCCAACAGCTACTACCAAGTGGAGAGCAACCCCGGCGGCCAGCGCAGGACCGCCGCCCAGCTGCAGAACCCCACGGGCTACACCGGCATCTACGCCAACTGGAACCTGGACCTGGACGGCGACGGCACGGGGGACAACCCCTGGTACTTCGGCATATCCACGGACTACCCCACGCACAGCGGCCTTCCATCTACCCCCACCGACGCCCCGGCCGCGCCCGCCGCGCCCACCTTCGGGACGCCCACGGCGAGCAGCATCGTCGTGAACTGGACACCGCCCGCCAGCGGCCCGGCCATCACGGGCTACGACGTGCGGTACCGGGAGGACGACGCCGGCGGCGTATTCACCAGCATCCAGGACCAGTCCGGGACCACCGCAACCATCACCGGCCTGAGCAGCCCCAACACCGCCTACGAGGTGCAGGCGCGCGCCACCAACGCCATCGGCGACAGCCCCTGGTCGGCGTCCGGCTTCGGCTCCACCACCGTCGCCAACGCAATCTTCTCCGCCACGATGATCGCGGGGACGGCGACGAATAGCGGTATCACGAATTGGGGGTATATCTCCGCAAGCCTCGGATTCGGCTCCCTGACTCCGGATGGCTTCAACGATGGGGCAGCAGACCGCTTCTTCAATCATCTGATTGATTCGTAATCCTCGACCTCGAATGGGCTTTATGTCAGATTCAATATCACGGGTTCCACTTATGAACTTCCCGGGTCGTACAAACTGCACCTGGACAACGCCCCCTTCCTGCTCGACGGCGACTCCTTCGGCGCCGATTCCAGCGTACTTACTAGCTACGCAATCCCCAACGCCAACATCATGAACTGGAGCGAGGGGCAGGCGGTGGCGGTGTCGCTGGTTCCGATCTCCGTGCGCGGCATCACGGTGAGCCCGACGTCGCTGCCGGTGGGCGAGGGCCGCACGGCGACGTACACCGTCGTCCTGAACAGCATACCCACGGGCGACGTGATGGTGACGCCGAACACCAGCGCCGAGCTGGCGGTCACCGTCTCCGGCGCGCTCACCTTCACGACGAGCAACTGGGCCACGCCGCAAACGGTGACGCTCACCGGCGTGGAGGATACGAATCCCGGCAGCGAGACGGTCACCATCTCGCACCTGGTCACGGGCGGCGGCTACGGCGGCGTACGCGCGTCAGACGTCACGGTGACAACCATAGACAACGAGGCCGCCGCCGCCGTCATGGTCTGGATAGACTCGCCGACGGAGATCGAGGGCGAGAATCTGACCTTCACAATCTCCGTGAACCGGCTCCCCGCCGGTGGTGCGAAACCGCGGGTCTTTTACCGGCTGGCCACGGACCCGGGCACGTCCGAGGACAGCGACCGCACGTTCTCCGCAGGCCATGTAACCATACGGTCAGGAACAGCGGCGACATTCACCGTGGGTCTACGCAACGACACTAGGCCGGAGTTCGACGAGACCATCCGCGTGGAGCTGTATAACCCGAGCAATGCCACGATAGCGCTGGGAGGCAGTATCGGGGTCGGAACCATCATTGATAACGACGATTCGACCGTCGCCATCATCTCGACCGACGGCGATGTCAGGGAGGGCCTATCGCTGCGAATCAGGGTGAGGCTCGACCCGGTCGGGGACCGGCCGGTTACGGTCGATTACGCCACCTCCGCCGCCGGGGTCGTGGGCGTGCCCGACGCGGTGGCGGGGACGCACTACACCGCCCTGCAGGGGACGCTGACCTTCGCCGCCGACGAGATGGAGAAGTCCGTGACGCTGGACACGCTCACGGACAGTCTCCACGACTTTGACCGGAACGTGGCCTTCGAGATCTTCAACCCGACGGGCGGCGCGGAAATCGACACGGACCTGGGGAGGGCCAGGCAAGTCTACCTGATCAGGAACAAGGAGAATCTCCCGATCGTCAACTTCACCGATCCGACCGTGGAGGAGAACGCGGGGGATCTCGTTTTCGAGGTGACCCTTAGTCAAGCGAGCGCGCAGACGGTAACGGTGGACTACGCGGATGCAGGGACCGGCAGCGCGACTTCGGGGCATGACTACACGCCCATCGTGCCGGGGACGCTCACCTTCCCGCCGGGCACGACGGGGCCGCAGACCATCTCCGTCGCCGTCACCAACGACGCCGTCATAGGAGAGGGTAGGGAGAATGTCGGCATTACCCTCTCGAACGTGATGAACGCGGGATTCAGCGGCGAAGTCGCATTCGAAATCCTCGACGGCGGCATCCTCGACGACGACGTCGAGCTCTTTGTCGATTTCGCGATCGCCGACGCCGCGCGGCAGGTGGGCGAGACCTACATCGTCGACGTCAGTGGCGTCTCCGACGCGAATACCTACGCTGCGATGTCGTCGAACACGAACGTCGCCACGGTCGCGGTGGCAGGCCACACGCTCACCGTCACCGCGGTGAGCGAGGGCACGGCGACGATCTCCGTGGATCTGAGCCGCGGGTCCAGCAGCGCCACCGCCACCTTCGAGTTCACCGTGACGCCGCAGCCCGTCATCTCCATCACGACGGCCCAGACCGCCGTCTCGGAGGGCGCGAACGTCGTGTTCACCGTGACGGCCTCCCCGCCGACCCCCCTCACCGTCTCCCTGAACATCGCGCAGACCGGCGGCTACGTCGCCGCCGGCGACGTGGGCGCCAAGACGGTGGTCATTCCGTCCGGCGGCACGGCCACCTACACCGTCGCCACCGTGAACGACATGGTCGTCGCGCCCAACGGCACGGTGACGGCCACGCTGGCGGCGGGCGCGGGCTATGCGCTCTCCCCGACGCAGCGCGCGGCGACCGTGGCCGTCAACAACGACACGCGGGGCGTAACGGTCTCGGCGGCCGGCACGGGCGTTACGGTGGCCGAGGGCGGCGGCACGGCGCAGTACACCGTGGTCCTGATCGTCCAGCCCACGGGCAACGTGACGGTTACGCCGTCCAGCGGCGACACCGCGATCGCCACCGTCTCCGGCGCGCTGACCTTCACGACGGGCAACTGGAACGCGCCGCAGACGGTCACCGTCACCGGCGTGGAAGACAGCATCGTCAACCCCGGCAACCAGCGAACGGTGAGCATCACGCACGCCGTAAGCGGCGGCGGCTACGACGGCGTCAGCGCCGCCCCCGTTGCCGTGACCGTTACCGACAACGACATCCGCGGCGTAACGGTGAGCAAGACCGAGCTGTCGCTGAGCGAGGGCGCCGGCGGGACCTACACCGTGCGGCTGAACACCGAGCCCACGGACAGCGTGACAATCACGCCGATCAGCGGCGCCCCCGCGGTCGCCACCGTCTCTCCGGCCGTCCTGACCTTCAGGGCGGACAACTGGAACATGCCGCAGACGGTCACCGTCACCGGCGTCGACGACAACGTGGACGACCTCGACGCCGTGCGCACGGCGACGATCAGCCACACCGTCGCCGGCGCCGACTACGGCGCGAACGGCGTCACCGCCGCGGACGTGATGGTGACGGTGCGCTAGGCCGGCTACTTCTATCCCACTCATGCGCTCACGGAGGGCCTCTCCGATAACGATTGGTTCGAGCTCACCCTGCCGGGATACGAACAAGCAAGAGGGTGGATCACCAGGGCTGAGATGTACGCTTTCCGGGCGGGTATGTGGGAGCGCCTGCCGCTGCCGGCCAACCTCCAGACGACCTATCCCGGCATCGACGCCCACAACAGCGTCCTCTGCTGGGGGGAGATTGGCACGGGTTACACGTGGGTGAAAAGCCGGTCCGGCTTCACCGGCGAGAAACACGGCGTGCCCATGACCGAACCCAACGCATTCCAGGAGAGGAAGGACGAGGACGGGAATTACATTATGGACGAGGCCAAGTACCAGTACCGGGGCATCAGCAGATTCGGGTTCCACGCGCCCAGCGTGCTCTACGACACGCCGCTGACCTTCCGGTTGACGGTGCAGAAGGCCGTCTCGTGGACGGAGGACTCGGACTGCCGCGGCGGCGTGACGCTCCATGAGGTGAACGTCACCGTCAATGCCTCCGGGTCCCCGCAGGGCTTTGCGCAGGCGGTGGGGAGGATACCGGACGTGGGCTTGCAGGCTGGGTTCAGCCGCTCGTTCAACGTCAAGCCGTACTTTGGCCCGGCGCGGGCCGCGTTCAGCTACCAGGTGGTGTCGGTGAGTCCCGCGGGAGTCGCCAGCGTGACGCTGAGCGGCGCCAACGTGACGGTCGACGCGCTGGCCGACGGCGAGGCCACGGTGACGCTCCGGGCCACCAACGGCTGGGCGTCCGCCGTCCAGACCTTCCGCGTAGTCGTGGGGGACCAAGCCGCCATTCCTGTAACCTACGCGCCCGGTCAGGGCCTGGGTGAGATGCTCGTGGGCCTGAACGCCAACGTCCCCGGCTATGTCTTCGACGACACCTACAAAGTGTCGTATGCAGCGCCGCTCGGAGGATCGAACCTTCGCCCGTACATGTGGAGTTGGGAGCAGCTCTCCGGCCCCACGGTCAGGATGATCGTGAACAGTTACACGGGGACCTTCTACTTGCCGGACTTCCCGCACGGGACGCTGCTGAAGTTCCGGGTGACGGCGACCCAGAACCCCGAGGGCCTGGCACGGGCCGCCCGGGCAGAATGCCAGGCTCAGAACAACATCGGCTGCTCCGGCCCCGCCGCGCCGAAAACCAGGACCTACGTGCTGCTGTTCCGGGTGGTCAACTCCGGCAACACCGGGGAGCTGGGCCGGCCGACGGCCAAGGCCGGCTATGACACGTCGGCGAGCGCCGGCGCGTTCATGGAGCTGGACGGCACGAACAGCATCAGCCCCACCGGATGGTGGGGGGGACCTGGACTTCCGCTGGGAGGTCGAGTCCGCGCCGGAGCGGGCGCTGGCGGAGCTCCGAACCAGCATCGCAGGCAGCTACGACGAAGACGCATACAACGGGCCCTACATCGCGTACTTCGATATGCCCCAGTTGTACGCGGGCGAGTCCCTGGTGTTCAAGCTGACCACCACCATCTGGGGCCAGACCGACTCGGACACGGTCCGGATCACTTCAAACAACCCGCTGCCCGTCGCCAACGCCGGCCCGGACCAGGAGCAGGCCCCCGGCGAGCGGGTCGTCCTGCAGGGCTCCGGCAGCCTCGATCCCCAGGTCCAGCAGCCGCAGGTGGAGTACGCCTGGGTCCAGATGTCCGAGGCAACGGTAACCCTGAGCGACGCGACGGCGGCCAACCCCTGGTTCATCCTGCCGCAGGACGCGCCGGCGGGCCGCGCCCTGCAATTCCAGCTGACCGTCACCGACCGGCAGGGCGAGAGCGACTCCGACACGGTGACCGTAACCGTGCGGGAACCCGTCCGGCCCACGGCCAGCGCAGGCCCCGACCTGACGGGCGCGCCGGGCGAAAGCGTAACGCTGCAAGGCAAGGGCAGCAGCAACCCCTACGGCAGGTGGCACCAGATGGCCCACCAGTGGACGCAGCTCTCCGGCCCGTCCGTGACGCTCGACAAGCCCACCCACGGCGACCCGACGTTCACCGTGCCCGCCAACGCGCAGGACGGCGCAACGCTGGAGTTCGAGCTGACCGTAACCGACAAGGAGGGCCAGTCCGACTCCGACACGATGATAGTCACCGTCGCCGCGCCCGAAACCGTCGTCGTGCCGGAAACCGTCCTTCCCACGGCCAACGCAGGCCCCGACCTGACCGGAGCGCCGGGTGATGGCGTCACCCTGCAAGGCAAAGGCAGCGTGAACCCCTATGGCAGGTGGCACGAGATGGCCTACCAGTGGACGCAGCTGTCCGGCCCCGCCGTGACGCTGACGCATCCGCGGACGACCCAGCCGGCCGGCAAGTTCGCCGACCCCAGCTTCACCATCCCCGCCGACGCGGCGGGCGGCGCAACGCTGGAGTTCCGGCTGACCGTCACCGACCAGGAGGGCCAGTCCGATTCCGACACGATGACCGTCACGGTGACCGGCGCGGAGCCGGAACCCGTCCGGCCCACGGCCACCGCAGGCCCCGACCTGACGGGCGCGCCGGGCGAAAGCGTCACCCTGCAGGGCAAAGGCAGCGTGAACCCCTACGGCAGGTGGCACCAGATGGCCCACCAATGGACGCAGCTCTCCGGCCCAACCGTGACGCTGACGCATCCGCGGACGACCCAGCCGGCCGGCAAGTTCGCCGACCCCAGCTTCACCATCCCCGCCGACGCGGCGGGCGGCACAACGCTGGAGTTCCAGCTGACCGTTACCGACAAGGAGGGCCAGTCCGATTCCGACACCGTGACCGTCACGGTCGCCGCGCCTCCTCCGTTCATCGTCGAGCCGACCGACAAAGCCGTGCGCCTCCGCGAGGATCCCGGCGCTGAGGCGGCAAAGGCGGCGCCATGCGTCACCGACCTGGGCGAACTCACTGCGGCGGTGGAATTCACCGGCGCCTGGGACGACCCCGAATGCCGCGCCCACCACCGGGCGGACAGCCCGGCCCGCTACGTCCACTTCACCGTATCGGAGGAGACCGAGGTGAGCATCACCCTAACGCCCGCGTCCGCGCTCACGCCGGAGTCGGGCGGCGCGCTGTTCGTGTCGAAGGACACGCCGCAGAACGGCTGGGGGACGCCCCCCGGCGCCACCTACGAAGACCGTAGAAGTATCCGGCGGGGGAACGGCAAGCTCCTCCACGACGGCGCCCATACCGTCACCCTCACGCTGGCGGCCGGGGAGACGTACACTGTAGAAGCGGCGTCCACCTCCGGCGACGGCGGGAGCTTCACCCTGAGCATAGCGCCGCAGTAGCGTTACGCATCGGGGGCCAGGCTCCGTGCGGGAATGATTGACGGGGCAGCGGCTTCCGTAGGGGCGGTTCGCGGACCGCCGGCGCGGGCCCCGACCGAACCGTGACCGGCGGCCGGACAGTCAGACTGGAAGGGAGCGGCGCCGCCCACACCCAGCTCCGCTGTCCTACCAATGGAGGCAGGTGTCAGGCCCCACGCTGCCCAGGCCGGGCCTATCAAATGCCCGCCTCAGCACGGCAACCTTCTTCGCGCCGGAGGTCGCCTCCAGCGAAACCCTCACCTTCACACTCACCGCCAAACACGCCCGCAGCGGCAGAACCGCCACCGATAGAGAGGGCCAGTCCGATTCCGACACGTGACCGTCAACCTGACCGGCGTGCTGGTAACTGTTCAGAGTTGGAGAGGTGAATTGCTCGGAATCTGGGTGGAGAGTACGGAGCAAGGGGCGTTTGATTGTGTTAAACGAGAGGGGTGGACAATGAAGTGGACCTTCGCACCACGAGCCGGGAGACCCTGCTGGAGGTTATTGCCAAGCAGCAGACGATCATCGCCGAGCTGGAGCGACGGGTGAAGGAGTTGGAGGCCCGTCCGGGTACTGGCGGCCCGTCTGCAGGGATGCCGGGCAATAAGCCGCGCGCCAAGGGGAGTCAGCCGGAGAGAAAGGGATCGAGGAAGCGTCGTCTCCACGGCTTTGCCCGGCAGCGAATGGAACCCACGCGGCAGGTGGTGCATGCTCTGGAGTCGTGCCCCGAGTGTGGGACGGGCCTGGCAGGGGGATGGGTACAGCGGACTCGTGAGGTCATCGAGCTTCCGTTGGTTCCGGCGGAGGTGGTCGAGCACGTCTTCATGGCTCGAATGTGTGGGCTATGCCGGAAACGGCGGGTGCCCCGTGGTGCGTTGCAGGGATTGGCAGTGGGGCCTCGGCGCCTTGGTATCAACCTTGCGAGCCTGATAGTGACGCTGCGGGAGGAGGGACGGCTGCCCATAAGGAGCATCCAGCAGTACCTTCAGACGGTGCATCGGTTGAAGCTGAGCGTGGGCGCCATCGTGGAGACGATTCATAGTGTGGCACGACAGGCCCGGATGGCAGTGGCCGAGACCCTGGAACGCATTCGTGGCTCTCCGGTGGTGCATGCAGATGAGACCGGCTGGCGTGAGGATGGAGTCAACGGCTACGTTTGGACCTTCAGCACTCCCACGGAGCGGTACTTCCTGCGTCGCGGTCGTGGCAAGGGGGTGGTGGACGAGGCGTTGGGAGAGGCATTCAGCGGAGTGCTGGTGAGTGACTTCTACGCCGCATATAACCACTACCCCGGCCTGAAGCAGCGGTGTTGGGCACACCTGCTGCGGGATATGGATGAGCTCATGGCTTGGTATCCTGATGACCTCGGCTTGGCACAGTGGGCCGGTGCGGTGCGGCGGGTATATGCCAAGGCCAGGACTTGCGTTCCTGCCGATGGCCCCCGGCTGGCCTCGCGACGCCAGTTGACCTTGGAGAAGGAACTGCTGGCGCTGTGCAGCCCCTTCTTCAAGGACCAAGCCGCGCCCCAGTCCAAGCTCTGCCGGCGCATAGAACGGTTCATCAAGGAGCTGTTCGTCTTCGTGTCCCACCCAGACGCGCCGTCGGAGAACAACGCCGCCGAACGAAGCCTGCGGCACCTGGTGATCAGCCGTAAGATTAGCGGCGGCACTCGCTCCAAACAGGGCAGTGACACCAAAATGACCCTGGCATCCCTCTTTGGGACATGGCGCGCCAAGGGCCTCAACCCCCTCTTGGAATGCCGTGACCTACTACTTTCCCCTCAACTCTGAACTGTTACGCGTGCTGGAGTCGACATCAGTGGCCCTGACCAGCCTGTCCCTGGACGATTTTGCCCTGGACTTCACATCGGAGCGGACGGAGCGCCTCGTGCAGGTGGCCCACGGGGTTGCGGAAACTGCGGTGCGGGCCACGGCCGGGGCAGGTGGGACCGGCGTGCGGATTACGGCGGATGGCGCGGCGGTCGAGCCGGGAGCGGCCATCCCCTTGGCGGCGGGCGGCCACCTCGACACCGTGACGGTGACCCGGTCCGCTGTGCCGGATACGACAACGGCGTCGCATCGGTGGAATATCTCTCTGGTCCCGGCGTCGGGGGTCCGCCCCACCGAGGGCCGGACGGCCACCGCCGTGCGGGTGATAGTGGAGTGCAACGGCTCGTCCCTCATCACCAAAGCGAGGTGTCCCTTCGAGGCGGGGAGCGCCACCTTCCAGATACAGGCCGACGGCAGTGAGGTCGTCTTCGACTTCTACGCGCTCACCGTCCTTTGGGACGGACAGTCGCGACACGTTGATACCGACGCCCTCGGAGACGCCACCCCTCTTGTGGGCATGGCACTGCTCCACAGCCACAACCTGAGCATTGACGTTGAGGACCGGCGGCCGCGTCGTCATACAGGCCGGAGAGTAGCCGAGGACCGCGGGCGCGTCGCTATAGAACGAAAGGGGTAGCCCCGCCACCCCCTTCCCCCGTATGCTACAATGCACGGACGCAGGAATACGCCTGTGCAAGGGGGAAGCATGATGGACGCGAAGATGCCGGCGGCCGCGCAATCGCCCAGGCCCGCCGCGCCAACCCGCCCGAAAGAGGAGACCGCCCGCCTGGGCAACGAGATCTACGAGCGCGACATCCGTCCGCAGGTCGAAGCCGACCACTTCGGGGAGTACGTCGCCATTGACGTGGAGACGGGAGACTGGGCCGTTGCCGACACCACTCGCGGCGCGGTGGAGTGCCTGCGGGCACTGCGCCCGCAGGCCATCGACGTCTTGATGGAGCGCGTTGGGTATCGGGCGCTGTACAGCTTCGGGGCCGGGTCCCTGCGGAGGACTGGGTGATCGAGGGAGCTGTGAATGCCGCCCACGAAGCAGTGGTCGCCCTTCACCTACAGGGACCGGAGGGGCGGACCCGGGATATTGAGGCCGTGGTGGACACCGGCTTTAGCGGCTTCTTGACCTTGCCGACTGTGCTGGTGGCGGAGTTGGGGTTGCATTTCGCTTACACGGGGCAGGCGTTCCTGGCCAACGACGATGAAGTGAGTTTCGACGTTCACGACGTTACGGTTCTCTGGGACGGACAACCGAGATACGTCGAAGCCGTGGCGGTTGGCGCCACCCCACTGCTGGGCATGGCGCTGCTCGACAGCCACAACCTGAACATCGACGTTGAGGACCGCGGGCGCGTCGCTATAGAACGAAGGGGGTAGCCCCGCCACCCCCTTCCCCCGTATGCTACAATGCGCGGACGCAGGAATACGCCTGTGCAAGGGGGACGCATGATGGACGCGAAGATGCCGGCGGCCGCGCAATCGCCCAGGCCCACCGCGCCAACCCGCCCGCGGGATGAGATCGCCCACCTGGGCAGCGAGATATACCAGCGCGACATCCGTCCGCAGGTCGAAGCCGACCACCACGGCGATGTCGTCGCCGTCGACGTGGACAGCGGCGATTGGGCCATTGGCGAGGAGGTCATTGAAGCAGTGGACCGTCTGCGGGCGCAGCGCCCGGAGGCCATCAACGTCTTGCTCGAGCGGGTTGGATACCGGGCATTGGACAGCTTAGGCGGCGGGTCCCGCTGGAGGGCCGAGTGATCGAGGGTATGGTCAACGCCGCCTACGAACCCATCGTAAGGCTTGCAGTGCAAGGTCCATCGGGGCAGAGCCGGGAAATAGAGGTCGTCGTAGACACTGGCTTCAATGGCTATATGACCTTGCCACCGGGGTTAGTGGCTGATCTTGGCCTGCCCCTTGCCGGCACGGGCTCGGGGGTCTTGGCCGACGGCTCTGTGGTCAGATTCGACGTTCATTACGTCGCTGTGCTGTGGGACGGCCACCAGAGATACATTAGAGTCGATGTTGCCGGCGCCACCCCACTGCTGGGCATGGCCTTGCTCCACTGCCGCAACCTGAACATCGACGTTGAGGACCGCGGGCGCGTCGCTATAGAACGAAAGGGGTAGCCCCGCCACCCCCTTCCCCCGTATGCTACAATGCACGGACGCAGGAATACGCCTGTGCAAGGGGGACGCATGATGGACGCGAAGATGCCGGCGGCCGCGCAATCACCCAGGCCCACCGCGCCAACCCGCCCGAAAGAGGAGACCGCCCGCCTGGGCAAGGAGATATACGGGCGGGACATCCGGCACAAGGTGGAAGCCGACCACCACGGAGAGGTCGTCGCCATTGACGTGGACACCGGTAATTGGGCCATCGGCCATGACCTTCTGGCCGCAACGGACCGCCTGCGGGCAGAGCATGAGGACGCCTATGATATCTGGTGTGAGCGGGTCGGGTACAGGGCGATGTCCAGTATCGGCGGCGGTTCCTTGCGGAGGACAGCGTGATAGAGGGGGCCGTCGACGCTACCCATCAAGCCGTCGTTCCTCTTACGGTAGAAGGCCCAACGGGGCAGGCGCGAGAGATTGCGGCCGTCGTCGATACGGGTTTCAGCGATTACCTGACCCTGCCGGCGGCGTTCGTGTCGGAGTTGGGGTTGGCCTACCGGACCCGCGATTCGGCGATTCTGGCCGACGGGAGCGAAGCCTTCTTCGACGTCTACGATATCGTCGTGCTCTGGGACGGCCACCCACGGCATGTCTATACCTACGCCACCGACGCGACCCCCCTCGTAGGTATGCGTATGCTGGACAGCCACGACTTGAGCATCCAGGTTAGGACCGGCGGGCGCGTGGTCATACAGGCCGGAGAGTAGTTGAGGACCGCGGGCGCGTCGCTATAGAACGAAAGGGGTAGCCCCGCCACCCCCTTCCCCCGTATGCTACAATGCACGGACGTAGGAGTACGCCTGTGCAAGGGGGACGCATGATGGACGCGAAGATGCCGGCGGCCGCGCAATCGCCCAGGCCCACCGCGCCAACCCGCCCGAAAGAGGAGACCGCCCGCCTCGGCGACGAGATATACGAGCGCGACATCCGGCCCCAGGTCGAGGCCGACCACCACGGCGAGATCGTCTCCATTGACGTGGACACCGGACTCTGGGCCATGGGCGAGGAGCTTCGTGACGCGGTGGAGCGTCTGCGGGCGCAGCGACCGGAGGCTATCGACGTCTGGTCCTTACGGGTTGGACACCGGGGGGTATACAAGTTCGGCGGCAGCACTTTGCGGAGTGCCCAGTGATTCAAGGGGCGGTGAATCCCGACTATGAAGCAGTCATTCCCCTTACCTTGCAAGGTTCAGCGGGCCCCATGAGGGAGATAGAGGCCGTGATCGACACCGGCTACAGCGGCTTTCTTACATTGCCGCCGGCGCTGGTCTCGGAACTCGAACTCCCCTACGTCACCAGGGACCAAGCGGTCTTGGCCGACGGCAGCGAAGTGACCTTTGATGTTTACGATGCTACGGTAATGTGGGATGGCCAGCCAAGGCTCGTCTATGCTCTTGCAGCGGAGTCCACCCCTCTCGTAGGTATGCGGCTGCTCCACAGCCACAGCCTGTACGTGGAGGTCGAGGACCGCGGGCGCGTCGCTATAGTAACGAAAGGGGTAACCGCAGCATCATGTTCAAGGAGTACAAGGGCTACATTGGGGAAGTGGTGTACGATGATGTCGCCGAGGCGTTGCATGCCCGGGTCATCAACAGCGGCCCCTATCCCATCGCCAACGCCGGCGCCACCCCACTGCTGGGCATGGCGCTGCTCCACAGCCACAGCCTGTACGTGGAGGTCGAGGACCGCGGGCGCGTCGCTATAGAACGAAGGGGGTAGCCCCGCCACCCCCTTCCCCCGTATGCTACAATGCACGGACGCAGGAATACGCCTGTGCAAGGAGGACGCATGATGGACGCGAAGATGCCGGCGGCCGCGCAATCGCCCAGGCCCGCCGCGCCAACCCGCCCGAAAGAGGAGACCGCCCGCCTCGGCGACGAGATATACGAGCGCGACATCCGTCACAAGGTCGAGGCCGACCACCACGGAGAGATCGTCTCCATCGATGTGGACACCGGACTCTGGGCCATAGGCGACGACATCCTTGACGCGGTGGAGCGTCTGTGGGCGCAGCGACCGGAGGCTATTGATGTCTGGTCCTTGCGGGTAGGCCATCAGGCTGTCCATCACTTCGGCGGCAGGTCGCTGCGGAGCGCCCAGTGATCGAGGGAGTGGTGAACTCCGCCTACGAACCTGTCGTGAGGCTTGCCGTGCAAGGTCCGTCGGGGCAGGGCCGGGAGGTGGACGCAGTTGTCGATACAGGCTTCAATGCCTTTCTGTCGCTGCCGTCGTCACTGGTGACGGAACTGGAACTGCCCTTCGTGACCCGTACCTCGGCGTTTCTGGCCGACGGCACTCGAGTGAGATTCAACGTCTACTACGTTACGGTACTCTGGGACGGCCAGCCAAGGCAGGTCTATGTCCACATGTCCGACGCCACCCCACTGCTGGGCATGGCGCTGCTCGACAGCCACAACCTGAACATCGACGTTGAGGACCGCGGGCGCGTCGCTATAGAACGAAAGGGGTAGCCCCGCCACCCCCTTCCCCCGTATGCTACAATGCACGGACGCAGGAATACGCCCGTGCAAGGAGGGCGCATGATGGACGCGAAGATGCCGGCGGCCGCGCAATCGCCCAGGCCCACCGCGCCAACCCGCCCGAAAGAGGAGACCGCCCGCCTGGGCAACGAGATCTACGAGCGCGACATCCGGCACAAGGTCGAAGCCGACCACCTTGGAGAGGTCGTCGCCATTGACGTGGACAGCGGACTCTGGGCCATTGCTGACAGTGAGCTCCGCGCGGTAGACAGCCTGCATGCGCAAGGCTCGGGCACTGCCAATGTGTGGCTGCTGAGAGTCGGCTACAGGGCTATAGCCGGCATCGGCGGCGGGTCCCTGCGGAGGACCGGGTGATCGAAGGGGTTGTGAGTGCCGCCCATGAAGCCGTTGTGACGCTTCCCCTGCAAGGCCCGGCGGGGCAAACGCTGGCGGTAGACGCTGTGGTAGACACCGGCTTCAACCGCTTCCTCACCTTGCCCCCGCCGATGGTTGAGGCGTTGGGATTGTCCCTCACGGGCGTCAACCGGGTAGTCTTGGCCGACAGCAGCGAAGTAACTCTTGATGTGTACCGCGTCACGGTGCTCTGGGACGGCCAGGCAAGGGATGTTGTCGCCTATGCGGCAGATACTACGCCGCTTTTGGGCACGGCTCTGCTCCATAGCCACAACCTGAACATCGAATTCGTGGACGGCGGCCGCGTCGTCATACAGGCCGGAGAGTAGTCCAGGACCGCGGGCGCGTCGCTATAGAACGAAGGGGGTAGCCCCGCCACTCCCTTCCCCCGTATGCTACAATGCACGGACGCAGGAATACGCCTGTGCAAGGAGGACGCATGATGGACGCGAAGATGCCGGCGGCCGCGCAATCGCCCAGGCCCGCCGCGCCAACCCGCCCGCGGGATGAGACCGCCCGCCTCGGCGACGAGATATACGAGCGGGACATCCGGCACAAGGTCGAGGCCGACCACCACGGAGAGATTGTTGCCATTGACGTGGACAGTGGGGACTGTGCCATCGCCGAGAACGTCGTGACCGCATGGGAGCGTCTCGTATCCCAGCATCCGGATGGCGGCTTCTGGTTCGTGCGAGTCGGCTACCCGGCTGTCTACCACTTGGGTGGCCGTCCTCTAGGGAGAGCCTCGTGATAGAGGGGGTGGTGAACGCTCATTACGAAGCTGTCGTGCGTCTCCCGTTGCTAGACTCATCCGGGCAGACGCGGGATATAGACGCCGTGATAGACACCGGCTTCAACGGCTTCCTGACCCTGCCGTCGGCGTTAGTCGCGGAGTTGGGACTAACACGGCTGGGACAGAAAAGCCTGGTCCTTGCCAACGGTAGCCGGGATGTATTCGACACCTACGGGGTGACGGTTCTGTGGGATGGGCAGTCGAGATTTGTCGATGCCGATGAAGCGGACGCTGTCCCACTGCTGGGCATGGCCTTGCTCCACAGCCACAGCCTTTACGTGGAGGTTGAGGACCGCGGGCGCGTCGCTATAGAACTAAGGGGGTAGCCGCAGCATCATGCACAACTTGTCACGAGCTGCCGGCAGCATGGTAAAATGAGGGGGTGGTGAACGCTGCTTATACCAAGGCGACACCCGCGGACGCTGGAACGGATGCGGGCGACGCCTACACCGGCGGACATCAGGTGGGCGGAGATTGAGTCGCTGCTGACCGCCTTGGGAGTCAATATGATCGAACGAGCGGGTTCCAGGGTGCAGATGGTCAAAGGCTCCGACTCTATCGTCGTGCATAGACCCCACCCTCGGTCCGAGGCGAGGCGCGATACCGTCCGCGACCTCGTCAGGTTCATCGAGCGCATGGAATTGGAGGTGGGCTGATGCTGGAGTACAAGGGCTACATAGCAGAAGTGGTGTACGATGATGAGGCCGAGACGTTGCACGCCCGGGTCATCAACAGCGGCCCGTATCCCATCGCCAACGCCGAAGCGACCGACGTTGAGGGCGTCAAGCGGGAGTTTCGCACCTCCATTGACGTCTATCTCCAAGGGTGCGCCGAGCTTGGCATCGACCCCATATCCCCCGTACCCATCCCTGTGCAAAGCGAGGTTGGCTGACGGCAGGACGACTGGTCTCGACGGTTATCCCAAGACCACCCTGCCCCGCCGCGTCCCCTGCTCCCGCCCATGTGCGCTGGTTTCCCTTTTTAGTTGATTGTAACCGCCCAATTATAGTAATATGCGCTGTGGGTGTAGCAATACGCCTGTGCAAGGAGGACGCATGATGGACGCGAAGATGCCGGCGACCGCGCAATCACCCAGGCCCACCGCGCCAACCCGCCCGCGGGATGAGATCGCCCACCTCGGCAGGGAGATATACCAGCGCGACATCCGTCCGCAGGTCGAGGCCGACCACCACGGCGAGGTCGTCGCCGTCGACGTGGACAGCGGCAGTTGGGCCATTGGCGAGGAGGTCATTGAAGCAGTGGACCGTCTGCGGGCCCAGCGCCCGGAGGCCATCAACGTCTTGTGTGAGCGGGTCGGATACCGGACTTTGGACAGCTTCGGCGGCGGCTCCCGCTGGAGGGCCGAGTGATCGAGGGTGTGGTCAACGCCGCCTACGAACCCATCGTAAGGCTCGCAGTGCAAGGTCCATCGGGGCAGAGCCGGGAGATAGAGGCAATCGTCGACACCGGCTATAACGGCTATCTGACCTTGCCTCCGGGGTTGGTGACGGACTTGGACATTCCCTTCGCCAGCATAGGCTGGGGGACTTTGGCCGACGGCTCTGAGGTAAGATTCGATGTTCACTACTGCACTGTGTTGTGGGACGGCCAACAGAGATACATTCGAGTCCATATGTCCGACTCCACCCCCCTCGCGGGCATGGCGCTGCTCCACAGCCACAGCTTGTACGTCAAGGTCCAGGACCGCGGGCGCGTCGTCATAGCATGAACATAGGGGCTAGCCGCAGCATCATGCACAACCCGTTGACCAACAAGACCGCGCATAGCCGCCACCGGAGCCGCGTCCGCTATGCTACCCCCCCCCCCCCCCCCCCCGAACAGGCGTTCTAGCATGATGCCGCGTCGATTGGCCGGCCTGCTCCTGGTTCTGGCGGCGATGGCCCTCGTTGCCGTGGGGACTACGCTGTTCTCCGGCGAGTCGCCCGCCCAGGCCCAGACCGGCCCCACGAAACTCTGGGAGTCGACCATGACGGCCGGCACCGGTTCCTATGGAATTGGATACGACACAGGTAGTCAGGGGTTTGCTTCCCTAACCCCCGATGCATCGTTCAGATCTTCGACACATGGGACAGGAGCGAGTTATGTCTCCCGAGCTCTCATCAGTAGTGATAACGCCTTTGTATTCTACTTCAACAAGCCCGATGGAGGTGCCCATAGCGGGGTGTTGTGTGTAGGCAACCGGTCATTTCCCTTTGACCAGAACGACTTCAGTGGCACGCACGGAGGCCACGCCTTCACCAACCACGGCCTGACCTGGATTGACGACCAGCAGGTGGAATTGTCCCTGTGGGAAGTACCGTCGAAACAGGGCGACTGGGCCAGCCTCTGCGCCGCGTCACCGGCGAACGAGACCACCCTCTAGACGGGCACCCTCGAGGCCGGCACGGGAACGTTCGATGGGACTGACGCGACCGGATATTGCACAGGCTCCGAGTGCTCTCCCAATCCTTTCGGGTCGCTGAGTCCGGCAACATTTACCCATAACACTGTCCCGTACACCGTTGAAAAGATTCTGGTTACAGCGTCCCTCGGCTCCTTGCAGCTCAACCCACGCCTGGAGCTGAACGTGGCGACTCCCCTTACGCTGTATGTGGGCGATACCGCATATCCGCTAGCTTATGACCGCAGCACCGGCAACCTTCATTTGACAGGAATTCCCGTCCTGACCAGCGGCCAGTCCTACGAGGTCAGCATCAGAACGACGGCGCCCCCACCGCCCCCCGAGACGCGCGAGATCACCCTCTGGACGGCCACGCTCGTCGCCGTGGCAGGAAGGCATGAGGGGGTCAATACGGCCGGCTATTGTGCTAGCAACCTCTGTGACCCGAACCCCTTCGGGTCGCTGACCACGACAACATTTTCCCATGACGGCGTCCAATACGGGGTCAGATGGATCCTGAGTGGAGAAGATATATTCATCACCGGGGAGCCGCGGCTGAGCGGCATTACACTGTATCTGGATAGCGCCTCATATCCGCTAACCTATAACTCGGGTACTCAAGGGTATGACGTGACCGGAAGCATCGTCCTGACCGCCGGCCAGACCTACACGGCCAGCATCAGAACGACGACGACGGAGCCCCCGCCGCCCCCCGAGACGAACGAGATCACCCTCTGGACGGCCACGCTCGTAGCCCGCGCAGGAACGCACGAGGGGGAGAATGCGGTCGGCTATTGTGATAGCCGCCTCTGTAGCCCGACCATCTTCGGGTCGCTGACCACGACAACATTTACCCATGCCGGCGCCCAATACGAGGTCTTACAGATCCTGCGTGGACAATTGGTCACCATCACCGGGGAGCCGCGGCTGAGCGACATTACACTGTATCTGGATGACACCCAATATCCGTTACCCTATGACTCGGATGTTCAACAATATCGCGCGACCGGAAGCATCGCCCTGACCGCGGACCAGTCCTACACGGTCAGCATCAGAACGACGACGGCCCCGCCGCCCCCCGAGACGCGCGAAATCACCCTCTGGACGGCCACCCTCGCCGCCGTGTCAGGAACGCATGAGGGGCGCGCTACGGCCGGCTATTGTGATGATAGCGGCCTCTGTAGCCCGACCCTCTTCGGGTCGCTGACCACGACAACGTTTTCCCATGCCGGCGGCCAATACGATGTCAGATGGATCCTGAGTGGGAAAGATATATTCATCACCGGGGAGCCGCGGCTGAGCGGCATTACACTGTATCTGGATAGCGCCTCATATCCGCTAACCTATAACTCGGGTAGTCAATACTATGAGGCGACCGGAAGCATCGCCCTGACCGCCGGCCAGTCCTACACGGCCAGCATCAGAACGACGACGACGGAGCCGCCCCCCGTGCTGCCCCCCGGGACCCTCTGGTCGGCCACGCTCGAGGCCGGCGCAGGGACGCTCGAAGGGAACCCTGCGACCGGCTATTGTGCCCTCGCGGGCGCCAACGGGGTCTTCCAGTGCGTTCCGCAGACCTTCGGGACACTGAGCCCGGATTCGTTCGACTATGAAGGAACCACGTACTCCGTCAACCTCATCGCAAACGACGAACTCTACATAACATCAGATTTGCACGAGGCGACGCCCTTTTCGCTGTATGTGGGCGATACCGAGTATACGGCAAGGTTTACGTCGCCGGACGCCGACATCAACTACGCCTTAACCCTAATCCACCGAAGGACGGCGTGTAGGAGGCCTGCTGAAGAAACAAAAGGGTGCGCCTCTGAATCTGGGATAATGGTTTTGTAACAGAAAACCGGTCCCAGAAAAGGAGCACCCGATAGATGCTACCACGTAACCACCCCGACCGCATCCAAATCGCCTTCGACGATCACCGCCTGGTGGCCAATGCCGGGCTGATCCTTCCCGCCACCCTCGCCCTGCGCCTTGGCCTGCCCCAACTCCTCCGGAAGGACCTCGACCTCGGCGGCGCACCGGGCCGGGCGAACACCGGCGACAAGATGATGACCCTGGTGGCCTCCGCCCTAGCCGGCGGAGATTGCATCGACGACGCCGATGTGCTGCGCGCCGGCGGGACCGCCCGCGTGCTCGGTTTCACGGCTAAGGCGCCCTCCACCCTGGGGACCTTCCTGCGCAGCTTCAGGTGGGGCCATGTCCGCCAACTGGACCGGGTGAGCCGCGAGTTGCTGGCCCGGGTCTGGAAGGCCGGTGCCGGACCCGGCGACGCGCCGTTCACCATCGACCTCGATTCCACCATCTGCGAGACCTACGGACTGGCCAAGGAGGGCGCCCGCCACCACGGCTATACCGGCAAGCGGGGCTACCACCCGCTGCTGGCCATCGCCGCCGGCACCGGAGACGTGCTGATGTCCCGGCTGCGCGAGGGCCGGGCCAACACCGCCCGCGGCGCCGCCCACTTCCTGCGGGAGACGGTGGGACGGGTGCGCTACGCCGGGGCCAACGGACGACTCACGCTACGGGCCGACAGCGGGTTCTACACTCATGGCGTGGTATCCGTCTGCCGCAAGATGGATGTCCGCTTCTCCATCACCATCCGCCAGCACAAGAGCCTGCGCAATCTCATCGAGGCGATACCAGAGGATGCCTGGACTCCCATTCCCTACTGGATGGACGGCGCCGCCGATGTGGCCGAGACCACCTGCACTCCGTTCCAGAGTGAACCTGACGCCGCACCGGTGCGGCTCATCGTCCGGCGTGTGAAGCCCACGCCCGGTTCCCAGCTGGCCCTCTTCGCCTCCTACAGCTATCACGGCTTCATCACCGACCGGGACGGGGAGATGCTCGAACTGGAGGCCGACCATCGCCGCCACGCCGAGATCGAGAATGCCATCCGAGACCTCAAGCACGGTGTGGGGTTGAACCATCTCCCCTCGGGCCGCTTCGCCGCCAACGCCGCCTGGCTGGCGGTACAGGTGATGGCCCACAACCTCGCCCGCTGGACAGCGCGCATCGGTCTGGGCGAGCAGATCGTGACCACCAAGACCCTCAGACGACGGTTCTTCTCCCTGGCCGGACGGATCACCCGCTCGGCACGCCGCCTCACACTGCATCTGCCACAGCGCTGGCCTTGGGAAGCCCAGTTCGATCGTGCCCTGGCCCGATTGCGCGCCCTGCCACTCCCTGCCTGACGGCGCCCGTCCGCCACTGACTCGCCAGCCAACCCAACGTCCCCGCAAACTCGCGCCAGCCCAGTCCGCGAGCGCCTCTTGCCGTGTCCTATCCCGCCATCTCGCTCTCCACAGCCACTGTAGGCCGCCATCGGTGCCCCCAAAAGCGCCTGCAGACCGCCCGCCAACCTCCCGTCTACCCAAATTCGAGCCCGGATCATCGCGCCTGTAACTCCCTCACCCCCTTCCGCTGTCCTCACGCCGTCCATCCCTGTCCATCGGTGGATTCGGGCTTAAGCAGAAACATCTCCCTCACCTCCGGCCAAACCTACACCGTCAGCATCAGAATCGCGACGCCCGAGACCACGCCCGAGACCACCATCTGGGCGACCACGATGACCGTCGGGTTTGGTTCAGGCTATACCGGCTATTCCAGCGTCGCAGGCTCCCTTGGCTCCAACACGTTCGTGTTCAAGGGAAGCACGTACAGGGTTGGTGTATTGACCTATGGCGGACCCTCCCCTACCCCTGACCGATTGAACCTGGTTCTCCTGAAGGGTGGGGAGCGTTCTTCCCTTGGCGCAGGAATGTTCAGGCTGACGCTGGGCAGCCGGTCGTTCGAGTTCGACGGCTCGGCCGGCTACGATGGCGCTTCAAAGTCGTACTACGTGGCGGGGACGGGGCACGGCCTGAGCTGGTCCAACGGCCAGACGGTCGACGTCTCGCTGGTCGACTTCACGCCGCCGACGCGCCCCGGCACGCTCTGGCGGGGCTCGCTCACGGCCGCCGCGGGAGCGTATAGCAGCCAGGCTGGGGTTGGCTATTGCGGGGACCTCCCCGTCTGTGCCCCGAGGACTTTCGGGGCGCTGGCCGAGCCAACGCAATTCACCTATAACGCCATCACCTACACCGTCCGCGCGCTCATGAGCGGCGGAACCGGGGGCGGGGGCGGGACGCTCAACCTCACCGGGGGAAATCTGCAAGATCAGACGCTCTTTGTGGTGTACGTGGGCGACAACCCCTATCCGATAAGCACCCGTGTGGGGACGCGCTTTAACCTTTGGAGGGGGATTCCCCGCCCTGACCGCCAACCAAACCTATGATGTCAGCATCGTAAAGCTGGTGGACTACGACAGCGACAACGACAACCTCATCGAGATCGCCAACCTCGCCCAGCTCAACGCCGTCCGCTGGGACGTGGACGGCGACGGCTCCCCCGACAGTGGCTCCTACGCCGCCGCCTTCCCCCTCGCGCTGCCGAACATGGGCTGTAGCACGACTTGCGCCGGCTACGAGTTGACCGCCGACCTCGATTTCGACACCAACAGAAACGGGCGCGCCGACGCCGGCGACGCCTACTGGAACAGCGGCTCGGGGTGGGGCCCCATTGGAACCCTCACCAGCGGCCCATCCAGCCCCTACACCGCGAAGTTCCACGGCAACGGCCACACCATCTCCAACCTGCTCATCAACCGTGCCACAGCCGAGGTGGGGCTGTTCGGCGTACTCGGCGGCTCGGGCTTCGTGCATCACGTGGGACTGCTGAACGCCAACGTGACCTCCACCATGAATAACGCCGGCGCGCTGGTGGGCTTCATGCAAGGCGCCAGTACCCGCGTGGCCGCAAGCTACGTCGACGGCGGCGCGGTGACCGGCGCTCTTTATACCGGCGGGATCGTGGGCAGCGCCCAGGGCCAGGTCGCAGCTGTCTGGACCAACGTCACCATGTCGGGAAATTCGCAAGCGGGCGGACTGGTCGGCAGCAACGCCGGCGGGGTGAAAAACTCCTATGCGCTGGGCACGGCATCCGGCACCGGAGGGCTTATCCACGGAGTGGTGGGCGCGTCCTCGAGCCTCACCGCCCTGGAAGCCGTCTATTACAATTCGGACATCCATCAGGTGACTGACTCTCCCTACTCCAGGTACACCGCCGAATTGCAGGGCGGCGACGGCTACACCGGCATCTACGCCACCTGGAACGTGGACGTCGACGGGGTGGCCGGCGTCGACAACCCCTGGGACTTCGGGACCGGCAGGGAGTACCCGGCGCTCAAGGCCGACCGCAACAACGACGGCACGTTCACCTGGCAGGAGTTCGGCCGGCAGGGGCGCGCGGCAAGCGAATCCGATCGCCCCCAAACCACGGACTACGACACCGACAACGACAACCTCATCGAGGTGTCCACCCTCGCGCAGCTGAATGTCATGCGCTATGACCTGGACGGCGACGGCATTGTGAAAGCGTACATGAAGCTTGCCGCCGAGACAGCCCAGCTGACTCTCGCACAGGCCGTGGCCAAATACCTCGCGGCCTTCCCCAACGCGGACATCGGTGGGAACTACCGCATGGGCTGCCCGGCGACGTGCGTGGGCTACGAGCTGATCGAAGACCTCGATTTCGACACCAACGGCAACAACACGGGCGACGCCGCCGACGCCCCAGGCGTTTACGACGCCAACAACTCCGGCTGGTCCCCCATTCACTCTAATGACAGCTGCTACACCGCCACCTTTGAGGGCAATTACCACTCCATTTCCCACCTGTTCATCAACGAGTCGGACCGTATCGGGCTGTTCGGCCACCTCGCCGGCGGCGAAATCAGGAACGTTGGCCTGCTGGATGTCAATATCACCGCAAGCAGCGTCGACAACGGTACTCTGGTGGCCTACAACGGAGCCTGCACGTCTCCTGTCGCGGGCGGCGGCACGATCACCAACAGCTACGCCACCGGAACGCTGAACTGCGGCGGGGGCTCTAAGTGCGGCGGCCTGGTCGGCAGCAACACGGGAACGGTGCGGACCTCCTGGGCCAACGTCGCCGTGACCAACACAGGCAATGACAACGGCGGCCTGATCGGCCACAACACCGGAAGCATCACCGCCTCCTACGCCATCGGCTCCAACACCGCAACGGGGTCCCGCAACGGCGGCCTGGACGGCAGCGGGGCCGGGTCAGTCACCAACAGCTACTTCAACAACCAAATCACCGCGCAGTTCCACCGCGTCCAGGGCAAGACCACCGCCCAGCTGCAGAACCCCACGGGCTACACCGGCATCTACGCCAACTGGAACCTGGACCTGAACGGCGACGGGACGGCGGACGACCCCTGGCACTTCGGCACGTCCAGCCAGTACCCCATCCACAAGGGGGTATTTCTGGCGGCCTCCACCATCACCATCACCGCGGACAGTCCCTCGGTCGTTGAGGGGCAGAACGCGGTATTCACCGTCGCCGCCGATCCCATGCCCGAATCCGACCTGACGGTGAACCTGGCGCAGGTCGTCAGGAACAACTGCGCCACCATCGTATGTGACGCCGCGGCAACCACGACAGCCACCACGCCCAGCGTGACCATCACGGGCGGCCAACCGTCGGTTAAGCACAGCGTCCCGACCGAGGACGACGCCGCGGACGAGCACAACGGCAGCGTCACGCTCACCACCGCCGAGGGGACCAGCCCCGCCACCGTCACGGTCACGGACAACGACGCCCCGCCCTCTTTCCAGTTCCAAGAGGCAGACGGTCGCTCCACAGAGACCTTTGGGAGAATCCCTGTCAATGTGGAAATGACCCCGAATGTGCAATACAAGAGCGGCGTGAGCGTGAACTGGGCGATCACGGCCGACGCGCCTCCCAACGAGATAGTCCGCGCGACGGAAGGCCTCGACTTTACGACGTCATCGGGCACGCTTGCCTTCCCCCCGCACGTGCCCGGACAGGATGCTGTCAGATATCGATCGTTCAACTTCATACTCGTGAACGATGTCTTCGACGAAGCCGACGAGGAGGACGTCTATATCGCGCTCTCCATTCCGCCGGGCGTCGATGCCACGATCGGGAACAGATCCAGGATGCTGCTGCGCATAACGGACGAGGACATCGCCCAGCCGCAGCTCGCTCCGGCGGTCGTCAAGGAGGGGTCCGGCGCACTGAGGGCCACCTGGACTGTGCCGCCAAACACCGCGGCGGATGCCTTCAGCGGCTACAACGTGCAGTACCGCCTGGCCGCCGGCGTGGTGGACGACGACACGCCGGCATGGACCGGCGGGCCCCAGGACGTCCTGGCCCTCACCGCCGTCATAGATGGCCTGGACGCAAACACCGAGTACCAGGCGCGGGTGGCGCCCGTGAGGCTGAAATCGGTCGCCCGCACATGGTCGGCGATAGGCGCGGGGACCACCGGCGCGCTGCCGCCGGGCGTGCCCGGCGCTCCCGGCGCTCCCACGTTCACGGCGCCCACGACGGACGGTTGGACGGCGGCGTGGACCGCGCCGACGGACACGGGGGACTCGGCCGTCACCGGCTACGACCTGCGCTACCGGGTGGCCGGCTCCGGCGTGCTCTTCACCGACGGCCCCCAGGCCCTCACGATCCGCACCGCAACCATCACCGGCCTGGAGCCAAACACCGCCTACGAGGTGCAGGCGCGGGCGGTCAACACCCAGGGCGGCGGCGCGTGGTCCGCCTCCGGCTACGCCGCCACCACCGTCGACGGCGCAATCTTCTCCGGCACGATGATCGTGAGGACGAGGATAGCTAACAGTATCACGGAGTGGGGGTATGTCATCGTCGAGTACGGCTCCCTGACCCCGTTCACATTCAACGATGGGGCAAGAGATCGCTCCTTTGTTGCCGTGATTGATGTGGAACCCGAGAATCGGCTTGCTGTCGAGTTCAATAACCGACCTCCCCCTTCTTCTCTTCCCGGGTCGTACATCCTGCGCCTGGACAACGCCTCCTTCCTGCTTGACAGCGCATCCTACGGATCCAATCCCCAAGCGCCTGGCCTCTACGTATTCCCCAACGCCAACATCGGCTGGAGCGACGGGCAGGCGGTGGCGGTGTCGCTCGTCCCGGTCTTTGACGCGTCCGCCGCCCCCACCTTCGGAACGCCCACGGCGAGCAGCCTGGTGGTGAACTGGGTGGAGCCGTCGAACACCGGCGGCTCGGCCATCACGAACTACGACCTGCAATACCGGCCGGCCAACTCCGGCGCGGCCTTCACCGCCGGGCCGCAGGACCTGACCGGGACCACCGCAACCATCGTCAGCCTGAGCGCGAACACCGCCTACGAGGTGCAGGCGCGGGCCGCCAACGCCGCCGGCGTCAGCAGCGCGTGGTCGGACTCCGGCTACGGCGCCACCACCGTCGACGACGCAATCTTCTCCGGCCTGATGACCGTGGGCGAGAGCATTGGAACATTCGGCTATAACTCCTCCGCAGTAATCGGCGCTCTGGAGCCCGCTTCCTTTACTGTCAATGGAAACCTTTACACGATAGTGGATGCCTCCTATCGCACAAACACCTTTTCATTCGCGACGACGTCGGCCGCGTCAAGCGCGCCGGCGTTCACGCTTCACCTGGACGGCTCGCAGATCCACCTGTTAGCCGCAAACAAGGTTGGAACCAAAATCTCGCTTACCATAGCGAATGCCGGCCAGAGTTGGGTCGTTGGGCAGAAGGTGGCGGTGTCGCTCGTCCTCGCCCCTGTCCCTGTGGTGACCATCACGGCAGGCCCCCCCGTGACCGAGGGCGCGAACGCGGCGTTCACCGTGACGGCCACCCCCGCGCCGCCGGCCGCCGCCCTGACCGTCATCCTGAACGTCACGGCCACCGGCAACTACGGCGTCACGACCGGCCTGGACCTGGCGACCATCCCGGCCAACCAGCAGACCGTCACTCACACGGTTGCGACCACGGGCGACAGCGTGGGGGAGGCCCACGGCTCGGTGACGGTCACGGTGACGACGGGCAATAACTACACCATCGGGGACCCGGACGCGGCCACGGTGACGGTCCTGGACGACGACAACCTCATCGAGGTGTCCAACCTGGCCCAGCTGAACGCCATGCGCTGGGACGTGGACGGCAACGGCGTCGCGTCGAGCGGCAACGAGGCCGCCTATGCGGCGGCATTCCCCACCGCGGCGCCGTGCGCGGCCATCTCCACCTGCGCCGGCTACGCGCTCACCGCCGACCTCGACTTCGACACCGACGGCAGCGGCACGGCCAACGCCGGCGACGACTACTGGAACGCCGGCGCGGGCTGGGTCCCCATCGTCAACTACGCCACCGAGTTCTCGGGCAACGGCCACACCATCTCCAACCTGTTCATCAACCGCCCCTCCTGGGAGAGGGTCGGCCTGTTCCACGCCCTGACCGGCTCGTCCTACGTCCACCACGTCGGCCTGCTCGACGCGAACGTCACAGCCGGGCCGCGCACCGGCGCGCTGGTCGGCGAGATAACCTTAAACGCAAGGGTCGCCGGTGGCGTAGACGGCGGCGCCGTGACCGGAAGCGGCCAGTACGCCGGCGGACTGGTCGGGATCCTGTTCGGCAGGATAGATGCGGCCTGGGCCGACGTCAGCGTCACCCGCACCGACACCGAAGGCACCCACGGCGGCTTGGTGGGTCTTATACGCGGGAGCGACCAGTATGTAAAGCGACCCAACGAAGGCAGCTTGCGGGCCGCCTACTCCCTCGGGCCGGTCACCTCATCGTCCGACTCCACCGGCAACGTAGGCGGGGTCTATGGCGTGCTCTTCACCAGTGGGACCGCCGCGGACGTTTACTTTGACTCCACAACGTCCGGAGAGACGCGGGGCGGCACGTCCAAGACCACCGCTCAGCTGCAAGCGCCCACCGGCTACACCGGCATCTACGCCACCTGGGACCTGGACCTCGACGGCGACGGCACGAATGACAGCCCGTGGGACTTCGGCACGGCCGGCCAGTACCCGGCGCTGAAGGCCGACCGCAACGGCGACGACGTCTTCACCTGGGAGGAGTTCGGCGACCAGGGGCGCGGAGCGCCTGTGGTGACCATCACTGCGGGATCCGCGGTCACGGAAGGCACGGCGGCAACCTTCACCGTCACCGCCGACCCCGCCCCGCCGGCCAATCTGACCGTCAACCTGAACATCTTCGCCACCGGCAGCTACGGCGTCACGACCGGCCCGGCCACGGCGACCATCCCGGCCAACGCGCAGACCGCCACGCACACGGTTGCGACCACAAGCGACAAGGTGTTCGAGGACCCCGGCTCGGTGACGGCCACGGTGACGGTGGGCGCGGGCTACACCATCGGGGACCCCGCGGCGGCCACGGTGACGATCAACGACGGGCTCAGCTTCTCCATCGACGACGTGAGCATGAACGAGGGAGACAGCGGCATGACGCCCTTCGTCTTCACCGTGACCGCTTCACTCCCCGTCGTGACGACGGAGACGTTTGTCCCGGTCGATTACCAGGTCGGCGTCAGGCTCCTCACCGCCACGGCGGGGGTGGATTACGTGGCAGCAGCGAGCGACACGTTGCGCTTCTACCCGGGCGACACGTTCAAGCAGTTCACCATCCAGGTCTACGGCGACACCGTCTCCGAGCTGGACGAGACCTTCGTCATCGGCATCTCCAGCACCCTCCCCACCTCCGATGGGGAGGGCATCGGCACGATCCTCAACGACGACCGCGTGCCCGGGGACATGGACTACGACATGGACGACGACAACCTCATCGAGGTGTCGAGCCTGGCGCAGCTCAACGCCATCCGCTGGAACCTGAACGGCAGCGGCGCCGTCACGGGCGCCAACGAAGACGCCTATTTCACCGCCTTCACCGACGCGCTGCCGGACATGGGCTGCGCCGCAACCTGCATCGGCTACGAGCTCACCGCCAACCTCGATTTCGACACCAACAACGACGGCAGCACGGACGTCGCCGGCGACGACTACTGGAACGGCGGCCTGGGCTGGCTGCCTATCGGCGGCGGCGCGGGCGAGGGCGGTTACACCGCCACCTTTGACGGCGGCTACCGGCTCATCTCCAACCTGTACATCGACAGGAACAGATCGAATTTAGGGCTGTTCGGCAGGATTGATGGCAACGCCGTCATCAGAAACCTCGGGCTGATCGATGTTTCAATCTCCAGCGCCACAACCAGCTTGAGTTATCGCGTAGGGGCCTTGATAGGGCTGCTGGCAGGTGGCGAGGCTGCAAGGGTCTATGCGACAGGCGACATCAACACGGACGTCTCGGATGGTGTAGGCGGACTGGTAGGCACACTGCATGGCACATTGCGCGCGTCTTATGCTGACGTGAATGTGCGGGGATATGGCGCAACCGGCGGGCTGGTGGGCGATATTTCCGGGCAGACTCTCTCAATATTTAGCGAGGGAGTGTTGAGCGCGTCATACTCATTGGGCGACATCGAAAGCAGCCAAACGGCGAACAGCAATAAAGGCGGACTCTATGGCTCTAACGTAAACTGGGGCGGAGGCACAATCCAGGATTCATACTTTGACGGCAGCGCGCAACGTCCAAGCGGCTCTCATGCCGCGGGTATGCAGTCCACCGCCGCGCTCCAGAGCCCCGCGGGCTACACGGGCCTCTACGCCGCGTGGAACCTGGACCTGGACGGCGACAGCACGATGGACAACCCCTGGGACTTCGGCGAGGACGACCAGTACCCCGCGCTGAAGGGTGACAGCAACAACGACGGCACCTTCACCTGGCACGAGTTCGGCGACCAGGGGCGCGTCGACCACCCGGACGTCAGCATCACGGCAAACCAGCCCGTAGTCACCGAGGGGCAGCCCGCTCGGTTCACCGTCAGCATCACCCCCGCGTCCGCGACGGCGGTTACGGTCAACCTGCTGGTCGCGGCCCACCTCGACTACGGCGTCGCCGTCGGCCCGGCCACGGTCGTCATCCCGGCGAACGCGCCGAGTGCCGTCTACACCGTGACCACGACGAACAACGACGTTGACCAGCACGCGGGCCGGGTGATCGTTACGGTGCGCCCCGGCAGCGGCTACGACGCGACGGCGTCGTCGGCAACGATTACCATCAACGACAACGACGAGCGCGGCGTCACCATCTCGAGGTCCTGCGTAACCGTGGCCGAGGCCGGCGGCACGGCGCAGTACACCGTCGTCCTGACCAGCGAGCCCACGGCCAACGTGACCGTCACGCCGTCGGTTACCGGCCCGGCCACGTTCTCCCCGGTAAGCCTCGCGTTCACGACGGGCAACTGGAACGCGGCGCAGACTGTCACCGTCACGGGCCAGGACGACGACGTAGACAACACCGGCAACCAGCGGACGGCGAGCATCACCCACGCCGTCAGCGGCGGCGACTACGGCAGCGTGACCGCCGCCGCCGTGGCTGTGACCGTGATCGACGACGAGGGGCCGCAGCCGGTCGTCTCGATCACGGCGAACAGGACCTCCGTCACCGAGGGCCTGCCCATCGTGTTCACCATCACCATCACCGGCGACCAGGCGCCCGGCGGGGACGTTCCGGTTAGCCTGCGCGTCGTCGTCGCGGACGACAACGGCGGCGGCGGCACGACCACGCAGACGGCCACCATTCCGGCGAACGGGCTTAGGGGCACGCTCACCGTGACCACCATGGACGACGAGCTGGACGAGACCGGCAGCTCCGTCACCGTGACGGTGGTGAACGGCGCGGGCTACACCGTCGGCAGCCCGGCCACGGTCACGGTCGCGGTCAACGACAACGACCTCAGCGGAGTCTCAATCGAGGCGGTCAACAGCCTGAACGGCCCCGGCGGCGCGGCGGAGTTCCGGCTGACGGCGACCACCGTGCAGGAGCGGGCGCTGAACGTGCGGGTGCGGATCACCAGCACGGGCGTCACCGGCGTCTCTCGCAACCGGACGGTCACGGTGACCATCCCGCGGGGCCGGGCGACGGCGGTTTACAGCATCGCCATTCCGGAGAACAGCCCCGACGGGACGGTGACGGCCACGCTGCAGAGGGGCAGCGGCTACACGATTGACCCGGCGCCTGCCACCGTCGCCATCGTGGACCGGTCCCTGATCGCCAGGCCGTCGTTCGAGGCTGGGAAACCCGCCGTGACCACGCGGGAGAGCGTGTCGCGACCGGGCGAGATCGCGCTCCACATCGCTCCCGGCAGGAACCCCAACTCGGAGCACGCGAGCAGCCTGCGGTACGAATGGACGCAGGTGAGCGGCCCGGCGTCGACGTTCCTGCAAGGCAGCATCTACCGCGACGGCAACTCCATCGACGGCTCCCAGCGGTTCAGGGGCGGCGAGCTCTACTACCCCGTCACGCAGTCCGGCGACGTGGTCATCTACAGAGTGAGCGGCTGCGACACAATGAGGACCGTCACTGTGCCCGCGGGGACCGCGCTCGTGAACACTCAGGGCGTGACCATCACCGAAGCCAACGAGGTGGTCTATGAGGTCCTCAAGCCGGATAATCTCAAAGGCACCCCGCAGTTCCGCGTGAACAGCCCGGGCGGCGCGTTCCACTGGTGGAGGTTCGTCCACGATCAGGACGACGATGGCGAATGGATCGCCGTGGCGGTGTCAGGGGGGATTTACAGCAGTTCCATCCTTACCCGGCACGGCACGCTGGGCCGGATCAGCGAGCGGTTCTGCAAGACCGACGCGCAGGGCCGGAAGGTCGGCGCGTCGCCGACGGGCGACTACGTGTTCCGGCTGACGGCCTGGGACCAGGCTGGCGCGTCGCACTTCGCGGTTATCACCGCGACGGTGACGGACACCCTCCCGCCGGTGGCGGCGGCCAAGGTGACCTCGGTGTACCAGGCGGCCAGAGACAGCCAGCTGCTCTGCAGCACGGAGCCGGATGCGCCTATCCGGTGCGGGAACAGCGATACGCCGGACACCCTCGACACCAGCAACTTGGTTCAGGAGCCGGGGAGCACGGTGCGCCTGAGCGGACGCGACAGCCGGACCAACGTCGGCGGACGCCTGAGCTACTCGTGAGAGCAGACCTGCGACGATAGCTCCAGCGGTGTAGTCATCCGCGTCGTATGCCCCGTTCCGGTCACCCTGCGCGGCGCCAACACGGCCACGCCGTCCTTCACGGCCCCCGAGTTGACCGCCCCAGACCGGAAGATCGATCTCTCGTTCACGCTGACCGTCACCGACAAGTACGGCAACCGGGGCAGCGACACGGTGTACCTCACGATAGAGGACTGGAGCCCGGAGATCCAGATAAAGCCGCAGGCCGATGCGTTCGTCACCTACCCCGTCGATCCGGCCGTAGCCGCACAGGGACGGGAGACCGAGGCGGCGCGGGAGAAGACCCGCGTCACGCTGGACGGCAGGGGCAGCAACGACGACCTGGACAACGGCCGCATCACCTACCTCTGGGAGCCGATCGACGCGTCCGGCAACGTGATCAGCGATCCTCCGGGCACGCTGACCAGCGCCACCCGCAGCCTGGCTAGGTTCCTCACGCCCACCGGCCTGAGCGGAGACGCCGCCTACCGCTTCCGGCTCACCGTCACCGACAACGACGGTGAGACGGACACCGCCGTGGTCGAAGTCCGCGTCACGGCGAAGCCGACGGTGGACTCCTTCACCGCCCCGGAGGTGGTCGAGGAGGGCGCCGCCATCACGCTGCGCGCCAAGGCCAGCGGCTACCCCGGCGAACAATTAACCTATCGGTGGACAGAGGTGATCACGCAGACCTCCGGCGCGCCCGTCCTGACCCTGCCGGCGGTCTCGAACAGCGCGACCCTCAGAGTCACCGCGCCCACCGGCCTGCTCACCAACGCGTTCTACCGCTTCACCATCGAAGTCCGCGACTCCGACGGCCTGCCGGCGACTGACGACGTGTTCGTGCAGGTGCGCAAGGCCGCCCCGCCGGAGGGCCGGACGCGGGTCACGGCCAACGCTGGCCCCAACGTAACGGTGACGGTGCAAGCCGCGTTCGACGAGATCACGATATCCGGCGCAAGCGCGACGGGGCCGGAGGACAGCAGGCTGTACTACGAATGGACGCAGGTATCGGGCCCGCGGCTGACCGTGCCGGGCTTTGTTCCTGAAGACCGGAACGACGCCCTGATCTGGAACGCCGGCTCGCTCACGCCGATCATCCCCGCGCCGGAGCGCGGAGGCCGGGTGACGCTGCGGCTGAGGGTCGAGGACGACTTCGGCGGCAGCGCCAGCGACACCGTCACCATCACCATCCGTATCGCGACGCCTGAGCCGGAGCCGACGCCTGAGCCGCCGCCCGATCCGGAGCCGACACCGGAGCCGCCGCCCGCCAGCCGGCTCACCGCCGACGCGGGCCCCGACCAAACCGTGCAAGGCGGCGAGACAGTCAGACTGAAAGGGAGCGGCGCCGCCCACACCCAGCTCCGCTCTCAGCTGTCCTACGAATGGACGCAGCTATCAGGCCCGGAGCTGCCCTGGCCGGGCTTGGCCAATGCCAACTTCCGCGCGGCAACCTTCTTCGCGCCGGACGACCTCGCCTTCAGCGAAACCGCCACGTTCAAATTCACCGTCACCGACGACAACACCGGCCAAACCGCCACCGACACCGTCACCATCACCATCCAAACACGCCGCAACTACTAATCGCCTGAGCATAGCGCCGTCAGAGCGCGTTGGCCGCCTCACCGTCTCGGAGGAGACTGAGGTGAGCATCACCCTCGCGCCGGAGTCGGGCGGGGCGCTGTTCGTGTCGAAGGGCACGCCGCAGAACGGCTGGGTGACGCCGCGGGGAGCTTCACCCTGACTATCGAGCCGCAGTAGGGGCAAAGCACGGCGGGGGCCAGCGCCGGAGTGCGCTGCCCCCCGCCCCCGCCTCTTCTCCCAGGTGGCCGGGGGCCTACAGCACAACCTCCCACCGAAAAGTTCGCAGTACGGTACGCCCCGGCCCACCAGACTTGACGAAATCAAGAACTTTCGAATTGCGGTTCAAGCTGGCGGTGTAGTTAAGGGCTCCACCCCGACCCGTCGGGCGAGGGCTTGCCATGTGGGTTGAGGACGGGCTTCGACCTCAGTTGGAGTCTATAGACGAATCGGGGGTTCCGTTTGCTTTGGGTGTATCGCCCCCAATGGTCATAGGGACTTTCAAGCGACGTACTCCGCAAGCAAACGGAACCCCGGCCCCCTCCTTCTCCGCGACGTAGAGGTGTCCGGCAAGCTCGCCCCGGTGAATGACCGGCGCGGCCATAAAGGGCACGACGGGTCCCACCGCCACCGGCGGGCGGAACTCGGGAAGGCCCAGCGACCTGACGTGGCCGAGCAGGTCCCGGGCGCTGCCCAGGTACTCGAATAGCCGCATCCCGTCGGGCATATCCCAGAGCAACCCGGCCTCCTCGGCGGTCATCCCGGAGGAGAGGAAGTCCGCTATCCGTCCCGAATCGTCCAGGAGGGTGATGACGCCGTAGCGGGCTTCGGTGAGCGACCGGGCGGAGTCCAGAACGCCTTGCAGCACCGTGTCGAAGTCGAGGCTCTCGTTGATGCGCAGGCGGGCCGCGCTCAGCCGGGACAGCCGGTCCCGCAGCTCCGCTAGCTCCCGCTCCCGCTCTTCGGACTGGTTCATCTTCCCGCCCTGACCGGCCCCCAGACCGCCTGCAGCAGCCTGATTCGAGACGCGCCCGGCCCTGCCGGGTTTCATGGTATACTGATACAGAAAAAGAGCTTGAATGATACGGGCATGATATACGCGCCGTCTATAATTAGGTGGCTTGACAGTCCAATTGGAGAGATTCACTTGGCGTTCGTCAGGTCGATAGATGCGCTGGCGAAGCCGGGCCTATGACTATTGAAAGGATCGGTAAAGTGATGAATAACCTCGTCCCCGGACGCTCTGCATGGTAACAGTTCAGAGTTGAGGGGAAAGTAGTAGGTCACGGCATTCCAAGAGGGGGTTGAGGCCCTTGGCGCGCCATGTCCCAAAGAGGGATGCCAGGGTCATTTTGGTGTCACTGCCCTGTTTGGAGCGAGTGCCGCCGCTAATCTTACGGCTGATCACCAGGTGCCGCAGGCTTCGTTCGGCGGCGTTGTTCTCCGACGGCGCGTCTGGGTGGGACACGAAGACGAACAGCTCCTTGATGAACCGTTCTATGCGCCGGCAGAGCCTGGACTGGGGCGCGGCTTGGTCCTTGAAGAAGGGGCTGCACAGCGCCAGCAGTTCCTTCTCCAAGGTCAACTGGCGTCGCGAGGCCAGCCGGGGGCCATCGGCAGGAACGCAAGTCCTAGCCTTGGCATATACCCGCCGCACCGCACCGGCCCACTGTGCCAAGCCGAGGTCATCAGGATACCAAGCCATGAGCTCATCCATATCCCGCAGCAGGTGTGCCCAACACCGCTGCTTCAGGCCGGGGTAGTGGTTATATGCGGCGTAGAAGTCACTCACCAGCACTCCGCTGAATGCCTCTCCCAACGCCTCGTCCACCACCCCCTTGCCACGACCGCGACGCAGGAAGTACCGCTCCGTGGGAGTGCTGAAGGTCCAAACGTAGCCGTTGACTCCATCCTCACGCCAGCCGGTCTCATCTGCATGCACCACCGGAGAGCCACGAATGCGTTCCAGGGTCTCGGCCACTGCCATCCGGGCCTGTCGTGCCACACTATGAATCGTCTCCACGATGGCGCCCACGCTCAGCTTCAACCGATGCACCGTCTGAAGGTACTGCTGGATGCTCCTTATGGGCAGCCGTCCCTCCTCCCGCAGCGTCACTATCAGGCTCGCAAGGTTGATACCAAGGCGCCGAGGCCCCACTGCCAATCCCTGCAACGCACCACGGGGCACCCGCCGTTTCCGGCATAGCCCACACATTCGAGCCATGAAGACGTGCTCGACCACCTCCGCCGGAACCAACGGAAGCTCGATGACCTCACGAGTCCGCTGTACCCATCCCCCTGCCAGGCCCGTCCCACACTCGGGGCACGACTCCAGAGCATGCACCACCTGCCGCGTGGGTTCCATTCGCTGCCGGGCAAAGCCGTGGAGACGACGCTTCCTCGATCCCTTTCTCTCCGGCTGACTCCCCTTGGCGCGCGGCTTATTGCCCGGCATCCCTGCAGACGGGCCGCCAGTACCCGGACGGGCCTCCAACTCCTTCACCCGTCGCTCCAGCTCGGCGATGATCGTCTGCTGCTTGGCAATAACCTCCAGCAGGGTCTCCCGGCTCGTGGTGCGAAGGTCCACTTCATTGTCCACCCCTCTCGTTTAACACAATCAAACGCCCCTTGCTCCGTACTCTCCACCCAGATTCCGAGCAATTCACCTCTCCAACTCTGAACAGTTACTCTGCATGGATGTTGCTTGCGGGATTCGCCGCCCTTGCGCTGAGTCTGGTCGCCCTGCTCGCCGCCTGTGGCGGGGATGCAGTGCCTGGAGAAGATGCTGCCACCGCTGCGCCTGCCACGGAGGCGACCGACAGAGTCCGTGCGCCTGCACCGGGCTCGCTTGCAACGGACAGGGAAATCTTGGTCACCTTATACAATGCCTTGGACGGACCAAACTGGGAGGACAGCGGAAACTGGCTGACCGACGCTCCATTGGGCGAATGGTCTGGAGTCCAGATCGTCAACGGCCGCGTGACTTATTTGCAGATAGGGGGGTCAGGGTCTGGACAGGAGTTGAGCGGGGAGATACCCCTGGAGCTGATTGGCCTCGGAGCCCTGGAAGTACTGAGCCTCTCTGGCGGCTTCCATGGCGTCGATTTAAGGGGGGAGATTCCCCCGGAGCTGGGCAACCTTTCCAACCTGAGGAATTTGTCAATCCAGGGGAACGGGTTCACCGGGCAGATTCCCCCGGAGCTGGGCAACCTTTCCAACCTGTATGATTTGTCAATCGCGGGGAACGGGTTGACCGGGGAGATTCCCCCGGAGCTGGGCAACCTGGCCAGCCTTCACCACCTGTGGCTCCGTGGTGAGGGGCTTAGTGGGGGGATACCGCCTGAACTAGGCAACCTCATACAGCTGTATGAGCTACGCATCCGTAACACCCAGTTGGGCGGGGTGATACCACCAGAGTTGGGCAACATCAACCTAGTGGAGTTACACCTTTCTCATAATGAATTGAGCGGCGAAATACCGGCGTGGCTGGGCAACCACTCGGACCTACTAGGCCTGAGCCTCGGCGGAAACCAGCTGAGCGGGGAGATACCAGCCGAGTGGGGAAGCTTCTACAGACTGGAATCGCTGAGCCTCGCCGGAAACCAGTTGAGCGGGGAGATACCTTCCGGGTTGGGCGACATCGATACCCTGGAAAGTCTGAATCTACACGAAAACCAGCTAAGCGGGGAGATACCAGCCGAGTTGAGTAACCTCGATAACCTGAAGAGTCTGACTCTACACGAAAACCAGCTAGGCGGGGAGATACCTTCCGAGGTGTGGAACATGCTTGAGCGGGAAGTGGAGATTGAGATCCATGGCAATGATTTCCCGTGTCTAACGGGTGGGGGGCGCCACCTATATATCAGACAACGGGCCAACTGTTGAGTCCTAGGTGTGCCACTTCTCTCGAGTCTGCGGGGATTGCACGTGGTTTGCCCAGGGGAGATACCCCAGGAGATGGGCAGCCTCCCCCTGGTTTATCTGACCCTCGAAGGCAACGACTTTAACGGGTGCGTGCCAAGCATCCTGGAACGCCGGTTGGACAACGACCCTGACCCTGGCGGCCTGCCCTTCTGCTGAAGCCACGCGCCCTCAGCCGGGGGGACGGACGGCATATTGTCCAGAAGGCGCTCCCAGCGTGTGTCGGCTATGGTGCATGGCGCTGCCGAGCAACGGGGTATCAGCCTCTCCCTTCGTCGCGGCCTCCCGGTCGACGGCGGTTTGACCGCTCCTTGGCCTAGGAGAACGGCGTCCGCTGCCTTCCCACACACCGGCACTGCCATGTGACGGATGCACAGCGCGCCCCTCTTTTGCTACGCTGGACGTATGGCGCTCTCCGACCTACAGCTGCTCGACTCTCTCAGCCGGATGCCGTTCATCGATTCGGCGGAGCTGTCGCGCGTCCTCGGCGAGCCGCACGCCACGGTCCACAGAGCCCTGACCGGCCTGCTGGCCGACGGCATCGTGGGGAGGGTGAGTCACGGCACCGCCCACCTGCCGTCGAGCCAGAGATTCTACCTGACAGCCAACGGCGTCCGTGAGGTTGCCGGGGTTCTCGGCTTCGGCACACCCTCGGACTTCGTGCGAGCCTACCCCTTGTCCAGGGAGTGGCTGACGCTGCTCATCCGCCGGATGGACGCGGTTGCCACCGTCTACCGCCTCGCCTCGTCACTCTCCCCCGGCATCGATGGCCTCCGGTCCCACGTGGAGTTCCACCGCAGGGGCCGCTTCGACACCACCATCACCCTGCACGACGGCCGCAGCTTCGGCGTGGTGCGCCAGGGCCTAGCCCTACGGCGCCGGTCGCTCTACGACCGGCTGAGGGCCATCGCGGGGTACGACTACACCCGCCGTCCTAGTGCCGTCCTGATCCTGACCCCCAGCGTCTGGGAGGAGAGACTGACGACGAGGTTCTGCGAGCGACTGAACCTTGACGACTGCTACGTTGCCGTGGAGTCCAGGAACGCGCTGGAAAGACGGGACCTTCGCCTCTGGCACAAACACTCGTGGGTCGGCAGCACGTACCGCACGCTGGAGGACGTGAGCGCCCACGGCAGCCCCGGCGGAAGGCGTTCCATCGCTTCACCGGAGCGGAAACGGGCGTCGCTGCCCCGCCCCGAGCGGATGGTGACAGGTGCGCCGGCCTTCGGCGTCAGCCCGTCTGAGAAGCGGACGCTCGACCTCATCACCGACCACCCGATGATCCCCCGTGGGCATCTTGCCACTTGGCTCGGCGTCTCCGAGGGACGTGTCAGCCAGATGATGCGCAGCCTCGTGAACACCTGGGGCCTGGTCGAACAGAGAGGCAAACGTGGAGACACCCGCTACACGCTGTCCGCCGAGGGCATTCGCTACGTCACCCACCGGGACCGAGCCCAGCTTCCCACGACGCGGGGCATCTGGAGCACCGCCCTCACCACAGACCGCCAGGGCCGCAGACGTCACGTGGGCCACCGCATCGAGACGTGGGCGCGGCAGACGAAGCACGCCGACGGGATCACCTGGTTCCTCTCGAAGCTGGAAGCGGAGACCCGTGCCGATCCTGACAGTGAACTCCAGTGGTCCGTCCCCACCGCTAGGTCCGACCGGGCCTACAACTGGGGAGATTCGGCCATCGCCCCCGACGCCGTGGGGCAGATGACCGCAGAGGGCGTTCGGATACCGTTCTACTTCGAGTACGAGCTTCGCGCCAGGCATCCCCAGGGAGTCATTGCCCGCCTGGACCCCTATGAGAGCTACTACTGGTCGCCCGAGCATAAGGAAGACCAGCCGCCATACCCCGTCACCCTCTTCGTCGTGAACACCGAGGAGGTCGAGGACACCTACGTGCGCACCGCCGCCCGCATGAGCCGGATGTCGCTGCCCGTCCTGGTGTCGTGCATCCCCGTGCTGTCACAGGCTGGAATCCTGGGGAGGTCATGGCGTCCACTGTGGGAGCCGGAGTCTCAGAGACTGCTCCTGTCCGGGCTGAGAGCCTACCACTGGGACAGTCTCTACCACCGGATGCGTCATCGTCCTGTAGAGGGGAGATAGGGCCGATGCGTCCCTATCTCCCCTCTATGCTGGTTGGGGGGTACAAAATGGCATTAACGGGGTGATTTCCGAGGTCCACCGACCCCCAAATCACCCCTGATTCAGCTATGAAACGGGCTTGACGTGTCGCCTGACCGGTCAGAGTGCAAAATGTGAAGCCATGCTAAAATAACGAGCGAGTCCGGTGACAACTTGATTGTACTTTGGGAACCCTGACGTGTCAGCCTGTAGGGAAGGAAAAACCGATGGATGAGCGTGTCCGCTGGGTGACGAAAGCGGAGGCGGCTGAGGAGCTGGAGGTCTCCCTATCGACCCTGGACCGGAAGATCCGGCAGGGAGAGGTGGAGCTCCGCAGGGAGGGTCGCCGCGTGTTCGTGCGGATGGAGGGGGAGTATATCACCGACGAGGAGCTGCTGCGCCGGGCCGTTGTCAGGGAGCATGAGCTTGAGCGGACCGTGCGGGAGATGGAACAGCAGGCGTCCGAGTTGAAACTGAGGGCGTCGGAGCTGGAGCGGGAGCGGGACGAGGCTAGGGAGTCCGAAGCCAACGCCAAATGGCCGTACCACGAGCTTCAGAGGGAGCACCAGAAGGAGGTCGCCGCGCACAAGGCGACGAATGACGTGCTCAACGTCGTCCGCGTGATCGCCCTGGCGCTGCTATTGCTGCTGATCGGCAGCGTCCTCCTGTGGTGGTTCGTGCTGAGATAGGACCATAATAGACGCGCGGCCGCGAGCCCGATACCGGGCCTCCGGCGGCGGGGAGGTTCAGGAGTGGGCGATAGACGGCCACCAGAGGGTTACCTCGAAATGGGACGATGGACCCTGAAACAGGCATCGATGAAGGAGCTCCTGCTCTCTGTCCTGGTTGGCCTTGTCGCCTTCATCGCGTCGCTCAGCGCGACGGCCTTTATCGTCGGGACGGCGACCGGCTCGGGCGAAGTGACAATAGACGGGGGAACATTCTTCTATGGATTGCTGTTGGGGAGCGTTCTCGGAGTCGTACTGCACGAATCCGTCCACGGCGTTCTCTTCCTGACTTTCGGCGGCCGGCCATGCTTCGGGTTCAAGCCGTGGACCAGATTCGGGCCGGTATTCTACGCGGCCGCCCCTGGCAGCTACCTCGACAGACCTCGGTACCTCGCCGCCGGGTTGGCGCCGGCAGTGCTGTTGACCGTGGCCCTGGCAGCGGCACTGGCTCTCGTGGCCGCGGACGACCTGCTCGCCTCCATCCTCACATGGGCTTTCGTGCTCAACGTAGCAGGCTCGGCGGGAGACATGCTCATGATGCGCAAGGTGATGTCCTACCCCCGTGCGACCCGCTTCGAAGACACCGGCGACGGGTTCGTAGCCTACGGCCCTGTCGGCGGCCTGGAATAGCCATTGGAAACGTGGTAGTGGCTTACATTCATTGACTCTCATGGCGGCTGGCCAACCGGAAGGGCCGAACTGGGCCGCCGTCGTCCCTGGAGACCGGCATCGGGACCCCGACTCGCCGCCAACAGACCCCGCCGCGTGCGTGACGTGTCACCGTGCAACGACCCCGGCGAGCGCTGCGTCAGTGCCCCTTCCGAGGTACCATAATCGCTGTTTCGGCCACGTCCTGCACCCCCACGTCAATCGCTTTTTCGGGGGCTTTCTGTCATCGGGATGCCGCTCAGACCGGCCTGCCAATGTCATTCCCCACGTTCGGCGATGTCATTGCGGTCCGGAACGCACCCTTTCAGAAAGTGTTCACTGTCCCCGTCCGATAGAGGGGCGATTTGCCCCTGTGCCAGCTACGAAATCGCCCCTTCTGCCGCTCCGACGCCAAACTCAAACTCGTGTACAGCCCCCGCACTGGGTTGAGACCCTCCGATTCGACAGGAGCCTGAAAGGGACTCCCTTGCAGGGGACGTGCCCCTTCTCGCCGGACGGCTGCGGAGCGGGGATCGCCCTGGGGGGAATGTAGGCATGCTGCTGCTTGGCCTGTAACCGTCGCCGGATTGGTGACAACCACCGGCCAGCCATGCATATTCTTGACATTAGTAACTGAGTGCATTACTATCACCATCAGTGAACCGATTTAGAAATGACGACGCTGAACGCCTCTTCGCCGGACAAGCGGTTCGGCGACTACCGGCCGACATCCAGCGACGGGCACGACTGAGATTGCAACGAGTAGTGGCGGCTGCGGCGCTCACCGACCTTCGGGTGCCGCCGTCCCACCGACTCGAAGCCCTACGGGGAGACCGGCAGGGCCAGTACAGCATCCGCGTCAACGACCAATGGCGAGTGTGCTTTGTCTGGACAGACCGGGGCGCAATGGAGATCGAAGTCACCGACCACCACTGAGGAGGAAGCTTATGACCGCCCCCGAACCGATACACCCAGGCGAGCATCTGGCGGAGATCATGGAGGAGTTGGGCATCACCCAATACCGATTGGCCAAGACGATAGGAGTGCCCCAGATTCGCGTGCACGATATCGTCCACCGCCGAAGGTCCATCACGGCTGACACGGCGCTTCGAATCGGACAGGCCCTAGGAATGACTCCTGATTTCTGGCTGAACCTTCAGCGGATGTACGACTTGGACGTAGCCCGTGCCAAGACCGATGTGAGCGCCATCGAGCCTCTAGTAAAGGTTTCCTAGCCAATCAACCATGACTGCCCATCGGACAGGATTTTCTCCACCCAACCAGAGGCTTGACGAGGGAGGTCCCTTGACGCATACAGGAGACAGGCCATCCATGAAGAGCTCCTCCGGGTTGCTAGGAGCCAGCGAGTGGTCAATTACTCCGACGTGGCTCCTCTTGCTGGCTTAGACATGGATTCTCCAGAAGACAGAAACCGAATAGCCGACATCCTCGACGCCATAAGTCGGGCTGAGCACCGCGCCGGGAAACCTCTATTGTCTGCGGTTGTAATTCGAAGAGATAAGAACATGTCTGGAGCTGGATTCTTCAGCCTGGCCAAGAAGTTGGGATTACACGAAACCGGCGACGACTTTCAGTATTGGTTGCAGGAGTTGCGGCGCGTTCACGACTATTGGTCTAGAACGTCCTGAGCAGGACTTGGGCGATTCCAGAGTAATCACAGGATGCCAAAGCCAACGGTGACCCTGAGTGGGGCCGAGATAGAGATAGGACGTAGGTTCCCAACTCGTGGGATGCGTGAATTGAAGACAGTATGAAGGAGGACAGCATGAAGAAGCACCTACAGCCGCTGACACCGGCGGCGCTCTACGCCAGGGTGTCCAGCGACCGGCAGGACGTGGACCTCTCCGTGTCCGCACAGTTGCGGGCGCTCAAAGAGTACGCGAAGGCCAACGGCTACTCCGTGGCCCGCGAGTACATCGACGAGGCCGAGAGCGGCCGCGTCGCCGACCGGCCCCAGTTCAGGGAGATGATCGAGGAGGGCAGCAAGCCCAAGGCCCCCTTCGAGGTCATCTTGGTCTGGAAGTTTTCGAGATTCACCCGCAAGCGGGAGCACGCCGTGGCCTTCAAATCCCAGCTGCGGCGCAAGGGCATCCGCGTGGTGTCCATCACCGAGCAGGCCGAGGACAACGCCACCGGCAGGCTGCTTGAGGGCATCATCGAGAGCGTGGACGAATATTACAGCGAGAATCTTGCCCAGGAGGTCGTCCGGGGCATGAGGGAGGCCGCTTCGAGAGGCTTCTTCCTCGGCTCGAAGGCCCCCTTCGGCTACCGGAAGGTGAAGGTCAGCGACGGGGCGAAGGAGCGCCCCACGCTGGAGGTTGACCCGGCCACGGCCCCGGTGGTGGAGGAGATATTCGAGAAGTCCCTGCGGGGCAGCGGCCTCAAGGAGCTATGCAAGGAGCTGAACGAGAGGGGCATCACCAACCGGGGCAAGCGGTGGAACAAGGGCGGACTCCACTACGTGCTGAGGAACGAAGCCTACACCGGCGCAGCAGTGTGGGGAAAGGCCAGCAAGGGCGAGAAGGCCCAGGACCCTGTAAGGGTGGAAGGAGCGTGGCCTGCGCTGATTTCGCGGGAGCTGTTCGAGGGCGTGCAGGAGGCGATGCAGGAGCGCGCCCCGAAGGTGCAGAGGCCCGCCAGGGTGGGCAGCCCGTACCTTCTGAGCGGGCTGCTCAAGTGCGGAGTCTGCGGCAAGCCCTACTCGGCCCAGGGAGCCAAGAGCGGCCAGTTCGCCTACTACATCTGCGGCACCCTGTTCAGGGAAGGAGCGGGGACGTGCAGCGCCCGCTACCTGAACGCCCCGAAGCTGGAGACGTTCGTGGTGGAGAAGATCAGGGAGCGGATTCTGAACGAGGAGACCATCGTGGCGCTGGTGCAGCTGGTGGCCGAGGAGATAGACGCGATGGCCGGAGAGCTTGCCGGCAGGCTGGAGGTCGTCGAGGCGGAGCTAGGCGACGTGAGGAAGCGGCTTGAGAAGCTCTACGAGGCCATTGAGACCAGCGAGTTGACCCTTGAGGTCCTGTCGCCCCGCATCATGTCTCTGAGGCACCGTGAGGAGCAGCTGGAGGCTGCGAGGGACGACGCCGAGACCCGGCTTGAGCAGCGCAGGGTTGTCCTGCCCGACACCGAGGAGATAGTGGAGTACGTGGCGGACTTCCGAAACTTCCTGAAGGACGGGACGATCCCCGAGCGCAAGGCGCTCATCCGCAATTTCGTGGAGGGCATCGAGGTGGTGGGAGACGAGGCGACGCTGACGTACACGGTCCCCATGCCGAGCGACGGCGTGACCAGCGAATCGGCCTCGGTTCTTGATTTCGTCAAGTCCAGCCCACCATGACGTACCGAATTCATAACTCGCCCGTTTAGGGCTATCTCTGCGGCGTCCGCTCCCCCTATGGGAGAGTCCTCCGGCGTGGGTATGGAGTAGACGATGGCGGCCCTGCCGGGCTTGACCTGTATCTCCTTGACGAAGGAGCTGACGAAGGCTTTGGTCTCGGTCAGCTCGCTGGTCTTGAGGAAGTCGCTCATCTCGGCGGCGAAGGCGGCGATGGTGTCGGCGCTGTCCAGGAACTGCCGCCTCTCTTTCAGCAGCGCTCTCGCCTCCTCTGCGGCGACCTCCAGCTTCTCCTTGCGCTCCCGGTGCTCCCTGATGCGGTCTGAGGCGTCGGCCATCTCGGTGTCGGTCGTCTCGATGTGGTTCCAGATGCGCCCCAGCCGCTTCTTCACGTCCTCAAGCTCCTCCTCGATGTTCTGAAGCCTCTCCCGCTGGTCGCGGGCCACCCCGTCCATCTCCTCGTCCAGCAGCTTCACCAGGTCTCTGATGTTGGACTCGGTGAGGATGTTGGCGCGAATCTCATCGACGATGATCTTCTCGAAGCTCTTGGCGTTGAGCCTGGGGGTCTTGCAGGTCCCCTTGCCGCGCTTGAGGAGGGAGTGGCAGATGTAGTAGGTGTACTTGCCGCTCTTGGCCTCGGCTGCGGTCATGGCCTTGCCGCAGGTCTCGCACTTGGCGATGCCGCTGAGCAGGTAGGGGCTGGCAGCGCGGCGGGGGTTCACCCTCTTGGGGGCGCGGGAGCCGAGCAGCCTCCTGGCCCTCTGGAAGCCCCGCTTGGATATGATGGCGGGGTGCGCGTCCTCCACGCGCACGGGGGGAGCGCCGTCCTTGGCGTTGGCTCCCCAGACCAGGGTTCCGGTGTAGGCTTCGTTGGAGAGCATGGTGTGGATGGTGGTCTTGAGCCACTTCTTGCCGTTGGTGGTTGGGATGCCCTCGGCGTTGAGGGTCTTGGTCACGTCGAGGATGCTCTTTCCCTGTAGCACCATGTCGAAGACGCGCTTGACCACGGCGTCGGCGGGCGGGTTCAGCTCCAGCTTGGGGCGCTTCGCGGCCCCATCCTGGACATGGACCCGCTTGTAGCCGTAGGGGGCGTAGGTGGTCATCCAGAAGCCTCTCGACGCGGCCTCCCGCATCCCCCGCGTGACCTCCTGGGCAAGATTTTCGCTGTAAAATTCGTCCACGGACTCGATGATGGCCTCAAGGAGCTTGCCCGTGGGGGTGTCGTCGGCCTGCTCGGTGATGGAGACGACGCGGATTCCCCTGCGCCTCAGCATGGACTTGAAGGCGACGGCGTGCTCCCGCTTCCTGGTGAAGCGGGAGAATTTCCAGACGAGGATCTCCTTGAAGGGGGCCTCGGGCTTGCTGGCCTCGTCCAGCATCCTCGTGAACTGGGGCCGGTCTGCGATTCTTCCGCTCTCGGCCTCGTCCACGTACTCGCGGGCGACCAGGTAGCCGTTCTTCTCGGCGTAGTCCCTGAGCGCCCGAAGCTGGGCGGCCACGGACAGGTCCACGTCCTGCCGGTCGCTGGAGACTCTGGCGTAGAGGGCCACGGGTGTCATATCGAGTCGGTCGTTCATCTGTCTCTCCTCCTTGTTCATTCCTGGTCGTTCTGGCGGGAGCGCAGCCGTTCCAGCCGCTCCCGTCTGCGCCACTCCCGCTCCTCCATGAACAGGCGGATGGCCTGTCTGAGCAGCTCGCTCACGGAGAGGTCGTCCTCCCTCATCACGTGCCGCACCTGCGCCTCCATCTCGGGTGGCAGGGAGAAGGTGAGGGTCTTGGAGCGCCTGGGAGTGGTCATGCTCTCTTTTTTGCCTCCTGTTGTAGTGTTATGTCTTACTATACACCATCGGGACACCGGCCTGCAACTACCAGGGGCCAGCCGTCGCCGCCGCAGGCATCGGTGTCCGCCTGCGCCCAATCCCGTCGGAGGCCATCACCTGGGGGTCGAGCACGGAGGCTTCGCTTTCGGGCACGGCGATGACGACTATCTTGGTCAGCTTCCTCGCCGAGATGACGGGGCGGGCTATGACGGCGAAGCCGCCGTTGCGGGCGTATCTCGGCGTGGCGTAGCGGGCGGCCTGGTCCGCCAGGGAGCCTTCCGGGATGGGTCTGCCCCTTCGGGGAATCCCGCCCCTGTAGCCGCAGATGGGGAAGACGGGAGTCCCGAAGCCCCGCGTCCTGCGCACCACCTTCGCCCGGAGGTCGGACGGCTCGGTCCAGCCTGCGGGGTCGCCATCGTCATCCCGCACGTACAGGACGGCCATGAGGGGCGGGTCGCGCAGCACCTCGGCCAGCCGGATGGTCACCGAGGCGTAGGAGCATAGGAACGCCCGCTGCAACTTCAGCACGTCCAGCCCCCACTCCAGGGCCAGCGGCCCGAAGGCCCTGGGCTGCATCAGCACCGCCGCCGCGAACCGATCCGCCTGGGTGCACACCGCACGCTCCGGCGGGGAGCCCGAGTGCATGTCGCAGAGGGTCTCGTGGATGATCTCGTAGGTCTCATGGACCACCGAGTAGTGCCGGGTCCCGGCCCACAGGTCCTCCCGGTAGTGGATGTCGTAGCCACCCCCCGGCGCGCTGTAGTGGATGCCCTTCGCGTCCATGTGCCTGCTGCCCGACACCTCGCCGAACCCGGTCCGCTTGAGCAGCGCCTTTATCTGCTCCATCGTGGGGCGGGCGGGCACGTCGAAGTAGCGCACGAAGCGGGCGGCGAGCCGCTCAGGTTCCAGGGCCTCGCGGGGGTCGTTGTCCAAGAGTAGGCGGCAGAAGTCCTCTCTCGTCCTGTTCATTCCAGCAGCCTCTTGTTGGCGAATCGCTCGTACATCTCGACGATGAACCGCTTGGTCTTCAGGGTGATGGGGCCGTCGGGCCGGGTGCCCACGCGGAACACGGGGTCGGCCAGGACGTACTCGTAGGCCCGCTCCACCTCCATCGCCTCGTCGCTGAAGGGGTCGATGTGGCTTTCGCGCCCGGCCCGCTTCATCAGCTCGTCGGCGTCCACGTTGTAGAGGTCGGCCAGCTTGCGGACGACGTTGGAGCCGGGTTGTCGGTCTCCCCGCTCTATCTGGGAGAGGTAGGAGCTGGAGACGCCGATGCGCTTGGTCACGTCCCGCAGGCTGAGGTCTCCCCGCAGCCGTCTCAGGAGCGGGCCTATGGCGTCGTCTCCCTCGATCTCCCGTCGCTCGTCCAGGTCCCGGCCGTCGTCAAGCTCGTCCATGTCGTCTCCCCCTTCGGTTCCATAGCTGCGAACAGTTCCGCGCACGGTGCATCAGCCACATCACAGCTAAATTGCAGCACAACTATTGTTACATTAGAGCGAGCAATTGTCAACGAGTTGCCGTGGAAGCCTCTGAAAACGCCGTTTAGCCATTGCCTCAGTCCACATTGTATTGCTACATTTATGCGAACAGAACGTATTTTCGCAATTCCATCTCAGTATACATCAACGTCGCTCCCCAAGGCCACACCTTCATGGCAACGCCGGACTCCACGAGAGAGACGCAACGAGTGAGTAGCAAGCCAAAGCGAAGGCTGACCAAGAACCAGGAACGCAGGCGCATCGAGGGCCTGCGAATACTGGCCCGCATCATCGCGCGCCACTACCTGGCCAACCCCCACCTGTACCCCAACGGCGCAGCCGTGGACGGGTCGCAGGCGGATGGCAAGGAGGACGCGGAGTGAAGCGCAGGCAGCCCTCGTCGCGGGTGAAGCTCAACCCCCACGCCGCGTGGGAGCTTCTCAACCGGCTCAACATGAGCCAGAACGAGCTGGCGCGGCTGGTCGGCACCTCGTCGAGCTACCTCTCCCAGCTCATGTCCGGGACGCGCTGCCCCTCTGCGGCCTTCCGCAAGCGGCTCATGGACGCCCTGGGCGTCACCCGCTTCGAGGACCTCTTCTACCTGGAGGACGTCGAGTGAGGCCCAACTCCGTTCCCCCGCGCCACCTTCTCTTCTGCGACACCTCCCCGCCGGAGGACTTCGGCACGCGCCTCAAAGCCTTCAAGGAGGCCACCGGCCTCACATGGGAGGGTCTGGCGGCGTGCCTGGGCGTGGACCTGCGCCAGCTTCTGCGGTGGCGGGAAGGCACGAAACCCAACTGGAAAGGGACGTGCGCCCTCATCAAGCTGGCGGCCCACATTCCAGGCGGCTTCTACATGCTCTTCGGGGTACAACACATCCTCCCGCCTGTCGGCGGAGCCTACCAGCCGCCCCTGGCCGCCGGGTTCGGACGGTCCACGAATGGCAAGGAGGGCTAGGGCCGTGGGAGTGCAGCGTAAGGACCACGGGCCGCCCGTGGTGTGGGTCTTCCCCCCGGACTTCCCCCAGCGGCTGGCGTTGTTCCAGAAGGAGAGCGGCCTGTCCACGCGGCGCTTGGCCCGTCTTCTGGGAGTCAACCCCGACCGTATCAGGAAATGGAAGAAGGGGAGCGTGGCCCCCAACCACACGCATTTCTTCGCGCTTGTGACCATCGCCGGAGCGATGGGATTGCGGGACGGAATTCTGTTGCAGCCCGACCGGGACCTGGCCGAGGGGGTGGACCTGGAGCCGGTGCGGATGATGCCACGTACGTAGAGAGAATCTAAAAGAGGAGGAAGGACTATGACGACTGAGGTACGGAAGCGGACGTTGAACAACCGTCCCCCGCCCTTCCCCGAGGACTTCGGGGAGCGGCTGGAGGACCTGAAGGGTCTGTCCGGTCTGTCGTGGGGCGAGTTCGCCGAGCGTCTCGGCGTGACGCAGCGCGGCCTGTCGAAGTGGCGCAGGGGAGGGCCGCCTTCGGGAGCCTACCTCTGGGCCATCATCGAGTTGGCCCGCGAGATTCCCGGAGGCTTCGACCTGATCATGTACGGCGACGACGGTGTGGACGGGTGCAGCCGAGATGCTGATGGACCGCCTCCACCCCTGGACGCATAGGCAGAAGGGGCTGAGGGCGCCGTCCCAAGGGCGTCAGGCTTCGCCACCAGCCAAGGAGGGCCGGGCGGGATAAACCGCCCGGCCCTCCTGTCTTTCTCCTCGACTCCGCCCTCGTGTGCGTCACCAGCCTTTCGGCCTTTGGGGATGACGCCAGCCCCGTCCGTTCGGGTATTGGGAAGCGGGGTCCCTCGCTGGCGGCTCTTCCAGGGGCGCTTGACGAAGGTGACGGAGCTATCCCTCCGACTCCTCGGCCCACAGGGATTCCAGCAGCGTCGCGGGTGAGTCATGGCGCCGGTCAATCCACCAGGCGGCCTCCGCTCGGGCCTTCAGCGGGTCAAGCACCCTCTCCTTCTGCGCCTCGAAGAGTTCCATGTCCTTCACCACCCTCCCCTTCAGTTGCCCGCTCTCTCGCAGGTGGTCCAGGTACGCTTCGGCATCGGAGAGGGCCTCGTGGCGGAGGGTGGTTGCCCAAGCTATCCGCCTGGGCTTCCCGGTGAGTGGGGGGAGTCCCTCGGCCTCCGCCGTCGCTTCGGCCTGCGCCTTTTGACGCTCGACGTAGCAGGGCCGGCATGTCAGGGTCCGCTCCCGACCCAGCTTGAGATTCAGGCGCTTTGTGGACCCGCGTATCGTCACGACATCGGTGTGCCCGCAAGCCCTGACAATCGTGTGCTTCGCCATTCCCCGGCGCTCAGTGATGGCTGTCCAACCATTCTTCACCCGGGAGCCGCCCGGCGTCCGCTCCCATACTGAGCGACCCGCACTCCGGTTGCTCTTTCCGACCCATGTGGCGGAAAATGGGAGCATCCTCGGAGACGACGTGAAGGCGCTCGTCGACCGCTTCGGCTCCCGCAGCCAGGCGGACATCCATTCCATCTGAAGGATCGGGACGGAAACCAGGGGAGGTTTGAGCGATGCCCAGGTACAGGAAGAAGGTCTGCCGGGTGTGCGGCCGGGTCTATGTGCGCCACTATGTGCGGAAAGCCGGGACCCTGGGCTGGTGCGGCCCGGACTGCTACTTCAAGTCCTACCGGCGGCGGCGGAAGGGCAAGGCCGCGGGCGAGCCCCCGGACCCGGTAGACGACAGCGCCATTCAAGAGCCGCGTGTGCTGAAGGCCCTCGCGCAAGTTCTCCGGGAAACTGCTGCGCAGGAGGGAACGGTTGCCGGGAGGGTGGAGGCTGAGGAGACCGAAGACACCGGTGCGATGGCTATCGACGTCGTGGCGGACCGCGCCCTCGTTGCGCAGACGCGGTTCGGCGAGGACGACCGGCGGGAGGTCGAGTGGGTGGGCCGGTGCTGGGCGTGGCTGACCGGGGGGGAGGCCCCTTCTCTCATAGACGTGGTGGTTAGGGACGGTGAGATCGTCAAGCTGCTGGAACCGGGCCAGGTGCGGCGCGTCCGGGCGGTGGAGCGGACCATCGAGACGGGTGAGGGAGAGGTCGACGGACTGGAGGTGTGGATGGAGTTCAGGGGGTCCAGGGCGGAGCCTGAACCGGACCTCAGGGCCACGGCCAGGGGACTCTGGGAGGGAGGGAAGGTCCGCATAGTTGACGAACGTTCACGGGCCAAGCGGGGCAAGATTGGCACGCTGTTGAAGTTCACCGCGGGAGTGGTCGAGGTGGACGGCAAACGGTTCGGCACAGGACTGGAGAAACTGGAACCGCTCAACAGCCCGCCGGGTACAGTCGAAGCCAGCGCCGGCGAAGAGCAGCGCATGACGGAAGCACCTGCGGAGGCGCTTCTGGGAGAGTCCGGGGAAGATGCGGCAGGTGGTAAGAGGGCGTCCGACGATGGGGAAGAAGGAGGAGACGATTCCGGGGAGTTGCTGCTGGAGGTCGTGGCGGACCGCGCCTTGGTTGCGCAGACGCGGTTCGGCGAGGACGGCCGCGTTGGGGTCGAGTGGGTCGGTCGCTGCTGGGTGTGGTGGACCGCAGCCGAGGCCCCTTCGCTGATGGAAGTTGTGGTCAGCGAAGCCGAGGTCGCCAGGCAACTGGAGCCGGGCCGGGTGCGCCAGGTGCGGGCGAGAGAGCGGACTATCGAGACAGCTGAGGGAGAGGTCGATGGCCTGGAACTGTGGGCGGAGTCCAGGGCGGAGCCCGAGCCGGACCTCAGAGCGACGGCCAGAGGGCTCTGGGAGGGAGGGAAGGTCCGCGTGCCACCGGACCATCCTTGGCGTGATGAGGAAGGCAAGGTAGGCACGCTGCTGAGGTTCTCCATAGCCTCCGTCGAGGTGGACGGCAGAAGGTTCTCTATAGGACCAAGTGGCTTGGAGGCGCTCGAAAGCCCGGATGACTCGCCGACGGGACCGAGAAACGGCTCCTGACGCCGGTCTACCGCCTTCGTCTCTCCTCACTCATCTCCTGACGACGCCCTGGGGGTCTCGCCTCGACGCCTTCCGGTTGAGGGCGCGGTCGAGGATCCCGAAGGCCAGGTGTAGGCCCAGCTCCGTCACCCTTTGGGAGGGTTCCTCCTCCTGCTTGAGCAGGGCGTGGGCGATGAGGTCGGCCATCTGTAGCAGGTCGTCGTCCTGGGAGCTTCGGAAGGACGGGCCGCCGATGATCCGCTCTATGGGAATGTCCTTCGTCGCCTCGCCGTCCTCCCAGACCTCGTACCTGCTGGGCACGGGGTTGCGGCTCCTGAGCCTGCCGTAGAGCCGCCTGACCATCTTCTCCCCTCCCTCGTCGAAGATGAGGTGGGCGTAGCGCCCCTCCGCAGCGACGGAGGTGTTGATGCGGTTGAGCAGCCGGTCCAGGCTGACCCGCTCGTACCCCTTGAAGTCGGCCTTGTGCAGGCAGACGTTGATGACCTCAATACCGCCCCTTCTCCGGGCGGTGCTCTCGATGATGCGCAGTCCGTCCATGAAGATTTCGGCGCCCTGCTCAGGGGTGAGCCTGCGGCCGGTGTTGTCGATGCGGACCAGCTTGCCCCGTCCGGCCAGCAGGTCGCAGGCGTGCAGCTCCCGGCTGGTGGGGACGCTGTAGTCGCCCGCCATAGCGTAGCGCCAGTCCTGGATGCGTCCATGCAGACTGTTCCACCGCTCGGCGTCCACGCCCAGGGCGGAGCGGACGTAGCAGGTGGGACCCTCGGACTCGTCGATGTAGTAGATTCTCAAGGTCTTTGTCCTCCTCTTGGTGTTCGGGTCTCAGCGACTCCTGAAGGCGTGGGCCGGTTCGGGGACGCCCGGTGCGAGCCAGGCGCGTCCCAGCGGCCCCTCCCGCTCCACCAGCTCCCGGTGGGAGACGAGCAGGGGGACCTGGACTCCAGCCCTCGCCATCTCCCCCTGGGCGATGCGCAGGAAGTGGGTCTGGGCAATGTCGTCGTCGAAGACGACCAGCACTTCGGGCCGCGCTCCGTGGTCGTCGGTGGGCCTGTGGGACGAGTAGTAGCGCAGGTAGGGGGCCAGCCGCGCCGCCATGGTGACGGGGCGGACGGCCCGGCGCTCCCACTCCAGGAAGAAGGGCCAGAGGGCGTGTCCCCTGCGCAGGACGCCGAAGGCGTCGGGGTGGATGGAGCGGAGCCGGTCGGCGTACCGGAAGTAGCGGGAGGCCCTGCGGGGCGGGTCGAGCTGGACGACCTCCCTGGACCGGGAGCGGGCCTGCCTCGCCAGGGCCGCAATGAAGCCGTGGACGGCGGCGGTGTGCTCGACGTTCCTGAGAAGCTGCCTGCTGCGCCTGCCGGAGACGTTGCGCCACTCGAAGGGGGATTCGGGGTCTATGGAAGCGGCGCTCCACCGCTTCCTGGCCCCGCCCACGGAGGCCCGGTCTCTGCGGGCCAGCGCAGCCAGCCCCCGGTCGGTGACGGCGAGGCGGCGGCCCTCGATGGCCGTGACCGCCGCGAGGTCCAGGGCGGTCAGCCGCCCGACGATCTCGGAGAGCCTCGACCGCTTCAGCCCCATCAGCGCGCCCAGGTCGGCGGGGGTCAGCCAGGGCCAGTCGGAGAGCAGGTCTAGGGCGCGCTTCTCGACGAGCTTCAGCATCGTTGGAAGCATCCAATCCTCCCCGGCCTCGGCGTCGAGGTCTGCGGGCAGGGATGCCCGCGCCGGCGACTCCTCGCCGGGCCACGGGCCTCGCGGCCCGGTGTGGTCGAGGACGGTGCGAAGGTCGAGGAGCGCCGCGCCGGAGGGCGTGCGCCAGACGGACGCACCGGCCCCCGACGAGGCGGCGTCCCTCTCCAGGGCGAGATAGGCGATGGACGGCGCTCCGGCCAGCAGCCTGCGGACGTGGCGCAGCCGCGCCTCGTCGGGCATGAGCAGGAGCGTGGCGGCGGGCTGCGTCCCCTCCCTGAGACGCCACAGCCGCTTGGAGAAGCCCGTGCGGTCGGTGGCCGGTCCCTGCCGGACGACGGCGATCACGCGCCCGTCCGGGAGCGCGACGGCGGCGTCCATCGGCATGGCGCGGTACCAGCGGAAGCGGAGGGGGTGGGCCAGGGTCGATATGGCGGAGGCGAGGCGGTAGACGACGGCCACGGCGTCCAGCCGCTCCATGAGGAGCCGTCGCCACTGGTTCGAGACGGGCCGGCTGCGGAGCAGCGCGTCCACCCTCACGCCCTCCTCGCGGGCCAACCGTCGCAGCCCCATGTCGGTGAGGCAGTAGCGGCGGGTCGCGGGCGTAAGCTCCGTGGCGTGGGGGACGGAGACCGCCAGCCCCTCCCATTCGAGGCTCTCCACAGCCTGATACACCGCGCCCCTCGACCAGCCGGAGACGGCGACGGCCTCCAGCCGGTCGAGGAGGGGCATGTGGGAGAGCAGCCGCAGGGTATCGGTTTCAACGGGCCTCATTCCTCAGCCCCCACGTCGTCCGAGTCCTGGGCGGACTTGTCGGTGGGCGGCTGGAAGTGCTTGCTGCGCTGCTCGTCCCGCTCCAGGTCCTTGGGCGCGTCCTTCTGCTCGTTCGTCGAGGGCTCCTTGCCCTCCCTGATGTCCTGGACGGCCTTGCGGTAGTCCTCGGCCCGCTTTCGGCCCTCGGCCTGCTGCGCGGCGATCTCCTCCTCGGTGGTGAGGTAGGAGGACGCCTTTGCCTTGATGCGCTCGGCGATGGCGGGGTCTCCGTCCTCGGGCTTGCTCACCATCATGGAGAAGGCGGGCATCCGCTCGGTGCCCACGGTGGCGCGGACGTAGCACTGGTGGACGGGGAGGGACACGATGTCCTCCTCGGTCACCCGGTCCTTGCCCAGCTCCCACACGAGTTGGCGGGCGTCGTTGCCCGCCACCTGGAAGACGGCCAGGCAGCCCATGTTGGCAAGCAGGGTGTCGCGCATGGTGCGGGAGAGGTCGTCCAGCTTGGCGAGGCTCTGGGTGGCCAGCACGAAGCTGGCCCCGAACTTGCCCAGCTCGCTGAGCATCGACTCGTAGTCCACGCCCGGCATGGACTGCATCTCGTCCACGACGACCAGCGCGCCGCGCCGCCGCTCCGGAGACAGGCTGCCCTGCTCCCGTATCACGGCGTCCACCAGGTTCAGGAGGGACGCGCCCACCAGGGCGGCCACGTCCTTGCCCGCCTTGCCCTGGGCGGTGGAGACCAGCAGGATGCCGCCCTCGCGGATGACCCGGCGCATGTCGATGGTGGAGCGGGGCTGGCCCAGGATGGCCCTCGCCCGCTTGGAGGATGCGTAGTAGGAGAGGCGGGTCTGGACCGGGGCCAGGGCGTCGGCCCGGGTCTCGCCGCGCCAGCCCTTGAAGTCCCTTCCCCACCACTGGAGCAGGTAGTGGTCGTTCACCTTCGCCAGCACACCGGAGCGGAACTTGTCGTCGGCCAGCAGGGTCAGCCCGTCCAGGATGGTGAGCTGCTCGTCGTCGCTGGTGGAGGGATGCTCGTTGGCCTCGTGGAGGGTCTTGACGGTCTGCTCGAGAATGGACTGCATCCTCGGCCCCCACTGGTCCCACAGCCCCTTGGCGATGCGCACGACGGAATCGGCGGTGCGGTCGCGGTCGGGGAAGATGCGGGTGTCCAGGAGGTTGACGCCGGGCGCTCCCCGGTCGTCGGCCAGGTCGATCAGCCGCACCTGGTCTATCAGGGACTCCGGCACCTGCCGGAGCAGGCTGCCCACCAGGTCGGCGTGGGGATCGACGACGACGATGGCGTCGCCGTCCCTGCCCACAGCCTTCTCCATCATCTTGTGGCGGACGATGTGGTGCATCAGGGTGGACTTGCCCATGCGGGTGCGGGCGACGTAGAGGTGGTGGCGCCTCAGCAGGTCTTCGGGGAAGTGGATGGTCCGGGCCTTGCCCGCCGTGGTCTGTCCCACCGGCGCTCCTCCCCGGACGCCTCTGGCCGAGGGCATCAGCACCCTCGCTCCCGACCGCTCCACCAGGGGCGTCTCGTCCCCGGCCCCCGGCGGGTGCCACAGGGCCGCCGCCTCGCGGACGCCCAGGATGCTGCGCTTGCCGAAGAGTCCGGGGCCTGTGGGGTGCATCGCCTGCGGGTCGGGCACGATGGGCCGGACCCGGCTCACCCTGAACCGCGCCCCTGCGGGGTGGTCGTAGTGGCGGTATGCCGCCGCCACCGGCTCCAGCACCTTCTTCGCCCGCTCCCGCGCCTTCTTCTGGTCGGCCATTGCGGGCAGGACGGCGACGATCTGAAGCTCTCCGTCGAAGGCGATGCGGGCCACCTTCTCCTTGATGAGCAGGGGGTCGTAGACGCGCTTTCGGGCCTTCTTGATGCGGTGCCAGAGCCAGCCCCCGGCGACCAGGGCGGCGGTGACTCCCACTCCCATCAGGACTGCCTTCCACGTCTCCCCCGCCTGCACCCACAGGTAGCCCCGCAGGGCGGCCAGGGCCGCCAAGCCCAGGACCGCCATCGTCACGCCGTCCGTCTGGAGGGGCTTGGTCTGGTAGGTGTAGGAGGGGTCTCGCCGCTCCTCGACGGGCCGCTTGTGGGCCTTCTCCAGGTGGTTCTGCGACCAGTCGGGTCCCAGGGAGCGCAGCATCAGCCGCGCCACGATGCGCTCGTTGTCGTTCAGGTTCGACAGCGCCCCCAGGAGGGCGATGAGGGGGTCGGAGCCGGGGTCGAGGAGGTCATCGTCGCGGAAGACCCTGAGCGGGACGTACTCTGGGCCGTCGGCCCGGAGCGTCATGACCCACGCCTGCTCGCCCTCGTCCACTCGCAGGGGGTCCTCCTCCGGGGACAGCACGTGGATGCGGGCCTGGGGGTAGTGGGCGGTGACCTGGCCGCGCACCACCTGGTCGTCCAGGCAGCGGGCCAGCAGCGTCACGCCGTCGATGTCCCCGGCCAGCTCCAGGGAGAAGGGTTCGGGGACGGCGATGGACTGGAGCATGTTCTCCACGCCGAGCATGGTCCGCTCCCCGGTCCTGGGCGGCGTCACCGCCAGCAGCACGGGGGTCTTCCTGTTGCGGTCGTCAAAGAGCCTCTTGATGGGATTCAGCTTCATGGTCTTCTTCCTTTCTCTATTGGGGTCGTCGGTCGGTTCGTCGTCGCGCCGGTGTCCGTCGTCCATCGGTCTCCTCCTCCTCTCGCTTTGGCTAGTGGCGGCCCGGCCTCCACTCGATTACTTCCGTCTCCTCCGGAGTGGCCTCGATGCGGACGGGGAAGCGGTGCCCCTTCGCCAGGAGCAGGCCGTCTCCCCTGGGGCAGGAGAGCAGCCAGCGTTGCAGGTCTTCGGGCAGGTCGAAGGCGTCGCCCACGGTGCCGATGGCCGCCGCGTCCTGCTGCAAGAGCAGCTTGAAGGCGGCGTTCTGCAATAGCGCCCTTCCCGAATGGCCGGTGATGGTCCTCGAAGTGTCCTCGGACAGCAGGTCCTGGACGTCCTGGGTGATGAACTGCAAGCCCAAGCGGTGCTTCCGTGCCCGCTTCGCCATCGACACCATGAAGGCCGCGCCCTCGGGGTGCTGCATGATGCTCCACACCTCGTCCACGACCAGCAGGCGAGGCTTGGGGTCCTGGGCCGCCGCCGCCCACACCGTCTCGGTGCAGACCATCGCGGCTGCGGGCCGAAGCTCCGGTTCGAGGAGGCGCAGGTCGAACACGGTGACCAGGGCCTCGTTGGAGAGAAGGTCGTCGCCCTCGTCGGAGAGGAGGTTGCGCAGGCTGCCGGTGGCGAAGGGCCGCAGCAGCCGCGACAGCTCCTGCGCCTCCCCTTCGAGGTAGGCGTAGAAGTCGCGGAAGCCGGTGCGCTCCCTGGGCTGGGAGTAGTAGCCCGCCAGGGCGTGGTCGAGAGATGCTCAGCGCTCTGCGCCAAGGCTCTCCCCCACCATCACCTCGATGAGCCGTCTCAGGCTGCCGATGCGCTGGAGCAGCTCCTCGGAGTCCCCCTTGTCGATGACGAAGGGGTTCATGCCCTGGCCGGGAATGCCGGGAGAGAGGACGCGCCCGCCCGCCGCCCTCGCCATGTCCGCGTACTCGCCTTCGGGGTCGATGACGTAGGCGGTGACGCCGCGGGTGATGCCGCGCAGGACTCCCAGCTTCGTTGCGAAGCTCTTGCCGCTGCCCGACCTTGCGAGGACAGCGGTGTTGGCGTTCAGGTGCGTCCCGTCCCAGGGGTCGTAGACCACCGGGGCGCAGGCCCGCATGTCGATGCCGTACAGGGTTCCCCGCCTCGTGTCCAGGTCGGGCGGCGAGAAGGGGAAGAGACAGGCTATGCTGGACGTGTCCAGCATCCTCCACACGGCGACGGCGTTGAGGGCCAGGGGCAGCGTAGACAGGATGCCTTCGCGCTGGCGGAAGGCCAGGGGATCGAGCTTGCCCAGCGTGGCGGCGAAGTGGGCCTTGGCCCGCTGGGTCATCTCCTTGAGCGACGCCTCGTCCTTGGCGTGAAGGGTGATGGAGAGGGAGGCGTGGAATAGCCGCTCTCGGCCCCGCTGCACCTCGTCCCTGAGCCGGGTCACGTCCTCCAGGGCGATCTGCGCCTCCGGGGACATGGTGCGCCCGCGTTTCAGGGAGAGGCTCTGGGCCGACTCGAAGCGCACCTTCTGCCACTCCAGCGTCCTGGCCGCCTGCTCAGCGGGAATCGGCCCCAGGTGGATGGACAGGTCCATCGGCGCGCCCGCCGTCATCAGCCCTTGCAGGAAGCCGGGGGCCAGGGAGCGGGGCCACTTGCCCAGGTGGAGGGAGCGGACCAGGCGGTCTCCGACGCGCACCTCGCGTCGGCCTATTTGAACCTCCACCGGCGTCTCCTCGTCCATCTCGGCGGGGGTGCCGCCCAGGGCCGAGGCCAGCATCAGCATCCGCAGACGGCGGCCGCTGAAGGGGTGGACGGACAGCCCCGCCCGCGCCAGCAGGCCCCGCAGCTCGTCGAACCGCCCGAACTCGGTGACGGCGTAGAAGCGCCGGTCGAGGATGCCGTCGCGGGTCTCCAAATCGGTCAATAGCCTGCGAAGGGACTCCGACGCCGCCTCGGTCTGCGGGGGAAGGTCCTGCGGCTGGGCCTCCGTGAGCTTGTCCCGCAGCCCGCCAAGGCGCGGCGGGTGCTGCCTGATGAGGAGCTGCACGGGGAAGTCGCAGGCGTTGAGCGCCCCCGCGAAGGCCCCCAGCTTCGGCTCGTCAAGCTCCAGGCCCATCACCTCGCACACGCCGAGCTTCACGCCGTCCAATCGCACCGGGCCGTCCTCCTCCAGGTGGGAGAGCATGAAGAACAGGGGCAGGGGGGGCGGCGGCTTGAGCGTGGGGGTCGCGGGTTCTTCGGTCTGCGGGTCGGCGTCGGCCCCGGAAGTGTCCTGCGGAGCGGCTGCGCCGTCCGGCGGCCCCTCCGCTCCTTCTGTCTTGATTCGGTCGTTCGGATTCTTCAACTCGGTCTTCTCCTTTGCGCTAGGGGGTGGGGAACGGGACGAGGCCGCTTTTCAGCAGCGCGGCCACGGCCTTGGCCAGAAGCACCAGCACCAGGCCGACCACCGCCATGACGACGGCGGTCTTGGCCCTGCCGCCGCCCCGGTCGTCGGCGCCCTCGGCCATCAGGACAAAGCCTGCCCAGACGATGGCGAAGAGGCACAGCCCGGCGGCGGCGTAGGCCATAGCGGTGAGCACCCGGTCGAAGGCGTCCAGCATGGCCTGCTCCTCGGCCGGGGCCGCGCCGGTGGTCGCCAGCGCAGCCCCGGCCAGAAGCGTTGCGGTCAGCAAGCGCCTCACCACGGCCACTCCCAGCCCAGCAGGTCGAACCAGTCGCTCAGGTCGCCGCCTGCGGGCTCCTGCTCGGCGGGCGGGTCTTCCGGCTCAGGCTCCGGCAGGGCCAGGACCTCGAAGGGATCGTCGGCCCCGATGCGGAGAGCCAGAACCTGCCCCGTACTTGATACGGGGGCCAGCGACTCGCCCCTGGTCCTGGCGATGGGCGAACGCTCCACCACCTCGGCCTTCACGTGCTCCGGGTGGACGATGGTGAGGGTCACGTCCCGGTGGATGGTCCTGCCCGGTATGTACGCGGTGGCCGAGACGGTGTGCTCGGTCGTCGTGCCGTCGTCGTGGGTGACGGTGATCGTGTCGCTGACGGTCTCGCTCGCCCCCGGCCTCCACAGGCTCACCGTCTCGGTGCGGCGCTCCGTCCGCTCCGGGTGGTGGGTGAGCCGGGTCAGCGGGGGAATGGGTATCCGTAGGGTCGCCTCCAGCTCAACGCCGATGGTCACGGCGTGGACGGCCTCACCCGCCCCGACCGGAAGCCGGAAGCGGGTCTCGCCGCCCGCGACGAAGGGGACGCTCGCTTGCGACGTGCCGGTCGCGACGGAGAGCGTTCCCGTGATTGCCGTCACCTGGGCGTCCATGAGCGCCGTCTCGGTGACGCTGGTGTGTCCGGCCACCGTCTGAAGCTGGACCGGCTCCTCGACTTGGGCGACGCACTGGGACTCGACCGCTCCATCGACGGCCCCCGGACTCCAGGCCAGGGAGACGAGGCTGACGTTGCACAGCTCGCCCTCGACTGCCGGAAGGGGGTACGGGATCTGGCCGCCCTCGAAGGTGACGGCCCCCGCCTGCCCCAGCCCGTCCTCCCACGAGAAGGTGAGGGACGGCTTGGGTCCGTGAAGGGGCAGGGAGTAGTCGATGCGCTCCCCCTCGTCCAGGGACGCCGAACCCCAGAAGCGCAGCCACGCACCCTGCGGCCCGCCGAAGGCCCGCACCCGGATGTCCAGGGCGGTGGCGGCCCGCAGGGTGACGGCGGCCCGGTCGCCGGAGACGCTGAGCCTCTCGACGAAGAGCCGCCGCCCCTCCACCGGCTGCGGGGGCTGGAACTCGATCTCGTCGGAGGACCAGCCCTCACCGTCGCCGGGGCCGTCGGCCAGCGCCGCCTGGGGGACGGTGGCGACCGCCGCCGCCAGTGCGACGGCGGCCATGACCGCGAGCCAGAGCCTGCCCCGGACTTGATCCGGGGTCTTCGGCTTCTTCCGGCGCTTGTCCTTGCGGCTTTCTGCGCCGTTTCCGTTTCCGTTGATGTTGTCCCTGTCCGCCTCGGTGCGCCTGGGCTTGCCGAACCATCGGTGGGGACGGAAGGGCATCCGCCCGCCCGTCTTCTCCCGGCCCTTGCGCTTGCGGCCGAGTCCTCGCAGGGTCCGACCGGCGCGCCTCGCCATCAGCCGCAACGGGCCGGGGCCGCTCTTCACCGGCTGCGCGGGCACGGGCGGCTCGCTCCGCACCAGCTCGGACGGAGGCCCGGCGTAGAGCCTCGCCCCCAGCTTGTATTTCAGAAGGTCGGCGGCCACCAGGGGCAGCCGCCGACCGCCTATCTTCCCGACGACGGCGACCAGCCCCGCCAGGCCCAGGAGGACGGCAATCGCCATCCTCACCTCGGACGGCCCGAACGGGGCGTAGCGGTATGCGCCGTAGGACAGGGCGCACACCGCCGTCATCGCCACGATCTGCGGGAAGGTGAACCACAGCAGCACCCTGTCCTCGGCCTGCACGTGGGTCGGAACCTCGTGTTCTCTCATGCTCTCTCTCTCCTTCCCGTCGGCCTAGCCGCTGTCGGTGGGGTCGGGGACGTTGGGGTCCACCGGGGAGCCCACCACCGCGTTCATCACCAGCTCGACGACGCCGTAGGCCACCATCGCCAGGACGATGCCCGCCAGGGCGGTCATCATGGCGCTCTTGCCGCGCTCCATCTGGTGGGGCGCTCCCGACGCCGTGAGGTACAGGTAGGCCCCGTAGATGAAGAAGCCCACGCCCACCGCTCCCACGACGCCCAGCAGGATTCCCACCAGGTTCGATATGGTCTGTGTCAGGTCTTCCATTCGTTCTCTCCTCTCCGGCTCCGCTTCGGAGTCGGTTGCTCGTCTCTATCGGTTCCGCTCTGTCGGCTCGCCTAGCTGCACATCGCTCCCACCTCCTTCGCCTTGTTCATTGGCGCGGGCCGCGCCCGTTGGGTTGCCGTTCGTTGGGGGCTACTCGCCGCTGCTCCGGGGGGCCTCTCCGCCGCCGCCGTCTCCGCCGCCCGATGGGGTCGCCATCGAGGCCGCCGAGCTGAGGCCGCTGGCGGCCGCCGAAAGGCCCGCGCTGGCCGCCATCGCCCCCACCGCAACGCCTCCCGGCCCTCCGGCGGCCCCGCCCGCGATCAGCCCGATGGTCTTGGCGGACCGCACCATCGAGGCGGGCAGGTTCATGCCGAAATAGAGCATCGAGAGCCAGGAGTCGAAGGTGCCCGCGTTGCCCATCATTGAGGGCACCCGGGTCGCCATGTAGATGAAGGCCAGGGACATGAGCAGCTTCCATACCAGGTCCTGCACCGGCTCGAAGGCGGCTATGGCGGCGAACTCCTTGAGGAAGCCGAAGCCCAACGCCAGGGCGATGAGCTGGACGGCCTGCTGGAACACCGTCGTCATGAAGAGCCGCAGCCAGTGGCGGCCCCAGCCCGCCGTGTGGGGCAATATCCACAGCCCCAGGGCGATGGGGGCCAGGGCCAGCAGGATGTCGATGAGGGCCAGGCGCAAGATCATCTGCACGATGACGTAGAGGACGAAGAAGCCGTAGACCAGGTAGAGCGCCGCCAGCAGCAGCGCCATGCCCACGCTGCCCGCCTCCACCGCCGTCATCAGCGTGCGCAGGGTCGAGCGCAGCATGTCTCCGGGGGTGACGTTCAGGGAGAAGGCGATGAAGCCGGACACGGCGTCGGCCACGTCCAGGACCAGGGCGCACCACCACAGGGACGACGCGGCGGCCACCAGGCCCAGCACGAGACGGGGGACCATCTCGCGCCATCCGGCCTGGGACCGGCCCAGGTGCTCGGAGATGATGAAGCTGAGGCCCATCCAGCCCAGGATGACCACCAGGGCGGCGGAGGTTATGGCCCAGACGACCATCCACGCCTGCTGCACGAGGTGATGGCCGTAGGTCAGGTCGGGAGGGGTGCCGGTGATGATGTCGGCCACGTCTACCCTCCCCGGCAGTTGTCGGCGTCCTCGCCGGACGCCCGCTCAACCACTCCGCAGAGGGTGCCGTGGACGCCCTCGATCACCCAACCGGCGAAGGCTTTGGCCCAGCGCGCCGGGCTGAGGGCGGACAGAATCTTGTCCCAGATGCGGCCCGGCTGGTGGATGGGGACGACGGCGTAGAAGTCGCCCCGCTTGCCATCCTCGGCTTCGACCAGCATGACCAGCAGGTAGGCCCGGTCTCGGTCGAGGTCGGGGTGCTCGTCCAGGTCGGGGTACTCCCAGGAATACTCCCAGCCTTCATTGCGCTTCTTCTCCCCTCCCTTCACGCGGTACATGGCGCTTATCCAGTCGCCGGTGTCGGCGTCGCGGACGGCGTAGAAGAGGTTCGCTATCTCCCGGTCGAAGACGGGGCGGGCGACGAAATCGCCGCCCTTCTTGCGCTCCACGAAATCCCGGTCTGCGTTGACCAGGACGATGCCCTCGCCCGGCGGGGACTGTGCCAGGGCGATGCTGCTTGAGGGGATTGCCACCAGCGCCGCCAGGAGCAGCGCGGCGGCCAGGGGTATCAGCCTTCTGGCCTTTCCCCCGGCTCTGCCAAGGGTTCGTCGGACGGTCGATTGCGCTCCCACGTCTTCGCCTCCTCACAGGTGTGGTCTTCTTGATTGCCATCGAGTGTGGGGAGACGGAACCGGCTTAGGAATGGTGCGTGAGCGGGGTCAGTCCGCAGGCCCGGGCACGCGCGCTGACCCCCCTCGCAGGGCCTGATAAATGGCGGGCCGGATGTGGTGTGATAGCCGTGTACAGGGATTTGAGTCCGGTGGACGGGTTGCAGGCCGGGTCGTGGGCAAGCTGGCGCAGGCGTAAACGCCCCCCTACAGGACGTAGCCTGCGAGCACTTTGTCTCCGGGGTTCCTTCCACGGGCATGGGGCGCAGGTCGCTGGGAAATGGGGAAAGTGGAACATGGCGGTTTCGGGGGCGATGTTCCACGGGCAGCTAGGAAATGGGGAGAGTGGAACATGGACACTGAGACGACACAGGAGATGCGGCACGGTGAGTGGTCCGGGGAGGCCCCTAGCCTGGAGAGCCTGCGGGAGCTGCACATGACGGCGCTGCTGAATGACGTGGTGGGCGAGTTGGGCCAGGTGAAGGCGGCGGAGAGGCTGGGGATCGACCGCAAGACGCTGTGGAGGTGCATGACCACGGGGAAACTGACTCCCCGGCTGTCCGACGCGCTGGAACGGCTGCTGTTGAGCAGGGACCTGTCTGCGGCGATGCGGCAGGGGAAGCGGGTCGAGGTGGTGGTGGACCGGGTGTCCGCTTTGGAGGAGAAGCTCCGAAGCGGCCTCGAAGCCGTCGTGGGCGAGGTCAAGGCGATGCGGGAGGAACACGCCAGGGCGATGCGGCACGTGGAGCGGAGACTGGTGCGGTTGGAGGCGGCAAGGAACGGGACGGAGGGGGCGTCGCCCGAAGGCGCAGGGACCGAACCGTCGAAGCGCAGGTACGTCCCCGGCAGGACGTACCCCCAACTGGTGACCGAGGAGGCCGAACCCGACGAGGACCTGGTGTACGCCGACGCTGCGCCGGTGGTCGTCGAGTGGCGCAGGGCGCGGGACGAGTTCCACAAGGCCCTGAAGACCGGCACTGCGCTGGACAGGACGGAGGTTCAGGAGCGGATGCTGGAGCTGGAGGTCGCCATCGTCGAGGAGCACGGGCTGACGCTGCCCCCGGCCACGTTCCCCTGGGACGAGTTCGACCGGCGAGACCAGCTCTGGGAGCGGCAACAGGACCTCATGCGGGTGCGGGTGAAGCGGAACCGGGCGTTGCTGCGACGGTGGCTGCGCCGCGTTCTCACCTTCAGACTGTGGCGGGACTAGGCGGGGTGCGCTCCCTGCGAAATGGAAGCTAAGTCGGAGCGAGCAATTTGGCCGTAGGGGGTCGATTTCCCCGTCCAACCCCTTCACTTCGCTCGTCCGTTCGGGCGATAATTGACGCAGTTTCTGGCTTTTTCCAGCGTTTCGTGCCTAGAAACCTGGAGGGTCCATCCCCGACCCGGAGCGGCCTGACGGATCGAGCCCTGCTCTCCCGACGGCGTTCCACGAGGGATAAGCGCCTTCCCGCTGCGTGAGCCGGTCGAGGGGTCGAGCACTGCTCCTCCGATGCCGGTTCGGAAGACGGGTCACCCAGGGCGATGCGCCTCTGCGCTTCGGCCCTCGGACACCACCGTATCGAGTACGGTGCAGGCTCTGGTCGGAGTGCGCCCCGCGCCCTGGCCGGTTCCTCACGTCTGCGGCAAGGTTCTGTGGAACTGGCCGCAGCTTCACCACGCGCCGGTCTGCCATTGCAAGCTGGCTGGCCGCTTCCCCTTCGCGCAGCATCCCAGGACGTTGCCGACGTAGCTCCCGGGTCTCGCTGCGTCTCTCACCGGGCCGTCCTGTGGTTGATCTGCAGGCCGGTCGGTTCTCCCCCACTTCATAGCAGCTCCCCCTGAGTCCGTTCCTCTGAGTTGACTCTGGGCCGGGCTGCGTCTTCTTCATCCCCCACGTAGCAGCAGCTCCCCTTGAGTCCGTTCCTCTGAGTTGACTCTGGGCCGGGCTGCGTCTTCTTCATCCCCCACGTAGCAGCAGCTCCCCTGAGTCGGTTCCCGTGAGTTGACCCTGGCCGAGCTGCGTCTTCTTCATCCCCGCTCCGTCTCCCGCGTCCGGCATCCGACCGTGGGCGGAGTGCGTCACTCGTCCACCCCATCGCACATGACCTGCGCCACGGATGCCGGCACGGGTCAACAACGGAAAGCAACTGTCTTGAAAGTCAAGAGGAATGAGCGGCGACTTTCGGAGTCAGGTCGCGCCAGGGCGAGCCATGCTTGAGCATTGAGTTGAGGATAACCAGCAGCTTGCGCATGCAGGCTATGAGGGCCAGCTTCTTCGGCTTACCAGCCGCCAGCAGCCGCTGATAGAAGTCCCGGATCACGGGGTTGTGGCGGCTGGCTACCAACGCTCCCATGTACAAGACTGCGCGGATTCGGGCGCGTCCACCCCATACGGTGCGTTTGCCCCGCAGGGTGCCGCTGTCCCGGTTGAAGGGAGCCACTCCCACCAGGGCGGCGATCTTCCGGCGGTCCAGAGTGCCCAACTCCGGCAAGTAGGCCAGGAGAGTTAAGGAGAGCTGCTCTCCTACGCCGGGGACGGCGCGCAGGAGGTCCTCTTTCTCTCGCCAAACTGGACTCTGGCGGAGGGTCTGCCGCAAGCCCTCGTCCAGGTCGTCCAACTCGCGCTCCAGCCATGCAATGTGGGCCTCAATGCGGGGCCGCACGGCGATGGTGGCGGAGCTCAGGCGGTTCTTCTCCGAGACCAGCATGATCATCACCTGGTGCCTGCGGGCGGCCAGAGCGTTGAGGGCCTGGGTTTCGGCGTCCCGCAGAGGGCGCACGGGAGGTCGGACCGCTTCAGCGAAGTGAGCCAGGACCGCCGCGTCCAGAGCGTCGGTCTTGGCCAGAGTCCCGGTGGCCCTGGCGAAGTCTCGAACTTGACGAGGGTTGACGACGACCACGGGCAGCGCCGCCGCTGCCAGGGCTGCCACCAATGGCAGTTCCAGGCCGCCCGAAGCCTCCAGCAGCACCAGGGCGGGACTCAGGTCCTCCATCTGGGAGACCAGTTCCCCAACCCCAGTCTCGTCGAAGGAGACAACCCATCTCTGGCCCGTGGGACGGACGGCAACATCCACCTGGGCCTTGGCTACATCGATGCCTACGTAGATACCTTCCTGCTCCATGAGCACCTCCTGCGAATTGCTGGCCCGTCCTTGCAAGATGCGGGCTTGGTTGGCCCAGGCAACTGTTCGGGCTCTGTTCGGGAGGGGTGCGGCGACCCTCGCTTTCCGGCGGCCTTCTATGACCTGGGAGGCTGCGGTCTGCCGCACCCCGATCCACCTCGGTGAAGTGATTGTCCCATACAAAACGAGATACAAGGAGGCGTCGATGCACGTCAAGAAACTGGTTCCAAAGGTCAAGGGACTCGCTGTCAAGGCGGGCGGATTCATCCGGCGGCGCAAGCGGCTGACCATAGCGGTCGTGGTCGCGGCGCTGCTGTTCGGGCCGCTCGTGACGACCGACGGCGAGCTGGTCTTCCTGAACGCGGTCGGCCTCGGACTCGGTGCGCTGCTACTCAAGCGGTTCATCAGGCCCGGAGGCAGGCAGCGAACGGGACGGGCGCAACAGGCACAACGGCAACCGAAGGCAAAGGCAACACAACATGAAGGAGGACACGATGACGACGCAAGCAACGACGATTGGTGGGACTGGGACAAGGCCGCGGCCAAGCCTCGAAGAGCTGGTCGACCGGCTGATGGCGGCGCTGTTCAGGGCTGAGCCGGAGACGGCGCCGAAGGCGGAAACCCCCAGCGTGGCCCGCAGCGTCCACGAGGCGCGGCGGATGCGGCAGGCGGGGGACATCGACGGGGCGCTGGCGGTCTTCGCCGGCGTGGACACGGCAAGGGCGGAGACCAGGGAGGCTCGGTGGGCCTACGCCGAGTGGACGGACCTGGTGCGGAGGCGCTTCGGCGACCGGTACGCGCTGGTCTACAGCCACGGCGCGGGACGGGCCGCCGCCCTGGTTCCCAGGGGCGACGGGACGCTTGAGGTCGCGGCGGTGCTGGGGATGCGCTGGGAGCCGGGCAAGGCCGTCTCGCGGCGCAGCCTGCGGGGTCTGCGGCCCCTGAACGGAGGTGCGTGATGGTCGTAGCCAACGCTTCCGTTGACATCCCGGCGCTGAAGGCCCGTCACCCCCTGGGGGACACGGTTGAGGCGTCGGGGGTGCGGCTCAGGGGAAGGGGCAGGGTCCGCCAGGGCGTCTGTCCCTTCCACGACGAGGTTGAGGGCAGCTTCACGGTGTACGCCGATTCTGAACGCTGGTACTGCTTCGGGTGCGGCGCAGGGGGCGACGTGCTGGACTTCATACGGCGCGCCGAGAACCTGAGCCTGCCCGAGGCGCTCCAGAGGCTTGACGGGGGCGCGTGGGTGGTCCCAGGGGCTGCCGTCCGCTCACAGTCGGCGGTCAAGCCTCGTGGCTCAACCGCCGCCGCGTTGCCTCCCAGGGACCCGGCGCTGCTGACGGCGGCAACGCGGTTCTACGCCGGGCAGCTGCGGCGCAGCCCCGTTGCCAGGGCGTACCTGGCCTCGCGGGGCGTCGCCCTTGACGCTGCCTTGCGTCTCGGCCTCGGCTACGCGCCGGGGAGCGGGCTGCGGGAGGCCCTTGAGTCGGACGGCTTCAATGCCGGACGGCTCAGGGACTGCGGGCTGTTCACCGAGCGCGGTGAGCGGTTCGCAGGGATGGTGGTCGTCCCCGACGCCTCCGGCGGTCTTGTCCGCTGGCTCGTCGGGCGGGCGATAGACCCCGACCGGACGCCCCGGTTCCAGGCGCTTCCCGGCTCCAAGCCGGTGCTTGGGCTTGGGCGTCTCGGCCCCGCGCCGCCCTTCGCGGTGGTGGCCGAGGGCGTCTTCGACTGGCTTGCCCTTGCGCAGTGGGGCGTCCCCGCCGTCGCTGCCCTGGGCACCCAGGGGGTCGAGAAGGTGGCGGAGGGCTTGCGGGGCTGCCCCCGGGTCTTCCTCGCCTTCGACTCGGACGACGCTGGACTTGAGGCCACGGAGCGGCTTGCGGGCTTGCTTGGACGCAGGGCCGCCGCCGTCACCCTTCCCCAGGGCGTCGGCGACGTGGCCGAGCTTGCGGCCCTTCTCCACGGCCGCGCCGTCTTCCTCCGCCTGCTGGCTCAGGCGGCACGCTCCGCCCGCTAGCGGCTTCTTCCCAGCTTCCCACTCCCCCGGACCACTTCCCCTCTACCGGAGCTTGGCCCGCTCCGGCCTTGCTTGCGGGACTCCCTCCCGCTCCACGCCATCCCCACTCTCACCGCCCAGGAGGACCTATGCCCAATTCACGACGGGCCTTGCCCGCGCACGGCTTCCCGTAGGGAATCCGCATCGTTCATTCGCTACAGGCAAAACACGACAGAAGGAGACACGAAATGTCTAACGGCAACAACAACGGATATCACAGCAACGGGACCGTCCACCTCAACGGCAACGGGCACAAGCCAGACGCCGCCATCGTCAGCGAGCACGAGCTGCTCTGGGACGGGCTCTCGCCCGCAGTCACCAACGCCCTGGGGCAGCCCATCGACCCCGCGCTGGTCTCCCAGCGCAAGGGCCGTGCCGGGCGCACCTTCTCCTACATCGAGGGCCACGTCGCCATCTCGGAGGCCAACAGGGTATTCGGGTACGGAGGGTGGGGCTACGAGCTGGTCGCGGACGTGACGCTGCGCCAGATCGAGACCGTCGATCCCCAGACCGGCGAGATCAAGACGACCTGCGCCTACAGCGCCCCGGTGCGGGTCACCGTCCCCGGCGCGCCGCCCCGAACCGACGTGGGCTTCCACGCCGTGACGGAGGAGACGGCCGACGGCCACGAGACCGCCCTGAAGGGGGCCGTCACCGACGGCATCAAGAGGGCGCTCCGCAGCTTTGGAGACCGCTTTGGGAACGGCCTCTACGGAGACCAGGCCCCGGCCAGCGGCCCGCCCCGACCGGACCGGGTGCCCGTCCAGCCCAGGGCGGTGTCCGCCCTAGCGAATGTGGCGACGCTGCGCAAGCGGCTCGTCGAGCTGGCCGCCGAGCAGGGCTTCGACGACGACCAGGTGCGGACCGCCGTGGTGGACCGGCTGGGTAAGAGCCTGGACGACCTGACGGCGGCGGAGCTGACGCCCCTCATCGAGGGGGCGACCGAGAAGCTCCAGCAGATACGGCAGGCGCAGGCAGCCTAGCCCGTCCTGCCCATCGGGACACGCAATCGAGCGGGGTGGTCTCTTCGGGGCGGCCCCGCTTCTCATCTACAGGAAAAGGAGGACACGACCGATGACGACGATGCACACACCCTGGGGACCTCCCCAGGACATCGAGGAGCTGGCCGAGGGAGTCTGGCGGGTGTCCACCGCCAGCCACGGCGGGCTGAAGCTCAGCCGGGAGCGGTGGGCCGAAATTCCCGCCGAGGTCCGGCGGACCTTGTTCACCCCGACCTTCGCCGAGGAGGACTGCGAGGAACCCATCGTGAGGACGCTGCTGGGCCTGGGGGACGACCGGGAGAGGGAGATGGCGGTCAGGGTGGCGGAATACTTCGAGCGGTACGCTCCCGCGCTGCCCTATCTCCGCCGAAAGGGGGTGGGCCATGAGCACGACCACGCGGCCTAGACCCCGCAGCCTTCCCAGCGCCACCACCAAGCTCCAGACGGAGTACGGGAACCTCTACGTCACCGTCTCGACGGACGAGGACGGGGAGCCGTTCGAGGTCTTCGGCTGGCTGGGCAAGGGCGGCTCATTCCAGCACGGGGTAACCGAGCTGGCTTGCCGCCTCATCTCGCTGCACATGCGGCGGGGTACGCCTCTCGAAGAAGTGATTGACCAGTGCCAGGGCATCCAGGAGACGCAGCCGTTCTTCAACACCATGCCCGACGGCAGGAGCGTGGCCGTCCTGGGCCTCGGCGACGGGATAGCCCACATCCTCAAGGCCCACGTGAAGGCCGGGGAGGAGAGGGAGGCGGCGGAGACGGCGGAAGCGAAGGCCGCTGCATGAGCGGTCTGAACAATCGAGAGCTTGGAATCCAGGCGGGGCTGTCTCCAACGGGGGCCGCCCCGCTTCTCATTACAGGACAAAGGAGGAATCGACATGACGACAGACATTGACCGGGCGGAGGTCTTCTCCCGCCCCGCTGCGCGGTTCGACGAGGACGGGCAGCTTGAGATACGGGCATCGTCGGCCCTGGGCTGCCGACGCGCCCTGTGGTACGCGGCGACCGGATACGAACCGGCGAATCCCCCCAGCGAGGACTCGCTGACGGCGATGGAGGCGGGCAACGCCCTCGAACCCGTCGTCCTGCGGGCGATGGAACGGGCGGGGTGGAAGGTGTCTCCCGCCGACCCCCGTAACCCCGAATCGGTGTCCATGCGGCTCCGCCCCTCCCTGGTCGTGACGGGACACCCCGACGCCACCGGGCGGATGCCCCCCGTATCAAGTACGGAGCAGGCTCTGGACGGGAACGAAGCGGTCTCCGAGGTCCAGACGTTCCTGTTCGGGGACGGGCCGCAGGCTCCCCGCTACGGCGACGAGATGGTCGTCGAGGTCAAGACCAGGGGGCCGGAGGCGTTCAAACGCTGGCGCACCCTGGGAGCGGAGCGCAGCCACCCGGCGTCGGTTGCCCAAGCCGCCTTCTACACCTACGGGAAGTTCGGAGGATGGCCCCGCGATGCGGTGATTGCCACGATGGACACGGGTGGCAGAACGTGGGACTACGAAATCATCCCCGCCGACCGGCTGGAACGGGCCTTGGACGACGCCTGCAAATGGCTGGGCGAGCTTGCCGCCCACCATGTCCAGAACGGGCCTGACCCCGACGCGCTGCCCGACCGGGATTTTTCCGCAGGTAGCTGGCAATGCCGGAGCTGCCCCTTCCTGGCGGTCTGCCTGCCGGGTGCGGCAGAGGTCGATGCGGAGGAAGAGATCGAGGGAGAGGAGGTTAGCGACCAGGAGGCGCGGGAGGCGGTGGCGGCCTACTCGGAAGCCCAGGAGTCCATCAAGGAGCCTGAAAAGGTCAAGCGCACTGCGCTGGACACACTCAAGGCGTGGATGCGCAGCCAAGGGGACTCGAAGGCCACCGTGAACGGAAAGACGGTCAGCCTGGTGCAGTCCACGAGGTACTCGGTCAACTACCGCAAGCTCAACGCCGTCCTCGACCCGGAAGTCCGGGCCGAGATCGTGACGGAGAGCGAGTCGGAGTACGTCCGGGTCAGCTAGACGCTCCTGGCGGAGCGCACAACGGGGCCTGTTCCTCATCTACCGGTACGGCCCCGCCGAGTCCCATCAACCGAGCATGAAAGGAGACACCATGCCCAACGCAACAGGGACCACGACGACCTGGCAGGACAACCACAGCGGACTGCGCAGGCACAAGCTCATGACCAAGGATCTGGGGGACGCGATCCCCGTGATCGGAGCCAACGAGAACGTCGAGGACTACGACGACGTTCTCGCTCCGGCCAAGCTGTTCTCGCCCTACAGCAACTGGACCTGGTACGTCACCGAGTGGGACGCCGAGACCGGGCTGTGCTTCGGCCTCGTCGAGGGGTTCGAGACGGAGCTTGGCTACTTCTCCCTCGACGAGCTGGCGGAGGCGACCGTGTTCGGCGGCGTCCCCGCCGTGGAGCGCGACCTGTACTGGAAGCCGATGACCCTCGGCGAGATCAGGAGGGCGGGATGAGCAGGTTCGCGCCCAAGACCCTGCGGAGGATGCCGCCCGCCACCCGCGAGATCGCACGGCTGGCCAACGAGCTGGCCTCGGTCCAGGCCCGGCTCTCCAACCGCATCGACGGGCTGGTGAGCATGGAGATGATGGCGAACGCCTCCCAGAGGGTCATACTGACACCTCCGTCGCTCTATCTTATCCAACTTTGGTGTCCGTTTTTCCCATCCTATCTCACCTCCACCTCCCCGAGATCAACTTCGTGCTCGTTCTTCAGCCTGTCGACTTCGCCGGCAACCTTTTCGAGTTTTGACCGTTCGGCTTCGACTGCAGCAGCCTTTTGCGATTCGGCGGTGGTCAATTCCCGTTCCAGCCGCGAAATCTCTTGGACGTATTTGCGGCCAGGGTCCGCGAAGTAGCCAGAGACATGTCTTGCTAACTCTTGAATATCTCGCGGATCTCGGGGATCGAGTGCAGGTGCAGCCTTCCTCAGATATCGAATGCATCCCACAACGTCTTCTGCCGGCAAGTCGCCGCTCGAAACATGCAGCTCACGGAAAACCCTAAACTCGTTAAGACTAAGCAGCTGAGACTGCGGCAAAAGCCTTGCTCGGGTTAGTTCGGCGAATGCAACAGCGAAGTTCTCTTCGGAACGGCCTAACACCGGTGCTGCCCATTGCAGCAACGCAGTGTGTGTGATGGCAATTCGCCCTGTCGACTTTGGAGGGGAGACGCTCGGGAGACTGCGATCTGTGGTCAGAACGAAGGCCTTTTCGCTGAACTCGCTCCTCTGCCTGTTGACCCATCCCAGCAAAAGAGCGTCGTGTAGGCCCTGGTGTTCTCTCTTGTATGGCGCCTTCGTCCGTATCTGTTGGGTCAGTTCCCGAACCCAACCTTTGTCCCTGACCCGATGAAACCATTGGTCGTCCGGTCGATCGGCTTCAAAGATCTCACTGATGGATCCAGGCAAGTCCTGAATACCCAGGAAAGAATCATCGAACTCGAGAGGCGGAGTGACTACCCTCCTTCGGCCAGATTGCGTCACTCCCTTGATGTCAATTCCGACCGGTACATAGGCTTCGAGCTCCTCGCGGTCTTCTCTTCTTCGCGCTTGCACGGCCCGCAATTCATCCATGGTTACCTGGCAGACAGCGAACCTAGCGCCAGCCGCGCGACAGGCGTCGACAACCGCCTCGACGGATTCCTTCCTGCCTTGTGAAGGAGCGAGGCTCCCAATGATGACGTTCGTGTCGAGGTAGAAAACGGCATCCTTGAAGATCTCCCTAGACAGAGCAGAACCATCCGGGTCTAATCCGAGTGTTTTCACCACGAAGTAGTTCTGCGCCAACGCGAGCTGAAGCGTTGAGTAGCGCGGGTCAGGTTCCTGGAAAAAGTCTCTTAACCCATCTCCCAGTAACACCTTGTCCGCGTCTGGAAAATGTTCACTGACGGTGTGAATCGCCACGTCAAGGGGGTCGGAGTAGGCTTCGCCGGCGCCAGACTGCTCTCCCAAGACCAAGGCTGCAGACTCCTCCGCAAGTTCGGCAAAGATCAAACACACTGACTGGATGAAGGGCTCCTTGTAGATGGCAGAGCCATTGGGAGCGTTTGCGAATAGACTCTCGACAATCTCGTCCACTTGAGCTTCCGATTGGGTCCTAAGGTCGCCAATCGCCGATGCCACTGCGTCCTCGAGGTAATATCTGATCCCTGTGTCCTCTCGACGTTCCAGAACCTCCCCTGCTTCCTCCAAGTGCAACAGAATCTCGTAAAGCTGCGTTTCACCCAAACCGGGCATGGAGCACTCGGCAGCCAGTAGGGCCTGGATTTCCTCTACCGTCTTGCCAGTCGAATTCCCGTGTGCGAACAAAACATTCTTGACTATCTCTTTGAGTGCCGTTCGCTTGACTGGCTGAATCTCAGGGGCGAAGCGGACGCGCATGCTGGAAAGGCTTCGCCGAAATCCCCGTATCTCAGTTATCGATTCGGAACGGAATTGCTCACCCACTTGATCTGGCCCCACCATTTGCAACAGCTGCTATGTTAATGCGGCCTGCGTTGGACTTGCACCAATTTTGGTACCAAGTGCACTGTTGACCGCGTCGGCTTCGTCGACGGAGATCCCGCTGTCTGGACACTTGAACTTACCCTTGCGGAACAATCTAGTCTCCACCAGTTGCTGGATCACTTCATTGTCGGCTTGTTTCGTATCCCCTTTTTCTTTCGCTCCATGCTCGCGCAGCCATACATCCAGCGAGCGTGGTTTTTTGTGGTCGCTAAGGGCACAAGCCGTCTGTCCCTGTATGATGTACGTTCTGCCACTTCTCCAGATGTGGGCTATGAGGTCATGCGCGTCAAACCGAATCACGGAGCTAGGCCGAACTATATAGCACTCGGCTACGACATCCGCTTGTAGGCGTGAGGCTCTGGGGACACTCCGAACGAGATGCCGCCATCATAGACTAGTCTTGCGATGGCGGTCAATTTCTGGTGAAACCATCGCCGACCACCCCGCCCAGTCTGGTAGTCTCGACACATGACCCTCTCTGATGGACAGCTGCTCGACTCCCTCAGCCGGATGTCGTTCATCGACACGGCGGAGCTGCCGGGCGTCCTCGGCGAGGCCCACGCGACGGTTCACCGAGCCCTGACCGATCTGCTGGCCGACGGTATCGTCGGGAGGGTGAGTCACGGCACCGCCCAACTGCCTTCGAGCCAGAGATACTAGAGTGGCTCGCGCTGCTGATCCGGTGGATGGACGCGGTCGCCGCCGTCTACCAGATCGCCGCCCCAATGTTCCCCAGGACCGACGGGCTACATTCGCACGTGGAGTTCCACAGACGTGGCCGCTTCGACGCCACTCTCACCCTCCACGACGCCAGTTAGGGGTCGTGCGCTAGGGCGACTCTCTGACCCCGTTACTATTCGGTTTCCTTGCTGGTCTTCCTGCGCCGACCTCTTCGGCGCGGCGCGGAGCCGCCGCCCGCTTCCCAGAAGAAGACCACGTCCCCGTGGCGGTTCACAACGAGGCTCTTGCCCAACAGCTGCGCCGCCGCGCCGAGAGGGCGACGAATGGCAGCCGTAGCTTCGCCTTCGTCGGGGGTGAGCTTGCCGGTCTGGCCGGTTTCGACTTGTCCGAGGTAGTCCATCTACTGGCGCATTATCACGCCACGCTTTCCAGTCAGGGATAGCAGCGGCGTGATCTACACACTTCCTTCAGACAGATTTGCCAAGCTGTCCCCCGTGTCTGTCACCCGCGTCTGGTGCAGACCGGCCTCGACCTGATCGACTTCCCAACCCTTTTGTTGGTTCGAGACAGATTACAGCGTCTACGTCATGCGGCAGGCGTCGCGGCGGTCGTGGCGCATCGGGCAGACCCGCCCGGTGAAGGTGGTGTTCATGAGCTACAAGAACACCCTCCAGGCCGACGCCCTGAAGCTGGTGGCGAAGAAGCTGCAAAGCTCCCTCGCCGTGGAGGGCGAGCTGCCGGAGGACGGGCTGGCCGCCTACGGCGACGACGGCGACGATCTGATGATGGCGCTGGCCCGGAAGATCGTCAGCGGGGACGAGGAGGAGGACGAGACGGTGGAGGCGGTCTTCGCACAGGCCAGGGACGCCGAGGCCGCTTCGGAAGAGTTCCTGGTGGACGACGGCTGGAAGGTCGTCGAAGTCGAGCCGGAGGCCGTCGAGGTCAACGGGAACGGCCACCACGCAGACGGCATCGGGCCGACGGTCGAGCTCGTCCTGGACACCGGCCACCACGCCAACGGCAACGGACACGCAGCCGTCGAGGTCAACGGGAACGGCCACAGCGACGAGGCCCCGGAGCCGCAGCAGACGCTGTTCTCCTGGGCGGAGTTCATGGCCGAGGAGCCGGTCAAGCCGAAGGGCCGTAGCCGCAAGCCTCAGCCCGCAGCCACGTCCCTGTTCGATTGGGCGCTCAGCCTGGAGCAGGAGCGGGAGAAAGAGCCGGTCGGCGCAGGGCGCTAGGCCGGACGCAAAAGGGGAGGGCATCGCTAATGGAGAGCCTGTCTCAGAGAGGTTGAATGACGTAGTGCCTCCGCATGGATTCGACTAACGAACCATGCGGAGGCACTACGGGGGTAGTGAAGCGGTGAGAGTAAGGATCGTTCTCGAGACCTGTGTAACGGTCAGAAAGCGGGGCAAGGCTCCAGACCGTAGGGTAATTCAGCAGAGGCGCGGGATCGGGAGTTCCATACCTTCCAGAGGGTGCGCAAGTTGAATGCTGTGGCCAACGCCGTCCATTCGGCCGACACGTTGGCAAGGCCGCGCAACAGGAACCTCCGCGCTCCCTGTTGTTCCTTGATGATTCCGAAGACCGGTTCGACTAACTGCTTTCTCAACTTGTACACCCTCTTGGCTTCCTCCGTCTCCATCCAGGCACGATGTCGGCGCGATACTGCATCGTAAGGCCCCAGTTCCAAGGCGCGTCCCTTGCGGCGATTCTTGGTACAGACTCCGAGGGCTGGACACTCCTTACAGACTAACCGAGAGGCCCGGTATATCCGTACCCACTCCCCTCTCTTACGACTGTTTCGAAGGAAGGGCAGGGTTTGTCCCCTAGGGCAGTAGTAGCAGTCGTTGTCCTCGTCGTAGGTGAACTGGTCCTTGTGGTACGGGTCCTCCTTAATGGACCGCTGTTTCGGATCGGGCATCACCACCTGCTGGCCTCTCCGGGCGCATTCTTCCAGGTGCCTGCCGCCGAAGTAACCCGCGTCGGCCAGGGTCGTCGGAACCCTTACCCCCGTAACCTCCTCGGCCTGTTCCACCATCGGGGTCAGACGGGCAAGGTCATTGACTTCATCCACCACGTCCACGGCGGTGATCATCATGCCGGTTACTCCCTCGCCGGTGGCCAGAGGGGAGACCATGGCTTGGGCGTTGTAGCTGAGAACAAACCCCTGAGCAGTCTTCATCGACCTAGCGTCTCTATCGGTCAGATTGATGCGACGGGGGTGCTTGTGCTGACTGCGCCTGGGAAGCTCCCGGCTTGGCAGTTCCTCCATTGCTTGCCTCACCCGCTGCCGCAACGTCTTGCGGTCGGACAACTTCTCTGGAAGATGAACTGGATCGCCGTCTTCGCCCCCTTCGTTCTGGGCCTCCAAGTCGGCAATGGATTTCTCCACCCTAGCCAGCAATTGGTGCAACTGCTCTCCGGTGTAGGTCCATCTCGCCGCCGCGTTGGCGGCCATCTTCGTTCCGTCCACCGCCTGCATCGCCAGGTCCACCAACTCCAGGGACACCGCCGTCCGAACCGTGCGCTTGAACAGCTCTCTCATGCCTTGACGGTGCCCCTGGTAGAATCGCCACAGGGTGTTGTGGTCGGGATGCTGCCACCCGGTCAACCACAGGTACGGAATCTGGTCCCGGCAGGCCGCCTCCAACTTCCGGCACGACCGCACGTTGGTCATGAAGCCGTACAGCCACACGCTCAACAGCGCCCGCGGATGGTAGGCGGGCGCTCCTAGCGGGTCTCCTTCTATCCCTACGCCCATCTTCGCCCAGGCCGCCCTATCCAACGCATCCACAAACTCGGCCACGAATCGGGCCGGATGGTCCAACGGCAGCAGTTCGTCAAGGGTGGGCGGCAACAGCCACATTTGCTCCCGGTCCATGTCTCGAAGCGGCATCTCAATCTCTCCCCAATTGATGTCGCTTCGAAGGTACACCTAACCCGGTTCCATTGCCAGTTCCGACTTCTGAGACAGCCTCTTATGGAGCGATGCCCTCCCCTAGCTGCCCATGCATCCGGCCCTTGCATCTTGATTCCGGCATGGGACAATCAGACCAACCGCCTGTCCATATATGCGGCCCCTTTTTGTTGCCCGCTTTCCGATGGGCTATTGACTCTCTTTCTGTGTTTGCCCTATTCTTGCTTCAGACAAATCACCTTCGGGAGGGGCAGGCGATGGAAGCCAAGAAGAAGAGACTCACCCTGGACTTAGACCCCGCCTTTCAGCGGCGCCTGAAGGTCATCGCCGCGCTCAAAGGCGTCAGCATGCGCCTGTATTGCCGGACCGCCATCGACCGGGAGTTGACAAAGGACGAAGCCAACGGCCTAACGGGTCTGCCCTCCTCCCTCTCTGACGCGGAGCGGTTCGAAGCGCTCCAAGAGAAGTACTTTGGAGATAGGGTGCTGTCTGGAAGCGGGGCTGACTACATCCGAGAGGCCCGCGAGACCAGGGACGCCCAGATAGAGAACTGGGCATGAGCGAGTTCGTCGTCGTTGATGCAAGCGTGGCATTCAAGTGACTGGTGAGGGAGGAGCACACCGACAAGGCCCTGGCAATTCTTCGGGTTTGGGATAGTCAAGACATCAGGCCAGCGGCTCCTTATCTGATGCCCTTTGAGGTGGCTAACGCTCTCCATAGGCGAATAACACAGGGCGAGCTAAGTGTCGAGGCGGCTGCCGATCTCATCGGTAGTCTGCTGTCGTCGCGTCTCGAACTGCATCAGCCGCCCAATCTTCATCGCAGGGCGCTCGAGTTGGCCGGCCAGCTCAAGCAAGGCGCAGTCTACGACGCCCACTACCTCTGGCGCTGGCTGAGAGTCTCGATTGCGAGCTGTGGACCGCCGACCAGAGGTTTTACCGAGCGGCAGGCCCAGGCGTTGAAAACCTGCGCTGGATAGGGGAGTTCAGTGTGCAGGATAACGGATAGGGCAACTATGCCTCTTGTCCGTTACAACCCTTAGCTTAGAGTTCTCTCACAGGCTCCAGCCCGTCTTACAGGAGAAGGCGCTCCTTCTTCCCCGGACGCTCTGCGCGAAGAAAAGATAGGAGGTCACGATAATGACGAGTGCAGGAACGACGAGATGGCTTACTTTGCTGGGCATTGTCCTTGCCCTGGCGCTGCCGGTAGTCCTCATGGCCTGCGGCTCCGATTCGCCGGACGCCGACGGAGAGCGGGCTGCGACGCCCCGGACGGAGGCCGCGTCCACGCCCGCGACGGAAGCGGCAGCTTCCACCACAATGCCGGGGGACGCGCCCACGGCCACCGCTGCGCCGCGGCCGACGGCTACCAAAGCGCCACTGCTCAGCATTGGCCGGACCTCGGCGGCAACGGACCGGGAGGCGCTGGTTGCCCTCTACAACGCCACCGGCGGTCCGAACTGGAGACGCAATGAAAACTGGCTGAGTGTCGCGCCCTTGGGCGAATGGTACGGCGTCGTAACTGACGACGACAACGGCCGAGTCACTCAGCTGAAGCTCAACAGCAACGATTTGAGCGGGGAGATACCGCCGGAGCTGGGCAGCCTCGCCAATCTGGCACAGCTGTGGCTCAGCAGCAATGAGTTGAGCGGGGGGATACCGCCGGAGCTGGGCCGCCTCGCAAACCTGACACGGCTGTCCCTCGACAGCAACGATTTGAGCGGGGAGATACCGCCGGAGCTGGGTAGCCTCGCAAACCTGACATGGCTGGAGCTCGACTACAACGAGTTGAGCGGGGGGATACCGCCGGAGCTGGGCCGCCTCACAAACCTGATACGGCTGTCCCTCTACAACAACGAGTTGAGCGGGGGGATACCGCCGGAGCTGGGCCGCCTCTCCAACCTGAAACGGCTGCTCCTCTACAACAACGAGTTGAGCGGGGAGTTACCGCCGGAGCTGGGCCGCCTCTCCAACCTGATACGGCTGGAGCTCAACAACAATCAGTTGAGTGGGGAGATACCGCCGGAGCTGGGCAGCCTCGCAAACCTGCGAGCGCTGTCCCTCAGCAGCAATCAGTTGAGTGGGGAGATACCGCCGGAGCTGGGCAGCCTCGCAAACCTGGAAGGGCTGCACCTCAGCTACAACGAGTTGAGCGGGGAGATACCGCCGGAGCTGGGCAGCCTCGCCAACCTGATACGGCTGGAGCTCAACAACAATCAGTTGAGTGGGGAGATACCGCCGGAGCTGGGCAGCCTCGCAAACCTGCGAGCGCTGTCCCTCAGCAGCAATCAGTTGAGTGGGGAGATACCGCCGGAGCTGGGCAGCCTCGCAAACCTGGAAGGGCTGCACCTCAGCAGCAATCAGTTGAGTGGGGAGATACCGCCGGAGCTGGGCAGCCTCGCAAACCTGCGAGCGCTGTCCCTCAGCAGCAATCAGTTGAGTGGGGAGATACCGCCGGAGCTGGGCAGCCTCGCCAACCTGACAGGGCTGTACCTCAGCAGCAATCAGTTGAGTGGGGAGATACCGCCGGAGCTGGGCAGCCTCGCCAACCTGATACGGCTGGAGCTCAACAACAATCAGTTGAGCGGGGAGATTCCGGCGGAGCTGGGCAGCCTCGCCAACCTGAGAGTGCTGTGGCTCGCCGAGAACGAGTTGAGTGGGGAGATACCGCCGGAGCTGGGCAGCCTCGCCAACCTGTTACGGCTGTTCCTCAACAACAATCAGTTGAGCGGGGGGATACCGCTGGAGCTGGGCAGCCTCGCCAACCTGCGAGAGCTGTTCCTCAACGACAACGAGTTGAGCGGGTGCGCTCCGGCCAGTTTGAACCGCAACAGCTTAAGCGTTCTCCTGCCGGATACCGTGGACGGCTATTGCCCGTAGAGGCCGGCGCGAAGCAAAGAAAAGATAGGAGGTCACGATCATGACGAGTACAGGACCGACGAGATGGCTTGCTTCGCTGGGCATTCTCCTCGCCCTGGCGCTTCCGGTAGTCCTCATGGCCTGCGGCGGCGATGAACCGGACGCCGACGGAGAGCGGACCGCGACGCCCCGGACGGAGGCAACGGAGACCGGGGACGCGCCCACGGCCACCGTTGCGCTGCGACCGACGGCTACGACAGTGCCACTGGTCACCATTGGGCGGACCTCGGCGGCAACGGACCGGGAGGCGCTGGTTGCCTTCTACAACGCAACAGGCGGTCCGAACTGGAATGACGATGAAAACTGGCTAAGCGACGCGCCCCTCGGCGAATGGTACGGCGTCATAACCGACGACAACGGGCGCGTTACAACGCTGGGTCTCGGCAGCAACGAGTTGAGCGGGGAGATACCGCCGGAGTTGGGCAGCCTCTCCAACCTGGAAGTGCTGGTTCTCTACGACAACGGTTTGAGGGGGGAGATACCGGCGGAGCTGGGCAGCCTCGCCAACCTGGAAGAGCTGAAGCTCAACCATAACCAGTTGAGGGGGGAGATACCGCCGGAGCTGGGCAGCCTCGCCAACCTGGAACAGCTGTTCCTCCATGAGAACCAGTTGAGCGGGGAGATTCCTCCCTGGCTGGGCAGCCTCGCCAACCTGGTAACGCTGGCCCTCGGCGGGAACGAGTTGAGCGGGGAGATTCCGCCGGAGCTGGGCCGCCTCGCCAACCTGACACTGCTGTGGCTCGACGACAATGAGTTGAGCGGGGAGATACCGCCGGAGCTGGGCAGCCTCGCCAACCTGGAACACCTGTCCCTCCATGAGAACCAGTTGAGCGGGGAGATACCGCCCTGGCTGGGCAGCCTCGCCAACCTGCGATGGCTGGGTCTCGGCAGCAACGATTTGAGCGGGTGTGTATCAAGCAGTCTGCAAGGCCAATTGGATATGTCCTCTTCCTACCTTGGAGACCTGCCCTTCTGCTGAAGCCACGCGCCCTCAGCTGGCGGAAACGGCGCCAGGGGACTCCTTCTGCCCCGGACGCTCTGCGCGAAGAAAAGATAGGAGGTCACGATAATGACGAGTGCAGGAACGACAAGATGGCTTGCCTTGCTGGGCATTGTCCTTGCCGTCTCTTGAACGTGGCGATCACCCGTGCGCGCAAGCGACCGGTATTGGTCCTGCCACATGGGCCAGAGTGGACGGTAGGCAGAACCATCTTCGAGATGTGGATGGGCCTTTAGCCCTCTTGGGGTCTGCTTCGGCAATGGCAACGCGGAGAGGAACTTTAAGACATCACGGTCATCCGCCGAATAGCCCTCTACCGATTGATGGTCACCACGTCGGGGAAGAACGCCGTTCTCGTCGGCTACCTGACTCGCTCTATGGGTTGCCGTAGATTCAGCTCCTTCTACATACTGGGCAAGATCGATTCCTGAACGTCCTCAGCGCGTTGAATGGCTCCGCCAGTGGGTGTGGACCACCAAACTGGACTCCTTACAGCGCGACCTCCCAGCGAAAAGTTCGCAATTCGGTACGCTCCGGCCCACCGAAAAAGGTGAGTCCGTCGGCGTGCTGAGTGGGTAAGGAAGTGCTCCTGTGTTCGGGGATAATGGTTTTTGAGACACAAACCCACCCTAGACCAGGAGCGCCCAATAGATGCTACCAGCTGAGCAGCCCAACCGCATCCACGTCGCTTTCGACGATCCTCGCCTGGTAGCCAATGCAGGGCTGCTCCTGCCGGTGATCCTGGCCCAGCATCTGGGTCTGGGTGAATTGGTGGACCGCCACGTTGACCTGGGCGATGCGCCGGGTCGGGCCAACGCTGGCGACAAGATGCTGACCCTGGTGGCCTCGGCGCTGGCTGGGGGCGACTGTATCGACGATACCGATGTGCTGCGTGCTGGCGGGACCGAGCGGGTTTTAGGGTGTGTGGTCAAGGCGCCATCCACCCTGGGGACCTTCCTGCGCAGCTTCCGGTGGGGGCATGTGAGGCAGCTGGACCGGGTGAGCCGGGAGCTTCTGGCCCGGGCTTGGGCCGCTGGGTCAGAACCCGGCGACGGGCCGTTGACCATCGACATGGACTCCACCATGTGCGAGACCTACGGATTGGCGAAGGAAGGCGCCCGACGCCACAACTACTCCGGCCAGCGGGGCTATCACCCGTTGTTGGCCATCGCCGCGGGAACCGGCGACGTGCTGATGGCCCGGCTGCGCCAGGGCCGAGCCAACACCGCTCGGGGCGCGGTCCACTTCCTGCGGGAGACGGTGGGACGGGTGCGCTACGCCGGAGCCACTGGACCACTCACCGTGCGGGCCGACAGCGGCTTCTACACCCACGCCATGGTCTCCGTCTGCCGCAAGATGGATGTGCGCTACTCCATCACCGTCCACCAGCACCAAAGACTGCGCAATCTCATTGAGGCCATACCCGAGGCGGACTGGACGCCCATCCCCTACTGGATGGACGGTGACGCCGACGTGGCCGAGGCTGAGTACACCCCCTTCCGTAATGAGCCCGACGCCGCCTCAGTGCGGCTCATCGTCCGGAGGGTGAAGCCCACGCCCGGTTTCCAACTGGCGCTGTTCACCAACTACAGCTATCACTTGTATCAGACGGCGCTGTATGTTGTGTGGTACAACTGGATACGACCACACTCGACGTTGACGAAGCGGAATGACGGGAAGCCGACCACGTCTGCGATGGCGGCGAACAAAGCGACGCGCCCGTTCAGCCTGGAGGACTTGGTACGCGTGATCGATGCGGCGAACCCGCCAGGGCCTCGTGGAAAGTACAAGGCTCGAACAAAGAGGCCGGAGCAGGTACTGGTTCGCCCCCGCCAATCGGAAACTCCGGTACCGCCCGACGAGCCCGATAACGGCTCAGTGTTGGTGCGGGTGGTCCGACCATACTAGGCAACAGACGCAGCGCCGCCGGGCATTCCGAATGCCCGGCGGCAGTTTGCGAAGGAGGAACGAATGGGATTACAGCGTTCGGTTGGATAGAAGCCCTGTCGGACGTCCTATGCGCCGCTGGCTCAGCACAGTTTACCCTCGCGGCCAGCGGTGTACTCGCATGGTAGGTGAGGCAATGTACTACTATGGACGCCTGCGTTCGCTTCCTGCGAAGACTTCCCTTGCGGCCAAGATAATTCCTTGACTATACTGGTGTCAGTAACGAAGGTGTTGGGATGGGAGGCGAAACTGTGCCCGTACGCATCATTACATACGACCTGCAGCAACCTGGCCGCGACTATGATGAACTGTACAAGAGAATCAAGTCGTACGGTAGCTGGGCAAAGATAGCTGAGTCATCCTGGGGCGTGGCGACGTCTGATACGCCTGCTAGCATTCGAGACTATTTGGCAGTAGCACTCGACGACAATGACAAGTTACTAGTGGGCGAGCTAGGGTCATCTGCATGGAAGGGACTTTCGAAGAAGGTATCCGACTGGCTGAAAGAGAACATCTGACAGGGTTGGCCCGTTGAATGAATATGACGCCGCTGGCCCAGGTCGGCGGCGTTCTCGCGTGTCCAGGTTCGGCAAGGACATAGCCCTGCTGTACACCGTTCAGTTTCGACTAGCTCTATCCGAGTCCCGACTAGTCCTATCCGAGCCCGGCTTGAGCCTGTTTGAACAAGTACTAAACCGGAGCTAGTTTGGTTTCGGTCGGCCTCTGCACCCGCTCGACGCGACGTTGATATACGTGGGCGCATTGTGGTAAGGTCGATACACCACCCCTATCTCTTCGGCGGTAGGGTCGAGGCCGTCCTGCGAGGCGGTCTCTGTCTTTGTTGGGGAGTAACCATTGATTCGCAACGTCAGATGGACGGCTTCAATCTCTACTACTCCTCCCTCAAGGACAGGTCGCCAGGACTAGGGAGTGCCACCCGTGCTGACAGGCTCAGTATCCCGTTTCCTTATCAAAGGCGAGCGCTCTTCAAGGGGCTCTACGGACGCGGACTGGAATCCCCATAGACCCACTCGTTCATTCGGGCTGGGCTCTGCCAGCTCAGATCCGGACGGGGTAGCAGGGTTCAGTGCCTAGGTTGCGCGCTACGCCTGGTCACTGCGGCCCCACCCTCTCCGGCAGGTTGTTATGGGGAACACTACTGTCCAACAATCTGGCCTGGCTTAAATGGACCCAAACCGACCACCCACGAGTACTTCACTTTTCCGTGTCGATTGAGTCCGCCGGATGAAGGTTCTTGATTCTGTATAGTTTGGTGGAGCCTCATCGGACGAACAGGATGTTCGATCGGACCCTGCCTGGAGTACGCTTGACCTAGTTTCTAGAACGAGACGAGCTGGGAGAACTGAATCGGCGAAGATTTCGTGATATTGCTTATAGACATCTAGAGGAACCATTATTCGACGGTCGTACAAGGTTTATCATCCGGGTCCTTCCGCCTCCCGGAACCAGACCGCTCGCTAATGGGTGGTAGGCAGTGACGTTAAGTGTGGGCACAAATATAACTGCCAAAGCAACCACTGGGCAACAGGTCGGGATTACAATCTGGGGGGACGCCCCAGACACCAAGAGTAGATCAACTCCAGTAAGAACCGCCTCCCTGCATAGAAGAAGCAGCCTCTACCTATACCCTGCTTTCATCCCGCATCTTGATGGCGCTGGAGCTGACGGCGTTCAGTCTTGCGAGCTATCCTGTTTCCGGTGTTGTTGCATCTCCCTTACAACCTCTGTCACCATTATAATCAGAAATCCCACTGCCAGCGGAAGTGTGATAGCAGATAGAAAAGACCAGAACCCGTTGAATTCCGTCGCTGCATAGATGCCGTAGACAAAGGTAATCGCGATTATGACCCCTGCCAATATCCTGCCAAGCAACACAGTATCTACGTTTGCCTTTAGCTCCATGGGGTACCTCCTTTACTGGTAGTGGCGTTGCTAGGTGAACAAGCCTTCACCATTCCCAAGAGATTGTCGCCAGATCAATCAGGGAAGTCAATGCATCAGCACAGCCGAATAGCTGCGTACCGGACCGGACATGAAAAAGGGGGCCTGCACGTACCGAATTGAGCTTGTCTCAGAAGTCTCCGCGCCCCTGTCTGCGGCAAAATGGTGCGACGACAGGCGTAACAATACCTGAACGTACTGCGACATACGACTATCAAGGACGCTGTTGACACCATATATCGTTTTGAACGAACGAGGTCAAAGCCTTCGGTGCTACTTCTGAGACAAGCTCTAATGGAGCGATGCCCTCCCCTTGCTGGTCATGTATGCGGCCCTTTTCTTTTGCCCATTTTCCGGTGGGGCATTGATTCCTCTTCTTCGTTCGCCCTCTTCTGCGTCAGATGGTCCATCTGGGGAAGCGGCAGGCATGGAAGCCAATAAGAGGAGACTCACTCTGGACCCGGCCTCCACCCTTCAACGTTGGCTGAAGGTCTGGCGGTCAAGGGCGTCAGCATGAGTCGGAGCGGTCAAACCGCCGTCGACCGGGAGGCCGACGAAGGGAGAGGCTGATATCCGTTTCTCGGCGGCGCCATGCGCCATAGTCACCACGCGCTGGGAGCGCCTCCTGGACGATATTGCTGTCCGCCCCCCGGCTGAGGGCGCGTGGCTTCAGCAGAAGTACATCTCGCCAAGGGATGAAGGTTTGACCTGGCCTTTCAGGCTGCTTGGCACGCACCCGCTCAACTGGTTGTTGGAGAGCCACAGCTCTATCAGGTTGGAGAGGCTGCCCAGTTCCGGCGGTATCCCCCCGCTCAACTCGTTGCTGGAGAGATCCAGGCTTCTCAAGTTGGAGAGGCTGCCCAGTTCCGGCGGTATCTCCCCACTCAACTTGTTCTCGGTGAGGCCCAGGTATCGCAGGTTGGAGAGACTGCCAAGCTCCGCCGGTATCTCCCCGCTCAACTCGTTGCTGTGGAGGACCAGCTGTGTCAGGTTGGAGAGACTGCCAAGCTCCGCCGGTATCTCCCCGCTCAACTCGTTGCTGTGGAGGACCAGCTGTGTCAGGTTGGAGAGACTGCCAAGCTCCGCCGGTATCTCCCCGCTCAAGGCGTTGCCTTCGAGGTTCAGCGATTGCAGGTTGGAGAGGCCGCCCAGCTCCGCCGGTATCTCCCCGCTCAAGGCGTTGCCTTCGAGGTTCAGCGATTGCAGGTTGGAGAGGCCGCCCAGCTCCGCCGGTATCTCCCCGCTCAAGGCGTTGCCTTCGAGGTTCAGCGATTGCAGGTTGGAGAGGCCGCCCAACCCCGGCGGCAGCTTTCCGATCAAGTTGTCTCCGACGAGGGCCAGCTCTGTAACGCGCCCGTCGTCGTTGGTGGTGACGCCGGCCCATAAGCCGAGGGGCGCGTCGCTCAGCCAGTTGTAGCTGTTATACCAGTTCTCACCATCCGTTGCGTTGTAGAGGGCAACCAGCGGTTCCCGGTCCGTTTTGACGGAGCCGGAGGCCGCGGGCGGCACTGTCGTAGCCGTAGGTCGCGGCGCAACGGTGGCCGTGGGCGCGTCCCCTGACATTGGCGTGGTAGGCGTCCGTGTGGGGGAGGACGGCGTCTCCGTTGGGGTAGACGCGGTACGGTCGGGGCCTGTCACGCCGGACGGCTCATCAGAGCCGCAGGCCGCAAGCGCCGCCGTAAGGGCCAGCGCAAGGACAACACTCAACAGGGTCACATATCTTGTCGTGTGTGTACGGGTCGTTTTCTTTCCCTCCCGGTCTTGACCGGCACCATATATCCACAGATTCGTACAGATAATATAGCGGAGTCGCTATGGGTGTCAATGCTGAGACACCCGTTTCGACCCGTTTCGCCACTCCCAAATATGTGTTGGTATGTCGGCTTCCGCGGGGATGAGCGGGCGAGCACGGACCGGGCTTGTCTTCGCCGGGTCGCAGCCCCGATAATGAGTACCTGGGCTGTTCCCACGCCCTGGCAAAGGGTGGCGCGGCGCAATCACAGGCGTCGCGTCAGAGCAAGCTCTCGACGGGAATAGATGAGCCTCCAACCCTGCGGGCCGGAGGCTCATGGGGCCTATTCGGGGTAGCCTGAGCAAGTCCTTATATTAGGACCTCCCACCGAAAAGTTCGCAATTCGGTACGTGCAGGCCCACCAGACTTGACAAAATCAAGAACTTTCACTACAAGGTTCACGTTGAAGATGTAGAACTGCGCCCTAAGCCACTCATGAACAGGGACTGCGTGTCGTCCAATGAAACGACGAGGAACAGATGTTAAGGAAAAACTGCGGACGGTTGCGACATGGGTCGCAATTGTCGCATTGTGGCTAGCGGATGTGTCGATCCGGGCGATGCTGCTCACCCGGTCCAATGAGCGACGGATTCGACCCACCGATCGGGTTACTTGGCCGAAGGGGTTGAAGTAACGGTTGATGAGGCGCCAGAACAATACTTGTGTCTATTGTGGGAATCGTCGAATCGCCTCTAGCATGGACATTGACCATATCATTCCGGTCGTTCGTGGCGGTTCCAACGATGAGAGCAACCTACAGGTGATCTGTCGACCATGTAATCAGCGCAAGGGATTGCAGACCGATGATGAGTTCCGGGCAAGATACGCTCGTTTGGTTCCGCAGAGACAATTGACGCCACCAAGGAGTTTGTCTCATAGACCGGTGGGCGGGTTGAGTAACACAGGTGTGGGAGCGATGCGCCTCAACAGAGGTTGGCCCGTCCAGTTGCACCGGCCACTTGTCGGCCCCCAGAAAGGTCGTCTACTCTCTTAGTTCCATGGCGCCTTGACCCAGTCCCAAGGCGCTTGGCCGCTGCGCCATAGCTTGAGCAAGTTATGGGTCGTCCCTGCCAGCGACCACTCACTCTGTGCAGTGCCCAACCCCCGTCTCATAAACCGTCGGAACCCCTGGCCTTCCTTGACCTATCCGAACACCGGCTCCACCAGTACACCCCGCTTCTTGTACAGAGCTCGGCCTCGCTTTGTCAGCAGCTTGCGCTCCATCCTGTCCCTCGGGCTCAGTCCTTTTGGTATACGCCCTCGGGGACACCCCTTCTCCCATAGCAGCTTCCGCTGTTTCCAATCCTTGGTGGTGGCAATAAGAAGCTCAGGCATCTCTGGCCAGGGGCAAGCCCTGATGTTGGCCTCACTCCAGTACCCGGCATCGGCCAAGCCCGCTTTGGGCCGGTCCTCTATGCCGGCTGCTTCCAGAGTATGCGCCATGGTTTGGAGCATCGGCTCCAGTTGCTGCACATCGTTGGCCTCTTGGGTCACTCCAACGGCTACTATGATCTGCTCCTCGCTCACCACCGCCTGGGCATTGTAGCCCTGCACGTACCCTTGCCTGGTCTTCATGATACGACTGTCCGGGTCGGTGGTATTAGCCTTCGCCTCTTCGGTAGGAAGTGGCTCTACCACCTTGGGCTTTCGCCCTCGCTTCTTTTTGCCTGTGACATCTTCTTCTGCCCGCCGTCGCTCCACGTGCTCTTGGACAGCCTTGGCTCCTGCTTCAGCCTCCCGCTGCAGACGTTCCTTGGCTTCCTTCAGGCGCTTGAGCCGCTCCGTCCGTCCCCCTAGCCCTTCCGGTAGCTCATCCCCTCGCCGGTCGGGACCATAATGGGCATCCTCTTCAGCATCCGTTGCCTTGGCCTCTGCCAACATGCGCCGCACTTCTTCTTCAATGGCCTGGTGGCTCCGGTTGGTGGCCAGGGCCGCGTTGGCTGCCACCTTCGTCCCATCAAGAGCCACTACCCCCAACTTCACCAGACCCGCTTCATGGCATAACCTCAGTACCTCTACAAAGAGCTCCTCGAACGCCTCCTCGCGCTCCGCCCTAAAGCGACAGATGGTACGGAAGTCTGGCTGCCGGTTGGCCGCCACCACCCGGAATCCTACATCTTCCTCCAGAGCACGGGCTATGCGCCTGGAACTGCGTACACCCAGGCAGTAGCCGTACAACAGGATGGCCACCATCATCCCCGGATCGTAGGCCGCTGCACCCCATCCATCACTTCGATAGACTGCATAGAACTCCCTCAGATCCATCTGGCCTACTGCATCTACAATGAACCAAGCCAAGTGACCCTCACTCAGCCAATCCCTCATGGACGGCGGCATCAAGTAGCTCTGGTCTCGCTCGCAACTCAGAAGGTTATAAGCCATAGTGTCCTACCTGCCTGATGTTTCTATGAGCTTACTGCTTCGCCAACCCCGCAGGAAGGGGGTTTATGGGACACGCTCCAAGAAGACGAATATCACAAAATGAATTCAGGGCGGAGACTCGTACCACAACGCAGACGGACAGCGTTCAAGACTTCAAGAGGACGCGTTTCATTTCCAAGCGTGAGAAAGTCGTCACGGGCTGTTTAGTCCTTGCCGGAGGGGTCGCCTTGGCCAAGCTGTTCGCACTTGCGTCGTGGGGTGCAGAAGGATACCTGCTCCTGTTGCCAGCGGTGATCACAGGTGGGGCTGTTGGTGGTGGTGTGTTCTATAGGGCCTACACGACAGGTTCCATGATGGAAGATGATGCCTAGTGAACTACGAGGGTTCTGAATAATGAGTCCGGGCGGTAGACGGCACTAAGGCCACCCAAACGGTGTCTCGGCGCTAAGGCTGTCCTGAGTTGACTTCAGGGCTTGGTGCGCCGGATAATATCCTCCGTACGCATAGCACCGGTTGGAGAGGCGATATGACCAATAGGATAGACGTACGGTTGGATGTCGAGCACCGGCGGCGGCTGGAGGAATTGGCCCAAGAGAAGGGAGCGGCCATCTCCGACGTCGTGCGCAGTCTCATCGATGGGGCGTACGAAGACATCCTGCGCAGCCGCCGCAAAGAGGCGATTGAACGGCTGATTGGGTTGAACGTGGAAGACCCGCCCGACCCCGACACCCTCTCGCGCGAACTGGAGGCCGCCCATGAACCCGGCGGTCTTCATTGACGCCAACGTCCCCATCTACGCCGCAGGCGGGAACCATCCCCTCAAGGAGCCGTGCGCCCGGATTCTCCGCAGTGTGGCCGAGGACCCGCGGCCCTTCCTAACCGACTCCGAGGTCCTCCAGGAACTGCTGCACCGCTACCTGGCCTTGGGACGCTGGGAGTTGGGGCGAAAGGTACTTCGGGCCTTCGCCGAGGCCATGCATGGCCGGATCGAACCCGTCCATGCGGAGGACGTGCTCGCAGCGTCCGGGCTAGCGGATCGCCATCCTGGTGTGAGCGCCCGTGATCTCGTGCACGCGGCGGTGATGCAGCGCTTGGGAACTGGCCGCATCATCTCGGCGGACACCGACTTCGACAGCCTGGAGGACGTTAACAGGCTGGATCCCGCCCGCGTCGGGGAATGGGAACATTCCATCCTCGCGGACGGGGAAGAGTAGCCCTGGCTGTTCGCCATCTGTAAACCTGAGCGAACTGGGGACGACTTTGGCAATCCACATCGACATAGACGACCCCAAATACCGCAACGCCGCCGCTGAGATCCTGCGACGGTACAACAATGGCGAGCCAGAGGCGAACATCACCAGCGCGGTACGGGACTTCCTCATCGTCACCGGTCTGGTCCGCAGCGAGGAGATGGTTGAGGAGAATCCTCCCGCGGATGCTTCCCGTCGCGCTGTTGACCTGACCGCGCTGGACACCTTCATCGAGTTCAAGCGGCGCATCGGAACGGCTTCCGGTGGCGCACCCAACCCGCAGTACGTCGAGCAACTGGACGACTATCTGACCCAGTCGGCGGGACAGGGTCGGGTTCGGATGGGCGTACTCACCGACGGCAAGCGGTGGTTGTTGCGCTGGCCCAACGCCGGGCCGGTCAAGATGGCCTTGCCCTACGCCCTCACGCTGGAGGAGCCGGACCGCTGGATCGCCCTCTACGAGTGGCTGCGGGATTCGGCCCTGGTATCGCTGGAGGGAGAGAGTCCCGATAGAGAGGGAATCGCCGGGCATTTCGGCCCGGAAAGCCCCTCCTACCAGCGCGACATCGCTGCTCTTAAGACCCTCTACGAAGAGAACGCCGACCTTGGAACCATCCGGATCAAACGGCGGTTGTGGTACGACCTGCTGCGCACCGCCCTGGGGGAGATTGCCTACACCACGGAGGGGATGAGTGCCGAGGCTCAAGCGCGACTGGCCAAGGTCGGCGTCGGCCCGGAGGAGATGGACGATCTGTTCGTCCGGCACACCTACCTGAGCGCCGTCATCGGCATGGTGGTACAGGCCTCCTTTGGCATCGACATACGCCGCTTGGCCGAGACCGACCCTGCCGACCTTCTCCAAGGCCGGGAGTTGTACCGCGCCACCGGGTTGCAGGGGGTGCTGGAGTCGGACTTCTTCGCATGGCCCAACGAGGTCGGCGGCAAGCCGCTGCTGCAAACCCTGGCCCGCCGCGTGGCCCGGTTCGACTGGGCCGAGGCCCCGCCGGACACCGCCGCAACCCTGTACGAGTCGGTCATCCCGCCGGAGGAACGGCGGCAGCTGGGCGAATACTACACCCCCGCATGGCTGGTCCGCGCCATGATGCGAGAGCTGGTGGACGACCCGCTGAGTCAGCGCGTGCTGGATCCGGCCTGCGGCTCCGGCACCTTCGTGGCCGAGGCGGTGTCCCACTTCATCGCCGCCGCCAATGCAGCCAACTGGAACCCAGGGGAAGTCCTCAACAGGCTGCGAGAGGCGGTAACCGGCATCGACGTTCACCCCGTGGCGGTGCACCTTGCCCGGTCCGCCTGGACGTTGGCCGCCCGTCCTGCCATCAATGCCGCCAGCTCCGCCGAGTTCGACGCATCCCTGTCCATCCCTGTCTACCTGGGCGACGCCCTGCAACTGCGCTTTCGCACCGGAGATATGTTCGCCGAGCACAACGTCACGGTCCGGGTAGAGGATGAGGAGAACACCGAGTTGGTGTTCCCCACAAGCCTCGTGGAACGGGCTGAGGCCTTCGATGCCCTGATGGGGGACGTATCGGCCTCCATCGAGCGGGGAGACGACCCGTTCCTGGCCCTGGCCGACAACAACATCGACGACTCCGTTGAGCGCCGAGTCATGGACAACACCATAGCAACCATGAAGCGGCTCCACGACAAGGGGCGGAACCACATCTGGGCCTACTACGCCCGGAATATGGTGCGCCCAGTGGTGCTGTCCCGCTCCAAGGTGGACGTGGTGATCGGCAATCCGCCTTGGATCAACTATAACCAGACCGCCGACATCTTGCGGGACGAGTTGCTGAACCTGAGCCGGAACGCTTACGGTATCTGGGCCGGAGGACGCTACCCACCAGGACGTGGCTGGACTGTTCTTTGCCCGTAGCGTTGACCTGTACCTGAAGGATGGGGGCGTAATCGGCTTCGTGCTGCCCCACAGCGCGTTGCAGGCCGGGCAGTACTCCAAGTGGCGCAGTGGTCAGTGGCGGGCGCGCAAGTCAGGGCCGAGCGTCTCGGTGGACTTCACCTTCAAACCGGCCTGGGACTTGGAACAGCTGAAGCCCAACAGCTTCTTCCCAATACCCGCCTCGGTGGTCTTCGCTCGCAAGCTCTCACAAGACGTCTCCGGCAAGCCTTTGGCCGGGTCGGTGGAGCGGTGGCGAGGGACGGCCGGAGCTGAGGACGTGCGACGCGAGACAGCGGGCATCACCGACACCGGCGCGGCGGGCGAATCTCCCTACGGCGGTTACTCCCGGCAGGGCGCGACCATCGTCCCCCGCGTGCTGTTCTTCGTCAGCGAAACAGAGAACACCGCAATTGTGCAAGCAGCACCGACGGTCACGGTCAACCCCCGCCAAGGCAGTCAGGACAAGGCTCCCTGGAAGGACCTTGACCTGACCGCCATCACCGGCCAGACAGTGGAGAAGCGGCATCTGTTCAGCGTGGACCTAGGAGAGTCTATCGCGCCCTATGTCACGCTCGAGCCCCTGAAAGCGCTGCTGCCGCTGAAGCGGGGCGACGCCGCAATACCCACCGACCCCAACGGCCCCGGCGGCATCCGGCTGGGCGGGCTGGAACGGCGGATGCGGGAACGCTGGCAGACGGTCAGCCATCTGTGGGAGGGCCACAAGGCCCTAGCCAACAACTTGAACCTGCTCGGTCAACTGGACTACATGGGCAAGCTGTCGTCGCAACTGGAGTGGCAGCAGGATGCGGGGAACGGGTTATTGCGTGTGGTGTACACCAAGTCAGGGGAGCCGACCGCAGCGTTGCTTCAAGACAGTGAGGCACTGATTGACCATCTTCTCTACTGGATTCCGTGCAGTACCATTGACGAGGCTAACTACCTGCTGGCCATCATCAACAGCGACGCCCTGCAAGCAGCCGTGAAGCCGTTGATGTCCAAGGGCCAGTTCGGACCGCGGGACCTGCATAAGCACCTGTGGAAGCTGCCCATCCCCGAGTTCGACCCGACGCAGGAGTTGCACGTAGCCATAGGCGAGGCCGGGGCAACGGCGGCAGCCGAGGCTGGGAAGAAGTTGGAGAAACTCAGGGAACAGTGGGGCGACAAGCTGACCGTAACCATCGCCCGCCGCGAGCTGCGGAAGTGGCTGCGCATGTCGACCGAAGGCAATGCGGTGGAGGGCTGTGTGGGCAAGTTGCTCGCAGGGAAGATGGCCACCGCGTAACCCTTGCCAGATAGCAGTTGATGTAACTACCCGCGAGGCAAGACCTTCACGTAATCCGGATTGGGGTCGTCGGAACCCGGTATTTTCTGGTATCCGCGCCTTTCGAGCTTCTCTGGCAAGAACTCGCTGAAGACATCCTCTACCCACACACACCAACATCCGGCTTGGATGGCGACTTCCTCAACCTCATCCATGAACGCTGAGAATCGTCCGGTACGGCGTGGCGGAGGTTGTATCCTGTCGTAGTTGCTTGCTCGGTCGTGATTTAGTACATGCAGAACGATTAGCGTATCCGGTACTATTCCGCCTTCCAAGTCCACGCGCCTAAATTCGCGCAACTTACCGTCGTCGACTAAACCCTTTTGCAACTTGCCCTCAAAGCGCCCCTTCCGGACGTAAGCAACCTGCCCGTCCAAGTCCTCAGCGTCCCAAAACTCTTGGACGGAATTGAAGTACCAATGCTTGGTTACTTCATCAAATTCGCCTGTCATGGGAGGGCTCTCAACTCTCTTCCCTCTTGTAGGATTCCCCGGAGGGTGGGTGGTGTCGAAAGTCTACCAAACCCGGAGGAAGGACGGTCTGCTGTACCCGGTCAGTGTACAGCAGACAAATGAGGAGTGACACGGCGGGGCGGTCAACGCGGTTGAGCTCTTGGGGCGGGTTGGCACCAAGCCGGACACTGGACATCGAGAGTCACCGCCTTCACCCACTTGCAGATGGCCTTTACCGGCTCTAACGACAGCTTCGGCTTGTTGGGACTGATCCGGCTGGTCGGCCTAGTCCATGAGTGCGACAACTGGTGCTGTCGGATACAACTCCAACTTTGGTAGGCTGAGGCATGGCCCTTTCCGACCGACAACTACTCGACGCCCTCAGCCGGACGCCGTTTATCGACTCGACGGAGCTGGCGGGCATCCTCGGCGAACCGCATGCCACGGTCCACCGCTCCCTGAGCAACCTGCTGGCCGAGGGCATCGTGGGGAGGGCGAGCCACGGCACCGCCAACCTGCCTTCAAGCCAGCGATACCACCTGACGGCCCAGGGCGTCGGCGAAGCCGCCTGGGTCCTCGGCTTTGCGACTCCCTCGGACTTCGTGCGGGCCTACCCCATGTCCAGGGAGTGGCTGGTGCTGCTCATCCGCAGGATGGACGCGGTGGCCAGCGTCTACCGCCTCGCCGCCTCAATGTCCCCCGGCATCGACAGTTTCCGGTCGCATGTGGAGTTCCACCGGAGGGGGTGCTTCGACGCCACCATCACCCTGCACGACGGCCGCAGCTTCGGCGTGGTGCGCCAGGGTCTGGCCCTGCGGCGCCGGTCGCTCTATGACCGGCTGCGGGCCATAGCGGAGTACGACTACACCCGCCGCCCCGATACCGTTCTGATCCTGGTTCCGAGCGTCTGGGAGGAGAGGCTGACGACGAGGTTTTGCGAGAACCGGAACCTCCGTGACTGCTACGTCGCCGTGGAGTCCAGGGATGCGCTGGAAGGACGGGACCTTCGCCTCTGGTGTTGCACCTCGTGGGTGATAGGTAGCAGGTTCTTTAGTCTGGAGGGCGTGGTCTCCCGCGCCAGCCCAGGCGGAGGGCCCCGCACGGAGTCGCCGGAGCGGAAGCGGGCGTCGCTGCCCCGTCCCGAGCGAATGACACAGGCTGCGCCGGCCTTCGGCGTCAGCCCTTCGGAGAAACGGACGCTCGACCTCATCACCGACCACCCGATGATCCCCCGTGAGCACCTTGCCCTCTGGCTCGGCGTCTCCGAGGGTCGGGTCAGCCAGATGATGCGCAGCCTCGTCCATACATGGGGCCTTGTCGAGCGTCACGGCAAACGCGGCGACGTTCGCTACACGCTGTCCGCCGAGGGCATTCGCTACGTCACCCACAGGGACCGGGCAGAGCTTCCGACCACGCGGGGCATATGGAGCACGGCCCTCACCACCGACAAACAGGGCCGGAGACGTCACGCGGGACACCGCATCGAGACGTGGGCGCGGCAGACGAAGCACGCCGACGGCATCACGTGGTTCCTCTCGCAGCTCCAGGCCGAGGCCAGGGCCGACCCCGACAGCGAGCTGGAGTGGTCCGTCCCCACCGCCAGGTCCGACCGGGCCTACAACTGGGGCGATTCCGCCATCGCCCCCGACGCCGTGGGGCGGATGACCGCCCAGGGCCTTCGGATACCGTTCTACTTCGAGCACGAGCTTCGCGCCCGTCACCCCAGGGGAGTCATTGCCCGCCTGAGACCCTACACGCGCTACTACCATTCCAACGAGCCGGGGGAGGACCAGCCGCCGTACCCCGTCACCCTGTTCGTCGTGGACACCGAGGAGGTCGAGGCGACCTACGTGAGCGCCGCGTCCCGCATGATTCTTATGACCGTGCCCGTCCTCGTGTCCTGCGTGCCCGTCCTGTCACACACGGGGATACTGGGAAGATCATGGCGGCCACTGTGGGAACCGGAGTCCCCCCGACTGGCGTTGTCCGGGCTGAGAGCCTACCACTGGGACAGTCTCTACCACCGGATGCGTCATCGTCCTGTAGGGGGGAATAGATAGCGACGCATCGGCGCTATCTCCCCTCTATGCTGGCTGGGGGGTGCAAAACGGGACATCTTGTCCTGTGGCCGAGGGTTTGAGAGGCCGCGAACCGCCCGATTTGCCCCTGTTTTAGCTACGAAACGGGCTTCCAGGCTCTCTGACCGGTCAGCGTCTGAAAATGCAAAAGAGTGGGAAGTCATGCTAAACTAAATCGCCCCTTCGACGACGGCTTGATTGCACTTTTGCAACCCTGACGTGTCATCCGAAAGTGAGGGAATTAGCTATGGCTGAACCTGTCCGGCGCGTCCACAGAGCTGATCGGGGCGGGATTTGGCGTGCCGGCGGCGTCCGTGGCCCAGTTTGGCCCATCGGTTTTGGCGGGAAATGATGTGGGGGTGGACGACACGAATTTGGGGGCCGGGTAGAAACGGACATCCTGGGCCAGCCAGCTAGGGATATGCGCCACATTTGGAGGAAATTGGCTGGAACGAGTGAACACTTTGAGTAAAAGGCTGGTTCCGGCAAAAAGTGGATGAAATTGCAAAAGCGGGCCACCCCTATAGAGGATGGAAATGAGTGACGGACGGGCATCGAGGGCCGACGACAACCAGCCAGACCTCAAGTGGGTCGTGGAGTGGCTGGTCGAGCGGGAGGGACAGCGCAAGGCGGCGGCCCTGCTGGGCGTGAACCGAAAGACGGTGGCGCTGGCCCTGCGCCGGGAGCGGTTGACGGACAGGATGAACCTTGCCGTTCAGAGGCTCATGGCCAACCTGGACGACCCGGAGTGGGAGAGGACGACGCCGGTGGACAGGTTGGAGGCGAGGATGAGGGTGGCGCTCGAAGCGGTGCACGAGCTGGCGGCGCTGGTGGAGCATCTGACTGGGCGCGTGGCGGTCTTGGAGGCGGCACAGAAGGCCGAAGACGACGACGCGGGCCGGGAATCGGCGGATGTGCCCGAGGCCGGGGGTCGGGGCCTGCGTCTGTTCGACTGGAGGCGTCAGTCGAAGGGCGAGGAAAAGAGCGATGGATGAGCAGGCCCGCTGGGTGACGAAGGCGGAGGCTCTGCGGGAGTTGGAGGTCTCCATCTCAACCCTGGACCGGATGATACGGAAGGGGGAGATCGAGGTCCGCAGGGAGGGCCGCCGGGTCTACGTGCGCATGGAGGGGCCGGAGCACGTGAGCGACGACGAGCTGCTGCGCCGTGCCCTTGCCCGGGAGGACAAGGTTCAGCGGACCGTGTGGGAGCTGGATGGGCGAGCGTCAGAGTTGGAGCGAGAGAGGGACGAGGCCAGGGAGTCCGCTTCCGCCAGCCGTCAGGCGTATGAGGAGCTGGAGGAGGCGTACCGCAAGGAGCTGGCAGTCCACGGGAGGACGAGACGCTTCACTATCAGGATCGGCTTGGCCGTGGTCGCGCTGCTCGTCATCTGCGGTCTGCTCACGTGGCGGCTGCTGGCGTAGCCAATTAGTCTAATGGCAATCATAAACATAGGCATTGTCATACTCATGGGGTTGCTGATCTTGTCTGTCAGCAGTGGCCTATTGAAACCTGAGCCCATAGCACCACGGGCATTGATCTTGAGTGCTTGGAACTATCTGAAATCTGGCCCTGTCTCTTTGGCTTTTGCCATACTGATCGTCGCCGTCGAAGTGGCTGTTGTTGCTACTGGGACTAAGGAGCAGCTTAGATCGGAATTCGGACTGCCCAACGACAACGCTTGGGCCTATTTCGTATACGCCTTTCTACACCACGACATCACGCACCTTCTGGAGAACGCAGGAGTGCTGTTGATATGCGGGGAATTATCGAGGGGAGGATGAAAAGCCGATGGCTTTTGGTTTTGGCAGCTTTGTTTATACCTCTGGGGGGCTACCTTGCTACATTGACCGCTCCGGTGTTCATTGATTCTCCCTGGACTGGCGATCTTCCTTCCGTGGGGTTTAGCATTGTCGATTACGCCGTTCTTGCCCTATGTTCATTCTTCGTCATTGACTTTGTCCTGAAGGAGCGATTTTTCAGGTTAGCTTCTGAGAGGCGAAAGAGGCTGTTAGGTACAGCGATAGTAACGCTGTACCTCTTGTGCTCTTTCATCTCCGGCGTCAGCGATGGCCCTGGGGAATCAATCTTGGGGCATTCCATTGGAATAGCACTAGGAACAGTAGCGAGAGGGACTTGGTGGGTTGTGCATCGCCCGCGCCCACCTTCGGCGTCAGGCATGTCGGTTCTATAGGTTGCCTGCCGGGAGTCCCTTGACAACTGGGCAGGGGATCATTGATGATGTAGAGTAAGACAGTTTATGACCGATAGACTCATCAACAGGAACACCAAGACGATCACCTTCTCCCTGCCCCCTGAGATGGCCGAGCAGGTGCAGGACGTGATGCGCGACGAGGGCCGCACCATGAGCGAGCTCATTCGGGAGGCCCTTCGCAACTACATGGAGGAGCGGGAGTGGCTGCGGACCATCCGGTACGAGAGGCTCCGCGCTCGCCATGCCGAACAGGAAGATTCACAGGGAGATTGAAGGAGGACATTATGAAGAAGCACCTACAGCCACTCACACCGGCGGCGCTCTACGCCAGGGTATCCAGCGACCGGCAGGACGTGGACCTGTCCGTGTCCGCCCAACTGCGGGCGCTCAAGGAGTACGCCAGGGCCAACGGCTACTCCGTGGCCCGCGAGTACGTGGACGCGGCCGAGAGCGGCCGCGTCGCAGACCGGCCTCAGTTCAGGGAGATGATCGAGGAGGGATCCAAGCCCAAGGCCCCCTTCGACGTGATTCTCGTCTGGAAGTTTTCGAGATTCACCCGCAAGCGGGAGCACGCCGTCGCCTTCAAATCCCAGCTGCGGCGCAAGGGCATCCGCGTGGTGTCCATCACCGAGCAGGCCGAGGACAACGCCACCGGCAGGCTGCTTGAGGGCATCATCGAGAGCGTGGACGAATATTACAGCGAGAATCTTGCCCAGGAGGTCGTCCGGGGGATGCGGGAGGCCGCGTTGCGGGGCTTCTTCCTCGGCTCGAAGGCCCCCTTCGGCTACAGGAAGGTCAAGGTCAGCGACGGGGCGAAGGAGCGCCCCACCCTTGAGGTTGACCCGGCCACCGCCCCGGTGGTGAAGGAGATATTCGAGAAGTCCCTGCGGGGCAGCGGCCTCAAGGAGCTATGCAAGGAGCTGAACGAGAGGGGCGTCACCAACCGGGGCAAGCGGTGGAACAAGGGCGGACTCCACTACGTGCTGAGAAACGAGGCGTATACCGGCACAGCCGTATGGGGCCGGATATCGAAGGGAGAGAAGGCCCAGGACCCTGTAAGGGTTGAGGGAGCCTGGCCCGCGCTGGTGACGAGGGAGTTGTTCGATAACGTGCAGCAGGCGATGAGCGACCGAGCCCCGAAGGTGCAGAGGCCCGCCAGGGTGGGCAGCCCGTACCTTCTGAGCGGCCTCCTGAGCTGCGGGGTGTGCGGCAAGCCCTACTCGGCCCAGGGAGCCAAGAGCGGCCAGTTCGCCTACTACATCTGCGGCACCCTGTTCAGGGAGGGAGCGGGGACGTGCAGCGCCCGCTACCTGAACGCACCGAAGCTGGAGACCTTCGTGGTGGAGAAGATCAGGGAGCGGATACTGACCGAGGAGACCATCGTGGCGCTGGTGCAGCTGGTGGCCGAGGAGATCGACGCGATGGCGGGTGAGCTGTCGGGCAGGCTGGAGGTCGTCGAGGCGGAGCTATCCGACGTGGGGAAGCGGCTTGAGAAGCTCTACGAGGCCATTGAGACCAGCGAGTTGACCCTTGAGGTCCTGTCGCCTCGGATCATGTCTCTGAGGCACCGTGAGGAGCAGCTGGAGGCTGCGAGGGAGGACACCGAGACCCGGCTTGAGCAGCGCAGGGTTGTCCTGCCCGACACCGAGGAGATAGTGGAGTACGTGGCGGACTTCCGAAACTTCCTGAAGGACGGGACGATCCCCGAGCGGAAGGCGCTCATCCGCAACTTCGTGGAGGGCATCGAGGTGGTGGGAGACGAGGCGACGCTGACGTATACGGTCCCCATGCCGAGCGACGGCGTGACGTCGGAATCGGCCTCGGTTCTTGATTTCGTCAAGTCCAGCCCACCATGACGTACCGAATTCATAACTCGCCCATTCAGGGCGATCTCTGCGGCGTCCGCTCCCCCCATTGGGCTATCGTCCGGCGTGGGTATGGAGTAGACGATGGCGGCCCTGCCGGGCTTGACCACGACCTCCTTCACGAAGGAGCCGACGAAGGCTTTGGTCTCAGTCAGCTCGCTGGTCTTGAGGAACTCGCTCATCTCGGCGGCGAAGGCGGCGATGGTGTCGGCGCTGTCGAGGAACTGCCGCCTCTCTTTTAGCAGCGCCCTCGCCTCCTCTGTGGCGATCTCCAGCTTCTCCTTGCGCTCCCGGAGTTCCACGATGAGGTCCGAAGCCTCGGCCACGTCTACGCTGTCGCTCCTCGCTATGAAGTGCCAGACGCGGCCCAGTTGGTTCTTCACCTCCTCAAGCTCCCCGTCGATACTCTCCAGCCGCTCCCGCTGCTCGCTGGCCACCCCGTCCATCTCCTCGTCCAGCAGCTTCACCAGGTCGCGGATGTTGGACTCGGTGAGGATGTTGGCCCGAATCTCATCGACGATGAGCTTCTCGAAGGTCTTGGCGTTGAGCCTAGGGGTCTTGCAGGTCCCACTGCCCCGCTTGAGGAGGGAGTGGCAGACGTAGTAGGTGTACTTGCCGCTCTTGGCCTCGGCGGCGGTCATGGCCTTGCCGCAGGTCTCGCACTTGAGCAGGCCGCTGAGCAGGTAGGGGCTGGAAGCCCGGCGGGGGTTCACCTGCTTGGGGGCGCGGGACCCGAGCAGCTTCTTGGCCTGGCGAAACTCCCGCTTGCTGACTATGGCGGGATGTGCGTCCTCCACCCGCACCGGCTCGGCCTTGTCCTTGGCCTTGATTCCCCAGACCACGGCTCCCGTATACGCCTCGTTGGCGAGCATGGTGTGGATGGTGGTCTTCAGCCACTTCTTTCCGTTGGTGGTGGGGATGCCCTCGGCGTTGAGGGTCTTGGTCACGTCGAGGATGCTCTTGCCCTGGAGCACCATGTCGAAGATGCGGCGGACCACGGCGTCAGCGGGCGGGTTCAGCTCCAGCGTGGGCCGCTTCTTTGGCCCGTCCTGGACGTAGACCCTCTTGTAGCCGTAGGGGGCGTAGCTGGTGACCCAGAAGCCCCCGCGAAGCGGCCTCCCGCATCCCCCGCGTGACCTCTTGGGCAAGATTCTCCGAGTAAAATTCGTCCACGCTCTCGATGATGGCCTCAAGGAGCTTGCCGGTGGGGGAGTCGCCGGCCTGCTCGGTAATGGACACCACGCGGACGCCCCTGCGCCGGAGCATGGCCTTGAAGGCAACGGCGTGCTCGCGCTTGCGGGTGAAGCGGGAGAACTTCCAGACGAGGATCTCCTGGAAGGGGGCCTCGGGCTTGCTGGCCTCGTTCAGCATCTTTTGGAACTGGGGCCTATCGGCGATGCGCCCGCTCTCGGCCTCGTCCACGTACTCACGGGCGACCAGGTAGCCGTGCTTCTGGGCGTAGTCCCGGAGCGCCCGTAGCTGGGCCGACACCGACAGGTCCACGTCCTAGCGGTCGCTGGAGACCCTGGCGTAGAGGGCCACGGGGGTCATATCAAATCGCTCGTTCATCGGTCTGTCCTCCTTGTCTCTTCCTGTTCGGCCTAGCCGGCTTTCAACCGTTCCAGCCGCTCCCGTCTGCGCCACTCGCGTTCCTCCATGTACAGGCGGATGGCCTCCCGCAGCAACTCGCTGACGGTGCGGTCTTCCTCCCTGACCACCTGCCGAACCTGCTCGGCCATCTCCGGGGGTAGGGAGAATGTTATCGTGTCGGTCTTCCTTGGCTTGGCGGACATCTTCTCTCTTCTTGTCCGTAGGGGTAGAACGCTGTCTTACTCTAATCATGGGCCATATCTAGCCTGTCCGTCAAGGGACTAAGTCGATTCCGAGACTGACTCACCATCGTCCAGTAAGTCTGTGTTTTCCTTGATCTCCCCATCCTTGGAAATGGTGAAGCGTCTCCCGTCGCAAATACTCTCCGTAACCATGTACATGTGGTCGTCTGCGCGAACCACAATCTTAGCATTGAGGTTGGGCTTGGGGCGTGAATCGCCGCCAAAGAAGAGCCACTACGCTACAGTACGTCGTTTGCTCCAGAGCTATTTGTTCTGTCACTTGGCGCGGCGCTTCGGCTACTTCAAAAGCGGGGTCTAGCCCGCCGGGGTTATAGATCGCTTTTCTCATGTGATTCCCTATCAGTGTCGCCTTCCCACCTACGAATCGGTGGAAGCTGGCCTAAGTCCAACAGAAACTGTCTTAGGGGTGTTGATACCACGCTACCAAATGAAACGCCTATGATAGCAACCGATACGGTCAACAATGTCCGGTCATCCGTAACTATTATAGGGATAACTATGGCGAGCAATGTGAGAGGCAAGAACATAAAGAGCATCGAGGCGCTTTCCATTGCCGGGCCCCATGTAATGGTCTGGCGTCGCTGGCGAGCGTGAGTCAGCAAGAACCGTGCCACTAACGTCCAGATTACACTGTCTATTAATACAGTAGGTAACGGAATTAGCAGATACTCTAACCTGAGACCGTCCGAGCTTACAGGCACAACAATGAATGCCTCTACTATGATTGCAGACGGCACTAGTGCAACTCCCAGCAGAGGTGTCCGCCGGACAAGGTCTCCGAAAATCAGTAGGGATAGCGCTGACATAAGGACGAGAAAGACGTTCAGTCCTAGTAGTGGCCGATCAAGTCTATCGCTGATAGCAATCAACAAAAAGGCTAGATTGACAAAGACAAACACAAAGTGCCACCAATCGAGTCGACGACTAGCTCTTGCGTCCTCTTGTTCCAAGAATGTTGATAAAGGAACCACTGTGTAAGCCAGATTTAGCAGTGCCTTGTTGTACACACCGCCAATAGGGTCGTAGGACCAAATGAATGCGGTGAATAGAACAAAGCCTAGGGTGCTAACCCAGAAGGTGATCCCAGCTCGCTGGCGGAGTTCTGTCCAAGAGGGGCGACGTACTCTCACTACCTTTCTCCACACTCGACGCATCTGCGAGTTTTTGAGCGTAGATATAAATTCAGCAGCAGAGCCGCAAAGATCACGAGGCATGGCGAGTACCTGCTTGAGTTGTAGGCTCCACTTCACTTACATCACTCCCGTTCGTCTATTCGTTTGAATAGCATTCACACTCAACTACCTGGGACCCGCCGCCACCGGCTGCCGCCTGCGCGCCGGGAGGTCGGAGGCGACCAGCTGGGGGCCGAGGACGGCCCGGTCGCTGTCGGGCACGGCGACGACCACGACCTTCGCGAGCCGCCCCTTCCAGAGAACGGGCCGGGCTATGGCGGCGTAGCCGCCCTCGTGGGCGTACTGGGTGCTGCCGTAGCGAACGGCCCGCTCCGCCAGGGAGCCGGGGGAAAGGGGCTTGCCCCGCCGGGGAACGCCGCCCCGCTCGCCGCAGATGGGGAAGGTGGCAGGACTCCCGAATCCCCGCGTGCGCCGCACCACCGTCGCCGACAGCACGGGCGGCTCGGCCCAGTCTGCGGGGTCTCCCTTCTCCTCCCGCTCGTAGAGGACCGTCATCAGGGGGCGGTCCTCCATGACCTCGGCCAGCCGCAGGGTCACCGAGGCGTAGGAGCAGCGGTACGTTCGCTGCAAGGCGAGCACGTCCAGCCCCGACCGCTCGGCCGCCAGGGAGAACGCCTGCGGCTGCATCAGCGCCGCCGCAGCGAACCGGTCGGCCTCCCGGCACACCTTCCGCTCCGGCGGGGAGTTGGACTCCATGTCGCAGAGGGTCTCGTGGATGATCTCGTAGGCTTCGTGGAGCATGGTGTGCTCCGCCGCGCCGTCCCACAGGTCCTGGCGGTAGTAGATGTTGTAGCCGCCCCCCGGCGCGCTGACGTGGACGCCCTTCATGCTTTCCAGGTGCCTGCCCTCGACCGTGCCGAACCCGGCCTCTTCCATCAGGCCGGTCAACTCCGGCATGGTGGGGCGGCCCGACACGCGGAAGTAGCGCACGAAGCGGGCGGCCAGCCGCTCCGGGTCCAGGGTGTATTGGGGAGAGTCGTCGTCCAGCAGCCTGCGGCAGAAGTCTTCCCGCGTCCCGTTCATTCCAGCAACCTCTTTCCCGTGAACCGCTCGTACATCTCGACGATGAACCGTTTGGCGTTGATGGAAAGGGGGCCGTCGGGCCTGGTGCCCACCCTGAACTGGGGGTCGGCCAGGACGTAGCGGTAGGCCCGCTCCACCTCCAGCACCTCGTTGCTGTTGGGGTCGGGCTGGCCGGTGTGCCCGGCCCGCTTCATCAGCTCCTCGGGGTCCACGTTGTAGACAGCGGCGAGCTTGCCGACCATGTTGCGGCCCGGCATTCGCTCGCCCCGCTCGATCTGGGAGAGGTACGAGCTGGAGATGCCGGTGCGCTGGTTCACGTCCCGGAGGCTGAGATTTCCGCGCAGCCGCTTGAGCAGTGGCCCGATCTCCTCGTTGCCCTCCAGTTCCTGCGGGTCGTCGCCCGGCCGGTAGTCGTCAAGCCCGTCCATGATGCTCTCCCCTCGTCGCCGTGGGTGCGGACAGCACAGCGTACATTTCTCCTGCTACATCTGAGCTACGTTGTAGCTGCTATATTGTTACATTAGAGCGAGCAATTTGTCAATAAAGCCCCGTATAGCCTCTGCAAGCGCCTTCTAGTCATTGTCTTGCCGTACTTTATAGTGATACACTATTGCGGACAACACAGATATTCGGACGTTTGGGTGAGTGTACATCTCGGACGCGCCCGCAGGCCACCCCTTCACGGCGCGGCGCACTCCCAAGGGAGACGGTTGGCGTGAGTAGCAAGCTGAAGCGAAGGCTTAGCCCGAAACAGGAGAGGCAGCGCATCGAGGGCCTGCGGATACTGGCCCGCATCATCGCGCGCCACTACCTGGCCAACCCCGAGCTGTACGCCAACGGCGCAGCCGGGGATCGGGACGATTCCGCCGTCAACGGTCCGCCGCCTGCTGTCCGGGAGACGACCCAAGAGGAGGGCGCGGCGTGAAGCGCAGACAACCCTCATCGCGGGTCAAGCTCAACCCCCACGCCGTGTGGGAGCTGCTCAACCGGCTCAACATGACCCAGAACGAGCTGGTGACAAGAGTGGGCACCTCGTCTGGCTACCTGTCCCAGCTGATGAGCGGGACGCGCTGCCCCTCGGCGGACATGCGCAAGCGCCTCATGGAGGCCCTGGGCGTCACCCGCTTCGAGGACCTGTTCATCCTGGAGGCCGTGTCGTGAAGAGCGGTCTCCTCCCCTCCCATCTGATCCTCGACAACGGCCTCATACCCGAGGACTTCGCCGAGCGGCTCGACGCCTTCAAGGAGGTCACCGGTCTTTCCTGGGAGGCTCTCGCCGCTTGCCTGGGCGTGGACCCGCGCCAGCTTCAGCGATGGCGGAAGGGCACGAAGCCCAGCGGGGACGGGCTGTGCGCCCTCGTCCTGCTGGCGGCCCGCATCCCCGGCGGCCTCTACACGCTCCTGGGGGTGCACGTCATCCCGCCCGGTGGGGTCTACCAGCCTCCCCTAGCCGTCGGATTCGGCCTGAACGGCAAGGAGGGCTAGGGCGTGGGAGTGCAGCAGCGGGTCTACCGTCCCGTCGAGTTCGACTTCCCCAAGGACTTCCCTGAACGGCTGAAGCTGTTCAAGGAGGCGAGCGGGCTGAGCTGGAAGACGCTGGCCCGTCTGCTGGGGGTCAGACCCTATCGGCTGTGGCAGTGGCGGGAGAAGGGCGTGGCTCCCAGCCCCGCCCATCTCTTCCTGCTGCTGACCCTGGCCGGGGCGATGGGACTCCGGGACGGAATCCTGATGTGCCCCGAGCGCGACTTGCCCGTGGGCGTTGACCTAGAGGCTCTCCGGCAATGAGGCGTCTGGCCGTCATCAGCCTCGGCGGAGGCGGAACGGACGTCATCGTGATATTCAAAGGGCGGAGGAAGGACTATGGCTATTGAGGAACGGAATCGGACCCTGGACTACCGCCCGCAGCCCTTTCCGGAGGACTTCGGGGAGCGGCTGGAGCAGCTGAAGGAGATGACCGGTCTGTCGTGGCAGGAGTTCGCCGAGCTTCTCGGCGTCACGCAGCGCGGCCTCTTGAAGTGGCGCAGGGGAGGACCGCCTTCGGGGGCCTACCTCTGGGCCATCCTTGAGCTGGCGAGCGGCGTTCCCGGCGGCTTCAAGTTGATCCTATACGGCTGCGACGGTGCGGAGTGACCAGGTACAGGAAGAAGGTCTGCCGGGAGTACGGGCGGGTCTACTACCGCCTGTACCGGCGCGGCGCCGGTGAGGCGGGCTGGTGCAGGCCCGGCTGCTACATGAAGGATTACTGGCGGCGAAGGCGGGCGGCCAAAGACCGCGAGGATTCGCCGGGAGACAACTCTTCACAGGAGGCGACAATGGCTGTAGACGGAGAGAATGCGGTATTGGATATCGAGGTGGTGGCCGACCGGCCCCTCGTGCCGCAGACGCGGTTCGAAGAAGACAACAGCGTCAGGGTCGAGTGGCGGGGTCGTTGTTGGGCGTGGCTGAGCGAGGGCGAGGCCCCGGCGCTCATGGACGTGGCGGTGAGCGACGGCGAGGTCGTCAAGCTGCTGAAGCCGGGCACGGTTCGGCGTGTCCGGGCGATTGAACGGCCCGTCGAGACGTCGGAAGGCGCGGTCGATGGACTGGAGCTATGGATGGAGTTCGGTGGGGAGCCTGAAGCGGACCGGCGCGCCATTGCCAGGGGGCTCTGGGAGGGAGGAACGGTCCGCATCGCCGAGGGTGGATTGCGGGCGGAGATCAACGGGAAGATAGGCACGCTGGTGCAGTTTACCGTTGGCACCGTTGAAGTCGACGGCAAGCGTTACAGCGTGGGACTCAAGGACCTGAAGCTGGTCGACGGCCCCGCCGGGGCGGAGACGGCGGAAGCCGACGTGGGGAAGGGCTGACGGAAGTCCGCCGCAGCCAGCGGGACGGCTCCAATAGACACGAAGAGGGCCGGGCGGGTTGAATCGCCCGGCATTCTCTACAGGTGTTGTTTATGGAGCGCTCCACCGCTCATATGGTTCGACAGGCTATGAGCGACAGCGAAGGGTCTGAAGTCCTTGCCTACATTCCTTCTCTTCAATACTCGGACCAAGTTCTTGCTGAAGGGTTTTAGATTCTTCGCCTGCGGCTCAGAATGACATATTCCTATAATCGAAATACCCTGGATTGACTACCAATAGAGGTTGTGTTGGGTTCAATCCATCAGGTAATTGGTATTCCCCGGGTCTGTTGATAATAGCGAACAGCGCCGCTCGTCAAGAGGTTGTCTCAGCCTTGAACAGCCCTCAGAAACTCCTCTATGCCAGTATGAATCCGTGGATATATGCGCCAGGCAAAACCGGGAGGTAAAGAAAATGACCCGTACACACACGACAAGATACATAACCCTGTTGAGCGTTGTCCTTGCGCTGGCCCTTACGGCGGCGCTTGCGGCCTGCGGCTCCGATGAGCCATCCGGCGTGACAGGCCCCGACCGGACCGCGTCCACGCCAGGGTCAGGGGCCGCGCCCACTGCCACCGCTGCGCTTGGACCTGCGGCTACCAGACCGCCTCTGCCTACCCTTGGGCCGACCTCTGCCGAAACGGACCGGGAGGCCCTGGTTGCCCTCTACAACGCAACGGACGGTGAGAACTGGGACGGTGATAACTGGGATGGAAGCAAAAACTGGCTGAGCGACGCGCCCCTCGGCCAATGGAAGGGCGTCACCACCAATGGCGGGCGCGTTACAAGTCTGATCCTCGGCGACAACAACTTGAGCGGGGAGATACCGGCGGAGCTGGGCAGCCTCTCCAACCTGACAGGGCTGACCCTCAGCGGCAACGAGTTGAGCGGGGAGATACCGGCGGAGCTGGGCAGCCTCTCCAACCTGACATGGCTGGACCTCAGCGACACCGACGTGAGCGGGGAGATACCGGCGGAGCTGGGCAGCCTCTCCAAGCTGACATGGCTGGACCTCCGCAACGCCGACGTGAGCGGGGAGATACCGGCGGAGCTGGGCAGCCTCTCCAACCTTGAACGGCTGGTCCTCAGAGGCATCTACTCGAGCGAGGAGATACCGGCGTGGTTGGGCAGCCTCTCCAACCTGACATATCTGGACCTCAGCTACATCGGCTTGAGCGGGGAGATACCGGCGTGGTTGGGCAGCCTCTCCAACCTGACATATCTGGACCTCTACGACAACCGCTTGAGGGGGGAGATACCGGCGGAGCTGGGCAGCCTCTCCAACCTGACATATCTGGACCTCGGCCACACCGCCTTGAGGGGGGAGATACCGGCGGAGTTGGGCAGCCTCTCTAACCTGACAGATCTGTACCTCAAGGACACCGATTTGAGCGGGTGCGTGCCAAGCAGCCTGGCAGACCAGTTGCGCAGCAGCGTTTCTGCCCTTGGCGGCCTGCCCTTCTGCTGAAGCCACGCGCCCTCAGCCGGGGACGGACGGCATATCGCCCACATCGTCCTGGAGGCGCTCCCAGCGCGTGTTGGCTATGGCGCAAATAAAACCGGGAGGTAAAGAGTTTGTCTCATAGACCGGTGGGCGGGTTGAGTAACACAGGTGTGGGAGCGATGCGCCTCAACAGAGGTTGGCCCGTCCAGTTGCACCGGCCACTTGTCGGCCCCCAGAAAGGTCGTCTACTCTCTTAGTTCCATGGCGCCTTGACCCAGTCCCAAGGCGCTTGGCCGCTGCGCCATAGCTTGAGCAAGTTATGGGTCGTCCCTGCCAGCGACCACTCACTCTGTGCAGTGCCCAACCCCCGTCTCATAAACCGTCGGAACCCCTGGCCTTCCTTGACCTGTCCGAACACCGGCTCCACCAGTACACCCCGCTTCTTGTACAGAGCTCGGCCTCGCTTTGTCAGCAGCTTGCGCTCCATCCTGTCCCTCGGGCTCAGTCCTTTTGGTATACGCCCTCGGGGACACCCCTTCTCCCATAGCAGCTTCCGCTGTTTCCAATCCTTGGTGGTGGCAATAAGAAGCTCAGGCATCTCTGGCCAGGGGCAAGCCCTGATGTTGGCCTCACTCCAGTACCCGGCATCGGCCAAGCCCGCTTTGGGCCGGTCCTCTATGCCGGCTGCTTCCAGAGTATGCGCCATGGTTTGGAGCATCGGCTCCAGTTGCTGCACATCGTTGGCCTCTTGGGTCACTCCAACGGCTACTATGATCTGCTCCTCGCTCACCACCGCCTGGGCATTGTAGCCCTGCACGTACCCTTGCCTGGTCTTCATGATACGACTGTCCGGGTCGGTGGTATTAGCCTTCGCCCCTTCGGTAGGAAGTGGCTCTACCACCTTGGGCTTTCGCCCTCGCTTCTTTTTGCCTGTGACATCTTCTTCTGCCCGCCGTCGCTCCACGTGCTCTTGGACAGCCTTGGCTCCTGCTTCAGCCTCCCGCTGCAGACGTTCCTTGGCTTCCTTCAGGCGCTTGAGCCGCTCCGTCCGTCCCCCTAGCCCTTCCGGTAGCTCATCCCCTCGCCGGTCGGGACCATAATGGGCATCCTCTTCAGCATCCGTTGCCTTGGCCTCTGCCAACATGCGCCGCACTTCTTCTTCAATGGCCTGGTGGCTCCGGTTGGTGGCCAGGGCCGCGTTGGCTGCCACCTTCGTCCCATCAAGAGCCACTACCCCCAACTTCACCAGACCCGCTTCATGGCATAACCTCAGTACCTCTACAAAGAGCTCCTCGAACGCCTCCTCGCGCTCCGCCCTAAAGCGACAGATGGTACGGAAGTCTGGCTGCCGGTTGGCCGCCACCACCCGGAATCCTACATCTTCCTCCAGAGCACGGGCTATGCGCCTGGAACTGCGTACACCCAGGCAGTAGCCGTACAACAGGATGGCCACCATCATCCCCGGATCGTAGGCCGCTGCACCCCATCCATCACTTCGATAGACTGCATAGAACTCCCTCAGATCCATCTGGCCTACTGCATCTACAATGAACCAAGCCAAGTGACCCTCACTCAGCCAATCCCTCATGGACGGCGGCATCAAGTAGCTCTGGTCTCGCTCGCAACTCAGAAGGTTATAAGCCATAGTGTCCTACCTGCCTGATGTTTCTATGAGCTTACTGCTTCGCCAACCCCGCAGGAAGGGGGTTTATGGGACACGCTCTAAAGAAAATGACCCGTACACACACGACAAGATACGTGACCCTGTTGAGCGTTGTCCTTGCGCTGGCCCTTACGGCGGCGCTCGCGGCCTGCGGCTCTGACGAGCCGTCCGGCGTGACAGGCCCCGACCGGACCGCGTCCACCCCAGCGGAGACGCCGGTCTCCCCCGCACAGACGCCTACCACGCCAGGGTCAGGGGACGCGCCCACTGCCACCGATGCGCCTGGACCTGCGGCTACCAGACCGCCTCTGCCCACCCTTGGGCCGACCTCCGCCGAAACGGACCGGGAAGCCCTGGTTGCCTTCTACAACTCAACAGACGGTGAGAACTGGGGTGACAGTGAGAACTGGCTGAGCGACGCTCCCCTCGGCGAATGGGAGGGCGTCAACACTGACGACAATGGGCGCGTTAGAGCCCTGAACCTCCGCTTCAACGAGTTGAGCGGGGAGATACCGACGGAGTTGGGCAGCCTCTCCAACCTGGTAGTGCTGAGCCTCCGCGGCAGCGCCTTGAGCGGGGAGATACCGCCGGAGCTGGGCAACCTCTCCAACCTGACAACGCTGAACCTCGACGGCAACGACTTGAGCGGGGAGATACCGCCGGAGTTGGGCAGCCTCTCCAACCTTGAACGGCTTAGCCTCGACAGCAACGAGTTGAGCGGGGAGATACCGCCGGAGTTGGGCAGCCTCTCCAACCTGACACATCTGATCCTCAACAGCAACGACTTGAGCGGGGAGATACCGCCGGAGTTGGGCAGCCTCTCCAACCTGACACATCTGAACCTCGGCGGCAACGAGTTGAGCGGGGAGATACCGGCGGAGCTGGACGGCCTCTCCAACATGGGAACGCTGAACCTCCGCAGCAACGAGTTGAGCGGGGAGATACCGCCGGAGCTGGGCAACCTCGCCAACCTGGAGTACGTGAACCTCGACGGCAACGACTTGAGCGGGGAGATACCGCCGGAGTTGGGCAGCCTCTCCAGGCTGAAATTTCTGAACCTCGGCTCCAACGACTTGAGCGGGGAGATACCGGCGGAGTTGGGCAGCCTCTCCAAGCTGACAGAGCTGCTCCTCGACGGCAACGACTTGAGCGGGTGCGTGCCAAGCAGCCTGGAGCACCAGTTGGGCAACCTTTTTAACCTTGGCGGCCTGCCCTACTGCTGAAGCCACTCGCACTCAGCCGGGGACGGACGGCATATCGTCCAGGAGGCGCTCCCGGCGCGTGTTGGCTATGGCGCCAATAAAAAGGGAATTATCTAGTTGACTTCGCAAATTAGCTATGATATACTACTTATAACGTAGTAAATCGGGAGTCAGCAGTGGCAAGCAAAGACGGCATCACCATCAGTGCCTACGAGTTCTTCAAGACCTTCCCCAATGAACAATCTGCTGTAGAGTATATCGAAACTATACGTTGGAAGAAAGGCATCATCTGCCCCTTCTGCGAGAGCAATCGGACCGCACGGCAGAAAGCCTACCAGTATCACCAGTGCAAGGACTGCCGGAAGAAGTTCACCGTAAGGACGGGAACCATCTTTGAGCGGTCCCACATCCCCTTGGATAAGTGGCTCTATGCCATGTACATCCTGCAAACCGCACGGAAGGGTGTCAGCAGCCTACAGCTATCGAAGCAACTAGGGATTACCCAGTCTGCCACATGGTTCATGCTTCACCGTCTGAGGGAAGCATGTAAGATAGAAGCTGAACCCCTATCCGGTGAGGTCGAAGTGGATGAAGCCTACTTTGGGGGCAAGGAGACTAACAAGCATAGCTCCAAGAAACTGAACGCCGGGCGGGGGGCCGTAGGCAAGCAACCGGTGCTGGGCATGAAGGTTCGGGGCGGTAGAGTAGCCGCAAAGCCCATCGCCGATACTGCGACATCCACCATCGGGCGGGAAGTCTTTCACGGGGTGGAAGCAGGCTCTACCCTATATACCGATGAAGCGGCAGCCTACAAGCAGTTTGGCAATAGGTACCAGCACCTGACCGTTAACCACACCGTCAAGGAGTATGTGAACGGCATGGCATCCACAAACTCCATAGAATCCGTGTGGGCGGTCTTGAAACGGGGCTATAACGGCGTGTACCATCAGTGGAGCTTCAAGCACATGGCCCGATACGTTGATGAGTTCACCTTTCGACTGAACGAAGGAAACGTAGCACGGAAGACCATGAAACGACTTGAGAGCTTGGTAAGTGGTGCTGTGGGCAAGCGGCTTACCTACAAAGAGTTGATAAGCTAGGAGAGAAAGAGAGGGATGACATGGCTGGAAAAGGAGACAAGAAAATAGACTTTGGCGTTCTGAAATCAATGGTGCAGAAGGTGGTGAAATATCGACCTCCTAGAGAGAGCAAGGAACCTGACAAGGTGTCCTAAATGGTGCTCAAGGGAGGAACAGATTGCAACCTCTATTCGTAGACTCGGATGATTACACAAAATACCTCACGGGCAATGCTCTGGTCTGTGGCGACAACATCGACATTCTTAGAACGCTCCCAGACGAATCCGTAGACCTTATCTACCTTGACCCGCCTTTTCAGTCCGATACTCACTATGTAGCCATCTTCGGCGATAAGGGCATGGTGGACGACCAGCTCAAGGACATCTGGAAGTGGACAACCGAGACGGAACGGACCTTCCGGCGCATCCCTCACGGCCCCCTGCTGGATACTCTCAAAGGTATCAGGTTACAGGCTGGTCAGGATTCCAAGATGGCGGCCTATTGCGTGTTCATGGGACGGCGCCTAATAGATATGCACAGGATTCTAAAACCCACGGGCAGCATCTACCTACATTGCGATTATCATGCCAACGCGTACCTGCGAGTATTGATGGATGCCGTGTTTGGATTAGAACATTTCAGGAATGAGATAATATGGCGTATCGGATGGCTTAGTGGATTTAAGACGCAGAAGGCGGGATGGATACGTAATCACGATATGCTCTTGTACTATGTGAAAAGTACGGAGGCAATAAAACGTTTCAACAAGCGTTATATCCCATATCCCAAAGGATATGTACGAAGGGACGGTCAGTCGCCCAAGGGCAAGGGCGTACCAATAGAGGACACTTGGAATTGCTCTAATGGCGATGTTTTAGATTCCATCATGATCAAGAGTTTCTCCCGTGAGAAAGTTGGCTACCCGACCCAGAAGCCCCTAGCCCTGCTTGAGCGAATCATCGAGGCATCCAGCAATCCCGGCGACCTTGTGCTTGATCCGTTCTGTGGCTGCGGGACCGCCGTAGATGCTGCCGCCAAGCTGGGTCGGAAGTACCTGGGAATTGATATCAGCGCCGTTGCCGCCAGGGTCATGGAGCAACGTTTGCGTTCTAGGGGAGAAGCGGTTGAGCCTGTGGTCTACGGCTTGGACTGGAGTGAGTACGATTGGGAGCAATTCGAGATGCGGGCACTGATGGGACGGGATGATGCTGAGGATGGGACGCCCGGTTGGGCATGGGCTGAGGATAAGGTGGCCGGGTTCCTGAACGCCGTTCCAAATTCCAAGAAAACAGGGGATGGTGGCGTGGATGCCAGGTACTACGGGGCAGACCATGAAATCATTCCCATACAGGTCAAGATGCACAGGAATCCGGTAGGCCGTCCCGATATGGACAAGCTCTTGGGCGCTCAGACCGCCATGAATAACAGGGGCATACATGCACCAATGTCGATGATGGTGAGCCTTTACCCCCCCCCGCAATCTGCGGGTCTTTGCAGCCGAACAGGGACGGGTACCACTCAACGGAGAAGATTATCCCGTGATGCAGGCATTGAGTGTCGAAGAGATGCTGACCAAGGGAGATAGACCAAAGTTACCACCAGTAGACCCAAGGTCGCTGGTAGGTTCTACCCAGACCAAGATGGTAATGGGAGGGTAAGCTGGCTTACCCTCCCCACTGACCTCTTGACGTTTTGCGAAGTCAACTAGATAATTCCCAATTCCTGGACCTCAGCTTCAACGAGTTGAGCGGGGAGATACCGGCGGAGCTGGGCAGCCTCTCCAACCTGGAGATACTGATCCTCAACTTCAACGAATTGAGCGGGGAGATACCGGCGGAGCTGGGCAGCCTCTCTAACCTGAGAAGGCTGATCCTCAGCTTCAACGAGTTGAGCGGGGAGATACCGGCGGAGCTGGGCAGCCTCTCCAACCTGACAGAGCTGCACCTTAACGAGAACGCCTTGAGCGGGGAGATACCAGCGGAGCTGGTCAGCCTCTCCAACCTGGTATCGCTGCGCCTCCACAACAACGAGTTGAGCGGGTGCGTGCCAAGCAGCTTGTACGACTTGAACTTTACCGTTGACGACCTGTTCCTGGCCCACTGCGAAGACGAAGACACGTGACCTCAGCCGGGGACGGACGGCTAATCGTCCTGGCGGCGCTCCCAGCGCGTGTCGGCTATGGTGCCGGTCAAGACCGGGAGAGAAAGAAAATTACCCGTACACACACGACAAGATACGTGACCCACTTGAGCGTTGTCCTTGCGCTGGCCCTTACGGCGGCGCTTGCGGCCTGCGGCTCCGATGAGCCGTCCGGCGTGACAGGCCCCGACCGGACCGCGTCCACGCCAGGGTCAGGGGACGCGCCCACTGCCACCGATGCGACTGTACCTGCGGCTGCGGCAGCGCCGCCCGCGGCCTCCGGCTCCGTCGAAACGGACCGCGAAACGCTGGTTGCCCTCTACAATGCAACGGACGGCGAGAACTGGAATGAAAGCAACAACTGGCTGAGCGACGCGCCCCTCGGCGAATGGGAGGGCGTCACCACTGACTACGACGACGGGCGCGTTACAGAGCTGAGCCTCTTCTACAACGCCTTGAGCGGGGAGATACCGGCGGAGCTGGGCAGCCTCTCCAACCTGACAAGGCTGGCCCTCAGCGGCAACGGCTTGAGCGGGGAGATACCGGCGGAGTTGGGCAGCCTCTCCAACCTGACAGAGTTGACCCTCAGCGGCAACGCCTTGAGCGGGGAGATACCGGCAGAGTTGGGCAACCTCTCCAACCTTTACTTTCTGGGCCTCAACGAGAACGAGTTGAGCGGGGAGATACCTGCGGAGCTGGGCAGCCTCTCCAACCTGGAGGTACTGGCCCTCCCCGAGAACGAGTTGAGCGGGGAGATACCTGCGGAGCTGGGCAGCCTCTCCAACCTGGAGACACTGAACCTCGGCAACAACAACTTGAGCGGGGAGCTGCCGCCGGAGCTGGGCAGCCTCTCCAACCTGGAAGATTTGGACCTCAGCGTCAACGCCTTGAGCGGGGAGATACCGGCGTGGTTGGGCCGCCCGGGCAGCCTCCTGACAAGGCTGGACCTCTCCGGCAACGACTTGAGCGGGGAGATACCGGCGGAGCTGGGCCGCCTCTCCGACCTGACAGAGCTGCACCTCAACGACAACGACTTGAGCGGGTGCGTGCCAAGCAGCCTGGAAGACCAGTTGGTTGTCCCCTCTGACCTTGGCGACCTGTCCTTCTGCTGAAGCCCCGCGCCCTCAGCCGGGGACGGACGGCATATCGTCCATATCGTCTTGGAAGCGCTCCCAGCGCGTGTCGGCTATGGCATGGCGCCGCCGAGAAACGGGTATCAGCCTCTCCCTTCGTCGGCCTCCCGGTCGACGGCGGTTTGACCGCTCCGACTCATGCTGACGCCCTTGACCGCCAGACCTTCAGCCAACGTTGAAGGGTGGAGGCCAGGTCCAGAGTGAGTCTCCTCTTATTGGCTTCCATGCCTGCCGCTTCCCCAGATGGACCATCTGACGCAGAAGAGGGCGAACGAAGAAGAGGAATCAATGCCCCACCGGAAAATGGGCAAAAGAAAAGGGCCGCATACATGACCAGCAAGGGGAGGGCATCGCTCCATTAGAGCTTGTCTCAGAAGTAGCACCGAAGGCTTTGACCTCGTTCGTTCAAAACGATATAGGGTGTCAACAGCGTCCTTGATAGTCGTATGTCGCAGTACATTCAGGTATTGTTACGCCTATCGTCGCACCATTTTGCCGCAGACAGGGGCGCGGAGACTTCTGAGACAAGCTCAATTCGGTACGTGCAGGCCCCCTTTTTCATGTCCGGTCCGGTACGCAGCTATTCGGCTGTGCTGAGGCATTGACTTTCCTGATTGATCTGGCGACAATCTCTTGGGAATGGTGAAGGCTTTTTCACCTAGCAACGCCACTACCAGTAAAGGAGGTACCCCATGGAGCTAAAGGCAAACGTAGATACTGTGTTGCTTGGCAGGATATTGGCAGGGGTCATAATCGCGATTACCTTTGTCTACGGCATCTATGCAGCGACGGAATTCAACGGGTTCTGGTCTTTTCTATCTGCTATCACACTTCCGCTGGCAGTGGGATTTCTGATTATAATGGTGACAGAGGTTGTAAGGGAGATGCAACAACACCGGAAACAGGATAGCTCGCAAGACTGAACGCCGTCAGCTCCAGCGCCATCAAGATGCGGGATGAAAGCAGGGTATAGGTAGAGGCTGCTTCTTCTATGCAGGGAGGCGGTTCTTACTGGAGTTGATCTACTCTTGGTGTCTGGGGCGTCCCCCCAGATTGTAATCCCGACCTGTTGCCCAGTGGTTGCTTTGGCAGTCATATTTGTGCCCACACTTAACGTCACTGCCTACCACCCATTAGCAAGCGGTCTGGTTCCGGGAGGCGGAAGGACCCGGATGATAAACCTTGTACGACCGTCGAATAATGGTTCCTCTAGATGTCTATAAGCAATATCACGAAATCTTCGCCGATTCAGTTCTCCCAGCTCGTCTCGTTCTAGAAACTAGGTCAAGCGTACTCCAGGCAGGGTCCGATCGAACATCCTGTTCGTCCGATGAGGCTCCACCAAACTATACAGAATCAAGAACCTTCATCCGGCGGACTCAATCGACACGGAAAAGTGAAGTACTCGTGGGTGGTCGGTTTGGGTCCGTTCAAGCCAGGTCAGATTGTTAGACAGTAGCATGCCCCACAACAGCCCTCCCGAGCAGGGTGCGACCGCTGAGACCAGGCCTGGCGCGCAACCTAGGCACTGAACCCTGCTACCCCGTCCGGATCTGAACTGGCGGAGCCCAGCCCGGATTAACGAGTGGGCCTATGGGGATTCCAGTCCGCGTCCGTAGAGTCCCTTGAAGGGCGCTCGCCTTGGAGACGGGAACAGCAGGCTGAGCCAGTCAGCGCGGGTGGTACTCCCCGGTCCTGGCGGCCTGTCCTTGAGGGCGCGGCAGCAGAGATTGAAGCCGTCCATTTTGACGTTGTTGATCAATCTCTACTCCCCAACAAAGACAGAGACCGCCCTGAGGGGGCGGTCTGACCCTACCGCCGAAGAGATAGGGGTGGTAGATCAAGGCTACCACGAAGCCTCCAAGTAGATCAACGTCGAGAGGCCGAACCAGTCGCTACGAGGGAGCCTCAGCCTTCTCGTCACGGGCGGCGAGAGCCGCCACCATATCCCAATCCATCGCTAAGCTCAGCCGGTCCCCGGTAGCGATCAGTGAGGGCAATGCCCCACCACCCCTCGAAGACCAAGTCGGTCGTCTAGCCGCCGCTAGCCGGAAACATCCCTGGCCGTGGCACCGCCTGCAGTGGCTGATGACGCGATTGGATTGCACTACTCGTAGACTCGCTCCCAACAGAGGATTAGGGTCTTTTCATCCGCCGGACACGACAGACACGGAAACCTGAGGTACTCGTGGGCGGTCGGTTAGGGACTATTCAAACGAGTTCGGATTTTTGGACAGGAGCGCGCCCGTCCCAACGGCCCCAACCTCTCCGGCAGGCCGTTGGGACGGGCGTAGCGGGCAACTAGGCGCCGCACCCTGCTACCCCGTCTGGATCTAAGCTGGCCCAGCCCGTATGCACGAGTGGGACCACCGTGGACGGTAGCTGGCACCGTCTTCAAGATGTGGCCTGGCAGCTTGAGACCACGAACATTGTGATGCGTTGGGGAGGACCACCGCTAGAGCCTTCAGGGGCACCACTGCTGTTGCTTGACCGTCTAGATCCAAAACCTCCACCACAAACAAATTGCACGAGAGCAGGGCCTTCATCGAGACCTTCGGGAAGGAGACCGTGGTCATGCCCGGCAGGGCCGCGATCCGCTACACCGTTCCCATGCCTGACGACAGCCATACGCCCGGAGCGGACTCTGAGGAGGACCTCTTGGGGGGTTCAGCTACGTCCGCTGCTGATCGTGCCCAGTAGCTCGCGGAGGGAAACCAGAGGGCGGGCTTCCTTGCGGGGCCGGTTAGGTTCGATCACTCGACAGCTATTGCTGAAGCTGGAAAATCATCCATCCAGATCGGCTTGAGCTAATCAACCCTCTGAGCGGCGAGGTGTTGATGACGGACGGCAAATGGATTTGGGCTCCAGTGCTCGGGCGGAGCGTCAGGGCGAATGGCTGGTCTCCAGACATCAGCTGATAAGCAAGGTATTCATCACCCGACCATTGGTTGCCCCAATCAAGTCTCACCCGAAGGGTCATCCCCTCCAAGATATACTCAAGCTCTTCGTCTTCGGTCACCACAGACACCCAGCCAGTTGGAGGGAATTCAAAGGCAGAGAACGAAGGCTCAGGGTTTTCTCCCCGGGGAAGCTCTGCTGCATTGACTTGGGCAATGTAGAAGACAGCGAAGGTAGGGCCAGTGTTACGGATTGTCACAGGTGGCATCTGGGGACTGACGTTGGGCGATCCCCTGTCCTTCACCTTCTCCACGATTTCGCCGACTATCTCCTCCATGCTTTGAATCGATGAGTTTAGTGCAACTATGTCTGCCAACGGAGGAGCCTGCTCGATGATCTCGTTCTTGGTAATCCTATGCCAGATTGGTAGGATGACTCGATTCCCGGCTGTCTGACGAGCGACGAAGCCGTTCATTTCAAGCTGGGTCCAGTGTTTCCTAAAGAATGTTGGCGAGATGACCACCACCCCGTAGCGACTTCGAGACAGGCCATAGTTGATTTTCTCGTTAAGACTGTCCCCGATGCCAAGTTCAAACTCATCAAACCAAACCCTCAATCCTGCCGAGCGGAGTTGGTGTGCAAGGGGGCTGGCAAAGTCCTTGTCCTCCGTGGCATGGGATATGAACACGTCAATCTCGTCGGTATTGCTTGGTTCTATATCACCCGGCATGCAATCTCCTTCTAGCCAACGGAGAGTTTATTCAGCCCGTCAGCGATGTCCAAGATTCTCACCGTTGCAACGCGTTCAATCAGGACCTAAACCAAAGCCAAGCTGGGATGTGCATTTGCCGGGCGCTGGCAATCGGGCCGCGATTTTTGCAGGAGTTCTCCGGCGCTCGATTGCAGGACCGCCCGGCGGCGCCGTTTGACCTTGCGGCCAATCGGCCTGGCGATGAACCCTTAGACCCTCTCCTGCACCAGGTCCTCCATTACGGGGCAGGGATTCGCGGGGATTCCCAGTCGCTTCCTCCCTTACCCTACCTCAGATGGCCTCATCGGCATTGAAGTCCGGGCCATTGGATTGAGGCATCAGTGCGCTAATCGCTGAAAAAGTGTGATGCGTTCCGCAATTTCCGAACGTCCTCCGGGTCCAGCCCATCAGGGTTGAAGTGCATCACGTTGTTCCGTATGTCCCTGATTTCATGCAAAAGTTTCACAAAAACCGTTCGCTCAAATTTGAGGTTCAGCTTTTCCCATCTGGTAGGGTCTTCCAGCAAGCGACAGTAATCACCAAACGTCAAGTCGGCGATGTGGTCTATTGCCTGGTTGTCGGATGTGTTCGATAGGCCGACAAGTTCCTCTCGTGTGAACTGACCATGAATTACTCTTCTAATATGGCTCTCTATTTCTCCGACGAGAAGAAATGGTTCGGCCAATTGGAGGAATTGGTCGTTAAGGTCACTCGCCGTAACGATTCCAGTGATGGTATTATCTCGACCCCTTACCAATACATATCCGGTCCTAGCAATGACGCTAACTGCATCAAACAAGGGCTGTTGGCCATCAATGATTTCGGCTCGCTCCATGTAGACCGAAACGTCGTCGCTGCTCTGCCCCATTGCGGTCTTTGAACCGATGGACTCCCAAGTGATTACTCCTTTTACCTCCCGCGGGCCTTCCATTACAGGAATCTGAGAGAAGTCGTTACTCATCATGTGGGTGACGGCTGTCTTCAGATCATGGTTTGGTGTCACAGTGGTCGGTGGATTGTGGGCAGCTTCGAGGATGTCCACGCGCAGAGTACTGTCCGCAGGAGGAGTGGAAACTGAAGAGTCCCGGAAGGAGATGGGGCCGTCGACATAGGCGTGTTGAAAATCGGGCTCGGTATGAAGACCATTAGCCTCCAGTTCTTCGCGTACTCTCTCAACAACCCAAAGGCCACGCCGCGCGTACCCAAACCATGACATGAATTCACGGACAGTTGGTGTAGCGGAACTCGGCGCCAGTCCGCTTTCCCGATCTTCCTTTATCCTTTCAGCGATTTCCTTAATCCGTGAGAAACCCTGTTCCATCGTCATGACGAACCCCTCTGCGACATTGCCAACAACCCAGCTACCTATTCACAAGATTCTACAACCCTTGACCTGTGCGGGTACCCAACTTGCAATTAAGTGCCGAGGGACTCCCGCAAAACCTCCGGCCCTATTCCCAATGCCTAAGATATGCACATCCCACCTTGGCTTTAGTTTAGGTGTAGCGCGGGGGCTGCGCTATTCGCCCCAAGCATTCGGATCGTTCATCATGACACTACCCTTGTTCGTCCTGACGGACACACCGCGTGGCGACCTTTTCTGTCCACATCGTAGGTTTTCCAATCGGGCACGTGCGCTGTCATGAGCGCCTTGAAGAGCTTCCCATGGTTCGGTACGCGTAGGTGGAGCAACTCATGCGCGATAACGAAGTTCTGGAACCCGACATCCTGGTTGCCCAGATCGGTCGCGAGGGTAATCGTGCCGGCCGTCGAGCAGGAACCCCACTTGCGGGTCATATCCCTGACTCGCATGCGCGGCGCAGGGACGCGGAGGCGCTCCGCCCAATACTCCACCCGTTGCCGCAGTCCCCATGATCTGTCGTCACGCCTCGACATCGGCGTCCCCGCTCAGCAGTATCGCCAGGGTTTGGTCCACGATCCAGCCTCGCTCACGGCCCGCCACCCTCAGCAATGGGTTGTACAGTGAAGTCCTAAGCCGTCGTTGCTCGTCGGCGTTCACGGCGGCGTTGGGAAAGCGTTCCACAAGCGCTTGGGCTTCTTCTGCAAACCCCATCGCGCTCACACCAGCGGCGTGGAGGGCAGCGTCGTCCTTCAGCGTCCAGTACACCCCGAAAGCTCTTGGAGGGAGTGTGCTGTCCCTCGCGGCGGCGACGGCGGCCTCCTTCTCTTTGGCAAGAGCCTCAAGCATGTCCAATGCCGCCAGTCCGGAAGTCGCGCGCCCTTCAAGGTCTTTAAGCACGGACTCTGCGCGTTCCTTGAGAGGCCGCAGCACGGACTCCAGCCCTGGCTCGCTCTCTACCTCCGCTTGGAGGCCGCGCACCAGGTTGAACACCTTGGCTTCGTCGGAACCGGACTGCTTCCGCAGAGCAGTGAGGGTGCGAAGGTCGAAGGTCACAGATTTGGTCAGGTTGCCCAAGCCATGCATCGCAGCCGATTCTTCGACGAGTCGCCGGGTCTTGTGAGCCAGATCCGCTTCGAAGTTCGGTCGGTCGGCGTAGGCGTTGCGGACTACGGCATAGAGCTGGGTGAGGTGCCTGAAAGTGTCGATGTGGTCGCGCAGCTCAGCCGATGGCGAAAGTATCTCCCACAGCGCCTCTATCTCCTTGTAGGTCGAGAAGAACCCCTTGCGGGTATCGGGATCGAGAAAGCGCGTGTACACAATCTGCTCCAAGCGTTGGTCTGCGCTTCCGCCAGTAGTGGCATAGACTGCCCGCGTCTCGGCCACTCGGCCACCGTCCTCGCTGTCGAGATAGGCCGCCCGTGCCTCAGCAATCTTGTTCTGGAAGTCGTGCATCAGCAGGTCGAGGTCCTCGATCACTCCGCTCACGTCGGCGGAATCGAACTGCAGCGCTTTCCTCAGCTCACGAAGCACACCCACGAAGTCCACGACAAGTCCGATGGGCTTGCGAATGCCCTTCACGTCCACATGAGGTCGGTTCACCCGCGCGATGGCTTGGAGCAGTACGTGATCGCGCATCGGCTTGTCCAGGTACATGCAGTACAACAATGGCGCGTCGAAGCCAGTCAGCAGCTTATCGGTGACGATGAGTAGCTTTGGGTCCTCGCTCGCCTTCTTGAACATCAGGCGAACGTCCTTCTCCCGCTCCTCCGAAAGTTGAAGCTCGGCAACGAGGGGCCTCTCCACGACGTCATTGGAATTCTCCGAGTACACCGGCACGGTCCATTCTGGTGGCAGCAGCTTGTCAAGGGCCCGCTTGTACTTGGCGCAGGCTTCCCGGTTGACCGCCACCAGGAACCCCTTGAATCCGAGGGGCAGCACGTTCTCCTGGAAGTGCTCGGCAACGAACGTCGAGACCTTCTCGATGCGGTCGTCGGCTGTGAGGAAGGTACGCAAGCCTACGGCCCGGTCCAGCACGCGGTTGAGCTCATCGACGTCAGTGACGCCCTCCATTGCGGCAAGGGCAAAGAACTCGCGGTCAAGCTGTTCGGCAGGCACGGTCATTTCGCTGGGCGCCATCATGTGGCGGATGGGCAGCGTTGTCTCGTCCTCGATGGACTCGGCTATCGAGTACTTGTCCAGGTAGCCCTGCTCGTCGTCGGCCCCGAATATCTTGAAAGTGCCCTCGCCGTGCTCCGTTCGCGCGATGGGCGTGCCGGTGAAGCCGACGATGGTCGAGTTCGGCAGTGCGGCCATCAGGTACGTGCCAAGCTCTCTGGCGACGGAGCGGTGGGCTTCGTCGATGAACACGTAGATGTTGTCGCGGGCGTTGGCGTCCTTCTCGATGCCCTCGAACTTGTGGATCATCGAGATGATCAGCCCTCTCCTATCGGTGGCCAGCAGCTCTCGCAGTTGTTCCTTCGAGCTGGCGCGCCAGACGGCGATGTCCTGCTGCTGCATCTCGCCGAGCAGCCGCTCGACCCATCCCGCAAGCTGGCCCTCCAATTCGGTGCGGTCCACCACGACGACCACCCTGGAGTTGCTAAACTCCTCCTTGGCCTCCAGGACCAGGCGGGCGGCGGTGAGCAACGTGAAGGTCTTGCCTGCCCCCTGGGTATGCCAGACGAGGCCCCTGTGTCTCACCGTCTCGGCGCAGCGTTCGACGATGCGGTCCACTGCGCGGCGCTGGTGCTGGCGCAACACGGTCTTCCGTGTCTCGCCATCCTCGACATAGAAGAGAACCCAGTCGCGCAGGGTGCGCAGAAAGTCCATCGGTTCGAAGAAAGACTGTACGGCGAAGCGGTAGCTCTCTTCTTGGGGCTCCTTCCACCGCGCCATGTAGCGGCGCGACAGGTTCCAAGTGACGCCGTACCAGTAGTCGAGGAGATGGGTCACGTTGAAGAGCTGCGCCGCGACCATCAGTTCGGGCGTCTCAATCTCGTAGCGTCGTAGCTGCGTGACGCCCCGCTCGATGGCGTCGGCGTCCGTCGGGTTCTTGTGCTCGACGATGGCGACCGGCAAGCCGTTGACCACGAACATCACGTCGGCGCGGTTGCCCTTGCGGGCAGGAGGCTTGAGCCGCCATTCCCATGTCACGTGCAGGACGTTGGCCGACGGTTCGTCGAAGTCGACAAGCCTGACCTGTCGATGGCGCTGCTCGGCCTCGTCGTACCACTGCCGCTCGCCCCGCAGCCAGGCGAGCATCTGCCGGTTGCCTTCAATCGTCGGCGGGAGCGCCTGGATGTTCTCCACGACCGACCGGACGGCGTCGTCCGTCATCCAGGAATTGAAGCGATGCAGTGCCTCTTCCAGCACGCCGCGAAACAGCAGCCCGGCCTCGCCCCCTCGCATGGCAAGGGCGTCTGACGGCGGCAAAGGCGCCCAGCCGATCTCCGCCGCATGGCGGACCATCGGGAACTGGACGGAGCCTGCTTCTGTGATCTTCGGCTCGGTCATGGTCTGACCCCTATCGCGCCTCTATCTGACCGCAATCACGCCCCCAACGCCGTCAACATCAAGTCCAATAGACCGCTATTGGACTCCCTTGCACCCTTGAGAGGTCTATTCACTGCCTTGACTCCTTTCCCGCAGGGCTCTATCTGACCGCTATCGCGCCCCTATCTGACTCATATCTGCCCCCTATCTCGCCTCCCTACTCCAGCGTGTCAACGGCCCGCGATTCGTGGACGCGACCAACCCTCCGTTCTTCAATTCACTTAGTGCCCTTCGTACCTGCCGTTCGCTGACTTCGGGACCCAGACACGCGTGAAGCTCCTGGCGCGTCAAGCCGTCCTGCACGCCTTCCAGCAGCGCGAGTATCATCTCCCGTCGTTCTTCAGGCCCGCTCATGCCGCTGGTAGCAGGCTGTGGGACGAACCGGCCATGCCGGAACCGGACGGTGACGGCCCCGCCGTCATCCTCGATCTCTGGGACCGGAAGCCCTGCGCTGCTCGTGAGCTCGGCCATCTTCAGTGTTCCGCTTCCCCACTCCTCGATGATCCCGCGCCGGTAGAAGGTGCGGGCGACCAGCGGGTTCCACGGCCGCGATTCATGCGGGCCAAACAGCTTCTCCGGCGTAAGGCCGAAGTGTAGCGAGCCGGAGGATGTGACCTCCAGACGGTCGTCATAGATCGCTACACCGACTGAACCGCCCCCAATGGAGTAGTCACGGTGGCATAGGGCATTGGCAAGCGCCTCGCGAGTGGCCAGGGGTGGGTACAGGGGCTCGTCGATCCGCTCGAACCGGTCCTGCTCGAACCGCCCGGCGATGGGCAGGGTGTCGCGCAGAAAGCGCTCCGCGTTCGCCAGAAGTGTGAAGGCGTTGCCGTTGAACTGGCGGTTGTCCAGGAACTCCATCCGGTCGAGTCCTCGGAAACGAGCGACGCGCAGGAGGCATTGCGGCATCTCAAACTCCAGCCGCTCCGTGCTGCCGAACAGCACCGCTGCGGCCCTCAGTAGCACACCATCGCGCAGTAGGCCGAGACCGCGCAGCAGGTCGGACAGCTCGCCACTTACAGGCTCCTCCAGCCGTCCGCGCCGGACCGCCTCAGTGACTGTCCGTCGAATCTCGGCCGCGTCCAGGTCGTCGACCGACCACCCAGCGGCGGGTTGGTTCTCCCAGCGCTGCTCGCTGTGCATCCGCTCGAAGAGCATTCGGTTGTACTCGTCGACGGACATTGCCAGCGTGGTGTTTCCGACGCGGCGATAGGCGGTGCCGCGGTAGGAGTACGGCCTTGACGCTCCCTGGGCCATGCTGACCACGATGACTTCGCGGCCGCCGTCCACGGGGACCCTCTCGACCGTCGGAAACGCTGGAGGGTCGATCTGCCGAAGCTCAGCGCTCAACTCCTCTATGGTGCGCTCGCTGACCTGCTGGCCAACGACGGCCCCGACCGATGTCACGCCGAACAGCAACTGCCCGCCACCCTGGTTCAGGAAGGCGCAGACGGTCATGGTCGCCTCTCGGCGCGTGCCGGTCGTCTCCTTGAACTCCAGCGTCTCGGACTCGCCGGATGCGGCCAGGGCTGCGATTCGCTCAATGTTCATCTACACACAACCCCTATCCGAAGATGTCACGCTTCAATTCGTCGTACACGGCCATCCCCGGCTGGATGAGTGGAGCGAGAGTGTCACGCATAAAGGTTTTGGCGTTGTTTCCGGGATTGGCAAGTTCCAGCACGGACTTGCATGCGTTGTAAATATCACCGCTGGCTGGCTTTAGGTCGTCAGGGGCATCTCCAGTCCTCTGGTTGAGGATGCGTTGCTTTTCCGCCAAGAGGTCATCGGCCTTATCGGTCTTCCCTACTGAATCAGTTAGTGCTCGTAGAACTTCGTCGTAGAATAAGTAGGACTCCAAATTGCGATACGACAACACTCGGACGCCTTCTCTCATAAACTCGGCGACCTCATCAGGAGATGAGGAATTGCGGTCAATGAGCCTGACGATTTGGGTACCTTGCGTCAACACACCAAGCGCATAGGCGATGCCTCGTCGATCACCAGCGACTTCTGAAGCATTGCCTCCAGGAATGAACTGGGTTTCTGGAAATTCACCCTGAAAGATCCGTTCATAGCAACGAGCGTCGTGGGAGTAGTTCTGTCCCGCATTCCGATTCATCGGCTCGCCTTCACAGATCACTACGCGCCCCGGCGCGACCAGCGCGGCCAAATCGCCAAGCGCAACCTCATAATTGGTGTTCCAAAATGCACGGTCAGGGATGGTGGGTTCAATTACCACCGTCTCATCAAAGTTCCTTCCGTCAAAGTCAAGGAAGACGACGCTGCCCGGGCTGGTGGCTTCAATGTCCCTCGCTCGGCGCATCATCCCGATAGAGTGTGTCGCCAGCATTAACTGGCAGTTCTCAGGGACGAGCTCATAGAATACCGACAAGAGTTCAGCCTGAAGGCGCGCATGCATGTGCGCCTCAGGTTCGTCGATGCAAAACATCGTGTCGTCGTAAGCACGCTTGGCCACAACGAAGTCTAAGACCAAGTCGAACACTGCCTCTTCCCCTCCAGACAGGTTCTTGAAGGAGAAGCCTTTACTCGCGCCTTTGGTAAATCGGAATGTTCCATCTTCCAATGGGTTTCCAAGGCTATTGAGTTCAATGTCCGGGAAAAGTCTGGAGAAGGCCACTCTGATATCTCCAATGACGGATTCTTTGAATACATCCAGAGTCACTGATCCGTCCTCGGGATCAAACACATCCTCAATTGCCTGACTAACAAGGCGCTGAAAGTTCTTGGCAACAGCCCCGTCGTTATCAATCATGCGAGGCGCTCGTATTTCGTCGAGTGGATCGCCAACTCGCTGGAGATTGTGGACCTGAAACTCAGGATCGTTCCTGTAAGCCGACCTTACGAAGAAGGTCTTCTTAGAATCAGACACCGGGGTATGAAACTCCACTCGGACATCATTCCGCCATTGGTCATGGCCAAGAGAGCCAGCTTTGACGTGGTAATCCACTTCCCACGCCCGATGTTTCCGCGAAGTCCATCCGTGCCACGTAAGAAGCGCATCGAAGAAGGATGATTTGCCACTGCCGTTTGGTCCGGCAAGCATGATGAGGCGCGCCGTTTCCGGAATGCCCTGCAGGGTCAAGTCCGTGAAACGCTTGAAATCCTTAATCACAGCACTCTTGAATCTCACACAAGTTCTCCTATCGGTTCAGGCTGAACAGTATCCGTCGTAGCGCCATCGGGCTTCTCCCCACCGCAAAGTTCCCCCGCCCGAATCTCCCCCGTCATCAGCTTGTGTAGCAGCGCCTTGAACAGCTCCTCCAGCACGGCGCGCTTTCTCTGATGCAAGTCAATCTTGCGATCAATGGTGTCGAGGATGGCTACGATTTCCCGCTGTTCCTCGACAGTCGGCTTTGGCATCGAGACATTTCGTACATCCTGAAGGCTCAGATTAGCACGAGCAATGTCTTTCTTGTTGCTGTGTATCTGCACCTGTCCCCAGTCCGTAAGAAGGAATCCGTTTAGGAAGCCGGGAATGACGTCCTTCTGGTCTAGTCTTACGAAACAAACTGCTTGATTACAGTTGGCCCCGTCGATCTCATGTCCGCCTACGGCGGAGCGTCCAATGGATGCACCTACAAGATTTACCAGAAGGTCACCTGCTTGCAATACTGAACGCTTCTCCTTTTCGTTCCATTCCGCTGGCAGGTAAGTTTTATCCTGCCATTCCATAACACCATTGCCGACGTTTTGGCTTCTGATAAAAAGGACTCCATTATCTACGTAGTCGAACCCCTGCCATTTCGGAGACGAACCTTTGGAGATGGCTTTCGCATGTTCTTCAATGCGGACGACTTCCCAACTCTCCGGTACCGGCCCGACCTCCGTCTCCTTCTGCGCCTCGCCCCGCAGCCCGCGCGTGAACAGGGTGTGCATGGCGGCGCGCTTGAGGGCTTGGACCGTGACGAGCACTCGATCTTGCAGGCCGATGGATCGCCTAATCAAATCAAGTACATCGGCGATTGACGATTGCTCCTCCAAAGGTGGAAGCGAGACTCGGATTCGATCAAGTTTGTCCCGATTGAGCGTGTTACCCTTGATTTGCCTATCCTGAAGCGCATCGTAATCGACCTGAGCGAGGAAGTAGCCGAGATACCTCTGTTCAACGCCCTCACAAGGGAAGATGGAAATGATTGCCTCATTGTGGCAGGCGTCAATGCCAAGAGTGGCGACCCGACCTATTGTGAGCTTGAAGCTCATCAGTAGAGTGCCTGCTGGGGTCGACTTCCCTCCAAAGACCTTCTCAAAAGCCACATTCGCAATCTGCTCTTTTGAGTGCGAGACGACACCAAACTCAGACATGTCAGAAATCGATATCCAGGGTACTCCGTCGTCCGATTCCATCCAATACTCGGGAGTAGCCCGAGCGGGGGTACGTCCTGCCCTGTAGTCAGCGACGTCTGCGAAGCGTTTGGTCGTCCATCCTTCAGGAACCACTATGCGCTCCGAATTCCACCGAGTAAGTTTGCAAGTGACTTATCAATCTCACGGGCCTCTTCATCGAGGCGATGCATCTCAGCAATGATCTCCGAGATAGGCCGCTGGTCAGCCGCGTCAGCCTGTCCCACCCAGCGGCTCGGACTGAGGTTGTAGTCGGCTTCCCGCGCTTGCTCCAGCGTGATGACAGAGACTTCTCCATCCACAGCCTCGCCCTTGAGAAAGGCCGCAGCGATGGGGCGGATGTCCTCTTCTGGGATGTAGTTCTTGGGTCGTCCCTTGCCGACGCGACGGCCAGCGTTGACGAGCACAATTTTGTCCTTGCGAGCCTCCGGCTTACGCTTGGACAGCACGACGATGATGCCGGCGGCGCTGGTGTTGTAGAAGAGGTTGTCCGGCAGCAGGATTACGCCGTCTATCAGGTCACGCTCCACGAACCACTTGCGGATGTTCCGCTCCCGGTCTTCGTTCTTGCTGCCGGAGCCGCGCGTCACCGTGCCGGTGTCCAGCACCACAGCCGCACGGCCACGCTCGTTCAGGCAGGACAGGGTGTGCTGGAGCCACGCCCAGTCTCCCTTGCCGGTGGTGACGCCGCCTGCTGTACGGAAGCGGTCGAAGGGGTCGTTCCCAAAGATGTCCGGGTTGAAGTCCTGGTTCCACATCGGATTGGCGACCACGATGTCGTGGCCGGTGATGCGGCCCGCAGCGTCCTTGAACTTGGGGTTGATCATGGTGTCGCCGCGCTCTATCTGGACCTCCATGTCGTGGATGATGGCGTTCATGTGGGCGACGGCATAGCTGTCGGCTTGCAGCTCCTGCCCATACAGCTTGAGGGGAACGCGGCTGGTGGGGTCGGTTTCCCGAGCGACGAGCTGGAGCTTGATGAGCAGTCCCGCCGAGCCGCAGGCGTAGTCATGGCACGTCTCGCCGGGCCGGGGGCGCATGATGTGGGCCATAAGGAAGCCGACCTCGGTGGGAGTGAAGAACTCGCCCGCGCTCTGACCGGAACCTTCGGCGAACTTGCGGAGAAGGTACTCGTAGGCGCGGCCCAGGAAGTCGGGCTGCACGTCGGCGAGGCCCAGGCGGTAGCGGGGATCGGAGAAAGTCTCGACTACAGCGGCGAGCCGGGCCGGATTCAGGTCGCGCTCTCCATTGCGCTCCGCCGCAAAGTCCACGAGGTCTATGACACCGGAGAGCGTGGGGTTGTAGCGCACGACGGTGCGCACGGCCATGGTCAGATGCTCGCCGATGTCGCGGGGACGGGTGCTGCGGCCCCCGGCGTCGAGGGGCCAGTCGTGGGCCTCTCGACCGTTGACCACGCTCCATCGGGCCTCTGGCGGCAGGTAGAAGCGGAGCAGGTCGTGATCACTCTCCGCTATCTCCTGCGCAACTGACCGGTCTCCGAACTCTTGGGCCAGCCGCTCGATCTCGTCGTCGAACACGTCGGAGAGGCGCTTGAGGAAGAGGAGCGGCAGCAGGTAGTCCTTGAACTTGGCCGCGTCCTTCGCCCCTCTGATCGAGCAGGCGGCGTCCCACAGCATCTGCTCCATGGGCTTGGTGGTGGGAACAGGCGTCTGGCGCCTGCGGGAGCGCCGTCGTGTCACGCGGGCTGCGGACTCCACCTCGTCCACCACTGGCTCCGTGGAGTCGATGCCCACCTCGGCAGCAAGCGCGGCAATCGCCGTCCGCGCCGCCTTCTGCGGCATAGTCACGCCACCCTCCCAACGGTTCACCGTCGCGAATGATACGCCAAGCCGCTCGGCAAGCTGCTCCTGTGTCAGGTCCAGCCTCGCGCGGATGGCTTGAAGGGTTGGGGGGATATCCTGTTGGTCTGCTATGTCTGCCATAAACGGTGTTTCCTAGTCAGTTAGAGAGCCACTGGGCGTACGCATGGACATCGATCATTGGCACCGTGCCGCTAAACTGAAGCTGCGAGATTAGCGTGAGCAGGAAGGCGGTCGCAGGCTTGCCACCTGAGTGTGTCTCGTATGCCTCGCTCCCTTCGTCAAACCTGAAGTATCCGTGGGCTGCAACGCAACCGAGGTCCAGATGGTCATCGCCCGTGCCGTCGCCAAGCGCTGTGAGCAAAGACTCGCCAAGGGCTGGCTTCCAATCGCTCTCAAGAGTCAACAGACCACCACATATGGGAATGAGTGGCTTGGGAGGATAGGTTCCTCCTGCGTGGGGAATCGGCAGGCTGGTCCGGTGAAGTCGACGCACGCTAGATACCTTCTCGCGTGCGTACTCTACGTGCGCTGCATTGAGCGTCTGCTTGGCCTCGAACACTGCGTACACACTTTCAGCAGGTATGATGGTCTGCTCTTCGTACCGGAAGATGAAGGGTGAGTACTGACGGTCGTATACGACCACGTCAATCTGGTCGCTGAATACACCTCTGCTATCCACCACATGAGCCTTGGCAGCTTGGTAGCGCTGAGGCAGGTACGTGCTGAGAAGGTCCAGCCACACGTTCTCGCTGGCATCTCCCTTGGTGCCAGGGTGCGCGAAACTCCGCCTAGCTGTCTCCAGGCGTCGCTGGATGTCGTCATGCAGTCCGGCGAGGAGTTGTTTCAACGACCACTCGCTCATGGAGCACCATTCCGGAAGGGCGCTGTAGGAGTCATTGCTTGGGTGATCTTCAGGGCACGGTCCGCGTCTACTGGGCCGTCGGGATACGCATCGAGCACAATTGCGGGTAGAAGCCTCTGGGTGAGATCTGAGAATGTAAAGCCGTAGTCCCCATGCTGGCGTGGCCCGGTGGTATCGACCACAGCTGCGACCTGCGTCTGCGAAAACCCCAACTGGTGTAAGTGCGGCGCTAGTACGGCCGAGCGTTGCCCGCTGTCTGGTCGAGTGAATGTGAGGATATCTGCTGCACGACGCTGTACTGCCGGGTCCAAAGCCCCGAGCCGGTTCGTGCACATGATCACGGCAGCCGGGAGCTTGCTGTTGGCAAGGCGGTCTACCCCTCGGATAAAGGCGTTCACACCTGCCCGGTCTTCATGATGCATCTGTGCCGCCTCACGCGATTGGGCGATGGCATCGGCTTCGTCTACTAGGAGAATGACCGCTCCACGTGAGGTTCCGCTAGTGTCCTTGCGTTTATGGGCTTCCTCCTGAACGTGATCGAAAGCAGCGGACAACAGTTGGGTCATCTCACCGACACGCCCCTGCCCACGAGTGGAGAGGCTCATGGGGAACAGCATGATGCTGACTTTCTCCCGACGAGCTACCTCGTCGCCAATGGTCTCCGCGAGCTCAGACTTCCCGGACCCGACGTCCCCAGCGAGCACAACGAGAGGAGGCCTTCGCAATACTGTGTCGAGCACTCCGCTGGCTCCAGGATGGTGCTCACTTACCCAGGTTTCCAGCCCGGACGGGTTGATGAGCAGTCCGAGCATCTTGGCCAAACGCGTCTTGTGATCGTCCAGCCCAACGAGGCGGTGCAGGCGCTCACGTGCTTCAACATCCGGGAGGGCGATACGACGATCAAACAGTTCGTCGATGGCGGGCTGAGTCGTCATCGGTAACTCCTCAAGCTGGCGCGTTCGAGGGCACGGCCACCCGACGAGTAGGTAAGGTCTGTGCTCCGGTAGCCGTTGATGCCGGGTTCTGCTCCCACAGTTCTTTGGAAGGGGAGCCTCCTGGCGAACTCCTCTTGCTGCTGCCACGTCAACTGGTTCCACACAGAGTTGTATGTTAGGTAGCTGTAGAAGGACGCCCCGCTTGTCTGGGCACCGGGTCGAACCCGTCCGGGGTCATCATCGTTAGCAGTCACACCCTTTAGGTCTCTAGCTGTGTAGAACAGCGTCGGCTCGATCCAGGAGCCGTTCCGCCTAAAGCCATAGGCCACAGTATCAAGGAGTCCTTCCTTGAGGAACTCAACGACCTCTACTTCAAAGGCGTCGATCCAATTGTCCGGCGGCTCGTCGTAGAACCTTTGCATCCGCTTGAGGTCGGTGGCGACCTTGGCCGCAATATGCCTAGCGTGCGTCCGAGTGAAGCTTATTGTGTCGGTAACTGTATAGCTGTAACTCATACCCTCCTCACACTTGAAACGAAGAGCCAAACACCCTTCGCCAATAGTAGACAGTCTCTTGCTTGGTCGGTGCAGCGAGGGCCGCGTCTATGGCATCGCCAGCGTCAAGGGCTGCCTCAACTATTGCGTCAGCTTGCGTGGCTGTGTAAAGGCTGGCGACATTGTTCTTCTCATTCACCGGGTCGATGATCTGCACCGGATCGGAGAACTGTCCGACCGCCGATGCCCGGTAATAGTCGGCGAATATGACCTTCTCCCGCATGTCAGTGTGGGCGACGTACGTGAAGAAGTGCTGAAGTGCTTCAGGGTAGTCGGAAAAGCCGAGCCCCTTATCACAAAGATGTGAAAGGATCATCTCTATCATGAAGGACTTGAATCGAAATCCCGGCGACTCGTCCTTCAACCTACCAGCCCAGAACTTCACCAAGCGTACGACCTGCGCGAAATGCTGCTCCTGTGCCTTCTTGCGCTTGCCTATGAACTCGAGGTGAAGCGGGATACTGGTTTCCAGGAAAGAGCCATCGTCTTGACTGACGAGCTTCCCGTACCACTGTGGGTCCCCATCGTAGAGTATCGGCACTACGTCAACGTCGAGTCCCGTTCCTCGGAAGGAGACCGTGACGCTGTAAGTCTGGGGTGCTACCTGGTTCGGACTGAAGTTGGGGAATGCCTTGCGGAGGCGCTCGGCTAAGTAATTGAGGAGATTAGCTACGTCCTGGGGAGTGTCAGCACCGCTGATGTAGCAGGCAAGGTCGATATCGTTCAGGGAGCGCAGCGCCGTACCCTTCGCAAGACTACCTGATAGCAACATCTTCTTGAGCGTAAAGTTGGGGTTCTCACTCAGATATCCGTCGAGCTTCTCTCGAAGGCGGCGAGCCTGGGCCCGATATTCACTCGCCTTGTCCCTTGGAAGGTTTACCCTGTCTTGGGCGAACCTCGCGATGTCGCCATGATCAACATGTTGTCGTGTCATGATCTTTACCTTGCACCGTCACGGAAGTCTTCGGCAGCAAGGGTGGCGATGGACCTGGTGCCACCGCTCACCCAGCGATTCGCCGTCCTGAAGGACACGCCAATCAACTCGACAAGCTGCTCCTGCGTCTGGTCGGCCGTGCCCGAATAGCTTGTAGAGTAGGGGAGAAAAGGCCGCTGGTATGCTATATATGCCATGTATGCAGTATAGCATACCAAGGGTCAATAGAAAATCGCTCTGCGCGGTCAGGATATGGCGGCGTAGATCGGAGCCGGGCGCAAGGCCCTCCACCCTGCCTGTGGCCGCCGCCGCGATAGCCCGCTACCATAAGGATGCGATCTTGACGTGCCTGTCCATCACGGCGTTGCCCGGACCGCGCTGGACGACCGGGCGCAGAATGATGCTCCCGGTCCGAGCCGGGTGCTCCCGCTAGACCGGGACTGCTATTTCGCCATACGGAAGACGGCGCACGAGCCGCGTCCGAGTAGGGGCGGCCAGCGGGAGTGCGCTGCCAGCGCCCGTAACCGGGGAGCGGTGGACATTGCCATGATGGGCCTGATGCGGAACGTCAGGCTGCGGGTGAGCGAGGCTGCCGCCCTGATTTGGGGAGAGGTCCGGCACCTGCGCGGCGGCTCCGGCCTGGTGCGTGTCGGTGGCCCTGCGGAAATTCGAATCCGCGTCCGTAGAGTCCCCTAATGACGCTCGCCCTGGAGGCGGAAACGGGAGGCTGAGCCAGTCAGCGCGGGTGGTGCTCCCTAGTCTTGGGGGCGTGTCCTTGAGGGTGCGGTATTAGAGATTGAACGCCGTCTGTCTTGATGTTGTTGATCAACCGTTGCTCCCCAACAAAGACAGAGACCGCCTCAGGGGCGGTCTCGACCCTACCAGCGAAGCGATAGGGGTGGTAGACCAACGGTACTCAAAGCATCGGCGTATGTCAACTCAGAGAGATCGAGCCGGTCGCCAACTACCAGAGCGCAACCGACTCATAAGTCGATATCCCGTCAGAGACTTCACTATGGGGGACATAGGAATCTCGATCCTACCTCCACTACGATCTCCCTCCCGTCGGATACCCGAACTGGCTGAAACTGAACAGCACAGGCTGATTCGTTGACGGTCCATCAATCTCCGTGAGGCAGGGCACCCATTCACGCGCCTCCCCACAAGGGGGGGCACACATGGACCCCCTTATAGGGTACAAATGCTGTACAAACTCTAGGACGCTGGTCTCAGAGTACCTCAGCACGAAAGGCTGCTGTGGGATAGGGTTCACCCACTGGACAAAATCAAGAACCTTCACCTTGAAGTTCGTCCTGGACCTGTAGTCAGTCCCAGTTCTGTCGCATTCATACGAATAATGCCGCACTGTTTGGTTGGGGTGGAGTATCAATGGAACGTCGCTGCCCGCCAGGCCGACGCAGGAGGTCCCGACATGCTAAATGCACGTAACAGCATGGTTCTTCATACCCTCTGGCTCCCTGTCTTAGGAGGGCTGCTTGTCATAGGCACGCTAAGTGCCTGCGGTGATGGCCCGGTACCAACGGCGACGTCGAAGGCCACCACCACACCGGTTCTGGCTGTGATGCCCACCCAGGCTCCCACGCACACAAGTCCCAAAAAGCCCACGCCAACCCAACTGCCCATGCCAACGCTGGGATCCGTAGGAGCGGAAGAGATTGAGGCTGTGATGCCCACCCAGGCTCCCACGCACACAAGTCCCAAAAAGCCCACGCCAACCCAACTGCCCATGCCAACGCTGGGATCCGTAGGAGCGGAAGAGATTGAGGATGACCTTGACGCTCTGCTCGACGGAGTGATAGAGATCGATGCACCGGGTGTGCCCGGTCCCTTGTGCGTGTACGGTTCTGAGGCCTTCCCGGTGATCGTCGGTCGCGTCAGTGGCTACGGAACTAAGGCCTTTCCGGCGAGCAGCATCTTGCGCGCTCCGGTAGTGGCTGCAGGCCGTCGGCAGGCAGGCCGCATTGTCGCTCTAGGTCACGACGGCTACTTCGCTCGCGCGACGCTCGAATCGCTGGATACGGGCCGCCTGATTAAGAACGCGCTGCATTGGGCCGCTGGTGGAGGGCCGTCCGGTCCTCGCATTGGCGTCGTAGGCGTCGCCGAGCTGCACTCGTGGCTCAAGGAGGGTGGGTACGATGTCGTGGAAGCCTCGCTGACGCCCAATTCACTGGAGACGGTCGATGTCGTGGCCGTGGTAATGTGGAATCAGGGCATGCCGGAGATCGAAGCGCTGTCGGCATTTGTGGACGGTGGCGGCGGTTTGGTGACGGCCGTTACCGGTTGGGGCTGGGCGCAACTGCACCCAGACCTAGACCTCATCAACGACTACACGGGCAACCGTCTGCTCACGCCCGTTGGCATACAGTGGGCCAACGCTTGGCTTGCCCGCACGTCACCGGGGGGGCTACGCGGTCGATGGATCATCCCCTGAACTGACGCATACAGGGACGGCTGTCGATGCTATCGAAGCGCACGTGGCGGGCAGGCACACGCTGACCGACTCGGAGATCGACCAGGCACTAGACAGCATAATGCTCACATCCAGTTGCCTGCCTGTGGACGACACGCTGCTCGCGCCGCGACTGCATGCGCTGATCGGGGGCGACGAACGCAACCGCCGCTGGCCCTCGGCCGAGCAACCGGTGGGCAAGGCCAATGTAGTAGCCCGACTGGCCTCCGTCCTCTTCGCACTTGAGCAGAGTCGCACTCCGCCGGAGTCCGTGCGCGCACATCCGAGATCTGCGGACTTCCCTGGCCCTGTCCCCGACGACGCTCCACGCATTACGCGTAGCCTCATCATTGACACCGCAGTCCCTCGTTGGCACTCCACCGGTCTATATGCCGCGCCGGGCGAACTGGTTACGGTCACTGTGCCCGCCGAGGTAGCCAAAGCCGCAGGCTTTGGCGTGCGCGTGGGCGCGCACAGCGACCGTATATGGCACCAGCCCGAGTGGACGCGCATGCCCGAAATCAGCCGCCGATTCCCCATCTCCACGACCAAGACCCTCGTTGCGAATGCCTTCGGGGGCCTGATATACATCGAGGTCCCCTCCGACGCCGACCTCGGGAGCGTCATCGTCGAGATCGAGGGTGCCGTGGCGGCACCCCTGTTCGTGTTGGGCGAGACGGACCCGGTTGCTTGGCGCGAAGAGATCCGCCATGCGCCAGCTCCTTGGGCGGAGATCGCCGGGCGGACCATGATCGTTACAACAGTCTCTTCAGAGGTCCGCGCACTCGACGACCCGGCCGCGGTAGCTGAGACCTGGGACCGCGTGCTCGATCTGAACGCAGAGCTGGCAGCCTGGCCCTCGACCACACGCTCGAGCCCGGAGCGATTCGTCGTAGATCGGCAGATCTCGGAAGGGTACATGCACTCCGGCTATCCCCTGATGGCACATCTGGACCAGCAGGCCAACTTGGTGAACGCGGAGCACCTACGCTCGGAATGTAACTGGGGCTTCTACCACGAGGTGGGCCACAATCACCAAGTCGGCGACTGGACGTTTGATGGCGCGGTCGAGGTGACTGTCAACTTGTTCACCCTGTACGTCCACGAGTTTCTGTGCGGTATCCTGGTGGCCGAGAACGAGAGGGGATCCGCCGCGTTCCGCGCTGCGCAGATGGCGCGCTACGACTTCGATGATCCAGACTTCGAACAGTGGAAGCGTGAGCCATTCCTCGCCTTGGTAATGTACGAGCAGATGCAGCAGGCGTTCGGCTGGGACGCCTACCAGCAGGTGATTGCCACGTACCGCGCCCTGCCTGACACTGAGCGCCCGAAAAGTGACGACGAGAAGCGCGATCAGTGGCTGGTGCGCTTCTCGAGACAGGTGGGCCAGAATCTCGGCCCGTTCTTCGAGGCGTGGGGGATACCGACGTCGCAGACAGCACGGGACTCAATTGCTGATCTGCCGTTGTGGCTGCCACCCGACTTCCCACCGGAGCGTTAGACGTTTCCAGCAGGGGGCACCGCCAGCCGGCCGGTTGAACAGGTAGCCCTTCTCGTTGCACGGCGCCTGGTGTGGCTGCGTGTTGCCCTCGACGTGAAGGGCGCGGGTCATAATCGCGCGCTCGCCGCCTTCGGTTCGGCAGGCTTACCGCGCCCAGGGCAAGAGCAATCTCACTCTCAATCCTGTCCAACTAACCGGGCCCACCTCAATACGTGATGGCGGGAGGCGGGACCAACGCCAGTGTAGTGTCGAGCATCGGATAATTTGTTATGATGCCGATCAGACAAGAGATGGAGAAAAACGACTTATGATGATGAATCAAGAGGAATTGGAGGCTTCCCCTCAGGAAGAGATTGATGATGCTGTTGTACAGAGCTATTTCGATGGGGCCGGCGGAACGACCGCCGCCTCGATGAGCATGATGGCTCATGGGCACAATCTGCCGTTGAAGGCAGTGACCCATCGGGTAGCCAGGGAGCAAAGAATCATCGGCGAATGGATCGATGCGGTGCCTGCCTCCGGAAGGGTGCTTGACGTTGGCTGTGGCGCCGGGGCGTGGGTCGAGATTTTTGCCAATCGGTACGACAGCGTCATTGGGGTTGAGCGAAGTCAGCTGATGGTTGATGCGGCGAGACACCGGGTCAGCCATCTCGCCAATGCTCAGATAATAAGCGGTGACGTACGGAAGGACTTGCCAGATGGCCCATTCGATTTAATTTTCGCGGGCGGTCTGTTCATGTATCTCAACTACTCGGACGCAGTCTCGCTTCTGGGCTCGCTGAAAGACCGCCTCAGTGTTGGAGGCTCGATTGTTCTCCGCGAATCGGGCGTGCGGAGCGGGGCGCTGTTGGCCAAAGGTGAATACCAAGCGGTCTACCGAAGTGTTGACTTGTACCGCCATCTGTTCCTGCAGTCGGATATCGCTTGCCTGGAGGTTAAGCAGAATCTTGGATATAACGATGTGGTGATTGCCGAGGAACTGGTGAGTTTTCGCCGCAAGTGGCTGTCCTTCCTGCCCAAGGAATCCCCCTTGCTGGGCACTCTTACTTGGTACGCGCTGAGGGGGACGGCTCCGATCAGCTTTGGGGCGTTGCCAAGGGTGCTGTCCGGGCTGAACGTCCCCTGGCCCCGGCTGCAGAACTACTTCTACCTGCTGCGAACCGCGAGCTAGGATGCTTTTTCAGGAACGCGAAGCCCAGATTTCGGGGCCGGCATTTCTGTGCTGCTAAGTCCGAAGCTGGGGCTATTGCGTCCAGATTTTAAAGGCATGAGCTACCGTCAGGATAACGACGTACGCTGTCAGGGCGTGATACCACCGACCTCCCAACTTCTTCATTCGAAACGGCGCAACGTGTAAATACGCCATGACCAATACAGCGGCGTAAAGAATGGCAGCGAATATATTGCTGTCGATGAAGTTGTACAACAAAAACACTGCCGAAATAACGATTGGCGTGTTATCGATTGTAACACCGGCGTGGGCGCCGTTTTCATCGAGTCCGTACACGTCGAAGTAGGCTAGGCGGAGAACTCCGGCCATGATTATTGCCAGGGCGCCGGGGTAGAACCACGGACTGAAATTTCCCACGCTAAGCAGGAGAATCGCCGGCCCCGTGGCTGACGTCACCATATCAACCAGGGAATCCATGTGAGTGCCGAACAACTTGCGCGACTCGCTCCTGTTCGGCATTTTTCGAGCGACCAGGCCATCGTACCAATCCATCAAAACAGCCCAGAGGAGCGCGATTATTGCGGCTGAAAAGCGCTGATTCAGCGCAAAGTAGATGGCAAGGAGCCCGCTGCTCAGGCCGAGCAGCGTGACAATATTGGCCTGATCAACAACGAAAGACAAGATAGTCGGCAACGGGTTTTCGCCGCCGGATGATTCCCGTCCGAGGAATCTACGTTCCTTCAACTTCGCCTCTTTCCGTTGACCGGGGCGGCGGGAGTCCCTTTTGCTCCCGTAATTCAGCAATTCGATGTACCCGCGTTCTTTGACCACGTCCTGAGACAACCCGGTGACCGACGGCGGTTTCGCCTCTATTGGCGTTCGGATATAGAGCCTGAGGGTTAGCCGGATTGCGGTCCGGAAATGGCAAACTCTATGGGTAACTCTGCCAGATCCAGGGTGGTCGACCCACCTTCGCTGCCCCCTTTTTGGATTAACAAAATGGACATGCAGACTTCACCATGCGGCGAATTGGCCTCCTTGGCCACCTGGTGGAAGTAGCCAGCGCCGCGCAGCGCCCTGGGCTGAGGGGCCAAATTCAAGATAAAATCAGCCACCTCGTCGGCGTCGTTCACCACATACGGAACAGTGGCTTCAACTTCTTTGCCGTTGAACTGGATATTGTAGACCGATTCCAATTGTTTCCCGATGCTTTTCAACAACCGGATATCAACGAGAATGAACCGGTTGGAAACGCGGTACATTTCCTTCAGCATCGCCTGATAGTTGGGTTCGTTGTTGAAAACGCTGGTGCAGTGGACCAGGTCGAATGTGTCGTCCTCAAAGGGCAGCCCGAAACCTGTGGTGACCAGGAACCTGGCTTCGGGGTATCGCGCACGGGCCAACTTCACCGCCCTTTCCGACAGATCAACCCCGGCGTACTCGATGGCGGGCTCGTAGGAGCGCATGATGTTAAAGAAGCCGCCCGAAGCACAACCCACGTCAAGCACCTTGGCACCGGGGAACAGGACCCGAGGCAGGAAGACTTTTTCAGACGGATAGAGGTCCGAAATTTCATGGCGGTTCTGATAGTAAAAATCAATCGCGCTCTGAGTGGACCATTCTTTGGCTGTGCTCAATCTGAGTCACCTATCAAGTGTCCTATCTGAGTTTCCTATCTGTCGATGGCGGCATGTGCCGACCGAACCGGCTCGCTCCGCCACCTGGCGGTGGGGGCGGCGAACATCGTTTCTGCGTCCCTTAGGTCGCCCTCCGTATCAATCTCTGCCCATTTCCGGCGCCCCGTATGCATGACCGACATACTCATGCTACCGGAATCGATAAGGTTGGCGAACACCGCTTCGTAATACTGGTCGGTCCGTTCATCTTCGAGGAATTCCGCCAGTTTCGGAACTACCGTTTCCACCAACGTTTCCTGGGAAAGACGATAGATGTTCACGGTCTTGAGGGCGCGACCATAGTCAAAGTGAGAGCCTTGGTCCGATTTAAGGACCATCTGCTTCGTGATGCCCCCAGCGGCCAAGATGATGGTGCCGTCCATATTGGGCCGGAATTTGTCCACCACCGCCACGTTCGGGGGGTCCATCAGGGTCAGTTCACTGATCAGCTCATTGTCGAAGACGAGGTCGGACTCTAGAAGCAGAATGTCGTCGTCGAATTTCGCCCTGGCCAGCCACAGGGAATAGAGGTTATTGGTGCTGTCGTAGGCCCTGTTCTCCAGGTAAGAGAGTTTCAGCCCCCGGTAGTTCGACCCGAAGTAGCTGCGCACCGAATCGGCCATATACCCCACGACGATGGTGCACTCGGCGATTCCGCCCATTCTCAGGCCGTCCAATTGGTACTCAATCATCGGTTTACCCGCCACTTCAACCAGGCATTTGGGACGCGTCAGAGTCAGTGGATGGAGTCTGGCGCCTATTCCGGCAGCCAATATCAGTCCTTTCATCGGTCATCCCACTTCCATGGCTTCGAGTTTGCTTGGTTCCGTATATTGGGATAGGCGCATAAACGCCTCAACAAGACGGGTGTTGTCTTCCTCGGTGCGGCACGCGATACGTATGAAGTTGCCATCCAAACCCTCTTTCGATCCGCAATTGTTGACCAGAACGCGGGAGTCCTCGAATAGGCGCGCTGCGAGCTCCTCCCCGGTGAACCCGTACAGGATCCGACAGAGGACGAAGTTGCCCTGGGTAGGGTAGGGATAGAGGTATTGGACCTCCGCCAGTCCGCGGACCAGTCTGCGGGTGGCCTCCATCACCTGGAGGCAGGATCTGCCGTATTCGGACCGGTAATCGCCCATCTCTTCAAGGAAATACTGGGCGCATGAATTGATACTCCAGATTGGCAAATCGTTGCGCAGATGCGCCACCCGCTCCGCATTCGCAGTGGCCGCGTAGCCAAGGCGAATGCCCGGGATGCCGTAATTCTTGGAAAGACTCTTTAACACCAACAGGTTGGGATACTCGTCAATCAGGTCCAACGCCGACGGATTGATCTCCGTGTCGACGAAATCCAGGAAAGACTCATCCACTAATACCAGGTTGAGATTCCTCATGCGGTCCAGAAAATAGACCAGGTCGTTCTTCAGCAGGTAACTACCCGTTGGATTGTTCGGACGAATGAGGAGGGCGGAATCTGAACCGGAGCTTTTTACATGATCAATAAACCCTTCAACGTCCAGATCAAAACGCTGTGACGGTTTGAATGGGCAGACCTCTCTGCCCAGTATTCTGGCGCGGTTCACGAACTCCTCAAAGGTTGGCATTGGGACCGCCAACCGTTGCACGTACCGCGACACGATAGCGTTGATGAGCTCACTGGCCCCGTTGCCAATCACCAACTCATTATGCGTGAGTCCCACCTGGCGGGCCATCAAAGATGACAGATACCAATTGGTGGACGGGTAATTGCCCATTAACTCGGGCAGTTTCGCCTGCATATCCTCAATCATTCTTGGTGGCGGGAAGTACCGGTTGGTCATATAGCAGAAGTCCAGAACGTTCTGGTGCCAATACCCACCATATAAAAATGAAAGGCGGTTGAGTTCGTTGTTTTGCATCGGCTCCTCCATGGACGCGGGGTACTGAAATAGCGGGTACGCAAAAGCCGCAGGATGGGCAAATTATCCAAATCTAAAGCTTCCGTTAATTCAAAACACTGCGGGAGAAAACAATCAGGCCGAAGGCGCTGCCGTTAGGTTCTACGGCGGAATGCGGTTTCCGCAAGAAACAACGCACGAACGCTGCGCCAAATTGGAAGCGCGGTTACAGGAAAAGGGAGAAAGTGGAAAGGAAGCTAGCCGAAGGGAAGGAGAAGTGTGGCGGCGATCCCAAGCCGATCATGTAGAAGTTGGCAGGGAATGATCTTATTGAGCAACTGGACCTCCGTAACTGTTGTCACTTCATCTCCCAACTGAAATAGCCAAAATGAATACCTAACATTACCACCCGCCGAGTGAGCGGTCAACAAGCGCTAGCAACTATGGACGCCAGGCACATTGACGCCCGACCAGCCCCTTGGTGGACTGCAAGCCCCTTGGGCGGTTAGCTCAGCTGGTTAGAGTGCCGCCTTGACATGGCGGAGGTCGGAGGTTCGAGTCCCGCCAGGTCCACCAGACTTGACAAAATCAAGAACTTTCACGTTGACCGTCACTCTAGCCCTGTAGGGCCTACTGAGCAGCGAATCTGCTAACTTGCACTTGCCCCTCCTGCAAATGAGCGCGGAGGAATGTGACTCGCCGTTCCCATGAATAGGTGGCACGAGCTAACCTGTAGCACTGGGAAGTGGCAGCATTCTGAGGATGAATTGGCCGTAACTGTAGTGAGTTGGAACATCGCCAAGCGCCACGAGCCGTGGCGTCAGCTCTTACAGATGGATGTTGACGTTGCCCTATTGCAGGAGGCCACGCCACCGCCAGACGACGTAGTGCGATTGCGGGACGCTACGCTCCCATCTGCGGGGGGCGCTGGCCCTCTGGAAATCGGCCCGCGGGAGGCGTGGGATTCCCACTCATGGAACTCCGACTGGTGGCGCGGCCGCGCCGACGCCCTGTATGACCGCTGGCCGATGGTCGTGCGACTCTCCGACCGGATCGATATCGAGTGGTTCAAGCAGGTCGGTCCAATAGGGTGGCAGGAGCAGGATGAGGTCGCCGTCAGTGGAATCGGGACGGCAGTGTTCGCCCGGGTCATCCCACAAGACGGCTCGATCGAGCCCTTCATCGCCGTGTCCATGTACGGCCGATGGGAGGCGCCGCACCCGTACAAGAGCAGACCATCATGGATATACTCGGACGCTTCCGCGCACCGCGTCATCTCGGACTTGTCGGCGTTCATCAGCAGCACCGATCCCAGCACCCACCGCATCCTGGCCGCCGGGGACCTCAACATGATATTCGGGGCTACGGACGACAACCGGCTGGAGATTCCGGCCCGTGCCCGCACAGTCACGGACAGGATGGACGCTCTCGGCATGGAGTTTCTGGGGCCGCAGTACCCGGCGGGCAGGCGGGCGTGCCCCGCGCCCCAGGGCTTGCCCCCGACACCCGTAACGTGCCTACCTACTACACCACTTCTCAGTCCCCGGCGACCGCACAGAACCAACTGGACTACGTCTTCGCCTCGCGCGGCTTCCACGAGAGCGTGAAGGTACGCGCCATGAATAGTGTCGAGGAGTGGGGTGCAAGTGACCACTGCCGTCTGCTGATCGAAGTCGCGCACGGATAGGACAAGAACTTCACGCTGAGGTCGATGCCGTAGCGAGCGAAGGTGGTGACCCAGAAGCCGCGAGAGGCGGCCTCCCGCATCCCCCGCGTGACCTCCTGGGCCAGGATATCAGTTATCCAATCGACACAAAAAGATCAGGTATACATGGGCGGTTGGACTTGAAGCCAGTTGACAACGACGATTGCTCACGAAGCCTGCGTGGTTAGAACCCCCCCGTCACCGGGGGCCGGACTTGACGAAATCAAGAACCGAGGCCGATTCCGACGTCACACCGTCGCTCGGCATGGGCACAGTGTATGTCAGCGTCGCCTCATCTCCCATCACCTCGATGCCCTCGACGAAGTTGCGGATGAGGGCCTTGCGCTCGGGGAACGTCCCGTCCTGCAAGAACTCCCGGAAGTCCGCCACGTACCGCGCTATCTCCTCGGTGTTGGGCAGCTCCACTCTCCTCTGCTCAAGCTGGGTCTCGGCGTCGTCACGAGCAGCCTCCAGCTGTTCCTCACGGTGCCTCAGAGACATGATGCGAGGCGACAGGACCCAAGGGTCAGCTCGCTCGTCTCGATGGCCTCGTAGAGCTTCTCAAGCCGCTTCCTAACGTCCCCCAGCTCGGCGTCAATGACCTCCAGCCTGCTGGACAGCTCTCTGGCCATAGCGTGGATCTCCTCCGCCACCAGCACCACGATGGTCTCCTCGTTCAGAATCCGCTCCCTGATCTTCTCCACCACGAACGTCTCCAGCCTGGGGGCGGTCAGGTAGCGGGCGCCGCACGTCCCTGCGCCCTCCGTGAACAGGGTGCCGCAGATGTAGTAGGCGAACTGCCCGCTCTTGGCTCCCTGGGCGCGATAGGGCCTGCCGCAGACTCCGCACTTGAGCAGCCCGCTCAGCAGGAACCTGCTCCCCACTCTCGCGGGCCTCCGCACCTTCGGCGCACGGTCCCGCATCGCCTGCTGCACCTCGTCGAACAGCTCCCTCGACACCAGCGCGGGCCACGCTCCTTCCACCCTTACAGGGTCCTAGGCCTCCTGCCCCTTGCTGGTCTTGCCCCAGACGGCGGTTCCGGTGTACGCCTCGTTTCTCAAAACGTAGTGGAGCGTTCCCTTGTACCAGCGCTTGGCCCGGTTGGTGATGCCCCGGTCGTTCAGCTCCTTACATAGCTCCTTGAGGCCGCTGCCCCGTAGCGACTTCTCGAATATCTCCCTCACCACGGGGGGCCGTGGCCGGGTCAACCTCCAGCGTGGGGCGCTCCTTCGCCCCGTCGCTGACCTTCACCCGCCTGTAGCCGAAGGGAGCGTTCGGGGCGAGGAAGAAGCCCCGTGATGCAGCCTCCCTCATTCCCCGGACGACGTCCTGGGCAAGATTCTCGCTGTAGAACTCATCGACGCTCTCGATGATCCCCTCGAGCAGCCTGCCGGTGGCGTTGTCCTCGGCCTGCTCGGTGATGGACACAACGCGGATGCCCTTGCGCCGCAGCTGAGACTTGAAGGCAACGGCGTGCTCCCTCTTGCGGGTGAAGCGGCTGAACTTCCATACCAAGATGACCTCGAAGGGGGCCTTGGGCTTGCCGCCCTCCTTGATCATCTCCCTGAACTGGGGCCGGTCTGCGACTCGGCCGCTCTCTGCCTCGTCCACGTACTCGCGGGCCACGGAGTAGCCGTTGGCCTTGGCGTAGTCCTTGAGTGCCCTGATCTGGGCGGACACGGACAAGTCCACGTCCTGCCGCTCGCTGGAGACTCGTGCGTAGAGGGCCGCCTGGGTGAGGGGTTGTAGGTGCTACTTCTTCATGCTGTCCTCCTTCAATCTTGATGTTTTATCCGGGAATTGCAGGTGGTTCTAGGTAGATACCAACACATGCGTAACGGTCTAGGGCGTAGCCCATCCCCATACTGCGTCTGAAAAACAGGTTGTGCATCGGTCTATTGGTTCACCCTCCGTCAAGCGAATCTTTTGTGGCACCTCGCGATCTGCACAGCCCTTGGCGCAGAACCTTCTTACCCACCGACCAAGTCTCGGGCATCTTTCTCCGGTTGCAGCGGTTGATGGTCGTGCCTTGCCATAGGTTTTTCCATTTCTCGTCCAGTACCACGCTGTCCTGGTTGTTCCGTGTATGTAGGGTTGGCCATTCCGCACCTGCGACCTCACATCTCGTTCGCCGGACATCATGATTCTTGATGAACCCCTCATGGTGTTGGCATCCATAGCGACTAAGGCAAGTCTGCTTTGATCTTCAAACGTGAGAATCTTGTCGTTTATGACCCATTCAGTTTGGACTGCTTGGCTTTCAGCCATTTTCCGCAATTGAACCTCGACATCCAGATTCCTTGGAGCGTTGGTGCCCAATGTTCTGCGGATAACGTGGAGCAGGTGCTCGTTCACCCAACTCTGCTTTGCTTCGGAATGCTCTATTTCGCAGTCCCAAAATTCGGCGATTGTCTTGGGCTCTATCATGCTTCATAACCTCCCTCGTCCCTTTGGCCATTCTGATCGGCGGCGTTCATTCGCGGGTCACTCCCGACCCTGCTGCGGCCTGAAGTCTCAGTCCCAGGGCGCGCACCACCTTCAGCACGGTGGCGAACTCCGGGTTCCCGTCGGCTGACAGAGACTTGTAGAGGCTCTCCCTGCCCAGCCCCGTCTCCTCCGCCACCAGCGCCATTTTCCTGGCGCGGGCGATGTCTCCGAGGGTCGCCATGATGAGGCTCAGGTCGCCCTCTTCCAGCGCCACGTTCAGGTACGCCGCCATATCCTCCTCGGTCTCCAGATGCTCCGCCGGGTCCCACGGCTTTGTCTGCGTCTTTGCCATACCTGCCTCCTAGAGTCCTCGGGCCAGCTCCAGCGCCCTTCGTATGTCCCGCTCCTGGCTGTCCTTGTCGCCTCCGGCCAGAAGAACGACCAAGGCCTCGCCTTGCTGCGAGAAGTACACCCGGTAGCCGGGTCCGTAGTCGATGCGAATCTCGGATACTCCCTCTCCCACCGGCCTCACGTCGCCGGGGTTGCCCAGGGACATCCGCCTGATGCGGTTGTCGATTCTCACCCTGGCCTGCCGGTCCCGAAGCCGCCTGAACCAACGGGCGTAGACGTCGGTCTGGCGAATCTCGACCATTGCCATATTGTATGCCACAGGATACCTAGGACGCAAGAGGGAAGGCCCGTTGTCGGCCATGGCAACGGGCGAGTAAGGGTACCTCAGGAGGGGCATCGAGACTAGCTGCTGGGTGTGTGGTGGCATAGACAGCGGGCGGAGAGTCTGGCGGAACGGTCATGTGCAGGCCCTTCACCATCAAGTAGAATGAAGTGGGAGTCGTGAGACATGAGAATCGTAGATTCCCGCGGCCGGCGAATATCGAACCTAATCGAGTGGCGAAGTCGAATCTTCGATGGGACGTCGAAGGAGAAGGATTGGAAGGAGGGGCGGAGCGCCTATTCCCTTGCCGAGTTCATAATAGACCGGAAGGGTGCGGCATATCTGGAAACGCGCGTGTCCACAGTCCTGTCGCAGCGCATAGAGTTAGAGCAGGCCACTCCGGAGTATCTGGCGAAGTTCGACTCGTATCCGGGAAACCCCAGCAACCTGGACCTTGGAATCACCGGCCATGTGGAACGGTTGACTCTCAGGGCAAGTCTGTTTGTAGGGATGGAAGCCAAGGTAGACGAAACGTTCGCCAGCACGGTGAAGAGCAGGTACTCGTCGGCCATGAAGTTACGGGCGGCCGGGAAGAACACCAACGCGCCGGAGAGGGTGATGGGGCTGTTGTCGAAGTATTTCTCGGTCCAGGGTTCGCCGGACTCTTCCCGGTTCGCAGATATTCGCTATCAACTGTTGACAGGAACAGCCGGAACGGTTGCCGCACCGGGCGAGGTCTCCGTCTTCTACATCCTGGTCTTTAGAACTTCAATGTACGATCAGCGGAGGGGGTTGTCGAATCTAAAGGACTATGAGCGTTTCATAGAAGCTGCGGGCGGTAGATTGCTGATTCGAGATGGCAAGGAATTCCGGGCCGACGAACTAGAACTCGACGGGAAGAGGTTGGTCTGCGTCTATGATTGCGTGGACCTCTGATGTTGTCCGTCCCGTTCACATACATGTCTCGGTAGTCTTCGCTACAGTTGCGCAGGATCCCAACTGTCCGTGTTGACTCCTAGTTTGTGGAGAATGGCGCGACCTCCACTCGAATCAGGACTCAACGACGCCGCTCTCGCTTCTGAAGCCGTGTATCCTATTATTCCGTGTTCCTCCCCGAGGTCCTTTGGCAGGCATTGATCCCAAACCTTGACCTGTCGCGTGGCGATGACAATTGCTTCCTGGGCTCTTACACGTTTAGCAACTCTCCGCCGAACAAAGTCCTTCGCTAGACGCACCGAGGATAGCTGCTGTAGCGCCTTCTGATTGAATTCGGAGCTGTGATATGGAACAAGCTGGACAACTGCGAGCTTGCTCCCCAGCGTTGAGCGCGCGTTGGCCAAGGACATACCCTTCGATGCGGCTAAAGCCTCCATGACTCCCTTGAGTTTTCGGTCCCAATAGCCGAACCCGTCATGCCAAGCGAATCGAGGGTCTAGGCACACAAATGGCATGACTCCTGGTATACGCTCCTGTCGCAGGTTGGCGATAAGTGCCCGCCGTAAGCTAGGAACCTTGTACTCGAAGTAGTCGCCAGGTCCGAGCCCTGGATTGAGCATCAGCACGTAAATGGAAGCGTTCAGCATGTCTCCCATGAATGGGACTGGAATGAGGCCCAAGTGGAGCCGCTTATCGTCCGACTTCCAGAAGTCTGGGTCTCCGGTTGCTTTCCGCCAACTTCGGTACTTGGCGACCGAGGGCTTCCAGCTAGGAGACTCCAAGACATCAGCATCCATGTCCAATACGTATGGGAAGTCCTCAGGGTCCCATTTGCGCCACTCTCTGAGAAGGCTCACGATTTACTCCTTCCTACCCTCTATCTCCACTTGGTCCTGGGCATAGAGCATTATTCATGCAGTCCTCCTTTACTGTTACTGTCAATTTGGTTTCTCTCCACTTCTCTGAAGCTGGACAGGCCCATCGTTCCGATACGGGGTTGGCCATTCGCAGGCTACTGCATCGGATAGGACTGTAGTGCTCTCTTGGTCGGTGTTGGCGGGACCGTAGAAGGGTCATGGCACTGCTCCCACCTCAGCACAAACCACCACACGAGGACGCTGGCTATCAGCAGCGCCAACAGCACGAAGGCGATCACGCGGGCCGCGATGAGCCCTTCCTTCGTCCTCTCGTGGGCTGTCCGCTCCTTCCGGCACGCCTCCTCTAGCTCCGCATACGCCTGACGGCTGGCGGACGCGGCCTCCCTGGCCTCGTCCCGCTCCCGCTCCAACTCCGATGCTCGCCGGTCCAACTCCCACACGGTCTGCTGAAGCTTGTCCTCCCGAACAAGGGACCGGCGGAGCAACTCGTCGTCGCTCACGTACTCCGGCGCCTCCATCCGCACGTAGATCCGGCGTCCCTCCCTGCGAACCTCGATCTCGCCCCTCCTGATCTTCCGGTCCAGGGTGGAGAGGGATAGCTCCAACTCGCGCGCAGCCTCCGCTTTCGTCACCCAGCGGACAGCTTCATCCATCGCTCTTTTCCTCGCCCTGCGACTGACGCCTCCGCCTCCAGTCGAACAGACGCAGGCCCCGACCCCCGGCGTCGGGCGCATCCGCTGACCCCGGCCCCCAGCGTCGTCTTCGGGCTTCTGTGCCGCCTCTAGAGCCTCCACGCGCCGGGTCAGACGCTCCACCAGCCTTGCCAGATCGTCCACGGCTTCAATCGCCAGCCTGATCCTCGCCTCCAACCGGTCCAGTGGCGTCGTCCTCTCCCATCCGGGATCGTCCAGGTTGGCCATGAGCCGCTGCACGGCCAGTGTCATCCTGCCCGTCAAGCGCTCACGGCGCAGGGCCAGCGCCACGGTCTTCCGGTTCACACCCAGGAGGGCCGCCGTCTTGCGCTGCCCCTCACGCTCGACGAGCCACTCCACCACCCACTTAAGGTCGGGCCGCTTGTCGTCGGCACTCGATTCCTGTCCATCACTCATCTTCGACTTCCGAGAGGCCAATTCCATTCTCTACAGGGCGCGGCCCGCTCTTGCAATTTCATCCATTCTTAGCCGGAACCAGCCCCAACAGTGACCGGTCACAGTTGCTCTTCAATTTACCCCACAAATTGCAGGAATCCCTAGCTGGTTGGCCCAGGATGTCCGTTCCTACCCATGCCACAAAATCATGTCGTCCAACCCCACATCGTTTCGCGTGGAAAGCGATGGGCCAACCTGGGCCGCGGGTGCCTCCAACACGCCAAATCCTGCCCGCATCACCTCTCAGAACCCGCCAGAAAGGTCCATCCATAGCTGTTTCGTCGTTATCGGCTGACACGTCAGGGGTGCCAAAGTGCAATCAGGCTGTCGTCGGAGAGGCCACTAAGTTTAGCACGGCTGCCCAACCGGTTGCATTTTTGAGCGCTGACCGGTCAGCGGGCCTTTCGACCAGTTTCGTAGCTAAAACCGGGGCAAATCGGGTGGTCTGTGGCACCCCAGGACATGGCCTACAGGCCAAGATGCACCAATTTGCAGCCCCCAGACAGCATAAAGGGCAGATAGCGGCGTATCGACGCTATCTATTCCCCCCTACAGGACGAGGACGCATCCGGTGGTAGAGGCTGTCCCACTGGTAGGCTCTCAGCCCGGACAGGGGCAGTCTCGGGGTGTCTGGCTCCCACAGTGGACGCCATGACGACCCGAGTATTCCTGCGGTGGACAGCACGGGAATGCAGGACACGAGGATGGGCAGCTACATGGTGGCCAACTGGGAAGCCGTGCGGACGTAGGTGTCTTCGACCTCCTCGGTGTCCACAACGAAGAGCGTGACGGGGAACGGCGGTTGGTCTTCTTTTGGCGCGTTCGACCAGTAGTAGCTTCTGTATGGACGCAGGCGGGCGATGACTCCCCTAGGGTGACGGGCGCGCAGCTCGTGCTCGAAGTAGAAGGGGATGTGGATGCCGCCGGTGATCAATTCTCCCAGGGCGTCGGGGGCGAGTGCCGACTCACCCCAGTTGTAGACTCGGTCTGACCTGGCGGTGGGAACCGACCACACCAGTTCGCTGTCTGGGTCGTCCCTGGCCTCGGTCTCCAGCTGCGAGAGGAACCACGTGATGCCGTCGGCGTGCTTCGTCTGCCTCGCCCACGTCTCGATCCGGTGCCCCACATGCCGTCTCCGGTCCTGCTTGTCGATGGTGAGGGCGGTGCTCCAGATGCCCTGCGTGGTGGGAAGCTGGGCGCGGTCCCTGTGTGTGACGTAGCGAATGCCCTCGGCGGACAGGGTGTAGCGCGTGTCTCCGCGTTTGCCCCGGCGCTCGATCAGGCCCCATGTATTCGCGAGGCTGTGCATCATCTGGCTGACCCGCCCCTCGGAGACGCCGAGCCAGATGGCAAGGTGCTCACGGGGGATCATCGGGTGGTCGGTGATGAGGTCGAGGGTCCGCTTCTCAGCCGGGCTGACGCCGAAGGCCGGCGCTGCCTGCATCATCCGCTCTGGCTGGGGTATGGATGCGCGTTTGCGGCTCGGCGACTCGGTGGATGACCTTCTGCCGCGGCTGCCCTGGGAGCTCACGGCCTCCAGCGTGAAGAAACTGCTGCCGATCACCCACGAGGTGCAACACCAGACGCGGCGGTCCCGGCTTTCGAGGGTCTCCCTGGACTCCACGGCGATGAAGCAGTCACGCAGGTTCCGGTCCTCGCAGAACCTCGTCGTTAGCCTCTCCTCCCATACGCTCGGAACCAGGATCAGAACGGTGTCGGGACGGCGTGAGTAGTCGTACTCCGCTATAGCCCTCAGCCGGTCGTACAACGACCGGCGCCGCAGGGCCAGGCCCTGGCGCACCACGCCGAAGCTGCGGCCGTTGTGGAGCGTGATGGTGGCGTCGAAGCGTCCCCTGCGGTGGAACTCCACGTGGGAACGGAGCCCATCGATGCCGGGGGACATCGAGGCGGCGAGTCGGTAGACGGCGGCCACCGCGTCCATGCGGCGGATGAGCAGCGCCAGCCACTCCCTGGATAGCGGGTAGGCTCGCACGAAGTCCGAGGGCGTCTCAAAGCCGAGGACGCCTGTGGCCTGTCTGATGCCCTTGGTCGTCAGGTAGTACCTTTGGCTCGAAGGCAGGTGGGCGGTGCCGTGGCTGACCCGCCCGGCGATGCCGTCCGCCAGCAGGCCGGTCAGGGCACGGTGGACCGTCGCGTGGGCCTCGCCTAGGATGCGTGCCAGCTCCGCCGAATCGACGAACGGCGTCCGGCTGAGGGAGTCAAGCATCTGTCGTTCGGAGAGCACCATAGTACGAGCGTAGCGATTGAGCGTCCCGGTGGGCAACCGTCATGTGGCAGCGCCGATGCACAGGAGGACACCCGAAGGGTTGGACCGTAATGCCCCGACTGGATTACAAGTTGAGCGAATCTTGGACGTGACTACCCGCCAGCCAGTAGCTTGGTCACGGAGTGTTCCACGGACTTCCCCTCGTCCGACGTGCGCAGCCAGGACCGCAACTCCCGACGAGCGATTGTCACGGTTAGTTTATCGCCCCTCAGTTCCCGAAGTTCGTCCAACTTCTTCCTGGCCTCAGCCGCCGCTATCTCTCCAGCCCCTGCGATAGTGACGTGTAGGTCCTTCATAGGGTCAAACCCCGGTATAGGCAGTTTCCAGAGGTGCTTGTGCAGGTGTCGCGCTCCGAACAGGCCCTTGGGCATCATCCCGAATACCGACTCGTAAAGCGCCTCGCTGTTGATGACGGCCAAGAGATAGTTGGCTTCGTCGGCATCCCTGCAAGCAACCCAGAACAGCAGGTTTTCGACCAAATCAGCATCGTCAGACAGGATGGCGGCAGTTGGCTGGCCAGAACTCGTATATACCAACCTGACTGGGCGACCGTTAGGGTTTACCTGCCACTCCAGTTGCGACGACAGCTTGCCCATGTAGTCCAGTTGACTGAGCAGATTCAGGTTGTTGGCCAGGGCTTTGTTCTCCTCCCACAGACGGCTTACCGTCTGCCAGCGCTCCCGCATCCGCCGTTCCAACCCGCCTAGGGGTACGCCGATAGGAACAGAAGCGCCTCCTGCCAGGGGATTTCACCAGGGAGCGTCGAAGGAAATGAGCGTGGCAACCACGCCCGAAATCTTTCTGCTCAAATGGTTGGGACAGGCTCAACATGAGCGGGTGCAGGCTCCGTACTTGATAGGGGAGCGGGCGGCGCCATGCGCCATAGCCAACACGCGCTGGGAGCGCCTCTTGGGCGATATGCCGTCCGTCCCCAGCTGAGGACGCGTGGCTTCAGCAGAAGGACAGACCGGCAAAGTGCGAGGGGACAACCAACCTAATGGGCTTCCAGGCGCTTGGTACACACCCGCTGAAATCGTTAGATGGGTACGACTTGTGGCCGAGGATCACAATCATCAGGTTGGACAGCCTGCCCAGCTCCGGCGGTATCTCCCCGCTCAACTTGTTCCGATTGAGATCCAGCCATTCGAGTTTGGACAGCCTGCCCAGCTCCGGCGGTATCTCCCCACTCAACTCGTTCTGACTGAGGTTCAGCAATTCAAGTTTGGAGAGGCTGCCCAGCTCCGCCGGTATCTCCCCGCTCAAGCCGCTGCTGCGGAGGTCCAGCCCTCCCAGGTTGGAGAGGCTGCCCAGCTCCGGCGGTATCTCCCCTTCCATGGAGGTGTTCCCGCTGAGGTCCAACCGTACCAAGTTGGAAAGCCTGCCCAACTCCGCCGGTATCTCCCCCATCAAGTACCGGTTGTTGTGGATGCCCAGCACTTCCAGGTTGGAGAGGCTGCCCAGCTCCGCCGGTATCTCCCCGCTCAAGTCGTTGGCGTTGAGCCATAGCACTTCCAGGTTGGAGAGGCTGCCCAGCTCCGCCGGTATCTCCCCCCTCAAGTCGTTGGCGACGAGGCTCAGCTCTGTAACGCGCCCGTCGTTGTTGGTGGTTACGCCCTCCCATTCGCCGAGGGGAGCGTCGCTCAGCCAGTTGTCGCTTCTGTTCCAGTTCTCACCGTCCGTTGCGTTGTGGAGGACAACCAGGGCTTCCCGGTCCGTTTCGGCGGAGCCGGAGGCCGCAGGCGGCGCTGTCGCAGTCGCAGGTACAGGCGCAACGGTGGCGGTGGGCGTGTCCCCTGACCCTGTCGTGGTAGGCGTCTCCGTTGGGGTGGACGCGGTCCGGTCGGGGCCTGTCACGCCGGACGGCTCGTCAGAGCCGCAGGCCGCGAGCGCTGCCGTAAGGGCCAGCGCAAGGACAACGCTCAACAGGGTCACGTATCTTGTCGTGTGTGTACGGATCATTTTCTTTGCCTCCCGTTTTTATTGGGAATTATCTAGTTGACTTCGCAAAACGTCAAGAGGTCAGTGGGGAGGGTAAGCCAGCTTACCCTCCCATTACCATCTTGGTCTGGGTAGAACCTACCAGCGACCTTGGGTCTACTGGTGGTAACTTTGGTCTATCTCCCTTGGTCAGCATCTCTTCGACACTCAATGCCTGCATCACGGGATAATCTTCTCCGTTGAGTGGTACCCGTCCCTGTTCGGCTGCAAAGACCCGCAGATTGCGGGGGGGGGGTAAAGGCTCACCATCATCGACATTGGTGCATGTATGCCCCTGTTATTCATGGCGGTCTGAGCGCCCAAGAGCTTGTCCATATCGGGACGGCCTACCGGATTCCTGTGCATCTTGACCTGTATGGGAATGATTTCATGGTCTGCCCCGTAGTACCTGGCATCCACGCCACCATCCCCTGTTTTCTTGGAATTTGGAACGGCGTTCAGGAACCCGGCCACCTTATCCTCAGCCCATGCCCAACCGGGCGTCCCATCCTCAGCATCATCCCGTCCCATCAGTGCCCGCATCTCGAATTGCTCCCAATCGTACTCACTCCAGTCCAAGCCGTAGACCACAGGCTCAACCGCTTCTCCCCTAGAACGCAAACGTTGCTCCATGACCCTGGCGGCAACGGCGCTGATATCAATTCCCAGGTACTTCCGACCCAGCTTGGCGGCAGCATCTACGGCGGTCCCGCAGCCACAGAACGGATCAAGCACAAGGTCGCCGGGATTGCTGGATGCCTCGATGATTCGCTCAAGCAGGGCTAGGGGCTTCTGGGTCGGGTAGCCAACTTTCTCACGGGAGAAACTCTTGATCATGATGGAATCTAAAACATCGCCATTAGAGCAATTCCAAGTGTCCTCTATTGGTACGCCCTTGCCCTTGGGCGACTGACCGTCCCTTCGTACATATCCTTTGGGATATGGGATATAACGCTTGTTGAAACGTTTTATTGCCTCCGTACTTTTCACATAGTACAAGAGCATATCGTGATTACGTATCCATCCCGCCTTCTGCGTCTTAAATCCACTAAGCCATCCGATACGCCATATTATCTCATTCCTGAAATGTTCTAATCCAAACACGGCATCCATCAATACTCGCAGGTACGCGTTGGCATGATAATCGCAATGTAGGTAGATGCTGCCCGTGGGTTTTAGAATCCTGTGCATATCTATTAGGCGCCGTCCCATGAACACGCAATAGGCCGCCATCTTGGAATCCTGACCAGCCTGTAACCTGATACCTTTGAGAGTATCCAGCAGGGGGCCGTGAGGGATGCGCCGGAAGGTCCGTTCCGTCTCGGTTGTCCACTTCCAGATGTCCTTGAGCTGGTCGTCCACCATGCCCTTATCGCCGAAGATGGCTACATAGTGAGTATCGGACTGAAAAGGCGGGTCAAGGTAGATAAGGTCTACGGATTCGTCTGGGAGCGTTCTAAGAATGTCGATGTTGTCGCCACAGACCAGAGCATTGCCCGTGAGGTATTTTGTGTAATCATCCGAGTCTACGAATAGAGGTTGCAATCTGTTCCTCCCTTGAGCACCATTTAGGACACCTTGTCAGGTTCCTTGCTCTCTCTAGGAGGTCGATATTTCACCACCTTCTGAGTTTGTCTCATAGACCGGTGGGCGGGTTGAGTAACACAGGTGTGGGAGCGATGCGCCTCAACAGAGGTTGGCCCGTCCAGTTGCACCGGCCACTTGTCGGCCCCCAGAAAGGTCGTCTACTCTCTTAGTTCCATGGCGCCTTGACCCAGTCCCAAGGCGCTTGGCCGCTGCGCCATAGCTTGAGCAAGTTATGGGTCGTCCCTGCCAGCGACCACTCACTCTGTGCAGTGCCCAACCCCCGTCTCATAAACCGTCGGAACCCCTGGCCTTCCTTGACCTGTCCGAACACCGGCTCCACCAGTACACCCCGCTTCTTGTACAGAGCTCGGCCTCGCTTTGTCAGCAGCTTGCGCTCCATCCTGTCCCTCGGGCTCAGTCCTTTTGGTATACGCCCTCGGGGACACCCCTTCTCCCATAGCAGCTTCCGCTGTTTCCAATCCTTGGTGGTGGCAATAAGAAGCTCAGGCATCTCTGGCCAGGGGCAAGCCCTGATGTTGGCCTCACTCCAGTACCCGGCATCGGCCAAGCCCGCTTTGGGCCGGTCCTCTATGCCGGCTGCTTCCAGAGTATGCGCCATGGTTTGGAGCATCGGCTCCAGTTGCTGCACATCGTTGGCCTCTTGGGTCACTCCAACGGCTACTATGATCTGCTCCTCGCTCACCACCGCCTGGGCATTGTAGCCCTGCACGTACCCTTGCCTGGTCTTCATGATACGACTGTCCGGGTCGGTGGTATTAGCCTTCGCCCCTTCGGTAGGAAGTGGCTCTACCACCTTGGGCTTTCGCCCTCGCTTCTTTTTGCCTGTGACATCTTCTTCTGCCCGCCGTCGCTCCACGTGCTCTTGGACAGCCTTGGCTCCTGCTTCAGCCTCCCGCTGCAGACGTTCCTTGGCTTCCTTCAGGCGCTTGAGCCGCTCCGTCCGTCCCCCTAGCCCTTCCGGTAGCTCATCCCCTCGCCGGTCGGGACCATAATGGGCATCCTCTTCAGCATCCGTTGCCTTGGCCTCTGCCAACATGCGCCGCACTTCTTCTTCAATGGCCTGGTGGCTCCGGTTGGTGGCCAGGGCCGCGTTGGCTGCCACCTTCGTCCCATCAAGAGCCACTACCCCCAACTTCACCAGACCCGCTTCATGGCATAACCTCAGTACCTCTACAAAGAGCTCCTCGAACGCCTCCTCGCGCTCCGCCCTAAAGCGACAGATGGTACGGAAGTCTGGCTGCCGGTTGGCCGCCACCACCCGGAATCCTACATCTTCCTCCAGAGCACGGGCTATGCGCCTGGAACTGCGTACACCCAGGCAGTAGCCGTACAACAGGATGGCCACCATCATCCCCGGATCGTAGGCCGCTGCACCCCATCCATCACTTCGATAGACTGCATAGAACTCCCTCAGATCCATCTGGCCTACTGCATCTACAATGAACCAAGCCAAGTGACCCTCACTCAGCCAATCCCTCATGGACGGCGGCATCAAGTAGCTCTGGTCTCGCTCGCAACTCAGAAGGTTATAAGCCATAGTGTCCTACCTGCCTGATGTTTCTATGAGCTTACTGCTTCGCCAACCCCGCAGGAAGGGGGTTTATGGGACACGCTCTTCTGCACCATTGATTTCAGAACGCCAAAGTCTATTTTCTTGTCTCCTTTTCCAGCCATGTCATCCCTCTCTTTCTCTCCTAGCTTATCAACTCTTTGTAGGTAAGCCGCTTGCCCACAGCACCACTTACCAAGCTCTCAAGTCGTTTCATGGTCTTCCGTGCTACGTTTCCTTCGTTCAGTCGAAAGGTGAACTCATCAACGTATCGGGCCATGTGCTTGAAGCTCCACTGATGGTACACGCCGTTATAGCCCCGTTTCAAGACCGCCCACACGGATTCTATGGAGTTTGTGGATGCCATGCCGTTCACATACTCCTTGACGGTGTGGTTAACGGTCAGGTGCTGGTACCTATTGCCAAACTGCTTGTAGGCTGCCGCTTCATCGGTATATAGGGTAGAGCCTGCTTCCACCCCGTGAAAGACTTCCCGCCCGATGGTGGATGTCGCAGTATCGGCGATGGGCTTTGCGGCTACTCTACCGCCCCGAACCTTCATGCCCAGCACCGGTTGCTTGCCTACGGCCCCCCGCCCGGCGTTCAGTTTCTTGGAGCTATGCTTGTTAGTCTCCTTGCCCCCAAAGTAGGCTTCATCCACTTCGACCTCACCGGATAGGGGTTCAGCTTCTATCTTACATGCTTCCCTCAGACGGTGAAGCATGAACCATGTGGCAGACTGGGTAATCCCTAGTTGCTTCGATAGCTGTAGGCTGCTGACACCCTTCCGTGCGGTTTGCAGGATGTACATGGCATAGAGCCACTTATCCAAGGGGATGTGGGACCGCTCAAAGATGGTTCCCGTCCTTACGGTGAACTTCTTCCGGCAGTCCTTGCACTGGTGATACTGGTAGGCTTTCTGCCGTGCGGTCCGATTGCTCTCGCAGAAGGGGCAGATGATGCCTTTCTTCCAACGTATAGTTTCGATATACTCTACAGCAGATTGTTCATTGGGGAAGGTCTTGAAGAACTCGTAGGCACTGATGGTGATGCCGTCTTTGCTTGCCACTGCTGACTCCCGATTTACTACGTTATAAGTAGTATATCATAGCTAATTTGCGAAGTCAACTAGATAATTCCCATTACTACGACGGTCTTTCAGGTGAGGAGGCACCTTAAGGATAGTCTGAATAAGTCCCCTTGGATGCGGAGGATGGACGTGAAACCCGTCCCTACAGAGGGGCGAGGTTCCCGCCTTCGCGAGAATGACGGGCTTCAGGCGGCGGGGCGGGAATGACGGGGTTCAGGCGAGTTGTTCAGAGGTTCCCTAAAGTCCCTGCCCGCACTCCTGGCCGGTCGCGAGCAGAAAAGCTCAAGACCGGCCTAACTTCGAAGCTGGGTTGAATATGATAAGCTCTGGTCTTAGATGAACGGTTCAGGTCTCATGAAGGTCGGCAATATCTTCTTGGACTTCCTGTTTCCCATTCACTGTGTGGGTTGCGGCGGGAATGGCGCTGTTCTGTGCCCTCGATGCCAAGGAAAACTGAACCGGCTGGAACCGCCTTACTGCCGCATTTGTGCCAGCGATACCGATGGTCCTTCTTTGTGCGAAGACTGTGCCCTTGATCCGTTGCCCATAGACGGTATCCGGGCTCCCTATCTGATGGATGATCCGATCCGGGGTGCGATACACAAGCTAAAATACAATGGTCTGAGGGCTGCAGCTCCCACCTTGGGAGGATTGTTCGGGGACTGGTTCAAAGCGGGACGCATTCCTGGAGACCATCTTGTGCCGGTGCCCCTTCATCATCGGCGGATGAGGTCCCGGGGTTACAATCAATCGGCGCTCCTAGCAAAGCATGTATCCGAAATATCGGGTCTACCGGTTGACGATGTACTAAAAAGGACACGGGATACGCCCCCTCAAGCCAGCTCAGGCGGACGTCGCCAACGGGAGCAGAATGTACATCAAAGCTTTTTGTGCAAGGAAGAAGTCAGAGGGTGGAAGATAATTTTGGTGGATGATGTGGTGACCAGTGGGAGCACGATGGCAGCTTGTGCACAAGCATTGAAGGCGAGTGGAGCAGCGAGCATTTGGGGAATAGCCCTAGCCCGCCAAGCTAGGTCGTCTCATAGATAGGGTTCATAGTAGCGGCGTTCACAATTAAAGCCCCGGATGTTCCAGCCCAAAGGACTCAGCCGCCAAGCCGACTATGTGCCGACCAATAGCCAAAGATGAAGTAGCCCCTGGGGATGGAGCATTCAAGACATGGATAGCGCCCTCGGTTTGCTGGATGCTGAAGTCGTCTAAAAGGCTTCCATCTCGTCTCACCGCTTGGGCGCGGACCCCGGCTCCCCCAGGCGCCAGATCATTGTCCTGAATTGCTGGGACGAGACGTTGAAGGTCCTTCAAGAAGATGCGCTTGCTCATCGAGCGATGGATTTCTCCCAAGCCCACCTTCCAGTGTTTTTGCGACATCGACCAAAACCCCCGAAACGCCAAGGTTCCTGCCAGTTCCCCAGGGTTGATCCTGCTTTTGTGGTACCCTTCCCGGGCAAAGGCCAAGACAGCATTCGGCCCAGCTTCCACGTAGCCGTGGATATTTCGAGTAAAGTGGACTCCCAAGAAGGGGAATCTGGGATTGGGAACAGGGTAGATCAGGGTCTTGACCAGATCGCGGCTTTCAGGTTTGAGGGTGTAGTATTCTCCCCTGAAGGGCACGATCTGTATATCTGCCGGCGTACCCATCATCTGTGCAACCTTGTCGGCATACAGACCTGCGCAGTTGATCACATAGTCGGTCGATACATCCCCACCGGTGGTTTCCAAGGTGGTGGAGCTACTGCTTTTACGAATGCCCAGTACCTTGCTGCTTAGATAGATAACTCCGCCCGCCTCCTCGAACTTGCCCGCATAGGCGTTGGCGACCTTGGTGAAATCGACGATCCCCGTTGCCGGAGAGTGCAGTGCTCTGATGCCCGAAGCGTACGGCTCGATTTCCTTCAGTTTTTCCTGCCCGATCATTTCCAGACCGGGAACACCGTTGGCTTCACCCCGTTCAAAGAGTGTGTCGAGGCGGCTTATCTCCGATTCATCGGTTGCAACGATAACCTTGCCGCACCGTTCATAGGGAATCTCGTTTTCATCGCAAAACTGGACCAAAGAAGCCACGCCACCGCTACAAAACTGGGCTTTTTGGGAACCTGGCCGGTAGTATATGCCTGAGTGGATCACACCGCTGTTGTGGCCGGTCTGGTGAAAAGCTAACCTATCTTCCTTCTCAACCACAGCCACCTTCAGCTTTGGAAATTGCCGAAGCAACTGGAAAGCGGTGGAGAGGCCGATGATCCCTCCGCCGATGACGGCGACGTGGTAGTGTGGAGCATTCATACACCCATCTCAACTTTCTATGGAGGAAGAAGGGGGCTGCCGCTTTAGCTCAGCTCGTATGGTATATTCAGTTCATTGCATATATCTTGGAACCACTGCACCACTTCCTTGTGCAATGGGATGCCGTTGGCCCGCCGGTCCTCCGTTGCCTCGACTTCCAGTTGGCCCGGTACGATCACCCGATCATGCCCCGGGGCAGGAGGGGTGGACTTCAAAGCCCTGAGGAAATCATCCATAAGGGTCTTGAACTGGTCGATATCGGTGAAGGCTTCGATGCTGTAGGCAGCCACCATATGACTAAAATTGGGGCGGCCCGGGACCATGCCAAAAGAGCTTCCGGCCAAAATGCCGCTCAGGATATCCACCATGCAAGCCAGGCCATAACCCTTGTGCGAACCGCCTTCCCGGGTGCTGCCCAAGGGAAGCTGCTGGTAACGCCGGGGGGAGCCGGGAGCCCAGTCGGTTGGAGCAGGAACAGCTTCCATAATGGGTGTGCCGTCGGCATCGGCTACCCAGCCGGGTTCCAAGTCCAGCCCCAACCGGCTCGCAAGACCGAGCTTGTTGCCGGCGATGACACTGGTAGCTGCATCGAATACAAAGGGAGGTTCTTCTCCTGCCGGGGCTGCGATGGCTATGGGGTTCGTACCCAAACGAGGCTCAGCTCCGAAGGTGGGCAGCACCGAGGGCGGGCAGCCTGTCATGCAGGTGCCAATCATGTCGTGCTTAAGAGCCATCATGGCATGGTAGGAGGCCATGCCCAGGTGACGGCCGTTGGTAATAGTGACCATTCCCAAGCCGGTGTTCCGAGCTTTTTCGATGGCTATATCCATCGCTTTGGGAGTAACGATTACGCCCAATCCCCGGTCTGAATCGATGTTGGCGGTAGCTGCCGTTTCTCGCACGATGTTCAAGGTGGGAGTTGGGTTGATCTCGCCCCGGTTGTAGCCGGCCACATAAGCTCGGAGCATGTTGGACACTCCGTGGGTTTCCACCCCCCGCAGGTCGGCGGAAACCAGAGCATCGGCCCCAACCGCAGCATCATCGGCGGGGACGTTCATCTTTTCGAAGATGGCGGCAACGGTTGATCTGAGGTGGTCCTCCTTGACCCGTACAGCATCTTCTTCGTTGACATAAAACCGTTCCAGCATCCTATAATCCCCTTCCTTTACGACCGGCTGGCACTCCCGCTATGCGCCTAGCAACCCTTTGATCAACTCAAGGCTACGGTTGACATAAAACCGTTCCAGCATCCTATAATCCTCTTCCTTTACGACCGGCTGGCGCTCCCGCTATGCGCCAAGCAACCCTTTGATCAACTCAAGGCTACGGTTGACATAAAACCGTTCCAGCATCCTATAATCCTCCTCCTTTACGACCGGCTGGCGCTCCCGCTATGCGCCGAGCAACCCTTTGATCAACTCAGGGCTACGGTTGTCATAAAACCGTTCCAGCATCCTATAATCCTCTTCCTTTACGACCGGCTGGCGCTCCCGCTATGTGCCGAGCAACCCTTTGATCAGCTCAAGGCTACGGTTGACATAAAACCGTTCCAGCATCCTATAATCCTCCTCCTTTACGACCGGCTGGCGCTCCCGCTATGTGCCGAGCAACCCTTTGATCAGCTCAAGGCTACGGAGGATGGAACCTTCTTCATCACCTTTGTCCCATCCTTTGAATGCCACCATCCCAGGTACGCTTCTCAAGAATTCAGCGTGGGGCTCAAGGTCTATGTTGCCCTTTCCGAGCTCAAGATGTTCATCATTTCCCCGTTCTCCGTGGTTATCATGAAGGTGCACCGCATGTACGTTGTGGCCGAGGGCGCTGATGCCGTCTTGAATGCCGGTGAAGGTGTGGCAGTGGGCTGGGTCGAAGATGAACTTGACCTGACTGCTTCCCACCTCACTTACGAGCTCATTGTACTGGTCGTAGGTCTCCAGCACCTCCTCCGGCCTGAGCTGAGCATTCTCGATTAGCAGGTACACCCCCGACCGTTCTGCCGCGGATATACACTCTTTTAGGGCATCTGCGATGGCGGTTTGGGCCCGTCTTCGGACATCTGCAAGGTTAACGGGCAAGCTGCTGCTGAGTAGGCCCACCCGTATGGAAACGCTTTCTGCGCCCAGATCATCTGCCAATGCCAAGTCTGCTTTCAGGTCGGAAATACCTTGCTGTATCTTCGCCGGATCGAAATTGTCCAAGGTGGCGGTTTTCATGGTGTAGTCGATGTTGAGGTTCCAGCCATTTCGGGAAACGGCATCTCTTATCACCGACCTATCTTCCGCAGAAAGAACATCGGGCCAATGAGCATCGGTGCCCAGCTCGATCCCTGCCACTTTCAGCCTTTCAGCTAAATCTATGAACTGGCTGATATTTTCCCGTGCGCGCAAGCTGTGGGTAGAAATGCTTATTGCGGGCATATCTCCTCCAAGTATGTTTTTAAGGAGACCGGTCATCTTCGCATACTGGGCGGTTCCAGCTTGCGTGATGGCACATTGTGGCTGGCGCCAATCTGGAAGCCCAAGGACAGGTGTAATTCTACCTGCTTACACCAAGGGTGTCGAGGCTAATCTGCCGAGGCAACTGTTCAGGCTCCACGAGTTGAATATTGAGCGCCTCCCCAGCCCGCCATCCCGGCCCCCCACCCATGTCATCCCGAGCCGGCCCGCCCGCCAGTCCACCCCCCAAGTCATTCCGGGTTCCCCCATGTCATTCCGAACGCCCTCACTGTCATTCCGAACGCACCCACTGTCATTCCGAACGGAGTGAGGAATCTAAGGTCTTTCTCTGATGGCCTGCCCATTACTACGACGGTTCCTCGGGTGAGCGGCACCTTAGATTCTTCGGAGTGCGCTCCTCAGAATGACAGGGAGGAGGTGCTCCTCATGCCGCCACTTTTTATTGTCATTCCGAGTGCCCCCATGTCACTCCGAGCCCCCTATGTCATTCCGAACGCCCCCACTGTCATTCCGAACGGAGTGAGGAATCTAAGGTCTTCCTTTGATGGCCTGCTCATTACTACGACGGTTCCTCGGGTGAGCGGCACCTTAGATTCCTCGGAATGCGCTCCTCAGAATGACAGGGAGGAGGCGCTCCTCATGCCGCCACTTTTTATTGTCATTCCGAGTGCCCCCATGTCACTCCGATCCCCCTATGTCATTCCGAGTCCCCTCTGTCATTCCGAACGGAGTGAGGAATCTAAGATATTCCTCTGATGGCCTGCCCATTACTACGACGGTCCTTCGGGTGAGCGGGCGCCTTAGATTCTTCGGAGTGCGCTCCTCAGAATGACGGGGAGGAGGTGCGCTCCGACCCCCCACTGTCATTCCGAACGGAGTGAGGAATCTAAGATATTCCTCTGATGGCCTGCCCATTACTACGACGGTCCTTCGGGTGAGCGGGCGCCTTAGATTCTTCGGAGTGCGCTCCTCAGAATGACGGGGAGGAGGCGCGCTCCGACCCCCCACTGTCATTCCGAACGGAGTGAGGAATCTAAGGTCCTCCTTTCATGATTGGTTCATTACTACGACGGTCCCTCGGGTGAGGCGGCACCTTAGATTCTTCGGAGTGCGCTCCTCAAGAATGACAGGGGGGAGGTGCGCTCCTCAGGGTGACGGGGAGGAGGTGCGCTCCTCAGGGTGACGGAGAGGAGGTGCGCTCCTCAGGGTGACGGGGAGGAGGTGCGCTCCTCAGGGTGACGGGGAGGAGGTGCGCTCCTCAGAATGACAGGGGGAGGTGGTCCTCAGGGTGATGGGGAGGAGGAGGAGCGCTCCTCAGGGTTGTAGGTGGGAGATAATTCGGTGACAGGATGGTGTGAGAGATGGGCGCCAATCTGGGGGCGAATATGCGAGACAACAGAGGGAGGGTGATTACCTAGGTTTCTCGCCAAGTCCGACCAGTTACGTCTCGACAAGAAGAAGGACCACCCGGTAGAAGCCGGGTGGTCCTTCTTTTGATAATCCTCAGTATCGCTTTGTGGGGAGGCTACCTCAGAGGAGCGGCGTAGATCTGTCCGCCCTTGGGGCATTCTTTGCACGGAGCACTCGACCACAGGGCGTTACGGCTGCCCATCCGTTCCAATCCCAGCGGTGTCAGATGGCGGTCATAGATCTCGGCGTAGTTGCCGACCGCGCGTATCACATCCTGCGCCACCGTGGGGCTCAGTCCCATTTCATCTTGGCCGAAGGCGCTTGCTAGACCGAACAGCCGGTCGACTGCGGAACTGCCAGTGGCCGCGGTCGGTATGTTAGCGGAGGTGATGTCGTATGCCTCGGCGTAGATGAGGATGGCCATGACCGTCTTCACGATGTCGTACCACTGCTCATCGCCATGAGGCACCACCGGCCCGAGGGGTTCTTCCGATATGGTTCCGGGCAGAATGGTGTGGTCATCCGGAGAATTGAAGCCCGACCGGTTGGCAACCAGACCGGAGCGGTCTGTGGTGAGCGCATCACACTGTCTTTCCAAGTACGCTGCGTTGGAGGAGACGGTGTCGGGGAAGGTGATCACCTGCAGGTCCAGGTCGTTCTGGTTGCTGAAGTCTTGGAGGTTGAGTTCGGTGGTTGTGCCCTGTAGCACACACACCGTGGCTCCCTCAAGTTCGAGAAGACCGGTGACGCCCAAGCTCTTTGGAACCATGAATCCTTGGCCGTCGTAGAACATCGTCTGTGCGAAGTTGCCCCAGGTTGCGTCGCGGGCGGATGTCCAGGTGGTGTTCCTGGACATGATGTCCACTTCGCCGGACTGCATTGTAGGACCACGTGCAGCACTGTTGGTTGGACGAAATTGTACAGCATCCGGGTTGCCGAACATGGCGGCGGCGACGGCACGACAAAGATCAATGTCGAAACCGACGGTGTTGCCGTTGTCGTCGAGGAAGCCGAATCCAGACAAGGCGTTGTTGTTTGCGCAAATAACGCTGCCTCGCTCTTTGATAGCAGCGACCCTGTCGCCATCAGTTGTCTGAGCGCGCTCCTCAACATCACTTTCGCTCAAGCCTCCTGAGCACGCTGCAGCGAGCATCATCGCCACCGCCGATAAAACCACAGTTAAGATGTGCACTTTCTTCTTCATCATCTCCCAGTCAGATCCTTTCGTTCGCCAGAATTCCGCGTCCTTGGGTATGGTCCGTAGGAACCGGTTGGCGAATCTACATCCACATTGTAGGGGAGTCTACCGGGAAAAACCAGATATGAGCACACAGATTCATGAAACTTCAGCCGTCATCAGCTCCTTTCCCCGTCCAAATAATGGCCACACCAATCTCCCACCTGGCGCCAGATCGATGAAGGCTGCGGCTGTGCTTCTTGAGGCCGCGCGGGCTTGGCCCCGGCGCCTATGGGAAGCCGAGGCTTTGGTCTTTCATGCTGACGAAGCGGCCGCCACTGCCTATGACCAAATGGTCCAGCAGCTCCACACCCATCAGTTTACCTGCCGCAACCAGCTCGCGGGTTACACTGACATCTTCCCGGCTGGGCGTCGGATCCCCCGAGGGGTGGTTGTGCACAACGATGATCGAGGGAGCATTATCCCGTACTGCCGGGCGGATGATTTCGGATGGTCGGATGACCGAGGCGTTCACGTTTCCAACGTAGATCTCGTGGATGCTGAGCACCTCGTTCCTGATGTTGAGCAACATCACCTTGAGGTGCTCTTGGTCCAGCGGCGCCATCTCCCCGATAACCAGGTTGGCTGCATCTTGGGGGGCATTTACGGTCGCCCGCTCATCCGGCGATAACGAGACCAAGCGGCGGCCCAGCTCCAAGCTGGCCATCAGATGGCAGACCTTGGCTTGGCTCAACCCCTTCAGGGCGCAGAGCTCGCCGAAGGTGCTGCGACTCAGTCCAGACAGTCCGTCGGTCTGGGCAAGGACACGGGATGATAGGGAGAGAACATTTTCCCCCTTTAATCCGGTCCTAAGAAGAATGGCGATCAGTTCTGTGTTGCTCAGATTCTTGGCGCCGTAGTGCTTCAACCGTTCCCGGGGCCGCTCTCCTTGTGGGAGGTCCCGGATGGTTGGCCTGTACCCTGTTTCTTCGGTCCCGCTCATCAGCCTGCCAATCTTCGAGCCGCCGGCCCGATATACTGCAACGAGATGTTAATGAATATCGGCCACCTTGGAAAGGGGCTGGTGGCAGTGCAAGCGTCCAAGATGCTGGGACCGGGAAGGTCTCGCAATTTGCCTCCGAGCCGACTTCCTTTGGCAACGCCGGCCCCGTGGTGGCAATGCCGCCATGACGGGAGGGTTTCAAACCCTCCCCTACGCCGGGGCATGGACCGCTAACATAGAGAGCCAGTTTGGCACGGCCCGTACGCCGGGGGCCGTACCACCGCCACGACGGGAGGGTTTCAAACCCTCCCCTACGCCGGGGGATGGACCACTAATCTGCGTGAGATCTTTGCTCCTCGGCGCCTTGTTCTGCTTCGGTTGCTGGTGCGGCGCCGTGGCTTGGCGGGCGTCCGCCCTTCATGATGGATAAGACAACCGCTATCACCAGCAGTCCACCGATTACCACCAACGCAGCTTGCATACCATTGGTGAAAGCTGAGAGCAGGCCCGGCTCTTCGGAATCCAGGATGGCGCCGATGTTGGTTACGTACCCGGCCGCTGCCATGCTTACTGTGACTATAACGGTGGCTAGAGCTATGCTGCTTGCTTGGGCCGAGGTACGGCTCAAGCTGAGGAGGCCCGAAACCACGCCATACCTACGGGGTTCCACCGTGCTTAGAACCGAGGCGTGGTTGGGTGAGTTGAAGATTCCGGTCCCTGTACTTTGGAGCACCATTGCGAAAATCAGCAGCCCAACGGGAGCTGATCTATCCACGAAGAAAGCCAGCATGAACAGCCCGGCAGAAGCTGTTATCGACCCAACCGCGTTGAACTTGCCCCAGCCATACCGATCAGAAAGTCTCCCGGAAATGGGCCCTATCAAGATCATTGCGATGGCATTGGGGACCATTATCAAGCCCACCTGGGCGATGCTGTATCCCACCACGCCATGGAGATAGAAGGGCATCAAAAAGCGCATCCAGTGCATTCCCATGAAGTTCACAAACCCAGCTGCAACCCCCATAGCAAATAGCCTTCGTTTGAACAACCTGAGCTCCAGCATGGGCGCTTCCGTCCAAAGCTCCCATTTGATGAAGGCAACCATCAAAACGACGAAGCCAATTGCTCCCCCGACGATCGGGGCTGAGGTCCAGCCGATCCGGTGCCCGTTGGTCAGCGTTAGTAGAAAGGTTACCAAGGTCGCGGTGGACAGGACAGCTCCCACCCAGTCGAACTTGGGCCGCTGGGTGTCCTTGGCATAGAGCCGGGAATCCAATATCATGTATGCGCTAATAAAGGCGATGAGTCCTGCGGGAATGCTGGCAAAGAATACCCAGCGCCATCCCAAGGTCCCCGCCAAGATTCCGCCCACAACAGGGCCCGTGATGCCGCCAGCCCCCACAACGCTCATGTTCAAGCCCAGAGCTTTGCCTCTTTCGGCCCCTGGGAAGGTGGAAATGATCATCGCCATAGCAGTGCCTTGGCTCATGGCTGAACCCAACCCCTGCAGGCTCTTGGCCAACACAAGGGATAGAATGCTGTTGGATAAGCCAGCCAACGTCAACCCGACCAAGAAGATGGCCAGTCCGATCATGTAGACCTGCTTCCGGCCTGCTATGTCCGACAGCCTGCCCATAGGAAGCAACAGCGAGCTCAGCACCAGCAGTTCGGCCAGCACAACCCATTGGACCGTCGCCAAATCGGTTTCGAAACGATCGGCAATAACCGGAAGGACGATGATGATGCTGTTGTGGGCAATTACCGACTGGAATGTTCCGATGCCAAGAGCAGCAAAAGCCCACCACTTATACTTGGGGCTGCTTGTTATTGAGCTTCTAAGCTGTTCTAGCATTCCCTCGCATCTGCTTCCGACATAACATACAGAATCGTGCGCCCTTGGCCATCAGCGCCGAAGCTAACCACATTGGATATGAAAATCGGCGCCATCCGGCGCATCATCCAAGGCTCCGAGCAGGATCGTTTCGGCTTGGTGCCAAGAATCTTTGGGAGAGCTTTGTCGATTCCCCATCCCTTCCGGCCTCCGCCGGAGAGATGAGAGGGCGGCTTCTCTGTGTCCGCGATTCTGGACTCAGGCGCCTTGCCGGAGAGACGGAAATGAGCAGCCATCTCCTTTGCTGGGCTACGGGAACAGGTCGTCTTCGTCCTCGGTCCTGGTCTGGGCGCACCGGTGCAGAATAACTTCGGGAAGGAGCACCAGGACATGAACCGCGGAACGTTCAGATATCAAGAACAGGATGAGACCTCCGGCAAGGTCTCATCCTAACTATCGCAGTCCCACAGCCTGCGTTCGGCCGGCATACTTCCCAAGTCTAACGGCACTTGGCTACCACCTGCTCTGCAAAGAGTCCTATGGAATTAAGGACCCTATCCCTTGAGTTACGGCCCCCGACATTCACCTCTGCAATTACCCCGGACAGATTGAGTTCTTCTTTCAGATGGTTTAGCTTTTGTGCAACGGAATCGGGAGTTCCGTAAGCCAGCCGGTCTCGAAGCAGATCATCGTAGGTTATCTGACCCAGCTTTTCTCCCCGGCGGGCGCGTTCTTCATCGACGGTCGCACCCGGTATGCTCACAGAAGAAGCATAGTTGGCGCCCAAGCGCTTGTACGATTGCAAGGTGCTTGCCATGGGTTCGGTTTCGGCAGCTTCTTGGGTATCAGCCACATACACCGGAATACGCAATATCACATCCCCATCGCCTTCGTGGCCCGCTTCATGCCAAGCATCTCTGTAGGTCTTCAGGGCTGCCGACAGCTCATGAATATCCATGCCGCGGAGCCCTACGAAGATCTTGTACCCCTCCCTGCCCACGAAGGGGAATGTTTCCTTGGTGGTTGCAGCGATGCGCGGAAGGGGATAGGGCTGCTGGTATGGTTTGGGGATGACACAAACATCTTCGTACTGGTAGTACGTGCCTTGGTAGGAGAAGTACTCGTTGCTCCATGCAGCCAGTATCACCTCCAGGCACTCCTTGAACCGGTCCCGGCTTTCTTCGTAGGATATGTTGTACCCCTGATATGCCCGGGCAAAACCGCTGCGGCCAACCCCGAACTCGAACCGGCCGTGGCTGATCTGGTCCAAGGTGGCAACCTCTTCCGCCATTCGCACCGGGTGAGCCAAGGGCAGCACATTGACCGCAATCCCAACCCTGATGCGCTGGGTCTGAGCTGCGATGGCGCTGGCTATGATCAGTGGGGCTGAAACCACCGACGGGATTCCCGTTCCTTGGTAATCAAGCTCCGCTTTGGGTGCAGCAAAATGCCTTTCAGCCAACCATACGCCATCCAACCCCAGGTTCTCGGCGGCTTCCGCCTGGGCAAAGGCTTCGTCAAAAGCTTCTGATGTCGAAGTGCCATAACGATAATCGCATTCCATCGTCAGTCCGTAGTGCATTGTGGTACGTCCTTCGGTACCGTTTGAAGCCGTGAGATCACAGCTTCGCCCTACCAAAATTGGTGTTGATTCCAGCTTAGTAAACCATAGTTCCCTTTTCAGCGTCAAGGAAGCGCAGCTATGGGCGCCTACTCAGAAAAAAGGTATGGCGCTATACTGGGGCGGTGAAATTCCCTTCATAGGAGGCGCTCGTGGTAACTTCCTTTTCGGCTGTCGGCCAGTCTGTGACCCGCGGTGAAGGGCCCGACAAGGTTACCGGCAAAGCCAAATACACCGCTGATGTGATCCTTCCGGGTATGCTGTGGGGCAAGGTGCTCAGGAGCCCATTCCCCCACGCCAAGATTATTAGCATAGACACCACAAAGGCCGAAAGTCTTCCCGGCGTACTGGCGGTCATAACCGGCAAAGACCTGCCGGACCGGCGGGTGGGACGAAGGCTGCGGGATTTCCCCGTACTTGCTCGCGACCGGGTGCTCTTCGTGGGGGAAAAGGTGGCGGCTGTGGCTGCCGAAACCTTGGATATAGCTGAAGAAGCTCTGCTCCTGATAGATGTAGAGTACGAGGAGCTGCCGCCGGTGTTCGATCCTTTCGATGCGATGAAGGCGGATGCTCCCGTGCTTCATCCCGATCTAGCATCCTACGTCGGCCTCCCGGCGCCCGCTTCCACCATCGCCGAAAACAATGTGTTTGCTCACAATGTTTGGTCCAAAGGCGACATAGAACGCGGATTCGAAGAATCTGACCTGGTCTTCGAGCACACCTTCACCACGCAGATGATGCACCAGGTCTACATAGAACCTCATGCTTGTATTGCTAAGGTTGAAGATGATGGCCGGGTGCAGATGTGGATCAATAACAAAGCGCCCTTTACCCTGCGCTCCCAGCTGGCGGCAGTTTGGGATATGCCCGAAACCAACATCACCCTGAATGTCACCAGCATAGGAGGGGATTTCGGCGGCAAGGGGGACTTTATGGATGGCCCCCTCTGCTACTACCTTGCTCTCCACTCAGGGCGACCGGTCAAGATGGTGATGGACTATATCCAGGAGTTCTTGGCGGGCAACCCCCGGCATCCTACCCACATCACCATCAAGACTGGGGTTAAGAAGGATGGCTCCATAGTATCCAGGGAAGCTAAGGTGGTCTTCAACAGCGGAGCTTCAGGAGCTTTCAAGCCGGGGGTGTTCATCCGGGGAGCCGATCACGTCTGCGGAGATTATAAGATACCGAACACCCGCATCGACAGCTACATGGTCTACACAAATACCGTTCCCTGCGGGCATATGCGGTCTCCCGGCAAGCCCCAGGTCATCTATGCTGTGGAATCGCACACCGATATGATCGCCCGGGAGCTGGGTATGGACCCGTATCAGTTCCGGCTGCAAAACACCCTCCGTGAAGGCGACACATCATCCATCGGTGAAGAGTTGGAGAACGTCAGGGCCGTTGAATGCTTGGAGCTGGCAGCCGATGCCTCCGGTTGGCGCACCCCCAAAACGAAACCCTTCGTTGGACGGGGAATGGCCATCTCGGATATGCCACCGGGCACCGGGGAATCCACCGCAAAGATAACCATTGATGGTGAAGGCAAAGTCAAGCTTATGATGTCCCTCTGGGACACCGGCACCGGCGCCCACACCATCTTCCGTCAGTTTGCAGCGGAGGTGCTGACCATCCCCGTGGAACAGGTGGAATACTTGACCCAAAACACCGATGCTGTTCCCTTCGATTCAGGGTCCGGAGGTAGCCGTGTCACCTACACCTCAGGTCAGGCGGTGTTGGGTGCAGCCAACGACCTCAAGGACCGACTGATCGCCCGGGCAGCTGCTTTGTATGGCTGCTCCGAAGATGAGGTGCACCTCCGGGACGGACAGATCATCTTACCCAACGCATCGGCACCCTCTGTACCCATCGAGGAGGTGGCTGCACAAGCCTTTGCTGCCGATGAAGAGTTGATGATGGGAGAGTTCACCTTTGCTTCCAAGCCTTCAGAGATAACCTCCTTCTGCGTCCAGATAGCTGAGGTAGAGGTTGATCCTGAAACAGGACAGGTGGATGTAAAGAAGATCACAACCACCCATGACGTGGGAACCATTCTGAACCCGATGGCTCACCAAGGACAGATAGATGGCGCAACCATCATGGGGTTCGGATACGCCACCATGGAAGAGCTGGTGGTGGAAGATGGCCGAATAAACACCTTGAGCATGGGCGACTACAAGGTGCCCACCATCAGAGATATCCCGGAGCTGGTAACGGTGTTGATGGATCCGGCGCCGGGGCCTGCCCCTTTCCAGAGCAAGGGCATAGGCGAGATCGCCAACATTCCCACAGCTGGGGCCATTGCCAATGCTGTATATGATGCTATCGGTGTGCCCATAACCGACCTGCCGATAACCGCAGAGAAGGTTCTAGCCGCCCTGCAAGCCAAGGGTGCTTCCGGGAGCTAACAGCATCGGAGTACCGGCCCGAAGCAATCAGGTTTGAGCAGTCTGCTCATGGGCTGGCGGCGGCGGGTGCGCCGTCCGCACCTTCCTGCTCGATGCGTCTCCGCTCGCGGCCCTGCATTGAGATAAGCACCTGCTCGACTCCCATACGGCCTATGGGCCCTGATGAGTACATGGACCCGGCGGTGGAGCCATCGCCGAGGATTAAAAACTCCATGGGTTGGAGATATCTGCCGTGGTGGTCTTCCGCCCACCACGGATCCAGCCCCAGCACATCATCTTCGGTGATTCCGTAAGCTAGGGGAATGGTGAGACCCTCCTCCTGAGCCATCTGCGTGGCCGTCTCCTTATCTTCCACCGTAGCTGCTATAACTGCTGTTCCCAGCTTCTCCAGCTCGACCATTTTTTCTTGATAGCTGGCCAACTGCCGGCGACAATAAGGTCACCATTTGCCTCTGTAAAACAAAATGGCAAGATATCGATCAGGCATCTGGTCGGGGATATGGATGGTCCGGCCATCTATGAGATTCAGCGTGATGGCTGGGAACTTGTCACCTTGGACCAGTTTGCTTGGCATACTATTCCTCCACGAATCACCTGTTGTTGATGTTGTTCTTAGGGAAGATGAAGCCTGCTCAGGTTACTAGACCTACATCTTTTATTCCAGTTATCCACCTCGGATTTCCGTTTTTTGTCAAAATCTCCTTTTCAGCAGGGGAAAGTTCATCTCCCAAGACCCCACGCTGGGATTTTGTTGGAAGCATGACACAGAAACTCTATTAAACCGAACTTATGTTCTGATACAATCAACCCAATGGCTTACAGCTACTGGAGAATGGTTTAAGGAGAGTCTGAGGATTATGTTTCTGCTTAAAGGATGCCCTAGATGTTCCGGCGACTTGCTGGAAGAACGCAATGATTGGCGGTGTTTGCAGTGCGGTAGGGAATTCCTCCAGCCCGTAATGACACGTTGGAACACCCAGGATTTGACCACACGAAGGCGGGCTGCGGCTTGACAGCATAAACCTGACTATCTTTGTGTTATCCGGTGTCTGGTTGACTCTGATACAATCCCTTGCATCAGGTAACTTTATGATGAAGAGGTCTGGGATTGAACGTCAGAAACAGCTTGGACGGTTACACAGAGATATGCTGCCGCAGAGGAGCTACATTTTCATCTGCCTTGGAAGGAAAGGCCTTCCCACTGCCCGGCGATGAACCCCAATGGCCGAGGGACCGGGTTTGCAGGGTCACCCACACAAAGCTCGTGCTTGATGTGGATGTGGACAATCAGCAGATCTCCGGCTGCGCCTCCCACACTTTGACCCCCATCGACGATGGTCTAACATATCTGGAGTTCGATGCTGTGGAACTGGATATCTCCGGAGTCAAGCTTTCGGATGGCGCCATCCTCAGCTATACGCCCGCGGGGGGCAAGCTGCACATCGATCTAGGAAAAGCTTGGAACACCGGTGAAGAGTTGACCGTAGAAATCTCTTATTCCGGTAAACCCCGCCGGGGATTGTACTTCAACACCCCCGATGATGCTTACCCGGACCGTCCGCACCAAGTATGGACCCAAGGCCAAGATGAAGATTCCCGCTTCTGGTTCCCCTGCTTCGATTATCCGAATCAACGGTTTACCAGCGAGATCATCGTAACCGTCCCAGCCCGGTGGACCACCATCTCCAACGGGAGGTTGGTGTCCGTGGAAGAAGACGGCGGGAGCAAGACTTTTCATTGGCTCCAAGATAAACCGTTGTCCACCTACCTCATGTCCTTGGTGGCTGGTGAATACACCGAAATTCGCGATGATTGGAACGGTGTCCCCATCTCCTACTACTCTCCCCCAGGGCGGGAAGATGATACCCGCAGGGCTTTCGGAAACACTCCGAACATGGTCCGATTCTTTTCTGAAAAGATAGGTGTGCCCTATCCGTGGGATAAGTATTCCCAAGTCAGCGTGGCCGACTTCATATTCGGGGGGATGGAAAACACATCAGCCACCACGATGACCGATTCTTTGCTCCATGATGAGCGGGCGCACATGGATTTTTCGGCGGACAGCATCGTAGCTCATGAGCTGGCCCACCAGTGGTGGGGCGACCTCGTAACCTGCCGAGACTGGTCCCACGGTTGGCTCAATGAAGGGTTCGCCACCTACTTCGATCTGCTGTTCAAAGAACATGATCTGGGCCAAGATGAATTCAGGTATGCGGTATATCAGGATGCGACCACCTATCTACAGGAAGATTCCCAGTACTACCGCCGTCCCATCGTCAACAATGTGTACCGCCAGCCTGTGGACATTTTCGACCGCCACCTGTACGAAAAAGGAGCATTGGCGCTGCACATGCTTCGGAACTACCTGGGAGATGGTCCATTTTGGAAAGCTCTGAACCACTACTGTACGAAGCACAGAGGCGGGAACGTAACCACCGAAGATCTGCGAAAAGCTATAGAAGAAGCCACCGGCAAAAGCATGGACCAGTTCTTTCATCAGTGGATATACAAGGGCGGCCATCCAGCTTTCAAGGTCGGCTACCAGTGGGATGAAGATACCAAGACTGCCCAGATCAGCATATCTCAGACCCAAAACCCTGATGAGATGACCTCCATCTTTGCTACACCTATAAACGTCGCGTATGTAACAAGTCAGGGCCGCCAGACCATGAAGCTGAACATCACCGGAGCTCACCAGACCTTCTACTTGGTAACCGATGAAAAACCCAAGATGGTCAGCTTCGACCCAGGGTATCAGTGCCTAAAAACCTTGGAGTTCGATCTGCCCAAGGAGATGCTGCTGTACCAGTTGGCCCACGATGAAGATGTGATCGGCCGCATAGCTGCTGCACAAGGCATTTCCAAGCTCAGTGATCCCCAGAGCGTCGATGCTCTGGCTGAAGCTGTGAAGAATGACAGCTTTTGGGGAGTCCAAGCTGAAGCTGCCAAAGCGTTGGGTGTCATCAGATCCCAAGGTGCGCTGGCCGCACTGGTAGAGTGCGCCACCGTAGCTCATCCCAAAGCCCGCCGCGCGGTGGTGGCAGCTTTGGGCAGCTTCAAAGAAATGGCCGCCTTCGATGCTCTGCTTCCCATCATGGAACATGATGAAAGCTACTTGGTCGAAGCTGAAGCTGCCAGGGCGGCGTGCAAGACCAAGGAGCCCGGAACTTTCGACGCGGTGACCAAGTCTTTGGGCAAACCTTCCTTCAACCATATCTTCACATCCCAAGGACTGGCCGGCTTGGGCGATCTGCAAGATGACCGGGGTATAGAGGTGGCCAAAGATTGGGCGGCAAACGGAAGACCTGCCAGGGCGCGGGAGGCTGCCCTGGGGTGTTTGGGAAAGCTGGGAAACGGCAAGAAAGAAATAACTGAGTTCGTTTCCGACTATCTGGATGATCCGTGGCTGCGGGCTAGGGCCAGTGCAGCCAACGCCCTTCAGGAGCTCAAGGATGAAGGCGCCATACCCGCCTTGGGACGTCGCATCTCCAGGGAGTTGGATGGCAGGGTGGTGCGGCTGTGCCGGGAAGCTATTTCCACCATCTCCCAGGGCAAAGACAGGGGTGATGATGTGAAGAAGCTCCGGGGTGATCTGGAATCTTTGGGAGAAGAAAACCGCAAGCTACGGGACCGTCTGGATAAGCTGGAATCCAAGCTGGATAAGTAAGCTCCGGATTCCGGCCCAAAGGTTTTCGCTGCGGTCCCGAACCCCAAGGCCAGTAACCTCCCGGGTAGCCAACAAATACCCCGCTATCACCCAGCCCCACCCAGACCTGCTAAGAAATGCCGGTAATCACCCTCCCCTTCCTCACCGTCATCACGAGGAGTGCCCTCCCCCCTCACCGTCATCCCGAGAAGCGCCCTCCCCTTCCCTGTCATTCCGAGGGACGCCCTCCCCTTCCCTGTCATTATGAGGAGTGCCTCCCCTTACTGTCTCCCAGAGGAGCACCCTCTCCCTTACCGTCTCCCAGAGGAGCGCCCTCCCCTTACCGTCTCGCAGAGGAGCACCCTCCCCTTACCGTCTCCCAGAGGAGCACCCTCTCCTTACCGTCTCCCAGAGGAGCGCCCTCTCCTTACCGTCTCCCAGAGGAGCGCCCTCTCCTTACTGTCATTCTGAGGAGCGCACGACGAAGAATCTAAAATGCCGGCTAACCCAATGGACCGTCGCAGTAATGGACTGGCCATCAGAGCGAGATTTTAGATTCCTCACTGCGTTCGGAATGACAATTAGGGGACTCGGAATGACAATTAGGGGACTCGGAATGACAATAAGAACTTGTCATCCTGAGGAGCGCACCTCCTTACTGTCGTTCTGGGGAGCGCTCCCTCTTCTATGTCATTCTGAGGAGTGCTCCCCCTTCCATGTCATTCTGAGGAACGCCTCTCCTTACTGTTATTCTGAGGAGCGCCCTCCCTTTACTGTCATTCTGAGGAGCGCACGACGAAGAATCTAAGATGCCGGCTCACCCATTGGACCGTCGCAGTAATGGACTGGCCATCAGAGGGAGATTTTAGATTCCTCACTCCGTTCGGAATGACATGGGGGGACTCGGAATGACATGTTATTGATGTCATCCTGAGGAGCACCCTCCCCTTACCGTCATCCTGAGGAGCGCACCTCCTTACTGTGGTTCTGGGGAGCGCTCCCTCTTCTATGTCATTCCGAGGATCATCCCCCTTCCCTGTCATTCTGAGGAGCGCCTCTCCTTACTGTCATTCTGAGGAGCGCACGACGAAGAATCTAAAATGCCGGCTCACCCATTGGACCGTCGCAGTAATGGACTGGCCATCAGAGGGAGACCTTAGATTCCTCACTGCGTTCGGAATGACATGGGGGGACTCGGAATGACATGTTATTGATGTCATCCTGAGGAGCACCCTCCCCTTACCGTCATCCTGAGGAGCGCACCTCCTTACTGTGGTTCTGGGGAGCGCTCCCTCTTCTATGTCATTCCGAGGATCACCCCCCCTTCCTTGTCATTCTGAGGAGCGCACGACGAAGAATCTAAGATGCCGGCTCACCCAATGGACCGTCGCAGTAATGGACTGGCCATCAGAGGGAGATTTTAGATTCCTCACTGCGTTCGGAATGACATGTGGGGACTCGGAATGACAGTAAGAACTTGTCATCCTGAGGAGCGCACCTCCTTACTGTCGTTCTGGGGAGCGCTCCCTCTTCCATGTCATTCTGAGGAGCACCCCCATTCCATGTCATTCTGAGGAGCGCCTCTCCTTACTGTCATTCTGAGGAGCGCACGACGAAGAATCTAAAATGCCGGCTCACCCAATGGATCGTCGCAGTAATGGACTGGCCATTAGAGGGAGATTTTAGATTCCTCACTGTGTTCGGAATGACAGTAAGAGCTTGTCAATCTGAGGAGCACCCCCTCCTTGTCATTCTGAGGAACACCCCCCTTCCATGTCATTCTGAGGAGCACCCCCTCCTTGTCATTCTGAGGAGCGCCTCTCCTTACTGTCATTCTGAGGAGCACCCCCTCCTTGTCATTCTGAGGAGCGCCTCTCCTTACTGTCATTCTGAGGAGCGCACGACGAAGAATCTAAAATGCCGGCTCACCCAATGGATCGTCGCAGTAATGGACTGGCCATTAGAGCGTGTCCCATAAACCCCCTTCCTGCGGGGTTGGCGAAGCAGTAAGCTCATAGAAACATCAGGCAGGTAGGACACTATGGCTTATAACCTTCTGAGTTGCGAGCGAGACCAGAGCTACTTGATGCCGCCGTCCATGAGGGATTGGCTGAGTGAGGGTCACTTGGCTTGGTTCATTGTAGATGCAGTAGGCCAGATGGATCTGAGGGAGTTCTATGCAGTCTATCGAAGTGATGGATGGGGTGCAGCGGCCTACGATCCGGGGATGATGGTGGCCATCCTGTTGTACGGCTACTGCCTGGGTGTACGCAGTTCCAGGCGCATAGCCCGTGCTCTGGAGGAAGATGTAGGATTCCGGGTGGTGGCGGCCAACCGGCAGCCAGACTTCCGTACCATCTGTCGCTTTAGGGCGGAGCGCGAGGAGGCGTTCGAGGAGCTCTTTGTAGAGGTACTGAGGTTATGCCATGAAGCGGGTCTGGTGAAGTTGGGGGTAGTGGCTCTTGATGGGACGAAGGTGGCAGCCAACGCGGCCCTGGCCACCAACCGGAGCCACCAGGCCATTGAAGAAGAAGTGCGGCGCATGTTGGCAGAGGCCAAGGCAACGGATGCTGAAGAGGATGCCCATTATGGTCCCGACCGGCGAGGGGATGAGCTACCGGAAGGGCTAGGGGGACGGACGGAGCGGCTCAAGCGCCTGAAGGAAGCCAAGGAACGTCTGCAGCGGGAGGCTGAAGCAGGAGCCAAGGCTGTCCAAGAGCACGTGGAGCGACGGCGGGCAGAAGAAGATGTCACAGGCAAAAAGAAGCGAGGGCGAAAGCCCAAGGTGGTAGAGCCACTTCCTACCGAAGGGGCGAAGGCTAATACCACCGACCCGGACAGTCGTATCATGAAGACCAGGCAAGGGTACGTGCAGGGCTACAATGCCCAGGCGGTGGTGAGCGAGGAGCAGATCATAGTAGCCGTTGGAGTGACCCAAGAGGCCAACGATGTGCAGCAACTGGAGCCGATGCTCCAAACCATGGCGCATACTCTGGAAGCAGCCGGCATAGAGGACCGGCCCAAAGCGGGCTTGGCCGATGCCGGGTACTGGAGTGAGGCCAACATCAGGGCTTGCCCCTGGCCAGAGATGCCTGAGCTTCTTATTGCCACCACCAAGGATTGGAAACAGCGGAAGCTGCTATGGGAGAAGGGGTGTCCCCGAGGGCGTATACCAAAAGGACTGAGCCCGAGGGACAGGATGGAGCGCAAGCTGCTGACAAAGCGAGGCCGAGCTCTGTACAAGAAGCGGGGTGTACTGGTGGAGCCGGTGTTCGGACAGGTCAAGGAAGGCCAGGGGTTCCGACGGTTTATGAGACGGGGGTTGGGCGCTGCACAGAGTGAGTGGTCGCTGGCAGGGACGACCCATAACTTGCTCAAGCTATGGCGCAGCGGCCAAGCGCCTTGGGACTGGGTCAAGGCGCCATGGAACTAAGAGAGTAGACGACCTTTCTGGGGGCCGACAAGTGGCCGGTGCAACTGGACGGGCCAACCTCTGTTGAGGCGCATCGCTCCCACACCTGTGTTACTCAACCCGCCCACCGGTCTATGAGACAAACTCATTAGAGGGAGATTTTAGATTCCTCACTCCGTTCGGAATGACAGGTGGGGCGTTCGGGATGACAGGTGGGGGGTTCCGGGTGATAGTAGGGGGTTCGGGATGACAAGTGGGGGTTGCCGGATGACACCGGATGACAGCTGAGGGTTTGGAATGACGGTGGGGCGTTCGGAGTGGCGATACTGCCTTGGAGGGGACAATATTGCTGGGTCTAAGCTGTCGCCCAGCCGGAAGCTGTCGCCCAGCCGGAAGCTGGCGTCGCAGTGCGGTTGATGTAGGCGCCATTAGGGCTGATGCTGGTCTTGCCACATCCGGGCAACATCAATCATCCGCATAAAAAATACATTCGGATACGAAAATATGTGCCCAATCAGCTTTTCCAGCATCAGAAGTCTGCCTGGGCGGCCGATGTACTGGGGATGCATCGTCAGAGGGAAAGCGCGGCCGTACCGGTATAACCCTTGGAACTCGGCCGACCATATCTCGTACACCTCCCTAGGGCTTTTCATGGGACTGGTCCTCTGGGCAGAGGGCGCATGAACAAAATGGGGGGCATCATCCAGCACCCAGCTGATTGGAATCTCCACCAGATGCTTGTCATTAGCTTCTATCAGATAGGGAGCATCATCACCCATCATGCTGGTGTCGTAGATAAACCTGTAACGAGAGAGCAGGTCCAAAGACACCCCGCTCAACTCCCAGCTGGGCGAACGATATCCCAAGGGTTGTTCGCCGGTGAGGCTCTGGAGGATAACAATCCCTTTCTGGAGCACCTCTTCTTCTTCGGTTGCGTCCATGGAAGCAGGGGCTTCGTGCATATATCCGTGGTGGGCTATCTCATGGCCGCGGCTGTGAATGTCCTTGACGAGATCGGGGTGGGTTTCTGCTATGTAGCCGGGCACAAAGAAGCTGGCTTTGATGCTGTGAGCATCCAATATATCCAAGATGCGCGGTGTAGCGACGCTGGGGCCGTATTCGGCCATGGACATCAGGCTTGGCAGCTTGGAATAGTCGGGATTGCGCCTCAACCACGATGGTACACCGTCCACGTCGAAGGACAACATCGCCACACATTGGATATCACCGGGCCATATTCCCGACATGTATCACCCCTTGGTAAATCGTTTTTGGAAATGGGGAATTATTTCCGTTGCGACGGTTTCTATGTGCATGGGGACATCTTCCGGCGAACATGCCCAGTTGAACAAAAAGTGTCGTACGCCAGCATCAACGTACTCTTCAATACGGCGAATGCACTCAGCCGGCGTACCCAGCACACAATAGGAACTGACGATATCCAGAAAGTCTCCTCCGTACAGGTACTGGCCGCCCAATGCGCCGGCCGCAGCTTCGGCTGCCCGTTCCCGTGATGTGTTTATGGATAAGAACTGGAAATTAGCCCAAGCAAAGTCGGACAGGTCTCGCCCTGATTCTGCCGCCATCGCAGATATTCGGGAGGCACTGCTCCGGTACCGTTCCGGGCTGTACAGGTATGGAAGCCAGCCATCGCCGTACTGTACCGCCCTCTTCATCGCAGCTTCACGGCGGCCTGCAACCCATATGGGCGGGTGGGGAACCTGGTGCGGGGGAGGTTCCATGGTAACTCCGTTGAGGCTGAAGTGGCGTCCTTCATGCTGTACGCCTTTTTGTGTCCACAGCTGGCGGAGCACCTTGAGACATTCATCGGACCTGCTACCCCGCTGTTTGACAGAAAGCCCGGCGGCTTCGAACTCTACCGGAAACTCACCCCCCAAACCCACACCCAATACCAACCGGCCGCTGGTGGCGTTATCTATGGTAGCTGTGAGTTTGGCAAGGACCGTGGGATGATAGAAGGGCAGCAAGATCACCGATGAAACCAAGCGGATGTGGTCTGTAGCGCCCCCTGCGACAGCTAGAGCTGGCAGGGCTGCAGATGATGCCCGCGGAGGGTCACCCCGCATGAAGTGCTCGCCTGAACCGCAGTATTCGTAGCCCAGCTCCTCCAGCCAGCGGGCTTCAGCAGCAGTTTCTTCAAGCCCCAAGCTCAGGACCGCACCAAAATGAAGCTGTGGAGCATCCACCAACGAGAAGGTCTCCTTAAGCAAGGGTACCTCTTGTATACAAGGTCAGGCTAATGAGGTCAAGAGCAGCAGCCAGAAATAACTGTTCGCACTTGGCGAGAAATGCAGGTGACCTCTCTCCCCCGTTGATATTTTGCGGGACCCTCCCCCCTTGTCGTCCCTCCGCGGAGGTCGTCCCCCTTGTTGCCAGGCCGGTTCCCTCCCCTCTATTGTCATCCTGGCGGGCGCCCTCCTGTCGTCGTCATTCCGAGGAGCGCCTCCTCTTATTGTCATTCTGAGGAGAGCCTCCTCCCTGTCATTCTGAGGAGCGCACGACGAAGAATCTAAGATGCAGGCTAATACGATGGTCGTGGTAGTAATGAACCAGCCATCAAAGGAGGATCTTAGATTCCTCACTCCGTTCGGAATGACAGTGAGGGGTTCGGAATGACGGTGGGAAGAGAGGCACTCTCCTCCCATTGTCGTTCTGCGGCCCGCGCCTCCCGTTGGAACTCTGAGGAGTCCCTCCCATTGTCGTTCTGCGGCGCGCGCCTCCCGTTGGAACTCTGAGGAGTCCCTCCCATTGTCATTCTGCGGCGCGCGCCTCCCGTTGGAACTCTGAGGAGCCCCTCCCATTGTCGTTCTGAGGAGCGCCTCCTCTGTTGTCATTCTGAGGAGCGCACGACGAAGAATCTAAGGTGTTTGGACTCAGGCTGGGTCGTCGTAGTAGTGGGCCAGCCATTAAAGGGAGACTTTAGATTCCTCACTCCGTTCGGAATGACAGTGGTGGCGTGAGGAATGACGGTGGGAGGGGTTCGGAATGACAATTGGAGGAGTGCCTTCTCTGTTGGTATTCTGAGGAGCGCATACTCTTGTTGTCATTCTGAGGAGCGCACGACGAAGAATCTAAGGTGTTTGGACTCAGGCTGGGTCGTCGTAGTAATGAACCAGCCATCAAAGGAGGATCTTAGATTCCTCACTCCGTTCGGAATGACAGTGGTGGCGTGAGGAATGACGGTGGGAGGGGTTCGGAATGACAATCGGAAGGGACCCTCCCCTCCCACCGTCATTCTGCGGCGCGCCCCCTCCCGTTGTCATCCTGAGGAGCGCCTCCTCTGTTGTCATTCTGAGGAGTGCCTCCTCTTGTTGTCATTCTGAGGAGCGCACGACGAAGAATCTAAGGTGCTTGGACTCAGGCCGGGTCGTCGTAGTAATGAACCAGCCATCAAAGGAGGATCTTAGATTCCTCACTCCGTTCGGAATGACAGTGGTGGCGTGAGGAATGACGGTGGGAGGGGTTCGGAATGACAATCGGAAGGGACCCTCCCCTCCCACCGTCATTCTGCGGCGCGCCCCCTCCCGTTGTCATTCTGAGGAGCGCCTCCTCTGTTGTCATTCTGAGGAGCGCCTCCTCTGTTGTCGTTCTGAGGAGCGCCTCCTCTGTTGTCGTTCTGAGGAGCGCCTCCTCTGTTGTTATTCTGAGGAGCACCTCCTCTTGTTGTCATTCTGAGGAGCGCACGACGAAGAATCTAAGGTGCTTGGACTCAGGCTGAGTCGTCGAGAAATGGGCCAGCCATTAAAGGGAGACTTTAGATTCCTCACCCCGTTCGGAATGACAATGAGGGGTTCGGAATGACGGTGGGGGCGTGGGGAATGACTGTGGCGTGAGGAGTGACAGTGGGGGCGTGGGGAATGACTGTGGCGTAAGGGGTGGCGGTATGGGGGGCGTGGGGAAGGACGGTAGGGGGCGTGGGGAGTGGCGGTGGGGGGCGGGGAAGGACGGTAGGTGGCATTCGGTAGGGCTGGCCGACGATTCGGTCCCGTTGGTTACAGTATCTGGGACAAGAACAGCTTGGTGCGGTCGTTCTGTGGGTCGTCGAATATCTGCTCCGGCGGGCCTTCCTCCACGATCATCCCGTGATCGAACATTATCAGACGGTCCGCCACCTCTCGTGCAAAACCCATCTCGTGGGATACCACTATCATAGTCATCCCGGAGGTCGCCAGTTCCTTCATCACATCCAGCACCTCCTTGATCATCTCCGGGTCCAGCGCCGAGGTCGGTTCGTCGAACAGCATGATGTTCGGCCGCATTGCCAGCGCACGAGCTATCGCCACACGCTGCTGCTGACCACCCGACAGTTGAGATGGGTACTTGTCCGACTGCTCAGATATGCCTACCCTCTCCAGCAGTTCCAAGGCCGTCTGTTGGGCCTCACCCTCAGGGATCTTGCGCACCTTGGTTGGCGCGAGAGTTAGATTTTTCATCACCGTCAAATGGGGAAACAGGTTGAACGACTGGAACACCATTCCCACATCGCGCCGGATGGCATCGATGTTTCGTACGTCGTTGGTCAGCTCAATGCCGTCCACGATGATCTGACCGCGTTGGTGCCCCTCAAGCCTGTTGATCGTGCGGATGAATGTGGATTTTCCCGACCCCGACGGTCCGAATACGACAACAACCTCTGCCTTCTTGATGCTCGTGGTCACTCCTCTAAGGGCATGGTAGTGACCGTACCACTTATGCACCTCACGGCAGATGATGATGTCTTCTGAGTTGTCCGTTACCTTGGCCGTTTCCATGTTCCTCCTTTAGCTTTGCAGCAGTTACCGCTCTCCGATTCCCATGTGCTGCTCCACCTTTCGGCTCACGTACGACATGCCGAATGTAAAAACCCAGAACACCAGCGCCAGAAAGACGAACATCTCCTGGACGTTGGCTTGGTACTCGGGACGGCCAATGACCGTCGTGCGTCCGACTTCGACTATATCCAGCATTCCAATGATGTATACGAGGCTCGTGTCCTTGAAGAGGCCTATGAACTGCCCCACGATAGCTGGGATCACGTTTCGAATGGCTTGGGGTAGCGATATGAAGAGGGTGGTTTGCCAACTGGGCAGCCCCAAGGCGCGCGACGCCTCTGCTTGGCCTGGGTGCAGCGCCTGCAGTCCGCCCCGCACGTTCTCAGCCATGTACGCCGAACTGAACATCGTTATCACGACGGCAGCGTTGAATAGAGAGTTGCGGGGAAAGGTGTCAGGGAATGCGAGAGGAACCAGATGCTGGGACATGAACAGCAGGGTGATGAGGGGCACACCGCGGAACACTTCGATGAACATCACGCACATCGTTTTGAGCACCGGCAGATGGGAACGACGCCCCAGCGCCAAGCCGATCCCAATGGGCAAGCTTAGGGTGATGCCGGCCACAGCAAGTATCAGGTTCAGCTGTAGCCCGCCCCACTCTCTGGTGTCCACCACATTCAGTCCGGGAACGCCCGGTATGCCGTGAATCAGCGCCAGTGAGAGCACGAATGCTCCTACGGTCAGCGCCATCAGGCGCCCCGGTTTGCCCAGAGGTGTGTACCGGCCGAGTGCCCACCCCATGCCCAGCGTGAGCAGGTTCGCTGCCAGCAGCAGCCTGACATCCAGCCCCATACTATCAAGCCCGTATGGAAGGAATGGGAGCAACGCAGCCAGCACAGCTACCAGGACCGCGATACGTCTGACGGGCCCGGCCCCAGACATTCCCCATGCAATCCCCAGCAACGTGGTCACCAATAGCAACGACGACTGTGGTCTCCAGAAGCAATTGTTGCCTGGGCAAACCTGGTCGCTGTTGTAGTTGCCGATCAGAAAGCGTCCGCCGACGTTTTCGATTACGCCCCATTCGGCATCAACGAACACCCATTTCAGCCCGCTCCACAGAGCCACGACAGCTACCACTCCAACCAAGATGGTCAGCACGCCGTTGAACCGGTTTCCGAACAGGTTGGCCAGCGCCCATCCCAGTACTCCGATCTCGGAGCGGGGCGGTGGCAAAGCTCTGTTCACGATGGGTTCGGGAGTTGTCATGGCCTACCTTTGTCCAAAGGTGATGTGACGATTATATAGGTTTCCTATAAGCGAGTAGGTCAAGCTCATCGCCAAATATGTAACCATGATCAGTAGGAATATTGATACGGCTGGGGCGGTCTGTGTCATTGTGATGCCGACGTTGGTGAGGTCCGTATATCCGACCGCACCGCCGAGGCTGCTGTTCTTGGTTAGGTTGAGGCACTGACTGATCAGGGGAGGCACTATCACGCGCATCGCCTGCGGTAGGGTCACGGTGCGCAGTGATGTCATTGGGGAGAGGCCGAGGGCTCGTGCGGCCTCCACCTGCCCACGGTTGACCGACTGAATGCCCGCTCGCACGATCTCGGCTATGAACGCAGCAGTGTAGATTACCAAGCCCAACAGTACCACCATCAGACCGGCACGGATGGTGATTCCGTCCTGGATGTGTCCGAACCGGCCCTCTGGCCCAGGCATCGTCATCACAAAAGGTGGGTCTCCCCATATGACGCTCAGGGCCACCCAAGATATGACAATAACCAGCACGGCTGTTATCCACCCGGCGAGCACAGGGTAGGATGGGCGACCGGTGTTGATTTCCCGGCTGCTCAGGCGCCGGTAGACCAAGACTGCCGCGATGATGCCGACCACGACGAGGGCGAGCCAAGCCAGAGCTACACCGCCGCTGCCCGTTCCGGTGGGGCCTGGGAAGGACACGCCGCTATTGTTGATGTAGAGCAGGTCGGCGATGACATATCCTTCGCGCACCGGAGGCAACGCCAGTACGATGAACAGCCAGAAGAGCAATTGCACCAGAAGGGGCACGTTGCGGAAGAATTCGACGTAGACCAGTGCCAGCTTGGCTACGAGCCAGTTGCTCGACAGCCGCGCCACACCGATGGAGACCCCCAGTGCAATCGACAATATTACACCCACTACCGATACCAGCAACGTGTTTGTGGCGGCTACCATGAGGGCATATCGGAAGGTGTCCGACGACTCGTAGGGGATGAAGTGTTCTCCGATGGGGGTCTGGTACTCGCGGGAGAGGAAGTTGAACCCGAACGGGATGTCACGGGTATCAATGGCCGAGGTCATGTTGGCGAAGAGCCAGACAACGAGGGCCACGACCAGTATTGCAGACAGTATCTGGGTAACCCACTGGATGATACGGTCATGACGCCAGACGGGGATGTTCTCGTACGTAAGCGTTCGAGTGATAAAGGACATCGTGGACTGCTTCCGTAAGATTCGGCCCACTATAACCGATTGGCGGGAGTTATGCTAGGCTCTTCTCCCACCGTTACTGTCCATTTTCCATGAGTTGACCCTTGGGAGCCTCCCCGGATTGCCCATTGGGAGCCTCCCCGAATTGCCCATGGGAGCCTCCCCGGATTGTCCATGGGAGCCTCCCCGGATTGTCCATGGGAACGCAGCATTGTCGCCCTGGTCCCCATCGCCATCCCAAACCCCCCGTCCCCCCGCCCCCCTAGCCTGCCATCCCGAACCCCGCCCGTCATCCCGAACCCCGCCACCCGCCATTCCGAACGCCCGCCCGCCCGTCATACCAAACCCCCCCGTCATACCAAACTCCGCCCGTCATACCAAACCCCGCCCGTCATACCAAACCCCCCACCCGTCATTCCGAACCCCCCGCTGTCATTCCGAACGTAGTGAGGAATCTAAGGTCTTTCTTTGATGGCCAGTCCATTCCTACGATGACCCATCGGGTGTGCACGTGCCTTAGATTCTTCGGCGTGCGCGCCTCAGAATGACAGGGGAGGGGATGCGCCCCACAGAATGACGATTTCTTATTGTCATTCCGAACGCCCCGCCTGTCATTCCGAACGTAGTGAGGAATCTAAGGTCTTACTTTGATGGCCAGTCCATTCTTACGATGACCCATCGGGTGTGCACGCACCTTAGATTCTTCGGCGTGCGCGCCTCAGAATGACAATAAGAAATTGTCATTCCGAACGGAGTGAGGAATCTAAGGTCTTACTTTGATGGCCAGTCCATTCTTACGATGACCCATCGGGTGTGCACGCACCTTAGATTCTTCGGCGTGCGCGCCTCAGAATGACAAGGGGGGGTGCGCTCCTCAGAATGACAAGGGGGGATGCGCGCCTTAGAATGACAAGGGGGGATGCGCTCCTCAGAATGACAGGGGAGGGGAGGCGCCCCACAGAATGACAGGGGGGAGGGGAGGCGCCTCACAGAATGGCGATTTCTTATTGTCATTCCGAACGCCCCGCCTGTCATTCCGAACGGAGTGAGGAATCTGAGGTCGTACTTTGATGGCCAGTCCATTCTTACGATGACCCATCGGGTGGGCACGCACCTTAGATTCTTCGGCGTGCGCGCCTCAGAATGACAAGGGGAGGTGCGCCTCAGAATGATAGGGGGGAGGTGCTCCTCGGAATGACAGGGGGGGGCGCTCCCCAGAATGACACCGGGGGGACGAGGCGGGTAGGATGATGATAATAGGGGGGAGGGGGATTATCTGTATTTCTCACACAGTCTGGACGGTTGCCTACTGGGTTGCCGCACCCAGGATGCTGTGTTTAAATTAAGCTATTGGAGCACAGGGGGTAAATGATGCCGAATGCAGTGCTGGTCGTGGATATGCTGAAAGGGTTCATGGATCCCGGGCATAACCTCTACTGCGGCGATGGATGCCGGGAGATAATATCCAACATCCGCAGGCTGCTGGAACATGAACGGGGGCAGGGATCAAGAATCCTATTCATCAGCGACCACCATGACCCCGAGGACCTGGAGTTCCAAATGTTTCCCGTCCACTGCGTAAAGGGGACCGACGAAACGAGCGTGATACCTGAGCTGGCCGATTATGTGGAAACCCGCCAAGGAAATGTGGTGCCAAAGAACCGGTACAGCGGGTTCTTCGGCACCAACCTGGGTGAAGAACTGGAAGTTCTGGATGTGGAGAAAATTATAGTTTGTGGCGTTTGTACGGACATTTGCGTTCTCCACACCACAGCGGATGCCCGCAACCGGGATTACCTCGTGGAGGTGCCGACGGATTGTGTAGCCAGCTTCGATCCCGATGCCCACAGATGGGCCTTGCAACACATGGAGAAGATTCTGGGAGCCAAGCTGGTAAGTTCTGTCCGCTAACGGAACATCATCCCCCGCCCACCGGGCGGACTATCTCCAGGATATCCCCATCCTGAAGGGTGGTTTCGGAGAACTTGTCTTTCTCCAAGACCGTGCCGTTGTACCCCACAGCTATATGCTGAAGGTTCACCCCGAAGCTTTCTAGAAAGCTGACCAAGTCCGTAGCGCTTTCCAACTCCCGGGCTTTTCCATTCACCATCAGCTTGATCATACAGCTCTCCCTCATACCTTTGAAGAAGATAATAACCTCAGGAAGCTTCTGCCGCTATTTCACTCTTGACCTTGGGCGCCGCGTTCGCCATTTTGCTCATCATATCTTGGGCCATTTGCTCCGGATCATCAGAACCTAGGATCGCACGGATCACCGCCGCCCCGGTGGCGCCAGCTTCAATCACCCGGTCTATATTGTCAATGTTGATGCCGCCGATACCCAAGATGGGCAGATGTACCCTTCGGGCGATGCCGGTCAAAAGCCCCGTGCCCGCCGGGTCGATACCCTCATGGGTCCTACTGGCAAATATGGTGCCCGCCACCAAGTAGTCGGCGCCTTGTTCTTCAGCAGTGACAGCTCCTTCGACGGAATGCACCGATCTGCCGATCAACATATCATCTCCAACCACAGCCCTGGCTGCCTTCACGGACATGCCTGCTTCCCCCAGCTGCACGCCGTCAGCTCCGCAGGCTGTGGCAACATCCAAGCGTTCATTGACCACAAGGAGGGCAGCGCCTTGAGTGATGCGGCGGAGGTGTTGGGCCAACTCAAGCAGGGGTGCTCCCGGTAAGTCCCTTTCCCTGAGCTGGACGACGTTGACCCCTCCGGCAACCGCAGCTTCCACGCAACGAATCATGTGACTGCTGCCCTCTGGGAAGAGCTTCCGGTCGGTCACGACACACAAGCTTGGCGCGGGTATCGAAGATTTCACAGCCCCATCTTACCTTGTGGAAGTGATGGGTTGGGGAACATCTTCAGTTGGGCTGCTGGCTGATGCATGAGGTTGGCGCGGTATCCGTCTGGCGACATAGGCATCGCGTCCTGCTTTCACCCCGCCTTTGAAAGCTTGAGCCATCAGAACCGGGTCTTGGGCTTGGGCTATGGCGGTGTTGACCAGTACAGCATCAGCCCCCATCTCGAAAGCTTGGGATGCATCCGAAGGTACCCCAAGCCCAGCATCGACCACCACCGGGACCGTGGCCTGTTCGATGATGATGCGAATTTCTTCGGCTGTGTGGATGCCTTGTCCGGATCCGATAGCCGAACCCAAAGGCATCACAGTGGCACATCCGGCTTCCTGCAGATGCTTGGCAAGCACCGGGTCGGCATGGATATAGGGCAGCACTATGAAGCCTTCCTTTATCAGCTGCTCAGCTGCTGACAAAGTCCCCACTGGATCGGGTAGAAGGTACTTGGGATCTGGGATAACCTCCAACTTGACCCAGTTGCTATTGGTGATGGACCGCCCCAGCCGCGCGGTAAACAGAGCTTCTTCAACCGTCTTGCTTCCTGCTGTGTTGGGAAGGATCTGGTAGGCGGTCCAGTCTATATGGTCCAAGATGGTCTTCTTGTTGGGGTCATCCAAATCCAGCCTGCGAATAGCTACGGTCACCATCTCGGCGCCCGAAGCTTCAATGGACTCGACCATCTCCTCCGTGGTCCTGTACTTGCCGGTGCCGAGAATGAGCCGGGAATGAAACACCTTCCCAGCTATCATCAAATGATCGTCCATTTCGAACTCCTTTCCCACACCGGGGGCCTAAGAAAAAACCGCCAGCTAACAGCCTGGCGGAGTGTCCCTGCTTGCCATCGACTTGTTCCTTCGCCGGCATTATCCGTATCAGGTATGACGGTCGGTGACGAGTATTGGCCACCCTCTCAGCCTGGCTTGCCCAAGCTCCCGGACTTAACGTCCTTACGTCAAGATACTGCATGGTAGCATAGGCGAACAGCCAAAGTCAAAACACTATGCTCGTGGCAACCATTCACTCCCCATGAGTTAAATTGGGAATGGTCACTCACATCCGGTGCGAAGGCTCAAAGAAGGCTGATGTGTTATAATCCCAGCGTTCCCCATGGTCATATCAGAAACCCCCCAGAAAGCGATGCACCTGCTTACCATCCTCCAAGATTCCCTTACATCTGCGACCTTGGAATTGCTGAAGGTCGTTGCTGACAGTGCGGCAGCCAAAGGCATGCCCCTGTACTTGGTCGGTGGGTCGGTACGCGACCTGCTTTTGCATCAGCCCATCAAAGACCTTGATCTGGTAGTTGAAGGCGATGCTGCGGACCTTGCATTTGCCCTGGCCGAGGAGCATGGAGAAAAGGTCGCTTTCCATCCCCGTTTTGGCACTGCCACCATCAGCTTGCAAGGAAAACGCGTCGACCTTGCGACCGCCCGAAAAGAGACCTACTTCCGGCCCGGAGCTCTCCCCGAAGTGTCCCCCGGCAGTCTTCATGAGGATTTGGCCCGGCGGGATTTTTCCGTAAATGCCATGGCCATAGCTTTGATAGGCCCCGCCGAAGGCACATTGATCGACCAACATGGTGGCAGAAGGGACCTGGAAGCGGGCACTATTCGCGTCCTTCATTCCGATAGCTTCGTGGATGATCCAACCAGGGTTCTCCGGGCCCTCCGATATGAAAGGCGCCTGGGATTCTGCTTGGAAGAAAACACCAATCAGCTGCTCTTGGATGCGGTGAACAACAAAGGGCTGACCTCCATCACCGGAGACCGCATCCGCAGGGAGCTTGAGCTTATCTTCCTTGAAGACCTGCCGGCCCCAATCCTCGAACGGGCTAAGGAACTGGGTGTGCTCGGAACAATCTACCTGCCACTGGGCAGGGCCGATTTTTCGGCGTTCCAAGACCTACCGGCAGAGGATGACCCCCTGCTCTACCTTGCCGGGCTGGCCTATCCCCTGGAACCCTATGAAGGTGAAGTGTTGGTTTCCCGCCTCTACATGCCCAATGCTTGGGCTACCGTCGTCCGGGAAACCATCGCCGTCCGAAAGGGGATGGAGATAGATTGGGTCGATCTGCCTCATGGACAGCTTGCGGGACATCTGGACAAGTTCTCGACGACATCCATCAGGGCCTGTTGCATCTTATCTTCAATGGTTGTCCGGGACCTTATTCGGATGTACTTGGACGACATGCGCCAGGTGAAACCTGTCCTGAGCGGAGACGATCTGATCGCCATGGGATTTCCCCCCGGCCCTATGATTGGCGAGGTGTTGCGGGAACTGCGCTGCGCTCGCATAGAAGGAAAGACAGCGAACAGGGAAGATGAGGTCCATCTGGCCGAACATTATCTGGAAGCAGAAGGCAGGTAGCTTTTTGACAGATGTAGAGCGGTGCGTCGTATGTGATGCCCCCATCGATGAGTATCATCAGACAACTTGCCAGATGTGCGGGGGCAAGTTCCACCAGCCGTGGAACATAGATGCCCAAGTGCCCCAGTGCGGCAGCATCACCAGCCATGAAGAAGCTCTGGCCTTGGTGTTCCTCTGCAATAGCTGTGTCGAAGCAATACAAGAAACCTAAGATGCAGCTTCTTCCGTTGCGGCCCTGACCCGGCGGGCGACCCTATGGTCTGATATGTGCCCTATCATCTGATATGTGTATAAAGGAACGGTAATGAAAGCTGTTTACATTGAGTCCCATGGCGGGCCTGAGGCGCTGACCTACGGTGACCGACCGGACCCTGAGGTTGGCCCTCATGATGTGGTGGTGAAGGTCCGCGCATCTGCACTAAATAGACTGGATATGTACACCCGGGCGGGGATCAGAGGTACCCGGCGGGAATTCCCGCCGCCCCTTATCTTGGGCGGCGACGCAGCAGGCGATGTGGAAGCTGTGGGCGATCAGGTCCGCGGTTTCAGCCCCGGCGATCGGGTGGTGGTCAATCCCAAGGTAACCTGCGGGCAATGCGACCGTTGTTTGGCTGGAGAAGATGATCTTTGTTCAGGTTCCAAAATGTTGGGTACAGCTATGGACGGAAGCTATGCAGAGTACATGCGGGCGCCCGCAGCCAATGTGCACATCATAGGGGACCAAGTATCTTATGATCTTGCTGCATCCGTGCCGACCACCTTTCTTCCTATGTGGAGTATGTTGGTACGGAGAGCTGATCTCAAGCCGTGGGAGACAGTATTGGTCCTATCCGCTTCTGCGGGCGTGGGTAGTGCGGCGATACAGGTTGCCAAGAACGTCATAGGCGCTCGTGTCATCGCCACCACCAGCTCTGCCGAAAAAGCTGAAAAAGCCAAAGCTCTGGGGGCGGATGAGGTCATCGACTACACCGTGGAAGATATTGCCCAGCGTGCCAAGGAGCTGACCTCGGGGCAGGGGGTCGATGTGGTGGTGGACCACCTTGGCACAACCTTTTTCGAAGCAGCTTTCAACTCCATGCGGCCCGGCGGAAGGTACGGCAACTGCGGTGTCACCACAGGATACAAAGCCGACCTGCATCTGGGCGCTTTCTTTACCCGACAGCTTCGGATGTTCGGGGTGTTCATGGGGTCGAAAGCCGATATGGGTCAGATAGTGCGGATTCTGGACCGGGGCATTATAAAACCCGTCATACATCAGGCGTTCCCGGTGGACAAGGCAGCAGATGCTCATCGAATGATGGATGAAATGAACTTCTTCGGTAAGCTGGTGTTGAACCCCTAATGGCCGGCGCTCAAATGCATACTAAGGAGTAGGAGCTATGGAAACGATTGGCTTTATCGGACTGGGGAATATGGGTTCCGGCATGGCTGGAAATATCCAGAAAGCAGGATACCCCATGGTGGTCCACGACCTGAGGGAAGGAGCTACCAGACCCTTTTTGGAGAGGGGAGCTCGGCTGGCCGACTCGCCTGCTGATGTGGCTGGGAGGAGCGAGGTCGTATTTACTTCCCTACCGGGCCCCAAGGAAGTCGAAGCTGTGGCAACGGGCAAAAAGGGCATCTTGGAAGGTATCAAGAAGGGTGGAATATACTTGGACCTTTCCACAGTTCGACCCACGCTTATCCGGGAGATGGAACCCAAGTTCAGGGCAGCCGGCGCCCATCTGCTGGATGCTCCCGTTAGCGGTGGTAAAACGGGTGCAGCCAGCGGCAACCTGGCTGTGATGGTTGGGGGAGACCGTGAGATTTTCGACCTCGTCAAGCCCATCCTCGACTCCTTCGGGGATAAGGTGTTCTACGCCGGATCGATAGGGGCGGGAAGCGTAGCCAAGTTGGTGCACAACATGATCGGCCACGGTGTGAGGCAAGCAATCGCCGAGGGGCTGACCTTGGGTGTGAAGGCAGGGGTGGAAGCTGAACCTCTATGGGAATGCGTACGCAGGGGTGCCCTGGGACGGATGAGCATCCTGCACGAAGGCTTGGTAAAGACCCAATTCCGAGGGCAGTACGAGCCGCCCGGATTCGCCTTGGAGCTGGCCCGAAAAGATATCGGTTTGGCTACTGAACTGGGGCGTGAATACAATGTGCCGATGCCGGTAGCCAACCTGGCTGAGCAGATCGCCATTCAAGCGATGAACCGGGGATGGGGCGGCATGGATAGCAGCATTACTGTGCGTTTGCAAGAGGAGACGGCGGGGGTGGAGGTCCGGGCTCTTGGGGTAGACCCCGATCGCTCAGCAAAGTTCATCTCCACTCACCCGGATGCTTAGGGATAGTCTGAATAAGTCCCCTTGGATGCGGAGGATGGACGTGAAACCCGTCCCTACGGAGGGGCGAGGTTCCCGCCTTCGCGGGAATGACGGTCTTCAGGCGAGTTGTTCAGAGGTTCCTTAGCTGACTTCCGACCCTTGGGCCTGCTTCTTTAGGCGCCTTCCGTGGAATAGGTACAGTTCCGCATATCCTGCATTGGGTCCAAAGTAGTCCAACGCCCATTCCAGCAGCACCTTATCCGGGGGCGCCTTCTGGTCCGGGAAATACCAGTCCAGCAGCGCACGTCTGATCCAGACATCTATGGGAAAAGCTTCGACCTTATCCAATGAGTGGAGGAGGACACAGTCGGCGACCTTGGAGCCGACACCCCGGAGCTCCATGAGCCGGCCCTTGGCTTCCAGGTAGGGCATCTGCCGGAGTGCTTCCAAATCGATCTGGCCGGAAGCCACCGCCCTTGCTGCGCCAGCTACGTAGGGCGCCCTGAACCCCAATCCCAGATCCCTGAGTCGCACTTGGTCCACCAGCGCCAAGTCATCCGGGTTGGGCAAAGTGTAGCGAGTCTTCCCGTTCATGGAAACAGGCCTTCCAAATGCTTGGGCAATGGACTCCATGTTGGCGTGTATCCTCGCCAGGTTGGAGTTGGCGGAACATATGAAGGATATCAAACATTCCCATGGGTCCACCCGTAACAGGCGCAGACCGCGGTAACGGTCGACCATAGATGCCACCCTGGAATCTCTGGATATGTCCAGGTATATCTCCTCAAGATCGTCTTCGAGCCTAAAATGCCTTGCTAGCTCCCTCTTAGATCTGAGCGGGTCCAGATTGGGTGCGGCTCGGTACTCCATTACTCCGAAGCTGTAACTTTCTTGAAGAGGACGCACCTTGACGATCTGGTCTGCCAAAATGCACCAGTGCCAACCCTCGTCCCGCTCCCACCGGTGGGATTGCCCGCTCTCTACGCTGGCTACAAAATCAAAGGGTTGGGAGATATCCAGCTTATCCGCTTGTTGCTCGATCCCCTTCAGCATCACACTCCTCCACTACCGGAATCCAGCCATCGGGTAGCACAGCCGACCATTTCGGCCAAGGGTCCTTTTACCATGTGGCACGGCGGCAGGGAATCTATAAAAGTCTTACCGTAGCTTCTGGCAGTGAGCCGGCGGTCTAGGACGATTATGGAACCTCTATCGTCGCCGTTGCGTATCAATCTACCGATTCCTTGTCTCAAGCGCAAGATCGCTTGGGGGACCGCATATTCTTTGAATGGGTCCTCATACTGACCGGAACGAGCAGCGAAGATGGGGTCGGTCGGGACATTGAAGGGTAGCTTGGCAATCACTAGTGCCTTCAACTGACCTTTCGGCATATCTACCCCTTCCCAGAAGCTGCTGGTCCCCAAAATCATGCTCCGGGGTTGTTCGCCGAAATCCCGCATGATCCTGTTCGGGGACCCGTCGACCCCTTGGGCCAACACCCCGATATTTTCGGCTTCCAGTGCTTCCCTGATGCTGCGGGCGGCACTTCGCAGGGCGGAATGGGAGGTGAACAACACCATGGTATGCCCCTCAAGAGCGAGGCCCAACTTCGTCAGGAAATCTCCCAAGGCCAGTTGGTAATCCCGCGAATCGGGCATGGGCATATCTGTTGGGAGTAGCAGCTGGGCCGCCTTGGTGTAATCGAAGGGAGAACCCACCATCAGCTCAGGCCCATCCGGTGGACCGGTGCGGTTCCGTAGATAATCGAAACTGCCGTGGGCGCCCAAGGTGGCGCTGGTCATAACCACTACGGATTTCTGATCGAATAGTCTTTCGGACAGGTGCTGTGCCACATTCAAGGGGGCTGACTGAAGTTGGACCTGGTACTTCCTGGCAGATATAGGCTTGAAACCTGCCCCCATCCCCTCCTCCACCATGGTCATCCAGTCTATCCGATCAGCATCCACAGGACCCGCAAAGAAGGTTGCCATCTGTTCCTTTAAGGTTTTAATTTGCTCAGTCCTGGCAGACATCTCCCCTCGGACAGCCTCCAGATTTTCCCAGCTATCCAAGGTGTCGAAAGTTTCTGCTCCCACAGGCTCCAATGATCTGAGCACGCTGTTTATGCGGTCTGTGCCATCCTGAAGCAGGGTGTCCACGTTTTCCCAGGCGATTTCGATCTCCGACCAGCCCGGTTGGGTCCTGGTGGAGCGACTAATGGGTAGCTGATAGCCGGTATACCCCGCAGGGCTTTGCTGACTTATGAAATTCCCAGCCAGCTCCCAAAAATCCTCCCATACCTTCCTTGCGCGCCCAGCCCATTCGGCTTCCAGATCTACGATCGAACCTTCCGATCTTTGGCGGATCGGGTCGCTCATCCGGGAAACCATGAGCAGCAACCTGACCTCGCGCAGATTCCGAACAAGGGATTCCAGAAATTCATCCAGTGCTCGCTCAGCCACTTGGAACCCAAGCTGCTTGGTTGCTTCTTCCTCCAAGCGGTGGGCTTCGTCTATGATCAGGTGGCTGTACTCGGGCAACAACCCGCCCCCCATCGCCAGATCGGACATGAGCAGCGCGTGGTTGACGACGATGATGAGAGCTCCATTGGCTTTATCTCGTGCAGCCCGCAGAAAGCAGGATCCTTCTCCTTGAAGTCCGGGGCAATGGTTGGCATCAGCCGCGGAAATGTGGCTCCAGCCGAATGCGTCCCGGCCCGAAAGGTTGATTTCCGACCGGTCGCCCTGCTGGGTTTCCTTCAGCCACACCAAGCACTTCCCCAGCAGGCGGGCATCATCGCCGGTTAGACCGTCGGCCTTGGCCAATGTGCTGAGTCGCCGCAGACACAAATAGTTGGCCCGGCCTTTCAGCGGCGCCGCTTTCGCAACCTCCGCTTCGATCAGACCCTCATGTTCCAGCAAATCCACCAGAGCCGGAATATCTTTCTGAAGAAGCTGCTCTTGTAGATTGATCGTGTTGGTCGAGACCACCACCCTGGTGTGGTTTTGTGCTGCATAAACCAAGGTGGGCAACAGGTACCCGATGGATTTGCCGACGCCTGTGCCCGCTTCCACGATCAGGTGTTCATCCTCGTTGAACGCTCTAACAACCGCCCTCATCATCTCAAGCTGCTGGGGTCGATGTTCGAACTCGGCGAACTGCCGGGAAAAGGCTCCATCCGGAGCCAACAAAGCTGCCAGTTGCTCTTCATCCAAAGACCCAGGTGGTCCATCGGGCTTGGGTAGGTGGGCCCGCCTGTTCGGGTCTTCAGATAACCGTTTGAAATCCAACCCGGCGGTGAGGCCCGAGGGGCGACCACCATCTCCTGAAGGGGCCTGCCGGAAGAAGCGGGCTATGGGCCACCCTGCTCTGGCGCCTATATTCTCGATGGAAGCAGCAGTAGCGGGCTCGAGGTCTTCTATCTTGTTCAGCATGCCCAGAAATACTTGGTAAGTGGCTTGGGCATCAGCCAGAGCTCGATGGGGCTGGGTGTGATCGACGACCATGTCTTTGACCAAACCAGCCAAGGAGTAGTCTCGGTTGAACGGCAGCAGAATGGAAGCTAGGTCCCAAGTATCGAAAGATTCGTTGGCCAGCGCCAACCCGTGTTTCCTTAGAAAACTGAGGTCAAAGGCGATGTTGTGGCCCACAACGGGGTGGGAACCCATGAACTGCTGCAGGTCGGCTGCCACAGCTGCAAAGGGTGGGGCATGGTCTACATTGGCTTGACTGATGCCGGTAAGTCTTTTGATAAAGGGCGAAAGGTCGCGATAAGGGTTCACAAGGGTTTGGAAGGTTCCCAACACCTCCGGTCCTTGGAACTTGACCGCACCGATCTCTATGATGGTGTCTTGGTCGACGTCCAGCCCGGTCGTTTCTAAATCCAAGGCTACGCAGGTAGGAAGCCCTTTCGATTCCATATCCCTTCTCTCCCAACCCTCCAGATGATCAGCTTCCCCTGCAGCTTGGAAACCCGACCCGTGGCGCCCAATAAGGAAGGCGCCACTAGTTTCTAAGGAACCTCTGAACAACTCGCCTGAACCCCGTCATTCCCGCGAAGGCGGGAACCTCGCCTCTCTGTAGGGACAGGATTCACGCCCATCCTCCGCATCCAAGGAGACTTATTCAGACTATCCCTAAAGCTATCCGTTAAGGCTCCAGCCCATATGGACGGCACTTTGGCCTTAAAATGTACTAGACGATAACGCCCTTAGGTCCACGTCCGGTGGATTCCCCAAGGGCAAATCAGGTTCCCCCAGGGCCGGCTGGATTCCCCAAGGGCAGATTCGGCGCCCCAAGAGACGGAAAGGGTTCTGGAACCGGCATCCACGAACCATCGGGTGACTTATTGTTAGGCGACAGGATGGCAGGATAGAAATTGCCGCACCGCAAAGCCTGCATAAACTCATCTTGGTTGCTGATCTCTCCCTCGAAAACCGTTATGCAATGTCCCACGCCGTGCTGGGAATGAGCATCGCTTCCCCCGGTGACAGGCATTCCCAGTTCATTGGCTACATCCAAAGCAAACCTGTTTTCGTTATCGACCGTCCCGCCGTTGGCCACCTCCACCGCATCAACCAAGCTGAACACCGGATGCTGCACAGCTTCTTTGATGCTGGATGGCGCAGCTTGATCACCGCTGTAGAGGAGGGGCTTACGTGAAGGTAGGGAGCTGTACAACCCCCGGAAAGGATGGGCGCTTATGATGAACCCGCCAACCCTATCTGCTGCCCGTCGCAGAACATTGGCGTCCGCTATCCCAGGGAGGTAGCTGTCCAAGCCGAAAGCCAAGATGTGGCCCATGTTTGTTTCCACTTCCATCGCACGGACCAGCACCTGATTGTGCTTGGCTGCAAAAGCCTTAAATTCGTGCTGGTCCCAAGGGCCACTGTGCTCGGTGATGCATATGCCCATGAACCCCAACCGCTCCGCTTCTAGCACCATCTCTTCGGGGGATAGGTTGCTATCGCTGCTCCCCTTGGTGGTGTGTACGTGCATATCAAAGAGCCGGGCCAAAGTCCATCCTCACACCTTCGCTCCTCACCCATCTGGTCCCGCCCATTTTATTGCCGTCATGCTGGGCAGTCAATGAACGGCTGGTGCGAAGGGTGTTCAAGGGCATAGCTCCTTCGCATTATGCTTTAGCCGCCTCAGCATATGGACATCTATGGAGCTATCTTCATCCTCCAGGTTTAGGTCCTTGTCATACATGACCGCATCTATGTGGCTGACCAAAGTAGAGGACAACCTCATACGCATGGAATCTATTTCTTCATTGACCTCTGACTGAGCTTCTTGGGCTGCTTGAGCTGAATACATAGCTAAGGACCGGATGATTCTGGAAACGTCGTCAAGGTCGAAACCTTGGCGACCGCCCGGCTCCTGCATTCAGCAGCCTCCTTCTCAGATATGTGCCGGTAGCACCATAGCTAATATATCATGGCGCCGGTTTAATCGGAAGCCGCCCAACGCCCGGTAGCGGTTCAGACTTGCTGAGAAACGCCGGTAGTCACCCGCCCCTCCCTGTCATTCTGAGGCGCGCACGCCGAAGAATCTAAGGTGCTGGCTCACATGATGGGTTGTCGTAGTAACGGGCAGGCCATCAGAGGGGGCATCTTAGATTCCTCACTGCGGTTCGGAATGACAGGGGCGGTTCGGAATGACAGGGGAGCGTTCGGAATGACACCCCCTCCTTGTCGTACAGAGGAGCGCCTCTCCTCCCTGTCATTCCGAGGCGCGGCCCCCTCCGTGTCATCCTGAGGAGCGTCCCCTACCGTCATTCTGAGGAGTGCCTCTCCTCCCTGTCATTCTGAGGCGCGCACGCCGAAGAATCTAAGGTGCTGGCTCACACGCTGGGGTGTCGTAGTAACGGGCAGGCCATCAGAGGGGGCATCTTAGATTCCTCACTGCGGTTCGGAATGACAGGGGGTGGCTCGGAATGACAGGGGGTGGCTCGGAATGACCCTCCCCGTCATTCTGAGGCGCGCACGCCGAAGAATTTAAGGTGCTGGCTCACATGATGGGTTGTCGTAGTAACAGGCAGGCTATCAGAGGGGCATCTTAGATTCCTCACTGCGGTTCGGAATGACAGGGGGTGGGTCGGAATGACAGGGGGTGGTTCGGAATGACAGGGGGGCGGTTCGGAATAACAGGGGGGCGTTCGGAATGACCCTCCCTCCCTGTCATTCTGAGGCGCGCACGCCGAAGAATCTAAGATGCTGGCTCACATGATGGGTTGTCGCAGTAACAGGCAGGCCATCGGAGGGGGCATCTTAGATTCCTCACTGCGGTTCGGAATGACAGGGGGTGGCTCGGAATGACAGGGGTACGTTCGGAATGACAGGGGCGGTACGGGATGACAGGGGGGCGGTTCGGAATGACAGGGGGCGTTCGGAATGACCCTCCGCTCTCCGTCATTCTGAGGCGCGCACGCCGAAGAATCTAAGGTGCTGGCTCACGTGATGGGTTGTCGCAGTAACGGGCAGGCCATCGGATGGGGGCATCTTAGATTCCTCACTGCGGTTCGGAATGACAGGGGGTGGGTCGGAATGACAGGGGGGTGTACGGGATGACAGGGGGGCGGTTCGGGATGACAGGGGGGCGGTTCGGAATGACAAGGGGGGCGTTCGGGATGAGCCTCGCTCCCCGTCATTCTGAGGCGCGCACGCCGAAGAATCTAAGGTGCTGGGTCAGATGATGGGGGGCGTTCGGAATTGGTGAATTACGCTAGCTGTTATGGCGTCCGAAGTACTCGTCTGCCATCACGCCGATGGACAAGAGCGCTGCCAGGGCGCCGCCTGTAAACCACCCCACCGGACCCAACTGCCACTGTTTGTCCGTAAACCCTGCGATGAGGCCGATGATACCGCAAGCCAGCGCCGCCAAGAGCATCGTCCGGGCTATCATGATCCGTGGAGACATGGTTGTCCTCCTGTGTCCGACCGCACTGTGGCTGGCCGGGGATCCCCGTAACAACCTCCACCCCTACGCCTGCTACTCTACTCGGCTCCTTTGAAAATATTCAAGGCGCACGGAGCTTCTTTAACCGCAGTTTTTGACTTCGCATTTCGAAATGCAATATTGCCCATTGACCCCGCCCATGGTCGACAATACAATGCGCCCAGTAGGTGCGCGTCACCTGACCTAGCTGCCCAAATTTCCAACGCCAAATTTCCAACGGAGGTAAACATGGCCGACCACAAGGTCACGATCGGGAATGTGGAGATCGCATCCTTTTCCGACGGTCTTTTGGAGTTTGATCTGTGCAATTTCTATCCCTCCGTCCCCGAAGATAGCTGGGTCAATTACCCCAATGATGTTACCCCGGACCACAAGATAAGCCTCAACCTGGCTTCATACCTCATAAGGTCTGAAGGTCGCACCATATTGGTGGATACCGGCATGGGCCCGGTGCCTGAAGATGCTCCGGACAGCACATGGGGTGAGCTGCTGAACAACTTCGAAGCTGCCGGAGTAAGCGTCGGTGAGGTCGATATGGTGGTGATGACCCATCTTCATAGGGACCATGTCGGCTGGAACCTGATATCCGATAACGGACGGTATAAGCCGGTCTTCCCCAATGCCAAGTATGTCCTATCTCGAAAAGATTGGGATGCAACCAGGGTACCTGAATATGCGGACCGCTTTGCCGCCGCTCCCGCCAAGGTGTGGCCCTTGGAAGAACTGGGAATCCTTGAGGTGGTGGACGGCGAATACAACATAACCGGAGAGCTAACCACATTGCCCACCCCAGGACACACCCCCGGGCATATGAGCATCATGATTGCATCTCAAGGACAAAAGGGCATCATATTGGGAGATTCGATCCACAGCCCCGCCCAGGTTCAGGAGTGGGAGTGGTGTTCCAGGGCCGATATGGACCCCAGCCAAGCACGAATCACCCGCCGTGGACTGGTCGAAGAACTGGAAAAGGAAGGGTCGTTGGTGGCAGCTGGGCATTTCCCGGCGCCGGGATTCGGCAAGGTGGTCCGTCTCGAAGACCGCCGTTACTGGCAAGCTCTTTAGGGAAGGTCTGAATAAGTCCCCTTGGATGCGGAGGATGGACGTGAAAACCGTCTCTACAGAGGGGCGAGGTTCCCGCCTTCGCGGGAATGACGGGTTTCAGGGGACGGGAATGACGGGCTTCACGCGAGTTGTTTAGAGGTTCTTTGGCAGGCGTTACCTTGATCTGATGGCGGTCAGACGGAAACGCGACCCAATTAGTACCGGAGGAATAGCGCATGGCAGGTGAGATTATAACCAGTCCCAAGGTTTCTATCCCGAACTCGGTGATATCCCATGCTATCAAGGTCCCAGCAGGTAGGTTGGTCTTCGTTTCCGGCCAGACTGCGCGGGATGTCAACAGAGAAATCGTGGGTGTGGGCGACATAGAAGCGCAGACTCACCAGGTGTTTGCCAACATCATAGCTGTGTTGGAAGAAGCGGGCGCGACCTTGGAAGATGTGGTTAAAGCAAATATCTATGTCACCAACATAGCCGACCAGCCCAAGGTTACCGAGGTCCGTAAGTCCTACTTTAGCAACGCCAAGCCGGCCAGCACCTTCGTTCAGGTTAAATTTTTGGCTCACCCCGATATCCTCATCGAGATTGAGGTTGTTGCGGTAATTTCGTAGCTTCGGCGGCTTTCTACTCCCCGGTTCAAAGCTCAAAGTTGAGGTGATTCTATGGTAAAGACCGTTCTCGAAACGCCCAAGGTCTCAAGGCCTGCCGGAATAATGTCCCAAGGGGTCAAAGCTTCGGGCGGCCACCTGATATTTGCATCTGGGCAGGTATCGCGCAACGTTCAGGGTGAAACTGTTGGAATAGGAGATATCAAAGCCCAAACCCGGCAGGTGCTGGACAATCTCAGAGATGTGTTGGAAGAAGGCGGAGCCACCTTGGATGATGTGGTCAAGGTGACGGTGTTCGTGACGAACGTAGCTGAACACTTTTCCCAAATCCATGAGGTACGGGCTGAATACTGGAGCGGGGATTTCCCTGCCAGCACCTTGGTTGAAATCAGTGCTCTAGCTAATCCGGAGTTGCTCATCGAAATAGAAGCTGTTGCTGTTGTCGATTAGCTTTTTGGTCCAGACAGACTGGTTGGCAGCTATCGAGGGGTTGCAAAATATCGGGGCCTTTGGCAAGATAAAGCTATGAACATCGGAGGTTTCGAGCTATCTGAACCCCTTCCTGTCCTGCAAGAACCCCATGCTATGGCTATCGTTCGCCCGTGGGTCAACGTGGGCAGGGTCGGCACCTTGGTTCTGGCTAGGTTGGAACGCCACTTGGCAGGACGCCAACTGGGCAAACTGTCCCGCCCCGGGGACTACTTCGACTTCACCCGCTACCGGCCTCGAACCAGAATATCCACGGACCGTCGCCAGCTTATCCTCCCCAACAGCACCATCGGCTATACACAGCGAGAACACGGCCCCGACTTTCTGTTGCTGAACCTGAGGGAGCCGCATAGCTACAGCGAGAGCTATGTGGAGTCTGTGGTCGATATTCTGAAGACCTTCAATGTAAAGCGGTATTGCCTGCTGGGAGGGATGTACGATGTGGTCCCCCACACCAGGCCCCTTCTGGTGTCCGGTTCTACCAGCGGCCCCAAGTTGGCTGATCAAGCGAAGCAAATGCGGGTCCGGGAAACGACTTATCAAGGGCCTACCAGCATCACGACCCTGATCACACAAGAAGCCCGGAAGCTGGGCATTGAGCATATGTCCTTTGTGGTCCACCTGCCTCAGTATGTGCAGCTTGACGAAGATTATACGGGGGCAGCCCGGCTGATGGAGTTGCTGTGCACCATATATGATCTTCCCAGGGAGTTGGCTGATTGGAATCGAGGGCAAAGCCAGTATGCTGAGCTTACGGCAGCGGTGGACCGCAACCCTGAGCTGAAATCGGTATTGGAACAGCTGGAGAGACAGTATGATCAGCGGGAGCGGGACCAAGAGCGGCCCGAAGAACCTGCTCCCCCACCCCTATCTTCCGAGGTGGAACGGTTCCTGCGGGAGTTGGACCAAGAACCTGAACCTGAGCCTGAGCCTGAGTAGAAGCCAGCCTGCTTCTAGGCGACCTCGTTGTACCAGTCCAGTATCTGGCTTCCTGTCATGAACAGCACCCCTTCATGCTTTTCGATATACTCGAAAATCTGGTCGTAGAAGCGGATGCGGTGGGGGACCCTCGTAATGTAGGGATGGGTGGAAATCGCCATGATCCGAGCACTCTCCCTACCTTCGTGGTAGAGCACATCGAACTGTTCCTTGGCTCGTTCGAATATCTCGGGTGATGGGTGGTTCTGGACCAAGTATATGGGGATGTCGTTGATCTCCAAGGTGTATGGTATGGAAACCAATTTCCCGTTTTTCACCTTCATCCGGTAGGGCTGATCATCATTGACCCAGTCGCACACATATTCGATGCCCTCTTCGGCCAGAATGTCGGGGGTGTCGAAGGTTTCACCCAATCCGGGCCCCATCCAGCCCCTGGGCGCTGAACCGGTGGTTTCTTTGATCAGTTGGATGGTTTTCCTGATGATATCCCGCTCATCTTCCTCCAGAGCTATCGAACGCTGGATGAAGCTGTGCCCCATTATCTCCCAGCCGGAGTTGATGCTTTCTTCCACTATGGCAGGGTAGGACCGGCAGATCGAAGCATTCAAGCTAACGGTAGCTTTGATGTTGTGGCGGTCCAAGACTTCCTTCAACCGCCAGAACCCCACCCGCAGGCCATATTCGAACCAGCTATAGTTCGCCACATCGGGGATGATGGATACCCCTTGGGGAGCAGGAAGCACGGTGCGAGCCATGGGGGTGTTGATATCCCATTCTTCTACGTTGACGACTGGCCATACTGCGATTCGTGCATCCCCGGGCAGCTTGAGGGGGGGCCGGTTGAAGATGGGAGAATAATCCGCCCTGGGATTGCTCAACGGGCTCCTTTCGCAGAGGAGTGAGGCGGACCGACAGGTAGACGGCAGCCTTTGACCGTGCAGAAACCCCTAGCGGAGCACCCGCGGCAGGACGAAGGTTATATGTTCATCCACACCATCAAGGTTGGTGACCGAACGGGGGTTGATCGCCCGGACAACCTCATCCACCAGTTCTTCGGGAGTTGAAGCCCCAGAGGTGATGCCCACCTTCCCCACACCCTTCAACCAACGGAGGTCCAGATCTTCGGGGCCGTTGATGAGGTAAGCTGGCACACCGTGCATTCCGGCTACCTCTTGCAGGCGATTGCAGTTGGAGCTGTTCTCAGCTCCTATAACCAAGATAAGGTCCACCTGCTGGGCCAGCTCCTTGGCTGCTTCTTGGCGGTTGGTGGTTGCGTAACAGATGTCCGCCTGGGTGGTGAGGTTTGGGAATGAGGAACGAATAATTTCCAAGGCATGGCTGGTATCATCCAAAGATAAGGTGGTCTGGGTCAGTACAACCACAGGCGCGTCACCATCCCAATCGGGCAAAGGTTTTCCTTCCCGTTCGTCCACCAAGGTAATGGGAGCTTGACCCATGGTACCCTCGACCTCGGGATGACCGCGATGGCCTATCAGAAGAAGCCGACTACCCTCTTTATGGTATTTCTTCGCTTCGTTGTGGACCTTGGTCACCAATGGGCAAGTTGCGTCTATGACATTGAGGCCGAGGGCTTCAGCTTTTGCAAAGTCTTCGGGAGGAGACCCGTGGGCTGAAAAGACCACCACCGAACCTGGCGGGATAACTGTGACATCTTCCACCGTCCGGGCGCCCTTCTCTTCCAAGCGGGCAACCACATGAGGGTTGTGCACTATCTGGTGCTTAACATAAACTGGGGGACCGAACTTTTCCAAGCAGAGCTCCACGATCTGAATGGCTCTAACAACGCCGGCACAAAATCCACGCGGCGAACTGAGGACCACTTCCACAGTATCTGCTCCTACCTTGTCGTCAAGTTTCATAATACTCGGCATTATAGCGTCAACCGGCGCTATAATGCCAGTACATCGGAATGACCGAGAGCTGTTCGGCATGACCATGGGGCCGTTCGGAATGACAATGGTGCCCTCCTCCCCTGTCATTCTGAGGAGCGCCCCCCTCCCCTGTCATTCTGAGGAGCGCCCTCCTCCCCTGTCATTCTGAGGAGCGCACGACGAAGAATCTAAGGTGCATGCTCACCCGATGGCTCGTCGTAGTAATGGACTGGCCATCAGATGGAGATTTTAGATTCCTCACTGCGGTTCGGAATGACAGAGGGGGCGTTCGGAATGACATGGGGGCTGTTCGGAATGGCAATGGTGCCCCCCTTTGTGTGATTCTGAGGCGCGCCCCTTTATGTGATTCTGAGGCGCCCCCCTCCCCTGTCATTCTGAGGAGCGCACGACGAAGAATCTAAGGTGCATGCTCACTCTATGGCTCGTCGTAGTAATGGACTGGCCATCAGATGGAGATTTTAGATTCCTCACTGCGGTTCGGAATGACAGGGGGGCCACCCTCCCATGTCATTCTGAGGAGCGCACGACGAAGAATCTAAGGTGCATGCTCACCCGATGGCTCGTCGTAGTAATGGACTGGCCATCAGATGGAGATTTTAGATTCCTCACTGCGGTTCGGAATGACAGGAAGGCGTTCGGAACGACAGGGGGGCCACCCTCCTCTGTCATTCTGAGGAGCGCACGACGAAGAATCTAAGGTGCATGCTCACCCGATGGCTCGTCGCAGTAATGGACAGGCCATCAGATGGAGATTTTAGATTCCTCACTGCGGTTCGGAATGAAAGGGGGCGTTCGGAACGACAGGGGGGGCCACCCTCCCCTGTCATTCTGAGGAGGCACCCCCTCCCCTGTCATTCTGAGGAGCGCACGACGAAGAATCTAAGATGCCTGCTCACCCGATGGCTCGTCGCAGTAATAGACAGGCCATTGGAGGGAGATTTTAGATTCCTCACTGAGTTTGTCTCATAGACCGGTGGGCGGGTTGAGTAACACAGGTGTGGGAGCGATGCGCCTCAACAGAGGTTGGCCCGTCCAGTTGCACCGGCCACTTGTCGGCCCCCAGAAAGGTCGTCTACTCTCTTAGTTCCATGGCGCCTTGACCCAGTCCCAAGGCGCTTGGCCGCTGCGCCATAGCTTGAGCAAGTTATGGGTCGTCCCTGCCAGCGACCACTCACTCTGTGCAGTGCCCAACCCCCGTCTCATAAACCGTCGGAACCCCTGGCCTTCCTTGACCTGTCCGAACACCGGCTCCACCAGTACACCCCGCTTCTTGTACAGAGCTCGGCCTCGCTTTGTCAGCAGCTTGCGCTCCATCCTGTCCCTCGGGCTCAGTCCTTTTGGTATACGCCCTCGGGGACACCCCTTCTCCCATAGCAGCTTCCGCTGTTTCCAATCCTTGGTGGTGGCAATAAGAAGCTCAGGCATCTCTGGCCAGGGGCAAGCCCTGATGTTGGCCTCACTCCAGTACCCGGCATCGGCCAAGCCCGCTTTGGGCCGGTCCTCTATGCCGGCTGCTTCCAGAGTATGCGCCATGGTTTGGAGCATCGGCTCCAGTTGCTGCACATCGTTGGCCTCTTGGGTCACTCCAACGGCTACTATGATCTGCTCCTCGCTCACCACCGCCTGGGCATTGTAGCCCTGCACGTACCCTTGCCTGGTCTTCATGATACGACTGTCAGGGTCGGTGGTATTAGCCTTCGCCCCTTCGGTAGGAAGTGGCTCTACCACCTTGGGCTTTCGCCCTCGCTTCTTTTTGCCTGTGACATCTTCTTCTGCCCGCCGTCGCTCCACGTGCTCTTGGACAGCCTTGGCTCCTGCTTCAGCCTCCCGCTGCAGACGTTCCTTGGCTTCCTTCAGGCGCTTGAGCCGCTCCGTCCGTCCCCCTAGCCCTTCCGGTAGCTCATCCCCTCGCCGGTCGGGACCATAATGGGCATCCTCTTCAGCATCCGTTGCCTTGGCCTCTGCCAACATGCGCCGCACTTCTTCTTCAATGGCCTGGTGGCTCCGGTTGGTGGCCAGGGCCGCGTTGGCTGCCACCTTCGTCCCATCAAGAGCCACTACCCCCAACTTCACCAGACCCGCTTCATGGCATAACCTCAGTACCTCTACAAAGAGCTCCTCGAACGCCTCCTCGCGCTCCGCCCTAAAGCGACAGATGGTACGGAAGTCTGGCTGCCGGTTGGCCGCCACCACCCGGAATCCTACATCTTCCTCCAGAGCACGGGCTATGCGCCTGGAACTGCGTACACCCAGGCAGTAGCCGTACAACAGGATGGCCACCATCATCCCCGGATCGTAGGCCGCTGCACCCCATCCATCACTTCGATAGACTGCATAGAACTCCCTCAGATCCATCTGGCCTACTGCATCTACAATGAACCAAGCCAAGTGACCCTCACTCAGCCAATCCCTCATGGACGGCGGCATCAAGTAGCTCTGGTCTCGCTCGCAACTCAGAAGGTTATAAGCCATAGTGTCCTACCTGCCTGATGTTTCTATGAGCTTACTGCTTCGCCAACCCCGCAGGAAGGGGGTTTATGGGACACGCTCCACTGCGGTTCGGAATGACAGGGAGGGCGCTCGGAATGACAGAAGGGCTGTTCGGCATGACGAGGGGGCTGTTCGGCATGACATGGGTGCGGTTCGGAATGACAGGGGGGTTCGGAGTGACACGGGGGCTGTTCGGCGTGGCTAGGGGGCGTTCGGAATGACGGGGGTCGTTGGCAATGCCAGCAGAGGGGTTTTCAAACGGCAATCAGGGGAGTCTCTGGAGATTCAGCATACCAAGACTGAGCAGTTGCATTTAGTACAAGGACTGAACAGTCGCACTGGATACAAGGACTGAACAGTCGCACTGAGTACAAGGACTGAACAGTCGCACTGAGTACAAGGACTGGGCAGTTGCACTGAATACAAGGACTGAGCAGTTGCATTTGGTACAGGGACTGGGCAGTTGCATTTGGTACACGGGACTGAACGGTTGCATTTTGTAGTAACAGTTCAGAGTTGAGGGGAAAGTAGTAGGTCACGGCATTCCAAGAGGGGGTTGAGGCCCTTGGCGCGCCATGTCCCAAAGAGGGATGCCAGGGTCATTTTGGTGTCACTGCCCTGTTTGGAGCGAGTGCCGCCGCTAATCTTACGGCTGATCACCAGGTGCCGCAGGCTTCGTTCGGCGGCGTTGTTCTCCGACGGCGCGTCTGGGTGGGACACGAAGACGAACAGCTCCTTGATGAACCGTTCTATGCGCCGGCAGAGCTTGGACTGGGGCGCGGCTTGGTCCTTGAAGAAGGGGCTGCACAGCGCCAGCAGTTCCTTCTCCAAGGTCAACTGGCGTCGCGAGGCCAGCCGGGGGCCATCGGCAGGAACGCAAGTCCTGGCCTTGGCATATACCCGCCGCACCGCACCGGCCCACTGTGCCAAGCCGAGGTCATCAGGATACCAAGCCATGAGCTCATCCATATCCCGCAGCAGGTGTGCCCAACACCGCTGCTTCAGGCCGGGGTAGTGGTTATATGCGGCGTAGAAGTCACTCACCAGCACTCCGCTGAATGCCTCTCCCAACGCCTCGTCCACCACCCCCTTGCCACGACCGCGACGCAGGAAGTACCGCTCCGTGGGAGTGCTGAAGGTCCAAACGTAGCCGTTGACTCCATCCTCACGCCAGCCGGTCTCATCTGCATGCACCACCGGAGAGCCACGAATGCGTTCCAGGGTCTCGGCCACTGCCATCCGGGCCTGTCGTGCCACACTATGAATCGTCTCCACGATGGCGCCCACGCTCAGCTTCAACCGATGCACCGTCTGAAGGTACTGCTGGATGCTCCTTATGGGCAGCCGTCCCTCCTCCCGCAGCGTCACTATCAGGCTCGCAAGGTTGATACCAAGGCGCCGAGGCCCCACTGCCAATCCCTGCAACGCACCACGGGGCACCCGCCGTTTCCGGCATAGCCCACACATTCGAGCCATGAAGACGTGCTCGACCACCTCCGCCGGAACCAACGGAAGCTCGATGACCTCACGAGTCCGCTGTACCCATCCCCCTGCCAGGCCCGTCCCACACTCGGGGCACGACTCCAGAGCATGCACCACCTGCCGCGTGGGTTCCATTCGCTGCCGGGCAAAGCCGTGGAGACGACGCTTCCTCGATCCCTTTCTCTCCGGCTGACTCCCCTTGGCGCGCGGCTTATTGCCCGGCATCCCTGCAGACGGGCCGCCAGTACCCGGACGGGCCTCCAACTCCTTCACCCGTCGCTCCAGCTCGGCGATGATCGTCTGCTGCTTGGCAATAACCTCCAGCAGGGTCTCCCGGCTCGTGGTGCGAAGGTCCACTTCATTGTCCACCCCTCTCGTTTAACACAATCAAACGCCCCTTGCTCCGTACTCTCCACCCAGATTCCGAGCAATTCACCTCTCCAACTCTGAACAGTTACCGTGCGGTTCGTTGCCTTGCGCCAGCTAGGCTGCTATGTTAGGCTCGCTGGTATGAGTGCGGCGAAGGGTCCGAAGAAGTTGGAGCAGGTCCCTCCGAAGCAGCCCATCTATTACGGTTGGTTTATCGTCGCCACCGTCTTCTTCATCGCCTTGGTATCCGTCGGAGCTAGGAACGGGTTCGGCGCCTTCGTGGGTCCTATGGAGGAGTCCCTAAAGCTGGAAAGCCGGGCGACGATGACCTGGGCAGCTTCGTTGGGATTCTTGGTAAACGGCATTAGCCAACCTTTCTTCGGGCGCCTCTATGACCGGATGGGCGTCAAGGTCATCGTAGGTTGCCTGATCGTCCTCGGAACATCCACCATACTGCTCTTCGCCACCTTCCATGTGCTCTTCTTGATATTTGTGTTCGGCTTCGTGATGTCTGTTGCCATGAGCGGCACATCATTGAGCAACACCGGCGCCCTACTCAGCCGGTGGTTTAGACGGAAGCGGGGTACTGCCCTGGCGATCAGCACCGCCGGAGCTTCGGTGGGCGGCTTGGTGTTGGTGCCCTTTACGTTATACCTCATCCAAGCAACCGACTGGCGCATTGCTTGGGTTGTTCTGGGGTCTCTCATAATGGTCTTTGCCGTACCCATGGCTGCGATCATGCTGAAACGGGACCCCAGTGAGATGGGATTGCTGCCCGACGGAGATATCGAACCTTCGGGCACAGGTCCCAGGGTGTCCAGGCCCGAAGTCACCGGCCCCTTGGAGGTCGATGAATGGCGGAAGGCGTTTCGTTCTCTGCCCATATGGCAGATGTCGTTGGCGTACACGGTCTGTGGAGCCACCACAGCGGTGATGTCGGTACATTTCATTCCCTACATAACGGAAGAACGGGGCTTCAGTGCGAGTGCCGCCGGGTTGGCCTTTGGTCTGATGAGCGGTCTAAATGCGGTCGGGGTTATCGTTATGGGCGCCATGTCCGATAAGTTTGGCCGCAAAGACCTGCTTGGCATCATATACGCCGGTCGAGGGCTGGCCTATGCTGTTCTCATACTTTCAGCAGGCACTTGGGGCCTGTTGCCCGAAGGTGCATGGGGTGTTTGGGTCTTTGCGACCATTGCCGGCTTCAGCTGGATCGCGACCGCTCCTTTAACCACATCCCTCACCGCCGATTTCTACGGGGTCAGGGCCTTGGGGACCTTGGCCGGGGTTTCCTTGGTGTTCCACCAGGTGGGTGCGTTTGCCAGCATCCAGTTCGCCGGGTATATGAAAGACTTCACCGACTCCTACAACTGGCCGTTTGGCATCGTGGGAATACTGTTAATTCCGGCAGCGATATCAGCCTTTTCAGTTCGTGAGAAGAAGTATTCCATCAAGTTTCAGAATGTCCCCAGCTCCAACGCATCAGCGATGAGCTAACCGATGGGCCTGCTTCTGGCTGTCTGGGCTCACCACCAAGAGGTTGCAGATCCGGCTGTACTGGATAAGATCAAACATGCGATAGATGAGATATTGGGATTGAGCGCCGGGACCTTGGTTGTGCTCTTTGGCTTGGCGCTTATTTTCATCCCCACTCTCATCTTCGTGTCCTACTACTTTTACCGGCGTCGAACAGCCGTTTCTTTTGAAGATGATGATCGGGAGCCGGGGTCCGAATCCTAGCTGTGGAGCTGGTTTGACACCCTCATAGCTAGATGCTATATTTCACGTTGATTTCAGCCAGAGATATCCCCAAGAATGTTGATGGAGTGCACCTGTGCCCCTGAATATCGTGGTGTTGGCCAAGCAGGTGATCGACCCGGAAATCCCCATGTCGGCTTTCCAGGTTGACCGGGATAACCGGCGTATCGTGACGCCCGCCAACATTCCACCCGTCGTCAACGGATTCGACGAAAATGCTGTAGAAGCAGCCCTTCAGATCAAGGATTCCCAAGAATCCACGGTGACCGTGGTTTCGATGGGCACGGCCTTTTCCATGGATGCAATGAAGAAGCCCCTTGCGATGGGGGCTGATGAGTTGGTGCTTCTACAGGATGAAGCTTTTGCAAACACCATCGATAGCGCCACCACCATCCGGGTACTGGTGGCGGCGCTGAACAAATTGGGTAGCTTCGACCTTCTGATCTCCGGGCGGCAAGCTTCCGACTGGGATAATGCCCAGGTTCCTTTGGGAATAGCTGAGCTGACGGGAGCTTCCTGCGTTACCTTGGGCAAGAAGGTGGAGGTCGGGGAAGATAAGGTAATAGTCGAACGGATCGTCCCAGAAGGTTATGAAGTCGTCGAAGCATCCCTTCCTGCGGTGGTCACGGTTAGCAATGAGCTGGGTCAGCCGCGCTATCCCACCCTCCGGGGAATCATGGCTGCAACTCGCAAGCTCCCGACCACATGGAGCGCTGAAGACCTGGGTATCAGTCCTTCCGACCTGGAACCCCAGCTGAACCTTGTGGACCTTTTTATTCCAACGACCGTCAAAGAATGCAATGTCATTGAAGGTGACACCGACGAAGAAGCAGGGCGCAACCTTGCCCTGAAGCTTCGAGAAGCCAAGCTGATCTGAGGGCTTGCTCCAGCTCTAGGTCGATCATCAGGAACGGTGGAGGCTAACGTCCATTATGGCGCAGGCAGGAGTCTTGGTTGTAGGCGAGTTGGCTGACGGACATCTGAGTCTGACCAGCAAGGAGGTCCTTGCCGCAGGAAAACAGGTGGCTGAGCAGATCGGAGAGTCGCTGGCTGTTGCTCTTGTGGGTTCGGATGTTTCTGATGCAACCAAGGAAGCTTTTGCTCACGGAGCGGATGTCGCATATACCGTAGTTGATCCGTTGTTGGCAGAATATCAGGTGGACCTGCTGCTTGCTGCACTGGAAGCCATATGTAAAGAGGCGCTTCCAGAGGTGTTGCTGATGGGCCGTACCTCAGCCGGCAGAGAGGTTGCACCGAGGTTGGCAACCCGGCTTGGTGTGGGTTTGGCTCAGGATTGCATGGAACTGACGGTCTCTCCAGGTTCCAAGAACCTGTTGGCCAATCGTCCGGTGTACGGCGGTAGCGCGATGGCGACGGTTAGCTGCTCCAGTTCTCCCCAGTTTGCCACCCTTCGGCCCAAAGCTTACGAACCCCTTGAACCCGATTCGTCCCATGCGGGAGATGTCCGGCAGGTGCAGGTTGCACTGGACCCGTCCATGGCTAAGTCCAAGGTGGTGAGTGTCGTCCGGGAAGAAGCTGAAGGAATCAAGCTGGAAGATGCGAAGATCGTGGTCGCCGGTGGACGGGGGCTGGGCGGGCCTGAACCCTTCGCCGACTTGGAAGAGCTGGCGAAGGTGCTGGGAGCTGGGGTGGGGGCATCCCGGGCCGCGGTGGATTCAGGTTGGGTGCCAGCCAGTTGGCAGATCGGACTTACCGGCAAGACGATCACCCCGGACCTTTACATAACGGTCGCTATTTCTGGAGCCAGCCAACATATTGCGGGCTGCTCAGGCGCCAAGGTTATCGTCGCTATAAACAAAGATTCTGAAGCGAACATCTTCAAAGAAGCCCGCTACGGTGTCGTCGGTGATTGGAAGAAGGTGCTAACAGCTTTCACCGAAACGGTACGAGAGCTGGTAAAAAGCTAAACCCCCCTGCGCTCGGCGAGGGATGGAGCACCCAGGCGCCTTCCTTCGAGTGGAACATATTCTCTTATAGACCCTCTGAACATCCAGCTATGTACTCATACGACCTAAGATTCGGACTTGGTGATCCGGCATGGCTCGACCCAGCTACTGCCGGCGGCATCCTGTTGGTTTCCGTCATCGTTGCCTTGGCTTTTCACTGGCTTGTTTATCCTGTCCTACGGAAAATCACCAACCGCCTTCCCTCGGACCTGGATAACGAGCTGGTGGCAGCTATACGACGGCCCGTCACAATCGGGATAGTCGTTCTAGGCGTTTATTTAGCTTTGACTGTACCCCTTGGTTTATCCTCATCGCAGCACGCCTCTGTGGATAAAGTGGCGTCTGTAGCTGGCATTGTGCTGGTGATGATGGCGATGGTTTCTGTGGTGGCCGCCCTCTTCAACTGGTATACGGAACACCTTGGTCCTAAAGTCGGGCAGGGCGGCGGGTTGGTGCAGATGCTGCGGAAGTTCGCAGGGGCAGCGGTGTATGTTCTGGGTGGGATTATGATCCTGAATCATTTGGGGATCAACGTAAGCCCTCTCATAGCAGGACTGGGGTTGAGCGGATTTGCTGTTGCGCTGGGCTTGCAACCAACTCTTTCCAATCTGTTCGCGGGCACCTATGTCATGACCGAAGGGGTCGTCAGCCCCGGAGATTACGTGGAGCTGGAAGATGGAACCAGCGGGTACGTAATTGAGGTTAGCTGGCGCAGCGTGCGTGTGCGCACTTGGGGCAACAACTTGGTGATCATTCCCAACTCGCGCTTTTCCACAGCCATTCTCACCAACTACCAGAGACCTGCTCTCCCTGTCAACGTTTACCTGACCTGCGGCGTCAGCTACGACAGCGACCTTTACAAGGTGGAAGAGATCTGCGGGGAGGTGATGGGCAATCTTCTGGAAACGGACCCCAATGCTGTGAAGGAATACGGTCATTATTTTGGCTTCAACGATTTCGGGGATTCCAATGTGAATTTCTGGCTGTTCCTACAGGCCCAAGACCGTCTTGCCAGCTTCACGGTACGGTCTGTCCTGATACAGCGGATTCATACCAGGTTCAGGGAAGAGGGCATCGTCATCAACTATCCGGTGCGGACCTTGTACTTCGGTGAAGAAAACGACCCAGAATCAGCGTCTCAGCCGCCGGCGATACGTCCGCCGACTGCCCGTCACCGCCCACGGGACAGGGCGGAAGGAGACGGACCGGATTTTGGCTGAACGTGTGTACGCAGGCGCTCTTGATGCGGCGCTCGGCATCTCTGCCAAGACCTAGGATGCGGCTGATTTGGGGAAGGAACGCCTGGCTAAAATACGCTGCCGTTTGCCACGGTCAGGTAGCTTACGTTCTTGAGAAAACTGCCTTGAACGGTGTCGGCGTCCGATGTGGTTATCAGGGCTTGGGGGTACTGGACAGCTTTTGTCAGCACCTTTTCTCTTCGGAATGAATCCAGCTCTGAAAGAACATCGTCAAGAAGAACGATGGGCCCGTAACCTCTGGCAGACGATAGAAATGCTGCTTCTCCGAGTCTAAGAGCTAGGGCCAAGGTCTTGGCCTGCCCCCTTGAGGCGTAAGCGCCCATATCGACTCCATCCACCCATAGCTTCAGGTCATCCCGATGTGGTCCAACTTCCGTCGATCCCCGTTGTATCTCACGGCGGCGGGATTCATCAAGAGCTTTTCGAAACTCCGTCTTTAGTTCAGCCTCCGTACCTTCAGACCAGCCGCCCACGACCGAGGGCTGATAGTCCAGGGTCAGGTGCTCCGAATCGCCTGTAAGATGCACATGCTCTTGGTTGCACAAATCGGCTAGGGAAGCCAAAGCTTGGTGGCGGTTTGCGGTGATCCATGATCCTTCTGTTATGAGCTGTTCATCCCAAAACCCCAGCTCATCCTCTCCTGCTTTTCGTTCGTGGATCATCTTGAGGAGCCGATTCCTCTGCTGAAGCACCCTCTGGTAGCGCTGAAGGGTTTTTAGATACATTTGGCTGATCTGTGAGATCAGGATATCCAGATAGCGTCTGCGAAGGGATGGCGCGCCATATACCAGCTGCATATCTTCAGCGCTGAACAACACAGCGTTGACAATTCCCACCAGTTCTGTGGCCGTGCGTTTTACCCTGCTAACCCTGATTTGCTTGCGAACCGTTGGGGAAAGTTTTCTTCCATGCTGGTCGTCGGGCGCCGGTCCGGTGTACCTGTTCTGCGAATTAAGCTGATAGCCGATGTTGATCTTGATCTGTTCGCCGTCATGATCGAAGGCGCCGGCCACCAAGGCGGAGCCGCCTTCGGATGAAGTCGACCAGTTCACCACCTGGTGTTCGCTTTCGGCGCGAAATGACCTGGCGATCGCAAGGAGATAAACAGCTTCCAGCAAGCTTGTCTTGCCTTGGGCATTTCTGCCGGCGAATACGGCAACTCCCGACGGGACGTCCAGTTCCAGTTGGCGGAAGTTGCGGAAGTTGGTTAGGCTGAGATGGGAGAGGCGCAAGGTTCCCCCGAAGCTGGGTGCATTCCTGCTGTTACAGGGCTTTTAGAAGCTCTATCTTTTCATCCAGGTCCTGAGCTGCTTGGTCGTCCCCGTCGGACAACCGATAGCAACGGTCCAGATATAGCTGGGCCAGCTGACCACCCTTGGAAGATGAATCGGTTACAGCTTGGAGAAGGCTGGGAATGTCGAAGTGTTCGGGCAAAAACCGGCCCAGAAGACCGATTTCCTCCTGAGTTTCGGCGCATGTTTGGCGGTCGGCGCCTTCAATGGCAAACCTGAGCTTACCGACCATCTTGGATAGCTCCACCAGCTTATCCAGTTCGTTCATCAAGGTGTAGAGCACCTCGTTCACCCCCGCTCCATCCAAGGAGGGCAGGGCGGGCGTTTCCACGGACGCGGCAAGACCCGACTTCAGGTGGTCGGCCCATAGCTGATTATAGTGGCGCACAGCTTCTCCCATGCTTTCCATCATTTCGGGAAGGTCGGAAGAAGATACTGTTCCTGCAAATAACAGATCATCTTGACGGATCTCAGCCAGGCGCCGCAGTTCTTCAAGGCTGCCCGCTTGTTCGGGCATTGGGGGCAAGGAAAAGGCTGAGCAGTCGTTTATGGGCATATTGCCCATGTGGGATGCAAGAAAAGGTGGAATGTACTTACTAAAGTCGATGGTAATGGGGAGGACTATGAGGTAGCTGGCGTACACCTTGGTAGAATCAGACCGATCAACGAAGTACACCAAGGCATGGCCTCTGGGCCTGAGGGGGTCGCCTGATTCAAACGCGATATCCATCCGGCTAGGTCTGCTCGGAAGTGTCGTCGAAGCGCCGGTCCATCTCTTCCAGGAACTGTTCGACTTCGGGAGCAAGGGGCGCAGGATCATTTCGTTCTTCATTGTGCCCAGCTTCTTGGGCATCATAGTTGGCTTCCAGTTGATTGATCAACGCCGTCAGTTCACCGTTACGTTCCACTGCGCTGCTCAGCTGTTGGTACTGTTCTTGACCCCTTGCCGAAGGCGGGAGGTCCGATGGCAGGTCATAGATGGAGCCCAGGACCTCAAGGAGCCGGCTGGCGCCAAGATAATCCTCTTCCACTTGGAGGTATTGGGGTAGGTGGACCATGAAATTCATCACATCTATGCGGGGGTCCAGCTTTGGCACTCCTTCGGTGATCAGGTTCAGGATGGTGGTTGGTCCCTGGTAGGTGCTGCGCCTCCGTCTCAGGTTCCCCCCGTTTCCTTTCACATCAACACGCCCCGTGTCTCCCGTCACCAACAGCGGCCGGGTATGGGGCACCGCATCGTACATGCCGCCAAAACGGCAGTAACGACTGATCTGGAAGTACTTGAAGACCTCCAGCACAGAATCTGTGTAGTCTTCGCCCTGGGCATGGGGTTCCATGAGGTGGAAGAACAGATAGTCTTGGCCCTCCGGCGTTTGGGCATACTTGATGATGCTGTTGGGCAGTTCCACTTCCCGGTTGCTGTTGTGAAGACGCATGGTGGGGCGGTACCGGGTGAAATCGAAGAACTTACCCGGCCTGGCCAGCTTGCCCAGCTCGATTGCACCGAAGTGGTTTTCCAAGGATGCTAATGTCAAAGTGCCGACGCTGCCGACATCAACCCACGGGCGGACCATCATGAACGCATGGGGCATACTCAGCTTGGGAACGGCATCGTATAATTCAAATGCACCTATTCTCATGTGGACATCTTGGCAGAAAGGCCCGACGTTTTCAAGTCTCTGCGAAACGGCGAATAACCACCTACCATCCCACCGCGTATCCATCCCGGCGAGGATCGGCGGCTCCGTGGAGGGCGCCCGTCGTCTGGTCTATCTGAATCATCATTTCGCTTCCATGCCCACCCCAGTCCGATAAGATGCCGAGGTCATGCCCTTTGTTCGACAACTCTCCCCTCACCTCTTCGGAGAAGCGGCCTTCCAGTTCAAGGGAATCGCTGCAGGTATGGGGGATGGTGGATTCAGTAGGGTTCTGCAGGTGGCGCCAGCGGGGAGCTTCCACCGCTTCGGCGACGGTCATGTTGAAATCCAGTACATGAGTCAACACCTGCAGATTGGTTTGGACCTGGGTGTCTGCCCCCGGTGTACCGCAAACCATGAAGAGGTCGGCGGCGCCGGGTGCGAACACCATGATGGGGTTCATCGTATGTCTGACCCGTTTTCCGGGTTCCAAGCAGTTGGCATGGTCAGGGTCCAGGTGCCAGTAGGACATTCTATTGTTGAGCAGTATGCCGGTGGCGCCTGCTATAACCGCCGATCCGAAGGGACTCTGGATGCTCTGAAGCTGACAGACAGCATTGCCCCAGCGGTCGACCACGCAGAAGCATGTGGTGTCTTCAACGTCCTGCAAGACCGCGGTTTTTGCCCTTTGGGGGACGCCCGGTTGATGCTGCCAAGGGTTTCCCGGTTGAACATCGCGGGCTGCCCGGTCCGGGTCGATGAGGTTAGATCGTTCCTTGGCATATTCTTTGGATAGCAACCCTTGCATCGGTATGTCCAAGAAATCCGGGTCGGCAACGTACTCTTCTCTGTCGATGAAAGCCAGCTTCTTTGCTTCCACCATCGCATGAACCGCTTCGGCGGTGTTAAATCCCAAGCTGGGCAGGTCCATGCACTCCATCATATTTAGTTCTTGGAGCAGAACATGGCCGCTGGAGTTGGGGGGACCTTCCAATATGGTGTAGCTTCGATAGGTGGTGGATATGGGGTCTTGCCATCGGGACCGGTGCTCCATCAGGTCTTTCATATCCAATATGCCACCTTGGTCTTGCACGAACCGCGATATCTCCCGCCCGATATCTCCCTGAAATAGTGCATCGGGACCTTCGGCTGCGACCCGACGGAAGCTGCTGGCAAGGTTTCTTTGCAGGAGGATATCCCCCCCGACCAGCGGCTTTCCTCCCTTGGTGAACACTTCGGCTGAGGTGGCGTGCTGCTGCAAGCCCGGCTCTGAGGCGATGTAGTTGGCAAGGGTGTGGGTCACTGGAAATCCGTTGTCCGACAGGTCTATGGCTGAATCAAACAGCCCAGCCCAACCGAGGGAGCCATATTTCTGATGTGCTTGTGCCCATCCATCCAGCAGTCCTGGGACCGAGACGGATAGCACGCCTCTCATGGGAATCCCCGTCTTTTGGTAGCGGTCGCGAGTAGCTGCCAAGGGTGCGGCGCCGGTACAGTTCATCACCTTGGTCACACCCGTAGACTTTTCGTAGACCATAATAAAACCGTCGCCGCCCATACCTGACATGTGGGGTTCGACCACGTTCAGCGCCGCTCCGACCGCAACGGCAGCATCGACAGCATTTCCACCCCGTTGCAGCGCCTGCATACCTGCTTGTGATGCAAGGGGATGGCCGGAGCAGACCATGCCGTTCCGGCCCATCACCACCGGACGGGAAGAACCTACATTAACTCCATGGGGCTGGTGCAGCATAATGCTCCTCCGGCATCTTCTATGTCTAACATTTGACGTTTTTCAGCGCCGTCCTATTGGAACAGGGAGGTTTCTCAATAACGACGGCGAATCAGACAGCGTGGTTGGCGCTTGGTCGGTAACATAGCATACGGGGTTGTAAATGGAAAGCTGACGTTAACAGGATAGGTTGGGCCCCAACGATGAGCGCACATCATCCGGCCTTTGACCTTGATTTTGATGATGCCGATGGTAGCATGAATTGAAAACATCGATATTTGTGAACCGTGAGGGCACCCGATGAGCACACCCTTTGTAGATGTCGGAAGGCCAACCGCAGATACGTACCAAAAAGGCCGGAAGCTGTACTTGATCCCGCTGTTTACCGCACCAATGGGGCCAACTCCGGAAGAAAATGATGAGGGATCTCCCCAAGCCAGCCCCCTTGAAGAAGAGCTCCGGGGATTGCTGGCCCGGTACTGGTCAGGTGCGGAAGAGCACATCGTACGCTTGGAAGCCACCTTGGGTAAGGTGGACCGTCTATACCACGAAAACCTGGTTGTTGCCGGAGATGCGGGGGATAAGCTCTTGGAACAGATCAATCCCTACGGGTTCACCCTCATACGAAATCGGATCATGGCGGGCGCTGAGCTCGAAGCTACCGAAGATGGCGAGACGTTGGCAGAGACGGCCGATTGGCTGGCATGTCTCAGGGTGGGACTGATTAGTCCAAAAGTCAGATCGACGGTATACCAGTCTTACATCGAAGCAACCAACAGGCGTTATGAGCATATTGGAGCTCAGGTGGACCGTACCCTCAAAGAAGATGAAAAAGCCATACTGGTGATCGGAGACAACCACCGGGTCCAGTTCCCATCGGATATGCAGGTGTTCTATGTGGCCCCGCCCGCTTTGGATGAGCTGCGCAGGTGGATCGACGAACATCTGAGGGGGCCTGGTTCTTCCGGGCAGACAGCATAGTTGCCGCCATTATGACAGTGGCTGCTGCCCACCACAGCATTCCGGCGAAAGGCCGGAATGCTGTGTGTAGGTCTCTACGTTGGCGGCCGGTGGGGAGGCCGCGGGCCAAAGTGCTCTAGTCGATGTTCACCTGGTTATTTCTTCTGGCCATTGCGAATGCCTGCTCTTCGACCTCTTCGAGCTTGTGGCTCAGGAGCTGGGAATCCATTTCAGCCGCAATGCCGGGGTACCCCGCCCGCCTCACCATCTCGTGCAGCTTGCCATCCTTGAACTGGTCGATGGCCCAGCGAAGGGGATTGGGCACCAAGGTCGTGTCATGATAGATACGTTCGTTTCTGTTGCGAGGTCCGTAATGATAGTGGGGGTCGTTCTCGAAGCAGTCGAAAGCCAACAGTTCCACTTCCTGACCTTCCACATCTCCGAGGACATGAATCGCTTGGCCCCGATCACCCGCAGCTAGCTCACGAAACTCCAGACCAAACCGGATAGGTCCTGCTTCGATCATCAGGTCTCCGCGGTTGTGGGTAACCGTGTTCCTGTGTTTGACCGCCATTTCCCGTCCGATCTCTTCCACCTCGTCCAACTTCTCCATCACTGCCCGGGGGTCTACCTGGGATGCAAGATCGTCGTAGCCTGCCCGCTTGATCATGTTTGGCAAGTTGGTCCTAAGCTGGTTGAGGGTCCACCCAAGGGGATTGCCGACGGTAGTTTTGTCTAAATCGACGCGTACGTTGCGGTTGCGGGGGTCGTAATGGTAGTGGGGAACCTGGTCGAAGCAATCGAACCTAAGAAGCTCGGTTTCTTCACCATCTATCTTGCCCATCACCTGGATGCTCACCCCTTGGTCTGCTCCACGAGTTCCCACGACCCCACCGTCTATATTACGGTGCTGAAGGGCAAATTCGACGACACCGGCATTTACCTTGAAATCTCCTACATCCATCGCTATCCTCCATGGAGAATTTGAACATCCCGTACTGTGAAACACCTACACCCAGAAAGGTGTTTGGGGGTATTATAGCCCCCTGATAAGTAAAAGGTAAACCGGGACATCTCAGCGCCTGCTTCCGTTCCATCTGGACGGGTCCATCGGGGGGGATGTGTGCCAGCATGTCGATGGCGCCGAGACCATTGCTGGTTTGGGATGAAAGCAGATGAAAGCAGCTGTAGATAGGCGGATTATGTATTATCTTGCGGTGAGATATGGGCCATGTTAGAATCCGACTGCAACGGTGCCGCCACCCTTAGCGGCCAGGTCTACCAAGCCAACGCTCAAGGAGAATTATAATGACAACCGACCGGTATAGCAGAACATCGGTGCGTTCCTACAGCACAGGGACCCCGGGACGCTCCTTGGTCAACGCCCGCAACCATCATTTTGTTGTAGATGGACCCAGCTATGCGGGATCACCGGGAGAGGAGATCGGTTCTGGAGAAGCATTCTTGGCCGGAATCGTGTCTTGTGCGGTGAATATGGTGGAACGGCTGGCAAGGGAATCTCAGATTCCCCTGAAATGGGTGAATGTTACCGCCGAATCTGTCCGTGACAATGAAGCGGCTCCCTTGTACGAGGAAGTTTCAGTCTTCAACCAGATGCACATGAATTTCGAGCTCACCGGAATCGACGAAGACCAAGCCCAGGAGTTGGTGGCTGCTTATAGACGCCGTTGACCCCTCTATGGTGCGGTCGCCGTGGCGACCCCGGATGTAACAGTAGATGTAAAGACCATCAACGGATAAGCGCAAGCTGACCATTCTCTTCAGTTATCCGTAAAAACCCAGTGACATATGGTGTCTCTGAAATGGAATCGCGGGCTGGCTATCTGCCAGCCCGCGATCTATTAGGGAACCTCTGAACAACTCCCCTGAAGCCCGTCATTCCCGCGAAGGCGGGAACCTCGCCCCTCTGTAGGGACGGTTTTCACGTCCATCCTCCGCATCCAGGGGGACTTATTCAGACTATCCTTGGGTGCGCGTTCATGCTGAAGAGTGGGTGGACCAGCTGGCTAACGGAGGTTGGGCCTTCGCCCCTTTGCGGGAGAAACCCCTTCGTAGGTGTGGGCAACCCTGAGGATCGTGCTTTCATCAAAAGGCCGACCGATGATCTGCAGACCTATTGGCAAATCCTCGTCGTTGTGCCCGCAAGGTACGGATATGGCAGGCAAGCCCGTGGAGTTGCTCGGGCTTGTGTTGCGTGCGACGAATCCGGCGCCCGGTCCCCGGGCCGGGAAGCTCTTGCCCCCCAGGCTTATGGCTTTTGAGCCTATGAGCGGGGCTGTGATGGGGCATGTGGGAGCTACCAAAAAATCCATCTTCTGAAGCACTTGAGCGAACTCTTCTTTGATGATCCTCTGCACCTTCATGGCTTTGGCATAATCCCGGCCCAGCACAAACTGCCCCGCCAAGTTTCTATATAAAGTGTCCGGGCTGTAATCTTCTCTGTTGGTGCGGATGTATGGTTCGTGGATCACAAGCCCGTCAGCCATCCCCGGAATGCGCAAAGCTCCCACGTATTTCATGGAAGGAAGGCTGATCTTGGTCGATGTTACTCCCAGTTCTTCAAGAGCGGCGATGGACAACTCCAGCGCACGTTCTACTTCGGGACTGAGGAGGTCGAAGAAATGTTCTGATGGGATGCCCATCGTCAAACCCTTCAGGCTTCCATCCAAGTTTTCAGAGTAGGCGTTCGTGGGAACAGGAACGGTGGTGGGGTCGAAGGGATCGTATCCAGCGATGGTTTCAAGCACCAGTGCAGCATCCTTAGCCGACCGGGCTAGGGGGCCAATGTGGTCTCCGTTGAAGCTGGTTACCATGAGTCCCCGTTGACTGACCCTGCCGAAGGTCTGCTTCAAACCAACCACTCCACAGAAGGCGCCGGGAATCCGGACCGAACCACCAAGGTCCGTTCCCAAAGAAGCGAAGGTCACACCTGCGGACACGTTGGCACCGCCGCCGCCGCTGGACCCGCCGGGAACACAATCCAGCTTCCAAGGATTGTGCACAGCACCGTAGTGGGGGTTGTTGGAGGTTGCTCCGGCAGCGAACTCCTCCAAGTTTTCCTTGCCCAAGATGATTGCTCCGGCGTTTTTGCATAGTGTCACCACATGAGCATCTTCGGCGGGAATGTGATCAGCCAGTATCTTTGAACCCACGGTGGTGCGAATGCCTGCGGTGGCGATGTTGTTCTTGATTCCGATGGGTATTCCCTGAAGGGGTCCGAGATAATTGCCGGAGGCGATGGCGCGTTCTTGTGCCCTGGCATCATCCATAGCTTGGTCGTGGAGAACGGTGATAAAGGAGTTCAGCTTCGGTTGAATCTCGTCCACGCGGGCCAAGGCAGCTTCGGTCACCTCCACCGGCGAAACCCGGCGGTCTCTTATGAGAGGAGCAAGCTCAGCAATCGTCGTGTCCAGCAATTCGTTTGCAGTCATTAGCTTTCACTTCCTTCCGAAGCCCGGGCCAACCGGGCTGAAGGTAGATCAGAAAGGTCGAGGTCGTTCATCTTTTCGGAAGCATCGAAGTAGCTCTGAAGCTCCAGTTCGACCAGGTCCATTTCCGCATCGGACAACTCAAATCCTCGGTAGGTCTTGATCATAGCTTGAAGGGTTTCCCGGTCAACCATCATGAGCTCCCCCTAAGCAGAAATGGATGAGATGGGTACGGCGGGATTGTAAGTCAGGGTCTGATAGCTGTCAACGAAAGGGTGGGGTCTTGTCACCAATGCTCCCTTACTGTACTTTTATTCCGGTACTTGCCGGGGTCCAAGCCCCATTTTGGCATGAGAGAGTAGGGTGCGCTATGAAGATTGCCCAGCTGGTGGGGCCCAAGCGATTTGCGGTCCTTGATTCCGAGGTTCCAACCGCCAATGATGGAGAATGCTTGGTCCGTCTGGATAATGTGTCGATATGCGGCAGCGACATTCGCCACGGTTACGGCCCGGTAATGCCCGAGGAAGATTATCCTCTAATCTCGGGACGACCATGCCATGAATGTGCGGGAACCATAGTGGAAAGCCGCACCGATGCGTTTCGGGAAGGGCAGCGGGTGATAGTGCTGCCTACCGCTGAGATGGGCGGTCTGACAGAATACCTGGTATCGAACCCGGGGCGCATGGTCGGTCTGCCCGATCATGGAGACCTGTCCGAGTGGGTGATGTGTCAGCCGACGGGGACCGTATTTTACTCTTGCAAAAAGATGGGCAACATCATGGGAAAGAGCATCCTGGTCATGGGCCAAGGAGCCATTGGCTTATCTTTCACCATGCTGACTGCGCGGCAAGGCGCCAAGCAGGTCATTGCGGTAGACCTTCTGGACTACCGTTTGGAGTACTCCAAAGAGTTCGGAGCTACCCATACCATCAATCCTGCCAAGGAAGATTTGATGGAACGAGTCCAAGAATTGACCGGCGGGGTTGGCCCGGATGTGACGGTAGAAGCTGCGGGCTACCCGGACACCTTGGACTTGGCGTTCCGGATGGTGCGGCAGTTCGGGACCGTTATCATATTCGGCATCCAAGGGGATGACATAGTCCCGGTGGATACTCGGACTTGGATGGATAAGCAGGCGACCATCATCCCCACCACGGGAGCCCGCAGCGGCGACCCGATCAGTCAGATACGAGACATCGTAGAACTGCGGGAAAGAGGCTGGATAGACCCGGCCCGAATGGTTACCCACCGGCTGGGGTTCGATGAACAAGACATCAACGCAGCTTACCGGATGTACGAAAACCGGGAAGACAACATAATAAAAGTCGTGATGAAATTGGAACATTGATAAAATGCCGGCAAGGGAGCAGCTGCCCAGATCCCGGGAGAACTGCAGCTAATCGCCCTCCACAGTAGCTATTCTGCAGAGTTCCCGCGCCCATCGTCATGCCGGGTTTCCTGCCCCTAGCTGTCACCCTGAACGCCCCCCTCCCCCCGTCACCCTAAGGAGCGCCCCCCCGTCATCCTAAGGAGCGCACGACGAAAAATCTAAGATGCTGGCTCATGCGATGGATCGTGGTGGGAATGGAGCGGCCATTAGGGGGAGCATTTTAGATTCCTCACTCCGTTCGGAATGACAGCGGGAGGTTCGGAATGACGGCGGAGCTCTTTGGAATGACACCCTCCCCCTCTGTCATTCTGAGGAGCGGCCCCTCCCCCCCTGTCATTCTGAGGAGCGCACTCCGAAGAATCTAAAGTGACTGCTCATCCGAAGGCTAATCGTAGTAGTGGACAGGCCATCAGAGGGAGACCTCAGATTCCTCACTCCGTTCGGAATGACAAAAAGGGGACTCGGAATGACAGCGAGGCGGGTTGGGATGACACCCTCCCCCCTGTCATTCTGAGGAGCGCACTCCGAAGAATCTGCGGTGCTTGCTCATCCAAAGGCTCATCGTAGTAATGAACAGGCCATCAGAGGGGTATCTTAGATTCCTCACTGCGTTCAGAATGACAGTGGGGTGGGTTGGAATGACACCATCCCCCCTGTCATTCTGAGGAGCGCACTCCGAAGAATCTAAGGCGCCTGCTCATCCGATGGTTCGTCGTAGTAATGGACAGGCCATCAGAGGGAGACCTTAGATTCCTCACTGCGTTCGGAATGACAGTGAGGCGGCTCGGAATGACAGCGGGGCGGCTTGGAATGACACCATCCCCCCTGTCATTCTGAGGAGCGCACTACGAAGAATCTAAGGTGACTGCTCATCCGAAGGCTAATCGTAGTAGTGGACAGGCCATCAGGGGGAGATCCTAGATTCCTCACTGCGTTCGGAATGACAGTGAGGCGGCTCGGAATGACACCCTCCCCCCTGTCATTCTGAGGAGCGCACTACGAAGAATCTAAGGTGACTGCTCATCCGAAGGCTCATCGTAGTAGTGGACAGGCCATCAGAGGGAGACCTTAGATTCCTCACTGCGTTCGGAATGACAAAAAGGGGGCTCGGAATGACAGCGGGGCCCTTTGGAATGACACCCTCCCCCCATGTCATTCTGAGGAGCGCACTCCGAAGAATCTAAGGCGCCTGCTCATCCGATGGTTCGTCGTAGTAATGGACAGGCCATTAGAGGGAGACCTTAGATTCCTCACTCCGCTCGGAATGACAGTGAGGCAGTTCGGAATGAGAGCGGGGCGGCTCGGAATGACACCATCCCCCCTGTCATTCTGAGGAGCGCACTCCGAAGAATCTAAGGCGCCTGCTCATCCGAAGGCTCATCGTAGTAATGAACAGGCCATTAGAGAGAGACCTTAGATTCCTCACTCCGCTCGGAATGACAGTGAGGCGGCTCGGAATGAGAGCGGGGGGACTCGGAATGACATAAGGGCGGCTCGGAATGAGAGCGGGGGGACTCGGAATGATATAAGGGGGACTCGATATGATATAAAATTGATGGCATTCTGAGGAGCGGCTCTCTGCCCTGTCATTCTGGGGAGTGCCCCTCCCTGTCATTCTGAGGAGGTACGACGAAGAAACTATGGCGGGGGCTCAGGCGATGGGTTGTTGTGGGAATGGACCAGCTACCAGAGGGAGCACCTTAGATTCAAACTCATGGCGGCTGAACGGTTAGGCAGGGGGTTAAAGCTTGCCTTCCCGGGATTCCCACTTTGCTCGAAAAGTGATCCACAAAGAAACTAGGACCAGCCTGATATCCGTCAGAGGGCTTTGGCTGCCCGCATAGACCGCATCGTAGCGGTATTTTTGCTCCCTTGGAATATCCCGTGGAGCGAACACTTGGGCAATGCCGGTCAATCCGGGACGCAGCTTGGAACGAACTTCAAATCCTTCGATAGCTTCGTCGGGGAAGCTGCCGTCATCTTCCTTGGCTTGGACCTCATTTATGGGCAGAGCTCTGGGCCCCACCCAGCTCATGTCGCCCTTTAGTATGTTTATAAGCTGGGGGGATTCATCGAGGCTGGTGGCCCTCAACAGCTTGCCCACCTTGGTAATTCGTGGATCATTTTCTTGTGCTTGTACATTGCCGAAAGTTTCTGTTGCGTTGGGGACCATGGTGCGGACCTTGTAGACCAGTATCCGGGTTTTATCCTTACCCCAACGTTCTTGGGTGAACAAAAATGGTCCCCGGTCCTCCAGCTTGATGGCAATGGCGAAGATAATCCAAAGGGGTAGTGCAATCACAATGCCAATCAAGCCGACCACTATATCCGAGGGACGCTTCAGCAGATAGCCGGTCTTGAAGTTTGGGCCATCGCCATTCTTTGCCCTGCCGTAGGTCCACCGGGGTAGTTTCAGGTCTTCAGCGTCCTCGAAGCTGTTACCTGCGGTTGTGCTGTCTGGTTTTCCTTCCATCTTCCAACTCTTATTTTTGAGACTTGGTGTGCGGATAAGCGGGAAACAGGCGCATCAGGTGCGGACCAGTTTTTTTCGTAGCTTTACATATGCGGTGACCAGGTGGACCAACGGCAACGACCTCCGCCCATTGATCCGGGCGTCTTTTAGAGCATGCATCAATGATGGTGGTGAACCATCGAAATCTGCCATCTCCAGATAGGCGGAACCGATTTCTCCAAGGGTGTGTGAGTCGCTGACCGCAACAGGTGTAACTCCCGATCTTTCGGCGAGGTCTCGGCATCTTAGCAGGTCTTTGGGCAGGATGGTGCGGGCATTGAACACCTCAATCAGGTCGGCTTGGGGGAGCACTTGCTCCAAAGCGGAACTGGTCAAGGGGCCGCGCCGGATTCGGTCATAAGGGTGTGGAATCTGCACAAGACCGCCTTGGTCTTTGATGCGCTTTACGGTTTCTTCGGGAGACAGCCCCTTTGGCACCGCCTCCTCCAAGAAGAGGCCGATTATTTCTCCCCCGCCAGACATCACCTCTTCTCCGATTATGACGGTGAAGTCCGCCATCTCCCGGACCTCAAGGGCGCCGCGGATGTTGTTGTGGTCGGTGATTGCGATGCAGTCCAAGCCGGCAGCACGGCATCTTTCGACCACCAACCGGGGGGGTGTACCGCAGTCGCTGGAATACCCGGTGTGCATATGAAAGTCAGCTTTCATCAGAGGCCATGGGTCAGGGGCAGGTTCAGAATACACCCTTCAGCAATCGAAGAAACCGTTGTTTGACCGCTTGGCGGTGAGTTGAGCCGTATGCTTCAACCGCGTCGGTAAAGTTATTCGTATACCAATCATATGAATCTATGAACATGCTTATGTTGCTATCTTGAGGTTGCCAGCCCAGCACCTCTTTAGCTTTGGCAATATCGAAGTAGAAGGGTTTGTCGGCAACTTTGTACTGCCAGTCCATGAGGGGCGAAAGCCGCAGAAGGTCCAACACTTGAAGCGACGCCTTTACCAAGGGCGCTGGAATCGAACGGACGCCAGCGCCCGTGTTGGCGTAGGCAGCCAGCGCTTCCAGGTCGGCTCTCACGGTGGAGAACTCTTCAGCGCCCAGGTTGAAATCATCGTTGCTGCTGGCTTCTGCTGCCAGAAGACAAGCTTGCACACAATCACGGGCGCTCACAAACTGGAACAGGTTATCTCCGCTGCCGATGATTGGTATCTTCTTGCCTGCTTTGATCCAGTCGAAGAGGATGTGGAAGATTCCCAGCCGCTCGGTGCCGATGATAGTGCGCGGCCTGAGAATACAGACTCTAAGTCCACGGTCCCGGCATTGTTGGATTACCAACTCGCCTTGATGCTTGGCGTTGCCATAGTAGCCCATAGGCTGAAACGGGGATGCTTCTGTGACGGGCAGGCGAAGGGGGACTCCAAAGATTGCGCTGGTGGAGATATGGACCACTTGGTTGAGCTTCTGGTCAAGGGCTGCCTGCATCAGGGTCCGGGTGCCGCCTGTGTTGGTGGTGGTATAAGCTTTCTTTCCCCGGGTGGGCAGGACTGCCGCAGCCAGATGGAAGAGGGTGTCCACCCCTTCGATGGCGCGGGAGACAGCATCTGGATTGCGAATATCGCCGCGAATGAAGTCGATCCGGGCTTCCAAGGCGGGATCGTTTGGGCTGTTGATATCCAACACGCGGGGACGAAACCCGGATTCAACCAAGCTCCGTACCAAGGAGATACCCAAGAAACCTGCGCCGCCGGTCACCAGAATTTTGTCCAACCCTGTTTCTCCTTGGCTATGAACTTAAGAAAATGCTGTTGCCGCAGCTTCCGTTCAGCTTGGCGGACACTTGGGATATAGTGTAACATAGCTCAGAATTAACTCCCATTGGAGTTCGAGCTAAGCTCCGGCGTTTCTGTTGGTTCGAGCTTGGTTGGATTCCCGCAAACTTGGTACAGCCTGCATCTACATCCGAGGATTTACTATGGTGAAACACTTGGTCCGCACCCGCGAAGTATCGCGTGACTGGATGGAAGAAGACCTATTCCCCCTCTGTGATCAGATCCGGAATGGAGCTTCCGTTGAACACGCACTCCGCGGCCATGCGTTGTACTGTTTGTTCTACGAACCCAGCTTTCTGACCAGGGCGTCCTTTGAGCGGGCAATGGCCCTGTTGGGAGGAGATGCCCAGCATACCGAGGATGCATCCCAGTTCTTTCCTGTAAGAACGACCACGTACATTGAAAATACGATGAGGTTCTTGCATAGCTTGCACTTCGATGTGGTGGTACTTCGGTCGCAACAGTCCGGGGCGGCGGAACAAGCTGCCGAAGCTGGGGATATTTCGATAATCAACGGTGGAAGCCCCGAGGACCATCCCACGCAGGCCCTGTTGGATGTGTACACATTGAAGCGGGAGCTGGGGAAGATCGATGGACTGAACATTGCAGTCTTGGGCAGGCTGGACCACCGAAATGTGAATGCTCTTCTGACTGCTCTAGCGATGTACGATGATATCCATGTCGACTTGGTACCGATAACCGGGCAAGCTGATCAAGATACGGTGGAGTATTGCACCAGCGCAGGTGTGTCCTTCAGCCAAGGTGCGTCGTTGACAGAGGTCGCAGGCACCTTGGATGCACTGTACGTAAATGGAGCTGGGACCCCCGGCCACGCGAACTTGGTGAAAGCCAGAAACATGGTGGAAGCCAAGGTGGACAAAGACCTGCTGTCCGCGCTGAAGCCTGACTGTGTGATATTGGACCCGATGCAGCGCAGCGAGCTTATCATCGAAGAAACGGGTGATTCTCGTTGGGCAGGGTACCGCCAAGCGGAAAACGGGTTGTATGTCAGGATGGCCCTTCTGATGAAGCTCCTGGCCGAGACTAGGTAGCGAAACGGGCGGCGCCGGGCCAGCCTGGCGACCGGCAGTGGTCCGATGATAAGCGTTTTCCCCCATAACGCCACTGGAAAACGATCTTCCTTGCTTGATACTTTTTCTAAGTCTACGTTTTCCCCGTAACGCCGCGGAAAAACGGCTGACTTATTTCCGCACTCCGGCGGAAAGCTGGAATGGGTGACAGCTTCCCCGGGAACTGGGCGGCGCCAAAAAGGGCCTAGGGATAGTCTGAATAAGTCCCCTTGAATGCGGAGGATGGACGTGAAACCCGTCCCTGCAGAGGGGGCGAGGTTCCCGCCTTCGCGAGAATGACGGCTTCAGGCGACGGGAATGACGGGCTTCAGGCGAGTTGTTCAGAGGTTCCTTAGATTCTTCGGGGTGCGCCCCTCAGAATGACAGGGGGAGGTGCGCCCCTCAGAATGACAGGGGGAGGTGCTCCTCAGAATGACAATGAGGGGAGGGGATCCCCAGGTTGTCACTCCGAACTTCCCCACTGTCGCTCCGAACTCCCCTCTGTCATTCCGAACGGAGTGAGGAATCTAAGGTCTCCCTCTGATGGCCTGCCCATTACTACGACGGCCTTTCGGGTGAGGAGGCACCTTAGGGATAGTCTGAATAAGTCCCCTTGAATGCGGAGGATGGACGTGAAACCCGTCCCTACAGAGGGGCGAGGTTCCCGCCTTCGCGAGAATGACGGCTTCAGGCGAGTTGTTCAGAGGTTCCCTAGCTAAGCGCCGGCAGCTTGGAGAGCTTCTTCCAGCTTGGGAGGGCTGTATCCCACCACCCGATGGTCAGCGATCACCGTGACAGGTGTGCTGCGATGGCCCAGGTCTAACAGGTCCTGCCTGGCATCTTCATCCAGAGATACATTCCGCTCGGTGTACTCCAATCCCTTCTGTGAAAGGTACACTTTCACCATGTGACAAGGGCCTCAACCGACGGATGTGTATACTGTGATATCCATAACTTGCTACTCCTCTATGTGCTCTGGCTTCCCTTTTGGTCAGCTTTGGATTTGTACGGTTGATCGAACAACCCTTCTCCAACCTGTACCGCGTCGCCGATGGTCTGTTCTATCTCATTTCCCTGCTCTTGTTGGCGAAGGAACTCTTCGCTCACAAAGAACATTCAAATGCAAAACCCATCCCTTTCGATATCTTCATGATGCCGGTCGCACGGGCAGATCTTTTTGCGATCCTCAACAGGATCGCCGCTTAGGGGCATTCAAGGGCAGTAGCGGTACCCGTATTCGACCTGATTACGTGCAAGACCTTCTTGGACCAGCCGTACCACTTCTTGGTCTGGGAAGAATTTATAGCCGCTCTTCTCCACATACTTTTCGGAGAAGCGGACGGCGCCTTCCATTGCTTGTTCTTGATTCAGCTTTTTGGGCATATCAGCTTCTTTCGGGTTCTTGAGCAGATGTGTTCTCGGAGGTAGCCATCGAAGCTTTGATCCCGGCGGTGCGCATCTGGGTGTGCGCAGCACAGGACATACCAGCAAACTGCTTGGCTCGGCTCACCAAATGCTGTTTCAAGGTCGGCGCCGCATCCTTCACTTCGGATAAGGTCTTGGATTTGGCTGTCTCAATGCTGAGCAGACCCGCGGTCCCGCAGGTGCAATGCACTGAAAAGTAGATCCGGTGGAAGTCGGGGTTGCCGGATTGGGCCATCTTGAACTTTGGGAGCAGGCGCAGGGTTGGTTCCGAAACCAACGCTTCGGTCAACATGGCCTGGATATCTTCCAGGTTTGCAGGGGGCTCATGGGCGTCAGCGTCTGTTGTCTCATCCTTGAGGATGGGATCTGCGGGTACCTGACCTCGACCTTGAGTAGACAAGCTACTACCTCAGCGCCCACTAGCAGCCTGTCCGAGGATTCGTTTCTGGAGACGAAAAACGCCACGCAATAACCTGCTTACAGCAATCTGGACTTAGTCGTGAAGTAATTCGCATCTTTACACTCCACCAATGACGCATATCGTTTAGAATATTGTTTCTCGGACAGACTCCTAGCTACCTCAGCTTCAAGTCTACCCCAGCCCCGACTGATTGACAAGGGAGATGAACGGCCTCAACCGCCAAAATCCGGTTATACATGCAAGTAATAGCCCCCCTCCCCGCCATTCTGAGGAACGCCCTTCCGCCGCCGTGATGCGGGACCCTTCCCCGTTGCCGTGATGCGGGGCCCTTCCCCGTCGTCGTGATGCGGGGCCCTTCCCCGTGTCATCTTGGGGGCCCTGCCCTTATCGTCATTCTGAGTAGCGCCCTTTTTACCGTCATTCTGAGGAGCGCACGACGAAGAATCTAAAATGCCACGCCACAAGCCGGGTCGTCGGAGGAATGAACTTGCCATCGGAGAGAGACCTTAGATTCCTCACTTCGTTCGGAATGACAGGGGGGTTGGAATGATGGTGAAGGGGTCCGGAATGACACCCCCTCCCCTGTCATTCTGAGGAGCGCACTCCGAAGAATCTAAGATGCTGGCTCACCCGGAGGATCGTCATAGTAACGAGCAGGCCAGCGGGGAAGCGCCTTAGATTCCTCACTGCGTTCGGAATGACAGGGGGGTTGGAATGACAGGGGGGAGGTTCGGAATGACACCCCCTTTTACTGTCATTCTGAGGAGCGCACGACGAAGAATCTAAGGTGCTGGGACACAAGCTGGGTCGTTGGAGGGATGAACTGGCCATCGGAGGGAGACCTTAGATTCCTCACTCCGTTCGGAATGAAAGTGGGGAGGTTCGGAATGATGGTCGGAGGGGTTCGGAGTGACGCCCCTGATTGTCATTCTGAGGAGTGCCTTCCCTTACTGTCATTCTGAGGAGCGCACTCCGAAGAATCTAAGATGCCATGCCACAAGCTGGGTCGTCGGAGGGATGGACTGGCCATCGGAGGGAGCACCTTAGATTCCTCACTTCGTTCGGAATGACAGGGGGAGGTTCGGAATGACAGGGGGAGGTTCGGAATGACAGGGGGAGGTTCGGAATGACAGTGGAGGAGGTTGGAATGATAGTCGGAGGGGTTGGCAGTGACGCCCCCTCATTGGCATTCTGAGGAGTGCCTTCCCTTACTGTCATTCTGAGGAGCGCACGACGAAGAATCTAAGACGCCACGCCACCAGCTGGGTCGCCGTAGGAATGAACCAGCCATCGGAGGGAGCACCTTAGATTCCTCACTCCGTTCGGAATGACAGTGGAAGGTGTTCGGAATGACACCCACTCCCCTGTCATTCTGAGGAACGCACTCCGAAGAATCTAAGATGCTGGCTCACCCGGAGGATCGTCATAGTAACGGGCAGGCCATCGGAGGGAGACCTTAGATTCCTCACTCCGTTCGGAATGACAGTGGGGAGGTTCGGAATGATGGTCGGAGGGGTTCTGAGTGACGCTCCTGATTGTCATTCTGAGGAACCCCCTTTTACTGTCATTCTGAGGAGCGCACGACGAAGAATCTAAGGTGCTGGGACACAAGCTGGGTCGTTGGAGGAATGGACTGGCCATAGAAGGGCGCACCTTAGATTCCTCACTCCGTTCGGAATGACAGGGGGACGTTCGGAATGACAGTGGAAGGGGTTCGGAATGACAGTGGGGGAGGTTGGAATGATGGTCGGAGGGGTTGGCAGTGGTGCCCCTCTTTGTCATTCTGAGGAGCGCCTCCCCTTGCTGTCATTCTGAGGAGCGCACGACGAAGAATCTAAGGTGCCACGCCACAAGCTGGGTCGCCGGAGGGATGAACTGGCCATCGGAGGGAGACCTTAGATTCCTCACTGCGTTCGGAATGACAGGGGGAAGGTTCGGAATGATGGTCGGAGGGGTTCGGAGTGACGCCCCTGATTGTCATTTTGAGGAACCCCCTTTTACTGTCATTCTGAGGAGCGCACGACGAAGAATCTAAGGTGCTGGGACACAAGCTGGGTCGTTGGAGGAATGGACTGGCCATCGGAGGGAGCACCTTAGATTCCTCACTTCGTTCGGAATGACAGGGGGAGGTTCGGAATGACAGTGGAGGAGGTTGGAATGATGATCGGAGGGGTTGGCAGTGGCGCGCCCTCTTTGTCATTCTGAGGACCGCCTCCCCTTGCTGTCATTCTGAGGAGCGCACGACGAAGAATCTAAGGTGCCACGCCACAAGCTGGGTCGCCGGAGGGATGAACTGGCCATCGGAGGGGGACCTTAGATTCCTCACTCCGTTCGGAATGACAGGGGGGAGCGTTCGGAATGACACTGAAGGAGTTCGGAATGGAAATCTGGGGGGGGTCAAGGTTCAATGTGTGGAGGGTCTTAAGAGGCAACTTATGGGGGCTGAACGGTTATGGATGATGGCGGATATCCATTTTGACACCATGTGGCCTATCGCCTATCATACGTAAATGTACCTTGATACGGAAGTGTACCCTAAGATGTAGGGTAGGACCTGGGTGAGGTAGATGCAGGGTAGGACCTGGGTGAGGTAGATGCAGGGTAGGACTTGGGTGAGGTAGATGCAGGGTAGGACTTGGGTGAGGTAGATGTAGGGTAGAATCTGGGTGAGGTAGATGCAGGGTAGGACTTGGGTGAGGTAGATGCAGGGTAGTACCTGGGTGAGGCAGATGTGGGGTAGTACCTGGGTGAGGCAGAAGTGGGGTAGTACCTGGGTGAGGCAGATGTGGGGTAGAATCTGGATGAGGATCGCTGGAAACTCCCACTTGGATTGCTAGGTAAAGAGGCAGCAGGTATGGCATCTATAGCTTCGTTGAAAGAACCTTATGAGAACCTGGACAGGCGAATCGAGCTTGGGACGGAGAAAAACATCGATCGCGGCATCCTGCTGGCGTTCGACTACGACTATTCCCAAGGATCGACTCAGGTATGCGTGGATACCGATGAGTTCACAGCCCTTTGTCCTTGGACGGGCCTGCCTGACTATGGGACCCTCACCATCACCTATGAACCCCACACCCTCTGCATTGAGCTGAAATCCCTCAAGTATTACCTGCTGTGCTACAGAGATGTGGGAATAGTTCAAGAACATGCTGCCAACAGGATATTGGATGATCTGGTTGCCATTTGTCATCCCCGACGTATGGAAGTGATGCTGAATTACAAGATCCGGGGCGGGTTGCACACCACCGTAGCGGCAACATTCACGGAGGACGACCCGTCTGTCGAAGGGATACCATTGAGCAGCGGCGATGAGGGATAGCTACCAGATCCGTGTGGAGGTGGAGTTTTCTGCCGGTCACCGCTTGATGGACCACGACGGCAAGTGCATCCATCCCCACGGTCACAACTACAAGGTCGAGATATGGGTGGCTTCCCAAGAGCTGAACCGGATGGGTTTTGTCCTGGACTTCACAGATCTGAAGCAAAGGATAAGCTCTTGGATCGAATATAATTGGGACCATGCTTTTCTGCTGAACAGCGGCGACGCCGAGATGTTGGAAGCGTTTGAAGGGGTCAAAGAACGTTTTTTGTATTTGTTCGATGGTATGAATCCTTCGGCGGAAGTGATGGCCCGGGAGATATATCTCAGGACCAAAGAGCTATGCGGCATCGAACCTGCTGCCGTCCGTATGTGGGAATCCCCCACACAGTATGCTGAGTACCGATCGGTCGACTGATGGTCAGCATCGGCGTTACCCTGCTTTCCGGTGGATTGGATTCCACCACGGTCTCCGCTTATGCCAGAGACCAGGTGGACCGGTTGACCGCCCTCACCTTCTTTTACGGCCAAAGCCACACCAGAGAGTTGGATAGTGCGCGGGAGGTCAGCAGTGCTTTGGGCATAAAGCACGAGCTTGTCGATGTGTCATCCTTCGGAAAAGTTGCTTGGTACTCTGCCCTTACCTGCCCCGAAACGGTCATGCTTCCAAAGGACCGCCGAGCTGACCAGATGAGCCAGTCTATCCCAAGTTCTTATGTGCCCTTGAGGAACACCTATTTTATTACCGTGGCAGGAGCTTACCTGGAAAGCCAAGCATTGTATGCTATAGAGGAAACTTCTATCGAACCTGAAGCTGTCCAAGCAACCTTGTTCATGGCCCCCAATGCCATCGATTACAGTGGCTATCCCGATTGCCGACCTGAGTACTTTGAAAAAATGGGAGAAGTGCTTCGCTTTGGGAGCAAGCTTTGGAGCCAATACGGCGTTCCCATGAACATCGAAACACCCATCATCCACTTGTCGAAAGCTGAGATCATCCGGTGGGCTGGAGAGTTGGGAGCGCCTTTGGAGTGTACTTGGAGCTGCTACCGAGGTGGGCAGGCCCCTTGCGGCGCCTGCGACAGCTGCATCTTGCGGGCGAGAGGATTTGCATCGGCTGGCTACGCAGACCCTCTCCTGGTAAAGCTAAAGGATACACCGGCGTGATCCCATCGGTGGGTAGCCTGAAACTGAATCTGAAGGTAGCCTGCTTGCCCACCGGCGAGCCGGAGATATTTCATACCCTGCAGGGAGAGGGGGCCAGTGTCGGGACGCCATCGGTATTCCTGAGATTGGCTCAATGCAATTTGGCATGTACCTGGTGCGATACGAAATACACCTGGGACTGGAAACATTATGACTTTCGGAAAGAAGTGGTAGAGGTTTCACCGGAGGATATTGAACGGGAGATCCTGAAATACCGGTGCGAACACCTTGTCATCACGGGGGGAGAACCGATGCTCCAGCAGGACTGTCTGGCTGCGTTGGTGAAGTCTTTGAGGCGCCGGGTATTTTCCTTTGAGGTTGAAACCAACGGCACCATCGAACCGGGGCCGGAGCTGGTGCGGGATATCGATCAGTGGAACGTTTCTCCCAAGCTTTCCACGTCAGGCAATTCAGGAGCTCTGAGGTGTGTTCCGGCTGCCCTGAGGTCCTATGTTGAAGTACCGCACGCCTACTTCAAGTTCGTGGTGACGAAGGCCCAGGATGTTGAGGAGGTCAACCAGCTCATCGATGAGTATTGCATACCCCGAAACCGGGTGCTGCTCTCACCGGAAGGGCGTACCCCGACGGCGCTGGCAGAGCGGAGCACTTGGCTCAGCCAGGTTTGTGTAGACCAGAACCTCAGGTTCAGCCCTCGGATTCACATTCAGCTGTGGGGCGATGCCCGGGGGAAATGATCCGTCAGCTAGGTCAGCCTTTCGGGCCAATCAGGATATCGTCGCCATCCACCTTCACAGAGAAGGTTTCCAGGGATTCGTTGGCTGGGGGGCTCAGAACTTCGCCGGTCTTAACACTGAAGGCACTGCCATGTAACGGGCATTCCACCTCTTCGCCGTTCAGGTCTCCTTGGGTCAATGGCGCATATGCGTGGGAGCAGATGTCAGCCATAGCAAAATACGCCCCATCCACATTGACCAGCAGAATCAACTCATCTCCGACCTGCACTTGCTTCATCTGTCCCGGCGATAGGTCGGACGTTTGAGCTACCTTTACAAACTCTGCGGGCATAACAAGCTCCTCCAATATTTTTAGCTGTGCGATAGCTTCGGAACCCTTCCGTAAGCTCGGACTATTATAAGCTATCCGGCAATGGTCTGCACCAGCCGGCCCCGTGGTGGCATCTTTACGGGATACGTCTTAAGCCCGGAGTGACGGCTGGAGACCGAAGTGGCCGATGCAGCATCGGCGTCGGTGAACGGCAATCAGCCACCGGTCGTGGGTGTCCGGGAATCGAGGACCTATGTTGTGACGGATATGTTGGACCTCTGTTCCTTTGCCGCCTGGGCAACTATTTCGATGGCTTGGTCTACATCTACGGGAGCTATGTGGCGGTGGGTAACCAACCGAAACCGGCGGGCGCCGGGATAGGATACCTTCAGCCCATGATGATTTAACCGGGAGATGAACTCTTGAACGGACCCTATCTCCGGATCAAGGTCGGCAAAGACTATGTTGGTTTGGAACAGGGATGGGTCTACGCTGATGCCGGGAATCTGGGACAAACCACGGGCCAACCGACCAGCATTGGAATGGTCTTCCGCAAGGCGGTCAACCATCGTTTCCATGGCCACGATTCCTGCTGCAGCGATCACGCCAGCTTGGCGCATCCCGCCACCGAGCATCTTGCGCCATTTGCGAGACCGTTCAACAAAGTCTTGGTTGCCGCATAAAATGGAGCCCACCGGAGCGCTTAAGCCCTTGGATAAGCAAAAAGAAACATCATCCACATCTTTCACCAGCTCATGAGGCGGGACCTCCAAAGCCACGGCAGCATTGAATATTCGTGCTCCATCCAGGTGGACTGCCACGTCGTTTTCGTGAGCAACTGCTGCTATGCTGCGGGTATCTTCTGGGCTGAGAATTCCCCCGTTGCACCGGTTGTGGGTGTTTTCCAAGCAAAGGAGAGATGTTCTGGGAAAGTGGATATTGCCGGGAGGTCTGATTGCCGCTTCCACATCTTGGGGGTCCATCCGCCCCAGGGTGTCGTTGGGTACGGTCCTGATCTGGACCCCTCCCAAGGTGGCTGCACCCGCCACCTCGTTCCAAAACATATGTCCTTCGCTCCCCATGATGACCTCTTCCCCCCGGTTGCAATGGGTCAAGGCGGCGATCAGGTTGCTCATGGTGCCGCTGGAGGTGAACAACGCAGCTTCTTTACCCAACATTTCGGCGGCCATATGTTCCATGCGGATTACGGTGGGGTCCTCTCCCATAACATCGTCGCCCACCTCAGCTTCAGCCATCGCAGCACGCATCTCTTCAGTGGGCTTGGTTACCGTATCGCTCCGCAGATCTATGACATTCATGTTTGACTCCCTCCTTAACCGGGGTTCGGACAACATTCTAGCAATACTTCTTGTCAAACACTAGGCCGGAACCTAATATGGTTGCGAGTACGAACATGCGTCAAAGCACGATTTCATTCCGTTCCGGGAAACTCACTGTGGAGGGCGTTTTAGCTTCTCCGGAAGATGTTTTTCGGACCTATCCCGGCGTGGTGGTCTGCCACCCACATCCTCAGATGGGCGGCGACATGGACAACGGAGTTGTTATGGCTGTGGTGCGGGCGTTGGTGGAACAAGGAATCGCAGCTCTCAGGTTCAACTTTCGCGGCGTTGGTCGGAGTGAGGGAGCTTTTGATCAAGGAAACGGAGAAAAAGACGATCTTGCTGCAGCCCTTGCAGTGCTGGGCAAGCTGCCTGGGGTGGATGGCAAGCGCCTGGGTTTGGCTGGGTACTCCTTTGGGGCAGCGGTGTCGTTGACTGGGCTTGAGAAGTTTCGCAAGATCAAGGCTTTGGCTCTGGTTTCTCCTCCCCTCAGGGCCTTTGAAGGGTTCAGAGATACTATAACCGATGTGCCAAAACTGATTATCAGCGGTGACAATGACCGGTTGGTCCCTCACGAATCATTGAAAGAAACTGTTATCTCGAAGATGGCCGGCGCTGAGATACAGATCGTACCTGGGGCCAATCATGGATGGGCAGGTCTTGAAAAGAACGCAGGCCATGAAGTCTCGCTTTTCTTTGCAACGCACCTTTCCCGGTGAAGATGTAAGGCATTTGTCCGCCTGCACAAGAAGAATTTAAGGGAGCGGGTTTTGGGGTCAAGCAGGGCGCCGTGGATTCAGGATTCCGTTTTCTTGCTGGCAGTAAGCTCGGCATTCAGCTTGGACCAGATATCCAAAGCGGTTATCCGAAATGAGCTTCTACCGGGGCAATCGGTCCCAACCCAAGGCTTCTTTCGGCTTACGCTGACCTCCAACACGGGCAGCGCCTTCGGGTTTTTCCCCGACCAGACCATGCTGTTGATCATAGCTTCTTTGGTAGCCATCGGGGTACTGGTCTTGGTCTACAGAAGCCATGAGGTGCCAAGCCCCATTTTGCGGCTGAGCTTGGGTATGCAGTTGGGAGGGGCATTGGGGAACCTGGTGGACAGAGTCAGGATGGGGGAGGTCACCGATTTTATTGATGTTGGACCTTGGCCCATATTCAACCTGGCTGATTCCTCCATAGTGGTGGGTATCCTTTTGCTGATATTCTTGTTCATATCTTCGAGCAGCGAAAAGAAAATAGCCTCACCTGCCGGTCCGGCGCCGGTCGATCTGGTGCCGGAAGCTTCCGGCAAGGCAGCTGGCGCCGGTTTCTGGAATCATGGCGATGGTTGGGCGGCAGATGACAACTACCGGAATCAAAATCCAGGGGCGAGGATGATGTGTTCCTTGTGCAGCTCTGAAATGAGCTACACAGGCGGCGCATGGATGTGCTCAGGATGTGGTGTCAGCCGGTATGCCGGTATGTTGGATGGTCGGAATGATGACTAGCCCATTCGAACTCCGGGTGGCATCCCAAGGAGAACGGCTGGATATGTTCCTTGCTGCCCAAGAAGTCGGGCTTACCAGGTCCCGGATTCGCCGACTGATCGACGCTGGCAATGTGTTGCTCAACAACAGCATTCCAAAGCCCAGCCAGAAGCTCCGTCCCGGAGATGTGGTCTGGGTCAAGGTACCCGAACCCGAAGCCTTGGATATGGTGGCTGAAGACATACCCCTAAAGGTGTTATACCAAGATGCGGATCTGGTTGTGGTGGACAAACCTGCGGGCTTGTCGGTTCATCCTGGGCCGGGCCATCCAACTGGCACGTTGGTCAATGCACTGCTAACATTATGCCCAGACCTCGGAAGCATTGGGGACGTGGTCCGCCCGGGCATAGTGCACCGGCTGGACATAGATACCTCCGGCATTATGGTTGTCGCCAAGACCGAAACCGCGCATCACCATCTCACCAAACAGCTGGCAGCAAGGAGCATGTCCAAGGTCTATCTTGCCCTTGCTGTGGGACATGTACTTCCGACTCAAGGGAAGATAGACGCGCCCATCGGTAGAGACCGACGCAACCGGAAGCGGATGGCGGTGGTGGAAGGCGGCAGGGAATCGGTTACTGAATATGAGGTGATAAAGACCCTTGATCATGGTTCTCTGCTAAAGGTGCGTCTTAAAACCGGACGAACCCATCAGATCAGGGCGCACTTTGCATCCATAGGTCATCCGCTGCTGGGTGATAAGCTGTACGGGAAATCAAGCCCCCTGCTGCCGAGGCAGTTTTTGCATGCACATCAGCTCGGTTTTGAGCATCCAAAGACAGGTGCATGGATGGAGTTGACCGCGCCGATTCCGGCAGACCTGAGCGGGGCGCTAGAACGTTTGGAAACAGAGGTGGTGGGGCTTGCTCATGGGGGAAGCAGCAACCTGTAGAGACTCTGAAGGGTACAGGAAGGAGGGAACGCACTATCTTGGATGGCAAGGTGAGGGTCCGATTCGCGCCCAGCCCCACGGGGGAACCCCATGTGGGAAACCTGCGTACCGCACTGTTCAACTGGCTCTTTGCCCGGCATCATGGGGGGTCCTTTATTTTGCGGGTGGAAGATACCGACCAGAGTCGCTATTCTGACCGGGCCCTTGGCGCTATTCAGGAATCCTTACGGTGGCTGGGTTTGGATTGGGATGAAGGCCCTGAAGTCGGCGGCCCCTACGGCCCCTACTTTCAATCTCAAAGGTCGAACACCTACCAGAAGATTGCCGAAGACCTGGTGGCAGCAGGACGAGCATACCATTGCTTCTGCTCCGTAGAACGTCTGGGGGAGGTGCGACGGTCACGAAAGAGAATGGGCGGGTATGACGGCGCTTGCCGTGGGCTGACGGATGATGAACGCCGCCAGCAGAACGAACTGGGAATCGTCCCTGTCGTTCGTCTAAAGATGCCTCAAGATGGAGAAACTCGTTTTCATGACCTTGTCCGGGGCGAGGTTGCTTGGCGAAACAGCTTGTTGGATGATCATGTACTGCTGAAGTCGGATGGCTATCCGACCTACCATCTAGCGAATGTGGTTGACGATCATCTGATGGAGATCAGTCATGTCCTTCGGGCGGAAGAGTGGCTTTCCAGCACCCCGCGTCATGTTCAGCTCTATGATGCCCTCGGCTTCCAACCGCCTGCGTTTGTTCATCTGCCGATCATCTTGGGACCCGATGGGTCGAAGCTGTCCAAGCGACATGGTTCGGTATCGGCCCTGAAATACAAGTCCGATGGATTTTTGGCGGACGCGATGATCAACTTCATGGCGCTGTTGGGATGGTCTTTAGATGATAAGACCGAGGTGATGTCCCGGGAAATGCTCGTCCAAAGCTTTTCGGGAGAGCGCATCGTCCGGTCGGGGGCGATATTCGATCAAGAAAAGCTCCTTTGGATGAATGGGGTATACATCCGCCAGCTACCGGTGGAGGAACTGGCCGATAAGATGGCTCCCTACTTGGAGAACGAGCTGCCGCTGGGGAGCAAGCCGTTGGACAAGAGCTACTTGGTGAAGCTGGCGCCGCTGCTCCAAGAACGAATCAGGACCTTGGGTGGCGGATTGGGAACCCCAGGGAGCGTTGCAGAAACAGCCAGCTATTTTTTCTTGGATAATGTTCATCCAACCAAGGAGCAGCTTTTGGAGCGGGTGCAAGACCCCGGAACCGCTGTGCCTGCGCTTGCCCGCACCTTGGAGGTGTTGGAGGATGCTGGGGAGTTCAGCCACTCTGCGCTGGAAGAGGCTCTAAGAGCAACGGCAGCGGAACTGAGCCTTTCTGCAAGCCGTTATTTTGGTATGCTTCGTATGGCATTCACCGGCAGGGCTGCTTCCCCTCCACTGTTCGAGACCATGGAACTGTTGGGCAAGGACTGTTGTATGAAGCGCATAAGATCGGCTTCAGAGATTTTGACGCAGGAGCCATAGGCAGGCCGCGTCAAAATTTCTGAGTTCCGGCCATCGCTGAAACGATGGTTGGCGGCTGATGTTGCTGCGACATGCGCATTGGGGCAGGGAATAGGGTTTTCGGATGAGTCGCCTGCTCTAATCCGCACGGTTACTGCTAGGGTAAATTCCTTGCGTTGCCAGCTTAGCTATGATATATTCCGCACGTAAATGCGGAGTGCTTTTTAACGGAACATGGTCGACGATTATCTTCGGCAATACGGCCTCATAGCAATACTCGGTATCGTTGCAATTATAGTTCCCACCAGCATGTTGATGTTGTCGTGGGCTGCTTCCAAGGTAAAAATTCGGCCCCAGAAGCCTGATCCTGTCAAATCCGACGTCTACGAGTGCGGGATGCAGACGATCGGCGGCAGATGGGGTCAGTTCAACTTTCGGTTCTACATGTATGCCATCCTATTCATCATATTCGATGTTGAGGTGGTGTTCATCTACCCTTGGGCGGTCAAGTTCAATCAGCTTGGCCTCTTTGCTCTGATAGAGATGATGGTGTTTATCCTGATATTGGCGCTTGGATGGGTCTACGCTTGGCGCAAACATGACTTGGAGTGGAGATGAGGATGACCCCGGAAGTTGATGGCGGCAGCGGCCCGCTAAATTCACGGACCTGGAACCTGGACCTAGAAGAAGGGCAAGTGGTCGGCTTGATGCGCCAGACCAACACCGAAGCTTACCCGGAACCCCTGATTCAAGTCCCGGATGATCTATCCCGTAATGTGGCTGTTACCTCTGTTGATGCCCTTCTCAACTGGGGGCGCAAGTCTGCCCTGTGGCCGGTAGCTTTCGGCCTTGCCTGCTGTGCCTTCGAGATGATGGCAAGCGCCATGGGTCGATTCGACATCGCTCGCTTCGGCATGGAAGCTTTCCGGGCTACCCCTCGGCAGGCCGACTTGATGATAGTGGCCGGCACCGTCACCTGGAAGATGGCTCCGGCCATACGCCGTATCTACGATCAGATGGGCGAACCCAAGTGGGTCATCTCCATGGGTGTCTGTGCTACCAGTGGCGGCCCCTACTACTCTTGCTACAGTGTGGTGCCCGGCGTGAATCACATCGTTCCGGTGGATGTGTACGTGCCCGGCTGTCCACCCCGGCCCGATGCCCTCCTCTACGGCATAATGCAGCTTCACGAAAAGATCAAAAGGTACAGCTTGCGAGGCAAGGTTGCAGGTGAATGATGACCAAGCTGCTTGATGGAGGGGAGTTGGCCCGGCGTATTCAGGTTGCATATCCCGATGTTGTGGAAGAGCAAACAGGAACCCAACTTTGGGTTACACCGGGGTCCATCCGGGATGTGTGCCAGTTTTTCAAAGAAGACCCGGATCTTAAGCTGGAATACCTCAACTCCATTTCTGCTGTTGATTACATCGACCACTTTGAGTTGGTGTACCTTCTGACCTCTTTCGAACATAACCACAGCGCCTTCATCAAATCGAGGGTGGCTGGGAGGGATGAACCCACGGTCCCTTCGGTGATCGACGTTTGGATGGGAGCGGATTTCCAGGAACGTGAAATCTGGGATCTGATGGGCATCCGTTTCGATGGCCATCCCAACATGAAACGAATCATGTTGTGGGAAGGCTTTTTGGGGCACCCCCTGCGCAAAGACTTTCAGGATACTGTGGAGTACTAGATCGGCTATGCGCATTCGTACAGAGCCGATCACCGTCAACATAGGCCCCCAACACCCCAGCACCCACGGGGTTTTCAGGCTGCGGGTAACCTTCGACGGCGAGCTTATCTTGGATGTCGAGCCCATCTTTGGATACCTCCATCGGGGCACCGAAAAGCTGGCTGAAGAACGAAATTACGTCCAGATCGTCACCCTCACAGACCGTCTGGACTACGTGGCTTCCATGACCAACAACCAAGCTTACTGCCTGGCTGTCGAGAAGCTGATGGAGATCGAAGTGCCCCTAAGGGGAAAGTACCTTCGTGTCATCGCTGCGGAGCTTCAGCGCATCGCCAGCCACCTGGTAGCCACCGGCTTCCTGCTCCAAGATTTGGGGGCGCTGGGCACTCCCCTGATGTACTGTTTCCGGGAGCGGGAGCGCATCTTGGACCTGTTCGAGATGTTGTGCGGCGCTCGCATCACCGTAAGCTATATGAGACCCGGAGGGGTGTTCTATGATGCGCCCGCTGACTTTTGGGTTGGGCTGCGCCGCTTTTTGGATGATATGCCTTCCTACCTAGGTGAGCTTGAGCAGCTACTGGTCGAAAACGAAATCATCCTTGTCAGGGTGCGCGACGTTGGGAACCTGTCTTTGGACCGGGTCATTGCCGGGTCGGGCAGCGGGCCGGTACTGAGGGGAAGCGGACTTGCTTGGGATTGGAGAAAAGCCGACCCATACGACGTTTATGATCAGGTCGAGTTCGATGTTCCTGTTGGTGTCAACGGCGACAACCTGGACAGGTTCTGGGTGAGGATGCAGGAGATGCACCAGAGCCTCCGCATCGTCGAGCAGTGCGTTGAGCAGATACCTGATGGTCCGGTACGAACCGAACTGCCGATGGTCCTTCGGCCTCCCAAGGGCGCCGAAGCTTATGGCCGGGTGGAATCGCCCAAGGGAGAACTGGGATTCTACCTGGTGAGCGATGGGGGCATCTCGCCGTACAGGTGTAAGATACGGTCTCCTTCTTTGCTGAATCTGAGCATCATCAATGACCTGCTCGTTGGCTGGAAGCTGGCCGACATGATCGTAAACCTGGGCAGCATAGATATAAACATGGGAGAGGTTGATCGGTGAACTGCCGCATAGATGCCGACAGCCTCTTCTACGACAGTGTGCTCTACAGGCATATCTATAACCTCATTGGCGAGGTGATGCCCGGTTCGTTGTGTTGGCTGGACTACTTTCTGTCGGGATTCATCATAATCCTGGTATTGGTCAACGGAGTTCTGTTGGGCGCAGCCCTCTTCGTTTGGGCTGAACGAAGAATCTTGGGACGCTTCCATAACCGGTTGGGTCCCAACCGTTGGGGGCCATTTGGACTCCTTCAACCAATTGCTGACCTGATCAAGCTGCTCACCAAGGAAGACCTGATTCCCCGCGGCGCAGATCGGATCGCTTTTACCTTGGTGCCCATAGTAATGGTGGTGCCCTTGATCCTGATATTAGCGGTGATTCCTTTTGCCAAGAACACCTTTTTGACCGATCTGAATATAGGAATCTTGTATTTGGTCGCGGTAACCTCGGTGACAACCCTCGGCATCTTCATGGCTGGCTGGTCCTCGGGTAATCGTTATGCGATGTTCGGAGCTATGCGGGGCGTAGCTATGCTGATCAGCTACGAGATACCCACGGTCCTGTCCTTGGTGGGGATTGTGCTGCTGGCTGGTTCAATGAGCTTGGTGGATGTTGTCAATGCTCAGCGCCTGCCCTTCTTGCTTGTGCAGCCTTTGGGCATATTCGTCTTCTTGCTGGGCATCTCAGCGGAGCTGAATCGAACGCCCTTCGATGTTGTCGAAGCTGATTCCGAGTTGGTGGCCGGTTATCACACCGAGTACAGCGGCATAAAATTTGCTCTGATACAGATGGCGGAATTTGGTGGAGTATTAACAGCATCGGCGGTGGCAGCCACCTTGTTCATGGGCGGATGGAGCGGACCCTTTTTGTCGGGCCAATTGGGTGCACTGTGGTTTTTGATGAAGTTGGGGTTCTTTGCTTTCTTGTTCATCTGGATACGAGCCACCTTTCCAAGGTTGCGCATCGACCAGATAATGGCATTTGCATGGAAGTTCCTGTTCCCACTAAGCCTGATCAACGTGTTTATCACAACCTTCGAAGTGTATTGGCTTCGGGATGATGCGGGAGTCCTTTCGAGGGGGGACCTGGGCATTATGGCCGCCATCAATATCCCTCTGGCGATGGGTGTTATTGCAGCCTTCGCCAGCTTGATTCAGGGCAAAGTACGGCCCCCTGAGGCCCGCTTTGGGGTTAGTGCGGCAACTTCAACCAGCCACGGAGATGGAGCATAGTATGTATGGTTTGGGCCTCGCCAAGGGCTTGGTTATCACCATGAAGAACCTGTTCCGGAAGCCCTTCACCGTTCAGTATCCCGAAGAGAGATTGGTGCAACACCCCAGGTTCCGGGGTGAAGAGTTCGGATGGTACGAAGAACGGTGCACAGGATGCGCATCTTGTGCCAAGTACTGTCCCTTGGGGATCATCCGAATCGTGACTTCCCCCAGCGAAACAGCCATCCCTCAAGGGGATAAGTACAACCTGGAAGTGTTCGACATCGATATTGGCCGGTGCATGTTCTGTGGGTTGTGCGTTGAAGCATGTCCCTACGATGCACTGTTTATGGGAAGCGGGTTCGAGCGGGGGCGGTACGAACGTGACAAGCTGGTTATTGGCATTGATGAGCTGCGCCAATCAGAAAAGAGGCCGAGCACATGGTTCCGGCCTCAGCTTGAAACGGCCGGCTATAACCCCCATGATGGAGTGCCGTTGACCTGGAAAGAAGTGGGAAGGGAAAAGCGGCGGTGGCATCAGCATGAAATATCGGGGGCAAGGATACAGGGAGCAGATGACGATGGTGGCTCGCCACCCCCTGCGGCTTCAGAGCCGGAGAAGAGTGGTTAGACCCATTGAACCCTTCTCGGGTCCGATGCAGCGACACTATTATGGTAGATTCTGGGGGGCGCCGGTAGGTCCGTGTTTCAAGAAGTAGCTTTTTGGGTACTGTCGGTTGCAAGCGTCGGTGGAGCTGTGGGTGTAGTGCTCCTCAGAGATGTTTTTCGTGCTGCTCTCCTCTTGGTGGTGGTGTTCTTAGCTGTGGCAGGTCTCTTTGCCTTGATGAACGCCGAGTTTCTGGCTGTGGTACAGGTGCTAATCTATGCCGGGGCCATTGCTATCCTCATCATATTTGCCATCATGCTTACCCGGGAGGTACAGCAGGGCAATTTGCCCAACCGCCTTCAGCTTCCGGCAGTTGTACTGCCCGGCTTGTTGCTAGCGGCTTTTGTGTACGCAGCGTTGGATACCGACTGGAACACGCAGGCCCTCGCTGATGGACCGGCGCCTCAGGAAGAGCATCTCAGGGGTCAATATGTGGAAGGCCAAGCTCTGCGGTGGGCATCTGAAGCACTTCAATCCAGCACCGTTGCCGGGCTTCCTGCGGGCTGGGAAGATGAGGTTGAAAGGCAGATTCAGCGTTCGATCGATGAAAATCGGTCTTCTGCTGCCGAACACCGTAGTAACGACCGTTCTGAAGAAGCAGCCCAGTATGAAGCTGCTGCTGAATTGGCAGAAGAAGAACGAATCTTTCTGGAACAAGGCCAACTGGTCGCCAGATTGGGTCCTGCGTACTTGGAAGAATTCGTGGAAACAACCTCTGCTACCTCAGCATCGCAGCGTGTGCTTGACGCTTTAGCTGAAACGGACGCAGGCTTGGAAGATGTCACCGAGATTCGACCAAAGGTCCAACCTGGGAAATGGTGGCTGGCGGGCAGTGATGGTGATCTGAAGTATTCGGTTGTGTCCACCGGCATCTGGTTGGACATATACGAAGGCCGCTACGAAACAGCGGAAGTGCGTTCTGGGATCGGCGAACTGCTGATCAATGATTATGTACTTCCTTTTGAAATTGCTTCGGTCCTCCTTTTGGCAGCAGTTATCGGGGGGCTGGTCCTCATGAGGGAGGCATAGCGGTGGACTTGGAACGATTGCTGATTTTGTCGAGCGTGCTGTTCTGCGTTGGGCTGTACGGGACGATAGCCCGCCGCAATGCCATCACCGTTCTGATGTCCCTTGAACTGATGTTCAACGCAGTCAATGTTGCTTTAGTGGCGTTTGCTAAGTACATTGTCCCGGCGGGGGTACAGGACCACCTGGGTCAGCTGCTGACCGGGCAGATCTTCGTCATCTTTATCATCGCCGTTGCTGCGGCGGAAATCGCTTTGGGACTGGCCATCGTGATATCCCTCTATAGGAACAGGGAAACGGTGGATATTACTGAAGCCAGTTTGATGCGCCGTTAGCGGCGATGCAAGGACAATGACGGATGTGGACAGAGTTTAAAAAAGTATCCAACCTGATGACAGCCGAGATGTGGAAAGAGATCTTGGAAGGTGAAGGTCTACCTACCAGGATTCTTCCTGATGGAGATATTCTGGATTGGGCCGAACACATTCCCTTTCGGATCATGGTCCCCAAGGGCAGAGAACATGTAGCAGAGGAGATACTGAGGAAGCTGTAATATGATGCAAGAAGCAGCTGTCTGGTCTATATTTCTGCTGCCTTTGGGTTCATTCCTAGCTATTGCCCTTATCATCAGGCCTTTTTTCAACCGCTATTCGGGCTTGGCCGGCTTCACCACCATAGCGACCGTCGCCGGTTCTTTGGCCCTGTCTTTCTGGGCTCTCAGCTCGGTTATCACCGATGGCCCGATGATCTACCCCTCCCATGAGTGGCTGACCTTGGGTTCTTTGCAGGTCACCGTCGGCCTCACGCTGGATTCTCTGACGTCCATCATGCTGGTGGTGGTGACGGGGATAAGCTTGATGGTCCAGATATATTCCTTGGGGTACATGCGGGGAGATGGCGGGTTTGCCCGGTACTATGCCCTGATGTCGTTGTTCACCGCATCGATGATCGGGTTGGTCGTAGCCAGCAATATCATCCAACTGTATGTGTTCTGGGAACTGGTGGGAGTCAGCTCGTACTTCCTCATCGGCTTTTGGTACAACAGGCCCGCGGCAGCGGCGGCAGCCAAGAAAGCTTTCATCGTTACCCGGATCGGCGACCTCGGTTTCTTGATAGCGATCTTCTACCTGTTCTTCAACACATCTCTCTTTGCTGAACAAGGGTTGAACTCCTTGGAGATCGCGGATATATCCGACGGGGTCCAGATGGGGCTCATCGGAGGTACAGCTCTTACGTGGCTGGTTCTGGGCATATTTGCCGGCGCTGTAGGGAAGTCAGCACAATTTCCCCTGCATATATGGTTGCCCGATGCTATGGAAGGCCCGACCCCGGTCAGCGCTTTGATCCATGCAGCCACGATGGTTGCTGCAGGTGTGTTCTTGGTTGCCCGGTTCTTTTCCGTCGTTGAAGCATCCCCCGATGCTATGAAGGTCATCGCTTTGGTAGGAGCTTTCACTGCTGTCTTTGCAGCTACGATGGCGTTGGTGATGAACGATATCAAGCGCGTGCTAGCTTATTCCACGGTGAGTCAGCTGGGGTATATGATCGCTGCCCTTGGCGTTGGAGCTTATACTGCCGCCATATTCCACCTGTTCACCCACGCATTCTTCAAAGCGCTTCTCTTCATGGGTGCGGGCAGTGTGAACCATGTCAGCGGAACGTTCGATATGCGGTACATGGGCGGGCTCAAGAAGTATATGCCGTGGACCTATGCCTTGGTTATGATTGGGTCATTGAGCTTGGCGGGGATATTCCCACTGTCCGGTTTCTGGAGTAAAGATGAGATTCTCGCCCATGCTTGGAGCGGAAGCTCTACGATCGACAGTGTGGTGTTCATTCTCCTGCTAGTTGCTGTCCCCATGACCGCATTTTACACTTTCAGGATGGTCCACATGACCTTCCACGGCGAATTCAGGGGCGGCGCCGATGCGGAGCTACAAGAAAAAACTTCCGGCGCTGCTGCCGGGAGAGAGCATAAAGTCCACCTAGCTGAATCACCTTGGGTCATGGTTATTCCAATGGCTTTGCTGGGTGTGGGATCCGTTGTTTTAGGCGGGCTTGTAAATCCGGCGGTGGGTTTCTTGGGGGTGCCCATTCACTGGTTCACCGACTTTCTGGGCGGAAAGACGGATATAAATGTGCTCCTTGCCGTGGTGTCGGTGGGTGCAGCGGTCTTGGGCATAGTGCTTGCGACCATTTTGTTCTTGCTGCCCAAGGGCTCGCTTGGCTTCTTGAGTGGACCTGCCGGAATGGTCCATAAGCTGATATCTCGAAAATATTACATGGATGATCTTTTGGAAGATCAGGTTACCCGACGAGGGTTCTATGGCATCGTCGCCGGAACCTTGGACTGGATCGATCGTAAGATAGTCGACGGTTTTGCTGATTCGATTGGGTGGTGGTCGAGGAACCTGGGCAGGGTGTTATCGGTGGTCCAAACAGGACAACTCCAAGGTTATGCGGTGGTTACTGCCTTGGGAGCTGTCATTATTGGTGGAGCGTTCTTCATATTTTTGTGGAGCTAAGCAACCTGAATATCCGAGGAATATAGGTGGAATTTCAAGGCCTTTTGACAGCAACTGTGTTTCTGCCCATGGCAGGGGCGCTGGTCATCGCCGCACTGCTTAGGGGCGGCCATAGCATCCGCATATTCGCCACCTTGGTGGTATTGGCGGACTTGGCGCTGTCGGGGTTGGTAATTTCCCTGTACGACCGGGGCGGAGCGGAGCGGTTCCAGTTGATAGATAAAATCAACTGGTTCGGCCAAGATTCGGTCTTTGGCAACGACTCCTTTACAGCCAGCTTCCACCTCGGAGTGGATGGACTGAGCGCACCATTGGTGCTGCTAACGGGGTTGCTGGGTTTTGCTGCGGTGATGGCGTCATGGAGCATCAAAGACCGGGTCAAAGAGTACTTCGTATGGCTCTTGGCGCTGCAGACCGCCGCTATGGGTGTGTTTGTCTCCTTGGATTTCCTGCTGTTCTTCCTGTTCTGGGAGTTGGAACTGATTCCCATGTACATGCTGATTTCCATCTGGGGCACCGGACGCAAAGAATATTCGGCGATGAAATTCCTGATATTCACCATCCTCGGAAGCGCTTTCATGTTGGTGGGGATCGTGGCGGTGGCTTTTACGTCGGATGTTGCCACCTTCGATATGACGGTCCTGTCGATGATGGGCATTGGAAGCTCGGCGGTGGTGCCGATCGGCATCATATTCTGGTTCTTCGTGGTCGGTTTCGCAGTAAAGCTGCCCGTATGGCCGATTCACACATGGTTGCCGGATGCCCACACCGATGCCCCGACGGCGGTCAGCGTCATGTTGGCGGGGGTGCTGCTCAAAATGGGTGGTTATGGTCTCATCCGTGTTTGTGTGGGGATGTTCCATGACCTTGACGATGCTGAAATCTATGCTTGGATATTGATGGCGCTGGCTGTGGTCAGCGTCCTCTACGGAGCAATCGTGACCCTGCGCCAAACCGACCTCAAACGGTTGATCGCATATAGCAGCGTGAGCCACATGGGGTTGGTGATGCTGGGGGTTGCGGTGGGTGTTGGGGGTGGGTCTCTCTTCAGTTCAGGTTCGGAAAATGTGGCGAATCTGGCGGTGGCGGGCGCCAGTATGCAGATGTTCACCCACGGGACCATCACCGGTCTGCTGTTCCTTCTGGTCGGTTTGGTGTATGAAAAGGCGCACACCAGGTACATCCCCGATCTTGGTGGGCTGGCAAGCAGGATGCCGCTCATAGCCTGCGGCTTCTTGGTTGCCGGATTGGCATCCTTGGGTCTGCCGGGACTGAGCGGATTTGTAGCTGAGGTGATGGTATTCTTGGGAAGCTTTAAAGCTTTTCCATGGCCCACAGCACTGGCTGCCGCCGGAATAGTCATTGCTGCCGGCTACATACTTTGGATGTTGGAACGGGTACTGTTCGGGCCGAGCCAAGAACGCTTCAGCCACATAACGGATGCCAGCGTCAGGGAAGCCATTCCCGCGGTGGTGTTGACGGTTAGCATCGTTGTCATTGGGGTATATCCTTCTTTGCTCACCGACTATTTTGATGCCGGCGTCAGGCATCTGCCCCAGGTGTTGGACCTGGTAGGTGTTACCAAATGAGCAGCGCTGACGTTCGTTTGCTGTCCCCGGAGATAGCCTTGGTGGGTGTGGCTCTTTTGATCATCGCCTTGGACCTGGTGATTCAGAAGAAAAGCATCTTGGCGTTGGTCTCGGTGATCGGCTTGGCGGTCCCCTTGGGTTTGAGCATCTGGTTATGGATGGATGTAGCTGATCAACCCAACAGGGAATTGACGGGTATTTTCGGCACGCTCACCGTGGACCGGTTCGCGTTGTTTTTCAAGTTCCTTGTACTGGGTGTGGTTGGGTTGGTGGTGTTGGCATCAGCGGACTATGTGCGACACCTGAAGCGATATCAGGGTGAGTACTACGCCCTGATCCTGTTTTCAGCCACCGGCATGATGCTCTTGGCTGCTACCGAGGAACTGATCGCGATCTATGTTTCCCTTGAACTGACCACGCTGCCTCTTGTTGCCCTTGCCGCGTTCTTGATGACATCCCGGTCCAGTGAAGCAGGCTTGAAATTCTTGGTCCTGAGTGCGGTAAACTCTGCCCTGCTCCTTTATGGCATGGCGCTGATATACGGGTTCACCGGCAGCACCTACTTGGACGAGATCGCCCGCCAAGCTGCGCTGTTGGGCAATCCCGGCGAAATCTTCGGCGGTAATTCGGCGTTTCTCTTGGGCATTGTTTTGATAATTGCTGGATTCGGGTTCAAGATTTCCGCGGCGCCCTTCCATATGTGGGTGCCGGATGTGTACGAAGGTGCGCCAACCCCCATCACAGCTTACCTGTCGGTAGCCAGCAAAGCTGCTGGGTTTGCAGTGCTCCTCAGGGTGCTGTACGTTGGGTTCAATACCGTCGATATGGACTGGCAGATCATCCTTGCTGCCATGGCTGCAGCTTCCATGACCATAGGCAACCTGATAGCCATCGCCCAGACCAATATCAAACGATTGCTGGCGTACAGCACCATCGCCCATGCTGGGTACCTGTTGGTGGGTGTGGCAGCTATAGCTGGCACGACCAGCGATGGCGTGACCATCGGCCCCAGTAGTGTGCTGTTCTATCTCGGTGCGTATGCCACCACCAACCTGGCTGCTTTCTTTGCGGTAATAGGGATTTCCAACAAGGTCGGAACTGATCTGATAGCCGACTACGCCGGAATCGGACGCAGGGCTCCCCTGTTGGCATTATCCCTGGCTTTGGCTATGGTTGCGCTGATAGGCGTTCCTCCCACGGGGATTTTCATCGCCAAACTGTATATATTCGGGTCCGCGGTCCACAGCGACCTCCTTTGGTTGGTGGTCGTCGGCGTTGGCAACAGTGTGTTGTCGGCTTACTACTACCTGAAGGTAATACGCACCATGTACTTGGACCCGCCAACGTCGGAGGAGCCGGTGCCAACATCGCCGTTCCTACGGATTGCGTTGGGGATATCGGTTATTGGCGTGTTGGCGTTCGGATTCCTTCCTGGGCCTTTGCTGAAGCTTGCGGAGCTTTCTGTGGAAACACTGCTCCCCCCTGTGACTGTGTTTGCAGGCGTACTTGGTCCTTGGTGAATTGCGGCGGGGGTATTGGCCTCTTTCAGCTTGGGCGCACCTTTATTGACAGCTAAGATGGTCGATGCTAGACTCCCGTAGCCATGAAGCTGGGAACACCTTTGAAACAATTTGACCCGGCTGAAAGCAAGATATGAACGCCCCTGAAACCATCGGGATTATCTACAACGAACGCGTCGATGAAGCCCAAAAGATGGCGAGCGCCTTGGTGGAGCGCCTGGGTTTGGGCGACAGGGCTTGGCTATGCCCGGCGATAAAGGTCGATGAAGACCTTCCTGAAGCTGGGAACACCGACCTGATCATCACCGTAGGGGGCGATGGCACAATCCTGCGGGCTGCCAGGGTTTCGGTCCCCAACCGTATTCCGATCTTGGGAATCAACATGGGCCGGTTGGGTTTTATGACCGAGGTGGAAGCCCGCGAAGCCCTTGAGAAGGTACCCCTGTTTTTGAATGGGGATGTGCGGGTTGAAGAGCGGCACATGCTGCAGGTCCATAGCTCCTCCGATGGCAGAGACGGCACCCAGCAACTGCTGATGGCCGGTAGGCAAAAATGCCATGCGCTGAACGATGTAGTGGTGGGCAGAGGAGCTGTTTCCAGGTTGGTTTCTGTCAGCGTTCACATCAACAGCGCCCCCATAACCGAGTTTCGTGCAGATGCGGTGATCGTTTCCACCGCGACGGGCAGCACAGGATACAATCTTTCGGTGGGCGGTCCCATCCTCTGGCCTTTGTCCGATCAGATGATACTCAAGCCCATAGCACCCCATGTCGGAATGGCATCCGCCATGGTCCTGCCGGCGGATTCGACCATCGACCTCGTGGTCCAAACGGACCATAGCGCAACGCTGAGCGTGGATGGTTACGTTGATGCTGAGCTTCCGGCAGGGGCTGCCGTCAAGGTACAGTCAAGCCCCCGGTCCGCATTGTTCCTTCGAGCCAACCCTCCCATCCACTTCTATGAAACGCTGACAAGACGGTTGGGCTTCGGTGAAGGAGCAAGCAGCACCAGGGCCATTCAGTATTAGGAACCATGATGGCTGATATTCAACCTGAACGCACCCTGGACAGCAAGCTGGCGTACCAAGGCCGGATTCTGAACGTGCGGGTCGATACCGTAGCTCTCGGCACGGGCGTACAAAGCGTTCGCGAAATTGTGGAGCACGGGGAATGTGTTTGCATCGTTCCCTTGGATGATGATGATAATGTCATCATGGTGCGCCAGTACCGCAAGCCGGTGGAGCAGGTCCTGTTGGAGATACCGGCCGGACGGATGGAAGATGGCGAGGTGTCCCAAGGTGCTGTGCTGCGGGAGCTCCGGGAAGAAACGGGATATTCAGCATCCCATCTTGAGCTATTATCCAGTTTCTGGACCACGCCCGGGTTTTGTACTGAGCTGATGCATTCTTATCTGGCTACAGGCTTGTTCTCCAGCCCCCTTCCGGCAGATGAAGATGAGGACATTCTGGTGGAACATGTGCCCATGAGCCGTATCCCGGAACTGATCAGAGAAGGCTCCATCAGGGATGCAAAGAGCATCGCTTCGCTGATGATGGCGATGCATACCCGTGATCATCGCTGATTTCGGAATAATTGGCGTAGTGCTTTGGCGTAGCTGTTCAAGTGAACGGCCCATGTTATAATAGCTACGGTCTCTTGGGGCTAGAAGCCGAATTTCAAATGCACTCAACCTACAACCTCGGAAGCATTCTGCTGTTGCCGGGGAGGAGTTGGGCGCCGTCAGGTGACTGAAATCAGTCCTGATGCGTTTTTGGATGGGGTTTCTGATATCCGGGGGACCATCTGAATGATGGAACAGTCAACAAAACATGTAAGGTGGGACCGATCGTAGATGCTCGAGTATGATGTTCTGGTGGTGGGGGCTGGCTTGGCAGGAATGCGGGCAGCCTTGGCCGCCTATGAGATGGGCGCCAACACCGGTATCATAAGCAAGGTTTATCCTGTGCGCAGTCACTCCAATGCAGCTCAGGGAGGGATAAATGCTGCACTGGTTGATCGCGGCGATACTTGGGAAGAACATGCTTACGATACGGTAAAGGGCAGCGATTACCTGGGAGACCAAGATGCAATTGAGCTGATGTGCCAAATTGCGGGTGAAGAGCTCATATCGCTGGAGCACATGGGTGTGATATTCAACCGGGATGATGAGGGCCGCTTGGGCACCAGAGCTTTTGGCGGGCAGCGCCGGGCGAGGACCTTCTTTGTTGCCGACTTTACCGGCCAAGCCATGCTGCACGTGCTTTATGAGCAGCTATTAAAGTCGGATATTACGAGCTATGAAGAGTGGTTCGTGACCTCCTTGGTGATGCAAGAAGGTAGGTGCTGTGGTGTGATGGCAATGGAAATCCGTACTGGCCGGGTCTACCTCATCAAAGCCAAGACGGTGATCCTTTGCACCGGGGGGTTGGGAAGGGTCTTCGAACCCAGCACCAATGCTCTGATAGTCACCGGAGATGGAATTGCGTTAGCTTACCAGACGGGTGTCCCCCTCATGGACATGGAGATGGTCCAATACCACCCCACCACCCTCAGGGGCAGCGGCGTCCTCATTACCGAGGGGGCTAGGGGTGAAGGAGCATACCTGCTCAACAAAGATGGAGAACGGTTCATGGAGCGATATGCTCCCAACATGATGGAGCTGGCATCCCGAGATGTGGTATCGCGTTCGGAGACGATAGAGATTGCAGAGGGCAATGGAGTCAATGGCAGCGTCCTCTTGGATTGCCGGCACCTGGGAGAAAGACTGATCAAAGAAAAGCTATCCCAGATATATGATATAGGCCTTGATTTGCTGGGTATTGACATCAGCCAAGAACCCATCCCGGTCCAGCCGGGCATGCACTACCAGATGGGCGGGATCAAGACCGATGTGGATGGTTGCACCAGCGTTCCTGGCATCTATTCGGCTGGCGAATGTGCGTGCGTCAGCGTCCACGGGGGCAACCGGCTGGGAGCCAACTCGTTGCTTGACACCATAGTGTTTGGACATCGAGCTGGAAATCATGCTGCGGAGACAGCCCGCGGCATCGACTATGAGCAGTTGGATGTCGAAGGCTTGATTGAAAACGAAGAGAAACGGTTGGGTGAGATGCTGTCGCGGGATGCCAACGGCGACCGCATAGCCAAGATTCGCCTGGATATGGGCGCTGTAATGAACCAACATCTGGGTGTATACCGGGATGAAGATGGTATGAAGGAAGCCCTTGATGCCGTTCGACAGCTGAGAGGCCGTTATGCTAGCGTACCCGTCGAAGATAAAGGCCGTACCTTCAACACAGACTTGGTGTTCGCTCTGGAGTTGGGTTTGATGCTGGATTGTGCGGAAGCCATTGCCGCCAGCGGTCTTGAACGTAAAGAAAGCCGGGGAGCTCATTCCAGGACAGACTTTCCAGAACGAAATGACACGGATTGGTTGAAGCACATCGTAGTAACGTCCACCCCTGAAGGCCCGGAGATTTCCCATGCTCCGGTGGTTGTAACCCGGTGGACACCCGAGGAAAGGAAGTACTGATGGAACTAGCTGTAAGGGTACGACGTTACGACCCGGAAGCTGAGTCGCCTTCCCCTTACTGGGCGGAATATAACGTAGAGGTGGATGAGTACACCACCGTCCTGGATACTTTGATCAACATAAGGGAAGATACGGATGGCACATTGGCCCTTCGTTGTTCTTGTCGCAGCGCAATATGCGGTTCCTGCTCCATGCGGGTCAACGGACATGCCAAGCTGGCATGTAAGACCAGAGTGAGCGAGATTGCACCCGAGGGCGGGACCATCACCATTGAAGCTATGGGGAACATGGAAGTGATCAAAGACCTGGTGGTGGACATGGCCCCCTTCTGGGACAAGGTCAAAGCTGTAGACCCTTGGTTGCAGCCGGAGGGGCCGGAACCCGAAGGCGAATATCTGGCCCCGAACGACGATATGCTGCATTTGGCTGGGGTGATGGGCTGCATCTTGTGCGGGGCATGTGTCTCCGATTGCACAGTTCTGGAAGTTGACTCGAACTTCCTTGGACCTGCCGCACTGGCAAAAGCTTATCGTTTCGTGGCAGACCCACGGGATGCCCAAGCAAAATCTCGCTTGGACCAGCTGCGCCAATATTCAGGCATTTGGGACTGCACCCGCTGCTTTGAGTGCGTAGAGGTGTGTCCCAAAGGCGTCGCCCCCATGGACCGCATCATGGCGATGAGGGACATGGCTATGAAAGCTGGGTTCGACAAAGAGATCGGCGCACGGCACACAGATGCTTTCGTGGAGCTGGTTTCCCACAGCGGCCGGCTGGATGAGCTGCGGCTGCCGGTCAAGACGGTGGGCATGTTCAACCTGCCCGCGATGATGAACTTTGCTCCCGTAGGGCTACGGGCTTTGATGAGGGGAAAGATGCCCCCCATCTTCCACAAAATGTTGCCCAATGTTGAGAATGTCAGGCGGATATTCCGCAGGTTGGAACCCGGAGAGTAACGTTGCTCTTCAACATGCGTTTCTTGAGGTAGAAGTTCTATGCCAAAGTATGCTTTCTTCCCTGGTTGTGTATCCCGCGGAGGGTGCCCTGAACTGTATCCGGCAGCTATGCAAGTCTGTGACCGGTTGGGAATCGAGCTGGAAGAGATGGTGGGCGCATCCTGCACCGGCGCCGGAGTGCTGCAGGAAAAGAACCAGTTCTTGGGGGATGTGCTCAATGCCCGGACCTTCGCCATGGCTGAATGGTCGGGACTGCCCATCATGACCATATGCAGCACCTGCCAGGGCGTAATGGCTCAAGCTAACAAGCGGCTCACAGATGATCCTGAGTACCTTGCCAAGGTTAATGCTGAGCTGGCTGACGAATACCTGGAGTACAAGGGTACGGCTGTCATCAAGCACATGCTGTGGATAATCCTCGAAGATATTGGGGTAGAAACCCTTAAGGGGCATGTCAGGAACCCGTTGAGCCACCTCAAGGTTGCCCCCTTCTACGGATGCTATATCCTGCGTCCAAGCGATGCCCTGGGGTTCAAAGACCAGCCCGGTAGGGAAACCTCCTTGGAAGAACTGATCTCAGCCCTCGGAGGCGAAGTGGTGGATTTTGCGGGGAAGAACCGGTGTTGCGGCTTCCCGATTCTGACCATCAACGAAGCCAACTCGCTGGCCATGGTGGGAAAGCATACATCCGAAGCGGCCGATTTGGGTGCGGATGCGATGGTAACCCCCTGCCCACTGTGTCACCTGAACTTGGATGGCTACCAACCCAAAGCGATGTCCCAAAGCCAACGGAAGATCAACTTGCCGATTTTGCATCTGCCCCAGTTGATTGGCTTGGCGATGGGTTTGGACCCAGACCTGCTTGGTCTCCAACGCCACATCATCTCCGCAGACGATGTTATAGCTAAAGCTGTACCGGCTTAGGTGAAACAGAAGGCGATCGCACTGCATCCTGCAATGAAAGCTGAGATGCCAGCGCTCATGGTGCTTACGCGCCACGGAGCTTCCACACAAAAGGCCCTTGGTGAGGGGACCGGAAGGTTCATGTCAGAGGTGAGGTGGGCTGCCACCATTTGCTGGCGTTGTTTACCTTGATGGATTCGACCCACCTTACCCAAGAGAACCCCCGCTTGCCCAGCGACGCCAATCTAACAGGATATCCGTGACGTGGGAGGCAGCACTCCTCAGAATGACGGGGAGGGGGCGCTCCTCAGAATGACAGGGAGAGGGGGCGCTCCTCAGAATGACAGGGAGAGGGGGCGCTCCTCAGAATGACAGGGAGAGGGGGCACTCCTCAGAATGACGGGGAGGGAGGGGTGCTCCTCAGAATGACGGGGGGAGGAGGCGCTCCTGGGAATGACGGGGAGGGAGGCACTCCTCCAAAAGGGGTGCCCCGTCGATTGTCATTCCGAATCCTGGATCGTCAATCCGAACGCACCCCGCTGTCAATCCGAACGTACCCCCTGTCAATCCGAACGCACCCCGTTGTCATTCCGAACGTACCTCCCTGTCATTCCGAACGCCCCCCCCCTTGTCATTCCGAACGTGGTGAGGAATCTAAGGTCTGCCGTTGAGGGCACCCCATTTCTAGACAACCTGGCGTGTGTGCAGGGATTTTAGATTCTTCGTCGTGCGCTCCTCAGAATGACGGGGAGGGGGTGCTCCTCAGAATGACGGGGGGAGGGGCGCTCCTCCAAAAGGGGTGCCCCGTCGACGGTCATTCCGAATCCTGGATCGTCATGCCGAACGCAGCACCCTCTGTCATTCCGAACGCAGCCCCCTGTCATTCCGAACGCCCCCCTTGTCATTCGGAACGCACCCCCTGTCATTCCGAACGTAGTGAGGAATCTAAGGCCTGCCGTTGGGGGCACCCCATTTCTAGACAACCTGGCGTGTGTGCAGGGATTTTAGATTCTTCGTCGCCCGCTCCTCAGAATGACAGGGAGAGGGGGCGCTCCTCAGAATGACGGGGAGGGAGGCAGCACTCCTCAGAATGATGGGGAGGGGGTGTTCCTCGGAATGACGGGGAGGGGGGTGTTCCTCGGAATGACGGGGAGGGTGCGCTCCTCAGAATGTCGGGGGGAGGGGTGCGCTCCTCAGAATGACAGAGAGGCAGCGCTCCTCAGAATGACCGGGAGGGGGTGCTCCTGGGAATGACGGGGAGGGAGGCGCTCCTCCAAAAGGGGTGCCCCGTCGATTGTCATTCCGAATCCTGGATCGTCATGCCGAACGCACCCCCCAGTCATGCCGAACGCACCCCGCTGTCATTCCGAACGTAGTGAGGAATCTAAGGTCTGCCGTTGGGGGCGATCCATTTCTAGACAACCTGGCGTGTGTGCAGGGATTTTAGATTCTTCGTCGTGCGCGCCTCAGAATGACAGGGAGAGGGGGCGCTCCTCAGAATGACAGGGAGAGGGGGCACTCCTCAGAATGACGGGGAGGGAGGCAGCACTCCTCAGAATGACGGGGAGGGGGGCGCGCCTCAGAATGACGGGGAGGGGGGCTCCTCAGAATGACGGGGGGAGGGGGGTGCTCCTCAGAATGACAGGGAGGGAGGCGTTCCCCGAAATGACGGGGAGGGGGCGCTCCTCAGAATGACAGGGAGAGGGGGCGCTCCTCAGAATGACAGGGAGAGGGGGCGCTTCTCGGAATGACGGGGAGGGGGGTGTTCCTCGGAATGACGGGGAGGGGGGTGTTCCTCGGAATGACGGGGAGGGAGGTGCTCCTCAGAATGACGGGGAGGGAGGCAGCACTCCTCAGAATGATGGGGAGGGGGTGTTTCTCGGAATGACGGGGAGGGGGGTGTTCCTCAGAATGACGGGGAGGGAGGCGCTCCTCAGAATGACGGGGAGGGGGTGTTCCTCAGAATGACGGGGGGGAGGCAGGCGCTCCTCGGAATGACGGGGGGAGGGGTTCCTCCAAAAGGGACGCCCCGCCGGTTGTCATTCCGAATCCTGGATCGTCATGCCGAACGCACCCTCTGTCATTCCGAACGTAGTGAGGAATCTAAGGTCTGCGGTTGGGGGTGCCCCATTTCTAGACAACCTGGCGTGTGTGCCAGGATTTTAGGGAACCTCTGAACAACTCGCCTGAAGCCCGTCATTCCCGCGAAGGCGGGAACCTCGCCCCTCGTAGGGACGGGTTTCACGTCCATCCTCCGCATCCAAGGGGACTTACTCAGACTATCCCTAAATAGAAACTCCACATAATATATGAAGATCATGGTCGGTTCCGTTTGTGTCCATACACCAAGGGCAAACGGAACCTCGTGGCATCTAGCCCTTGATCTGGTCGACGACCTTGCCGAAAGCTTGGATTGTCTCCTCTATGTCTTCCGAGGAGTGAGCCAGCGAAGGGTAGAACTTGTCGGGCCAGTTCTTCAGAATTCCTTCTTCCAAAAGCAGGGTGTTGAAACGGGTCATCATGTCTGCGTTGGCGTTCAGAGTTGACCGGTAGTCCACCACCGGCTCATCGGAAAAGTAGAAGCCAAAGATGGGGTCTTCGCCTGCCGGCTGCACAGGAATCTCAGCTTCGTAGCAAAGATGGCTTATGGCATCCCTGAGCTGCTTGCCCGTAGCACGCAACCGTTCGTAGATGCCGGGTCGGCGAAGCTCAGCCAAGGTGGCAAGCCCTGCGGCACAGGCAATGGGGTTGGCGTTAAGGGTTCCCACCTGGGAAACGAACGTTTCAGCATCCACCTGGGCCGGATCATAGACCGACATGATCTCTTCGCGGCCGGCAATGGCAGCTAGTGGATAGCCGCCTCCGACGATCTTCCCCATCGCAGTCAGGTCCGGGGTAATGCCGTAGTACTCTTGCGCACCACCGTAGGAGAGGCGGAAACCTGTTACCACCTCATCAAAAATGAGGGGTATCTCAAAATGGGATGTGATATCCCTGATGGCTTGGAGAAAGCCGGGCTTGGGAGCGATGATCCGCTGCATAGGTTCGATGATCACCGCTGCCAGCTTGTCGTGGTGATGTTCTATGATGGCTGTGGCGGTTTCTGCGTCGTTGTACGGGGCGATCAGCATGGTATCTAAAATCGCTTGGGGGACGCCTGCGGTGTTTGGGGCCGGGGTTGGGAAATCTTTCAGCGAAGAGCGGTTGGGTGCAACGTTCATAACCGCATAGTCGCTGGTGCCGTGGAACCCACCTTCGAACTTGAGCACCAAGTCCCGCTTCCTGAAAGCCCTGGCGATTCGCATAGCTTGAAAGTCGGCGTCGGTGCCGCTGGTGGTAAACCGGACCTTATCAGCGCTGGGAACAGCTTTGACGATCTCCTCGGCCAAAAGGACTGCCCGTTCATTGGTGGCGAAGAAGGTGCTTCCCTGCTCCACCGCACCTATCACAGCTTCGACAACGGCAGGATGGGCATGGCCCAAGACCATCGGCCCCGAACCCATGAGGTAGTCGATGTATTCGTTGCCGCTGACATCCCATACCTTGGACCCTTTACCTTCCCTTACCAAGAAGAGGTGCTCAGGGTCCACCTTCATGTTGCCGTTGTTCGCCCCCGGCATATACTGGGCTGCCTTTTGCAGCAGTTGTTTTTCAGCTTCTGTGCGGTTTGCCATGTCATCCCTCCAGCTTAGAGCCTGTGTGCGGATATAGGTTTTAGATCAAGGTTATGAAGCGGTTTTCATCACTTCCAATAATTCCCGTACATTGTCGGCAGACAGGTTGAGAGCAGACTTCTCTTCTTCGGTCAGGTTGATCTGGATGATCTCCTCGACGCCGTTGGCGCCCAGCTTCACAGGAACGCCAAGGTACAGACCTTGGATGTTGTATTCACCTTCTAAATAGACCGAGCAGGGGAGGATGCGCTTCTTATCCAACAGCACCGATTCGGCCATCTGGCAGATCGCTGCGGATGGCGCATAGTAGGCGCTGCCCGCTTTGAGCAACTGTACTATCTCGCCGCCGCCTTGGCGAGTCCTTTGGACCAAGGAAGCAATTTTCTCAGCAGAAAGGAGGTCGCCGAGGGGGATTCCGCCCACCGAGGTGTAGCGGACCAAGGGCACCATATCGTCGCCATGACTTCCGAGGACAACTGCTTGGACGTCCTCCACCGAAACGTCCAATTCCTGCGCAATGAAGGTCCTGAACCGGGCGGTATCCAGCACCCCGGCCATCCCGAACACCCGATGCTTGGGGAATCCGCTGACTTGGTAGGCATGTTGGACCATGGCGTCCAGAGGGTTGGTGACGACCATCAGCACACACTGTGGGGAATGTTTGACCACCTCGCTGGTAACCGCGCCGATGATCTTCATGTTGGTAAGGAGCAGATCATCGCGGCTCATCCCAGGTTTTCGGGCGATGCCAGCGGTTATGATGGCAAGGTCGGAACCTGCCGTAGCCTCATAGCCGTTGCTGCCTACAAGTTGGGCATCGGACCCCAATACCGGCCCCGATTCCAGCATATCGAGGCCCTTGCCTTGGGGAAGGTCCTCAACAACATCCACCAAGACCACATCCGCATAACCCAGCCCGTGAATACGCTGGGCGGTGGTTGCCCCAACGTTGCCTGCACCAACTACAGTCACTTTTCTGCGCATCGTAGCTCTCCTAAGCCTCTGTGTGATCAAGGAGGTCCGCCGTCTCCGACTGGCGCAATTGGGCCAGAAGCTCGGCCGCCCGCTCTTCAAATGCGTCCTTGAACTTGGGGAGCAGGTCGAGCATCCATGCCCTAATTGCTTCAAGCTGCTTCGGCGAACCGTCTATCGGGCCACTCTTGCGTATTCCGATGGTAGCGAACGAGTAGGGATCGTACCTGTCCCAGCCCCACTCCCCTTGGCCGTTGACACTCGATTCAATCTGCTGCTGCTCTGCTTTCAACGCGTCGAACAACCTGTTGCTGAGGTCAATGTCATTCCACGTTCTGATAAGAAAATAGACCCAAGGGACGTTTCCGCCTTCCAAGGATACTGTGTAGCCTATATCCCTGTCGAAGCCGGAGGGAAAGAATTGATTCTTGTGGTCCCAGACCTGGTGGCGCGAATCGGCGAAGCCAGATTCGAGGACCTTGGTGGTGAGAGGCTCAAAGAAACGGCGGTGCTTCTCAATCTCTGGGTCGGGCCGAGGTGGCTGAGACAGTGTGAGTTTCTTGTCCCAGCCGCCAGGGTACACCACCTTTTGCAGCGTTGGGTGCAGGTCGCCGGCATTGTCCACTACTACATCCACCTTAACGCCGTAGAACCTGATACTCGTGCCGGCCCACTCGTTTAACCGATGCAGGGCCTCGGCGTGCTCGTACTGGAACTCTGCCGCGACCCAAATCGCGATGCGCGCATCGCATCCTGCCGCATAAGTGAGCAGTTGGCCCAAGTGGCCGTGGTCGGTCCATTCCAGCTGGTTTTCGATGGCGACAAAAACCTTTTCATTGACTTCCCAAGCCAGGATGTCGAGAGAGAAGCTGCCAACCTGCTGCTCTTGGCGCTCTGGCTTTAGCTCCAAGCCAGTGGCTTCGCCCAGACGGTCTAGGTTCTCGGCAAGCCAAGGGGTGAAGTCCCAAGCCTCGTTGGGCCACTTATCGCGAAGGTTTCCCTGCATCTCTTCTCCTCTCTTCTTGGTCTGGCTTGCCCAGGCCGCCACTGCCTCTAGCTACTCGCCGCGTGCGCCGGTATCGCCCAGCTGAATGACGAAATCGCGGCGGTCGCGGTACAGGAGGGCACGGTTGAGAACGCTATCGTAGGTTTCCGGTTCTATGCCATCAACCTCATCCATTACCCAGTACTTGTAGTCCCCCAGAAACAGATAGGGGCGCGTCTGGTGGAAGAAGCGGCATTGGATGCCCTCGCCCCGCAGGATGCGCTCGCAGAAGGCAGCCAGCAGCTCCTGCTGTTCGTCCCTCTGGACCACCACGTACTCGTGGGGCCAGTTGTCGCGGTAGGTTACCGCTTCGCGCCAAGGAGCCTTGGCGATCAATGCCATGATGTCAGAGTCCATAATATCCAGTGCTCGTTTGATGATTCCTACCGGAAGCCAAAGGGAACGCTCCTAGTCTGCCCGAACATACTGCTCCCAGCGTTCTTCCAGCTGGGGATCCTCGATGGTTTCCATCAGGTAATTGCCGAACTCTTCGCCGGTAGCCCCGTTGCTTCGGCCGGTCATGACGACCTTTCGTTCGTACTGGCCGCAGATGTCGAGGGCTTTGTGCAGCTTGTCCCCTTTTTCTTCAAAGCCTATATGGGTCAGGAGCATCCCCCCTGCCTGCATCATCGAGCTGGGATCAGCATACTGGGCGCGGCCTTCATTGACCATGCGGGGGGCACTGCCGTGGATGGCTTCGAACATGCCGTATACCTTGCCTACATTGGCACTCCCGGCGGTGCCAACCCCGCCCTGGATTTGGGCTGCTTCATCGGTGAGGATATCTCCGTAGAGGTTTGGCAGCACCAGCACCTGGAACTGTTTTTGACGGGCTGGGTTGATGAGAGCAGCGGTCATCAGGTCGATATACCAACCTTCCCAACTGATCCCCGGATACCTGTCCGACACCTTTCGTGCGATATCCAAGAACTTCCCATCGGTGGTTTTGACGATGTTCGCCTTGGTAACGACGGTCACATTATCTTTGCCCGTACGTTTGGCGTGGGCAAAAGCTGCTTCTATGATGCGTTCCGAGCCTTGGCTGGTGATGACCCGGAAGTCGATGCCCAGATCTTCGGTGACGTTTACCCCTTGGCTGCCTACAGCGTACAGATCCTCGGTGTTTTCCCGGAAGAAGGTCCAATCTATACCCTGTTGGGGGATCCGCACCGGGCGAACGTTGGCAAAAAGGTCCAGCTCCTTTCGCATAGAGACGTTGGCGCTCTCCAGGTTCGGCCATCCATCTCCTCGTTCCGGGGTATGGGTGGGACCTTTCAGTGTCACATGGCAAGTCTTGATTTCGGCAAGAACATCCTCAGGTATGCTCTTTTTCATTGCAGCCCGGTTTTCGATGGTCAGCCCTTCGATCGTTTTGAAGACGACCTTACCGTTGGTCACCTGGTCTTGAAGAAAGAATTCCAGCACCCTCTGGGATTCAGCCGCAATATAGGGGCCGATGCCATCTCCCCCGATCATACCGATGATGATGGGGCTGACCGTGCTGTAATCGGTCCAGTCGACCTCGGCTTTGAGCCGTTCGACCCGTTCTAGCTGCTGTTCCAGCACCACGCCGAACTGCTCTTTCGCCTGTTCTATAGCCTGCTTGTCAGTCATAAGTTTCTCCGAAAGCGAAGTATGGAATCCTCAACGGTGAGGGCCGCAGGTGAGGCACCCGCTCAAAAACCTGCCCAATTATACATCCAAACCGGGTGTCTGGGTAGGCGGGCGTGTTTACCACAGGAAGGCTGTTGCGACGATGCCAGCGGCAACCACTCCTAGGACTGCAACCAGTGAAAAGCATCTTGGGCTTTGGGGGCATCCGCGCTGGTGGATCGGTAGTTTCGTGGAAGCTTGCTATCAGGGCGTATGCCGTGCACTTTAAGTTCGCTCTCAGGGTTGCTCCAGTCGATTACATAGCCGGAAACAGAGAAGGTGACCTCTCCTCCCCTACCAAAGGACCACCTTTCGAACCCGTCCCCCCGCTCTATAGCAGATGGAGTCTTGATTGCGAAAATCGTTCGCGGGGTTCCCTGTAGCCTTGCGACGTCGTCCTTGTGAGAGCCTAACTTGAAGAATTGGCCGGGAAGTAGCATTGATCCCAGGAATCACCCGTACTTTCAAATCTCCTTGATAATTGCGCCATCCAATAACCTTACCATTCATGAATTCCACTTCATCAGAGAGCAGGTCATTGCCATAACTCCATTTCTCGAGAGTATGGATTTTCTTAACAGCCTCTCCTTGTACCCTCTTCACATCTCTCTGGGTTGAGCCAAGGGTGAAATACTCTTGCCCAGCCCACTCCGCTTTGCGCTCTGACCACCGGACTTGGGCCTTGAGAGAGCCATCCTGGTTATACCAAGCCGTAACCCGGCCAGTGGCAATGGATAACTCGACGACTCCCGATTTGTAGTACCATGTCTCCCGGTCAGGGTCATCATCATCGTCGAACTTTCCTATGGGGCCTTCATCTCTGGGGTCAATGGGCTTGCCTATTTCTTGGGCGATCTCTCGATAGAATTTTCGGTCTTCTCGTTCTTTTCGAATGGTGGTACCGCTCTTCGGGATTGGGACATCTATCCGGTATGGGGTCCCTTGCAGCCGGGCCACATCGTCCTTGTGGGAGCCTATACTGAATGTTTCGGAAGTCGTAATGTTCAAGCCGGGAACTATCTGGACCATCAGATCTCCCAAGCTATTCCATTGGTTGACCCTACCTGCTTTGCTAAAACTGACTACACTTTTGACTTCTCCTGAATCGTAGTACCAGAATTCCCCTTCATAATAGCCGTCGGCAGTGGAGCTGGCGCTGGACGGCGGGCCTTGAATCCGGGACACATCTTCCTTGGTGGAGCCGATGGTAATGTAGTCGAGGTTGCTCTGCTTGGTCCTTCTGCGGGCGGGCGCCTTTGGCGGCCCGGTTTCGGGGGGTTCTTGTTCCTGCGCTGCAGTACGGCTCGCTACCGTTTCCCTGCTCCGGTCGTAGACGGTCCGCTTTTCGGGGTCGCCCAGCACAGCGTAAGCCCTGCCGAGTGCGGCCAGCTTTGCGGCTGCTTCCGACGACGAATCGGTGGCAGGATGGTAGAGCAGCGCCAGCCGCTGATATGCGGCATCGACAACGTCCTTATGCGCAGAGGGGTGAACTTGCAGGATTTCGTATAGGTCTTCGGTTTCGGGCACGTGGGTCCCTCTTCGTAGATTTAACTGTCGCCAGTTATGAGCGTGTCCCATAAACCCCCTTCCTGCGGGGTTGGCGAAGCAGTAAGCTCATAGAAACATCAGGCAGGTAGGACACTATGGCTTATAACCTTCTGAGTTGCGAGCGAGACCAGAGCTACTTGATGCCGCCGTCCATGAGGGATTGGCTGAGTGAGGGTCACTTGGCTTGGTTCATTATAGATGCAGTAGGCCAGATGGATCTGAGGGAGTTCTATGCAGTCTATCGAAGTGATGGATGGGGTGCAGCGGCCTACGATCCGGGGATGATGGTGGCCATCCTGTTGTACGGCTACTGCCTGGGTGTACGCAGTTCCAGGCGCATAGCCCGTGCTCTGGAGGAAGATGTAGGATTCCGGGTGGTGGCGGCCAACCGGCAGCCAGACTTCCGTACCATCTGTCGCTTTAGGGCGGAGCGCGAGGAGGCGTTCGAGGAGCTCTTTGTAGAGGTACTGAGGTTATGCCATGAAGCGGGTCTGGTGAAGTTGGGGGTAGTGGCTCTTGATGGGACGAAGGTGGCAGCCAACGCGGCCCTGGCCACCAACCGGAGCCACCAGGCCATTGAAGAAGAAGTGCGGCGCATGTTGGCAGAGGCCAAGGCAACGGATGCTGAAGAGGATGCCCATTATGGTCCCGACCGGCGAGGGGATGAGCTACCGGAAGGGCTAGGGGGACGGACGGAGCGGCTCAAGCGCCTGAAGGAAGCCAAGGAACGTCTGCAGCGGGAGGCTGAAGCAGGAGCCAAGGCTGTCCAAGAGCACGTGGAGCGACGGCGGGCAGAAGAAGATGTCACAGGCAAAAAGAAGCGAGGGCGAAAGCCCAAGGTGGTAGAGCCACTTCCTACCGAAGGGGCGAAGGCTAATACCACCGACCCGGACAGTCGTATCATGAAGACCAGGCAAGGGTACGTGCAGGGCTACAATGCCCAGGCGGTGGTGAGCGAGGAGCAGATCATAGTAGCCGTTGGAGTGACCCAAGAGGCCAACGATGTGCAGCAACTGGAGCCGATGCTCCAAACCATGGCGCATACTCTGGAAGCAGCCGGCATAGAGGACCGGCCCAAAGCGGGCTTGGCCGATGCCGGGTACTGGAGTGAGGCCAACATCAGGGCTTGCCCCTGGCCAGAGATGCCTGAGCTTCTTATTGCCACCACCAAGGATTGGAAACAGCGGAAGCTGCTATGGGAGAAGGGGTGTCCCCGAGGGCGTATACCAAAAGGACTGAGCCCGAGGGACAGGATGGAGCGCAAGCTGCTGACAAAGCGAGGCCGAGCTCTGTACAAGAAGCGGGGTGTACTGGTGGAGCCGGTGTTCGGACAGGTCAAGGAAGGCCAGGGGTTCCGACGGTTTATGAGACGGGGGTTGGGCGCTGCACAGAGTGAGTGGTCGCTGGCAGGGACGACCCATAACTTGCTCAAGCTATGGCGCAGCGGCCAAGCGCCTTGGGACTGGGTCAAGGCGCCATGGAACTAAGAGAGTAGACGACCTTTCTGGGGGCCGACAAGTGGCCGGTGCAACTGGACGGGCCAACCTCTGTTGAGGCGCATCGCTCCCACACCTGTGTTACTCAACCCGCCCACCGGTCTATGAGACAAACTCTTATAGGGCAGAAATTCCGGTTTTGTTGAGTCTGGCTTGAACAATCGAACGGAAAGTAGTGGGTTTTCTCAGGACATGCCGCTAGTCCTCCATCTGGGCGGCCAGAGCATCGGGCGTCGTGACCGGAAGCTGGCAGGCGTAGTTCTTACAGACGTACGACGTCGGTTTGCCGTCGATCATGCCCCGCTCTTGGAGCAGGGGGATACCTCTGTCGCTGGCCACGGGGCTAGCGGCGCCCGCCACAACCTTGTTGGGAAGATAACGTTGGTAGACCTCGTTCAGAAGGGCACGGGTGTCGGGAGAAGCCGGGTCCCCTATTATGGCGATCTCCTTGGCGGCTGAGGTGTAGAAACAGATGTCGCACAGCCACCGGCCCATGCCCTGAGCGATGCGGCTCAGCTGTTGCCGTATAGAGTGCATAGCGACAGATGCCCGGCGGCTATATTCGGCATCGCCGGTAAGGACTGCCAGATGGAGCATGACGTCGGTAGCAACGGAACCTCCGCATGGGGTTGCATTATCGAAGTAGTCCCGGGGGCGCACGACAAGGGGTTCATGGTCTTTGCCGGTGTCATAGAAAACACCTTGCATCTCATCCCAAAACAGGTCTACCATCTCTCTGCCCAGAGCTTCTGCTTCGTCGAACCATCGAAGGTCGAAGGTTGCTTCGTAAAGTGCTAACAGGCCATCAGCCAAGTAGGAGTAGTCCTCCAGGTAACCGTTGAGCTTGGCTTGACCATCTTTGTAGGTCCGCAGAATACGACCGTCCTTTCGGAGGTTCTCAAGAACGAATGATGCGCTGGCTACGGCAGCTTGACGGTAGTCTTCCCGGTCCAGCACCGCTCCTGCTTCGGCGAAGCTGCGGATCATCAAGCCGTTCCAAGCGGTAAGTATTTTTTCGTCTCTGGCTGGATGAATGCGGGTTTCCCGTTCTGCCAGCAGGGCGGTTTTGCCTCGCTGGACTGCCCTGATCAGTTCTTCTATGGATATGCCGCATCGTTCGGCAACGGAGTTGGTGGGTTCGGGAATGTTCAGAATGTTGCGGCCTTCGAAGTTGCCCTGCTCAGTAACCCCCAAGTAGCCTGCCACAACCGGCCCATCTTCAGGGCCCAAGAGTCCCACGATTTCATCCAAGGACCATATGAAGAACTTACCCTCTTCGCCCTCGCTGTCTGCATCTTGGGTTGAGTAGAAGCCCCCTGAAGGATCGGTCATTTCCCGCAGGACATAATCCAAGGTTTCTTCGGCTATCCGCTGGTACCACCCGTTGCCTGTTGCTTGGTACAAATGCACGTACAACCGGCTGAGAAGAGCATTATCGTAGAGCATCTTTTCAAAATGGGGGACCAGCCAGTGAGCATCGGTTGAGTAGCGATGGAAGCCGCCGCCGACCTGGTCGTACATCCCGCCGCGGCCCATCTTTTCGGCGGTAGATTCCACCATCTGGAGGGCAAACGGGTCTTTGTTCAAATGATAGTAGTGCAGCATGAACTCGTAGACCATAGGTTGGGGAAACTTGGGGGCCGACCCAAATCCACCGTTGTCGAAGTCGAACCCTTGGACCAGTGTTGCCATAGCATCATGCAGTATTTCGGAGCTCAAGGGATCGGGACTTGGGACGGGAGCCAAGGGTTGGAGGTGGGTTAGCAGCTCTTGTGTGGTCTGGGTGATTTCTCCCCGGCGACTTTTAAATGCATCGGCAACCCTGGTCAAAAGCTTGGGGAATCCGATCATTCCACCGCGGTCTTCGGGGGGGAAGTAGGTGCCTCCGTAGAAGGGACTGGTGTCTGGAGCCAGAAACACCGTCATCGGCCAACCGCCGCCGCCGGTAAGGGCTTGGACGGCGTTCATGTAAATGCTGTCCAGGTCAGGTCTTTCTTCACGGTCGACCTTGATGCACACGAAGTGCTCGTTCATCAGCCCGGCGATTTGGGTGTCTTCGAAGGATTCCCGCTCCATAACATGGCACCAGTGACATGCTGAATATCCGATGCTGAGGAGGATGGGTTTATCTTCCTGTTGAGCTTTTGATAGCGCTTCTGCGCCCCACGGGTACCAGTCCACTGGGTTGTTGGCATGTTGCAGCAGATAAGGGCTGGTTTCGTTGATGAGATGATTGGGCATTCGTGCTCCTCTTATGTATCCAGCTGGCTTACTGGGTTGGCTACGGACAACATTCACCGCGGAACCTGGCTCCGAGAGCCATCTTATTGTCCCCCAAGATTGGCAGAAAAGCTACCACCAGCAGGATATCATGATCAAGAGCAACCGCATTCTATGCCGCTTAGTGAGATATCCACGGAGGTGCCGTTCGGTTATTCCCCGCCCTGTTGTGCCCCGGTCCGGGATCAAGATGAAAAGTCCGGTAAAGCTCTGTTATACTGAAGCCCGTATCGCCCGTATTTGACGACCGTCAGATATATCCAGGTTAATGCAAACCGGAGGTTTGGGAACGATGAAATGGTCCTCTGCCGTCTCTGATAAACAGGACCTGAGAGAAGCCCTGACAAGCTGTATCCTCCAAACGAAGCAGGAAATGGGTGATGCAACCGGAGATATTGCCGTTGTCTTCATATCCCACCACTTTGCCGAGGAGTACGATCTGGCTCCATCGATAATCCACGAGCATTTGGGACCTATCCTGGTTTTCGGGTGTTCCGCCGGAGGAGTAATAGGAGATTCCCAAGAGGTGGAACACCGGCCCGGAGTGTCGCTGACCGTCGGTTCGTTACCGGGGGTTGAAATACGGTCGTTCCACCTTGATGGCGATGGTCTGCCGGACCAAGATGCCAGCCCTTCCAGGTGGGAAAAAGCTCTGGGGGTGCCTTCGGAAGATAATCTTTACTTCATGCTTCTGGCTGACCCTTTCACGTTTCCAGCACAAGCTTTCATTGAAGGTATGGATTATGCTTATGGGAAGAGCATCAAGATTGGCGGATTGGCCAGCAGCGGTCAACGGCATGGGCAGAATGCACTGTTTCTGGGAGATCAGATGCACCGGTCCGGTGCGATTGGAATCGCCTTGAAGGGTAACATCGTGGTTGATACGGTGGTTGCGCAGGGGTGCCGCCCCATTGGAGAACTGATGTGCATCACCAAGAGCCACCAAAACATGCTGGTATCGCTGGACGAACGTCCTCCGCTGGAGGTGCTGAAGGATCTCTTTGCTCATGCCAACGAGCGGGACCAAGCCCTCATGCAAAGCTCCTTGTACTTGGGGATTGTGATGGATGATTTCAACGACAAGCCTCAGCAGGGAGACTTTCTGATCCGCAATGTCATGGGACTGGATTCCAAGGAAGGCGCCATGGCCACAGGAGAGCTGCTGCAAGAAGGCCAGAGGGTACAGTTCCATCTTAGGGATGCCCTCACCTCAGCAGAAGACCTCTCTGCTCTTCTTGCCAAGTATGCAGCAGAAGAACGGGCAACGGACAGCTCAGGGGCGCTCCTCTTCTCATGTTTGGGAAGAGGAGAATACCTGTATGGGCGTCCGGACCATGACACCGGTCTGTTCAAAGACAAGGTCGGCGTTGTTCCCTTGGGAGGGTTCTTCTGCAATGGTGAGATAGGGCCGGTGGGGGGTTCAACCTACCTCCACGGCTACACCAGCTCCTTTGGCATCTTCCGCCCAATAAGGGACTGCTAAAACCACGGACGCTGGCTCCCCTGGTCGATAGCTTGAACCAAGATACCATCACGGTCGGCATCCCCATTTCCCTTACAGGCCGGTTCAGCAGCCAAGGCGTACAAGCTCTTCAGGGTGTCACATACTGGGTCGAAGACACCAATGCCCGCGGGGGTTTGCACCTAGCTGAACATGGTAAGAGTCTACCGGTGCGGCTGGTGCACTACGACGACGAAAGTACGCCTGGCGCCACCCGGCTCGTAACCCGCAAACTGATCACCGAGGACTATGTTGATTTGTTGTTTGGCCCCTACTCCAGTTCTCTCACCTTGGCCTGTGCTTCGGTAACCGAAAATCTCGGTATGGTTCTATGGAATCATGGCGGCTCATCGGATGAGGTACAGCGTAGGGGTTTCAGGAGGGTCGTCAGCATTCTGGCTCCAGCTTCCAGCTATCTCCGTGGTGTGGTCGATTTTCTCATGGATAAAAGCCCCCACCTGCGCACGGTAGCCATTCTTCGTTCCGCCAGAGGGTCTTTCCCCGAGGCGGTTGCTGGTGGATTCGAACGATATGCTACCGAAAACGGCTGGCAGGTGGTTTATGAAGAGGCATATCAACCTTCGGAAGTGGATTTCAAAGCTGCTGTAGCCCGGATTCAAGCAGTCAAACCGGATGTGGTGATCGGGGTTGGCCGCATAGAGGATGATCTTGCGATCGGCCGTGAGATTGTATCTGCCAACATGAAAGCGGAAGCTATGGCGCTCGTAGCATCCGGGGTCTCCCTTTTTGGAACGGAGATGGGGTCATCGGCAGAAGGGTTCATTGGTCCCAGCCAGTGGGAATCCGGGACCCCGTACACACCCGATCATGGCCCTGCGGTAGAGGAGCTCAGGCTCCGGCACAAAGGGTTCCGTGATGGAGGAGCAGACTACACAATGGCTCAAGGGTATGCTGTGGGGCTGATAGCTGAACAGTGTTTGATGGAAGCAGGAGCCACCGACGGTCGGCGGCTTATGGAAGCTGCATACAGGTTGAACTGCACCACCTTCTACGGACCCTTCAAGATACACCGGAAAGTGGGATCCCAAGTGGGAAGGCAGGTGTGCTTGGTCAGGTGGGTGGATGGGAGGAAGTTGGTTGTGTGGCCCCCTGAACTGATCTCAAGGTAGTTCAGGGCAGTCCAAACTACCGATGCCTTCAGGGTTATGGACCAACCCTATAGGCGATACATTCGACGATTTCGATCATAAGGGGTTTTTCAGCCAGTCCGGTTGTGCCTATGACGGCGCGGCATGGGGAGTTGCGCACGAACTCTTTATACACTTCGTTCAGCATAGGCCAATTGTCCATGTTGGTGAGGAATATCATCATGGTGACAACCCTATCATAGCTGGCGCCGGCAGCTTTGAGCGTGGTTTCAAGGTGCCGAAAGGCTGCCCGGTAGTGCTCCTCATCGCTTTCTCCAACGATGATGCCATCGAATCCTGATTCGGTTGTTCCACGGCAAAGGACCCGGATAGCCTTTACCTTGAGGAGTCGCGTCAAGTCTTCATCGAAGTAGTCGGAGTACAACCCGATGCGATGGGAGATCTGGTCTGTGGAGCGTTTGCGCCCGTCGGCAATGATCAGGTCGAGCAGAGCATCCCTATCTTCAAAGGGAAGGTTCTGAGCAGCCTCGATGGTCATTGCGTCCAGATCGGTTAGCGAGTAGGGCATCGTTTACGCACCTTTCGAGTTCTTCTGAATGAAGGTGACAAGAGCTGTTTCGAACCCTTCAGGTTGTTCACGGTAGCAGTAGTGGCCTGCTTCGTTGAGTATGTGCATCTGGGAGTCGGGGACCGAAGACATGATCAGCTCCATGCACGGAATTCCGCAGTGGTCCATAGTCGCGGAAGGATCGTTGTATGCCCAGATCACCAAGGTGGGAGCTTTGATGCCCCCGTCCCTGATCCAAGCATGGGTTTCTTGCTGCCGGGCAACCAGATCGGTTTTGAAGTGCTCCCGGAGGCCGTCAGCCATCCGTTTTTCCACATCTTTGGACTTCTCAAGGGCTCGGATTTCCAAGGCAACATCGATGTAGCGCTCGGTGCAATGATCATCCCTGAAGGAGTTGGCGCCAACCAAGTAACGGATTTGCTCCCGTGGGTCGGGGATATTGGCAGCTTGTCTGGCCCACTCATCGTAGATGGGATTGGGCGGCGTCATCAAGGTGGAGCTATCGATGATGATCAGAGTCCTCACAACCTCAGGATGTTCCAAGGCAACCCTGGTGACTGCATACCCACCCCTGGAATGGCCGGCCAGGTGAGTGCTTTCGATGCCGACCGCCGACATAAAATCGTATATGTGGTTGACATGAGCGCCCATCACATACTCCTCATCGGACAAGGGAGCATCACTAAAGCCCTGGCCAACCTTGTCGATGGCAAAGGTGTGAAAGTGACCAGCTAGAGAATCGAAGTTCACCCCCCAGTCTTCAGCACTATCGAACCCTCCGAAAGCGCCGCCGTGGACCAAGAGCAAAGGTTCCCCCTCACCAGCTTCGTAGTACTGGGTGCGTACCCCTTTAACATCAACGAACTTTGCATTTTCCATCGAAGCGCCTCCCAGAATGATGATGGGGCCATATCGGCCCCGCGGGTGCCCTGTCGGCAAATGATCGAAGCAGATCAGCGTTTGAACAGGTCTCGAACCTTGGACATAAATCCTTTGGATTTCATACCTGTAAGCAACTTATCCCACTGTACTTGGGCGTCAGATGATCGTTTCATGTCTTTGGAGCGTTGCTCCATGATTTCCAGGACACGCTTTTCTTCGCCTTTATCCAACCAAAAGCCGTGTTCTGAGCTGCAAAAATCTATGTCCAGATCGTAATGCCTGTACCGGAACCAATCCATATTGGTGTTGCATTGGGGGCAGGAAAGATCGCTGCCTTGAGACCGGAACATCATCGAACCCTTGGAACTGTCGTCATCCATGACAGTATCTTCCAGTTCGTCCAGCTCAGTGTAGTCCAGCCATAGGCCTTCGCATTCAGAACATCGATCTACCGTAATACCCTTGTGGGTTTCGATCTTCAGTGGCGCTACACAGCGGGGGCAATCCAATTGAGGGACCTCCTAACAGGCGCTGACAACCCACTTGGCCGGGGAAGTATGCGGTTCAAGTGTAGCTGCCGGATATGTTCGTGGTCAATCCCCAAGGACAAGCACGGTCTTAATGGTGACACATCACATCCGGCCCACTATAATAGCACCGTGATTAAAGCATCGTTCATAGCCGCGATACTTTTGGTTCTGACAGCCTGCGGAGGAAGCGTCACGGAACAGCTCACCGCATCCCCAACGGCAGTTGTGCAACAGACTGAACAAGGAAGTGAAATGAAGCAGTACTCGGCGTTCCCAGCCACCGTGATTGAGCCCGATAAGCAGTACACAGCGACCATCAAGACGAGTATGGGCGACATAGTTGTAGACTTATTCCCGAAGGAAGCGCCCAACACCGTCAACAGCTTTGTTTTCTTGGCACAAGATGATTACTACGACGGCTTGATTTTCCACCGGGTGATCCCCGGGTTTATGATCCAAGGTGGAGATCCTACGGGTACAGGTTCGGGTGGACCGGGATACCAGTTTGCAGACGAAATCGTACCTTCGCTGGTTTTCGACAAGGCAGGTTACCTGGCCATGGCTAACAGGGGCGCCGGGACCGGCACCAACGGAAGCCAGTTCTTCATCACCACGGCGTCTACCTCGCACCTGAACGGGAACCATACCATATTTGGGACGGTGGTCGAAGGGCAGGATATTGCTGAGGCAATCTCCCAAGTACGCCGGGGTTCCGGGGACAAACCTGTGGAAGCGGTCACCATCGAAACCATTGATATTCGACCGAAGTAGCTTTTCGCAGAATGGTCTTTCCAAGCTCCAAGCATCCGTTTACATAAGGAGCGTACACTATGTCCCAACTCTATGATCTGACCATCGTCGAAGCTGCTGAAAGAATACGCACCGGCGAAATCTCGTCTGTGGACTTGGCTACTTCGCTCCTGAGCCTTATTGATGAGCTGGACCCCAAGCTTCATGCTTGGGTGACCATCGACCGGGAAGAGGTGTTGGGAGCTGCCCATGAGAGGGACCGGCAGGCAGACCAAGGGAACATATTGGGGTCTCTGCACGGCGTCCCCGTAGGTCTGAAAGATATCTACTACACCGCCGGAATGAAGACAACAGCTTGTTCCAAGATTCTTGCCGACTTTGTGCCCACCTATGATGCGACCTCCGTTGCCCGCCTGAAGGATGCTGGGGCGATTGTGCTGGGAAAAGCTGTCACCACCGAATTTGCAACCTCGGATCCGTCGCCCACACTCAACCCGTGGAACCCTGCCCACACTCCCGGAGGTTCCAGCAGCGGATCATCTGTGGCTGTTGCAACCCGGATGTGCGCCGGAGCTTTGGGTTCTCAAACGGCGGGCTCCACCTGTCGTCCAGCTTCATACAATGGGATTGTGGGTCTGAAGGGGACCTATGGCCGTATAAGCCGTTACGGAGTCGTCCCTGTCAGCTACTCAATGGATACGGTGGGCATCTTGACCCGTACCGTCGAAGATGCGGGGGTGATGTTGGGGGCAATGGCCGGCTATGATCCAAATGACCCCAGTTCAGCCCGTTGGCCCACCGAGGACTATCTTGACGTTCTTCGCGCATCCACTTCTCCGCCGCGCATCGGGCTCGTCCGAGAGTTCTTCTTGGAACAGTGCGCTGATGAGACCAAGAAGCATACTGAAGAGATAGCTGAGCTTCTGGCAAAACGGGGTGCGGATGTGGTGGAAGTATCTCTTCCACCCAATTTCTCGTCCATCTTTGCTGCCCACCGCACCATCACGGGGGTGGAATGTGCAGCTTACCATGAAGATACGTTCAATAGCCGGGCTGATGACTACAGCCCCAAACTGCGGAGCTGGATAGAAGTGGGTAAGCTCATACCGGCTGTCCACTATGTGCAAGCCCAGCGGCTACGTCGGAGGCACCGGGCAGAAATGGATGCAATGGCTAGGTCGGTGGATGTTCTTCTGACCCCATCTGCCCCGACGCCGGCCCCTCCCCTTGATGAAGGTACGACCGGGAATCCCGTGTTCCAAGCGCCTTGGACATCGGCGGGCCTGCCTACGATTTCCATCCCCTCGGGTCTCAGCGCAGGAGGGCTCCCAATGGGAGTCCAGCTGGAAGGTACACTCTTTGGTGAAGGAAAGCTCTTGGCGGCGGCCCGGTGGTGCGAAAAGGCAATAAACTTGGAGCTTGTTCCGCCGGATGTACCCTCTTCACCCACCCCTCGTATGTAGGGAGCCTTCCGGCAAACGGCTCAGGGCAGCAGGAGCACTTTCCCGAAGTTTTGGTTCTGTGCGACATACCGGTGAGCTTCGGCTGCTTCTTCCAGCCTGAACACACGGTCAATCACGGTCTTCAGCTTTCCTTCTCCGAACAGGTCCATGATATGGTGCAACTCCCCCATCACCCCGCCCTTGCCCATTTGTGTGGACAATGAAAAGCCAATGAGGCGCAGGCCCCGTTGCACCAGCAGTCCCGCATCTATCTGGGTGGGAGTTTGGCTTGTGTTGCCCACCGTCACCAATCGACCCCCCGGCGCAAGACAGCTTATGCTTTTGCTCAAGGTTTCACCACCGACGGACTCTAGTACAAAATTGACTCCAGCCCCTTCCGAAAACTCAAGCACCTCATGCACCAGATCATCTTTCGTATAGTTGATGCCCCGGTCAGCCCCCAGTTCGGCAGCTTTCTTCAGCTTCTGTTCGGTGCTGCTGGTGGTTATGACCTTCGATCCTATGTGCTTGGCGATCTGGATGGCCGCCATACCTATGCCGGAGCCACCAGACTGGACCAGCGCTACATCTTCTTTTTGAAGCTCTCCGACCTTGAGCAGAGCAAACCAAGAGGTCAGGAAAGCGATGGGTATGCTGGCAGCATCTTCGAAGGACAGGTTGTCGGGGATTGGGACCGTGCCAGCAACGTGCACTGCTGCCAGCTCCGCATAGCCGCCTTGGGCAAGGGTTGCTGCCACCCTTTGGCCCACATGCCGGCCTTCCACTTCCGAGCCAACCTCCTCGATCTCTCCGGCAACATCCCATCCCAAGATCAACGGAAGAGCTGCACAGGCGGTGGCTCCACGGTAGCTGCCTTCCCTCCGGCCCAGGTCGCCGCGGTTGATGGAGGCAGCTTTGATTCTGACCAGCGCCTGCTTGGGTCTGATCTGTGGGTCTGGAACATCTTCATACTTGAGAACGTCGGCGGGCCCCAGTTCATGGATGATCGCAGCTTTCATACCTTGCTCCTTGGGTTGGAAGATAAGAGGACCGGAGCCCTTTTCTGGCAGATTCCATCTGCATCGTGAGGAAGGGCGCCCGTGGATGTGAGTGTAGTGGAGCAGTTTCTGAGCGTCAACGCACATGATGTGTGTCCCGTAACTGTCCAGACTTGGCAATAAATGGATCGTCCCCATCGGCCGACGTCAGTTTCCTCACTCCGTTCGGAATGACAATGGAGGGATTCGGAATGACAATGATGGGATTCGGAATGACAATCCTCCCCCGGCATTCTGAGGCGCGCCCCTCCCCCGTAATTCTGAGGCGCCCCTCCTCTGTCATTCTGGGGATCCCCCCTCCCCCGTCATTCTGAGGTGCCCCTCCCCCCGTCATTCTGAGGTGCCCCTCCCCCGGCATTCTGAGGCGCCTCCCTCCCCTGTCATTCTGAGGCGTGCCCCTCCTCTGTCATTTTGAGGTGCCCCCCTCCCCGGTCATTCTGAGGCGCCCCTCCCCCGTCATTCTGAGGCGCGCACGCCGAAGAATCTAAGGTGCTTGGGTATGCGGCGGGTGGTCGGAGGAATGGACCTAGTGTCAGAGGGAGATCTTAGATTCCTCACTCCGTTCGGAATGACAGTGAAGAGTTCGGAATGACAATGAGGGGTTCGGAATGGCAATTGCCCGTCATTCTGAGGCGTGCCCCTCCTCTGTCATTCTGAGGTGCCCCTCTACCCTGTCATTCTGAGGCGTGCCCCTCCTCTGTCATTCTGAGGTGCCCCTCTACCCTGTCATTCTGAGGCGCGCACGCCGAAGAATCTAAGGTGCTTGGGTATGCGGTGGGTGGTCGGAGGAATGGACCTGGTGTCAGAGGGAGGTCTTAGATTCCTCACTCCGTTCGGAATGACAGTGAGGAGATCGGAATGACAATGAGGGGTTCGGAATGACTGGGGATTCGGAATGACGATGTACCCTTGTCATTCTGAGGAGCCCCCCTCCCCTGTCATTCTGAGGTGCCTCCCTCCCCCGTCATTCTGAGGCGCGCGCCTCCTCTGTCATTCTGAGGTGCCCCTCTACCCTGTCATTCTGAGGCGCGCACGCCGAAGAATCTAAGGTGCTTGGGTATACGGTGAGTGGTTGGATGAATGGACCTACCGTCAGAGGGAGATCTTAGATTCCTCACTCCGTTCGGAATGACAGTGAGGACCTCGGAATGACAATGAGGGGTTCGGAATGACAATGAGGGGTTCGGAATGGCAATTGCCCGTCATTCTGAGGCGCCTCCCTCCCCCGTCATTCTGAGGCGCGCCCCTCCTCCGTCATTCTGGGGATCCCCCCTCCCCCGTCATTCTGAGGCGCGCACGCCGAAGAATCTAAGGTGCTTGGGTATGCGGTGGGTGGTCGGAGGAATGGACCTGCCGTCAGAGGGAGATCTTAGATTCCTCACTGCGTTCGGAATGACAGTGAGGAGCTCGGAATCGCAATTGCCCGTCATTCTGAGGTGCCCCTCCCCTGTCATTCTGAGGCGCGCCCCTCCTCTGTCATTCTGAGGTGCCCCCCTCCCCCGTCATTCTGAGGCGTGCCCCTCCTCTGTCATTCTGAGGCGCCCCTCTACCCCGTCATTCTGAGGCGCGCACGCCGAAGAATCTAAGGTGCTTGGGTATACGGTGGGTGGTCGGAGGAATGGACCTGGCGTCAGAGGGAGATCTTAGATTCCTCACTCCGTTCGGAATGACAGTGAGGAGCTCGGAATGGCAATTGCTCGTCATTCTGAGGAGACCCCTCCCCTGTCATTCTGAGGTGCCCCTCTACCCTGTCATTCTGAGGCGCGCACGCCGAAGAATCTAAGGTGCTTGGATGTAGGATGGGTGGTCGGAGGAATGGACCTGGTGTCAGAGGGAGATCTTAGATTCGTCACTCCGTTCGGAATGACAGTGAGGGGTTCGGAATGACAGTGAGGAGTTCGGAATGACAATGAGGGGTTCGGAGTGACAGGGGTTCGGAATGACGATGGAGGGATTCGGAACGACAGAGGGGCGGAATGACAATGGAAGGATTCGGAATGACGATTCCCCCCGTCATTCTGAGGCGCGCACGCCGAAGAATCTAAAGTCCTTGCACCCACGCCGAGCTGTCTAACAATGGGCTGCCCTCAACGCAAGACGTTAGATTCCTCACTCCGTTCGGAATGACTACGAGGAGTTCGGAATGACGGTATGGGGTTCGGAATGACTGGGGGCGGAATGACAGTGTTGGGTTCGGGATGACAATACGGGGCCAATGTGGGGTTCGGAATGGCAATTCGGGGGTTGGCGCTGGGTTCGGGATGACGGGTTGGGGAGGGCATCAAGATTCCACTTGCAGGGGCGGAACATCTGTGTGCGTCCCTAGCCTTTGACGCTCTTTTGTCCCGATAGTAATATAGGTCAGGTGGAGTTCTTATGTAGCTGGGTACGTTTGGGTTTTTCTTGATCAATCAGATATGAAATCGGAAGGGGAATGCTATGGCGGAGCAACGTGCGGATGTGTTGGTAAAGGGCGGGCTTATGGTGGGCGGCGGCGGCATTAGCCGGGGAGATATTCTCATCGGAGATGGGCGGATCGTGGAGATAGGGGATGATCTATCCCAGCGGGAAGCAGTACGAACGATCGATGCATCGGGAAAGTATGTGCTCCCCGGGGCCATAGATTCCCACTGTCATCCCGTTTATTCCGACAAGATGGATACCTACTCCATCACTGCCGCTTTTGGCGGCATCACCACGGTCGTCGCCTTTGTGGGGAACGTTCCGGCTTGGGGTTTCGGCGGCTACACCACCGATGTGGTCAAGAACTTCATAGATGATGCACAGAAGCTTTCTTACATCGACTATGCGGTCCACGGCACCTATGTCGCAGCGGATGAAGATACCCTCAGAAAGTCGGTGCCTGAGCTGGTGCGGCTGGGCGTAATATCGTTCAAGTTCTTCATGTCCTACAGTCGCCGGGGGATGATGTTGTCGGACCAAGCGATGATTCAGGTGATGGACCAAGCAGCCAAAGATGGTGCTTTGGCTATGGTCCATGCTGAGAACGGTTGCTGCATTGATTACCTGATCGACAAATATACCGCTGAAGGAAGGGTTTCAGGCGAGTATTTTCTGCCTGCCCAACCCAACATATTGGAAGCTGAAGCTCTGAACAGGGTTGCTGTGTTTTCCAAGGTGGTTGGTGCGCCCCTTTACCCGGTCCATCTGAGCGCCCATGAATCCATCCCCCTTGTAAAGCGTTTCCGGGAAGAAGGAATGCCCCTCTTCACCGAGTCCTGCCCCCATTATCTGACCTTGACCAATGATGAGACCATAGCCAAAGGTCCGTTGGCGAAGGTCGGCCCTCCCCTGAGAGAACAGGAAGATTGCGATGCTCTTTGGCAAGCGCTTGCTGACGGGCACATTGATGTGATCGCCAGCGATTCGGGAGGCTTCACCAGAAGCCAGAAGCTGACAGGGGGAGCAAAAGCGGAGATAGCTTTGGATGATCCGAATGCAACCGGCGAAAATATATTCGAAGCCCGTTACGGCCTGAATACCATTGAGTTCATGGTGCCGGTTGTGTGGAGCCGAGGGGTCAACCAAGGGCGCATCACCTTACCTCGGTTGGTCCAGGTGTTCTGCGAAAATCCTGCGAAGATCTTCGGGTTGTATCCTCAAAAGGGCACCCTGCAGGTGGGTTCTGATGGTGATCTGGTGATCTGGGACCCGGCCAAGCCTCATGTGGTGGACAAGCAACATGGCAACACCGATTTTTCCAGCTTTGAGGGGTTCCATCTGCTGGGGATGCCCGAATTGACCATGCAGCGAGGCCGGGTGATCGTCGAGGATGGGCAACTGCTGGGCAGGCCTGGGCACGGCGAGTTCTTGCCCGGCAACCCGAACACATCTGCCTACGCACCCAAGGGCTATAAAATATAGGGCGGCGCCACTAATGGGTTCTGATGGCGATCTGGTCATCTGGGACCCGGCCAAGCCCCATGTGGTGGATAAGCAACGTGGCAACACTGATTTTTCCAGCTTTGAGGGGTTCCACCTGTTAGGGATGCCCGAATTGACCATGCAGCGAGGCCGGGTGATCGTCGAGGATGGGCAACTGCTGGGCAGGCCTGGGCACGGCGAGTTCTTGCCCGGCAACCCGAACACATCCGCCTACGCACCCAAGGGCTATAAGATATAGGGCGGCGCCACTAATGGGTTCTGATGGTGATCTGGTTATCTGGGACCCGGCCAAGCCCCATGTGGTGGACAAGCAACATGGCAACACCGATTTTTCCAGCTTTGAGGGGTTCCACCTGCTGGGGATGCCCGAATTGACCATGCAGCGAGGCCGGGTGATCGTCGATGATGGGCAACTGCTGGGCAGGCCTGGGCACGGCGAGTTCTTGCCCGGCAACCCGAACACATCTGCCTACGCACCCAAGGGCTATAAGATATAGGGCGGCGCCACTACGCCCAAGCCCGGTTGTCCACCGCTGATTCATAGGTGGCGCCGGGTGAGGTCAGCCCCCAGCTGAGCATCCAGTTGTAGGTGTCTTCGAACCGTTCCCGGACGTATGGTTTGGGGTGGGCATGCAGCAGGCGCCAACTCTGGATATCCTTTTTTTCGATGCGCCCTTGGCTTTCGGCAACCAGATAGTGCAAGAAAGGTGTGGGGTCTGCATTCAGGGTATCGGCTGCTCTGGCTTGTGCCCGAAACATGGCAGCCAAGGTGGGTCCATCCAGGTCTTCGGCAGCGCCTTCGCTGCGGCTGGAGTGGGTTTCGATGAGGATGCGGAATCCTTCCTTCTGGGCAATGCTGATCCAAGGCTCCATGAAGGTGGCGGCCGCAATATCCCCCCGTTTGAGTGCTTCCAGACGCTCCAGCATGGTCCCGGCGTTGGTGATCCGGATGTGTTCTCTGCCCATAAAACCGTCCAACATCTTCAAGGTGGTGAAGTTGGAGCCGTTCCACGGACTAACGGCGATGGGCTTGTCTTTCAACTGCTCAGGCTCATAAAGGCCCGAATCAGGAGCAACGAAGATGGCAAAAATGGTCATTGCAGAACCGAGAGCAACGATCTTTTGAGGACGCTGCCCGCATTCGGGGGCTTCCACCACCCGCTTCATAACCCCCCACTCGCACATACGAAACTGGTTGACATCGCCGTCGTTGTAGAGAGTTTCCATGGTGCGGTCAAAGATCAGCTCCCGCATAGCTTGGCGGTCGGCGGCCACTTGAGCAACCCCAGGAGTGGTCACAACCTCCAAGTCCAGACCTTCGTCCCTGAAGAATCCTTCATCGTTGGCAACCAGTACCGGCAGATCGTGAATCGCATTCATAACTGCTACCCGGACCTTGGTAGTAACCATCTGACCTCCTGTACGATGCGAGAATTTGGACTTTATCTATATTACCGTATTTTGTGTGTTTCTTCTTCCATTGAAGGCTCAGAATTGGGGCTCCAGAATGTAGAGCCCGCCTGCGAGACGGTCAACCACATACATGATCCGGTTTTCGTCCACATACACATCGTTGACCCCGTTTGCATTGGCGCCTTCCGGGATGGGGGGGACATAGTAGGCTATTTCCTCCGGCTCGAAGGGATCGGAAATGTCGTGGACCCGGACTCCTCCGTTGAAGTAGGTGCCATAAACCAGGTTCTCGGAAATGTGGGATGTGGGGATTGGCTGGTTTTCGTGGATGTTGTGAGCTCCGTATCGCCCCGGCAAGCTGCAGTAGGTATCTTTGTGCATGGGCAATGTACCGAGCATGACAGGATTGGATTCGATGCTGACATCAACGATCCACACCAGCTTCGGCCAGTCGGCGCAACTGTCGGGACTGATCGCCTCTTCGCTGACCACCAGCAGCTGCCTGTCAAATAGGGGTACGACGGTGTGGGTGAACCCGATAAGCGGCGGATGGTAGTCCACATGGTTCACCACCTTGGGCTTTGACATATCCGAAATATCCAGGGTGATAAACCCGGCGTCTATGTAGCCCAAGTATGCCCTGTCGGGCTGTTGGGGGTATACGTTGGCATTGTGAAGGCGAAAGCCGGTATCGAAGCGGGGATGACGGATGGGCGGGTCCTCAGCATCCCCGTCCATGACGCCCGGCAGCCACCAGCGACCAACCTCCTTGGGGTTGGCTGGGTCGCTTACGTCGACGCACATGTAGAACTGATCGTCCTTGGGATTGCGGGGACGTGAATCCGAGCTTCCGGTGCTCAGGTAAGCGTACCGCCCATCCACGCACCACAGGCAGTGGACACCTCTGGAGCCGGGCCCTGATGTGTCGAAGAAGCTGATCTGCCGGAGTTCTCCCGGCTGGCTGATATCGTAGATGCCCATTCCGGCAGGAGTCATGCCCGGCCTGGCCACTTGGTAAGCGACATAGAGGATATCTCCGACGGCTGCCAAAGAGTTGGACCGCATCTCTTGGTGAGGCAGGGCGGTCTGGTTGATCACTTTCGGGTTGGCGAGGTCGGTCACATCGACGGTGGTGACATCTTTAGGGGCACTTTCGTGGGCGAGGTACAGGAGGCGCCGGCCATCGCCCAATTGCTGCAGAGCAATTCCTTCACCCACATTCCCGAATCCTTGGAGATCATGGTGAGAGATAAGCTTCATGTTCTTGATATTCTGGGTTTCCATGGCTCCTTTATAACATAGGAGCTGAAGGGGTTCAACAGAGCCAACGGGGCTGATCAAATACGGATGCTAAAGACCTTGGACTACGGTATCCACCGGAGTGACGGGGTAGAGAGGTCGGAGTGGGGTATAACGGGTGGCTTCGGAGGGTGTTGACGATATACGCGGGTTGAACATGCTGGCATAACTGGCATAATTGATTAGGTCAGGATTTAACTCAGGGTTTCGCAGTGCTTGATGATGGGAGATTCATATAATGCGCATCTGCTCGTTTTTTCCCGGAGCTACGGAAATAGTCTATGCCCTTGGGCTGGGAGATGTTCTTCATGGTGTGAGCCACGAATGCGATTATCCCTCAGCAGCTTTGAAAATCCCCAAGGTCGTTTACAGCACCTTGGCCAACAACGAACTTAGCAGCAATGAGATCGACCAAGCGATTCGAAGGCGGTTGGCCCAAGGGCAAGGAATCTATGAGATAGACCAAGATGCCCTTAAAGCAGCAGACCCAGATCTTATCCTAACCCAAGACCTGTGCGAAGAGTGAGCTGTAACAGCCCGGCAGGTTGCTGTGGCATGTGAAACTCTGGTCAAAGACCCCATCATCATCTCCCTTGATCCCACCTGTTTGGAAGATGTTTTTCAGGACATTATGCGAGTGGGCGTCGCCGCCGGCAGCGAGGTGACAGCTGAGCGCCTGGTCGACAGTCTCAGGTCCAGGATCGATCTGGCAAGAAAGAAGACCGCGGTATCCGATAAGGTGAAGCGGGTGGCCTGCTTGGAATGGCTGGAACCCCTGATGTGCGCCGGTCACTGGGTGCCGGAGATGATCGAAGCAGCTGGTGGAGTCGATTGTCTCGGAAGGGCCGGTCAACCATCCCGCAGGGTTGAGTGGGAGGATGTTGTAGGTCAACAGCCGGATGTTCTGCTGGTTGCGCCGTGTGGGTTCGATGCGCAGCGGGGATTGGAAGAGATGAGCTTGCTCAGCAACCGGGAAGGCTGGGATTCCTTGCCGGCAGTGCGGGGCGGCCAGGTTTATGTGGGGAATGCCAACGCTTACTTCAGCAGGTCCGGCCCCAGGTTGGCTGAAGGTGTGGAGATACTGGCCAAGATGCTTCATCCTGAGCTGGTTACTGGGCAGGTTCCGGCCGGGTCCATGGCTGTTTATGAGGGATCAGGTGAGGCTGTCTGATGGTGCGGCGGTTTAGGAATAGTCTGAATAAGTCCCCTTGGATGCGGAGGATGGACGTGAAACCCGTCCCTACAGAGGGGCGAGGTTCCCGCCTTCGCGGGAATGACGGGCTTTAGGGGGCGGGAATGACGGGCTTCAGGTGAGTTGTTCAGAGGTTCCTTAGTTCAGGCTCTGTCCTTGGTACGGATTTCGTTTGATTACATCATCCCTGAGACGTTGGTTTGCTCCTTGAAGCAACGGTATTTCGTACCGCAGTCGTTCTCCCGTGTGGTCCACCTCAAGGAGGCGTTGTTTGGCTATGGCCGGCAATTCCAGATAGTGGGCGATGGAGTAACTCAACACACCGGGGTCCTTGGGAATATCAGCTTCTCTCATCCAACCGCCCCGTAGTCCTGCCAGTCCCCTGACATATTCGGCGAAGAGGTCCTTGGTCTGCTCTAGGACTCCGTCTTGTATTTCTCCCATCGCTTCGGTCAGACAGCGGACCTTTCCCCTCAGATAAGGCGCATCGTGTAAAGGCTCGATCAGCTTGAAGCGGGTTTCGCCTTGGGTGGATAGGTTCATACGTCCATCTTCCAGTCGTTCAACCTCGGTGATCCGGGCGGTGGTCCCGGTAGCATAGGGAACTGCTCCGCCTCCGACGTCAAGACCTTCCTTGATGAGCAGGATGCCGAAAGCTTCCGCTTCGTCTATGCATTTGTTGATCATGAGCTTGTATCGTTCTTCGAAGATGCGTAAAGGCATGGGCATGCCCGGAAACAGTATGACATTTAGAGGAAAGAGGGAGAGCTCTTCCAGCTTATCGTCGTAGTGCTGCGCTTCCATGTTGGGGGTAGTATATTATCGGGTAATCACCAGCACAAGGGCAGGAATTTGCTGTGGTAGAATAGGCTTCGAACGCGAGCAAACAGATCCGGAGGATTGTATGGCCGACCAGGTGGGACATGATGTGGCAGCCCTCAAGAACAAACTCATTGAGCTTCGACGAGACTTTCACCGAAACCCGGAGCTTTCTACCCAAGAACACAGGACGGCGGAGATAGTTGGCAACTACCTTGATGATGTGGGCTGGGAAGTTACACGAGGGGTCGCAGATACCGGGGTTCTTGGCCTGCTCAGGGGGTCTGAACCTGGGCCGACGGTGCTGCTCAGGGTGGATATAGATGCTCTGCCCATCCAAGAACCAAGAGATAGGGTGTACAGTTCCCAGGTTGATGGCGTAATGCATGCTTGTGGGCATGACGGCCACACCGCCGTTGGGTTGGTGGTCGCCGAGCTGCTAAGCTCATACAAAGATTCCATAAAAGGCCAGGTCAAGCTCGTTTTCCAGCCAGCGGAAGAGCTCATGGGTGGCGCTGAGCGGATGATCCAAGCAGGGGTGATGAAAGACCCGCCGGTGGACCATGTCCTGAGTTTTCATTTGTGGAGCGGACTTCCTGTGGGGCAGATAGTATCCCAGCCGGGGGCGATCTTCTCCAGCGCTGATGAAATCAAGATATCGGTACAAGGCAGGGGCGGCCATGGAGGTATGCCCCATCTGGCAGTCGATCCCATACTTATCAGCTGCCATGTGGTGACTGCGTTGCAAACGGTCCTGAGCCGAGAAATCCAGCCATCCCAAACTGCCGTACTTGGCTTTGGCACCATTCATGGCGGGACTGCTTTCAATGTTGTTTCCGATGAGGTGGAACTAAAAGGCACCGTGCGAACCTTGGATGATTCGGTAAGACAGCACGTCCTGAAGCGGGCTGAAGAAATATCCAAGGCGGTCGCTCAGGGGCTCAGGGGTGAAGCACGCTTCGAGCATGTGGGAGGCGCTCCGGCAGTGATAAACGATGCCAAGGTCGCCCGCTTGGTGGCAGATGTGGCTGCACCCATCGTCGGAGAAGAAAATGTGGTCACGATCTCGCCGCCGCAGGTGGGGGATGATGCTACATATTTTCTGAGAGAAGCTCCCGGTTGCTATTTCTTGGTTGGGTGCGGAAACGAAGAGCGGGGCATCACCGCTTCCCACCATAGCCAGCACTTCGATATAGATGAAGATTCGCTGCCCATCGCCGCCCAGGTGTTCACCGAAGCTGCCCTGCGTTACGTCTCATAAACCGGATTCCCCTTGGAGAAAACATTGAAGCTTGGTTACTTTGTCGCCAACCAATATCCTGCCGGAGAATCTGCGGCCGACCGGATCAAAGAAAACCTGGAGCAGGTGCGGGTTGCCAAAGATGCTGGGTTTGATCTGATCTGTGCCGGTCAGCATTACCTGTCCGATCCTTACCAGATGCCTGCCACCTTCCCCTTCTTGGCCCGCCTTGCAGCAGAATCTGGGGATATGCAGCTGGCAGCAACCGTCATACTGGCCCCCCCTCCACAATCCCGTGGACTTGGCAGAATCCATTGCCACCTTGGATGCAATCACCGGTGGTCGTTTCATCTTCGGAGTGGGTCTGGGTTACCGTGAAGAAGAGTTCCGTGCTTTCGGCATAAAACGGGCTGAGCGGGTGCCCCGGATGCTGGAGTCTTTGGAGATCATAAAACGCCTGTGGACCGAAGACCAGGTGGAATATCAGGGCAGATTCTACCAGGTGCCCTTGGTTACTCCGAGCTTTCGCCCCACCCAGGTTCCGCACCCGCCCATCTGGATGGCAGCCAATTATGATGGTGCGGTGGAGCGGGCAGCGAGATTGGGTTATCCGTGGCTGGTGAACCCCCATGCCACCGTGACGATGGTGGAGCAGCAGATTGCCCACTATCGGGCAACCGCATCCAACGCCGGTGTGCAGATAAGCTCGGACCTTCCGATGATGCGGGAAGCTTATATTGGGGACACCAGGCAGCAGGCGGTGACCGAATCCCAGCCCTACTTGGCATCCAAGTACCAAGCATATGCGGACTGGGGACAGGACAAAGCCCTCCCCGGCAACGAAAGCTTTCAGGTCCCCTTTGAAGATCTGGCCCGCGACCGCTTCATCATGGGCGCCCCTGACGATCTGGTGTCAGAGTTCCGTCACTACGAGGACCGGTTGGGTGTCACCCACATGATCCTTCGGATGCAGTGGCCCGGTATGGAGCACTCCAAGGTATTGAAGCAGCTCGAAATTATGGGCCGCGACGTTATTCCCCGGCTGAAATCATCCAAAGATGCCAAAGATGCCAAAGATGATTGAGAGCAGACCGCCAAGGTGCTAAAATCAGTTGTGGGCGTGTCTGTCCACAATACGGACCCCTTCTCTTTCCCCGGTAGCTCAGCGGTAGAGCGGGCGGCTGTTAACCGCTAGGTCGCAGGTTCGAATCCTGCCCGGGGAGCCAAACCAGTCGATACTAATCCGCGTTGAGTATCGTTTAATCCGGCGCTGAGGTGAAGTAGGAACACATGCGGCCCATAGCTGAGATTGCAGAAACGATGGGGCTTGATCCAAGCTTGATCATTCCCTACGGGAAATACAAGGCCAAGATTCCCTTGGATGCGATAAGGTCCGACGGCCCGCGGGGTTCGATGGTGGTCGTCACCGGCATCACTCCGACTCCCGCCGGCGAGGGGAAGACCACCACTGCGGTTGGGCTGGCTCAAGGATTTGGCAGGCTCGGCAAATCGGTGGTGGCTACCTTGAGAGAGCCGTCCCTCGGCCCGGTCTTTGGCATCAAGGGTGGAGGAACGGGGGGCGGGGCCTGCTTGGTCGAACCGCAGGATGAGGTAAACATCCACTTCACAGGAGATGCCCACGCTGCGGGGTCGGCCAACAACCTGCTGGCAGCCCTCACCGATAATGCAGTTCAGCGAGGCCAAATTCTTGGCTTCGGGCCGGCAGGCGTTCAGTGGCGCCGGGTGTCCGATGTTGAGGACCGGGCGCTCAGAAACATCGTCACGGGCATCGGCGGGGCGAACAATGCTCCCGTCAGGGAGACTGGTTTCGACATAGTAACCGCATCGGAGATCATGGCGGTTCTAGCTTTGTCGAGCGGATTGGACGACCTGCGTACACGGCTGAGTCGGATGGTGGTGGGTTTCAAGGAGAGCCGGGAGCCTGTGACCGCTCAGGATGTGGGTGCTGTCGGCTCCATGATGGCGCTGCTCAGGTATGCGATTCAACCCAACTTGGTCCAGACCACCGAGGGGCAGCCTGTGCTGGTCCATGCTGGTCCCTTTGGCAACATCGCCCACGGTTGTAGCTCCGTAGTTGCTGATCAACTCGCGTTGGGCTATGCGGACTATGTTCTCACCGAGGCTGGATTCGGGTCGGACCTGGGGTTCGAGAAGTTCATGCACATCAAGGTGAGGACCAATGGTCTTGAACCCAAGGCGGCAGTCTTGGTGGCATCGGCCCGCACCCTCAAGTCCCACGGCGGTGTCCGGCTGCGGGATCTGAACTCACCCAACGAGGATGCTGTCAGGGCCGGAATGCCAAACCTGGAGCACCATATCGATGTGGTCAAGTCTTTTGGGATACCCGTCGTGGTGGCTGTCAACGCTTTTCCTTCGGACACGCGGGGGGAATTGGATGCTGTGCGGCAAGGAGCTTTGAATGCCGGAGCCTTCGCTGCGGTGGATAGCGCCGTTTTTACTGAAGGCGGCGCGGGGGGGATCGAGCTGGCTGAGGCGGTGGTTGCAGCAGTGGAACAGGGTGGGACCGTCTCATACCTGTATCCCCAAGATGCTTCGCTTGAAAAAAAAACTCTGGCCCTTGCCCAGAAGGTGTACAACGCAAAGGATGTTGAGTGGCAACCCGCAGCCCGGAGGCAGTTGGCCCGCTACGAAGAGCTTGGATGGGGCGGCCTCCCGGTGTGCATGGCAAAGACGCCCTTATCCATCTCCCATAACTCATCCCTGAAGGGTAGACCGTCGGGGTACACCTTCGAGATATCCGATGTGAGGGCGTCGATAGGAGCTGGATTCATATACCCCATCGCAGGCAATATCGTCACCATGCCTGGACTACCCGGGTCTCCTCGCAGTCTGGATGTGGATGAGCTGGGGAATATTCTGGGCCTCTAGGTGCCCGTCCGAGGATTCGTTTCTGGAGACGAAAAACGCCACGCAATAACCTGCTTACAGCAATCTGGACTCTGTCGTGGAGTAATTAGCATCTTTACACTCCACTAATGACGCATATCGTTTAGAACATTGTTTCTCGGACAGACTCCTAGGTGCTTCGGGTTCCCGACGGAGCTCGGATTCCTCTCTTCCGAAGGTTGCATAGACAGTCTGGCACCCACGGAACCTGCCATCATCGGAAAAGGTCGGCCCCTCACCAGTCACTTTTTGTGTAACATCAGCACATAAAAATGGCGTAGTCTACCCGTATTCTTCGTAGTGCGCTCCTCGCCATTCTGAGGAGTGCCCCCACCCTGTCATTCTGAGGAGTGCCCCCACCCTGTCATTCTGAGGAGTGCCCCCACCCTGTCATTCTGAGGAGTGCCCCTCCTCTGTCATTCTGAGGAGTGCCCCCTCCTCTGTCATTCTGAGGCGCGCACGCCGAAGAATCTAAGGTGCTTGGACATACGGTGGGTCGTCGGAGGAATGGACCAGCCATTAGAGGGGGCATCTTAGATTCCTCACTCCGTTCGGAATGACAGGGGGGAGTTCGGAATGACAAATGGGGAGTTCGGAATGGCGATTTACCCCTGTCATTCCGAGCGGCCCTGTCACTCTGAGTGGTCCTTCCACCCTGTCATTCTGAGTGGCCCTTTCACCCTGTCATTCTGAGGAGCGCACGACGAAGAATCTAAGGTGCTTGGATACACGGTGGGTCGTCGGAGGAATGGACCAGCCATTAGAGGGAGACCTTAGATTCCTCACTTCGTTCGGAATGACAAATGGGGAGTTCGGAATGACAGGGGGGAGTTCGGAATGACAATGGGGGAGTTCGGAATGGCGATTTACCCCTGTCATTCCGAGTGGCCCTTTCACCCTGTTATTTCGAGTGGCCCTTTCACCCTGTCATTCCGAGCGGCCCTTCCACCGTGTCATTCTGAGGAGTGCCTCCACCCTGTCATTCTGAGGAGCGCACGCCGAAGAATCTAAGGTGCTTGGACATACGGTGGGTGGTCGGAGGAATGGACCAGCCATTAGAGGGAGACCTTAGATTCCTCACTCCGTTCGGAATGACAAATGGGGAGTTCGGAATGACAGGGGGGGTTCGGAATGACAATGGGGGAGTTCGGAATGGCGATTTACCCCTGTCATTCCGAGCGGCCCTTTCACCCTGTCACTCCGAGCGGCCCTTTCACCCTGTCATTCTGAGCGGCCCTTTCACCCTGTCATTCCGAGTGGCCCTTTCACCCTGTTATTTCGAGTGGCCCTTTCACCCTGTCATTCCGAGCGGCCCTTCCACCCTGTCATTCTGAGGCGCGCACGCCGAAGAATCTAGGGTGCTTGGATATACGGTGGGTCGTCGGGGGAATGGACCAGCCGTTTGAAGGGGCATCTTAGATTCCTCACTCCGTTCGGAATGACAGGGGGGAGTTCGGAATGACGATTTACCCCCGTCATGCTGAATGGCCCTTCCACACTGTCATACTGAGAAGCACCCCTCCCTCCCATGCTGAGGAGCGCGCCCTCCCTGCCCTTCTGAGGAGTGCCCCTGCTTCCCATGCCGAGGAGCGCCTCTACCCTGTCATTCTGAGGAGCGCTCCCACCCTGTCATTCTGAGGAGCGCCTCTACCCTGTCATTCTGAGGAGTGCCTCCACCCTGTCATGCTGAGAAGCACCCCTCCCTCCCATGCTAAGGAGCGCGCCCTCCCTGGCCTTCTGAGGAGTGCCCCTACCCTGTCATTCTGAGGAGCGCCTCTACCCTGTCATTCTGAGGAGTGCCCCCTCTCCCGTCATTCTGAGGCGCGCACGCCGAAGAATCTAAGGTGCTTGGATATACGGTGGGTCGTCGGGGGAATGGACCTGCCGTTAGAGGGGGATCTTAGATTCCTCACTCCGTTCGGAATGACAAATGGGGAGTTCGGAATGACAGGGGGGAGTTCGGAATGGCAGTGCGAGGGTGGTGTTGGTTGGGAATGGCAGTGCGAGGGTGGTGTTGGTTGGGAATGGCAGTGCGAGGGTGGTGTTGGTTGGGAATGGCAGTGCGAGGGTGGTGTTGGTTGGGAATGGCAGTGCGAAGGTGGCGCTTGGTATCCACTGGCAGTGCGAGGGTGGTGTTGGTTGGGAATGGCAGCGCGATGGCGGCGCTTGGTTCGGGGCGATGGCTCGAGGGAAGGTGCGGCGTTCGGAACGATTATCTGGGGAGGCCGTCAACATTTGACTCACGGAGATTGAGCGGTTACTAGGGGCACCCTAAGTATTTGCTTACCATGGAATTGCCTATAACATGTACTTGGGTTAACCAAGCTCCTATCTCAGCTGGGTAGCCTACGAATATTTGCAAAATTGGGAGAAAAGCATCATGGTCCATTCATCCGCCGGCACCGTAGAAGAGTATCTAGCCGACCTTCCTGGGGACCGTCGTGCGGTGGTCGAGACGGTCCGCAACATCATCTTGGAAAACCTCCCTGAAGGCTACCAAGAATCGATGCAGTTTGGGATGATCGGGTACTCCATTCCCTTGGAGCGGTATCCCGTCACATACAACGGTCAACCTCTGAGCTATGTGGCGCTAGCTTCTCAGAAGAACCATATGTCGTTGTACTTGATGAACATCTACGGAGATGACACTACCCGTGATTGGTTCATCGAACAGTATGCAGCCAGAGGCAAGAAGCTGAACATGGGTAAAGCATGTGTCCGCTTCAAGAAGCTGGATGATCTGCCCTTGGACCTGATCAGCCAAGCAATCGCGTTGACGCCGGTGGAACAGTACATCGAGTATTACGAAACTGCTCGGAAACGATAGCTGGCATAGTCTGGGCCCGCGACCACATCAGGCGCCCATGTCCCGATCTGCTTTTGGCTGGCGCGGCGTACCGCCATGATCAATGTAGAAAGAAGGCGCGGGTTGGCTGCTTGAACACAACCACGGACCTTGGCGCTTCGCCTCGTTGCATCTTGCTGAAAGCATCTTCCAATGCAGAAGGAAGGCGCGGGTTGGCTGCTAGAACACGACCACGGACCTTGGCGCTTCGGCCCGCTGCATCTCGCTGAAAGCATCTTCCAATGTAGAAGGAAGGCGCAGGTTGGCTGCTTGAACACGACCACGGACCTTGGCGCTTCGCCTCGTTGCATCTTGCTGAAAGCATCTTCCAATGTAGAAGGAAGGCGCAGGTTGGCTGCTTGAACACGACCACGGACCTTGGCGCTTCGGCCCGCTGCATCTCGCTGAAAGCATCTTCCAATGCAGAAGGAAGGCGCGGGTTGGCTGCTAGAACACGACCACGGACCTTGGCGCTTCGCCTCGTTGCATCTTGCTGAAAGCATCTTCCAATGCAGACGGAAGGCGCAGGTTGGCTGCTTGAACACGACCACGGACCTTGGCGCTTCGGCCCGCTGCATCTCGCTGAAAGCATCTTCCAATGCAGAAGGAAGGCGCGGGTTGGCTGCTAGAACACAACCACGGACCTTAGCACTTCGCCTCGCTGCATCTTGCTGAAAGCATCTTCGACGCCGCTCAGGGGAATGGTTTCGGAAACGAAGCCGTCCAGATCCAGGCGGCCTTGAAGGTATAGCTCTATGATCTCAGGAAAGTCTCTGGTTGGCAGGCAGTCTCCGTACCAAGAGGATTTCAGCGCTCCGCCCCTGCCGAAAACATCAAGCATTGGCAGCTCGATCTTCATCTCGGGACTGGGGACACCCACCAGCACAACGGTCCCAGCAAGGTCGCGGGCATAGAAGGCTTGTTGGTAGGTTTGCGGGATGCCCACGGCATCTATCGCCACGTTCACACCATTGCCGCCGGTCAATGCTCTGATGGCTTCCACCGGGTCACCGTTCGATGCGTTGATGGTGTGGGTGGCGCCGAAGGCTTTTGCTTGGTCCAGCTTCCTGCCATCGATATCTACGCCAATGATGGTGTGGGCTCCAGCCATCCGAGCGCCGGCGATGGCAGCATCACCCACGCCGCCACAGCCAAAGACAGCTACCGAATCTCCCCGGCTAACGCCTCCGGTGTTCATTGCTGCTCCCAATCCGGCCATGATCCCGCATCCGACCAAGCCCGCAGCTTCCGGCCTGGCTTTGGGGTTCACCTTCACCGCTTGGGAGGCATGGACCAAGGTAAGCTCAGCAAAAGCTCCTATGCCCAAGGCATTTGTCAGGGGGGAGCCGTCTTGCAACGTCATGGGTTGGCTGGCATTTTGGCTGGCAAAGCAGTACCAAGGCCGCCCCCTAAGACAGGACCTACAGGTGCCGCAAGGAGCTCTCCAAGCCAGGATTACGTAGTCGCCGGGGGCAACGTTGTCCACGCCCGTACCGATCTTTTCCACAACCCCGGCTGCTTCATGCCCCAAGAGAATGGGATAATCGTTGGTTATGGATCCTTCGCGGTAATGCAGGTCGGTATGGCAGACGCCGCAAGCTTGAACTCTAATACGAGCTTCGCCGGGGCCCGGATCAGGAACCTGTATGGTTTCAACTGTTACCGCAGCCCCCTTGGAGCTTGAAATTACCGCGTTGACCTGTTCCATGTGTGCTCCTTGCGAGGGATAGTGATGAAGGGACGGGAGGTCAAGCTGGTATCAGGTACTTGTAGTGGTCGCCCTTGGAGATGGGCGGCAGGCCGACAGCAGCTTGGAGCCAGCTACCGCCGCCATCTTCGCTGCACCACACATCCCCGGCTGTGGTGGCGCTGTACAACGAAAAGCCTTCTCCCCAGTCTTCCAAGCACATTGCTTCGAAGGCAGTCTGCAGGTCGTCGGATATTCCCGAAGTTGCTGCATTCCACGTACGGCCTCCGTCGATGCTCCTGGATATCTTGGAGCCTGCATAGTGGGTCGTTCGCCAGCCGCCGGGATCCTTCTTGGCAGAACCCAAGAACATAAAGTCCGGCTGGCGGGGGTGCATTACCAGCACGTCAGGATAGCCGCCGATCAGGTCTTCCTTGGTGTTCCAGTGTTCCCAAGAGCTGCCGCCATCGGAAGTAACATATATCCCGTCTCCTCCGGTGACGTAGATCCGGTTCGGGTCGCGGTGATTGATGATGGCACGATGAACATCATCATCCATGCCGTGGACGACATCGAAAGTTTCACCAAAGTCCGTGCTTCTCAGAAGGCCGCCCTGCTCAATGCTCACATACATGGTTTTTGGATCGTTGGGATGGAAGTTGATGTGTTTTGTGTGGGCGATGTGGGGTGGTGCGGGGAAGCACCACCCCGACATATCCACGGAGCGCATACCTGATAGCTCTTTCCAACGCATACCCAGATCATCGCTGCAAAACAGGTGGGCGGGTTCCGTGCCGGCAAAGATGCGCACCCCGTCGTCATGCTTCGACCAAGATAAGCTGTAAATGTCATCTTGGGTAAGCCCTTGATTCCTGAGGTCCCATGTGTGTCCATTATCCGTGCTGGCATAGATCGAGCCCCTGGCAACTCCTGCGAATATGGTCCCGGAACCGGGTTCGATCATAAGGGCGTGAATGTGCTTGTCGGCCAAGGCTTGCCGTGCGGTCGACCAACCGTTGCGATCGTTGCTTCGTTCCAGAAATATAACTCCTTCAATGGTGCCCACCAGCACCTGGTTGGATGCTGATGGCGAGGAGTAGATGGAGGTTCCTCCGTGGGAAAGAGCGATGGGCATGCTGTCCTCCTAAATTGGTCGTTACGCACCGCTCCCCTTGGTCGTCAAGCCGACCAAGGGGCGGATATCGCCGGCGACTAGCTCAAACGCAGAAAACCGGCAGCATTGTCGTACATATGCTTTTGCAGTGCATCTTCACTATAGTTTTTCCAAAAGTCCCATTCGATCACCTCCTTGGCGGTCTCTGGGAACCAAGACTGTCCGTGGGGGTAATCTGACTGGTGCATCAGACAATCTTCACCAAGGATATCGATACATGCTTTGGTCATGGCAGGTCCTTCGAATGGTTCGGCAGCACATCGAAAACGCCCCATCTGGACATATTCGATGGGAGTGTATTTTAAATCAGGTGTTACGCCGGAAACGTAGCTCTTGTTGAACCCCAAGCGAATAACCCAGTTGGGCAGCCATCCATGCCCCACCTCGGATACGCCAGCTCGGAAGTTGGGGTATCTGTCGAATATGCCTGAGAGGATTAGGTAGGCGCAAAGCCGGGCAGCGCCCCAAGGATGGGCAGCTGTTCTGGCCACAACTGTGTTCCCCCAAATATCCTTGTATCCGGGAAAGTAGGGTGGCTCCATGAAGAAGCTGTGGTGTACCAAGGGCAGGTGTAGCTCGTTCATTATGGCCCAGACCGGCTCAAGGGATGGGTCATCCACGGGCAGCCCCTCTTTCAGGTGCACCCATACAGCCGAGACCCACTTTTCGTTGGCCCACCGTTTGATCTCGGCAACAGTCCATTCAGGATCTATGCCGGGGACCTGTAGGCAGCCGGTCAGCCTGTCAGGTGCGATGGAGCAGTACTCTCTCATATAGTGGTGGAACCCGCGGTACAATCCTTCACCCAACGTCACATCATCCAAGCCTGTAACGGTTGAAGCTTGGCCGCCTCCGGGGTACATGAAGTCGATGTCGCGGCCTTCCAGGTCCATATCGATCAGCCGGCCTTCGACATCTTCCAATTCGACCATGGGGTGAGCTTGGGCGCGGTGCATATTGACGGTCCTGCCGTCCAAGGCGCCGCGGCCTCCCAAGGTGGCTGCATCATCTTCGGCCTTGCGTCCTGTGCCTGGAAACCTGTCGAAGGGAATGGCGCCCATGCTTATATCGGTTGCAATGCTCCCGTCCTTCAGGGTGCGGCTCTTGTGATAAGGTGCGAACTCCTCCATGCGGGGTCTGAAGCTCGGCTCCACATATTTCGACAGTATCTCCAAGGAGGGTCGGACATGGGTGTCCATGTCGATTATCTTTATATTATCTCTCATGGTGAACCTCCAACGGTATGATGGTCCGGTCTTATGCTGTTACTCAGCCTGCTGTATTTATCATTGGCTTGGACAGCTGGCGCCTAATCGGCGCCTGCTGTGACCAAGCCAGCACCTTCAGAAACCGGGACGTTGAGGTACCGGTTGAACCATGAAATAACTTTTTCCCAACCATCCACTGCCGCGGGTTGGCGGTAGCTTGGACGATCAACGGCAAAGAAGCCGTGGCCCGCGTTGGGGTACATATGGAACTCGTAGGTTTTGCCCAATCGCTTTAGCTCTGCTTCGGTTTCTGCCACAGCTTCGGGTGACGGCCTCTGGTCTTCATCCCCAAACAGGCCCAGCAACGGACAATTGATGCCGGCTGTCAGATCTATGGGCGCTACGGGTTGTCGATCGCTGATTTCTTGCTCTGAACTGACGACTCCGCCTCCCCAGCAATCGACCGCAGCATCCACTCCATTCAGGGTGCAGGCAGCCAGGTAGGTCTGGCGACCTCCTGAGCAGAAACCTATGATGCCGATGCGGCCATTGACATAAGGCAACGAACGAAGATATTCAATCGCTCCCGACACATCGGCCATGCACCGGGCATCGGGCATACCGCCTTCTTCCCGGACGAACGTCGACACGTCTGCGTCGCTGGCATCTCGGCCGACGACCTGGCGCTGGCGATAATGGAAGTCTGGAGCGATGGTCACGAAGCCGTTAACTGCCAGCTTGCGAGCCATCTCTTTTGATGCTTGGTCCCACCCGGGCATGTGGTGTATGAGCGCCACCGCACCAAATGGACCGGGACCCAGGGGGCGGGCTAGGTAAGCGTCGATCTGATCGCCTTCATGCCCCTTGATTCGGACCGTCTCGCCCATCATGCTTTCGTACTGTGCCATCGTACCCTCCTCTTCGTCATGTTTTTGGTTGTGTCCCCTGTGCCATGAACCGCCACGGACCCGGGATGTGCTAACCGATCTTGGGCTGAATATGATTCCATGGACGGACCGCTTCGAAAGCAGCCGATGCCGCCAGCACCGTTGCTTCATCTTTCGGACGTCCAATGATGTGCAGGCCTATGGGCATTCCGTCGGAGGAGAAACCGCAGGGAATGCTGGCTGCCGGCTGCCCCGTCAGGTTGAAGATGATGTTGAACGGATTAAATCCCCAATCCGCACCCACGGTGACGCCGCCGATGCTATCGGGATATTCGCCAACGGGAAACGCCGGCACAGCCATTGTGGGCGTCATCAACAGATCGTAGGTTTCCATCAGCATGTTAATCTGATGGCGTATCTCTTCAAGGCGGCGCAGTGCTTTGGCATAGTCCAGCCCTGTGACCTCCTTCCCCCGTGCCAACCGGCCTGCTGCATAGTGGGTCAGCTTATCAGGCTGTTCATCAAGAAAATGACCGTATGCTGCAAAAGAGTTGGCTGATGTGATGCGGCTTAGCTCGGTGACAGGTTGTTCCATGCTGATGCCGGGTTCTTCCACGATGGCGCCCATCTCCTCGAAAATGCGGGCTGCTTCGCTGGTGGCTGCCGCCACCTCCGGGTCTATGCCTGCATAACCAAAATCCGTGCTCCAAGCGATCCGAAGACCGGCGACTCCCGAATCCAGGGCACCGAGAAAGTCGGGGGGCGTTTCCCTTATCATGTTGGCATCGCGGTCATCAGGGCCTGCAAGCGCCTGAAGGAGAAGGGCTGCATCGCGGACATTGGTGGTCATCGGGCCGCTTTGGGCGACCAGGTTAGGTGAAGGCCGACCCAAGCCGCCGAATCGAGGAACGCGGCCCAAGGTCGGTTTGATCCCGTACGTACCGCAAAAGCTGGCTGGAATGCGGATCGATCCGCCGGCATCGGTGGCGGTAGCTATGGGGCAGAGTCCTGCTGCAATTGCCGCACCGGCGCCCCCGCTGGAGCCGCCGGGGGTGCGAGTGACGTCCCACGGGTTTCGGCAAGGGTCGCCCAGCCGGTTTTCGGTGGTCCCACGCATTCCGAATTCGGGAGTATTGGTCTTGCCCAAGATGATAGCCCCCGAAGCTTTCACCCGTTCCGTAACCCCGGAATCATGATCGGGGACATGGTTTTCGTATATCAACGAACCCAATGTAGATCGAATTCCGGAGGTCATCTCCAGATCTTTTAACGAGATTGGAACGCCGTGCAGGGGGCCTTGGATCTGACCGGCCATGAGCTTTTCTTCTGATGCCTTGGCTGATGCAACTGCTTCATCGCCGGCGACGGTGAGAAATGCGTTCAGCTTGGGGTTCAGGTCGTCAATGCGGCGCAGATAGTGCTCAGTAAGCTCGGTGGGAGATACTTTCTTCTCCCTGATCTGGGCTGCTAGCTCATAACCTGGTGTCCTGGTTCCTTGGGTGTCTGCCATTGCTGCTCCTCATAAATGCGGGTAGTCCTAGGGAACCTCTGAACAACTCGCCTGAACCCCGTCGTTCCCGCGAAGGCGGGAACCTCGCCTCTCTGTAGGGACGGGTTTCACGTCCATCCTCCGCATCCAAGGGGACTTATTCAGGCTATCCCTAGAATCGGCTGTCACGTGGGTTATGCCGATTCTATCCCACAGTACGATGGTCGGCAAGCAGGGAAGCTAGTGGTGGCCGTTTGCTTGGTAGTCTTTAATTGCCGGGATCACCTCTTGCCCCATGAGCTCAATGCACCGGGAAGCTGAGTCGTGGGACATCGGACCTTCCCTGCCCCAGATGATCAGATTGGCAGGGTTCACCACATCCACTATGTCTTTCAGTTTCTTAATGACAGTGTCGGGGTTGCCGGTAATGACCTGATATGTTGCCTGGGCTTCATCGTATTTAATGCCGCCTGTGGTTACCGCGCGGGCGGCATCTCTGGCAGCTTCCTGCGGGCTGGCGGCGGCAGTACGGCTCATATGCCCGGGAGGCGCTTGCCAGTGTCGGGGGGCTACACCAAAGGAGGTGCCCAGCTGCCAGTAGAACTTCTTGCCCTCTTCATACGCATCTTCGTCGTTATCGCCGACGAATGCACGGACAGCATATCCACGGTGTTCGGGTCCATCTTCGTACCCCGCTTCCAAAGCGGCGCTGTGATAGATGTCGTAGATACCCTTTGCCAAGTCCAATGGGGGAGCCAGAGCGATGTAGGGGTACTTCCGCTGTGCTGCGAACTGGATGGTTTCAGGGCTGGAAACCCCGGGAATCCATATGGGCGGGTGTGGTTTTTGGATGGGAAGCACCCAAGGATTGACCACCCTCAGGTTGTAATGGTTGCCTTCCCAACGGAAGGGGCCGGGCGTTGTCCAAGCCTTGATGATCAGGTCGTGGGCTTCCTCGAAGCGTTCTCTGTTGTGCACTGGATTTATGTTCGTGGCGATGGTTTCTTGACCGACTCCCCGAACGAAACCCGAGATTACCCGGCCCCCGGAGATAACATCGACGATGGCCAGTTCTTCTGCCACCCGGACCGGGTTTTCGTGGATGGGAAGCACATTCCCCAAGAACACGATCTTCCCCTTGTCCAAGGCTTTGGCCAGCATCCCGCCTATGACGTTGATAGATGACATCATCGAAAGGGGGTTGTTGTGATGCTCGTTGATCATCGCACCGTCGAAACCCGATTCACTGGCTTGCTGGTGCTCTTCGAAGTACATATCGTAGAGCTGCTTGGCGCGTTGGGGGACGAAGTTTTCGTTGGGAAACATCAAGCTGGTGTAGCCGTAGCTGGCAGCCACTTCTTGAGAGTAAGCTGTGTACCCCATTTCGGTGAAGAAGAAAACCTCTTGGACCATGCAAATCCCCCGGTGGAACGGTTGGTGTGCTGGGCCGATTATAGCTGTTCTATACTACGGCGGCAACCATTTTCCCGGCAGCCCCACCATCGCCGCCCCCCCTTTTGTTCCCCAGAGCACCCTCCCCTCGTCGCCATACCGCGGGGGCGCCCCTCCCCTTGTCGCCACACCGCGGGGGTGCCCCTCCCCTTGTCGCCACACCGCAGGGGCGCCCCTCCCCTTGTTGGCATACCGCGGGGCGCCCCTCCCCTTGTCGCCATACCGCGGGGGCGCCCCGCCCCTTGTCGCCACACCGCGGGGGCGCCCCTCCCCTTGTCGCCATACCGCGGGGGCGCCCCTCCCCTTGTCGCCATACCGCGGGGGCGCCCCTCCCCTTGTCGCCACACCGCGGGGGCGCCCCTTCCCCTTGTTGGCATACCGCGTGGCGCCCCTCCCCTTGTCGCCACACCGCGGGGGCGCCCTTCCCCTTGTTGGCATACCGCGTGGCGCCCCTCCCCTTGTCGCCATACCGCGGGGGCGCCCCTCCTCCCTGTCATTCCGAGGAGCCCTCCCCTCACTCCCGTTCTGAAGAGCACTCTCCTCATTCTCATTCTGAGGAGCCCTCCCCTCACTATCATTCTGAGGGGTGCTCCCCCTGTCATTCTGAGGAGCGCACGACGAAGAATCTAAGATGCCCGCTCACCCTATGGCTCATCCTAGTAACGAACCGGCCATCAGAGGGAGATTTTAGATTCCTCACCGCGGTTCGGAATGACAGTGGGGAGGTTCAGAATGACAGTAGGGAGGTTCAGAATGACAGCAGGGGGTTCGGAATGACATTGGGAGCGTTCGGAATGGCAACCTGAGGGGCACCCCCCCTTATTGTCATTCCGAGAGGTGCGCCGCCCCGTCATTCTGAGGAGTGCTCCCCCCTGTCATTCTGAGGAGCGCACGACGAAGAATCTAGGATGCCCGCTCACCCTATGGCTCATCGTAGTAACGAACCGGCCATCGGAGGGAGATTTTAGATTCCTCACTGCGGTTCGGAATGACAGTAGGGAGGTTCAGAATGACAGTAGGGGGTTCGGAATGACATTGGGAGCGTTCGGAATGGCAACCTGAGGGGCACCCCCCCTCATTGTCATTCCGAGAGGTGCGCCGCCCCGTCATTCTGAGGGCCCCCCCTGTCATTCTGAGGAGCCCTCCCTTACTGTCGTTCTGAGGGGTGCCCCTCCCTGTCATTCTGAGGAGCGCACGACGAAGAATCTAGGATGCCCGCTCACCCTATGGCTCATCGTAGTAACGAACCGGGCATCAGAGGAAGATTTTAGATTCCTCACTGCGGTTCGGAATGACAGTGGGGAGGTTCGGGATGACAGTGGGGGTGTTCGGAATGATGGTGGAGGGGTGTTCGGGATGATGGTGGAGGGGGTTCGGAATGATGGTGGGGGGAGCTCGGAATGACGGGGGGCGTTCGGAAGGATAATCTGGGGAGACCGTCAGGATTCAGTTTCCCCTAGGATTCAGTTTCCCCCAAGATTCAGCTTCCGTCAGGATTCAGGTTCCGTCGGGGTTCAGCCCCCTCAGGGTTCTGCTTATGGGGGCGGGACAGGCGCCTTCCTTGACATTGCAGATTCTTGGGGGCAAATGATGTAAAATGCTAGGGCTTTATATGGGGATGTTTTCAAGAGGTGGAAATATGGTAGACCAACAACCTGCGCGGCTGAGGCCCGATGCTGTCCTCGGCGAGATGATGAAGAACGGCGTCACCCATGTGGTGTGTTTGCCCGACAGCGAAACCAACTGGTTGTATATGTTGATGGAAAAAGAGCCCAGCTTGGACCTTGTCCGCGTCGCACGGGAAGGCCAAGCTATCTCCACCGCATCGGGGATATCTGTGGGGGGGAAGAAGCCTGTGGTGTTGATTCAGAACACTGGTTTGATGGAAAGCGGCGATTCCATTCGGGGCTGGGGCATGGGATTGAACCGGCCCTTGGTGCTAATAGTGGGATACAGGGGATGGACTCGGAAGGGAGTTACCCCGGATTCAGCTGCGGTCTATACCGAGAGATTTCTGAATGCGTTTAACATCGACTACTACATGGTTGAAACGGACGATGATGTTTCGCGTATTTCACTGGCTTTCGATGAAGCAAAGAAAACCAACCGCCCCGTAGCTGTGCTAATCGGAGATGAGTACCATAACAGCTAAGGATAGTCTGAATAAGTCCCCTTGGATGCGGAGGATGGCCGTGAAACCCGTCCCTACAGAGGGACGAGGTTCCCGCCTTCGCGGGAATGACGGTCTTCAGGGGACGGGAATGACGGGCTTCAGGCGAGTTGTTCAGAGGTTCCCTAGATTGGATATATACCCTTTGTGCCCATCTTGGGCCATTGTCAACAGCCAGGATTATGTGGAGGTAAGATGATCCAAACAGCAGATATGCTGCGAGTATTTGCCCAGTACCGAGGGAATGCTGTGGTGATTCCCGGCCGGGGCGGGCGCCACTGGGTCCCCATCAGCGACCAACCCAGCCGAGACCTGCCCTTGAGGGATCCTGCCATGGGAGGCCATGCATCCTTTGCCTTTGGCATGGCCCTTGCGCTGCCGGATGAAAAGATCGTCCTGTTCGACTCTGAAGGCGATATTATTATGAATATGGGCGCTCTCACGACCATTGCCGAGAAGGCGCCGAAGAACTTCTATCATTTTCTGCTGGACAACGAGTGCTACGCAACCACGGGCGGCCAAAAGATTCCCAATGCGACCAAAACAGCTTACGATGTGATCGCCAAGGGAGCGGGATACAGGGCTGCCTATGCCTATGATGACCTCGAAGAGTTGTCCAACAACATGGAGAAGATCCTTGGCGAACCTGGTCCTGTGCTGATCGCCATGAAGGTCATTCCTGAAGTAGAAACTCAGGCAATCGGCTCAAGGGTTCCTTGGATAACCAGGAGTCGCGACAAGATCATTGCTGATGTACAAGGAGAGCTGGGTGTATCCACCCGGTAACACCCAGCTCTCCGATCCGAAATCCCTTTGGCAAGTAAACCTAGTGGACTACGTTTAGACGGCCCTGCTCCGCCATGTAGGGGTTGCCGCTAAAGCGCGTCCGGAGATCTATCGAAGCATCCCAACCCCGCTTTTGGAAATCGCTGAGGAACTCCCAGCCGGATGCATTCATGGCCATGACCATCTCGTAAGGGTAGCGCACCTCGCACACACCCAGCTCCTTTGCGAGCTGGCGGTTCATCCATGCGGCGGGAACCGTGCAGGGAACGTTGACCTCTTTCATAACCGTCTTGACATCTTCGGCGTTTTCGATCTCGCCCAAGTACAGAACATCGGCGCCAGCCTTTTCGTAAGCTTGAAGGCGTTCGATGGTCTTGGACAAAGGGAAGCCCAATGGGACCCGGTCGGCAAACTCATAACAGCGAATGCGTAGGACAAAGTCGGGGTCCATGTGTTTTTTCACATCGGCGGCGGCTTCGATCTTGTCGACCATCTCCTCGATCGACACCACGCTTGCGATGTGGTGCTCATGTTCGACCTGCCCAGCTCCCCGTTCTTGGGGAAGCACCCGGTCATCCAAGTCCAGTCCTGAGAGACCCACATCGATGTACTGCTCTGTGGCTTTTTCTGCAAAGGCGGCTCCCCGCCCGCACACTTCATCACAGTCCATTATGACCGGGATGTCGACCGCTTTGACAAAGTATTTGGCGATTCCCACTTTTTCGGATGTATCGAGGTAGGACCCCGGCGTTCCGATCATGGTGCCGAATGTGGCTTCACCGCCCAAGAAAATGTACTCGATGCCCGCCCGTTCAAGCATTCGGGCAGCCAAGGGCGATGGTGCACTGATGGCAACCAAGGGGTCACCTTTGCGGTAGAACAGTCCTCTAGCTTTTTGGCTTCTTGTGCTCAACGCAGTATCCTCCTTGTCGAGAGTTTGGGTTTCTCAGGCTTGGCGCTTGACATAAGGCTGGAGCCTCACCGGATTAACCGAGCACGAGATTGGGCTGACATGCCCGCAAGGTGGCCAATACCGGTTCCACCCCAGGCTGGGCTGCAACCACACGGATAATCGTTGTGTCCAAGCCTTTGGACAGTTGCCTCAGAGCTTGGGCAGCTCCTTCGGCTGGACCATAATAGCCGACCTGCTTCAACAGGCCGGGAGAAAAAGAGTTGGCGACCTCATCCCTGGATGCTCCATCCCCGCGCATCCGGTCCAGATCGGCCAGCTCTTCGGTAAAGCCCATCCTTTCGAAATGACCGCGATAGCCGAGTTGGCGTTCCCGATCCGTTGGAACCTGCCCGCCCAAGGCGTATCCCATGGTGGAGCGGGAGTAAGCTAGTCTGGCTTTGTCTTCGTCATCATCTATACAAACTCGGATATACTCTGCCATACGAACTTCTCCGGGGTCACGTCCTACCCGCGCGGCCCCTTCATCAACCATTTTGCGGCTCCAGCTAAGCTGATCAGCATCGCACCAGTTGAGGCAGGCGCCATCAGCCAGTTCTCCGGCCAAGCGCAGCATTTCAGGGCCCAGAGCCCCCAGGTATGTGGGTGTATTGGGAGGAGGGTTGATAGCCAACCTGCCTCCTTGGAGAGTTACTGCTTCTCCTTGGTAATTGACCTGCTCGCCTGCGACCAAGGACTTTATGGTGGTAAGGTAATCCCGCATCAAAGCTAGGGCGGACATCTTGGGCATTCCCAAGGCGCGGCGGGCCTTGGGCCTATAGGCTCCACCTGTTCCGATCCCCATGATGAAACGCCCGCCTGTGCGCTGGCTCATCGTGCCTCCGCTCATTGCGAAGGCCATGGGGGTGCGGTACATCACGGGCGATACGGCGATACCTGTTGTGAGCCCGCCGTCGACCACACCGCGGGTTGCTTCCCAGCGGTGGGCACAAACTTGAAAGGAATCCAAACCAGTGGTTTCAGGGGTCCAGATGCTGGTGTATCCTAGCTGGGCTGCTTCTTGGGAAACCTGCGCTTGTTCAGGGAATGACAGATTGAGGGTGGCATCCAGACCTACCCCTATTTCCATAGCAAATCCTCCAGCGTAGCTGTCTGAGTTGGACGATCCTTAGTGTAGTGCCTGTCAGTGTACCGGTCAACTTGGGGTCCATGGCCCCCCGGCTCGCGCATGATCAGAAACGCAGGTAACCGCTCTATCCCCGCTATCATCCTCTTGTTGTCATCAGCCCCCTCCCCGTCCCCATAAAGCCCCCCCGTCATTCCGAACTGCACCCCCTCCTTCCTGGCATTTCGAGGATCGCCTCCCACCCTGTCACTCTGAGGACTGCCTCTCCCCCTGTCATTCCGAACGCCCCCCTGTCATTCCGAACCGCCCCCCACTGTCATTCCGAGGATCGCCTCCCACCCTGTCACTCTGAGGACTGCCTCCCTCTGTCATTCCGAACGCCCCCAACTGTCATTCTGAACCGCAGTGAGGAATCTAAGATGCTGGCTCACCCAAGGACTCGTTGTAGTAACGGACGGTCATCAGAGGGAGATTTTAGATTCCTCGTCGTGCGCTCCTCGGAATGACAGGTGGGCGTTCGGAATGACAGTGAGAGGCGCGCTCGGAATGACAGTGAGAGGGCGTTCGGAAAGACAGTGAGAGGGGTGTTCGGAAAGGCAGTGAGGGACGTTCTGAATGACGTTCCCCTCACGGTCATTCTAAAGAGTGCCGCCCCTCTGTAATTCCAAGGAGCACCTCCTCCCCGTCATTCTGAGAGCACCTCCTCTCCATAATCCTGAGGGGTGCTTCCTCCCCGTCATTCCGAGGGGCACCTCTCCCCCCGTCATTCTGAGGAGTGCCTCTCCCCCCGTCATTCCGAGGAGCATCTCCTCTCTGTTATTCTGAGGACTGCTTCCCACCCTGTCATTCCGAACCGCAGTGAGGAATCTAAGATGCTGGCTCACCCAAGGACTCGTTGTAGTAACGGATGGTCATCAGAGGGGGATTTTAGATTCCTCGTCGTGCGCTCCTCGGAATGACAGTGAGAGGGGCCGTTCGGAATGACGTTCCCTCACGGTCATCCTAAAGAGTGCCGCCCCTCTGTAATTCCGAGGGGGTGTCTCCTCCCCGTCATTCTGAGGAGTGCCTCTCCCCCTGTAATTCTGAGGATCGCCTCCCACACTGTCATTCCGAGGACTGTGTCTCCACCCTGTCATTCCGAACCGCAGTGAGGAATCTAAGATGCTGGCTCACCCCAGGACTCGTTGTAGTAACGGATGGTCATCAGAGGGTATTTTAGATTCCTCGTCTGCGCTCCTCGGAATGACAGTGAGGAGGGCGTTCGGAACGACAGTGAGGGGGGCGTTCGGAATGACAGTGGGGGTGCGTTCGGAATGACGTTCCTTCACGGTCATCCTAAAGAGTGCCGCCCCTCTGTAATTCCGAGGGGTGTCTCCTATCTGCCATTCTGAGGAGTGCCTCTCCCCCTGTCATTCCGAGGGGTGCCTCCTCTCTGTCATTCTGAGGACTGCCTCCCACCCTGTCATTCCGAACCGCAGTGAGGAATCTAAGATGCTGGCTCACCCAAGGACTCGTTGTAGTAACGGACGGCCATCAGAGGGGGATTTTAGATTCCTCGTCGTGCGCTCCTCGGAAAGACAGTGGGGGACGTTCCGAATGACGTTCCCCTCACCGTCGTTCTAAAGAGTGCCGCCCCTCTGTAATTCCGAGGGGGTGTCTCCTCCCCGTCATTCTGAGGAGTGTCTCCTCTCGGTCATTCTGAGGAGTGCCTCTCCCCCGGTAATTCTGAGGATCGCCTCCCACCCTGTCATTCCGAGGACTGCCTCCCACCCTGTCATTCCGAACCGCAGTGAGGAATCTAAGATGCTGGCTCACCCAAGGACTCGTTGTAGTAATGGACCGGCCATCAGAGGGAGATTTTAGATTCCTCGTCGTGCGCTCCTCGGAATGACAGTGAGGGGGCCTTCGGAATGACAGGGGGCGTTCGGAATGACCGTGAGAGGGGTGTTCGGAAAGACAGTGAGGGACGTTCGGAATGACGTTCCCTCACGGTCATTCTAAAGAGTGCCGCCCCTCTGTAATTCCGAGGGGGTGTCTCCTCCCCGTCATTCTGAGGGGTGCCTCCTCTCCATAATCCTGAGGGGTGCCTCCTCCCTGTAATTCCGAGGAGCGCCTCCTCCCCGTCATTCTGAGGACTGGCTCCCACCCTGTCATTCTGAGGACTGCCTCCCACCCTGTCATTCCGAACCGCAGTGAGGAATCTAAAATGCTGGCTCACCCAAGGACTCGTTGTAGTAACGGACGGCCATCAGAGGGTATTTTAGATTCCTCGTCGTGCGCTCCTCGGAATGACAGTGAGGAGGGCGTTCGGAATGACAGTGAGGGGGGCGTTCGAAATGACAGTGAAGGAGGCGCTCGGAATGACAGTGGGGGTGCGTTCGGAATGACGTTCCCTCACGGTCATCCTAAAGAGTGCCGCCCCTCTGTAATTCCGAGGGGTGTCTCCTATCTGCCATTCTGAGGAGTGCCTCTCCCCCTGTCATTCCGAGGGGTGCTTCCTCCCCGTCATTCCGAGGGGCGCCTCTCCCCCCGTCATTCTGAGGGGCGCCTCTCCCCCTGTCATTCCGAGGAGTGTCTCCCTCTGTCATTCCGAACCGCAGTGAGGAATCTAAGATGCTGGCTCACCCCAGGACTCGTTGTAGTAACGGACCGGCCATCAGAGGGGGATTTTAGATTCCTTGTCGTGCGCTCCTCGGAATGACAGGTGGGCGTTCGGAAAGGCAGTGAGGGACGTTCGGAATGACGTTCCCCTCACGGTCATTCTAAAGAGTGCCGCCCCTCTGTAATTCCGAGAGGGTGTCTCCTCCCCGTCATTCTGAGGAGTGCCTCCTCTCCCTGTCATTCCGAGGGGTGCTTCCTCCCCGTCATTCCGAGGGGCGCCTCTCCCCCCGTCATTCTGAGGGGCGCCTCTCCCCCCGTCATTCCGAGGGGTGCCTCTCCCCCCGTCATTCCGAACCGCAGTGAGGAATCTAAGATGCTGGCTCACCCAAGGACTCGTTGTAGTAATGGACCGGCCGTCAGAGGGGGATTTTAGATTCCTCGTCGTGCGCTCCTCGGAATGACAGTGAGGTGGGTGTTCGGAATGACCGTGAGGGGGCCTTCGGAATGACCGTGAGGGGGGTGTTCGGAATGACAGGGGGGGTGTTCGGAATGACAGGGGGGTGTTCGGGATGGCGGGAGCTTGTTCGGTATGATTTATGGGCCACAGATGCGAGCGTAAGGTCCGATTGGGGTGGGCAGGTTTGTTGCCCGCTTATCTGAAGGATGGCATAACCTGTTCCACAAACGAGGTCATGGAGTTCATCACCTGGGTGTAATTCAAATTCCCGAAGGCAAAGACAGGACAAAAGTAGTTGGCCCCGCTTTCTTCAACAGCACGATGCACTTGGTCTTCCACGCTGGAAGGGGAACCTCGAATGACAACCTCTTTTTGGACCAGATCATCATAGTCGGACATAATCGCCAGGTTCTTGGACCCATACTTGGTCCAGTAGTGGTTTATCTTGTCATACCAAGCTTCGAAAGCAGGGCGGCATTCCTGCTCAGCCTGCTTATCTGTGGGAGCAATGTACAGATGCCGCACCAGCCCCATCTTGGGAAGATCAACGTGGCCGTTCAGCCGGTTATCGTCCATCAGGTGCTTTTGCCAGTTGGCTTTGTAGAGGTCGAACTGGATTTTTGCGGTGGAAGCAGGATGGAAAACATGGGCCGTGTTGATGCCGTTTTGGGCAGCCCAAGGAACCGATTGCAGGTTGGTTGTCGGATACCACAGGGGCGGGTATGGCTGCTGATGAGGGTGCATGGACATCTGGACATCATGGTAATGGAAGTGCTCGCCTTCATATTCCACTGTCCCTGTAGTGAGCGCGCTTAGTACGATGTCCAAGGCTTCTTGAAAGATGCTGCGGCTTTGCTGGAAGTCGATATTGTACTGGGCGGCTTCGACGGGCGATATGCCTCTGCCCACGCCCAGCTCCAGCCGTCCCATGCACAGGTGGTCCAACATGCAGATCTCCTGGGCCAAGCGGACAGGATCATAAAATGGGAGCAGATACACCAACGGCCCCAGGCGCATGGTCCGGGTGCGTTGTGCGACGGCAGCCAAAAAGATTCCGGGAGAAGCAGCCAAGCTGAGGGGTGTGAAATGATGTTCCGACAGGTGATAGCAAAAGAACCCAGCGCTGTCGGCGTACTCAAGAAGCTTCAGTCGTTCTTCGAAAATGCTGCTTGGGGACCGTAGGTCGGTTTCCAGCCAATCGAATATGCCGAACTGCAAAGGTTGGCTGCTCAGATCGCGGCCGATCATTGCTGAAGCGCCTGGGTGTATCCGGGTGTCATTATCCTTCGAGTATCTGCATTTTGAAAGGCTCAGGCCCGTCGATGTCGTTGGCTCCTGCCACCAGCAGATCCATCTCAGCCCGCATTTCGATGAATGCATCGGGTGCATCGTCGTTGAGCCGCTTGTGATCGAAGTAGATCTTGCCGGTGTCGCCGTCTATCTTAAGGTTCCAGAAGATGTTGAAAGGGCCCGGCACATCCCACTTTTCCAGGTTCCACGGTTTAAGGGCTTCGGTCAGGTTTTCCCAGCAACCCCGGGGCGGCAGGTCTTCCCACCGCTCCCAACCGTAGGCGGGTTTGTCCTTGTCCCATGCTTGGCGCTTGACCGCCTTGGGGTTTAGGAAGCTCATTTCAAACTTCTTGCGGCTGCACATGCCGATCTCGATATCATGATGCCACGGCCAAGTGTCGTCGGCAATAGTTAACATAATATTATTATCTTTGGAGTAAAGAACATCCCCTGTGGTAATGAAGAGCTTCAGTTGATTGGTCTTGGTACGGGATTGATCAAATGCTTCCCGCAGATCATTAGCATTGAAAGCAACGAAATCCACGGTATGGCGGCCGCTGATACGGATGTACTGGCCCTTCTTTATTTCCCAAGCACGTCCGATGAGGTAAGGCACTTCCTCTTCCAACACAACTTTCAGACCGGTTGTCATGGCAAACTCCTGTGTGATTTTAAGACCTGAAGCCGTCCTTGCAGCTTGAAGGTTATCTATTGTGGCGGCTTAGGCGGTTTCATCATAGTAATGTATCTCCAAGAGAACACAACCAGCTTCAGACTTGAATGGGCCGTGGTCGGCGCCGGGGGGGCGAACCGCGTAGGTGTACGGTTGGAAATTTTCTCCTCCGTTGCCGTCAGCATCATTGCCCACCGTCAGGTCACCGGAGATCAAGCAGACCTCTTCCCAATAGTCGTGGACGAATGGCAATGTTGTTAAGGCGCCGGGATGAAACCTGAGAAGCCGGGTCCTGGAGCCCGTCTTGGCTGCTTCGTCCAGTGCTCCTGACAATATCTTTTGTTGGATTCCGGCCGGGTATCCGGGGGGTGACTGCCAGTCCCCTTCCATGTCGATGGGGTAGAACTCTTTATGTTCCTTGGTTATGACCATTCCAAGCTCCTCCGTAGTTTGTCGTTCCTAGAACCAGGACCGTTGGTTTGAATCATATTCAGTTTAGCACATAGACTCATGTTATTCGTAAAGCCGAAATCTTGGAACTCAGGTACAGTCAGGCGGTGGATGCGATGATGATATATCCCCGGCTTAACTTGGTGTGTAAACTGTGGGGAGGTGCGATGCGCCCGGTAAACGATAGAAGATTTGGAGGAATGTATGCCTGAGCTCCCGGATGTGGAAACGGTCCGGCGGTACTTGGTTTCTGCCGACCTGATTGGAGCTATGTTCAGCGGGGCTGAGATCCTGTGGCCCAAAGCGATTCGGGTCCCTGATTCAGAAGACTTCACCCAATGTGTGACCGGCAGCACAATAGTCGATGTAAGGCGGCGGGCCAAATTCTTGGTCATTGATCTACTGAAGGAGAGGCCTCAGGTCCTCATCTTGCATCTAAGAATGACCGGGTCGCTGCACCTGCTCCCTGTCGAATCTGAGCAACCTCGCCACACCCGGAACACCTTTTTCTTGGAGGATGGCAGGAAGCTTTGCTTCGTGGATCCCCGCAAGCTCGGAATGATATGGCTAACCTACGATGAGATGGAGGTCTTGGATGGGCTGGGACCTGAACCACTGAGCGCCGATTTTACGGGGCAAGCCCTCATTGACGCACTGGCCCCACTGAAACGGCCAATCAAAGCTGTGCTATGCGACCAACATGTGGTTGCCGGCATTGGGAACCTGTACGCTGATGAAACATTGCATGATTCCGGCGTACATCCTTTGGTGAGGGCCTGCGACTTGCTCCCCGACCAAGTACGGGCGATTCACCGGGCCATAGTTTCCAGGTTAACCGAAGCAGTTGAATATCTTGCCCCTTTATATCCAAGGGTTTGGCTTCCCAATGTTGGAGAAGATGGTTTCGATATGTTTGCGGTGCCGCGCAAGCAAGGTGCGCCTTGTCCCCGTTGTGGTGAGTCCATATGCCGTACAGCTGTAGGCGGCCGGGGCACATACTACTGTCCCGGATGCCAGCAATAGCCATCGATACCCGGTTATCTACACTCCGAGTTGGCAGTTGACATGCGGTTGTCGAGTTGCTGGGGTCCCTTATGCTAGACTGTTGGCATGTCCTTGTCCCAGTTTCATCCCATAATACAAAGTTGGTTCAATAGCAGGTTTGCAGGACCAACGGAAGCTCAAAGTATCGGATGGCCGGCAATCTCCGCAGGTCATCACACATTAATTTCAGCTCCTACTGGCTCCGGCAAGACCCTGACAGCCTTCCTCGCATGTGTCGATCAGCTGGTCTGTCAAGGAATAACAGATGATGGTTTGCTTGATGAAACCCAGATCGTCTATGTTTCTCCGCTGAAAGCACTATCCAACGACATCCAGCGTAACTTGTCGGCGCCGTTGGCTGAGATATGCGCCATGGCCTCGGAACTGGGAGTATCCATACCCCAGATAAATGCTGCCGTTCGGACGGGGGATACGAAACCTGCCGAGCGGCGAAAGATGGTTTCCAAGCCGCCGCATATACTGATCACCACCCCGGAATCGTTGAACATATTGCTGACCTCCCGCATGGGACGGGAAAGTTTACGCAAGGTCAAAACCATCATATTGGATGAAATACATGCGGTGGCGGATGACAAACGGGGTTCTCATCTGTCCATTTCGGTGGAGCGGCTGTGCGCTTTGGCTGAAAGCCCGGTGACTCGCATCGGTTTGTCAGCCACTCAGCGTCCGCTGGAAGAAACAGCCCGGTTCTTGGTCGGCTCATCCAACATTGATTCGGATGGCGCCCCCGACTGCACGATCGTGGATATCGGCCACTCCCGTACCATAGACCTGGCGATGGGGCTACCACAAACGGAGCTGGGCCCTATTGCGACCCATGAGATGTGGGCAGAAAACCTGGACACCATCGCAGACTTGGTCCGGAGTCATGGAACGACCTTGGTATTTGTCAACACACGGCGTTTGGTGGAACGTGTTGCCCGGCAACTTTCAGAACGTCTGGGTGAAGATGCGGTGGTGGCTCATCATGGTAGCTTGGCCCGGACCACCAGATTCGCAGCAGAAGATAAGCTCAAGCGGGGAGCAGTCAAGGTTTGTGTAACCACCGCCTCCTTGGAACTGGGCATCGATATTGGGGTGGTCGACCTGGTCTGTCAGATAGGCTCGCCGCGGTCCATCGGCCTCTTGTTGCAGCGAGTCGGGCGGTCCGGTCACTCTTTGGGTGCGGTTCCCAAGGGTCGATTGTTCCCCTTGACACGGGATGAGCTGGTGGAGTGTGCGGCCTGCAGCAGAGCTATCAAGAACAATAACCTGGATACGCTCAAGGTCCCCCAATGGCCGTTGGATGTGCTGGCCCAGCAGATGGTTGCTGCTTGTTCGGTCGAAGAATGGGAAGAAGACGCCCTCTTTGACATGGTCCGGAAGGCATATCCTTATCAGCAGCTTCCCAGACGGAAATTCGATGCGGTGGTCGAGATGCTTTGGCGCGGTTTCGCTTCCAGGGAAGGGCGGTCTCGAGCGCTGCTGCACCGTGACGGAATCAACCGCGTGCTCAAAGGACGGCGGGGCGCTGGAATAGCTGCCCTCACCAGTGGAGGAGCTATCCCTGAAAACGTGGATTATGATGTTATCGCTGAACCTGAAGGCGTCTTTGTGGGTACCGTCAACGAAGACTTTGCCATAGAGAGCATGGCCGGAGATGTGTTTCTTTTGGGCAACACACCTTGGAAGATCCAGCGGATCGAGAGCGGAAAAGTCCGAGTGCAAGATGCCCAAGGCCAGTCTCCGACCATTCCCTTCTGGCTGGGGGAAGCGCCGGGCCGTACGTGGGAGTTGTCGGAAGAAATATCCAACTTGAAAGAAGGCGTTGAGGAGCGGCTCCAACAACCTGCTGTCGCACAAGAGTGGATTGTTTCTGAATGCGGTCTATCCGGGGAAGCTGCCCAGCAGATCGTCGAATATTTAGAAGAAGGCAAACGGGTCCTTGGCATGGTGCCCACAGCCCGCCGGATTGTGGCAGAGCGGTTCTTCGATGAAAGCGGCGGGATGCAGTTGGTGGTCCACTCTGCCTTTGGCGCCAGGATCAACCGGGCTTGGGGCATGGCCCTTCGAAAGTGCATCTGTCGTACCTTCGACTTTGAGCTGCAAGCTTCGGCTACCGATGATGGCATCAACTTTTCTCTGGGTCCGAACCTGTCCTTTCCGGTCTCAGATGTGTTCACGTACCTGAGTTCTGCGAGCGTTGAAGATGTGCTGCGGGCAGCCATTCTGCAGGCGCCTATGTTCGTTACCAGGTGGCGTTGGAATGCCACGAGGGCACTGGCCATTCTCCGCTTCAACGGGGGCAAGAAGGTCCCCGCACCGTTGCAGCGAATGCGGTCCGACGATCTTCTAGCAGCAGTATTTCCTGCCCAGGTGCAGTGCCAAGACAATCGATTCGATGCAGATATAGAGCTTCCCGACCATCCGTTGGTGTTTGAAACCATGCGGGATTGTTTTACGGAAGCATCGGATTTGGATGGTCTGGTCCAGGTGCTTGCAGCCATCGAAAGAGAAGAAATCGAGATTTATGCCCGCGATACCATCCAACCTTCCGTTTTTTCTCACCAGATATTGAATGCAATGCCCTATGCTTTTCTTGATGATGCGCCCTTGGAGGAACGCCGGGCCAGAGCTGTTTCTCTGCGGCGCGCCCTTCCCGAACATTCCCAGGACCTGGGTTCTTTGGATCCGAGGGCAATCGAACAAGAAACCCTAAGCGCTTGGCCTTCGATGCGTGACCCCTTTGAACTTCATGATGCACTACTGAGCCTTGGCATCTTGCTTGAAGCTGATATCCAGTGGCCGAAGCGCCCTCCGTCCGCCAGCGACCTTGAAGCTATGTTTTCTCAACTGGTCCAAGATGGGCGGGCCTGCCGGGCAAACCTTCTTGGGGGTTCCTATGGCTGGGTAGGAGCTGAAGGGGTGTCTTTGGTCAGTTCAGCTTACCCAGGCGTTAAGTTTGATCCTGATGTGTCCATAAACCCGCAGCAGGGTGATGCGCCCTCGGAAAATGCTGCGGTCCTCGAGATCGTCAGGGGACGGGTTGAATGTTCTGGGCCTGTTACGTCTGCCGGATTGGCTAATACCTTGGGCATACGCGCCGCCAATGTCGAGTTAGCTCTGGCTCAACTGGAGATGGAAGGTCTGGTCCTCCGGGGACGGTTTACCCCCGGTGAAGCGGGCGAAGAGTTCTGCAACCGGCGGATCTTGGCCCGTATCCACCGGGCAACCATCAACGACCTTAGAAAGCAGATAGAACCGGTATCCCAGTCAACCTTCTTGCAGTACCTGTTTATGTGGCAACACGTTGGCCCAAATTCTCAGGCGCTTGGAGAAGGAGGACTGCTGGAAATTATCGGGCAGCTTCAAGGTTACGAGGCTGCGGCGGGGGCATGGGAAAGCGACATTCTGCCATCGCGGCTCGCGGATTACAGGGGATCGATCTTGGACACACTGAGCCTGAGGGGTGAGGTGGTCTGGGGCCGGTTCAATCGCCGGGCTGACAATGGACATCCAGCTATCGGGCATACGCCCTTAACCCGAGTCACCCCCATCAGCATGGCCTTGAGGGACTCGTTGGACTGGCAGCTGACCTTGCCGGACGACAGCATGGACACTGTTCAAGGGGCAGAAGCAGAGGTGCTGGCTTTCTTGAAGAACCGGGGTGCATCCTTTTTGCTGGAAATCGTTTCGGGAACACAGCGCCTGCCCGCGGATGTGGAGGAGGTGCTGTGGCTGCTGGCTGCGGCAGGCTGGGTAACCTCCGATGGCCTGGAACCGCTGCGGCATCGCATTGCCGGGAACACGAAGGTTGGCAGGCGTGGGGTCCGACGAAGGAAGGAATTGGGACGCCGGAAGACCAGCTACAGCCGTTGGTCGATATTACAGCCAATCGCTCCGTCGGTGGATGTTACGGAAGCTCGGGCCAGGCAGCTGCTACAGCGCTACGGAATTTTGTGCATGGAGTTGCTGGCCCGGGAAACTGCTGCTCCCAGGTGGCGTGATCTTGTCCATATCCTTCGTCGTCTGGAAGCCAGGGGAGAGGTCAGGGGCGGGCGTTTCGTGGCGGGGCTGGTCGGTGAGCAATTTGCTCTGCCTGAAGCTGTCGAGATGGTCCGCCGGGTCAGGAATCAGGGCCCTACCGGTAAGCTCACCGTGGTATCGGCTTGCGACCCCCTAAACTTATCCGGCATTCTTACATCGGGGGAACGGGTCCCAGCGGTCTTGGGTAACAAGGCGATTTACAAAGATGGAATCTTGGTGTCTGCCGTCGAAAACGGTCAGGGTATCAGTAGCATGAGCAACGGCGCCTTCCGACAGGATGAGTTAGCGGACGACCTTGAAGAAACGCCTGTGGGCCAACCAGGTCTCAGGTAGAGTTTGGTCACGCGGCTTCGATAGATCAGGTCCCTATGTGCAGGGTGCCGGTCACATTTTGTATCGAACGGATGATGGACATGGCGGTCAGGCGGCCGGTCTTGGGGTTCTCCGAGGGTTCGTTTTCGATATGAATCCTCAGCAGCCCGAATTCTCCTTCAACCTCGATGTCATGGCAGTTCCGGCCCAGTCCTGGGACGGCAATCACCTTGATCATCGTGCGGTCAGGTCCGAGTCCGGCCAAACTGACTGCTGCCGATACGTTCAGGTTCGCCGGAAAGCCGATGCAAGCTTCTCGGGCTGTTCCGGTCATCAACTCGGTTTCTTGTGTTAGGCCATCCAAGCTGATGTTGTTTTCGATCAGGAAGGGCGCACCCTCCAGTGCCCTGGGTGGTTTCCGCGACTCCATCATCACGCTGGTTACTTGGCCGACACAAGCCGACTTGATGCCGTCAAGGCCGGCGATGGCGCCGGATGGGGCATGAAGCTGACATCCGGTAACTCGCGAAAGCTCGATTATCTCAGGGTGTTCCAAAAGGGCCCCTATGCTGATGACCATCAGGTCTTTTCCGGCAGCGAAGGCGCTTTTGGCCAGGTCTGGCACGACATGGCCCCCGGCGGTCTCGACCAAAAGATCAGAGCAGGCTACAAGCTCCTCCCGGTCCAAGTATGGCGGGGGACTATCCATGGTGGACAAGAAAGACCGGGCTTTTTCTTCACTGCGGCTGGTTACTCCGGCCACGGTTGTTCCAAGGATGCCCGCTTCGGATGCCCGCAGCAGGGCTGTTCCAATGGCTCCACATCCAACGATTCCGATGGACTTGCTCGGCATTCTATGGTTCCTTTCTACCTGAACAAGAAAGCATTGTCCATACCCTTTAGCTCCGAAAGCCTGGGGCTGGAAGAGTAGCTATCTGTCTGCGTTGCCGGGCTTGGGGTCAGAATGGGCTGTCACCAGTTCAGGGTTCCCTGTGCGGACCGGACTTTTCGTTCCGGGGCTGCGTCCAATGCGCTTTGCGTGGGTGAGGGCCAAGGTGCGGTAAATGATGTGTGCGAACTTGGTGAAGGGTAGGTAGGTGAACAGCATAAAATAGAAGACCAAATGCACCAGGTACATGGAGTAGGCGGGGACACGGAGGTCTGCAAAACGGATGAACTCGACTGCAAAACCTGTGATGGTGGCCGCATATAAAATTCCGACGAAGTACCAGTCGAAATATCCTGATGAACCAGCTTGTTCCGGCCGGGCCAACCGCCTCCATACCAGCCACGTAAGCCCCAAGAGGAGAAGGACTCCCCCGGTATTTCCCGCAAGTTTCACAGGGCTGGTGATGGATAAGGAAAGCTCACGATCCAAGAACTGGGTATAGACGAAGGCAAGAGTGGTAGCTACCACAAGGAGCATGAACCCGTAGAAAACAGCCATGTGGGCGTGGCCCCTGGGTTTATTGGCGCGGCATAACCGGAAGAAACGATGGGTGGCAATATCTCCCAAGGTGGCAGCCAAGCTGTACCAAAAGCTTCTTTGGGGCGGGCCGGGCTGGGAACGGTTGATGGCCAGCCAAAACCGGCGACCTATGACCGCCGATACGACAACTGCAAACCCAACAGCTATCAGGGAGAAGACATCTATGTAAATATGGGGAAGGAACCTCTCGAACAGGATACTTTTACCAAACTCCTGTTGGAGGGCTGCACTGTCGGGGAACTCAATTCCGCCTTTGGGAATGATGACGGCGGCCACAAACATCAGAGCTGTCAAAACGGTGGGAGGCATGAGAGCTAGAGGCAGGAGCTTAAGCCCTGAAGTAGCTTTGCCCATCCATTTGGGGAAAGCATAATGTTCGATCTGAAAGTTCCGGACCGCAGCCATCAAATCTCCGGGCATAGCGCTTCTGGGGCAATGGGTGCTGCATTCGTTGCATTGATGGCACAGCCACACATCCCCATCCTCCAACAGCTTGGTGGATAGACCCCACTGGGCCCAAGCCATCTCCTTGCGGGGGAAAGCATTTTGGTCGGGAGTCAGTGGGCACACCACCGAGCAGGTGCCGCACTGGTAGCACTTGTTCAAATGCTCCGCGCCCAACTGCAAGATCTGCGTCTTGGCGTTGGTGTTGGGGATGGTCAGGGGTGTTGGAGATGTGGTTTGGTCCATCGTACGGCGCCTGACCTAAAATCCCCTGTATGGATTGGGTCCGATATCACGCATCTGTTGGGTGAACCCAGCGATGATGTTCGGAATCTCCGGGTAGTCCGTTATCTCCACTTCAAAGGCAGCGACCCTTTCCGGCTCCAGCATTTGCCTGGTCAGGGTTTCTTGAATGTTTTCCATGCGCTTAATTGCCAGTTCGCTGCCATGAATGAAGTGGCACTGATAATCATCTCCGGTCTTGCATCCCATGAGCATCACCCCATCGATGCCCCTAGCCAGGGCATCGGTCACCAGCACGATGTTCAAAGAACCAAGGCACCTCAGGGGTATGATTCGAAGGCTGGCATCATATTCCAGGTGGTTGAGCCCGGCCATATCCAAGGCTGGATATGCGTCGTTCTCACATACGAAAGCCAATATCCGGGGTTGATTGTCATCCTTTGGAAACTGGATCCCGTTGATCATCGAAGATAGCTGGTCCACGCTGTAATCTTCGAATGAAATCACTCGAACAGGGCATGATCCCATGCAGATGCCGCACCGGCGGCAACGGCTGGGGTTCAGCTGAGGATAGCGCCTTTCATCGACCTCGATAGCCCCGAATGGGCACTCTTCGCTGCAACGACCGCATTGGGTGCAGCCTTGAAGCAGGGTCGTCGGCAAAGAAAGGTCGTTGGTCCTCGGATGGACGGCGCCGCCGCGGGCCACCTGCTCCAAGCACTGTAGGGCTTTTAAGGCAGCTCCCGTAGCATCTTCCTGGGATGCTGTCGCATCCATTGGCTCCCTCACGCAGCCTGCTGCATAAAATCCTGTCCGCCGGGTTTCGTAGGGGAAGCATATGTAGTTGGAGTCGGCAAAACCCCTCAGGTTGACGGGCAGTTCTCTTCCTTGCTTGTAGTCCATCTGCAAGATATTGCCATCCAAGCTGTTGGGCGCCATACCGGAGGAAAGGACTACCAAATCAACCTGGAGCCGGATACTGCCTCCCAGCAAGGTATGGTCTACGTCCACGATCAAGGCGTCGGAACCATCTTCGGAAACGCGGGAAACCTGGCCCTTGGTGAAAAGCACATTCGGAGAATCCTGAATGGTCCGGTAGAAGATTTCCATTTGACCCGGCGTGACCATGTGGTCATAGATTACATAGCATACTGCATCGGCATTGGCTTGGCGGATGTATTCAACTTGCTTCAACATAACCAGGTCGTTCACACTGGAACTGTAGGAATAGGCGTCATCCGTGCTTCCACCAGATTGCTGAATGAAAGCCACCCGCTGTACCGTCTTGTTGTCGGAAGGACGGCCTATGGGTGATCCATCCGCCAGTTCTTCCAGCATAATGCTGTCGATAACATCGGCGCATGTTCCGTAGCCGAGATGCGTCGCCGCGGACATATCGTTGGGTTGCCATCCGGCTGCGACCACCACCGCACCGACGGATGCGGTGGATACGGCGCCGTCATGGTCAAGCTCAACGTCAAAAGCACCCGGCTTTCCTGAGATCCGCCGGATAACAGTCGATGTGGATACGTTGATCTTGGGATGTTCTTCCACCGATCGGACCAACTCCTTGATGCTGGATGTTTGCAGTTCTTGATAAGGCGGCTGGTAGGGATACACCTTGAAAAATCGTCCCATCCATCCTCCGAGGGCTGCTTCGCGTTCCACCAGAAGCACGTCGGAACCAGCCACCGCTGCTTCCAAGGCAGATGTGAGGCCGCTGATGCCTGCTCCTACCACCAACAAGGTGCGGTTGACCGGACCGGATTTAGCTTCGGGAACCCTGCTTTTCTGGGCGTGAATGATCCCCATGCGCAGATAATCTTCGGCCAGAGCTTGGCTTTCTTCTGTATTGGGAGGTTTGCTCCAAGCCACCTGCTCCCGGATGTTGACCCGCTCCACCATCTTGGCATTCAAGGATTCGGGTGAAAAAATGTCCCAATTGACCCGGCTGGAGCAGGCAGCTATCAGTACGGCATCGGCGGGGTTATTTCGGATATCTTCGCGCAGGTACTCCAGCCCTTCGGGAACGCAGAGCGGTGGATGGACCACAGCATCTTCTTGCGTTTGGCTCTTGGGCACACCAGCCAGCTTCTGAACGTCAAGACATTCTCCGATGCTGCAACCGGTGCAAATATAGGAGCGAATGTTGTCGACCAATGTGCTAGGTCCTCGCCGTTCTGCGGGTTGCTTTCAGTGCTGCGCCGGTGCTGTCCCGGACAGTAGACACCACATCCATTGGCCTTCGGCTCATGCCGGCTATGTGCACTCCTTCGGGCAGTCCTTCCAAGGCAAATCCGTAGTCATCTTGAGCTAGGTCCAACCCCGGTATCCGGGTATTGGCAATGTTGGGGACCATCCCAGTGGCCAAGACGACCATGTCTACGGACACCCGGAGCTTTTGTCCCTCCATCATATCGTCAGCTTCTACGATAAGGTCCTGTGTGCCGGGAGCCTCTTCTATGCTGGCAACCTTCCCCTTGATCAGATTTACACGGTCGTCCTTTTCTATGCGCCGGAAAAAGTCGGTGTACGGCCCTGGGGCCCGGATATCTATGTAAAAGATGTACACCTCAGAATCGGGATATTGGTCTCGTATGTAGGTTGCTTCCTTGAGAGAAGATAGGCAGCAGATGGCCGAACAGTACGGCAGATGATTGACATCCCTGGAGCCTGCGCACTGGACGAACGCCACCCGCTTGGCGGGCATTCCGTCCGAGGGGCGCACAATAGCTCCCTTGGTGGGGCCGTTGGAAGCAGCCAACCTTTCCATCATCACATTGTTGATCACATTCTTGTAGCTGCCAAAGCCGAGAAAATCGATTTTCGAAGCATCATAGGGGGCCCACCCTGTGGCTATGATGATGGACCCAACCTTGAGGTTTATCTTGGTGGAGGTCATGTGCAGGTCTATTGCATCGGTGGGACAAACTTCAACGCACTTGTTGCAGCTGTCACCCAAGCAAGCATCGCCATCCAACACATACTTCATGGGGAAAGCGAGGTCGTGGGGTAGGTGGATCGCTTTGGTGGTATTCATCCCATAGTTGAACTTATTGGGGATATCGACGGGGCAAGCGGGTTCACACTGGGCACAAGCGGTGCAACGGTCCAGGTGAACGAACCTGGGATTCAGCTTGACAGAAACATCAAAGCTCCCAGCTTGTCCAGAAACATTTTCGATCTCTGCTTGGGTGAACAGCTTCAGATAACGGTAGCCGGTCCGGATACGGCGGAAGTTGATTTCCAGGCCGCAATACGGGGGGCACAGCTTGGGGAAGTATCGGTGGAACCCTGCGACCCGCCCCCCGATGTATGCTTCCTTTTCCACAAGGAAAACATCGTAGCCCGCCTCTTGGGCTTCGATGGCAGCGGTTATCCCGGCCATACCGCCGCCAACTACCAGGACGGCAGCTTCTTTGGAGGCGGCCTCGTTCATATCATCCCTTCCGAAGGGTAGAAGTCCCGCGGTCGGGACTCTATCCTTTACCTGTTGGTCTGAATCGACAGGGCAGTTGCTATTCTATGATGGGTATGTAGGGTGCTTTGGTGAAATCCCATTGGCCCGTTTCTTGGCTGTACTTGGAGTTAACGAAAACCTTCCATTTTTCGTCATCCAGATTCGGGAAGTCGCCGCGGTAATAATATCCGGGCCACCGGGTTTCTTGTCGAAAAAGCAGGTGTTGCAGGTGGGTTTCCGCGCACCACAAGCGGTCGGTTACCTCCCAACACCTCAGAAGATCGTGGAGGTCCTGGGCGCCCAAGGAAGCCAGGTCTTCTCGCAGCATTGCGATCTGCTCCAATCCCCGTTCCAACGTGGGTCTGTTGACCATGTAAGCTGATCCCCATCCGCCGCCGTACTCATCCATTATCTTTTGCAAACGGAGTAGGGCTTGCTTGGGTAGCAGGTAGTTGGGGTTAATGTCGCTCTGGGTTGTATCGCCTTTGTGGTCATCGAAAAGATTAAGAGGCGCATACAGAGCCTTGGTTATAGCTTCGATTTTGCCGCCATCGGCAGTGGCGGGACCGGGATTATCGTAAATGTAGCTGATAGCTCCCTTGGCTGCCAGACGGCCTTCTGTGTATGAACCTGAAGAGAACTTGTGGGCAGCACAACCCACGCCATCTCCTGCTGCAAACAGCCCGTTCACCGTGGTCATGCGGTTGTATCCCCAGAAGTACTCGCTGGGAGAAACATCTTCGGGGCCGCTGACCCAAGCTCCCGAAGTCCCGGCGTGGGAGCCCATCAGGTAAGGTTCAGTTAATACCAGCTCAGAGTCGGTTTTTGCTGGGTCGATGTTGTTGGATGCCCAGAGCAGAGCTTGTGAAATAGTCATATCCAAGAAATCTTCCCAAGCATCGCTCTCGACCTCTCGCCGCCGGGTCGAATCGGCTCCTTCCATCATGTTCTGAAGAGCTTCTGCCGTGCGCATGTAGATGGGGCCTTTACCTTCTTGGATATCCCGCAGCATCAAATGGTTCCTCAAAGGCGTGGGCATCGGTGCGGAGCCAGCGTAGGGCTCCCAGCCCGCCAGCTCATGCCTGCGGGTGCGTTCGTACTCTTCGCCGTAGGCGTTGGTTGCCTTGCTGCGGAACATGAGAAAATACATTCCCACCGGGCCGTACCCGTCTTTGAACCTGGTTTGCACCAAGCGGTGCTCCATCTGAGTCATCTGGGCGCCCGCTTGGATCATCAAGCTGTAAACCGATCCGGTGTTGAACACCGTGTACCAAGCGCGGCCCAACCCTTCTCCCACCGCATGGGGCCGCCATACGTTGACCGCCCCGCCGGCCGAGCAGATAACCGCCTTTGCTTTGAATACGTAGACAGCATTTTCGCGGACGCTGAATCCCACTGCTCCGGTGATCTTGTTGGTGTCGTTCTCATCGGTCAGCAGGTGGGAAACGAAGATCCGCTCATATAGGTTGCTGTCACCGATGGCAGCTTTGGCGGCTTCAGCGACGATGGGTTTATAGGACTCACCGTGGATCATCACCTGCCAGCGGCCTTCCCGGACATAGCGGCCTTCGGGAGTCTTGAAGAAGGGGAGGCCCCATTCTTCAAACATATGGACGCTGGCATCCACATGTCTTGCTATGTCGAAGGTCAGGTCTTCCCTGGAAAGGCCCATCGTCTCATTTCGGACATAGCGAACAAAGTCCTCCGGGGTGTTTTCTCCCCACTTCATGCCGAGGTACATGTTGATGGCCGAAAGACCCATCGCCACCGCCCCGCTGCGCTCGATAGCTGCTTTTTCTACCAGCACAACCCGGAGCCCTTTAACCTTGGCCCAGTGGGCAGCTTCATAAGCTGCGCCGCACCCGGCCATGCCGCCTCCTATGATCAACACATCGCACTCAACCACTTCCGTTCTGAGCTGCGGCATTACGTTCTCCTAGTAGGAATATCGTCGTCCGACCCGGCCTGATCCCTATCAGACGGGTGTGGGCAGGGTTTCTACGCCCAAGTAATACTCTTCACCGGCCATACTTGGGGTCTTCAGCTTTTCGATGTTGGGTTCGTCAGAATGTTGATGGGGTTGTATGGAACCCCAAGGGGTGGTCCTGATGGGGAACCTGAAGCGTTTGAGGGTGCCGTCGCGGAATTTCAGACCCCAGATGATGGAATCTGTGCCCCGAAGGGGGGTGGCGGTGGCGCCCATGGGCATAACATCCGCGTAACCCCGGAGGTCTATGGCCGATTGGGGACACATCTTGACGCAAGCAAAGCATTCCCAACAAGCATCAGGTTCTTGGTTGAAAGCCCGGCCGATGCTGTTGTCCAGCTTCATCAAGTCGTTGGGGCAGATGTACATGCAGGCCGGCACTTCCAGAGCTTTGCAGCCGTCGCACTTTTGCGGGTTGACAAAGGTTGGCATCCCCTCACCTCATCAGATGGATAAAGAAAAAGTGGCATTGGCCGAGCAATGCCACTTTCAGATCATGCGTATGTAACACACTGAGGATGACAGCAACAGCGCCTTGATTCCGCTTCAAGGTTGTAGATACGGTGCCACCTGCCTGAAGTGCTGTCAGGCACTATCCTCAGATCAGCCAATGGCGCTGGTTCTCCGATACCATGTGCTATAATGCGGCGCAGTATAGCATCTGCCAATTCCGCGGTCAATCTTGGTCTTTGCCTTCTGTTTCTGAGCACGACAGCCCGCATTATCTACAACCGGAGGGCCGATATGGCAAAAAGTCCTGAACTGGATAAGGTGATCGAATCCTACCGGGTTCGGGCCCAAGCTAGATTAACCGCTCCTCGGTGGAGCGTAGATGATGACCGGGCATCCTATGAACGCGCCACCGCGGATTTTCCTTTGGGCAAAAATATTGAGATCGAGAGGATCTCCGCCGGGGGCGTTACTGCCGAATGGGTATGCATCCCCGGGGATGATATTTCCGGGACTCTGTTGTACCTTCATGGCGGGGGCTACGTCATCGGTTCTTCCAGAACACACCGATCTATGCTTGCACGCATGTCTGCTGCTGCCAAGATACAGGTTTTAGGGTTGGACTACCGCCTTGCACCTGAGCATGTGTTCCCGGCGCCGGTGGAAGATTCGATTGCCGCGTACCGGTGGCTGCTATCCGAAGGTGTTGAACCTGGCAATATCGTCGTGGGCGGCGAGTCTGCGGGGGGTGCTCTGGTGGTATCCCTTATGGTAGCCCTCCGATACTTGGGAGAACCATTGCCTGCGGCGGGCATCTGCATCTCACCTTGGGCGGACCTGGAACAAAGCGGGGGAACCATGTCGACCAATGCAGAGGTGGATCCTGCGGTCAACCGGGAACGTCTACAGGCATTTGCTGATAACTACCTGGGCGGGAAAGATCCCCGTGCTCCCCTTGCCTCGCCAATCTATGCGGATATGGCTGGGCTGCCGCCGCTGCTGATCATGGCGGGTTCGGTGGAGGTACTGGTGGATGATGCGAAGAGACTGGCCGCCAAGGGAACCCAGGATGGCGTTGATGCCACTTTGGAAATCTGGGATGATATGCCCCACAACTGGCAGATGTACGCGCATATCCTTCCAGAAGCACAACAAACGATCGACCGTATAGCTGTCTTCATCCGAGAGCACATCTCCTAAACCGTTACCAGGCGATGCATTGGTCCGGTAGCTAATGCAGAACGACAATCCAGACATTCCTTGGCGCTACATCCTCCACGCTGACCTGGATGCATTTTACGCATCTGTCGAGCAGCATGATAATCCCGGCTTGAGGGGCAGGGCTGTGGTGGTCGGAGGCTCGCCTGAATCACGGGGTGTGGTCGCCGCATCATCCTACGAAGCTCGAAGGTTCGGCATTCATTCCGCCATGCCTATGCGGACAGCTGTGAAACTGTGCCCGGACCTTGTGCGTATTTCTCCCCGGTTCGGTCGGTATCGTGAAGTTTCCAGAAGCATCATGGAGACCTTCATGGAATTGACCCTTTTGGTCGAACCTTTGTCTCTGGATGAAGCATACATGGACATAAGCGATTGTGTTCCCAAGGAAGATGTGGATGCGGTGGCCCGCTCATTGAAAGCCAAGGTCCTGGAGGTTGCCGGGCTGGCGGTGACCATCGGCGGCGGCGCCTCCAAGACGGTAGCCAAAATCGCTTCTCAAGTTGCCAAGCCGGATGGTCTGCTTATGGTCAGGCCGGGAGAGGAAGCAGAATTTTTGGCGCCACTGGACGTAGAAATGCTTTGGGGGATCGGGCCGAAGACAGCGCCTTTGGTCAGGAACGCAGGTGCAAACACCTTGGGGCAATTGGCCCAAATTGACGACAGAACGCTGGGGCGCATATTCGGCAAAAGAGGTCCGGATATGAAGCAGCGGTCCATCGGCTTGGACCAAGACCCAGTCAGGCCACACCGCGAAATAAAGTCCGTTAGCTCTGAAACTACCTTGCCGACCGATGTGGGTGAACCCACGGAGATCATCGGCTACATGGATTCCTTGGCACGAGGCGTTGCGGAGCAGCTGGAACAGAAGAAGCTGAAGGGCAAGACGGTCTGGATCAAGCTCCGGTTGTCCGATTTTACGACCTTCACCCGTCAGCGAACGTTGGTTGAGCCGACGGACAGGTGGGATATCATCGCCGGCTATGCCAGAGAACTGTTGGAGCTGGAACTGGGCAATGGCCGGCGGTTCCGCCTGCTGGGTCTGGGGGTAGGGAACTTCCAAGAGGATTTTCAGATGTCTTTATTGCCGCCGACCTAGACGCAGTTTTAGAGATAGCCTGAATAAGTCCCCTTGGATGCGGAGGATGGACGTGAAACCCGTCCCTACAGAGGGGCGAGGTTCCCGCCTTCGCGGGAATGACGGTCTTCAGGCGACGGGAATGACGGGCTTCAGGCGAGTTGTTCAGAGGTTCCTTAGATTCTTCGGCGTGCGCCCCTCAGAATGACAGGGGGGAGGGGCCGCCTCAGAATGACAGGGGGAGAGGGGCCGCCTCAGGATGGCAATGGGCGAGGGTGCTCCTCGGGATGGCAATGGGCGAGGGTGCTCCTCAGGATGGCAATGGGCGAGGGTGCTCCTCTGGATGACATGGGGTGGTGCTCGTCGGGATGGCAATGGGGGAGGGTGCCCGTCGGGATGACAATGGGAGAGGGTGCTCCTCAGAATTGGGGAGGATTCGGGATGACATTAATGTATTGTCATTCCGAACCCCCTCCGCTGTCATTCCGAACGGAGTGAGGAATCTAAAATCTCTCTCTGATGGTCTGCCCGTTACTGCGACGGTCCTTCGGGTGAGCCAGCATCTTAGATTCTTCGGCGTGCGCGCCTCAGAATGACAGGGGGAGAGGGGCCGCCTCGGGATGGCAATGGGGGAGGGTGCTCGTCGGGATGACAATGGGGGAGGGTGCTTCTCAGAATGACATGGGGAGGGGGGTCTCCTCTGGATGACATGGAGTGGTGCTCGTCGGGATGGCAATGGGGGAGGGTGCCCCTCAGGATGGCAACGGGCGAGGGTGCTCCTCAGAATTGGGGAGGATTCGGGATGACATTAATATATTGGCATTCCGAACCCCCGCTTGTCATTCCGAACGGAGTGAGGAATCTAAAATCTCTCTCTGATGGCTGGTCCATTACTACGACGGTCCGTCGGGTGAGCCGGCATCTTAGATTCTTCGGCGTGCGCGCCTCAGAATGACAGGGGGAGAGGGGCCGCCTCAGGATGGCAATGGGGGAAGGTGCTCGTCGGGATGACAATGGGGGAGGGTACTCCTCAGAATGGCATGGGGGGTCGGGATGACATTAATATATTGGCATTCCGAACCCTCCGCTTGTCATTCCGAACGGAGTGAGGAATCTAAAATCTCTCTCTGATGGCTGGTCCGTTACTACGACGGTCCTTCGGGTGAGCCAGCATCTTAGATTCTTCGACGTGCGCGCCTCAGAATGACAGGGGGAGAGGGGCCGCCTCAGGATGACAGGGGAGGGAGGGTCACTCCGACTCCCTACCGTCATTCCGAACGCCCCCTCTGTCATTCCGAACGGAGTGAGGAATCTAAAATCTCTCTCTGATGGCTGGTCCGTTACTGCGACGGTCCTTCGGGTGAGCCGGCATCTTAGATTCTTCGGCGTGCGCGCCTCAGAATGACAGGGGGAGAGGGGCCGCCTCGGGATGGCAATGGGGGAGGGTGCTCCTCAGAATGACATGGGGAGGGGGGTCTCCTCTGGATGACACGGGGGGTGCTCGTCGGGATGAGAACGGGGGAGCGTGCTCCTCAGAATTGGGGAGGATTCGGGATGACATTAATGTATTGTCATTCCGAACGCCCCCCGGTGTCATTCCGAACGGAGTGAGGAATCTAAAATCTCTCTCTGATGGCTGGTCCGTTGCTACGACGGTCCGTCGGGTGAGCCAGCATCTTAGATTCTTCGGCGTGCGCGCCTCAGAATGACAATGGGAGAGGGGCCGCCTCAGGATGACAGGGGAGGGAGGGTCACTCCGACGCCCCACCGTCATTCCGAACGCCCCCCTCTGTCATTCCGAACGGAGTGAGGAATCTAAAATCTCTCTCTGATGGCTGGTCCGTTACTACGACGGTCCGTCGGGTGAGCCAGCACCTTAGATTCTTCGGCGTGCGCGCCTCAGAATGACAGGGGGAGGAGGCGGCACCCTGAGAATGACAGGGGGAGGAGGGCGCGCTCCTCAGAATGACAGGGGGAGGAGGGGGCACCCTCAGAATGACATGGGGGGAGGAGGGCGCGCTCCTCAGAATGACAGGGGGAGGAGGCGGCACCCTGAGAATGACAGGGGGAAGAGGGGGCACCCTCAGACTGACGGGGAGGGGGCACCCTCAGAATGACATGGGGAGGGTCACTCCGACGCCCCCTGTCATTCCGACGCCCCCCTGTCACTCCGAACGCCCCCTGTCATTCCGAACCGCAGTGAGGAATCTAGGGAACCTCTGAACAACTCGCCTGAAGCCCGTCATTCCCGCGAAGGCGGGAACCTCGCCCCTCTGGGGGGACGCCATACAGGTCAGCAATGGCGCAGGCTTGGCTGGCGGGAACCTCGCCCCTCTGGAGGGACGCCATACAGGTCAGCAATGGCGCAGGCTTGGCTGGCGGGAACCTTGCCCCTCTGTAGGGACGGGTTTCACGTCCATCCTCCGCATCCAAGGGGGACTTATTCAGACTATCACCAGATGCAGTTTTAGGTACGCCTAGGTGCGGATGCGATCATCCGAGCTGCCATCTCGGTGTCGATCCCGCGAGGCCATTCGCGGTTCAGTGGATCGCTTATCCGAACTTCCAGTGGCGGGCCTAGCTCGGCGATCTCCATCCTGATGATATCCCCGTCCTGCATCGCACCGATCTGTTGATGATTGACTCCTGTGGCAATCACGTCGCCCGGCTCCAAGGTCGTAATCTTGGAAAACTCAGAGACCAGTTCTCGAATCGGATGGGCCATGTCGCTTGTGGGGAAGTCATGTCGAGGTTCATCGTTGTTGAACAGACGGATCTGGATGTTCTGAGGGTCCGGTATTTCGTCGGCAGTAACAAGGGCAGGGCCCATGGGAGCAAACGTATCCCAACATTTGCCCAAGAAGAAGCTGTTTCCGACCGCACCCTGCAACCCCCTGGCAGACATATCCAAGAAGTTGGTGTAACCAAAAATGTAGGAAAGAGCATCCTCTTGGCTTACTTTTGTAGCTCTTTTCCCTATTACAAAAGCCATCTCGCATTCGTGATGGAAGATGGTAGCTCCAACGTCGGGTAGCTCGCAAGTATCCCCGGTTCCGATAATGGCTGTGGGAGATTTTAGGAACGCATCCAGGATGGCCGGCTCTCGCTGACCGAACTCAAGGTAATTTACGGCAGCACAAATCAGCTTGGAAGGTCGGGGGACCGGAGCCCGCAATCTGACACTGCCAATTGGAACACCCGTACCTTGCGCCAGAATCTCTTCCAGCTTTGGTTTGAGGTTATCCCATCCTGTGATAACATCCTCGATCATATCTTGGGGTTCTCGGAACCGTTCGCCTTCGAACACCTTCATGGCATCCACCACGGTGGTGTCGTCTTTTATCAAGCCCAACTGGTAATCGTTGAAAAGGACTATCTTCATGAAATGATGCTCCTGTACTTATTGGCGGGTAAGACGGCTGCTTCCAAGCACAAGGCAGTATAGCAAAGAGCTTGTGATGCTTCAATTGCCCAGCACGTTTGACATATTACCCCTCGGTACTTCCCGTTAGAAGGTGTCTGTACACCTTGACTTTGAAAAACGTCTCTGCTAAAGTCTGGACGTGCCAACACACATATGGGCTGGGTGCGGGAGTGCATGGGCGAACGGTCAGGGCAACTCATTAGGGACAATACGTTCAAACCAGGGCGTCTCTGGCGTTCCTGGCAAGCCCCAAAGCCCCGAATCTAAAACGACGGTGTTTGAGAAGCTTGGAGGTGAATACATGCTCCATCTCCGGTGCTGGAAGCCGAAGCTGCTATTATTCCCTGTCTTATCTATTCTTCTGCTTGCCGTAGCTTGCAATAATGGAGATCCAACCCCGGTGACTATCCCATTGACCAAGATATCAGGGCCTACGGACGTGCCGCCCACCCAAGCTCCGACCGCCACCACGGTTACAATCAACGTGCCCACCGCAACGGTAACTACGACGGAACCTGTTGATCCAAGGGAAGCTACGATGGCAAGCTTCTTGGACAATTGGAACAGGTCCTGTGCATCTCAAGGTTATTCTCCTTGCCCATTGACAGAGCAAGACCTGCCCCCGTTGGGGTCCGATGTATCGGCCGGAGAAGCGCAGATGGTGTTCATGGAAACGTGGAATGTTGGGTGCGGTCAAAGGGGCTATGTGCCTTGCCCACTGACGGAGTCCCATCTGCCCTAGCGGTCAACGTAGAACTATAACGTTTAAGGAGCTTTCAAAGCTGGCTTTGAAAGCTCCTTTCTCGTCCTGAGTCAAGATCAGAAAAATAAATGCTGACAACCTGTCATCAGTCCATACCGGGGAAGCTTCGAAGACTAGGGATAGTCTGAATAAGTCCCCTTGGATGCGGAGGATGGACGTGAAACCCGTCCCTACGGAGGGGCGAGGTTCCCGCCTTCGCGGGAATGACGGGCTTCAGGGGGCGGGAATGACGGTCTTCAGGCGAGTTGTTCAGAGGTTCCCTAGCTTCCGAAGATGTCGATAAACTGTCCGGTCATGTCGGCAGGAGCATCAGCCGCCAGGTATAAAGCAGCCCGGGCTATGTCGTCGGGCGTACTCCAGTCTGGTTCGCTGACCGCTTGGACAGCCCTGGCCATGTCCGTGTCGACCCAACCCGGATTCAGACCGTTTACCCGAATCCCGTAAGGCCGGACAGACCGGGCTAAAGATGTTGTGTAGCCAGCTAGCCCCCACTTCGTCGCAGTGTAAGGTCCGAATTCGTCATCAGCCATCCGGGCTGAAGATGACACTACATTTATGATGATGCCTTTGCCTGCTTCCATCATGTGAGGAATCACACTTCGACAACACAAGAATGCTCCCCTAAGGTTCACGCTCATCATCTCATCCCAGGTTTCCACCGTGGTGCGCCACACCGGGGTGTCCAAGCCAAGTATGCCAGCGTTGTTGACGAGAAGGTCTATATGGCCCCAAGTGTTCATAACCTGGTCCACAGCTTGGGTGACCTGGCCTTCGCTGGTTACATCCAGGGCAAACGGGAGAGCATCGCCGCCGGCGCTCACGATTTCAGTTGCGACTTGTTCTATGCTGGATGGCGTTCTACCGGTTACCGCAATACGTGCCCCTTCTTGTGCGAACACCTTGGCCACCGATCGACCGATCCCCCTGCCGGCTCCTGTAACCAGGACTACTTGCCCCTCTAGTTTCATAAATGGCCTCCCCTAAAAGCTATCTCCCTGTGGTGTGCGCCACTGGGCGTCTCATCATCTGTCTGGCCCGACTGTACCGGACTGTACGACAGATTGTCCAGCACAACCACGATTATGCAGCAGTTCAGTCTGTATGAGTCGAAGTTGGTACGACAGTATCTTGACAGAGGATTAAACCTGCTACTAGAATGGCTTATCTGCTTGTGCGGAAATTTTAATAAGGTGCTTTTAAATGCGCCGGGAGGTGATCAATGAGTGATTATTTAAGTAGTAAGGGGCGGTGGTAGGCGCCTGTCTGGACCCGAAGGTCCCTTTGTACACTGAAAAGTAAATATAAGGTTGGTCGGGCTCAGGCGAGCGCCTACCATCGCCCCGGGGTCGAGTACGACCCCAGCGAGATGAATAAGTTCGATGGGTTCCGACCAACCTTCTTCAATGGAGTCCGCCCTTGTCACAGCCCGAGTTGTACTCGGGTTTTTATTTGGGGTCCGATTCACCGGCGCCGCCGGAAATACGTCCTATGCTGCATGTTGGGTTTACATAGACACTTATGAGTCCCGGTGATACCATGGCTGTGCTTTCCTCTGTCATCAGCCCGTTGTTAGCCAGTTTTTCGTTGAAGGTGGATGTGTAGTGGTTCGTGCGCTGTTCATGGGACAGACGGGTCTGGCAAAAAAATCTCAGCTTGATTCCCTGGCACAGCTTTGCGCTCGACGCGGCAAACCCATTGATATGGTGTTTAGTGTCGGCGACATTATGTACGAAGAAAGCCTAATAGCCGGCAAGCCATTGCAGGCAGGCAAGATACTTGATATACCCCTAGCTGAGCTTGGCATCCTCAGGCGTCTTGCTTTTACTCGCATCACCTACAAAAGCTCCACATCCAATCATGTATTTGTGGGTTCCCACGGTGTTTTCAGATGGAACAACCAGCTTTTCAAGGCTTTTGAACTGCAGGAACTCCAAGAAATGAACCCCGACCTGATAATCACCCTCATAGATGATGTGGAAAGTGTGAAACTGCGGCTTGACGATCTGCGGGAAGGGGGTCAGCTTCCCAGTTCCACGAGCTATAGCTTGAAGGACCTTTTGGTGTGGCGAGAAGAAGAGATCTTGGCATCGGAAATGGTCGCCTCGGTTCTGGGGGTCCCTCACTATGTTCTGGGGGTTTGCTTGGAGCCCGAGGTGGCATCGGAACCCTTGGAGGTAGCTTATAACCTGATGTTCCAGCCTCGGAAACGTCTAGCTTATATCAGCTATCCCATAAGCGATGCGCAATCGAAGAAGGACATATGGCAGAAGGTTGTGCAATTTCGCAAGCTATCCAGGTCCTATCTGACAGCTTTCGATCCCCTCATGATCAGTGAAAAGCGGCTCCAAGGGATCATGCAAGCAGAACTGAAGCAGCATCCTGACGCGACCGAACTGGTTTGCGACGTTCGTGGCAGAGAGTTGAAGTTGAGCATCGATGAGATAGCTGCGGTGATGCCGGATATAGATGGCCAAACCGTGTCAAGAGACTACAAGCTGCTCGACCAGTCGGAGCTGATCGTTGCGTACTTCCCCTTGGATACGGATGGCGGACCACTGATAGCCGGGGGTGTTCAGTCGGAGATCGAACATGCTTCGGCTTCAACCAAAGAGGTGGTCATAGTATGGGAACCTTCCAGGACTCCAACCCCGTTCATTCGACAAAAAGCGGATGTTCTCCTGACAAGCCTTGATGAACTGGATGAACACTTAAAGACTATCAGCCCATCGGGGGGACAGCTGGAAATGCGCATGGATGCCACCTAGGGCACTAGCGCATTTTCCTGAATTGTGGGAATAGCGCCAGTAGGATAAGGGGTAGGAGCAACAGGGCGATCCCGTTGGTGAGCAGCGCGAAGCGGGCCGTGGTTAGCCCGGCAATCTGTCCGATCTCCAGATGGCCCACCGGAGCGGTGCCTACGCTGACCACCCAGGACCCCATGGAACGCCCCCGCTGCTCATTTGGCACGCTTGCCTGAAGCAGGGTCTGATGAAGAATGTCGGCGACAGAAGCCATGCTGTTCACGAAGGTCACGATGACCAGCGCCGCATAGAAGTTCGGTGACTGCGACAGCATGATCAGCCCCAGTCCGAAGAGGGCTAGTGCTCCCAATAGCAACAACCCCCGTTGCTTGATCCAACTAAAAGCGGTCAGGGCTATTATTCCGAATGCACCGCCGATGAAGCGGAAAGCTGTCAGGATTCCCAGACCGGCCGGTCCCACATCCAGAATGTCTTTGGCCAGCACGGGGAGCATCACCTGATGAGAAAAGCCCAACATTTCTGCGCCTGCCGTTGAGACCATGAGGCTGGACATGGCGCGGTTCGACTTTATGGCACGCACATAAGCGGAGATGTTTTGGCGCATGGATTCTCGTTGGACCGGTGCGGCTTGACCGAGGCGGCGGAGGCCGAATAAAGCAGTCAATCCAACGAGGTAACCGGATGCCATTACAAAAAAGGCTGTGCCAGCCCCTTGCCACTCCAAGATCAGACCGCCGCTCAACGCCCCAATGATGCCGCCGAACCGCTGAGCCAAAGATACCAGCGCAATTCCGTTGATCGCACCGGCAGGACCTACGATATCGTATGCATACACCTGCCGAGCAGTCATGTAAAATGACTGAAATGTTCCTAGGAAGAAAGCTAGAATGATCAGATGCCAAATGCTCAAGCTATCGAATAACGCCAATAGGCCCAGAACACAGGAGATGGTGAGCATACCTGATACAGCCAGCCGCATCAGGGTGCGTCGGTCCACGCGGTCCGTAACCGAGCCAACTATAAACCCGACCAACAGGTTGGGAGCTGAGCGGGCGGCGAAGGCGGCGCCAACCATTCCTGCCGAGTCTGTGATATGAAATACAAGGAACCCCAACAGCACTTGCTGCATTCCTTGGCCTATTTGGTTGGTGATCGTGGAAGCCCAAAGCACCCGGAAATCAGCATAGCCAAAGGCAGAAAACATCATGCCAAAGCGGGGCTTGAGAGCTTGATGGGGGAGTTCTTTGGGATCATTTTCAATCATGGTCGGTTGGTTATGACCGGCCTGGATTACAGGTCAACCCAGGCGCCTTGGCGACTGACCTATGTGTTGTGCTGGGCATCCGGCTCGGCGGCGCCTTCGGGGGGTGGCGCTTCTGGAATCAGTGGTATCTCTAAGTCGTTCCGCAGTTCTCCGGTCAACCGCTCCACCTCTTGAATATCAGCATAATATCGCAATAGGGAATGACGGAGGATCTCCAGACCTCCTTCCAAGTCCGGCCATACGACCTCCTGAACGCCAAGGTGCTGCAGCTGCTTCGCTTCTTCCTGCCACCGTACGCGAGCAACAATATCCAGTTGGGGATTCATCTTAAGGGAGCGCTCAGCGGTGACCCGGGCGGAGTTTGGATCACCTGTGGTGATAACCATCATACGGGCCTTGGCGATGCCGGCTTGTTCCAGGACGATGTCGCTGGAGCTGGACCCATTCACAACCAGGTATCCGCTATCAACGGCGAGCTGTACCACATGGTGGTCCAAATCGATCACCACAAATGGGATCTCGTGTTGCTTCAGAGCCCGAGCCACCATGGTCCCTATGCGCCCCAGGCCGCACAACACCAGATGGTCAGAAAGCTGGCCTATCTGAAACTCCATCGCCTGTGGACTGGGTCTGTACGCTTGGAAGGTTCTGAAGTGTCGCCCCAAAATCCCCACTACCCGGACCCCGGCGCCGAGCATCAGGGGGGTGATTGCCATGGTCAGGACGGCTGAAACCACGATAAGGGTCAAAAAATCTGAATCGACTATGGCCAGAGTGGCAGCCGAACCTGCAAGGAAGAAGCTGAACTCCCCGATCTGGAACATGCCGAATCCCGTCAAGAGGGCTGTGTGGGGAAGGTAACCGAAAGCTCTAACCAAACCGGTGATGAGAATCAGTTTTACCGCAGTTACTGCTGAAACCACCACGAGAACCGTCCCAATATGGTCCACCACGAACGCGGGATCGGTCAGCATTCCCAGAGATACAAAGAACACAGCGGCAAACATATCCCTGACGGGGATGATCTCCGTCAAAGCCCGGCGGCCAAAAGTCGACTCGCTGAGAACCAATCCAGAAACGAAGGCTCCCAAGGCCAAGGAGAGGCCGAAAGCATCGGTCAAAGCTGCGGTAGCAAAGGTTAATGCCACAACCGATAATATGAAGATCTCCCTGGAACCCATGATGACGACACGGTCCAATAGCCACGGGATAGCCCGTCCCCCCAGAAGCACCATGAGCGCCAATATCACCGTTGCTTTGAGGACCCCAAACCCCAGAGCGATCAGAGCTGGGCTTCCGTCTCCGCTCAGAGAAGGAAGAATGGCAACCATCGGGATGAACGCCAGGTCTTGCACAACCAAGATGCCGACGATCACCCTGCCATGAACGCTTCCGATTTCCCCACGGTCGGTCAGGGTTTTGAGCACCACCATTGTGCTGCTGAGAGAAGCTACGAGGCCGAAGACGAGCGCTTGCTGATAGGGCCACCCCAGCTGGAGCCCCAAAGGAAAGAGCAGCCCTATAGTTACTACGATTTGTGCGACGCCTCCCAGCACAACGACCCTACCCAAACGGCGCAGGTCTTGGAACGACACTTCGACACCGACCTCGAATAGAAGCAGTATTACTCCGATCTCCGCCAAGGTACGGACCGTTTCCGGGTTCCCCACCGCACCCAAGGTGTGGGGGCCCACGATCGCGCCAACCACCAAGTAACCCAATATGATGGGGAACCGGAGCAGTCTCGCCACAAGGCCGCCCGCAAAGGCGCCTGCAAAGATGATGACGATGTCAAAGAAGAGGGTGCCGACCATAAACCTTCCAAGGGACCAGCGTGAATGGAGTGATCGTGCCTACCGTTAAGGGAACCTTACCAAGCCAATAATATGTACGATGCTGAAGTTTTGTCTAGGATAATGATAATGCCTGTCAGGATGTTCTGTGGGGATGGGGCTTGGCGGCGCTGCATGTCCGTACACCGAGAACATCGTTCCCAAGGGTTGCTACTTGGGAAGGTTTCGTTTGAACCATGAAGTGATGATATGCTATTTGATATCCCAGTGAACGATAAATCCGTACATGATGAGGTGCTTATGGTGGAAGAAATAGGTCTCTTTGAAGCGATCCGTACCCAGAGGGCTATACGGTTGTACAAGCCAGATCCGGTTCCTCAAGAAATGATCGAGGCTGTGATCGAAGCGGCCATCCGGGCGCCCAGCAGCGGAAACCGGCAAAAATGGGGGTTCATGGTTGTCCATGACCCTGAGCTGAAGCTGAAGATAGCTGACTACTACCGCCAAAACATCACATCAGGGATCCGTTCCAACCGCCCGCCCGAAGACCAACGCATGTGGGATCAGACCAAGTATCTGGCCGATCACCTCCATGAGGTGCCGGTGTTTATCCTTGCCTGCATCGCCGATGATGGACGCCCGGACGACTTCGCCCGGGGAGCAACCATATATCCCTCGGTCCAAAATATGCTTCTGGCTGCTCGCGGACTGGGTTTGGGAAGCTGTTTGACCACAAGGCACCGTAAATTTGAGGCAGATATCAAGGAGCTATTGGGTATGCCGGAAGATGTGCACATCGCAGCCCTGTTGCCCTTGGGCTTTCCTGAAGATGGAGCCCGCTACGGGCCAAGCAGACGCCGGCCGGCATCCGAGGTCACCTACTACGATCGGTGGGGGGTTGTAGCAGCTCAGAGCGCCTAGCCAATCTCGAGGTATCGTTGTGTGGAGAGAAGACAGCTAGAGTTTGGGCCTGTACTGAAGGGCTTCCGCCAAGTGAGGCATCAGGATAATATCTGATCCAGCCAGGTCGGCGATGGTCAGGGAGAGCTTCAGTATCCGGTGGAAAGCCCGCGCCGAAAGGTTCAGTTGGTTCATGGCAGCTTGAAGCAGTCCCTTGGCTGATTCTTCTGTGTGGCAGTACTTCCAAACCTCCGCAGGCCCCATCTCCGAGTTACATCTGAATTGAGAATCTTGAAAGCGCGTTCCTTGGATTTCACGTGATGCCCGGACCCGGTCACGAACTTGAGATGATGTTTCTGCCGTATTGCATCCGGCCAACTTTTCATAGTTCACCGGGGGAACATCCACGAACATATCCATTCGGTCGAGAAGCGGCCCGCTGATACGTTTTTGATATCGCATAACCGTACCTATGGAGCAGATGCAACCCTTGGTTGGGTGGGTGTAGTAACCACAAGGGCAGGGATTCATAGCCCCGATCAAGGTGAAGTTGGCTGGGAAGGTTATTGTTCCACCCGCCCGGCTGATGGTGACGACCTTATCTTCCATTGGCTGTCGCAACACTTCAAGAGAAGAGTGCCCGAACTCGGGCAACTCATCCAAGAAGAGCACACCTCGATGGCTTAAGGTGATTTCGCCCGGCCGCGGCATCCTTCCGCCGCCCACCAAACCGGCATTGGAGATGGTGTAGTGGGGTGACCTGAAAGGGCGTTGAGACAACAGCGGTTTGTCTGCGGGCAAAAGCCCACTTACGCTGTATATCTTGGTTACTTCCAAGGATTCCTGAAAGGTCATCTCCGGCAATACTGATGACAAAGCCCGCGCCAGCAACGTTTTTCCGCTACCGGGAGGCCCGGACATCAGCAGGTTGTGACCTCCGGCTGCAGCTATCTCCAAAGCTCGTTTGGCATGTTCTTGGCCTCTGATGTCAGAAAGGTCCGGTCCTGTCGCGACATCTTCGGGGCTTGGGAGTTCCGCCGCACCTTTGCTATAGGGTGAGATCAGGTTCTCGCCCCTTAGATGCGATATCAGCTGGGTCAGGTTGTCCGACGGCAAAACCAATAGCTCAGTAATCAGCGATGCTTCCGTAGCATCGATTTTGGGAACGAAAACTGTGCTAAATTGTTGTTCCAAAGCCACAGAAACCATGGGCAGCATGGCGGAGGTGTGACGAAGAGACCCATCAAGGGCCAGCTCGCCTAGAAATAGGGCTGGTTGATCGAACTCAGGCACTTGGCCTGAACTGACCAGAATTCCTACCGCGATGGGAAGATCGTACGAAGGTCCGGCTTTTCGTAGGTCTCCGGGCGCCAGGTTTACGGTGATTCTGCGCATCGGAAACTCACAACCGGAGTTTCGAATGGCAGCTCGGACCCGTTCCTTAGCTTCTTGTACGGCGGCGTCCGGTAGTCCGACGATGGTAAAGGTGGGGAGGCCCGGTGCAATATCGACCTCCACTTCCACGATGAACCCATCCAGCCCCACGACAGCACATGTTTTTACCTTAGCCAACACAGCAGATTAGCCTCCTGTTAATAGACCTTTGGTGGTCCAGCCAGTCCTTGGGGGGCCGCACCATGCCAGGGGACCAAATAATCAGAAGATGGGCCGGGCGAGTCTCAACGATGTATTGCCAAGCATTGCCAAGGGGGTGCAATGACTGCAATGAGCCCCGGCCCGGTGAGTGAGGGGTCAGCTATACCATGCGGTTATCCGACCCTGATCACCATCTGAGAATCCTAAGCAACAGCGAATGCTACGATAATGTTCAGGTGTAACAAGCGCCCATGGTAAGCTGATGCCCCTATGGCGTCAACCACCGCTTGACAGCGAGTTAGCTTCGTTATTTTGTGCCGTTCCTGTTTCGAGTCATTTGGTTGCAGATTGTTTTGCGCAGGTTGTGTGCGGTAGGATAGAATAGATCCTGACCTGTGATGGGATGAAAATCCCTGGAATTGGCGATGTGGTGCCCGGTGGTGTAGAGGTAACACAGGGGACTTTGAATCCCCTGACCCTGGTTCGAATCCAGGCCGGGCAGCCAACTTTTAGACACCCGTCCACGCTATTGGCAAATCCAAGAAGAAGTTGCGCCAACTTATTTTCAATTGTTGGCTTCAATTGTATAATGCAGGTTGAACCACCACCTTGAGGGGTGGATAGGCTATATGACTGATAGGGAGAATTCAAGCCATGGGTGATATAAAGGCTGAATATATATGGATAGATGGAACCGTACCTACGCCCAAACTGCGTTCGAAGACCAAAATCTTGAAGGCAGGAGAAGAGCCACCCATCTGGGCCTATGATGGTTCAAGCACAAATCAAGCTGTCGGCAGCACCTCCGATTGTGTTTTGAACCCTGTCTTCAGTTGCCCGGACCCGATACGCGGTGGAAGTCATCTGCTGGTAATGTCGGAGGTTTTGCTCACGGATTTCAGCCCCCATCCCACCAATACACGGGCTGAATGTTCCAAGGTTGCGAAGCAATATGAAGACCAAGAAATGATCTTCGGCATTGAACAGGAATACACCTTCTTCCAGGGGATGAAACCGCTGGGCTTTCCCGAAAAAGGCGTTGCGCTTCCCCAAGGCGGGTATTACTGCGGGGTAGGAGCTGATGAGGTCTTTGGGCGGGATGTGGTTGAAAAGCATCTTGATGCTTGCTTGGAAGCCGAGCTTCACATTTCAGGCATCAACGGCGAAGTGATGCCGGGGCAGTGGGAATTTCAGGTTGGACCGATACCAGCAGTGGCTGTCAGTGACGAGCTCTGGGTTGCCCGCTGGCTTTTGTACCGTGTGGCTGAAGATTTCGGTATCAACGCAACCCTATATCCGAAACCTGCCCGGGGTGATTGGAACGGGGCGGGCGCTCATACGAACTTCTCGACCAAAGCTATGCGGTCCGACTATCAACCATGTATAGATGCTGCCGAAGCTCTTGGTCGAAGGCATGATCTGCATATAGCCAACTATGGTTTTGGCATCGAAGAACGGCTTACCGGGCGCCATGAAACCTGCTCTTACAATGAGTTCAGGTACGGTGTTTCAGACCGTGGAGCTTCGGTCCGTATTCCTTGGCAGGTCGCGAAGGATGGCAAGGGGTATATCGAGGACAGGCGGCCCAACGCCAACGTCGATCCTTATGTGGCTACTCGTCTGATCCTCGAAACGGTGTGCGGCGGTCAAACCTAAGGCTGCCCTCTAGGCTTTTGGTTGGCAAGCTTACAGATGCATCCGCAAAAAGAAGACCGGATTTGGGCCACGTAAAGAGGCGTGGCCCAAATCCATGTGAGGACGTTGGGGGTCGGGCAATGTGCCGGCGGCTGGTGCGGCGAGACGGTTCCTCCGGCAAGGTGCGACTATGCTCGTGATTTTCTTCATCATTACCGTTGGAGCTTTGGTCGTTTTGATCAACAGGCCCCGATGGTATGCCAAGTGGGAGATCGAACCTTGGCTCTTCAAGTGGGTGCTTAGTGGTGTGATCGTGGCCTACGCTGTTGCTTTCGTGCTCACCTACACCTCGGTTATCGGATAGCGCCACAGTAATAACGATTTTTGTTAGTTGGGCTGGCTACGAATCCGGATACATCTCTGCCAACATCTCGTCGCGCCATGCAGCTTCCTTGGGCATGATGCGGTCCAAAGCCCGGAGCTTGTAGTAGGATGACCGAATGCCGGGAGGGTCTCCACCATCAGCTACGGTCCGGTTTGCTTCCAGAAGCAACCGACGCAGCTGAACGATGGTCAGGTCGCTGGGGGTAAGGTACTCTCGCGTTCGATCCACCGTGATGCCCATGGCCTCCTGAACAGCTTGGTCCTGGTTGTTCACCCCTTCGATGCCGGTGAAGTTTTCGGTTTTCTGCATCTGTCTATCTATCAGGTATTGATTGTCTTTGTTTCTGATGCTGCGATAATCGAATTGAAGCTGGCCTGGACCTCTGCCCAGCCTGGTTTCCACAAAATCCCACTCGGTAAAAGGGTCACCGTTAACGCTGTACGCCCAGTTGTACACCATGCAGTTTTGATCATCCATGGGGACCCACATGTGCCCTGTTGTATAGGGTGTGGTGGTGTTTTCTCCGGGGCGGAACTGATGAAAAGGCATGACGTAATGGTATGTGCGAACGAAAATCTCATCATCGCCAAAAGACCTTATGCCGGCATAGCGATAGCCGTAATCGGTAACATCCACCTCAACGGTGGGAGGCCCAGCTTTGGCGAAGGTTGAGTTGGGGGCATAGCCGCCCTTCTTGGTGTTCGTCGTGAAATTTCGATGCAAAATGGGCACGTGGGCTGTGTCGACCCCGCCCTCAAGAGCTTGCAGCCAGTTGCACTCCTGCCAGTTCTTTGAAACGCCCCGTTGATCAGCTGCCACCTGAGTCCATTCGAACGCAGGTTCTGGAGGCTTCCGGTCTTCAGGGCCCATGTAAGCCCAGATGACACCGCCGAGCTCCAAGGTGGGATAAGCTGTAATACGGACTTCTTCCCGAAGGCGGCTTTCGGCGGGCTCGTTCATCATATCCACGCACCGGCCATCCACATCGTACTTCCAGCCATGGTAGACGCACCGGAGGCCGCACTCTTCGTTCCGTCCCAACCATAGGGAAGTCCGTCTGTGGGCACAGAACTCATCGATGAGGCCGACCCTGCCCTGGGAATCCCTAAAAGCTAGCAGTTTCTCACTCAGCAAGCTGACCCTGACGGGCGGGCCATCGGGTTCAGCTACCTCTGAAGCCAGGAGAGCGGGCATCCAGTACCTACGTAAGGTTTCTCCCATGGGAGTTCCGGGGCTTGTACCGGCCAGCAGATGATTTTCTTCGTGGGTAAGCATTGTATCTTCCTTCGTCGACTGGTAGTGAAAGGTCAGCCCCTATTTTTTGTTCTGAAGGATCAGGCCATACAGGGCTTCCGCCACCGCAAGATGCTCGGGCTCATCAATATCGACCGACCGTTCGCGAGGAATGCGGTAGCCGGCAAGCCTCGGCACAGCATATGAATTCTTTTGGCGCAGCAGGTCGCTGCGGATCATGTAGAAGTATCCCGAAGGCACTTCGTAGTCGGGCAGCTTGGTTTGAAGCCCCGACGCTCCAGGGTGCGCCCTGCGGATGTAGCGCCCGGTCCGCCGGTAACCATGTAGGGGGTGCTCATAGAAGTCGGTTACCGCGATGCAGCCGTTGGCCTTTTGTTCTTGGAACAGCTTCCAGCCGCCTTGGATATCTTCAGGAAGCATCAGCGCTGCGGTGGGATACATGACGCTTACGGCATCATAATGTTTGCCTTGTTCGGCCAACACATCCAGAGCATGTATTGCGGCGGCGGTTGCGGGCGCTGATTCGGTGGCGAGATCGGCTGGCCGGTCCAGTACCACAGCGCCTTCAGCCTTGGCGATGCCTGCGATCTCCGCATCTTCGGTGGAAACGTAGATGGCATCGAAAATTCCACTATCCCGGGCTGCATCGATCACATACCCGATTACCGGCCTGCCCCTCAACAGAGCAATGTTCTTTCTGGGGAACCGCCTTGAGAAGCCTTTGGCCGGGATCAAAGCCATGGGGTAGGTGGGCACAGGAGATGCTGAACGTCGTTGTGGTGTACTCATAGCTGATGCCTTCTTCCTTAGCGTCGCCTCTTCGGACTTATGCGGCTTGGCTGACGCCAATCATATCCAAGACTTCGGGTGGGCTAATTTTATTTCTTTGTTTGCGGGCTGTCGAGGCTGCTCGAACCTTGGACATCAAAAAACCCAAGCTGACCTTCTGCACATGGAAGGGCTACCCCGAGGTGGTTGACCCCAGGACCGCAAGCGCTTCCACTTCCACAAGCAGGTCGGGTGCGGCTAGTCCTGCGACGACCAAGGTGGTGCTTGTGGGGCGGCCATCGGCGGGTCGGTCTTCCATACGGGCGCGCCGGACCTCTGCCAGGTTCTCAGCTCCAACCACGTAGGTTGTGGTCCTGACGATATCTTCCGGCGTGCCGCCGACGGATGCCAGAGCTTTTTTGATATTGGACCACACTTCCCGCAGCTGGGCTGCCGCATCACCCGGATGCAAGGTGCGGCCATCCATATCCCTGGACACCTGACCCGCCACATACACATGGTTCCCTACCTTGACCACATGATGGTACATGTTTGAAGGAGGTGGGCATATATCCGGTGGATTAACGAACTCTCTGTCCATAGAGTCCTCCTTTCTGTGCCTGGTTGCAGCGATGTAACCACTAGACTGGCTTTGTTGGATTGACATAACCGGTTTTCGGTATAGTGCCTCCGAAAACCGGGATGCTATCAGGTTCTATTGCTACTGTCTAATGCTAATCCCGAATCCACCGATGGACGGGGGGAGGACAGGGTAAGGGAGTTACAGGCGCGATGATCCGGGCTCGAATTCGGGTGGACGGGAGGTTGGCGGGCGGTCTGCAGGCGCTTTTGGGGGCAGCGACGTCGGCCTGCGGTGGCTGTGGAGAGCGAGATGGCAGGACAGGCCACGGCAAGAGGCGCTCGCGGACCGGGATGGCGTGAGTTTGGGGGGCGTTCAGTTGACCGGATGACGGGTCGGTGGCAGAAGGGCGCCGTCAAGCTGGGAGTGGAATGGCTCGCAGCCGGGTCAGGGCGCGACTGACCTTCTCCTGCCACGGCCAATGTTTGGGAAGGTGCAAAGTGAGCCGGCGCGCCGAGCGAGTGAGCCGTCCGGCCAGGGCGAAGACTCGTCGTCTGAGCGTCTTTGTAGTCGCGATCCGTTCACCCAGGCCGATGCGGGCTGTTGTCCAGCGGGCCAGGTTGTGGGCCATCGCCTGCACCGCCAGCCAGGCGCCGTTGGCGGCGAAGCGGCCGGACGGCATGTGGCTGAGTCCGACACCGTACTTGAGGTCGCGTATCGCATTTTCGATCTCGGCGCGGCGGCGATGATCAGCCTCCGGTTCGAGCATCTCCCCATCGCGGTCGGTGATGAAGCCGTGATGGCTGCAGGTGGCGAAGAGGGCCAACTGGGAACCTGGCGTGGGCTTCACCCGCCGGACGATGAGCCGCGCCGGCGCGGCGTCTGGCTCGCTCTGGAAGGGGATATAGGCGGTCTCTGCCACATCGGCGGCGCCGTCCATCCAGCCGTCCATCCAGTAGGGAATCGGCGTCCAGGCATCTTCAGGTATGGCCTCGATGACATTGTGCAGGCTTTTGTGCTGGCGGATGGCGATGGAGAAGCGGGCATCCATCCTGCGGCAGACGGATGCCACGCCATGAGCGTAGAAACCGCTGTCGGCCCGCACCGTGATGTCCCCTGGCCCCGGCGTAGCGCACCCGCCCCACCGTCTCAGGCAGGAAGTGGGCGGCGCCGCGGGCGGTGTTGACGGGGCCCTCGCGCAGCCGGGCCATCAGCACGTCTCCGGCGCTGGCGGCGATAGCCAGCAGTGGGTGATAGCCCCGCTTGCCGGTGTAACCATGGTGTCGGGCCCCTTCCTTGTCCAGTCCGTAGGTCTCGCAGACGGTGGAATCGAGGTCGATAGTCAAGGGTGCGTCGCCGGGTCCGGCCTGCCATGCCCGTGCCAGCAGCTCGCGGCTCACCCGGTCCGGTTGGCGGACGTGGCCCCAGCGAAAGCTGCGCAGGAAAGCGCCCAGTGTGGATGGCGCCCTGACCAGGCAGTCGAGAACACCGGCCGTCCCACCGGCTCGCAGCGCATCGGCGTCGTCGATGCAGTCGCCGCCAGCCAGCGCGGAGGCGACCAGCGTCATTATCTTGTCGCCGGTGTTGGCCCGGCCCGGCGCATCACCCAGGTCCAGGCGCTGCTGCACCAGTTGGGAAAGACCGGGGCGCAGGGCCAAGGCGGCTGGGAGGAGCAGGCCGGCATTGTCCACCAGGCGGTGATCGTTGAAGGCGACTTGGATGCGGTCGAGGTGGTTGCGTCGTAGCATCTATTGGGCGCTCCTTCTCTGGGGTCGGGTTGCCGTTACAAAACCATTATCCCAGATTCAGAGGAGCGCCTTCTTGCCGCTTTAGAACGCTGACCCGACCCACTCCTTCGGTGGATTCGGGGTTAGATTCCTCACTCCGTTCGGAATGACAGCGGGGGCCGTTCGGACTGACATGCGGGGGCCGTTCGGACTGACATGCGGGGGCCGTTCGGGCTGACATCGGGAAAGGCGGAGTGCCCGCTTCTTCCCCCGTGTCATTCTGAGGCGCGCCTTCCTCCCCCCTGTCATGCTGAGGCGCGCTCTCTCCCTCTGTCATTCTGAGGCGCGCCCCCTCCCCGTGTCATTCTCAGGAGCACTCTCTCCCTCTGTCATTCTGAGGAGCGCTCTCCCCCCTGTCATTCTGAGGCGGTTCTTCCCCCCCCCCCCCCCCCCCGTGTCATTCTGAGGCGCGCACGCCGAAGAATCTAACATGCCGGCTCACATCATGGCTCGTCGTAGTAATGGGCAGGCCATTGGAGGAGGACCTTAGATTCCTCACTACGTTCGGAATGACAGCGGGGGCCGTTCGAACTGACATGCGGGGGCCGTTCGGACTGACATCGGGGAAGTCGGAGTGCCCGCTCCCCCCTCCGTCATTCTGAGGCACCCCCTCCTCCCCATGTCATTCTGAGGAGCGGCCCCCTGTCATTCTGAGGCGCACCCCCCTCCCCGTGTCATTCTCAGGAGCGCCCCCTGTCATTCTGAGGCGCACCCCCCTCCCCGTGTCATTCTCAGGAGCACTCTCTCCCTCTGTCATTCTGAGGCGCACCTTCCTCCCCCCTGTCATTCTGAGGCGCACTCTCTCCCTCTGTCGTTCTGAGGAGCGCTCCCCCCCTGTCATTCTGAGGCGCGCCCTCCTCCCCTGTCATTCTGAGGCGCGCACGCCGAAGAATCTAAGATGTTGGCTCGCATCATGAGTCGTTTTAGGGACGGGCTGGCCATCAAAGAGATATCTTAGATTCCTCACTGCGGTTCGGAATGACAGTGAGCGAGCTTGGAATGACATGTTATCGATGTCATTCTGAGGAGGGCGCGCCTCCCCATGTCATTCTGAGGCGCGCACGCCGAAGAATCTAAGATGCCGGCTCACCTCATGGCTCGTCGTAGTAGTAGACAGGCCATCAGAGGAACATTTTAGATTCCTCACTGCGGTTCGGAATGACAGTGAGCGAGCTTGGAATGACATGTTATCGATGTCATTCTGAGGAGGGCGCGCCTCCCCATGTCATTCTGAGGAGCGCTCTCTCCCCCTGTCATTCTGAGGCGCGCACGCCGAAGAATCTAAGATGCTGGCTCACCTCATGGCTCGTCGTAGTAGTAGACAGGTCATCAGAGGAACATTTTAGATTCCTCACTCCGTTCGGAATGACAGTGGGTGGTCGGAATGACAGTGGGTGGTCGGAATGACAGTGAGTGGTCGGAATGACAGCGGGTGGGTCGGAATGACAGTGGGTGGTCGGAATGACGGTGGGTGGTCGGAATGACAGTGGGGGGACTCGGACTGACGGTGGGTGGTCGGAATGACAGTGGGGGGACTCGGACTGACGGTGGGTGGTCGGAATGACAGTGGGGGGACTCGGACTGACATGAGGGGACTTGGAATTGTAGATGTTAGGAAGTTGGAATGGCGAGCTAGGGAAGCCCTCATGATTCAGCTCATGGGGGCTGGACATTGAGAATGAGTCAATCATCGCGGCGAAATGCCCGTTCTACCCTGCCCGTCAGGAGCATAATGCCGGCGGTGGCAAGCCAGCCAAAAAACGCAGCCCCACTGATGGGGTGCACGATGGTTGCAGCATCGAACCAGATGAACTGCATCGCAATGCCGATTACGGCGGATACGGGCGAGATGTACCTGAGGGCGCCGCCGGCCTTCCATTGGCGCTGCGCAACAACCACCAGCGCCAATCCTGCCGTCGTGAAACCTATTTTACCGGTTAGCCACCGGAGGTAGGATATCGTCTCGTTTGCGGCGCTGATGACGGCGCCATCAGATGTGTCGGGTGCGGATATTGCCAATGCGATGGCGCATGCTCCCGACAGGGCGGTGAGTACGCCCGATGCAGCAAATAAGGCTGGGACAAGGGGTATGGTCTGCTGCTCTCGAATCATCCGTGTTCTCAACAGCAACCATGCTCCAGCCACCAACGTGACCCCTGATATCAATCGTGCTGCACCACCTACACTGTAGAAGCCCGTGCTTTCCGAGATGGCAACCAAGGATTCAGCGAGGGTGGGGTGGTCGGCATCCGCAGAGAGCCTGGCGACAACTGCGACAATGGAAGCAACTGCAGAGAGCAGGAGAAGCAGCCCAACTTTGCGGGCAGCGACGTCGATGGGCCAGCAGGTCGTGCTCTTGACCGGATGCTCCGACCTTGGTCGATGCGAAGTCTGCATATCGTCGATTACCCCTACGATGGCGGGTCCAGAATCCAGGGTTTAGAGCCGATCCCGGAGCTGATGCGGGCAAGATCGACATCCGGGTCTATCAAGCGAGCCGACGGCCGTCCGTTATACGTTACATAAGCATCCGCTCGAACTTCGACCCCAGCATGTCCGCTGTCGGCGAAGTCATCGCGGATGATGTGCGCAGTGGCCAGGATCATGTCCGGCTGGTACGCCATGCGCTCCACTTGGGCGGGTGTCAGGTACTCCTCTGGATATACCAACCGTTCTCCTTGCATAGCTTGGCTGTTCACACGGAACTTTACAAGGCCGGCTTTTTCTGTGACGAGCACTCTCCAAGAGAACCGGTAGCCTTCTTCTGTCCAACGCACGTTGCCTGGGTAGGCCAAGTGTCTCAGGGGCATGAGCGCCTGAACTGCCAGAAATGCAATGCCAAGTAGAAGCGCAGCCCGGACCGGCCACGACAGAGGTCGTGCTTCAGGCGACGGCCTTGGGGCAAGAGTGGGCGCCTGCAACTCGCCATTTGGTCTACGCAGCCGTCTTACAAGGCGGATCGGCCAGTCGGGGTCGAAGAAGATGAGTGTAGCCCCAATCATTATCCATGGGAACATGCCAATAGGGGGGAACAGAATCCCGGTTGTTACATGGAAGATTACCAGTACAGCATAGGCGAAGGGCCGAGTCTTCCTCCACAGCAGCCAACCCACGATAGTCAGATCGAAGCTGGCTCCTGCCCAGCTCATAGCGTACGGGAACCACGATTCCCTAACGAACGTACCGATCAGAGGGGTCTCAGAACTGTTGAAGAGCCAGATGCCCAGGGGCTCGGCATAGAACAGCCAATCGGGGTTCATCTTCGCAATGCCGGCGAAGGTGTAGACCAGACCAATTTGCGCTCTCAGCATCCACAGTGCAGCCCTTGGAATAGTTGGACTAGTTGCCCCAGCAGGTGTTCTTCCAGAATCCAGAGATGCGGTCCAGCCCAGAGGCAGAAAGATCATGATAAAGCTGATCAGGCTGATGAAGTAGTAGTGGTTCAGGTACGTTGTCTGATCGATCAGCTCAACATAAGTGAAAAGCAGAAAGAATGCTGCGATGGACAGCCGGTAGCGATATCCCAGAGCAACGCATAAGCTGGCAAGCCCAAGGAGGGCGAAATGGAGGTACATGCCCCAACCGGGCCATGCTTGAACCCATCCGAACCCGTGGTAGCTGAAGTGGTACGCTGGCTCAATGTATAGCTCCGAGATCCATCCGTTAGCAGCAAATCTAATCACCGCAACAACGCCGACCAAGCCGAAGATTATACGGAAGGCAGCCGCCGAAGCAGGCGAACAAGGCTCGGACCCAGCATGGACGACTTTGCCAACAAAACAGAAGGCGTGCCCATCAGAGCGTTTTGTTCCGACTGTTTGTTCGGGCAGTGCGGCGCAAGAAGGCATGGGCTGTCCGCTAACGCAGGCTGTCGCCGTCTGTGTCGGTGAACCCCACTGACACCCCCAGCAGGCTGACCACCTCGGTCGCAATTGTTCGCTGTACCTCCAAGAGCTGCTCGTAAAGGCTCTGGACCTGCTCAGGGTGCTCTGCTATGGCAATACGCAGTGGGCCTTCAACTGAATCGATTGCTGCAATGGCCTCGGCGAGTTGGCTGCGCATCCGCTGGTCGGCGTCTTCCGAGAGAGGACGCACCAAGGCTGAGAGGCCGAGAGCATCTGGTCCGGAACCTTCGTACACAGCCTGCATTCCCAGCAACTCGTGGCGCAGGTCTTGCAGACCGTTGTCTGCGGCGCCGCCGGGGATCGCCGATAGGTCGGGAATCTCATCCCGAAACCCCAGGGCCGACGCCAGTCGCATGTCGACGATATCCCTGATGAGAAAGACCTGGGTCCTCACGATTTCGGCCACAGCTGAACTGGCGAGCATTGCTGTTTTCGATCGCTCTGTGAAGTAGTCCCGGTAGGGGGGCTGCTGCCCCGTTCCTTCCACCCACTCCAACAGGACCAGGTCCGCCTCTTCTCGGGCAACCTCTGTCAATGCGGATAAGTAGGAGCAGCGTGAATCGGAGCCATTGGGCTTATCCAGAGCGTTACTGCGGAAAAGGATGTGCTCGATAGCTCCGAACCCGCGGTGGTTGGATGCTATCACATGACGAACCTCTTCGACTGCAATATGGCGCTCCTCAGCCAGCAGCCCTTCGATGCCGCTGGCATCGGTCGGAGTCCAATCGATCAAGCTGATGGACCGGCGGTCCATCACCGGCCCGAACCACATTGCCTCCGACCTCATCCAAGAGGCCCGGGCATCGTGCCACGACTGCCGGGCAGCCTCCAGCGAGGCGTCGTCTGGTGCGTTGCAAAGCACCTTTACATCTTGGTCCAGCTGGGCCATGTCCTGGGTCACCGACTGGTAGGCGGGAACGATAACCCCATCGGTGAGACTGATTAAAACCTCCTTGTCTGAGGGAACATCCGAGGTGCACGCCGTCAAGAATAAGACCAGCGCCCCCAAAACCGGCGCGAATCGACCAAAGAAGCACCCCATTTAGAGCGCCTCCAAGAATTTGATCAGCGCCTCTCGTTGTTCCGCGGGCAGGCGCATGAACCGGAGTCGAGCTTCTTCAGCTTCGCCGTCGTGCCAAAGAATGGCTTCCTCCATGCTGCGGGCGCGGCCATCGTGGAGGAACATCGTATGGCCGTTCACCGTCTCCACCAAGCCGATGCCCCACAGGGGAGGAGTACGCCACTCGGTTCCCGAGGCTTGGCCATCAGGGCGATTGTCCGCAAGCCCTGCTCCCATATCGTGGAGCAGGAGGTCTGTGTACGGGAATATCGCCTGATTCCGCAGGGGTTCCAGCGGATGGGCATCTCCGGTTTCGTGGCGGGGTGTGTGACATACGGAGCACTGGGCTTGAACGAACGTTCTGGCTCCCTGTTGCACCTTCTCATCATCGGTGTCGCGCATGGCGGGAACAGCCAAGGTTTGCACGTAAATCGTAACCTTCTCCAAGCGGCTGTCGGGAATCTCCGGGACCCCTCCATTCGGAACTGAGAGACAATCCTCTTGGCCCGACGGGCAATTCTCATCGGGAAACAGGCTTGATGTGATGCCGATATCGCCCAAGAATGCGCCGGCAACCTGCTGCTCGACGGTGGGCTGGTTTGCCTTCCACCCGAATCGTCCGAGGATGAGCTCGCCGCGCCGGAAGTCCCAGACGTAGTTGGGACGTCCAGAAATGCCGTCGCCGTCAGCATCGTCAGGGTCAGCCAAGGCCAAGATGCGCTCCTCAGGGACAGCCTCAAGCAGCCCCATGCCTATGGTCGCCGGCCCTATGCGCGGCGATATCTGGACATCTGGATGGAGCGGGCCGAAGGCCAGGTCTTCGATGCTGTAGACCGGTTGGCGAAGACTGTACGTTGTGCCGTCGGGGTATTGGTCTTGGATTTCCTTGTACGTGATCAGAATGCGCCCTTCGACGGGCACGCCGAGGACCGATCTGTCCTGCAACTGTCCGCCGTATGTGGGCTCATCTGTGGGGCCGTCTTGGCCGGGGATGCTTAGCCTAAGCAACAAGCCGCGCTCCGGGTCGGTGGGCCCGTCGGGGGGCTTGCTCCTGCCATCGTGGCTATGACAAGATGAGCAGGACAAAGCATTATGCGTGGGGCCCAAGCCGTCTCTTGCTTCGGTACTGGAGGGCGCAGCAACCCAGTTCTGATTGAAAAAGCTGTCGCCGACCTCGAAGGTTCGTCGAAGATCATTGTTCAGGTTGCGGGCCGACAGTTCGAATGCGTTGCGTCCCGTGCTGAAGGCTGTGGTATCTCCACCCAACCGGAGGTTATAGACTTCGCTCAGGTCGATGTCGCTTTCGGCCGTTCTGTCTCCGCAGGGTGCCACAGCTATGACCGCGATCGCTGGCAGCGCCAATGCTAGCAGAGATCGCGTCCGTGTCTTGAAGTGAGATATGACTTGGCCGATATCTTCATTCCTAGCTGACGTTGATTGCAATGCCTACTTCCTGAGCGGCGGAGACGATGGTGTCAGTCTGGTTTTCCAGAGCGATTATAGTCTCAAGGACGGCACGGCGCCCAAGATCGTTATCCGGCAAACCCTCCAGCAACTGGCTGTCGAAGGGAGCCGGAATGGATCTTGCCAAAGTGACAGATCGATTGATCTCATCGGCCAAAAATTGGGCGAGGTCCTCGTTTTGAGCAGCAATCAGGTCCTTGATGCCGGGGCCGGAAACGGCTCCATACTGACCCAAGTATACTCGCTGTACACCCAGAGCGTTGGCTACGATGTCTGAAGTTGTATTGTCTGAGAAGCAGGAGTGTTCGTCTTCTTGAGATCGTTCTTCGTAGGCAACGGTCATGCGTTCCCCTGCCAACTCGCCCCGGCTCATCTCCCCGATGCCTGTAATGATGTCGGTTATAGCCTCGTCGGCATCCTTCGCGACGAACTGGGTGCGGTAGTTGTTTGAGCCCGGCGTCCAAGCATCCACCATCTGCTGCAGGTGAGTAAGCAGGAGGTGGGACGTCACAGCCAGATAGGTTGCCCGGCGATGTGCGTTGGGGCTGGTTGTGTAATCCATTACAGGTCGGTAGCCAGGTCCATCATCATTGAGGTCTTGGCCCCAGAGCAGAAACTCGATAGCGTGCCATCCGGTGGAAATGTTCTCTTCACCTCCTTCTTCGTTGAGAGAGACCAGAAGCGCCGCATCGATCGTGGGGAACTGGCTGGGGTCGTTGATGATGCCTGCGGTGGGGTCTCCGTCCACATAGTCCACATAGGACTCGTCCAAGGGCCACGCATTGATGAGACCCTCGGGGCCGTCATCCGGGTTGTCGATGGGGCCGTCGTAGAAACGGTATATCTCAGTGACTCCGTAATCGTCCCTGGCACGAAGCCATGCACGCTTGGCAGCATCAAGTCGCGGCTGCGATGGGGCTTCAAGGAACCTGTCGATAGCGGTGTCGAGGGTTCTGGCGGATGCCAGGCTTTGGGTGTAGGACGAATGGGCGCCAGCTGCATAGTTGTCGACGACGGATTTCTTGAGGTCGCTGCCCCCGCTATCGCCGGTGCAGGCTCCTAGAGCCAGAATGGGTACGACCAGTAATGCCAAGACTTTCTTCAACATGCGCTCTTCTCCATTTTTTCCATAGACTTCCGCGTATACTGATGTATACTATCAATTATATATTGTATACACAACTGAAATAATTATCGTAATGCTAATTTTCATAAGCAGTATACCTAAATCGACACTAATGTCAATAGTCAATCGAAAAGTAAGCAAATGTTTGCAGCTCGTTTCCGGCAGCACGGTGCGCGCTCCCCACGATGACAGAAGATGCGCCTCCCCAGAATGACAATAAGGGGAGTGCCATTCCGACCTCCCCCATGTCATTCCGAACCTCCCCCATGTCATTCCGAACCTTCCCCACGTCATTCCAACCTTCCCCATGTCATTCCGAACCGCAGTAAGGAATCCAAGATCTCCCTCTGACGACTGGTTCATTCCTACGACGACCCGGCGGGCGTCCATGCGCCTTAGATTCCTCGGCGTGCTCGCCTCGGAATGACAGAAGGGAGTGTCACTCCGACCTTTCCCATGTCATTCCGAACCGCAGTGAGGAATCTAAGATCGCCCTCTGGTGGCAGGTCCTTTTCTACGACGACCTGGCGGGCGTCCATGCGCCTTAGATTCCTCGGCGTGCGCGCCTCGGAATGACAATTTCTTAATGTTATTCCGACCTTTCCCATGTCATTCCGAACCGCAGTGAGGAATCTAAGGTCGCCCTCTGTTGGCAGGTCCTTTTCTACGACGACCTGGCGGGCGTCCATGCGCCTTAGATTCCTCGGCGTGCGCGCCTCGGAATGACAGGGAGGGAAGGCGCGCCTCGGAATGACAGGGAGGGGAGGAGCACCTCAGAATGACAGGGAGGGAAGGCACTCCTCGGAATGACAGGAGGGGCGTGTGCGCCTCGGAATGACAGGAGGGGAGTGTCATTCCGACCTTCCCCATGTCATTCCGAACCGCAGTGAGGAATCTAAGATCGCCCTCTGGTGGCAGGTCCTTTTCTACGACGACCTGGCGGGCGTCCATGCGCCTTAGATTCCTCGGCGTGCGCGCCTCGGAATGACAGGAGGGGCGTGTGCGCCTCGGAATGACAAGAGGGGCGTGCGCGCCTCGGAATGACAGGGAGGGAAGGCGCTCCTCAGAATGACAGGAGGGGGGTGTCATTCCGACCTTCCCCATGTCATTCCGAACCGCAGCGAGGAATCTAAGATCGCCCTCTGGTGGCAGGTCCTTTTCTACGACGGCCTGGCGGGCGTCCATGCGCCCTAGATTCCTCGGCGTGCGCGCCTCGGAATGACAGGAGGGGCGTGCGTGCCTCGGAATGACAAGGAGGGAAGGCACTCCTCAGAATGACAGGAGGGGAGTGTCATTCCGACCTTCCCCATGTCATTCCGAACCGCCCCATGTCATTCCGAACCGCAGTGAGGAATCTAAGACCTCCCTCTGACGAACGGTCTTTTTCAGCGACGAGCCATCGTCTGAGCAGGCGCCCTGGATTCTTCGACGATTGACGCCTGTACTCGCACCCACTAGACTTGCCGCGTGAATACTCTGGACTGCAGGGTAGTGAATAGCCGCATGCTTGAACAACCCCATCAACATCCTCCCTGCCCGCACAATCACAACATAATCAGCGCGGAGACCAATCATAAGGCGCATTAGAGTTTGTCTCATAGACCGGTGGGCGGGTTGAGTAACACAGGTGTGGGAGCGATGCGCCTCAACAGAGGTTGGCCCGTCCAGTTGCACCGGCCACTTGTCGGCCCCCAGAAAGGTCGTCTACTCTCTTAGTTCCATGGCGCCTTGACCCAGTCCCAAGGCGCTTGGCCGCTGCGCCATAGCTTGAGCAAGTTATGGGTCGTCCCTGCCAGCGACCACTCACTCTGTGCAGCGCCCAACCCCCGTCTCATAAACCGTCGGAACCCCTGGCCTTCCTTGACCTGTCCGAACACCGGCTCCACCAGTACACCCCGCTTCTTGTACAGAGCTCGGCCTCGCTTTGTCAGCAGCTTGCGCTCCATCCTGTCCCTCGGGCTCAGTCCTTTTGGTATACGCCCTCGGGGACACCCCTTCTCCCATAGCAGCTTCCGCTGTTTCCAATCCTTGGTGGTGGCAATAAGAAGCTCAGGCATCTCTGGCCAGGGGCAAGCCCTGATGTTGGCCTCACTCCAGTACCCGGCATCGGCCAAGCCCGCTTTGGGCCGGTCCTCTATGCCGGCTGCTTCCAGAGTATGCGCCATGGTTTGGAGCATCGGCTCCAGTTGCTGCACATCGTTGGCCTCTTGGGTCACTCCAACGGCTACTATGATCTGCTCCTCGCTCACCACCGCCTGGGCATTGTAGCCCTGCACGTACCCTTGCCTGGTCTTCATGATACGACTGTCCGGGTCGGTGGTATTAGCCTTCGCCCCTTCGGTAGGAAGTGGCTCTACCACCTTGGGCTTTCGCCCTCGCTTCTTTTTGCCTGTGACATCTTCTTCTGCCCGCCGTCGCTCCACGTGCTCTTGGACAGCCTTGGCTCCTGCTTCAGCCTCCCGCTGCAGACGTTCCTTGGCTTCCTTCAGGCGCTTGAGCCGCTCCGTCCGTCCCCCTAGCCCTTCCGGTAGCTCATCCCCTCGCCGGTCGGGACCATAATGGGCATCCTCTTCAGCATCCGTTGCCTTGGCCTCTGCCAACATGCGCCGCACTTCTTCTTCAATGGCCTGGTGGCTCCGGTTGGTGGCCAGGGCCGCGTTGGCTGCCACCTTCGTCCCATCAAGAGCCACTACCCCCAACTTCACCAGACCCGCTTCATGGCATAACCTCAGTACCTCTACAAAGAGCTCCTCGAACGCCTCCTCGCGCTCCGCCCTAAAGCGACAGATGGTACGGAAGTCTGGCTGCCGGTTGGCCGCCACCACCCGGAATCCTACATCTTCCTCCAGAGCACGGGCTATGCGCCTGGAACTGCGTACACCCAGGCAGTAGCCGTACAACAGGATGGCCACCATCATCCCCGGATCGTAGGCCGCTGCACCCCATCCATCACTTCGATAGACTGCATAGAACTCCCTCAGATCCATCTGGCCTACTGCATCTACAATGAACCAAGCCAAGTGACCCTCACTCAGCCAATCCCTCATGGACGGCGGCATCAAGTAGCTCTGGTCTCGCTCGCAACTCAGAAGGTTATAAGCCATAGTGTCCTACCTGCCTGATGTTTCTATGAGCTTACTGCTTCGCCAACCCCGCAGGAAGGGGGTTTATGGGACACGCTCATTAGCGCCGCCAAATTTCGCTTTGGAGCTGAGTTGGCTGCGGCAATGCTGGTTCTGGGAGTTGTGCTGCTGTCCGACGCCGCACCTGGCAATTCTGCTCCCCAGACCCCCGGCGTGGACTTCCTACTGCGCGATGCCTACCGCTTTGCCTTGGATGCTGGCTCAGACGGATCAACTACCCCCATCAGCATCGGCAAGCTGACCCTCGGCCCCGATCGCGTTACCCTGACTTATTCCATCTCCGACGGCGATACCGACTCCAGCAATAACCTCTTTGCCATCGACGCCTCCACCGGCGAAATAACCTACACCGGCGGCAGTTCTGATGCCGCCGTATCGGTCCGCGGCGAGGCCGAATCCTACGCCGACTTTCTGGTCAAGGATGTTTACACACTCACCGTTACAGCAGCGGATTCCACCGACTCCACCCGCAGCGACACCATCACCGTAACCGTCAAGATCGTCAACGCCGTCACCGACCGTGCTGTCCTGGAAAAATTCTACGTCGATACTGAAGGCTCCATATGGGGTGTAAGCGACGGCTGGACGACTGGCGCCGACCTCGGCGACTGGGCTGGCATCATAACAAATGGCGCTGGGCGGGTTACCGGAATGGGTCTTCCGAGTAACAGACTTGCCAGCTCCATCCCGTCCGAGTTGGGCAACCTCACCGCCCTTACTACCCTGAACCTTGACGATAACAGGCTCAGAGGCGGCCTTCCGCCCGAGCTGGGCAACCTAACCGCCCTGACCGAGCTGCTTCTCAACGGCAACAGTTTCATTGGCAGCCTCCCGCCCGAGCTGGGCAGTCTCACGGCCCTAACCGAGCTGCTTCTGCACGAAAACAGTTTCAGCGGCAGCATCCCGCCTGAGCTGGGCAATCTCACCGCTCTTACCACCTTGGACTTCTACGACAACAGTTTCAGTGGCAGCATCCCGCCGGAACTGGGCAAGCTCACAGCCCTCACCATCTTGGGCCTCGGCATCAACAGTCTCAGTGGAAGCGTACCGTCTGAGCTGGGCAGCCTCACCGCCCTTGCCATTTTGTACCTCGACGATAACCTTCTCACCGGCCGGCTCCCCAACAGCATGACCAAGCTGGATAGTTTGTCCGAATTCTACTGGAGTAGGAATACCGGAGGCACCCACGGCGATCTCTGCGTCCCCACCTACATCACCGATCCCGACTTCCAAGCTTGGCTTGACAGCATCCCGTCCACGGACGGCGAAATCTGCCCGGTTCCGTCGTCCGATGCCGGCCTGTCTGCTCTTTCGCTGGCCGATGCGGAGGGCAACACCATATCCATCGGCGCCTTCGCATCTGCCACCACCGCCTACACGGCGAGCGTCGACAACGATGTGGAAGATGTGACTGTTACCGCGACAGCCAACGATGCGGGAGCCACCATCGCCATCGCCCCCGCCGACGCTGACTCCGGCACGGCTGGACACCAAGTCGAGCTCCCAGTAGGCGAGACCGCCATCACCGTCACAGTCACCGCCGAGGACGACAGCACGACCAAGGAATACGCCATCACCGTAACCCGCGCCGCCATCGCCAACAACGCCCCGACGATCACGGAGATCGGCGACGTCGCCAAGGTGGACAGCGATGCCGGCTTCAACGTGGCTGTCGCAGTGGGAGACACGGATGCCGATGACACGCACACCTACTGGGCGGCATCCGGGACCCCCGGCGTCGCCACGGCAAGCCCCGCCCAAGCGTCGGCAAAGACCTACGACACAACGACCCTCACGAACAATTTCGTGACCGTCACGCCGGTGAGCATCGGCAAGACCACCATCACCGTCGCAGCATCCGACGGCACAGATGCCACAACGGAGACCTTCGAAGTTACCGTGGCCCCCAAGGCGCCCACCAGCTTGGCGGCAACGGCCGGCGACGCCCAGGTCGATCTTTCGTGGACTGCATCCGCCTCCACCGGGCTGTCGGGGACCAAGGTGTACTACAAGCTCAGGTCCGCCGCCGACGGCACCTACGCTGAGTCATCGGGCGTCGCCGGCACGTCGCACCGGATCACAGGGCTGACCAACAGCAGCACCTACGACTTCCGCGTGGCTGCCTACAAGACCGTCGACTCGGAAGACATCCTGTCCGCCTATGCCACTGCCAGCTCGACGCCGATGGTTCCGTCGTCCGATGCCGACCTGTCTGCCCTTTCGCTGGCCGATGCGGAGGGGAACTCCGTATCCATCGGCGCCTTCGCATCTGCCACCACCGACTACACCGCAAGCGTCGACAACGATGTGGAAGATGTGACTGTTACCGCGACAGCCAACGATGCGGGAGCCACCATCGCCATCGCCCCCGCCGACGCTGACTCCGGCACGGCTGGACACCAAGTCGCGCTCCCCGTAGGCGAGACCGCCATCACCGTCACAGTCACTGCCGAGGATGACAGCACGACCAAGGAATACGCCATCACCGTAACCCGCGCCGCCGTCACCCCCGCCAACAACGCCCCGACGATCACGGACATCGGCGACGTCGCCAAGGTGGACAGCGACGCCGGCTTCAACGTGGCTGTCGCAGTGGGAGACGCGGATGCCGATGACACGCACACCTACTGGACGGCATCCGGGACCCCCGGCGTCGCCACGGCAAGCCCCGCCCGGGCATCGGCAAATACCTACGACACAACGACCCTCACGAACAATTTCGTGACCGTCACGCCGGTGAGCATCGGCAAGGCCATTATCACCGTCACAGCATCCGACGGCACAGATGCCACAACGGAGACCTTTGAAGTGACGGTGGCCCCCAAGGCGCCCACCAGCTTGGCGGCAACGGCCGGCGACGCCCAGGTCGATCTTTCGTGGACTGCATCCGCCTCCACAGGGCTGTCGGGGACCAAGGTGTACTACAAGCTCAGGTCCGCCGCCGACGGCACCTACGCCGAGTCATCGGGCGTCGCAGGCACGTCGCACCGGATCACGGGGCTTACCAACAACAGCACCTACGACTTCCGCGTGGCTGCCTACAAGACCGTCGACTCCGAAGACATCCTGTCCGCTTATGCCACTGCAAGCGCGACGCCGATGGTTCCGTCGTCCGATGCCGGCCTGTCTGCCCTTTCGCTGGCCGACGCGGAGGAGAACACCATATCCATCGGCGCCTTCGATGCCGCCACCACCGCCTACACGGCGCGCGTCGACAACGATGTGGAAGAGGTGACCGTTACCGCGACAGCCAACGATGCGGGAGCCACCATCGCCATCGCCTCCGCCGACGCTGACTCCGGCACGGCTGGACACCAAGTCGAGCTCCCCATAGGCGAGACCGCCATCACCGTCACAGTCACCGCCGAGGATGACAGCACGACCAAGGAATACGCCATCACCGTAACCCGCGCCGCCATCGCCAACGCCAACAACGCCCCGACGATCACGGAGATCGGCGACGTCGCAGATGCGATCGTCGGCATAGATAAGACGGTCATCATTTCCGCCACGGACGCCGACGTTGGCGACACTCTTCAGTACAAGGCGGAATCGTCCGATACAACCGTCGCCACGGTCATCCCAACAGACTTCAAGGACCTCACGTCGGGCGCCAGCATCGTCACGGTCAGCCCGAAAGGCGCCGGCAGCGCCACGGTGACGGTGACGGTCTCCGACGGCACCGTGGTCGACAATGTCACCGACACATTCACGGTCACGGTGACCGCCAACACAGCGCCGACCGTGACGACGACCGTGATTGACGCTGTGACTTTGAATGCGCTGAGCAGCACGGACAGCACCGTCGACATCTCCACCCACTTCAAGGATTCCGATACAGGCGACAGTCTGACCTACTCCATCGACACTGATGCTGTGGGATACGATGCTGCGGTGGCCACCGCGACGGTCTCAGCGGCGGGCGTGGTGACGGTGAAGGCCGTCGCCGAAGGCACAGCCACGGTGACCGTCGAAGCTGAGGACGCAGCTGGCAATACAGCCTCCAAAAGCTTCGACGTGACGATCGTCCTCCCAAGCCTGACGCTGAGCGCCGGTACGCTGACTGTCGCCGAAGACGGCGGCACAGAAACGTACACCGTCGTGCTGGACAGCGAGCCGACGGGCACGGTGACGGTGTCGGTGGCGAGCACAGATACGAGCGTCGCCACGGTGAACAAGAGCACCTTGATGTTCACGACGGGTGATTGGGACACGGCGCAGACGGTGACGGTGACCGGGGTGAACGACGATGTGGACAATGCCACAGCACGTACCACGACCATCACGAACGATCCGTCGGGTGCCGACTACGGCAGCGTGTCGATAGCCAGCGTGTCCGTGACGCTGACCGACGATGATACCGCCGGAATTACGCTTTCGGAGACGGCGCTGACGCTGACGGAGGACGGCGGGACCGATACGTACACCGTCGTGCTGGACAGCGAGCCGACGGGCACGGTGACTGTCGCGGTGGCGAGCACAGATACGAGCGTCGCCACGGTGAATGAGAGCACCCTGATGTTCACGACGGGCGACTGGGACACGGCGCAAATGGTGACTGTGACCGGGGTGGACGACGATGTGGACAATGCAACAGCACGTACCACCACCATCACAAACCGTCCGTCGGGTGCAGACTATGGCAGCGTGTCGACAGCCAGCGTGTCCGTGACGCTGACCGACGATGATACCGCCGGAATAACGCTTTCGGAGACGGCGCTGACGGTGGACGAGGACGGCGGGACCGATACGTACACCGTCGTGCTGGACAGCGAGCCGACGGGCACGGTGACGGTGTCGGTGGCGAGCACAGATACGACCGTCGCCACGGTGAACACGAGCACCTTGATGTTCACGACGGGTGATTGGGACACGGCGCAGATGGTGACGGTGACCGGGGTGAACGATGATGTGGACAATGCCGCAGCACGTACCACGACCATCACGAACGGTCCGTCGGGTGCGGACTACGACGGCGTGTCGACCGCCAGCGTGTCCGTGACGCTGACCGACGACGACACTGCCGGAATAACGCTTTCGGAGACGGCGCTGACCGGAGTGGCCGAGGACGGCGGGACCGACACCTACACCGTCGTCTTGGATAGCGAGCCGACGGGCACGGTGACTGTCGCGGTGGCGAGCACAGATACGAGCGTCGCCACGGTGGACAAGAGCACACTGATGTTCACGACGGGTGATTGGGACACGGCGCAGACGGTGACGGTGACCGGGGTAAACGACGATGTGGACAATGCCACAGCACGTTCCACCACCATCACGAATGGTCCGTCAGGTGCGGACTACGACGGCGTATCGACAGCCAGCGTGTCCGTGACGCTGACCGACGATGATACCGCCGGAATAACGCTTTCGGAGACGGCGCTGACCGGAGTGACGGAGGACGGCGGGACCGATACGTACACCGTCGTGCTGGACAGCGAGCCGACGGGCACGGTGACGGTGTCGGTGGCGAGCACAGATACGAGCGTCGCCGGGGTGAACAAGGGCACCCTGATGTTCACGACGGGTGATTGGGACACGGCGCAGACGGTGACGGTGACCGGTGTAAACGACGACGTGGACAATGCGGCAGCACGTACCACGACCATCACGAATGGTCCGTCGGGTGCGGACTACGACGGCGTGTCGGCAGCGAGCGTGTCCGTGACGCTGACCGATGACGATACAAAAGGGGTGACGGTGACCGGTTCTCCGCTGACGGTCACCGAGGGTTCGACTAACACCTACTCGGTGGCGCTGGACAGCGAGCCGACGGGCACGGTGACCATCACGCCGACGAGTTCGGACACAGCGATTGTGACGGTATCCACGTCGAGGGAGGACAATACTCTGCAGTTCACCGCATCCAACTGGGACACCACTCAGAGCGTGACGGTGACGGGCATGGAGGACACCGACATTGCGAATGACAGGGCCACGGTGACCCATGCAGCCGCGGGCGGCGGTTACAGCAGCGTGTCGGTTCCCACCCTGACGGTGAACGTCACCGACGATACACACGTCAACTCACCACCAGTGATTACAGCGATTGCGGATATCACGAAGGTCGATGGCGACACCGCGTTCAACGTGGAACTAACTGTGACAGACACGGACAGCGACGATACACATACCTACTGGGTGACATCAGACGACGACGTCGTCGCTGCGGCGACTCCGGCGCAAGCGTCGGCAAAGACCTACGACACGACGACCCTAGACAACAACTTCGTGACGATCGCGCCGGTGGGCATCGGTACAGCCACCATCACCTGCAACGCGTCCGACGGCAAGACCGCCGACAACGACACTGAGACCTTCGAGGTGACGGTGGCCCCGGCAGCGCCGACAGAATTCACCGCAAACTCCTTGGGCGTCCTCGGCAGCGGGAAGGTGAAGCTCTCATGGACCGCATCAGCCTCGACCGATGTGACCGGCTACAAGGTGTACCACAAGATCGCGTCCGCCGACGACAGCACATACACCGAGTCCACCGGCGTCATTGGCACAACGCACACGGTTAGCAACCTGACCAACAAGATCTCTTACGACTTCCGATTGGCGGCCTACAAGACGGTGGGCGTCGAGGATGTGCTGTCCGCCTACGCGACCGACACTGCCACGCCGGTCAGTGTGAGGTTCAACGACTTTACCACCGACGGTCCCGGCGCTGCCACTCAACGGATCCTTATAAGAGCGTCGGGCATTCCTTTGGGTGAGTCATTCGACGTCATCGTAAAATCGTCTGATACCAGCATAGCCACCGTCGACCCAGCAGGAACGACTACCATCACGGTAACAACGGAATCCCCCGGTCAGCCCGTGGAAAGAACCGTGACGTTCTTGGCCTACGGCGACATTGATCTGCGATATATTGTGACCTACGGCGGCGGAACCGCCACGAGCTCAACCTACATGGTGAGCTACGCCAACACCGCGCCGATCGTGGACGAGGAAATGGCGGATGTGACCCTGTCCGCTTGTCCACCCGACGCCGCCTGTCCCCTCGATTCGACTCAGAGCGTGGATATCTCCGCCAACTTCGTCGACGCCGACAACCACGCGCTCACTTATACCGCCGCTTCAGCCGATCCGACCATCGCCGCCGCGACTATCAGGGGCGCTACATTGATGGTGACAGGTATAGCAAAGGGCGAGACGACCATCACCGTGACAGCCGACGACGGCACCGGTGAGCCCAACGCCACGGTGTCCGACACATTTGCGGTGACCGTGAAGTTGGCCACGCCGACGAACGTCGCAGCAACGCCCGGAGACCGGCGGGTCATGCTCTCTTGGGACGCGGTCTCCGGCGCCGACTCATACCGGGTCGCATACAAACCCGCCGGCGGCAGGCTCAACTCCGTGGTGAACACCGGCAGTACGACCTCGCACACCTTCTCCAGGCTCACCAATGGTCAACCGTACACCTTTCGCGTTTGGGCCCACTCGAACGCGGAGTACTGGAAGTTCAACTCCATCAACGTGCAACTCGACGCGACCCCCACAGCGGAGACACCCAACTCCGATGCCACCCCTTCCGTCATCTCCTTGGCGGTCGTCTCGGACAACACCATTGACCTCACCCCGGCCTTCGCCGCCGACACTATCGACTACACTTCCAAAGTGGGCAACTCCGTGGGCCAAGCCACCATCTTGTACGAGCTTGCCGACGGCGCTGCTGATGCTGTCGTAACCCCGGAGGACGCCGACTCTGTGACTGCCGGCCATCAGGTGAATTTACCGATCGGCGACACCCTTGTAACCTTGACGATCATCGCAGGGGATTGGTACACTACCAAGGTATACACCATAACGGTAACCCGCCTCGCCAACACCGCCCCCGTCATCGCTGCGGTTGCAGCACTGACGGTGGAAGCCGGCCCCACAACTACCTTTACCGTCAGCTCTACCGACGCTGATAACCATGAGGTGGACTTCACGGCGATGTCGGAGGATGCTTCCGTGGCCACCGTTGCCGTCGTGCAAGGCAGCGGCGTCGATGCTTCCACCGCCGTCATCACCGTCAACGGCGTTGCACAAGGTTCGACCACCATCACCTGCACGGCCACCGACGACGGCAGCCCCCCGGCCAGCGACACCGAGACCGTAGCCCTGACGGTGCCCGCTATCAATGCTGTCCCGACCTTCAGCGCTGCTGGTGTGTTCAGCGTGGCCGAGAACACCACCGCCGTTGGAACCGTGACAGCCACCGGGGCCTATGCCGGCGACAGTATCATCAACTACAGCCTAAGCGGCGCGGACTGGGATCTGTTCGCCATCACCAGCGGCGGCGTATTGAGCTTCGATGCCGCGCCGGACTACGAGAACCCACAGGGCGGCGGCAACTCGAACACCTACATGCTAACCGTCGCCGCCACCAGCGCCCGCGGGCTGACCGCTACGCAGTCCCTCACCGTCATGGTCACCGACGTGAATGAGCCGCCCGTCGCACCCTCCGCTCCTACTGTGACCGCTGCCTCCTCCACCAGCCTCACCATCACATGGACCGTCCCAGCCAACGCCGGCCGGCCGGCAATCACCGACTACGATGTGCACTACCGGATCGCCGGCAGCGGTACATTCATAACGTGGTCACCCACCGGAACCGCCTCGCCGAACACCATCACCGGCCGCCCGGCCATCCCGGACTACGATGTGCGGCGCCTGACCGGCAATGGTGGCGCCTTTGTCTCTTGGTCCCACACCGGGACTGCCTTGACGGCCACCATCACCGGCCTGACGGCGGGCACGCCGTACCAGGTACGGGTGCGGGCTGTGAATGCCGAGGGCAACGGCGACCTGTCGCCCTCCGGAATAGCCACGCCAGCTGCGGTTGCAGGGCTGACTCTGAACACGAATGAGCTGATGGTGACCGAGGGAGGGACCGCCACCTACACCATCAAGCTGAACAGCCAGCCGCCCGCCACGGTGACGGTCACTCCGACGAGCACGAACGCATCGGTGGCGACGGTGTCCACACCTCGATTGGACAACTCGCTGCGGTTCACAACATCCAACTGGGACATCAACCAGAGGGTGACGGTGACGGGCGCGCAGGATGCTGACACCGAGGATGACAGCACGACGGTCACCCACACAGTGTCGTGGGGCGGCTACGGCAGCATGTTGGTTTCCGCCGTGACGGTGAACGTTACTGACGACACCCCAGACAACGCCGTCTCCATCATCGCCGCGGTTCCAGAGCAGGAGGCGTCTGGGGACAGCACGCGGACATCTCCGGCCAGCACGACCGACGCGGGTAACCCTCAGGGCAAGGACATCAAGACCGTTGCCCAGACGGCGGCCGCCGCCCCCAACGTCATGCCCGTAGCACCAGCATCTAAGGAAGGGAGAAACTTCATTTCGCCGCCGGAGGTCCTTCTTTGGCTGCTGCTGTTGCCGGCGGCAATCGTCGCTTGGCTGTGCTACCGCTGGCGTCGTCGGCTGGAGAAGTAGAGGGTGGGAGCCCGATAGGGCCATCAGATGATTTAAGGAAACGGAGGAACCTGGGAGCGCATATTGAATCGAGCCTCATCGACCTTGCCTACTCCTTCCTGCATGAGCATGAAGGGGATATACTCTGCATCTCCGCTTCCAGGACGCAGGTTCAGCCGGATGCCGTAGTATCCGGTGTAGCCATGTCTCACCTTGAAGGATATACGAGGGCCTCCAAAGTCATCTCTGTGTGTTGCTTCGCCAGGCTCGCTGCCGTCAGCCTGTATCTGGAAGGTGACGCTTCCTGGCTCGAATGGGCAAGACTCCTGGGTGAAGGCTAGGGAGCCATTGCAGGTCACGGACACCCGCACATCGATGGTTGTCTGTCCGTCGGCAGGACGTGTTCTTGCGTCAGGACTTACTGATATGTTCCACCTGTGGGGCGGTGTGTCCGACCCAGACTCATCCACGTCTGTTAAGCTGACAACCACATCGATGGAAGCGGCGCCTCCCCGAATGTCCTCTACCGTGACCGTCGGTGAATAGGTCTGCTGGGTTTCATAATCATAGGTCTGGCCGATCTTTGTGCGGAGCTGCCCTGAAGCAGGGTTTATCTCGAAGGCGTCGGCATCTTCGCCGGACAGCCCATAGGTCAAGCTGTCCCCATCTGCATCTGTGGCTGTAAGGGGTGCGCCCACCAGGATTCCTGAAAGGCTGTTCTCCGGCAAGCTTCGGGTTGTATCGGCTCCTTCATCGAAGGTCGGAAGCTGGTTGGTCCGGCGGATACGGAGCATGAGCTGGTCGCCGCTGCTCCAGGGCTGGGATGTTACCGACCAGGTGAATGTGCCGACCGCAGCATCCACAACAGCATCGGAGACCTCCAGAGAGAGGGGGACGGCACCGTCCAGGGCGATGATGTCCATACCCTTGTTTGTCAGAGACACATGGGGATCGAGGGAGAGGACCACCGAGGCGTTCTCCCACTTGAGGCTGGTGATGGTGGTGGAGCTTCCGTCAAGGGAGAAGCCGGCAGGCTCTAGGACTCCGGAGGATGCATCAGCGCCGACGGCCGATCCGGTGGCCACCGGATCAAAGAACGCCTCGTGGATTGTCCATTCAAGAGGAACCACCTGCACAAAGACTTCTTGTTTGCGCTTGGCCTCTTCCGGCAGGCCGTCGCAGGGAACAAGACTCGATGAAGAGACGTCGTAGAAAAACCCGTACTCGCCTGCCGGAAGAGGCCGAGCTGTGTAAACACGTCCTGGCCACTCGATTCTGAATAGCTCAGCATCCCTATCCAGCAGTTGGAATATGGCAGTACTGCGCTCTTCAGGAAGCCTGAGCACCGCTTCATATTCAAATTGCCATGCGTGGGGTTCAGTATGAGCTAGGGTTCCGCCTGCCAGTCCCGAACCTATAGTCTCATCGAAGCGGCGGTAGCCCCGGGTACCACCGTTACGGATTTCTCTCTCAACCCTGTACTTGATGTAGATGCAGTTTCGGTACCCATTCAAACCACCACCTACGGCTACCTCTGACTTTATGTTAGCTATCCTGGCCTTGAAATCGGTGAGCGTGATGGTAGGCGGGGATGATGCTCCCGTTGCTTCAGATGGTACGTCTAGCAGGAAACTGAGAGTCTCGACCGCACCGCTTGCACCACCTGTTCCCCCCTGAGTTCCATGTGCTGCGGGCAGCCAGTTCTTGTAGCTTTCACTGGCTATGGTATAAGCGTCATGGCCCTCGTAACTAGGCCAGGTAACCATCGATGGTTCGTAGTGGAGGATGTAGCCAAGGAGGTAGTGACTGGTGTTCTGCAGGTCGCCGGTATTCAAAAAGACGATAGCTTCTCTGCCGTCCCATCGGGCGTCCCGCATCGCAAGAAGGTTTGCAGCTCCCTCGGTAGCGCCTTGTAGGGTACCCCTGTCCCGTAGTTCGGAGACTACGGCAACCACCCGGTCCCCAGTGCCACTTCCCTTGAGGTACGTAGTCACATCGAAGGTGTGCTCTAGTGTACTAAAATACTTGGCGCCTTCTGGTGTCGTCTGAGAATCCACTCCTGGCGAAACAGACCGTAGGCTCGCTCTTGCGATAACGTCCGCCCGCATGATCTGTTCTTCAAGGGAAGCGGGGCCCGCAATAAGTCCCAAAGGCTCAAGGAAGCCTAGCAGGCCCTGTTCAGTGGGGTCCGAGGGGGAATCTGTAGAGCTAGCGCAAGCGACTGTCAAAGCTATAAGTAAGGTTAGAACCACTAGGGTCAGACGTAGCATTTCGAAGCCTCCTGTCTGGTAACGTTACCGATGAGGTGTGTGCCCTTTATAGACATCCCGCAGGTATTCTATATCTGTGCTCGGAATGGCTTGGATACCTACTTCCTCACGAGGCGGGCCCATCAGCCACCTGTCGAATCTTTTGAGGTCCAGCTCGGAGAGCCCTAAGCTGTGTCCAAACTCATGCATCATCACTTGAGGCATGTATAGGAAACGGTGTTTTGAATCTGGCTCGACTGGCACAAGGTTCAAATTTGGGTCGTTAGTCCAAATTCTCGCAGCGTGCTCACCCTCATTAGTATATCTCCACGCTGGTAGCTCGATGACGATTTCCAGGTTGTTCATATGTCCGTTCCGGTCAGCATACTCAATGTCGGAGCCGTCGGTGGACTTGAGGCAAGCTACAGATGGCCCACAGTCGTGCAAGCCTTGGTAGTGTCCAGTGCTTTAGCTCGCCCCACCCACCACGTTGATTGCTACGCTTCTCCCATCGCCACCTTGCGCTGGACACGTTCCCTGGAAGCAGATTTGCACGAGTGGCGCATACACACCAGCATCAGACCTGTTCCACGCTCCGGAGGCGTGGAACGTAGACTGCCGGATGAACTCTTGCACGCTAGTCGATGGAGCCGGAGTACCAAACCTGACCTGCGTTATGTGGCCGGCTTGGTGTCCAATGAAAGGTAGTGAAAGTGTCGGCGCTTTGAACTCACGGGACCATCTGGATTCCAAACCGTTCTTCACTGCCTTGATCTGGAACGTGTAGGTCTTATTGAAGTCCAGGTTCTCGACTATGACGCTGACCTTTCCTGGCTTGGCATGAGGCAGTGTCCCGCCGTCCACGACCTGTGCATTTCCGCTTAGTTTCAAGCGATAGACTGCGCTGCTCCCTCCAGGATCGTTCCAGTACAGCTGAAGCCTAGCCTTGATAACCATCCGTCCGTTTTCCAGCACATCGTGGGTGCTGTGTGGCCTGCTCTCGAACTGCGTCGGCGGAGAAGACGGCCTAGCGGGAACAGGTGTGTTCGTGGGCGTAGGAGTCGGCGTGTCTGTTGGTGGTGGCTCGGTGGGTTCCTGGGTAGGCTCCGGTACAGGAGTGTCAGTTGGATCGGGCTCTGGTCCATGTACAAGAACCGTTCTTGTGGACCAGCCACTATTGCAGATGGTTCCACTGCGCTCAGCGACCGTCCGAGCCTTCACCCTATAACGACCACCCTCTTGTACGGTGACAGACTTGCGGACCCTGGACGATGCTCCAGATGCATCCTCCCCGCCGATGTATGCGCTGCCCCTGGCGGCAGGACCCTACCAATCGAAGTCGTAGCCTATAGAGTGCTCGGTATGGGTTACTCTCGACCACGAAGCGTTGATCACAAGCCATCCACCACTAGCAGACAAGCTTGGCTTGGGTGGAGTGGAGCAAGCCCACGCTCCAGTAACACCATCGTCTCCGTCCTCATCGTCCTGGGCGAAGACCCACATGGCGCTCACGGCTGTTAACGTCGTTAGAATACCAAGCGCTAGGAGCCTGTCCGAGGATTCGTTTCTGGAGACGAAAAACGCCACGCAATAACCTGCTTACAGCAATCTGGACTTTGTCGTGGAGTAATTAGCATCTTTACACTCCACTAATGACGCATATCGTTTAGAACATTGTTTCTCGGACAGACTGCTAGGGTCACATCAAGGAACCTGTTTACTGAGGTTGCCAACCTCCCGCATCATTTCAAGAACGACAATGCTATGTTGAGTGGCCCCGCCCGGCGCAGATCGTGACTACCAATGCTCCTAGCCACCAACCTGCGTCCCTTCCAGGAAGGATATACAAAACTAGACAGACTGACAACTAAACCCTTGACTTCTGACCTAACAGTTGGCGTGGGCGGCCCCACTTGCGTTCAGTCGTCCGTAGAAACTGCTTGCAGGGCATCCGCCTTCTCGGGAAAGAAAACGCTAAGCACCTGACTGACAATTCCCTCAGCGTCCAGTTGCAAACGGCGCCGCTGGTCGTCTGCTGTTCCGTGTTCGATGAAAGAGTCCGGCATACCGATGCGGTGCACCGATATATGGTCCAGCCCCCCGGCGGACACAGCCTCCAGCACAGCGGAGCCGAACCCTCCGGCCAGCACATTTTCTTCCACGGTGACAATGCGTCCGGTGCTTTGGGCGGCGCCCAGTATCAGGTCCACGTCCAAGGGCTTGACAAAGCGGGGGTTCACCACGCCGCAGGCAATGGAGTATTCGGCAAGCTTGTCCGCGGCCTCCAAGGCTGCTTTGGCCGACTTACCCAAGCCAAAGATAACCACATCGCGGCCCTCCCGTAGGACGGAACCCTTGCCCAAGGGGACCTCTTTCAACTCTTTATCCAGTTGTGCGCCGGTGGCTGTACCCCTGGGAATGCGAATGGCAAAGGGCCCCTGATGTTTGTAAGCGGTGTACACCAGGTGCTGCAGGTCGTTTTCATCCATGGGAGCGGTCACAACGGCGTTGGGCAAACATCGCAGGTACGAAATATCGAAAGCGCCGTGATGAGTTTTGCCGTCCTCCCCCACCACCCCAGCCCGGTCGGCAATGAGGGTCACCGGCAGGTTTTGCAGACAAACATCGTGGACCACCTGGTCGAAGGCCCGCTGAAGGAACGTGGAGTAGATGGAGACGAAGGGATTGAGACCGACGGTGGCCATGCCCGCCGCCATGCTGACGGCGTGCTGCTCCGCGATGCCCACATCGAAGACCCTATCCGGAAATTCCTGCCGGACCTCCTCCAAGCCAGTGCCTTCCAGCATAGCTGCCGATATGCCCACCACGGACTGATCTTGCCGCATGAGGCGCTTGATGGTGTCGGCGAACACCTTGGAGTAGGTGGGCGCTCCCGATGAGCTTCCCAGCGGCGAGCTTGGCTGGTGGAACTTGACAGGGTCGTCCTCGGCGGGCTCGTAACCGTGGCCTTTATGAGTGACAACGTGGACCAGCGGCACCATGCCCGCGGGCACCCTGGCTTGGACCAGAGTCTCCTCCAATTGCTTCAAGTGGTGGCCGTCCACGGGGCCAAGATACTGGAAACCCAGCTCAGCCCAGAAGGTGGTGGGGACAATGAAGCTGTCCAAACCGTCCCTGAACCGCTTGACCAGCCGGTAAATAGCCTCGCCCGTGGGCACCCTCTTGGAAAGGGCCTTCATGCGCCCAATCATTGCCAGGTACTCAGGATGGGTGATCACACGCTTGCGCCAGTTGGTGAGGAAGCCTATGTTTTCTGAGATGGACATCCCGTTGTCGTTGAGGACGACAATGAACCTTTCGGGGCTGAGATGCACTATGTTGTTGAGGGCTTCAAAGCTGGAACCTGAGGTCATGGCCCCGTCGCCCACTACCGCAATCGTCCATGAGTCCGACCCACGGTTGGCCGCGCCCTGGGCTATGCCCAGTGCGATGGAAAGGCCGGTGCCGGCATGGCCGGCACAGAGGGTATCATGGGGGCTTTCGTTGGGCTCCCCGAAGCCCGATAGACCGCCCTCTAGGCGGATGTTCTGGAACTCGCTGCGGCGCCCCGTCACCAGCTTATGGGTGTAGAGCTGGTTGGTTGTGTCCCAAACTATGCGGTCTTTGGGGCTGTCGAAAACCCGGTGTAGAGCTAGGGTCAACTCCACCACGCCAAGGTTTGAAGCCAAGTGCCCACCGCGCTTGGTTATCACCGAGATGATGGTATCTCTCGACTCCTGAGCAACTTGGGCCAACTGCTTGAGGGTCAGCTTTTTCAGGTCGCCCGGTTCGTCTATCCGGTCCAAAAGGTGGCCGGCCATCAAAACCCTCCTTGGAAATTGCGGGCTGAACCGTCCCCGATGATCAAGGGTAATGTAGGCTGCACACCCCAACCTGTCAAGGGAACCTGCTTTCAATCAGGAACTGGTTAACCTTGTAATGTTCCCCCCTGAGCGGAACTGGACCGGAGGGGGCGCAGAAGGGCGGTCCGTAGCTGTGAGCCGCGGACCACTCCGGCACGTTCGTTATGGCCGCTGGCTTGGGACTAGGGCGAATCGACAATTGGGTGAAACTCGGCTGAGGAAATAGGGCAGGGGCTTACTAGAGGAGGATAGAGTGTAACCCTGAGAAGTGACGTGCGGTGGAGGGGATTTGCGTGGAACGTTGCGAGTTGAGCGCTGTTCAGTGGCGGCGGATAGAAGGCTCTTTGCCCGGGCGTCCCGGCTGGGTTGGCGTTACGGCCAAGGACAACCGGAAATTCGTAAACGGCGTCCTGTGGGTGCTGCGCAGTGGAGCCCGTTGGAAAGACCTGCCCCCTGGGCACGGCAACTGGAAAAGCGTCCACAAGCGATTCACCCGCTGGGCCAAGACCGGAATCTGGGAGAAAGTCTTCCAGGTGTTGCTGGATGACCCGGACAACAGATACGTGATGATTGATTCCACCATAGTCCGGGCCCACCAGCAGGCAGTCTGCGGGAAGGGGGGGCCAAAATGAGGCTCTGGGCCGCTCCCGGGGTGGACTGAGCGCCAAGATTCATCTTGTGGCCGATGCTCAGGGCCGGCCGGTGCGCTTCTCTCTCACCGGCGGTCAGAAGGCGGACGTTTCTCAAGCCATACCCCTGCTGACCGGCCTCGAGGCCGGAACTGTCATCGCTGACAAAGGGCATGAGGGCAACCGCTTGCTGGACTTTGTCAGGGCTTCGGGAGCCGAGGCCGTCATACCACCCAAGTCAAACCGGAGAGAACCTTGGGAATACGACCGGAACTTTATAAGCAAAGGAACCTGATTGAACGAGCCTTCAACAAATTGAAACAGTGGAGGCGAATCGCAACCAGATACGACCGCAGAAGCCTCTACCTCCTGTCGGCCCTGTATCTGGTCTCCTCAGTCATCTGGGGCTAGCAATTGTCGATTCGCCCTAGGAGGGTTGCCCTCACCAAGCCCGAATCCAGACGCGTCGTGGTGCAGATCGTAGACGAGACGACCCAGAGAGCCTGGCTGCTTTCCAGGAAACGCTAGGTGCTCGCAGGGGATGCCCGTCTCGCGGAGGCGGCCTGTTAGCCGCTCGGCTAGGGTGCTCTTGCCGACGCCGTCGGTCCCTTCGAACACGATGAGTCTGCCCTGCGCTGGTTGCACCGTCATCTGCCCTCCCGCGACTTATTCAAGATTGGCTCAACCCCCCGAGCCAGGTCCTCAAGGTAACCCTTCGTCTTGTCGCCGCGCGTTGCCGGACTCGCCACGCAGGTCACCTGGGTCAGTTGCTTTCCCATCTCCTGGGCCATGAATCGGCCCAGCCAGCACAACCCTAGATAGTTGCCGTACGCACGCTCGAAGATGCACTGCGTAGCGTAGAACCCTGTCATCGTCAGGCCCGTCCACGCCTTGGGGTGCGAATGCGACCTGCTGGAGGCAGGGGAAGCCTCTCATACGCTGGTTGGTATGGTCTTTCCTTGGGTCAAAGATCGCGGCCTGTAGGGCAGTCCTGCGATGGTTGCCCCCGTCCCAAGTCTGGATGATGTGCTCCAACTGGTTTATCCCACCCTCGTAGACAATATCGTGGTCGTACGCGATCAGGCGCTGGAAATAGACGCCGTACCTGTTTCGACGGTTCCGCAGCACGCACGGCATAATTCGCCGGTAGCGCTCGTAGAGCTTCTGGCGATCTGCTCGCGGGTTCCACATCGAGTTGGGGAAAATGGTGTTGGCGACCTCGTGGCAGGATAGTGCCTTTTTGTCCGCACCTAAGGCATCGTCAAGTAACTGTCGTATTGATGCCACCTCCCTAGGTTCTCCACTGTCGAAACCCCGTATCACGACTGTCAAAGGTGAAATCTCACCTTCGTTCACCACATGAAGGAATGCCTTGGCCCAGGCGACTAAGAGGTTGTCTTCTTCTATCGTGAGTGACCTACTCATCTCCTGCCTCTTCCCAGTGCCGGTACAGGGCGCGCCCCACATAGTCGCGTCGAGAGACCCGTACGAACGCAGACCATGTGGTGCCCGCCTCCAGTCTCCCAAGTCCGGGCCGGGCCGCCTGGAAGAGTCGTCCGTGCTCTACGCCCGACGATCTCTCAATGCACGCGCCCTCCGACTGTGCTCCACCTTGGACAAGTATGAGGTCACCCACTTCCACGTCAACGGCCCTCCCGGTCCAGTGGGCGTCCACCACTGCGACGGTTTGTGGCGTCTGCCATCCCAAGAGCAGCGATTGAGCCTTGCGGGGGCTGACCTTCAGCAATGCCTGCGCCCGTGTGTCCGATAGGACTTGGAGCGCACTTCTCAGATGGTGGATCAACGTCGTGTACCCAACGCCGAAGTAGCCAGCGACCATGAAAGCCTGCTCAGGTGTGCAATCCTCCATGCTCCATCCTCGAATCGCAAACGCCTTGGAGACGGCCATCTTGGGCATAAGAAGGGCACCCGCAAAGCAATCCGCCGCGAACTCCTTGGGATCGAAGCGGGGCTTTCCCCACTGCTCAACAAGCTCGTCGATCTCCACTCCGTCGCTCCGGTTGTGGTGACCAAGCTCATGGGCGCAGGTAAATGCCCGGCGGCCGGGTGGGCGCAACGAGGAGACGACGATGGTAGGACTGGAAGCAGACGAGTACGTGCCTTCCATGCTGGGAAGGTCTAGAAACCGGACCTCTACGCCAAGTTTCTCTGCGAGGTCGTACACACAGACAGCGTGGTCAAGCCCATAGCCTACCGAAAGGCGAGTGCGCAGGGCCGCCGCCATCGCCTGCCGGGCTATGGCTCGCCGGTCATTCATTCTGTGATGCTTCTCGAGGCGCGGAGCGCTTGGACGAGCTGGAGGACTCGGTCGAGGTCTTCTTCTCGCAACTTACTCAACTCCCTTGCCGCCAGCTTCACGCGGTCGGCAGCCAGGCTCGAATCCTCGTCCTCCTCTCCAATGATCCAAGGGACATTCACCCCGTACATCTCAGCCAGGGTAGCGAGCTCTTCGGCAGACACCCTTCTGCGACCTGCCTCTATCTCGGACACCGTCGGACGGTGCCAATCCAAGCTCTTGGCTACCTGTCCTTGGGTAAGACCGGCCATCTCCCTGGAGAGGCGAAGGCGCGATGCGATTGCCTTTCGTTTTTCTTCGTGTTCACTCATCCCGCTGTAGCCTCTGCCCCAATGTAGGTACTCAGGTTGTCTGTAATCTCGCCAATCGATAGCGCCTGCTTCCCATCTTTGGAGATGAAGGGGTTGTCTTCAGGAAGATCAACCCCCAGGGACTCCGAAAGCATGACGGTCGCTTCCACCCCGCTAAGGCTGTCGAAGCCCTCCAAGTCCTGTAGAGGGCGCGTGGACGCGCCGATGCCGCCGATTGACCGCCCACTCGCCTCGTGCACCTCGGCTACGGCGTGCACTACCTTGGTCATAATCTCTTGCTTTTCCATGAGCACCGTTCCTTACCTATAGTAAGTATATCTTACCTATCCGGGCAAAGCATGTCAAGAGTCGGGGGAGTATGTACGGGGCCAGCTCATACGTCCCAGAAGAACATGTGCAGTCTGGCAATGTCCCCCCTGAAGGAACCGTCGGAGTGTTATATGGGTGGTTGGGCAGGCCTCACAGCCCCACCCACAACTAAAAGATGGTTCTGCCTACCGTCCAGTCCGGCCCACCAAGCTATGCCATATCAAGAACCTTTACCTTGCGGTTTCGGTCAGAGGCGTAGGAAAACGAGTGCCTAGTTCCTGAACCGGCGACTCGGCGGCTTTACTAAGCCGCTGCTCCCATGGTTTGACTAGGTTAGTGGGGAGTCTACAGTCAGGCTTGAGGCCGGGCGTTACTGTGGCCTGTGCCCCGAAGTGAGTCAGCACCTCGTTTTGACCGCCCCTCATGCGCACGGATCGTTGACCGTCCATATGCCGGTCCATCTCATTCTGGCTTCGTCGCCTATACCTATGTTGCAATTTTAGCCCGTTGTTGCTATAGTCGAATTACATGTATTCCTACCGCCATAGACTGCTAACCGCCTTTAGGACGGCAACCGCAAGGAGACGCCCGCGGTCAAGACAGCGAGGTTCGATGGAGGCGCATTCTTCGCCGCTCTGGACGCAGAGAGGCAAGCCCGCCATTGCACATGGAAGCAGGTGGCGGAGGAGTGCGGGATCAGCGCCTCCACCTTGAGCCGTATGTCCCAAGGCAAGCACCCTGACGTGAACGGTCTAGCGGCCTTGGCGGCGTGGTCTGGGCTGGAGGTGGACCGGTCCATCAGGGCGAGTTCTACCAAGAAAGAGCCAGAGCCGCTCGCGGTGATCTAGTCCTGTCCTCCACTCCGACCCTCGGCTAAACGAGGAAGCCGCTACCGCTCTTGACCAGATGGTCAAGGCAGCCTATAGGAGTGTGAGTAGTCCAGAGGAGAAGGTATGAGGCGAAGGTTATCGGTCCGCGGACCCGGCGGACATTCCGCGTCGATCCACAAAGAGAGAGGGGGAACTGCTGGCTGAGATAGCGGAAGACAGACGATGAATCTGGCAACCTGGTTCCAAAACTTCCAATTGGAGAAGATCCGGTTGACCCCAAGCGGAGGAACGATAGAGGTATCGTTCAAGCAGGACGACAAAGATGCCGCCTGGGAACTGTATATTGAAATGTTGACTAGGATCGTCACACAGACGTTGCCTCCTGAGTCAGGTGAAGAGGAGGCGGCTTTGAAAAGCGTGTACACGCTTTTCCCTGTAACGAGGGAAATCCTGCGCCGGCGAGGAAGAAAGACGATTCAGTTCACCCAAGTTGCCATACCCGTGCTGAATCAAGTCGTGCGTCCCTTCATTGCTAAGTGGCACAAGAAGAGCCTTGCGGGGACTTTCGATGACTCGGCCGCGAAAGAGGAGTTTCGCCGAGAGTTGACATCATTGCAGGGAGATCTGCGCAATTACAACCGTATGTTGGCCAAGATTGCCGGTGTGGAAGACTTAACTGACTTGGAGGGAATGTAGAACGTGAGGATTCCCCGGCACAACATTTTCCTTAGCTACCACCACAACCAAGACCAGACACATAAGAATCGATTTGTCCAAATGATGGGAGACAACATCGTGGATAAGTCTGTCGACCTTGGGGACATACCGGATGGGAACCCACCTACGGAATCGACACTCCAACGCATACGGGAAGAGTTCATTGTCCAAGCATCGGCAACCATAGTATTAATAGGCCCATGTACGTGGAAGCGCAAGTACGTGGACTGGGAAATCGGAGCTAGCTTGAGAGGTACACGCACTAACCATCGGTGCGGGCTATTGGGCATCCTGTTGCCCAATCATCCTGACTACGGAAAGGGAACACATAACCCTCATCGCATACCACCCAGGCTGGTGGACAACTATAATGAGGACCTCGCTTTTGCGTCAATCTACGATTGGAGAGACAATCCTACTGAGGTCCGGGGCTGGATTCATCAGGCATTCCTGAGGAGAAGAAAACAACCCGACCCCAATAGCAGTCGTCACCCGTTTGGACAGAACTGGAGTGGCAGCTGCATCAGAGGATGGCAAAGCTAGGGGTACGCTATCCACCTACTACCGAGCTAGTGTTTTGACAACTAATTCAAGGGGAAGAACGTAAGTCATGTCCAGTGATACACGTAATCTTTTCATCAGCCACATTCACGAGGACGATGAAGGCATTGGCAAAGTCAAGGAGCTTGCCGAGCGCCACGGGATGACCGTCCGAAATGGTTCAGTTACTTCGAGCAGGCCGAATATGGCGACCAGTGAAGATTACATCAAATATCAGATACTGGCGCCGCGCATCAATTGGGCTAGTGTACTTGTCGTGTACATATCTCCCGACACCAAGCACAGTCCATGGGTAGATTGGGAGATAGAGTACGCCCACAAGCAAGGCAAGAGGGTGGTCGGCGTGTGGGCATGGGGCGTGAAAGACTGTGAGGCGCCAGACGCACTTCAGCGCTACGGCGATTCGGTCGTTTGGATGGAACGGGGAGAGCATCATAGACGCAATCAACGGAGATTCTAATGAGTGGCGGGGAGTAGATGGCTCTTTGGGGGCCTACCGCAATATCAAGCGCTACTCTTGTGTCCGACTGCCATGAGCGCACGCCTATATTCCTATGTCGTTGCCAGAGACTACGGATTCGCTCCCAATCCGTTCGGCGGTTTCTGCACCCTAGCTACATGCAAGCCTAAGATACGTAAGACGGCGAAAATCGGAGACTGGATCGTAGGCACTGGCAGCAAGAGAAAGGGTAGGGACGGCTATTTGGTGTTCGCCATGCGCGTCTCTGGTGTACTGTCGTTCAATGAATACTGGCAAGACCGTCGTTTCTTACAGAAGAGGCCGAACCTCAAAGGCAGCATGAAGCAAGCTTTTGGGGATAACATCTACTTCAGGGATTCAAATGAAACGTGGCATCAAGAAGACTCACATCACAGCTACCGTGATGGCTCACCAAATCGGCACAATATCGAAAATGACACTCAAACAGACCGTGTACTGATTGGTGTCGAATACGCCTATTGGGGTGGGGATGGGCCATGTTTGCCTCCGCGGTTCAGGAATTACAACGGAGAAGACCTTCATACCGGGCGTGGTCATAAGTCTCGTTTTTCGGAAGACCTCATTGATGATCTCGTTACATGGTTTAGGTCTCTAGACGCAGCCGGATACCTTGATGTCCCAGGGGACTGGAATCAGACAGCGTGAAAGAGAAACAACCTTGGTTACGATGTAATTCCGTTGAAAAGGCTGAATTAGGCCGCCAGTTGATGCTCCCTGAAGGCGGAATCTCTCAGATGCCGCATGTGTCGCCCCTCTCACCAGCTAAGCCTACCGTCGTCTACGACACCTATTGGCGATTCGCAGTGGAGCGGCAAGAGGTATTCTTTCGCAGAGTTGAGGGTTGCCCGCCACCGTGGACGGACGACCCGATACTATCCCGCTACAAGTTCACCAACGCGTACCGTGCCTCTGACCGGGTGAGCCAATACCTCATCCAACACGTCATCTACGAAGGTGCGCAACTTCCAGAGGAGGTCTTCTTCCGCACGCTCCTGTTCAAGATCTTCAACAAGATCGAAACTTGGGAGGTCCTCAAGGCTGCTGTCGGGGAAGTCGCGTATTCTTCCTATTCGTTCGACACCTATGACAAGGTGCTGACACAGGAACTCGCAGCAGGTCGAGCAATCTACTCCGCGGCCTACATCATGCCCTCGGCTGGTCGAGTCTTCGGACATCCCCGAAAGCACAGCAATCACCTGAGGCTGATCGAGCGGATGATGGCTGATGAATTGCCCCAAAGGATCGCCGATGCACGCACCATGCGGGACGCCTTCGACATGCTGCGGTCCTACCAAACCATTGGCGGTTTCCTCGCCTACCAGTTCGTGACCGACCTCAACTACAGCGAGGTCACCAGCTTCTCGGAGATGGAGTTCGTCGTCCCCGGCCCCGGTGCATTGGACGGCATCCGCAAGTGCTTCTCCGACCTAGGGGGCTTGACTGAGACAGACCTCATCAAGGTGGTCACTGAGCGCCAGGAAGCCGAGTTCGAGCGCCTCGGTCTTCGGTTCTATGACCTCTGGGGCAGGAAGCTCCAGCTCATTGACTGTCAGAATCTCTTCTGCGAGGTGTCGAAATATGCCCGCCTAAAGCACCCTGAGTTCAAAGGGGTCGGTAATCGTTCCCGCATCAAGCAGGTCTACCACCCTGGTGCAGAACCGATGCAGTACTGGTATCCCCCCAAGTGGGGCGTTAACAGCCTGCTGCCAAGACATTCGCAGCAGGTGGATTCGGCTCGGCCACTTGAGACCCTCGAACTGAGGATGCCACAATGATCCTAGGGACTGAGGAAATCCGTCGACGGCTAGACAACGGCGAGGTGTTCAGGGAGGGCACTTGGGTTGAGGAGTCGATAAAGGAAGCCTCCTATGCGCTAAGGGTCGCCGGCGATGGCATGATGCTGAAAGGCAAGCGTTACAGGCCAGAGGAAGACCATGTTGAGGGGGCAATTGAAATCGAGCCTGGAGAAATAGCGATACTCTCCACCTTGGAACGACTGAACATGCCTGGTGTTTTGGTGGGAAAGGTCGGAATCCGATTCGATTATGCATCACAAGGCTTGACAGGATTGATGGGTATACAAGTTGACCCGTTCTTCGGTCGAGACACTGATAAGGAACGACTATACATAAGGGTGGCCAATCTAGCGAATGATCCCATTTCGATTCCCTTGTCCGCTGAGGTATTTACGCTCGAACTCCACGAAGTGAGAGGGAATGTCCCTGAGTCGTCAAGAGCAAGAATTCCAATGTGGCACCGTATTCAGGAAGTCTTGGCTGGGCAACAGAAACCAAGCTGGAGCTATGTGACGCGCGTTCAGTCTGACCTTTCCGCAGAAGCAAAGGAACTTGACGAACGACTAAAGCCTGAAACCAAGAATATCCGTGATTATCTTCAACCAGTGGTGATGTTTGGCATATTCTTGGTAGCAGTTACGATATTGGGGGTTGCCATCTCCACTATCTTGAACGTGCGTGACGTTTCTGACTTTGAAGCACCCAACTGGGTGACCATCACGGGATGGATCGCGTTAGTGGTGACCCTGAGCATTGCGACCTTGACTACTGCTGCCATTGGCCCCCTAATGGTTTGGCGTCTCTGGAATCGGAAGTAACGTGAGGGTAGGACCTCACTTTATCAGTTCAATTGTCCCTCGCTCTAGGTCGACCCAGAGGTGGCCCCCGCCATTGGCCCGCACCTGACGCCAGAGTTGAAACCCTGTCATTATCGCCCGCTCCCAATCGCCCTCGGTGCAACGGCTGACTTCCAGATGGGAAGTCATGTCCTTGATGGTGCGTAGCACATCGTAATCGACGCCTTCGGCGCCCTCAAGGTAATTGCGACGCTCGGCATAGCTGAACACCATACTGGCAATCCCCTCCTCTATAACGATTGCACGACCGCCGTCCTCTACTTCGTCAACCTTTGGGTCGCTCTTACGCTTGCGACGCAATAACGCCCGGACAGTGGGCGACCAGCCCAAGACGCTAGCGTAAGACAGGTGGAAAATATCATGATCGCGGTAGCCGTCATCTTCGTAGCGATTATCCCGTAGCTGGTTCCCGAGTTCTACTCCATTTACGGTTGTAATAGCCCTCCCAGCGTCTCCACCTATCGAAATATCCATTCGCCGGGGCAGACGTTCCGCTTCCGGGAAGTCCTCGTCGAATAGTCTTCTATGGGCTGCTCCAGTGGCGGCGGGCTGCCAGCGCCTTTGGGTCTTACCGAGGTTGTACGTGGCTACGTCCTCCAGCGATAGGCCATGCTTGGTGGCCATGTTGGACAGATACCAGAGGAGGTCGCCCAGTTCTTCCTTGACCCGATCGGGAAACAGTTTGTATGAGTCGCCGTCCCTTAGCCGTTTCTTGTGTTCGCCCAAGAGCTCACCCACTTCTCCCGCGAGCCCAAGCAACGGGACAAGGATGCTGCGAGGGTCGGCCTCCATAGTTTCAGTGTTGGGCTGTTGGTCAGTCTCATTGGCGAGGCGTTGGTATTCATTGAGCTCCATGACACCCGCCTCCTTTCTCTTGGCGCAACGGTCATCCTCTCAAACAAACCGTATCTTGCACAGTAGTCAGCCTGTGTGATATGTTTCTGACATTCTACCATAGAGGTTTTCCAAGTGCCAAGCCTCCCATCTCAGATAATGGGCTACGCCGCCGAGTCGCCGGAGGGTACGCTGCTGTGCCCAAGCGCTCTGCTGCACCTGGGCAGCAGAGCGGCCGTCGACCAGGCGCTGTCTCGCCTTGTCCGCAAGGGAGAACTCATGCGGGTCTGCCAAGGCGTATACGTCCGGCCCATCCCAACGCGATTCGGCCCCCGTCCGCCTGCCCTTGATAAAGTGCTTGCGTCCTTGTCCGCGCTTTGGGGGGAGGCGATTGTACCCTGTGGGGGGATGGCGGCGAACGCCCTTGGACTCACCGAGCAGGCGCCGATACGGTCGGTGTATCTCACTTCCGGTCCCAACCGCCAGCTGAAGCTTGGTGAACTGGCAGTGGAACTGCGCCATGCCCCACGGTGGCAACTGGTGGCGCCGCACCGACCGGCCGGCGATGCTGTCCGCGCCCTGGCGTGGCTCGGACCCGAGAAGGTCGAGGAGAACCTGGAAACGATTGAACATAAGCTCTCACCCAGAGACTTTGCGGAGTTGGCGGCTGCCCGCGCCGTGATGCCCGCATGGTTGGCCGAACCCGTGAGCTCGATGATGTCTGATGACTGACATAGGCTTGAACTCCCAAACCCACTATTGCAGGATGCCGATGGCGTAATGCCGTCCACTTTGAGGAACATTGACACCTGAACAAGAGGCCCGCGTAAACATAGACCGGCTGCTGGAGCAGGCGGGATGGGCCGTGCAGAACGCCGACTCCATAAACCTGTACAACAGCAGCGGCGTAGCGGTGCGGGAGTTCCCCTTGAAGTCCGGCCATGGTTTCGCCGACTACATGTTGTACATCAACCAGAAGGCGGCGGGCGTCATCGAGGCCAAGCCCGAAGGTTCCACGCTGACCGGTGTGGTAGTCCAGTCCGATAAATACAGCACGGGCCTGCCCGACAACCTTCCCGCCCATCAACGCCCCCTGCCGTTCCTGTACGAGAGCACCGGCGCCGAGACGCACTTCACCAATAGGCTGGACCCGGAACCCCGAAGCCGTTTGGCCTTCTCCTTCCATACCCCCGAGACGCTGGCTACCTGGATCGGCGTCTCCGAACCCCCCGGTAGCGTCACACAGGGAATAGCTGAAGAGAGGCGTGACTACCTGGCGCCGAGTAACCTGCGCCAGAAACTACAGGTCATGCCGCCCCTGAACGCGTCTGGCCTCTGGCCGGTGCAGGAGCGGGCCATCAGGAACCTGGAGGAGTCCTTGGCCGCAGGGAGGCCGCGGGCGCTGGTGCAGATGGCCACCGGAAGCGGCAAGACCTTCATGGCCTGCAACCAGGCGTACCGACTGATCAAGCACGCCGGAGCGCAGCGGGTGCTCTTCCTCGTCGACCGCAGCAACCTGGGACGCCAGACCCTGCGCGAGTTCCAAGGCTTCACCACCCCGGACGAGGGGCGCAAGTTCACCGAGCTCTACAACGTCCAACTTCTCCAATCCGGGCGCATCGATCCCGTGAGCCGGGTCTGCATCGCCACCATCCAGCGGGTGTACTCTATCCTGAAGGGCGAGGAGCTCGACCCGGAGCGGGAGGAGCTTTCCGACTTCGACACGCCCGCGCTTCAACGCGAGCCCGCACCCGTCGAGTACAACCCCGACATTCCCATCGAGACCTTCGACGTCATCATTACCGACGAGTGCCACCGCTCAATCTACAACCTGTGGCGACAGGCGCTGGAGTACTTTGACGGCTTCCTCATCGGCCTGACCGCCACTCCCTCCAAGCAGACCTTCGGGTTCTTCCAGCAGAACCTGGTCATGGAGTACAACCACGAGCAGGCGGTGGCCGACGGCGTGAACGTGGACTTCGACACCTACAGGATTCGCACGGAGATCACCGAGCGGGGCGCGACGGTAGAGGCTGGGTACTACGTGGACCAGCGGGACCGTCTGACGCGCAGGGTCCGCTGGCAGCAACTGGAGGAGGACCTCACCTACGCTCCCCAACCAGCTTGACCGCGACGTGGTGGCGGAGGACCAGATCCGCACTGTCATCCAGACCTTCCGGGACCGCCTGTTCACGGAGGTATTCCCCGGACGAAGCGATGTGCCCAAGACCATCATCTTCGCCAAGGATGACAGCCACGCCGATGACATCGTGCGCATCGTCCGGCAGGAGTTTGACAAGGGCAACGACTTCTGCCAGAAGATCACCTACAAGACCACCGGGGTGAAGCCGGAAGACCTGCTGATCGCCTTCCGCAACAGCTACAACCCCCGCATAGTCGTGACGGTGGACATGATCGCCACGGGCACGGACATCAAGCCGGTGGAGGTGGTATTCTTCATGCGCAACGTGCGCAGCCGCAGCTTCTTCGAGCAGATGAAGGGGCGCGGCGTGCGCACGATTTCCACCACCGACTTCACCGCGGTGACCCCCGACGCCCGCACCAAGGACCGATTCGTGATCGTCGATGCGGTGGGCGTGACGGAGACCGAGCTCTCCGACTCCTACACCTTGGAGAGAAAGCCCACCGTGTCCTTCGACAAGCTGCTGGACCTGGTGAGCATGGGCGACCGGGACCCTGAGATTCTCTCCTCCCTTGCCAGTCGCCTCGCCCGGCTGGACCGACACCTGACTCCCCGGGACCGCGGCAGCATAGAAGCCGTTTCTCAGGGTGCGACGCTCCAGACCCTCGTCTCCGGTCTGGTGAATGCGGCCGACCCTGATGCTGCTCTGGATGCCGCACAACAGGCGACGGGGCAGGACGACCCACCGGAATCGGCGGTTGCCGAGGCCCGAAAACGCCTGCTTGAGGACGCAGCCAAGCCCTTCGCTACGAACCCCGACTTGAGGCAGCAGCTGGTGAACGTCCATCGTTCCTATGAGCAGACCATCGACACGGTGAACGCCGACAGCCTCATAGAGGCCGGTTTCTCCGACGACCGGGCAACGACAATCGTACAGTCCTTCCGGGAGTACATTGAGGAGTGCCGGGACGAGATCACGGCACTGCAAGTGCTGTATCAACGCCCCTACAAGCAGCGGCTGCGCTTCGATGACATCAAGGCCTTGGCCGATGCCCTGGTGTCGCCGCCGCACTCTTGGACTACCGACCGGCTGTGGCAGGCTTATCGGCAACTGGATAAGTCCAAGGTGCGCGGCTCCGGCCAACGGGCACTGGCGGACATCGTATCCCTTGTGCGGTTCGCCATAGGGGAGGCGGAGGAGCTGACGCCCTTCGCCGACGGCGTGCATGAGCGCTTCAGGGGTTGGATGGCGATGCAGGAGATAGCCGGACGCTCCTTCACCGAGGAGCAGGTGCGATGGCTGGGGGCCATCCGAGACCACATCGCGGGCAGCGTCAGCATGGAGATGGGCGACTTCCAGTACGCCCCTTTCACTCAGCAGGGCGGCTTGGGCAAGGCATACGCGTTGTTCGGTGACGAACTGCCCTCGCTTCTGGAAGAGATCAACGTGGAGTTGGTGGCGTGACATGCGAAGGAACTGTCCGGGGACTGGCGTCAAGAAACATCTTGACGTCGGCGACGTCCCGGCATGATAATAGAACAAAACCAGGGAGGGAGCACACCTTATGACCACTACACGAGAAAAGTTCTCCAGCCAAGCCACGCCGGAGTTGCTTTCGAAGATGCGCGAGATCGCCCGAATCGACGGGCGCCAATTCCAAGCGGTGCTGGAAGACGCCATGAGCGGCTACATTGAGAGCAGGACACAGGCTAAGGTCCGCCCCGAGGTGATGGCCCACTTCCAAGCCAGCCTAGAGAGGAACCGCAAGCTCTACGAGCTGCTGGCCCAATGACCCATTATTTCCCTTCAATCGACGAAGTGATTGCCTTACATCACGCACTGATTGACGAGTTTGGGGGCGCCCATCGCATCCGGGATGAGGGTGCCCTGGCATCCGCCATCATCCGCCCGCAGATGGGCTACTACGATGATCTGATTCAGGAAGCCGCCGCTTTGCTGGAGAGCTTGGCCATGAACCATTCCTTTGTGGACGGCAACAAGCGGGCCGCCTTTGCCGCCACTGACGTTTTTCTGGGACTTAACGGCTACTTTATCGACTGCCATAGCTTGGAAGCACACTCTTTCTTCATGCAGCTGTTCGAGACCAATTCCTTCAGGTTCGCCGAGCTGAACTCCTGGCTTGAGGAGCACGTCAAGCCCATTGCAGACAGTGGGTAGTCTGGAGGGATTGAGTGAAATTCCCTGTCATAATTGAAAATGGTCTAGCCAGTTGCGACGCTCATGTCTTCGACCTGCTGGACTATGCGTTGGCTGGAGGACATCCGCGACGACATCGCGGGCAGCATCAGCATGGAGATGGGGGACTTCCAGTACGCCCCCTTCAATCAGCAAGGCGGCTCGGGCAAGGGCCCATGCCGTGTTTGGAGCGGACTTGCAATCTTTGCGGGAAGAGTTGAACTTGGAATCGGTGGGGTAGGCTCTGGCGAATTCGTAACATAATGGAATCCCAACAATTGGAGGCAGCGCCATGACGACGGTTCAAGAAATCAAACAGGCCATTCTGAACCTGCCAAAAACCGATTACGCGGAAATTCTCGAATGGCTACACCAGTTGGGGGAGGAAGAGTGGGACCGGCAAATTGAAGCGGAGGCGCTAGCCGGTAAGCTGGATTTTCTTAAAGAGCGTGCATTGAAGGCAAAACGAGATGGTACGTTGGGATACCTTTCAGTTTCTCCTTTTCAACAATGGAAGCTCTTTCCAGAGATAATAGCAAGCCGTTGGGAGAAACAACTGGACGATTTTGAAGAGTTCATACATTTCACATCATCCACTGGCCGCAACTACGTCAATGCTGCGTTGACCTCTATGGGTCCAGCTCCGCAAGAAAGAGATACCAGTCCGACCGAAAGATCCCGTATGCTTTTGGCGGTCTTGGCAGACCTTCATATGAAGTCCTGCTCTTCGGCAGGGGCTATTTTGGCCGCATTGCGGTCTGGATATCCCACTGCGGGATGGATTCTTTGTCGAACTATGCTAGAAACCCTAATCTTGGGTCGATTCCTGGTTAAACACAGCGAAGAAGACGCTGCGGAGAGGTACTTCTGTGGCATGTCACTCTCCTTTAGTGGTGAGAACTATTCTGAAGAGGCTGAAGAGTTCCGCGATATGTACAATTCGTTGTTTCCTGACGCAGCTAAATATGGCTGGGCTTCCGGGATTGGAAACAAAAGGCAGTGGAATATTCGCGAAATGGCGCAAGACGTTGGTTCGGAGCATTTGTACACGGCAATATACAAATCTGAATGTAGATTTGCCCACCCAGATCCTTCGGGATTTTTCTGCGATGTTGATGAAGAACCGGCGCCACTATTGCTCATAGCTCATCTGGACCCCTTTTCCAGTAAGCTTTATGGTCAAACAGACGGTGTTTCAATAATCTGGGTAGCCAACGAGGTTACCCAATATCTTGCCGCCACTACACAACTCCTTTTCGGAGTATGGGAACTAGAGGCAAGCGAAATCTTGGAGGCCAGTTTCTGGGAGTGGGCGGAAGAGACTTTAGATCTTCTGGAACAAGCGGCTCAAGTCAGTCCCCTTATAGGGAAAGTTATAGAATCAGTAAATTAGTAATGACTTACCCATGGATTGTCCCTGAGTCTTGGCAATGGTTGGCAATGGGTGAAGTCGCAGCCGTAGTTGGCGGCGGCACTCCCGCTACCGCCGCCCCGAGTAACTTCGAAGGTGGGGAAATTCCCTGGATTACGCCTGCCGACCTTTCCGGCTACAAAGAAAAATACATTGATCGAGGGTCCCGAAATATCACGGAACTCGGACTCAACGGTTCCAGTGCCCGTCTGCTACCGGCTAATACCGTCTTATTTAGCTCTCGTGCTCCCATTGGTTACGTAGCAATCGCATCGCAACCTATGGCCACCAACCAAGGTTTCAAGAGCTTTGTGCTTCCAGAAGGGATTGACCCAAGCTATTGTTATTTCTTCTTGCTCGGAGCTAAGGACACCATCCAGAGTTTGGGTGGTGGTACTACTTTTAAGGAAATTTCGGGAGCTACTGCTGCCACAATTCCATTTGCATTACCGCCCCTCCCTGAGCAGCGCCGCATTGTGGAGGACATTGAGACGCAGTTTACCCGGCTGGACGCCTCCGTTGCCGCGCTGAAGCGGGTCCAGGCCAATCTGAAGCGGTACCGGGCCAGCGTGCTCAAGGCCGCCTGCGAGGGAAAGCTGGTCCCCACAGAGGCAGAGCTTGCACGATCCGAGGGGCGTGATTACGAGCCCGCCGACCAGCTCTTGGAGCGCATCTTGGCCGAGCGCCGCGCCCGCTGGGAGGCCCAAGAAAAGCGACGGGGGAAGTACAAGGAGCCTGTCGGACCGGACACATCCGACCTGCCGGAGTTGCCGGAGGGGTGGGTGTGGGCGACGGTGGAACAGATTGCCAGTGTAGCGAGTGGGCAAACGCCCAAAGGTCTGGCGGAGGTAGTCAGCAGCGAAGCAAATGGAGTGCCATGGTATCGAGTGGCTGATATGAACACGACCGGCAACGAAATCTTCATGGTGGCAGCAAAGGTCGCACTTTCCAAATCGCAAGTGGCTCAGTTTGGGCTGCATTTCCGACCTCCGGGAACTATCATCTTCCCCAAAAGGGGAGGGGCTATCGGAACGAACAAAAAGCGTCGTCTTTCCGTGGATGCCGCCTACGACCTCAATACGATGGGATTGGTTCCCTTTGGTGCTGTCGGGGATTACCTATGGTGGTGGTTCCAAACCATCGACTTGGCTTCCCTGGGAGACGGTTCGAATGTTCCTCAGATAAATCACGACGACATTCAACTAATCGCTATCCCCTTCCCACCCCTCGCCGAACAGCGCCGCATCGTCGCCGAGGTAGAGCGGCGCCTCTCCGTCATCTATCAGGCCGAAGCTACAATTGAAGCCAACCTAACTCGGGCCGAGCGGCTGCGGCAGAGCATCCTCAAGCAGGCGTTCTCCGGCAAGCTCGTCCCCCAAGACCCCAACGATGAGCCGGCGTCCGTCCTGCTGGAGCGGATTCGCGCCGAGCGGGACGCGGCCCAGGTCGCCGCCAAGAACAACCACAATTCCCGACGCCGCCGGGCCAAACCAACCCCTGAAAGACGCCCCGTGCTTCAGAAGAGGAATCCATGACCACCGCCTACGCCGTCGGCCAGAAGCTGTGGGACTACTGCAACATCCTGCGGGACGCCGGTCTGTCCTACGGCGACTACCTGGAGCAGCTCACCTACCTCATCTTCCTCAAGATGATGGACGAACGCAGCCGCCCGCCCTTCACCCTGCTGCCGGACTACCAACCGCCTCCCATCCCCGATGGCTACGGCTGGCCCAGCTTGCTGGCGCGAGAGGGCGCCGAGTTGGAGGCCCACTACCGAAGCACCCTGGAAACCCTGGCCAAACAGCCTGGCACCCTCGGCGTCATATTCCGCAAAGCCCAAAACCGCATACAAGAACCGGCCATGCTGACCCGGTTGGTCCGAGAGCTTATCAACAGCGAGAATTGGCTGTCTCTGAGCGCTGACGTCAAGGGCGACGCCTACGAGTCGCTGCTAGAGCGCAACGCCTAGGACGTGAAGACCGGCGCAGGACAGTACTTCACGCCGCGACCCCTGATCCAAGCCATCGTCGACGTCATGCGCCCGGAGCCCGGAGCCACCATCTGCGACCCCGCCTGCGGCACCGGAGGGTTCCTGCTGGTGGCCCACGACTACATCGCGCGCCATCATCCGAGCATGAATCAAGGCCAGTTGGCCCACCTGCGAGACCGCGCCCTCCACGGCTGGGAGATCGTCGACAGCGCGGCCCGGCTCGGCGTCATGAACCTGTACCTGCACGGCATCGGCGGGGACGAGACCAACATCATCGTCGATGACAGCCTCCGCAGTCTTCCGAGCAGTAGATTCGACATGGTGTTGACCAATCCGCCTTTCGGACGCAAGTCCAGCCTGACCTTCGTCAACACCGAGGGCGAATCGGAGAGGGAGAGTTTGGTGGTGGAGCGCCCCGACTTCTGGGCCACGACCAGCAACAAGCAGCTCAACTTCCTGCAACACGTGCGCTCCCTGCTGAAGATTCACGGGCGGGCGGCCATCGTGGTGCCGGACAACGTGCTGTTCGAAGGCGGCGCCGGTGAGACGATGCGGCGGCGCCTGCTCGCCGAGTGTGACGCCCATACCCTGCTGCGACTGCCCACCGGCGTCTTCTACGCTCAGGGAGTCAAGGCCAACGTGCTCTTCTTCGACCGCAAACCCGCCAGCGAAACCCCGTGGACCCGCGACCTGTGGATATACGACCTGCGCACCAACCAGCGCTTCACCCTCAAGACCAACCCGCTGAACCGATCCCACCTGGACGATTTCGTAGCGTGCTACAACCCGGATGCCCGCCGCCAGCGTCAGGAGACGGAGCAGTTCCGCCGCTTCAGCTACGAGGACCTGCTGAAGCGCGATAAAGCAAATCTGGACATCTTCTGGCTGCGCGACGAAAGCATGGAGGACTCGGCCAACCTCCCGCCGCCGGACCTTATCGCCGATGAGATCGTCGAAGACCTCCGCGCCGCCCTTGAGCAGTTGGAGGAGATTGCGGCCGACCTGTCGCCGTAGATGCTGCCAGGGGATGGCGGATGGCTGGGTCTGGTCTCCGGCTTGCACTTGAGAGGATGCCGGAGATTGGCCCTCAGCACCACAGGGCTGTCCGTCCTGGCCCGCCGGGACCGGGCCTCCGTGTCCAAGGCTATCACCTCGTGGAGCGTCGAACCCGTTGACGGGGAAGCTCCCTCGTGTTGTAGGAGCATGCCCAGAGTGCGCAGCCGCCCCCTTGGTGTTCCATCAACCGATCGCGATGCTTACACGGATGCTTACACGGTAGACACTAACTAAGGATAGTCTGAATAAGTCCCCTTGGATGCGGAGGATGGACGTGAAACCCGTCCCTACAGAGGGACGAGGTTCTCTGAACTCACCTTCCCGCCTGCGCGGGAATGACGGGCTTCAGGCGACGAGAATGACGGGCTTCAGGCGAGCTGTTCGGAGGTTCCTTAGATTCTTCGGGGTGCGCCCCTCAGAATGACAGGGGGAGGTGCGCCCCTCAGAATGACAGGGAAGAGGCGCTCCTCGGAATGGCAATGAGGGGAGGGTATCCCCAGGTTGTCATTCCGAACTCCCCCTCTGTCATTCCGAACGGAGTGAGGAATCTAAGGTCTCCCTCCGATGGCCTGCCCATTACTACGACGGTCTTCCGGGTGAGGAGGCACCTTAAAGATAGTCTGAATAAGTCCCCTTGGATGCGGAGGATGGACGTGAAACCCGTCCCTACAGAGGGGCGAGATTCCCGCCTTCGCGATAATGACGGGCTTCAGGCGAGTTGTTCGGAGGTTCCTTAGATTCTTCGGGGTGCGCCCCTCAGAATGACAGGAAGGAGACGCTCCTCGGAATGACAGGGAAGAGACGCTCCTCAGAATGACAGGAAGGAGGCGCCCCTCAGAATGACAGGAAGGGGGTGCCCCTCAGAATGACAGGGAAGAGGCGCCCCTCAGAATGACAGGGAGGGTGCGCCCTTCAGAATGACAGGGAGGAGGCACCCCTCAGAATGACAGGGGAGGGGGCGCTCCTCGGAATGACAATGAGGGGAGGGTATCCCCAGGTTGTCATTCCGAACTCCCCCTCTGTCATTCCGAACGGAGTGAGGAATCTAAGGTCTCCCTCTGATGGCCTGCCCATTACTACGACGGTCTTTCGGATGAGGAGGCACCTTAAAGATAGTCTGAATAAGTCCCCTTGGATGCGGAGGATGGACGTGAAACCCGTCCCTACAGAGGTGCGAGGTTCCCGCATTCGCGAGAATGACGGTCTTCAGGCGGCGGGAATGACGGGCCTCAGGCGAGTTGTTCAGAGGTTCCTTAGATTCTTCGGGGTGCACCCCTCAGAATGACAGGGAAGAGGTGCGTCTCAGAATGACAGGGAGGGGGAGCTCCTCGGAATGACAATGAGGGGAGGGTATCCCCAGGTTGTCATTCCGAACTTCCCCTCTGTCATTCCGAACTTCCCCTCTGTCATTCCGAACGGAGTGAGGAATCTAAGGTCTCCCTCTGATGGCCTGCCCATTACTACGACGGTCTTCCGGGTGAGGAGGCGCCTTAGGGATAGTCTGAATAAGTCCCCTTGGATGCGGAGGATGGACGTGAAACCCGTCCCTACAGAGGGACGAGGTTCCCGCATTCGCGAGAATGACGGTCTTCAGGCGAGTTGTTCAGAGGTTCCCTAACTATAATGGCGCTAGTATTCGGCCAAGCTGGTATTGTCAGTAGATACATGAGCCCAGATGGGATGCCACCTTGGGGATAGACGAAGGGTTGTGGGACGTGAGGTGGTCATGGTGCAGGGGAAATACGGAGTGCGGCTGGCAACACAGGAAAGGGACGGCTCAGGAGGATGATCAGGGCTGGCAGGAGTTCCGCCCAGGCCATCACCCGGGCGCGGGTCCTGCTCAAGATGGATGAGGGCTGGACCGCGCCCCAAGTGCCCGCCGCTCTGGACGTGTCGGAGCGGACCGTGTTCCGCACCAAGCGGCGGTATGCCGAGGAAGGACTCGACGAGGCGCTGAGGGCGCCATAACCAGGTTAACCGGCCCAGAAAGGTGGACGACAGGGTGGAAGCCCACCTGATGGCCATGACCACTGGACCATGCGAGCCCTGGCGGGCAAGGTGGTGGATTGGTGGAGTCTTTGTCTCCCGAGACGGTGCGCCTGCGGCTAAAAAAACACGCTCAAGCCGTGGCGGAAACAACAATGGCGCACCCCCAAGGTGGGCGGCGAGTTCGTGGCGGCCATGGAGGACGTGCTGGACCTCTACGCCGAGCCCTATGACCCGCAGAGGCCGGTGGTCTGTTTTGACGAGACCTCCACCCAGTTGCTGGCCGACGTCAGGGAACCGCTGCCAGCACAGCCCGGGAGGCCGAGGCGTGAGGACTACGAATGCCAGAGGGCGGGCACGCGCAACCTGTTCCTGGCTTGCGAGCCCCGCCGGGGCTGGAGCCACGTGGCGATGACAAAGCGGCGCACCATGCAGGACTTTGCCCGCCAGATGCGCTGGCTGGTGGATGACGCATATCCCGATGCCCCGGTGATTCCGCTGGTTCTGGACAACTTGAACACCCATCGCTTGGCCTCACTTTACGAGACCTTCCCGGCCCCGGAGGCCCGGCGCATTGCCAAGCGGCTGGAGTTCCACCACCACTCCCAAGCACGGAAGCTGGCTGAATATGGCGGAGATCAAGTTCGGCGTGCCGGCCCGGGCCTGCCTGCGCGGACGCAACGCCGACGAGGACAACCTGGAAAGAGCCGTCGGAGCCTGCGTGTCGGAGCGGAACGCGGCAGGGGCCACTATTACTGGCGGTTCACTGCCCAAGACGCCAGACGCAACCTCCACCGCCTTTATCCCCGCCAATCCTGATTCGGTCCAGTACTAGATTCCTCACTCCGTTCGGAATGACAGTGGGGGACTCGGAACGACAGTGAGGGGTCGGAGGGACGCCCCTTCTATGTCATTCTGAGGGACGCCACCCTTCCCTGTCATTCTGAGGAGCGCACGACGAAGAATCTAAGCTGCCTGCTCACACGCCAGCTAGTCGTAGTAATCAGCCGGCCATCAGAGGGAGATCCTAGATTCCTCACTCCGTTCGGAATGACAGTGAGAGGACTCGGAACGACAGTGGGGGTCGGAGGGACGCCCCTTTATGTCATTCTGAGGGATGCCCCCCACTGTCATTCCGAGGAGCGCACTCCGAAGAATCTAAGCTGCCTGCCCACACGCCAGCCAGTCGTAGTAATCAGCCAGCCATCAGAGGGAGCATCCTAGATTCCTCACTTCGTTCGGAATGACAGTAGGGGGACGGAGTGACATTGGGGAGACCCGGAACGACATTGTGGGAGACCCGGAATGACGCTCCTTTAATGTAATTCTGAGGAGTGCCCTCTCCATGTCATTCTGAGGGGCTACCCCCTTCCCTGTCATTCTGAGGAGCGCACGACGAAGAATCTAAGATGCCTGCTCATGCGATGGATCGTCGTAGTAATGGGCAGGCCATCTGAGGGAGACCCTAGATTCCTCACTCCGTTCGGAATGACAGTCGGGGGACTCGGAACGACAGTGGGGGGGTCGGAGGGACGCCCCTTTATGTCATTCTGAGGAGTGCCTCCCTAGGAGTCTGTCCGAGAAACAATGTTCTAAACGATATGCGTCATTAGTGGAGTGTAAAGATGCTAATTACTCCACGACAAAGTCCAGATTGCTGTAAGCAGGTTATTGCGTGGCGTTTTTCGTCTCCAGCCCACGCCACTTGCAGCCTTGCTCAGCGACGTACAGGATAGCGTTGAGGACTTGTAGATTGGACAGACTGACGTTGCCACGCTGAACAGGGAAGACTGGGGCTATGCGTTCGTACTGAGCCTCTGTAATCTCCATGCCTACAGTGTACTACAACCAGACTCTTTTGTGTGAACAGGCCCTAAACGATAATCGTCTTTAACAGGGTTAACCATTCCGAATATGGACACACCAGAGCCTATTGTTCGAGAAGAGGATTAGCAACTGACGTTTTTCGTCTCTCAGGACGAATCCTCGGACAGGCTCCTAGGCCGCACGGGAGAAGGGGAGGCCGCTGCTGCATCGGCGGCCTCCCCGGACTCGTTCATGTATGTCGCCTTTTTGCGTTTCTTCACGGACCGCATCGACATGCGCGCGCCCTTTTTCTGTTGCCCAGAATCCGGCGGAGCGGCTGCGGCGCCCTGATCTGAGGCATGACCATTAAGGACCGCTCTCTACCGAGCCACGGTCAGCCCCACAGCGGCGATCCCGTCGTGCCAGGTATGTCAGCCCCTCGTCCGCCGACCTGACTGGACGGGCAGAACCTTGACAGGGACGTTTAGCTGGTGGTATTCTTTAGCCACCTGACTATCAGGCGGCTAAGAACATATCAGTGGAGATGTCTCGGATACGATGTCAATAAAGGGCACCACCGGGTATATGTTGGCCCAAGCCTGCAAGCTTCATCGTCAGCGGGCAGAGGCGCTGTTGAATGAGATCGAACTGCATGTGGGCCAGGAGATGCTGTTGTCTGGCCTATGGGAAAAGGATGGATTGACCCAGACTGAACTGGCGGACTACGTGATGATACAGCCCGCCACTGTGACGAACATGCTCCAACGCTTGGAGCGGGCCGGGATCGTCGAACGCAGGCCGGATGCGGAAGACCAGCGTATCTCTCGCGTCTACGCGACCAAGAAGGGCCGCGGTCTGGAGGAGGCGGTCGAGGAGCAGTGGGGCAAGCTGGAGCAGGAGTCCTTCGCCGAGTTCAGCGTCGAGGAGCGTGTCCTGCTCCGCCGTCTGCTTCTACAGGTCTATCGGAGCCTGGCTGGGAACCAATAGGGGCCCGCGATTTTTTACCGTGATACTTAGCCAGCTAACGATATGAATGCTCACAAACCCACCCCAAGCCGGTTCTGAGAAAGGAGGGAAACCGATGGTACGCCACAGGTCTTGAAGGGGAGATCTCACTGAATCCGGCCCCGGACGCTGAAATACCGCAGAAAAAAGGAGAACCAATGACCGCTCAGATAACTAGAGACCCCAAAACCGACCACCTGCTCACGCCTGAAAACTCCGCCCTGGTTCTGATCGACTTCCAGCCGGGCCTCATTGACGGCACCAAGTCCGTTAGCCGGGAGATTCTAATCAACAACGTGGTGGCATTGGCCAAGACCGGCGTCCTGTTTCGGCTGCCTGTCGTGCTGTCCACCGTCGGGGTGAGCGCCGGTTACCAGGAGGACACGATTGCTGAGCTAGGGTCAGTCCTGCCAGGTATTCCTACCGTCGACCGCTCGAAAGTGAACGCGTGGGAAGAGCCCGCCTTTCGCGAGGCGGTGGTCGTCACCGGACGCCAAAAGCTGATAATGGCCGGTCTCTGGACGGAAGTTTGCCTCGTGTTTCCCGCACTGGACCTGCTGAACGAAGGATACCAGGTGTACGCCGTGTCCGACGCCTCGGGCGGAACCAGCGCCGACGCCCACGAGCGCGGTATGCAGCGGATAATCCAAGCCGGAGCGGTTCCCGTCACGTGGGAAGCGGTGATGGCCGAGCTGGGTCGGTTGAATATGGCCGACTACGACATGAACGGGTTTATCGAGCTTATGGCGGTGCACCTGCCCAGGAGCGTGTAGACCGGCCTTACCTGCGAGACATGCCGCCCACGGATGGCGACTTGGCATCCCGAATGCTGGACGTTCTTCCTCGTCTGAGATGCCAGGTAGGCCACCTTCCCAGGCAAATGTCAGGCGGCCTGCGCTCGTTGGGACGCTTTGTGTGGGAACGCGCCGGGCAGCGGGAGGCAAGTATGGATGACAAAGGCTCAGGATCAAGCCGGGGCGAGAATCATTCGGCGGGACGGGCTGCGAAAGGTGTGCTGCTGACGGTTTGTGTCGCCGTGTTCTTCGGTGTGCTCAACGCCTCGGCGGTGGGGGTGCTTCTGCCCGAGATCGCCGCCGACATGTCGGTCGATACCGGACAACTTGGTTGGCTCATGACCGGTTTCCTCCTGATCTATGGGATAGCCATCCCTCTGTACGGGCGTCTGGCCGATCGGTATGGCGCTCGCCCGCTCTTTCTGCTCGGCGTGGCTGTGTTCTCAGCCGGCTCCCTTTTGTCCGCGCTGGCGCCGAATTTTTCGCTGTTGCTGGCGGCAAGGATCGTCCAGGCGATTGGGGGTGCGGCGGTCCCCGGCTTGGGTATGACGCTTGCCAGCCGAGCCTATGGTCCAGAGTCGCGGGGGGCGGTCCTCGGGGTGATAGCCGCAACCATCGGGTTCGGCGGGGCCATCGGGCCGCTTGTGGGAGGGGCTCTCTCTCAAGCGTTTGGATGGCAATCTATTTTCGTCCTCATCGCGGGCGCCTCGGTCACGATCCCCATTGGGATGATGATCTTGCCCAGGCATGAAGACCGGACCGGAGGCAGCCTTGACCTGGTTGGAGGGGCGGCGCTCGGTCTCCTGGTGGGAGGAGTGGCGCTGATTCCAACGGAGGGCGCCCGATCCGGTTGGTCATCGCCATTGGTCCTGACAGGGGCGGCAATGGTATTCATCGGACTGATTGGCCTCTCGGCTCGCCAGATGACCGCTCGATCACCCTTCATCCCCAGGGAGTTTCTCCGAAGCTCTCGCTACCTCGGACTCGTGTGGATGAGCTTTTCGGTCATGGCCGCCAACGTTGCGGTCCTCATCGGTTTGCCGATTCTCCTTGTCTCTTCTCACAAGTTGTCGGCTTTGGAAGTGGGGCTGATCATGCTTCCCGGCGCGATTTCCACCTCGGTGTTCGGCGTCCTGGCAGGTCGGCTCACCGACCGAAACGGGGCGCGACTGCCGACCTGGATGGGGGCTCCTCTCATGCTTCTGGCGGTGCTCGGACTCTCAACCTACGCCGGGTCGTCGGTGTGGCTGATCGCCGTCTTCGCTGGGATGCTCGGAGCCGGGTTTGGATTGGTGAACACGCCTCTGGCAGCAACGGTATCGCGAATAGTGCGCAACCAGGTGCTGGCTTCGGCCCTGAGCATCAGTTCGATGCTGTTCTTCCTGGGCGGAAGTCTGGGAGCCGCCACAGTGATGGCTGTGGTCGCCTCCAGAGGAGAGGCCGACGGGAGCCTGCTGAACCCCTTGCACACGGGGGCCGGGGCTGGCTTCAGCGACGCCTTCCTGCTACTGGCTATCCCTGTGCTCCTGGTCATGGCCCTATCCCCGGCGCTCCCTCGCGCCTCTGTGCCATCCGCCGCAGGGACCCCCGTTTCGCTCCGGCCTGAGTCTCAGGCTGCCAATAGCTGGGTGGCCACCTGTTCGGTGCCCTGGACGTCGGAGTGTGTGGAGAACGATGGAGTTCGCGCAACATCGGCGCGCGAAGCCTAGACTAAAAGAGCCGCAACTGACGACTGATGAGTACACGATAAAGCATCAGCGGAAAGCTTGGAGGGGAATAGATGGAATGCAGAACGGTCAACGTGGTCGGGCTGGGTGGGTCGATGGCCGAGGGGTCGCGAAGCGCCGCAGCTTTGAGGATCGTGCTGGAGGGCGCGCAGGAGGCGGGAGCGAGCACGGCTGGGCTCGAGATCTCGAAACTGAACCTGCCTATGTACATTCCTGGGGACGGCGAGCCGCCGGAGTCGGCGCGTCGGCTAGCCGACGCGGTTTACGAAGCCGACGGGCTTGTGTGGAGCAGCCCGATGTATCACGGAACGGTGAGCGGCTCGTTCAAGAATGCGCTGGACTGGCTTCAGCTCCTCTCTGACCGCGACCCGCCGTTTCTGGCTAACAAGGTGGTAGGGCTGGTCAGCACTGCGGGCGGGGTGCAGGGGCTCCAAGCCGTGAACACGATGGAGTTCGTCGTAAGAGCCCTGCGGGGATGGGCCGTGCCGCTGGTGATACCCGTCCCTCGGGCGTGGCAGGCCTTCGACGACCAAGGGAGAGCCCTTGATCCGGGTATGGACCAACAGCTTCGAGAGTTGGGTGCGGAGGTGACCAAGGCCTCGCGCCAGTTTAGGTCCCACGGGTTCTGTGACTACTCGACTCCCTAATGCCTTCAGTTCCAATCCCAGGTCGAATTTGCACAACAGCAGGTCGCCAACGACTGTCCTCGCTTGAGAGCGAACCGCACGGTTGGTTTTAACTATAGGGCCTGCTATGATTCCGACGTCTGCTCAATACCAATCGTAAAGGAGATGAAGGTATGGGAAAGTACGTGGTGATCTACCATGCGCCGGCGTCAGCCGTCGAAGCGATGAAGGGTGCGACCCCGGAAGACATGAAAAAGGGTATGGAGTCTTGGATGGCTTGGGCCCAAGGGTGTGGGGACGGCCTCGTTGACCTTGGAACACCCCTCGGCGGCCGCTTGAAGGTTATGAAATCTGGTAGTTTGCCTAGTGACAGGGGTGTCGCGGGATACTCGATTCTGGAAGCAGAAAACATGGACGGGGCGGTAGCCCTGCTTCAGGGTCACCCACACCTCGAATGGGCGGAGGGTTGCGACATCGAAGTTCACGAGTCTCTCCCCCTGCCCGGGTAGGCGCGGCTCATTGCTGGACTGCGGGACCTTTGTCACACAGTCCACAGCTGTAGTCGATATGACCCCTGGCAGACACAGCAATCGGGGCCAATGGTTGCTCTGGATTCCCTGTCCGGTTTGATGGTTTCCTCCCGTGTGGGAGCGACGACTCGTTCTGGAGGGGCAGATGATCCTATCGATATCCTTGCAGGACAAACATAGCGGGTGGTACACGATCGGGGCAAGCAAGAGTAGACACGTAGGTGCCGGTGGTGTCCTGTGTGGGGCCGGCAACACAGTTGGATCAATGCATGAAAGACCACAATCCTTTCGATTGGAACCAATCCTACTCAGGCGACGTAGCCGACTACGCCGAGCCTGACCCATTGATGCTCGGTATTATCGACGGGCTCAGACCAGGGCGTGCACTTGACATTGGCTGCGGCGCGGGGGGAATCATTGTCGCTCTCGCTCGAAGGGGATGGCAAGTGACCGGTATCGACTTAGCGACCAAGGCAATTGAGGCAGCGAGGAAAATTGTTCAGGCTAGAGGCATCGACGCACAGCTTTTCGTGGCTGATGCGACCATCTGGAGGCCGGACGGCCACTATGATCTGATAACGAGCAGCTTCGCTCTACCGGGAAGCAAGCCGGAACGGGCCTCTGTCTTTCAGATGGTGAGAAAAGCCCTCGCGCCTGGCGGCACCGTGCTCCTGAAGGACTTCGACTCCACCATGAACCGCGTAACATTCTTCGCTGAGTATGATCTGGTCACCGTCGAAGAACTTACCGCTGCCTTCGACGGTCTCAACATCATTAGGGTGGAGATCGTAGAAACGCCAGTACACGACCACGGCTCGGAAGGGAGACAGCTGGGCGAGCGCTGGACGGCGGCTCTCCTACATGCCCGAAGTCCTTGACCTCCATCGTCAATCTCAGCGTCTCTGTCACGGTGCATTCCCACGCGGCCCCACCTGAGGAGGCTTGAAGCCGTAGGGTGCTCGGCAGACTTGGTCTTCGATCCACCAAAGATGGGAGGTCTGTGGTCTCCGCAGCCTGCTGCCACCTATTCAACCCCAGATGTATCCAAATCGAATGCCCATGAGAACCGCACCTTTTTCTGTTGATTGAAAGACAGAGAACTCGGTCTCGTACCGGCAGATGGTTGGGAAGTCGATGAGGTCGAGGCCGGTCTGCACCAGCCTGGGGTGGCAGATTAGCACATCGATTCCCTGCTTCACCCTATCGGCGACTCCCCCATGTCCCACGGTCCTGCCATCGACTTTCGATCCGTGCAAGGCAACCGAGGCCGCTGTGGGATTGAACTGCAACGGCACATGAAAAGGGCCCTTCATCGCAGCACAGGGAAGACGTTGCGGAAGCCGGCGAAACGGCGTAAGGTAGACTTATAGATTATACATATACCCTTCGGCACAGAGGTCCCGATGAGCATCAACATCAAAAACAAAGAGACCTGTCGGCTGGCCGGTGAGTTGGCGCATCTAACGGGGGAAACCATGACCGGCGCGATCACGGCGGCGCTCAGGGAGCGCCTGGAGCGCGAGACGAGGGAACGCAACACCGAATCCGGTGTGCAAAGACTTCTCGCCATCGGTAGGCGCTGCGCCAGCATGACGGGAGACGGCCCGTCCGCCGTCGAGCACGGCGACTTCCTGTATGACGAACGCGGGCTGCCTAGGTGATCGTCGACACGTCGGCGGTCCTCGCGATCCTGTTTCACGAATCGGACGCGGAGCACTTTGCCAGAGCCATCACGACGGCATCGCCCCGCCGCATGTCGGCCGCCACTCTCCTGGAAGTGACCATCGTTCTCGAAAGTCGCAGCGGAGCCGCGGCAGGGCATGAGCTCGATGCATTCCTGCAAGAATCGGCAATCCAGTTGGAGCCGGTCACCACTGATCAGGCCCAGGCCGCACGTAGGGCTTGGCGGCGATTTGGCAAGGGCAACCACGCGGCGGGGCTGAACTTCGGCGACTGCTTCGCCTACGCGCTTGCCGAAGCCACTCGGGAGCCCCTTCTGTTCAAGGGCCGAGACTTCGAACTCACCGATGTCCAAGTCGCTTGACCATCCGCTCCGCACACATGACTGGATGGAATCATGGACACACGCAGTCCCGCACCAGGGTGGCCAACGAACAGTGCCTTGGGATACCCCCAGCCCCTAAATTTTCCTTTCTAAGGAGGTAGTAGGGACCTGGTGCATGACGCTGCACTATCCGATCCTGCTGCGTTCGGGTTCAATCTGAAAACCACACAGTCAGTAATGCCCCCCGGATTGGATATGCAAAACACTGAAACACCGGCGATTATCGCAGAGGCCATCGGCGTTGCCAACGAGATGAATCCTCAAACCACGGACGGCACGTGGCTTGAAGATCTTACAGTGCAAATGGCTCCCCTCATCAAAGAGTGGGACATCGACAGGTGTTACCGTTGGCCAGAATGGCCGGAGCGGGCTTCACAGTTTCAAGGCACCACAAAGCAAGACGTGGGAATAGATGCCGTGGCGGTGCGCCGCAGTGATGGCGGGCACGTCGCCATCCAATGCAAAGCCCGCAAACTGGATACGCAGGGCAATGGAGATCCCATCAGCAAAGAGGAGACCGACAAATTCGCCAGCGCTTCGGCCGGCGAGTTCTGGGTGGAACGCTGGATTGTAACCAACGGCAACAATCCGTTGAGCAACAATGCCCAGCAGGTCTTCTCAATGACCAGCAAGCCAATCAAGCTGGTGAATGTCACCAGTGACCTGCTGCAACAGCAACGCGACCCCATCCATGAGGAATGCCCGCACTGCGCCCCAAACCCGGACGGTGAATGGAGACTGCAAACCAAGTCCTGTATGCAGGCCGAGGCCATTGCGGGGAGCGTTCGTATCCTCAGAGATCATGAACTATCGGACAGCGGCGGGCTTCCGATGGGTCAGGCCCGCGGCAAGATCATCCTGCCTTGCGGCGCCGGCAAGACTCGCATTTCTCTTCGCATCATAGAGAAACTGACGCCGCCAGGCGAATTGTCTATCGTCCTGTGCCCGTCAATCGCTCTGGTTGCTCAGATCAGGCGCGAGTACCTTCAATACGCTGAGAAAGACATACGGCCACTAGCCGTGTGCTCTGACGAAACGGCCGGCTATGATCCCACGAAGGAAAGCTCACGGAACACCGCCGTCGACCCTACTCTTGACAATAGCAACGTCAGCGCGTGCGAAGTAAAAGGCAAAGTTACTACCGACTCGGTGGAGATCGCCCAGTGGATGCGAGATGGGCGCGGAGGCGACCAAGTCAACGTAATCTTCGGCACCTATCAGAGCGGCCACCGGATTGCTGCCGCACTACATCAGACCGGCATACAGGTCAAGGTCCTCGTTGGCGACGAAGCACACCGCACCGCCGGCCTGCGTCGCAAGCGCAATTCGCCGAACGGGCTACTGTCGCCGGAGGAACAACGGCTGCGGGACTTCACTCTATGCCATGACAACAACGCTTTTCCCGCAACCTACCGTGTTTATCAAACGGCTACCCCGCGTATCTACGACACCAGTAAAATGAACCGGGACCAACCCAGCGACTGGGTTGTCCGCACCATGGACGACGAAACCGTCTTCGGCGTGGAGTTGTACCGCAAGAGCTATGTTGAAGCCGTCAGAAACCGCTGGCTCTCCGACTATCGCATCATCGCTCTGGGCATCAACGACTCGAATGCCTACCAAGCCGCCAACCTGCTGGCCGCCAACACCAAGAGCAAGGGACGCCGTGCTCTAACCGTAACGGATTACCTCCGCGGCCTAGCCTTCACGCTGGCAATGGGCGGAGCAACGCAGAATCGGGAGAACGGCAATGTTCCCATCAAGTCCTGCATCGCATTCATGAACACAGTGGACAAGTCCAAGAACATGACATTGGACCTTCAGACCGATGCCGTCCGAAAATGGCTCCAAGACTGGCTACATGACAACAGAGAGGGACAAATCGCAGCCCGGTACAGCTTGGAACACCTGGATGCCACCAGCAATGTCACGGCACGGGAAAACGCCAAGCGACTGCTGGCGGAATCCACCGATGCCAACCCGCACGGGATCATCAACGTGGGAATTTTTGGCGAGGGCACCGACTCTCCAACACTGAACGCTGTGGCATTTCTTGAAGCCCGGAAGAGTCCCATAGACGTGATTCAGGCCGTAGGCCGCGCCATGCGCACGGCTCCCGGGAAAGAAATGGGATACATTATCTGTCCCATCCTGATTCCACCCAACGCGAACTCTGAGCAATGGCTAAGTACCAGCAACATGGAGGAGGGTTGGCAAGAACTAGGTCAGATACTCCTCGCCCTACGCGCCCACGACCAGCGCATAGAGGACAATCTGGCCGACCTGTTGCAGCTTTACGTCCCTAAGCCGCCGGAAGTGCAGCGTACCATCGTCGCATTGGCTGGCGGAGATGAAAGACGCATTCAGTACCGGGAACACGAAGGCGCGCCAGGGGGAGCTGAAGAAGCCATAGGGCGAGTTCTTGAAGGTCGTAGCACCTTGGCAAAGGAATTCAGCCCCATTGCCGAACCGGAGCCGCCGTCAGCACAGACCAACCCAGGTATGTCTATCCAGTACGCCAGGGCCAGCAACACGGTGCCTGATGGGACGCATCGCATCGGAGAAACCCGATCCGCATACCTGGCCGACGAGCCCACGCAAATCGTCACCGGTAGGAAGAACGACGACGGCAGCGTCGAGCTGCGAATGGACACCGTCGCCAGAACCAAACCGGAACCGGACGGCGCCCGAGGCAAGCTGGACATCAGGAGGTCCAAGGCCAAGGCGCGGAACATGATCAACAAGGGCGCGGGCATACGCCTGCCTAATAGCGACCAGCAGAGGTCGCCGCGCCGAACGCGCCAGGAGATGGCGGAACACTCTGCCATGCAGATGTTGCTGCTCAGCGGAATGGAAGAACACGGCAGCGCCATCAGGATGAACCTATTGTCAAAATCTGGCTTGGTCGACAACCGCGTTGTCAGAGACCTGAATATCCTCGAAACCAGCGTGAAAGAAGCGGCGCACCACCTTAGGAGCGACGATCTGCAACCGACCCTGGATCGGCATTTCGGGTTGGACAACCTCAAAGAGAACGACCTCAATATGCAAGCAGACGGCTGTACCATCGCGGCATTACTGAGTATGAACGCTGCTATGCTTCACCAGCGGATTGCCAATGGCCGCTGGCTCACCGGCGTGAGCGACCTGGAAGCGGTTAAAAACGACGTCAACGTAGTGCGCCGGATCAGCCGGGAATGGAATCAGATTATGCGCCACGACTTCCGGCCTGTCCTCGAACCAGCGGTCAAGGCAATTGAGGCCGTAGAGGATACGGGCAAGCTGGCCGGATTGGAACGCGCCCTGCGCCACCTGGCATCCGAGGCGGAGCGCATCGCGGAGACCTACGCCGACATGGGATCGGACCATGCGGGACCGCTGTTCAACCGGGTCATGGGCAACCAGGCCAGCGACGGCGCTTTCTTCACCCGACCCGTGGCCGCCTCCATTGCCGCCCGCCTCACCCTGGATGCCTGCGGTGACCAGGACTGGACCAACCGAGAGGTTTGGCAAGCTCACAAGACTGTTGACCTAGCCTGCGGCAGCGGAACGCTGCTGGCGGCAATCCTCACCGATCTGAAACGTCGTGCCAGAGAGCGGGGAGCCAGCGAAGCGCAAATCGCCACCTTGCAAAAACTGGCTGTGGAACAAACTATCAAGGGGCTGGACATCAACCCGGTATCCCTCCAGTTGGCGGCTTCCCAGCTTACCGCCGGCAATAAGGAGATCAGCTACCGCCAGATGGGTCTGCACCTTATGCCTTACGGGCCACACCAGGATGATCCAACGCGTGTCTCCGTTGGCTCCCTTGAACTCCTGGGCAGAAGGCCGTTGTACCGAGAAAGACTGAACTGGGTCTGGACGACGATGGGATAGCGTCGCAGGTCATCTGGAACCCGTCCGATGACACCGAGTTGGAAGACGCAATTTCCGCCGTCAAGGACGCCCGCATTGTCATCATGAACCCGCCGTTCACCAACCGCGCCAAGATGGGTGAAAAATTCCCGAAGGAGACGCAGCAAAAGATGCGCTCCCGAGCAGACGCAATGGAGGGAATCCTGGTGAGAGCAGACCCCAGCCTGATGGAATTCTCAGACAAGAATCCCATCAGGCCGCTTTTCGTGGCCCTTGCGGACCACGTACAAAAGCGGCCCGATGGCGTGGCGTCGATGATCAATCCGACCATTGCTCTGTCGGCCACTTCGGGACTGAAAGAACGCCAAGTACTGGCGCAACGCTTTCACATCCACACTGTGCTGACCTGCCACCAACCTGGCAACATAAACATGAGCCAGAACACGAACATCAACGAGAGTATAGTCGTCATGCGCCGCCACCCGGCTGGCCCCAAGCCGCCCACACGTTTTGTTCACCTGGACATGATGCCGGTCGACGAAAGTGAAGTTGAGGACCTACACCGATGCCTGCGAGAATGCCCTCAGGGCCAGATGTCGAACGGCTGGGGCGAAGTCTCTCAGTGGGCCGGCGATCGGATGGAGGAGGGCGATTGGACGCCAGCCATTTGGCGGTCGCCTGAATTGGCGGAAGAGGCACGGCAATTCGCCACGCACCGCGAAATGCGAACCATTCGGGAACGCGGATACTCATGCGAAGCCACGCTCCAGATGATGGACAAGAAGAACTTCATTCCAGCAACCCCGGGAAATAGTGGGAGTTTCCCTATCATCGATTCAAAGGGAGCCGACGGACAGAAAACAATTCGAAGCACGCCGGACGCGGAATGGCAGCCCACGAATCCAGACGAACGGCAGCGCATCCTCAACGGCGGAACATACCCGCAGGTACAAAAATTGTTGCAAAAGGCGGGTTTCCTACTTATAACATCAGGACAGCGTACAACCACGGCGCGCTTGACAGCCGTTGCCGATGACAACAAATACGTCGGACGCGGCTGGCTGCCCATCACGGGACCTAATGTCCAGGAAGCTAAAGCCATCGCAGTATTCCTCAATTCGACCGCCGGCCGACTCCAATTGTTGCGCAACGCTGGGAGGACATTAGAGTTCCCGCAATACAATCCCGAACCTTTGGAAGGTATCCGAATTCCTGACCCGAGAAACACCCGCATCCGTCAGATCCTGGCCGACTGCTGGGACCACACCAAAGAGATGCCAGTTCCCCAGTTTCGCGACGGAGAATGCGAGGTACGTGTTCTCTGGGACAATGCCGTCGCCGACGCCATGGGCTGGGACGCGGGTGAGTTGGCGCGCCTGCGAGAATTGCTGAACAACGAACCACACGTCCGGGGACTTGGCTACAACCAGTATGCGGACGAAGTAGAGGAAATCGACGACATAGAAGCCTATCCCGATGACGAGATCTCCGAGCATGATGATTGAATATGTCCTAAGTGGCAATGGCTCGACTTCCTCAGCCGGATGTCGTTCATCGACAAGACAGGACTGACGAGGGTCCTCGGCGAGGCCCACGCAACTGCCCACCGCATTAACTCTCTCGCCCCCTCAGCCCACGGCGTAGGCTTGGGCTGCGGCACCGTCAAAGGGAAGGATGCGCCCGGCAAAGAACACGCCGAAGGCCCGTTCGGCAGCAGCAGCCAAGCCGCGCCGTCTCTCCCCTTCAGGCAAGACGGCGATGCCGGTTCGAATCTCAGCTTCGGTCACAGCGGTGACGAACTGCGTGTCCGTGAGTTGATGATCCAGCCATGCCAGAACCTCGGGCTGGGGATTTTCCCGCATCAGTTCGGAAACGACGTTGGTATCAAGAACGAACATGAATGCAGCTCTCAATCGAATCGCGGGGGTTCGCGCATGGGTCCCCTAGCAGGAATCTCCAACTCCACTCCGCCGAACGGCTTGAAGAGTTCGTGTATGGCTGTGCCGAGGTTCTTGGTTGGCGCAGTCCCTTCGTCCAAGGCTGCCCGCAAGATGTCCCGGGCTTCCTGTTCCATCGACCGACCATTCTGTGCTGCCCGCATTCGCAGCCGATGTTTCAGCCCATCTTCGAGATTGCGCACGGTGATGCTGGCCATGAAGGCGCCCCCATCTACGATGTCATATCATTATAACTTGATTGCGTTGCTATCACTATATGCACATGGCAGATGGGCCACCGTCGAGCCAGTCTCCGCATGTAGCCCGCCCTTCAACGTATCTTGCAGATGCCCGGCCCCGGACCACCTGCCCGGTGACACCGGCCCGCTACCTGAAGGTCGATGCGTCTTCGCCCACCCACTTGAGAAGGAGAGCATTCAAGGTGCCGTCAGCCTTCATCGACGACAAGGCCACGTCGAGCTTGACCTTCAGTTCGCTGCCCTTGCGGACGCCAATGCCGAGGCCCCGGTCCAGCAGCACAGATGGGCCTACTATCTCCAGCTGGCCTTCGTACTCCGCAAGCTTTTCCACGCCATAGCCGTGGTCCACCATGACAGCATCCACCTCGTCGCTGAGCAGTGCATCGACCACATCTATCGAGATATCTATAGATACGAACGGCTTGCCGATCTCCGTATAGTAGTCGGAGTATACGGTGTTCGCCGTAATGCCGATCCTGCCTTGGGCGGCCTCGTCCCCTGCGCCGGCCTTCGCCACGTACACAGAAGGCGTTGGCGGGTAGTACGCTTCTGTGAAGTCGATCAGCTCCTCGCGTTGGGCGGTGATGCTCATACCGGAGAAGATCGCATCGAACTCCTCCGCCACGAGGTCGGGGATCATGGATTCCCAATCGTTCAGGACCCACTCACACTCCAGGCCGGCTCGCCGGCACAACTCATCCCCCACCTCACGCTCAAGGCCGTCTATTTCACCCTCGTCGTTGATGAAGTCAAAGGGATGGTAGTCGCCGATGGTGGCTATGGTAACCGTGTCTGCACCCCTGCATGAGGCCAGCGCCGGCAGGAGCACGGCGGCCATGAGAAGCACACCAAGGACTTGCACAAAGCGGCCATCTAAGATCAATTTCCGTCTCACTTGAAGGAGCCTCCTTGATGCGCAGCCTTGAGGATGCGCAGGCTTGAGTAAGTGGGGGGACGATCCAGTACTCTTTCGTGCGGATGTCCCCTCTTTGGAAATAGTACACGTCCGTACCCAAGGCGTTCAAGGGGCAGTCCCGCGATTCTCCTGCGCCGTAAGGGAGACCTGCGCGCGAGCCTTGGGCGCCTTGCGCGAGGACAACATATATGTTTACAGCAACACCAATGTTTTGCATGATATGACAAGATGACCGCACGAGCCAGCCGCCGATGCACGGAGGCGGCAAGCAGTTGGGACAGGGATTCGTAGCGAACGATCAAAAAAGACTTGGGGTTGGACTGATGCTTGCATATCCGATATCGCTCGAAGATGACGACGGGACCCTGCTGGCGACGTTCCCCGACTTCCCGGAGCTGACCACCTTTGGAGATGACCGGGAGGAGGCCATCGCCCGCGCCGTTCATGCTCTGGAGGAGGCCATAGCTGCCCGCATCCACGACGGCAAGGACATTCCCACGCCGTCAAGGGACGATATTTTCGCCATACTGCCGACGCTGACTTCGGTGAAGGTGATGCCGTATCAGGGTATGAGATACCAGGGCGTCGGCAAGGCGGAGTTGGCCCGTCGCCTGGGGTGGCACATGCCGCAGGTGGACAGGGTGTTGGACGTTCAGCATCGCTCCCGGATCGACCAGATGGACGCCGCCCTGGCAGCCATCGGACATCGGTTGCACGTAACCGCTGCGATCGCAACCGATAGAGATCGTGAGTCTCCGGGATTTTAGATTCCTCGTCGTGCGCTCCTCGGAATGACAGTAAGGATGCGCCCCCCGGAACGACAGTGAGGATGCGCCCCCCCGGAACGACAATGACAGTAAGGATGCGCTCCCCGGAATGACAGTGGGGATGCGGTCTCGGAATGACAGTGGGGATGCGGTACTCGGAATGACCATGACGGTGAGGCGGACACGCTCCCTCACTGTCATTCCGAGGGGCGCGCTCCCCACTGTCATTCCGAGGAGCGCGCCCCCCTGTCATTCCGAGGAGCGCACGACGAGGAATCTAAGATGCTCCTCTGATGGCTGGCTGATTACTACAACAGGCCATCGTGGGTGGCCGGGATTTTAGATTCCTCACTGCGGTTCGGAATGACAGTGAGGATGCGGTACTCGGAATGACAGTGGGTATGCGGTCCTCGGAACGACAGTGAGGATGCGGTAATCGGAACGACAGTGAGGATGCGGTCCTCGGAATGACAGTGGGGATGCGGTGTTCGGAATGACAGTGAGGCGGGCGGTACTCGGAATGACAGCGACGGTGAGGCGGGCGGTACTCGGAACGACAGTGGCGGTGGGGACGCGGTGTTCGGAATGACCATGACGGTGAGGCGGGCACGCTCCCTCATTGTCATTCCGAGGACCGCGCGCCCCCCCTGTCATTCTGAGGAGCGCACGACGAGGAATCTAAGATGCTCCTCTGATGGCTGGCTGATTACTACGACAGGCCATCGTGGGTGGCCGGAATTTTAGATTCCTCACTGCGGTTCGGAATGACAGTGGGGATGCAGTACTCGGAATGACAGTGGGAATGCGGTCCTCGGAATGACCATGACGGTGAGGCGGGCACGCTCCCTCATTGTCATTCCGAGGAGCGCGCCCCCCTGTCATTCCGAGGAGCGCACGACGAGGAATCTAAGATGCTCCTCTGATGGCTGGTTGATTACTACGACGGGCCATTGTGGGTGGCCGGGATTTTAGATTCCTCACTGCGGTTCGGAATGACAGCGAGTATGCGGTCCTCGGAATGACAGCGAGGATGCGGTCCTTGGAATGACCATGACGGTGAGGCGGGCGGTACTCGGAATGACAGTGGGGACGCGGTGTTCGGAACGACCATGACGGTGAGGAGGGCGGTACTTGGAATGACGCACGACTTCTGGCTGAATCTCCGGCGGGTGTGCGACCTGGATGTGGCCCGGGCCACATCTGACGTCAGCGCCATCGAACCGCTCGTCAAGGCGTCCGCATGATACGATGATGGTTGCCGATGCTTGATGGTCAAATCGACGCCAAGGACCACACCGACACGGCGGGAACCAATTGGGAGGACACCATGAAGCAACCCCAGTCCCGTACCAAGGAAACAGTTTTGCTACTGGACCGTGATGGGAGGAAGAGAAGGAAACAGTTTTGCTACTGGACCGTGATGGGAGGAGGAGAAGGAAACAGTTTTGCTACTGGACCGTGATGGGAGGAAGAAATTGAGTACGCGATTCGTACCGGCGATTGGACTGCTCCTGCCGTGCTTGTTCGCGGCAATGGCGGTTGGGTGTCAAGTATCGGAACCACAAGAACCCGAAACACAAGAACCCGAACCTTGGGAGGAGACCGATGTGCTTGGGCTTTGCCAAGAATGGAATGCGGCTGCAACCGAGTCAAGGTTGCCACCATCTGGATGCCGAAAGTGAAGAGCCAACCGTGCTGCTGTTTGCACAAGACGACGGCAGGATCTGCCGGAGAGAGAAGTCGGCGGAGACCCCGACAACTGTGGGAATTGGCGGCGTGTCCTTCGTAGCAACGTTCGGAGACCGTCAAACGTGCTCGACGACCGGCGGCGCCGCGCCGGGCGGCGCCGGTCTCTCCGCGTACGACACTTTGGAGACCAACATCGTTGTGGAGAAACATCCCGACGGAGGCTGGATAATTGAATCCAGGCCGCATCCAGAGTTCACAATAGTGTCTGCTGATTGCGAACGTAGCTGGGTGGACAACGTCACAATCTCGGGCGTCATAAGATCAGAACAAGACATGGCAAACGTAAAAATCTTAAAAAGAGGCGATGAACAGTATGAAGAGTCGTTATTTTACGATCGGTCAATTGGGTCAATGACGTGGACTTCAGATAGTCTCGGCCCCATGTCCGCAGGTGAGTCAAAGAGCTTCTCCATAAAAACGAGATTCGGCGTCAATATTCCCGATCCAGAAAATTTCTACTGCGGTATCGACGTAGACTGGGAACGCTAGGCTTGGTGCGAGCCTTGGGGTTATACGGGTTGCTCCCAGAGCAACCCGGCGCCAGGGACCTGCTGGGGGCGTAGCCTGCGCACGAAACGGGGATAGCAGCACTATGCGTCGCGGAATAGAGCCGAAGTCGGGGCAATTCCGGCTGAGGGCACTGGGGCCGGTGAACCTCAGTCGGAGGGGTTGGCGTGCTCGCGCTTGGGGGTGAACCGGGAGAATTTCCAGACGAGGACGACCTCGAAGGGATCATTGGGCAGGCGGCCCTGGTCGCTGTCTTCGATATCAACCCGCTGTCACCCGGATCCACACAATCCCGTCAACGTGTTCAAAGTGTCCGTCGGACGAGATCAGCGCCCGTCTCCAACGCGTGGGCGGCTATCCAGACGTCGTTGGTCGGAATGGGGCGGCCTTTCGATCTCAAAGCGGCCGCTACCCTGGAGTAGCGGTCTGCGGTTATCGGCCCCACATTCACAAATGATGTGTAGGGGCTGTCAAGAAAGGAGCGTAGGTCGGCGGCATTTCGCTCGAAGTGGGAACCTCGTCGGAATCCATACATCAGTTCGCCAACCACGACGGCCGAGAGTAAGACCTCCTCTGCCCTTCGCACAAGCTCTGAAACCTGCTCATGTCCCCGCACAAGCATAGAATAGGCGTTGGAGTCCAAGAGAAGTTTCATTTCCAAGCCGTTTCGTCAATGCTCTCAAACTCCTCTAGGGCGGAGTCCAGCTCATCCGCTTCCGCCGGAGTCCAGGTCCCGATCAGGTGATCCAGAGAAGAGCCAATAGTGTTCTTTTTTCCTGCACCGTCCGTTATGCCGGCCCCCTTCCGAAGCAGCTTCAGCGCAGCCTGATTCAGGGAAATTCCCTCACGCTTTGCGAGGTGGCGGACACTGGAGCTCAGGTCGTCGTCGAATCCTCTTATCGTGAGTTGGTTCATATCGTGCCATCCCCCTACGAGTCATAATATGAGGCTAATGAGCGTGTCCCATAAACCCCCTTCCTGCGGGGTTGGCGAAGCAGTAAGCTCATAGAAACATCAGGCAGGTAGGACACTATGGCTTATAACCTTCTGAGTTGCGAGCGAGACCAGAGCTACTTGATGCCGCCGTCCATGAGGGATTGGCTGAGTGAGGGTCACTTGGCTTGGTTCATTGTAGATGCAGTAGGCCAGATGGATCTGAGGGAGTTCTATGCAGTCTATCGAAGTGATGGATGGGGTGCAGCGGCCTACGATCCGGGGATGATGGTGGCCATCCTGTTGTACGGCTACTGCCTGGGTGTACGCAGTTCCAGGCGCATAGCCCGTGCTCTGGAGGAAGATGTAGGATTCCGGGTGGTGGCGGCCAACCGGCAGCCAGACTTCCGTACCATCTGTCGCTTTAGGGCGGAGCGCGAGGAGGCGTTCGAGGAGCTCTTTGTAGAGGTACTGAGGTTATGCCATGAAGCGGGTCTGGTGAAGTTGGGGGTAGTGGCTCTTGATGGGACGAAGGTGGCAGCCAACGCGGCCCTGGCCACCAACCGGAGCCACCAGGCCATTGAAGAAGAAGTGCGGCGCATGTTGGCAGAGGCCAAGGCAACGGATGCTGAAGAGGATGCCCATTATGGTCCCGACCGGCGAGGGGATGAGCTACCGGAAGGGCTAGGGGGACGGACGGAGCGGCTCAAGCGCCTGAAGGAAGCCAAGGAACGTCTGCAGCGGGAGGCTGAAGCAGGAGCCAAGGCTGTCCAAGGGCACGTGGAGCGACGGCGGGCAGAAGAAGATGTCACAGGCAAAAAGAAGCGAGGGCGAAAGCCCAAGGTGGTAGAGCCACTTCCTACCGAAGAGGCGAAGGCTAATACCACCGACCCGGACAGTCGTATCATGAAGACCAGGCAAGGGTACGTGCAGGGCTACAATGCCCAGGCGGTGGTGAGCGAGGAGCAGATCATAGTAGCCGTTGGAGTGACCCAAGAGGCCAACGATGTGCAGCAACTGGAGCCGATGCTCCAAACCATGGCGCATACTCTGGAAGCAGCCGGCATAGAGGACCGGCCCAAAGCGGGCTTGGCCGATGCCGGGTACTGGAGTGAGGCCAACATCAGGGCTTGCCCCTGGCCAGAGATGCCTGAGCTTCTTATTGCCACCACCAAGGATTGGAAACAGCGGAAGCTGCTATGGGAGAAGGGGTGTCCCCGAGGGCGTATACCAAAAGGACTGAGCCCGAGGGACAGGATGGAGCGCAAGCTGCTGACAAAGCGAGGCCGAGCTCTGTACAAGAAGCGGGGTGTACTGGTGGAGCCGGTGTTCGGACAGGTCAAGGAAGGCCAGGGGTTCCGACGGTTTATGAGACGGGGGTTGGGCGCTGCACAGAGTGAGTGGTCGCTGGCAGGGACGACCCATAACTTGCTCAAGCTATGGCGCAGCGGCCAAGTGCCTTGGGACTGGGTCAAGGCACCATGGAACTAAGAGAGTAGACGACCTTTCTGGGGGCCGACAAGTGGCCGGTGCAACTGGACGGGCCAACCTGTAACTGTTCAGAGTTGGAGAGGTGAATTGCTCGGAATCTGGGTGGAGAGTACGGAGCAAGGGGCGTTTGATTGTGTTAAACGAGAGGGGTGGACAATGAAGTGGACCTTCGCACCACGAGCCGGGAGACCCTGCTGGAGGTTATTGCCAAGCAGCAGACGATCATCGCCGAGCTGGAGCGACGGGTGAAGGAGTTGGAGGCCCGTCCGGGTACTGGCGGCCCGTCTGCAGGGATGCCGGGCAATAAGCCGCGCGCCAAGGGGAGTCAGCCGGAGAGAAAGGGATCAAGGAAGCGTCGTCTCCACGGCTTTGCCCGGCAGCGAATGGAACCCACGCGGCAGGTGGTGCATGCTCTGGAGTCGTGCCCCGAGTGTAGGACGGGCCTGGCAGGGGGATGGGTACAGCGGACTCGTGAGGTCATCGAGCTTCCGTTGGTTCCGGCGGAGGTGGTCGAGCACGTCTTCATGGCTCGAATGTGTGGGCTATGCCGGAAACGGCGGGTGCCCCGTGGTGCGTTGCAGGGATTGGCAGTGGGGCCTCGGCGCCTTGGTATCAACCTTGCGAGCCTGATAGTGACGCTGCGGGAGGAGGGACGGCTGCCCATAAGGAGCATCCAGCAGTACCTTCAGACGGTGCATCGGTTGAAGCTGAGCGTGGGCGCCATCGTGGAGACGATTCATAGTGTGGCACGACAGGCCCGGATGGCAGTGGCCGAGACCCTGGAACGCATTCGTGGCTCTCCGGTGGTGCATGCAGATGAGACCGGCTGGCGTGAGGATGGAGTCAACGGCTACGTTTGGACCTTCAGCACTCCCACGGAGCGGTACTTCCTGCGTCGCGGTCGTGGCAAGGGGGTGGTGGACGAGGCGTTGGGAGAGGCATTCAGCGGAGTGCTGGTGAGTGACTTCTACGCCGCATATAACCACTACCCCGGCCTGAAGCAGCGGTGTTGGGCACACCTGCTGCGGGATATGGATGAGCTCATGGCTTGGTATCCTGATGACCTCGGCTTGGCACAGTGGGCCGGTGCGGTGCGGCGGGTATATGCCAAGGCCAGGACTTGCGTTCCTGCCGATGGCCCCCGGCTGGCCTCGCGACGCCAGTTGACCTTGGAGAAGGAACTGCTGGCGCTGTGCAGCCCCTTCTTCAAGGACCAAGCCGCGCCCCAGTCCAAGCTCTGCCGGCGCATAGAACGGTTCATCAAGGAGCTGTTCGTCTTCGTGTCCCACCCAGACGCGCCGTCGGAGAACAACGCCGCCGAACGAAGCCTGCGGCACCTGGTGATCAGCCGTAAGATTAGCGGCGGCACTCGCTCCAAACAGGGCAGTGACACCAAAATGACCCTGGCATCCCTCTTTGGGACATGGCGCGCCAAGGGCCTCAACCCCCTCTTGGAATGCCGTGACCTACTACTTTCCCCTCAACTCTGAACTGTTACGCCAACCTCTGTTGAGGCGCATCGCTCCCACACCTGTGTTACTCAACCCGCCCACCGGTCTATGAGACAAACTCTAATATGAGTCATAATATGTGTGGCCCACCTGTCAGTCAAGGCTGGGCTGGTCAGAACCGCATCCAAGCTCCTGTTGGACTCCGCCGCCGCCTGCCCCGTGGAGCCGGCGGGCGGGTTATCTGAGGTCAAACCCCATATGCTGCGTTGACCCGGAAGCGTACAGGGACGTATCCTCGGATATCATTCAAGGGCATCTCAATAGTTTGGCTTCGGGAGATATGAGAACAACTTCAACCAAACGCCTGCTCCCGACCGGCGAGTGCGGGTGCGGCGCAGAGACGGCAATCGGCTCCTTCTTTCCTGCTGGTCGATATCTTTTGCCGTCGTAGGGACCTGCTCGAGTACGACGGCGCCCAAGAAGTGCGGACTTGTCTTCTGCTCCGCTTCAACTCCGTTGTTATCTGAATGCTCCAGTTCCTCAAGACAGTTTTCGGCCACATCCCGGACATCTTCCCAGAGCGGCTCCCATTGGTTGTCCTGAGACCAAGCGTAGGGACCCTGGACGACAAGATCGAGCTGAACCGTCGGATGAACGAAGCGCTGGAGGCGATGGGGCGGGCCATCTTCCAGGACTGGTTCGTGGACTTCGGCCCCGTCCGCGCCAAGATGGAAGGCCGCGAACCCTACCTGCCGCCGGAGGTGTGGTCGCTGTTCCCGGAGCGGCTGGCGGAGTCGGAGCTTGGGGAGGTGCCGGAGGGGTGGGGGGTGCAGGGGTTGGGGGAGGTGGTGGAGCAACTGCGAGACAATAAAGAACCCTCAGTCATTGCCAAACGCGGCGTTTAGCCACTTCAGCATCCCAGCATTCGATAACGGGCAAACGCCAACATATGAGCATGGCAACCAAATACAGAGCACTAAGTCCCATGTGCCACCTGGGGTTGTTCTCCTCTCTAAACTGAACCCGAATATTGAACGTGTTTGGTTAGCGGACGTCGAATCTGGCGAGCGGGCTGTGTGTTCAACCGAGTTCATGGTTCTTTGCGCTCGACCGCCGTTCACCCGAAGTTACATCTATTGTCTTGCGCGCTCGCCACTGTTTCACCAGCAGATCGAGTCTCTCGTAACAGGAACGTCGAAGAGTCACCAGCGGGCGCCAGCAGGTGCTATAATCTCATTGGATGTGGTAATACCGCCCGCACGAGTCATTGAGGCGTTCGAGATGTTCGCGTCTGAATTCCTAATTCACACCCTCCCCCGCCGCAGAGAATCCCGCACCCTCGCCGCGCAGCGGGACGCGCTGCTGCCGTGGCTGGTGTCGGGGGATGTGGGGGGAGCCCAACGGAATCGGGTTGAGGGAGGATGAACTTGATCGACGAAAGCGGCAAGACGTGCTTTGTTATTGCACCGATAGGAGAACCAGACTCGGATACTCGCAAACGTTCTGACCAAATCCTGCGTCACATCATCCGTCCCGCAGTTGAGTCCAAAGGTTATACCGCCGTTCGGGCCGACGAAATATCCGAGCCAGGAATGATCACTAGTCAGGTTATTCAGCATGTAGTTGATGACCCGCTAGTGGTGGCTGACTTGACGGAGCGAAACCCGAACGTTTTTACGAATTGGCAGTTAGGCACGCCATTCGCAAGCCGTTCATACAGATCATCGACAAAGGTGAGAGCATCCCTTTCGATGTCGCAGCAACACGGACTGTATTCGTCGATCGCCACGATCTCGATGATGTAGAGACAGCCGAAACAGAGATAACGGAGCATATAATAGCCCTCGAATCTGATTCCTCCACGTTAGAAACCCCTATCTCCGTATCCTTGGACTTGCAACACCTCCGTCGCAGTGAAAACCCCGGAGAACGCTCACTTGCTGACGTACTGTCGGAATTATCCGGCATAAGAAGCGCATTGGCAGAATTTGAGGAACGAATCGCGGCAAGCGCTGGCGGGATCACGAATAGAAGGGAATTTCGCCTCATGGAAGAACGGCTGTCTAACAGGATCGAAGAGATCATGTTATCGGCCCGACATCCTGGGAAAGGTCATCGTGCGGACCCTTCTCAAATCGTCGACTTAGTACGTTTTGCATTGCATGGGAATGAGAGCATCGTAGGGGTGCCCATACTATTAAGCTTCCTACGAGAGGATTTGCCCTGGGCCTGCGAACTTGGGATAGAAGGATATAGACAAGTTAGAACGGGGAACGTAGTACAAGGCCATGAATCCTTACGGGCGCTATTGCGTTTGATTGACCGGGACGTACACAGCTTGAACGACCGACCCGAACTTCACATCTCAATCATGGAGCTTCGCCGAGTACTGAGGGACGTCATTGGTACGGCTGAATCATTAACTGATGACCACCCTCGCCGAAGCTGACGTTGAAGCTGCCGCCCTTGACTGGCTGGCCGGCCGCGGCTGGGGTTCAACCGTGTTCGTAGTCATGTGTGCCATCCACCCCGTTACGCCAGAATACGCACATCTCCTCGCACGACACCAAGCATTTCGGGATCATGCCACGCAGAGCATGACGAGAACGTCGGGGCGGTAGCGTGGGCAGGTTGACGCCCTCGCCCCTTATCCGCTTCCTTGCCCATCGGCAGCGGTATGGGCCGCCTTGGGCTTGCCAATAGAACCACTGTTCGCTAGAATTGAGTCCACCGCCAATGAATCCCGTTCGCTGGCTGCGCAACGGGATGTGCAGCTGCCGAACTCGCGTCTGGTGAAGGTGGGGCTGGAGAACTGAAACCACTCATCTCTAACGGGAGATAGCGTATGACGACAGCAGTTGACGATATCAGAACCTCTCCCATCTTTGAAGGCATTTACGACGTGCCTGAAGCGGCCCGATACCTCAAGGCTAGCGTGCATGGCGACGTGGTTTATCCGGTCACCTCCACCAAACTGATCCGGTGGATTCGAAAAGGACTGGTCTCTCCTGGACTGTCTGCTGACCCTGGAAGAGACTTGTTGATAGCCTTTGAAGATCTCGTATCGCTCAGAATCATTGCAGCCCTGCGTGCTGTAGAGGTCGGGTGGGCAGAGATTTGTCGCACCGAGAAGTGGCTTCGCGAACAGACGGGAGCACCGAGGCCGTTTGCGACTGAGTATTTGTGGGCCGGACATGGGCGGATATTCATTGACTGGACGCAGCGGCTGATATCAGGAAGTCGAGGCGGGCAACTCGCCCTCGAAATGCTCAGGGAATACTTGATTCCGATACCCGGCCTCATGTTCTGTGAAGAAACGCACGTAGCTATGTCCTGGGAACCTTTGAGCGGCATTCTGCTTGAGCCACAGGTTCAGTTTGGGACGCCCTGCCTCACGGGGACGCGAATACCCACCCGCACAATCGCAGGAATGGTCGAGGCCGGTGATTCCGTGGATTGGGTCGCTGAGGCCTTTGGTCTCACACCCGACGATGTGAAGGTTGCATGTGATTGGGAAACTCGTCTCGGGGCAGAATGAGCCAAGATTCTTGCTTGATGAATCTCTTGCGCCCGTTGTAGCAAAGGCATTGAGGCTGGTTGGCTACGACTTCGTTGAGGTGCCGACCATATTCGGCCAGAAGGGTCCCAAAGATCCTGAAATAATCGAATGGTGTAGCCGGAATGAAGCAGTCTGGGTTCACGCTGATGACCGAGCCAAGAAGCAGCACAAAGCCCTGTTGCAAACAAGCGGGATTCGGACTGTGTGGATTTACAGGAAGCGCGGGGCTATGACTGGCAAAGAGCAACTCAGGATACTCACCTTCATACTGCCTCGGCTCATCCATCAGTTGGACGAGTCTCCTCAAGTGCGGCATTACCGGGTCTCTGCATCCACCTCTATTGCCTCACCATCGCTGACATCAATCACTCTGTGATGGCAAAGACGCAGCCCATCGCCACCCCCCACCGAAGCCCCGCCAGCCTCGGCTGGCGGGTGGCTCATGGGCCGGACATCGCATTTGCCTTTCAATTGGACGCTACCCAAGGTTGCAATCAGACGCATATCAGGGTTGCAATTGGACGCGACCTAAAGTTACAATTGGACGATGCAGCAGCCCCCGGTCTACCCACGCTACTCCGAAGCTCCTCTGGTGGAAGCCCTGGCCGACTCTCCGGCGGCGCTCATCCACGGCCCGAGGCAGTCCGGCAAGAGCACTCTCGCCCGCCAGGTCGGCGACCCGCGGGGGTACGACTACATCAGCTTTGACGCGGATGTGGCCCGCACTGCCGCCAGGTCCGATCCGTCCGGGTTCGTCGCCGGCCTCAGGGAACGGACAGTTCTTGACGAGGTGCAACGCGTTCCCTCCCTCTTCACCGCCCTGAAGCAGACCATAGATGCTGAGCGCACCCCCGGACGGTTCCTGCTAACCGGCTCATCCCAGGTCCTGCTCGTGCCCGCCCTTTCCGACTCTCTGGCTGGCCGGATGGAGATTTTGCCCCTGCATCCCCTTTCCCAGAGCGAATTGTACTGCGGGACGCCCAACTTCTTGGACGACCTGTTTTCCGGGGCATTCCAGACGTCGAGCTGCACCCGCTTTGGCGATGATCTGGCGGCACGGATTGCGGATGGCGGGTATCCGGCCGCACTGGCCCGCACCACCTCCCGCCGCAGGGCAAACTGGTACCGGAACTTCATCGACACGCAACTCCAGCGGGATGTGCGGGACATGGCCAAGATAAGTGCGCTGGATGCCATGCCCCGGCTGCTGATGGCGGCCGCCTCCCAGACCGCTCGGCTCTACAATCTTTCCGATATGGCAGCCCCCTTCCAGTTGAGTCGGCCCACTGTTGGCGACTACGTTGGGCTCCTGGAACGGCTATTTCTCATCGACCGGCTACCGCCCTGGCACTCCAATCGGTTGAGCCGCATGGTCAAGACGCCAAAGCTCCACATCGGGGACACCGGCATCGGATGCGCCCTGCTCGGAGTAGGCCCCGGCAACCTTGCGCAGAATCGAGAACTGCTCGGTCAATACCTGGAATCCTTCGTATTCCAGGAACTGAGACGCCAGTCCGTATGCCAGGAGATGCCCCTGGGGTTCTTCCACTACCGCGACAAGGACCAGGTGGAAGTCGACATTGTCATCGAGCGAGGAGGTCGAGAGGTGGCTGGCGTGGAAGTAAAGGCCGCCGCCACCGTAACGCAGTCCGACTTCCGCGGACTGCGGAAGTTGAAAAGGGATGCGGGCGAACGATTCGTGGCCGGGGTGGTGGTATACGACGGCGAGATTGGCGCCGGATTCGGGGACGGGATGTTCGCCGTGCCCATACGATGCCTACTGGAGGGCCGGCCCGTTGGTTCAGGGTCCTATATTCAGGAAAGAAGGCGTCCGCCAACGGACCAACCCGCAGCCTGACGGGAGCCACGCCAAGCCAGCGTGACGGGAGCCATGCCAAGCCAGCATGACGGGAGCCATGCCAAGCCTTACCAAGTGCGGCAGGTCAGGCAGACAATCTCACGATACAGCATCGAACGTGCAACCTGATGCACAACCCCATCCCCCCCTCCCCGTCACCCCCCCCCACCCCGTCGCCCTCGCGCCGCCCCCACCCCGCCTACCCCCCGTCATCCCCGTCTCCCGCCCCCCTCCTCCCCCCTCCCGTCATCCCGACTACCGGCCCCCTTATTGTCATCGTCATTCCGACTACCGCCCCTTCACTGTCATTCCGAACCGCAGTGAGGAATCTAAAGTTACGACGGCCCACGATGCCCCGCCGTAGTAACAACCCAGCCATCAGAGCGGCATCTTAGATTCCTCGTCGTGCGCTCCTCGGAATGACAGTGAGGGAGCGCTCCTCGGGATGACGGTGAGGGAGCGCTCCTCGGGATGACGGTGAGGGAGCGCTCCTCGGAATGACAGGGAGGGGGCAGTCCTCGGAATGACAGTGAGGGAGCGCTCCTCGGAATGACAGCGAGGATGCGCTCCGGATGACGGTGAGGGAGGGCGCGGGATGACGGTGCGGGGGTGTGCCCTCCTTATCATCATCGTCATTCCGAACCGCCCCCTCCCCCCCGTCATTCCGACTACCGCCCCCTCAATGGCATTCCAAGGACCGCCCCCTCACTGTCATTCCGAACCGCAGTGAGGAATCTAAAATCCCGGAGACCCACGATGCCCCGTCGTAATAACAACCCAGCCATCAGAGGAGCATCTTAGATTCCTCGTCGTGCGCTCCTCGGAATGACAGCGAGGGAGCACTCCTCGGAATGACAGCGAGGGAGCACTCCTCGGAATGACAGCGAGGGAGCGCTCCTCGGAATGACAGCGAGGATGCGCTCCTCGGAATGACAGTGAGGGAACGGGCCTCGGAATGACAGCGAGGGAACGGGCCTCGGAATGACAGGGAGGGAACGGGCCTCGGAATGACAGGGAGGGAGCGCTCCTCGGGATGACGGTGAGGGAGCGCTCCTCGGAATGACAGGGAGGATGCGCTCGGAATGACAGGGAGGGAGCGCTCCTCGGGATGACGGTGAGGGAGCGCTCCTCGGAATGACAGGGAGGATGCGCTCCTCGGAATGACAGGGAGGATGCGCTCGGAATGACGGTGCGGGGGTGCTCGGGATGCCTCAACGCAACCTCGCCATCGAGCTTCTACAGAAGCTGCTCAAGAGTGAGTTGTGCGTCCGCCGTCGCAAGAATGTGGTGCAAGCAAGGTCCTTCTCAGAGATGCTGGAGCAGACCCTGCCCCACCCCGCACCGCATCCCAGGCCCCCGCGGTTCTGCGGAATCACGAGGGCGACGGGAAATAGAGCAACGTCGCCCTTGCGCCGCTCGTAAGGCGCGGGGACCTGGGCGGGGGGGGTTGCTTGTGGAGAGGGGGGAGGCCCCACCCCGCGCCTAATCCCAGGCCCTCGCGGTTCCGCAGAACCGCGAGGGCGACGGGGGATAGAACGGCGTCGCTCTTGCGCCGCCCCCACCCCGCCCTCCTCCCCCCGTCATCCCCGTCTCCCGCCCCACTCCTCCCCCCTCCCGTCATTCCGACTACCGTATCCTCACCGTCATTCCGAACCGCCCCCTCCCCCCGTCATTCCGACTACCGCCCCCTCAATGTCATTCCAAGGACCGCCCCCTCACTGTCATTCCGAACCGCAGTGAGGAATCTAAAATCCCGGAGACCCAAGACGCCCCGTCGTAATAACAACCCAGCCATCAGAGGAGCATCTTAGATTCCTCGTCGTGCGCTCCTCGGAATGACAGGGAGGATGCGCTCGGAATGACGGTGCGGGGGTGCTCGGGATGCCTCAACGCAACCTCGCTGTCGAGCTTCTACAGAAGCTGCTCAAGAGTGAGTTGTGCGTCCGCCGTCGCAAGAATGTGGTGCAAGCAAGGTCCTTCTCAGAGATGCTGGAGCAGACCCTGCCCCACCCCGCACCGCATTCCAGGCCCCCGCGGTTCTGCGGAATCACGAGGGCGACGGGGGATATATTTACGTCGCCCCCGTGCCTCCCCGAGAGGCGCGAGGGCCTGGGTGGGGGTCGGAACCGCGAGGGCGACGGGGGATTGTGGTTTCTTTGGTTATTGCGTTGGTGGGTTATCCCCAGGGTGTGGTTTGTCGTCGTTGTTGGCACTGAGACTGTGGTCCTCCGGGCCTGGGGTTAGGGCCCTCAGCTCCGTTACCCGTAGGGGTGACGACCTGTGGTCCTCCGGGCCTGGGGTCAGGGCGTCGGTGGTTAGTTGGTAGCCGTGGCAGCGGGTGGCGCAGCCCATGTTGGGGGCGGCGTTGGGAAAGGCTCGGTCATACTCCCGCTGCCTGAACGGATCGTCCGTGCGCCCGTCGCCGTTCGAGTCCCAGCGACTCGCTTGCAGCTGGGCCAAGGTGGATATCTCGATGAGCCCGTTGCCGTCGTCGTCGTAGATGAGGCCGGAGCTGGTCGTGTCGTAGTCGATCTCCACCGTCGCCGTCACGGCGCCGGACGTCCCGGCGTCCAGCCGCGTGTCGCCCGCGCCGACGTAGGAGCGCACCGCGAACGTGGCCGTCGCGCCGTTGGGCAGGGGCAGCGTGACGCTCGTGGCGCCGCCGCCGGCGATGCCCCTCCACCTGCCGCCGTCCTTCCGGTACTCCCAGCCCGACACGCTGGCGATGGCCGTCTACGAAAACGTCACCAGCGAGCCATCCGAGATGACCTCGAAGTTGGCCGGCTACCCGCGCTTGATCCCAATGCTGAACGTCACGCTGGCCGACTCCGGCGTCCCGTCCGGGTCGCTGGCCTCCATGGCCCTGTACGTGTACGTCACCTTCGCCTGGGCGCTGGTCGGCGTTCCGGTCAGCCAGCCCGAGGACGCGTCGAAGGTCAGGCCGATGACCGACACATCCGGCGTCAGCGTGTACATGTAGTTGGGATCGCCGTCGCCTCGCCCGGCCTGGGGAGCTTCACGCTCACGCTCTCGTCCTGCGTGTAGACCTTGTCCGACACGCTGCCGAGGCTCGGCGCCAGGTCCGCCTCCGTTGTCGCCGTCACGGCGTCCGACGCGACGCCCTCCACCAGCGTCTCATCGTCCTTGCTGCCCACCACGGCGCGCACCATGAAGGTGACGGGCACGGCGTCGACGGCCTCTGCGAAGGTCACGTACACCTACACGGCCACGGAGACCAGCGACCCGGACAGCACACCCGAAGCAGGAACCCAGACCTTCACCATCGGTGTCCAGCCCATGCAGCCGGCGGAATTCGCCGTGGTGGCGGACAACATGGAGGCGGCGCTCAGCTGGATCGCCATCGCGGGCGTCTCCGGTTGAGAGTACAAGCAGGACAGCACAGGCGTCACCGGCACTTGGACGGCAGTCCCGAGCAGCGACGCCACCACGACCAGCTACACGGTCACCGGCCTCACCAACGACACGGAGTACACGTTCAAGGTGCGCGCTTTGGTGGGCGCCGGCGACGCGAAGATCATCGGCGTGGAGTCGGATGCCGTGTCGGGGACGCGGCTGGCGGACAAGGTGCCCGTCCTGGCAGACGTGGACGACCTGCTCTTCGTGCAAGGGTCCGGCGAACAGAGGCCTGACGTTCACCGCAGCCACGCACAAGCTGGGCGGCATGCCGTCGGCCCCCAAGGCCAAGGTCTCCTACACCTACACGGCCACGGAGACGACCGACCCGGACGGGACCAACGAGCCGACCAGCAAGACCTTCACCATCGGCATCCAGCCGCAGAAGCCGGCGAACTCTAGGGGCAGAGCCGCCAACGGGCAGGTGGAGCTCAGCTGGACGGCCATCGCCGGCGTCACCGGCTGAGAGATCCAGCAAGACGGCGGTACGTGGACGGCCATCGCCTCCAGCAGCGCCGCCACCAACAGCCACACCGCGGCAGGGCTGACCAACGAGACGACATACAACTTCAAGGTGCGGGCGTTCATAGGAACGAGCCCGACGCGGGTGGACGGCGTCGAGTCGAACACGCTCCCTGGGACGCCGGGTGACGTGCCGACCTTCAACGGCGTCATCGACGACCAGGTGTACGTCGAGGGCGAAGCCGTCAATGTGCTCTTCCCGGGCGCAACCCCCGCCAACGCCGCAACCAATCAGTTTGTTGGGATGCGATACTCCATCGCCCCCGGGGAGCCTAGCGGCTTGGCCCTGGACCGCACGCCGCCCATCTACGGGTGGAAGGGAACGCCGGACACGCTCATGGCGAGGACCACGTACGTGTGGCGTGTCCGCGAGAATAACGGGGGGCACTGCCGAGCTCCGCTTCACCGTCAGCGTCAAGCCCAAGAAGCCCACGCTGACGGTGTCGGAAACGCGCCGCGGCTTGGCGCAGCTTGCTTGGGATGTCAACGCCGGCGTGTCGGGCTGGGAGCTGCAGGTGGGCAGCGGAAGCTGGACAGCCATCCCCGCCAGAGACATCGCCGACACCTTCACCGACCCCAACACTGGCACGGTCACCGCCGCCAATGTCTATACCCCCACCAGCCTCGCCACCGGCACGCGCCTCATTCTCAAGGTGCGCGGCGTCATCGGCAAGCGGTGACGCGAAGGTCGGCGGCGTGGAGTCGAACGGCTTGTCGATAACGCTCCCGGGCGCGCCGACGTGGAACGGCACGATAAGCGACCAAGTGTACACGGAGGGCGTCGCGGCGAGCGCGACCTTCCCGACGGCGACACGCGACGGATACAAAAACGAAAACGGAGGCTACGCCCGCCTGCGGTTCCGGCTGGCGCCCGCGCCGCCCAGCGGCCTCACTGCCGACCTCCAAGCGCGGTCGATGGGCTGGGTCGGTACACCCGACAGACGCATGGCGCGCACCACCTACCGGTCTACCGCTCAGGATAAGGCCGGCGGCCCCACCGCGACGCTGCGGTTCACCGTCAGCGTCAAGCCCAAGAAGCCCACGCTGACGGTGTCGGAAACACGCAACGTCTTGGCGCAGCTTGCTTGGGACGTCAACGCCGGCGGTCGGGCTGGGAGCTGCAGGTGGGCAGCGGAAGCTGGACAGCCATCCCCTCCAGCGACGCGTCCACGAACTCCCACACGGTCACCGGCCTCACCGGTGGGACGGTATACGCCTTCCAGGTGCGCGCCGTGGTGGGAACCGGCGGCGCGCGGGTGATCGGCATGGAGTCGGACGCAGCATCGGTGACGACGCTGGCGGACCTAGAGCCGAGCTTTGGCAGCGTCACGGACCAGATCTTCCCGCAGGGCGCCAGCGTGAACGTGAAGCTGCCCGAGGCCGCCGGCGGCGACAACGCGTCCGGCTACACCTACGCCGTGACCCCGGACGTCTCGGGCATTGGCCTGACCTTCGATGGCTCCACCCGCACCCTGTCGGGAACGTCGAACACACCCCAGGCCAAGACCACCTACACCTACACGGCCACGGAGTCCATCGACTCTGACGGGACGTCGGAATCGGGCAGCGTCACCTTCACCATCGGCATTCAGCCGAAGAAACCGGCGGACTTCAGCGCAACCTCGGACGGCTCCTCGGCGACGTTCACGGGACGGCGATACCCGGCGTGTCGGGCTGGGAGTACCAGAAGGACGGCGGCGCCTGGAAGGCAATCGCCGCCGGCGGCGCTACCAGCACGACGCTTCCCCTGCCGTACGACGCGACCGTCGCGTTCGCGGTGCGGGCCTACGTCGGCGCGGGCGATGCGCGGGTAGACGGCGCTGCGTCCGACGCCAGCACGGCGACCTTGGTGATCGACTACGACATCGACGACGACGGCCTCATCGAAATTTCGAGCTTGGCCCAGCTCCAAGCCAGCCGCTTGGACTCGGATGGGGACGGGCTCACGGACGACCCGGCCATGCAGGGGTTTTACACCCTGGCTTTCCCCGACGCCGCTCCCGGCATGGGCCGCCCCACCCCGGGGTGCCACGGCTACGAACTCGCCACCGACGACCTGACGTTGAGGCCGGAGGAGCCGGGTCCAGTCGGCGCCGGCGGCTTTCCGACAGGGTGACCAAGGGAGCGACGATTGGTTAGGGATTCCGCAGCTATAGCCCGCCATGGTCCAGCCGTCGACGATGGCACCGGATGCGGCGCCTTGATCTGTCTGGCCTACAGCCTGACCTCCCACCGAGATGCGTTCCTTCGTCGTCGCCGCCGGCGGCTCCCCGACAGGATGACCAAGGGAGCGACGATTGGTTAGGGATTCCGCAGCTATAGCCCGCCATGGTCCAGCCGCCGACGATGGTGCAGGATGCGGCGCCGTGATCCGTCTGGCCCACAGCCTGACCTCCCACCGAGGTGCGTTCCTTCGTCGACGCCGTCGGCGGCTTTCCGACAGGATGACCAAGGGAGCGACGATTGGTTAGGGATTCCGCAGCTATAGTCCGCCTCATGGTCAAGCCGCCGACGATGGCGCAGGATGCGGCGCCTTGATCCGTCTGGCCCACAGCCTGACATCCCACCGAGGTGCGTTCCTTCGTCGTCGGCTCGCGGGTCAATGGCGTGGAGTCCGACGTAGCGTCGGTGACCCCGTCGTGACGCCTTCACCATCTACGATATCGGTGACCTCATCGAAATCGACGGTCTGGCCCAGCTCAGAGCCATCCGCCAACTGCTATCCTTGACCAAGTCGCATCCTGTGTGAAACGATGGGTCCAAGGGCCCACCCATCACAACCGTTTTGTCGTCCAAAGGACTTGGATTTTTCGTCGCAAGCCCCTCAGAATTGGAGCATATAAAGTGACCACCAGAACAATCATCGCCATAGTAGTAGTTGCAGCGATAGCTGTCTTGATAGTCCCCGCCATCGCCTTGATCATCGGCATGAACTTCGGCGCTACCACTCCCGAATCGATCTCACCGTCTTCACCAGCTGAGTACACCAAGGGCTTCGTTGATCAGGCTGTTGACCACTACAACTCCTTGGGCTTGGACGCAACCCTTGCTTACTACAACTCGCCCCAAAGTGTGGATGGCGAGTGGTATGTCTTCATCATAGGCAGAGATGGAAGAATAGCTGCCCATGCCACGCAGCCCGAGCGAGTGGGACTGGCAGTCGCGGTACAGGTGGACACCAACGGCTATAACTACGGCGCCGACATCGCGGGCGCATCCGGGGAAGGCGGCTGGGTGGACTACACCTACTTCAATGCCGTATCCGGTGCGGAGGAAATGAAGCACTCTTGGGTGGTCGGGCATGATGGACTTGTCTTCGGGTCGGGCTGGTACGAAAAGTAAGCAGGCAGGCCCATCCCCCGAGGTCGCACCACGATCGCTGAGGCGCTATTCACGACCCCACCTCATCTCCAGCCACATCCTTGGGCGCCCCCTAAAATGCCATCCTCGCGCGCCCCCCTCACCGTCATCCTGAGGACCGCACCCCTCCCACGTCATTCTTGGGCACCCCCCTCTCGCTGTCATTGTGAGGACCGCACCTCACCCACATCATTCTGAGGCGCGCACGCCGAAGAATCTAAGGTGCCCGGGTACAGGCGGGACCGTCGTAGAAATGGACATGCCATCAAAGGAAGATCTTAGATTCCTCACTCCGTTCGGAATGACAATGGGGTTCGGAATGACAATGGGGGTTCGGAATGACGATTGGAGGTTCGGAGTGACAATACTGTTCATTGTCATTCTGGGGCGCGCACTCCTCCCACATCATTCCGAGGAGCGCACTCCTCCCACATCATTCCGAGGAGCGCACTCCTCCCACGTCATTCTGAGGAACACATTCTTCCCATTGTCATTCTGAGGCGCGCACGCCGAAGAATCTAAGGTGCCCGGGTACAGGCGGGATCGTCGCAGTAATGGACAGGCCATCAAAGGAAGATCTTAGATTCCTCACTCCGTTCGGAATGACATAAGGTGGTTCGGAGTGATAATACTACTCATTGTCATTCTGAGGAGCGCACGCCGAAGAATCTAAGGTGTCTGGGTACAGGCGGGCTCGTCGGAGAAATGGACAGGCCATCAAAGGAAGATCTTAGATTCCTCACTCCGTTCGGAATGACAATGAGGGGTTCGGAGTGATAATACTACTCATTGTCATTCTGAGGCGCGCACGCCGAAGAATCTAAGGTGCTGGCTTGGACGATGGGTCGTCGCAGTAATGGGCAGGCCATCAAAGGAAAATCTTAGATTCCTCACTCCGTTCGGAATGACAATGAGGGTGTCGGAGTGACAATGGGAGTATGGGATGACAATGAGGGGTTTGGAGTGACGATGGGGGCTTGGCATGACGATGAGGGGTTCGGAGTGACAATACTGTTCATTGTCATTCTGAGGAGCGCACTCCTCCCACGGCATTCTGAGGAGCACATTCTTCCCATTGTCATTCTGAGGAGCGCATTCTTCCCATTGTCATTCTGAGGCGCGCACACCGAAGAATCTAAGGTGTCTGGGTACAGGTGGGCTCGTCGGAGAAATGGACAGGCCATCAAAGGAAGATATTAGATTCCTCACTTCGTTCGGAATGACAATGAGGGGTTCGGAGTGACGATGGGGCGTTTGGCATGATGATGAGGGGGTTTGGGATGACAGTGGAGGATGGGAACGACGTTCCGGGGGGTGGCGCTGTGTTCGAGAGGACCATTTGGGGAGGGACTCAGGATTCAACTCATGGGGGGTGGGCGGGCGGTTATGAGCAGTTCCGGCGGGGGATGGGTGGGCATTTATGGGCAGGTCCGGCGGGGGATGGGAGCTGTGCGGCGGCATCTTTGTTAGTTACGGAGCAGGTCAAGGTATTTGTATCCCGATCCGGTGTTCAGCAGCATGATGGTTTCGTTGGGGTCGAAGAAGTCGTCTTCTATCAGGTGCTTCAAAGCCACGAGGGTTGCCGCACCTTCGGGGCATACGAAGATACCTTCCGATGTGGCTATATCCTTCATGGCATCCAGCATCTCTTGGTCCGTCACCGCCAATGCGGTGCCCCCAGTGTCTCTGATGGCCTGAAGGATAAGATAATCCGAAAAGGGATGAGGCACCCGCAGACCGTCGGCAATGGTGGTGGCATTGGGCCACATCTCGGATACGTCAGCCCCGTCATTGAAGGCTTTCACAATAGGCTGGCAGCCCTCGGGTTGAACGGCGATGAACTTGGGCAGCTTACCTTCCACCCACCCCAACTCCAGCAGTTCGTAGAATCCCTTCCACATCCCGATGATGCCGGTGCCTCCGCCGGTCGGGTAGATTATGCTGTCGGGCATCCGCCATCCCAGCTGCATCGCCAGTTCCAGACCCATGGTCTTCTTGCCCTCGGCTCTGTAGGGTTCCTGCAAGGTGGAAAGGTCGAAGAGTCCCTTTTCCTGAGCCACCTCCCTGGAAATCCGGCCCGCGTCGCTGATCAGCCCATCCACCAAGTTCAGCTTGGACCCCATGATCTCCGATTCTATCTTGTTTGCGGCCGGCGCATCTTTGGGCATGAAGACATGGGATTCCAGCCCGCCCCTGGCAGCATAAGCTGCGACAGCCCCGGCGGCATTGCCGGCAGAAGGTATGGTGAACTTGGTCAGCCCCAGTTCATTGGCTTTGGATATCGCCGCAGATAGTCCTCGGGCTTTGAAGGTGCCCGTGGGGTTTAGCCCTTCATCCTTGATGTACAGGTTGGCAAGGCCCAGCTTCGTACCCAGCCGGGTAGCCCAGAATAGCGGCGTATCCCCTTCGCCCAATGACAACACCTTATAGGGGTCCAGCACAGGCAGCAGTTCGGAGAACTTCCACATGGAGCCTGAGCGGGTTTCAAATTGGCGCCGGTCGACATCACGCTTCAGTTTCGGCAGATCGTAGCGGGCAAACAGCACCTTGGCGCAGGAAGGACAGGTCCTTATGACCTGATCGTGAGGGAGAATCCTCCGGCAGCTTGTGCATTCCAGATGGTCCAAGTAGCTGTACATAGCAGGTTGATACTCCAAGGAGACTTGTTTGGCAGGGCAAGCTATTATATCATGCCGATGAGAATCCGACGGTCATCTACAGACAGCAACCCAAAGGAGCCAAGAAAGGAGCACTGATGGCGACCATCCTTGAAGAATATGTTGAAAAACATCCGGGTTCCGCCCGGCGCCAACATGAAGCTGACGACATGTTTCCAGGAGGTGTGACCCACGATAACCGCTATGTTACACCCTTTCCGTTGTATATCACCCACGGCGAGGGGCCTCTGAAGTGGGATGTTGACGGCAACGAATACGTCGATTATGTCAGCGGGCATGGTGCGTTGATCTTGGGCCACTCCCATCCGGCCATCGCTTCTGCGGTTGCCAACCAGGTGAGCAGAGGGACGCACCTGGGCTCCAACACCGATGAGGAGATGCGCTGGGGTCGGGCTATCAAGCGGCTTATGCCCTCGGCGGAGAAACTGCGTTGCCACAGCTCGGGCACCGAAGCTACCCTGATGTCGATGCGGATGGCCAGGGCTTACACCGGCAAGTCCAAGGTGGTGAAGTTCGACGACCACTTTCACGGATGGCATGATTATGCCGTGAGCGTAGCGGGCAGGTCGGTTCCCGGTGTTCCGGCATCCACGTCGGCATCCATGATAGTCATACCGCCGGACCTGGATAAGTTGGAGGAGCTCCTCTCCGCGGACGATGATATTGCGGCGGTGATACTGGAACCCACGGGTGCACACTATGGTCAGCTCCCATTGATGGTCCCCCGGTTCTTGACCGACATACGTGATGTGACCCGCCGACATGATGTGCTTCTCATCTTGGATGAGGTGGTTACGGGCTTCCGAATACATCCGGGCGGAGCTCAGGCGAAGTATGATGTCGACCCCGATCTTACGACCATGGCGAAGATCGTCGCAGGCGGTCTGCCGGGGGGAGTGGTGGGCGGCAAAGCCGACATCATCGATATGGTCGCCTTCAGGGATGATCCTGAATGGAATGCCCAGTATCGCATTGCCCATCCCGGCACATTCAATGCAAACCCGTTATCCGCTTCGGCTGGCGCCACGTGTTTGGAGATGATAGCGAACGAACCCATCAACCAACGTGCGGATGCGGCGGCAGCGATCCTCAAGCGTGGGCTGAACGACACCTTTGCACGGATGGAAGTAGCCGGGCATGCCCACGGCATAGCATCTCTCATCCATATGACCTTGGAGGACTGTAACTGCGACCGGGAAGTGTGCGATATGCCCCATTCGGAGATCAAATCAGCAGGAGTTCCCACAAAAACCATCGCACTCAAACGAGCTTTCCTCAATGCGGGGGTCGACCTGATGGGCCGGGGTTCTTTCATCGTTTCATCGACCCACACGGAAAAAGAGGTGGGGCACACGTTGGATGCTTTCGAGGAGGCGCTGACCAAGATGCGAATGGAAGGAATAGTATAGTTGAACAGCCTTCCATGTCAGGAGCGCACGTTACGAATTTCGTTGACACCTACGAATTGCCGGTGATATCCTACGCACAGCCGATGCCACACCCATGACCGCAACTTCATGTATGAATCCGAATCCGGTCAGATCCCCGGTGAAGTGCAATTCGGCAGCTAAAGGAGTGTGAATGCCAGCTGACTTCGACTTTCGTTGGGCGGCCGTCATATTGTCCGCCATGGTGGGGTTCATTGCGATAGGGCTGATGTTCGTCGGCTCCAGGATCCTCTCGTCTCGCAGGTACTCAGCAGTAAAGCTCACTGCCTATGAATGTGGAATTGCGGCGGAACCATTTCGTTGGTCGCAGATCAACATACGCTATTACATCTTCGCCATCCTGTTCTTGATCTTCGACGTTGAAGCGGTGTTTTTGTTCCCGTGGGCTGTCATATTCATGGATAACAGCCTTGCTTTCTACGCAATGATGTTGTTCTTGGCGGTGCTGGGATTTGCGGTGTTGTACGGCTGGCGCAAAGGGGTCTTAGAATGGTGGAAATAAGCAGCGGCGGGAATGTGCCCGCACCCAGCGCCTTCAACCGGGCAGCCCCAGGCATCGTTACAGCCAAGGCTGAAGAACTCTTCGCCATGGCTCGAAAATCTTCCCTGTGGACCCTGACCTTTGGCTTGGCGTGCTGCGCCATAGAGATGATGTCCACCTATATGGCCCACCATGACTTGGACAGGTTCGGTATCGTCACTTGGCCGTCTCCGAGGCAGTCGGATGTGATGATAGTGGCAGGCACCGTCGTAAAGAAGATGGGCGACCCGATAAAGATGCTGTATGAGCAGATGCCCGAGCCGAAATGGGTGATAGCTATGGGCAGCTGTGCAACCAACGGCGGCCCGTACTACCGGTCTTACTCCGTCGTCATGGGTGTGGACCACCTGGTGCCTGTTGATGTGTACGTTCCGGGATGTCCTCCCCGGCCCGAAGCGCTTATGCAGGGCCTTATGAAGCTACAAGAAAAAATTATGCGGGACTCAAGATATAGTGGCAGAAGGGGATAGGGCCGCCTCCCACAGCCCGGTTGCTGAAGGTGCCCTCAGCCCTGATGCTGTGGCGCTTCAAGGCCTGTTGCAGGAAGTCCTGGCGGCGTACAAGTTCGAATCGGGTGCAGCTGTAGATATTCCGACAATCCAGTTGGCGCCGGAAGATGTCCCTGCAGTATGTGCGATCATCAAAGACGATCCCCGGCTTTCGTTTAAGGTGCTGCTGTGCATGAGCGGCGTCGATTACAAAGAGTACATCCAGATGGTGTACGTTCTGTTGTCCTTGGACCAACGGCACAAGCTGATCATCAAGACGGATCTGTCCTACGATAACCTTGAGGTAGCTACGTTGACGCCGGTCTGGCGGGCAGCAGACTGGTATGAACGAGAAACCCACGACCTCTTCGGCGTAACCTTTGCTGACCACCCCAACCTGCAGCCGTTGCTCCTCTACGAAGGGTTCGAAGGATATCCGGGCAGGAAGGAACACCCCTTCCACGACTACCAGGAGTTCTGATTTGGGAGCTATCAGCTTCTCCGGCAACATATCGAGTCGGGATGGAACCTTCGAAGCTGTTGTGGAACTTCTCGACATGAGAGCAACCGGCGCCAGTGCGGAAGAAGCCCAAGAAAACTTGATAGAGCAGTTTATAAACTGGATACGAGAGTGCGAAAACCGGGGGACCTTGGAAGAAAAGCTCGCTGAAGCGGGGTACAAAGGAGTCAATGACGGCACCGAGCTGGTCTTGGAGTTCACCGAGGCCCCATAGCTGGGTTGCTGAATCTGCGTACTGGTCTAAATATGACAGAAACTAACGTCTACGACACAACATCCGACGCTGATCCCGTAGAGATGATGGTCAATATGGGTCCGCAGCACCCATCCACCCACGGGGTGTTTCGGATGCAGTTGTGGCTGGACGGGGAAAAAGTGGTCAGGGTCGTCCCCCACATCGGCTATCTACACAGGGGTTCGGAAAAGCTCTGTGAGGGCGAGCAGTACCATCAGGTTATCACGTTGTTCGACAGGCTGGACTACATTTCCAACTTCAACAACGAGCTGGTGTTCTGCAGGGCTGTGGAGAAACTGATGGGGTTGGAGGTGCCGGAACGCGCCGAGTACGTCCGGGTTATCTTGTGCGAGCTCAACCGCATAGCCAGCCACCTGCTGTTCTTGGGAACCTTCGGGTTGGATGTGGGCGCGATGACTCCTGTGATGCTCACCTTCAGGGGTCGAGAACGGACCCAAGCCCTTTTCGAAGCTACCAGCGGCGCTCGTATGATGCACAACTACTTCCGCATCGGCGGAATCAAGGAAGACCTCCCCGGTAACTTCGAGCAGATGGTCGGCGAGCTACTGCCCTTGTTGAGGGCTGATGTCGAAGAATCCGACAAGCTGCTGACGTATAACGAGGTGTTCATTGCCCGGACCAAAGGCGTGGGAGTCATAGATACGGACACTGCCGTGGACTACGGCTTTTCGGGTCCTTGCCTCAGAGGTTGCGGATTTTCCTACGATGTTCGTGTGGCAGACCCGTACTCTGTGTACGATCGTTTTGACTTCGATGTTCCTGTGGGGCTGGATGGAGATTGTTGGGACCGGTACTATGTGCGGCTTCAGGAGATGTACCAATCGCTGAGCATCGTAGAACAAGCTTTGGAGCAGATGACCCCGGGGCCAATTTCGGCGATGGGCAGGCGGCTGATTCGGCCTCCAAAGGGCGATGTCTATGTAAGATCGGAGAACCCCAGGGGAGAGATCGGGGTTTATCTGGTCAGCGATGGTTCTGACAAACCTTACCGGGTCAAGGTTAGGCCCCCGTCCTTCTGCAACCTGAGCGCCTTAGAAGAGATGCTGAAAAACACCTGGGTGGCTGATGCGGTGGTTATCTTGGGATCACTGGATATCGTCCTTGGCGAGGTGGACCGCTGATATGAACAGGCGCCGCCGCCACATGATGACCATCAGGAGTAGCTTCACCAGTGCCAGATAGATTCGATTGGCCCGCCGATCTAATCCTGATAGTGCTGGGCTTATTCATCTTGTTTACCGCCCTATCGGTGGTCGTCCTTTCATTGACATGGCTGGAGCGCAAATTCCTTGGTCGTCTGCAACTCCGGTTGGGACCCACCAGGACCGGCCCCATGGGGCTGCTACAGCCCATTGCAGATGGTCTAAAGCTGGTCTTGAAAGAGGACCTGATCCCTTCTTCGGCTGACCGGACGGTGTTCTGGGTAGCTCCCCTCATCGTTCTGGTGCCTTCATTCATGATCTGGGTCACCATCCCGGCAGCCGACAACCTGGTGCTCCGGAACCTGGACATGGGCTTGTTCTACATTGTTGCGTTTTCGGTGATGACCATCTTGGGATTGGTGTTGGCTGGTTGGGGTTCGGCAAACAAGTACGGGATATTGGGAGGAATGCGCTCAGCTGCCCAGTTGGTCAGCTACGAAATTCCGGTCATAATGGTGGTCATTTCGGTGGCGATGCTGGCCCAATCCTTGGACCTCCGGGAGATATCCAACCTCCAGTATCCGGGTGTCCAGTCAACCCTCCCGGCCATTGATGCCGGCTCTCAAGCTGTCGCCACCGCAGAAGCGGCGATTGCCGCCGAACGATCATCCACCAATATTCCTTATGCGGTCATCATGCCCTTGGGACTGCTCATCTTCCTGATCGCAGGTCTGGCGGAACTGGGGCGGACACCCTTCGACATTTACTTTGCTGAATCCGAAATCGTCGGCGGCCCCTTTGTGGAGTACAGCGGCGCCCACTGGTCCGTCTTCTTCTTGGCTGAATATATGAACACCTTCGCCATTGCCGCTCTTGTCGCGCTGCTGTTCCTGGGGGGCTGGAACGGCCCCGTCTTGCCTGACTGGATTTGGTTTCTCATAAAAGCATATTTTGTCGTCCTGATTATATTCTGGGTGCGCGGCACCTTCCCCAGGCTTCGCATAGATCAGCTGATGGCCTTTGCTTGGCAGGTGATGGTCCCGTTGTCATTTGTGAATATAGTGATAACTGCGGTATATTTGTACTATGGCTGGCCTTGGTGGACCTCAACCCTATTGTCATTGGGATTCACCATTGGGGTGGGCTATCTTGTGTACAAGCACCTTTCTGCTCCGGCAGCCCGGGTAGCTGAGGTTTATCGACGACGCCAAGCCGCCAACCTGAAAAGCGAAACATCGGCGTAGGAGGAGTATAATCAATGCTGGGTGGCCTCAAAGGGATGATGGTTACCATTCGTTCCACTTTCAACGGTCTACGCAAACCGGTTACTGCCCAGTACCCGAAGGAGCACCTCCCGGTGCAGTCGAGGTTCATGGGCTTTCCGGCTCTAACCTGGGATGATAAGGTGGATGAACCCTTCTGCACCGCCTGCATGGTTTGTATCCGTAACTGCCCGACCTTGTGCATGACCGCTACGATGAAGGACAATCCTCTTCAGCAGGAAGGCAAGAGCACCCGCAAGAAGATCGTGGACACCTTCGAGATTAACCTCAACAGGTGCATCCTGTGCGGCATATGTGTTGAAGTGTGCAACTTCGATGCTATAGTGATGAGCCACGAACATGAGATGAGCGTGTACGAACGCAACGGAGACAGGGTGGACCTCATCCCCTTGCTGGATATGGGCAAGCAGTTCCAGAAGGAAACCGGGTGGATACCCCCATCGGAGTTGGCTAAGAAAGGTGCAGCCGAGGCGGGTAAAGAGGTGGCTGCCACCGAATCCAAGACATAATGCCGGAGCTTGGTCTTACTTAGAGGTTTCAGGTATAACAACATCTTGGTTTGTCGAGGAGGGACCTAATGGCTGATGCAGCGTTGGATGGCAAGCATGTGAAAATTTCCAAGCCCATGCTTTACCAGCAGGCAAAGGATGTGACCGGGACCGCCCGTGCCACTGACGGCGGGAAGTACACGGTGGAGCCCGACCTTGATTTCGAAGCCCACAAGCTGAAGGACAAGCTGTTTGCCGAAACCGAACTGGAGCTTGCATAGCAGTATGCAGGCCCCTTTCCGTCCAGGATATCCGCGAATGGAAATCAGCTTGCCGCAGCAGGTACATAGTCCATCATCGCACCTGCATGGTGTTCTGGAGGGCTACGCATAGTGTCTGAAGTCCTGTTTGGAACAGCTGCATTCCTCACCATCGGCGGAGGCTTGGGAGTTGTAGCTACCCGAAATGTGGTTCATGCCGCCTTGTTCCTGCTGCTTTCTCTGATAGCGGTGGCTGGGTTGTACCTTCTGCTCTTTGCTGAGTTCTTGGCGTTGGCGCAGGTCCTCATCTACGGCGGGGCGATCATCATCGTTCTGCTCTTCGCCATCATGCTCACCAAGACAAAAGAGTACCCGCGGATATCGGACAACCGCCAGTGGCCCTTGGCTATCCTGGCATCGGGCGCTGTCTTTGGAGTGGTTGCAACTGCCTTCTTGTGGAAACGCCCACCCGAATCCGAACCCCAAGGCCCCGGTCTTTCCGCTTTGGGAGATACCTTGTTCACCGACTGGGCGCTGCCCTTCGAGATCGCTTCCCTTGTCCTGCTGGTAGCTCTCATTGGAGCCATCATCATCGCCCGGGAAGGGGGTGGCGACTGATGCCCTTGGAAAGTTTCCAGGTGTTGGCTGCCGCACTGTTCTGCGTTGGCCTCTACGGCGTCCTGGCCCGACGTAGCGCTGTGCTGATCCTGATGTCCATAGAACTCATGTTGAATGCTGTCAACATCAACCTGATTGCTGCCGCTTCTTACTTGGATGGCGGCGCTTTCGCCGGGCAGATCATCGCCATCTTCGTGATCACCGTCGCGGCAGCTGAAGTGGGACTGGCGCTGGCCATCATCCTGCAGCTTTCCCGCAGAAGGTCCACGGTAAATGTAGATGAGGTGGACTTGATGAAATGGTAGTAACTCGCGGCACTTATAGAGCGGAGGCTTAGGTAGACTATCTATGGACCTGGCAAAGCTAGCTTGGCTGATCCCAGCCTTCAGCTTCATTGCATTTTTTCTAACCGTCATATTCGGCAGATTCCTTCCAGGCAAGGGTTCTTGGATAGCGATCCTCGCCATCGGTGGCGGGTTCGTCGTCTTCTGGATTGTGCTGGTCGGCTTTCTGGGAGCGGATTGCCCCAGAGCCTTTGGTCAGGAGACCTGCAATTTCAGTCGTGAATGGTTCACCGCCGGCGATGTGATACTGACTTGGGGCATCATCGTCGACCCTCTGTCCATAGTGATGCTGGGGTTGGTTACCTTGGTCGGCCTCATGGTGCAGCTCTATTCCTTGGGTTATATGAAGGGCGACCCCCGGTTGGGATGGTACTTTGCGGTCCATGCCCTGTTCATTGGCTCCATGCTGGCCTTGGTGCTGGCGGATAACTTCCTGCTTCTGTATGTGGTGTGGGAACTGGTTGGCCTCTGCTCATACCTGCTGATCGGTTTTTGGTATGAGCGGCGCTCAGCAACGGAAGCGGCGAAAAAAGCGTTCATCACCACTCGCATCGGCGATGTGGGTCTGCTGATCGGAATCCTTCTTCTATTCGATCAAACGGGCACCTTCAGCATGTCGGCGACCTTCGAAGCTGCAACGACAGGTCAGATCGGCCAGGGGACCCTGACTTTGGCAGCATTGCTTCTGTTCTTGGGTGCAATGGGTAAGTCAGCCCAATTTCCTCTGCATGTCTGGCTCCCCGATGCTATGGAAGGCCCCACCCCGGTCAGCGCTCTCATCCATGCAGCTACAATGGTGGCTGCGGGCGTGTTTTTGGTAGCCCGGACATTCCCCATATTCGAAGCAGTCCCCGATGCTCTGACCGTTGTGGCTATAATCGGCTTGATAACCGCGCTTATGGCGGCATCTCAAGCTTTGGTTTCTACCGACCTGAAGAGAATATTGGCGTATTCCACCGTCAGCCACCTGGGCTTGATGATGTTGTCTTTGGGAGCATTTGGGTACACCGCAGCTATATTCCATCTGATGGCCCACGGCTTTGCAAAAGCTCTGTTGTTCTTGGGCGCCGGCAGTGTGATGCATAGCATGAAGGATGAAACGGACATTCGGAAGATGGGTGGCTTGCGAAAGGTGATGCCGGTTACTGCCATGACCTTCACAGTGGGCGCACTATCATTGGCGGGAGCGCCGCTGCTGGCCGGGTTCTGGAGCAAGGATGAAGTGCTGCTGGCGGTGTTGGACCACCGGGGCTACCTGCTCGTGTTTGCCCTTCTTGCTGCGTTCCTAAGCTCCATGTACATGGCCCGCGCCCTTTTTCAGGTCTTCTACGGCAAGCTAAAGGATGAAAACCATCATGTGCATGAATCGCCGCCCATAATGTTGGCGCCCATGCTGTTGTTGGCGGCGCTGGCAACGGTGGTGGGGTTTCTGTCTCTCAAGGCTACCGATACGGGCGGCTTCGGCACCTTCCTGTTCTTCAATAAAGCTCATGGTTTCGAGTTCAACATTGCTTTGGGAGTCGGATCTGCTCTCCTGACCTTGGCAGCGATCTGGTTGGGGTGGGCTGTCTATCTGAAAAAATCGGTTTCCTTGGACCCGTGGACATCGCGGTTTGCGGGGCCCATACGTGTCATTGCCAACAAGTATTACCTGGATGATATCTACCAGTGGACCATAGACAAGGTCATTCTGGCCGTTGCCAGAATAGTGGCTGTATTTGATCGGGTGGCGGTGAACGACATAGGGGTGAATGGTCCTGCTGACGCGGTGCGATGGTCGGGAGGGAAACTCCGGTATCATGTAACGGGCCGGATGTCCAACTATGCTCTCGGCATGGTAATAGGCGGGATATTCGTAACCATTTTCTGGTGGCTCTTGAGCGCCAGGTAAAAAAGAGTTAATGGAGTAGCTTTGTAGAATGGCCTTATTTGCCACCATACTTCTCCCCTTCATAGGGGGGCTGCTGCTGGCCTTCTTCCCTGCCAACAAGACCAGGGAAATGAAGGTGTTTGCAATTTTGCTTTCTGCCGTCACCTTGGCATTGAGCGTCGTTCTCTTTGCAACCTATGACTACAATGCCGGCGGTTATCAGTTCACCGAGTCCTTCAAATGGCTCGACCATCCCATGAACATCACCTTCAGCTTGGGGATGGATGGCATCTCAGCCCCGATGGTGCTGCTCACCGGCATCGTGATGTTCGCTGCTGTGCTGGTGGCTTGGAACATCGACCGTCGACCCAAAGACTTCTTGGTGCTGCTGATGATGTTGGTGGCAGGCGTCTACGGCGTATTTGTCACCCGGGACATTTTCTTCTTGTTCTTCTTCTATGAGCTGGCTGTCCTGCCCATGTACCTTCTGATTGGGGTGTGGGGCAGCAGCACCGACTTTGGCAGCTTCTTCCGAAGCAAAGAGTACGGAGCTATGAAGCTGACCTTGTACTTGGTGGCAGGCAGCGTTCTGGTATGGATCACCATCATGGCGATGTACTGGGCTTCCGCCGATGCAGGCACCCCCACCTTCTCTATGGATGAGCTTAGCAACGTGGAGTTCAACGACAGCTTCAAGCACTTCCAAGACCTCTTCTTTCCCTTGGTGATGGTGGGATTCGGTGTGCTGGCAGGGTTGTGGCCCTTTCACACATGGTCGCCCGATGGTCATGTGGCCGCACCCACGTCGGTAAGTATGCTTCATGCCGGGGTGCTGATGAAGCTGGGGGCATACGGCATCATCCGGGTCGGGCTTGTGTTGATGCCGGAAGGCGCCGACACATGGCTTCCCGTTCTGGTGGCTCTGGGGGCGGTGAATGTGTTCTATGGAGCTGTTTCAGCTATGTCCCAGACGGACCTCAAGTACGTCGTGGGATACTCGAGCGTTAGTCATATGGGGTATGTGCTCATTGGCATTGCGACCTTGGATAGGTTGGGGCTGGGAGGGGCGGTGCTCCAGATGTTCTCGCATGGAATAATGACAGCCCTCTTCTTCGTTCTGGTTGGCGCGATATACGACCGCACCCACACCCGCGACATCCGTGTTCTGGAGGGGCTTGCCAAACGGATGCCCATGACCGCCGCCCTCTTTGCTGTTGCGGGCTTGGCTTCTTTGGGCCTGCCCGGCCTCAGCGGGTTCGTCGCTGAGTTCTTGGTATTCGTCGGCGCTTTCAGGACCTACCTGCCTGTGGCGATAATAGGCGTCATAGGCGCTGCAATAACCGCCGTGTATATTCTCAGGCTCTTGGCCAAGGTGTTCTTTGGTCCCGTCAGCCCTGAATGGGAGCACCTGCATGATGCCAGCAGAATTGAATTGGGGGCCGCCGGCCTGCTGGCCTTCGTCCTACTCTTCGTTGGGATTTGGCCGTTGCCGGTCATGGATGTGATCAACGCAGGCGTACTCGAAATTCCAGGGATTCTGGGGTCCTCCGGGTAGATAAATATGCCAGCTTCATCCCTTACATCCGACCTACACCTACTCTTGCCGGAGTTCCTTCTGGCTGGACTGGCCTTCCTTATATTTGGCGTCGACCTGTTCATTTCAGAGAACAAGAAGCACTGGCTGGCTTGGATAAGCGTACTGGGCCTCATCGGTCTGACAGTTTTGAGTCTGATATTGCTATGGGACAAAGACCAGCTCATGTACGGCGGCCTGTTCTATGTCGATGCGTATTCACTGTTCTTCAAGACCTTCTTCATGGTTCTTGGAATTTTAGTCATTCTGGCTTCCATAGATTTCGTTAAACGCCGTATGTCCAGCCCAGGGGAATATTATGCAATCATCTTGATGTCGATCTTGGCGATGAACATCATGGCATCATCGGGCGAGTTGCTTACCGCCTACATCGCCTTGGAGCTGATGAGCTTCAGCTTCTACATAATGGTTGCGTACCTTCGAAACGACCCCAGATCCAACGAAGCAGGGATCAAGTACATTCTCATAGGCGCTTTTTCCTCAGCGTTCCTTCTCTTTGGGATCAGCATGGTGTACACCACGGCATTGGAAACCCGGTTCGTGAATATCGCTGAGTTCTTGGCCAATACCGGCGATATAAGCCCTGTCATGTGGATAGGCCTTGCCCTGATCTTGGTGGGTCTGGGGTTCAAGATGGCTGCTGTGCCCTTCCATATGTGGGCCCCCGATGTTTACCAAGGAGCTCCTTTGCCGGTAACCGCCTACTTGGCTGTGGGGTCGAAAGCTGCTGCCTTTGCTCTGGTGCTCCGCATATTTGCAGAAGCTTTCCTCCCTGCCATAGATGATTGGCAGATTATCGTTGCTGTACTGGCTGTTATAACCATGACGGTGGGTAACCTGGTCGCTATGGCTCAGCACAACCTAAAGCGGTTGTTAGCTTATTCCAGCATAGGCCAGGTGGGCTTCCTCTTGGTGGGGATCGCCGCATTATCCACCTTGGGCTCAAACGGGGTTATGCTGCACCTGGTGGGCTATGCGTTCACCAATATGACGGTCTTCGTCGGCATCATCGCCTTCTTCAATATGACGGGCAAAGACGAGATCAAAGACCTAGCTGGGCTGGCTGACCGCAATCCCTTCTTGGCTGCGTCCATTGCCATCGGGCTCTTCTCCTTGGCTGGCCTACCCTTCTTTGCCGGTTTCACCACCAAGTTCTACCTGTTCAACGCCGCCGCCAGTGGGGGGTTGCTGTGGTTGGCCGCCGTTGCGGTGCTGAACAGCTTGTTCTCCTTGTATTACTATCTGAATGTCATCCGGCAGATGTACATCGAACCCAAGGCGGATTCAGCGCCCGCAGAACATGCCCTACCTGCCGGTGCGCCGGCAGCGGACGTTTCCCCGTCCGTGGCTGGAGGTTCTGAGGATGCAGAACTGGCATCGCCCTCTGCCCTGATCACAGGTGTGCTGGCTGTCATGGTGCTGGGCACCTTCTTCGTTGGGGTGTTTCCCTTCCCGATATTAAAAGCCATCGAAGCTGCAACCCTTGCCATCTTGCCCTCAGGCTGAAGCAGTCCCTTGGCAACGGCGTCGGCAGCCTTGACCGTCCTTCCGCTACAGGATATTCTGTCCACGTAATCTCCATTTTGGTGCGGTTCACATCGACGGAGGAACGAGATGGTTTCTATGGACCCCAAGCTATCCAAAGAAGAGATAGTCGCCCAGCTTGTAGAGCAGTCGGAGATCGTGTGGGGACCCGAAAGGACCAAGGCCATTCAAGCTTCTTTGGAAGAAGCGGGCGCCAACCTATGGATCCTCAACCAGAACCTTCCGCAGCAGGAAGAAGAACCAGCCTTCTTCTTCAAAGATTAGCCGATCAGACCTTGTCCTTGCTCGCTATGAACAAAGGTTGAGTCAACCTTCATGGGAGGTCCACATGACTGAGCTTCATGACCTGACCGTTTCTGAAGCATCTGCCTTGATCCAAAGGCAAGAGCTTTCACCGGTAAAGCTGCTGCAAGCGTTCTTTGAACGCATTGATGTGCTGGAACCGTCCTTGGAAGCTTGGATGCAGATAGACCGCGAGGGGGCACTTGGCGCTGCCCACAGATGTGAAGAAGATATCGCAGCAGGCCGGTACCTGGGGCCACTGCATGGGATACCCATAGGCATCAAGGACATCTTCCATGCTGAAGGTCTGAGGACGACCGCAGGCTCCCGGGTGTATGAAGACTATGTTGCCAAAGAAGATTCGGGGGTGGTTGCCCGGCTAAAGGATGCTGGGGCGATCATCATGGGTAAGACCACCACTGCTGAATTTGCAGCAGCCGATCCGCCATCCACCTACAACCCTTGGGACCGGGAACGTACCCCCGGCGGCTCCAGCACAGGTTCCGCCGTAGCCGTGGCGACAGGCATGTGCCCCATAGCCATCGGCTCCCAAGGTTCGGCTTCCACCCTCAGGCCTGCCGCCTACAACGGCATCGTTGGACTCAAAGCCACATACAGCCGGGTGAGTCTCTATGGGATGCTTCCTTATAGCTTCACAGGAGACCATGTGGGAATATTGGCCCAGAGTGTGGAAGATTCGGCTATCATGCTGTCGATCCTGGCTGGCTATGACCCCAAAGAACCCAGTTCATCCAGGGAAGAGGTGGCCGACTACCGTGCAGCAGCCCTTTCTTGGTCGAAACCTCCGAGGATCGGACAACTTCAAGAATACTTCTACGATAATGCTGATGATGGTGTGCGCCAACATACCAAGGAAGCTGTCCAAAAGCTGGTCCAAGCTGGGGCGGTTGTCGAAGATGTGAAGCTGCCGGCCAGCTTTGCCACCGCTCATGCCGCCCATGGGATGCTGGGACGAGTGCATAGCGTTTCCTTTCAACATGATGTTTTTATCGATAAAGCTGACCAATTCGGGCAAGGCAAGCGGGCCCAGATCGAGGTCGGCGCACTGGTGCCGGGGGTGCGCTACGTTCAAGCCCAGCGGTTGAGGCGGGAGTTTCGCCGGGATATGGAGGAGATCGCCGCTAACTACGATATCCTCCTCACACCTGCAACTCCGGCTCCCCCTCCCAAGACCAGGGCAACCACCGGCGACAGGCGCTTCCAAATCCCTTGGAGCTATTCAGGTTTACCCTCCATCGCCATCCCGTCGGGTCTTCATCCAATCGGTTTACCCTTGGGGCTACAGCTTGTTGCGCCGGGGTTCGCTGAAGAACAGCTGCTGGGTGCAGCCCACTGGTGCGAGAGGGCGCTGAATGTAAGGTTGAAGCCGCCGATGCCCGCTGCTGTATCTTGATATCTTGATATATTAATTTGATACAATGGCCCGTGCCCCTTCATCAGCAGCTTGATCAGCTACTGATCATAGGGTGATGCATATCTTGAACTAACCGGGTTGAAAGAAGCTGTGTGCATTGGGAGCAGATACAAACGAATCCAAGATGGTCATCTCGGTAATTGGCGGCTCAGAAGCCACACCTGAAATTTTGGCCTTGGCGGAAGAGGTGGGCAAGGAGCTGGGCAGACGAGACGTAATTGTTGTGTGCGGCGGCCTCACAGGGGTGATGGAGGCGGTCTGCCGGGGAGCTAAGGCAACGGGCGGGACCACCGTCGGCATTTTGCCCGGCGGAGACCATTCCGTAGCTAACACATGGGTCGATATACCCATAATCACCAACATGGGATATGCTCGAAATGCCATCGTCGTTTATACCGGCAGATCGGTCATCGCGGTGGATGGTTCCTACGGCACTTTGTCTGAGATAGGCCATGCTCTGGGAGTAGGCATCCCAGTCGTAGGCTTGAAAACCTGGACATTGTTCAGGCAAGGCGAGGCCGATGCTGGGATTATTATTGCAACTGATGCTGTGGATGCTGTAGAAAAGGCTCTGGAAGCTGCCAAAAATAGGCAATACATACTTGCCCCCTGATGTAGTCCCGCTACAGATAGCTCTGACAGGACATAGCCATCATTCCATGGGAACGCATCTGCGGACCAGTGCCGCTAAAAACCTGCTTCACGGGGAAATAAGGGCGCCGATGGCAACCATAGAAAAGATCACATCCCGTGAGGTGCTTGACTCCCGGGGTAACCCGACGGTGGAAGCCACCGTTCACCTCTCCGATGGCGCTTCAGCATGGGCCATGGTGCCTTCGGGCGCCAGCACCGGAAAATATGAGGCGGTGGAAATCAGGGATGGAGATGCTGGCCGGTACGGAGGAAAGGGCGTCCTGAGGGCAGTTGCTAACGTAGAAGATAAGATCGGCCCTGCACTAATGGGTGTCCTAGCTTCTGATCAAAACAGTGTCGACAGCATCCTTCTGAACCTGGATGGCACCCCAAACAAAGCCAATATCGGGGCAAATGCCATCTTGGCGGTGTCGATGGCTGCAGCTAAAGCAGCATCCGTATCCGAAAACCTCCCCTTGTATCAACATCTGGCTCAAGGAAATCCCTTAACCTTGCCCGTTCCAATGTTCAACATCCTGAATGGTGGAAGACACGCCCGAAATTCCATCGACATTCAGGAGGTTATGGTGGCCCCGGTTGGACTGCCGTCTTTCGCAGATGCTCTAAGATGTGGGGCTGAGGTGTACCATGCGTTGGGCAAGCTGCTCGAAGAGCGAGGGTTGGGGTCCAACGTAGGAGATGAAGGCGGGTATGCGCCCACCCTGACCTCCAACTTTGAAGCTTTGACGCTAGTCCAAGCTGCCATCGAACGTGCGGGATACCAGCCGGGCAAGCAGTGCTTCATTGCCCTTGATGCCGCAGCATCCGAGTTCTTTCAGGATGGCACATACACCCTTGCTTGCGAAGGTCGCCGCCTTACGGCGGAGGAGCTTATCGACCTCTACAGTGAGTGGGTGGAGGGGTATCCCATCATAAGCATCGAAGATGGCCTGAATGAGGATGATTGGGATGGTTGGAGAGGACTTAACATAAAGTTGGGGGACGTGGTGCAGCTTGTGGGGGATGATCTGTACACCACCAATACGGAACGCATCCAAAGGGGCATACATGCGGGCTCCAGCAATGCGGTGCTGATAAAGCCCAACCAGATTGGCACCTTGACCGAAACCTTGAAAGCAACCTCCATGACGAAAGCTGCGGGGTGGGGATCGGTGATGAGCCACCGGTCGGGAGACACGGAAGATACGATCATAGCCGACCTAGCCACTGCATGGAACACCGGTCAGATCAAGACGGGTGCGCCTTGCCGCTCCGAACGTCTGGCCAAGTACAACCGGCTGCTTAAGATCGAAGCTGAGCTTGGGGCTGGCGCCAAGTACGCCGGCCAAGATGCTTTCGGTCACATCCACATGCTACCCTAGCTATAGGACCAGCTTACATCTTACGAAAACTGACCGCAGGACTTCTAAAGTGACCACCCAATCAGGCAAGGCAAAGCACAATGTTGGCGCCTTCGTGCCGACAGAGATTTGGTCTGTGCCAAGCTGGGCATCGAACTGGTCCATGAACGTGCTGCAACCACCGGCGGTCAATGGAGCATAGCAGCCAATGCGGGGGATTCGTAATATAATGAGCTTCGTGGAATAGCTGAATCGCCAGCTTTTCCAAGGACCAGATGTGCGGAGGATGATCTATGACTACGCGAATTGGGGTGAACGGCTTCGGGAGGATCGGACGCCAGGTCACCCGGGCGGTGATGGAGCGGTATCCTCAAAAACTGGAGGTGACGGCGGTCAATGATCTGACCGATGCCAAGACCAATGCGCACCTGTTCAAATACGACACCAATTACGGGGTTTATCCCGGTCAGGTTGAAGCTGTGGACGGCAGCTTGATCATAGATGGGGCTGCGGTTCGCGTGTTTGCTGAACGCGACCCCGCCAACATCCCATGGGCTGAGGTGGGAGTGGATGTGGTGGTAGAATCCACCGGCATCTTCACTGACGCAACGAAAGCATCCGCCCATCTGCAGGGTGGAGCCAAGAAGGTGATCATATCCGCCCCCGCCCGAAATGAAGATTTGACCATGGTTTTGGGGGTAAACGACGAGAGATACTCTGCGGACCAGCATAAGGTGGTTTCCAATGCTTCCTGCACCACCAACTGCTTTGCCCCCATGGTGAAGGTGCTCAATGATTCTTTTGGGATCAAGCGTGGTCTGATGTCCACGGTACATGCTTACACAAACGACCAGAAGATATTGGACCAGGTCCATGACGATCTGCGCCGGGCCAGGGCCGCCGCCATGAACATCGTCCCCACCAGCACAGGGGCTGCCCGGGCTGTTGGCCTCGTCCTGCCGGAGCTTAACGGAAAGCTTCATGGGATGGCTTTTCGTGTACCCACCTCCACGGTTTCCGTCACGGACTTCGTCGCCGACCTGGATTGCGATGTGACTGTGGAGCAGATCAACGAAGCATTCCGGTCTGCTGCCGACGCTGAGCTGAAGGGCATATTGCGGTACTGCGACGAACTCCTGGTTAGCTCCGATTTCAAGGGCGACCCTCATAGCTGCATATTCGATGCTCCTTCCACCATCGTGATAGAAGGCAATATGGTTAAGGTTTTGGGATGGTATGACAATGAATGGGGTTATTCCTGCCGTACCGCCGACCTGTGCGCTTTCATGGTGGATAAGGGCTTGTAGCCGAAAACTGGTCACGACAAGGGAGGACACCCCACTGGGTGTCCTCCCTTTTTTGTTCCCACACCTTGGGGCTGCCGATTTCCTATGCAAGGATGGACGGGGTACTGTAACCTGTTCCAATACCAAGATGCTAGATACGCCAAAGGAACCAAGCTCTTCCGGGAGACCCTATGGAGAACCTTAGGTTGCCCCGGCTCCCCAGGGTCTCCTATGCTTCCCTTCTGCTGCTGGGCATCCTGGGCTTGGCTCTGGGGCTGAGGCTGTATGGCATCGGCTGGGATAGCGGCCACGGATATCATCCTGACGAACGGTCCATCTACATGCGGGCCGACTGTATGTACGATGTCCTGAACGAAACTCCGGGATATGAGATCAACTCGTGCTACGCCGGCAACCCTGGGATGGAGCCGGGCATACCCGGACCAAGCACCTTCATGGATTCTGAGAAAAGCCCCCTGAATCCGCACTGGTTCCCCTTGGGCAGCATCCTGATCTATCTGCTGGTCCTTATTCGGTCTTTCTTCGAGCTTTTTGGTGATTTCAGCTCCATCCAGAACATGTCTTATGTCGGACGGACCATTGCTGCGCTGGCTGATGTGGGGACCGTGCTCATGGTGTACCTCGTGGGCAAGCGCGTTTTCTGCAAATCTGCCGGGCTGCTTGCTGCCGGATTTATCGCCTTGGCGGTGGTCCATATTCAAATGAGCCATTTCTACCGGCCCGAACCCCTCATGGTGTTCTTCCTGCTGACATCGTTCTGGTTCATGCTCAGGGTGATGGACCGTGGAAACCGGCGGGATTCTGTCTTCTTGGGGATTTTCGTGGGCCTGACGGTGGCTACCAAGGTCAGCGTTCTTCCGCTGGTCTTTCCCCTCATCTTGGCCTATGGCTTCCGGGCACATGCACTGTCCGAGGGTAGCTCCGGTGCGTCGGTGTCCCACGCTATTCGGCGGGTGATGCCCCATGCGGTCCTGGGCGGCTGCGTTGCTTTGGGCGCTTTCTTTATGGTAACGCCGTACGCCCTGCTGGATGTATCCGCCTTCGTCGGCGATCAGTTGTGGCAGGCTGAGCACGTGGCCAAGACAGCTGGGAAGGTGCCCTTCACCGTCCAGTATGTGGGCGCCACACCCCTGTTGTACGAAGTACGGCAAACCGTGGTATGGGGGCTGGGCATCCCCTTGGGAATCGTTGCTTGGGGCGGTCTGCTTTTCACCGCACTCAGAGTGTTCGGAGGATGGTCCCGATTCAAGGGGGAACTGCTTCTTCTGGCTTGGGCGGTTCCTACCATCATCCTATTGGCGATGTTTGAAACCAAGTTCCTTAGATATATCTTTCCGGTGGTGCCCTTCTTGGCGCTGATGGGTTCGGGAATGCTCTTTAGCATCCTGTTCTGGGCCAGGAAGTACGGAGCTTCCGCCCAACCGGAGCAGGGCGTTCCCCTCAGAGGGCGGATATCCAGTCTGCCAAGGCACATGCGGCGGTACTCGGCCCCGTTGGTCATCGGTGTAATGGCGTTGGTCGTAGGGGCCACAGGGTTCTATGCCCTTGCTTTTGAAACCATCTACGCTCAACCCCATACTGCGGTGCAAGCTTCCCGGTGGATCAACGCAAACATACCGCCGGGGACGGCCATCTTAACCGACAACCACTGGGATGAACCATTGCATGATCTGTGGGACTACGACGTGACGCAGTTCACCGCCTATGACGAGGATACCGTCGACAAGATGGACCGCCTGGCCCAGCAACTGGAGGCTGCCGATTACCTGGCCTTCTACAGTAACCGCACCTACGGCAGCATTGCCCGGCTTCCAGACCGGTATCCCCTAACCTCCCGATACTACCAGCTCCTTTTTTCGGGCAACCTGGGATACCGGCTCGAACGGTCCTTCACCTCCTACCCGGAGCTGTTGGGCGTTGCCTTTGTGGATGATACGTTCGGCCGAGCCGCTCTTCCCGAACCGCAAGCTCCAAGCTCTGCCAGCTCTGCGCCGGTATCTTTAAATTTGGGCTATGCTGACGAAAATGTAACCAACTACGACCATCCCAGGGTTCTGCTTTTTCGCAACGAAGAGAAGTTGTCCCATGGCGATCTGGTCAAGCTGCTTGCCGCAGAAACCCGGCCACCTTTGGGCTTGATGCTGACCCCGGAACAACAAAGGTCCCGGCAGGAGGGCGGCACCTTTTCTGAGATCATCCATAAGGACAGCTGGACCAATAAGGCGCCCGTGCTGGCTTGGCTGTTACTGGTGGAGGTCATCTACCTGACAGCTTTGCCCTTATCTACGTTCCTGTTCAGACCTCTGCCCGACCGGGGAATAACGTTTGCCCGTCTGCTGGGGATTCTTGGGGTGAGCTATGTTGCATGGCTGCTGGCAAGCCTTGAGTGGTTGGAATTTTCCCGGATGTCAGTGCTGGTCGGGATCCTGGTTGTAAGCTCATTGTCGGCTTTGGCGCTGGTCCTGCGGTGGCAGGAGTTCAGCAGCTTCATACGAAGGAACTGGCGTCTGCTGGTTCTGGCTGAGGTCATCTTCTTGGCGGCGTTCTTGGCTTTCGTAGCTTTGCGAGCTGCCAATCCAGATTTGTGGCACTTCGCCAAGGGCGGCGAAAAGCCCATGGACTTTGCGTATCTGAATGCTGTCCTGCGTTCCACGTATATGCCGCCCTTTGATCCGTGGTTCGCCGGCGGGTATTTGAACTACTACTATTTTGGTCAGTTTATCGTAGCGACCTTGATACATGGCACAGGGATCGTTCCGTCCGTCGCATATAATCTGGCGACGCCTCTTCTGTTCGCCCTGACCGTTACTGCCGCATACTCCTTGGTGTTCAATATCACAGCCGGTCTGCGCCTGTTGGGCTTGAAAAGCGACGCCGGAGGAGATGCGCAACCGCCGGATCCATCCTGCACCGACGACCCTCGCCGGGGAGGTGGAATAGGACCGGGGCGCGCCGGTCTCGGTCCCAAGCTCCTTTGGGGGCCAATGGGGGCTGGGCTGGCAGCAGCCCTCTTCGTGGGGGTGATCGGCAACCTTGACGGTGTTGCTCAGGTGGTCAAGGGCGCCTGGGATTCCACTTTTCATGGATCATCTTTTCCTTCCATGGCGTTCTTGTCGGATTTCTGGCGCAGCAGCAGGATGATCCCCGATACGCCTGAGGTGATACCGTCGGCGCTGACATTCTGGTTGCCCGGTTCTGATGGCAATAGAGCGATCGGCCCGCATATCACCGAGTTCCCCTACTTCACCTTCGTTTTTGCAGACCTTCACGCCCACCTGATCGCCATTCCCTTCACGCTGCTGGCCTTGGGAGCGGCGCTCAGCTTGACCGTAGGTCTGAAGGGCGCTTCTTGGAGATGGTTGATCTGCGCCACCGTTTTGCTCGGAGCAACGGTTGGAGCTCTATGGCCCATAAATAGCTGGGATTACCCCACCTACCTCCTGTTGTCGGTGGTCCTGATCGGTGCGGCAGTCCTGTTGAAATCAGGATTAACGGCGGCAAGCATCAAGCTCTTCCTTGTCTTGGCTGCGGTATCTGGAATGGTCGGCGTCGTGGCTTTCCTGCCCTTCCACATGAACTACCATCCCTTCCCCACCGGCTTGGATGTAAGCCGATGGCAGACCCCCATAACGAGTTTCTTGGGAATACACGGCTTGTTCCTCTTTTTGATCAGCACCTTCTTGATATACCTGAACTGGGACCGGGCGAAAACGCTGGGGGCTGGCATATTTGGCTGGGCTCACGCCACCTATAGGTCTTGGAAGCTTGAGGAGGCGCCGTTCCCCAAGATGAGCTGGCCGGTGAGGTTATCGTGGAGCAGCGTTGTGTGGATGGCTGGCAGCTTCGTCGTGGTTTATCTGGCTGTTGCGCACTATTGGACATCCGCATTTTTGGCCTTGCTCCTGCTCATGGTTTGTCTGGCGATAAAAGATGCGGCGGCGAGACGGGATGAAAGCAGGACCTTCGTGATTTTGGTGTTGGCCTTGACCGGCACAGGCCTGCTGGTTGCCTTGGGAGTGGAGTTCGTTCGAATTCAAGATGACATCGGCAGGATGAACACCTTGTTCAAGTTCTACGTCCAGGTGTGGGCGCTTTTGGCGCTGGCTTCTGCTTGTATCCTATGGCGCCTCGGTGACCGCGGTTTTTTCCGCATCAAAGGCATGACCTTGGTCAGGGTGGTGTGGCTGGTCGCTCTGGGAATCTTGGTCGGCTCCAGCTTCTTTTACACCATATTGGGGACCGGAGACAGGCTGGCAACCAGGTTCGATACCGACAGCTTCACCTTGGACGGAGCCCAGTACATGACCACAACCATCCACACCGACTGGACAAAAGAAGCACACCTGGAGCTTATCTGGGACTACGAGGCGATTGGTTGGCTGCAAGACAATCTTCAGGGGTCACCGGTTATTTTGGAAGCACATACTGATCAGTACCATTGGGGCGCCCGCATCGCCAACTATACCGGGCTACCCACTGTGCTGGGATGGCCTTGGCACCAGACCCAGCAACGAATGAAGTACGCGTATGCCGTCCAAGAGAGGGGGCGAGATGTTGCAGCTATCTACTCGACGGACAACCCTGCTGAAGCACTGGAACTTCTGAGGAAATACCAGGTGAAGTATGTTGTGGTAGGCCAGTTGGAACATGCTTACTATCCGCCGGAAAGTCTCCGGAAGTTCGATGATTGGGTTGGAGAAGGTCATGCGACCGTGGTTTACGAAAACCCGAGCATCAAGATATACCAAGGCTTGTGGTATAATTAGGCCGCCTCTTCTGGGCAGGTTTTGGGAAACATCCCATCATCAGATGCCCGATCTCCAAGCTGAGTTTCTATATCACCTGAGGAATACTGGATATGATTGATAAATTTTCCGTCCTGTACGTGGGCCAAATAGAGTTGGACAACATCGGGAGAGAAGGCACTCCCGCCGATGAACGCAGGTACCCCAATGAGCGGCTTGTGGAAGCTTTGGCACACGCCACCAACCTGGCCAAGCTGATGGATGAGCTGGGGTTCTATGCACTGTGGACGGCGGAGCACCACTTTCAACGGGAAGGTTATGAGTGCCTACCCAACCTGATCCTGTTGGGCACCTACCTGGCGGCCCGGACCGAGCATCTGAAGTACGGCTGCGCCTTCAATATCCTTCCCATGTGGCATCCTCTACGGCTGGCTGAAGATTATGCAGTGGCTGACGTACTCACCGGGGGAAGGATCATATTCGGGGTTGGCCGCGGTTACCATTCCCGGGAGGTGGAGACCTTCGGATCTCCGGTCATAGATAACGACGCTAACAAAGAGCTGTTCGAAGAGCAGATGGAGATCATCTTCAAGGCTTTCAACCAAGAGTCCTTCACCCATACCGGCAAGCACTACACCATCCCTGCCAACGTCCCCTACCGGGGCTATGATCTGAAGGATATTACGCTGGTCCCGCAGCCTGTGAACCGCCCTGTCGAAATATGGCAGCCCATTGCCAGCGCCCGTACTTTGGAGTACATCGCCAGCAAGGGGATTAAAGCAATGGTTGGGCTGACGGGTAAAAAGCTTGTGGAGAAGCTGTTCACCGATTACCGGGACATGTCTGCCAAGTATGGACGAAACCTCCGCTTGGGTGAAAATATGGGCTTGAACATCGGTTTCTACCTAGCCGATACCCAAGAGGAAGCGATGGAGCGGGTCCGCCACAGCCACGACGAACGATACAAATGGTTTGCCCCCTTCGGCTTTGTCCGCTATAGCGATGAAGATGGGCGGCCTTGGGGAACGCCTGGCGCTCCAGCCAGGATTCCGCACATCGAGGACGGAGTAGCCCAAAAAGCGTGGTACTGCGGCCCGGCTGCGGGGTTCGTGGACTACTTGGTGGAGATACAAGAAAAATACCCAGGTCTGGAGCATATTATCCTTCACTGGACGGAAGGGACGCCGTGGCCTGAGTTTAGCGACCAGCTGCGGATGTTTGCCAAAGATGTGAAGCCCCACTTCCCAACTGCTGTGCTCGAAAGCAAGCTAGCTGCCGGCAGCAGCTAGCTTGCGGCAGCAGGTATAGCTTGGCATCAAAGAGGAAGACCTTGGCTGAAGTACGCCCCTTTAGAGGTATCAGGTACAATCCAGAAAGCATCAAAACCTTGGGAGATGTGGTCTGTCCGCCCTTCGACACAATCCGGCCGGACTTGCAACAGGACCTGTACCAGCGCAGTCCTCACAATGTTATCCGCTTGGAAGCAGGCGAACGGCATCCTGATGATACCGCCGTTGACAACCGGTACACCCGCTCTGGAGGGTTGCTAACCGACTGGTTGACCCAGGGAATCCTTCGGCGGGATTCTGCGCCCAGCATGTATCTTGTGGAGCACACCTTCAGCATCGCAGGTCAGGACCGGTCGCGTTTGGAGATCATAGCTTCGGTGCGATTGGAGGATTATGATCGGAAGATTGTGCTGCCCCATGAATACACCAGGGATGCGGATAAGGAAGACCGGCTGGCGCTGATGCAAGCTTGCCGCACCAATTTCAGCCCCTTGATGTTGTTGTATTCAGACCGGTCTCAGGGGATACGGGCTGTCCTGGATGACATCATGGATGTACCGCCCGCAGCATCATTGTTGGACCAAGGGCAACAGAGCTACAAAGTGTGGACCGTGGAAAATGATACGCTGGTTGGCCGGATAAGAGACCTGATGTCCTCCGAGCCGTTATACATTGCTGATGGTCACCATCGTTATGAAACAGCTCTGACCTATAGGGACTTGGAACGAGAGAAAATGAGTGGGCAGCTATTCGACGATGCAGCTTGCAGCCATGTGATGGCTGGTCTCATCGCATTCGATGATCCCGGTCTGGTGGTGCTGCCCTACCATAGAATCCTGAAGAACCTCAGTCCTTCCTCCTTGGCGCAGGTCCGATATGAGCTGTGGAAGTACTTCAACGCAGTAACGGATGTTCCAGGCGCTGCTGCTGACCTGAGCACGATACTGGCAAACGTGGAGGAACTTGGCAATGATGCTCCTGTGATGGGCATGATGGACCCTGGGGGTAGGGTATCTCAGGTGCTGAGGCTGAGACGAGGAGTCGACCTCAAGAGCTGGGGCACTATCGCTGCATCTGAAGCTTGGATTCTTGAAGAGCAGATCTTGCGTCCCATCTTGGGAAAGAGCACCTCGCAGTGCATTGATTATGTACATGATGCTGAAGAAGCGGCGGCGGGGGTTGAGAACGGCGATTTTCAGATAGCTTTCTTCCTAAAACCCTTTCCTTTGGACTTGTTCAAGGAAATAATGGATGATGGCCAGAAGCTTCCTCCCAAGTCCACCTTCTTCTACCCGAAGCTGCCCGCAGGTCTGGTGTTGAACCCATTGGATGGCAACATCTAGGGATAGTCTGAATAAGTCCCCTTGGATGCGGAGGATGGACGTGAAACCCGTCCCTACAGAGGGGCGAGGTTCCCGCCTTCGCGGGAATGACGGGCTTCAGGCGACGGGAATGACGGGCTTCAGGCGAGTTGTTCAGAGGTTCCCTAGCAGCCCGTCCGAGGATTCGTTTCTGGAGACGAAAAACGCCACGCAATAACCTGCTTACAGCAATCTGGACTTTGTCGTGGAGGAATTAGCATCTTTACACTCCACTGATGACGCATATCGTTTAGAACATTGTTTCTCGGACAGACTCCTAGGGAGCTTGCCCGAGGATTATCTAACGGCGCTTGCGGGTCAGCGACAATGGATCGTGACAACTAATTGTGCCGGTTGCCCCGGTCAGCCCCCAGATAGCTTTGCGAACAGCGCCGCGCTCACTACCTCGGCAAGAGTTCCTGATGCGGTGGGTTGGCCCATAGCCACGTGCTTTCCTGTGCAAATTGACCCCAAAGCGGAACAGTTTGAGCAGGTTGTGGCCCGTGCAGATCAGCGATCATTCGCCGTCCTCCTTCTCCAGTCCACGCAGCAGGGACTGCCGGAATCCCCAGCCCTGCTTGATCTGGCCGAATACCGGCTCCACAGTTTGCATCCGCAAAGCGTGGCGCTGCCGACCCCGCCTGGTCTGTAACTTCCGTCGCATCCGGTCCCTGGGATACAGATGGATGGGTATGCGACCTCGGGGCGCCGGTGGCACAACCCGGCCGTGGCGGGTCTGCTCCGGCGCGACGAACGGGTCCACGCCCAGAGCATAAAGCTCATGGACTGCCTTTGCCGAGTAGTAGCCGGCATCGGCGGATACTTCCCTGGGGACTGCGCCGACGTTGTCGATGGTCTCCTCCATCATCACCGCAGCCTGTTGCTTATCCGAAGTCTGGTTGGTGGCCCGCGCTGCCACGATCACCTGGTGAGCGCTGTCCACCACCGACTGACAGTTGTACGCTTGCAGAAAGTCCTTTCCTCCAGGCGCGGGGATGATGCGCGACTCGGTATCGGTGAAGTTGCGCTGGGTCTTGTCGTCGGGCGCCCCCGGGCGCTTACCACCTTCGGCCTCGGCCTGTTCGGCAGCCGCCTGCGCCTCGGCTTCCAGCGCCGCCATGGCTTCCCGTATCTTCCCCAACCGACCCTCTCGAAAGGCCAACTCCTCCGGCAACTCATCTCCACGCTTGTCTTTGCCGTACCGCCGGTCTTCCTCATCGTCTGCTGCCTGGGCCTGTCGCAACAACTCCGCTACCTCCGCCGCCAACTGCGCTTCCCTCTCCTTCATCCGTCCATAACTCATCGCCTTATGCTTCGATGCGTTGGCCTTGACCTTCGTGCCGTCCAGCGCCACGTGCCCCAGCTTCACCAGCCCCGCCCGCTGGCACAACGCCAGTACCTGTATGAACAGGCCCGACAGCGCATCCAGATTATCTCTGCGAAAGTCGGAGATGGTCCGGAAGTCCGGTGTGTTGTTCGCCGCCAACACCCTGAAGGCGATGTCCTCGTGGAGGCGCTGGGCGATGCGGCGTGAGGATGCCACCCCGACGCAGTACCCGTAGAGCAGCGCCTTGAGCATCATCCGTGGATGATACGGCGGCCCGCCACGCCGTTCCCGCTCGTAGCGAGCGGTGACCTCCGACATGTCAACTGGTCCACCACGTCGGATATGAAGTGGGCCAGATGGTCGTCAGGCAGCCACTCCTGCAATGGCGCCGGCAACAGCAACTGCTGGTCGGGTTCGTAGGGAAGGTAGGTCTTGCTCATCAACTACTCCCCGCTACTGGACTGGGCCCATCATACGCCCAACCACTCGCCAACGGTGTTTCTCGGACAGGCTTCTAGTAATATACGGCGTTGCCGGATCCACCAGTGCCGGAGATTACCTCTCCGCTGATGGCCCATGATTTGTCCGATGCCAGAAAGGCGGTTAAGTAGGCGATCTCCGATGCATCGACCATCCGGCAGATCGAATTTCCGCGAGGGGAACCGGGAGCAAAGTCGCGTTTTTCCACCTCTTCGACGGATATGCCAGCTTGGGCAGCTTGGTCTGCCAACGCTTGGGGTGTTCGTTCGGTGCGGGTGGTCCCGGGGTGGATGCAGTTAACCGTTATCCCGTACTGCCCCAGCTGGGTCGATAAGGTCTTGGTCATGTGCACCAGAGAAACATTCCTGGCTCCTCCGCTGAGATTTCCCGCTATGCGGGCGTTGTTTCCGCTGATGTTTATGATGCGGCCCCAGCCTTGTGCTTTCATAAAGGGAATCGCAGCTCTGGAACACCTGAGTGCTCCCACATATTTTACATCGAAGTCGGCCAAGAGAGCTTCATCTTCGACGGACTCAATGGGTCCGGTAGCATTGGAAGACCCGCCGGGATAGGAAGCGCTGTTAACCAGAATGTGCAGTCCTCCCAAAGTTTCAGCAGCTTCGGCTATCATGTGGTCCACCTGTTCCCGGCGGGTTGCATCGAAAGTGATCGGCATCGCACGTCTACCGGTTTCAGCCGCAATTTCCTTGGCTGTTTCTTCCAGTTGGCTCATGCTGCGGGATGCTACCACCACATCGGCGCCTTCCCTTGCCAGCTCAAGAGCGATAGCTTTACCGATGCCCCGGCCCGCGCCAGCCACCACTGCGCACTTGTTGGTCAATCCCAAATCCATCAGCAAACCTCCCTAAGATACTTCCCTTAACTCGATATTCTGAGCGCCCTCTGCAGACACCCTTCTACCCAGTTCTTCCAGGTGTTCTCTGCCCTCGATCACGGTGGCAAAATGGTTTCCTGGAAGAAGTCCCATCTTGCTGCCGAATGCTGTAGGCCCGTAGGGCACCAGTATCTCTTTGACGTTGATGAAGCCCGGGTACAACAGCAGGTCACCCTTGGATGGGTAGATGGTGTGATTTTCGAACTGGATGTCAAAATCAAGATGGCCCAAGGGTATCCATCCTGCTTCTCCGCTCCACCGTGCTTGAAGAATGTGATGATCCAGAGGCAACAGTTTCCTTAATGCTTCGCACGTCATGGGAGCTTTAGCTTCTTCCCACCTAGCTATGAAGAGCAGATCTTTGGTCCGGATCTGCAGTCTTCCGGTATCAGCCGCTGCGGTCACAATTCCTCCGGTAATCCCATGACAAGCTGGTCTAGTTGGCAGCTTTAGCCAGACTAAATGCATCCGCTATCAGCTCGTAGGATCTGACGCGGTCCTCGAAATAATAGCAGTTGGTAACGATGTTGATGTCGGTGGTTCCGTACCTTTTGACCGCATCCATGATGCCAAGTTTGACCCCTTCAGGGTCGCCTTGGATTACATGTTGGGTGAGCTTGGATAGCTGCTCGATTTCGACCCGGTGTAGCTTGACCTGAGAAGCTTCTTCAGGGGGCAAGAGGGGTTTACGATCGCCATGCAAGGAATCGATCCGGGATAGGTTCCTGCTGGATGCGATGAAATCAGCGTTTTCTTTGCTGTTGGCGCAAATCACCTGTACCGAAACGTTTAGCTTGGGTTTTCCCAGGTGTTCGGACGGGCGAAATCGTTGCCGGTATAGGTCGGAAACCATGGGCCCGTGGCCCCCGGTGTAGCCGAAGAACTCAGCAAAGGAGAACGGTAGACCCATGATGCCGGCCAACTGGGCGCTGTAGTCGCTGGAACCCAGCAGCCAGATTTCCGGGATGGATTCTGGCGGAGGCCCCGGCTGGCTTCGTATGTGGGCATGGGGATGGTCGCTTGGCAAACCGCCTGAAAGGAACCCCAGTACATCAGCCACCTGCTGAGGGAAATGCTGAATGTCCATGGGCGGCCTGGGATAAGCAAGAGCTTCTGCCGTAGACCTGTCGCTGCCCGGCGCTCGCCCGATGCCCAGTTCGATACGGTTGGGGTAGAAGGAGTTCAGTATGCCGAAGGTTTCTGCAACCTTGAGGGATGAGTAGTGGGGCAACATTACGCCGCCGCTGCCCACCTTGATGCGATTGGTGTTAGCTGCGATCTGCCCTATCAGGACCTCTGGAGCAGTTCCGGCAAACCGGCCAGTGTTGTGGTGCTCTGCCACCCAATACCGTTCGTAGCCCAGTTCTTCAGCTATCTTGGCAAGCTCTACGGATTCTTTTAGGGCCTGCCGAACGGTCCCGCCTTGACGGACCGGCGACTGATCGACGATTCCTAAAGTAAGGGGTTCCATCATAATTTCTCAGCACAAAGTGGTGATTCGATTTCCGGATGCTTTGGGAATTTTACCACAACAGGCTATCATGGGTCCGAAGCTGCCACAACATGTAACTGTTCAGAGTTGGAGAGGTGAATTGCTCGGAATCTGGGTGGAGAGTACGGAGCAAGGGGCGTTTGATTGTGTTAAACGAGAGGGGTGGACAATGAAGTGGACCTTCGCACCACGAGCCGGGAGACCCTGCTGGAGGTTATTGCCAAGCAGCAGACGATCATCGCCGAGCTGGAGCGACGGGTGAAGGAGTTGGAGGCCCGTCCGGGTACTGGCGGCCCGTCTGCAGGGATGCCGGGCAATAAGCCGCGCGCCAAGGGGAGTCAGCCGGAGAGAAAGGGATCGAGGAAGCGTCGTCTCCACGGCTTTGCCCGGCAGCGAATGGAACCCACGCGGCAGGTGGTGCATGCTCTGGAGTCGTGCCCCGAGTGTGGGACGGGCCTGGCAGGGGGATGGGTACAGCGGACTCGTGAGGTCATCGAGCTTCCGTTGGTTCCGGCGGAGGTGGTCGAGCACGTCTTCATGGCTCGAATGTGTGGGCTATGCCGGAAACGGCGGGTGCCCCGTGGTGCGTTGCAGGGATTGGCAGTGGGGCCTCGGCGCCTTGGTATCAACCTTGCGAGCCTGATAGTGACGCTGCGGGAGGAGGGACGGCTGCCCATAAGGAGCATCCAGCAGTACCTTCAGACGGTGCATCGGTTGAAGCTGAGCGTGGGCGCCATCGTGGAGACGATTCATAGTGTGGCACGACAGGCCCGGATGGCAGTGGCCGAGGCCCTGGAACGCATTCGTGGCTCTCCGGTGGTGCATGCAGATGAGACCGGCTGGCGTGAGGATGGAGTCAACGGCTACGTTTGGACCTTCAGCACTCCCACGGAGCGGTACTTCCTGCGTCGCGGTCGTGGCAAGGGGGTGGTGGACGAGGCGTTGGGAGAGGCATTCAGCGGAGTGCTGGTGAGTGACTTCTACGCCGCATATAACCACTACCCCGGCCTGAAGCAGCGGTGTTGGGCACACCTGCTGCGGGATATGGATGAGCTCATGGCTTGGTATCCTGATGACCTCGGCTTGGCACAGTGGGCCGGTGCGGTGCGGCGGGTATATGCCAAGGCCAGGACTTGCGTTCCTGCCGATGGCCCCCGGCTGGCCTCGCGACGCCAGTTGACCTTGGAGAAGGAACTGCTGGCGCTGTGCAGCCCCTTCTTCAAGGACCAAGCCGCGCCCCAGTCCAAGCTCTGCCGGCGCATAGAACGGTTCATCAAGGAGCTGTTCGTCTTCGTGTCCCACCCAGACGCGCCGTCGGAGAACAACGCCGCCGAACGAAGCCTGCGGCACCTGGTGATCAGCCGTAAGATTAGCGGCGGCACTCGCTCCAAACAGGGCAGTGACACCAAAATGACCCTGGCATCCCTCTTTGGGACATGGCGCGCCAAGGGCCTCAACCCCCTCTTGGAATGCCGTGACCTACTACTTTCCCCTCAACTCTGAACTGTTACCACAACATCCCTTCGAGGAGTGCATGTCCAGCCTTGGTGAGAAATGCAGGCAACCGCCCTCCCCCGTTGTCATCCCGCGGGCGCCTCCCTCCCTGCGGTCATTCCGCGGGTCCCTCCCCCCTGTTGTCACTCCGCGGAGCGCATCCCATCCTGTCGTCATTCTGAGGAGCGCCTCCCCCCTTGTTGTCATCCTGAGGAGCATCTCTCCCCTTGTTGTCATCCTGAGGCGCGCACGCCCTCCTCTTGTCATTCTGAGGCGCGCACGCCGAAGAATCTAAAATCCTTGCATAAACGCTGGGTCTTCTACAAATGGACCGTTCTTAACAGCATGCTTTAGATTCCTCGCTTCGCTCGGAATGACAGGCGGGGAGTTTGGAATGACAGACGGGGGGGTCGGGATGACGATGGGAGGGGCGTCCCCTACTTGTCATTGTGAGGAGCGCATCCCCCCTTGTCATTCTGAGGCGCGCACGCCGAAGAATCTAAGGCGCATGTACACACGACAGGTGCTCGTAGGAATGGACTGGCTGGCCATCGAAGGAAGGCCTTAGATTCCCCGCTTCGCTCGGAATGACAATAATAAATTGTCATCCTGAGGCGCGCATCCCCCCCTTGTCATTCTGAGGCGCGCACGCCGAAGAATCTAAAACCCTTGCATACACGCTGGGTCTTCTACAAATGGACCGTTCTTAACGGCATGCCTTAGATTCCTCGCTTTGCTCGGAATGACATAACATGCACTGGGACTGACGTAACGTGCACTGGGAATGGCATTACGTGCACTGGGACTGGCGTAACGTGCACTGGGACTGGCATTACGTGCACTGGGAATGGCATAACGTGCACTGGGACTGGCATTACGTGCACTGGGACTGACGTAACGTGCACTGGGAATGGCATAACGTGCACTGGGACTGACGTAACGTGCACTGGAAATGGCATTACGTGCACTGGGATTGGCAGTTCGTGGGGATTGAACGGTTGCTTTGGGAAGTGGTGGGTGACCGGCGGGTATAATGGTATTAGAATAAGCGGCAAACCCGCGGCGCCTCCGCTGGGCGCCTATGAACCTGTCCGTTATTGGAGGTAAGGTCTTTTGCAGTTGCCTTCGGACCAAGATGGAACAAACATACCCAGAGGGATTACCCACATCTTTGCGGGGAATCCTCTGAACAGGGGCGAACGAGAACGTCGGGATGAGCAGTGGATCGCCGAGAAAACAAAAGACCCTGCCAGCAAATTCATGCCCATGGCGGACCTGAACATCCTCATATCAGAAGAGGCTGATCGTAGACTGAGGTGGTTGAGCACAGAAGAAAAGGTGAATTTGGGAATCGACGGCGGAGCTTACTTCTTGGGCGCCTTTGAAGATGCAGCCCACTTTGTGGTGGATGTGTCCAAGAAGGAAGATGTCATCGGGGAGCTATCCGGTGATGGAGCTTGGAAGTTCGAAGATGCCAGATCTGCAGCAGAGAGCTTGAGTCCTTCTGAGGCCGGAATAGCTGCCCATGCAAGGTCCCAGGTCAACTGGCATACCCAGCACCGTTTCTGTTCCGTGTGTGGAGCGGAGACCATCGTCGAAAGGGGCGGCGGCGTACGCCGGTGTTCCAAGTGCAAGGCTGAGCACTTTCCGCGCACGGACCCGGTCATCATAGTCGTCGTCCATGATGGCGACCGCTGCCTACTGGGCCAGTCGCGGAACAGAATGGCTCGTGCCAACCGGTATTCGGCTTTGGCAGGCTTTTTGGACCAAGGTGAATCCATAGAAGAAGCAGTGGCCAGAGAAGTGATGGAGGAGGCTGGGATCAAAATCAAGAACATCCGTTACCACTCTTCTCAGCCTTGGCCCTTCCCATCGTCCTTGATGATCGGCTGCCATGCGGAAGCTGCCGCCACGGAAATCGCGATGGATGAAGAAGAGATGGCTGATGTGCGCTGGTTTCCCCGCGAAGAGGTGCTTTTGGCACTGGAAGAACGTAGTTCTGTGCTGATGGTCCCAGGGCCGATAGCAATCGCCCATCATCTACTGAAAGCTTGGGCTACCGCCACCATCGATTTGCCATAATAGAAACGGGACGGAGCAATCTCCGTCCCGTTTCCTTACGTTCGCAGCATTTTCCGGGCTACACGTTAAGCAGCGCCTTGGTGCGGTCAAATATGCTCTGTTCTTTTCCGACGCAGATAATGGCTGCCGATTTAGCTGCTCCCACCAAGTGTTCCCACCGGTAGGGTTCCCTGGTGGCGTAGAACTCATCGAACAGCGCTTGGTGGTGCTTGATGTTGTGGAGTTCTGTGAAGTCATCCCGGCAGACGAGCTCTGCCATTCGATTGAAGAACGGCAGCGGATCGTACCTCTTTTCAGCATACAAACGTGCAAGTCCTATGGTGTGCTTGATCTCTCTGGGAGCGCTCATGCTGCCAAAATTGGGGTTGGACCAGTCAGACCGGGGAAGCTGTTCTATGCTTTCGGTGACAGCTTCCAGCAGGTTCTCTTGGGTGGGATTGGGGATCTGGGCGGTTGCATTGGCTATTTCTTCATCCACTTGGTACTGACCCAATATACATTCGGGACCGGTGATCCCGGAAAGCAGAGCCAGCACCTTGTTTCGCTGGCTAACTCCCCCAAGGTTCAGCAGGTACCGCCGGTTGGCAGCCCCTGTGTGCAGGTGAGCATCCATGGGATTGCCATAGATCGTCCTGAGGAATGCCTTTGAACCCCCGATAGATAATGCTTCCCCCGCACCTTCCAAGGACAAACCATCTGCCATGGCACGGGCGATCATTTCAGGTGTGTCGTAATAGTCGGTGGCCCCGCCTATCTGATCTGCCAAGATTCCGATCATTTCCGTTTCGCGAGAAGAGGTGCGGATGGTCAGCTCTCGGGTTTCCAGGTTGTACCGAACAACCAGCTCTTCCAAGACACTGAAGGGCAGGGGGTTTGCCACGTCAATGCTGTAGGGACTCCGAGCCAAGAAACGTACCACCGGACGCAGCAAAGCGGGCGCCCACTCCCACCCAACCAAGTCCAAGGTGCGGAAGGTAAATACCGGGTAGACGAAGTAGTGGTCATCCATAGCATTACGAGAGATGGATGACGGGAGAAGGATGTTGAGAGCTTCTCCGTGAGAAACATTCTCCAGAAGCCAAAGGTAGTACTGCTGGGCAATGGAAGGGGCCCTGGCTTGCAGGCTGTTGTGAAAGGCTTCTTCGGTCAGAGCTATCGGATCACCATCTTTGGCGCTATCCCGGAAACCGAACTCCGAGGAGTCGCCCATATGGTATGAGCCGATCTTCTCGCCCCTGCTTTCCAGGGGTTCCATCTCCGGCATGATATAGGGGCCCATCTGGGCTGAGTGTATGTGGTTATTGCACATGGTGATGTGCTGAACGACGGGTATGTAAGAAAGCTCGCCGCTGAGACGGTTGGAGATTTGGTAGGCGCCGGGTATGCCGCTTACGGGATGGACCGGCCCGCCGTGGTGATTGGCGGGCAGGTCTGTAGACCGGACCACCGCCAAGCCGGCAGCACGCAGGAGGTCGATCACCGGCGTTCCACTGCGGAGTTTGGCTAACGTAGCTTCGATGATCTCGGAAGGGTCCGTTTCTTCGACAAAGCGGACCAGCGATTCAACAGGTTCCGGGAATTGAACAGGCTTGAACATCCACGATCCTCCTCTTAGCTGTCCACAACATCAAAAATGATGGGCTTTTGGCTCAGATGATATGCTTTTGACTGGCAATATGCAAATATGAAATAATGACCAAACCCCCTCAAATTGGCAGGCAATCTTACTCGGAGCATACAGGAGAAGAATAATGGTCTCGGAGCCCGGCGCCGACTTTCAAGGAACATTAACGCCAAGGATACTGGAAGGATTCAAATCGAGGTTCCAAGCGGAACCCGCCAACCAACTGATGCAAAATGCTGTAGCTCAGCGGGATGTGAACGAAATAGCTCTTGATAGAAACATAGTGACCGGAGCTACCCACACCTTCTCAACGGTGTTGGATGATTGGAAAGCTACCGACCAAGCAAAATCCGGGCGCTGCTGGATGTTTGCCGGCCTCAACCTGTTTCGGACCGAAACCATGAAGAAGCTGAATGTGAAGCAGTTTGAGTTTAGCCAGAACTACCCCATGTTTTGGGATAAGCTCGAACGAGCCAACTACCTCCTGGAAGCGATTATCGAAACAGCTGACCGTCCGGTGGATGACCGGACCGTTGCATGGCTTTTGGAAAGCCCCTTGAGTGACGGCGGCCAATGGGACATGTTCATAAATCTGGTCAAGCAGCATGGTGTGGCGCCTAAAACCGTGATGCCCGAATCTGAAAGTTCCAGCAACACCTCCCGCATGAACTCCATCATAAGCTACCAGTACCGCCAAGGTGCAAAGAGCATCCGTGACATGTATCAGAAAGAAGGCGGGTTCGAGCAGATGAGGCGGGCTAAAGAAGGTGCCCTGCAGGCAATCTACAACATCCTGAGTATCCACCTAGGGTCGCCTCCCGATGAATTTGACTGGCAATGGACCGACAAAAATGGGCAGTTTCATAGAGACGGCAAGATGACGCCCATGCAGTTTGCTGAAATGTACGTGACAACCCCGATGGACGATTATGTGTGCTTGGTACATGATCCACGCCCGACCAGTCCTTTGGGAAAGACCTTCACGGTCCAGTACTTGGGCAATATGGTGAATGGCTCACCTGTGAAGTATCTGAACGTGAGCATTGATCTTATCAAGGACCTGACACTACGGATGCTGTTGGATGGTCAGCCGGTTTGGATGGGTTGTGATACTGGCAAGCAGATGAATAGGTACCTGGGGATTTGGGATGCCCAGTTGTTCGACTACCCCAGCGTCTACGGCGCCGATTTTGCTTTGGACAAAGCTGGCCGGTTGGAGTACCACCAGACCCGCATGACTCATGCGATGTTGTTTACCGGTGTGGATGTGGTCGATGATCAGCCCAGGCGTTGGCGCGTGGAAAATAGCTGGGGCACTAAAGTCGGCAACAAAGGTTTCTTCTTGATGAACGATTCTTGGTTCGATGAATATATGTTCGAGATCGCTGCACCAAGGAGCTATCTTTCCGAGGACCTGCAGCAAGCTTTGGATGAAGAGCCCATCATCCTTCCTCCTTGGGACCCGATGGGCTCCCTTGCTTAGGTCTTTATACCAGCTATATCTACCGCAGGTGGAAGGAGCCTCGCATGGCTGAATTTTTTGGCGACCTTGAACGGCTGGCGGCTGATGCGTACCCCTATCGGTGGCCCATTCTAGCCGGCGGCGTCGTCCTGCTCACGGCTGCCGGTATCTTCGTATACCGAAAAGCATGGCATATGTTCTTTTGGCGGCGCAGGTTGGCAACAGCTATCGTCGGCGCCCCTCTGCTGGCGCTGTTCGGATTTGTCAGCTATGACCTGGGTTCTCCTCTCTTCACCAACAAAACAGTGGAAGAAGAATTCCCATTTGCTTATGCAGCAGAGATTGCGGACAACATGGAGATGGAAGATGTCGAAATGATCATGTCCGGCTTATCCCAGATCGATTCCGTTGTGCAGGAAAATATGCCGAAAGATATGGTATCCGTCATCCCGGTTCCCGATGCTCCGACCGGCGAGGACGAAAGTTCGCCGGAGGGTAGTGGTGATTCCGCCGATCCTACGGTGGCCGTTAGCCCCACACCTGGAGCTGCTGCCCTGAAGTCGGGCAATTTCCGAGATGCCGACAGCTTCCACAGGGGAAGCGGCATTGCAACCATTTACCGCGGCCCGGACGGCTCACACATTCTGCGCTTGGAAGAATTGGATGTGACCAACGGTCCTGACCTTCGCGTGCTACTTGCCCGCCATGGCGACACTATGAACCGTGATGAGGTTAAAGAACCGGGGTAGTAACAGTTCAGAGTTGAGGGGAAAGTAGTAGGTCACGGCATTCCAAGAGGGGGTTGAGGCCCTTGGCGCGCCATGTCCCAAAGAGGGATGCCAGGGTCATTTTGGTGTCACTGCCCTGTTTGGAGCGAGTGCCGCCGCTAATCTTACGGCTGATCACCAGGTGCCGCAGGCTTCGTTCGGCGGCGTTGTTCTCCGACGGCGCGTCTGGGTGGGACACGAAGACGAACAGCTCCTTGATGAACCGTTCTATGCGCCGGCAGAGCTTGGACTGGGGCGCGGCTTGGTCCTTGAAGAAGGGGCTGCACAGCGCCAGCAGTTCCTTCTCCAAGGTCAACTGGCGTCGCGAGGCCAGCCGGGGGCCATCGGCAGGAACGCAAGTCCTGGCCTTGGCATATACCCGCCGCACCGCACCGGCCCACTGTGCCAAGCCGAGGTCATCAGGATACCAAGCCATGAGCTCATCCATATCCCGCAGCAGGTGTGCCCAACACCGCTGCTTCAGGCCGGGGTAGTGGTTATATGCGGCGTAGAAGTCACTCACCAGCACTCCGCTGAATGCCTCTCCCAACGCCTCGTCCACCACCCCCTTGCCACGACCGCGACGCAGGAAGTACCGCTCCGTGGGAGTGCTGAAGGTCCAAACGTAGCCGTTGACTCCATCCTCACGCCAGCCGGTCTCATCTGCATGCACCACCGGAGAGCCACGAATGCGTTCCAGGGCCTCGGCCACTGCCATCCGGGCCTGTCGTGCCACACTATGAATCGTCTCCACGATGGCGCCCACGCTCAGCTTCAACCGATGCACCGTCTGAAGGTACTGCTGGATGCTCCTTATGGGCAGCCGTCCCTCCTCCCGCAGCGTCACTATCAGGCTCGCAAGGTTGATACCAAGGCGCCGAGGCCCCACTGCCAATCCCTGCAACGCACCACGGGGCACCCGCCGTTTCCGGCATAGCCCACACATTCGAGCCATGAAGACGTGCTCGACCACCTCCGCCGGAACCAACGGAAGCTCGATGACCTCACGAGTCCGCTGTACCCATCCCCCTGCCAGGCCCGTCCCACACTCGGGGCACGACTCCAGAGCATGCACCACCTGCCGCGTGGGTTCCATTCGCTGCCGGGCAAAGCCGTGGAGACGACGCTTCCTCGATCCCTTTCTCTCCGGCTGACTCCCCTTGGCGCGCGGCTTATTGCCCGGCATCCCTGCAGACGGGCCGCCAGTACCCGGACGGGCCTCCAACTCCTTCACCCGTCGCTCCAGCTCGGCGATGATCGTCTGCTGCTTGGCAATAACCTCCAGCAGGGTCTCCCGGCTCGTGGTGCGAAGGTCCACTTCATTGTCCACCCCTCTCGTTTAACACAATCAAACGCCCCTTGCTCCGTACTCTCCACCCAGATTCCGAGCAATTCACCTCTCCAACTCTGAACAGTTACCCGGGGTACATTGAGCTTGACAAGCTGAAGGGCAATCGTGGGAACCAGAACTACCCCATACCTGCCGACGTAGACCCTTCGGTCTACAACAGCATTGTCATCTACTGTGCCCCGTTCAGAGTTTGTCTCATAGACCGGTGGGCGGGTTGAGTAACACAGGTGTGGGAGCGATGCGCCTCAACAGAGGTTGGCCCGTCCAGTTGCACCGGCCACTTGTCGGCCCCCAGAAAGGTCGTCTACTCTCTTAGTTCCATGGCGCCTTGACCCAGTCCCAAGGCGCTTGGCCGCTGCGCCATAGCTTGAGCAAGTTATGGGTCGTCCCTGCCAGCGACCACTCACTCTGTGCAGCGCCCAACCCCCGTCTCATAAACCGTCGGAACCCCTGGCCTTCCTTGACCTGTCCGAACACCGGCTCCACCAGTACACCCCGCTTCTTGTACAGAGCTCGGCCTCGCTTTGTCAGCAGCTTGCGCTCCATCCTGTCCCTCGGGCTCAGTCCTTTTGGTATACGCCCTCGGGGACACCCCTTCTCCCATAGCAGCTTCCGCTGTTTCCAATCCTTGGTGGTGGCAATAAGAAGCTCAGGCATCTCTGGCCAGGGGCAAGCCCTGATGTTGGCCTCACTCCAGTACCCGGCATCGGCCAAGCCCGCTTTGGGCCGGTCCTCTATGCCGGCTGCTTCCAGAGTATGCGCCATGGTTTGGAGCATCGGCTCCAGTTGCTGCACATCGTTGGCCTCTTGGGTCACTCCAACGGCTACTATGATCTGCTCCTCGCTCACCACCGCCTGGGCATTGTAGCCCTGCACGTACCCTTGCCTGGTCTTCATGATACGACTGTCCGGGTCGGTGGTATTAGCCTTCGCCCCTTCGGTAGGAAGTGGTTCTACCACCTTGGGCTTTCGCCCTCGCTTCTTTTTGCCTGTGACATCTTCTTCTGCCCGCCGTCGCTCCACGTGCTCTTGGACAGCCTTGGCTCCTGCTTCAGCCTCCCGCTGCAGACGTTCCTTGGCTTCCTTCAGGCGCTTGAGCCGCTCCGTCCGTCCCCCTAGCCCTTCCGGTAGCTCATCCCCTCGCCGGTCGGGACCATAATGGGCATCCTCTTCAGCATCCGTTGCCTTGGCCTCTGCCAACATGCGCCGCACTTCTTCTTCAATGGCCTGGTGGCTCCGGTTGGTGGCCAGGGCCGCGTTGGCTGCCACCTTCGTCCCATCAAGAGCCACTACCCCCAACTTCACCAGACCCGCTTCATGGCATAACCTCAGTACCTCTACAAAGAGCTCCTCGAACGCCTCCTCGCGCTCCGCCCTAAAGCGACAGATGGTACGGAAGTCTGGCTGCCGGTTGGCCGCCACCACCCGGAATCCTACATCTTCCTCCAGAGCACGGGCTATGCGCCTGGAACTGCGTACACCCAGGCAGTAGCCGTACAACAGGATGGCCACCATCATCCCCGGATCGTAGGCCGCTGCACCCCATCCATCACTTCGATAGACTGCATAGAACTCCCTCAGATCCATCTGGCCTACTGCATCTACAATGAACCAAGCCAAGTGACCCTCACTCAGCCAATCCCTCATGGACGGCGGCATCAAGTAGCTCTGGTCTCGCTCGCAACTCAGAAGGTTATAAGCCATAGTGTCCTACCTGCCTGATGTTTCTATGAGCTTACTGCTTCGCCAACCCCGCAGGAAGGGGGTTTATGGGACACGCTCTTCAGTGTGGTTTTTAGCGTAGCGCCCCTAGTGGACATAACCAACGGGTAGGTTTGTGAAAGGGCTAGGAAATCAGGGGATCGACATTTTAAGAGGGGACGCGATGCTAGATTAGCTAACCAACCATCGAATCTTCAAACAGTGTATGATGTTAACGAAAGGGCGTGAGATGGCACACAAGGTGGCATTGATAAACATGAAGGGCGGGGTTGGAAAGTCAACTCTTGCTGTTAACCTCGCATGGGAAATGGCGACAGATCCTTGGCACAAGAGTGTCTTGGTAGTGGACCTCGATCCCCAATTCAACAGCAGTCAGTATCTAGTGGGCGCGCGCAGGATCGAGGAAATCATTTCAAGCGGACAACCAACGGTTTGGGACATCCTTGAACAGCTCACGGCAGTGCCTGGTAGGCCAACTGCTCCTATTGATCCTGCTAGAGCCGTAGTCAGTGTATACGCTCCCCGCTCGGAAGGTTCGGGTTCGATCGACCTTATACCCTCACAGTTAGAATTGTCTCAGGCACTCCGCAATCCGGCAGGTAAGGATCAGTTGCTCAAGCAAGCTGTCGACAAACTGGAAGACACATATGACCTTGTGATCATAGACTGCGCCCCAACTGAGTCAATGCTGACCACTGCGGCCTATCTTGTTGCCGATTATCTATTGGTCCCAGTTCGACCGGAGTTTCTATCCACCATTGGATTGCCCTTGCTGGAGCAATCCTTGAATGTTTTCGCTGCGGCGCACCTTGGTAGCCCGCCAGTAGTCTTGGGGCTTGTATTCAATGCGATTTCTGGATATACACCAGAGGAAACGACTTCAAAGAATGAGGTTCAACGAGTTGCTCGCGAAAGCGGCTGGTTTGTCTTCGATGAAGAGGTTAGCTACTCCAAATCGTTTCCCAAGAGCGCACGCGAGGGCCGCCCCATCTTTTGGACTTCTTGTGCTCGGTCAAAACCTGCGAGGAATTTCCATATTTTCGCCCATGCGTTCGCAAATCGGATCGGCATATGACTGAAGAATACGATGTTGCTATGCTGGTCGCACTAGATCGTCTGGTAGCTCGGTACGGTCCGCGTCCGGTCACTCGTTTGGTCGAGTTGATTCGAGACCCGCAAAGGGCAGAAGATCTTGCGGTTGCATTGGAATCAGCAGCGGTTCGGGTTCCCCGAAAAAAGTCTAAGCCGAGGCCTCGAGGGACAGACCGACTTGGGATGGCTGTGCTGAACGGCTTGAGGATATCTGATCCCCAGAAGCACTCCGTAGTAGCGGAGATCAGGCGTCAGCTAATATCCGGTACGAGCCTCTCTTCCATGGATGAACTCCGTCGATTTGCGAGGATGCACGCCCTTTCCATAGGTAAGGCGTCGTCAAGGAATGCCGCTATTGCGCCTTTCTTAAGGTCACTGTCCCAACTATCAACACCCGAAATCGTTTCAATTCGCGATTCCGTTATTCAGTCCGAAGTCAATGACCGGAGCCTAGATAGATGGAGGGAAGTGATTGTCAGACGTCAAACTTCCAAACCAGATGCAGAAGAGGCGGAGGAGTGAACGAGTCTCAAGGGAGCATATATCTCAAACGATGAAAAGCGTTGAGCAACTGACCGGGGCATGGTATCATGCCGTGGTTGAAACAAAGAAGGAAACTATGGCACTGGATTTGAAGGATATAGGGGTGTCGTGTGAACGAAAAAGCCAAGAGGTGTGAGCACGTCGGACTTTTTGGCACCGGCTGTGATAGCCCTACTGAATCCGGCCAGAAGTTCTGTCATGTTCATCGTGTCTAGGGCCCGGCCTTTGACATGACCCGCAACATATATCTTGCTGTCATTGGCATCATGCTACTCTTCTTCATCCTCTTTGCTGGCATGTGTACCTACTACACCATTACCGGGTAACGAGAGAAACTGGAAATGATGTAGGGAAGCATTGCACTTACCTTGATGCCCATGGTACCGGCAAGCCTCTCCTCGCCATCATTGGGCTACCTAACCGAGGATTGCCATTTTCTTGCCCACGGAACAGTTATACACGCCCCCTAGATCACCGGCCATTTAGGGTCCCTGAACTGGTCGAGTCCTGCCCTGTTTGTGATTTCATCGCCACGCCTTCGGATCTCTTCCAGCAGCTTGTTTTCGTCGATGGTGAGCACCTGGCGCCCTTCCATGAGCACCTTCCCGTCCACGATGGTCGTATCTACGTTCCCGGCATGACAGCTATAGACCAGGTTGGAAACAGGGTTGTAGATGGGTAGCATCTCGACCTGGTTGGTGTTGATCAGGATCAGGTCTGCCCTCTTACCAGCTTCCAAGGAGCCGATCTCATCCTCCCATTGGGCGACCCTGGCTCCGTCGATGGTGGCCATCTCCAAGGCTTTTTCTGCCGGCAACAGCCTGGCATCTTGATGGATTTCCTTATGGATGCCTGCACAATACATGTTGCGGATCATATCCAGGGAATTGTTGGATGGTGCAGCATCGGAGCCAAGTCCGACGGTAACTCCCATAGCCATCATCATGGGTATCTTACCGTTCAGGTCGCAGCCCATGGCGGCGTGCATGCTTGACGCGGGGCAGTGGGCGATCTTCACATCGTACTTGGGGAGCAGATACATATCCCCTTCTTCCACCCAACCCATGTGGATACCCATAAAATTGGGGCCGAGAATGCCCAGCTTATCCAGCCGGCGCATTTCCGTCATTCCGAAGGTCCTGTAGGCGGTCGTGCGATTTTCCAAGGAAGAGCTGCAATGGGATTCAAGACCTGTCTTGTACTGGTCCGACAAGCGTTTCATCTCTTGGCACAATCCATCGGAAGCCAGGTAGGTTATTCGTACCTGGAACCAAGCACGAATCCGGCCATCAGCCTTGCCGTTCCACCGTTCCACCGTAGCCACCGACTTGGTCAGGATATCTTCGGTGGTTTCTTGGAAGAGCTTGCTCGGCAGGCTGCCTTGAACGCTGCCGCCAAGGTCCGAAGCGGTCCGGGCTATGATCCCACGGATGCCGGTTTCTTCGATGGCGGTGGCGGAAGAGTCAGGATAATGGTTGCCTGCATCAATGAAGCAGGTGGTCCCTGATCGAATCATCTCGGTGGCGCAGGCAATGGAGCTCCAGTACGCATCTTCTGCATCCATGTTGGCTTCGAAGGGGAAATTCCGCTCCAACAGGTGGTCCCTAAGCTCAACATCATCAGCCAGACCACGGTTGAACTGCTTGGTTGTATGGATGTGTGTGTCGATGAATCCGGGAGACACTATCTTGCCGCTGGCATCGATGACCCTTCCGGCCAGCTCATCCGGGCTCACGTCGCTGGCTTTGACCACGCGATCTATGCTGTTGCCCTTGATCACAACAGAGCCGTTGCGAATGATCCGGCGGTCTTTATCCACTGTAATCACATAGTCGGCATTGTGGACTACAAGACTGGAGCCTTCGTTGCTTCCTGATGTCATTATCATCTCCTGTTTGTGGTTACGAATTGAACGTTATAGGATTACTGGAAGTTTGATCGGCGGCCTTCCAGGTTGGAATGGATATCTATCAGAACACCTTTCCCCTCGGCATTAAGCTGTTGAGCACGTTTGAGGGCGCCTGCGATTTCTCCCGGTTGGGTTACTGTGATTCCAACGGCGCCCAGACCCTCGGCTATCTTGGCATAGTTGCCGGTCATGTTGGTGGTACCGAACAGTTCCCTGGAGATGGGGTACCCGCCGGGGTAGGTGGCCATTCCGCCGTTGTTCAGAACGATGGTGGTGATGGGAGCTCCAGCCCGGACGGAGGTTTCGATATCCAATCCCGACATGCCGAACGCACCATCTCCCATGAAGTTCAGACAGAACTTATCCGGCTTTGCCAGCTTGGAGCCTATCATAAGGGGGATTCCGTAACCTAGGTGAGTGGTCTTGCCCCATCCGACGTAGCTGTGGGGGGTGGTGGCAGTGAAAAAGGGCATGATGGTGTCCCTGGGTGCTCCAGCATCGTGGGTGACGATGCTGTTTTCCTTATCCAGGTTGCGCTCCAACTCGCCGATGACCCGGTAGGTGTTGATCGGCTCCTCGTCTGAGTTCAACAGCGGGATCCATTCGGCGAGCCACTGAGCTTTTAGCTCGGCGATCTCAGCAGCTACGTTTGTGCTGCCTTTTCGTCCGTTGGCGCCCAGACGGGATTTTGCTGCGTCGATCATTCCCTGCAACGTTAGCTTGGCATCGCCCGGAAGGCCGACATCTATGGAATAGTCCTTGTTGATATCTTCGATGCTTTCTACGTTGTGAATGAGGATTTTGCCGTCAGGTATGGGTTGTCCGTAGCTGGTCCTGGTCATGCTGGAACCAACAGCAAAAAGAACATCCGATTCTTGCAGCCAGCGTCGGGCGGGTAGCGTTGTTGTGCCGCTGCCTGACCCAAGGGCCAATGGGTGGGTTTCGTTGAAGGAAGATTTACCAGGCATCGTGCAGTACACCGGAATTTCGGTCAGCTCTGCAAACTCCCGAAGTTCTTCGGTAGCTTGAGAAAACAGTGTCCCCATGCCCGACCATATCACCGGCTTCTTGGCATTCAGGAGAAGCTCCACCGCATCTTCGATATCGCCGGCTGACGGAGATTGGGGAGACCGTTTGGGTGGTTGATAGCTCAGCGATGATTCAGGGGTCTCTTGTCCCCCCACATCGGCGGGAATTTCGATGATCACCGGGCCCGGCCGTCCGTTGCGTAGGGCATGGAAAGCCCGGCGCATCGCCGCGGAAACCTGGTTAGGATGGGTGATCACCTCAGCATGGCGGGATACGGTTTGGAAGGCTCGCGCCGGCGAAAAGTTGGGACGCACAGCATATTGGCTCAAAGCCGGCCCACCAGCAAAATACAGGACGGGCACATTATCGCCGAAGGTTTGAGCAATGCCGCCCATGGAGTTCTCAGAGCCGGGTCCGCCTTGGGTTATAATCACTCCAAACTTTTGTCTATCGCTCTGCCTGCTGTACCCGTCGGCTGCCATGATGGCTCCACGTTCTTGGCGGAACATTATCGTGCGGATTCCTTCTTGGGCTACTGCTTCGATGAGAAGGTTGGATGGGAAACACGAAATCCATTCGACACCTTCTATCTTTAGAATCCGTGCTACTGCACCGTTGACGTCCATACAGATTCCTCCAGTCCAGTTGATGGGTGTGTATCAGCTGAGCCCCCGCCATTGGCTTGACGAGAACTTAAGCCGGCATGGGGATATAATACTTCAAAGACTTCTCAGGACCCGGTTATTATTCCACATATGCTATGCACCGTCTAGAATGGAAGAGGTTTTCGGCGCCGACGGCCGGAAGGGATAATGCAGCAGGGACGCTTCGGCACCCACCGATATCTCGGCATTTCGATGAAAGGAACATTGCCTTATGAGCTACACACCCTTGCCCCAGCGACAGGGCGAACAACCCAAGATTACCGAAGGAACCCCCCAACTCCAGATCGGAGTCGATGCGGTAGAAAGCATAAACGCTGAACTGTACCTGCGGGTTTATGCTCTGCCATCTCTGGAGAACACGCTTACCGTCATTTCTCCTGTGGAAGGTTCACGCGCCCTTTGGATAGACCCGCTCGTAGATGTTGCCCATCCAGAACTTGTTCCCAAAGAAAGAGAGTTGGGCCATATCCACCCCGACGGCAGCCTGCACATGGCGATGGACCCTCAGCGGGGGCAAGAAGCGGTGGATGCAGGATGGGCGTTGTTCCACCCTGCTGCCGGCGCCAGGCCGGGATTCGAAGGCTTTATGCTACTGTTCACGCCGCGGGACCGGGATGAGTTGGAGGTGGTCTTCAGGCTGATAGTGGATGGGTACAACCACATCGTTGGGGTTTCCATCGATACTGGGAGCTAGGCTGAATCCGGTCCAGAGAATCATTCCCTATGGACCAGATACTTTTCCACGGACGGCACCGGATCAGGATCATCGCACACCCTGGTGTCCAGCGTGGTGTAGAGACTTATCTGTATTTCTATGCCATTGGGGTCTTTGAAGTAGAAGGTTTTCCCCCAGAACCGCTCCACCAAATCTGAGACCTGTATCTGGTGGTCCTGCAACCCTTTGTATGCTTGATCGAACTCCTCTTGGGTTTCAACCCGCAGGGACATATGGTCCAAGCGCTGGCTGGAACCTTTGTCGGGTAAACTATCGTAGCCGTCGAAGAAGACCAGCTTATTTGATTCTCCCACCCCGAAGACGTACCGCCGGGCTGCGGGGCCTGCCTCCCCGCCGACCATTGCTTGAAGCAAAGGCAGGCCAAGGATCCCCGAATAGAACCGGACCGTTTCTTCCATATTAGTTGTCCGAAAAGCTGTGTGGTCTACGAAGGTTATTTGAAACATGCCTTGCCTCCCCGGATAATCGACGTACCTGGCAGGGCCTGTGACATCCGGTAACGGGACGACCCCGTGTTGTTATCTGTGCCAGCCCATGCCCTTCAGGAGTCCTCGTATGTATGCTATTTGTCCACCATGAGCTACATTATCCCAGACCATCTGCCCCAGTGCTGTGGCGATGGTATGCTCCTGGGTCTGAGCTGCTTGGGGAAAGGTCACCTTGGTATCCAGATCATCCTTGGTAACGGACTGAATATATTTTCTAGCATCCGCTTTCACAGCTTCGAAGTACCCCAATTGTATATCCAGGGGAGGAGCTTGCCAGTCCGCCAGCTCTTCAGCTGAGTATCCCAGCACCTTTGCATCTGCTGCCAACCCGTACTTCAGATACCAGTCATGCTTGGTCCATAGGGGTTCCATTCCTTGAAGTCGGGAGCTTATGAACATATCCACCACCCGGTTCATGTGCCAAAGCGTCCAAGCTATGGAGTTGGCTTCTGCGGCCGGCTGTAGGCTGATGGTCTCTTCATCCAGCCCGCTGATGGCAGCTTCCACCATATCCCAGTTGCGTTCCGAGGACCATGTTACTGAATCAGCTCCACCCATGGCCAAATCCCTCCTCAAGCATCGTGCAGCGCTTTTGCGCCTCGTCCGGTCCCTTGGTTACACCCCTTGGCCGTCGTAGTCTACGGTCTGAACAGGTCTGCCAAAGGAAGCCAAGCCGGGTTCTATGGTTTCCCGGTCTCCTACAACAACAACCGTGGGCTGTTCCTCAAGCTGCTGTGCTGCAACCCTCTGAACATCCTCTAGCGATACAGCTTTCAGGTTGGCGCTGAATGTTCTGTAATAATCGTCGGGTAGACCAAGCCAAACGATTTGAGCTAGCTGCTGGATGATCTGCCCGCAGTTTTCAAAGGAAGAAGGAAATTGTCGCAGCAATCCATCCTGAGCGGTCTGGAATTCCTCTTGGGAGATGGGGCGGTCGCCTTTGATATCGTGGAACTCTCGCAACGTTTCATGGACAGCTTCCTTGGTCACCCCGGTTTGAACGCCTCCGCCGGCAAGGAATAGTGAAGATTGCCGGTGCCATTCGTACCAGGACCGGTACCCGTAGCTGTATCCCTTATCTTGGCGAAGGTTCTTGTTGAGCCGGGAGGTGAACTGGCCGCCAAAAAGGTTATTGAACAGGACATAAGCAAAATAATCAGGATGGCTGCGCGGCGCCCCAGTCGAGCCGACCCTGATTACGGATTGGGCAGCCCCTGGCTTGTCCAACAGATAAAGCTTGGAGTTGGTGTCGTTCGGATGCTCCTCAATACTGCCGTTGGCATCGGGCGAAAAGCTGGTGGTTTGCCAGTGGCCGAAGTGCTGTTCTGCCAGCTTCAGGGCATCTTCTGTCGTAATATCCCCCACGGCAACCATTGTGGCGGTCTGAGGCCCATAGGTGGAATGGTAATGGTCCACCATATCGTTTCCGGTTACAGCATCGTAAAAATCGGTGGTGCCAGAAACGGGATGACCAAGAGCACTTTCCCTTCCGTACAGCAGCGCAGGCAGTAGGAGGTCCGCTATGGCTGTGGGGTCGACTTGGCGACGCCTTACGGAAGTTAGGCGCTGTTTTCCAACCCGTTCAAACTCTTCCGCTGGGAAGGTGGGGCTGAGAAGCACGTCAGCGATCAGGTCCAGAGCTCGAGGAAACTCCCGGGCCAATGATTCGGCGCCGACCAAGGTATATTCTTTGCCGGTCGATACCAAAAGCTGGCTGCCGAAGAACTCGAACTCATTGGCAATATCTTCGCTGGACCGTGAGGAGGTTCCTTCTTGAAGCATAGCTGCTGTAAAGGAAGCTATGCCCGGCAGACCGGTGGGATCATCAGCTGCGCCGGTTTTAAGCACGACGCCCAAGGCTACCATGGGTATTTCCGGTTTTCTGATCACCAACAGCTGCATCCCGTTGGACATCTTATGCCGTTCAGGAACAGGAGGCTCAAAACGGGGAGTTGGGGTGGGTACAGGTTTGATTGTGCGGTCCACTCCGGTCGACGAAGGGCTCCGAACGGGCTCGGGGAGCACCGTCAGCTGTACTTGGTTGTTTCCAAGGTAGGTCTCGGCCACCCTTCTTATATCTTCGGCCTCCACAGCCAGGTAACGTTCCATGTCATGGTTGATAAGGTCCGGGTCCCCTGAATAGACGTTGAATGCGTTCAGGCGATTCGCCCGCCCACCGAAGCCGCCGATGTTGGCAGTCTGGCGAACGTGATACCATTCGACGCGATTTTTCGAGCGGGCCAGCTCTTCGGAGGTCGGAGAATGGCCGCGAATCTTGTCCAGTTCCTCTTGGACCACCGTTTCGATTTCTTTGCACGTATGACCCTCGGCAGTAGTGATGTCGATGCCGAAGTCTCCTGCAATTTCTTGGTCATCATGGTTTGCGCTTACGCTCTGGGCAATTTGGCGGTTGTACACCAAGCTGCGGTACAGCCGGGATGTTTTTCCGTTTCCCAAAATGTCGGCAAGGATGGCCAGGGGCGCCTCATCTTTGTGGAGTCTGGGAACCGTGGGCCAAGCCAAGAAAAGACGAGGCACCAACACCCGATCATACAACGTAAGCTGGACCTGGCCCTGTAGTGAAGAATCGGTGCGATTGGTCCGGCGAAGGCCGGGACCTGGCGGAATGTCTTCGAAATATCGTCTTACCAGGTCTGTCGCATGTTGTAAATCGAAGTCGCCGGCTATGGCCAAGCTTGCATTGGAAGGGGTGTAGAAACGCTGAAAAAAGGAATGAGCATCTTCTAATTTGGCTGCATCCAGGTCTTCGTGGTAGCCAATGGTGGGCCAATGGTACGGATGGGGATCAGGGTAAAGGGCTTCCTGAATTCGCAGGCCGGCCATGCCGTATGGGCGGTTTTCGTAGCTTTGGCGCCGTTCGTTCTTCACCACATCCCGTTGTACGTCAAAGCGGGGTTGGTCCAGCGCATCCAGAAGGAAGCCCATCCGGTCCGACTCCAGCCACAAAGCCAACTCCAAGTAGTTGGATGGCACGTTCTCCCAATAGTTGGTCCGGTCGCCGCTGGTGGAGCCGTTGAGAACAGCTCCCACCTCGGTCAACGGTTCAAAGTAGCTGGAATTGTGGTTCTTCGACCCTTCGAACATCAGATGCTCGAACAGATGAGCATAACCTGTCTTCCCCGGTTCCTCATCTTTTGAACCCACATGGTACCAGAGGTTCGTGCTTACCATCGGCAAGGAGTGGTCTTGATGGAAGATTACATCAAGGCCGTTGGACAAAGAGATCTTCTCAAACGAGATTTCGTACATACTTCTCCTAACAGGGCGGCAGAAGGGGCGCCGGTATTTCGTGTTGCAAATGGAGCGCCGTTGGCCCATGGTCTGGGCGGGGATCCGCTGGTCCAGAGATAATCATAACAGAGATGGCGCCGTACCAGAATATCTTCAGGCCAAGGATGGCATAACTTTGAGTTCTCGTTGGTAGAATAGCACGGAGCACGGATATCCCAAAACTTCGCGGACAGAAAACAGGGGTGCCCCAACCTGTGGCAGCCCATCGCTCAGGAGGAAGAAATAGAAATGCGGAGGCGCCGGAAATATGCTATCGTTGATTGTGCATATGTTGGCAAAAGCTGAGGGATGTAAAGGAAAAAGGAAGGTAGAGGGCCTCCAATGGCTAGAACCGGTTGGTACACCGATCATCCATCTGCTTGTACTTGCGCCAACTGCGCGGAAAAGAAAGCCATCCTTCGACAACACGGGAAAATTGGACGAAACTCCAAGTGTCCTTGCGGTAGTGGCAAGAAGTACAAAAAGTGTCATGGACAATAAATCGGGGCCACTCCTCAACCCTGAAAATGGGAAAATGATGAGAGGCGCCCTAATGCTCAAAAATGGGGGAATCCATGAGTCCCAAGCCTCTGGATGAGCTGTGCATCAACACACTAAGGTTCCTTTCGGTGGATGCGGTGGAAAAAGCCAAGTCGGGGCATCCCGGTGCGCCCATGGGTGCATCGCCCATGGCGTATGTGTTGTGGGACAGGTTCCTAAAGCATAATCCCAAGAACCCCGGATGGGCCGACCGGGACCGGTTCATCCTCTCAGCAGGACATGCTTCCGCACTCTTGTACGGACTGTTATACCTCACAGGTTACGACCTTCCTTTGGAAGAGCTGAAGTCTTTTCGCCAGTGGGGCAGCAAAACTCCAGGTCATCCTGAGTACGGATTAACCCCAGGGGTGGAAGCGACCACCGGGCCTTTGGGCCAAGGGTTTGCCAATGGCGTTGGGATGGCCATTGCCGAAAGGTGGTTGGCAAACCAGTTCAACCAACCTGGGCATGAGATCATCGACCACCACACCTATGCGATTGTGTCCGATGGCGATTTGCAGGAAGGGGTCACCGCTGAAGCTGCTTCTTTGGCCGGTCACCTGCGTTTGGGCAAGCTGGTCTACCTGTACGATGATAATCATGTTTCCATCGAAGGGCATACCGACTTGGCTTTCACCGAAAACGTAGGCCAGCGGTTCCAAGCTTACGGCTGGCATGTCGTCGGACCCATTGACGGAATGGACCAAGATGCGGTTGAGGCGGCCATCAGCGCCGGGAAGGCAGAAACAGGACGTCCCAGCTTGATAATTTGCCGCACCACCATCGGCTACGGAAGCCCCAACAAAGCTGGTACAGCTGCAGCACACGGCGAACCTCTTGGCGAATCTGAAGCGCAGCTTGCCAAAGAATCATTGGGGTGGGTTTCTCAAGAACCCTTCGAGGTTCCACCGGAAGCATTGACCCATTACCGGCAGGCGGTGGAGCGGGGATGTGCTTCGGAGCAGGAGTGGCAAAAGAGGGTCGATGCTTATCGCATGGCCTTCCCTGATCTGGCTTCTCGGCGGGATGATGTGTTAGCTGGCAAGCTGCCCGATGGCTGGGACGATTCATTGGCTGGTCTGTTTTCCACCGGGGACAAGCCAATGGCAACGCGGGAAGCTTCGGGCCGGGTGATGAACGTTCTGGCAGATCATATCGGCGCCCTTGTGGGCGGCTCGGCCGACCTGGCTCCATCGACAAAGACGATACTAAATGACCGGGGCCATTACAGCTCGACGGAATGGGGCAACAATCTGCATTTCGGGGTCCGGGAACATGCTATGGGCGCTGTCTCCAACGGGATCGCACTACATGGCGGACTGATACCCTACGCCGCAACCTTCCTTATCTTTTCGGATTATATGCGCCCGCCAATGCGATTGGCAGCACTAATGTCCCAACAGGTGGTGTTCGTTTTCACCCACGATTCCGTCGGGTTGGGAGAAGATGGCCCCACGCACCAGCCCATCGAACAGCTGTTGGGTTTAAGGGGGGTCCCCAACCTGGTGGTGATCCGCCCGGCAGATGCCTTGGAGACGGTGGAAGCATGGAGATCTGCGGTGCTGCGAAGAGACGGCCCTACCGCCATAATCCTGAGCAGGCAGAACCTTCCAATGTTGGAACGGACCCAGAACCGCAACGGCGACCTGCACCAAGGAGGATATGTTATCTGGGAATCTGCAGGTGTTCCTGATGTGATTATCATAGCTACCGGCTCTGAAGTGAACATCGCCGTCAAGGCAGGCCGGGAACTGGAAGCCAACGGGGTGGCGGCCCGGGTGGTTTCATTGCCTTCTTGGGAGATCTTCGATGCGCAGCCTGCCTCATACAGGAATGCTGTTCTGCCCCCCGAAATCACTGCCCGGGTTTCCATCGAAGCATCTACGCCCCTGGGTTGGGAACGCTACGTCGGGCCCGCTGGATCTATCATAGGCATCCCCCATTTCGGCGCTTCTGCTCCTGGCGGCGTTGTGTACGACAAGCTGGGACTCACATCCGAGCGAGTGGTGGAAGAGGTTGGACGGGTCCTGTCGGGGGGTGCGCCGTGAGCCAAATCGTTGCCATCGGCGCCGATCATGCGGGATTCCAGCTCAAAGCGGAGCTGGCCCCGTGGCTCAGTTCTTTGGGATATCAGATCATGGATGCAGGAGCGCACACCTACGACCCTCAGGATGATTATCCCGACCTTGCCTTGGGGGTGGCCCAGCATTTGGCATCGGGTGAAGCTGTCCGCGGGATCATCATCTGTGGCAGCGGGGTGGGAGCATCTGTGGCGGCAAACAAGGTGGCCGGCGTTCGAGCAGGGACCTGCCATGACACCTACTCTGCCCATCAGGGGGTGGAGCATGATGATGTAAACATCTTGTGCTTGGGCGCCAGGGTCGTTGGCGTCGATCTAGCTAAGGAGGTGGTCACTGCGTTCCTCGGAGCAAAGTTCACCGGCGAAGAACGGCATCAAAGGCGGCTGGCCAAGGTCATTGCTATCGAAGAACGATATCTAGGTAAAAGCAACGGCTGAGGTACCGTTGAGCGGCAATAAGGAACTCCAAGAACCAAGGAAATAATACATACGGGGCATACCAATAGTGTGCGGGGTCTATCCAGTCCAGACAGCGAGAGCTTCCGACGACAGGCTTCATTGGTCCCTCTTGATGCGCTATTCAACTCGGTGTATTTGCGAGTAGCTTGCTGGGTCCCTGATAAATCCGGGTAGACGACTCTGAGGAGCGCCCCCTCCTCCGTCATTCTGAGGAGCGCACCCTCCCTGTCATTCCGAGGAGCGCCCCCTCCCTGTCATTCTGAGGAGCGCCCCCTCCCTGTCATTCCGAGGAGGCCCCCCTCCCCCGTCATTCTGAGGAGTGCCTCCTCCCTGTCATTCTGAGGAGCGCCCCCTCTCTGCCATCCCGAGGAGGCCCCCTCCCCGTCATTCTGAGGAGCGCCCCCTCCCTGTCATTCTGAGGAGCGCACGACGAAGAATCTAAGGTGCCTCCTCACATCATGGCTCTGCGCAGTAATGAACCGGGCATCAAAGAAGCATCCTAGATTCCTCGCTTCACTCGGAATGACAATGGGAGACTCGGAATGACCATGACGGGTTCGGAATGACTATGGAGCACCCTCCCCCGTCATTCTGAGGAGTGCCTCCTCCCTGTCATTCTGAGGAGCGCCTCCTCCCTGTCATTCTGAGGAGCGCCCCCTCCCCCGTCATTCTGAGGAGCGCCCCTCCCTGTCATTCTGAGGAGCGCCTCCTCCCTGTCATTCTGAGGAGCGCCCCCTGCCCCGTCATTCTGAGGAGCGCCCCCTCCCTGTCATTCTGAGGAGCGCCTCCTGCCCCGTCATTCTGAGGAGCGCCCCCTCCCTGTCATTCTGAGGAGCGCACGACGAAGAATCTAAGGTGCCTCCTTACCCGAAGGCTCAAGGTAGATGGTCGGTACGTTGGTCAACCAGAAGAGGGGATTGGTTATGGAATTGGGCATGATTGGCCTGGGCCGCATGGGCGGCAACATGGTCTCGCGATTGCTTAGGGGCGGTCACAAAGTTGTGGTCTACGACCTAGGCGCGGAAGCTGTAATGGCTGCAACCGCCCAAGGAGCTGCTGGATCAACCTCTATCCAAGATATGGTTGGGCGGCTGAGTCCGCCTCGATCAGTTTGGATCATGGTCCCCGCCGGACAGCCCACCGAAGAATCAATTGAAGCCTTGGCGTCATTGTTGTCGACGGGAGACACCATCCTCGAAGGAGGTAACAGCTACTACAAACATAGCATGCAGCGGGCTGAGAAGTTATCTGGCCGCAACATCCACTACCTTGATGTGGGCACAAGCGGGGGCATTTGGGGCCTGACCGAAGGCTATTGTTTGATGGTCGGGGGGGACAAAGAAACGTTTTCCCGGCATGAACCTATCTTTCAGACCTTAGCTCCGGGAATGGACTACGGATACATACATGCTGGGCCCAGCGGAGCCGGCCATTTTGTGAAGATGGTCCACAATGCCATTGAGTATGGCTTGATGGAAGCTTACGCGGAAGGATTTGAGCTTTTGGCGGCAAAGACGGAGCTTGATCTGAATTTGGCTGGAATCGCCGAAACGTGGCGGTACGGCAGCGTCGTACGTTCGTGGCTCCTGGACCTGGCAGCAAGAGCTTTGGCCGAGGACCCTGGGTTGGACAACCTACAAGGTTACGTTGACGATTCAGGAGAAGGTAGGTGGGCTGTCGAAGAATCGGTGGAACTGGCAGTACCCGCGCCGGTGATAACCTTATCTTTACAGCAGCGGTTCCGATCCAGGCAACAGCAGCCTCTGGGAAATCGTATGCTGGCTGCTCTTCGTAACCAGTTCGGAGGCCATGCGGTCAAAAAGCCCGATGCCGATTAGGAACTGATGATAGTTCAGGAGCCATGATCTCAGTCTTGGTGGCCTCCCCAGGTTCTTGTTCTGAAATCAGCGACAGCCCCCGAATTGCCCATCCGAACCCATCTACCGTCCTTCCAAGTTCCCCATCGTCATTCCGCCCCCCATCGTCATTCCGCCCCCCATCGTCATTCCGACCCCCCCATAGTCTTTCCGATTTTCCCCTTGTCATTCCGAGTGAAGCGAGGAATCTAGAATGCTTCTTTGATGGCTGGTTCACTACTACGCAGAGCCATGATGTGAGGAGGCACCTTAGATTCCTCGTCGTGCGCTCCTCGGAATGACAGGGGGGAAAGGCGCTCCTCGGAATGACATGGGGGGAGGGTGCTCCTCGGAATGACAGAGGGGAAGGTGCTCCTCGGAATGACATGGGGGGAGGGTGCTCCTCGGAATGACAGGGGGGGAAGGTGCTCCTCGGAATGACGGGGGGAAGGCGCTCCTCGGAATGACATGGGGGGAAGGCGCTCCTCGGAATGACATGGGGGGAAGGCGCTCCTCGGAATGACGGGGAGGGAGGGTGCTCCTCGGAATGACATGGGGGGAAGGGGCTCCTCGGAATGACATGGGGGGAGGGGCTCCTCGGAATGACGGGGAGGGAGGGTGCTCCTCGGAATGACATGGGGGGAAGGCGCTCCTCGGAATGACATGGGGGGAAGGCGCTCCTCGGAATGACATGGAGGGAGGGCACTCCTCGGAATGACATGAGGGGAAGGTGCTCCATTGTCATTCCGAGTGAAGCGAGGAATCTAGAATGCTTCTTTGATGGCTGGTTCACTACTACGCAGAGCCATGGTGTGAGGAGGCACCTTAGATTCCTCGTCGTGCGCTCCTCGGAATGACATGGGGGGAATGCGCTCCTCGGAATGACGGGGAGGGAGGGTGCTCCTCGGAATGACGGGGAGGGGGGGCCTCCTCGGAATGACAGGGGGAAGGCGCTCCTCGGAATGACATGGGGGGAGGGTGCTCCTCACAATGACATAAAGGTGGAGGGCTCATCAGAATGACAGGGATGCATTGTCATTCCGAACGCCCCGCGTTGTCATTCCGAACGCCCCCGTTGTCATTCCGAACGGAGTGAGGAATCTAAGATTTCCCTTTGCAGGACGGTTCATTACTACGACGAACCATCATGTGAGCAGCACCTTAGATTCCTCGTCGTGCGCTCCTCGGAATGACAGGGGAAGAGAGCACTCCTCGGAATGACAGGGGAGGAGAGCACTCCTCGGAATGACAGGGGAGGAGAGCACTCCTCGGAATGACAGGGGAGGAGAGCACTCCTCGGAATGACAGGGGAGGAGAGCACTCCTCGGAATGACGGGGAGGGGGGGCCTCCTCGGAATGACAGGGGGGGAGGGCACTCCTCGGAATGACATAAAGGTGGAGGGCTCATCAGAATGACAGGGATGCATTGTCATTCCGAACGCCCCCCGTTGTCATTCCGAACGGAGTGAGGAATCTAAGATTTCCCTTTGAAGGACGGTTCATTACTACGACGAACCATCATGTGAGCAGCACCTTAGATTCCTCGTCGTGCGCTCCTCGGAATGACAGGGGGGGAAGGCACTCCTCGGAATGACAGGGGGGGAGGGCACTCCTCGGAATGACGGGGAGGGAGGGTGCTCCTCGGAATGACGGGGAGGGAGGGCACTCCTCGGAATGACAGGGGGGGAGGGCACTCCTCGGAGTGACGGGGAGGGGGGCATCCTCGGAATGACGGGGAGGGAGGGCACTCCTCGGAGTGACGGGGAGGGGGGCATCCTCGGAATGACGGGGAGGGAGGGCACTCCTCGGAATGACAGGGGGGAGGGACGCCCCTGCGGAATGACAGGGAGGGGGGAGGGGGAGTACCTGCACTCCTCACTCAAATACGACAGTTACGGTTATTCGTAACTGGCCGAACTCGGTGTGGTTATGGCATTATCATCAGGGTGTGGTTATGGCATTATCGTCAGGATGAAGGACGGGGCTTCCGGCAAGGAGCTCATCCAAGTTTGAACAGTTACGGGGATTGATAATCCAGCCGGCGCCCCGAGAGGAACGGTGATATGGCTACGCACCCTCCAAGGTTATCCATAGAACCTTTTGATAACCGCCCCCTGCACGAATTTCTTAGCCGGACTGCGGACAAGCTCGGAGACAAAACAGCGATCATAGATGCTGATCGACGTATAACCTTTAGCGAGCTTCAAGAAAAAGTTGTAAATCTGGCGTCAGCTTTAACAAGCTTGGGGATTGAAAAGGGAGACCGCGTCGCTATATTCGCGCCCAATTGCCAAGAGTACGTGATCTCCTTCTATGCGATCTCCTGGACTGGGGCGGTGGTTACAACGCTGAGCCCATCCTACCGGGAGCGGGAGGTTGAGTTCCAGCTTAGAGATAGCGGAGCCAAAGCTGTAATCCTTTCTGAATCCCTCTACCCCGTTCTGAGTCCCGTGATTCCCCAGGTCACGGATCTGCAGCATGTGATCATCATCGGGCAAAAGGTCGGCAGTAGCGCCCATTCTTATGCAGACCTCATCCGTGGTGCAGGGAGAGTACCGCCCGCGGTTGATATAGACCCATCGGAAGATGCGGTGGCCCTCCCATATTCCAGCGGAACCACCGGACTTCCCAAGGGAGTGATCCTTACCCACTTCAACTTGAGTAGCAACGTCCAGCAGCTTTTGAACCGTCCTGGGGAGCTGGCTGCCCTCGTGGAAGATGATGTTATCTTGGTCCATCTGCCCTTGTACCATATCTACGGAATGAATGTGCTGATGAACGGGGCGGTGGCGGTTGGAGCCACCCAGGTTATGATGGGGCGGTTCGATATGGAGCTATTTTTGCAGCTAATTTCAGTCAACAAGGTGACCATGCTGTTCACAGTGCCGCCGGTGGCCTTGGGGCTGACCCAATATCCTGCAATTCATGACTATGATCTTTCCGCCCTTCGTCTATGCCTTGTCGGCGCAGCTCCGCTGTCGCCGGACCTTCAAAACAAGCTTCAAGCTGTGTTGAATGCGCCAACGATCCAGGGTTACGGGCTTACCGAAAGCTCTCCGGTAACAAATGCGGATTTTGGAGAACCGGAATTGAGGCGCGCCGGCTCCGTCGGGCCGCCTGTGTCCAACACCGAAGAAAAGATTGTCGACCTTGAAACCGGAGAGCATGAACTTGCCCGTGGAGAGATCGGAGAACTGATCATCAAGGGGCCTCAAGTTATGAAGGGGTACTGGAACAACCCAGAAGCAACATCCGAAACCATCCGCGATGGCTGGCTGTATACCGGGGATATAGCCAAGATGGATGAAGATGGATACGTTTACATCGTTGATCGTAAGAAAGAGTTGATCAAATACAAGGGCTTCCAGGTTGCTCCGGCAGAGTTGGAAAGCTTGCTACTGGAACATCCGTCTATATCCGATGCTGCTGTGATCGGTAAACCGGACCTGGAAGCAGGAGAGATACCGAAAGCTTTTGTTGTAACCGGCGGAGCTGTTGTTACCGCTGAAGAAATAATGGAGTACATGGCCGGATTGGTTGCCGGCTTCAAGCAGATCAGGGAAGTGGAGTTCGTTGACCAAATCCCGAAGAACCCTTCAGGTAAAGTGCTGCGAAGGGTTCTGGTGGATCAGGAGCGCCAGCGAGCTGGGGGCTAGGAGTCTGTCCGAGAAACAATGTTCTAAACGATATGCGTCATTAGTGGAGTGTAAAGACGCTAATTACTCCACGACAAAGTCCAGATTGCTGTAAGCAGGTTATTTCGTGGCGTTTTTCGTCTCCAGAAACGAATCCTCGGACAGGCTCCTAGGCGCCGTCCTTTCCATCCGGCTTATCTTTCTTCAGTTTGCTCACCAAGAGCCAAGCTGCCGGCAAGGTGAGGGATGCTAGGTACAGCTTGATCAAATCACCCAAGATAAAGGGGTACAAACCGCCGACCAAGGTCTTTTCCAAGGTGGTTCCCCCGGATATCAGTTGACCCAAGGGTTGTCCTGCCCCAGGATGAATCCACTCGGCGCTTATGAGGTAGGCTAGCCAGAGAAGACCGGGCACATACAAGACTATGTTGGCTGCCAACATCCCGGCGATCAGCCAAGGGCCCCGGTCGTAACCCTTCTGAGACAAAAGTCCGATCAGCCAAGCAGCTCCAATGAAGCCTATGATGTATCCGCCGCCGGACAGATCCCAGAAATAAGCTTCAGTCCCTTGCCATGGAGCGATGAAATGGACTGTCTGACCCGTCATATCCAAGCCCGACGGAGCAAATACGGGAGCCACCATACCAAGAAGCGTGTATAAAGTCAGCGATGCTGCTCCACGCCACGGACCCAGAGATGCTCCTGTCACGAGCACAGCAAAGGTCTGTCCTGTGATGGGGACCGTGGTCCAAGGTAAGCGGATGCTGATCTGGGCGCAGAAGATCACAAGGCCGGTGAAAGCCAACACCAGCACGGCATCATGAGCTATACGGACAAGCTGGTCATTCGGCTTCCAGACTGGGAAAATGCTGTCTGCTAGGGTTGGTGCAGGCACCAGTAGTCTCAATGCTTTCCCCTCATGTCCAGCTATGGGCCGATGCTGACGATGCTTCTTGACTTAGGGAGGGATCACGGTCTGAATCGATCCCCGCCGTACGGTGGACGGGATTTTAGCACCACGCCCCAAGAGCGTCAAACTGAGGATATCTTCGAAGGTGGGCGGCCCAGAGGGTCGACCGCGGGTATGCTGAGCGTACTGCAAGGACTTTCCCTCGGTTGTTGTGCCCGCCAACTTGGCTTAAACTACCGTCCATCAGTTTGCTGTACGGCATGGGAGGGTTGCTTACCTTGCCTGTTGACAGTTATGAAGGGGGTCTTGTGCAACAGGTTCGGGCGTTATCTTGGAATGTTAACGGGATCAGGGCTGTCCAAAAAAAAGGGTTCCTTGAATGGTTCGGCGAGGAAGCTCCCGACATACTTTGCCTTCAAGAAACCAAAGCTTCGGTCGACCAGCTCACCGAAGCCCTTACCGCCATTCCAGGCTATGAAATATATTACTGCAGCGGTGAAAGAAAGGGCTACAGCGGAGTAGCTCTTTTCACCAAGGTCCCGCCCCGGAGCATTAGCTACGGCTTTGGCATCGAGACCTGCGATAGAGAAGGTCGCATCATCGCGGCTGACTACGGCGACTTTGTGCTGCTGAACATCTACTTCCCGAACGGTCGATCTTCCAAAGAACGCTTGGCTTATAAGATGGACTTCTACGATGCCTTCCTTGATTACGTTGAGGAACTGAAGCAACAGGGAAAAGGCGTGCTGGTGTGCGGCGACGTAAACACTGCCCACAAAGAAATCGACCTAGCCCGCCCCAAAGAGAACCAGAAAACCTCCGGGTTCTTACCTGAAGAGCGGGCATGGGTCGATAAATTCCTGAGCTATGGATATGTGGATGTGTTCAGGATGTTCAACGATCAACCGGAGCAGTACACATACTGGGATACGATGACCAAGGCCAGGGACCGTAATGTGGGCTGGCGGATCGATTATTTCTTCGCTAGCGAGGGGTTCAGCCGGAACATGACCAACGCTTTTATACTACCTGATGTGATGGGGTCGGACCATTGCCCGGTGGGAGTGGGATTTCAGTTTGAGGGCTGAAATAAACCCAGCTGATCAGGCTCCCGGAACCAGCTTCTGTAGGTCGGGGGGTGGGTACACAGACAACGGCTCCACATGCTCCAGACCTGGCAGGTCGATCTCTCCCAAAGCTTCCAGGACGGCATTCAAGCCGTAGGCAACCTCCACCAGGTCCTGATCGGTAAACTCAAGCCCGGCTGCAGCACCCATTGCCCGTATCTGTTCGTGGGTAAGGTCAGCCATGAAAACCTCCTCTGTAGAGGATCTGACGTCCTGCTATTTTCATCTGATACTTCCCCTATGTCAACTTAAGGAACCTCTGAACAACTCGCCTGAAGCCCGTCATTCCCGCGAAGGCGGGAACCTCGTCCCTCTGTCGGGAGGGTTTCACGTTCATCCTCCGCATCCAAGGGGACTTAATCAGACTATCTTTAAGTAGCTCAGGTCGGCCACCGCTTTTTGACACCTTCGGATGGCTGTAGCTATAATCCTCACGACAGCAGGTGTAGGAGGTGATTCATGGCTACCGTGAATATTAACGGTCTTGACCTTTACTATGATATCAAGGGTGAGGGGCCTACCTTGGTCTTCGCCCACGGCATCGGCGGCAATCATTCCAACTGGTATCAGCAAACCGCTTATTTTTCGCGGTGGTACCGTGTGGTCACCTTCGATCACAGGGGTTTTGGCAACTCCAGGGACGCTTCCGAAGGCCCCGGACGAGCAGCCTTTGCTGATGACCTAAAGCACCTCTTAGACTATCTCGAGGTGGACCAAGCGACGCTGATTGCGCAGTCGATGGGAGGATCGACCTGCGGTCTGTTCACTCAGCAAAATCCCGGCCGGGTACGTGCTTTGGTATTAGGCGACACCTTGGGGGGTATGGCGTTACCCGAAAACTTAGAGGTCAGGATGGATGAGGTGCGGAAAAGCTCCAGCGGCTTGTCCCAACTGGACCGGGTGCTATCCGATGGGTTTAGACGACGTGAACCAGGGAAAGCCGAATTGTACACCCAGATGAACAGCTTCAACATGGTCAACCGAAACAACCTGCCCGGCAGCTTCCAAAAAGGACCTACTCCCGATCAGATGGCTGCTTTGGGAATACCCTTGTTGTTCATCGTTGGCTTGGAAGATGTGCTGTTCCCGCCCGATGTCATCCGGGGTCTTCATGGGCTGATTCCTGAGTCGACTCTGATAGAGGTCCCTGATGCTGGGCACTCAACCCACTATGAGCAGCCGGAGATATTCAACCATGCTGTGCACAGCTTCTTGCTGGCATCGGGGATCGGCAGAGAAGAAGAAGCCAGCTTGCAGCCGGCGCCGGCGGATTAGTTAAGGCTGGTTAGCGGTATCAGCCGGTCTTCAAAAACGATAAGACCACTTGATCGTGCTCTTCGGGATGCTCCCACTGGGGCCAGTGGGCAGCATCTTGCATCACATAACACTCCGCACCTGGAATCAGGGTCGCCAGATATCTTCCCACGTCGGGACCCATGCCGGGATTTTTCTCTGACCAAAGGACCAACGTGGGAGCTTTGATCTCAGACAACTCATCTTCCGTGAAACGGCGGGAAGTTTTGCCTTGTCCGAACGAGTTGGCGAACATTTTCCCCAAGGATTCTTGGGCGCCCGGATCGCTGTAGATCTTCAGCCGGGCTTCCACCAGTTCGTCGGTCACTCGATCAGGCGAAGCCATGAGCCATTCCAAACGTTGTCTGATGGTTTCGGCGGTGGGGTCTTCTATTGCTGCCATGGAGCGGGTGGCAAGCAAGCTCCGGCCACCGGCTCTGTCTTCCCGTGGGGCCGTTTGGTTGAAAGCAACGCCGATGGGTGTGTTAAGTATCAGCTTACCGAGCCGGTCGGGATGATTCATCGCCATCGTCAGTCCAACCCAGCCACCCAAGGATTCACCTTCCACATGGCCTTTGTCAGCGCCGATCTGGTCCAACAAATCCACGACCTGATCCGAAAATAGCTCCATCTGCTGACCGGCGACAAATCCATCCCTTTGGGAATAGCCATGCCAGAGAAGGTCGATGGCCAGCACATGGTAATGTTGGGCGAGGCGCATGATGTTGCGGCTGTAAGCTTCGGCATGTCCTCCAACGCCGTGGATGAGCACCAGAGGTTCCCCGGCGCCCGCTTCTATTACCCGGGTTTTGTACCGCCCGTGGTAGTAGCGGACTTCCGCTCCCATCAGATCAACCCAGATGCTGGACATGTCAACTCCCGAAACAGCGCTTGATTAAGAGGGCGCTGACTAGAGCCCTATCTTTTGGCAAAGTATATCATGGTGCGAACATTGCGAACCATTTTGTCCCGTCTCTCCGCGACCGAGGCCCGGAGCAACCACGCTTCATGTCACCGTTCAGACTTGACGAGGTTGATGAGAGATGCAGGCGACCCCCCCGTCGCGATCCCGGATGCCCCCGCCCCCGTCGTTCCGCGAGGCGCCCGGCCTCAGTCGTAATGGGAAACGCCCCGCTCCCGTTGTGGCGCCGGATGCCCTGCCTTTGTCATCCTGAGGAGCGCACTCCCCCTCTTGTCATCCTGAGGAGCGCGCTCCCCCCCTTGTCATTCTGAGGAGCGCGCTCCCCCTCTTGTCATCCTGAGGAGCGCGCTCCCCCCCTTGTCATTCTGAGGAGCGCGCTCCCCCCCCCCTTGTCATTCTGAAGAGCGTGCCCCCCCCTTGTCATTCTGAGGAGCGCACGACGAAGAATCTAAGGTGCCTGCTTATGCGATGGGATGTCGTAATAATGGACCAGCCATCAGAGGGAGACCTTAGATTCCTCACTGCGGTTCGGAATGACAGACGGGGAGTTCGGAATGACAGTAGGCGCACCACCGCCCCTTGTCATTCTCAGGATACATCTCCCCCCATGTCATTCTGAGGAGCGCACGACGAAGAATCTAAGGCGCTTGCTTATGCGATGGGCTGTCATAGTAATGGGCTGGCCATCAAAGGGGGATTTTAGATTCCTCACTGCGGTTCGGAATGACAGGCGGGGGCGTTCGGAATGGCAGGCGGGAGTTCGGAATGACAGTAAAGGGGCACCACCGCCCCTTGCCATTCTGAAGAGCGCGCTCCCTCCATGTCATTCTGAGGAGCGCACGACGAAGAATCTAAGGTGCTGGCTCACTCGAAGGCTGTCGTAGTAATGGGCTGGCCATCAGAGGGAGATTTTAGATTCCTCACTGCGGTTCGGAATGACAGAAGGGGAGTTCGGAATGACGGTAGCGGGTGTGGGATGACCGAGGGGGTTCGGAATGGCAATAGGAGCGCCCTTTTTATTGTCATTCTGAGGAGAGCCCCCCATGTCATTCTGAGGAGCGCTTTGCCCCCATGTCATTCTGAGGAGCGCACGACGAAGAATCTAAGATGCCTGCTTATGCGATGGGCTGTCGTAGTAATGGGCTGGCCATCAAGGGGAGATTTTAGATTCCTCACTGCGGTTCGGAATGAGAGGCGGGGTCGTTCGGAACGACAGTAGAGGGGTTGACTGACGATAGGGGGTTCGGAATGGCAATAGGAGCGCCCTTTTTATTGTCGTTCTGAGGAGAGCCCCCCCATGTCATTCTGAGGAGCGCACGACGAAGAATCTAAGGCGCCTGCTTATGCGATGGGCTGTCGTAGTAATGGGCTGGCCATCAGAGGCAGATTTTAGATTCCTCACTGCGGTTCGGAATGACAGGCGGGGGCGTTCGGAATGACAGTAGAGGGGTTGACTGACGATAGGGGGTGGAATGGCAATAGGAGCACCCTTTTTGTTGTCATCCTGAGGAGCGCACTCCCCCTCTTGTCATCCTGAGGAGCGCACTCCCTCCCTTGTCATTCTGAGGAGCGCACGACGAAGAATCTGAGATGCCTGCTTATGCGATGGGCTGTCATAGTAATGGGCTGGCCATCAGAAGGGGATTTTAGATTCCTCACTGCGGTTCGGAATGACAGCAGGGGCGTTCGGAATGACGGTAGCGGGTGTGGGATGCCCGAGGGGGTTCGGAATGGCAATAGGGGCACCCTTTTTATTGTCATTTTGAGGAGCGCTCTCCCCCCATGTCATTCTGAGGAGCGCACGACGAAGAATCTAAGATGCCTGCTTATGCGATGGGCTGTCATAGTAATGGGCTGGCCATCAGAGGGGGATTTTAGATTCCTCACTGCGTTCGGAATGACAGGAGGGGAGTTCGGGATGACGGTGGTGGGTGTGGGATGACGGGCTGGGGGCTGGGGCTGCGTTCGGAACGATGAGCGGGGTGAGGCCCTCAATAGACAATTGATGGAGACCGTATTTAATAGTCAATTGATGGAGACTGATGATGGAGACCGAATTTAATGTTCAATTGATGGAGACTGAGGTCAGCTGATGCAGACCGAACGGTTACTGATGCCTGTCTTGGTTGACATCCCCAAATTTGGGTGAATATACTGTGGCACCTTGGCTTGAGGAAACCATATGAGTATTACACAGCTTGGTTATCTCGGATTGGGCGTTAAAGATCTGGCCAAATGGGAAGAGTATGCTTCCGACGTTCTAGGTATGATGGTTTCAGACCGCTTGGACGATGGCACATCATACCTGCGCATGGACGAATATCACCACAGGTTCATCCTCCATCCCGACGGCGCCGACGATGTGGCCTACGTGGGCTGGCAAGTAGCGACCGAAGCTGCTTTCGATGAGGTCGCTTCGAACCTGAAAGCTGCCGGAGTGACCATCCAAACAGGAACGCAAGAAGAACGGGCCCTTAGGAAAGTTATGGACCTGATCAGCTTCGAAGACCCGGATGGCCTGAAGGTTGAAGTGTTTCATGGCCCACTTGCTCAACCCGATAGCGCCTTTAGGCCGAGTCGACCTATCAAGGGTTTTGTCACGGGAAACATGGGGTTGGGTCATGTGGTCCTGAATGTGGACGACCTCAACATAACCACCAGTTTCTATCGTGATGTTCTTGGACTCAAGATAAGCGATTACGTGGAAATCAACCGGCCTGACAGGCAACTAAGGATGTCCTTTTTCCACTGCAACCCCAGGCACCATTCCCTAGCTTTCGCAAGCAGGCCCGCTGGTGCAACCGGGCCGCGGATATCCCACTTTATGGTCGAAGTTCAGTCGTTGGATGATGTGGGCGCCACCTACTACCTGTGCCAAGAAAAGGGAATCCCCATCGCTACGACTCTTGGGCGGCACACCAATGATCAGATGGTCTCCTTCTATATGCTTTGTCCCTCCGGCTTCAGGGTGGAGTATGGCTGTGAAGGCCGCTTGGTCGATGATGCAACCTGGACCATACAGCATTACACCACCGGCAGCATATGGGGCCACAAGCCGGCATCCCTTCCCCAGGGCACAGGCGCTTCTACCCCAGCCAGATGATGTTCCGGCTTGATCTGACGACCCCAAAGAACCGGGGCTGATCCGGTCATGCACTCCTCAGGAGTTGGTAAATGACAGAAGAACAACCTGCCCACTTGGGCTTGGATATGTCCCGCGTCATCGACCGCAGGGCCTACACGGACCCGCAAGTCTATAAGGTCGAAATGGACCATATATTTGAGCACACATGGCAATTTGTCGCCCATGAAAGTGAGCTTCCCAAGGCGGGCGATTATGTTTCGACCAACATTGGAGGGCAGCCGATCATCCTGTGCCGCAACAGGGAATCTGTCCTGAATGCTTTCTACAATGTATGTACCCACCGGGGCGCTGCTCTGGCCAACAAACGTAAAGGCAACTGCGGAACAGCATTTAGGTGTATGTATCATGGGTGGACTTTCGATCAGGATGGAAGCTGCATTGGCGTCCCCCACCCAGATGCTTACGGCCCCGGATTCAGACGGGATGTATATGACATCCCCCAGATCAAGGTTGACACTTTTTACGGCTTGGTGTTCGTATCCCTAGACTCCGACGTTGGACCTTTGGAAGAGTACTTGGGTGAAGCGGGGCCCTATGTTCGTGAAGTGGTTGATGGCACCGAAGCTCTGGGCCGGGTGAGGTGGGCTTACGACGGCAATTGGAAGATCTGGCATGAGAACTTTGCCGACAACTACCATCCAGAGTTCACCCATGCGGTGGTCGGAACCGGATATCGGGGCATAGAGGTCCAAGGCAATAACCACTGGCTGGATGACGGGCACGGAATGCTAAGGTTTCCTCCCCAAAGAGACCCCAAGCGAATCGTAGCCGCAATGCGGGAAACATCGGGCCTTGAAAACAACATATCAGAAAATCCGATTTGGCAGCGACCACCCTTCGACGTTGATTTCAAACAAGACCACCGGATCATCACCGTGTTCCCCAACCTGGACCTGCAGTTTCAGGCTGGGGGGATGATGAACATCATTCAAGTGCTTCGTCCCCAGTCGGTCCAGCGGACGGTGGTGGAACTGTTGGCTTTGGGCGCCCGCGATGAATCCCCTGACGCCCGCCAATGGCGCTTGGAACGGACCTTGGATAGCCAAGCATCGTCGGGGAAGGTTAGCGGCGATGACAACGAAGCCATGGTGCGATGCCAGTCTGGGTACGCAGCCAGTGCGGTCCGTTGGTCGAACATGTCCCGAGGTCAAGGCCCCGGCAAGATCGGCGAAAAGCGGGATGAATATTCCCTTCGCAGCTTCTACCACACCTGGCGCCGGTATATGGGCGAACATGCCCTGTAGGCAGCTAAAATAACGGGAGCAGCGCGGATGTCCCCTGGAGCCGATGATAACGAGAGATATGAAGACCAAATAAGACTTCTGCTGTTCGACTGTGCTCGAATAATTGATCACCAGCGTTTCTTGGAGTGGTTGGAGCTGTTTACCGATGATGGAATCTATTCAGCTATCACCTATGAGAACCACCAAGAAAACGGCCTCTACCTCTTCAAAGACGACGGCCAAGAATCGCTTAAGGAACGGGTTACCTTTCTCATGGGGTTCTGGCAAGTGGGCAGAAGCAAGACCCTCCATACGGTGTCCAACATACGGATTACGCCCATCGGAGAAGATGAAGCCAGCGTAAACAGCTATTTTGTGGTCTACCGGACAGCAGATGATGGCGTCACCCAGTTTCATGCTTGCGGCGAATATGAGGACCACCTGGTTCGCCAAGAAGGGCGTTGGCTGTTCCGGGAACGTAAGGTGATCGTGGACAATGGCCTGCTCCCATCCCATTTCACCGACCTTCTGTAGCTTCAAGATGTCGGGTGAGACAGCATTGACGCCCGTAGGCAACGTTTGCCGAAGGGATGGCCGACTCCCGTGAAATAAGAGTCGGTTGAACCTGTTTTCAAGCCTGCTGTATACTCATCCTCAAACTAGGTCTGTGAAGGGGCTGATTGATGGGATCGACGGTGCCTGAAGAAAGCTGGATAAATAGCCAAGCCCTGCGAATGAATTATCTGGATTGGGGGGCGCCGGAGCCGGAACATGACGCGAATTTCCCGCTGGTTGCTCTTCATGGTCTGGCTTCTTCCTGCCACTGGTATGATCTGGTTCTTCCTCACCTGCGGAGCACGTACAGATGCTTTGCTTTGGACCAGCGAGGACACGGAAAGACCGACCAACCAGCTAGCGGGTACGACTGGAATACACTATCCGGCGACATAATCGCCGCTTTGGACCATCTTGGTTTGGAGAAGGTGAACCTGTGCGGGCACTCTTGGGGCGGGCATGTTGCCCTTAGCGTCGCTGCCAAGCACCCTGACAGGATCGCCGCATTGGCGCTGATAGATGGAGGATTTCAGGACTGGCGCCTCAGGCCCGAGGCAACCTGGGAGTCATTCAGAAATCGGTTGCAACCGCGCAGTGTCCCGCCGGTCAAGGAGGATTTCCTGGAACTGCTCAAGGAACAGCTTTCGGACTGCTGGAGCGATGAACTGGAGCGTATTGTGCTCACGATGGTCCATCATCTGCCCGATGGAACGATTCGGGACATCTTGGAGCCCAGCAATCATGCCCAGGTGATGGAAGCTATGTGGAACGATCCGCCTTCGACGATGTTCGGGTTGGTCCAGTGCCCGACCATTATCGTTGCTGCCGAACGGCGGCCCGGAACGGGAAGCCCGGAATTGGCCCAGTCTCGGCGACTGATGGTTGGTGCAGCCCAAACAGCCCTGAAAGATTCTCAGGTCGTTTGGATCAAAGACAGTTCCCACGATGTGGGGTACCATACCCCAGTTCAACTGGCTCAAACCTTGGATAGCTTCCTGAAGAAGAAGTAGCTGCCCCAAGGTGAGCGATAGCCATACACCGACCCTGTGATGGCCGGGTCTCGTGCCTACCGAATAATGGTCTATGAATCTGAACCGGTGAATAGAACTACTGCTAAATGAATGCACCTTTGGGCGGAATACGGCTCTTGGATTTGTCCCAAGCTCTTGCGGGGCCGGCATCATCTCGTATGATGGCTGACCTCGGAGCTGAGGTGATCAAGGTGGAACCTCCCGGTTTGGGTGAAGCTTCCCGCCGCATGGGCGTATCCTTCTTGGGCGGCGAAAGCATGTACTACATGATCTACAATCGCAACAAGAAGGGTATCACCCTAAATCTTCAACAAGAAGAAGGCCGCAGGATATTCTATGATCTGGCCCGTATTTCCGATGTTGTGCTGGACAATTTCCGTCCTGGCGTGACAGCCCGGTTGGGGGTCGACTACGAAACCCTTAAGAAGATCAACCCTTCGATTGTCTGTTGTTCGATCTCAGGCTTCGGACGGGATGGACCTTACCGGGACCGGCCGGTGTTCGATTCGGTTGCACAAGCTGTCTCCGGGGCCATGAGCGTGACCGGAGAGCCCGGCGGACCACCGGCGGTGATGGGTTTTGCGGTAGCGGACATGGGCGGAAGCTATGGTGCAACGGTTGGCATTTTGGCTGCTCTCCTAGCCCGGGAACGGACCGGTGAAGGATGCGACATTGACCTGAGCTTGTTGGATATCCAGCTCACCTTCCAAGGCCACCTGGCTGAGATGTATCTTGGAAGCGGTGAGGTTCCCGGCCCCGGCGGGTCGGTGCAGTCGGCCAACCTGCCCAACGGGGCTTTCAAGACCAAGGATGATCGTTATCTTCAGATACATTGTGCAACCCAAAAATTCTACGACGAGCTGGTCTCCGTCCTTGCATCAGATGCAGAAGGTTTCGTTGACCTACCCGCGGACCAACGGTTCGCAGGCATAGATGGGCGCCGAAAGAACTGGGATCAGTTAAAGGCGATCTTGGAATCGGCTTTTGCAACCAAGACGGCAGAAGAGTGGATGAAGCTCTTGGTGCATCGGATTCCTGTAGCCCCGGTGAATACCATCAAAGAAGCATACGATGACCCCCAGGTCCATCACAGGAACATGCTCGTAGATGTGGAACATCCGACAGCGGGCAGCTACAAACTGCCGGGCAATCCCATCAAGCTGGGCTACAAAGAAACCTTCAAGCCAGCCCCTGTCTTGGGTCAACATAACGATGAAGTGTTGAAAGATGTCCTGGGATATTCGCCGTCCGAGATAGATAACTTCAGGAGTTCGGGGGTTATCTAGGGATAGTCTGAATAAGTCCGCTTGGATGCGGAGGATGGACGTGAAACCCGTCCCTACAGAGGGGCGAGGTTCTCGCCTTCGCGGGAATGACGGACTTCAGGGGACGGGAATGACGGGATTCAGGCGAGTTGTTCGGGGGTTATCCAGGTTTTACCGCGACGTGATTAACTAAGCTCCAAGTAGGGGGGAATATGCCGATCTATGAATATGAGTGCGGCGGCTGTGGACACATCTTTGATTCGATCCGTACGCTGGCCCGCAGAGACGATCCTTCACCTTGCCCCAAATGCGATTCCGCGAGTAAATTAAAGCTGTCCGTTTTTGGCTTCAGGGACGGGCAATACGGGCACATCTTCAAATCAGGATCACAGGTGAGTCCGTCCAAGCCCCGTGAGGATACTCCTCCGTCATCCGGGTCCTGATCTGTGGCCGAAAAAGCGTCTTTGCGCCCACAACTTGTTCATCGCTTGGCAGCTAAACATTCCATGCAGGAGCACATTGCCCGCAGGAACTCGTAGGTGTATATGCCGGTGTAGTGGACATCGCTCCACAGGAATTGCAGGGCATAGTTGCCGATGGTCATTTGGTCTTCCGCCCTTACGCTCATGGGCACGGTTTCCGGGTCGAGGCGCAGTTCGTGGGTCCATTCATCCACACACTGAGCGCATGGACATTTCAGGCGCAGCGCCCGGTGTGGATAGATGCTCTGATGACCATCGGGCCACGTGATCCGTATCCCTTGGTCTTCCAGTGCGACATGCTCAGGTCCGTTGCTCATTTTAGGTCCAGCTTTCCATGTTGCAATATTCGGGTTCGGATATTGTACCCTGTATCAGGCGCCCTTCCAACTAAGCAGATGGCGTACATTCCATCCGTGAACCTGTCGAGCTGCCCGGTTGGACCAAAAAAACTTATGATGGCGCAGGATATATTGACAAATCATAAAGTGCGTGGTAATGTGTCGCAATCCTGAAATTGGTCAGACCATCCGGCCAGCTGACCAAAGAAAGAGTGTATGGAGGATTTCCACGTAATCCAACGACGAAGGATCCACCAAGATATTTCAGGTCAGATACGAGACCTCATTCGTGATGGAGTCCTTAAATCCGGCGACCGGCTGCCCTCCGAAAGGGAGTTGGCTGAGCGCTTCCAAGTAAGCCGCAGCTCCCTGCGAGAAGCCATGCGGGCGTTGGAGCTTCAAGGAATGGTGGTGAGCCGGCCAGGTTCCGGCACCTTCGTTAGCACCGAAACCTTGGAGCCGTTGGTTTCCATCATTGCTTCCACTTTGACTCTAGCCAACCAATCTTTGACCGACATTTTCGAAGTGCGCCATCTGTTGGAGCCCCACATTGCATCCTTGGCTGCAGAGCGGGCAACATCTGATGATTGTGATCGCATGAAAGAAGCGATTGATGATCAGGGACTGCAGATAGCGAATGGTGAAACGGGAGTCGAGGGTGATACTGCTTTTCATTTTGCCTTAGCTCAAGGCACCCAGAACTGGGCTTTGGTCAAGGTGATTTCAACCATCTCCGATATCTTGGTCCAGTCCAGGGACCATACGATGCAAACCCCAGGACGGCCCCAACGGTCCCTGGCGTCCCACCGGCATATTCGGGAGATGGTCAGAGCAGGAAACGTCGAGGGGGCCAGGTCGGCGATGGAACATCACATCTCTGAAGTGGAACCTGCATATGTTCACGATGGATCAACCGGTAAGCTTGCTGTGTCGGTCTCCGATTGACGGAGTGTCTGGAGATGAGCACAGCTACGATCATGTATACGGAAACAGCGTTAAGGAGGAACCATGGGTAAAACATCTCTTGAGGTAGTCTACAGGGGAATATTCCAAAAAACCCTGGCCCGGAACATATGCAGAGGAATCGTTCTGGCCGCTCGAAAAGAAGGGAAGGTTGGAATAGGATTTGGTCGTTATGGCGATTCCCCGGAAAGAAACGGGATTCCTGCCAAGTACTTTGCTGTTGTGGCAGACACCCAAGAAGAGCTGGAAGAGAACCTGGCCATGTACGAAGCAGACAACGTCGATGTGACGGTCGCCGTTGACGATACTTTGTGCAAAGGTGTGGAATCTTGGGGATGGTACGGGCTTCAGCCCATCAACCAGCTCACCAAAGAAAGCGGGACCTTACTCGTCACCTCAGTACATGGTCGAGGCGATTTGGTCCGCGACATCCACACCAAAGATGCCGCGTACAACATCGGAGTAGTTCAAGGCGCCACCAGTTTCTCGGGTCTTTGGGTGTACAAAGATGATCATACGGACGTCAGGATCCTCGGGGCTATATGTAAGGTATGCCCAGAGATGGTCAGCCTGGAATCGGTCGAAGAAGCGATTCAAGAGCAGTGGGACAATCCGGTGAAGGTGGATTCTGCAAGGAAGTCCTACGAGCGGACTGAAACCCGCGTGGTTGAACCCGGTGAAGGCAACCCTGAGGTTCCATTCAGCTTCGATTTGCCCGGTTGGACGACTATGGAAGAAGCTTTGGTGGTCCGTAACGTAGAGCAAGGCGCAGGCTTCAGAGGCGCTGAAGGCGGTTATGAACCGGTGCGAAATCCGTACTTCAAGAAGTGGAGCACCCGCTCCATGCGCCCGGTAATTAACTTCGAGACCTGCATCAAGTGCACCCTCTGCTGGCTTCACTGCCCCGACACCTGTTTTGATGTGACCCCCGACGGGCTTTATGACACCAACATGGAATCCTGTTGCGGATGCGCAGTCTGCGAAGCGGTTTGCCCGGTGCCGGATTGCATCACCATGGTCAGCGAATCAAAGTTCGAAGGTAACGAAAGCCAGTGGGAAGCTTGGAACAAGGACAAAGACGGCTACAATAAGTGGATGACCGAACTCGTCGAAAAGCAGAAAACCGAGACTCCTCGTTCCCACGGGTTCCACCATGTTGGCCAGTACCAAGAAGAACTCGGTGTTGCTACCAATACCGAGAGTAAGGTGGGGGGACTATAATGTCTACAACAATCCAAAGGGCGGAAGAAGAACTGCTCATCAGCGGAAGCGAAGCTATCGCGATAGCTTGCTCCCTTGCTGATGTCGATGTGATCACAGCTTACCCCATTCGCCCATACGACACGGTAATGCAGTATGTATCCAAGCTCGTAGCTGACGGAGAGTTGGATTGCGAGTTCATAGTTGCCGAAAGCGAACATTCCCAGTTCGAGATCGTCAAGCACGCATCGGCTGTCGGAGCCCGCGTGTTTTGCGGGTCCAGTGGTGTGGGGTGGTTCTATGCTTTCGAAGCCTTGGCAGTTACTGCCGGGTTGCGGCTGCCGGTGGTGGCAATGGTCGGGAACCGGGCTCTGGATGATCCGGGAGCTTTCGGGACCGAACACAACGACGCACTGGCTGTTCGGGACCTTGGTTGGCTGCTCAACTGGGTATCCACCGCTCAAGAAGCCTTGGATACCGCCCTGATGGCATGGCGGATCGCCGAAGACTCGCGGGTCTTCCTTCCGTGCGCCATCAGCGCCGATGGCTCCTTCCTCACCCATTCGCAAGTGCTGACCAATGTGCCGGACAAAGCCCTTGTGGATAAGTTTCTCCCTCGCTATGATAGGGGAGACAAGGTACTTCACCCCGATAATCCGATCACCATAGCTCCTCAGGTCAACGAAGACTGGCTGATGGAAATACGAAGGCAAACTGACGAGGGGATGCGCAGGGCGAAGGGAGTGGTCGAGGAGGTACACGCAGAATTCAAGGATATCTTTGGTCGAGGCGGCGATAGCCCCTTCTTCGAAGAGTATATGACCGAAAATGCTGATGTTGTGTTCGTCGGAATGGGCACCTTGGCCCTGCCTGTCAGGGTTGCTGTACGGCAAATGCGTGAGCAGGGTATCAAGGTAGGGTTTGTCAGGATCAAGTGGTTCAGACCCTTTGCCACCGAGGAGATCACACAGTGTTTGTCCCGCTTCAAAGCCGTAGGGGTCATCGACCGGGACTACTCCTTCGGGTCCCCCAATTTCGGCGGAGTCCTGTACAATGAGATCAAAGCTGCTTTGTACGACCTGGAAAAAAGACCCATGGTATTGAGCTTCATAGCTGGTCTGGGAGGCCGGGAGGTCCGAGGTCAGAACGTCATAGAAATGAAGGACCTGATGTATGAAGCTCTGGCCACCGGTAAGATAGACCCAGATAAACAGTGGATAGGTGTAAGGAGGTAAGCTATGACCCAGATGGTAGATCTTCCCCAAGTTAGAGGTGTGAAGAACATTCCCATTGAGGAGATGTTCACATCGGGACACAGGACATGTCAGGGGTGCGAATCAGCCTTGGTGATGCGGCTGATGGTGAAAGCTGCGGGTGACCGGACGATCGTGACAGGAAGCACCGGTTGCATGTACGTAGCCAACACCACCTACTACACCAGCCCTTGGGTGGTGCCGTGGATGCATACCCAGCTGGGTTCTTCGGGATCGGCGGCTACAGGCACGGCGGCGGCCCTCAAGGTGCTCATGCGCAAGGGTAAGATCACGGAAGAGCCCATCAATGTGATCTCTTTCTGCGGCGATGGCGGCGGGATGGATATGGGCCTTTCCGCGATATCCGCTTCCCTCACTCATCCCGAGTACAACCACCTCGTGCTCCTGTACGATAACGAATCTTACGCCAACACAGATATCCAGGTTTCGGGCGCATCGCCGTGGGGGGCCAACTCCACGTTTAGCCCGCCGGGCAAGGTGCACCGCATCATGAACACCCGCTGGAAGAAGAACATGGTTGGAATGCTGGCTGCCGGCCATCCTGACTGCCGGTATCTGGCCACCGCTTGCGGCTCCTATGGTCTGGATATGACCAACAAGCTGCGGCGCGCGCTAACCATAGGCGGTCCCACCTTCATTCACAGCATTGATCCTTGTCCGAAAGGCTGGGACTATGATCCCAAGTACTCTCATGAGCTGGGTATGCTGTCTGTGGAGACCGGGCTCTGGGTGCTGTACGAGATCGTGGATGGGGAACTGTTCCTCAACGGCCCTTCCAAGGCCATTGCCAAGGGAATGAAGCGCCGCAAGCCCGTGGGAGAATACCTCTCCCGGCAGGGACGTTTTGCCCACTTCACCGAAGAGGACACGAAGTACGTCCAAAGTAGGGTCGATGATATGTGGGACCGCTGGTGGGGTCCTGGCGTGATCCCCATCAACGTCAAAGAAGACTAAGTAATACCCCCAGGATCGACGAGGCTGCTAAAAAACGAGCCCAGCCATCTGATGGCTGGGCTCGTCATTTGTTCTGAGACCCGCAGAGGATGATTGACCCAGAATCGAAGATAACATAAGTTAACAGCATGTAGGATATGTTTCCGGTATTCGATCCCAACGAAGATTGCGAGGAGCAATGTGATAAGACCCACTCTCAAAGACGTCATGGAAGCTAAAAAAACCATAGCCCCCCATGTGCTCCGGACCCCTTTACATCCATATCCGGCATTGGACCAGCTGCTGGATGCGCAGGTGCGTCTAAAACACGAAAATCATCAAGCTTTGGGGGCTTTTAAGGTGCGGGGCGGGGTTAACCTGTTGTGTCATCTAAGTCCTGAAGAGCGGGCAAAGGGGGTGATTACAGCATCTTCGGGAAACCACGGACAATCCATCGCCTATGCTTGTAATATCTTTGGCGTAAAGGCGGTCATATGCCTTCCTGAAAATGCCAATCCGCTCAAGGTACGGTCTATGCGCAACCAGGGCGCTGAGGTCATCTTCTACGGCAAGAATTTCGATGAAGCTCGCGTAGAATGCGACCGTTTGGCGAAGGAACAAGGGTACCGGTATATTCATGCTGTAAACGAGCCGCTCCTGATAGCAGGGGTTGCGACCCAAACCTTGGAAATAATCGAGGATTTCCCCGAGGTCGATACCATCTTCGTTCCTCTGGGTGGCGGCAGCGGCGCAGCAGGGGCTTGTATAGCTGCCAAAGGGATTAACCCAAATATCAAGGTGGTGGCAGTACAATCAGCCCAAGCTCACGGTGGGTACCTGTCGTGGAAGAACCGCCGGATTACCGAATCACCCATGGGCACCGTGGCAGAAGGGCTGGCAACAACGGCCGGATATCAGCTTACCCAAGAAATACTTTGGGATCTGCTGGACGATTTTGTTCTTGTAGATGATGACGAAATGCTTGAAGCTATCGCCATCTTGATCGAAAGGGCCCACACTTTAGCAGAAGCGGCAGGAGCTGCTTCTCTTGCCGGTGCGATCAAATACAGGTCAAATATAAAGGATGAAAATGTTGCCCTGATCATCAGTGGAGGGAACATCACCCTTGAGCAGCTACAGGAAGTATTGGAGGCTTACCATCCCAGCTAGCTCCAACGCATCGTTCTTCTTCTGGAAGCTTTCTCCACTGATCGACCTGCCATCGGCCTGATATTAGCTGGCAAAGAACCGTGCCAGTTCATCCCGTTCGAAAGTGGGCAGGGGTTCCAGTTCATGGCTGCGGATGATGGTCCTACCTTCGTCGGGCGCCATTATTCTCCCGATTTCGAAAGCTTCTATGCCTTCAGAATCAAGAGCTTTTAACAGCGTCGGCACATCCTCCGGCGGTAGTGTGATGATAAGTGCCCCGGATGCCAACAACCCCAGAGGGTCCAGCTCTAAAGCGCCGCATATTTCGGCGGTTTCAAGCAATACCGGGATGCTGCCTTCTTCTACCGATAAACCCAAGCCCGCTGCGGTTGCGACCTCCCACAGACCGGTCAGCAGCCCTCCTTCGGTGGGATCATGGAGGGAGTGTACCTCCACCGACGAACAAGCTATCAGCGCATCCTTCACGACGCTTATGCCGGGATCGAACAGATAGTCCCTGGCCTTGTCGATGATATCCGGAGCTACGCCTGCTCCGGTCAATCTTTCAGTAGCGTCACGAGCCAAGATGGCGGCCCCTTCCAGAGCGATCCCCTTTGTCAGAACGATGCTATCTCCATCAATTGCGCCGGATGTCTTGATGAGTTTTGCCTTTTCGACTTCTCCCATCATGCACCCCACAACAACGGGCTGGGTAACAGCGGCGGTTATTTCAGTATGGCCGCCAACCAAGCTGATGTTTAGGGAACTGCATGCTTGCATCAGTTGATCAAAGATCGCCTGTACGCCGGTTTCGGTAGTCCCATCTGGAACCAGCACGGTTGCCAAAAACCAACGGGGAGTAGCGCCGCTACAGGCTACGTCGTTAGCATTGATATGCACCGCATACCAGCCGATCATATCCGACGTAAAGGTCACAGGATCGGTCTTGGCCACCAGCACATGGTCGCCAAAGTCGAGAACGGCTGCATCTTCCCCAATCTTGGGACCCAGCAGTACCCGGTTATCTTTGATATCGATCTGCTCAAGAAGATGTTCTAAAAGTTTCGCCGGGAGCTTTCCGGTTTTGAGTTGGTCCGCAGGGCCATCCATACTATCGAGATTCTCCAGTTTCAAAGGTCGGCATTCAGGGTATACGGCCGGTGCACCATGTTATCATGTCCGATATGGTCCTGATAAGCAACCTGGTTCCTTGGCCGGCATAACACTGGACTACATTCTTACCTTTCTCTGGAGCATGACTCCCATCGGTGAGCTGCGGCTGGCTATTCCCATAGGAATGGGCCGCTATGATCTACCATGGTATGGCGTCTTACCCATCGCGGTTGTAGGCAACCTGGCGCCTGCGGTGTTCTGTTTTCTGGCGCTTCCTCGACTAGTTACCCTCTTGGAGCATTTTCCCAATCCATTTATATCTTTTCTTCGGTGGAGGTCAGAAGCTTTACGTAGACATAATGCTGATCGGTTCCACAAATACGGTGCAGGAGCTTTAGCTTTGTTGGTAGCTGTACCTTTACCCCTAACCGGCGTGTGGACAGCATCCCTAGCTGCTTGGGCATTTGAGATTCCCCCTCGGCGGGCCTTCCCGCCGATTGCGGTGGGGGCGGTGGTGGCGGGAATCGTTGTTACTATGCTTACTTGGGTAGGAATACTGGCTTTATTGTAGTGTTTTTGCCGTATTACGTCACGTTCTATTATATTTTTAAACAAGTATAAAAAACTTTATAGCGTCTTGTTGACACCAAAATCCCCCTATGCTACCATCGTGCCTGTAGCACACCCGCGGGATAGGAGGCAACGATGGCCCGGAGGACCAAGTTAATGCAAAGGGTCGAAGATAGCCACCAAAGGCCACTGGAACGACTCCTTCCGGAGATGGTCAACGAGCTGGGGTTGTCCGTTACCGCCCAAGAGTTGGGTGTGAGTAAAGCTACGCTGGGATACTGGCTATTAAAGCTGGGGATAAATGTGCGGCGGGTAGCATTGGCTCCGGGGGAAACCTTGGAGGTTAAGCGCACCGGTTAATCAGCTCTCTTTATTCGGTTTGATTTAGGTCGAACCTTCGCTGGTCTTGGAAGCTTAGATGATGGCCCTTCGGGGCCAATCGTATTCTGGAGGATATGTGGGGGGCGGGGTAATAAAATCGGTAATCCTGACCATTGCCGCTCTGCTTTTGTTCGGCGCTTGTGGTGGCGGTCCAACTGCGGTGACTTCAACCGCCACCGGTGAAGCTACTCCCGCCAGTGTGCCAACGGCAGTGCCCTCAACGCCCACCTCACCTGCGATAACCAACACACCGCACCCAACGCCGACTCGAGTGTCGGGTGGGCCAACATCTGCGGGGATGGACGTTTTTTTGAGCGTACCTGAAAATGCTGCTCCCCAAGCACTGTGGTGCTATCAGTGCCACTATATCGATGGGCTTCCCGAAGCGAATGGGTTGGTGGGGCCGGACCTTACCAATATCGGGATTGATGCGGCAAACAGGAAGGCAGGTTTATCTGCTGAAGACTACATCCGGGAATCAATTGTTGACCCTGAATCCTTCATCTGCGATGCTGATCGTTGCACCGCCGGCCTCATGACGCCAGCTATCACAGAAAACCTGACAGAAGAGCAGGTGGATGCTCTGGTGGCTTTTCTGTTGACCTTATAATTATGTTCGTAATGTCCACTGGCCGGACCCATTCAACAAGGGCATAATAAGAGGTTGAGCATAGGCGCCATTGACGTGCTCAGTCCAGTTCCGTTGACGATGAACCAAAGCGCAATCTATACTACGGCACACCTTTCGGGAGCGGGAAAATGAAATTTTCTTGCCTGCAGGAAAACTTGAACAAGGGCTTGGCGGTTGTTAGCCGGGCTGTGGCTTCCCGGACTACCTTGCCGATCACCCAAAACGTTCTTCTGTCAACTGACCGGTCCATGCTCAAGCTGTCGGCCACCAACCTGGAGATCGCCATAACAACCTGGATTGGGGCCATGGTGGAAGAAGAAGGTTCGGTTACGGTGCCGGCGCGCCTTCTGACCGAGTTCGTCGGGCACCTGCCCGCCCAGTCGGTAGATATGGAAGTTGCTGATCAACCCAAGCTGTTGAAGCTGAAATGCTCTCGTTCGGAAGCTAGCATCAATGGAACGGATGCTGACGAATTCCCCCCAATACCTCTTGTAGAAGGAGAGTTCGCCTCCAAGATAGAACCCCAAGCACTACGAACTGCCATAAGCCAGGTGGTCTTCGCCGCAGCTACCGAAGAATCGCGCCCGGTTTTGACGGGTGTGAAGCTGGAGTTGGAAGACCGCCAGTTCACCATGGCGGCAGCCGACGGTTTTCGCTTGGCGGTTTATAAAGGCGAATTGGCTGAGCCAATCCAGGACCCTGTCAACATCATACTGCCGGCGAGGACACTTGCTGAAATCGCCCGATTTTTAGGGGAACAAGATACCGTCGTCGAGATGATGATGACTCCCAGCCGAAACCAGGTGCTCTTCAGGCTGGAAAACATCGAAGTTGTGTCCCAGCTTATCCAAGGGACCTTCCCAAACTATTCCCAGTTGATCCCCCAGAACTGCCAGACTAGGACCGTCTTTGATCTGCAGGATTTTGCCCGTGCTGCCCGGGGCGCCTCCACCTTTGCTCGGGATGGCAGCGGCATCGTCCGCCTTGAGGTGATTCCCGATACGGACGGGGCTGCCTCAGAAGACTCAAGCCAGCAAGAAGGCAAGGTACGCATCTCGGCCCGGGCAGAAGAGATGGGCGAGTATCAAGATGAAATCAATACCACCATAGAGGGTGATGAATCTAAAATAGCCTTCAACAGCAAGTATCTCGTTGATGTGCTCAATGCTTTGGAGCGCGGAGAAGTGGCTTTAGAAACCACAACATCTTCTAGCCCAGGTGTCTTCAAACCCACCAACTCCGACCATTATATTCATGTGGTGATGCCCATGTTCGTCCAATGGTAAGCGGGCCTCGGTGCACGCCAATTCCATTTGATCAACCCCCGGAAGCCGCCGACAATAGCAACAGCCCCGATGGCTGCGCCGTCCATGTCCTGATGTAATGCAGGCTGGCGGTGGGGCGAACTCATCAGCAAGGGAATTCAGTGAATGCCGGACAAGGGCGCCCAAACAAGCTCATCACAGGTTAAAGAACAGGTCTCCAAGATATACGCCCAAATAGCTTTACAGCGGGGTGAGGGCAGCAGGTCTGAAGATGCAGACCATGCTATGGTCGACGTTGATGCTGTTGCTCAGGCCATCGGTTATTCAACGGAAGAACTGAAATCCATACCTGATGGCGCGAACCTTGGGGTTGGATGCGGGAATCCGGGTGCGTTGGTGGATATTCAACCAGGAGAAAAAGTGCTGGATTTAGGCTCTGGGGCGGGGTTGGACTGTTTTGTGGCTGCAAATACCGTAGGGCCGACCGGACAAGTGATCGGCGTGGATATGACCCGGAGCATGGTTGATAAAGCCAAACGCGGCTCTGTACTTGGGGGCTACATGAATGTTGCATTTTCGCTGGGAGATGTCGAATCCCTCCCCATCAAGAACCAGCAGATGGATGTTGTGCTCTCGAACTGCGTGATAGACCTAGCCCCAAATAAAGACAGGGTGTTTCAAGAAGCATTCAGGGTCCTCAAGGCTGGCGGTCGTCTTGCATTGTCGGACACCCTGCGGACAAGAGAACTGGATGATGACCTCAAGACTTCACTGGGGTCCTATCTGCCCTGCTTACCGGGAGGCATCATGCGAGACCGGTATTTGCAGATGGTGGAATCTGCAGGTTTTGATAACATCGAAGTGGTGGACGAAGCAGTTTTTCCGGTGGACCTTGTTTTCGAAGACGAGTTCATAGACACGATGGTCAAAGACGGGATCGCTTCAAGGGCGGACCTGGACGAGGTTGCCCGGTCGGTTGTCAGCGTGAAGCTCCGAGCTACCAAACCCCAGCATCTGCTCACGGCATAAAGCATAAAGAAGGATGGTAGCGTGACTACTCCAGAATCGTTAGATTTTTATCGGCAGCATGCTCAAGAATATGCGGACGTCGTGCATGATTTTCTCGATCAGCAATATCGAGACCCTTCCCACCCGCTATGTGCTGGGGACTACGACCTCCTCGGGCGACTAAAGGAGTTGGCGTCAGGAAAGAAAGGCTTGGATGCAGGTTGCGGTGCGGCAGCCCGGGATGTGTACCTGTTGTGGCGTGATGGGTACGATACCTACGGCATAGATGCTGTGCCTGAGAATATCGAGGTGGCATCAGAAACCCATCCGGAGATCGCCGAACGGATCTGCGTGGGTGATCTAACCGAACCGTTGCCCTTCTCCAACGAATCCTTTGACTTCGTCCTGTGCAACGCCGTTATCCAGCACATTGCGCGGGAAGTCGTCAAAGATGTCACCTTGAAGGAGCTGGTAAGGGTACTCAAGCCCGGAGGAATCCTGCAACTGATGTTCAAAAACGGGGAAGGTGACGAAACTATCTTGGACCCTGATTATGATGTGGAACGCATCTTCCACCTCTATGATGAGGTGGAGATAGCATCCATAGTCGACAGCTATGGATGCAAGATGATAGAACCCGAATCCGAGGGTGCCCTGGGTGGGTTCATGTACCTGACGGACATGAAACCCATGCGCCATTGTGTGTTTCATGCCCGTAAACGGTAGACGGCGTGACACCGGGTTCTTAGTCGCGGTGTGCTGGCTGAGGAGTATCTCCTAGCGGACCCAATTCCAGGCCCGAGCAGAGGTTTCAGGCCACTAGTCCACCCAGATATGGTCTGTGTGAGGCAAGAAGCTAGCCTGCGGTTACCCTAGAAGCCAAGGGTTCGAAATCGGAAGGCTGGAAGCCGTTCAAACCCAGAAAGCTGCACTTGAAGCTGGCTGCGGCAGTGGCAAACCGGGCTGACCTTTCCAAGGGCCACCCTTGAAGGTAAGCATATATGAAGCCCGTCGAAAACACAGCGCCAGCGCCCGAGCCGTCCACGACGGTAAGGTCCGGTGTGCGAGCCTTGACCACCTGACCGCCGCTGGCCGCCAAGCATCCACCGCCTCCCCTGGTTATCACAGCAGTGGTTACTCCCAAGGATAGCAGCTGCTCTGCCACATCGTTAGCATCATCCTCGGATGCTACCCGGGGTTCGTCCATGGACACTTGGCAGATGGAGCTCAAGGGCACCAATCTTTTCATCAGTTCTTCGTCGTCGTAGTGAGATTCGATGTTGAGGTAGACCGGAACACCATGATGAACAGCTTCTTCCATGGCCCGTCGGATATAATCGCCATCATACCAATCCACGTATAGCAGCCGGGCTCCCTTGATCATGGAAAGGTCCGCACTGGCCAAGGTCTCCAGTACCGCGGGGTTTCGCTGCTGCCAGTAGGTTCGCGCCCCGCTGGGGTCGCCGACGCAAAGCTCCAATTCGGTGCTGATGTGGTCCCAAATGCGGATTTCTCCTTGAACTCCTGCTTCACGGACCTGCTTGGCTATCCTGTGGCCGGCATCATCGTTGCCAACCGCGGTGCAAATCAATCCGGTGATGGGACCCCATTCGTGGAGAAGGGCCGATATGATGGCGGCATCATCCCCGATGTATTCCTTAGCTCCCAGTATGCCTGCCCCCCCGTTATGGTCAGGTACGCCGTCGGATATCAGATAGTAAGCGTGGGACAGCATCCCGAAGCAAACCACATCGACCTGAGGGAGAGTAATCTGCGCGTATTTATGATTATCGGATGCCATGGTCCAGATTTCCCTTCGGCGCTACAGACTAGAGGAGAAGGGGAAGCCTTCCGGGTATTCCCCTTCTCCTCGCAGGAGCGAGCAACTAACTTACCTGAGTATTCTGGTGGCGGATTAAAAAGGACTAAGGTATCCAAGGGCGCCAAACATCCTCGTTTTCAGCCATCCAGTCCGATGCTGCTTGTGTAACCGTCTTATCGCCTTCGGTCTTGGCGAACACCATCTCGTTCTGCTGATCGTTGGTTATGGTGAAGTTCTGCAGCATCTGATAAGCGTCTGGGAATTCATCCTTCAATCCGGGCCAAGCAAGCTTGGCAACGGTTGATTGTACCCAGCCGCAATCATGACGGTCTGAGTCCCAACATTCTTGGGTATATGGGGGCAATTCGATCTCGGTTAATTCATACTTGGCGTGGCCCCAGTGAGGCGCCCACATTACCATCAGGATAGGCTCCCCTCGCCCATAATACGAATCCATCTCTGCATAGCTCGCAGCTTCAGACCCGGTGTAAATTACTTCATAGTCCAACCCCAAGGACTCAACCCGTTCTTCGTTGTTGTAGTCCCACGCTGGGGTAAAGTCCAGAAGCCGTCCCTTACTGCCGGTAGCTGATGTGCTAAAGATGTCTTTGTACTGGTTTAGTTGTTCCCAGCTCACCAAGTTCGGCGCAACAGCTTCAATGCCCCTGTCGGCATCGCCGTCCGTTACATAAGCGGGAGTGAACCATCCGTTGGAGCCCAGAATGCCGGTTAGCCCAACTCGTTCCACAGTTCCCCGTCCATCGACGTAGTCGGCAACGAACCCGGCGCTGAAGTCCGGCCAGTTACAACATGCGAAGTGCATATCCCCATCTTCCATACCTTGGAACATCGCTTGGGAATCAGCTGGTGCGAACTTGAGCTCAACTTCGTAGCCCATCTCACGCTCCAGAATGAGCTTGGCAACCTCTGTGGTTATTATCTGACCATCCCAGTCTTGCTCGATCAGAATTATGGTCCCCTTTTCATCTGAGACTGTATCACCCCCGCCACAAGCTGTGGCCCCTATCGATAGAGCCAGGATCAGCAATGGTATCCATAGGATTCGCGCTCTGAGCATCTGTTGTATCCTCCTTTATTTATTGCCTAAATTGTTTGCAAATTTGGGAATGCGTTGGGGTTCCTATCCACTTGATTAGAAGCTACCTGCCCGCCACGGCAATATATTCCATTTTGCCCTTGCCTGCGGTCATACGGTCCAGGATTACTGCGATGATGACTATGGCGCCTCCAGCCACAAAGCCGTCGCCGATCTCGAGATAGACCGAGTTCTCGTAGACCTGCTGACCCAACCCGCCGGCCCCAACCAACCCCGCGATGATAACCATTGCCAGAACCATCATGATCGTTTGGTTTATACCCATCATGATCAACGGCTGTGCCAGCGGCAGCTGGACTCGGAACAAGGTTTGCAGCCGGGTTGCACCATGGGATATGGATGTTTCTACGACTTCCGAAGGCACTTGGCGTATTCCGAGGCTGGTCATCCGGATCATCGGGGGCAGAGCATATACAACGGTCGCTATGACTCCCACCAGAGGCCCAACGCCCCATAGCATTATAACCGGGATCAGGTACACGAATATGGGCATCGTTTGCATCGTATCGAGGACCGGACGCAGCAAGTTTTCGAATGCCCTGCTCTGGGAGCAGAACATACCCACGACGAAGCCGATGCTGATGGTGAACACGGCAGCAGTCAACACCTGGCTGAGGGTTACCATCGCCAGGTCCCAAACTCCTCCCGCTCCGATGAACAACGTTCCGGCAGCGGCAAAAACAGCAACCTTCTTCCCTGCTGCCAAGTAGGCGATCCCCGTGGCTCCAATCAGAAAAGCTTGCCATGGCATCCACAAGAAAAAGGTCTGGGTCGGAGACATGACCAAATCCAAGATCAGGTTGTCCCGTATCCAGCTGGTTATGAAGTGAAGGTGGATGGACATCCACCTCATAGCGTCGTTGACCGGGTCCGCGAAGGAGATGTTCCAAGACGGGAATTCTTTCAAGCCTCCGATGGAGTTCATGGAAGCAAAGAGAAGCCCAAGGGCCCCCACACCAATCAGCGTGGTGGCGTGGCGTTTTAGAAACCGCATGGAGTTCGCTCCCATGCTCGTTGTGAGGGATGCTTTGTCATAGCTGGCCGATGAGCTTCTAATGGAGGATCCAACGGTATCTTGGCGAGCTGCGGCATGGCTGAGACGGTCCAAGATGATGGTAAAGAGAACTATGGCCAAGCCCGCTTCAAGGCCTTTGCCGGAATCGATCTGGCGCAGAGCTGTCCATACATCCCGGCCCAGACCGCCGGTCCCAACGATAGCTGTGATGACCACCATTGCCATAGCCATCATGATCGTCTGATTGACCCCCATCATGATCGCCGGCTTCGAAAGGGGCAGCTGCACCTGGAAGAGGGTTTGTAGTGCTCCTGAACCATGGGAATGGGCGGTATCGATGATGGTGGAGGGTACTTGGCGAATCCCCAGGTTGGTCAGTCGAATGGTGGGAGGGATGGCATAGACCACCGTCAAAAACACTGCTTGAGTGCCACTAACGCCGAACAAAAATAGAGCAGGCATGAGGTACACAAAGGCAGGCATCACCTGCATGGTGTCCAAGACCGGCCGGAGCACCGATTCGATCCGGTCGCTAAAAGCAGCTGCGATTCCCAGTGGAACGGCGAAAGCTACTGCGATCAGCACCGAAACCCCCATCACGCTCAGTGTGATCATGGCCGAATCCCATAACCCCAAGAACCCCACCGAAACCAAACCGGCAAGACAGAACGCGCCGATGCGCCATCCTGACAACTTCAAGCCAAGAAGGAAGGCGCCTGCAACGACCGCCACCCAAGGCAGCCATAAGAGAAAATCTTCGAATTTTGATAGAAGGCTGGAAATCACGTCGGATATAGGTTTGACGAACCAAGAAAGGTTATCGTCGGTCCAGCGGAATGCAGCGTCTATGGGCCCGGCGATGCCCAGTTGCAGGTAATCGGGAAAATCCAAGAAGTTGGTGCCGACATCCTTCTTTGCCAGAAGGTATGCAAGGATGTATACGGCCGTAATCAGAAGACCTATCCATACCCAACTGGGCGCCTTGTAGTGTAGATGCTGCGGGAGGGTAGCGCTGACGCGGATCATGAGGTGGTCCCTACCTGCCTTCGTCCAAAAGGGCTATCACCGCATCTTTTCGGCTGATGGTGCCAAGGAGTTGGTTTGCTTGATCCAGAATGGCTATGGGAATGTCGTTGGCCAAGGTTAGAGGAATCACATCTTCCAACATAGCATCGGGCGGGGCTGTGGGGCAGGAATCTTTGATCAGGTCTGCGATGCCGGCTTGCTTTCGCCCGTTCCCGTTTCTTGAGCGTAGATCATTCAGCAACACCGCACCACGAAACGTAGCGCCATCATCAACCACCATGGCACAATCACAGTCTTGATAGCTCATAGCAGCCAACACGCCCTCGCAACCGTCGTCGGCGGAGATGATCATCTCAGGTTCGGTCATGACGGAGCGGGCGGTGAGCACCTTGGACCTGGGAACGTCGCTGGTAAAATCACGAACATAGTCGTTCGCTGGATTAGCCACCACCTCTTCGGGTCTGCCCACTTGGACAAATTCCCCGTCTTTCATGATAGCTACCCGGTCGCCCAGCTTGATAGCTTCCAAGAAATCATGGGTAATAAAGACGATGGTTTTCTGCACAGTTTGTTGAAGATTTATCAGTTCATCCTGCATATCGCGTCTGATCAGAGGGTCCAAAGCACTGAAGGGTTCATCAAACAGCAGGATTTCCGGGTCTACCGCCAGTGCTCGTGCAAGTCCTACCCGCTGCTGCATACCACCGCTGAGCTCGCTTGGATAACGTTCTTCCCAGCCCGCCAACCCCACAAGCTCAATCACCTCTGATGCCCGTCGAGTGCGTGTCGCTTTGTCCACACCCTGTATCTGCAGCCCGTATGTGACATTCTCCCAGACTTTCTTGTGAGGGAAGTTGCCGAAGTATTGGAATACCATGCTCATCTTGTGTCGACGAAGCTCGCGCAGTTCCCGTTTGTTCATAGCCAAAACATCTTCGTCATCGATGAGTATCTGCCCACTGGTGGGTTCCACCAAACGACTAAGGCACCGGACCAAGGTGGATTTGCCGCTGCCGGAAAGGCCCATGATGACGAAAGTTTCTCCGACACGTACATCGAAATTGATGTCCCTAACCGCGAGGACAGACCCGGTTTCAGCTAGAATCTCTTCCCGGGTACGTTCATGAGCCAAGGCATCAAGAGCCCGTTCGGAATGTTTTCCGAAGACCTTATAGATGTTCCGGCATACGATGCGGTTTTCTGCGTTCAAAATAATCTCCTCTAAAAGCCATCCTCTCCAGGCCCGTTCCAGATCCGGTCATCTGACTATGCTTAATCTTCTAAAGGGCAAAGAATGAGTATGGGCCGGAAACGGCGGCTGACGAGCGGAACACTTGGGAGACCTGACGGCGGGTATCGCTAGCCCAGAAGAGAACAGAGGATGGAACCTGTATCCAAGGTGATATAGGAGGTTTAAGCTAAGGCTCGCACGGCAACATGCGAGTTGTGGGAGCGAACGGGACAATTCCCATCCTCCGCCTGAGGGACAGACCATTGCGGGGTATTCCCGTTGCTGCGCCACCAGTAAATCCTCGTTGGGTTGGCAACGGATTGGTCCTTGTTTTTGTATCAAGGTGCGCCATCTTACTCCCGCTGTGCCAGCTACAATTTGTGTAGGATCGTAGCCGTAGGTCGATAACCCATGATAATGAACTTCTCGGATGTTGTCAATTGTTGTCATAAAGCATACAGCCGGTGGATTCCAGGCGCTGTTGCAGATCGGATATCTGGTATTCAGCATATTTCACGAAGTTGTGGTACACTGTGGGAGGTGGCAGCGTTATGAGTCACGGAATCCGGTTCATGTTAGTCTCTGTTGTGACACCAGCAACCGTCGAACGGCGTTCAGTGTCCGCTAACTGCCTAGAACCTTACTTGTCGGCGACCAGACCCTAGCCAACTACTAGTAGAAAGGAGATCACCGATGAGCTACTCAGATAAGAGCCTAGAATGCCAGGACTGTGGACAGGTGTTCATTTTCAGTGCCGATGATCAGGCGTTTCATGCTGCCAAGGGCTTCACCAACGAACCCAAACGCTGCGCTTCATGCCGTCAGACTCGTCGCGCTGGGCGTGACGGTGGATATAGTCAGGGGCCCCGCGAGATGCACCCGGCAGTATGTGCCGAGTGCGGCCAAGAAACCACCGTACCATTCCGACCGCGTGGCGACAGGCCCGTTTACTGCAGCGACTGCTTCAGCAAGCGACCTGCGGCATCCCGATCAAACTGGTAAAGTAAACCGGTACAAAAAAGAGGGGAGACATTCAATGTCTCCCCTCTCTTTTATTATCCTTGCTTCTCTACGAAGGAACCCACTTGGGTTTCCCACTACTCAGGTTGGCAACTATCCGGCTTATGCAACAGAGAGCACCGGCTTATGCAACAGGGGACGCCGGGCGGTCCCAGCTAACAGTCGGGGTTGGGCACCACCGTTTGAATGCCGATATCGGTCAAAGAGTAGTAGCCGGCCCGGCCGGGAATCCGTTCCAGCCATCTGAACTTGCTTCGAGCGGCATTCCGCAGTGTCTGAGTAAAGCTGTCAGGTTGACGCCATCCCACCAAGGTGAACAAGTAGCCCAGTTCTTTGTCCGATATGCTGTTTGTCCCCAAGAAACGCCGGCCAGCCCATGACGCGACAACAACCCGTCTCATATCTCCCACAGGAGCTGCATCGCGGCAGTACTTGGCGAATTGTTCTTCGGCGTCCGTTGGTGTGACCTCTGGGACTGCTAGCCGGTTCTCAGCCTGACCGGACTGCTCGGCATCTCCCGCCAGCTCTTTAGCTGCCGGTTCTGGACTTTCTGGCAAAGCTGCTGTACTTGATTCAGATAGCCTGATCTGAATCAAGTCACGGGGCAGGTCTTTCAGTACCAGTCCCAGCACCTGGGTGCAAAGGGTAGGGTCGCTGGCTTCACAGGTTATCTCCACACTGCCTGGTAAATTGATAGATACCTTGAGCACCATAACCATCTACTCCATGGGAATGTATGCTCAGGATATATCACCAGTTACCGGAACGCAACCGCAGAGTGTGATAGAAGTGTAAAAGGAAAATGTAAAGAGGGAACTACAAGAGTTCTTTGAGTCGCAAAGCCAATGACCGTGTGATTCCGGGCACCGATGCGAGGTCATCTACAGCTGCTTCTTTGATCGCCTTTAACGAACCGAAGCGACGCATAAGCATTCGCTTGCGCTTTGGTCCGATGCCGGAAACATAGTCGACCGCTGAAGACATGCTTGTTTTGCTTCGCAGTTTCCTGTGGTAGGTGATAGCAAACCGGTGGGCTTCATCCCTGATTCGTTGGACCAAGTACAAGCCCTGAGAGTTGGGAGCTAGCACGATGGGTTCGGGGGTTTGGGGTACGAATATCCATTCGTTTTCTTTTGCCAAAGAAGCTAGGGGAATAAAGTCGATCCCCAGTTCCAAGAACACTTCCAAAGCTGCAGAAAGGTGGCCCTTACCGCCGTCGATGAGCACCAGGTCCGGTAGAATGCTCCATGTGTCCTGCGAACCATCCGTCGATTGTGGAGTTTGGTCCACGAAGGCCAACTTGTCTTCCGTGGTCCGGGCTTTGCCCTTAACTGATGCCAGCTTCTGGAATCTGCGGCGAAGCACCTCTTGCATACTGGAATAATCGTCTATTCCTTCGATGTCTTTGATCTGGAATCTGCGGTAGTGGGCCGGTTTCGAGAATCCTTCTTGGAAGGTAACCATACTGCCGACGGAGTTGGTCCCCTGTATGTTGGAGATATCGTAGCACTCCATCCGGCGGGGCAAGCGGGGCAGATTGAGCTCTTCTTGTAGTTGTATCATCGCCTGCTGTACAGCATCGGCATCGGACAGCCACTTTGCCCGCATCTGGTTTAGCCCTTGGGCAGCATTCTCAGCCACCATATTAATCAAATGGCGCTGGTCGCCTCGTTGGGGTCGTGCCAGCGCCACCGCACCGTTCTTCTTTTCCCGTAACCACTCTTGGATAAGAGCTTCATCCTCCAGGGGATGCTGGACAATTATCTTCCGTGGCAGGAATGAAGCTGATTGATAAAACTGCTTGATGAACGCAGATAGAATATGCCCCGGCGTATCATCTTTGGTTCCTTCCATCATGTAGTGGTCTCGTCCGATGAGCTTTCCTTGGCGGACGAGGAACACCTCTATCCAGCTTTCATCTTGTCCTTGGGCCATGGCGATGGCATCCATATCCTGAACGGAGTTGGATGCCACCTTGATCCGTTGCTCTTCGGTGGTCTTCTGAATATTACGGATCTGGTCTCTTAGGACAGCAGCTCTTTCGAACTCCAATATCTCTGCGGCGCTGACCATCTTCTGCTGAAGCTCATCCACAACCCCCTCGATTTTGCCTTCCATGAACAGGACCACCTGTTCGATTACCCGGCGGTACTCCTCTTTATCCACTGCTCCGATGCAGGGCGCAACACACCGGTTGATGTAGTATTCCAAGCAAGGTTTGGCATCTTTCCCACTGATGGGCTTGGTGCATGAACGATATGGGAAGAGCTTCTTGAGCAGGTCCAGAGTCTTTCTCACGCTTCCGGCGGTAGCAAACGGCCCGAAGTAACGAGCTCCATCTTCCGAAACCCTGCGGGTGATATAAACTTGGGGAAACTCTTCGGCAAGATCGATTTTCAGGTATGGATAGCTCTTATCGTCTTTGAGCCTGGCATTGTACGTGGGCCGGTGTTTCTTGATGAGGGTGCATTCGAGGATCAGGGCTTCCGCATTCGAATCCGTAACGATGAACTCATAGTCAGCCACCCGCTCCACCATGCGCTGTATCTTGGTGTTCAAGCTCTGGGGAGATCCAAAATAAGAGCGAACCCGATTTCTGAGGTTGCTGGCTTTACCAACGTAGAGGACCCGTTTTTCGGCATCCTTTAGCAGATAGACGCCCGGTTTCCCTGGGGTGATCCTCAGACGATGGGCAAACGCCTCTCTGTCCATCGGCCCTACCTCAAGAAGACGGTGAGGACGGCCAGTATAGCCATGGTGCCGGCGGAGAAGGCCAAGATGCGTTTTAGCTCTGGAGCCACATAAGCATAAACGGCCGGCCGGGCGTCAGCGACCCGGGTGGAAACTTGCGGTTGGATGGAGGGCGTTGGCTTGATGGGAGCTTCAGGGCCTTCGTGTTCCGCGTGAGTGTCCGATCGTGCTGGACTTGCGGGAAGCTCAGAACCCGTGGGTATGCCCGAAGGTCCTTTGGTTTGCCGTCTCTTATTTTGTCCTAATTGCGTCTGCCGGGCGGCAGTACGCCGGGTTTTACCTCGCTGAGGCATAGCTTATCCTCCTCCACTCTCCACCCACAATAGCACAAATACTCAGGGTTGGTGTAGCTGTTGGCGCTCTGACCTGCAAACCTGATTGATGTTTTCCAACTCCTCTGGATCAGCTGTGGTGATGCTGAACCAAGCATCCAGCATCTCCCTGGCTACCTGGGGAGAGGTGAGCCTCAAGCTCATACAAGGGATGTTTGCATCGTTCCACAAGCGGGCGCCTCTAGCTGTTTCAGCATCGGTTCACAAAGCGGCCCGGACGCCGGCAATTTTGTTTGCGGCTATGCTTACCCCGGCGCCGGTCCAACACAACAGCACACCTTGTTGACATACGCCGTTTGCCACATCCCCACCAACTTGGCGGGCAACTACCGGCCACCTGGAATCCATTCCATCCTGAAGAGCTCCGTATGTGGCTGCTTCGGTCTCCCGCCCCTTGAGGTCTTCAAGGATGAGGTCGGTTAAGATGGTGCGTTCGTCGCTGCCAATCGCGATCCTGATCTTGAACCATCCTCACATGTATTGGTCGAAGATGAGGCAGCCTTTGAAGCTGCCACTGGGCACCCACTAAATTTTACGATCTGGGATGGCTTCGGTCAAATTCTTGGCGCACATGTTCGTCGGTGAGGTGAGTGTATATCTGCGTAGTGGTGATACTGGAATGTCCCAAAAGCTCTTGGACATGGCGAAGTGACGCACCCCCGCGCAGCATATGCGTGGCAAAGCTGTGGCGAAGCGTATGCGGTGTCAACGACTTGTTTAATCTTGCTTTCTCTGCATAGCTCTTCAGGATAGCCCATATCCACTGGCGAGTCAGCCTCTCACCGCGACGGTTGAGGAAGAGGGCCTTTTCTTCGGGTTTGTCTGATTTGGTAGCTGTCGCTAAACGGCCATAGGCCCGGGACCCCTTGGCGGGAGATAATGGCCGGAGGAGGGGGCGGGCTTCTTCCAGGTATGTGTTCAGCACCTGAGCTGCCCTGGGATAGATGTAGACGATGCGTTCTTTACCGCCTTTACCAAAGCAGCGAACATAACCCTCTTTGATATTCACATCATGAACGTTCAGAGAGATAAGCTCCGTTACCCGAAGCCCTGTTGCGTATAGAAGTTCAATGATTGACCGGTCCCTCGCACCATCCACTCCTTCGCTGGATCCGGCCAGATCAAGCAGCCGCCGCACCTCTTCTTCAGTGAGGAACTTGGGCAAGCTTCGCCCGACTCTGGGAATGCTCAGGAACTCGGAAGGGTCCTGCTGGATGGCTTCCTCTTGCACCAAGAAGTTGAAGAAGGATTTTAAGGCTGCAACCTTCCGGGCGGTGGTGCTTTCACTGTAGCTCTTCTGCTTCCTGAGACTGGAGACATACTGCGTTAGTAGGTCCAAGTCCACCTGTTGCCAGCTTTGATACGGATGTCCTGTCCCGTTGTGGCTGTTCGGGTTTTTGTTGGCATAGTCGATGAACTGGCCCAGGTCGTTCTTGTAAGCTTCCTGGGTATTCTTGGAAAACCCCTTTTCCACTACCAGATGGTTCAAAAAAGAATCTATAGCCTCGCGCATAGTAATTCCGATCCAATGCTCCAAGATGTGTCTAACCGGCAGCGATTCTATCATCCTTGTCATAACCTTGTTAGCTAACTTTTAGACGACATAATGGATTTCTGCGCATATGCCATGCGGGAAAGGCCCCATATGCTGCTGGCCAGGAACCTTGAGCAGCAGCGGATTGACCTGTTGGCCCATCTAAGCCAGAGTATGAGCGCTGAATGCAAGTTACCGTTCAGTTGCCGTGAGTTGGATCTTGAGGGCCACCCCAAATTGTCGTTCCCAACAATTACAATGGATAAAATCCGTTGACATCAGACCAACTGCTACCTACAATCCTCAGCAGGGGTTGAGACAACGGAAGTTTTGGACCAATACCCCGACGTAGCGCCGCCTATGACAACCGCCAAACAACTGTATGACCTTCAAGAACTGGACCTGGCATTGAGTGAATATCAGTCCAGGCTCTTATCCATTGATACTGAACTTGCAGATAAGTCGAAGGTAACTGCCCTCGGAGCTGAAATAGAAAGCTTGAACAGTTCATTGGGGGAATTGCAAGCGGGCCGTGAGGAACTGGAGCCGCCGCACCAGAAAATTCAAGAACAGATACAAGAAGAAGAAGCGAAACTCTATGGGGGTTCGATAACCAACATTCGTGAGATGGAGGCCCTTGGCAACGAAACCGCAGCGCTTAAGGAACAATTTCAGGTGTTGGATGAACAGCTTAACGAGTCCATGGAACTGATGGAAGCATCCCAAGAACGGGTACGTACATTAAAAGAAGAGTTGGCCAGAGCCAAAAAGCAAAGACAAAGCGCCCATTCCAAGCTCACCGGTGAAAAAACCAGGCTGACCGACATGGTGAAAGACGTAGAAACCCAACGCATTGGCATGGCAGCGAACATCCAAGCGACGGACCTCAGGCGGTATGAGACCCTTCGATTATCCAAGGGGGGTCTGGCCATTGCCAAGGTGGAGCGGGGATTGTGCCGGGGCTGTCTCATGGCCCTTCCCACTCACCAACTGCAACGGGCTCGAACCGGGCGCGAAACCGTCCTTTGTAGTACCTGCGGGCGCATTCTCTTCGCCAGCTAGCGCACATCCCCGGTATACCCTCGTGATTGCTTGACCCTCCTGTATCCATGTGCTAGATTCACTCTGAACCTGGTAGGACGGGCGACCGCTGCCCCAACCTTTTGGGGGAGAGGAAAGTCCGGGCTCCATCGGGCAGGGTGCTGGGTAATCCCCAGGCATTCTGGCAGCTTCCATAGCTAAAGGAATGACGGAAAGTGGCACAGAAACATACCGCCAAGGCACCTACGATAAGATATGGGGGAGAGGATCCATCCTGTCCTGCGTATATCAAGAACCTTGGCAAGGGTGAAATCGGACGGTAAGAGCGTCCGGCTGGCTCTGGTAACAGGTCAGCGGCCAAACCCCACCTGGAGCAAAGCCAAATAGGGGAACCATGGGTGCCCGACTCGTTCCCGGGTTGGCTGCTTGAGTCCTTCGGTAACGGAGGAATTAGATAGATGGTCGCCACGTTGGTCCCAAGGGGTCGGCGTACAGAACCCGGCTTACAGTCCTACTTGGTTCACGGTTATATCAGAGAACGCAGCATGCTCAGGGGCATGGAATCTGCTGCATCCAAGGGGGACCTTCGGTATCTGCCCCGACGAAAATCAGCCCGTGTAGCAATGGGCTGCACTCTGCATTTGGCGACCTGGTAAATTCCCCTCTTCGTTTTGGAGCTTCTGTGCCTAAAGCATGGCTATCTTCTATGCTCAAGGACGGCTTGTATACTCAGATCATCGGCCGGCGCATCCTTCATTTTGAGCAAATCACATCGACCATGGATGAAGCATCGGCCCTAGCTGAAAAAGGAGCTGAGGACGGGACCGTAGTTTTGGCTGAAGAACAATCGGCGGGAAGGGGTCGGTTTTCACGACCTTGGTTATCTCCCAAAGGTAATCTGTCCCTGTCGGTTCTTCTGAGACCGGAACGACGCATGGCAGACTTCGTCAGCATGTTGGCAGGATTGGCGGTAGTCCGGTCGGTTCGTAAAACCACCGGCTTGGAAGCTTACCTCAAGTGGCCCAACGATGTGCTACTGCGAGGCCGGAAACTCTCTGGAATCTTGGTGGAAACCTCCTACAGCAGCAACGAGCTACAATATGTTGTCGTGGGTATTGGAATAAACCTTTCCTTTGATCCATCGATGGCGCCGGAATTGTCCGATACTGCTGCCGGCTTGGACCTCGAAGCTGGTAGACCCATTGAACAAGGCGAGATGCTGCGGAATCTGTTGCAGGAAATGGATGCGTTGTACTTGGATCTGAAGGGGTCGGATCAGCAGAGCCCTGATGTTGCATCTGGGTCCCTTCGCATATTGGATGAGTACCGATCATGCTTAAGTACATTGGGGCAGCAGGTGGAGGTCACATGGAAGAACGATACATACCGGGGATATGCTGACGATGTGGATGAGACAGGAAATCTGATTCTAAGGTTGGATACCGGTCGGACCAAGACGATCTTCGCGGGTGAAGTAACATCATCCCGACCGTTATTGCCGGGGGTGCGCTGATGCTGGAAAAGCTCAGTTTGGACGGGAAGACGACCATCATAACCGGCGGGGGAACTGGACTGGGGTTGGCCATGGTGCGAGCTTTAGCCCGGGCCGGGTCCGACCTGGTAATCGCATCCCGCAGGCAAGGGCCCCTGGATGATGCAGCCCATGAGGTACATCAGCTTGGCAGAAGAGCATTAGCTATCGCGACGGATGTGGGCGAATCTTCCCAGGTGGATCGCATGGTGGCAACAGCTTTGGACCATTTCGGAAAAGTTGATGTTCTGATAAACAATGCCGGTAGAACTTCCGAAAATGTGCAGTCGCCCATCTGGGAAATCTCCGATGAAGAGTGGAGAGCAGGTCTGGATGTGAACCTGAGCGGTGCCTTCTTCTGTGCTAGGGCGATTTCACGCCACATGGTCGATCGGGGATCCGGGAAGATAATCAACGTAGCTTCCGGTTTCGGGATGCGCGGCGGTCGGGACATCTATACCTATGCTTGCAGCAAAGGCGGGATAATTCAGCTCACACGCACCTTGGCGGTGAGCTTGGCCCGGTATGGGGTTACCGCCAACACCATAGTTCCGGGATTTATACCCACCGAGGGCGTTGATGCCATGAAGGGTGTGCTGCCAGACTCCGGGGCTACGATACCTACGGGCCGGCTGGGAGCGCCCGAAGATATTGGGCCCATAGCGGTGTTTCTGGCATCTGAAGCATCGGACTACATGAACGGAGAGATCATGACGTTGGATGGCGGCGGGTTGGCAGGTGGAATCGCGCCGACTGGATATGCACTCACCGGAGATATTTCATAGCAGCTCAGCTGGGTTGCTTTTACTGTGTTATTGCGCACCTACAACAATCTCAAGCTATGAGGGGACATGCCTGTTCTTGAAGAATTCAGCTTATCCGGTAAGGTAGCTCTTCTTGCTGGCGATGGCGATGTTGCAACACCTTATTTGGCGATGGCGCTGGCGGAAGCGGGCGCCAAGGTGACTGTGGTCGACAGAAGGCAATGGGTCATTAAACAATCAGATGAAATGGTCAGTTCAATGGGGCAAGAAGCGGCAACCTTTCTATGTGACACGACCGACCAAGAAGCGGTGGAAGCTGTCGTAGAAGAGGTGGCGGCAGGTTCGGGCAAGATAGATGTGCTCGTGAATGTTTTTCGGTCCAATCACGGGAAACCCCTGACAGATGTGGATGAAGCTGACTATCAGACGGTGATGGACCGCAATTTCAAGCCGGTCTATCTCTTCTGCCGTTCGGTCGGGAAAAGGATGATAGACCAAGGCGGCGGCCGCATTATTAATATAACCACCAACATGGCTGAACGGGGGTTGGTCAACTCCGGCATCTACTGTGCCAGTCAAGGTGCTGTGTTGCAGTTGAGCCGCGCCTTGGCGCTGGAGTGGGGCAGGCAGAACATACGGGTTAATGTTATCGGAACTGGGTGGTTCAGCACTGAGGAACTGGATAGTGAAGAAGCCCAGAAAGAGCTGTTGGTGCGTTACATTCCCCTGCGGCGTAAAGGGCACCCTCGAGATATCGGGCCCCTGCTGGTGTACCTGGCTTCTGATGCTTGCGATTACACCACAGGCCAACCCATTTATGTAGATGGTGGCTTGATGGCCCATCCGTAGAGACTTCTCCAAGTAAGAAAGCTCCTCTATTCCCCCGATATCTCTGTCTGGTGTACAATATCACCGGTAAATTCTATGGAAAAACTACACATTCTAAAGGGGATGCATGATCTCCCGGAGCGTTCTTGGCAGCCTCTGATGGCAGCTCAGGACAAGCTCAAGAGCTTCTTCTCCCTCCACCATTACAAGATCCTGGACACTCCCATCCTGGAACCAACGGAGTTGTTTCTTCGCAAATCGGGCGGGGAGATCGCGGCCCGGATGTACACCTTTTTCGATCCTGGGGGTAACGAGGTCAGCCTTCGCCCGGAGTTCACTTCTTCGGTTCTCCGCCACTGCATCGAAGCTGAGACCCCATCCGCTTTGCCCATCCGCGTCCAGTATGCTGGTCCGGTGTTCCGCTATGAAGGAGATGGGACTTCCTATCGACAGTACACTCAAACAGGTGCAGAGCTCATTGGGTCTGACAATCCCAGGGCGGATGCTGAAATTCTGTCCCTGAGCTATGCGTCTCTTTCCAACCTTGGCTTGATTGGACATACCATAGAGCTGAGCGATGTGGGAATTTTGCACCAGCTTATGAACTCCATGGGGTTGTCCGAGCGGTCTATTCTGTTCATTCTCGGCAGCATTTCCGAACTGAAGGCTGGCGAAAATGGCATGAACATGGTTCGGGACCAAGCAAGAGCCCTCCGGCTTATTGGCATCGAAGGTGACGACGGAAATTTGGCTGACAAGATTCGAGGGATGGAAGATGAAGAAGCCCGGGAACTGCTCCACGGACTGGTGGAGTGGGCGGAAGTGGGTTCCTTGGGCCAAAGAGAACCCCTTGGAGTGGTGGAGCGTCTGCTTACGAAATTCAAGGGCGCCGATGACCCTCGGAAGCTGGAAAAGGCAATTCGCCTGGTGTCCCGCTTGACTGAGATCAGGGGAACCCCCGATAGCAGCCTTCAAGCCGCCAAGGACCTTATCGAATCCAACGAACTTGATACAGGGGTTTTGGACCATCTTAGAGAAGCGCTAGCTCTCATAGATAACTCCTTGGTTTCGACGGAGAATTTGGTCGTGGACTTTGGCCTTTCCAAGGATATTGCATACTACACAGGCTTGATATTTGAGATTAAGCATCCTTCGCTCCCCTTTTCAATAGCTGGTGGGGGACGATGCGATTCCTTGTGTAAAGCTTTGGGCAGCGAGGTCGACATACCGGCGCTGGGGTTCGCCTATACGGTGGAGCTTATATTGGATATCCTCCGTTCCCAAGATTCATGCCAGGAGATAGAAAATGCAGCGCCATCAGGTGTCCTGGTATTACCGGCGGCGGTTGCATATCAGCAAGCCCTGCAGGTAGCCGAGGAGCTGCGCAGCAAGGGATGCCCAGTGGAGATGGATGTTCGAGGGCTCACCCTCGAAGATGCGAAAGTTTATGCGCAAAATGCCGGAATAAAGGAAATTCTCGAGGTGACGGAAGAAGGGTCCACTGTATCTCATCAGGTCACGCCTGCCCGCTTGGCCCCGGCAAGCGGGGGACGTGGAAGCTGATGATCAGCCTGCCGAAGACTCACAATAAGCCCCACGAGATGGCCGGACTCCGTGAAGGACATCTGAGGTTGGCGCTGCCAAGCGATGGCGACCTGCACGAACCATCCCTTGCGTTTCTTCGAGCCTGCGGCATTCCAGTGGAAAGACCCAGCTCTCGCAGCTATTCAGCATTCACACCAGGGATTCCGAACATTGATGTCCTATTTCAGCGGACTGCCGACATCACACAAAAGGTTGAAGAAGGTAGTGCGGAGCTGGGCATAACCGGATTGGACAGGTACTTGGAGTTGCGGCATGAAGCCAGCCCAGTGAGCACTGTAATCGAAGATTTGGGTTATGGCCGTTGTGAACTGGCGCTGGCGGTGCCCGCTTCTTGGTTGGATGTTTCTTCACTCAGCGACCTGGGTGATGTGGCATTGGATTTCAGGCGGCAGGGGAAGCAGTTGCGGATCGCCACAAAATATCCCCGGCTTCTTCGGTCGTTCCTGCACCGCAACGGCATAAACCATTTCTCCCTGATCCAAGCAAGCGGGAGCTTGGAAGCTGCACCGATTGCCGGATACGCTGATCTCATAGCAGACCTGACAGCCAGCGGCGTAACCATGCGAGAAAATGGCCTAAAGACCTTGGATGATGGAACTATTCTTAGGTCACAAGCTTGTTTGCTTGGGAACCGGAGTTGTCTTAAGCCCGATTCTGCCGGTCTGGCCTTGGCCCGCGAGCTTTTGGAACGGATGGAAAGCCATCTCAGGGGAGGGTCCTTCTACCGCCTTACAGCAAACGTTCAGGGGGATTCAGCTGAAACCGTAAGCTCCCACATACTGAGGAGGCCTGAGTTGGCGGGCCTGCAAGGCCCGACCATATCCAAGGTGTATAATGCAGAAGAACAGGATTGGTACTCGGTCAGCTTGCTGGTGCGTAAAGAAGGGATCTTGGATGCTGTAGACCATCTGCGGGATGCAGGGGCTATGGACATCGCCGCTTCTCCTGTCAGCTACCTGTTTGAAGGGCACTGCCAAGCTTATCAGAACTTGGTGGATACCTTGGAGGATAACTGAAGTGCCCAACCTCCCGGTCCATCTGAACCTGGCTCTCAAGGTTAAGGAACAGCTTGATGCCCCGGAGATCGATTCCCACCTGGGGTGTTTCCTGTTGGGTTCCACGAGCCCCGATATACGGGCCATGACCAAGGGGAACCGGGAAGATACTCACTTTGGATCTTTGGCCGTAAAGTATATCGGCGCCGGCGCCGATGGGCTGTTCAAGTCCCATCCAGACCTTGCCGATAGCTCCAAGGTAGATTGTGCCACCATGGTCTTCTTGGCGGGGTACCTGACCCACCTGGCTGCCGATGAAACCTGGATTCTTGATATCTACCAAGAATACTTTGGCGGGCAACCTGTGACAGACGACAAGATGCGCGCCAACATTTGGGATAGAGCACTTCAGTTGGACATGGACCGCTCCGCAATGATCGAAATGGGAGACCGGGATGATATCCGGCGTCACCTGGACGGTTCCGGGACAGATGTGGGTGTGGGTTTCATAGATCCTGATGAGTTGAACGAGTGGCGGGAATGGGTTGTGAGATTTACCACATGGGATTTCACGTGGGACCGCCTCAGGTTTGCTACCCGCAGAATGTACCGCGACGATCCCGAAGCTGCAAAAATCGCAGAAGATTTTCTTCTTTCCATGCCCAACAGCTTGAACGATGTATACGAGCTGATACCTGAAGAAAAGATAGCAATCTACCAGGACAAAGCAATATCCGAATCTGTGCGAATGGTTAAGGAGTACCTGGGTGAACTTGGAAATAATCACGGGTTTGGAGCAATCTAAAAACGCCTTTCAGCGGGTCGATCCCCTTGACGTAACATCCCTGCCCCATGAGGTGTCCCGAAAGACCTTTGAGGTATTCGGTGAAAACCTTTCGCCGTTGGAATCGGTGGAACGCATCTTACAGGATGTACGGTCCCAAGGCGATTCAGCCCTGCGCCGTTACACCAAAGCACTGGATGGAGCAGATTTGGATGCCATCAAGGTGCCCAAAGAGGAGCTTGCTGCTGCGTGGAACAACCTGCCGCCCGCACTAGCTGACGCCCTTGAACTGGCAGCCCAGCGGGTCCAAGATTTTCATCGACCAACGATGCGGCAGAGCTGGTTGGACCTTCCGTCCGGTCTGGGAGAGCTTGTTATTCCCCTTGAGCGGGTGGGAATCTATGTTCCCGGAGGCACTGCCGCTTATCCTTCCACAGTTCTGATGACCGCCATACCTGCCAAGGTGGCGGGCGTCAAGGATATCATCCTGACCTCCCCGGTCCGCGGAGCAGCATACCCGGACCCCGTGGTCATGGCTGCCGCTCACCTGGCTGGGGTGGACCAGGTCTTTGCCGTGGGGGGCGTTCAAGCCATCGGCGCCATGGCTTATGGGACTGAAACCATTCCCAAGGTCGACAAAATATGCGGTCCCGGCAACATATTTGTTACCTTGGCTAAGAAACTGGTTTTCGGACACGTTGATATTGATGGGTTGTACGGGCCGACAGAAACGGTAGTCGTCGCCGATGATACCGCCAACCCGGTTTACTGTGCCGCCGACCTGTTGGCTCAAGCTGAGCATGATCCTCTGGCTTGCCCCATACTGGTGACCACATCTCTTCCCTTGGTGGCCAAGGTGGAAGCAGAACTGGATAAGCAGGTGGCTTTGATGGACCGCGGAGATATGGCAAGGGCTTCCATGGAAGCGCAGGGGAAAGTATTCCTGATGGACGACCTTGAACAAGCATTGGAGCTTGCCAATTCCATCGCCCCGGAACATCTTTGTATGATGGTGAACGAACCGTGGGCTTGGGCAGCCAAGGTCAAACACGCTGGCGGCGTATTCTTGGGGGAGTATTCGCCCGAGGTTATGGGCGATTATGTCGCAGGCCCCAGCCATGTTATGCCCACCGGCGGCACCGCAAGGTTCAACTCGGCCCTCAGCGTCCACCATTTCCTGAAAACCATGCCTGTCGTTGGACTAAAACCCGAAGATTACCCGCCTCTGGCAAGGGCTGCTTCCCAGATTGCCCATGCCGAAGGATTGATGGGCCATGCCAGGGCAGTGGAAGTCCGGCTCGAAGACTTGGAAGGTGGCAGGTAATGCTTGAGCTTCTGCAACCCCATATACGCCAGCTTAAGATGTACGAAGGTGTGGACCCGACGGAGGTGTTGGCCCAAAAAGCGGGCATCCCCAACGATAAGGTGATCCGCCTCAACGGAAACGAAAATCCTTATGGTCCGTCTCCTGCGGTCAGCAGGGCCCTCGGAAATTACAGTGATTACAACCGGTACCCTGACCCCGAACAGCGCGTATTGCGGGAAGCTTTGGCATCTTATCTGGGGATAGGTCTAGAGTACATCGTCGCCGGCAATGGGAGCGACGAACTGATTGATTTGACCCTCCGCATGGTCTTGGGCCCCGGCGAAAAGATGATCGAACCGGACCCCACCTTTGGAATGTACGCCGTTTGTGCCCAGATATGCGGAGGCAAGGTAGTTGTTGTGCCCAGAACGGAATCCTTTGACATCGACCTGGATGCTACTGATCAGGCAATAGATACGGAGACCAAGGCAATTCTCGTGGCATCGCCCAATAATCCCACCGGCAACACCACATCTGAGTCGCAGATCAAGCATCTGCTGGAGATGGGAATTCTGGTCGTAGTGGATGAGACTTACTATGAGTTCTGCGGCAAAACGGCGCTGCCTCTGGTAAAAAACTATCCAAACCTGGTGGTGCTAAGGACCTTCAGCAAATGGGCAGGGTTGGCTGGCTTACGGATGGGGCTGGGTGTGATGAACCCGGACATAGCCAAGGTGATGATGGCTGTGAAACCGCCGTACAATGTCAACCTGGCGGCTGAACTGGCCCTTTTGGCATCCTTGGAAGACCTGGACCATCTGTTGGACCGGGTAAGGTCCATCGTCGCAGAGCGGCAGAAGATGCACTCGCAGTTGGAGAAGATTCCGGGCTTGGTGGTCTGGCCATCGGATGCCAACTTTATCCTGTGTCGATTCCCCCAAGATAAGGGGCAAGATGTTATCAATGCTCTGGCGATGAAGGGGATATTCGTCCGGTACTTCTCCAACAAAAGAATGAAGGACCATGCAAGGATCAGCGTGGGACTGCCCCACGAAACCGATGCTTTGGTCGAAGCCCTGGTGGACATAATGAAGGAAATTAACTGAACACAAGATATTAGCTGATCGTATATCTCGAGGAGTACCTTGATGGCGCCGCGCCAAGCAACCATAGACCGCAGTACAAGAGAAACCCATTGCCACCTGACCATAGACCTAGACGGACTGGGCGTCTACGACGTAGCTACAGGCAATGGAATGTTGGACCATCTGGTAAGTCAGCTTTCTCGCCACAGCTTGATCGACATCAGTCTAAAAACTGAAGGGGACCTGGACACAGGCTGGCACCATCTGGTGGAAGACACCGCCATCACCTTAGGTGGAGGCCTAAGAGAAGCACTCGGGGATGGAGCAGGCATCCGCAGGATGGGCCATGCAATAGTTCCCCTTGATGAAACGTTAGCGATGGTGGCCCTTGATCTGAGTGGAAGAAGCTATGCTTGTTTGGACATCGGACTGTCGGGCGAGATGGTCGAAACCCTTCCCGGAGACCTGGTGAGGCATTTCTTGGAGAGCTTCGCCTCTGAAGCTCGAATGAACATGCACGCCAAGATACTCGCGGGGCTCAACGCCCATCACAAAGCTGAAGGGCTATTTAAGGCATTGGCGAAGGCGTTGCGGGATGCGGTGGAGCTGGACCCAAGGGCGACGGGGCAGATACCGAGCACCAAAGGCACCATCCAAGGTTAGGCGATCTCCTCAAGCCAAGGTTAGGCGATCTCCTCAAGTTCGAAGCTGTACTCTTCGATCACCATATTGGCTAGCAACTGACTGCACATCTGGCTGATGTGCTCCTTGGCTGCTTCTGGGCTGTCATCTTCAACCTTTAGCTCCAGGTACTTCCCGATCCGGACAGACCGTATGGACTCGAACCCCAACGTCCTGAGACCCCCCAAGACCGTCTGCCCTTGAGGGTCGCTCACCGTTGGCTTCAACGTTACATGCACCTTGGCGAGATACATCCGTTACCATCCCGGCAGATTAGCGCATATTAGCAAGGTATATCACCCTCCGGTCCCCGGCCTCGGTGTGCATCGTAGAAAGCTTTCATCCCTTCTGGGTCCACTGTTGTAAACCTTTGCAACCATCCCCAAGCGGCCATAGTGATTTCACCCTCAGCTATTTGCGCATAGGGCTGCACAACCGCATAGCGACTAAAGCCGGGTAAGTTCCTGGCAGCGCTGGTGAGGTCGTCGATCATAGCTTGATCGGTCAGGTTGTAACTGATGACTATGTGTCCATGTTCGAGGTTATGGACCGTTCTTTCATTTCGTTGCTGTTCGTCGTAGACCCTACAACTGGCAGGTACAATGGGATTATTCTGGACGTTCCAATGAGGGCCTGAGGTTGGAGGGTGAGTATTGTAATTGTCATAGCTCTCGTAGTTGGGGATATGTTCGGCGCCTATGTCCTCCTGCTTTTCACCGATCTGTGAACGAGGATCGGAATTATCCGAAACCGGCCCACCGCCTGGAAATATAGCGGTGATGGCAAAGCTGAGTATGATCAGCAAAGCTACAACTACAACACCAACCGCAAAGGTCCAGCGCAACAGCCGTCTGCTCATTTTGGTGTTCCTGCTCGGCGGGTTGCCTGAAGTGCCGCCCCCGCCGCCCATGGTGCGTCGAGGAGGGGACCCTCCCCGACCACCAGGGGGCCTTCCTCCACGGGATGTACGCCTGCTACGATCTCGCCTTTGGTTCCCTCCTGCCAACTATCCATCTCCTATCGGTAATCAGTTACTGGGTAGGTCCTGCCCGGTCAACCGTTGGTAAGCTTCTGTGTAACGTTCTTGGGTAAGACGTATAACCTCTTCGGGTAGCTCCGGGGCTGGGGGTTCCCGGTTCCAGCCCTGATCTATCAGCCAATCCCGGACGTACTGTTTGTCGTAGTTGGGCTGGGACTTTCCGGGCTCGTAGGCTGAAGCATCCCAAAACCGGCTGGAATCCGGCGTGAACAGCTCATCGATCAACGTAAGCTCTCCATCCAAGAGACCAAACTCCATCTTGGTATCTGCCAAGATGATGCCCCGTTCTTTTGCATGATCATGGGCATAAGAATACAAGGCCAAGCTTACCTCTTCCAGCTTGCGTGCCAAGTCTGTACCCACCATATCCAAAACCTGCTGGTGGGTCATGCTTTCATCATGTCCTTCTTCAGCTTTGGTTGTCGGCGTAAACAGGGGCGCTTCCAGCAGATCGCCTTCTTTGAGTCCCGTGGGCAGTTTCAGACCCCAAACGGTGCCGTCCGTTTTATATTCACTCCAAGCGGAACCAGCTATGTAACCCCGAACGATACATTCGATATCAATGCGTTCTGCCTGCTTTACGACCATACCCCGCCCCACGAAGGGAGAAAGTGCGGCAGCTGTCTCAGGCGATTCGGCTTGGATACCGGAGAGCCAAGCTTCGTCGACCAGCTGCAAAAGGTGATTGGGCAAGATGTGGTTGGTCTTTTCAAACCAGAAAGCTGAGATCTGATTCAGGACCTTTCCCTTCCCCGGTATCAGCGTCGGTAAGACCACATCAAAAGCTGAAATTCTGTCAGATGCTACAAAGAGCAAGGAATCCGGGTGGCTGGCTCCAAGTAGAGGCCCTGCCAACTGATAAACATCCCGTACCTTGCCCTGATAGAGCATGTGCTCTGTTATGCCGGTTGCCATTCGTCCGCACCCCCTCTAAGGTTGCATCATAGTTTTAAGTATATTAGAGACCCACCCGTTGGAAGGTTTCATCCACGTATCTTAGATAATAGCTATAGTCGAACAGATCGTCGATCTCATGCGCGGACATGTGAGGCAGCACCTTGGGATCTGACCTGACCAGCTCCCGGAAGTCCTCCCCTTGATCCCAGCTTTGCATGGCATTGGTCTGGACCAGATGATAAGCCTTCTCTCTAGCCAAGCCCCTTTCTACAAGAGCCAGCAGTACCCTCTGACTGAACAGCACGCCACGGGTGCTTTCCATGTTCCGCCACATCTGTTTGGGATACACCCGCAAACCCTGCATCACCTGGTTGAACAAAGCCAGAATATAATCCAAGGCCAAGCAGGAATCCGGCAGAATCAGCCTTTCGGCGGAAGAGTGGCTGATGTCCCGTTCATGCCAAAGGGCTACATTTTCCAAGGCGGTCACAGAATGTCCTCGGACCAGCCTGGCCAACCCGCAAACCCTCTCCGACAGTTCGGGGTTACGCTTATGGGGCATAGCGGAAGAACCGGTCTGGCCTTCTCCGAAAGGTTCTTCGACCTCGCGGACCTCGCTGCGCTGAAGGGACCTGATCTCGGTGGCGAACTTCTCCAAGGACGCAGCCGTTATGGCGAGGGTGGTAACGAAGTGAGCATGGCGGTCCCTCTGGATGATCTGGCTGGAAACCGGGGCTACATCCAGCCCCAGTCGTTCGCACACCTTGGCTTCTATATTGGGAGGAACCGTTGCATGAGTGCCGACTGCTCCAGAAATCTTACCTACACATATGCCGCGGGTGGCTTGATTCAAACGCTCCAAGCTGCGGTTCATCTCATCCCACCATATGGCGAGCTTGAGGCCAAAGGTGATCGGTTCGCCGTGAATACCGTGGGTCCGGCCAATCATCGGAGTATTCTTGTAGGTTTGGGCTGATGCTTCTAAGGTATTTCGCAGGTCCCGAATATCTTCAGATAGCAGCCCAGCAGCTTCGACCATCTGCAAGCTCAGGGCGGTGTCCATCACGTCGCTGGAGGTCAAACCGAGGTGCAGCCAGCGCCCTTCTTCACCAAGATTGTCGGTTATCGAACGGAGGAAGGCTGTCATATCATGACGCGTCTTGTTGAACACCTCTTCCATTCGAACAGCATCGAATCGGGCAGCCCGCAGCTTCTCCATATCCTCGCCGGGTATGGCTCCCTCTTCGGTCCATGCTTCGCATACAGCCAGTTCCACATCAAGCCATTTGGAGTATTTGTTCTCGTCGGACCAGACCAGTTTCATTTTTGGCCGAGAATATCTGTCGATCATTGAGGTCCTGCTCCACATCTAGCTTGAAGCACACGAATCACATCCATAAAGGTTTCGAATGGAGTGAACGACAACTGCTTTTCTTGACATAACTCTGCCAGATAACTCCGGGCAAATATGTGGTCTGCCAAAGAAGCAGGGCACATGTCGGACCGGCCATCGCCAACATAGTAGATGTCGTACCCCTTCTGCTTGTACCTGTTCAGGATACTACACTTGCAGGTCCCCCACTGGCTGCACACTTCTTGGGTAGCTGCGCCCGACCCATCCCATGAGTATGGGTAGCTGTAGGAAATAGTCCCGCCTGAGAAGCTGGCTCCGGCTGTATATCGCGGGGTGTCTTCCAGTCCTTCCCTTGCCAACAGCGCATCCACATAAAAATCCAGACCGATGCTGACGATCGCCAAAGGTATCCCGGCCCGCCGGGTATAATCTCGAAGCTCTTTGAAGTGGGGGCGTAGCGTGGCTTTTTCCCTTACCGCCGCCTGCATTTCTTCGCGGCTTGCCGCCACCGCCTCAAAGGCACGCTCTTGGTATTCTTTGAGAGAAATGTGCTTGTCCCTTGATTGTTGTCTAAGCTGCTGCCAAGTCAGGTCTGGGCTGAACTGCGCAAGGAGAAGCTCAGCTACATTTTCGACAGCGACGGTATCATCGAAGTCGGAAATGACAGCCAAGGGGCGGGCTGTTGAAACCGGATGCCCGCCGCCGGCAGCTTGAGCGTCGGATGAGGGGTTATCCTTCGTGTAGTTTGGTCCGGTACTGCTCATAAGCTTGCCTAATCGTATCATATTTGAGACCCAGAATCTCCGCCGCCAGATATGCGGCATTTCGGGCGCCCCAGCTACCGACAGCCACACAAGCGACAGGTATGCCCGGCGGCATCTGAGCAATAGCCATCAAAGCATCCAACCCTTTCAGGTCACTGCTTGGCAAGGGCACACCTATAACCGGCAACGTGGTCCATGAAGCAATCACACCAGGCAGGCCGGCAGAGCCGCCGGCTGCGGCGATGAACACCTCTGTTCCCCTATCACGTGCTTCCATTGCATACTTACGGACCTGATCGGGAGTGCGGTGAGCTGACATAACCCTAACCTCATAGTCAACTCCCATTTGCTCTAGGACCGTGATCGATTCTTGGACTACAGCTTCATCAGAAGCGCTTCCCATAACGACGCTCACCATTGGCACCGAGGTTCCTCCTCACCGAATAAATTGAATAAAATGTATCATGCTCTAGGTGCCGATCTCTTCCCGAAAAGCTCCCAATAGAGCTGCACAGATGGCATCAGCTTCAAGCCGGATGTCCCCTCCGTTTACACGGAGATATAAGCCCTGTTGAGACAATCCCAAGTCTACACCGACCTCACATGATCCTTCTTCATCCCAGTTCAAGACGGCGGAAACTTCAAATACGTCCGCCTCCTCGCCCTCCTCGTCCTCATCATCGTCCCCCTCTTGATCATCAAATGGTTGGGTGGGGTCCCATGGAGCAAAGATATCCACACTGCCGCTGCCATCCAATAGCTCTCGGTTCATCTCGTTCAATAGCTGTTCGATCTGCAGGGATGAGAACGCCTCTTTGAGCTGTGCCAATCGTTCTTGATATTTTGCGTTATCTACGATAGCCAGCTCGGCCCTTTCTAGTCTTAGGGAATTTAGCTCATTTCGAAGAGCTTGGAGATCCGATGTCCAATCCATAATTACTCCTCCAACTACCGGCGTGCTGCTTGGCGCCCGGTTTTTATAATCACCTGAGTATCTGCTATTCTTTGATCTTGGCCATCCAGAACAGGAACCGGTCAAGCTCTTGGAAATCGGCCATCCCGGCTGTCCTGCGCAACCCCCAGAGCAGATCAAGGTACCGAACATACCTGGTGCCCGGGGATGCACTGCGTTCCTTGGGTGTGATGAACCCCAGCATAGCCAGCCCTTTATCGGAGCTTGGCGTCCAAACCCCGAATAGCAGGGGATCTTTTACACACAAGAGGTAGGAAAGGAACGCCTTATTAGAACCTTTCAGCTCATAGGCGCTCCCCTCGGTAACACACTCGGAGAACCGTCCTTCCAAGCTCAGGGGGTCGTACAGAAGAAAGTCGAACGCTTCCCGGATTTCTTCCAAGGCGTTTGATCCAAACTCTTTAGCTTTCCGTCCGCCACACGCTGAATACATAAGACAAGCTTGATCCAAGGTGAGTGTGTGCAAAACATCTTGTTCGAGCCACCTTCGAAACTCAGCGGCGTGCTGCCATCGCCTGAAGGAAGATGGCGACGGTCCGTCAGCACGGTAAGCTGCCAGAGCCGATTCCAGCCTTGACCTACTACCAGCCGGACCATATGTACGCATTCCGTAATCGGTGGACCTGATGCGGCTTCTGGAGCGAATGGTCATACGATAGCTGCTTTTCCTGAGATGCCAATGTCGCTGCGATAATGGACGCCTGGGAAACGAACCCTGCCGACGTTGCGATACACCTTCTTCCGGGCTTCATCCACGTCGGCCCCCAGAGCAACCACCGTCATCACGCGCCCACCATCTGTTACCAAGGTACTGCTGGAGAACCTGTCTTCGAGCTTTGTCCCGGCATGAAAAACCGTAACATCTTCATCAAAGTCATCCAGCCCATCAATCTCCTCCCCGGTTGAATATGGACCTGGGTAACCGCCCGAAGCAAGGACCACGCCCACACAGGAATCACCGCTCCATCGGATTTGGGCGCCGTTCAGGTTCCCTTCGACCGATGCGGTTATGGCTTCTGTCAGGTCGGTTTCCAACAACGGAAGTATAACCTGAGTTTCAGGATCGCCCAACCGGCAGTTGTATTCCAACACCAAGGGGCCTTCTGATGTGATCATCAGCCCTGCGTACAAAACACCTTTGTACGGTGATCCAAGCTCGCTTAGGGCTTTGATTGTGGGCGCCATGATGGTGTCTTTGATTGCTTGTTCTAGTGCGTGGTTCCAGAACTCTGGGATAGCATAGCTCCCCATACCTCCCGTATTGGGACCAACATCGTTGTCATAAACGCGCTTATAGTCACATGCAGCTACCAATGGAGACAGGGAAACACCATCGCAGAAAGCAAAAACGCTGACCTCCCGACCGGTCAGGTACTCTTCCAGAACCACCTTTTCGCCGGCCTCACCAAACGTCTTCGCTTCCATGCAGTTGTATATCGCCTCTTGGGCAGAATCTTGGTCTTGGCAGATGACCACACCCTTGCCGGCAGACAACCCATCGGTTTTCACCACCACGGGGGCATTGTGGTTTGCAATGTAGGAGCGCGCATCAGCATAGTTGGTGAACACCTTGTATTCAGGATGGGGGATATCATGCTTTTGCATCAGGTCTTTGGCAAAAGCTTTGCTGGATTCTATACGAGCAGCCGCAGAACTGGGGCCGAAAATGGGAAGACCCTGCTTGTTGAACACATCGGTGATCCCTGCTTCCAGTGGCGTTTCGGGGCCTACTACGGTCAGATCAACCCGTTGTTCATGGGCGAGGGCAGCCAACGCAGCCATGTCCGAAAGAGAAGCGGGTAGGTTAACGCCGAGGGCTGCGGTGCCGCCATTACCGGGGGCGGTGATTATAGAATCGACATGGGGACTGGAGCTCAGTTTCCAAGCCAGAGCATGTTCTCGGGCGCCGGAACCTATCACCAGTACTTTCATGGAAACCTCACCTAGATTCAGAAGGATCGTTTACAGGAACCAACACCCGGCATAAAGAACGCGAACAGGACCCGACCCGAGACCAAGATGTGATGTAGCAGCCTACTCCCATTCGATGGTGCCCGGTGGTTTGGCGGTAATGTCGTAAACCACCCTGTTTACCTCCGGGACTTCATTGACGATGCGGTTGGAAATCTTGGCCAGCACCTCATAAGGCAGGCGCACCCAGTCGGCTGTCATCGCATCCTCGCTATTCACCGCCCGGATGGCGACCACATGCTTGTAGGTCCGGTAGTCCCCCATAACCCCTACGCTGCGGCTGTCGGTAAGAACGGCAAAACTTTGCCAAAGCTGGTTGTAGAGGTTGGCTCCCTTGATTTCATCCATGACTATCCAGTCACACGCCCGGAGTACGTCGAGCTTTTCTTTGGTCACATCCCCTATTATCCGTATCGCCAGACCCGGACCTGGAAAGGGTTGCCGGTTTACCATCTCTGAAGGCAATCCCAAGGCAATGCCAACGCCTCGCACTTCATCCTTGAAGAGGTACCTCAGCGGCTCAATCAAGGTGAGCTTCATGTTGGCGGGCAGCCCACCAACGTTGTGATGGGTTTTGATCCTGGATGCCGATTCGTTTTCGCTGGTCCTGCTTTCGATGACATCCGGGTACAATGTGCCTTGAGCCAAGAATTTGGTATCGTCCAGATCCGAGGCAGCTTCTTCGAATACCCTGATGAACTCTTCTCCAACCCTCTTCCGCTTTTCTTCGGGGTCTACCACCCCGTTCAGCCGTGCTATAAAGCGTTCTTCAGCATCGACATGCACAAGGTTAAGCTGGTGGTTTTGCCCGAGGGTGTTCAGGACTCGTTCGGGTTCTTCACGCCGAAGGAGGCCATTGTTGACGAATATGCAGGTTAGCTGATTTCCGATTGCTCGATGGACAAGCGTGGCAGTGACGGTCGAATCCACACCGCCGGACAGAGCACAGATGACCTTCCCATCTCCTACCTGCTCGGCGATCGAATCAACTGCCCGGTTGACAAAGTTCGTAGATGTCCACGTTTTCTTACACTGGCACACATGATAGAGAAAATTTTCCAGTACAGTCTTGCCATGTTCGGTATGCACCACTTCGGGATGGAACTGGAGACCGAAGATGCCGTGGTCGTTACCCATCACGGCAATGGGTGAATTGTCCGTGTAGCCCAAGGAGGTGAATCCGGGGGGCAGCTGTTCGATCTTGTCTCCGTGGCTCATCCATACCGGTAGAGCGGATGGAAGGTTGGCGAATATGGGTGAGTCGGAGATGTTCTGGTATAGCAAGGCATGTCCGTACTCCCGCTTTTGCCCAGGAATCACCCGGCCGCCAAGCTGCTTTGCCAATACCTGCATCCCATAACAGATGCCCAAGACAGAGATCTGGTGTTCGTAGATCCAATGAGGAGCCAATGGCGCATCTTCATCATAGACGCTGGCAGGCCCACCGGAAAGGATCACCCCTTTTGGGTTTAGGTGGGCAACCTCGTCCCATGTTGTATCGGGAGGAACGATCTCACAGTAGACATTCAGTTCCCGGACTCGGCGGGCGATGAGCCTGCTGTACTGGGAGCCAAAATCAATGATGATGACCCCTTCATACCCCTTGGCTGAAAGTTGTTCAGGCTCTGGTCTACCGCTTTCTTGGGTGCTGGCAATCCCAAGGTATGTGGAAACCTCGACATCGCCCGTGGTCGCAATACACCGACCGGGGGAACGATTGGGGACCGCCATCACACTCACCCAACCTCTACCTAAAGTTCGACCCAAGCTTAGCACCTGTGCTATACTCAGTCAAGAATTCGTGGTGCGCCAGCTAGGCGGAGCCGACAGCAAGACCATTGAACGAAACTGCTGCAAACCCTGGAATTGACAAGGCGATTCGGATATTACGTGCGGGCGGCGTGGTAGCCTTCCCAACCGATACCCTCTTTGGTCTGGGCGCTGACATTTTTTCGGCGCCGGCAGTGGAACGGGTGTTCACCATCAAATCACGACCAACCGCCATGGCGATGCCTGTGTTGGTCGGCTCTTTCGATGATCTTTACAAGGTGGCGGCCAAGGTCCCGGACATGGCATGGAAACTCGCCGAACGTTTTTGGCCGGGTGCATTGACCTTGGTGGTGGAGCGTTCCCCAGATGTGCCGCCCCTGGTTAGTGGCGGCAGGAACACAGTGGGCGTCAGGATGCCGGATCATCCCGTTGCATTAGCTTTGATCAACGGCTTCGGCGGCCCTGTTACCGGGACCAGCGCCAATATCAGCGGCCAAGCTGATCCGGCATCTTGGGAAGATTTGGAGCAGACCTTGGGAACCATGGTGGACCATATTGTGGAAGGCAGCCCCGCACCATCGGGCCAAGCATCAACAGTTCTGGACCTCACCACCGACGTTCCGCTCCTGGTCCGAGCGGGGGCAGTGGGGGTTGGTTCCATCGAAACAGTTTGTAAACTATCAGCTGTTCCGGCAAGCTAGCTAAGTCGGCGCAGCTGTCCTTCACCGGAGGCTAAATCTTGGCAACATCCAGTTTCCCTCCTGAAGAGTATGCGGCAGCGCTGGAAGCTGAGCTGCGGGAAAACTTCGACGGAAAAGATGGTCTCCTTTCTCAAATGCTTGCTTATCAACTGGGTTGGACCGACGAGCAGGGCGCTACAACTTCCGGCCTGGAGAAAGACCAACTCCTTCCTTATCTGTCTCTCTTGTCCTGCTCGTCTCTCGCGGGTGATTTTTCTTCAGCGTTGCCGGCAGCAGCTTGCATGGCGATGGTGGATGGCTTCATCCAGATACATGAAGATGTGCAGACGGGAAGCCCCCAACGAGATGGTAGGCCGGCGGTCTGGTGGGTCTGGGGTCCCGGCCAAGCAATCAACGCAGGTGACGGGGTGCACGCCCTTGCTCGCCTGGCGCTCATGAAGCTGGAAGCTAAAGGCGCACCCATTGACCGTACCCTTGAAGCTTTGCGCATCCTTGACCGAAGCTGCGTGGAGATGTGTGAAGGGCAACATTTGGACCTTGCTTTTCAGGACCGGACGAGCATCAGCACAGACGCGTACCTTAAGATGGCATCATCCAAGGTGGGCGCTTTGGTGTCCTGTGCTGCTGGTCTGGGGGCTTTGGCTGCCACGGATGATCCTCAGACCATAGATGCATTTCGCGATTTTGGCCGTAGCTTGGGGGTAGCCAAACAGATTCTCAAGGATGTTGACGCATTGTGGTCGGATGATCGGACTGAGGGGACCACGGACCACATACAGTCCAAGAAGAAGCTGTTCCCTGTCGTGCTCACTATGGAGATGGCCGACAGCTCCAGCCGGCGAAATCTGGATAGGGTCTACATGAAGCGCGTGCTTGAGCCCGAAGATGTAGCTAAGATTATATCGATCTTGGACGAGAACGACGCCCGGCAGCAGTCGATACAGAAAGTTGCAGAGTACACCGAGCGAGCTGATAGCTGCTTGGAGAAAGTAACCCTTTCATGGGACCGCGAACCTATGAAAGATGTTATCCGCTACATAACATCTGGGAACGGGCAGCGGTGACAAAGCGGGGATTGGGCGATGTTGACGTTCGAGACAACAAGGTCTTGGTGAGGGTCGATTTCAATGTGCCCATTGAGCAAGGCATAGAAGGCCTTGCCAAATACACCCATCGCCTGAAGGCAACCTTGCCCACCATTGACTATTTGCGGCATCGTGGGGCGGGGATAATCATCTGCTCTCATCTGGGCAGACCCAATGGCAAAGTTGTGGAAGGTTTGCGTATGGGGCCGGTCGGCGACCAGCTATCTCTTCTAATGGGCACGAGGGTAACCTGTTTGAGCGAGTGTGTGGGGCCTGCCGTCGAAGCAGCAGTGTCAAAAATGTCCAATGGCGATGTACTGATGCTGGAGAACCTCAGATTCAACCCCGGTGAAGAAGCTAACTGCCCTGAATTTTCCCGCAGCCTTGCTCGTTTGGCTGAGATCTACGTTATGGATGCTTTTGCTGTTGCCCACAGGGCCCATGCATCCACGGTGGGGGTACCGGAGCTTTTGCCATCCTGTGCTGGGTTGTTGGTGCAACAGGAAGTACAAATGCTTGGTAAAGCACTAGAAAACCCTGACCGGCCCCTAGCTGCTCTTTTGGGCGGTGCAAAGGTTGGGGATAAGATCAAGGTGTTGAACAATCTGCTGAATAAAGTCGATAGGCTGTACATTGGCGGAGGGATGGCTAATGCCTTCCTCCAAGCTCAGGGTTATTCTACCGGAGCTTCCGAAGTTAACCCCGATGATGTGGAGCTTGCCGACCAAATCCTGAATAGAGCCAGTGAACATAACATACCGGTGAATCTGCCCACGGATGTGGTTGTGGCAAACCGGTTTGGGGGAGAAGCCGGGGTTGTCAGGACCGTGGCGGTGGATGGTATCCCACCCAGCTGGCATGTGATGGATATTGGGCAAGCGACTGCCGATGCCTTCTGCGAAGGTCTTGGAAATTGCGGAACGGTGATCTGGAATGGCCCCATGGGCGTGTTCGAGTTCCCCTCTTTTTCCGAAGGAACAAAGAGCATAGCTTATGAGCTGGCTGCTTCTTCCGGGGCAACCATCGTCGGCGGCGGCTCCACAGCCGAAGTTGTTGAAGAGCTGGGGTTGACAGGAAAGATGGACCATGTGTCCACCGGCGGCGGAGCTTCATTGGAGTTTTTGGAAGGTGAAGATCTGCCTGGTTTGGCTGTATTGCCCGATGTCTAGGTGTAGCTGAAAGGATGTCCATGATCGGTGTGGATGTGCTGAAAGAATGTTCCATCAGAACACCGTCAAAGATAATCATGTTGGTGGTCGATGGACTGGGTGGTCTGCCGAATGCTGAAACCCGCTTATCTGAGCTGGAAACAGCCAACACACCCAACCTGGATAAGCTGGCAAAGGAAAGCGCCTGCGGAGTGACGTTACCCGTTCTTCCCGGAATAACTCCGGGAAGCGGACCAGGTCATCTGGCGCTCTTTGGTTATGACCCGTTGAAGTATATGATCGGCAGAGGAACGCTCGAAGCCCTTGGTGTGGGCATCGAGCTTCAAGATGGTCAGATATCAGCCCGAGGCAATTTCTGCACCGTCGATTCTCAGGGTCTGCTGTTGGATAGACGGGCGGGTCGTATTTCGTCCGAGGTTTCCGTCCCCCTTTGTCATAGCTTGGACCAGATTGAGGTCGAAGGCGTTGATATCAGGGTGCATCCGGTCGAAGGCTATCGCTTCGTTCTTCACATAAGTGGAGAAGGTCTCAGCGATATGATCAGGGAGAGCGACCCACAACGCACCGGGATGACGCCCCTGGAGGTAACTGCCACCTCACCCGAAGGCACCAAAACCGCTCATGTGGTCAATCGTTTTGTGAAGCAGGCCCGCGAGGTTTTGAGATCTGAAGAGCGAGCAAATATGGTTCTCCTCAGAGGGTTTTCCGGCTTATCCGACTTTCCGTCCATGGAAAATGAATACCGCCTCAACCCTGCGGCGATTGCAGCTTATCCCATGTATCGAGGGTTGGCTTCGACTGTGGGCATGAAGGTGATCCCGACAGGCCGTACTTTCCCCGAAGAGATTGATACGCTCTACCAGCATTATGAAGACCACGACTACTTCTATATCCACTACAAACCGGCCGATGCTGCCGGGGAAGACGGCAATTTCGCCGGAAAAGTGAAAGCCCTGGAAGAGCTGGATGTTCACGTACCCAAGCTGGTGCACCTGAACCCGGATGTACTCATCGTTGCCGGGGACCACGCTACCCCGGCAATCATGGCATCCCATAGCTGGCACCCGGTTCCATTCCTGTTACGTTCCCAGTGGACCTTGGGTGAAGGGGTGGAATGCTTCTCCGAACGGAGTTGCAGCAATGGTAGTCTGGGGCAATTCCCTGCCACACAGATCATGCTTCTGGCCTTGGCCCATGCAGGCAAACTGACCAAGTTCGGCGCCTAAGGTCGTCGAAATACTTGAACTGATCCACGAGGTGTAAGATGCCGGTCCCCATGGTCGCCGGAAACTGGAAGATGAACACCTCGATAGATGAAGCCCGGACATTGGCATCGGAGATATGTTCGGCTTTGGACCCAGCTTCACCTGTTGAGGTCGTGCTATGCCCGCCTTTTGTCTCATTGTACGTAGTGAATGAGGTGCTCCGAGGAAGCTCGGTCAAACTGGGCGCCCAGAATATGCACCATGAAGAAAAGGGCGCTTATACAGGAGAAGTATCCAGAGCCATGTTGTCCGACATGTGCCAGTATGTGATCTTGGGCCATTCTGAACGGCGTCTACACTTTGGCGAAACCGGGGAATCGATCAACCTCAAGGTCAAAGCTGCGATATCTGCAGGAATACGACCCATTTTGTGCGTTGGCGAGACCTTGGAGGAGCAGAGGGAAGGCAGCGCAGACCTGGTTGTCAGCACACAGGTCAGAGCTGGCTTGGCAGATATAACGGACATTGGCGATGTAGCTATTGCATACGAACCTGTATGGGCTATAGGCACGGGGGAAGCGGCAACCCCTGATGTTGTTGAGGCCATGATGGGGAGAACCATCCGCAGTTCCCTTTCCCGGATGTACGGTGAAGGTGCTGCAGCTCAGATCCCATTGTTGTACGGCGGAAGCGTGAATTCCGAAAACGCCGCCCAGTATGCTTCCATCAAGTCGGTGGATGGTTCATTGTGCGGCGGCTCCAGCTTGCGGTCACGTGAATTTTTGGAGATCGTAAAGTTAACCGCCCAAGCTAAAAAGGGGAAGACAAAGTAAGAGGACGGACTTATATGTCCAAGATACTGGGATTGAATAAGTGGGCAATCACCACGGCCGGACTCGTTGTTGTCGTTGCGCTGATAGCCAGCATTGGAGGAACCTTCCTGCTTAGGGAAATACGACAGAACGAGGGCCTCCAAGTGGACCTTGAAGACGCCGGGCAGGAGAACCAGCAGCTCACCGCACAGAACCAGGGCCTACAGGCGGACCTCGATTATGCAGGCCAAGAGAACCGGCAGGTCACCGCACAGAACGCGGGCCTCCAGTCGGACCTTGATGGTGCAGGCCAAGAGAACCAGCAGCTCACCGCACAGAACCAGGGTCTCCAGATGGACCTTGAAGACGCCGGGCAAGAGAACCAGCAGCTCACTACACACAACGAGGGCCTCCAGATGGACCTTGAAGACGCCGGGCAAGAGAACCAGCAGCTCACTACACACAACGAGGGCCTCCAGGTGGACCTTGAAGACGCCGGGCAAGAGAACCAGCAGCTCACTACACACAACGAGGGCCTCCAGGTGGACCTTGAAGACGCCGGGCAAGAGAACCAGCAGCTCACTACACAGAACGAGGGCCTCCAGGTGGACCTTGAAGACGCCGGGCAAGAGAACCAGCAGCTCACTACACAGAACGAGGGCCTCCAGGCGGACCTTCAGGTAACCGAGGACCGCTACCAGGAGTTGGAGAATCAAGCAGGCACTATTGAGAGGCTGAATGACGTGGAGAAGACGCTCATCGCAGAGATAGCGGAACTGCACCGTAAACGCCAGCCATTGGTCATTAGATCGGGCATGGGCGGGTTTTTTTGTACGGGCAGCATGGAGCCAAACTTGACCTGTCTGGACACAGTTACATGGCTGAGTAACTACCGTCCGGAAGATATCATTGTGGGATCAACGATCAGCTTCAACCCCAACTGCTGGGAAGAACAAGCTAATGGAATAGGCGCCGCCCATCGAGTGCTGGACATCAAGGTGGAAGATGGCATCTACTACTATTGGCCCAAGGGGGATGGAAACGAGGTGCCGGACGGGTGTTGGGTCCCGCACACAGCGGTGGATGGCTACATCATAGCTCTGCACCAGAATACACGCCCAGAGAACGCACAGCTGAGGGATGCGGTAAACGCTGCCAAAGCTGAGTACATTGTTGCCGAAACTGCGTACCTCGACTATGTCGAGAAACGATGTGGACACAGGACGCCTGGCAATTGCACCCTGTCCAGTAGCCGTTATGTCGTCGCTACTCGTCTATGGCGTGTATTGAATCAGGCATATGACTATATGCAGTGTTGGTACAAGAATGCTAAAGATTCAGAATACCCCGGACATATTCCGAGCGCCTGTGTGTAAATCGAGTCTGATAAAGGGACCCAATGGCAAGGTTCCGTTTACTAAAACGGCTATTGCCTACAAGCCAACGGAACCGAAGACAGGCTTAGAATGGAGTCTGGCGGGTGGGAATGCCCCGCCTGCGGCCGACGAGCCGGAAGAAATATATACAACGGCTGGGCTTGTCTGGTTTTGTATATAATTCCCCTAAACAGCTGTAGTCGGCCAATGTTGAGATGCGGGTTACCCGGTTAGCAGTGACAATCCAGGAGCGTAGGGGTCGGATATCCACGGACCTTGTACTTCCATGAATGGTCATCCGCTGATTGCTGTTGTTGGACCTACAGCAACAGGAAAAAGTGCTTTGGCTGTGCACCTAGCATCCATCTTCGACGGCGAAATCGTAAGTGCAGACAGCCGGCAGATCTACCGTTTCATGGATATAGGCACTGGGAAACCCACAGCAGCACAACGGGCCGGAATCGCACATCACCTGATCGATATCAAAGCTCCGGATGAAGAGTTCAACGTAGCCATGTTCTTGGACCTGGCTAATGCTGCCGTCTGCGATGTCCAAGCTCGAAACAAGCTGCCCATACTGGTCGGCGGCACCGGTCAGTATATCTGGGCGCTGTTGGAGGGTTGGCAAGGAGCTCAGGTAAGGGCAGACCATGAACTGAGACAAAAATATGAAGAAGCAGCTGCCGTTCAAGGACCTGAATATTTACATAACATGCTTACCCAAATAGACCCTGAAAGCGCGCAAAGGATAGATTATCGCAACGTTCGGAGGGTGATCCGGGCCTTGGAAATCCACCATGCAACCGGCAGCACAGCAAGCTCCCTCCGACGTAAAACATCAGGAATGCTCCACCACATGGTGATAGGAATAGACATCATCAGAGCGGGTCTATACCGTCGCATCGACGCAAGGGTACATGAGATGTTGACCCAAGGCTTGGTCCAAGAAGTTGAGTCGCTACTGGCAGACGGCTACGGTCCGCACCTCCCGAGCATGTCCAGCATAGGATACCAGGAGATCATTAAGTATCTGCATGGTGACCTTTCCTTGGAAGAGGCTAGCCAATCGATCAAGTACAACACCCACCGATTGGCTCGCCATCAGAACACATGGTTTCGTCGAAATGACCCCCGCATCACCTGGCTAACTGCTGGTCCCGACCTGGAATCTGAAGCATCAGATGTTGTCAGAACCTTTTTATCAGAGCGTGGGTCCTGTGATAGAATGGTTCCAGCTACGGGGGAGGCCAGTGAATGAAGTTCACCAAGATGCACGGGGCGGGTAACGATTACCTGTTCATAGATGCTAGGGCACAAGATGCCGATTGGCCTGTGCTATCTCGGGCAATGAGCGACCGGCACTTTGGGGTCGGCTCCGACGGGATCATCTTGATTCAATCTTCCCACATAGCACACCTGAAGATGCGGATGTTCAATGCCGATGGGTCCGAAGGGGAGATGTGCGGTAACGGCATCCGGTGCTTCGCCAAGTACGCCATCGAACGGAACATAGCTCAGCCCGACATGTCGGGTCTCCAAGTGGAAACCCTGGGTGGGATTCGCACCATCGTACCGCTCATGGATGGCAACAAGGTGGTTGGGGCCCGGGTTGCTATGGGAGCCCCCCAACTGGAACCGGAGCAGGTGCCGGTGATCTTGGATTCTCCAGCCAGCCAAATGATAGGTGCGGCCGTCGTAAACTATCCGGTGAACATCGCCGATTCAGACCTCAAGCTCAGCTTTGTTTCTATGGGCAACCCCCACGCTGTGACCTTCATAGACCAGCCCGTAGCGGAGTATCCGCTACATAGTATTGGCCCACAGGTGGAGCATAACCCCATGTTTCCTAAGCGGGTCAACTTCGAGATCGTAAACGTGATTGACCGTAGTCATATGCGGGCGAGGGTGTGGGAACGGGGGTCCGGTGAGACCTTGGCGTGCGGCTCAGGAGCATCCGCTATCGCAGTTGTTGCGAATCTGCTTGGTCTGAGCGACGACCAAATTGACATAACTCTGCCCGGTGGAGCCCTCTCCTTGAGTTGGGACGGGACGGGCGAAGTGTACATGGAAGGCGCTGCTGCAGAGGTCTTTGAAGGGGAATGGAATCATTGAAACACTATAAGCTGCCAACTGATATTGGCTGTTCCCACGTAGAACGATCGGTGAGGTGCGACTTATGAAATTTTCCAGACGGTTGGAGCAGCTGGCGCCATACCCGTTCGTTGAAATTTCCAGGATCATAGCTGAAAAGAGGGCAGCTGGGGAGGATGTGGTCACCTTCGGAATAGGAGACCCGGATATACCCACTCCGAACCACATCATAGAACGCTTGATAAGTGCTTCCCGCGACCTTCCCAACCACCGCTACCCTGAGAGCGATGGACTTCCAGCTATGCGCAAGGCTATCGCCACATGGTACGAGCGCCGCTTCAACATCGTATTGGATGCAGACAAAGAGGTGCTTCCACTGATCGGCGCCAAAGAAGGCATTGGCCATGCAGCCTTCTGCTTTCTGGACCCCGGCGATATTGCGTTGGTCCCAGATCCGGCTTATCCGGTCTATGCCGTCGGGACGATGTTCGCCGGGGCCGAAAGCTATAAGATGCCTTTGACGGAAGAAAATGGTTGGCTGCCGGACCTGGATATGATTCCCCTCAATGTAGCCCGCAATGCCAAGGTCATGTGGCTGAACTACCCGAACAATCCCACGGGGGCGGTGGCTACCGAAGATTATTATAAGAAGGTTATAGATTTCGCGCAGCATCATGACATCGCAGTCCTCCATGATGCCGCCTACAGTGAGGTTGTCTTCGACCGGTACCGGGCCCTCAGTTTTCTGGAGCTTCCGGGCGCCAAAGGAGTGGGCATTGAGTTCCATTCCCTTTCCAAATGCTTCAACATGACAGGATGGCGCGTGGGAATGGCCGTCGGTAACGCCGACATGATCAAAGCCCTATTTGCGATCAAGGCCAACCTTGACTCCGGGATACCTCAAGCGATTCAAGAAATGGCAATGGAAGCCCTTCTGGGCTCCCAAGCTCCCATACAAGAAAACAACGATATCTACCAGCGCAGGCGGGATAAGGTCATAGATGTTCTTACACGTATCGGTTTGCAGGTAGCCACCCCGCAGGCATCCCTCTATGTGTGGGCGCGGGTGCCCGAAGGATTCACATCGGCGGAGTTTGCCCGGAAGCTTCTTGAAGAAACAGCCATCGTCGTAACCCCCGGTTCCAGCTACGGCCAATACGGCGAAGGATACATCCGTCTTTCACTGACTACACCCGACCAACAAGTTGATAAAGGTGTGGACCGACTGGCTTCTTGGCGCATACCAGCTCCATCCCAAGGTTAGGAGAAAACCAATCCCCAGAGGAAGTTTGGACACCGGACCCGAAGTTGAACGGGCTCTTTTAGTTAGCGTCGAGCTTAAGGGCCGGAAGAACCTCTGGTCTATGGAAGATTCTCTGGCCGAACTGAGGATGCTGGCAAAAACGGCGGGAGCAGAGGTGGTCTCGCAAGTGGGCCAGAACCTGAATAAGCCAACCCATTACTATGTCGGCCCAGGCAAGTTGGACGAGATCAAGTCTTTCGCTCAGGCGAATGACTGTACCCTTGCCATCTTCGATGATGAACTTACTCCCAACCAGCAGAGAAACCTGGAAGAAGCTTTGCAGATCAAGGTTATCGACCGCACCGCACTGATACTTGACATATTCTCGCGCCATGCCAAGACACGGGAAGGGCAGATGCAGGTGGAGCTTGCGCAACATCAGTACCTGCTTCCCAGGTTGGTTGGTCAATGGTCCCACCTGGAACGCCTCGGCGGGGGGATTGGCACCAGGGGTCCCGGAGAAACCCAGCTTGAAACCGACCGCCGACTAATCAGGCGGCGCATCCAACGTCTGGAGGGCCACCTCAAAGAGGTGAAGATACGCCGGGAATCGTATATGGGCCGCCGCAAGCAGGCAAGATTGCCGGTGGTTGCCTTGGTGGGGTATACCAACGCTGGGAAGAGCACCCTGTTGAATAGCCTTAGTGATGCGGGCGTCGAGGTGCAAGACCAGCTCTTTTCGACGTTGGACCCGGTGACCCGCCGGGTGTGGTTATCCAGTGGCCGGCAGATACTGGTCACCGATACAGTGGGTTTTATACACAAGCTGCCGCCCACAGTGGTGGCAGCTTTTCGAGCAACGCTGGAGGAACTTCAAGAAGCAGACCTGCTGGTGCACGTCATTGACATAACGCATCCGAAGGCGCCGGAACAGGCTGAGATAGTGGAAACCACATTGGCGGAGCTGGGACTGGACTCCAAACCCACGGTGTTGGCTGTTAACAAAATCGATATGATGGAGCCATCCGAAGACGGAACGGAGGTCAGGACCTTCCAGGCGCCTGAGGGCCGACCAACAGCGCTGATCTCGGCAGCTCGCTCGTGGCGCCTGGATGTTCTGCTAAATGAAATCCAAAACCAACTGGACCTTCACGGGATTATACAAGCGCCGGGAAGGCCCGACTCCGCATAGTCCCGTTTTTCATCTTTTGACGTTGGTTCGCACAACATACGTTATGTTACTTACACCAGTAAGCTGTTTAACATAACTGGAACCAACCCAAAAACGGCGTTTCAGCACAGAATTACGGAAATCCGTTCCTGTTATGATCGACGGACCGGCACAAGGTTTTCCGCGGGCACTCCCCGCCGGGAACTCAGTGAAAACTGGTGGCGTGCTGAAAAACCATGGCCCTGAGATCGCCGGAGAAGCGAAAAAAGAGTCCTGCCCAACGTCTGACCCATCCGGCGGAGTGGAGAAGGGCAAAGACATGTGCCGTGAGATCAAGGTTCAGCGTTGCTGAAAAAACATGGCCCTAAAACCCCCGGAGAAGCCAAGAATCGGTTCTGCCCAACGTCAGACCCATCTGCAGAGTGAACAAGGGCAAAAACAGGTGTCGTAAAATGATGGTTCACCAGTGCTGAAAAACCATGGCCCTAAAATCGCCAGAGAAGCGAAGAATCAGACCTGCCCAACGTCTGACCCATCCGCAGAGGGAGGAAGGGCAAAAACATGCGCCGTGAAATCAAGGTTCGGCCTTGCCGAAAAACCATGGCCCTAAAATCGCCAGAGAAGCGAAGAATCGGTCCCGCCCAACGTCTGACCCATCCGCAGAGCGAACAAGGGCAAAAACAGGTGTCGCGAAATCAAGGTTCGGCGTTGCTGAAAAACCATGGCCCTAAAATCGCCGGAGAAGCGAAGAAAGAGTCCTGCCCAACTTCTGACCCATCCGCGGAGTGAAGAAGGGCAAAAGCATGCGCCGTGAAATCAAAGTTCGGCCTTCGCTGAAAAACCATAGCCCTAAAATGGCCGGAGAGGCGAAGAATCAGACCTGCCCAACTCTGACCCATCCGCAGAGGGAGGAAGGGCAAAAACAGGTGCCGTGAAATGACGGTTCCTGCGCGCCGGAAAACCCCAGCCCCTAAAATCGCCGGAGAGGCGACGAAAGGGTCCCGCTCACCCGGTACCCATCTTGGGTGGGAACAAGACTTGAGTACGAATTGTTGACGGGCCGATTTGGCGGAGAGTTAGTTTCCCCGACCAAAAATGGCCACTGAAGCAGTAAAGGAGCCCGGCCTACCACCCAGGTTGTGAGTAAGTCCCACGTCGGCTTTCTTGAGCTGCCGGTCCCCGGCCTTCCCTTGCAACTGCTTGTAGACCTCGTAGATCATCCTGATGCCGCTGGCGCCGATGGGGTGCCCAAAGCATTTCAGCCCGCCGTCAGTGTTGATGGGCAGATCGCCTTCCAAGGTGAAGGCGCCAGCTTCCACATCATCGCGGCCCCGCCCCCGGGGGCTAAAGTCCAGATCTTCAGCGATGATCAGTTCGGTGATGGTAAAGCAATCATGAACGCTGGCCATGTCGATCTCTTCCCTGGGGTTGGTGATCCCGGCTTCTTGGTATGCATATTGGCCAGCTCGGACATTTTCGGGGAAATGAACAAAATCCCAATCATCGCGCAGCACCCCGAAGGATCCAACGGATAATCCCAAAGCCTTGACCAAAACATAATCTCTTCGCAGGGTTTGGGCGATCTCGGGGGTGGTGATGATTGCTGCTGCTGCACCATCGCTGACGCCGCAGCAATCGTACAGTCCCAGAGGCCATGCCACCATTGGAGCATTGACGACTTGGTCGACGGACACCTCGCGCTGGAAGTGAGCTTTGGGGTTCAAGGTGCCGTTGTGATGGTTTTTGGATGCAATCTGGGCTAGTACCTTTTTACCTTCTTCGTAGGGAATCCCATAATGGTGAAAGTACCGGGTGGCTGCCATAGCAAACTGGGATGGCGGCGGGGTGGGAGGAGCTGTTTCGCTGCCCACCCCCTCGGATATGGCCAAGCCGGAAAACCCTGAATCCTTCAGCTTTTCGACGCCGAGGGCAAGGACCATATCATAGATGCCGGCAGCCACAGCGTAGCTCGCATTCCGAAAGGCATCGGTAGCTGTGGCACATGCGTTTTCCACGCGGGTGATGGGAATATAGTCCAGCTTTAGAGCTTGAGCCAAGGGTTGGCCGGTTCGGAAGGTTTGCACCGTACCCAGCCACGCCGCACCTATGTCCTTGGGATCTATTCCTGCATCTTCATAAGCTTCGTAAGCAGCTTCGACCATCAGGTCTTGGGCCCCGGCATCCCACCGCTCACCGAACTTAGTGCACCCCATACCCACTATGGCAACTCTGTCCTTGATTCCTCGCACCATCTGAGCCTCCGGAACTTATGTTAATTACTAATGCGCTTGGGCATCGATTTCCAGAAGTAGTTATGTATGCCGTTAACTACCCGTAGCTTCCTGAAGGTCATTTCCACAGGCATTCCGACCTTGACTTCGTCCAGTTCCCTATCGGTCATCATGCACAGCATACGGCCCCCGCCTTCGAAGTTAACCACGGTAACGACCAACGGCACATCCGTGGTCCCGGCGATGTAGTCCATCGAATAGGTGAAAACCTCTGCTGCTTTGTCGGACAACCGTATGGGGTCCGCACAGTCCTTGGCTTGGCACACCACACAAACCCTTTGGGCTGGGTATTGTATCGTGCTGCACTGGGTGCATTTGGCTCCGTACAAGCGGATGTTTTGGTCAGATTCCCGCCACATCGCCGTCACCGAAGGTACGGCAGGAGCAGGCCGCCGAGATGCTGCATCCGAAGACCAAACTTCCCGCCAACGGGCGTAGGTTTCATAGCTGGGCATCAGCGCCTTGGATTCGATCAAGGCCGAAAGCGCCGTTCTGCCGTTGCCGTTGGGGCTGCCAGTGACCCGAAAGGCCATCACATCACTGCCATCGCCGTAGCTGGCCACCAACACCAGTTCACCGTCTTTTGCTTCTTCCAACGCACCCACCAGCCCCAAAATGGGATGGGCTGCCCCGGTGTTTCCAACGGCGCCGAACAGGGGGTCTTGCAGCTGATCGGGAGAAAACCCCATCCCTCGACCCAGCTGTGAATGACGACGCGCATCGGGTGAATGGAAGACGACCTTGGCAAAATCCTTGGGGTTGAAGCTGTACTTGCTTATGAAATTGCTGACCGCATCATAAAGGATTCGCTCCAGTCCTTCTTCGGTCGTGAACCGGTCTTCCCACGTGCGGATAAAGGAGTCTCCTTGAGACCTCCACATATCCAGCATGTTCTCGCTTATGGAGTAGACACCCTCGGTGGTGGCGACAGAGCCGTCGGCCGACAGCAGGACAGCAGCAGCCCCATCGCCCATGTTTCGTTCCATATCTCCCCGGGGACCCGACAAGCGGGTATCGGCGGCTATGACCAGCACTTGCTGTGCCGAGCCGGCGTTTATGGAATCCATAGCCATTTTCAGGCTGCTGGTGCCTGCCCGCAGGACGCCTGTTATGTCAGCTGTGTTGATCTCACGTTTCAGGTCCAAAGCAGCGGCGATGATGGATGAACACTGCTTTTCGGCGTAGGGAGGAGTGGTTGTGGCAAACAGTAAACCGTCGATATCCTGGGGGTCCAATCCCTTCAGGCAGTTCCTACCGGCTGCCACTGCCATGGTTACACTATCTTCGTCGAAGTTGGCTACAGCTTTCTCCGTCAACGCACCCCAGCCGGCTGTGTCTTTCCCCAGCCGGAAGCGGGGTACATAGGCTCCAACGGCTTTTATGCCAACCACACACAACCCCCAGTGTAAGTTTGACCCATCCTATCAGCCGTCCTGAATGGTGTCAACGAAATTCGTAATGCCGGGTTTACCATTGGCGAACGAACTTCTTCAAGCTCTTCAGCTCCCTTGGAGGATCCATCTTGGAGCCTCGGATAGTATAAGAAACCTCAGCCACATAGATATCCCCATGAGAATCTACCGCAATGCCGTGAGGGGCAATGAAGTGCCCCGGACCCTCACCTTCTGCAGCATCACCGAACCGGCAGACCATATTGCCTTGCAGATCATAGATGCCAACTCGGTGTCCCAGGCCTGGAGCATCATCCAGACCACCTATGCCGTTCAGTTCGCCAATGTAGATGTGATCGCCCCAGAGGACCATAGCATCGGGGCGGTGAATATTGCTCCACATCGTCTTGTAGTTGCCGTCTGCGTCGAAGACCTGGACCCGATGAGCTTCTCGGTCCACCACATAAACATTGTCGTTATCATCGATGGCGATGTTATGAGGCCGCATGAACTGCCCTGGATCAATGCCCGAACCACCCCAAGAAAACTTGTATTCAGCTTCGCCTGTGTACACATGGACCCTGGCATTGCCGTAGCCGTCGGAGATGTAGATGTCACCGTTGCTGGGCCTGACTGCTGCCGAGGTTGGGCGGTTGAAGGGTTGTCCCCCCCACTTGGGTGACGGCTGGTTGCGCTGACCAACTTCCATTTGGCGTTCGCCTTTGGAGTTGAACTTCTGTACTGTGTGGAGGCCATCGTCCGCTACCCAGACCGAATCATCATAGCCAATGTAGAGCCCGTGGGTTCGGTTTTCGCTGAACATACCTTCACCAAAGGACCGCTGAAAGTTGCCTTCCCGGTCGAATACGATCACAGGATGAACCCCCCGAGTCAGCACAAATATGTTATCCTGCGAATCCACAGCCACCCCCGGACATTCTTTCAATGACCAACCCTCGGGAAGCTGTTCCCATTCGTCCAAGGCTTCATAAACAAAATCGCCCTCGCCAACTATCTTCGTCATCTTGTCGAATTACCTCCTGTATGAACTTGTCAATCCTTTTTGTAGACGGTGACAACCATCCGGTAGCTTGGCCTTGTGTTGGCAAATATAACTTGTCTCCGTAGCACGGTCAACAAGCATGTTTGACTGGCGCTACAAAGCAAAGTTATAGTGTTTACCAATCTGGCGCTCACGGACCACATCCACTTAGAAGGAGCTTCCCGGAAACCGGAATATGTATGCGTTGATTCTGTCTGGAGGCAGGGGTGAAAGACTAAGGCCATTAACCGATTCCGTCCCCAAGCCGATGATTCCTGTGGATGGCAAGCCTGTGATATGGCACCAGATTCAGTGGTTGAAGGAAGCGGGAGTATACGATGTTGTGTTCTTGGCCGGATACCGATGGGAAGCTATACAGGACTACTTTGGGGATGGATCATCCTTCGGGGTGCGCATCCACTACTGTATAGAAGATACCCCGCTGGGCCGCGGTGGAGCCATTCGGAACGGTATAGCCTCCGTCCCCGAAACCGAGCGGTCCATCGTCATAACCAACGGGGACATTATCACTGCTGAGCCGGTCCAGGTACTCATTGATTCTTTCGATGAAAAAATAAAGCTCGACCCATCCCATCTGGCAACGATCATGGTGGTCCCGTTTGTCAGCCCCTATGGGCTCGTGGATATAACCCAAGGAAACGATGTGGAAGGGTTTCGAGAGAAGGTCCAACTCCCCTACTGGATAAACGGGGGGATATATGTGTTTGCCCGAAGCATCGAAGACCGGTTACCGGAGCTGGGCGACCATGAAACCTCCACATTCCCCCAGTTGGCCCAAGAAGCCCGGCTGAGCGCCCACAGGTCCCGGGCTTTCTGGCGCAGCGTGGATTCTTTCAAAGACCTCCGGGAAACCGAAGAGTATTTGAAGCGGGCATAGTTACCGGGGCATATCGAGGGGCAGTTTATCCCCTGAATTGAATACCTGCCATGACCCTTGGTTGTAGACCGTAACCTTGCCCGACCCCAGTGCCCGCCAATCACCGGGGCTACCGATGCAACAGGACTGAGCGTCGATCCCCAAGACCACCAAACCCTCAGAGTCCGTCTCGACCAGTTCACGGGACACAACATCAGGGGCGCTGCGCTCGTGGTGAGGAAGCACAGCTATGCCGGGAGCGATGCCCAAAGCATCGATCCACCCACCTGCACGCGGCCGCCTCATCTTTGAACCCATTGCCATCGCTCCAGCACTGGAACCTCCTACAAAAGCGCCGTTCTCCAACGCTTTATGCAATTCAGCCAGCAGCTTGGAGTCTTTTAGGGTCGATAGCAGATGATCAGGGCTCCCGCCTGTAAAGTAGATGACGTCCGAACCCATCACTTGGCCGATCATGGATTCGTCGTTGGCATCAGTATGGTCCAAAACCATCATACTTGATGCTGTTGCTCCCAGGCCGGAAAAATGGACGACACCATCGTTTGCCGCCTTCTGCGGACCGGTAACTGCAGCAGTCGGAACGATGAGCGCCTTGGGTTGGCCCCCAGGGATGGAAGCTATGATAGCCCTGTCCATTTCGACACAGTTTTCCCGGAATTCATCGCCGCCAGCCAGTATGATTTTGCCCAGCATATTGATCACCTCAGAGTTATCCTGCTGGTGTATTCTAGCGCCGTGGGGCCTATGAAACCACAGGTTCAGCTAAGGTTGACACCTGACCTGGTCAAAGTTAGCATCGGTTCTGATTGGGCTGACTGCCGCATATGCCCACTGAACAACCTGGTAAGGAGAAGCTGCTGGTCCTGCCGAAGTCACAAGAGAGAGCCAGGATACTGTTTCTAACGCCGTATTTCAGGCCATATTTGGGTGGAATCGAAAGGGCTATCGAAGGTTTAGCCGAGGAATATCTAGCCAAATCAGAGGTTGAAAAAGTCGGGGTTCTTACCAGCAAATATGCTTTTCCACGGATTGCGCACCCCGATTGGCCGGACACAGAAACAACCCCCCAAGGCATCGAAATCATGCGATTGTCCGGTGTACCGCTCCGGTCATTGCCTATCTATTCGGTCCCTCTGGTCTGGTTTTCTCCGAAGCAAATCCGCAGTTATGTAAATGACTTTGCCCCCACCGTGATCCACTTTGTTGGCGATGGTTGGTTTTGGGGTCATCTATGGTCTTGGTGGTGGGGTCGCAAGCATGCGACGGTCGTATTCACGCCGTCGTTTCATACCCTTCCTTGGACGCGCCAATGGCTGCGCTGCTTCAATGTCCCCCTGTGCCATTTGGTGGACAAGGTTGTGGCCCTGACCGAGATGGAGAAGAAGCTGGTCGGGAGGGCGTACCTCGTACCCAAGAGTAAGCTATCGATCATCGGCTGGGGTGTGAAACCTCCTGCTCCCAAGAATGCGGCCACAGATAAACCTGCGGATGGAAGCAAAATCCGGATCCTCTGCGTTGGACGTTTGGGCGATCACAAGGGGCAGATGTGGCTGTTGGATGTGTACCATATGGCGCGGGACCGGTTTCTTGCTCCTGCTGAACTGGTGTTGGTTGGTAGGGATGAAGGCAGGGAGTCGGAGATCAGCAGTAAGGTACAAAGATGGGGTCTCGAAGATGAGATCCTTATCACAGGGGAATGCACCGATGAGGAGCTGGAGGGTTGGTATGCCAGCAGCGAAATTTTCACGTTGTTTTCGAGGTACGAAGCATTCGGGCTGGTATACTTCGAGGCCCTGGCTAACGGGCTCCCGGTACTCACCCACGATGTTGGAGCAAACAAAGAGCTGCTGACCCAAGGCAGCGTGGTGGTCAAAACCGGGGACTTGGAAGAAGCAGTTCAAGAACTGGTCAAGCTTGTTAACGATTCCAACCTCCGAAGAAACTTGGGAGAAGAAGGTCGGAAATATGCTTTGGCGGGGTTTTCTTGGCCGGTCGTCGCCCAACGTTACTTGGACCTGTATCGTTCGGCTTCCTGAAAGATTGGCCCGGTCATCCGCAGGGGCAAAGGAGATGCGTTGAATAGACAAACATTGGAAGAAGGAGCCAGCCGGATATTGACCGGCAACCTGCGCCGCGGTAGGGCGGAATGGAACGGCAAAGAATTCAACTTCATATGCCCGTCCCTTCGGGGATATCCCTTTCAGTGGTTCTGGGACTCTTGTTTTCATTCCATTGCCTTGACCCATCTCGACCAAAAACTGGCAAAGGATGAACTGACCACCCTCCTGAGCACTGCTCTGCCTTCGGGGTTTGTGCCCCATATTACTTTTTGGGAAGAAGAAAAGCGGGAAGAATTTCTAAGCCATAATCTGGTTGGGCGCACCTCTCCCAACTACAGCTCGACGATCCAGCCTCCCATATTGGCTTATGCCGTAGAAAGGGTGTACCAAGCTACCGGCGACGAAGTCTTTTTGGAGTATGCTCTGCCCATCCTCAAAGCTTACTACCGGTGGCTGAAGGACAACCGAGACCCCGATGCCGATGGTCTGCTATCCACCATTCAGCCCGAAGAATCGGGTACTGACTGTTCCCCCAAGTACGATGAAGACCTCGGCCTGACGGACCTGAGCAATCAGGGGTTCATACGCGAGCTCAGGAAGCTCTATGATGCTTACGAACCCATGCGCGGCGATGACCTGAAGATACTTGCCGCCGATTTATTCAGCTTCGAAGATGTGCTGTTCAACTCCATCTACGCATTTGGCCTTAGATCGTTAGCTCGTTTGTTACAAGGCCGGGAGGATGACCAAGAGTTCTTGGACAGCGCCACAAGAACCAAGGATGCTCTGATCAAAAAGTGTTGGGATGAAGAAGCAGGAGCTTTCTTCGATCTATCCGGATCGGCTGAAAGGGTTGTCCGAGTCGTGACCATCAGCTCCTTGATGCCCCTGATCTTGGATGACCTACCCACCGATATAGTAGATCGTCTGGTGAATGGGCTTCTAACCTCGGAGGCCCATTTTTGGCTTCCATACCCGCTCCCTTCAGTGTCGGCGTCGGAACCCAAGTTCATGCCGGGGAACCCTCGTGGCTTTATTTGGCGCGGGCCAACCTGGATGAACACCAACTGGTTCATCAGCCACGGTCTCCGTCGGCATGGTTATCCCGAACTGGCGGATATAATCGTCGCCAAGAGCTATGAGCTGATCGAAAATGGGGGGTTCCGGGAATACTACAATCCGTACAACGGTGAACCTTACGGAGCTCGGGATTTCGGATGGTCAACCATTGTTCTGGATATGTAAACCCACGCCTCCCTTATGTTGATTCGCTCTCGTCACGTATGATCCTATGGCCGATGCTCAGAACCCGAATGCACTGGTCCAGAAGTACCGATGGCGCCATTCCATTCACTTGAGAGATGGGGTCTACACCCCAGGCAAAAGGTCCTACGAGCATCGGCAGTACAAACTGGCAATGATGGATTTGCCGGAGGACCTACAGGGATCCTCACTTCTTGATGTCGGCTGCAACGAAGGTTTCTTCTCCAATGAAACTCACGGCCGAGGTGCTTCGCGGGTGCTGGCAGTGGCCAATCAGCAAAGGGAGAATGTTGCCGCCAAGTTCAACCTCGTTAAGTCCATTTTGGCCCATAACGTAGATTTCCGACTTTGGGATGTCGAAGCTGCCTCAGCTGCTGATATTGGAGCCTTTGACATTGTGCTGTTCTTGTCCGTGTTTCACCACCTGCTGCGCCCGTTCTTGGGCCTTGATAAGGTGGCATCTGTAACGAGTAAAATGGCTGTCAAGGGATTTGTGGCCGTTGAGACCACGCCAGGAGATGACAGCGCGCATTTGCTGCGGGGCTTCGGACATAAGGGAATGATCAGGTTGTTTCCCAATAGGCGGTTACTGCTGGAGATGCTACAGTGGGCCGGCTTCCGAGATGTTGCGATATTGGGCGCTCATTCCCGCCGAACATATGATGGAATTCCGGCGCCGGCGGAGAAGCTGATGCTCAAAGCTTATAAGGAACCTCTGAACAACTCGCCTGAAGCTCGTCGCTCCCGCCCCCTGAAACCCGTCATTCCCGCCCCATGAAGCCCGTCATTCCCGCGAAGGCGGGAACCTCGCCCCTCCGTAGGGACGGGTTTCACGTCCATCCTCCGTATCCAAGGGGACTTCTTCAGACTGTCCATAAGTAAGCTGAAGAGGCTCTGGACCCGCTAGTCAGCGGAACTCCAAGAGACCATGCAGGGTGTCAGGGGTTGAGAACCCCGAACCCTGAACTCCCCTTGGACCTCTTCCAGCAACCCAGGTAGAAGCTGTTCCAACGTGGCTGCCTTTTCATCGCCCGGTTGGATATAGAGTCGTCCAGCCAGCTGCTTTGCAGCTTCATCAAGGTTTGGATATCCCCGGAAACGGTCGGTCGGAAGCCGCTCAACGTCGGCATTAATGTTCAACTCTTCCAGCACGTCGCACAGTTCTGGCAAGCTTGGTAACTGCAACTTGTCCTCTTCATGTATCCGCTTCCATACAGTTCGAAGCTGAGACTGGGGTGGATTATCGTACAGGATCACGATAACACGATCAGTTTGGGCGGTCAGCTTGCGAATAAACAACTCTATATCCGGCACGGTGTACACCACATGACAGCAGATGATTATGTCAACTCGCGGCACTTCCGCATCCTGCCAAGTGGACTGCACCAAGGATATATTGTGAATGTCTTGGGAATCAGCTTGCTCTTGAAGAGCGTCCGCCATGCTGGCAGAAGGTTCTACAGCTATCAGATGCCGGCAACGCATCGCCAAGGGTAGGGCGAATCTGCCCGCTCCCGCACCCACATCCATTACATTATGGTGGGGTTCGATCTGCTGCTTCAAAGCTTCCAGCACAACATCGTCGGTGCGCTTGGGATCGGCTACGAACTGTTTAGCGTAGGGCACCCAGTAGTCTTGGGGACCAGGCGATGGTCGCATCCGGTCCGACTGGGCATGTTCTTGTCGGACCATTGCACCCCAGCGTTCACAAGCGCTCATAGATGAACCCTTTTAAAGATAGTTGTCTCCCGGACCGTGGGACCCTGTGCCTGAAGGCTTCGACCTAAATTAGCCTTAGCGTAGTTACAAGGCCAGGCGCCTAGGAGCTGGTTTGGTATATCTGGACCCTGTGCCTGCAGCTTTCCACAACATATAATCTAGCTTCAGAATCCAGCTTGACTGAGACCGGACCCCAGAAGAGCTTTTCTATGGATGCAGATTCGTCTCTCAAGTAATCGCTGGGCGATGGGTTGGGCTGGGGTTCCAGGTCTGCCTTACCCCGTTCTTCCAACTCTTCAACGTTGGCGTCCAAATATTCTTGGCCCCATTTGGACATTCCGCCCTGACCCCGCAATTTTGCCCGGAAGGAGCCATCGGGCTCCAAGACCTGTACACGCTCGTTGCCCCAATCAGCTACATAGATGTTTCCTGACTGGTCGACTGCCACCCCGGATGGTCTGTTGAACTGACCATCTCCATCACCCGAGCTGCCAAAAGTAGCTAAATGAACGCCATCGGGGCTGAACTTCTGGATGCGATCATTGCGCCAATCCGCTACATAGATACTCTCTGAGCTGTCGATGGATATGCCCCATGGGGTGGAGAGACACCCTTCGGAGGTCCCATAGGCGCCAAAGCAGCTTATGTAAATTCCATCTTTGGTATAACGCTGGATACGATGGTTGATTCCATCCACCACCAGCAAATTGTCGTTGTGATCGAAAGCAAGCCCAGCCGGTCGATTGAATTGTCCTTCTCCATCGCCATAGGAACCCCATTTACCCAAGAATCCGCCAGCTTCATCGAAGATCGAGATTCTATGCAGTGCTTCATCTGAAACATAGAGCTTCCCATCGCGGTCTATTGCGATGGAACAAGGCCACATCAGCTGACCGTCGTCGCTGCCGCCGGAGCTGAAGGTGCCAAGGTACTGTTCTTCAAGGTTAAACATGGTGATCCGCTTGTAGTTCATGCGCGATTCAACCTCGGGGCCCGCCCGGTTGATCACATACAGGACCCCGTTGCTGCCTACAGCGATATCTGCCGGATTATTGAATCCGCGGCCTGAAAGGCCGTAAAACCCGATGGTCTGGGTGTACTGGGGCGCTTCTTGAACAATCATTCAGACCCTTCCCTCGGCAGGAGGTTTACCATCAGCCCAGCTGGTATTCCCGGGTTGAAGCAACCAGCTGCAACATTTGAACGATTCTTGCTGTAGCTTCAGGGTTATCATCGGTGGAGGTTATGAGGTCGCCGTCAGATGCAGCATGGTCCAATAGCTGCTTCTTGGTATTCTCAGAAACTTCGAGGGGTCCCATAAGCTCCAAGCAAACATCGGTCAGCTGGTCCGGGGACAACGAAGAGCCTTGCCTTCTTATGTGGTCGATCATCAGTTGAACGCCGGGCTTGCTGGTATCGGCCAGCTGAGCGGTTACAAAGTTAATCCGGTCCACCAAGCTGCCGGTGGTGATCCATTCGGCGCCGGTGTGCCAACCTTCCACGCTTGGAGGATCAAGGAGCTGCTGTCCCATAATCCCCGCAGCGACACCCACCTTGATATCTTCCAAAGCCGGCATCTGATGCCCGCCCGTCAGCCGTAGAGCTCCGGCAACCATTTCAGCGGGGCTCTTGACCTTGGCGAAGGTTGCTTCTTTAAAGAAATCGGAGTTGAACATCACCCGGAGCACTGAACGAATATCATAGCTGCTGGAAACAAAAGCTTCTGCCATAATTTCGATGGCATCTGGGTCCTGTGGAGCCACTGTGTTCCAAGCTGGGACCTGGGGTTCGTCACCTACGAAGAAGTTGTACAGGTGCCGGGAAATAAACCAGGCTGTCGCAGGATGCTGACATATTATGTCAATAATATCTTCACCATCGAAGGGGCCTGAGCGACTCAGGAAGGTCTTGTCGCTGTCATCATGATCGTCGCCCTTATATTCAAACTGCCAATCAAGGCGTCCGTAGGGCCAGACTGAATCTCTAACAACCCTGGATGTGTGCAAACCCAAGTTGTACAGGTTCCAGCCGGTGAATGCTTTGGATGCTTCGCGAACATCATCCTCGGTATAGTTGCCCACACCCATAGAAAAGAGCTCAAGAAGCTCCCTGCCGAAGTTTTCGTTGACGGCGTCGCTGTGATTTTGGTTGTTGTCCAGCCAGAACAACATAGCAGGGTCTTTGCAGACCTGAAGCAACAACGATCGAAAACTGCCCAAGCCGAAACGGCGAAACATGTCGACCTGGTTCAGGATCGCCTTGGGTTGATTCAGCTTGGTATAGCCCGTTGCAAACAGCCCGTGCCAAAACAGGGCGATCTTTTCTTCCAGCGGCCTTTTCGTGTTGACCATCCGGTATATCCAGTAGGTTTGGCAGCTGTCCAAGATCATCAAGCTGTTCATGTCGATATGGTAGCGCCTTACCATATCTTCATCATCCAGCGGGGGAGGGGAATTTTCAGGGTGAAGGAGCTCTTCGACCACCGATTCGTAGCCCTTTTCTACGTAGCGTTCAAGCTCATCTCTTGGGGCGCCGAATCCAGCCCGACGTAGCAGTTGAGCCATTAGCATCAGTTCATTTTGAGCCATCTCAGACCCCCTTACGGTTGCAACCAGCTAATTCAGCTTGTCCAGTTCCTCCAAAATTTCCTCCACATCAGGAAGGTCGGGAGCTGTGTAGGTTTTTCGATATCGGATGGTGCCGCCCTTGTCTACGATAAAGACCGACCGAACACTGGTCCCTCGTTCTTGGTGCCATACGTCGTAAGCTTGGCTCACCTGTCCCTTGGGATGAAAGTCCGCCAACTCAGGATAAGGAAGGCCGCCCAAGGCGATGCCCCAAGCCCGGTGTGATGCCGGATGGTCTACGCTTATGCCCAGAACCTGGGCATCTTTCTCCTCAATCCGGCTGTTGTACGTCCGGAACGAGGCAGCTTGGCTTGTTCAACCAGATGTGAAATTAAACACATGGAAAGACAGGATTACCTTCCTGTTCCCCTTGTACTGTCCCAGACTTACCTGTTCGTTGGACGACGAGGTTAGTGTGAAGTCTGGAGCAATATCTCCAACTTGACCAGCCATAATAAGTCTCCTTCTTCATTCCTCATTCTTCATTTGGACATGCCAGGGTCGTTGATTAAATATTATAGGAAATTCTGGACAGCTGCCAAGAATCCGTCGGGGTTATCTTCAAATAGCATGTGCCCTGCTCTGGGTATCTCCACCAGCGCTGCATCAGGTAGCTCCTTGATCATACGGTCGGCGATATCACGAGACAACAGATCTGATTCGGCTGCGCGGACTATGAGGGTCGGACATGTGATCTTCACCAAATCCGGCCATAGGTCTGGGAGGGGAGGCACCGTGCCGAGCCGGCGCTGCTCCCTGATTTGCAGATCGTAACGCCAGCCGTACTTACCTCCGGGCAGCTCCCGGACCGCATACTGCATCCTTCGACGCATCACCCGGTCTGATGCATACTTGTTGCCTTTGGACACCGATTCCATCACAGCTTCGAAGGAGTCGAACTCTTCGGGAACCTCTTTGATCTCATTGTATATCCGTTGGACCCCACGGGGGTCATTGGTAGGCCCTACATCTGCCACGATAAGTTTTTGGATTTTGTCGGGATACCGGGCAGCAAACTCCATGGCATTCCGGCCGCCCATGGAATGCCCAACCAAGATGAAAGAGTCCAGCTTTTGATCATCACAAAACCCCGCCAGGTCTGCAACGTAAGCATCTACGCTGTAATCCCCATCACTGGCCCAATCGGAATCGCCTCTACCCCGCTGGTCGAGAGCCAGAACGTGATGGTCCTGACAGAGGGCAGCCGAAAAATCATCCCAAGAATGGGCATGGCCTCGCAAGCCATGAAGAAGTACGATGGTTTGCTTTCCCGTTGTGCCCCAGTCCAGGTAATGAAGCTTTATCCCATTGGCGACAACCGTCTTGTCTTGAGGTATTACTTGGGTGGTCATTTCTTAAACCTCCACACATACTTGAAGGAATTGGGGAGCTCTGTCGCTGAGTATAACATAGCTGACCTGCCATTTGACCACCTTGGCACAGCTTCGTTCCGGCCTTCGACAGGTTGGAAGACCCGAACCGCAAGAAGGGGTATAATGAGCACGGCATCGGGTGATACTGTCGATACATTGAGTGCAGCATCCGAATTGCCGTCTACCGCGAACCAAAAGAGCGAGCATCGGATTTTTACTACACCATGGGAACATTGTATATCGTTGCAACCCCGATCGGGAACCTGGAAGACATTACCCTACGAGCGTTGAAGGTACTGGACCAAGTGGCAATCATCGCCGCAGAGGATACTCGAACAACCCGAAAGCTGCTTACCCGTTACAACATCAAAACCCCCCTCACTGCGTACCATTCCCACAGCAGCAGATCCAAGGTGGCGGAGCTTCTGAAATCCTTGGAAACATCCGACCTTGCGGTTGTGTCTGACGCAGGTATGCCGGGGATAAGCGATCCAGGTCAATATCTGGTCCAGCTGGTGCTTGAATCAGGCTTCAAGGTTGTCCCTATCCCAGGACCCAGCGCTCCCAGCGCGGCGCTTTCCGTATCTGGTCTTCCTTCCGATAGTTACCTGTTTTTGGGGTTCTTTCCCCGTCGGAAGTCCGAAAGGACCAAGATGCTAAATTCGGTGGCCGGGGAAGCTTATACGCTGGTTGCTTTCGAAACGCCTCACCGCCTGCGTGCTTGTTTATCCGACATTCTAGCTGTGCTCGGAGACCGCAAGGTGGTGGTGTGCAGAGAGATGACGAAATACTATGAAGAGTTGTATTCCGGCCCTATTTCTGAGGCTATCAGCTACTTTTCTGAACCTAGGGGCGAGTTCACCTTGGTCATATCCGGTTCTAAAATAGACTCACCTGATGTGCTGGACGAAGAACAACTCCGTAATGAGCTACGACAACTTAGGGAAAGTGGCGTTGGCGCCCGAACGGCAGCGATCGCTTTGGCAAAGACTTCGGGCCTATCCCGCCGTGAGGTGTACAAGATGTGGCTGGAGGTGTTGGCTGAAGGAAAGCAATCTTGACACCTTGGCATATCGGGCTACAATTAGCTGAGAATGAGCTTGGCTCAACTGTGGGAGGCCCAGTATGGGACTAACCTCGGGGACGTTTCTACAGGGGATGACCCCTGAGAAGCACTCAGCCGAAATGAAGATAAACAAAGACCGCTTCGCCCAAGTATTGGAGAGGGTCGAGATAGACCCTGAAGATCAGTCCTTCTTTTCGCTGCTGCCCCAGTCCTTTCGAGTTGCTGTGTTCACCGAAGATTGGTGCGGAGACCATGTTTCCACGACCCCGGTGATATACAAGCTGGCCGAAGGCGCCAAAAAACTGGATGTTCGAGTTTTCATTCGCGAACACCACGCAGACCTGGCCAACAGCTTCCTGCCTGAAAACCGTTGGGGTACCGTGCCCGTCTTCGCCTTCTTTGAAGAAGATGGAACGGACCCTGTAGCCCTCTTCATCGAAACCTCCCCTGAACTGATACCTGCATTGGATGGCATGGAAGATGAGATCAAGCGGGCGCATCCTGAAGTTGCCGACATCAATGAGGATGTCGGCAATATGAGCGAAAGCACCCGCAACCTGATACGGCAGGAGCGTGCTTCCTATCGAATCACCCATGCGCCCCAGTGGGGAAAGATCATTGCCCACAGCATGAGGGTCACAGTAGAGCAAGGTCTCCAGCGTCAGCCCGGTGAAGGACCGGCAGTCGGGGGAACAAAGTGGCCTCAGGACTAGACCAGCCTGAACACCCTCTTGATGTTCGTCAGCATAAGCACACCGGTGTGAACCCCTAAAGATGGGACCGCTCTAATGTCCCAGAACATTCTTGTAGCTGTTGCATGGCCCTACGCCAACGGCCCCCTCCACCTGGGTCATCTTGCGGGCTGCTATCTTCCGGCTGACATCTTCGCCCGCTATCATCGCCTCAAAGGTGACAACGTGCTTATGGTCTCGGGCAGCGATCAGCATGGCACACCCATCACCTTGCGGGCCGAACAAGAAGGCATTACCCCGCATGAAGTGGTTGCACGGTATCATGCGGACTTCGTTAGCTCATGGGAGCAGATGGGCATCAGCTTCGATCTATTTACCAGCACCGGAACCGACAATCATCGCCAGGTAGTCCACGAAATCTTCACCAGCCTGTATGAAAAGGGCCACATCTACGAAGATGTTATGCGCCTCCCCTTTTGTCCAGAATGTAAACGTTACCTTCCTGATAGATACGTGGAAGGCGCCTGCCCCCATTGCACCAACCCCCGTGCACGGGGTGATCAGTGCGACAGCTGTGGCAGAACGCTAAACCCTGAAGATTTAATTGACGCCCGTTGTCAGATCTCGGGAACAACTCCCCGTTTTCAAGATTCGAAGCACATGTTCTTGCGCCTGAGCACCTTCCAAAGCGAGCTTCTCAAGTGGGTCGAAGATCAGGACCATTGGCGTCCTAGTGTTCTGAACTTCACGAGGAGCTACTTGGAAGAAGGGCTAAAAGATCGGGCGATTACGCGGGATATTTCTTGGGGTATACCCGTCCCGCTGGAAGGGTACGAAGATAAACGGATATATGTATGGTTCGAAGCTGTGGTCGGGTATCTTTCTGCAGCTAAAGAATGGTCGCAAATACATAATCGTCCCGATGCTTGGAAGGATTTTTGGGAAGACCCGAAGGCTAAGAACTACTACTTCATCGGCAAGGACAACATACCCTTTCACAGCATAATCTGGCCGGCTATGCTGATGGGCTTCGATGGTTTGAACCTGCCCTATGATGTGCCTGCCAATGAGTTCCTCAGCTTGGATAACCAACAATTTTCGACCAGCCGAAACTGGGCTGTGTGGCTTCCCGATTATCTAAGCCGGTTCTCGCCGGACCCTCTGCGTTATTACCTGTCGATCAACATGCCTGAATCCGGCGATTCGGATTTTTCGTGGTCGGAATACACGCGTAGGAACAACGATGAGCTGGTAGCTACTTATGGCAACCTGGTCCACAGGGTCCTCACCTTTACTTTCCGCAACTTCGATGGAAAAGTTCCGACCCCGGAGACTCTGGATACACAAAGCCAACAGCTACTGGAACAAGCTGCGTCCGTCCATCATGCAGTTGGTCAGAGCCTTGAAAGGTGCCGATTCAGGTTGGCAATGTCCCAGATAATGGGCTTGGCTCAGGAGGCCAACCGATATCTCAATGCCCAAGCTCCTTGGAAGACCCTTAAAACCGACCGCGGGGCTGCTGCGACCACCTTGTGGGTTACCCTAAGCACGATCAACTGCCTGAAGGCGCTTATGCATCCATTCCTACCCTTTAGCTCCCAAGAACTACACACGATGTTGGGGTTTGCGGGCGATGTGACCCAAGGGACTTGGGAATGGGAAGGCACCACAGAACGTATGCCTCCAGGGCAACAATTGGGAGAACCCAAACCCCTCTTCATCAAGCTGGATGATTCGGTGCTCAGAGAAGAAACTGATCGTCTACAAGCTAATCTGGTTTAGGAGCAGGATGTGCTGGAAGGCTTGGACGCTCGTATCTCCACCATTTATGAACCGATAGCCGAGGACCTTCTCAAGGTAGAAGAGAAGCTTCGTAACCTGTCGCACCTGAACCTGCCCCATCTTCCTGAGCTGCTGGAGCATGCGCTACAGGCAGGCGGGAAGCGGGTGCGTCCGGCCATCACCTTGCTGGCCGGCAGCTTTTATCCTCACACCCATTCTCTGCCGCTGATGATGGCGGCAGCAGTCGAGCTTTTGCACATAGCCACCCTGATCCACGATGACACCGTGGATAATTCTCCGCTCCGCCGGGGACGCCCCACCGTAAGTGGCCTGTGGGGGAAAGATGTGGCGGTGCTTCTGGGTGACTACGTTTTTGCAACATCGGCGGTTTTTGTGTGTGAGACCAATAATGTTCGGGTGATACGGCGATTTTCTGAAACGCTGATGGACCTGTCCAGCGGTCAACTCCAAGAGTACTTCAGCAACAGCAGCGCAGAACAAAGACGGAGCGACTATGGAGATTGCATCTTCCGAAAGACTGCGTCGTTATTTCAAACCTCATCCGAAACCGGAGCAATACTAACGGATGCGCCGGAAGAGTCGGTTGAAGCGCTGAAACGCTACGGGTACAACATCGGAATGGCCTTTCAGGTAATCGACGATATTCTTGATGTAAAAGGGAACGTTCAAGAGATCGGCAAACCCGTGGGGAACGATCTGCTTCAGGGAGTTCTAACTTTACCGGCAATCATCCTCATGGAAAGAAACCCCGACCATCATCCCTTCAAGGAGTTGGTTTCTGGCGATTGCATGACCAATGGTGCGATGCTGAAGGAAGCTTTGGAGATGATTCAAGACCCGGAGATCATCGAATTCTGCTTTGCCGAGGCCAGAAACTATTGCAATGAAGCCACCAAAGCACTGGAGTATCTCCCGGATAAGCCGGCCCGCACTTCCCTGCTTCATCTGTCGGAGTTCGTAAGGGAACGTAGCCGCTAAACCTGCCAAACCACCTCACCTCCTATCGCGGTCATCAACGGTCGGATGGTTTTTATAAGATCAGGCTCAACAGAAGTGGGGTCTTGGTCAAGCAGCACAAAGTCGGCCCGAGATCCCTTTTTAATGGCGCCTTCCTGACCATCTTCAAAGGCAGCGTGAGCGCTTCCCAGGGTATGCATGGCGATGGATGCTTCGACGGAAATAGCTTGTGCAGGAGCAACTGCGATGCCGCCCCTCGATTTCCGGGTTACGGACGCATAGATGCTTGCCAACGGGTCGGGATAGGATACGGGAGCATCTGAGCCGGCGCCGATGGGCACACCCGCAGCTGCCAGGTCGAAAAAGGGATAAAGATGGGCACGCAGTTGCTTATCCACCAAAGAATGGTAGCGCTCTCCCACATCGTAGATAAACCCCGGTTGCGAGACGACCGAGGCATGAGCACGGGCCAGCTTACGGACCAGGTGGGGGGGACATTCGGAACAGTGCTCAATGCGATGCCTGGCATTGGGTCTTGGCAGGATCGACTGAACGTACAACAGCACATCGGCAGCAGCTTCAACAGATTCTGCTTCGACTGCGTGCAAAGCCACCTGAAACCCATCTTGGTGATAGCTCAGCACAAGCTCTCTGAGTTCTTCTTCCGAAGGTTGAAGCGTTCCTGTGGTCATGGTGACCATCACCTTAACTGCGCCGAGGTGCAGACCCGTTTCTTCTGTACCGGATTCTTTACACCACTCCCTTAGCCAGCTGTGGTCTTTCCCCATCATCATAGTTACCTTGGGAGCCAGGCGGCCTGAACCCTTCAGGGCCAGAAATGCGTTCCATCGATTAAGGTCGTTCGAAGGCGTTGCATCTTGAAATGATGTTATGCCCTTGGAAAGGAGCAGCCGGTTGGCTGTCTTCCCAGCTCTTTGAACCGCCCCATCCTTCCGGGTCGGACCCACCTTTTCCCGCACCCATTGACCCATTTCAAACAGAAGCCCGGTGGGCTCCCCAGTAGCTTCATCCCGCTGAATCACACCGTCGATGGGGTCGGGAGTTTCCACGTTTATGTGAGCCAGCCGCAGAGCCAGACTGTTGAGCGCCATAGCATGTTGGGTGCGATGGTCCAGGCGAATGGGGTGGGTTTCGGACACCCGGTCAAGGTCCCAACGAGTAGGATGATGCTTTTCCGCCAGATAATATTCGTCGTAGCCGAAAGCTCTGATCCACGTTCGACCATCCCAATTTGTGCTGCATGCATCTGCCGACTCTTGCTGTAAGATATGTACCAGTTCCGGTATGCTGGCTGCTCTTTCTGGTCTGCAGTCAATATCGCAGAGTTGATTTGCCAAGGCGAAGAAGTGACAATGAGCATCCACGAAGCCGGGCATCAGAGTATACCCTTGGCAATCCACAATTCGAGTTTGGGGGCCTTTCAGTCGGGGCGCCTGCTCCATAGGCCCGGTTGCGAGGATGATCCCATTTCCGACGGCAACATATCCGGGCCCACCGGTAGGCCAGTAGCCCATCTCGGGGGTGGCGCATCCCAACAGGTTGGCGTTTTGGTATATGACCTCAGGGTAGTTCAATGAATATTTCTTGTCCCATGCTAAAGTTACCTGCACAGCGCCTATGTCCTATGATGCTACCCAACTAATCCGCTAGAAATCGGACTGAACATGTCACCATCGCCAAACGACGCACACAACCTTGGAGCAGAGAACATCAAACTTGTGGTTTTCGACTGGGACCAGACCTTGTGGAATAGCTGGAATTTGCATGTCCGGGCAGCCCAAGAGGTGGCTATACAATTGAAATTGGAGCCACCTACGGCACAATACATTGCCACCAATTATTCCACACCTTTCGTGAAGCATGTGGGTATCCTGTTTCCTGAATACAAAGAAGAAGCCACCAGGTTATACATGGACTTCTATCATTCCCAAGGCAGCGAATCTGCGTATCTTTTCCCCGGCATTGCAGAGATGCTGGAAGCTCTTAAAGGAGCGGGCTACCTTCTGGCCCTTTTCTCCGACAAACGGCAGAAGTACGGGAAACTTGAGCTAAAATCCACCGGGGTCGCTGAGCTATTTGATTATGTGCTGTTCTTGAACCGTCGCAGAGCCTACAAGCCCAATCCCGCAGGTCTGCAACAGGTGATGCAGGCCCTCAGTGTGAGCACAGATGATGCGATGTACATCGGCGACAGTCCAGTAGATATGCAATGCGCTCAGAATTGCGGTATCGTCAGTGCGGCAGCTCTATGGGGTTGTGTGAACGTAGAACCGCTGCTTGATCAAGAGCCAACGTATGTCTGCCGCACCATACCTGAGTTGGCGGATGTTCTGGGCATATGATATGACCAACCAGCATTAGAGCTGCTGTGATGCGGCAGCATGCTGTTGGTCCGCATGATATGAACTGCGCACCAAAGGTCCTGAGGCAACATGTTTAAATCCCAGAGATGCGCCGATCTGCCCCAGCCTTTCGAACTCATCCGGTGAGTAGAACCGGGAAACCGGCACATGCTTAAGCGAAGGCCTGAGGTACTGGCCGATGGTCAGCAGATCGCACCCGGCTCTTCTCAGGTCCTGCATGGTTTCCACCACTTCCGTCTCTTCCTCACCCATGCCAACTATGATTCCCGACTTGGTAGGAATCTTGGAGTCCATCCGCTTTGCCTCGGTCAGAAGCTCCAAGGAAAGCTCGTAGTTTCCCTTGGGGCGTACGCGCGGGAATATCCTTCGGACGGTTTCGATGTTGTGGTTGAGCACATCAGGTTTCGAATCAATCACTTTCTTGAGGGCCTTGCCGGAGCCATCGAAATCTGGAATCAGCACTTCCACCTTGCATCCGGGTACAGAGTCTTTGATTTTTCGGATACATGCAGCAAAGATCAGTGCTCCGCCATCGACCAAATCATCTCGATTGACCGATGTGATCACACAATAATTCAAGTTCAGCCGGGCTACGGTGGCAGCTAGTCTGCTGGGCTCCCCAACGTCGATTCCGACGGGGCGCCCCGTGGTTACAGCACAATAGTGGCACCGGCGGGTGCAAATATCTCCGAGAATCATGAAGGTGGCGCTGCGAGCTTCCCAACATTCTCCGATGTTGGGGCACCTTGCTTCTTCACACACTGTGTGGAGCTGGGAGTCTTTAAGAAGATTTTTCAGCTCGACGAAGTTGGGGCCGCCAGGCATTTTGACCTTCATCCAGCTTGGCAATCTCTGCTTTGTTTTTATGGTCCCGGTCTGCTCCAAATCAGCTTCCTATGTTCCGAAAATATAGCATCTCATCGGGGCCGGGTCTCAAAGGTTTATACAGCGCGGAACAACCCGACACTTTTCTGCGCTGATGATGGCGTCAATGGATGAAACGGCTTCTTCCAAGCAACCATCCTTGTTGATAACCTGGTAATCAAACTCATGGAGATGTTCCATTTCCTGCCAGGCGGTACGCACCCGTCTGTCGAGATCAACCCCCGTTTCGGTGGCGCGGATCTCAAGGCGCTCCCTGAGTTCTTCCATGTTTGCGGGCGCCATGAAGATCTGTACAGAGTCAGGGACCAGCTTTCTGATAGTGGATGCTCCCTGAATATCCACCTTCAATATGACATCTTCGCCGCGGTGCAAAGCATCTCTGATCTGTTGCTTGGGAACGCCATACCAGTTACCGTACACCTCCGCACACTCCAAGAACCCGTCCTTTGCTCTGAGCGACTGGAACTCATCCGGTCCCATGAAATGATAATCCGAACCATCATGTTCCCCTGTGCGCATGTGTCTTGTCGTAGCGGTTACCACAAAGCGCCAAGGTCGATCCAAGGTGCGGAGAGCATCCAAAGCTGCATCTTTCCCAACGCCGCTGGGACCCGAAAGCACAATTAGCAGGGGAGCAGAATTGCTGTATGAAGCTCTGGGCAGGGTCACACTCAACCAGCCGTCACCTAGTTGCCAGCTAGCATTTCTTCCAAATCGTGCCAAAACGTAGGGTAGGATATATCGGCAGCTTCTGCCCCGGACACCACCGTCTCCCCTTGTGCCAGAAGCCCGGCAACTCCCAACGCCATGACGATACGATGATCGTCCTCACCCCAACATTCGCTTCCTATTAGATGGCCGGTGCCACGAATCACCATACCGTCGGGAAGCTCCTCTATGTCGGCTCCCAATTTGGACAATTGAGTAACTGTGGTTTTTATACGATCGGACTCCTTGACTCTAAGCTCCGCGGCATCCCTTATTGTGGTGGTTCCTCGGGCAAAGCAAGCAGCTACAGCTATCACCGGCAATTCGTCGATCACACGGGGAATGACATCTCCGCCTATTTCAGCGCCGACCAGGTTCGAAGATTTCACCAGCAATTCGGCGACGGGTTCCCCGCCTTCTGTCCGTTGGTTCAGCAGGGTAACGTCCGCTCCCATGGCCTCCATCACCTCCAAGACACCTCCGCGGGTTGGGTTGGTGCCGGTGTTTTGTATTACAAGCTCTGCATCAGGATGACACGCCGCGGCAACCATCCAGAAAGCTGCTGAGCTGATATCGCCAGGGATCACCACATCCAAAGCTTTGAGCTGACCCGGCTCGAGCAATACGCTCGTGCCATCTTCCGTCACTTGGGCGCCCATCGCCCGCATCATCAGCTCGGTGTGGTTCCGAGACCTCGAAGGTTGGTGAATTATCGTTTGGTTCGCAGCAAACAGCCCAGCCAGCATTATCGACGATTTCACCTGGGCGCTGGCTATCGGCAAAGAGTATTCGATCCCCTTCAAACCACCTCCACAGATAACCAGGGGAGCGAATTGATGATGTTTCCGCCCGACGATCTTCGCACCCATGTCGCTTAGCGGTTCTATTATCCGTCCCATCGGTCGAGACCTGAGAGAGCTATCTCCTGATAGGACCGACAAAAAGGGTTGGCTGGCTAAAAGCCCTGACAACAGGCGCATAGACGTTCCGCTGTTGCCCGCATCCAAGATGTTTTCCGGCTCTTGGAGCACCCCTTCGGACCCTTGGACGAGTACACCGTTTTCAGTATTCCCCGCTTGGATCGAAACTCCCAGCTCTTTCAGACAGTCCATAGTGGAAACAACATCTTCCCCGGATGAAAGTCCCCGGATGGTGGAGATGCCATGGGCAATGGAGGTTAATAGCAGTGCCCTATGGGAGATCGATTTGTCACCTAGCAGAGACACCGATCCCCGTAGCTTCGATGGCTTATGTACCGTTCGAATCATAAACAACCCTGAGGTTAGTTCTTGTGTTCCCCGGTCCGTCTGGGTGTTCCCCAACCAAAAGCCCGAGAACGAGCTTCACCATCTCCGGTGAAGATATCAAACATTCCTCCCGACTTGGGAGGTGCCTTGGCTTGTTCAAGAGTAGCCAAGGTTTCTGACATGACGGCGCCAGACAACCATTTCTGTCGAGCTGCCGCTACTTCGACAAACATACTTTCGATGTTCTTGACCGTATCTTCATCATCGGAGCTTAGAGTTTGCCGTATGAGGTACAGCTCCCGGATAAACGCATCGATCCAAGCGACCGTCCCTGCCTTGTTGAAGAAGAATGCTTCGCGAGCCGACCTATTATCGTCCCCGATCAGATGGGCTATTTCACCGAAATGCGTAGAAGCAAGAAGGGCGATATCATCCCATGACTGGCTCTTGGATGTGCAGCCTACCAGAGCAGCGGACAAAAGCATCGGCAGATCATTTACCGCAGCAACGAAACTGTCATGCTCTTCTGCGTCGATGAAGCGCTCAACTGCTTTTACGGATTTCACAAGCTCCAAGAGCACCCGAATCCCGTCCTGATGGGCTCTGGCGCCGGGAATCACATAATAGGGACGCCCCGCGAATAGATCGCTGTCTGCGGCGTCAGGACCGCTTCCTTCCCCGAATACTATCGGGTGGCCGCCGACGAAGGTTGTATGCTTGGGTAAGTGCTCTTCCGCCCAGTTCATCACAGCAGCCTTTACACTGCCGGTGTCCGTTACCAAGCAGCCTTCTTCCAAGCCTGGTCCGATGGTCTGCATCACATCTTTCATAGCTGAGACGGGTGTGGAAATCACCACGATCATCGCACCTTCGACGGATTCTCGAAGGTTGTCGCAAGTCCTGTCCAATGCGCCGACACTGTGAGCTTTGGCTGCATTGCCGCGGTCTTTGTCGGTCCCGATGATCTCCAGGTCCTTCACCCCAGACCTCTTGATGGCCAACCCTAGGGATGTACCGATGAGACCTGTGCCGATGATAGTTAGGTTGTTCATCATTGATCGATGTAAAGACGCTGGGCTGCCAGAAGCTACCGGATGTTATTCATCATCATCGTCGCCATCATCATCATCATAATCCGGCTCGGGGCCTGCAACGAATCCCATGCTGGCCCTGGGGAGCACCGCGTCCAGTTTGCGGGACCTGCTTTGAGGCTTCTTGGGAAGTGATTTCAAACTGGCCATAATAGCTTCGATATCCGTCTTGGAGAGGACCGAAGGGTTTACCACCACACCATCAACTCCCAGGTCGCGCAGGCCTTCAAGTTCACGGCCAGAAAGGACCCCGGGGAGCTCAAGGAGCAGGTACTTGCTGAAGGCTTCTCGAATAGCTCCCAAGGTCATCAGGTGCTGGACTGTCACAGGGAATCCGACCGTAGACGAGGGCAGCAGCACACCGTCCACCGAAAGGTCTTCAATGGTCCGGAGATAGCGTTCTTCCATGTCCGGCTCTATCGAAAGGAGATAAGCTGTATCTTCTCCTTCCATAGCTCCGATCAGGGCTTTTTCGGGACCGAATGCCAAGAAATCGCACCCAGATTCACGGAATTTGCCAGATGCTTCGATCCCAAGCTCCCCCACTTTAGGGCCCCACGGGATGCCTTTGAACTTTTTGATCAGATCGGTCAGAGCTTTGCCGGCGCCGGCCTCATCCACAAGGACCCCATCTACACCGACGTCAGCCAATATCCGGGCTTGTTCCGAATATTTCTTCTTGTCCGTCAAAACGCCAACAACTGCCATAGCCGAAAGTTTTTCTCCTCTGCCGCCAGCTCCAAAGCCCAATGAGGCGGTTCGACCACGGCCGATCTTATCCATCTTGTCCAGAAGCTTGCTCATTTAACCCTTTCCATCACATCTAAAATTATGACTGGCGCCCCTACATCGCTTGCACTACTGTAGTCTACCAACAGAGACGGGTACCTCATCGAAGTTTATAATAACACCTAGTCTGACGGCAATCTAGGCATGTTGGTTTGCTTGGCTCTCTACCGTGCCCGGTCGTACCAGCCACACTGCAACCCCGCGCCCATCGGCCGCCGGAACCCTAACGGAAGTGAGGCAGCACTTCTTCGACGCACCTTCGGAACTGACCTTGCTGGTCCCATGATGGTATTCGCAGCAAAATATCCGTTGCTCCGGCATCCACCAATTCTCCGATCTGCTGGATGCACTCCTCCGGGGAACCCAAGGCAACCCAGTTCCTCACAACCTCCGGTCGATAGTTCATTGAGTAGTACATATCCAAGTATTTCTTAGATTCTTCGAAAGCTGCTTCTTTGTCTTCCTGTATGTTGATGTTGTAGTACACCGAGCAGGGGAAACCATCGAAGGTGCGGCCATATTCGGAGGCATATTCAGCAATCCGGCGCCGCATTTCCACAAACTCCGAAATAGGCCCGATAGCTACCGTCATCCAGCCGTCTCCCAGGTGTGCGACCCTTCGAAGCGACCTTTCTATTATGTGGGGTTTGCCCGTGCTCAACCGGGGGTTGCTGATGATCCAGACCGGAGGTGGAAATTGCACGGGCTTCGGGTCTACAAAAGCTGCTTCCAAGGTGTGGAAACGGCCTTCGAATGTAACCGCATCTTCAGTCCACAGCTGCCGCATGATTTCGATGTTTTCTTCCATCCGCTCAGCCCGCTCCAAAGACTTGATCCCCATGTTCCGGTACTCGGTGCGATGGTCCTGATCGTTGATGCTTCCACCCATGCATGCACCCAGAATGATCCTGCCGTTGGAAAGCTGGTCCAGACTTGCCCACTGGTATGCAAGAAGAACAGGGTTCCTTGATGGCAAGCTGGCCATGCAGGCTACACCTATCTGGACCCGGGATGTGCAGGCGGCGATAGCTGACATGAGTGTTATGCTTTCCAGCCTGGGTTTGGCCATGATGGAATCACCCACCCAAACATGATCGAAAACCCCTGAATCTTCGGCAGCTTTCGCCATTTGAAGGATATCGCCGGGCTTGGTCAGACCCAAGATCACACCGCGGTTGGACAACGTAAGTCCAAAGCGTACCTTACCTGCCATTGGCTTCCTCTTTCCAGACCCGGTTGGGGACCGGATGTATCGTCAACCTTAGCTATACCAGGGGCCACCGGCTGGGGAAGCTCACCCCGGTCCTGGACATCAGGTCCGTTCCCAAGGTCTGGACCTTCTGGATTAGCTCCCATTCATCAGTGAAAAGCGGTACATGGTTTTCCACTCGAATCCGGCCGTCAACTATTACGGTGTGGACGCTGCGTCCATCTGCGTTATACACCAGGTTGTTGACGGGGTTGAAAAGGGTGCGCCATTCCGCCCGCTTTGTGTCGAACAGCACCAGGTCCGCCTTTTTGCCAACCTCAATGGACCCGATCTCCTTGTCCAATCCCAAAGCTTTTGCTCCATCTATGGTCGCCATCTCAAGGGCGGACTCTGCATTTACCATGCTGGTGCTTTGCCGGCCATCTTTGTACAGCACCGCGGCCAAGTACATGGAGCGCATTACTTCGATCAGATTGGAGTTGTTGGCTGCATCCGTTCCCAAGCCGACGGTGATCCCTTTTGCCAACATCTCAGGCAGCTTACCTCTGGAGGTGGTCCCACCGCCCATTTTCAGCGCTGCTGTTGGGCACATCACCGTCTTGGTATCCGTCCTGGCAATTGCTTCCATCTCCGATTCGTCGATGCCAATCACATGAGCCAACAGCACATTGGGGCCCAGAATGCCGATATCATCCAGGTATTCGATGGGTCGCCGACCATGTTGGTCCAAGTGCATCTGCACCGAACCGGCAGCATTGCTCTGGTGCAGGGTAAGGCCGGTGTCGTAGCTGTCAGCCAAATCTTTGGCAGCTTTAAGCAGCTCTTTGGACGCATAATCGGATGAAAACGGCATAGCCCAAGCACGAACCCGGCCTTCCAGCATTCCATCGTAGTTCTCAATCAGGTTTCTCATCTTGGATACAGCATCATCAAGCTGGCTGACAGGAAGGTTGAGGGGGTTATCTTGGTCCACAACCTGGGAGCCAAGAATGATGCGGCAGCCCGATTCTTCGTAAGCTTGCATACAAGTTGATGGGAACTTGGTGCTCCCCGGATCAAGAAAACAGGTGGTCCCGTACTTGAGCAGCTCTGTGATGCCCAAGAGGGATGTCAGGTATTCATCCTCTTCCGTCATAGCTCCTTGGAGGTTGAAGACATTCGCAAGGTAAACTCCGGGGTTGAGATCATCCGGGAATATTCCCCTGGTGGCATGGGCGTAGCTTATGTGCATATGGCCGTTGCAGAACCCTGGGGTAACTGCCATCTCCCTGGCATCGATTGTCCGGTCTGCGTCGACTTCCGCCAGATCCTTTGTCTTGCCGATCTTCGAAATACGCTGGCCCTCAATCAATATCGAAGCATCTTGAATTATCCTCCGCTGACCATCCATGGTGAGCAGAAACTTGACGCATTCTATCTTCAAGCTATGAGGTGACATGGGTCTACCTTATCAGATGTTCATAATATGTGGTAGCTATAGATGAGGTTTATGGACTGGGAAGCCCATTCATAGCAAATGATGCCAGTTATCTGCTTTCTTGACACTGGAGAGTTCCATTCGCATAATTGCAACCAACGGGGGACGGTAGTCCCAATCACCTGGCGGAGGAAATATCCGATGGCACAAACCACCACCTACACAGTAGACCAGTTCTATGCCGATCTGAGAGAGGTATTTACCTCAGCCAACGATCCTTTGGCCCGGGCTGAAGGCGTACGGAACCATGTCCGAAAGCTGATGGCCAACCCTGAAATCCTGGAAGAACGATTGAACCTTCCCGACGAGGGGGGATTCGGTAGAGTGGACCTCTATCTCGATCAAGATTATGGGCATCCTGAACCTGGGTTTTTGGTGATGTGCTCGGTCCAGCAACCGGAGCAATCCAACATTCCCCACGACCATGGCGCCTCTTGGGTGGTCTATGGTGTTTGCAGAGGCGTCATTGAACAACGAAAGTACCGGTGGGTGTATCCGGGAGATGATCCGTTCAAAGAGGCCCCTGAGCTGGAGGAGAGCGGCAGGTACACGCAGAACCAAGGCGATGTGGCTTTCTTTCTGCCCGGAGAAATACACACAACCCATAACGTCAACGATGGACGTTCGGTGGTGCTACGGGTCGAAGCACAAGCCTTGAGCAACGTTTGGCGCCATCAGTACGAATTTGGTGGAAAGTCCGGGCGGGCCTACCAATCAAGTCCTTAACATCATACCGGTCTTGGGTTTCACCGATAGCCGTATGCCACGAGCTTTGCTCGGAGTTGACCGCCCTTGTTATGTCGCTTAATCGGCTCCGGACATCCGGTGCTCCGGGGCTGGGGTTAGTATATTGATAGTCAATCAATTGGAAAGCGCCCAGAAGACCGGCGCTCAGATCATTGCCAACGTGCACAAGGTTATAGTTGGCAATGATGCATCCACAAAGCTGGGGGTGGCTGGGCTTATAGCCGGCGGACATACTTTGGTAGAAGGTGTTCCCGGTGTGGGCAAAACCATGTTTGCCAGGAGCTTGGCCCGGTCCATAGGTGTGCCCTTCAAGCGTATACAGTGCACAGCCGACCTGCTTCCCAGCGACATCACCGGAACGTATATCTTTGATCAACGCAATCAAGAGTTCACCTTCCGACCGGGGCCAATTATGGCAAACGTGGTTTTGGTTGATGAAATCAATCGGGCATCTCCCAAAACCCAATCAGCTCTGCTGGAATGTATGGAAGAGCATCAAACGACCATCGACGGCATCGCTCATCCCATGGCCGAACCGTTTCTGGTAATCGCCACTCGGAATCCCGGTGAGTACGGCGGCACATTCCCCCTGCCGGAAACCGAGCTGGACAGGTTTTTGCTCCGGGTCAGGCTTGATTATCCAACTCCCGAGGAGGAGATATCCGTCTTGGAGCAGCAGCTTCCCTCTCGTCCCATTGACACCTTGGAGCAGGTGGCTGACACGGCGGATATGACAGCTACCCAGAAAGTAGCCAGAGAAATCTATACCGATCATCTGGTCAAGAAATACATCATCGATTTGGCAAACGCAACCAGACAACATGGCTCTGTTTACTTGGGGCTCTCACCGAGGGCCTCCATTGGACTGCTGAGCCTTTCCCAAGCTTGGGCGCTGCTGAACGGAAGGGACTATGTGACTCCCGATGACGTTAAAGCGGTGGCGCCGGCGGTCATGGGTCATAGGTTGGTATTGACCGCAGAAGGCCGAAAAGCCGGCCAAGATGATGTTGTGATCCAAGAAATCTTGGATGAGGTCGACATTCCCGGCACCTCTGCATCGACGGGTTTTTCTTTTCCTGGGTTTGGCAGAAGAGGTCGTTAGATAGTCATAGGCCAAAGGAATCCAGATCGCCGGTCCGGTGGAAATAACATGATGCGCTTCCTTTGGCTCGGAACACTCCTCTTTCTGGTCCTTCTCCTAGCGTTGGTCACCGGATTCAAACCCTTATTTTGGGTGCTGTACATCTACGCCGCGGCCTCCATCATCAGCTACGCATTGACTTGGATCCAGAGCTGGGGACTGGAAGTCAGGACTCAGGAGATATCCGTTCATCCCCAGGTGGGCCGGTCTGCCGAACTGCAGGTGGTGGTGAGGGAACGGACTGGTCTGCCCCGTGTTGGCCTTCATGCCTGCTTCATCAGCGATATTACGGATGATGTAGTTGAACTGAATCTGTCTCCTCACAGCACAAAAACCTGGAATATAACCGGAACATGCAAGCGCCGAGGCTGGAACAACATAGGGTCCCTGGCCATAGTTGTCAGCGATATTACCGAAACCTTCAAGGCACAGTGGCACAGGGGCCAACCACAACACATCTTTGTGCACCCCAACACCATAGACATTCCCAGAGCAGGGATTGTTTCCACCATTATCACCGGCGAGATTGGCGAAGGAAGCCAACTGGCAGGAGCTAGTCAGACCGCTTTCATGGTCCGGGAATACGTTGCCGGGGACCCTTTGAACCAAATTCACTGGCCCAGTTCTGCAAGGAAGAACCGGCTGATGACAAAACAGTTCGAAGGGGCGGGGACCAACGAAGTAAGGCTGTTCGTCGACATGGAACAGGCTGCGCATGTTCGGACCGGCGATGATAGCTCCGAAGAATTTTGTGTAACCATCGCTGCATCCATCGCTAAAGCTCTGATCGAAGAGGGCCATGCGGTGGGGCTGGTATCCCAAGGTGACGAACATAATAAGGCGGCGCCCCAAAAGGGAGAAGCCCAGTTTTGGGATATCTCGAGAGTTTTGGCGCTGGTGCGTGCTGAAAGCCGCACTTCTTTTCTACGGCTGCTGGAAGAAGAAACCGCCGATCTGACCGCGGGGACGGCGGTGGTGGTGGTCTCGACCTGGCCGGGCAGGAACATATCCAGCATCCTGGATTTCCTGTCCCGTCGGGGAATCTTGGCGGTTTCTCTGCTGGTGGATGTTAGCTCCTTCGGCGCCAGTCTGCCCCGTGGCGAAAATGTATTTTCCGGGGCCGAAAGACACAGGTCCACTTTCCTGATAAAGAAAGATGACGATTTGCCGGAGTTTTTGCGCTCTGTGCGTGAGCATCTGGCTACGTATTGACAGCTATGCGCCATCCGCTGCAGACACATGAAAGAGGAGCCTTCTTTTCAGGCCGGGAACTCCTGCTACTGGGACTATTGGCTCTGCCTCTTCTGGTCACAGCCTCGGCCATGGAAACCGCCGATTGGATAGAAGGCTTGCCTTCACTCAGGCTGTTGGCCGTAATTTCACTGTTCGCATGGGCTTTGGCCGCCCGTACCAATCTTCCTGGTGTGGCGGTACACCCATTGGCGTTTCTGGTCGGGTTGGGGGCCGCCTTTTTATTGGGTTCTTGGACCATAGGAGAACATGCAGGGCCGGCGGATTTGGCGAGAGAACTCAGCACATGGACACGGGCTATCGGGTCTGTCGATGGCGATGAAGGTGACGGGCTGGTAGGGATCGGGCTGATCGCAATAACGATCTGGACGGCCTATGCGACGGCTTGGCTTGCTTACCGGCGTAGAAAGGCTCTTCTGGCAGCGCTGCCAGGGTTGATAGTGCTGCTGGTTGTGCTCGCATACCTCCCCGAAGAGCACTACTGGCGCCTTCTTATCTTTTCACTAGCTGCAAGCCCCGGACTTTTCTATCGGCGGGATGGGCTGTGGAACCGGACAAAAACCAAGGTGTCGCTGGCAACCGCTGCATTTGCGAGTGCGGCTATAACGGGCACGGCCATTGTCTTGGTCTGGTACATGCCAGCGCCCAGCCAGCCGGTTATTCCAGTGGCTGCGACCTTTGAAGACCCCCTATATTCTTTGGAAGAGAACTGGTCAATCCTCTTCCAAGGTGTGCCCAACCGTAAGGAAACCCTATCGTTTCACTCGCCTCGTGACCTTCCCATCGGCGAACCTAGTGAACTGGGGGATGACGTTCTTATGGAGGTGGAATCATCCGACCCTTATCGCTGGCGCATGAGGGTATATGAAACCTATTCCAAACTTGGATGGTTGAGCGAACAGCCCCCAGTCCTCACGCCCACAGACGAAAGATACATTCAAGCTCCTGAAGAGCTTCTACTAGCTCGGGAAAACGTGAGGATCAACGTCAAGATGCACTCCTCATCCAATGTCCTTTTGTCGGTGGGAGAACCCTTGTCCGCTTCCATCGCCACCAAAACCGAACTATCTCCACCTCCGATTTTCCCGGTTGATCTCGACGGAGAACAGCGCTCGTATCTTCCACCGGAGCTACTGCCGTTTTCTGACGGTTTGGACACTTGGACTTCTTCGGATGAAACCGTTGATCTTGATCGGGTTCTTGGTAGCCCTGAATGGGTGGTATACCCCGGCGACCAAGCGCCTGAAACCTTGATAAATGACCTGAGGACCTCCAACGTAGATGTGAAATCCGCCGACGAAACCGTTGCCCTTTCCTTCTACCGGACAGGTGGGGCGGATGCTCCTTATTTGCTCCTACGCCGCTCCGATGCAGCTGCTTCAGCACCCTTGGCTCTGCTGGGGTCCCGGATTTTGACTCCACCCCGACGGTATACGACCATCGGTTCGGTATCCACAGCTACTCCCGCAATGCTACGATCTGCCGGCAACAACTATCCTGCACCCGTTACTGATCGTTACCTACAACTTCCACCGGACTTCCCGGAGTCTGTTGAGGAGCTTGCCAAGGACCTCACATCTGGATCAACCAGCGCCTATGATATGGCAGAAGCTATCCGACAGCATCTTATCAGCTTGCCATACACCACTGACGTATCGCTTCCGCCCCCTGGCGAAGACTGGGTGGAGCATTTTCTGTTTGTAGAGCGCCGGGGGTTTTGCCACAATTTCGCTTCAGCTATGGTTACCATGTTACGGTCCTCGGGGATTCCAGCCCGGCTGGTAACGGGGATGGCGCCCGGCAGCCCCATCGACGACGGCACAACTTTCGAGGTACAGACCAAGAACTATCATGCTTGGCCAGAGGTCTATTTCCCCAACTATGGTTGGGTGGAATTCGAGCCGACCCCCACCGGGGTCCAAGAATCGCTGGCCCAGCTTGGAGTCGATGAAGGGGCTGGTGGGGTTTCAGATTCCGTCGCGACCGATGATTGCTTGCTGGAGTTTAGTCCGGCTGAATGTGAGGCCCTTGGTCGGCAAGAAAACGCCGACTCTGAAGATGTTTTCCTGGACGATGAAGGGAGGGGTCGGAATGGGACGGGTCTTGCGGCATCCCCATCGCCAACCTCGGACGGGATATATCTTCCATCAGGCTGGATCTACCTTGCGATCCTGATCGGAGTTGCTGTCATGGCGCCGCTTGGGCTGGCATACCACCTCTGGCGTTCAGCTTCCAAGGGCGGATATGTTGTCTACTCCTACACATTCATGTGTTTGCTGGGCCGCCTTGGGGGAATCCGACGCAGGTCTCAAGAAACCCCTTGGGAATATAGCGCCAGGTTGATTGCAGTCATTCCCGACAGGGCAGAAGAGATCAGATACGTTACGGACCGGTTCGTTAACGCCCGATACGGCGGATCTCATCGTCGGTACTATGCCCAAGAAATGTGGTCTCTAAGAGCAGCGTGGCCGCCGGTCCGCCGGGGATTGCTCAAGCTGATCATTTCCAGGTTGGTTCCCCGCTTGGCTTTTCGGTCCGGTCCTAGTCGGTAGGCGCCATTCCGGCCTGCCGGTTCGCGTCCAAACTGCCCTTCAGATTTGCGACAGTTTCAGAAAGTTTGGTCTCATCCACTCCAAGCGATACAGCACGTCTCATATCCTGCTGTGCTCGTTCATCATCACCCAGCACCGTGTATGCCAAGGAGCGACCTGCATATGCTTCCCCGACGGTGGGGTTGATGGAGATAGCGGTGTTGTAGTCGGTTACCGCATCTTGGAACCGCTTTAGCTTCAGGTGCGCAACTCCCCGGTTGCTATACACCACAGCATCCTTGGGGTTCAACTGAATGGCTATCGTGTGGTCTTCCAATGCCCGTTCGTGATCTCCCAGCTGCTGATAAGCATTACCACGGTTGTTATAAGCATCCAGCCGTGTGGGATCGATGTGAAGGGCCCGGTTGTAATCTTCGACGGCTTTGCGGTGCTGTCCTAAATTGAAATAAGCAACACCCCGGTTGGAATAAGCTTCAGCAAATTTAGGACTGAGCTTGACGGTTATGTCGTATGCGACAATGGATTCTTGGTAGTAGCCCAGGTTCTGATAATCGTTGGCCAGATTGTAGTGAGCCACAGCATCTCTGGGAATCAGCTTGACCGCTTTCTTGTGATCATTGAGGGCCCGTTTGTGCTGACCCAAATTCTGGTAAGCAGTACCTCGATTATTGAACGCATCGGCGTACAGAGGATCCAGTCGAATCGCCCGATCATATTCCTTGATGGCCCGTTGGTACTCTTTCTTCTCCACCAACATATTACCCTCTGCCTTGTGGGCCTCAGCTTCTTCTCGAGTTTTATGTTCAGGACTACGCTTGAACAGAATAGTGCACAACCGTTTCCACAATGCGGGTTGTTGCAGGGGAAAAGAGCAATAAATACAGACGGTATCGGACTTTTGGACGTTGGCCTGGCATCTGGGGCAAATCACCATAGAAAGTGCGGTCTCCTAATCCGGTGGGACATACAGATGTGCTTGGCCCGATTATATCAACCGGTGCAATCGGTAACGAAGCGTACGGCAACCCGTTCTAGGTGTTTTCTTGACGACGTCATCTTTCGCTGAAGCGGCCCTACAGGATGGCGCATCATTTAAGCTGCTGTTCTCTGAGGACGAGGAATCCCATAGGCGCCGACGAAACCAAGATAAGCAGCAGGGCTGGTACAGCAGCTTGGGCAAACAGAGCTTCGTTGGACGCAGCCCAGATGGAAGTTGCCAAAGTTTCGAAGCCCAGAGGACCCAAAACCAAAGTGGCTGGAAGCTCTTTCATCGTTAGTAAGAAAACCAAGGCGGCACCAGCGAATATTCCCGGCCTCAGCAAGGGTATGGTTACGGTGCAAAACACCTGCAGGGGAGACCGGCCCAGTCCACGGGCGGCTTCTTCCACCTTGGGGCTGATCTGCAGCAATGAAGCACGGATGCTCCCCAAAGCTGTGGGTAAGAACAGCACGACATATGCGAAGATCAGCAGAATCAAGGTTTGATAAATAGGAGTTACATAGTTCGCACAGAAGAATACCAGAGCAAGAGCGATGGTAATTCCGGGCAGGGCAAAACCGACGTAGCTAAAGCGTTCGATCAAGCTGGCAATGTAGCTGGGATACCGGACGACCATGATTACAATGGGCAGTGCGGCAAGGACTGCAACCAAAGCTGCCAAGGCGGACACATAGAAAGAACTCCACGCTGCGCCCCATACAAAAGAAAAGGATTCGGCGGAAGAAAACCCTCGCACTACCCAGTGCAGCAAAATAGAAACAGGTAAAACCAACGAAGCTAGCACGATGGCTGCACAAAACCCAAGCGCCGGCCACCGCCATTTGCCCAAGGTCAGCAACGTTGCCGGACGTGTTGTCCCGATGTTGTTGCCGAAGTACCTGAACCGGGCCCGGGAGCCGGACTCGATCAACAGTATCATCAAAGCCACCAACACCAAGACCATCGACAACGATGCTGCGATGGTCCGATCAAGGGCTGACTCGTATTGGGTGAAGATGGCTGCGGTAAAGGTTTCATACTGCAGAAGAGAAACAGCTCCAAAGTCGCTCAAGGTATACAGACCTACCAGCAACGAACCTGCTGTGATACTTGGGCGCAGCTGAGGCGCCGTAACCTTGAAAAAAGTGGTCCAAGGGCCTCTGTGCAACCCCCTGGATGCTTCTTCCAACGCGGGGTCCAACCTCCACAAAGCTGCTCGTACCGTTAGCAGCACATAGGGGTAGCTCAGCAGCGTCAACGTTAGCAGCGCCCCTGGGAAACCGTAGATGTCCGGCAGACGATCAAGGCCAAATGCCCAGTCGAGCCCCTGTTGGAACATCCCCTTGGGCCCCAAGGAAACAACTACCAAGAAAGCCCCGATGTAACTGGGAATCACGATGGGAAGGGCTGTTAGAACTGACCAAAGCTTTCGAAGAGGCAGATCGGTCCGTACTGTCAGCCAAGCCAATGGGACCGCAATGACAATGGAAGCAGCTGAGACAGTTGCCACCAACAGCAGGGACCTGAGCAGAATCTCCAAGGTTCGGGACCTGAAGAGCACATCTTTCGTTTCTTCTCCAGCTCCCAAGGTACGAACTGCCAGGTAAATGATGGGCAGAACTATACCTAAAGCTACGATAGCTGCTGTAACCCAGACCGAAGCCGGCGGCGTGGCGCTCCCCAAGATGCTCACACGAAGACCGGCGCTTCTGGATGCTATATGTTTTGACCTAGCTACCCAGGCCATCATTCAGTCAACCTATAACCGGCGAAGTTTTGTCCATGCCACATCAACGGTCCCACCAAGGCTTTTCCGCCGCAGGTCGGACACAGAGCCTTCGCGTTTCCAACATTCTCTGCTTGCTGCCAAAGCGCCCAGTATAGATGGTGTTTCATCCCCGTACAGCAATCAGCCCAAGACGTACCAGCAAAAAAATCGTCCGCCACGCGTGTTCATAGAAAAAATCGTCGGTTATCGGTACGGAGACCGATGGCAATGTGCTGGTTGTGGAGGGTTGCCAAACAATCCGATCAGCAACTCCCGATGCCCGCACCAAGTTCGGCATAATACGGGCCCTAGGGTAGTATTCCGGTGCTTCGGAGCAAGTCCAGGGTGCCGCTCACATCAGAAAGGTCGCTCAGGTCAATGTCCGGCGGCTCCAGGTCATCCAAGGGCGGCAACTCCGACTGGTAGTCGTAGCCCGACACCAACGGGTATTCGTGTGTTTCAGCGGCGAAGAACTTCTGAGAATCCTCGCCAAGCAGGTAGTCTATGAACTGCTCAGCTTGGTTTTTTTGCTTGGAAGTTTTCAGTATGCCTGCCCCTGCTGTCAAAACCAGAGCTCCTGGGTCTCCTTTCCTGATGTAATGGTTTCTTGAACCGAAACCTTCGCCTTCGGAATCAAGGAACCGTCGAAGGTAGTAGTGATTGACGAAACCCACATCCACTTCACCCCTCGCCACCGCCTGAACTGTGGTTGTGTTGTTGGGGTAAGACCTGGGGTCGTTGGCTTTGATCCCTTCCAGCCATTGCCGGGCAGCTTCTTCACCCAGCATGACGCGCAGCCCGGTTACAAAGGCTTGAAAAGATGAGTTTTGAGGAGCCCACCCGATGCGGTTTTTCCACTTTGAGTCCGTAAAATCCAGGATCGAATTGGGTAAATCAACATCTGGGTCTATGACTGACGTGTTGTAGACCACCGTCCGAGCTCGACCTGTGACTCCTACCCAATCGCCATTTCGGGCGCGGAATTTATCATCCACCTTGTCCAAGATATCGTCCGGCAGGGTTTCCAGCAGTCCTTCCAACGACAGGAGGCCAAGAAACCCAGGGTCTTGTAAAAACACCACATCGGCGGGGCTGCGGGTTCCTTCCTCCAAAATGGTAGCGGATATTTGGGATGTGCCGGCATAGTTGACCCGAATATCAATCCCGGTTTCTTCGCTAAAGGCTTGCAGTATGGGATCGACCAAGCTCTGGCTGCGCCCGGAGTAAACGGTCAGACTGTCTCCGCCACCACAAGAGCCAGCTACCAACGCCATCAACAGAGCGGTCACAATCAACGAGACTGGTGCGCGCCAACGCCGGGACGAATCCATGGGTACCCTTTCACCTAAACAGAATTATCTGTTTTATGTTAACGACAAAGTAGTTAGACACAACAATTTTTTGTTAGTGTCAACTAAGCTGGTGAGAGTGTTATACACATTTCTAATCTATGTCAATAGGCTGGTCATAAATTAAGTGTTATGTGATACCGTTTACGGTTTTTTGGTTGATGGGAAAACCCAACTGGAAGTAGTACAATAGCCGATGTACATCTTGGAGACCGTAGGCCCATCTTGACCCTCCAAGAGTAGGGAGGTAGCTGTGACGATGATGTTGGGTGAACCAAAACCGGAAGTAAGCGTCGTCATCGAGAACTATCTACAGGCTTTATATAAGCTGATGGAGCAGGAAGAACGAGTGGTGCCTACCCGTTTGGCTGAAGCAATGGATGTGTCGGTGGCGACAGCCGTTGCAACACTGAAAAGGCTCACAGCCCAAGGTATGATAGAAAATGCCGCCAAAGGAAAGGAAATCAAGCTCACCCGAAAAGGCAAGGCGCTGGCTGAATCTGTCGTCCGCCGGCACCGGTTGGCGGAACGCATGTTGGTGGAGATGATCGGGCTGGAATGGCACAAAGCCCACAGGGAAGCCCACCGCTTGGAGCACGCTATTTCGCCCGAGGTTGAAAAACTATTGCTGGAGGTGTTGGGATATCCTGAAACCAATCCCTTTGGCCGCCCTATTCCGGGTTATAGCAGCAAACCTGATCCGATGAAACCGATGAGTAAAGCTCGAGTAGGCGAAACCATTCGAGTGCAGCAGGTACCTGAAGAAGATATGAACCTTCTTGCTTTCTTCGACTCCAAAAACCTCAAGCCCGGAGTCGAGGTCACCGTCAAAGAACTGGCTGAGTTCAAAGGCACCATCACCCTTGTGCTAGGCGATGAAGAAGTGGTGCTGGGGATGGAAGTCACAAGGAACATCATGGTTAGCACCTAGCTCCCGGACCAGGTCGCCGAGGTACATGCTCATCAGGCACAATGGGACCGCCCTGAGGGTCAATGGGGCCTTGGAGCCGGCGAGGGGATTCGAACCCTTGACCTGCGGTTTACGAAACCGCTGCTCTACCACTGAGCTACGCCGGCCTGCGCCGCACATTGATGGTATTGTTCCCAACGAATGCCGGTAAGCTTGCTTCTTATCATCCAGACCCCACTTGCGCGTAAAGGCAGAGCCAGCTTGCGCATGAAGGGGAGCCGCTTACTCTACAACAGAATATCATCTCATCACGTCGGAAGCGAGCATACAACCCGCAACGATCCCCATACGTCATTTCCTCAGCGGTGTTGGGGATGCACATTCAACCGGCGCAGGCATCAACCACTGAAAAGGCGTAGGTTCAAGCGCCCGGACGTGCGAGGTCTGGCTTCTCCTGAGTTGGAAGAAGCCAGACCTTTTGTGCGCCGAATTTTTAAACCGTTCTCGAGTCAGCTCATCAGATGAAATTTAAGAGTATTGCTGTGAACCGTTCCGAATCGATAACCCAAGAATAACTCTCGGGGCAACTCCTTGTGCTGTTGCTATTGTAATAGTCCGCTCCTGATCGAGAAAAATGCATTTGGGTCGCGGGCAATCATGTGAATCAAGAACCACCCACTGCCGGGTCCACCGGAAGATTATATCTCCACAAGCGCCAATGCATTATGTAGTGAAGGATCCAGCAACAACAACTGATATTGGCATAAATGCAGCAGGGCCGGTACATCCTACCAGCCCCACACATCATCAAACTACCACACTACAGGCAGAAGCCACCCTTTCTTGAACTAACGCCCTCGCTGGGAGTTGAGACGTTCTGCAGTCATTAGCACCAAGAAACCGATTCCGGCCGGAGTGACGGCGTTGCGTAAGAAGACCCACACGTTACTACCAGCCGAATCGGATACAGACACTGCTGCCACAGCTATAGCCACCCCCACCACCGCCAACCCCATTATCCTTCCAAGCATAACCGGGTTATTCATAGAGGTTACTCCTTCTTCGAGCTTATAGCTCAATTTTGAACCTCTGGGGTGCTTCCAGTGGTGTAACAAACCCAGAACCTCGCGTTGTTGAGGTCGAGATATAGGATAGGAAACCACCTTGAACCTTTACAAGCAATTACAGCCCGAAATTGAAGCAGTTTATCTGTATCTGCGTCCGATCTGAAACGCTGGAAACCAATTTGGGGGTTGGGATTTGGCGTAAAGGGGAATTAACCAATTTTCGAATTGATCGATCGTTGGCTGTTCAGGATGCAAAGATTGCATGGATGGCACTGCTGCCGTCGAGGTCGGCGTTAAATTCTAGGAGCTGGTTTCGTAGGGGAGGTCCATTTTCTTCCATCCAGAGAAACCAGGGTCCATGTAGCTGACGTTCTCGTATCCCAATTCCCTAAGTGTCTTCGCTGCCAGCGAAGCTCTTCCGGTGCCCCCTCAATGGCATACGATGGGTGTGCTCTTGTCAGGGACCAGTTCATCGATCCTGCCTTCAAGGCGTCCTCGAGAGACGTGGACAGCCCCGGCGATATGTCCTTCATCCCACTCTTCTTTTTCGCGAACATCCAAGATCAGAGGCTCGCGTTTTTCTTCTATGGACCGGTGCACTTCCTCTGCTGAGGTGTTTGGCACCGATTCTTGAGCTTGAGCGATCAGTTCCCTGCCTGTTGGCATAATAGCGCCTTTCTGCTGTGGCCCTTTTGGATTTTCCAAGAGTGATTCTACCATTTTCGACTATGAACGTGTTATCTACCCGCCAGCAGTCTAACTCTATTCGGATCAAGGAAAACACACGTTTTCCTTCCAATTGGGAACAAGGGGTAACAGTTCAGAGTTGAGGGGAAAGTAGTAGGTCACGGCATTCCAAGAGGGGGTTGAGGCCCTTGGCGCGCCATGTCCCAAAGAGGGATGCCAGGGTCATTTTGGTGTCACTGCCCTGTTTGGAGCGAGTGCCGCCGCTAATCTTACGGCTGATCACCAGGTGCCGCAGGCTTCGTTCGGCGGCGTTGTTCTCCGACGGCGCGTCTGGGTGGGACACGAAGACGAACAGCTCCTTGATGAACCGTTCTATGCGCCGGCAGAGCTTGGACTGGGGCGCGGCTTGGTCCTTGAAGAAGGGGCTGCACAGCGCCAGCAGTTCCTTCTCCAAGGTCAACTGGCGTCGCGAGGCCAGCCGGGGGCCATCGGCAGGAACGCAAGTCCTGGCCTTGGCATATACCCGCCGCACCGCACCGGCCCACTGTGCCAAGCCGAGGTCATCAGGATACCAAGCCATGAGCTCATCCATATCCCGCAGCAGGTGTGCCCAACACCGCTGCTTCAGGCCGGGGTAGTGGTTATATGCGGCGTAGAAGTCACTCACCAGCACTCCGCTGAATGCCTCTCCCAACGCCTCGTCCACCACCCCCTTGCCACGACCGCGACGCAGGAAGTACCGCTCCGTGGGAGTGCTGAAGGTCCAAACGTAGCCGTTGACTCCATCCTCACGCCAGCCGGTCTCATCTGCATGCACCACCGGAGAGCCACGAATGCGTTCCAGGGTCTCGGCCACTGCCATCCGGGCCTGTCGTGCCACACTATGAATCGTCTCCACGATGGCGCCCACGCTCAGCTTCAACCGATGCACCGTCTGAAGGTACTGCTGGATGCTCCTTATGGGCAGCCGTCCCTCCTCCCGCAGCGTCACTATCAGGCTCGCAAGGTTGATACCAAGGCGCCGAGGCCCCACTGCCAATCCCTGCAACGCACCACGGGGCACCCGCCGTTTCCGGCATAGCCCACACATTCGAGCCATGAAGACGTGCTCGACCACCTCCGCCGGAACCAACGGAAGCTCGATGACCTCACGAGTCCGCTGTACCCATCCCCCTGCCAGGCCCGTCCCCCACTCGGGGCACGACTCCAGAGCATGCACCACCTGCCGCGTGGGTTCCATTCGCTGCCGGGCAAAGCCGTGGAGACGACGCTTCCTCGATCCCTTTCTCTCCGGCTGACTCCCCTTGGCGCGCGGCTTATTGCCCGGCATCCCTGCAGACGGGCCGCCAGTACCCGGACGGGCCTCCAACTCCTTCACCCGTCTCCAGCTCGGCGATGATCGTCTGCTGCTTGGCAATAACCTCCAGCAGGGTCTCCCGGCTCGTGGTGCGAAGGTCCACTTCATTGTCCACCCCTCTCGTTTAACACAATCAAACGCCCCTTGCTCCGTACTCTCCACCCAGATTCCGAGCAATTCACCTCTCCAACTCTGAACAGTTACAACAAGGGTTTTTCCTTGACTTGGAGCAGGTCAAACCGTAGAATAACTTGGCTTTTCAAAGCTGGATAGCATCCTGCAAACATCAGATTTCGGAACCTGACTATATGGGAGTGGATGGGATTGAGGAAATGGAATTGCTCTGCCCGAACAATCTATCGACATGGTGAGAACCTATGAAGGTACGTCAACCTCGACGTAGAGTCGAACGGCATGTTTCGGCCGGCGGAGTGGTCTATAAGGTTGAAGATGGATTTGTGCAAGCAGCATTATGCGGCCGTGCCGTTCCTGTGAAATGGAGTCTTCCCAAGGGCACGCCGAACAAAGGTGAAAGCTTGGAGGAAACCGCCCTGAGGGAAGTGCAAGAGGAAACGGGCTTGGAGGTCCAGATAGAAACTTCCATAGGGAACATCAGCTACTGGTTTGTGAGTCCCCAAAATTCGGCCAACTGCGGTAAGACGGTACATTTTTTCTTGATGAACCACACCGGCGGCTCCACGGACCTGCATGATCTTGAGTTCGACCAAGTCCGATGGTTTTACTGGCAAGATGCTCTGAAGTCTCTCACATATGCAAACGAAGTGGATGTACTGCAAAGGGCACTGAAGATCATCCGGGCCAAAGACTCGACGATAGCAGATCCCCGAACCTAGTTTCGCTATCCGGAAGGAACGTTTTGGAACTGATCGGGAACAAGGTAACCCTGCGAGAAAAGCGCCTGGAAGATGCCCCGCTGGACTATCAGTGGCGCACCGACGAAGAAATAGCCAAGCTGGACGCAGCTTTCCCCCTTAGGGCCACCTACGAAGAGTTTTTTCGCTTATTCAGAGACCAGCTGCGCTACCCGACCCCCGGTTCCGCCAGGTTCGGCATCCATGCGGATGACAGCAAATACATAGGCAACTGTATGTACTACGACTTTGATTCCCTCAATCAGCAGGTGGAACTTGGAATCGTTATCGGAGACAGGGACTATTGGGGTAAGGGCTACGGCTACGATGCGGTGATCGCACTGAGAGACCATATATTCTCAACCATGAAGATGAAGCGCATCTACCTGCACACCTTGGAGTGGAATGAGCGGGCGCAGAAGGCTTTTGCCAAGTGCGGTTTTGAACCGGTTGAAATCGTCAGGCGAAGCGGCATGGACTTCCTATTGATGGACATCTACCGGACCTCTTGGCTGGTGCTGAAGAAAGCCGGCAATCCAGATACTGCTGCACCATCCATCACGGCCTAGGGATAGTCTGAATAAGTCCCCTTGGATGCGGAGGATGGACGTGAAACCGGTCCCTCCAGAGGGGCGAGGTTCCCGCCTTCGCGGGAATGACGGGCTTCAGGGGGCGGGAATGACGGGCCTCAGGGGCGGGAATGACGGGCTTCAGGCGAGTTGTTCAGAGGTTCCCTAGGTCCTTATGGGAATGGGCAACGACCCCGCAAAGCTAGCTTGACCGGGAAGGCAGCTCGACAGTGGCTGATCCCATGGTAGTCCGTTCCCCCTTGCCGTTCTCCAACCAGATGTCACAGTCGACCAAATACCGTTCAGATTCTTGGCGCTTTTTGGTAACTGTCCCCCTGCCGGTTATGGTGTCTCCCGGCACATCCATGCCACGATACTGACAGGTAAGCTTCCGTAAAACGCCATCTTCCTTCATCCAATCGGTGACGATCTGGGCTAAGAAAGCGCTCTTCAGGGCACCATGCAAGATGGGCCCCGGCAGCCCGTTCCCCAGAGCAAAATCCTTATCATAATGGATCTCGTAGAAGTCGCCCGATGCTCCGGCATACTGGACCAACTGGCGCGTTGTGGGTTGCTTCGTTAGTGCAGGCAGGTCCGAATCCTCTTGTACATCTTCCCAAAATAGCTGAGCCATATCACCCCTCAATGGTTGATTGTTCATGGAAGTCCGGCCTAGTATCGGATGTGGGTGCTGAGCTGGGTGGCTACCAGATGCCCAAACTGGTTGGTGTAAGTTATCTTGGTTAAGATAAAGACCATAAGCCCAAGCCGCCCAGATCGTTCGCTGATGTTTTCTATCTGGGCAGTGCTGGTAATCACATCTCCCGGTCGTACGGGTTCGAAATACTCCCAATCGCTTCCACCATCAAGCAGGCGCTCAAAGGGCATCTCGAATGGAAGTTCCGGCCGCTCAACAGGGGCAGACCGTAAAAAGGTGGGTGGCGCCACCAGTCCCCCGACACAGGTCCGCCGTGCTTCAGCTTCATCGCTCCACAAAGGGTTCGGATCGCCAATAGCTTGAGCAAACCGGATAATCGCTCCCTTTTCTACTTCCAACACCTTTGGTCTGGATTCCAGTCCGATTGAGCTGCTGCGCATCTCATCAGAAAGAAATGAGTTCGTGCTAGACATTGGTAAAACCTCCCTGAGCTTGTGTGGGGCGAGGACGACTTTAGGATGCTGAGAACCATAATCTAGTCTTGCTGATTGCTTGGAGACAGCTTCTCCAGCTTGGCAAGGGACTGGAGCAGCTGCCGGACTCCCGCCCCGTCGGTGAAGGCCACGGTAACATGGTAATCGACTCCCGACGGGACACAGTTTACAACGATGCCCGCTCCGAATGTGGGATGCTGGACCTTGTCGCCGGTCGCCAGATGGGGTAGGGCCGGAACATTTTTCTGGGGTTCGGCCAAGGATGGGTCCCAGATGCTGGAATGGAGAGGTTGGGGAGGAGCTTCGACCACCGCTGAAGCACGAAGGCTTCTGGGGATTTCTTGTAAGAAACGGGAAGGCCCGGAGGCGCCGGACCATCGCATAATCCGGCGTTGAAAAGCGCGCAGCAGGTACAACCTGTCCTGAGATCTGGTCATCCCTACGTAGCACAGCCTTCGTTCTTCTTCCAGCTGTTCAGGATCATCAATCGACCTGACATGAGGGAGCAGCCCTTCTTCCATGCCGATCATGAACACCACAGGAAACTCCAGCCCCTTAGCTTGATGAAGGGTGATCAAGGTTAGAGAATCAGCGCCTTCTTCGTAGCTGTCCACATCTGCGACCAAAGCTAAACGCTCCAGCAACTCCGTCAGCCCTTGGGGTGGTTCCGTAAGGCGGAAATCTTGAGCGGTGTTTCTAAGCTCCATGATGTTTTCCCATCGTTCTTCGGGCAATTCTTCTTGATCGAAGAGGTGTTTTCGATACCCTGTTTGCTCCAAGACCACGTCGATCAGATCAACCAAATCAAGCCTGTGGCTTTCTTCGGTCAGTTTTTGGATAAGCTGGGCAAACAACACCATTTGAGAAACCGCCCTTGGAGCAAGAATGCTGCGGAGAGCCACCCCGCCTCCGGGTTCTTGAGTCAGGGATTCCAGTGCGGCATACATCGAGACCCCGCGGGATGACGCCCACTTGGAAAGCTCTCCCATGGAACGTTGGCCGATCCCCCGACGGGGTATGTTGATAGCCCGGGCCAAGCTCACATCATCTCGTGGGTTGCTGATCAGGCGGAGGTATGAGATAACATCCTTCACTTCTTTTCGTTGATAGAAGCGGACTCCGCCCACAAGCTTGTAACGGACTCCATAACGGAGACACGCTTCTTCCATTGCGCGGGATTGGGCGTTTACCCTATACATCACCGCGCAGTCTCCCTGTTTGACGCCATCCATGCGGCCCAACCGCTCAACCTCGTTGATTACGTATTGGGCTTCGTCTTCCGCATCATAGGTTTCATGGACCACAACCGGCTCACCCATGTCTTTATTGGTCCACAGCTCTTTTGGGAACCGCATACTGTTGGCTGAAATCACCTTTTGGGCTGCTTCCAGGATGTTGCCCGTGGAGCGATAGTTTTCCCCCAAGACTATGGTCTTGGCTTCGGGAAAGTCTTTTTGAAAGCTGAGGATGTTGCGAATGTCCGCATGGCGCCAAGAATAGATGGACTGGTCTGCATCCCCCACAACGCAGATGTTCTTGTATCTGCCGGCCAACAGCTTTGCCAAATCATATTGAGCAATGTTCGTGTCCTGAAATTCATCTATGAGGACATGAAAATAACGGCGTTGATACTTATCCAAGATATCGGGGTTGTTCTGAAGTAGCTGCACCGATTTCAGCAGAAGGTCGTCAAAGTCCACAGCATTGCTGCGTCTGATGAGCTCTTCATACCGTTGATAGACCTTAGCTGCTTGATCTTCAAAATAACCTTCGTGGTTCAAAGAGAAGTCATGATCATCCATACCCAAGCACTTGGAACGGGAGATGACGCCTTGAATAGCCCGCACACGATACTGCTTGGAATCCACACCTACCTGCTCCATAGCTTGCTTGAGGAGGTTCATCCGATCATCATCATCGTATATGGTGAAACTGTGATCGATGCCGATGTGGGCGCCTTCTCTACGTAGAAGCCCCGCACCAAAAGCATGGAAAGTTCCTACCGAGAGCTGATCAGCTCTGGTCCCAACCAGGTGTCCCAGCCTGGCTTTCATTTCTCCCGCAGCTTTGTTGGTGAAAGTTACAGCCAGTATGCGGTATGGACTCATTTCGCAGATACGGACCAAGTACGCTATACGGTGGGTGATGACCCGGGTCTTGCCGCTGCCGGGGCCGGCCACGATGAGGAGAGGCCCTTCGATGGATTCCACCGCTTCTCGTTGTGCAGGGTTAAGACCCTCAAGCAGGTTACTATTTGTGGTCATCAGCCCCCCGCCAGCCCATCACATCATCCCGAATCCCGACCTGGACACGCTTAAGAAGGCCATCGGTCTGGTCCGCCCGCATGTCTGAAAGAGATTGTCCTGAACTCTTCTGTCCAGCATTTTTGCGCCGGCATTTTAGTGTAGGAGTCCGTAGCTGCTGCGTCAACCCGACGACAGCCGCCTGAGGCGCCATTCAGGAACACGTTTACAACCTATCTTCCTTTATGATAAAACGTCGTCAGGAAGCTGCGGATTAACGGAGGGGTCCCACATGGTAGAAAGCCCAAAGAACATTGACGCACTGCTCACAGAAGACCGACGATTTCCATCACCCGAAGCTTTCCGAAAGCAAGCTAATGTTTCTGATCCAAGCATCTATGAAGAAGCAGCCAAAGACCCTGAAGCATTTTGGGCCAGGTTTGCTGAGGAGCTTGACTGGTTTAAGAAATGGGACAAGGTGCTGGAATGGGACCCTCCCTACTCAAAATGGTTTATCGGCGGGAAGATCAACGTAGCCTATAACTGCTTGGACCGCCACGTAGCTACAGCCCGTCGGAACAAGGCGGCGCTCATCTGGGAAGGAGAACCCGGCGACCGCCAAGTCTACACCTACTGGGATTTGTACCGCGAAGTGTGCAAGTTCGCCAACGGTCTAAAGAGCTTGGGAGTAAAAAAGGGTGATCGAATCACCATATACCTTCCGATGGTCCCTGAGCTTCCCATAGCCATGCTGGCTTGCGCCCGTCTTGGCGCCCCCCACAGCGTGGTTTTCGGTGGATTCAGCGCCGAATCCTTGAGGGATCGTATCAACGATTCTGAAGCTAAGGTCCTGATAACCGCCGACGGGGGATACAGGCGGGGCAATGTGGTGCCCCTAAAGCACAACGCGGACGAAGCTGTGAAAGAAACACCCACCATGGAGAAGGTGGTTGTGGTCCGGCGCACAGGGACTGCGGACGATCAGATGAACCCAGGGACGGATATCTGGTGGCATGACCTTGTGAAAGACCAATCCCAAGTGTGTGAAGCTGAACCGATGGACAGCGAAGATATCCTTTACCTGCTGTACACCAGCGGCACTACCGGCAAACCCAAAGGTATAGTCCACACAACCGCGGGCTACCTACTCGGCGCCTACGCCACCACAAAATGGGTCTTCGATCTGAAAGAGGATGATGTTTACTGGTGTACAGCCGACATCGGTTGGGTGACTGGACACAGCTACATCGTCTATGGCCCGTTATCCAACGGAGCCACATCGGTGATGTATGAAGGTACCCCTGATTACCCTGACCGCGACCGTTTTTGGGCGATCGTCGAAAAATGCCGGGCCACCATCTTATACACAGCTCCAACAGCCATCCGTACATTCATGCGATGGGGGAGTGAATATCCGGACAAACACGACCTCAGCTCCCTGCGACTCTTGGGTTCTGTGGGTGAGCCGATCAACCCCGAAGCTTGGATGTGGTACTGGGAGAACATAGGTCGCGGCAACTGTCCGGTGGTGGATACATGGTGGCAGACCGAAACGGGAATGATCCTTATTACGCCGCTACCTGGGATCACCACCCTCAAACCTGGGTCCGCCACCCGTCCCTTTCCCGGGATCTCTGCCGAGGTGGTGGATGACGCGGGGAACCCGGTTGGTCCCGGCCAAGGCGGTTATCTGGTGCTAACACGTCCTTGGCCCGCGATGCTGCGCAACATATACCGCGATCCTGAAAGGTTCGTCGAGCAGTACTGGTCCCGTTATCCCGGCATCTACTTCACCGCAGACGGCTCGAAGCAGGATGATGATGGATACTTCTGGCTTCTGGGTAGAGTGGATGACGTCATAAACGTATCAGCCCACCGCATTTCGACCATGGAAGTGGAAAGTGCCCTTGTAGACCATACTGCCGTCGCCGAAGCAGCTTCCATTGGTAGAAGCCATGAAGTCAAAGGCCAAGCTGTGGTTGCTTTTGTAACCCTCAAAGAAAATGTGACGCCATCCGATTCTTTGATGGCTGAACTGAAGCAGCATGTGACCGAGAAGATAGGTTCCATAGCCCGGCCCGATGATATCTATTTCACAGCAGAGCTTCCCAAAACTCGCAGCGGCAAGATCATGCGTCGCCTGTTGCGGGATGTGGCAGAAGGACGGGCTTTGGGGGATACAACCACGCTGGCTGATCCTGCGGTAGTGGAATCGTTGAAAGAACGCTACGATGAAGACGAAGGGGTTTAGAGCCCGTACTCATGCGTCCAAGCTGCCTGAGGCGCTAATTGCCGTAGGCTACATCCGGTACTGGTGGTAACAACGAACACAAATTATAGGAAAGCCCTGGGACGGTTGCTGGGATTGGTGGACCATGAACGTATCGCATCAGTCCGTTCCGGGTCCACGAACCGCAGGGTTCGGTATCATCTGGGCCGGATGCAAGAGCTGCTGGAGAAGCTGGGCAATCCACATCGCGGGATTCCCACCATCCACATAGCAGGCACCAAGGGCAAGGGTAGCACAGCAGCCATGTGCGCCAACATACTTGCCGCAAGCGGATTCAGTGTAGGACTGTTCACATCTCCTCATATGCACCGCTTCGGAGAACGAATTCAGGTGAGAGGAGCACCTGTTTCCGAAGATGAGTTCGCCTCGCTGGTGGATGCCATCTGGCCTGCTGTCGAAGAGATTGGCTTTACGGACAGTCAAGGCGGGCCCACACTGTTCGAAGCTCTCACAGCGATGGCTTTTGTCGAGTTTCAAAAGAAAGCCAACTTCCAGGTGATCGAGGTTGGCTTGGGTGGCCGTCTCGATACCACAAACCTTGTGGACCCCACCGTGTGCGCCATCACCTCCTTGAGCTTGGACCATACCGCGGTACTTGGTGGCGCCATAGAACAAATCGCACTGGAAAAAGCTGGGATCATCAAACCGCGGGTACCGGTCGTTTCCGCCCCCCAGCCCGCAGAAGCTATGTCTGTCATCCGCTCAAAGTGCGCCGCAGAAGGCAGTCCCTTGGTAGAAGTGGGCGCCGATATAACCTGGCGACCGCTGTCCAAAAATTCTCAAGGCCAGCGATTCGAGGTGCAAGGTAAACTGGGTAGCCATACCTTGGAAATGCCTCTGCTGGGAGATTATCAAATGGAGAATGCAGCTATTGTAGTGGGAATAGCAGAAGCGTTGAAGGATGCCGGTATCCCAATATCCGACCATTCCTTGGAATTTGGATTTCGGACCGTGTCGTGGCCCTGCAGGCTGGAGGTTTTATCCCGCGAACCGCTGACGGTTTGCGACGGAGCCCACAATCCCTACTCCGTGACCAGATTACTTCAGACTCTCCCGGAATACTTTGAATATGATCATCTGGCGCTGATCGTCGGAATGTCCGAAGATAAAAACCTGGTGGAGATGGTCGGAGGTTTCGCTGAATACCAAACCCAGATAGAATTATCCGGTGGCTCCAAAACATCGCAGGTCATCGTGACTCGGTCTCGCCATCCTAGGTCGGCGCCCTGCGGGAAGTTGGCAAGCCAGTTCCGGCAACTCTCCTCAATGAAAATCCAAGAAGAACCAAACGTCCGTGATGCTGTAGCTGTGGGGCAGGACATAGCTGTAAGGTATGCGCATTCCCACCTCAAAACCCTGGTTTTGGCAACAGGCTCCCTGTTTGTGGCTGCTGAAACCAGAGAAGTTGTGCTCAACATCGAACCAGAGCTGTATCCTGAGTTCGAGGTTGGCAAGAACCAGACGTAGGTTGACCTAGGAGTCACGGTCACATGACACCTTCCTCGGGAAGGTCGTCGTAACCGGCAGAATGAAGCAAGAAGCGGCAGGGTAATCGATGAATGTACGTAGGGCTGTGGTGACCGGGATGGGTGCAGTTACACCCTTGGGGCTTACCGCTCAGGATTTCTGGACCAACCTCGTTGCGGGGAAATCAGGGGTGGGACCGATGACCTTGTGCGACCCTACGGATTACCCGTGCCGGATCGCTGGTGAAGTTACTGATTTCGACCCCGGCCAGTACATCAATTCCAAGGAAGCTCGACGGATGGCCCGCTTTTCGCAGTTGGGAATGGCAGCCGCACTGATGGCGGTGGAAGATGCAGGACTTAAGCTAGATAAATTGGACCCTTTCCGGGTGGGTGTTCTTCTGGGGAATGGTAACGGCGGATTTCCTACCATAGAAGAAAACTGCCGAGTATTGGTTGAAAAGGGAGGGATGAAAATGTCCCCCTTCTTCTTTCCCATGGTCTTACCCAACATGGCTTCAACCAATGTAAGCAGGATTCTTGGGCTCCGCGGATATAACTCCACCGTGGTTACTGCTTGCTCAGCTTCCAATCAAGCTATGGGAGATGCACTGGGGAAAATTCGCAATGGCACCGCCGATGTGATGTTGACCGGGGGTACCGAAGCCGGGATCAGCCAGCTCGGGCTGAGCGGGTTTGCTGTAATGAGGGCGCTGAGCACCCGCAATGATGCACCAGAAAAAGCCAGCAGACCCTTCGACGCCGAGCGAGACGGTTTTGTACCTGCCGAGGGCGCTGCCATCCTTGTGCTGGAAAGCTTGGATCATGCGGTTGGACGAGGCGCCAACATCCTCTGTGAGCTCGCCGGATTTGGCTGCTCTTCCGATGCTTACCACCAGGTGCAACCTGACGAATCAGGCGCCGGCGCCATGATGGCCATGCGCTGGGCGCTGGAAGATGCTGGGGTGGGCACCGATGAGGTGGACTACATCAACGCCCATGGCACCTCCACCCCCCTCAACGATCTGGTGGAAACCTTATCTATCAAGGGCCACTTCGGGGACCGTGCAGGATCGATCCCGATCAGCTCCACGAAATCAATGATCGGTCACTCCTTGGGCGCCGCCGGCGCACTGGAAGCTATACCTTGTATCCGTTCCATAACCGACGGGACAATACATCCGACCATCAATTATGAGCACCCCGACCCGGACTGTGACCTGGACTATGTCCCCAACCAAGCCAGGTTTCAAAGGGTCGACGTGGTACTATCCAATGCTTTCGGGTTCGGCGGTCAAAATGCTTGCCTGGTATTCAAACAGTTCGTTGAATAAAGGGCTAATCCAAGGAACATCTGAACAACTCGCCTGAAGCCCGTCATTCCCGCCCCACGAAGCCCGTCATTCCCGCCCCCTGAAGCCCGTCATTCCCGCGAAGGCGGGAAGGTGAGTTCAGAGAACCTCGCCCCTCTGTATGGACCGGTTTCACGTCCATCCTCCGCATCCAAGGGGACTTATTCAGACTATACTTAAGGTGCCTCCTCACCCGAAAGACCGTCGTAGTAATGGGCAGGCCATCAGAGGGAGACCTTAGATTCCTCACTCCGTTCGGAATGACAGAGGGGAGTTCGGAATGACAGAGGGGAGTTCGGAATGACTACCTGGGGATCCCCTCCCCTCATTGTCATTCCGAGGAGCGCATCCTCCCTGTCATTCCGAGGAGCGCATCCTCCCTGTCATTCTGAGGGGCACCTCCTTCCTGTCATTCTGAGGGGCGCACCTCCTCCTGTCATTCTGAGGGGCGCACCTCCCCCTGTCATTCTGAGGGGCGCACTCCGAAGAATCTAAGGAACCTCTGAACAACTCCCCTGAAGCCCGTCATTCCCGAGAAGGCGGGGACCTCGCCCCTCTGTAGGGACCGGTTTCACGTCCATCCTCCGCATCCAAGGGGACTTATTCAGACTATACTTAAGGTGCCTCCTCACCCGAAAGACCGTCGTAGTAATGGGCCGGCCATCAGAGGGAGACCTTAGATTCCTCACTCCGTTCGGAATGACAGTGGGGAGTTCGGAATGGCAGTGGGGAGTTCGGAATGGCGGTGGGAAGTTCGGAATGACAACCTGGGGATCCCCTCCCCTCATTGTCATTCCGAGGGGCGCCTCCTCCCTGTCATTCTGAGGGGCGCACCCCGAAGAATCTAGGGAACCCCTGAACAACTCGCCTGAAGCCCGTCATTCCCGCGAAGGCGGGAACCTCCCCTTCTGTAGGGACGGGTTTCACGGCCATCCTCCGCATCCAAGGGGACCTATTCAGACTATCCCTAGGCGCCTCCTCACCCGAAAGACCGTCGTAGTAATGGGCAGGCCATCAGAGGGGGGCCTTAGATTCCTCACTCCGTTCGGAATGACAGAGGGAAGTTCGGAATGACAACCTGGGGATCCCCTCCCCTCATTGTCATTCCGAGGGGCGCCTCCTCCCTGTCATTCTGAGACGCGCCTCCTCCCTGTCATTCTGAGGGGCGCACCCTCCCTGTCATTCTGAGGGGCACCTCCTTCCTGTCATTCTGAGGGGCGCACCTCCTCCTGTCATTCTGAGGGGCGCACCCCGAAGAATCTAGGGAACTTCTGAACAACTCGCCTGAAGCCCGTCATTCCCGTGAAGGCGGGAACCTCCCCCCTCTGTAGGGACGGGTTTCACGTCCATCCTCCGCATCCAAGGGGACTTATTCAGACCATCCCTAAGGAACCTCTGAACAACTCGCCTGAAGCCCGTCATTCCCGCCGCCTGAAGCCCGTTATTCCCGCGAATGCGGGAACCTCGCCCCTCTTTAGGGACCGGTTTCACGCCCATCCTCCGCATCCAAGGGGACTTATTCAGACTATCCCTGACTCTTGTGCTTTCGCTGGCGAGGTGCCGCATCCTGGACGATTGTGCGTGGATGGAGCGGGTGATGGGATTCGAACCCACGACTCTTTGCTTGGGAAGCAAATACTCTACCACTGAGTTACACCCGCCCAGCATGTCCGACAACTGCTGTAGGTCCGAAAGAGACCGGCATAGAACCCGAGGATAGTGCTGGGACTCAGGAGTGCTGCAGCTCTTGAGGCGCCGGGAATCTAGTTTGCTTACGTACCCACCTGGTCAGACAGCATACCGTTCAGGATCCGCTCCATAGCCATTGTGTGGCTGCAAAGGGATCTCAGTTCGAAAGACGGGCAATCGCATTGCCATGCACCTTTGTCATAGCTAACATTGTAGCTGTTGTGGTTGCCTCTGAAAGAAGCGCCGAATCGTTCCAGTCGTACCCGGCCCTTATCTTCAGCGTAGGTCCGCGCCTTTTCCACTTTACTGATCAAGTTCGAGTTCATGCCACCTCCGACATTTATCTCCCAACCCATTGGAATTTTAAGCCAAAGACCACCTTGGGTCAACGGTTTTTCCCAAGAGTATGCAATCTGGACTGGCATTATCTGTTGGTATATATTTACAATGCTAATCCAAGCCGTAAGGCCGATAAACCGGCGCGCCCCATGGTTCCGTGACAATCCGGGGACCGTAAACCAAAGAACGGATGACCGTCTCCACTTTGCTGCGTCATTGATGCCCATGAACAACCTCTGGAGGAATGTATGGAAGGCGACCTGATCAGGAAGAAGTTCCTTGAATATTTCAGGGACAGGGGCCACACCATAATGCCCAGCTCATCACTGATCCCGGCTGGCGACCCCACCCTGCTGTTCACCAGCGCCGGAATGGTGCCTTTCAAGCCTTTCTTCATGGGTGAAGCAAAGCCTCCTTCACTCAGGTTGACCTCCTCGCAGAAGAGCTTCAGGACCACCGACGTCGATGAAGTGGGCGACCACAAGCATCTCACCTTCTTCGAAATGCTGGGTAATTTCAGTATCGGGGATTATTTCAAGAAAGAAGCAATAGCCTTTGCTTGGGAGTTTGTGACCCAAGAATTCAATCTAGCTCCAGATCGGTTGTATGTAACCATTTACACCGATGATGATGAAGCTTACCAACATTGGCGCGAAGATATAGGGGTCCCCCACGAACGTATTTACCGGTACGGTGACAAAGATAACTGGTGGGGACCTGCGGGTAGGGAAGGCCCCTGCGGCCCCTGTAGCGAGATTCACTATGACGGGGGCTTGGAATACGGTTGCGATACCGCTGAGTGTCATCCCAACCATGATTGCGAGCGTTTCGTAGAGCTGTGGAACTTGGTGTTTATGCAGTTCTATCAAGACCTGGATGGTAATCGTACGCCCTTGCCAGCTCCCAGCATCGATACAGGCATGGGCTTGGAACGGGCGGCAGCGATCCTTCAAGGCAAGCGCAACTTGTATGAGATAGACCTGTTTGAGCCCATCATCCGGAAGGTCTGCAGTCTGACCGGAACAACCTACGGGGAAGACCATGATGCCGACTATGCCATCCGCGTGGTAACGGAACATGCCCGCAGCGCAGCTTTCCTCATCGGCGACGGCGTTGTTCCCAGCAACGAAGGCCGAGGGTATGTGTTGCGGCGCATCATCCGGAGAGCGATTCGCCACGGCCGCCGCTTGGGCCTTGAATCAGCTTTCCTCACCGAGGTGGCCGAGTCTGTGATCGAGGGCTTCCAGAAGGCATACCCTGAGCTGGAAATAAACCGGGAATTTATCTTCAAAGTAATAGCCTTGGAAGAAGAACGCTTTGCCCAGACTTTCGAGCGCGGCAACGAGCTTCTGAACCAAATGATTCAGACTCGTGCAGAAGACCATCGGAGAATCCAGGATATTCTGGGCCGGCAAAGCATCAACCTGAGCTCTTTACTAACGGGGACCTACCCTCCTCAAGGCACGATTGATATCCAAGAACCTGATGATGGCGCTGAGGACTTGGACGAATCCAGAACCGGCGGGCGGGAAGGACAGTACATCGGAGCCCGACTATATTATGAAGCGGTTGCAGAACTGACCGGGGATACATTCGACCGTGGGGTCTTCCAAGGGCCTGATGTAGACCCGCAAACCAGCGCACCTGAAGACCTGGATAGCTACATATCCAAGCGCAGGACAGCTACGGAAACATTGAGCCAGCTAATTTCAGGCACGGAAGCATTTGCCCTCTATGACACCCACGGCTTTCCACCAGAACTCACTGCTGAGATCGCCGGGGAACATGGACTGAGCGTGGACATGGTCGGGTTCGAACAAGCAATGGAGAATCAACGCCAGCGGGCCCGCTCCGCCCATAGTTTTTCAGGATCTATGGAAATGCTGCCCACCTACGAAAACCTGGGTGTCGACAAGGTGAATTTTGTCGGCTACGACCATCTGACCCAAGAATCGACGATCACAGCCCTTCTAGTCGATAAGATGCCCGTAGGTTTCGCCACCGCGGGCCAGCAGATTGAGATAGTCCTGAACGCCACCCCATTCTATGCCGAAGGTGGTGGTCAGCTGGGCGATGCTGGGACTGTCACAGCGCCCAATGGCCGGGTGCGTATTACAGACACCCAAAGCCCCGTTGCCGGCTTGGTGGTGCATTCCGGTACGGTGGAAGAGGGTGATGTCACGCTGGGAGACCAAGTACAGGCGTGGGTTGACCCTCTGAGGCGACTGGATACTGCCAGGAACCACAGCGGCACCCACCTCCTTCATGCTGCCCTGCGCCAAAACCTGGGACCCCACGTACGCCAAGCCGGGTCCCACGTTGCTCCCAGCAGATTTCGATTCGACTACAGCCATGTTAGCCCTCTATCCAAAGATGAACTGATGGAAATTCAGGGCCTCGCCAATCGGAGGATCCAAGATAATCTGGCTGTCACCACCCGAGAATCGTCCTTCGCTCAAGCTGTGAACGAAGGCGCCTTGGCCTTCTTTGGAGACCGTTACGGAGATGTGGTCCGCATCGTGGAGATGTCCAACGGCGATCGTTTCAGCATGGAGGTTTGCGGCGGCACTCATGTGGCCGCGACGGGGCAGATAGGTCCCTTGTTCGTGCTGGGTGAATTTAGCATAGGTGGGGGTATGCGCCGCATCGAAGCTGTAACCGGACGGGAAGCTGAAATGTTGTTTGGAGAACGGAGCAACCTCCTAGAATCGATCTCTCAGAAACTACAAACCCCGTTGAACGATCTGGAAGGTCGTATCGACAGCTTTCTGGCAGATATCGACCGTCTCAGGAAGCAGATCGCGTCTTTTGAGCGGGAGAACCTTCGCAGGGAAGCAGCCGACTTGCTCCAGCAGCCCCATGATATTGACGGGGTCCGGGTCATTGCTTCCCGTACTTCTGCCAGCAGCGTTGATGCGATGCGGGAGATGGGGGACTGGCTGAAGGATAAGCTTTCCAGCGGCGTCGTTGTTCTGGGTGCGGTCCAAGAAGGGCGCCCGACGGTGATAGCAATGGTTACGCCCGACCTGATAAGCCGCGGTTTTCATGCCGGAAACATCGCCAAAGAAGCAGCTCAGGTGATGGGCGGGGGCGGCGGCGGGAAGGCTGAATTTGCCCAAGCCGGCGGGAAACGAGCCGACAAGCTGGAAGATGCTATCCGGCACGCCGAAGATGTGACCAAAAGGCAGGCGACACCCTGACGACCATATGCTTGGATGTTGGAGACAGCCGCATAGGCTTTGCTGTCAACAAAGCAGGGTTGACGCTGGCGATCCCGTCGGGCTACATCCTGCGCACAAAACTCAAGGAAGATGTGGGGAAGGTGCTGAAGCAGGCTGTTGAAAAAGGTGCATCGGAAATAGTCGTCGGAATTCCTTTATCATTGAACGGGCATGTAGGTCCTCAAGCAAAGAAAACCATCCGATTCGTCAATGTTCTCAAGCAGCAGACCGATTTGCCGATCACAATGGTCAATGAGCAATACTCCACCAAAGAAGCGACCCAGCTGATGCAACGGTCTGGCATGACGCCTTCCAAAAACAGGGGTGCTTTGGATGCGGCGGCGGCGGCGGTCATCCTTCAAGATTATCTGGACCAAAAAGCACGTCTGGGTAACCGCAGAAGCTCAGTGGGGTAACTGTTGAAGCTCAGTGGGGTGAACGTTTAGGTCTTCCCAAGATTGCTGCTCCGAACTCCCCCATTGCCATCCCGAGTGCCCTTACCGTCATTCCGAACACCTTCACCGTCACTCCGAACTCCCCCACCGTCATTTCGAACTCCCTTACTGTCATTCCGAACGCCCCCACTGTGATTCCGAACGCCCTTGCTGTCATTCCGAACGGAGTGAGGAATCTAAGGTGCTGCCACGAAGGCTAGGTCCGTTGCGACGATGAGCCATCGTATGAGCAGACACCTTAGATTCTTCGTCGTGCGCTCCTCAGAATGACAGGGAGGGGCCGCCCCTCAGAATGACAACGGGGAGAGGGTGCACTCCTCAGAATGACAGGGAGGGGCGCTCCTCAGAATGACAGGGAGGGGGCGCTCCTCAGAATGACAGGGAAGGGGTGCTCACAATGACCATTTCTTCCTTGTCATTCCGAACGCCCTTACCGTCATTACGAACTCCCCCATTGTCATTCCGAACGGAGTGAGGAATCTAAAGTGCTCCCCCCAATGGCCTGCTCCATTACTACGCCGGTCCTTGCAGTAAGCCAGCATCTTAGATTCTTCGTAGTGCGCTCCTCAGAATGACAGGGAGGGGACGCTCCTCAGAATGACAGGGAGGGCGCTCCTCAGAATGACAGGGAGGGCGCTCCTCAGAATGACAACGGAGAAGGGGCGCCCACAATGACCATTTCTTCCTTGTCATTCCGAGTGCCCTTACTGTCATTCCGAGTGCCCTTGCTGTCATTCCGAGTGCCCTTACTGTCATTTTGAGTGCCCTTGCTGTCGTTCCGAGTGCCCTTGCTGTCGTTCCGAGTGCCCTTGCTGTCGTTCAGAACCCCCTTACTGTCATTCCGAACGGAGTGAGGAATCTAAGGTGCTGCCACGAAGGCTTGGTCCGTTGCGACGATGAGCCATCGTATGAGCAGGCATCTTAGATTCTTCGTCGTGCGCTCCTCAGAATGACAGTTTATTACTGTCATTCCGAACGGAGTGAGGAATCTAATATGCTGCTACGAAGGCTAGGTCCGTTGCGACGATGAGCGATCGTATGAGCAGGCATCTTAGATTCTTCGTCGTGCGCTCCTCAGAATGACAGGGAAGGGGCGCTCCTCAGAATGACAGGGAGGGGGTGCCCCTCAGAATGACGGGGATGTGCGAGTACCGGCATTTCGCGCTAAGTCTGAGCAGTTATGCGGCGAGATGCGCCTTGACGGAAAAGCTGCAAAAGGATAACCTGTTACAGTATTGAACGGTTCCTTGTAGAAACCAACGATATTAAAACACCGTAACCTGAAAAGGGGGAAGCGCCAACCGATGACGTACATCATAACCGAGCCGTGCGTGGGAGTTAAGGATGGAGCCTGCGTGGATGTCTGTCCGGTGGATTGTATCTACACCACCGACGAAGATAACTACTTCATGATCAACCCAGACGAATGCATCGACTGTGCAGCATGTGAGCCTGTGTGCCCGGTAACGGCCATCTTCGCCGAAGATGCGGTCCCGGAACAGTGGAACAGCTACATACCGATGAACTATGACTACTTCAAGGACAGAGACCTATCATCACTAAAAACCCATTTGTGAAACCTGCATAACAAGAAGCTGCCACTTGGCAGCGAGCTATAGCAAGGAGGCACAAGGGTTCATCCTTGTGCCTCCTTATGTAAAATCCTGAGACATTACAGAATAGGGCTGCTATTCCCCAGCCAATTGGCTGGGGATTTTTGGTTCCTAAAGATAGTTTGAATAAGTCCCCTTGGATGCGGAGGATGGACGTGAAACCCGTCCCTACAGAGGGGCGAGGTTCCCGCCTTCGCGGGAATGACGGGCTTCAGGGGACGGGAATGGCGGGCTTCAGGCGAGTTGTTCAGAGGTTCCCTAAAGCTCATCTAATCCGAAGTGGATTCGGTACAGCACATCCAAGCCAGCCGAAATCCGGTCGTTTGATTGTTTGCGAGCTTAGGGACTATCATAAAACGGACGTGATATCCGTTCTTGAACTGATCATCTTCGTCATATCTCAGGTCAGCATCGACCTGGGGCGCCGTTCATGAAAGGAACATCAACATCTAACAATGGAAGCTCTCGTAGAACAAATCATAGGCTTCATATCAGGAAACGCCGAATCCAAAATCTCGGCGCTTCCGGTAACCTACTCCTTTGCCGCGGGTATGATAGCCACCATCAATCCCTGCGGCTTTGCTCTTCTTCCTGCATACCTTTCTCTTTTTCTTGGTAGACCGGAAGATGCGGAAGCAGAAAACACACCAGTTCGAAGGTTTTTAAAGTCCATTCTTCTTTCCTTGGTGGTAACGGCGGGGTTCGTTCTGATGTTTGGCGCTGTTGGGTTGATCATCGCTGCCGGGGGTAATTTCCTGACCGATGCCATAGATTGGGCGGGGTTGATCATCGGAATTGCGCTGACCTCATTTGGTCTATGGCTTCTTGTTACACGAAACAAGCTATATTCCGGTTTGGTGCAACGCTTTGCCAGCAAAATCGACCCCGGACAATCCACCAACTTGCGTTCCTTCTTTGTGTTTGGCATAGCTTATGGAGTTGCTTCTCTCAGTTGCGCACTGCCCATTTTTCTGGTGGTTGTGGTGAGTGCGTTGGTATCTGGAAAGTTCGTCAGCGGGCTGGTCCAGTTTGTAAGCTACGCTTTGGGAATGGGCACAGTGCTCATGATCCTTACTGTGAGCACCGCTGTGTTCAAGGGAGTAGCCAATGATTATGTCAAGAAGCTGATCCCTTGGGTTGAGCGGACCACCCCAATCTTGGTGATGTTGGCAGGGATGTTCATCGTCTACTACTGGCTTTCCATCGGCGGGTTGGGTAAGGAGATCCAAAAGATCCTCTGAACCGGGAAGGACCCAAAGTGCTCGCCCACACGCCTGTTCGTCACGAAATATACCGCCCTCAGCGGCATACCGTAGATTCCTCGCTCGGCTCGGAATGACAGTAAGGGGCGCTCAGAATGACAGTAAGAGGCACTCGAAATGACAGTAAGGGGCACTCGGAATGACAGTATATCCATGTGATTCTGACGGCCCCCTCCCCCCGTCATTCCGAGGAGCACCCCTCCCCCTGTCGTTCTGAGGAGCATCCCTCCCCCTGTCGTTCTGAGGAGCATCCCTCCCCCTGTCGTTCTGAGGAGCATCCCTCCCCCTGTCATTCTGAGGAGCGCACGACGAAGAATCTAAAATCCTTGCCACACGCCGGATCATCTAGAAATATACTGCCCTCAGCGGCAGATCTTAGATTCCTCACTCCGTTCGGAATGACAGTAGGGGGTTCGGAATGACAGCAGCGGCGTTCAGGATGACGTAGCGGCGTTCGGGATGACACTCCCTTATTGTCATTCTGGCGGCCCCCTCTCCCTGTCGTTCTGAGGAGCGCGCCCTCCCCCCTGTAATTCTGAGGAGCATCCCTCCCCCCGTCATTCTGAGGATCACCCCTCCCCCCGTCATTCTGAGGAGCACCCCTCCCCCCGTCATCCTGAGGAGCGCGCCCTCCCCCCTGTCATTCTGAGGAGCGCACGACGAAGAATCTAAGATGCCTGCTCACCCGATGGCTCGTCGTAGTGATGGGCTGGCCATCAGAGGGAGCATCTTAGATTCCTCGCTCCGCTCGGAATGACTGTCGGGGGGTCGGAATGACAGCATGGGGGTTCGGAATGACAGCAGGGGGGTTCGGAATGACAGCAGGGGGTTCGGAATGACAGCAGGGGGTTCGGAATGACAGCGGGGGGGTCGGAATGACAGCAGCGGCGTTAGGAATGACAGCAGCGGCGTTAGGAATGACAGCAGGGGGGTTCGGAATGACAGCAGGGGGGTTCGGAATGAACCCCAATGTCATTCTGAGGAGTGCCCTCCTCCAATGTCATTCTGGCGGCGCCCTCCCCCTGTCATTCCGAGGAGCACCCCTCCCCCTGTCATTCTGAGGAGCGCACGACGAAGAATCTAAAATCCTTGCTACACGCTGGGTCGTCTAGAAATATACCGTCCTCAGCGCGGGGGCCGATACTGTGTTCGGACTCACAATGTGGAGGCCAGTGCTGTGGCCGTAAAGACAATGCGGGTAGCGGCGCTGCCCCCAGAAGGACAACCTGCGGAGGCCCTCAAGATTCAACATAGGGCGACGGAAGGGGCGCCTTCCGGTGACTGCATTGTCAAATAACATAGGGCGACTGAATGGGCGCCTTACGGTAACTGCCTTGTCAAATAGCATGGGTTGTTGTAGGGTGATGTGAACTTGGCCAGCTTTGCGGACCATTCTCCGCCAAGCTATGCCGTTTCCAATTTCTGTGGGAGGCACGCAGATGCTAACCGATGTACGATGCTTGTTCGTGGTGGCGATGGATGTGGATGAAGATAAAGAAGCCGACTTCAACCGGGTGTACGATGAGGAACATATCCCCATCCTTCTGAAGGTACCTGGGGTTATAGATGCGGCCCGCTTCAAAACATCAACCGAGGGAGCACCTAAGTACGTGGCTATCTATGAAGTAGAAAACGCCGATGTGCCTGAAAGCGAAGCTTTTACGTCCGCATCCAACATCGGGGAATGGGCCCCCAACATCCGGCCGTTCACCAAAAACCGGTCCCGGATTATCTACGAACGGATATAGGGATAATCCGGTTTACCATCTAGCGCGGACCTAATCCAGATTGACAGCCCCATAGGGCCTAAGTACAATCGAAGACAGGAGAGAGGAGGTGGGTAATGGAGCCTTTCAAGGTAACAGCTTATTACGACTTTCGTTGACCGTATGTATACAACGCAGCCATGTGGCTTGCGAACGTTAGAAAAACTTACGGGGATGATATAGACATTGACTGGAAGCCCTTCATGTTGGCTCAGGTCAATAGCAAAGACGACCCTGAGTGGAAAGCTTGGGAACAATCTGAGGACACACCCACCTTGGGCCTGACAGCTTTCAGGGGTGGCGCTGCCGCCCAGCGGCAAGGTCGTCGCCTATTTGAAGAGTTCCAGCTAGCTATGCTCCGAGCTAAACACGAAGACCGCCGGGACCTTTCGGACAAAGAGGTTGTTCTGGAGCTCGCTGAAAGCGTCGGACTCGATATGGCCCGATTCCGGGAAGACATTACGGATGACAGCATCCTCACTGATCTGGCTGAAAGCCACACCCAAGCTGTGGATGAGTACGGCGTGTTCGGCGTCCCTACCTTCATCTTCCCAAACGGAAACACCGCTTTTCTAAAAACTTACAATCCTCCTGAGGAAGAAGCGGTAGCTATGTTCGATGAAATATCCGGTGTCATGGGACGGTGGAAGTGGGTCGCAGAGGTGAAACGGCCTCAACCGCCGTGGCCTAGGGGAGTCTTCGACTAAGATACCACCCTTGAAACGAAACCCTCTGGAACAAAAATTTGGTATCCGGTTTCGAGACCGCAGGTTGCTGGAGCAGGCGCTGGTTCATCCTTCCTTTTTGAATGAAGCGGCGCCGGACCAGAAGCCTGCGGCTTCGTATGAGCGCCTGGAATTTCTGGGTGATGCCATCTTGGGGGCTTGTGTAGCATCGGAGCTTTTCCGAAGATGCCCCGAACTCAGCGAAGGCGAATTAACCAAGCTGCGATCGTCCTTGGTTCGAGGACACACCCTTGCCAAGATCGCACGAGGTCTTGGGTTGGGAGAGCATCTTAAGCTGGGTAAAGGTGAAGAATCCAGCGGAGGATACGACCGAGATTCCATCCTGGCTGATGCCTTGGAAGCTTTGATAGGAGCTGTCTGTGCGGATAAGGGATTCGATGCTGCAGAACAGCTGATCCTGCGTATACTTGGGAGCGAAATCGAGCTTCTGCTAGCTTCAGGCGTACCCCAAGACCCCAAATCTCTCCTCCAAGAGATGGTGCAACATATCACCAAGCTCCCGCCCGAATACCACTTGGTAGATGCACAAGGACCTGACCATGCCAGGTCCTTTGAGGTGGAGGTCTTCATGGATGGTCAGTCCATGGGCCGGGGCCGGGGATCAAGGAAACTTGATGCCGAGAAGCAGGCAGCGCTTCAAGCTTTGGACAAGCTGGCTTCGACCCAAGCTGACCAATAACCCCTTTGATATCAAGGTGTTATGTTAAATTTTTTCAGAAAAGATCCCCAAAAGAACCAAGAACGCACCAAGGACGGCGTCCGGCGCAGCAGGGAAACCTGGTTCGGTAAGATCGTCGATATCCTTCATTCTTCAAGGATGGATGACAGTGTATGGGATGAGCTGGAGGAGATACTAATCTCTGCTGACCTTGGCGTCGGCCCATCTTCGGATCTCGTCAGCCGCCTCAAGGCGAGGGCCAAGGATGAGTGCCTCGACCAAGCTGAGCAGATCTTTCAAGCCTTGAAATCGGAGCTCACTGCTTCACTTCAAGACGAAGGGTCCGACCATTTATGGGATGATATGGACAGCAGCGCCGCTCCTTACGTCATCTTGGTGGCGGGTGTGAATGGAGTCGGTAAAACCACCAGTATCGCCAAGCTGGCCAACCGCTTCCAAGAAGAAGGCAAGACGGTCCTGATCGGAGCCGCCGATACCTTTCGTGCAGCAGCGATCGACCAACTCCAAATTCTATGTTCCAGGATTGGGGTTGATGTGGTAAGTCACCAGCAGGGAGCAGATCCTGGGGCTGTGGTCTACGATGCTTATCAAGCTAGCAAAGCTCGTAAAGCAGATGTGCTGATCATCGACACCGCTGGCCGCCTCCATACCAAATTGAACCTTATGGAGGAGCTTAAGAAGATCCGCCGGATCTTGACCCGGCTGGACCCAGCTTGCCCTCACCAGGTGTTGCTCATACTGGATGCCACCACCGGCTACAATGGCTTGGCCCAAGCAAAAACCTTTACTGAAGCTGTTGACTGCACCGGCGTGTTTCTGACCAAGCTTGATGGGACAGCCCGGGGAGGAATAGTTTTAGCAGTGAGGACCGAACTGAATATTCCGATTCTTTTCATCGGCACCGGTGAACAGATACAGGATATTGCACCCTTTGATGCCACGGAATTTGTGGAAGCTCTGCTGGAACCGGCGCCTGCTTCCTGATCTCAGTCTATGTAGCTATGTAGCTTTCTGTTAGCTTTAAGGTTCGCCGGCTGCTTCCCTTTGCTTCTTGAAGGGCGAGGCTCTGGGGGCCAAACCTTGGACCGATAGGTTCGATTTGAACGACGCTCTTATTTGGCTTCTGGCCATCGAAATCCTGGGGCTAGCTGCCTTCCCTTTGGTTTTCGTCCTCTTCCGCCGACTACCCGACCGCGGTTACGCTTTTGCCAAGCCACTAGCCCTGCTGCTGGGCTCCTACGTGCTGTGGGTCTCGGGCTTGGCTCATATTCTTCCAAACTCCCAAGCCACCATCATCGGTATCGTAGTGGCGATGGCACTGATATCGGCTGTTACAGCCAAGAAACGCTGGCGGGAGATGCGGGCGTTTCTTTATGAACAACGCCATCCACTGATCATCTCTGAGATGGTCTTCTTGGGCTTCTATTTTATGTGGTTGGTCATCGTTTCGGGATCACCGGACATCAACCACACAGAAAAGCCGATGGACTTTGCGTTCCTTAACGCTATCCTCCAAAGCAGCTATTTCCCTCCCGAGGACCCGTGGCTGGCCGGACATTCCATCAGCTACTACTACTTCGGGCATATGATGGTGGCTTTCATCGCCAAACTGACAGCCATACCTTCCAACATATCATACAACCTCGCCGTTGCCCTGGTTCCCGCAATGGTGGCTGCCGGGGCGTTTTCTTTGGTGTACTGCATGATACGTTTGTCCGGTGCAGCCCTGAAGAAAGCAGTCCTGTTTGCCTTGGTTGCTCCCCTTTTACTGTGCTTGGTAGGAACCATGGAGGGAATCCTTGAGTTCGTTCATGCCAACGGATGGGGGGCTGACGGCTTTTGGCAGTGGATATCCATAAAGGGGTTGGACGGCTCCGGCGCAGCTGACGCGAGGCTCTTCCCTGATGGACATTGGTGGTGGTGGCGAGGGACCAGGATAATTGACACGGTTGTGAATGGCGTCAGCTTGGATTACACCATCACCGAGTTCCCCTTTTTCAGCTTTCTTTTGGGCGACCTGCATCCCCATGTGTCTGCTCTGCCCGTTTTGCTGCTCATCTTGGCATTGGGCTTGAACTTCTTTGTCGATCGCAACAAGGTGGGGCCGGGCTGGATACGGTCACACCTGTGGGAAGCTGGCGTAATTGCCTTGTCTTTGGGTTCTTTGGCCTTCATCAACCCTTGGGACTATCCGGTCTTTGCTGTGATGATGATCATCTTGGTACTGCTTAAAAGTGATTTCGACTGGAGGGGTGACCGGGCGAAGCTCTATGTGTCAGCTGCGGCTATTGGGCTGCCTGTTCTGATTGCATCCGTGCTCCTGTTCCTCCCGTTCTACCTGACCTTCGACAGCCAAGTTTCCGGCTTGTCACCCTTGGGCGACTTCGATACACGTCCGTTCTTCTTCTTGCTGATATGGGCCCCGTTTCTTACAATAGTCTGCGCCTACCTGATCAAGCTGTTATGGAACACTCCTATCCTATCGACCCGAGACCCTCAGCACCTGTCGATAATAGTTATCTTCACCCTGCTTCCCTTCTTGATTTGGACCGGCGTACAGCTCTTGGGCTTGTGGGCGGGGATCCACTTGATTGAGGGGGTAGCCGGTAACAGGTTCGTCAGCGCCGCCGGTGAGATAGGGGCAAGATTTCTTAAGCTTCTTCCTGCGATGGCCATAATAGCGCTGATATCTTACAGCCTGCTGGCAAGGGCCAAGAATATCGGCGAGCGGCCCGTTATTTTCTCGCTGCTGCCCTTGTGCATCGCCTTATACCTGATGATGGGTGCAGAGCTTTTCTTCGTTATCGACCTGTTCGGAAACCGTATGAACACGGTTTTCAAGATATACTTTCAGTCGTGGCTGTTACTTAGTATAGTCTCAGCATATGGTCTGTACTATGTCCTGTCGCGACCTACACCTTTGGTAAGGACTGGCAAGGTGATGTCATGGAGGTTCAGGGCCTTCATGAAACGCCAAGCTACTCGCATATGGCTGGCTGTTGTCGTGCTGATGTTGGTAGCATCGGCATATTACTCTATCGGCGCAGCATTGGACCGGGCCGACACGTCCGGGGACCGCACATTGGACGGACTCGATTTCTTGCGGAACGGCAGTGCATCGGGAGAGTACGAAGCTATCTTGTGGCTCCGCGATGATGCTCCCAAAGGGAGATTGCTGGAAGCGGTCGGGGATGACTACAGCGATTACGGCCGCATCTCATCCAGCACAGGCTTTCCCACCATGCTGGGCTGGAAGTTTCATGAGTACCAGTGGAGGGGTTCACAAAAACCCTATGCCGGGCGGGAAGAACTGGTCGAAGATATCTACAGCAGCGATGATCCTGCCTACGTGGCAATGCTATTGGATGAAGCTGAAATCCGATATGTGTATGTAGGAGCCAGGGAGAGAAGTTCCTATGGTGCGGAGCACCTCGTAGGCTTCACCAGTTTCCTGCAACCTGTGTTCGACCTGGGAACGGTAATCATATACGAAGTGGCTCCTGCCACCGAGCCCACGACCCTCGAAGGAACTTATGTTATCAACAGCTAGACGTCCACTAGCTAGGTTGCATCGACCTTCCTTGAAGATCAGCTTTGGCTGGTACGAAGGGATTTTTGCGTTCATTGTTCTTCTTGCCCTCGGTCTGCGCTTATGGGAGCTGGGTGATCGGACCATGCACTACGATGAAAGCTTGCATGTTCATTATGCATGGTATTTAGCCACCGGCGATGGCTACTCTCACAGTCCGTGGATGCATGGCCCATTTCAGGTCCACATGACGGCGTTGATCTTCAGGTTGTTTTCAGACACCGAATTTACTGGGCGTTTGCTCTATGCGGTTTTTGGCGCAGCTTTGGTTGCTCTACCCTATTTCTTCAGGTTTTATATGGGAAGAATGGGGGCAGCGACCGCCGCAGCGCTGCTGACCTTATCGCCATCGGTTCTATATCTTAGCCGTTTTGGCCGCAACGAAATCCTCATGGCGGTGTGGTCGGTGGCACTGTTGGTCTTGATATGGCGTTACATGAACGAGGGGAAGAACCGGTACTTGTACATATCGTCGGCGGTCTTGGCTTTGGCTTTTGCAACCAAAGAAACCGCTTATTTCATAGTGGGCATATTCGGCATTGCCCTCTTCTTTGTGGCAATCAATGAGCTGGTTCCGTTCATGGTCAGGCGTATCAGGCTGCGCGACCTCACAGGCCCTGCCATCTTGCTGCTTTTGATCACTACCTTAACCCTGCCCCAATGGTCTGCATTGATCACCTTGGTGCCCGGCGGCGCCGGTTTCGATGTGATACGACCGCCGGCTGTCACCGAAGGTGGCTTGCCCGTTTGGGAAGCTCCGTTCGTCACCTTTCCGATCATATCTCTGCCTTATTGGGCAAATGGCATCATTCTCGGCGCTATTTTGGTCGTTTCGATCAGCTTGATCAGATTTACCAAGAGAGGCCGTCGGTGGTGGCCGGTACTGGTCCCGACCGTAGTCGCCAGCGCACTGGCGTACGGGGCGCTTGCTTTCCCCACCGGGATGGCGCCCAGCGGATATGTGATCTCCCTCGGTGTGGTGGCGGCAACATTGTTCGTGTCGGCCAGCATCGGGATGCTCTGGCGCTGGAAGGTGTGGTTGGTGTGCGCTTGCATTTTCTACCTGGTCTGGTCTGCTCTGTACACCAGCTTCTTTGGCGCTTTTGTAACCTCCACCACATTATGCCAGCCCGATCAGGTGGGTGGCGCCTTCAGTGCTTTGTGCACCCACGTGGGAGGTTTGTACACCGGCTCTTGGCAGGGCTTGTCCTACTGGATAACTCAACAGGACTACGCTAGGGCAAACCAGCCTTGGTATTACTACTTTATGCTGGGCCCCACCTACGAATTTCTGCCCCTGCTGTTCGGAGCGGCAGCCGCCATCTATTATCTTCGAAAAGGCGATCTATTGGGGCAGGTGCTATCCTTTTGGGCTATAACGACCTTCCTTGCTTACACATCCGCCGGTGAAAAGATGCCTTGGCTTGTAGTGAATATCGCCGTTCCCTTCATCCTGCTTTCAGCCAAGTTCATCGGGGATTTGGTCGAACCGATAGCATGGAGGAGGGCGCTTAAATCCGTCTCTTCCGCCTTGTTCCTGCTGGCGCCGGTGTTTCTCTTTGGGGGTGTGTACCTGCTTCACCTGTACCTTCAGAACGGCAGCATCAGTTCTTGGGAACAGTGGACAATTTTAGCTGGGGTGGCAGTAACAGGATTCGCCGGAGCTGTGGCGCTCCGGCGTTCCCAAACGCGCCTAGGGCTTACGATGGCCGCCTTGGGAGTCGGCGTATTGCTATTGGGATTTAGCTCCTACGTATCGTTTCGGACAAACTACCAGTACGACGATACTCCCATCGAAATGCTGGCCTATGCCCAAGGCAGCGCAGACTTGGTGCGGACCGCCGATGAGCTGAAGGCCACCCTGTTGACATCCGATCAGGCTGAACATGTGGTGGATGTCGATTATGAGGTGTGGTATCCCCTGAATTGGTACGTCCGGGAAGAACAGAAGGCGGGCACTCTAAAGTTTCAATGCTACAAAGCTGAAGACGAAGATGGGTATGCTTCTCACTGCAAACCCGTGGAGGAAGAACCATCCTTGGGGGCTATCGTCATGAACCAAAAACATGGTCAGCGGGATTGGGTGCAGCTCGCCGAGTACGATAAGCAAGGTCCATTCAACAACCTCATCTGGTTTCCCGAGCTTTACCGCCGTCCTGGGGAAGACCGAAGGACAGAAGGTATGTTCACACAGTTCAAGGAAGACTTCAGCTTCTTCGGAGATACGTTCAGCCGAAGAAGCTCATTGAATGCGATGTTGGACTACTTCCTCTTTCGCCGGATCGACAGCGATTGGTGGAATTCCAAATATTTTTCCTACATATCCGCCGAGCAAGAGGAATAGAAGTCATGAAAGCGCCAAGCATTTTAACGGCAGATGAAAGTAGAACAAGCGTCTGTCCAGAACTGGGTCTGCTTACGTCACGTTGAGGTTGCTGCTGCGTCCCATTTACCCCTTACCTTTAAGAATTATATTGTAAATTTGACAAACTGACCAGATCCTGTTAGTCTGGACACATACGAAGCAGGGAGTTAAAGACATGGCGAAGGCAGGACCGGGCAAGGTGCACAGAAATGGAATCAGCCTCCCAACCCTCTTGGAAATGTTCCCCGATGAAGCATCCGCCCGCAAATGGTTCGAGGATACCCGCTGGCCCAACGGTCAAAAGGCTTGCCCTCGTTGCGGTAACCTTGATACAGGTAACGTACCGTCAGAAAAGCCCATGCCCTACTGGTGCGGGGCCTGCCGGGGCTATTTCAGCGTGAAGGTCGGGACTGTCATGGAGTCCAGCAAGATTCCCCTCAGGAAGTGGGCCATGTCCCTTTACCTCATGTCCACCAACCTCAAGGGCATATCCAGCATGAAGCTGCACCGTGAGCTGGGGGTCACCCAAACGACTGCATGGCACATGGAACACCGCATTCGTGCAGGTTGGGAAAGCGATGATAATCCCTTCGCTGGTCCGGTCGAGGTCTATGAGGTCTACATCGGGGGCAAGGAGAAGAACAAGCACCAGTCCAAGAAGCTCAAGGCTGGACCGGGCACTGTGGGCAAAACCCCCGTAGCTGGCGCCAAGGACAGGAAAACCAACCGTGTGAGAGCTACCGTGGGCCCCAGCGCCAACCGCAACACATTGGAGTATTTCGTCAGCAAGCAGGCGACCATGGATGCAACGGTCTATACGGACGACCACCAGGCTGTGACCACATCCCCTACGACCACGTATGCGTCAAGCACAGTGTCAAGGAGTACGTTCATGGGCAGGCCCATACCAACGGGATAGAGAGCTTCTGGGCCATGCTAAAGCGTGGATACGTGGGGACCTATCACCAGATGTCAAGCAAGCACCTGCAGAGGCATGTAACGGAGTTCGCAGGGCGACACAACGACAGACTCATGGACACCTGCGATCAGATGGAAGCGATGGCTAGGGGGATGGCTGGGAAGCGGTTGAAGTATCGGGATCTGATTGCGTAGCCTCGGACTTCTTGAGCTTGTCTGCCAGCTTCCGGTCAGCGTCCCGAAACATGGCCCGGGCTAGGTCCTGAGGGTCGATCGGCATGGGTTTCCGGTTCTTCTTCTTTGTGGTGTCCATGATCACCCCTCTGCAAGATTATTTACAAGTTGCCAAACTCGGTCGGAGTCAATGCAGCTTGTCGTAATATGCTGCGTAGAGTGCCGACGGCTACCTCACCGTGCTGCGGTACAATGACGGTGAGGCTATGACCCTCTTGGTCTTTCATGAACTTGATATGACTACCATGTTGGGATACAAATCTGAAATGCGCTTGAAGCAATTTGCGGATTACCTCTCGATATGATAATGGTCTAAGTCGTGGCAATCTCTACCTCAACGTGGCGAGTCTGTGGTGCACTCTGCGGTGATCCCTCTTTGTATTCTGGACAGGCATTCTCATCTGCATCTTGGGGCATCACCGGTATTTCATCGCATGTGGAGGGAATGGGCTCAAGGTAAAGTTCCAGTGCTTCTCGCAGGTTGCTCAGAGCCTGCTCCTCTGATGTTCCTTGACTAGCGACTTCAACGCTTAAAGCCTGTGCTATGTACCAATGCCCCTCTTGCCAAACATTAGCCTTGAATATTTGTCCCATGAACTACCTCCATCCTCAAGTTACGCATCCTTCCATGCGCTCACTCAATTCGCACTTCCATCGTGCTGAGAAACCCCGCCGCTGCTCCGAGCTTATCCATTTTGCCGCCCTTTGGGCCTACGTAGTCACACGGTGAAGGGGGCAGTTTCTTCGGGAGATGGGTCCGCCGCATCCAACACATTGAAGTCAAAGTCCATCCCCACAACTTCAAAGCCTTGAGTGGCTTCCTCACGTAGCCGCTCGACGAAATCACTGAATCCAACAGTGATCACACGATGACAATATTCCACGCGGTCCTCAATTTTAGTTGTCTCTGAAACATTGGTACACGCTGAACCCAGCACATCCGGTCAAGATCATTCCCCCTATAAGTACCATATACAGCCCTATTCCCACAGAGATAAAAGCTGCCGTTTCGGGGTCATCGAAAAACGTTTTCTGTATGTCGGCATAGTCATATCCGCCAATGGCTGTGATAGCCAGACCCAAGAGCAGGACCAAGATGCTGATTGGCTTGATCCGCCTCCATGCATTGCTGACAAAGAGCGCTCCAAGAGCCAGCAGCGAATACTCCATCTCTCCCGCCTTCCGTTCCACTGATGCTGATATCTCCGAGCCAGGGAACCGATGCAGTGATCCAGGGTAGAAATGAGCCGATAAATGCTACAAGGGCAGCAACAGCAGCTAACAACGCCACCTTGGTCCTGGTTGGAGTGCTTTCACCACGCCACCCGTTATTCAAAGGTGTCCACTCGTTGCTTGGATTTGTGACGACTTACCAATCATCCAGATCCGCATGGCCACAAGGGGGCATAAAGCCACAATTCCGGCCCTGCGGACTGGCTGGCGACTGGTAAGTCCTGGCAACTATAGCACACCCGCTCTAGATGTGCTGTAGTTCTGGCTATCTAGAAGGGGCATCATAGACGACCAAGACCGTGAGAATCTATTGGAGGTAATCTCCAGTCTGGAAGGGCATGTGATGTCATCCCATATGTTCAGTGCCATGCACTTCTATGCTCAGCGCACGAGCACACCTATCGAGAACGTCTTCAGGGTGTTGCAGGCACTCAGCGATTCGTTCAGCGAAGGAATAGGGCCTTCCTTCTCAGGCCATAGAGAAGCCTTTTTCAAGGGTTTCCAGAAGGGACTGGTCTCTATACCAGTAGCGGCACGCGCTTCGGGACTTCATGGATCGGTTCGACCACGATACACCTCTTTCATAGCTACTTCCGATCGGCGGAGTGGCGCAATTGACACTTGTTCCAGAAACCTCGAAATGAGCCTAAGTGCCTGACTAGTTTGCTATATAATTTTCTTATCTTTGCTGATGGCTGTTTCAAACGAGGTATTCCACTTGCTTGTCAACGGATGCGATTATTGACACTCTTCCGGGGCCGGGACTACAATACGGGTAGGAAAAGAGGGAAATCGCCACCAAATGTTAGAAATGATGATCGATAGCATCCGGGTGAGTTTGATGAACTACCAGCGGGTCGTGATCCTGAAGGAAAAGGATTCGGACCGTTACCTTCCCATCTGGATCGGACCTGCTGAAGCAGATGCCATTGCCGTTCAACTCCAGGAGATCTCCGTACCCAGACCCCTCACCCACGACCTACTCCGTATGATCATCGATAATCTGGGCGCATCCATCAATCACATCTTGGTCAGCGGCCTCGAGAGCGACACCTTCTACGCCAAGATATCCATAAGCATGAACGGTGAGAGCTTGGATATCGATTCCCGCCCCAGCGACGCTATCGCGTTGGCAGTGCGCGCCAAGGCTCCCATCTTCGCCGAAGAAAATGTCATGGACAAGGCTGGGGTATTGCTGGACAAAGAAACGGGAAAGCCGATCTTGCCCGAGGACCTGACCGGGCCGGATGGCGAGGGGAAATCCCCTGAGGTCAAGGAAGAAGAAATCCGCAGAATGTCTGCTTTCACCGACTTCATCAACAGCTTGGACTTGGAGGATTTCGGAAAATCCCAACAGGGGGTTTGATCCCAGAGAGACGATGGACAGAAGGCGCCCAGATTCAGCTATCTGAATCTGGGTTTTTTGTTGGTGCACTACGCGCCAATCAGGCGCCCGGCGCTAAAGTTGACTTCCAAAATACATAGTGATAAGATTCACAATGCTGGAGGTTGGAGATGGCATGGTGGGCTCTGGCCCTCCGGCTTTCAGGTCTGGGTTTTTACATCGCAGCTTGCATCGTAGGTGGCATCGTATTGGGCGTTTGGCTGGATACAACATTCGATACGCGTGTAATTTTCCTTCTACTGGGGTTGGCGCTGGGTTCGGTGGCAGCCTTCTACGGGACCTACAAGCTCGTGACCCCGCTCATGAATGGTAGCGACGAGTCTCCGACAAGCGGGAGGGACAACTAGTGCCTTCAGGTAAAGGGGCAAAGAAGCTCCTATTGCTGGGATTGGTCGTTCTAGCTGCTCTGTTCCTTGCAGGCTTGATCACCGGAGCCATCGGAACTGCCATCATCAAGGGCGAAGATGCAGAGCCGATCTTTCTTTCTCAGCCGGAAGTGCATCTACCTCCCCAAACCGTCTTTCCAGCCAGTTCCCGTGAGCACTACATAGCATTCTTGGAAGCTGAAGAAAAAGAAAAAGCCGAAGGACATGCCGCTCTCACCCACGAAGAAGAGGAGCTGGTTGCCGGCGGGCCCTTCGGAGGCGGCAGCTGGGTTATCACGAACACCATGCTGTCCGCTTGGATAACCTCCCTGCTGTTGATCATCGTGTTCGTCATTGCTGCCAAACGGGCAAAAATGGTGCCCGGCCGGCTGCAGAACCTGGTGGAAATCATCATCGAAAGCTTGTTGGGTTTTGTCGAGGGAGTCATCGGGCGGGATATGGCCCGCAACGTGTTCCCGTTGATTGCCACCATCTTCCTATTCGTTATGTTCAATGCCTGGATCGCCCTGATACCGATATATCCGACCTTGGGCTTTGAGAACTCCCATGGCGACATCGCCGTTCATCTGCTGCGTTCGGCGGGCACCGACCTGAATATGCCTTTAGCTTTAGCTTTGGTCTCCTTCGTATTCGTAGAATTTTTGGGGTTGCGGGTCTTGGGCTTCAGGTACCTGGGCAAATTTATCCCGGTGGGCAGCTTCGTCCGGAGCGTTCGACGAAAGGACATCTTCGGAGGATTCATCGCACTGTTTGTGGGCTTCTTGGAAGGAGTGAGCGAGCTGGTACGGATCGTTAGCTTCTCTTTCAGGCTTTTCGGCAATATGACTGCCGGAGAAGTGCTGGTCCTGATGGCAACCTTCTTGGTGCCCTTTGTGGCAACCGTCGCGGTCTACGGCTTGGAGCTTCTGGTAGGTTTGGTGCAGGCGCTCATATTCGCCGGACTAACCTTGGTATTCGCCACGGTAGCTATCGCATCCCATCAAGAAGAACACTAATATCAGCAGGCCCCAAGAGAAATTCAGAGATGGGAAAAGGAGAATCGAATGGATGCCATTATTGTCGCTCTACTGGTTGTGTCCATTGCCCTAAGTGCGGCTTCATTGGGGGTGGCCAGCGCTGGGCTGATGAAGAACGATTAGTTGATCGCCCAAATCAAAAATACGTAGACTAAGGAGGGATTATGCCTCTAGGGATCATAGTGTCAGTGGCTTCCAGCATAGCTGCTCAGGGAGAAGTCCTCAGTGATAGCGCAGTCAAAGCCCTTGCCGCGGGCATTGCCATCGGCCTAGGTGTAGTGGGGCCCGGCATCGGAATCGGAATTCTGGGTGGCGCAGCGATGAATGCCATCGGACGCAACCCGGAAGCTCGCGGCGCCATCTTAACCAACATGATTCTGGCCATCGCATTTGCAGAAGCTCTTGGCATCTATGCGTTGGTTGTTGCAGCAATCCTGTTGTTTGTGTTCTAAAGTTCCGGTAGTCTCGAACGATAAATTCCCGGTCTGGAGCTAAGGTATGGGAGATCTAGGGTTAAATATCCCTAGCTTAATTGCGTTTCTGGTTAACTTTGTCATCCTGCTGGTGATCTTGTACCTCTTTGCCTACAAACCTATCATCCGGCTGATGGACCAACGGACCGATAAGATTCGCGAAGGCTTGGAGGCGGCAGAAACCGCCCGGCAGGAGATGGCTAAATCTCAAGCTGACACTCAGCGGGCACTGAACGAAGCACGTATCGAAGGCCAGAAGCTCATCGAACAAGCCCGAGATATGGCCGAACGTTACCGCACAGAAGAGCGGGACCGGGCCCGCCAAGAAGCGGATTCCATCATCGCCCGGGCAAGGGATGACATTACCAGAGAACGGGATGCTGCTATCCAAGAAGTTCGATCTCACTTTGCAGACCTGGCTATAGCAGCTGCTGAACAGATTATCGAACGCTCCTTGGACCGGGATGCACATAGCCAATTGATTGCCGGTGTGCTGAATGAAGGCAGCAATCTTCAGAATCGATAGGTAGCAAATGCCTGGAAAAGTCCTTGCCAAACGATATGCGCAAGCAGCTTTCGAAATCGCTGTAGACCGAGGTGACCCGGAACAGTGGGAAGGCAGCCTGAGCAGAATCAGCGAAGCTCTTGAAGCAGGGGAGTTGAGGGCGTTCCTCAACAACGCAAAAATCCCTCTAGCGGAGAAGGTCCAGACCATCCGATCTGCCTTCCCTGACACGGATGGGCAGATACTGAACCTGCTCAGCCTGCTGGTTGCGAGGGGAAAAACGGACCAGATGGCCGATGTGCTGGCAGCTTATCATCAGCTGCTGGACCAGCATCGCGGACGAGAACAAGCTGAGATGGTTTCGGCTGTTCCTCTGGAGAACCAAGAACAGCAGCAGGTTGTTAACTTCTTGCAAAACCTCATACATAAAGATGTTGTCCTCCAAAGCAAGGTCGATCCATCCATATTGGCCGGATTGGTGATCAAGGTCGGTAACAAGCTCATTGACGGCAGCGCTCGCAGCAGACTTCAACAGATGGGCAAAAACATCAGGACGGGTCCAGTCGCAGGATAAGCAGCGATGATGAACCACCTGGGGTCCAGGACAGCAATTAGGAGGTAGCCCTTATGGCCACTCAAGGCCAAGACATAGTATCTGTCATCAGACGTCAGATCGAAGAGTTTGGCACCGAGCTTACCTTGGTGGATGTGGGAACGGTGGTGGAGGTCGGAGATGGGATTGCCCGCATCCAAGGGTTGCAAGGAGCTCTGTATAACGAGATTCTGGAGTTCCCCAACGGGATAATGGGGCTCGCCCTGAACTTGGAAGAAGATTCGGTCGGGGCTACTATCATGGGCGACCCCAATGTGATCAAGGAAGGCGACACCGTTCGTTCCACCGGACGCGTCATTGAGGTCCCCGTGGGCGCGGAACTGATCGGCAGGGTTGTGGACCCCCTCGGCGCTCCTCTTGATGGAAAGGGCCCCGTCAACACCACAAATAAAAGGCCGGTGGAACAGATCGCCCCCAACGTGGTGACCAGGCAATCGGTGGATACTCCGGTTCAAACAGGGATCAAAGCCATTGATTCCATGATACCCATTGGCCGGGGACAGCGAGAGTTGATTATCGGCGACCGGTCCACAGGCAAGACGGTGATCGCCTTGGACTCAATAATCAACCAAAAAGGTCAGGATGTGATCTGCATCTATGTGGCCATCGGTCAGAGGCAGGGCAAGGTGGCTCAGGTGCTGTCCACATTGCACGAGTTCGGTGCAATGGACCACACGATCGTGGTTGCTGCCAACGCATCCGACCCCGCACCGATGCAGTACCTGGCCCCCTACGCAGGTTGTGCTATCGCCGAAGAGTTCATGGCCCAGGGTAAAGATGCGCTCATAGTCTACGACGACCTCACCAAACATGCTTGGGCCTACCGACAAGTCTCATTGTTGCTGCGTAGACCTGCCGGCCGTGAAGCTTATCCCGGCGATATCTTCTATCTGCACAGCCGGCTGCTGGAACGGGCAGCCAAGCTGGCGCCGGAGTTTGGCGGCGGCTCGATTACCGCACTACCTATCATCGAAACTCAAGCGGGAGATGTATCCGCCTACATCCCAACAAACGTTATTTCCATCACCGACGGGCAGATATATTTGGAACCTGAGCTCTTCAACACAGGCATCAGGCCTGCTGTCAACGTCGGGCTTTCGGTGTCTCGTGTTGGCGGCGCAGCCCAAACCAGAGCCATCCGCAAGGTGGCGGGCCGTCTCAGGCTGGACCTAGCCCAGTATAGAGAGCTGGCGACCTTCGCCCAATTCGGGACTGCCGATTTGGACCGGGCAACAAGAGCCCAGCTGGAACGCGGGCAACGAAGCACAGAGATTCTGAAGCAAGTCCAGTTCAACCCTGTACCTTTGGCCAATGAGGTCGTGATCCTCTATGCAGTCAACAACGGAGACCTGGATGATGTGCCGATAGAACGATGCGCAGAGTTTGAAAGCAGCCTTATTCGCCTCCTTGAAACTGCCCACCCGGAGCTTGGTCAAGATATTATGGATAAGAAGGACCTTTCCACAGAAACCGAAGAAGCTCTGAAAAAGGTCCTCGGAGAGTTCAAACAGACCTTCATGGCTATCCAACCTGCATAAGGATGTATTCCCAAGCCGATGCCTAGCTTAAGACAAATACGCCGCCGCATTCGCAGCATCGAAAACACCGGCAAGGTGACGAAAGCGATGGAAATGATCGCCGCTTCCAAGATGCGCCGCGCCCAATTATCGGTGCTGGCAGGACGACCGTATGCTGAGAAGATACAAGAGGTCATATCTCACCTAGCTGCTCAGCCTGCGGAGGAAGATGCCGTTCAACCCCTGCTGGAGCAGCGTGAGGTAAAGCAGATCCAGCTGGTCCAAATAACGCCGGACCGGGGCCTATGCGGCGGCCTTCATTCCACCCTGAACCGTCGAGTTGCCCAGTTCATCGCCGAACAGCAGGCGCCGATAAACATCATCTCTGTTGGACGTAAGGGCAGAGACTTTATGGTCCGATACGGGCAGGATGTTAAAGCTGCTTTCGTGGGCTTGGGAGACCGTCCTGTGGTGGCTGACACCACCGCCATTTCTGGAATGGTGGTGGAAGATTATTCCGAGAGACGTTCAGACCAGGTTTTCATCTCCTACATGGAGTTTGTTTCGACGGCTGTGCAACAGCCCGTGGTACGCCAGCTCCTACCAATAGTTCCTGCCGAACTGAGCTCCGCAGAGCGAGTTGGCTACATCTACGAACCCGACAGCCCGACGGTTCTGGAATCGTTATTGCCCCGTTTTGTGGAGATGGAAATATATCATGCGCTCCTTGAGCTGATCGCCAGCGAACAGTCATCTCGTATGGTTGCTATGCGCAACGCCACAGATAGCGCTTCTGAGATGGCCGGCGATCTGAACTTATTGGCCAACAAAGTCCGCCAAGAAACCATTACCAACGAACTGCTCGACCTGGTGTCGGGCACTGCTACCGTAAGGTAGGGTCCGGGGCTGGGCGCACTGCAACAGATAGTAAATAACACCGGAGGTTAGGATGGGTACCGGTAAGATTGTCCAGATTATTGGGACGGTTGTGGATGTGGAATTCCCACCCGACGAACTCCCCTCACTGTTCAACGCACTGCAGCTGGAAAACAGCGGTGAGAAGCTGGTATTGGAAGTAGAGCAGCATGTGGGGAACAGCTGGGTCAGATGCTTGGCTTTGGGCCCAACGGAAGGCCTTGCCCGGGGGACCGCGGTCACCGACACAGGAGCTCCTGTATCGGTCCCCGTTGGACAAGAAACTCTGGGTCGTTTGTTCAATGTCATTGGGGAGCCCTTGGATAATCTTGGACCGGTCGAGCCACCTCAACACTGGCCCATCCATCGACCTCCACCATCCTTCGAAGAACAAGCAACGGACATTGAGGTGCTGGAAACCGGCATCAAGGTTTTCGACCTGATCACCCCTTTCATGAAGGGCGGAAAGGTCGGGGCATACGGCGGTGCGGGTGTGGGGAAGACCGTCATTATCCAGGAGCTGATCCGCAACATCGCTCAGGTCCACAAGGGAGTTTCTGTATTTGCCGGCGTTGGGGAACGTTCCCGGGAGGGCAACGACCTCTGGCATGAAATGCGGGACTCCGGCGTGATGGCAAACACCGTCTTGGTCTTCGGTCAGATGAACGAACCTCCCGGAGTTCGTGCTCGCATCGGGTTGACCGGGCTGACCATGGCAGAGTATTTCCGGGAAGAACAGAACCAGGATGTGCTCCTGTTCATCGACAATATCTACCGATACATTCTGGCGGGCATGGAGGTTTCCGCCCTCTTGGGCAGGATGCCTTCGGCTGTCGGATATCAGCCCACCCTGGCTACTGAAATGGGAGCATTGGAAGAACGGATCACCTCCACCAAAACCGGTTCCATAACCTCCTTCCAAGCGATCTATGTACCCGCTGACGACTACACCGACCCAGGCATCGTCACGACCTTCGGTCACCTGGATGCTGTCGTATCTTTGGAACGGTCGTTGTCCGCCCAAGGATTGTACCCGGCGGTGGACCCGCTATCTTCTTTCTCCAGGCTGCTGGAACCCCGTGTGGTGGGAGATGAACACTACCGGGTGGCCCGGGGGGTGCAGCAGGTGTTGCAACGATACAGAGACCTGCAAGATATCATCGCCATTCTGGGAATCGAAGAACTCTCGGAAGATGATAAGCTGGCCGTTGCCCGGGCTCGTAGAATTCAGAGATTCTTGACCCAGCCTTTCTTTGTTGCAGAGACCTTTACAGGTATGGGCGGCAAGTATGTTCCGGTGCGAGAAACCGTTCGCGGCTTTTCTGAAATCCTCGAAGGGAAACATGATGGTGTACCGGAGCAGGCATTCTACATGATGGGAACCATCGACGAGGTGCTGGAGAAAGCCCAAGAGATGGAAGCTGTAGCGTAGGATATAGAAATGACCACCATGCGCCTTGAAATCACCACCGCCGAAAGACGGGTGTACGCTGACGAGGTGGAAGCCTTGGTCGCCCCCGGCTTGGCCGGTGAATTGGGGATACTACCAGACCATGCTCCCCTCATGACAGCCCTTCAGCCCGGCGAAATCATGATTCGCAAAGATGGAGAAGAAACTTACCTGGCCGTAACCGGCGGTTTCTTGGAAGTCATGGCCAACCGGGTGACAATTCTTGCAGATGCTGCCGAACATTCGGATGAGATTGACGAAGAACGTGCCAAGCGGGCTGTTGAACAAGCTCAAGCTCAGATCGCTTCCCGTACTTCAGATATGGAACTTTCCCAAGCAGTGACCGCAGTGCGCAGGGCAGAAACGAGATTACGGGTAGCTCGAAGACGCCGGGGCGGGCGGGAAAGATCATCTCCCCAAGGTTAGCCTTCGTCGGACAGGTAGAAGGTCATAGTCTGCAGGGACAGCACAGGATCAATGTTGCGTATCTTGACGCCCCCTGGTCCCTGCGGTGCAATCGGGGCGTAGCTAAGAATAGCCTTCACCCCGCAATCTACCAGCCGGTCTATCACAGCCTGCGCATAAGGGCTGGGGACAGCTACAATCCCTATGCGGATATTCAAATTGTGGACCGTTGTATCCAGCTCATCCATTGATTGCACATTGAGGGCGCCGATCATCCGCCCGACCAAATTGGGGTCTGAATCGAAGGCGGATATGATATGAAAACCTTCGGGGGCAAACCCTGGATAGCTCAAGATTGCCCGTCCCAGCCGTCCGACACCCACCAAGCCTACATTCCAGTTCTTGTCCAGCCCCATTATTTCCTTTAGCTCTACCAACAACCCCTTGACGCTGTATCCTCGTCCTTGTTTGCCAAATCGGCCGAAGTAACTGAGGTCTTTGCGTATCTGGGCTGGGGTTACCTGCAGGACCTCGCCTAGCTGCTGCGAGCTCACCATTTCAACCCCGCGGCCTACCATAGCGGACAGGACGCGGATGTACTGGGGCAAGCGCATTACCACCACTTCGGGAACACCGCCAGAGACCCCCGGTTGGAACCCTCCGCGACCTAGCATAGGCAGATCATATTCCGAGGGTCGGACTTCCCCCACCATGATGGAAATGGACAGATCATATTCCGAGGGTCGGACTTCCCCCACCGTGATGGAAATGGACAAACATATCTGAGCAGCATGTTGATTATCTTTGTATTAAATCCGCAGATGATTCCAGAAAACCAGATACATTCTATTAGTGCCAAATTTCACAGTCAACAGCCAATCCACGAACATATCCAACACCGGCATAAAAGCCGAGACCTACCGGCACACCACCCTAGCCACACCAATCGGTCTCCCGGGTGCCCTCTGCTAGCCACACGAATTGGTCCCCTGGGAACCCTCTGCTAGCCACACGAATTGGTCCCCTGGTTGCCCTCTGCATGAAAAGCATCAAGAACCAAGCCAGTAACTACCCCCATCCCGAACCTCCTATTGGCGCCCCGAACGGAGTGAGGAATCTAACGGCTCGCTTTGAGGGTGGTCCTTTGCTTCGAAGGCCTGGTGTGTGGCCAGGACTTTAGATTCCTCGGCGTGCGCGCCTCGGAATGACAAGGAGGGAGTGTCATTCTGAACGGAGTGAGGAGCCTATGGTCTCCCTCCGATGGCTAGTTCATTCCTCCGTCGACCCTTGATGTGAGCCAGCATCTTAGATTTTTCGTCGTGCCCTCCTCAGAATGACAATTCTTTATTGTCATTCCGAACGGAGTGAGGAATCTAAGGTCTCCCTCCGATGGCTAGTTCATTCCTCCGTCGACCCTTGATGTAAGCCTGCATCTTAGATTTTTCGTCGTGCGCTCCTCAGAATGACAATTCTTTATTGTCATTCCGAACGCAGTGAGGAATCTAAGGTCTCCCTCCGATGGCTGGTTCATTCCTCCGTCGACCCTTGATGTAAGCCAGCATCTTAGATTCTTCGTCGTGCGCTCCTCAGAATGACAATTCTTTATTGTCATTCCGAACGCAGTGAGGAATCTATGGTCCTCTTCCGATGGCTAGTTCACTCCTACGTCGACCCTTGATGTGAGCCAGCATCTTAGATTCTTCGTCGTGCGCTCCTCAGAATGACGATTCTTTATTGTCATTCCGAACGCAGTGAGGAATCTAAGGTCTCCCTCCGATGGCTGGTTCATTCCTCCGTCGACCCTTGATGTGAGCCAGCATCTTAGATTCTTCGTCGTGCGCTCCTCAGAATGACGGGGGAGGGGATGTCATTCCGAGTCCCCCAGTGTCACTCCGAATGCCCCTTTTTGTCATTCCGAACGTAGTGAGGAATCTAAGGTCTCGCTCTGATGGCCGGTCCATTACTACTATGAGCCGTCGGGCGAGCAGGCACCTTAGATTCTTCGTCGTGCGCTCCTCAGAATGACAGAGGGAGGGGGCCTCAGAATGACAGGGGAGAGGGGAGCCTCGGAGTAATGAAGGGGAGAGGAGGGGGCCTCGGAGTGATGAAGGGGAGAGGAGGGGGCCCTCAGAATGACAAGGGGAGAGGGGGGCCTCAGAGTGATGAAGGAGAGAGGGGGGCCTCGGAGTGATGAAGGAGAGAGGGGGGCCTCGGAGTGATGAAGGGGAGACGGGGGCCTCAGAATGATGAAGGGGGATGGAACCCCGCAGAATGACAACAACGGGCGACCAGCGGCGGAGGGGGAGCCTCAGAATGATGAAAGGGGGAGGGGGGATCAGAGGGCGGGTGCACGGGGAGTGACGACGGCTGAGGGAGATCACCTGAATTTCTTGGCAAGTCGGAGCAGCCCCCGATTCCTCCGGGCTAGCGCAGTAATTGGGAAAGTGATATCTTGAAACCTGAATCCAGAGCCAACCGGAGGAATGATGTCGAAGATCAAACATATTGCCATTTCCACTCAAGATGTCGACGCCACAGCCAAGTTTTATGTGGAGGTCATGGGCCTAAAGGAGATCCAGAAGCTGGACAGCAAGAACGCCACAGGCTACTACCTGAGCGATGGCAATATCAACGTTGCCATCTTGAATTTCAAGAACGACCAAGTCGCCGGCTCCGAACGAGGGCGGGAGTATAGCGGCATCCACCACATCGGCTTTCAGGTCGAAGATGCGGCAGAAGTGACGGCTAAGCTGGAAGCTGCCAACTATCCTCCCAGGGAAGATATAAATGCAGCCATAGAAGTGGGGATGGATGGATCTCATCACGCCAACGTCGAAGTGAAATACAATGCCCCCGACGGCGTGATCATAGACATCTCCCAGACAGGTTGGGTCGGCACTTCGGGAGATGAAAGCCCCGTTGCTTCTACTTCCCGCACTTCCTAAGGATAGTCTGAATAAGTCCCCTTGGATGCGGGGGATGGACGTGAAACCCGTTCCTACAGAGGGGCGAGGTTCCCGCCTTCGCGGGAATGACGGGCTTCAGGGGACGGGAATGACGGCTTCAGGGGGCTCGAATGACGGGCTTCAGGCGAGTTGTCCGGGGGTTCCCCAAATACTCTGGACCAACGAAACATGACAACCTGATGGGCTCTCGCCCATTCCAACCCGCCGGGTTGATGGGCCGGGAGTCGTGACGAATAGTTGATGACCGCCCTAACCAAGGGTGGACCGAACCTTGTAGTGCGGATGGCCGGGAGGATGCCTTTATGTCAATGGGCCAAGTTTCCAAGATGGTGGGAGCTCGGGTAAAGCGGACAGAAGACCCTCGTATGATCACCGGGACCGGAAGCTACACCGATGATATACAGCTAAAGGGCGCCAGATACATGGAGGTGCTCCGCAGCCCCTACGGTCACGCCCGCATCACAAGAATCGACATCTCCAAAGCTGTAAGTAGTCCGGGAGTTGTCGAGGCGTTAACAGCCAAAGATATCAACAGCTGGTGCAAGATCCCCTTCCCCTTGTTCGCCATCTTGGACCAGATGCATCAAGTAGACCGCTGGCCCATGGCCACCGACGTTGTGCGGTTCGTTGGTGAACCAGTGGCTGTGGTGGCGGCCAACAGCGCCGCAGCAGCCAAGGATGCCCTGGATCTAATAGAGGTCGACTATCAACAGCTACCCGCAGCTGTAGATTTGGAGTCGGCAGCAAATCCTGACGCCCCCTTGGTGCATGAAAGCATCGGCACCAACCTCTGCTATGAAGCTACCGGAAACTCGGGAGACCCTGAAAAAGCTTTCGCAGAAGCAAATGCCGTTATGTCGGTAAGGTTGGAACAACCCCGTCTCATTCCAAATCCGATAGAGCCCAGAGGTGTGGTGGCTTCCTACCACTCCGGCTCAAAAGAGCTTACCCTCTGGGTCACCACCCAAAACCCCCACACAGAAAGCGCCATCGTAGCCCAGATGTTGGGCATCAGCGAAAACAAGCTTCGGGTGATAGCAGTGGATGTGGGCGGCGCTTTCGGATGCAAGATCAACACCTACCCCGAAAGCATAATAGCTGCCGTCCTCTCGATGCGCTTGGGACAGCCTGTGAAATGGGCAGAAAGTCGGCAAGAAAACTTCATCTCCACAAGCCACGGGCGCGGGCAGGTCCAATACGTGGAAGCAGCCTACAATAAAGATGGAGCCATTCTTGGGTTGAAGCTTCGGATATATGCGGACCTGGGAGCTTATTGCCAGGTGCTATCCCATGCAATCCCAACCCTCACACCATCCATGGCTCCGGGGGTTTATTCTTTCAAGAATATAGCTTGGACAACCTACGGGGTGTTCACAAACAAAGTCCCTTATGATGCTTACCGGGGAGCAGGCAGGCCGGAAGGGGCCTACATCATTGAGCGTGCTGTAGACCTGATAGCCAATGCCCTGGGTATGGACCCGGCTGAGATACGGCGGAAGAATTTCATCCCCAAAGAGTTTTTCCCCTACGAAACCCCTACCGGAATGGTGTATGACAGCGGCGACTACGAAGCTAGCTTGGACAAAGCGATCAGTGTCTCCGACTACCACGGGCTGCGGCGGGAGCAAGAGGAAGCACGCCGGCAAGGTAGGATAATGGGGATCGGGATCACCACCACCGTTGAAGTGTGCGGGTTCGGCCCCGCTGCCGCGATGGGCGGGCTTTCCGGCTTCGAAAGCGCCACTGTCAGGGTGGATTCCACGGGCGGGGTTACTGTGCTTACCGGCTCCTCGCCTCACGGTCAAGGAGGAGAAACATCCTTTGCTCAGTTGGCTGCCGATGAACTGGGCGTACCCTTGGATACGATCACGGTAGTGCACGGCGACACAGCGATCGTTCCCAGAGGTGGCGGTACATCTGGAAGCCGTTCGATGGCTGTGGGCGGTAGTGCTGTTGTAACAGCTACCGCGGTGGTTATACAAAAAGCGAAGGAGATTGCAGCAGCCCTTCTCAACACCGGTCCAGAACATGTTGTGTTGGAGAATGGACAGTTTTCTGCTGAAGACATACAGGACAAGTCCATCACATGGGCAGATGTGGCAACCGAAGCTTATGCCGGCCAGAACCTTCCATCGAATGTCGAGCGGGGCTTGGAAGCCACATCCTTCTGGGAGCCAGAAGGTCTGACCTTCCCCTTCAGCACCCACGTCGCCGTGGTCGAAATCGACAGCGATACCGGAGAGGTGCGTCTGACCAGGTATGCGGCGATCGATGATTGTGGGGTGGTGATCAATCCGATGCTGGTGGAAGGGCAAATTCACGGCGGCATAGCCCAAGGTGCGGGACAAGCGTTGCTGGAAGCTTCGGTGTGGGATGAACACGGCCAGCTAATCACCGGCAGTTTCATGGATTATGCGATGCCATTTGCTGATGAATTCCCTGAGTTCATCTTGGACCGCACCGTAACCCCCACCCACATCAACCCCATGGGTGGAAAGGGAATCGGGGAGATGGCAACCGTAGCATCCACCCCGACCATCGTAAATGCTGTGGCTGATGCACTATCTTTCTTGGGATCGGTCAGCATCGATATGCCGATTCATTCAGAGAAGGTATGGCGGCTTCTGCAAGGCCATACCCCTCAATGAAACGCAGGGAAGCTCCGGTAACCGATTTTATCTGCACTTGCGGAGTCCGATAGCTGCGATCAGCCTCCGCCGGACTTAAACATCCAAGCTTACGACCACCGCTGCATTTGCGATGATGGTGTGATCGGTGCCATCTTCGTTAGGTACGTCGAGCCCGCCTTTGACAACCTGGATATACCCTGTCCCATGAGGCAATATGCTGAGGACAGCATCGCCGTCCACAGCATCAGGATCTGAAACGGCGATGGTCACATCGACCCTCATAGCATCTGAACCCGACCCAAAATGGCGGGGGAAGGTTAGACTGTTATGCCACAGCGCGTTCTGGACAGCCCGCTGGGCTGCCTTGGTGAAGTCCTTGCCGTGGAGGTCCACTCCCATCCCCATTTCCAGAATGCACCTTTTTAGCGCCATGTAAATGCTCCTCTTGTACTGCGGAATTGGTCTATTCAGCCATTAGACTACAGGCGCCCAGATGCGTCAACTAACCTAGCATAAGGACAAAAGGCGCCATCACCCACCCATCATCATTCCGTTGCAACACATTTCACCAGCATATAGAATGAACCCATCGGAACATCGGTCCGACCCACCGGATGCTGAAATCCAGCAACTTCTCCGAGTTGACACGTAAGGGACCCACCACTGACTTTCCCGAAGCACAACAACGTCCTGATACTACAGGCGGGGGGATGTACCCCGGTTATGAACCGGAGCATCGCGGGGCTGATGACGGAGCTCTTGGAGCACCCAAGGTTCGGCGAGATTTACGGGGCTGTCCACAGCCTTTCAGGACTCCTGAAGGGCAGGTTCATAGACCTGAGAAACCAACCAAAAAACATCTGGCGCCGGATCGGACGCACCCCTGGGGCCATCCTCGGCTCGGGACGACAAAGCTTGAGAAAATCGGATGAAGCTGATGTTCTGTGGTCGCTGGAGCAGCATCAAATAGGCTACCTGTTCACCATTGGTGGGAACGATTCGGCGGTTACCGCCCACACCATCGCCACAGAACTCGCCCAGACCAAGTCCCCTTTGGTTGTGATTCACATACCCAAAACCATAGATAATGACCTGATGAATACCGATCATTCGCCCGGTTACGGGAGCGCCGCCCGGTTCATCGCCCTTGCAGCTATGGGGGCAGGGACCGATGCTCAATCCATGGGCGATGCTTCTCCCATCACCATCGTAGAGGTGATGGGGAGAGATGCAGGATGGCTGGCGGCTGCTTCCGCATTGGGCAAGCGCGGCCCGATGGATGCCCCCCATTATGTCTGTGTGCCCGAAGTCCCAGTGGACCAAACCCACTTTTTGGACCACATGGAAAACTCATACCGTAGGTGGGGTTACGCCTTGGCTGTCGTTGCCGAAAACGCCCGTGGCCTCGACGCCCCGCTGGGGTCGGACCCATCCCCCATCATGGAGGACGACTTCGGCCATCAATACTTTCGCAGCCCCGGCGACCACCTGGCTCAGCTGCTATCAAAAGAGTTGAAGGTCCGGGTCCGCTCAGAAAAACCTGGTACAATTCAACGTTCCATGGTGAGTTGTGTTTCCCGGACCGATGCCGAAGAAGCTACCCAAGTGGGCCAGGCAGCAGCCCGCTATGCGACCGAAGGTCTACGGGATATCATGGTCACGTTGGACCGCCAAGGTGAAGCAAAGTACCGGTGCACCGTGGGATCAGCCCCATTGTCCGAAGCTGCGGGGGCGGTCCGGCTCCTACCGGCAACGTACTTCGATAAAGAAGCAGCAATGCCTACCCAAGAGTTCATCCGGTATGCTGCTCCCCTGATCGGAGGGCCGTTGCCATCTTTCCCAAGATTGAGAAATAGCCCTATTACCGGAGGTGTCCGCTGATGGACGGCATTCCCCAAAGAGCTTTGTTAGTCACTCCTCATCCCGACGATGCTGAGAGCGGTTGCGGCGGCACGGTCGCAAAATGGATCAGCGCCGGTTCGGAGATTGTATATGTCATCTGCACAAACGGAGATAAAGGAAGCGGCGATCCAACGATGGTGTCCGCAAAGTTGGCTGCCATACGAGAGCTGGAACAGATGGAAGCTGCCCGTGTTCTTGGCGTGAAGGATGTGGTGTTTTTGAAGCATCCCGACGGCACACTGGAAGATAACCACCAGCTACGCTCGGAGGTGGTGAGGGCTATCAGGAAGCATCGCCCAGAAACGGTGATGTGCATGGACCCATACCGCAGCCGTGCGCATACCCACCGCGACCATCGGGTCAGCGGGCAGGTGGCTATCGATGCTGTATGCTCTTTTGCATGGCAACCCATGTACTTTCCAGAGCAAACACATGATGAACAACTCCAGCCCCACCAGGTGCGGGAGATATACCTTTGGGGCAGCGAGGAACCTGATATGTACGTAGATATCAGCAAGTACATAGAGATGAAGGTCGGAGCCCTGAAGAAACACGCCAGCCAGATCAATGATCCCGGCGGACGCGGAGAGCGGATCAAAGAACGCTCGAAAAACGTGGGAGCGAGGGCTGGGTTGCCCTATGCCGAAGCTTTCAGGGTGCTCCCGGTCAATCCCCCTGTACGCTGGGGAGACTGATCTAAGGATAGTCTGAATAAGTCCCCTTGGATGCGGAGGATGGACGTGAAACCCGTCCCTACAGAGGGGCGAGGTCCCCGCATTCGCGGGAATGACGGGCTTCAGGGGGCGGGAATGACGGGCTTCAGGCGAGTTGTTCAGAGGTTCCCTAATGTTGACCATATCTTTCCCAAGTTAGGCGCCCGACTCCACGATCCTGCAATGAAGGTGGCCGCATGAAGAGCATAGAACTTGATTACAGCAAACGGTGTGGAGATGAACCTGAAAAGGGCCACAATCGCTGGCACCCTGATATAACGCCGGCCATCGAAGCAGAGCTTGGGGAAGAGGTCGTGCTTCAGACCCGCCACGCTTTTGACGGCGGGGTTACCAGCAAGTCGGTCGCATCCGATTTAAGAAATGTCGACCTGAATGTGGTCCACCCGCTGACAGGGCCCGTTTATGTTAAAGGGGCCGAACCGGGAGACCTTCTGGAAGTGACGATTCGCCGCATAGATCCTGCCAATTGGGGCTTCACCACCATAATACCCGGGTTCGGATTCCTCCGAGATGTATTCCTTGACCCTTATTTGGTCCATTGGAACATCTCGGGCAGCTATGCCGAATCTTCGGATTTGCCCGGAGTGCGAATCCCATCCGCACCCTTCATGGGCACCATAGGCGTAGCCCCGTCTCGTAGCTTGCGCCAAGAAATCCTTCTGCGTGAAGCCGAGCTTAAGGGAAGGGGTGGGGCTGTTCTGGGTCCCGAACCCACCGGGGCTGTCCCTGCCAGCGAACCCATCGCCTCCGAAGGTCTCAGGACCATACCACCAAGGGAGCACGGCGGAAACCTCGACATCAAGCAGCTCACCGCTGGGAGTCGATTGTTGCTGCCGGTGTTTACCGAGGGTGCGCTTTTTTCTGCGGGGGATGCCCACTTTGCCCAAGGGGATTCCGAGTGTTGCGGGACAGCTGTGGAGATGGACTCCACATTGCATGTGGAGTTTCAGGTCTTAAAGGGGGATGCTACGCGCCGCAACATCCGGTTCCCCATATTCGAGCGAGATGACTACTTTACCAGCCCAGAAATGGCAGCCCCTCGCCGCTTCCTAGCTGCCACAGGTATGCCGATTCAAGATGGCGTCAATCAGTCGGAAGATGCTTCCTTGGCTGCCAGAAACGCCCTGCTCAACATGATCCAACTACTGATGGAGCGCGGCTGGTCTCAGGAACAAGCTTATTGCATTTGTAGCGTAGCTGTCGACCTGCGAATTAGCGAAGTGGTCGATGTGCCCAATTTCGTCGTTTCCGCATTTTTGCCGTTGGATATCTTCGTCGACTGAAGCTAGCTCTCCCGTGGCAGCTGAACATGGAAGGAGACCCTGGGATCCGCACCCATGCCCCGGGTTATGTGCCCGTGGCCCGTCGCATCTTCGGCGATCATTATATCCCCCGGATCGAACCGCCGGATGCCCCCGTCGCCGATCTCCACTTCGACCACACCTGCCAGAAATATGAGGTATTGAGGGTTGGGTGGGCCGGGATGAAAGTCATTCACCGACGGTGAAGAAAGCCTGTGCAAGGTGATGGGTCCAACCCCTTCTTTGGGTAGATAAGCATCAAGATCATCTCTGCTCATATCTTGGAAATGAGATTCTCCATCATCCCCGGAGTACACGCGAACTATTTGCACCATCTCCCCCTAGCTTGGTTTATGTAAACCGACATATCCAACTCCCGCCCAGTAAAGGGCTGAGGTTAGATAGTAACCTCTTTTTTGAACTTCTCCACAGCATCAATATGCTGCTTTGGAGAAGTAAATCCGGCGTTCATAGTGTTTACCGACAGATGAGTAGCTCCAATATCTTGCCAGTCTTTGGCTTGGGCTGACCACTCTTCAGGAGTGGTGCGAGCTACGTTTACCCTGGCTTCGATACCGATGGACTCAGGATCGCGGCCAGCCTCTCTGGCATAGTTGTGCAGACGGGCAATGGTATCCCGGCCTTCCGCGTCGGGCGCAAAATTCGGGAACCAGCCGTCAGCGATTCGGCCCACACGTTTGACCAGGTCTTCCGAACGGCCTCCCAACCATACGGGGATGGGCTGCTGCACCGGCAGTGGATTTAATCCTGCGTGGCTGACCTTGTGCCAACGCCCCTCAAAATCCACTATGTCATGGGTCCATAGCTGTCTGAGCAGGTCTATCTGCTCTTCACTCCGTTTGCCCCGGTTGCGGAAATTGGAGCCGAGGGCTTCATACTCCACCTGGTTCCAGCCGATGCCCAGGCCCAAACGCATTCGCCCTCCGGTCAGGATATCCACTTCCGCAGCTTGTTTGGCTACCAAGGCGGTTTGGCGTTGTCCGATCACCAAGATCCCGGTGACCAGTTCCAACGTCTTGGTGATGGCTGCCGCAAATCCGAAGAGCACCATGGGTTCATGGAACATATCGTTAGAATTGTAGGCTCCCGACCAGCCCGGGTAGGCTTGAGCATCGGCGCCCAGCACATGATCGTAGAGAATGAGATGGGAGTAGCCCGAATTTTCTACAGCCTGAATGTATTCTCTGACAGCGCCGGGGTCCGCGCCAATCTCGGTTTGGGGAAAGATCGCTCCAACCTTCATGGATATCCTCCTCTGTTGGGGGTCTTGACGGTAAGTATGTGCCTGATCGTACTGGATCAACCTGGATCAACGCTACGAAGACGCGATGTAGGGGGATTATAGCACAGCCCGATAAACAGGTCTGCGCTGCCGGTCTGCAAAACTCCCATCACGGTTCAAGTAGGCTCTCTACTTCGTATCTATATTGACTTTTCGAGGCGTCGGAAATATACTGGCACAGGAACGTAAGCTGGCCACATATGGCCCCGCTCTGCCGGGGCCGTATTACGCCGTATTACGATAGTTGTTCACCGAGTAAATATGCCCCAGTGGCGCAATGGTAGCGCAACCGATTTGTAATCGGTAGGTTGGTGGGTTCGAATCCCCTCTGGGGCTCGTTTCACACCACACCTGCACGAACAAAGCTGAAGGATTCGCTAGTGAGAGGCGCCCGCAATATTGGCGTGCTGTAGGGAGTATGCTAAACTGAGCTCGTGTTGGGAGGGGTGGGTGAGTGGTTAAAACCACCAGACTGTAAATCTGGCGCCCGGAAGGGCTTCGTAGGTTCGAATCCTACCCCCTCCACCATACAGGCGCTTATAGCACATTATTAACTTAGCGGCCCACATAGCTCAGAGGTAGAGCACGTTCTTGGTAAGAACGGGGTCGGCGGTTCGATCCCGCCTGTGGGCTCCAGCAAGAGTAAAGGGGAGGAATCCAGTAAATGGCTAAACAGAAATTCGATAGGACCAAACCACATATAAACGTTGGCACCATAGGCCACGTGGACCATGGAAAAACAACCCTCACATCCTCCATCACCAGCGTGCTGGCCGCAGGAGGATCCGGAACGAACTTCAGAGCTTTCGATAGCATAGACAATGCTCCCGAAGAAAAAGCTCGAGGCCTGACCATAGCCATCGCTCACATCGAATACGAGACCGAAGCACGCCATTACGCCCACGTGGACTGCCCAGGCCATGCCGACTACGTTAAGAACATGATCACCGGCGCCGCGCAGATGGACGGGGCCATCTTGGTGGTGAGCGCCCCCGACGGCCCGATGCCCCAAACGCGGGAACACATCTTGCTGGCTCGACAGGTCGAAGTCCCCAAGATCGTGGTTGCACTGAACAAGGTCGATGCCATGGAAGACCCGGAACTCCTTGAGTTGGTGGAACTGGAAGTCAGGGACCTCTTGAACCAGTACGACTTTCCCGGCGATGACACACCGATCGTGCATGTGAGCGCACTCAAAGCTTTGGAGTGCACCTGCGGGAAGCGCGAATGTGAATGGTGCGGGAAGATATGGAACCTCATGGATGCGGTGGATGAATACATCCCCATGCCAGTGCGTATCATCGACCGGCCCTTCCTGATGCCCATCGAGGATGTCTTTGGGATCAAGGGCCGGGGTACAGTGGTCACCGGACGGGTGGAGCGGGGTAGCCTCAAGGTCGGCGAAGACGTCGAGATCGTCGGGTTCGGCGATGTCCGCAAAACCGTAGCAACCGGTCTGGAGATGTTCCACAAGCTCTTGGATACCACCGAATCAGGCGATGCTGTAGGTATCCTCCTGCGGGGCGTAGAAAGAGACGATGTGGAGCGAGGCCAGGTGCTTGCTCGGCCGGGCACCATTGAGCCCCACGTAACCGCCGAAGCGGAAGTGTATGTTCTCAGCCGGGAAGAAGGTGGACGACACACCCCATTCTTCAATGGCTATAAACCTCAATTCTACATCAGGACTTCGGATATCACCGGCGAAATCCAGCTTCCTGAAGGTGTGGAGATGGTTATGCCTGGGGATAACATCACCATGGGCATCAAGCTTATCTACCCCATCGCCTTGGAAGAGGGTCTCAGGTTCGCCATCCGTGAGGGCGGAAGAACCGTGGGTGCAGGTGTTGTCACGAAGATTACAGCGGGGTAGAAGATGGCTAAAAAAGCAACTGAAGCAAGGATCATTATCACGTTCGCTTGCAGCGACTGCCAAGAACGTAACTACACCAGTACGAAGAACCGAAGGAACGACACCCAGCGCCTGGAGCTAAGGAAATATTGCCCCAGGTGCCGCAACCATCGCAGCCATCGAGAGGTCAGGTGATCTAGTGGCTAGATCTTCTCAGAGGGGCACCGGGTCCCAGATCATGACGCCCCGCGCAGTCCGCGGGGGGAATCCGGTCCATTTCCTTCAAGAAACCCTTGCTGAGCTGCGAAGGTGTGTTTGGCCGACCAGGGAAGAGGTCATGCGGTATTCGGTCTATGTGATCATTCTGGCCGCCATCGCATCAGCCGTGCTGGCTGGAGCTGACCGGGTGCTGCAAGAAACCTTCACACGGTACATCCTTACCTAACGATTGCCAAATCTATTGGTAAAGCACAAGGAACAACCATCATGGCGCTGAGTACAGACACAAATCAGGTTCGGTGGTACATCATCCACACCTACTCCGGTCAGGAAGAACGGGTCAAGAAGAACTTGGACCTACGGATCCAGAGCTTGGATATGCAGGACAAGATCTTCGAAGTCGTAGTCCCAACCGAACAGGAGATAGTTCTCAAGGACGGCAAGAGGAGATCCGAGCGAAAGAAGGTGTTCCCCGGCTACATACTGGTGCAAATGAGCTTGGATGATGAAAGCTGGTACGTGGTCCGCAACACTCCGGGTGTAACCGGGTTCGTATCTTCCGAAGACGAAAGGGATAAACGGCCCAAACCGATCCCCTTGGAAGATAGCGAGGTTGATGCTATCCTCAGTCAGATCGAATCGGGCCCGGCAAAGGTTTCGGTGGCCTTCCAAAAAGGGCAGACCGTACGAATCGCCGCCGGCCCCTTCGCTGATTTCATCGGCTCCGTAAACGAAATAGACACCAACAAAGGGAAAGTCTGGGTTTTGGTGTCGTTCTTTGGCAGGGAAACCCCGGTGGAGCTGGATTTCCTGCAGGTTGAAAGGATTTAGGGAGGCGTTTTGGCCAAGAAGGTTCGAGCGATCATAAAGCTGCAACTACAAGCAGGAAAAGCGACTCCGGCGCCGCCGGTCGGGCCTGCGTTGGGTCAACACGGCGTCAACATCATGGGGTTCGTAAAAGAGTACAACGAACGCACCTCCAGCCAAGCCGGAACGATCATACCGGTGCAAATCACCGTCTTTGAAGACAGGTCATTTGCGTTCGTAACCAAAACCCCGCCAGCTTCTGAGCTGCTCAGGAAAGCTGTCGGCGTGGATAAGGGTGGAGCCCAAGCGGGCCGTGGTCGAATAGGCACGATTTCCAAGGGGGCTGTCCAAGAGATCGCCGAACTGAAACTCAAGGACCTCAATGCCACCTCGATTGACGGCGCCACAAAGATCATCGAAGGGACCGCCCGCAGTATGGGGATAGAGGTTTCAGGAGAATGATAGATGGTAAAGCATAGTAGAAGATATACAGAGCTGAGGGAGAAGGTCGACCCGGACGTGGCTCATTCCCCTCAGGATGCCGTAGCTCTGCTTAAGGAAGTGTCGACCGCCAAGTTCGATGAGTCGGTCGAAATCCATCTGCGAACAGGCGTTGATCCGAGGCATGCCGACCAGCTCATCCGAGATGTTACAGTCCTTCCCTATGGATTGGGCAAGGAGGTACGGGTCCTGGTCTTTGCCAACGGGGAGGGCGCAGACCTAGCGCGCCAAGCGGGAGCGGATTACGTGGGTGAAGATGATCTGATCCGCGATATAGAAGGAGGCTGGACCGACTTCGATGTTGGGCTGGCCGTTCCCGACGTGATGCCCAAGATCGGCAAGTTGGGACGAATTCTTGGCCGCCGCGGGTTGATGCCCAATCCGCGCACCGGCACCATGGTCCAACCCCGGGAGCTGCCCAGGATCATCGACGAAGCCAAGAAGGGCAGGCTGGAGTTCCGTGTGGACAGGACTGCAATAATACATTGTCCGGTGGGGAAGGTAAGCTTTCCTGAGGACTATCTACTGAGCAATATAGCTTCGTTGGTGGATGCGGTGGTCCGAGCCAGGCCCGCTGCTCTGAAAGGCAGCCTGATTCGAGCAGCCCATTTGACCAGCAGCATGGGACCAAGCATCCGATTGGACCCTAACATCCTGGTGGCGCTGAAACCGGATATGTAGGCGACGCTGCCTCCTGACCACGTTGACAACCAAAAACAAGGTAAGGTAAGGTTCAACTGCACAACAGAGAATACAGATAATATCGAGAGCCACAGACAGCAGGTCCCCGAAGCATCGGGGTTAAACTGCACACCTGCCGAGGCGATCAGGGAAATGTGATGGTGGAGGGACCGGTCCGAAGGCGGTGGTCCGGCAGTCCACCGGCATCTACAGAAAAATCCCTGCGCTTCAGGTGCAGGGATTTTTGTTTGGAGTACACTAATGCCAACCCAAAAGAAGATTGACCAGGTCGAAGAGTTACGGGAAAAGCTCAACCGAGCGGTCATCACCGTTGCTACAGACCCCACAGGGCAGTCGGTTAACGATATGACAAACCTCCGTAACAAGATGCGTGAGAGCCATGTTGAGTACCGGGTTGTGAAGAACACTCTCACATATCTGGCCGCCGAAGCTGCAAATAACGTCGGGGTCAAAGAAATCGTGCAAGGGCCCACAGCTCTAGCTTTCGGCTACGATGATCCCGTAGAAGTTGCCAAAGTGTTGGAAGAGTACATCCGGGTCAACAGGTCCACGCTGATCATCAGGGGCGCAGTGTTGAGCGGCAGACACCTATCCCGTGAAGAGGTGGCCTCCCTATCGCGGTTACCCCCGAGAGAGGTGTTGATCGGCCAGCTGCTGGGCCAGCTACAAGGACCCATAACCAACTTGGTCAGTCAGTTGCAAGCCCCAATGTACAGACTGCTGGGTGTTTTATCCAGCCCCCCCAGCGCCCTCGCAATGTTGCTACAACAAAGGATCGAACAACTTCGATCCGAAGAACAGCCAGCTTAATTACATCAGAAGGAAAACAGAGGAGGAGAAGTGACTAAAGACGAGGTTCTGGAATCTATAAAGCAGATGTCGATCGTGGACCTGGCGGACCTGGTGAAATCCTTGGAGTCTGAGTTTGGTATCACAGCGGTTGCACCCATGGCTGTAGCAGCCGCTCCCGCCGCCGGAGCAGCAGCTGCCGGCGCGGCTGACGCCGATGGTGGAGAAGACGAACAGAGCGAGTTTAGTGTGGTCCTTCAGGATGTGGGAGCGAACAAGATCAACGTGATCAAAGCTGTTCGTGAAGTGACCACCCTCGGGCTCCGGGAAGCTAAGGAGATGGTGGAAGCTGCACCCAGCAAGGTGAAGGAAGCCATCGCCAAAGATGAAGCCAACAAGGTGAAAGAAGCTCTTGAAGCTGCCGGAGCCAAGGTTTCCGTTGAATAGTTGCGGAATCTGGGAGCCCGAAGCAGAACGCAACCCACGGCAATGCTCCTGCTTCGGGCGCCCGGCAGCCCCAGGATTCACCATAACCGCCCTGGTCGACCGGGCGGTTATAGAAGTCGCCCCTCCGGTGTAAAGGAAGTAACGCATGAGTCGGCGCAAAGACCGGGACCGTTACCAGGAAATGAAGCACCTAAACCCCGACTATCGGGGATTTAGAGGCAACACCCCTGGAAGTTCGGCAACTGCCACACCCCTCGAAACTGTCGTCTGCTCCGTCTGTGGACGGCGGAGAAATGTGGCGGTTGGGATCGCCTTGGAACAAGGAGAAAGCTACGTCTGCCTCAGCTGCCGGGAAGAAGAAGCTATTCCAGCCGCTGGCGATCAAGAATGACCTCATCTCAGGCGGTTCTTTAGCATAGAGCAGCAGTAGGCAGTCCGGCAGGCCCTCTGCCAGCCTGTGTGCCATCTCTTAACCGGCTCTAATCACCCCGTGCGAAACATCAACGCCCTTTTTGCATACCTCTTATCCGCCGACGGGGCACCGGCGAATCGCAGTTAATCCTTCCGTTTGGAGTACACCCAATGGCCGATGCTCCATCCCAGTACCCAGTGATTGTTCTCCATGCCGCAACCATCGCTCATAACCTGGGGACGCAGTATGGGCAAATAGTTCTTTTGGACCGATGTACCAGCGGGGCGGGGGCATAGCATGTGTGGAATAGTGGCATACATAGGCCACCGGGATGCTTGGCCGATAATCCTTGGCGGCTTACAACAGCTTGAGTATCGTGGCTATGATAGTGCTGGGATCGCCGTCTTCAACACATCAGGTCAGCTGGAGACCTACAAATCCGTGGGAAAGGTAAAGGAGCTGACCGCCATGGGCAGCCCCACTCCCTCAGGTACGCTGGGCTTGGGGCACACCCGCTGGGCCACCCACGGAAGGCCGTCCATCGAAAACGCTCATCCCCATACAGGCTGCCGTCTCCAGGTTCCGGTAGTCCATAATGGCATCATCGAAAACTACTTGGGACTGAAGCAAAAACTGATATCTGAGGGCCACACTTTTACCTCCGACACAGACAGCGAGGTGTTGGTTCACCTCATCGAATCCGGCATGGAATCCGGGCTCAGTTTTGCAGATGCTTTCATCGCCATGGGCACTCAGCTCCAGGGTTCCCAAGCAATTGTTGCAGCCGGTCCGCCTGGGTCTGCGAGCCAGCTCCTAGCCCTGAGATTGGGCTATGCCGGCGGCATCGTGCTGGGTCACAAAGATGGGGAAGCTATCATCAGCAGCGATCTTCCTCCCATGGCCCCGCTTATGAAAGAGGTGAGCTTTCTGGACCATGGCGAGGTTGCGATAGTGACAAGGGACGGGATTCGTTATGTGGATGCTGAAGGCCGGACGCTGAACAAAGCTACCAGCGCGATATCCACCAGCTCCGCCAGAGTGAACAAAGACGGCTACGAGCATTACATGATGAAAGAGATCATGGAGCAGCCTCTTGTGGCGGTTAGCTGTCTCAGGGAGCGGGTCAATTTCGAACAGAACCGGGTCAACTTGGAAGGATTCCCGCTCACAACACAAGAGATTCGCGATCTGCGCAAGGTGGTACTCATCGGAATGGGCACCAGCTTCCATGCAGCGATGGTTGGCAGATATTTTATTGAATCACTGGCAAAGATACCGGCAGAGGCCGACAATGCGTCGGAGTTCCGCTACCGCGACTTCCATATGGATAAAAATACTTTGGTCATAGCCGTTGGCCAGTCGGGCGAAACAGCTGATACCTTGGCGGCAATGTCGGCTGCCCTAGGAAAAGGGGGACGGCTTCTGACCATATGCAACACAGAAAACAGTCAAGCGGACCGCATGGCTGAAGGAACCTTGCTTATGCGATCAGGACTTGAGGTCGGGGTCGCCAGTACAAAGACGTTCATAGCATCGCTGGGCACCCTCATCTTGACCGCCCTTTATCTGGGCCAGGTGAAAGGCCATGCTTCCCCTGCCTATATCCAAGAGCTTTTGAAAGAGCTGGCCCATATTCCCCATCTGATGGGTCAACAGCTATCCGATGCCGGATGCTACGAAGACTTGGCCAAGAAGCTTTGCCAATATCGGAACTTTCTGTATTTGGGGCGGGGCATCAATTTTCCGATTGCACTGGAAGGGGCCTTGAAGCTCAAGGAGATTGCGTATATTCATGCCGAAGGATACCCAGCAGGCGAGATGAAACATGGACCCGTTGCCCTCATCGACGCTGATATGCCGGTGGTTGCCATTGCATCCCGGAGCACCAGTTACAGCAAGATGGCCGCCAACATCAAAGAGGTCAAAGCCAGGGACGGGGTGGTGGTGGCAATCGTGAGCGAAGGGGATTCGGAGCTACCGCCTGAGGTGGACCATGTTCTAACCATACCCCACTGCTCCGAAGCTCTGAGCCCTTTTCTAACATCCCTGCATCTGCAGATGTTGGCTTATCATATAGCTGTGCTGCGAGGCTGTGATGTGGACCAGCCCCGGAACCTAGCCAAGTCTGTCACCGTAGAGTAGGTTTAGCCGAAACCTCTGCCGCACTTTACCCAGCGCCGGCAACCATACGGCTTACCTGCCCGTCCACACCGGTGGCCTGCGTTCGGTAAAAGCTTTGACCCCTTCCTTTGCATCTTCGGTGGTACGCGTGAGGTCAGCTTTGACCTGGGCGAAAGCAACGCGCCGCTCCAAGTCCATGGCAGCTCCGTTGACCGTGACCTCCTTTATGGCAGCCAAGGCCAAGGGGGCATTTTCTATGATCTTACGAGCCATTGCTTCAGTGGCCTCCATAACCTGGTCCGCAGGCACAACCTGGTTGACCAGATTTAGCTCCAACGCCCGTTGGGCGCTGATAAAATCGCCGGTGAACATGATCTCAAAGGCGATGTTTTTTGGCAGCACCTGTGCCATCAGCGCCGGCCCGCTCACCGAAGAAATGCCGCGCTTGACCTGGGGCCAACCGAACTCAGCTTCTTCCGATGCGACCCTGATGTCGCTGCTGAGGGCCAGCCCACACCCTTGGGCCAAGCAGACCCCGTTGATAGCAGACAAGATCGGCTTCCAGATGTTCTGCGCCGCTATATATAAATCTGAAGTGCTTCTGCCTTCGCCAGCTCTGCCCGCGGCCATCGCCACCAAATCGTGGCCTGTAGAAAAAGCCTTTCCCCTACCTGTGATGATGGCAACCCTGACCTCAGGGTTTCGTTTGACATCCTGGAACGCATCCCAGAGCAGCTCTCGCATTTCCGGATTGATAGCGTTCAGTTTTTCGGGACGGTTTAGAGTGATGTACCCAATCTGGTCTCTGACCTCATATTCAACCTCCGCCAAGGAGAACCTCCTATTCGCTTTCTAACCTGCCAGCATCTCATATTATCCGTGAATCTGTGGGAATCGTCCCAATTACACCGTGGTCCAGCAGCTCCTGTATACGTTCGTCCGATAATCCCAAGACCTCACCATAGACGGCGCTGTTATCTTGTCCCAACCCGGGGGCAGGCCACCGGACCCGACCCGGAGTCGCAGACATCCGCCATGGAATTCCCGGATAGATGTGGGTCCCAGCCCAAGGATGTTCCACACTTACAAAAGTTCCGCGCTCTTTCATGTGCGGGTCGGCCAAAAGGCCCGGGGCTGAGAGGACCGGGCTGGCTGCCACACCAACCCCTTGAAGCATACTCGCTACTTCGCGAGCATAATTCTTGTAGGTCCAAGCAGATATTATTGCATCCAAATCATCCTCATGGGTTTTGCGCCCCTCCAAGCTTCGATAACGCTCATCTTCGGCCAAGGCAGCTTGGTCTATCGCCTTGCAAAGGGCCTGCCACTCCGCATCTCCCGTAACCGCGATGCTGACCCATGAATCTTCCTCACAGCAGGGATAGACATTGTGAGGGGCATACAACTCGCTGCGATTGCCCCGGCGCTGATGCTCTTCCCCGGTCATCTGGTACGCCAAAAGGTTGGGGCCTATCAGGGAGACCGTAGATTCCAGCTGGGAAACATCTATGAACATTCCCTTGCCGATGCGCCTGCGGTGCCGCAGCGCCGCCAAGATGACCCCTGCAGCGTGGGACCCTGTTATAGGGTCGCCGTGGTTGATCCCTGATTTCATCGGTCCGTCGTCCTGGTACCCCGTCATGTGCGCCATACCCGATAGCTGCTCTTGTCCTATCCCATAAGCCAGGTAATCGCGCCAAGGTCCGCTATTTCCAAACCCCGGCATCGAAGCATATATCAGATCAGGACGAAGCTTTCGCAGGTCTTCATAGGCGTATCCAAGCCGCTCCAAGCTGCCATACCGGAAGTTTTCTATGAGCACATCGCTGATGGAAACCAAGACCTCGAATAACTCACACCCTATAAGATCGGTCAGATCCAGGGTGATTCCATATTTGCTCATATGCAGACAGTTGAACCAACCGTTGCGGTTCCAAGGTTGGTCGCCGCCATCCGAATCTGGATAGCTGGCGATCCCTGGGGCTGGATTGACCGGGCCCCGGTGGGAATCATACACCTGCAATGATTCGACCTTGATGACCTGGGCACCCATATCAGCCATTAGCTTGGTGCAGTAGGGCCCGGCCCAGATTCGCGACAAATCCAGTACGCGGACATTTGCAAGGGGAAGCCCATTGCTCGGAACTCCAACAGGTCTTGCCGCCGGGGAAGTCAAAACCTAGATCACCCCTGCTTCAGTCATCTGACTCAGCTCTTCTTCGCTGAACCCCAAAACTCCACCCATGATTTCTTGATTATGCTCTCCCAAAAGAGGTGCACGGCCGAACGTCCAGGTGTCTTCACTGGGCCTCGCCGGAGGTCCGGGATATTTGTAGCTCCCGGCCACCGGATGGTCTATCTCCACGAAGTAATTTCGGTCAACGAGCTGTTCCATTTCCATGATATCTTCGAGGGTGGCAACGTATGCAAAGCCCAGCCCGCGCTCTTGGCCCATTCGGAATATGTCCACCTTATTATGTTCCAACAGCCACGGCAGCATCAACGCATCAACTTCGTCCGCATTGGATAACCTGCCAAGACGGGATCGGAAACGTTCGTCAGAGAGCTCTTCCCTATCCATTATCTCTGCTACCGCAGGCCACCGGTGGTCAGGCCCAGCTATCACGCCCACATAGCCGTCGCGGCAAGGATAGATTCCCCACGCTGCCCGGCCATACCCGCGATTTCCGGCTCGCTGAAATTCCCGACCAGAATAGCTGTACTGCATCATCGCATTTTCGAGGATGTTGGTAGTGTACTCGGCGATCGAGATGTCGATATTCTGCCCCACACCCGTTTCTTCAGCATGATACAGAGCGGTCATCGTCGCCGCGAAAGCATTCTGGGCCGCCCCCAACTGGGCAAGGGGTGCGCCTTCTCGAAGCGGCGGCTGGTCCGGCTCGCCGGTTATGTTCATCAATCCGCCCAAGGCATACAGGTTCAACTCCACCGCTTTCCAGTCCCTATACGGCCCACTCTGTCCAAAGTTGGAGATGGATGTCATCACCAACTTCGAGTTTACGGTGGACAACATTTCATAGTTCAACCCCAGCGAAGGAAGCACACGAGGCGCGAAGTTCTCCACCAGAACATCAGCGGATTCGACCAGGTCCAACAGGATATTTTTGCCCCCGTCGGATTTCAGGTCCAAGGTGATGCTCTTTTTCGAGCAGTTCAGGTACATGAAGGTTGAGCTGGCTTCCAGGTTCCCTTCATAGCCAGGGGGGAAGGGTCCGATTTTTCTGGCTGGATCTCCGGTCAAGGGGCGTTCGACCTTGATCACTTCGGCTCCCATGGTTGCCATCAGACGGGTGCAATACGGACCCGCGATCAGGTGGGTTAGGTCGATGACCCGAACTCCGTCCAGAAAGCCGGACATATTCCTCCTTGTAGCGGCTGAAAATCACAGGAGCCAAGTACGTGGGCGCTTTCCTGTGATCGAACCTGGAAAATGGACTCCTCAAGATACCATGCTGCTGGTACAGACAGCGGTCCATCTGGAGCGGATGGCACATGAATTCTACAGATTCATTTGCCTGAGCACAACCGGAGCTATCAATTGAACTGATACTTGGGTCTGGCATGGGGACTATTCAGACTTGGTTGGGAATACAGTAATCGCCCTCCCCCGTCCTTATTCTTCCGAGCACCTCTCTCTGAAGAGCGCCTCCCCTTACTGTCATTCTGAGGCACCGCCTCCCCCTCATTGTCATTCTGAGAGCGCCTCCCCTCATCGTCATTCTGAGCAGCGCCTCCCCTCACTGTCATCCCGCCGAGCAGCGCCTCCCCTCACTGTCATCCCGCCGAGCAGCGCCTCCCCTCACTGTCATTTTGGGCAGCGCCTCCCCTCATTGTCATCCCGCCGAGCACCCTCCCTCATTGTCATCCCGACGAACACCCTCCCCCATCACCATCCCGACGAGCACCCTCTCTCCCATTGTAATCCCAACGAGCACCCTCCCCCATTGTCATCCCGCCGAGCACCCTCCCCCATTGTCATCCTGAGGAGCACCCTCTCTCCCATTGTCATCCCGACGAGCACCCTCCCCCATTGTCATCCCGGCAAGCGCCCTCCCCCATTGCTATCCTGAGGAGCGTCCCCCGTTGTCATCCTGACGAACACCCTCCCTCATTGTCATCCCAACGAGCACCCTCTCTCCCATTGTCATCCCGACGAGCACCCTCCCTCCCATTGCCATCCCGACGAGCACCCTCCCCCATTGTCATTCTGAGGCGGCCCCTCTCCCCCTGTCATTCTGAGGCGCGCACGCCGAAGAATCTAAGATGCTGGCTCACCCCAAGGACCGTCGCAGTAACGGAGCAGGCCATTGGGGGAGCATTTTAGATTCCTCACTGCGGTTCGGAATGACAACGGGGGGCGTTCGGAATGACGGTGGGGCGTCGGAGTGACGGTGGGGCGTCGGAGTGACCCTCCCCCTGTCATCCTGAGGCACTCCCCCTCCCCCTGTCATTCTGAGGCGCGCGCGCCGAAGAATCTAAGATGCTGGCTCACCCGAAGGACCGTCGTAGTAACGGACCAGCCATCAGAGAGAGATTTTAGATTCCTCACTGCGTTCGGGATGACGGCAAGGGCGTCCGGGATGAGGGCGGCGGGCGGGCGGGAGGGCGGCGAGGGCGTTGGGCACGACAATCTGGGAGACCCTCAAGGCACGAGTCGTGGAGGCCGAATAGTTACCACGCTTGGGATATGTGGTTATCCATTAATATTGGGATATGTGGTTGTCCTTTAATAAACGTGCTATCATGGTGCCAATTTCTTCTGATACGACCAGCATTCCGAAGGAGGAACCATGACCGATTCTGATGGTAATGTCACTCCCATGCCCGTGACCGTTTGGTACGACTACGTCTGACCTTGGTGCTATATCGGTCTGTCTCGGATCGAAAAGTTGAAGCAAGACTACAACATCGTAGTGGATATCAGAGCATACCTGCTGCACCCCGAAACACCCAAGGAAGGCGCACCTCGTCAACTTCGACCCGGTGAAGAGGACGGGCAGCTGAGCGAACCCCTTCGCACCTATGCGGAAGAAGCTGGGCTCACCATGCGCCGGTCCAATGTAACTCCCAACACCATGAGCTCGTTGGAAGCTACCGAATATGCGCAGGACCAAGGCGCTTATGAAGACTTTCATCATGGGCTGTACAAAGTTTTTTGGGAAGACCAGAAGAACTTGGGGGATCTGTCGGTCATCCAAGAGGTTGCTGAAGGGTGCAACCTGAATTGGCCGGAACTGTCCCAGCGGTTGGAATCAGGTTATTACCGTGAAAGGGTGACGACCCAGTTCCAAGATGCAATGGATATGGGAATCCGGGGGATTCCAGCCTTCCTTATCGGCAACCAGCTCTTCACAGGCGCCCAGCCCTATGATGTATTCAAGCTGGCAATGGCAAGGGCCCGCGAAAGCTATCAGATACCCGCCTAGAGCCTGAAGGGGTTGTCAACATTTCTAACATCGATCTCCATGGCAAGGTGGCCATCGTAACAGGCGCCAGCCGGGGCATCGGCAAAGCAGTTTCCATTGCTTTGGCCCAAGAAGGAGCTCATGTGGTGGTTGCAGCCCGGAGCGAACGGGAACGTCGGCCCCCTGGTACGATAAACGCAACCGTGGAAGAGATCAGAAAGTTGGGACTCAGCGCGTCGCCCAGCCGGTGTGATGTTCGAGACGAAGACAGCATCAATGAAACCGTGAAAAGGACTTTGGAGGAGTCGGGACGAATAGATATCCTCATAAACAATGCTGCTGTGGGTACGTACGATCCTTTTTTGGATACATCCACGAAGCTGTGGGACTTGGTGATTGCTGTGAACCTGCGGGGGCCGTTTCTATTCTCCAAAGCCGTACTACCATCGATGATTCAGCAGGGCTGGGGAAGCATCGTAAATATCTCAAGCCTTGGAGCTGATCAGCTCACCTCCACAGCCTTTGCCAAAGATCCCGATGTGGCTCCGACTATCGTTGGGCAAGCCTACGGAACATCCAAGTCTGCTCTGGAACGCTTGAGCTGGGGTTTGGCTGCCGAAATGGGACACCATAACATCGCGGTAAATTCGGTTAAGCCTTCCCGACCGGTCCTGACCGAAGGTTTTCAGCATCAAAGGCCCGACGCCGACTACTCTTTGTGGGCTTCGCCCGATTCGCTGGTTAAGGCAATCGTATTCTTGGCCCGGCAGGATGCATCAGGTCTGACTGGTACCAACTGCACAGACGGGGAGATCATACTCACCCACGGTCTGTAAGAGGGTTGAATCCGCAGATGGACCGCGGAGAGAAGGTACGTCAACGTGGTCAGTCCTGGGGATCAGGGAAGTGTGGGGAAGAGTACCGGTTGATCGTCCCGGGGGACCTTATTCATCATCTTCGTTGGCTTCTGGATCATCTTGTCTGGATGAATAGGCGCCCCCGGCCGGTTCTTCAGATTCAGCCAGCCCCGATCCGTCAGGATAGCCCGCCTTCCACTCGGCGGCCATCTCTTCATCTTCCTCTTCTAGGTCGCTGTCTATATCATAGCGAAGCATAGCATCCTTGAGATAAGAGGGCTGCCCTTCTCTGATCCGGCTGGGGAAGGAACATGACTTCCCATTGTTGGGATGGTGGTACGTCTCCCAGATGACAATGGAAGCTTCTTGGCGGTCAACGCTGATGACAGCAGCTTCGTACTTGTTGCCCGTTTCCATCAGCCGCATCAGGCGTAGGGCCAGCTTGGGTTCCACCTGCCCGACGTACTCGCCCTGACAATTTTCTATCACCAACGAGTGGTCGAGGACCTTGAAGTTCACCGGATCGCCGGCAGCCATCTTTGCCAGTACCGCATTGTCTCCCGGCTTATACAGCAGCGTCACCCTCGATTTTCCGTTTTCCTCGATAAGCAGGTTTGGCGTTACCACCTTACCCAGCTTTGGCTGAGGGGCGGATTCCCGAAGATGGTCCAGGCGTCCCAGGTTCTTTTTTGCGATGGTGTTATGTGGGGCTAGGCTGACAGCATTGGAAAAGGAGGCACGCGCAGCATTGTAACGGCCAAGCTCCAAGAAAGCTTTACCCAGTCGGTTAAGGGATTCCACATCATCAGGAAAGATCCGTAGAATTTCTTGGTTGATCTGTACCGCAGTTTCCCACTGGCCCTTTAGAGCAAGCCCGATGGCTTCCTTGCTCTTATCTTTTTTTAGCTTACTTCTTTCTTCTGTCCTACTGGTATCCACGCCGCTGCCGATCCCCAAATTTGATACGCTATAGAAGTTGTATCTGCCAGTCTCCAAGGTTAAAGTGAACTCCCTTTCATAGTGGTGTGCTGCTGCCAAGGAACTATTGCTGGATTCCGTCAGGCTCTGAGACGATCCCTGATCGTAACCCTTCAGAGATGATGAAAGTGCCTCCAACCCGGATTACAAACGTATTCTACACTGGATACAACAAAAATTTCTCTAGGTCAAGACTCCTGAAACTCACTTTATGACCAGTTTTGAAAATGATCATTATTGGCGCACTGATATCACCGGACCGTTTGTTGACCAAACAGCCCTTCCGACACCGCTTGCTAGCGTCGGTATTTCCCTCGCAGATGTTTCCATCGGATCTTCAGAATGTCGAAGACCATAGCCATCGAATCCCGGACCGGGCGGACCCTGCTGCTCGGCTGGTAGAGCCAATCAATGGGGACCTCAACGATCTGTAGTTTGTACTTTCGGGCTATGAACAGCAGTTCAACATCAAAAGCAAAACCATTGAGGCGCTGATGCCCGAACAGCTCCTGAGCAACAGGCCCGCGAAAGCACTTGAATCCGCATTGTGTATCGGTCAGTCCAGGCAGGATCATCCTCTGGACCACCCAATTGAATACGCGCCCCATCATATGGCGGCGATGGGGTTCATCAATCCTGTGTGACCCCGGCAGCTCGCGAGACCCTATGGCAATATCATAGTTGGGGAGGGCGGGCGGTAAGAACCTTGCAACCTGCTCTATGGGCATGGAAAGGTCAGCATCGCACAAAAACCGGTACCGCCCCGTAACTTGCAGCATCCCATGGCGGACCGCCCATCCCTTACCTCCGTGGGCGACGCGCAGGACCTTAATCTGTGGGTTCGCATCGGTGTACTCTCCGACCACCTGCACCGTCTGATCGGCGCTTCCGTCGTCGACTACAACTATCTCCCAAGCATACTGTTGAGTCTGAAAGTAGCTGACAGCCTTTTGAAGAGTATCGCCTATCCGGGCTTCTTCATTGTAGGCGGGGATTACAACAGATAAGTATGGCGCTGTTAACGTCGGATTCTCCAGGTTCGCTGCTGACATCAAAAGTCTTAAAGGAATCTACTCAGCCTTCAGTGAAACGGAGCAGATATCAGGTTTGTCCTTCATCATTTAGCTCAAATGCAGTGTGGAGGACCTTCATAGCTTCATGGACCATCGATTCAGAAACGATGCAGGTGATGCGAATCTCGGAAGTTGTAATCATCTCTATGTTGATATTGTTGTCAGCCAGAGCCCGAAACATCCGGGAAGCATACCCCGGCGTATGTTGCATACCGGAACCGATGATACTGACCTTGCTGAGCGTCGCATCGGATGTGATGTCCCCAGCCTCCATGGTTGCAGCGACAGGTCCGATAACCTCCAGCGCCCGCCGGAGGTCGGTCCGGGTAACCGTAAAGCTCAGGTCAGTAAGGTTCTCTGCGCTGGCATTTTGTACGATGGTGTCGACGCTGATGCCTTCGGCCGATAGAGGTTCGAAGACAGCTGCAGCTATTCCAGGTCGGTCCGGTATCTTCCGCAAGGTTATTTTCGCCACATTGCGGTCATAGGGGATTCCTGTGACCTTAACCCTGTGTTCCATGTTCTGTGCGACCCCTTTTTCTATGAGGGTTCCGGGAGATTCGGAGAAGCTGGATGAAACGTAGATTGGCACATTATACGCTGCTCCCAATTCTATGGACCTAGGATGCATCTTAGCTCCATAGCTGGCCAGCTCCAGCATCTCTTCGTAGTCGATCTTATCCAGTTTTCTTGCTTGCGGTACGATCTGAGGATCGGTCGTGTATATGCCTTCGACATCGGTGTATATTTCACATCGACCGGCGCCTAGAGCTGCCGCCAAAGCAACGGCGGTGGTATCAGAACCGCCCCGGCCAAGTGTTGTAACATCCATATCTTCGGTAATCCCCTGGAACCCCGCTACAATAACCAGTTTGCCCTCATCCAGTTCTCCTTGTATTCGCTCCGTTTCTACCGCAGCGATACGGGCCCTTCCGTACTTGGAATCGGTCTGTATGCCCGCTTGAAAGCCGCTCAGGCTTATGGCTTCGTGGCCGAGGGAACGAATCGCCATTGCCAGCAGGGTTGATGAAACCAGTTCTCCGGTGGACAAGAGTATGTCCAATTCACGGAGGTCCGGGGTCCCGGCAACCTGCTTGGCAAGGTCGATCAGCTCATCGGTAGTGTCACCCATGGCGGACACAACCGCCACTACCTTGGAACCTGCTTCCTTAGCTCGGCATATGCGCTGGGCCACCCCTTTAATCTTGTCGGCATCAGCTACCGAGCTGCCACCGTACTTTTGAACAACCAGTCCCATCATGCTCTTCGCACTACTCTTATAGCTTTCTCGGGTTTCTTCTATAACGGGCAAACGGTTGGTTTCCGAACGCCTCAATCAGGACTGCCTTGATTTGGTCCTTGGAAGGTAGCTCCCCCACTGATAGGCCGTGTGATCTTCACCTCTCCCGGAACGGATGCTTGGCGGGCCGCTTCAGCCATTTCATAAGCCACCGTCATTTCCCTGCCGGAAGTGAGAGCCAGGATGGTGGGACCGCTGCCTGACAGGAATACACCCAAGGCGCCGCCCTTCAGGGCTGCTTCGAAGATCACTTTCATTGCCGGAAATAGTTGTCGTCTGTAGGGTTGGTGCAACCTGTCTTCGGTGCCAATCGCCAGCTCTTCAAGCCGCCCGGAGGTCAGAGCATTCACCATGAGAGCTGTTCTTCCAATGTTGTACACCGCATCTTCCCGGCTAATGGTCCTTGGAAGGACAGCACGCGCTTCATCGGTAGCTATTGTTAGATCAGGTATGTAGAGAACAGCCCGCATGTCCTTGGCTACATTCACAGGAGATGTGATCAGCTGGTCTTTTTTTTGGACCACCAACATCGTCCCACCCATCAGAGCAGCCGCAACATTATCTGGATGACCTTCGATGGATACAGCCAAATCGAGTATCTGGAGCTGGGACAAGGGTTGAACTCTTCGACCAGGCAATGATAGAGCCAACTGGTTGCCCGCAACCAAGCCGCCAACTATCGCAGCGGCGCTGCTTCCAAGGCCGCGCTTTAACGGGATGTCGTTGCGGCATACCACCGAGAAGCTCGGAACTTCCAACCCCAGATGATCGAAGATGCGGACAATGCTTTGGTAGACCACATTCTCCGGTCCACGGGGCAGGTCCGACTCCCCCTTGCTTTCTATGGATACGGACGGGGTTGGGGCAAAATCCACCTCGATCCGGTTCCAGATATCCAAAGCCATACCCAAGCAATCGAACCCGGGTCCCAGATTGGCGGTGGTCGCGGGCACCTTCACCACGATCGGCGTCTTGCCGGCATCCGGCGTTGTTGAGGGCTTATTCATCTGCTTTCCAGTCCGGTTGGGCTGCCCTTGTCTGACGGCATACCCTCAACGTAGTGCAGGACATGCTTCCCTGATCTTGCTGGCAAGGATCTGTGCTTCCGTTGTTCTGATCCGCGAGTTGACAATGTTTGGAGACCATCCGACCACATCCGTCAACTCGCCCCCGCATTCCACTTTACCCACCCAGATTTGATAGCTAAGCCGTCCAACAGACACCTGGTGGCAAGATGGACGGTATCCAAACCTCTCGGTTAAAAACATGCTGCAATGGGCAAATGCGGTGCGGCCATTGATCAGCATGAGCTTCAGCCCGGTCTTTGTTCGGAACTGCTCTTCGGTGAAACCCAAGCAGTTGTCCAACAGGGTATCCCGGTTCGCCCGGTCCATCTGCCCCCAAGGAAGGCGGGTTGCACACTTCACAGTATCCATGTGGGAGTACCAGAACTTCCGGCCTTCCTTGGAGGTTACCCCGTCCTTGAAAGCCCCTATGCCGCCCATCGCAAAGTCACCGTCATGCACCATCACCAAGAACCGGCCCAGCTTCTCAAAGAAGGCTCTGTAGGGAGTCCCATGAAACACACCCTGCTGCCGGTGGACTGCCACTTCTATCTGATCATCGGTTAGATGACTTCTCCGGCCCAAGGGTGGGAAATCCTTCAAGCAGCTGAACCTTTGTTGTTCGCCCGTGAGGTCCACCTTATTCCGGTCTACGAACTCCCTGTCCGACGGGTTGATGGTTACCACCCAAGCGTTGGCATTAGCATAATCGCCGTAGTAGGAGATGGGAAGCCAGTCCGGCGCCACCGGTCCGCCGGTGCATCTTTCACACCGGGCGATTCGTTGCTCCAAGGAAGCTGGTCCCAAAGCTCCTATGCCCGTCGACGTACTTTATCTGCGGATGTGACTCTCATATCGTCCAGACCTTGGAAACATCGGAAAGGGTCGAGGTGGATGGTAAGGACAACAATCCAGGATGAGCAAACTGCGATTCTATGCCGTCCTCCCACCGCACTCAGAGGCGCTGGCCGAGGTTCGCTGAGTATAGCATTCGGGCTATTGGCCTGCAACGCACCTCCCGGTTGGTGCAATCGGTGTCCATCCATGTTAAAATCGTTCCTAAACTCCGGTTACAGGGAGTCAAATTTGCTCCGGATTCGTAACACACTGACCCGGCAGATAGGAGAGGTTTCGACCCTCGATCCGGGGATAGCTAGAATGTACACATGTGGCCCTACCGTTTACCGGTATGCCCACATAGGTAATCTTCGAACATACCTGATGGCTGACTGGATCCGAAGGACCTTGGAACACCATAACTACCAGGTGATTCACGTCAAGAACATCACAGATGTGGGTCATATGCGTCAGGAGATGCTGGAAACCGGTGGAGACAAGGTGATCCTGGCAGCTCTATCCGAAGGAAAGACCCCGGCAGAGATCGCCCAATATTATGCGGACTCCTTCCACCGGGATGAAGCCAAGGCCAACATAAAACCGGCCCATCACTTTCCTTGGGCAACTCAGCACGTACCCGAAATGATCAGCATCGTGGAGCAGCTGCTTGCCAAGGGCTACGCTTACCAAGCTGGCGACAACATATATTTCGACGTAGCCAAGTTTCCCGACTACGGCAAGCTCTCCGGCAACGTCCAAGATGGCCTCATGGACGGTGTCAGATCTGAAGTGGACCCTCTCAAGAAAGACCCCAGGGATTTCACCCTGTGGAAAATGGCGGAACCCGGAAGGGAAATGAAGTGGGATAGTCCTTGGGGGGAAGGTTTTCCCGGATGGCATATAGAATGTTCAGCTATGTCCACCAAGTACATGGGTGAGCAGCTGGACATCCACACCGGGGGGGTGGACAACATCTTTCCCCATCACGAAGATGAGATCGCCCAGAGTGAAGCAGCTTTCGGAAAGCCGTACGTCCGGTACTGGGTACATGGTCAACATCTTCTGGCCGGTGGTGTGAAGATGGCCAAATCTGCGGGGAATGAATTCGTCTTGGCAGACTTGGAGCAGCGGGGGTTCGATGCTTTGGCTTTTCGATACCTCTGCCTTACCGTTAGGTACCGTCACCGGATGAACTTCACGTTCTCAGCGCTCAGAGCATCGGAGCGGGCCCTGACCAGCCTCCGTGACCGAGTGTGGCAGTGGCGAAGTCTGCCAGAGCAGGCTGCACCCGTCGAATCCTTGGAATGGTCTGAGCGATTCTGGGAAGCTGTGGATGATGATCTCGACCTTCCCAAGGCGTTGGCCTTAACCTGGGATATGCTTCATTCGCCCTTGCCGGACAGGGTTAAAATGGATTTGCTGATCGAGTATGATGAGGTTCTTGGCCTTGGCTTAGACAGCGTACCGGAGATGTACGAGATTCCCGGCAACGTCCGGACCCAGGTGGACCAGCGGTCCGATCGCCGGCAGCAGGCCGACTACGGGAAAGCCGATGAGATCAGACAGGAATTGTCCAACAACGGCTACCTTGTAATAGATTCCGTGGAATCCACCAAGGTACGCCAGAAAACGGGCTTGGAGCAGCAGCAAAGCCGTTGGAAATCAATATCTTCACCCAAAGAGGTCCAGTCCTATTTGGGTCGGGCTCCTGAGCTGGACTTCTCGTGGATCATAACCGCCTGCAACTATAAGTCCGATGTAGAACGTTGTGCCACCAGCTTCCTGAAATGGGCCGATGGCTACTCCGCCGAACTTGTGATTGTCGATAACGGTAGCACCGACGGTACCGCTGAGTGGTTGGACGAACTGCAACGGTCCGAACCCAGGGTACGGGTCATCCACTATGACCATTCCATAGGAGAAGGAGCCGCCAAGAACACCGCTTTGTACCAAGCTCTGGGCAAAAACGCGATCATGGTTGACACCTCTGTAGAGGTCGTCGGCGACATCTTGAAATCCATAGGACACTGGTTGGAAGATGAATCAGTGGGAATAGTGGGTCCATGGGGTCTAACGACCGATGATATTCACCATTTCCACGATGAAGTCGAATCGGGCGACGCTGATGCTATGCAAGCCTACTGCATGGCGATGAGGAGGGACTTGGTCAATGAGGTAGGCCTGATGCGGGAGGTGTTTCGATTTTATCGTAACCTGGACCTGGACTTTAGCTTCCATGTCAAGGATCGAGGATATCGCATCGTCGCCGACGGCGGCATACCCTTGGTCCGACATGAACATCGCCAATGGAATGCGTTGGGAGAGGTGGAACGAAACCACCTGAGCTTCCAGAACTTCAAGAAGTTCTTCAAAAAATGGCGGGACCGGTCCGACCTCCTTGTGTGCAATCAAACCCTTCCGTCCTCCAAGTAGGAACGAAGAGTCCATGCCCGTTTATAGACGGCTGGCGCCACACCCCTCCCGTGGTCGTCCGATCATCGTCCATGCAAGCAACAACGCACTGCACAGGGATCTGTGTGTCAAACAACAACACCCCAGATTGTTGCTGGGCAGCCCGTCATGGCAGCATGGCTGCTTGACCAATCTGAGCTAATTCGGAGGTTGGATTATATGGACCAAGAGACGCCCTATCGCCATGGCATGGTCGTGGTAGCCCATGCTGATGATGCTGAATACGGATGTTCGGGTACCGTTGCCAAATGGTGCTCAGAAGGCATGGAAGTCGTTTATGTTATCTGCACCGACGGAAGCAAAGGCAGTTCGGACTCTGATCTTACACCGGAAGCCCTGATAAAACTCCGGCAAGAAGAACAGGAAGCAGCAGGCCGTGTCTTGGGCCTAAAGGACGTGGTGTTCTTGGGATACGAAGATTCCATGCTCGAACCGACTTTGGGGCTTCGTAAGGACATCACCCGCGAAATTCGACGGTACAAACCCGACGTTCTGATAAGCGCCAACCCGGTGCGAAGCTTCCACGGGACCGGTTACATGGGCCACCCTGATCATCTGGCTGCGGGAGAAGCTACCTTGGCGGCAGTTTTCCCGGCAGCCCGGGACCACATGACCTTCCCAGAGCTGTTGAAGGAAGGTTTCGAACCCCACAAGGTCCGTGAAATACTGATAATGGCCCGCCGGGATGCGGACAAATGGATAGATGTTACCGACTCTATAGAGACAGCATTCGAAGCTCTGAGGCAGCATGTTTCCCAGATAGGGGGTGTTGATGACGACTTCACCTGGATGCGGGAATGGCGAGCACGGGACGGTCAACACCGCGGCATGAAGTACGCCGAAGGCTTCAAGCACTACCACCTTGGATAAGCTCCTGTAATCAAATCTAGCCGGGCATGGACCGCTGGGAACAGTTGGAGGGCAGCCTTCCCGGTCAGGTGGAAGTACGGGTATTGGCGGTACATCCCATCCATCCTGAGATCGTGTATGCTGGGACCGACAGCGGCTTATACAAGAGCAGGGACCACGGCGAAAATTGGAGCAACCTGAACATTCCCGCCGCCAACAGCGTGGTATGGTCGCTCCTGTTTCAGCCCCAAGACCCCGACGTCATCTACGTCGGGATGGCGCCTGCCCAGATATTCCGGTCTGAAGATAGGGGTGAAACCTGGCAGCAGCTGCCCCTCGTTCTTGGCCCCGATGTGTGTCGGATGGCTTTCGACACTCGAGTGATATCGATGGCCGCCAATCCTGTCACTCCTCTGGAGTTGTATGCTGCCCTGGAAGTGGGAGGCATGGTCCGTAGCTTGGATGGCGGCGATTCATGGGAACCTATCAACAGCGGCTTGGCCGAAGGCGGGGAAGACCGCCTTGACCTTCATGGGGTGCAGGTCAGTTCAGCCCAGCCCAATACTCCCTACATCAGCACCCGGGAAGGCATATTCAGGGGGTTTGAAAGGGGAGAACGTTGGGAACCCATCGATCTGAGCAAATTCTCTTCTATTACCTACACCCGATGTTTGTTGCTGATGCCCAACGACCCCAATACCCTGGTTGTTTCATTGGGCAGGGCCGCACGAAGCGAAGAGGGAGCACTGCTGAGAAGCCGCGATCTGGGTTATACATGGGAACGTGTCGACCATGGCGTTAGTCCAGACAGCACCATGATGACCATTGCGACCAATCCGCGCTCGCCTTCTCAGGTCTACTGCGGAACGCGGGGAGGCCAGGTGTTTGGTTCTCTGGATGAAGGTGCAAGCTGGACGGAATATCCTCTTCCAGAAGGGGTTGCCGACGTTTATGCCCTGGCTATCGGGTAAGCCCAGAAGAGAGAGTGACAGGAGGGATTTTGAAAGCAGTACGGATTCATAAATTCGGCGGCCCTGAGGTCCTTGAATGGGAAGATGAGGCGCCGGAGCCTGTAGCAGGGCCCGATCAGGCGTTGATAAAGGTCGCCGGCGCCGGTATGAACTTTGCCGATCAAGGCCGCCGAAAAGGCGCCTATCCCGGAGGACCTCCGCCCTTCACCTTGGGGATGGAAGCTGCTGGGACCGTCGCAGCTATTGGCCCGGGCGTATCCGGGGTTAAAGTCGGTGAACCTGTCATGGCCCGCGTTTCCGGGGCCCAAGCCGAATATGTGGTAGCCCGTATGGCGGATGTATTCCCCAGTCCCAAGGGCGTCGATTTGGTCCATGCCGGGGGCATACCATTGATATTCCTTACGGCGTACCATATCCTTCGGACCAGGGCTGACGTACGTTCTGGAGAAACCGTCCTCCTCCATGCTGGCGCGTCAGGTGTGGGCACAGCAGCAATCCAGCTCGCCAAACATTGGGGTGCATCGGTAATTGCCACCGCTTCATCTGAGGAGAAGCTGCAACTGGTCCGTTCATTGGGCGCCGATGCCGCCATCAACTATGTCACCGATGATTTTGAAGCAAAGGTCAAAGAGCTTACCAATGACAAAGGTGTACAGGTGGTCTTGGATAGTGTGGGCGGCGAGGTCCTCGAAAAGAGCATCAAATGCCTGAGCCCCTATGGACGTCTCGTGATCTACGGCAACGCCAACGGCGCTCCAGCATCCTTGGCAGCTAGAGACATCTTCAGCATTTGCGGGTCTGTGATGGGGTTCAGCATAGGACGTTCCCCGGAAGGCTATCTAGATCACCAACAAGCTATGAAGGAAATGCTGCCCTTGTTTGAAAGCGGGCGAATCCGGTTGGTCGTCGACAGGATCATGCCGATGAATGCTGTAGCGGACGCCCATGCTCACTTGGCAAACCGAGGCGCCTTGGGTAAGGTCATCCTGACGCCGTAGGAAACAGGTCCATTCGATCCTGAAGCTACCAAAGAAGGGAACTGAAGATGAAGGTCAGCTTCTTCCATCTTATGCCCTATCAAAAGCTCCCCGACGATTTTTCAGAAAAACATCGGAGCGCTTGGGTCGACCTTCCCAACTCCAATTTCGATCCTGGATTGGGACAGCAGATGTATGGGGATTACCTTGATGAGCTTCAGCACGCCGATACTCTCGGTTTCGACGGCATATGCGTCAACGAACACCATTCCAATGCCTACGGACTGATGCCATCCCCCAATTTAATCGCAAGCATACTTGCCCGTACAACATCCAATGCCGCATTGGTCGTCTTGGGCAATAGCATCGCCCTCTACCAACCGCCCATCAGGGTGGCCGAAGAAATGGCGATGTTGGATGTGCTCAGTGGCGGCCGATTGGTAGCCGGATTTCCGGTGGGTACATCCATGGACACCACCTTTTCCTACGGGCAAGTGCCTATTCAACTACGAGAACGCCACTCGGAAGCTCATGACCTGATAATGAGCGCTTGGACCCGTCGAGAACCATTTGTGTTCAATGGAAAATTCAGTCAACTGCGTTATGTCAATATATGGCCGCGGCCTTTACAACAACCCCATCCGCCAGTCTGGATTCCAGGTAGTGGCAGCTTGGAAACCTGGGACTGGGTGCTCAACCGCAACTATGTGTACTGTTACCTGAGCTACTACGGCTACATCCGAGGCCGCAGGGTTCTGGACGGCTTTTGGGAACGAACGGCCCAGCTTGGGATCGACGATAACCCTCATCGAGTCGGCTTCTTGCAGTTGGTCTGCGTTTCTGAGACCGATAGCCAGGCAGAGCAGGAGTATGCTCCTCATGTGGACTACTTCTATAACAAGATGCTCAAGGTGTACCCTCCCTTTGCTGAATCGCCCGGTTACCGCTCCATAGAATCCCTCAGAGCCGGCCTGCGTACAGCCATAGGGTCCAACGTTCAACAACCTTCCGGGCCATTGAAGTGGAAGGATTGGATCGAACAAGGCCACATAATTGCAGGCAGCCCATCCACAGTGCGCGACCAGCTCATCGAAGCTGCCAAGATGCTAAGGGTCGGACACCTGATGTGCCTGTTACATATCGGAACGATGCCCAAGGAGCTGACTCTCAAGAACATGAACCTGTTTTCATCCGAAGTACTGCCCGCGGTGAAGGGACTCTGGCAAGATTATGAGGACCCTTGGTGGCCTGCTGCGGTCCCCGACCGGACCCAGCCAGCCTCCATCTCCGGGGATTCCTAGGTCTATTCAGTCCAATCAAGGAATGAAACATGGTCGATCATAGTCAGCGCATAGTTTATGTGCGCGGGGGACAATTTGCGGTGGAGCTCCTTGAAGGAGGCTCAGGCGACCCGCTGGTATATTTTCATGGCGCCACCCCCTTGGGAGGATGGACCCCCTACCTGGACCAGCTGGCCAGCCGGTATCATGTCTATGTTCCGTATCATCTAGGCATCGGTAAATCCCGTGGTTTGGAACATGTGGACAATCTGTGGGATTTGGCGCTCTTCTATGAAGAGCTGATGGATGGTCTGGTGTCCCAACCTTATCACCTGATCGGCCATTCCTACGGCGGTATGATAGCTGCCGAGCTGGCAGCCCAGAATCCCCAGAAGGTCCGCTCTCTCGTTTTGGTCAGCAGCATCGGCTTATGGTTGGACCATTCTCCAGTAGCTGACATTTACATTATGAGCCCCGAAGAGCGAGCAAAAGCCACATGGTACGATCCGAACTCGGAAGCATCTGCCGCCCACATGGCCCAACCGGAAGACCCCGTGGACCGAAAAGAAGCTGAGCTAGCTATAACCGAAGCATTGGCGTCAACGGGGAAGTTCACCTGGCCCATCCCGGACAGGGGATTGCGAAAACGCATTCACCGGATCACCTCCCCTACCTTGTTGCTGTGGGGTGATTCCGACGGTATCGTGCCTCCGGTGTACGCAGACGAGTTCCAACGGCTTATTGTCAACTCGGAATCGGTGGTCCTGAGTAAGTGCGGCCACATACCCCAAGCAGAACGGCCTCAAGAATACTTCGATGCCATAACCAATTTTCTATCCAAACGCTAGGGATAGTCCGAATAAGTCCCCTTGGATGCGGAGGATGGACGTGAAACCCGTCCCTACAGAAGGGCGAGGTTCCCGCCTTCGCGGGAATGACGGGCTTCAGGCGAGTTGTTCAGAGGTTCCCTAGATTCTTCGGGGTGCGCCCCTCAGAATGACAGGAAGGAGGCGCCCCTCAGAATGATGGGAGGGAGGCGGTCCTCGGAACGACAATGAGGGGAGTGTATCCCCGGGTTGTCATTCCGAACTTCCCACTGTCATTCCGAACGGAGTGAGGAATCTAAGGTCTCCTTCTGATGGCCTGCCCATTACTACGACGGTCTTTCGGGTGAGGAGGCGCCTTAGGGATAGTCTGATTAAGCCCCCTTGGATGCGGAGGATGGACGTGAAACCCGTCCCTACAGAAGGGCGAGGTTCCCGCCGTCGCGGGAATGACGGGGTTCAGGCGAGTTGTTCAGAGGTTCCTTAGATTCTTCGGGGTGCGCCCCTCAGAATGACAGGAGGGAGGTGCCCCTCAGAATGACGGGAGGGAGGCGCTCCTCGGAATGACAGGGAGGAGGCGCCCCTCAGAATGATGGGAGGGAGGCGCTCCTCGGAACGACAATGAGGGGAGTGTATCCCCAGGTTGTCATTCCGAACTCCCCTCTGTCATTCCGAACGTAGTGAGAAATCTAAGGTCTCCCTCTGATGGCCTGCCCATTACTACGACGGTCTTTCGGGTGAGGAGGCACCTTACGGATAGTCTGAATAAGTCCCCTTGGATGCGGAGGATGGACGTGAAACCCGTCCCTACAGAGGGGCGAGGTTCCCGCCTTCGCGGGAATGACGGCTTCAGGGGACGGGAATGACGGGCTTCAGGCGAGTTGTTCAGAGGTTCCCTAGGTTGGCGGCGGGAGGTCAGTTTAACTCCACATCCCGATGCAAAAGAAGGCACGATTCTCCCCACTGGGCAGAATCATTCACATCCCAATCTCCGGGACTACTCACGGGTCGGAGTCGAAGTCCCTCATCGCCACCGTACAGCAACATCAGTATGCCTTCCCCAGAATCTTCAACCAGCACACCATACGCGAGACACTGACCTGAGGATGACCACCCGGTGACGTAGCACTTGATATCATCCCCCATTGGGTTGGGAGCAACCACCTGATGGATGAGTTTAGGTTCCCCTCTACCTTCGAAGACCCTCTCCAAATACATCGGACAATTTCGACTTTCAGATACATCAATGGTAACGTACAAAGGGCACCTCGTAAGTTCCTAAAACGATATTATTCCCCTGTGCGCGACCTGAAAAACCAGGGGAGAATGGACCAGCAAACGGGGCAACTACCCAATGGCCGGCGTTGATAGAAGTTCCACGGTTTCTCGGGATTCCACCATACGAAAACCCATCTCTTGTCCGAAATGGTACACCATGCCGTATGAAACCATCTCCATGTCAATCGGCCCACCCAGGATTTTTGCCATAGATGTCATTTGCTTATCTGCAATGCCGCAGGGGATGATATGGTCGTACCACGAAAGGTCGGTATTCACATTCAGGGCGCATCCATGATGGGAGACCCACCTGCTGATCTTGACGCCGATAGCGCCAATTTTTTCTTCACCAACCCAGACGCCGGTCATGCCCTTTGCCGTTGTACCAACGACTGCATGGTCTGACAAGCATCGGATCATCACCTGCTCTAACGCTCGAACATACTTTAGGGGTCCGAACCGGTCGCGTAGATTCAGGATGGGGTACATGACCAGTTGGCCGGGGCCATGGAAGGTTAGCTGTCCTCCCCGGTCCACTTCATAGAGGGGAGCGCCCAGCTCCGAAAAGCGTTGTTCGTCCAGCAGTATATGCCTTCGGCTGGCCAAACGTCCCATGGTGTAGGTCGGGGGGTGCTCCACGATCAGCAAGGTGTTCGGCTGGTCGCCGTCATGGACCTGTTGGACCAAACTCTTCTGAAGGTCCCATGCCGCCAGATAGTCCATCGTGCCAAGGTTGATTACCTGGCAAGATATTGCACCCGTCACAGAATATCCTCAGTGGATGGGGGTGTCCGGGCCCATCGCTTCCAGCCGGCTTTTGACCGTTTGTAGGAAGCCGCTCGATTCAGCCCCATCTATTATTCGATGGTCGAAAGAAAGGCAGATATTCAACATAGAGCGTATGGCAATGGCATCATCAATCACAACCGCCCGCTTTTGAATCGATTCGGTAGTAAGGATCCCAGCTTGTGGATAGTTGATGATGGGCTGTGAAAGGACCGAGCCAAGAGATCCGGTGTTATTGACGGTGAAGGTCCCTCCTTGGACATCTTCCAAGGTTAGCTTTCCTTGTCTAGCTCGGTTGGTAAGGTCCTTTACGGCCCCGGCCAGACCGGAAATGCTCAAGCTGTCGGCATTGTGAATTACCGGCGCCACAAGACCGTCCGGAGCGGCAACGGCCATTCCCACGTTCAAGCCCTTTTTCAAGATGATCTTGTCGCCGCCCCACTGGGAATTCAAATACGGATGCTGCTTCAACGCTCCCACGACCGATTTGATCACAAAGGGCAAGTATGTTAGCTCTACCCCTTCCTGCTGCAAAAACTCTTGTTTGATGCTTTCCCGAAACTTTACCAGCCGTGTAATATCAACTTCGATCATTCCCCATGCGTGGGGGATTTCATTCGTGCTCCTCATCATGTTCTGGGCGATGATTTTCCTTATCGGAGTCAGGGGAACCTCTTCATCGCCGGATCCTGCAACCACAGACCTTGACGGCTTCGGAGAAGGTTCGGTGACCGATCGTGACGCAGCACTATCCCTCTGGACAAAGGCCAGCACATCATCACGGGTGATCCGGCCGCCCATCCCGGCGCCGACCACCTTGGTTAAATCCACATTATGTTCTTGTGCCAGCCGTCGAACTGCCGGAGAGTACCGGGGACGCTGGCCTGATGGTTCTTCGCGAGAGTCTGCTGGGCTGGCAGGTTCCCCTGCTCCCCCGCCGGTGGGGCCCACCTGCTTGAAATCCTTCACCAGATATCCCGTGGTGCCCACATTCGGGCTGCCGGAAGACAATGGCGCCTCAGCAGGTGCGGTGGAAGGAGCGGGACCCTCGGCGGTTTCCATCTCGGCGATATCAGCCCCGACCGGTATGGTCTCTCCTTCTTGAGCCAAGATGCGGCTCAGCACGCCACCAAATGGAGCAGGCACCTCCATGGTCACCTTGTCTGTGACCACCTCTACCAGCGGGTCGTATTTCTGCAGAACATCGCCCGGTTGTTTCAGCCATTTGCCTATGGTGCCTTCCACCACCGACTCGCCAACCTGGGGTAGTTTGACGGATATCGCCATATCACCATCCTCGTATTTCCAAAGCCCTTCGGGCCTGACCGCATCGGCGCCGAAGGGATATCCCGGTGACCCAGCTATACAGCAACCCTGAGGCGCTCAGTAAGCTGCCAGTACGCGCAGCTCATTGGCTATGTCTTCGGCGCTGGGCATATACGCTTCTTCCAACGATGTGGCAAAGGGCATGGTGGGTATATCAGGGCCGCAGAGCCTTGAGACGGGAGCATCCAGATGTTCAAACGCCCTACTTGCGATGATGGCGGCGACCTCCGCCCCAACTCCGCCCGTGATATTATCTTCGTGTACGATCAGGGCGCGCCCTGATTTTTTCACCGACTCCAATATCGTATCCACATCCAAGGGCTTCAAGGTTCGAAGGTCCACTACCTCCACCTCAAGACCTTCTTGCGACAGATGCTCTGCAGCTTCCAAGCAGTAGTGCAGCATCAGACCATATGAAAATACCGAAACATCCTTGCCAGCCCGCTTGATGTCGGCTTTGCCCAAGGGTAGAACATAATCATCTTCCGGTACTTCTCCCCGGACCATACGGTAGGTCTTCTTATGTTCGACGAACACCACGGGATTATTATCCCGGATAGCTGCTTTCAGCAGCCCCTTGGTGTCGTAGGGGGTTGCCGGGGCCACCACCTTCAGCCCAGGCGTATGACAAAAATAGCTTTCCACATTCTGGGAGTGAAACAAGCCGCCCCTGATGCCGCCGCCGTAGGGCACCCGTACAACAAGGGGGACGTTCAGCGAACCATTGGTGCCGTAGCACACCCGGCCCGCTTCGCCGATGAGCTGGTTGGCCGCCGGCCAAATAAAATCGGAAAACTGTATCTCCGCGATGGGCCGCAGGCCCTTGAACGCAGCTCCCAAAGCGATGCCCACTATGCCAGCTTCAGCTAACGGGGTATCGATTACCCGGTCGCGCCCGAAATCCTCCATGAACCCTTGGCTGGCAAGAAACACTCCCCCCCTGGAGCCCACATCTTCCCCCATGAGGAAGACGTCTTGGTCGCGGCGCATCTCCTCGTACATTGCTTCGCGGACTGCTTCAATTACCGATTTAATAGCCAATCCGACCTCCACCAGCCTTAATCAAGGTGCATAAAGGTTATCGTTGATAGTAGAAACGTCGGGGAAGGGAGCAAGTTCTGCTGTGTCGGTAGCTCTATCAACCTGCATCCGTACCTGCTCTTTGATCTGCGTTTCTTGGTCATCTGAAAGAATGCCGGCACCCTTGAGGTAATCGCTCAAGGTTCGCACAAGGTCCCGCCGACGAGCTTCTTCTACCTCGCCGTCAGGTCTGTAGCGTCGATCATCATCATCGGTCGTATGGGGCATGAACCGCTCGACCTTCATCTCCAAAAGCACCGGCCCTTGGGATCGGGCATGATTTATGGCTTCGGCAGTTGCTTCGAGAGAAGCAAACAAGTCCATACCATCGACAACAATCCCCGGAAAGCCGTAACTTGCAGCCCGGTCGGCTACATCAACCACCGCCATCTGCCTGTTCTGGGGGACGGAGATAGCATAGCGGTTGTTCTCACACACAAACACAATCGGCAGGTTGTGGACGCCTGCGAAGTTCATTGCTTCATGGACTTCGCCCTGGCTCGAACCACCTTCTCCAAAATGGGACATCACAACGGTATCTTCGCCCTTCATCCTGCAACCCAAGGCATAGCCTGTTGCTTGGGTTACGCCGGCGGAAACCACGTTGGATATTTGGATGATCTTGTGTTCCAGGTCTGCTCCTTGGAAGGGAAACTGCCTGCCCCCGCTGTAAGGATCCCCAACCTTGCCCATAAACGACAACATCACCTGTTCGGGCGTTAGTCCAGCGGCTATCTTCAGCGCAACATCTCGGTAGTACGGGAACAAAAAGCAGTTCCCGTCCTTGGTGCAGGCGGTCAGGATACCCAGTTGAGCTGCTTCGTGACCTTGGCTGGATGCTGCGATTGGCACCTTACCTTGCCGGTTCAACGCCCAAATCCGTTCTTCTATAGCACGGATAAGCGCCAGTTTGTTATAGGTTTCCAGCGCCTCTTCGTCCGACAATCCTACATCGTAGTGCTTGCTCGGTTGTATCGTTTTCGTTGAGGAAGTCCTATCAACCTTTGCCATTGCACCTCCACCCGAACCGTTGCAGTTCTTCCCGATGCGGGCTTCCTGATCTCCAAGCCTTGGCAGACATTATAAACGGGGCGCATGATTTGGTAAATGACAGTCAGCCCTGGATTTAGCTGTCCAGCAAGTCTTTTGGCCCGGCTGATCACCAGCTAAGCAGCCAAGGACCGGGAAACCTCGCCCACCAGCTGCAAAGTTCGACGCAGTGAGGCCTCCTTATCGGACCCAGCCCCAACCGGCGACACAAGCACTTCGGTGGCTCCCATCGATAGCAGGGCATTCAGCTTATCTCCCACCTGCCCTTCCGTCCCATATAAAGCGGTGGCGTCGATCATTCCATCGCTCCAAGCGCCGTCGTAGGCTTCAGGAAAGCCCGCTGCCGCAAACATTTTCTGGTAGAAGGGAAGCTGCGGATACCTGCCAAATCCTTTCATAGCCGCCCGCACATCATCGATGTTGTCGTGGACGCAAACAGGGGCATGGGCTATGAGCGGGGGCGGCGTTTTGCCGACATCAGAAGCCCCTTTTTTCATAGCTGGTAGAGCTACCTCACCGAGATAAGCGCCGGGGCATACCCAGCTTATAGCCCCATCGGCTTCTGCACCGCACATTTCAAAGGATCCGTCCCGCAGAGCCGATGCCATCACGGGAACATCCACCGGTTCTGCAATCGAAGCCTTTGCCCGGTAGAATTCTCCTTGAAAGTCGACAGCACCCGTTTGCAATAGCGATTTTAAGATCAGCACATACTCTTTTAGGTGCCCCAAGGGCGATCGAAAATCCACCCCGAATGATTCGATCATAGAAGGACGATGGCTGGGGCCTACACCCAACCTGAATCTGCCGGGAGCCAGTTGGGCAATCACCTGGACCTGTTGGACCATGACGATAGGATGGCGGGGGAATGTCGGAACTATCGAAGTTCCCAGTAGGATGCGGCTGGTCTGAACAGCTGCTGCAGAAAACAGCGTCAGCGCATCAAGCCCCGCCCCGCCCGTTGTCATCCAAGCAGCGGAGATCCCCAGGTCCTCGGCTGTCTTTATTGCATCCAGAGCCTTTCGACTGTTGGGTTCTGCGATAGCAACCCCGATGTGCTGTTCACTCATCATTACCTCCCAGATTTATCAAAGACCTCTTTGGCTCGGCAGTCGGCCGATTTGTTCCATCTGAACACAGCCCCCACCTATAGCAGGCACAAAATGGACTTCGCTATCTTCTTCCAGCTGTTCCAACAACCCCAGCTGCGTAACATCGCCGTCCACAGCTACGCAAATATTGGGGAGTATCTCTCCATCTTCCAAAAGGCCTTCTTGGATCCCAGGGAACATCTCCTCCAACTGGTTCACGAGGTGACGGACGTTATTCGCCGGGATATTCACTCGCTTGGTTCCCTTGGTGAAGGTCTGTAGAAGGGTGGGGATGAACACCGTTGCCAATCAGTCGCCTCTTGGAGAAGAAGATAGTTCTGTGGCGCCACCGGGCAGCAATAAAAGGCGCAGCTACTGCTAAAAGACCTTTTCAGCGATCTTTTCCAAGCTGGGGAGAGCTTCATCGCCGGGGTGGTCTGCAGTGCGGATGATCACCCTGCTGGCCCCGGCTCTTTCGTACCTTTGGAGCACATCGGGGTCCGCCGGCTGGGCATATGCCGATATTTCAATGGAGCTGAAATCTCTGCCCGTTTCTGCACAAATGTCCTGTAGCGCCCGGCAGCCTTCCTTCATCTGATCAGGGCTCACACGTCCGGTCGGCAGCCAGCCGTCACCATATGAAACTATGCGCTTGAACACATTGGAAGCGCTTCCGCCCAAGTAGATGGGTGGGTTGGGTTTCTGGAGCGGCTTGGGGAAGGACCGGATAGCTGGGAAATCATAGTAACGCCCGTGATGCTCAGCTTCATCCTTGGTCCAAATTTCCTTCATTACCTTGATACATTCGGCTGCTTGAGTCCAGCGATGTTCGAAATCCCCGCCAAGTATCTCCGATTCTTCCTTCAACCAACCTGTTCCGGCGCCAAGCATAAACCGGCCGCCGGAGAAATGGTCCAACGTGGCAATCTCATTGGCCAACAAGACAGGGTTCCTTTGAGGAATCAGGCAAACCGCGGTTCCCAATCTGATGGTCTGGGTTACGGCAGCTGCCATCGCCAAGCAAATAAAGGGATCAGCTATGTGAGCCATCCCTTCGGGGATGCTGCCATCGGCAGTACCTGCATAGCGGGAGTCGGTTTTTACAGGGACAAAGGTGTGCTCAGATATCCAAATGGATTCAAAGCCCAGGTCTTCAGCCCGCTTTGCCACAGCAGCAAAGTTAACCAGTTTATCGGTTACGCTCAGGTTTACGCCGACCTTCAATAGATCTTCCCTTTCGCCGCTGCGGTTACTATTCGCCGTTCTTCTGTTGTTCCCAAATCGCTTCGAGGACATTTCCGGGCGACATGGGCAATCTGCTCATCCGAACGCCTATGGCATTATAGATAGCATTGGCAATCGCCGGCATGGGCGGCACAATAGCAACCTCACCCACGCCCTTCATGCCAAAGGGATGCCCGGGATTGGGAACCTCAACAACCACCGTATCGATCATTGGAAGGTCCAAGCTGGTTGGCATCCGGTAGTCCAAGAAGCTGGAGTTGGTCATCTCACCGCGGGCATTGTACACATACTCCTCGTTTAGAGCCCAACCGATTCCCTGAGCTGCTCCACCCTGCATCTGTCCTTCTACGTAGCTCGGATGAATAGCTTTCCCAACATCCTGCAGGACGGTGCATCGCAGTATTTCCACCTTCCCGGTGTCCGGGTCAACTTCCACATCCACGATACATCCTGCCACAGCCGGACCTTGACCCCTGGGGTTGACGTTGCCTCGTCCGGATATCGGCCCGCCGGTACCGTTGAGCCGGGCAGCCAACTGCTTGAAGGTTAGCTTTAGCTCAGGATCGGATTTATGGGTGAGAGCTCCGTCGGTGTACTCCACATCATCGGGGGATGCTTCCCAAATCTTGGAAGCCCTTTCGATGAACTGACGCTTGATATCTTGGGCAGCCTCGTAGCATGCCCATCCGCTCTTGAAGGTAGCGCCGCTGCCTCCGGTATTTGAGGTGAACCCGACTGAATCGGTGTCGCCGACGGCAGGTTTCACATCTTCTGCGGCGATTCCCAGTACCTCGGCAAACTGCATCGCAAGAGCTACCCGGTTACCACCGATATCAGGGGAACCTTCCACCAAGCTAACGGAGCCATCGGAGTTCACACTGGCTACCGCGCTGGCCGGCCCTGTGCCGTTCCCCCAGAATCCGGTGGCAAACCCGCGTCCCCGGTTGGGGCCTTCCAACGGCGCTGAATAGTGGGGGTGCTCCTTGGCTGCGTTCAGCAGCTCAATGTATCCTATTCGAGGCAGTCTGACGCCGTTAATCCTGCGAGTTCCTTCTGTGGCCCCATTCAGCAAACGGAATTCCACAGGATCGTACCCCAGCATCTTCGCCACTTCATCGATCACCGATTCGGCTGCAAAGGCTGAAGCAGGGGAACCCGGAGCACGATAAGCGGCAGCCTTGGGTTTGTTTACTACGATATCGTAACCTTCCACCTTGGCGTTGGCTATGTCATAGGCTGACAACATGCACAAGCTGCCCGGGATAGCTGGGGAACCGGGGAACGCCCCCGATTCGTAGGCCAACGTGGCATCAACGGCCGTTATCTTCCCGTCCTTGTTGGCCCCTATCTTTACCCTGCTGTGCGTGCCGGAAGTCGGACCGGTCCCCTGAAATACATCGGACCTGCTCATAGCCACCCTTACGGGCTGTCCTGCCTTTTTAGATAAAGCCACAGCCACCGGTTCCAGGTAAACGATGGTCTTGCCGCCGAAACCGCCGCCGATCTCCATGGGTATGACCTTGATCTTGGAGACCGGGACTCCGATCAGCCGGGCTGTTTGGTCCCGCATGGCAAATTGCCCTTGGCTGCTGCACCATAGGGTGATATTGCCATCGGCGTTCCACACCGCCGTGGCGGCATGGGGTTCGATGTAACCTTGATGGACGGTTGCGGTGTCGAACTCCCGTTCGACCACAACATCAGCTTCTTTGAATCCCTGCTCGATGTCCCCGGATTCGAAGACGAAGTGGTTGGCAATGTTGGAAGGTGTTCCCCCGTCATCATCGTCCATCAGCCCGCCGGGCCGCAGACCCGGATTGGCCAAGGACGCCAAACGTTCGTGCAATATGGGGGCATCATCCTTCACCGCATCGTCCAAGGTGAGCACCGGCGTCAACAATTCGTATTCGACTTCTATCAGACCAAGGGCTTCTTCGGCGACGTGTGCGTTCGTGGCAGCTATGCCAGCTACAGCATGTCCTTTGTAGAGTACCTTGTCTGCTGCCATGACATTGTTGGCCATGAACCCCATGTTATGGATGGCGCCTTCGGTCAAATCTGAAACCCTGCCCGAAGGTTTAACAAAATCCGCCGCCGTTACCACCGCCTTGACCCCACGCAGAGCCAGAGCTTTCGAAGCATCTATAGATATGATGCGGGCGTGGGCATGGGGGCTTCTGAGAACCCTTCCTTGAAGAAGTCCGGGCAATTGAATATCGGCGCTGTAGCGGGCCCGTCCGGTTACCTTTTCGGCGCCATCGTGTCGGATGGGTCTGGTGCCCACCACCTTGAATTCTTGAGAAGACGCTTCTACCGTAGTAGCCATTAGCCCTTCACCTCCATAACATCGGCAGCTTCTAGGACCGCCTTCACGATTTTATCATACCCGGTGCACCTGCAAAGGTTGCCCGCCAACCAGTGACGGACCCTCGCTTCAGAGGGGTTGGGTTCCATCTCCAAGAGGGATTTTGACGCCAGGATGAATCCGGGTGTGCATATCCCGCACTGGAGCGCCGCATTTTCCAAAAAGCTTTGCTGCAAAGGATGGAGGCTTTCCGGGGTGGCGACACCTTCGATGGTGTCCACGGCAGCGCCTTCAGCTTCAACCCCCAAGACCACACATGAGTTGACAATCCGTCCGTCCATGATAACCGTGCAAGCCCCACAGTTGCCGTCGTTACAACCTTCTTTAGTCCCGGTCATCTCCAACACATCTCTCAGCACTTCCAGCAAACTCTGCCGGGGTTCGCAGAGGTATTCAACCTCTTCGCCGTTGATGGTAGCTTGGATATGGGCCTTTCTGACCATGTTTGTCGGCCTCCCTGATGTTTATCGCCCAGCGGCGCGTGCGATAGCTCCGCGCAGAGTTCGGCGGGTCAATACACCTACCAAATGCCGCCGCTGCTGTATGGTTCCTCGCATATCGGTTATGGGCTTTGCAGCATCCATAGCTGCTTGGGCTGCATTTTCAATGGCTTCCTCACCAACATCCTGGCCGGCAAGCTGAGCTGCCGCCTCTTCGACATATAACGGCGTGGGAGCCACCGACGCCAAGGCTATTCGCGCCGATACAAACGATCTGTTATCAGGCGACAACTGGACCCAAGACCCCACGCCGGCAACTGCAATATCCATTTCGTTGCGCGGTATGAATCTTAGGTAATGAGCCCCAGAATTGTTCGTCGGCGCAGGAAGATGCATAGACACGAGCAACTCTCCGTCCTGCAGTATGTTCCGCCCCGGAGCGGTGCAAAAGTCCGCTACCGACGCTTCCCTTATGCCAGTTGGGCCTGCAATCAGGCAGGTTGCACCTTGCACGATCAGGGGCGGAATGGCATCGGCGCTAGGGGCAGCATTGCACAGGTTGCCGCCCAAGGTTGCTCTTCCTTGGATCTGGATCCCCCCGATCATTGACGCGGCATCAATGACCCCAGGGTATGCTTGAGCCACCTCTGGGTCCTGGTATATTCGATAACACGGGACTGCTGCACCCAGTGTCAGGCCATCTTCCCGACTGAAGCTGATTTCGTTTAGCTCCGGTATCTCCTTGACATCAACTATGTGCTCGACCTTCCATCGTCCACCCCGAAGCTGTACCAAGATGTCGGTGCCTCCAGCCAATGCCCGAGCTGTTTGGCCATTCTCAGCCATCAAGGATACGGCCTCACCCAGTGTTCGGGGTGCGCTGTATTCAAAATCTTGCAATAGTCCAATACCTCCCAAGCACGTCAATTACGGGACAATGGGGAACTCCGGTAGCTAGTAACAGTACCTAAAGCATGATATATGCGACTTGGCTGCTATGTCAATCGAGCCAAGGCCGCGCAACCGTTCAGGCCCGGTGAGCAATACACGCAATCCCCCTCCCCCAGTTGTGGCGCCGACGTGCGCTCCCCCCGTGTCATTCTGAGCAGCGCCCCCCTCCCCATCATTCTGAGCGGCACCCGCCCCTCCCCGTCATTCTGACGAGTGCCCCTGCCCCCTGTCATTCTGAGGAGCGCACGACGAAGAATCTAAGATGCCGGCTCACATCAAGGGCCAACGGGGGAATGAGCCAGCCATCAAAGGGAGCCCTTAGATTCCTCACTCCGTTCGGAATGACAGAGAGGGTTCGGAATGACAATAAGAAATCGTCATTCTGAGGAGCGCACGACGAAGAATCTAAGATGCCGGTTCACATCAAGGGCCGTCGGGGGAATGAGCCAGCCATCGGAGGGAGACCTTAGATTCCTCACTCCGTTCGGAATGACAGGAGGGTGGTTCGGGATAACAGAGGGGGTTCGGAGGGACAGCGGCAGGTTCGGAGGGACTCTCCCTCATCGTCATTCTGGGGGGCACCCTCCTCTTTGTCATTCTGGGGAGCACTCTCCTCCTTGTCATTCTGAGGAGCACCCCCCTCCTTGTCATTCTGAGGAGCGCACGACGAAGAATCTAAGATGCTGGCTCACATCAAGGGCCGTCGGGGGAATGAGCCAGCCATCGGAGGGAGACCTTAGATTCCTCACTCCGTTCGGAATGACAGGAGGGTGGTTCGGGATAACAGAGGGGGTTCGGAGGGACAGCGGCAGGTTCGGAGGGACTCTCCCTCATCGTCATTCTGGGGGGCACCCTCCTCTTTGTCATTCTGGGGAGCACTCTCCTCCTTGTCATTCTGAGGAGCACCCCCCTCCTTGTCATTCTGAGGAGCGCACGACGAAGAATCTAAGATGCTGGCTCACATCAAGGGCCGTCGGGGGAATGAGCCAGCCATCGGAGGGAGACCTTAGATTCCTCACTCCGTTCGGAATGACAGGGGGAGTTCGGGATGACAATAAGAAATTGTCGTTCTGAGGAGCAACCCTCTTCATTGTCATTCTGAGGAGCGCACGACGAAGAATCTAAGATGCTGGCTCACATCAAGGGCCGACGGGGGAATGAGCCAGCCATCGGAGGGAGACCTTAGATTCCTCACTCCGTTCGGAATGACAGGAGGGCGTTCGGAATGACAGGAGGGCGTTCGGAATGACAGGAGAGGGGTTCGGAGGGGGTTCTGAGGTACAGGGGGAGACAGTGGTGGGTTCGGGGGGGGGGCAGGAGGGGGGGTCGGAGGGGCAGGAGGGGGTTAGGGGGACAGAGGGGGTTTGGGGGGAGGAGGGCGCCGGAATGGTCCTCGTCCAGGGGGCCTGTCGCCGTAAGGCCTCTGGTTTTCGGCTTCCACCGAGATCGTCCGATGAGGTGAACAGACGCTACTCCGATCAGGGCTACAAAAATGTCGGGCAGCCCTTACGGGCTGCCCGACATACACGCATTGTCTGCGACCTAGTTCCTAGGGTTAGGATTCGTTCGCGAGAGCTGCCGAGACATCCGCTGCCACATCGGCAGGCATCCAAGTAGACCACAGCGGTTCATTGTTCTTCAAGAACCAGATAGCAGCCTGCTGAGCTTCGATGTCAGGGTTCTCAGCCATGTATCTTGCGACACCTTTGTAGACGTCGATGGTGAAACCCCAATTCCGAAGGAACTCGATTACATCAGGCGCAGCAGTGACCACGCTTGGGTGTACCCCGATGAGTATGGTTGCGTCCTTATACGCACACGCCTTGGTAGTAGACCAGCACTCATCGGTGTAAGCCGGTTCTTCCAGGCGCACCAGATCAAGCACCAAGGCCGGGTCTCCTGTCCCCCACATGTACCCCAACCAAGGCTCCTGCCTGTCATATTTGCCCTGCAGGTCGGAGAAAAGGGCTTCTTGGGAACCGGGGCTTACCACGTCGATATAGTCGTTCAGACCATAAGCTTCGACCTGGGTTTGGTTCACAACTTCACAGGACCACCCAATTATACAACCAACCATGCGGGCTTTGCCGCCACTATCGGTAGTTTGGAAGATCTTGTTGAATTCATCCGACTTCAGATCTTCGATGGTTGTCAGACCGGGATATTCGTCAGCAATGTATTTGGGTATGACAAAAGAGCTTTGCCAGTCTTCGCCAAGGCTCTCCCCTATGGAGACCACCTGGCCGTTGGCTACCGCCGGATCCCAAATCTCGACCTGGTTCGGGAGCCAGATCTCCATGGACACATGGATATCTCCCTTTAGCAAGCCTTGGAAGTTGGGCAACGTCCCGCCAAGAATGGCGCTGGTCTCATAACCGTAACCGTTTTCTATTACGTACTGGGCTATTCTGTTCTGGACCTGGGCGCTTGTCCAGTTCAGGTCAGAAAAGACTATCTCAGATTTTTCCGGTTCTGCGGTTGCAGTTGGTTCTACGATTGCAGGTGCTTCTGTGGTTGCAGTTGGTTCTACGGTTGCAGGTGCTTCTGTGGTGGAAGCATCATCACCATTCCCACATGCCACAGCTGTCAAGGATACGGCAAGCAGAGCTATCAAGATGAAGATGCTTTTCAGCGTTAATGCCCGAACCATAAACTATCTCCTCCTAGTTAAGTTGATCGTCCTTAAGCCTTTTTAACGTTTTTTTGGTCTCTTGTCAAATTTACAGCTATGAGCGTGTCCCATAAACCCCCTTCCTGCGGGGTTGGCGAAGCAGTAAGCTCATAGAAACATCAGGCAGGTAGGACACTATGGCTTATAACCTTCTGAGTTGCGAGCGAGACCAGAGCTACTTGATGCCGCCGTCCATGAGGGATTGGCTGAGTGAGGGTCACTTGGCTTGGTTCATTGTAGATGCAGTAGGCCAGATGGATCTGAGGGAGTTCTATGCAGTCTATCGAAGTGATGGATGGGGTGCAGCGGCCTACGATCCGGGGATGATGGTGGCCATCCTGTTGTACGGCTACTGCCTGGGTGTACGCAGTTCCAGGCGCATAGCCCGTGCTCTGGAGGAAGATGTAGGATTCCGGGTGGTGGCGGCCAACCGGCAGCCAGACTTCCGTACCATCTGTCGCTTTAGGGCGGAGCGCGAGGAGGCGTTCGAGGAGCTCTTTGTAGAGGTACTGAGGTTATGCCATGAAGCGGGTCTGGTGAAGTTGGGGGTAGTGGCTCTTGATGGGACGAAGGTGGCAGCCAACGCGGCCCTGGCCACCAACCGGAGCCACCAGGCCATTGAAGAAGAAGTGCGGCGCATGTTGGCAGAGGCCAAGGCAACGGATGCTGAAGAGGATGCCCATTATGGTCCCGACCGGCGAGGGGATGAGCTACCGGAAGGGCTAGGGGGACGGACGGAGCGGCTCAAGCGCCTGAAGGAAGCCAAGGAACGTCTGCAGCGGGAGGCTGAAGCAGGAGCCAAGGCTGTCCAAGAGCACGTGGAGCGACGGCGGGCAGAAGAAGATGTCACAGGCAAAAAGAAGCGAGGGCGAAAGCCCAAGGTGGTAGAGCCACTTCCTACCGAAGAGGCGAAGACTAATACCACCGACCCGGACAGTCGTATCATGAAGACCAGGCAAGGGTACGTGCAGGGCTACAATGCCCAGGCGGTGGTGAGCGAGGAGCAGATCATAGTAGCCGTTGGAGTGACCCAAGAGGCCAACGATGTGCAGCAACTGGAGCCGATGCTCCAAACCATGGCGCATACTCTGGAAGCAGCCGGCATAGAGGACCGGCCCAAAGCGGGCTTGGCCGATGCCGGGTACTGGAGTGAGGCCAACATCAGGGCTTGCCCCTGGCCAGAGATGCCTGAGCTTCTTATTGCCACCACCAAGGATTGGAAACAGCGGAAGCTGCTATGGGAGAAGGGGTGTCCCCGAGGGCGTATACCAAAAGGACTGAGCCCGAGGGACAGGATGGAGCGCAAGCTGCTGACAAAGCGAGGCCGAGCTCTGTACAAGAAGCGGGGTGTACTGGTGGAGCCGGTGTTCGGACAGGTCAAGGAAGGCCAGGGGTTCCGACGGTTTATGAGACGGGGGTTGGGCACTGCACAGAGTGAGTGGTCGCTGGCAGGGACGACCCATAACTTGCTCAAGCTATGGCGCAGCGGCCAAGCGCCTTGGGACTGGGTCAAGGCGCCATGGAACTAAGAGAGTAGACGACCTTTCTGGGGGCCGACAAGTGGCCGGTGCAACTGGACGGGCCAACCTCTGTTGAGGCGCATCGCTCCCACACCTGTGTTACTCAACCCGCCCACCGGTCTATGAGACAAACTCCTATGCAACGCTATATTTATGTCATGTTGCAACCTTGAGGTTCCTTCTAACCGCCACCACCTGACAACGCTTCCGCCTTGGACTTGGCCAGGGCTTGGGTAATCCGATCTATGACGATGGCGATGGATACGATGGCCAGCCCTCCGATCAAAGCATTTCCGGGTTCTTGGCGCCCAAGAGCTCTCAATACCACCTCGCCAAGTCCACCCGCCCCTACCAGAGAAGCCACCACCACCATCGAAAGGGCGAGCATCGTGGTCTGGTTCACACCAGCCATTATGGTTGGGATGGCCATGGGAATCTGCACTTTGACCAGCAACTGCATCGGCGTAGCTCCAAAGGAGCGGGCCGCTTCCACGGTCTGGGGTGAGACCTGTCTTATTCCAAGGTTGGTCAGACGGATCACCGGCGGTATGGCATATATCACTGTGGCCATGACAGCTGGCACTGTCCCCAATCCGAAGAAGAGCAAGGCCGGCACCAAATATACGAAGCTCGGCATGGTCTGGGCGCCATCCAGAATAGGCCGAATGATATTGTCTACCCACCGGTTTTTTGCGCCCAGTACGCCAAGGGGGATACCTGTCAACAGAGAGATGAAGACCGACACCAAGATGAGGGCCAAGGTCTCCATTGAGCTTGCCCACAGGGTTTCCGGATTGCCGGGAAGCCTGCCCATGAGCCCAACACCCACCAGAGCTACGCCACAGAAAGCACCTAGAGCCACACCTGACACTCTCCAAGCCACCAAGCTTACAGCCAAGATCAAAGCGGGCCAAGGCAGCCACAAGAGAGCATCTTCCAAGGCGACCAGCATCTGGAGCACTATTTCTTTTATTCCGTCGAACAACCAAGCTAGATTGGTTGTCAGCCATTTAACGACCGCATCGACCTCGGCCCCGATCGGCCGTCCCCATTTCGCGGGAAAGTCCATGCCCGCCCCCCACACTATATAGCTGACAATCCCCGCAGCCAGCACAGATGCCACGAAGACCACTACCCACGTGAGGAAGCTGACTGTGTGTAGGTCCAGCAATTGGACCGTCTGTCTGGTCAGGAAGCCGTTTGTCGTTTGCCCGCCGGTTCCCCGATTCTCGCCACCTGAGACAGCCTTAGCCACGAGTGTACCTCCTGAGGTTCGGTCTTCTGCAGAGTGATGTCTATTGGGAGGGGTCTTGGGTTGGCTGGTTGGATGAAAGAGCTCCGGCAAGAATGTGGTGGTCCACCACGCCAATCAGGTTGCCCGCTTCGTTCACAACCGGTACAGGATAATCACATATCATGCAAACTGGGATGATCTGCTCCAATGCGATGTTGTAGGAGATGGGTCCGGTGTCGGTATCCAGGTAGCTGTCCAGGTGGTCGCCAAGCTTATCTACTCCAGCCTGAAGGGCGGTATGGGCTTGTTGCTCGGTTAGAATGCCCAAATATGTTTCGTCGTCGTCCAACATGAAGGCGAAAGCGGACTCGCTCCTGTTCATCACCTGGAGGGCTTCTTCCGGTCCATGGCAGGATGAGACCACCGAAGACGGATCAACCATGATATGGTTGGCGGTCAATATCGACTCCCGTCGAACATCTTGGGTGAATTCTGCAACATAATCATTTTCCGGGTTGAGCACTATCTCCTCAGGCTTACCGATCTGGATTACCGCACCATCGCGCATTATTACGATGCGGTCGCCCAGCTTGACAGCTTCAGCAAGATCATGGGTGATGAAGACGATGGTTCTGTGGAGCTCTTGTTGTATGCGAATCAGCTCATCCTGCATATTCCTGCGGATGAGTGGGTCCAGTCCGCTAAAGGGCTCGTCCAGAAGTAGAATATCCGGGTCCATTGCCAAGGCCCGGGCCAGCCCCACACGTTGTTGCATGCCTCCGCTGAGTTGTCGCGGATAGGACTGCTCCCAGCCATCCAAGCCCACAAGGTCGAGGACATCCTGAGTCTTGGAGTAACGCTCGGTTTTCTCCATCCCCCGGACCTCCAGACCCAAGCAAGCATTGTCCACCACGTTGCGGTGTGGAAGCAGTCCGTAGTGCTGGAACACCATGGCGATTTTACCCCGCCGGAACTCGGTCAGGCGTTGGTGACCAGCCTTGAGGATATCTTCTCCATCCACATAGATCTCGCCCGCGGTCGGCTCGATCAATCGGTTTAAGCAACGCACCAATGTGGACTTTCCACTTCCCGAGAGACCCATTACAACGAATGTCTCTCCACGGTGGACATCAAAGCTAACCTCTTGCAAGCCCACGATCAGGCCGAGGGTTTCTTGGAGCTCCCGCTTGTCAAGACCGGAATTCACATCGGACAAGGCTTGAAGCGGGTTCTTTCCAAATACTTTCCAAAGACCCCTGACGGAGATGCTTACCTCGCCGGAGTTGAGATGACCGGCGCCGTTCTGGGATTGTGTCGCAGTTTCCATTGCCATGGTTTCCCTGCCTTTCTGAACTGCTGTTGCTCATGGTCAACCCGCCCATATTCATGGGCTGACCAGATTATAAGGTCGTTCTTCAGGTTTGAAACGTTGAGGAGGAGATGAGCTACGTCATGAGGATTGCCTGCCATGTCACCCGGCGCCCTCGCGATGACCTCCTGTGTCCCCGCAACTGCGGGCGTAGATCCGCAAGTTCCCCCACTTGATGACAGCCATCAGAGCGGCTTAAGAGACAAGCGGGTATTTGCACCAGCGGAATGGCTGCCAGTGAACCAAACCGTTGACCTACTGGACCGGTAGGCTGAGAAGGTGCACGTTGACCGGATATAGAATAATGTAGGCGTAAGTCTACCATGAAGGAAGGCAGATGTTCAAATGCCATGCCTGTGGCCAGCCGGTCCTATGTAAGCATACCTAAGGAACCTCTGAACAACTCGCCTGAAACCCGTCATTCCCGCGAATGCGGGAACCTCGCCCCTCCGTAGGGACGGGTTTCACGTCCATCCTCCGCATCCAAGGGGACTTATTCAGACTATCTCTCAACGAGTACCGGTATGTTGTCCCTCAGGTTTTACGGGTATAAAACACACAATGTTCAACGGGCTTGGGATCGGTCAAGTACATTATTCCAGACAGGACTTCGGGGTCCGGATCTTCGATAAGGTCCAAGCCCAAATTGTTCAGTGCAGATAGGACCTCCTGCTCGTCATAGAGCAGAAAAGAGCGGTCCACACCGTAATCACGGTCGAAAACCGTCGACACTCCGTCACCGTTTTTGAACATTAGCTGCATCACGCCGCCCGGCTTCAACACACGGGCAAACTCCTTCAGCGTTACCTGCATCACATATTCGGGTGCGATGTGCTGGATCACCGCGTTGCACATGACAAAATCAAAGGAATCATCGACTAAATCCAACGGCTCCCGCAGGTCTGCCACCGAAAGTCGGTCTGATATCTCCGGGTGGACCGTTTTGGCTACCCGGATATTTTCTTCTATGGCATCGACCCCATAGATATCGTATCCCTCCTGCCAGAACGAAAAAACATCCCGGGCGCCCGCACCGCAACCAGCATCAAGACCGCTTCCACTGGGCACAAGTTCTTTGAGTCTGGCGAGCAGATCAAGGTCTCCGGTAAGTCGTGGATGGGAAGACTTGATGTACACCGACTGCAACATCTGGTGAGATACTTCCGCATACCGGTCCGCATGTTCCCGGTAGAATCCTTCGGAAATATTGGGGGGCTCTTGCTGGTTCACCGAATTCAACGCCGCACCCTCCGAGCTGATTCATACGACCATTGATTGGTCCGGGGCATTGTATCATATATCCGATGCCGAGCTTCCCGCCGCCCCCAGCGGGCGCGCCATAGCTCAAGTGTTGCTCCCATTGCCAACCGGCGCCATAATATCGGTCATCTGATTTTGAAGACCATGAGGGTTGCTATGGCCCGTATCTTGACCGACGCTGATATCAAGAACACCGTAACCATGGGCAGTATGATGGATAAGGTGGAGGAGATGCACCGCCATTATGCTGCGGGGGAAGCATTCAATGCTGACCGGCGCACCATAGCTTTGGGCGATAGCCAGTTGGCCCTCATGGGCGGCGGACTAGCTTATGAAGGCCTTTTCGGAGCCAAGACCTACACAACCGTGGGCGGCGTTCAGCAGTACCATGTCATTTTGTACGATGCGGCGACCGGCCAGCTCAAGGCATTTATCCACGCCAACTGGCTTGGAGCATTGCGTACCGGCGCCACCACAGGCGTTGCTGTACGCCACTTGGCCAATGCCGACGCCGATGTCCTCGGCATGATCGGCACAGGGTACCAAGCTCAGACCCAGGTGATGGCTGTAGCTCAAGCTCGACAGGTTAAAACTATCAAGGTGTTCAGCAGGCGCCCTGAGCCGCGCGCCGATTTTGCTCGACGGTTATCTCAGACCTTGGAAACAGAGGTCCTACCCGTTGCCAGCAGCCAAGAAGCGGTCGAGGGCAGCAGCATAGTGGTTTGTCTCACCACCACAAAAGACCCGGTGCTGGATGGAGCATGGCTGGAAGAGGGAGCACTGCTGGTGAGCGCCGGGCCTGTCACATTGGATGCACAGGAGGTGGATGCGACATCGATCCGACGCGCCAACCGGATCATAGTGGATTCCTTGGAGCAAGCACGTTATGAAGCGGGCGAATTGGCAGCCGGAATCGAATCGGGAATCATCAGCTGGGACCAGGTGGTTGAACTGCCCCAAGTCGTCGCCGGCCTGACCCCCGGGCGAAGGCACTCTTCGGACAACATTTGTGTAAAACACTTTGGTATCGGCGTCGTCGACATAGCAGCAGCCAAGCTGGCATATGATCTGGCCGTGACTGAGGGAGTCGGTCTGGAAGTGGCGTTGTAGCTCTTCCAGCGGGCCACGGAACTACCCTTGGACGAAGCAACCCTACCGGGCTGTCCAGCCTCCGTCGACTATGAGAAAGTGTCCCGTGGTAGCTACCGCCGATGAGCTTGCCAGATAAACCGCTGCACCCACCAGCTCTTCAAGCTCCATCCGCCGCCCCAAGGGCATGTACAAGGCCCGGCTTTTTAGCACCTCTCGGGGCCCTTCACCCAATCCTAGAGTCACCCCGTCGTAGTCGTAGATGTGCGACAATGATAAACGACTGAACCCTTCCAGCCACGCTAGAATCCACCCACTGGGCCACTTTCACCGAACCAATTTTTGGTCGCTGATTAACATAGAACGTAACAGATAAACCGAAAATCTACTCCAGTTGCCTATATCTGGATCAGTTTCTTTTTTAGAACCTCGAATTCTTCCTGCATCAGAATGCCCTTATCCACCAAATTATGGAGTTTCTCCAGTTCGTCGGCAACCGATACAGTACCCATCATCGGCGGTGCAGGAGCGTAGTCTGAGGTGGCGGGACTGGGGGCGGAGGCAGGAATCTTTGCTCGCAGGTATTCTTCGAATTCCTGGTCAACTATCGTTTCAAATGTTGCTTCCATACCGGATGAATAAATAGTCATTTTGCCGAAGACAATTCCCGTAGAGGACTCAACGGACGTAATCGCATCGTAGGGGAATGCCTCTATCCTTAGTGAGCGCTTCCCCCCAGATGGGACAAAGATGAGACGACTGGGCGTAGCAAACAGCATTCCGTCCCAACCATCATATATTACACACATCATTTTCTCCGGGAGTTCGTTCTCTCCCAGAATGTCCGGCAACTGCTTGATCTCGCCTCTGTGCACCGGCGCTAGGTCAAAGTTGTCCAGCCCGCGGATAGCATTATTGATGGCATAGACTTTGGCGGTTTTATAATCGTCTGGGACGGATGTAGTGATATTTGAGTGAATTTTCTCCCGCAAGTGTGCGGTGAATCCGATGGCTTCGTCGTTACTCGCCGCATTAAATACCTCTTTTTTGCCATCGTACGCGTGAATGGTGATGTTGCGTTCTCCTCTCCAGGTACCTGTAGAAAATTGAACGAACGAAATCTTGTTGTAAGGAAATTCTTTTATTTTTAGTTTTAGTGAGAACGTTTCATTAGCAACGATAAGCCGATTATCCGTAGCAATCAGCCCCCCACACCCCATGCTGTTGGTATTATCCTCTTCGGGATCTCGTCATGACCCAGGATGTCCACCAACTGCTGCACGAACCTAGCCTTGATCTTACGCTTGTGACCGCCCAAGCGAAAAGCGTCATTGATGGCATCCACTTGTGTGGCGGTGTGCGTGTCAGAAACGGCGGCTTGCGCGTTTGCCTTCGAGCGCAGGTATTCGGCGATCTGACTTGCTTGGAATTTACCATCCCACCACAATATCTTGAATGTTTCTTTATTGCCATATACCCAGAATGTGATTTGGTGCCTCGCCATTCCTGGCGAGTATTCAACGGACGTAATTTTGTCACAGAGGAAGTCCTTCACCCTCACCTTTCCATTCCGGGAGAAGCTCAACTTCGCCTCGACAAGGATGAGCCGACTGTCTGTAACAACCAGCAAGCACGGCACGTTATCATGGTATTCTGCGACCACTATCTTCTCTGGGAGTTCGTTCATCCCTAGGATGTTCGGCAGTTCCTTTACCTCATCCCGCATCCCCATCCGATAAAATCCATTCAGATCACCTATAGCGTCATTGATGGCGTCAACTTGGGCAGTCATCTGTTGTACCTCCTAGACTGATTACAGACATGAAGTAGGACAGCTACACTGTACTATGTGCCCAATACGCAAAATATCCAAAATATCATCGAGGGTTTGGACTCGAACCCTACCGGGCTGTCCAGCCACCGTCGACGATCAGAAGGTGTCCCGTGGTAGCTACCGCCGATGGGCTCGCCAGATAAATCGCTCCACCCACCAGCTCTTCAGGCTCCATCCGCCGCCCCAAGGGCATATCGGCATCCATCTCGCGTTGGATATCTTCAGGGGACCGGGGATTGGCAATTTGAATGCCTGGAGTATCGGTGGGTCCGGGGCCTATGGCATTCACGGTGATCTTATATCGTGCCCACTCCAAGGCGAGGGCTTTGGTCAGGTTGGCCACCCCGCCCTTGCTGGCGCAATAAGGTGCCCTGTCATTCTGCGCAACGATAGCAAACTGGGAGGCAATGTTTATGATTCGACCGCTGCCACGGGGAATCATCTGCTTCGCTGCTGCTTGGGCACAGAAGAAGACACCCTTCAGGTTGGTATCGACCACATAATCCCACTCATCTTCGGTCACTTCCAAGGCGAGCTTTCGCACTCTAACCCCTGCGTTGTTGATCAAAATGTCCAAGCCGCCCAAATCCTCTGACACCTGTTGAAGGGTCGACGGGATCTTACCAACATCCAGAACATCAAGGAGATAGGCTCCGCTCTTAGCTCCCAGCTTCTCTATCATCTCTTGGGTTTCCCGCGACTCTTCCAGCCGCTCCGATGTATCGGAAACAGCCACATTGGCGCCCGCCTCAGCCAGACCAACAGCCAAGGCCCGGCCGATCCCGCGGGCCGATCCGGTCACCAGAGCATTTTTACCTTCCAGATTCAAGCCCTCGTAGGGCATCATTCTCCCCCGACACAGGATAACCAGGTTAGACCAACTCTAAGGATAGTCTGAATAAGTCCCCTTGGATGCAGAGGATGGACGTGAAACCCGTCCCTACAGAGGGGCGAGGTTCCCGCCTTCGCGGGAATGACGGGCTTCAGGGGGCGGGAATGACGGGCTTCAGCCGAGTTGTTCAGAGGTTCCCTAAAACAGTCCGCTAGCTGGATTCAGCTTGTTGAACAGCCTCTTCCAGAGATTCGTAGCTAACGTCACCCGGCAGAAGCTCCCCTGAAATCCTGTAAGTAGGCGTGCCACCGACACCAATTGCTTTGGCTTGTTCGTATGTGTCCAGCACCTGCTGACGGTAATGCCCCGATTCCAGACGCCCTGATAATTCTGCCCAATCCAAGCCGCATTCATTGGCAAGCCTCTGGACCACATCCATGTTTGCCAGATCGGCGCCATCCTCCCAGTATGCTTTGGCTGCAACATGGTGGAACCGGTCATCCTGCCCCTTTTCTTTGGTGTACAGCGTCGCTTCATGGACAAGCATGGTGTTGGGAGACCAAGCAGGCCTCCGCATAACCAAGCCCGCTGCCCGAGCCCGCTCCTGAGCGGCAGGAGACAGCTCGGTTTCGGTTTCTCCGTCTAACAGGCGCCGAGGTTCACCCTCCGGCGGTTTGTTGGGAGAAAGCAGAAACGGCAGACGTTCTACATCCAGAGGATGAGCTTGAGCCACCTTGTCGAGTCTTGCCAGACCGACATAGCAGAAGGGTCAAGTGTAGTCGTACCACACAGTTACTTGAACGGTTGAAGCCACAGGCCACCTCCCCAAAACGGTCTTGATGAACGAACCTCGTCAATGTCGATGGTATAATACCAAGGCTTTCAGCTTTGCACCATAGCGGGGCGCCCGGCACGAATGTTCTGAGGTTGATAGCGCTTAATTGAGGAGGAACATATGGCTGGGAAGTTTGGGATTCAGTACAGCAGCTTCGTCTATCCCGAAGGACCTGAGCACATCTATTCCCGCATCTCCGAGGCCGCCTTGGAATCTGAACGTCTGGGCTTCGATTCTTTCTGTTTGGCAGACCACTTCTTTTCGGCTTTGGGGCCTCCCGAAGAACCTTTCATGGAGCTTTGGACCACCTTATCCGCTCTTTCCGTCACCACGAAGCGTATCCGGCTCGGTTCCTTGGTTTCGTCCAACCTGTTCAGAAATCCGGCCCTGTTGGCCAAGATGGGAGCAACGGTCGACGTCATAAGCGGCGGACGGCTGATCATGGGAATAGGGTCGGGGAATCTGGCAAAGGAGTACCAGATGTATGGGCTTTCGTTCGGCACACCGGGTGAGCGCCTGCGCCGCTTGGAAGAATCCCTGCAGGTTATAACGCGGCTATGGTCAGGAGAAGAGGTGAGTTACCAGGGCAAGTACTACTCTTTGGAAGGTGCGACCTGTAGTCCCCGTCCTATCCAAAGTCCGAATCCCCCCATAATGGTGGGAGGAGATGGCCGGAAGGCTACGCTGCGGTTGGTTGCCCAGTACGGGGACATGTGCAACATACACGGCAGCCCCGGCGAGATAGAAACCAAACTGGATGCTTTGAAAGCCCACTGCGAAGAAGTCGGCCGGGACCCAAGCAAGATACTAAAGACCCGCCACAGTTTCGTCATCATAGGAGAAACAGAAGCCGAGGTCGAGGGCAAAATCGAAAGATATTTAACCGAAACCGGCTCGGACCGTTCATCGCTGGATAGCTTCGACATCGGAACGCCTGGGCAGCTTACGGAGCTATACCAGCAGCACTTCAACGCCGGGTTGGAGTACCTGTACGTGAATTTTCGCCGGGATGGCGGGGTGGAATCAATTCAGCTATTTGCCGAGCAGGTGATGCCCAGCTTCACCTAAGCTATCTTCAGCGGCTCACCAAAGCTCTTGATGTTAGCTTGCTCGAAGCCGTTGTACTCCATCTGGGATTTAATCTTCTCCATTACCTCGCGCCCAGCTATCTTACCCACAAGGTATAAACCCAAATCCAACGATGAGCTGACTCCCCCTGCTGTAATCACATCACCGTCTTCTACAACTCGATCTGTGAGAATCTCAGCGCCCAGAGGCGGAAGCTGGTCGAAGACATTTCGGTTTGTTGTAGCCTTCTTGCCCTCAAGATAACCGGCATGACCCATGATTATCGATCCGTTGCACACCGCGGTTTTGTAAACGGCATTTCGCCCGGTGCGAAGCCAATTGATGAACTCAGGGTCTTCCTGTACAACCCTGCCGCCCATACCTCCTGGAACAACGAACATGTCATACTCAGCCAAGTCAGGCTTGATTCTGGTAGTTTCGATAGTCAGCTTGCCCGTTGTGTCGGTCACCTTCGGACTCATGGCGCATATATCCCAGTCGATATCATCGCGAAATCCCATGGTCTTCAGGCGGGTAACCGGATCGTAGACACCCAAAAAATCCATGGTGGTTAGCCCTTCGAACACTATGAAAGCTATCTTCATCATTCCTCCGAAGCGGAGTTTTGGCGCCCCACCCAAGCAGCTTCTAACGTGCCAATAGCCCATGAACTTCTTCATAGGGGATGGGGTGGTTCATGGTGGGCCGATTATAGGTGCACCCCTCATGGTAGTCAAGAAAAGCACGTTCCCCCTAACTGGGACCGGAGCCGGCGGTTCGGGCAACGCATTAGCCCGAATCCACCGAAGGAGTGGGTCTGGTCAGCGTTCTAAAGCGGCGAGAGGGCGCTCCTCTGAATCTGGGATAATGGTTTTGTAACGGCAACCCGGCCCCAGAGAAGGAGCGCCCAATAGATGCTACCACGCAACCACCTCGACCGCATCCAAGTCGCCTTCGACGATCACCGCCTGGTGGACGATGCCGGCCCGCTCCTCCCAGCCGCCTTGGCCCTGCGCCCCGGTCTTTCCCAACTGGTGCAGCAGCGCCTGGACCTGGGTGATGCGCCGGGCCGGGCCAACACCGGCGACAAGATAATGACGCTGGTCGCCTCCGCGCTGGCTGGCGGCGACTGCATCGACGACGCCGATGCGCTGCGAGCCGGTGGGACGGCCGGTGTTCTCGACTGCCTGGTCAGGGCGCCATCCACACTGGGCGCTTTCCTGCGCAGCTTTCGCTGGGGCCACGTCCGCCAACCGGACCGGGTGAGCCGCGAGCTGCTGGCACGGGCATGGCAGGCCGGACCCGGCGACGCACCCTTGACTATCGACCTCGATTCCACCGTCTGCGAGACCTACGGACTGGACAAGGAAGGGGCCCGACACCATGGTTACACCGGCAAGCGGGGCTATCACCCACTGCTGGCTATCGCCGCCAGCGCCGGAGACGTGCTGATGGCCCGGCTGCGCGAGGGCCCCGTCAACACCGCCCGCGGCGCCGCCCACTTCCTGCCTGAGACGGTGGGGCGGGTGCGCTACGCCGGGGCCAGGGGACATCACGGTGCGGGCCGACAGCGGTTTCTACGCTCATGGCGTGGCATCCGTCTGCCGCAGGATGGATGCCCGCTTCTCCATCGCCATCCGCCAGCACAAAAGCCTGCACAATGTCATCGAGGCCATACCTGAAGATGCCTGGACGCCGATTCCCCACTGGATGGACGGCTGGATGGACGGCGCCGCCGATGTGGCAGAGACCACCTATATCCCCTTCCAGAGTGAGCCCGATGCCGCGCCGGCGCGGCTCATCGTCCGGCGGGTGAAGCCCACGCCAGGTTCCCAGTTGGCCCTCTTCGCCACCTGCAGCCATCACGGCTTCATCACCGACCGCGATGGGGAGATGCTCGAACCGGAGGCTGATCATCGCCGCCGCGCCGAGATCGAAAATGCGATACGCGACCTCAAGTACGGTGTCGGACTCAGCCACATGCCGTCCGGCCGCTTCGCCGCCAACGGCGCCTGGCTGGCGGTGCAGGCGATGGCCCACAACCTGGCCCGCTGGACAACAGCCCGCATCGGCCTGGGTGAACGGATCGCGACTACAAAGACGCTCAGACGACGAGTCTTCGCCCTGGCCGGACGGCTCACTCGCTCGGCGCCCCGGCTCACTTTGCATCTTCCCAAGCATTGGCCGTGGCAGGAGCAGTTCAGTCGCGCCCTGACCCGGCTGCGAGCCATTCCACTCCCAGCTTGACGGCGCCCTTCTGCCACCGACCCGTCATCCGGTCAACTGAACGCCCCCCAAACTCACGCCATCCCGGTCCGCGAGCGCCTCTTGCCGTGGCCTATCCTGCCATCTCGCTCTCCACAGCCACCGCAGGCCGACGTCGCTGCCCCCAAAGCGCCTGCAGACCGCCCGCCAACCCCCCGTCCACCCGAATTCGAGCCCGGATCATCGCCCCTGTAACTCCCTTACCCCCTTCCCCTGTCCCCCCCCCGTCCATCGGTGGATTCGGGCTTAGGTCCTCCTCCAATGGCCTGCCCATTACTACGACGAGCCATGATGTTAGCCGGCATATTAGATTCTTCGGCGTGCGCTCCTCAGAATGACAGGGGGGAGGCGTGCGCGCCTCAGCATGACAGGGGAGGAGGAGGAGCCTCAGAATGACGGGGGGGAGGGAGGAAGGCGCTCCTCAGTATGACAATGCTGGTTCGTTGTTAGCGTAAATCGCTTATGTTATGATTCTCTATGACCCTCCTCCGAAGATTCTAAGCCCGTTTTTGGGCGAAAAAGCACCCCTTTAAGGACAGACCAGCGACGCTGGAAAGGAGCAGTATCCTTGAAGGACCGGATTCCCCGGCCCATACCGGGTCATCATCTCGAACCCTTGCCGTTTATCAGCAAGGGCTTTGTGTGTTAGGGATGGCCGCAGCAACGGGAATCACCGTTCTGGATGATTATGTACTTAGGAACATACCCACTGCTTCCGGCGAAGTGGGCCAAGTGCGCACCCTGCACTATCAGAATCAAGGTCGAAGCCACTCCTCCCTGCGAAGGGGGCCAAGTGCGTACCCTGTACTATCAGAATCAAGGTCGAAGTCACTCCTCCCGGCGAAGGGGCCAAGTGCGTACCCTGCACTATCAGAATCAAGGTCGAAGCCACTGCTCCCAGCGAAGGGGCCCAAGCGCATCTTTCCGAGGTCGAGGGAAGAGATGAGGTTGTGGTTGTCCATCCCGAGGAGAGGTCCAGAACAGCAGATGTTCAACGTATCTGCGCCGGGTTTTGGGGAAGGCTGAGGGATGTTTAAAGGCAGCTTGGTTACCATCGAAGACCTGTCCATCAGCCAGATCGAAGATGTCCTGGACCTGGCTCAGGAAATGGAACAGGACCGGGATGCTTTTTATGGGTTGGCATCTCGTCTGCTGATGGCCAGCTTGTTCTTGGAGCCCAGCACACGGACCCGGGGTTCTTTCGAATCTGCCATGAAGCGCTTGGGCGGCGATGTGGTGAGCACGGGAGATATCAGCCTTTCTTCCATGGCCAAGGGTGAATCTTTGGCAGATACGATTCGCATTTGGAGCAGCTATGCCGACCTGGCGATCATCCGGCATCCTTGGGAAGGATCGGCCAAGCTGGCTGCCGAGTACAGCGATGTTCCCATAATCAACGCCGGCGACGGCGCGCATGAGCACCCAACCCAGACCTTGGTGGACCTGTACACACTCAGGAAAGAGTTCGGAAATCTGCGGGGTAAGAAGATCGTCCTCTGCGGCGACCTGAAGAATGGTCGAACCGTTCATTCTCTCCTGTATGCGCTGCTCAGGTTCGGCGCTATGATCATCTTCGTTCCGGGGGAAGGTTTGGGGCTGCCCGACCATGTCCTTCACAAGCTGGAGGCAGATTACGAGACCCCCATCCAAAAGATACAACAGGCAGGGCTGGAAGCTTTGTATTCTCAAAGCGAAGGCGGCTCTGAAAGTGTGGTGGATGCTATCTATATGACCCCCAGCAAGCCTTACTCTCTCACCTTGTTCGATTCGACGCATCTGCGGTTGGACGTAGACGAATCTATTGCCCTGTATGCCACCCGCAGACAAAAAGAAAGGGAGACTCCAGAAACCACAGGCAGCTCCACAGCCTACCCTCGGATAGATATGTCCATCCTGCACAGATCTGAATTTTCCAAAGCCTTTGTGATGCACCCCCTCCCCAGGGTCGATGAGGTCTCACCAAGCATTGATGCCGACCCGCGAAGCATATATTTTCAACAAGCCCGCAACGGTGTGCCGGTGCGCATGTCGCTGATTGCACTGATGCTGGGCTTGAAGCCGTGGAGCCAAGCCGCCGAAAAATCTAATGATGTCCCTCTGCGCGGTGTTCCGCTGGAGGGACCTCTGGATATCACGTGCGCCAACACCGACTGCGTTGCTATAAAAGAACCCCAGAGTGTGACACCCAGGTACTCTTTCTACCTGCAACCCAGCCTGCGTTTGGTTTGCAGCTACTGTGAACGGGAGACCATCCTAGCATACTTTTCTTACCCCTACGGGGAGGTCTATCATCCGGTGGGAGAATTCCCCCAACACCCGGTCGATCCTGCCAAGTTCGGATTTTACCGGGATGCGCCCGGCGCGCGGGCAAAGGGATTTCGCAGTCCCAAAAGGATAGTCCAAGAAGCATAGGCCGCTCCTCGGATGCGGCATTGAGCATTGAGAGCAGAACTAGGAAACTGAGGTAGCTATGAGCACGGTTGCATATCTGGTCCTCGAAGATGGTTCGGTTTACCAAGGGGAATCCTTTGGGGCTGTACGGTCCGTCCACGGCGAGGTTGTGTTCAACACCGGCATGACCGGATATCAGGAAGCGTTGACCGATCCATCCTATGCCGGACAGATCGTGGTGCTGACCTATCCGCTGGTGGGCAACTACGGGACCAACAGCCGGGACACCGAATCCCGCCAGGTTCAGGTGGCCGGATTTGTCGTTCGGGAGCATTGCGAGACTCCCAGCCATGCTCTGAGCGATGCCACCCTTCATCAGTTTTTGAAAGATAGCCAGACAGCCGGGCTCTGCGGTGTAGATACCAGGTCCATCACCAAGAAACTTCGCAGCCAAGGGGTGATGATGGGCATGATCATCCCAGCCGATGAGCTTGAAGGCGTCGACCCGGGCATCACGCATTCCACAACGGATGAGCTGTGCGCCAGGGTGTCGGAAGCTGCGCTGGCCCGTCTTCGGGATGTGCCCTCCTACGGCGATGTGGACTACGTGCGGCGTGTGACCACCAGCGAACCTTACACTTGGGAACCAAGCTCGAATGACGGGAACGGCATCTGTCGTATCGTTGTGGGAGATTATGGGGTCAAGTACAACATCCTCCGCTTGTTGCAGAGCCGGGGATGTGAGGTGATCACCGTTCCTTCCACCGCTTCTGCTGAAGAGGTGATGGCGTTGAATCCGTCCGGGGTGCTGCTATCGCCCGGGCCGGGAAATCCCGCCAAGCTCAGCTACATTGTGGAAAGCGCCCGTCAGCTCATTGGTCAGGTGCCGCTGATGGGCATCTGTTTGGGCCACCAGATAGTTGCCAGGGCGTTGGGTGCGAGTACCTTCAAGCTGACGTTCGGGCACCGGGGAGCCAACCATTCCGTGCAGGATGTGAACACAGGGCGGGTCTACATTACAGCCCAGAATCACGGGTATGCAGTGGACAAAGATTCACTGCCTGCCGACCTGGAAGTTACCCACCTGAACCTGAACGATGATACGGTGGAGGGTCTCCGTCACCGGTCCCTTCCGGTACTCACCATACAGTACCATTCCGAAGCATCTCCCGGACCCCGGGACAACGAATACCTCTTCGACCGCTTCTTGGATATAGTTGCCGCCCACTCCCGCCAGAGCTAGACCCCACCAAAATGAAGAAAAGATGCTTGAGGTGCAGATAGCGTCGAAAACTTCCGTAGTGGGAAAATGCTCTCCGTAATCTTCTTTGGATGCAGTGGAAGGCCATAAGCTGGCGCTCTATCCAAGCCTGTACTAAAGGAGTTTAAGGAAACCATATATCGCTCTATTCGGGAGGTCCGGTTATGTCCTTTGCCCAATTCGTGCTGGAAGAAGGGGTGGAGATGGATATCGACCCCGAGATAAGAGAGATAATAGTTGCTCTCGACACCGATGTGCCGATCTTCTCCTATCAGGATTACCGATTTCAGGTGAGGCCGTTGGGCGGGGTGGTGGGTTCCAAATGGAAGCTCCAAGTTAAAGCTATAGAGGACCGTCAAGGGGAAAAACCAGTAATACCGGTGGGGTTCATTGAGGTGGACAAACTGCCCGACGGGCGAACCCGACTCCGGATTCCCCCATGGGATGAGTGGGCTGATTCCAGGTCAAAGCTTTTCCAGAAAGAAGGCGACCTTTTTGCCAGCTTCATCTTTCAGCTTCTCAACGCTTTTCAAGCTCGCCAGTTGATCAATATACCTCTCAATCTGCCCGTCTCTTAAACCCGCCGGATCGCCCCCAGATGAGCATCCTGTAACCGTAACCATTACGGGCCGAGCCCATAGCCCCAGTCCTGTTCTCCCATCAGCTGGACCACAGGTGGTCTGCCTTGTGCCACCTACACGGACAAGGTATGATACCCGGCAGCACCTGGGGGAGAGGGAATGGCCACCAAGCCGTCTAAAGTTCTGGTTATCGGGTCGGGGGCCATCGTCATCGGCCAAGCTGCAGAGTTCGACTACGCTGGCACCCAAGCTTGCAAAGCACTCCGCGAAGAGGGTGTCACCACCGTCTTGGTCAACTCCAACCCAGCTACCATCATGACGGACCGGGACATCGCCGACATGGTCTACATCGAACCTCTCACCCTTGATGTGTTGGACCGGATATTGGCCCGTGAGAAGCCGGATGGAATCCTTCCAACCTTGGGAGGGCAAACGGGCCTGAATCTGGCAGTGGATATGGCCCAAGCCGGCCTCTTGGACCGCCATAATGTTCGCCTGCTGGGCACACCCCTAGAAACCATTCGAAATGCAGAAGACCGTGAGTTGTTCCATACGCTTCTGGCAGGCATAGGCGAACCCCAACCACCCAGCGCCACGGTTTCGTCGATGGAAGAAGCACGCCATGTGGCCAGCCGCATGGGACTGCCCCTGGTTGTCCGGCCTGCCTACACGTTGGGTGGGACCGGCGGGGGAATCGCAAACAACACAGAAGATTTCGAAGCTATAACTACCGGAGGTTTGACGGCCAGCCCCATTCATCAGGTGCTCCTGGAACGCTCCTTGGTGGGTTGGAAAGAGCTGGAGTATGAGGTGATGCGGGATGGGGCCGATAATTGCATAACAATCTGCAATATGGAGAACCTGGACCCGATGGGGGTACACACCGGGGATAGCATCGTGGTTGCGCCCAGTCAAACATTATCGGACAAAGAACACCAGATGCTCAGGTCAGCCAGCTTGAGGATCATCAGGGCACTGGGCATTGAGGGCGGTTGCAACATCCAGTTTGCATTGCCACCCCATCCCATCATAGCTGAAGCCATTCGGGGGGACTGGGAGCCGGACGCCCCCTACTATGTGATCGAAGTCAACCCCAGGGTCAGCCGCAGCTCCGCCCTGGCTAGCAAAGCGACCGGATATCCCATCGCACGGGTGGCAGCCAAGATCGCCGTCGGGAAGCGCCTGGACGAGATTCCCAATGCTGTAACCATGCGCACCCGCGCAGCTTTCGAGCCCGCTCTGGACTATTGTGTGGTGAAGATACCCCGGTGGCCATTCGACAAATTCCCCGCCGGGGACCGGACCACCACAACCCAGATGAAAGCAACCGGCGAGGTTATGGCCATCGACCGCAGCTTCGAAGCTGCTCTTCAAAAAGCAGTGCGGTCCTTGGAGATGGGTGGGCGGTCCCTCCTGTGGGAAGACCCCGCTTGGCGCAACGGTGGAGTTGGCGGTCGTCCCGCCAGACCTGAACAGCCCAGTGATCTGCGGCTGTGGGAAGTCATGTATCTGCTCCGCCAAGGCGCCGAGCCAAAAGATGCGTCTGTCGCCACCCTCATCGACCCTTGGTTCGTCAACGCACTGTCACGGATCACCAAGATGGAAACCCGGCTCTTGGGCGAATCCCTAACCCCGGACCTTCTCTGGCGTGCCAAGCGCTTGGGATTTTCCGACGAGCAGGTGGGGACCTTGGCGGACAGGCTGGATGAGCAGGTCCGCGACCTCCGCCAACGGTGGAACATCCGGCCGGTGTACAAGATGGTCGATACGTGCGCCGCCGAGTTTGAGGCGGTCACTCCCTACTACTACAGCACCTATGAGCAGGAAAATGAGGCGATGCCCTTGGAAGGGCCCAAGGCTGTGGTGGTTGGCAGCGGCCCAATCCGCATAGGTCAGGGCATTGAGTTCGACTATTGCAGCGTACATGCTGCTTGGGCATTGGAAAAAGAAAATGTCCAGAGCATCTTGGTTAACTCCAACCCCGAAACCGTCTCTACCGATTTCGACACCAGCAGGCGCCTCTATTTTGAACCCTTGGACGAAGAGGGGCTTCGGGATATTATCGAAAACGAAACGGGCGATGGCGATCCGCCGCCTTCGGTAGTCCAGTTCGGGGGCCAGACCGCCATAAACCTTTCCCAAAGCTTGGACCGGGCCGGGCTTCCCATCCTTGGGTCGGGAGCTGAAGCCATAGATATAGCTTCCGACCGGCACAGGTTCGAAGAGTTCCTGTCCCGTCTGGGCATACCCCAACCCCCCGGAGCGGGAGTGTCTTCCGTCGAAGAAGCTCTCAGGGTAGCCCAGGATATCGATTATCCGGTGGTGGTGCGCCCCAGCTATGTGCTGGGGGGTCGTGCCATGGAGATCGTCCAAAATGCCACCGAACTCATACGCTACCTTTCCATGGCCACCGAGGTGGGACAGGGCAAGCCGGTGCTCATCGACAAGTACATGGAGGGCAAGGAGTGCGAGGTCGATGCTATCTGCGACGGGCAAGAGGTGCTGATTCCCGGCATCATGGAGCACATTGAGCGGGCCGGGGTCCATAGCGGCGATTCCATGACCATCTACCCCGGTCTGAACCTGACCTCCAAGGAGGTCGGCACCATAGTCGATTACACCACACGCATCGGGATGGGACTTGGAATCCGCGGGCTTATGAATGTCCAGTTCGTTATTCTGGGGGGGCCGCCCTACCGCAGCCCGCGGCAGCCGAGGGAGCAGGACGGCGAAACCTCCATCTACATCTTGGAGGTCAATCCCCGGTCAAGCAGGACAGTGCCCTTCATCTCCAAGGTTACCGGCGTGCCTGTTGTGCAATTAGCTACGCGGGCGATGCTGGGAAGGACCCTGCGGGAGATGGGGTACCAAGGCGGTCTATGGAAGCGTCAGAAGATTGTAGCCATCAAAGCCCCGGTGTTTTCTATGTCCAAGCTCATCGGTGTGGACTGGTACATGGGGCCGGAGATGAAGTCCACCGGCGAGGTTATGGGGGTGGATGATGAGTTCTCACAGGCCTTGGCCAAAGCACTGTCCGCAGCAGGGCTGACCCTCAACCCAAGTAGCGGGATTCTGCTCAGCATCGCTGACAAAGACAAAGCAGAAGCTACAACCTTGGTGCGAGAGCTTCTGCAGGCGGGTTTTGTGCTGTATGCCACCGAAGGTACCGCAGCAATGCTGGAGGCGATGAAAGCTCCCGTCACCATGATCACCAAGAAGCTCAGCGAAGGCCACCCCAACGTGGTGGATGTGATCAACGAAGGGTTGGTGGGAGGGGTGATCAACACCGTCACCGGTGTTGCCGCCACCCTACGAGATGGTTTCTACATTCGCCGGGCAGCAGCAGAAAAGCGAGTCCCTTGTTTCACATCCTTGGACACAGCCAGAGCTGCCGTGGAAAGCCTGCTGATGGATCACACCTCCTACAACGTCAGGCGCATCGAAGAGTACCTGGAAGGAAGCGCCGAACCCCCAACGCCCGTCAGCTAGGGAACCTCTGAACAACTCGCCTGAAGACCGTCATTCCCGCCCCCTGAAGACCGTCATTCCCGCCCCATGAAGCCCGTCATTCCCGCGAAGTCGGGAACCTCGCCCCTCTGTAGGGACGGGTTTCACGTCCATCCTCCGCATCCGCGGGGACTTATTCAGACTATCCCTAGAAACATGACAGACCGCACCCATCCTCCCGGTGTGGACGTACGACAATGAGGGACTTTTGGGGACATGCTGCCAATGTCCTTCCTTGATCCCAGGTCATTCCTGTATGTGTTAGCCAGTTCGTTGACAGAGCTCAAGCATATCAGAGTGACCTGGCGCTACGTAAAGACCAGTGCAAAGCAGCGAAGAAAAGGCAGCTGGTGGTTTGGGGAGCTACCGGGAATTAAGACGCTATTGCCTTGGGCGACCCTGCCAAGCAAACGCATTCTAATTCAGGGAAATGTTGCCGGTTTTAGCGTATTATTCGCCTACCAGTAAAATATCCGGGCCGGGCCGTAACCCGGAACATATCCGCGGTTCACTGCTTCCGCATCTCGCTGGAAGGGGGCGGGATTGGAGCGGCGGGGAATCGCCCGGGCCGCTCCAATCCCGCCGGCAGAACACCCGGCTAGGGGAGGCTCTGAATCGTCCACGCACCCTGAAGTGAACCAATTGAGCTGGCACTGAACCGGTTCAGGTTTATGCTCCCCGCGGACATTGTGGTGTTGCCCATAGTGATGCCCCCGAAGTTGCCGTCAATAACCGCCGCTCCGCTTTCGTTGATTCTGATATAGAAACCCGAACCGGAACACCCGTCTCCGGGAATCAATTCCAGGCCAACGCGGCATCACTCTTCGGGTGCGTTCATCACGTAGATCTCCCAGTCCCCATCGCGGTCGGAAGTGAACGCGATGCGCTGGCCGTCGGGCGACTAGGCGGGTCGAAAATCATCAGCGTTGTTGTCGGTGAGGCGGGCGAGGCCGGAGCCGTCGGCGTTCATCACGTAGGTCTCGTAGTTCCCGTCGCGGTCAGAAGTGAACGCGATGCGCTGGCCGTCGGGCGACCAGTCGGGTCGAAAATCATCAGCGTTGTTGTCGGTGAGGCGGGCGAGGCCGGAGCCGTCGGCGTTCATCACGTAGATCTCCCAGTCCCCATCGCGGTCGGAAGTGAACGCGATGCGCTGGCCGTCGGGCGACCAGTCGGGTCTATAATCATCAGCGTTGTTGTCGGTGAGGCGGGCAAGGCCGGAGCCGTCGGCGTTCATCACGTAGGTCTCGTAGTTCCCATCGCGGTCGGAAGTGAACGCGATGCGCTGGCCGTCGGGCGACCAGTCGGGTCGAAAATCATCAGCGTTGTTGTCGGTGAGGCGGGCGAGGCCGGAGCCGTCGGCGTTCATCACGTAGATCTCCCAGTTCCCGTCGCGGTTGGAATGGAAGACGATGCGCCGGCCGTCGGGCGACCAGTCGGGGTCCCCATCACCAGCGTCGTTGTCGGTGAGGCGGGCGAGGCCGGAGCCGTCGGCGTTCATCACGTAGATCTCCCCCCAGTTCCCGTCGCGGTCGGAATAGAAGGCGATGCGCTGGCCGTCGGGCGACCAGGCGGGTCTATAATCACCGGCGTCGTTGTCGGTGAGGCGGGCGAGGCCGGAGCCGTCGGCGTTCATCACATAGATTTCCCAGTTCCCATCGCGGTTGGAATGGAACGCGATGCGCTGGCCGTCGGGCGACCAGGCGGACCCCCAATCACCAGCGTCGTTGTCGGTGAGGCGGGCAAGGCCGGAGCCGTCGGCGTTCATCACGTAGATCTCCCAGTTTCCGTCGCGGTCGGAATGGAACGCGATGCGCTGGCCGTCGGGCGACCAGGCGGGGTCATAATCACCAGCGTAGTTGTCGGTGAGGCGGGCGAGGCCGGAGCCGTCGGCGTTCATCACGTAGATCTCGTAGTTCCCATCGTGATCGGACCCGTCGCGGTTGGAACGGAACGCGATGCGCTGGCCGTCGGGCGACCAGGCGGGGTCATAATCACCAGCGTAGTTGTCGGTGAGGCGGGCGAGGCCGGAGCCGTCGGCGTTCATCACGTAGATCTCCCGGCTCCGGTCGCGTCCGGAATGGAACGCGATGCGCCGGCCGTCGGGCGACCAGGCGGGGGCCCAATCACCAGCGTCGTTGTCGGTGAGGCGGGCGAGGCCGGAGCCGTCGGCGTTCATCACGTAGATCTTCCAGTTCCCGTCGCGGTCGGAAGTGAACGCGATGCGCTGGCCGTCGGGCGACCAGTCGGGGTCATAATCATAGGCGTCGTTGTCGGTGAGGCGGGCGAGGCCGGAGCCGTCGGCGTTCATCACGTAGATCTCCCGGTTCCCGTCGCGGTCGGAATGGAACGCGATGCGCCGGCCGTCGGGCGACCAGTCTGGGCCCGCATCAACAGCGTCGTTGTCGGTGAGGCGGGCGGCCTGGGCAGGCGTTGGTGTTGGCGTGGGCTGAGGTGTAGGTGCGGGTGGTACCGGCGTGGCCGTCGGAAGGGAAGTCGGCGTGGGCACGGGCGTGTAGGTCGGTTGTGGCGCGGGCGTTGGAGTTGGGTAAGGCGTGGCCGCTGGCACGAGGGTGGGCGCGGCTGCGGTTGTGGCCGTGGGAGGAACCGTGGAGACGGCCGTTTCCGTGCCGCCTGTCGCTGCGCTACCGTCCGGTTGGCCCTCCTGTCCGCAGGCCGCGAGCGTAACCAGCAGAATCAGAGCAAGTGCTAAGATTCGGAGGGGAAGTCGGTGGGGGAACGAGGAGGATTTCCGTGTCGGACTTTCAAGCATCTCTCGGTACTCCTCACCTCGGATTCTGTCAAGACGCCGGGCACTCCAGCCAGCCGAGTATAGCACATCCTCAAAAATGCCCGGAGCAATTCCGGGAAGACCAAGACAAGCACAGCCTAACTTAAAGGGAGTCAGCCCAAGCGGCTAACCGCCCTTTCCGCACTCCCTCGACTCCTTGGCGCCCGCCTATGCTCCGTTCATTCCATCAACGAATTACCCAACATATACAATCCCTCCAAAACCCAGAAGGTCCAGACCCTCAGATCTCTAGCCTGATGTTCTGAGACCACCTGCCTTCAGGCCTGGTTTCCGTTTATGAAGCATAGCAAACAGATGGGCGCAGAAAAACCAACTATGTTACGATGGAACGGCCTTGGAAGAATACACCTCGCTATACAGACAGCCCGACCCTCCCGGATCGACGGACCACATCCGGTGGCTTGCCCTGATGGACGGCGAAGCGGTATTCCAACAGTACTCGTCCGAAGATGGGGTGGTCCACCGAACCCCACCTGCCGGGGATGTCCTGGTCTTCACCAACCTGCGTGTCATGTCCTTTGTGGAATCGGGAGATCAGAAAGAAGCCTCGGTTGCATCCTTGACAGAGTTGGAGGGTGTGTCTTTAAGACAAAGCCGCCGCAGGACCAAAGATATGCTTCAAGGCCCCATTCTGATCCTGCTGGCATTTGTGATCTTTATGGTGAGCTACGTCCTGCACCAGGAGACCCTGGCATATGTGCTGGTTGGAGCTCTAGCCCTGATTGGGTTGCTGTTGACGCTTAAACATGTGCTGTGGGAAGAAGAAGGGCAGATCATGTTCCAAGGCGCCGGTGTGGGACTGTCGTTTCCCATCAGGAACAGAAAAGCTGGGGCCGATGCTCATAGGATGGTCAGCCGGTTCTTCGACCTGAAGGCAGCTACGGGCGGCATCCGGGGGCGCCGACTGTGAGGATATGCCGGTCTCCACATCCCCAGGGACTATCCCATCTATATCCAGCTACGTTGGGCAGGACTTCTCCAGCTTAACTACTACAACGACAAGCTGGGGTCCACATCCAAGGTCAGGGAATCTCCCGACCCCTGGGTAAAGTGGTAGTAACCGGATGCTGCGATCATAGCTCCGTTGTCGGTGCATAGCTTCGGAGGCGGGATCATCGCCGGAAGGCTCGACTGACGCACCATCTCCTGTCGCAGAAGAGAATTGGCAGCCACACCACCTCCAAGAATGATTCCTTTGGCTCCAACCATATCTGCCGCTTCCAAGGTCTTGTATACCAGCACATCCACAACGGATTCTTGGAAGCCTGCTGCCATCTCGCTGATGATGCGGTCGCCGTCATCCACCACCGACTCCTGAGGAGGATAAACCCCGGCAATCTGAGCTTTCTTGAGCAGGGCTGTTTTAACTCCGCTGAAACTGAAGTCTTGGGTCCCCTTCAACCAAGCCCTGGGAAGCTTCTCCCCATGAAGAACGCCGGCGGATTTCCGCTGTATCTCCGGTCCGCCTGGGAAGCCAAGGCCCAAGATGCGGGCTGCTTTGTCGAAAGCTTCTCCGGCTGCATCATCCCGGGTACGCCCCAAAAGTTCGTAGTCTCCGTAGCCTTTCATCACCACCAGATCGGTATGCCCCCCCGATGCAATCAAGCAGACCAAGGGGAATCCCGGCTCGGCGCCTGGGTCGGTTGCATCATCCTCGGCTGCTCCGGTTAGCCAAGCAGCAAATATGTGGCCCTCCAGGTGGTTGATGCCCAGCAGGGGGATGTCCAAGGAAAATGCGATCGCCTTGGCAGCATTCAATCCCACGAGCAACGATCCAGCCAAGCCCGGCCCGTAGGTGACGGCCACAGCATCCAGGTCTTCAAACCTGGTGGAGCTGGATTCCAAAGCTTCCTGTATACCGGGGCATATCTCCAGAACGTGCTGCCTGGATGCGACTTCAGGCACCACACCGCCGTAGCGGGCATGGAGGTCCACTTGGGAGCAGATTATGTTGGACAGCACCCTTGTGCCATCTTCCACCACGGCGGCAGCTGTTTCATCACAGGAGGTTTCGATTCCCAATATCTTCGTCGGCATAACCGTATGATGATATTGGCGCCATGCTTCCCAGTCAACAAAGAGTATCATCCACAGAAGCAAAGGCTGCCACCCCATCAAGCTTCGGGGAGGTAATCGAACGGACAAATGCTGTTCTAACAGCCCCACAACGCCGCCGCTTCCAAAGATACCGCACCGTCCAACATGACAATAAAATATCCTATGTTGCACCCTTGGTCGCAACACTTCTTGACACCCATCATTGTATAATATTGGCGGACACGTAATATCTGTTTTGCTTGTGGGGTTGATAATCTTCCATATGGTCCGGGCTAAGCATACTTGCAGGGAAATGTACTCGGCTGGCGCCTGTCTTGTCATTATCCCCTCGTTGACGGTGTTCCATGTCCGCTGACAAGGATAGCCGCCGCTCTTCCCAGGAGATGGATGACCGGTTCTTGGGCCGTTCAGGTGGGAAAGGCAGCATCTTCTATGGCTGGAAGATGGTTGCTGTGGTCTCTTTCTTGATATCGGTCATGTCGTTGGGGGTTTTCCAAGGTGTGGGCACATACATGGTAGCTCTGGAACGTCAGTTCGGCTGGAGCCGGACTGCCTTATCGGGAGCTTTCGCCTTTTCCCGGGTGCAGGGTGCAGCTATCGGTCCCATAGAAGGATTTCTGATCGACCACTTCGGCAGCCGCCGGATGATTTTCATCGGCTTCTCGATCATGGGGTGCGGCTTCATCTATCTTTCCACGGTCGAACAGATCTGGCAATTCTACCTGGCGTTCATCATTCTCACCGTGGGCTCCGGCCTGGGGGGTTGGCTCGCTTCCATCACCATCGTCAACAACTGGTTCATCAGAAAGCGGTCCATTGCTATGTCGTCCGCCATGTCCGGCATTCATATTGCCGGGCTGCTGGTTTCAGTCCTGGCTGTGGTGATCGATACGGTGGGCTTTCATAAAGCTACCCTTGGCATCGGGGTCTTCGTCCTGCTGTTCTGCTTGCCTGCAACCAAGTTCATTCGCAACCGTCCCGAAGACCACGGACTCCTCCCTGACGGCGATCCTCCACGGCCGGCTAGTACGGGATCAAGGACTGAATCCGCCGGGTTCGAAGAACCGGAGTTCACCGCCAGGCAAGCCCTGCGCACCCGGGCTTTTTGGATCATCTCCTTTGTTCATCTATCTTCCAGCGTAGCCATAGTGAGCTTGGCTCTTCATTTGGTGCCGAAGCTGACGGATATGGGGATGTCATTGAGCTCTGCCGGGATAGTGGTGTTGACCTATACCGCCGTGGCGCTGCCAACCCAGACCATGGCCGGATACCTGGCTGACCGGACATCCAAGCCGGCGGCGATTTTTGTGTTCATAGCGTTCCAGACGGTGGGCATAACGGTGATAGCATTCGCGGATAATGTGGCGATGGTCTACGTGTTCGCGGTGTTTTATGGCATAGGGTTCGGTGGACGGGTGCCTCTGCTGACCGCAATCCGGGGAGATTACTTCGGGCGGAAGTCCTTTGCCACCATCATGGGGCTGTCTCAGCTGCCCAACAACATCGGCATGATGGTGGCTCCCCTATTCGCCGGCTACATGTTCGACACCCGAGGGTCCTATCTTATTCCCTTTTTGGTGTTTGCCGGACTGACCGCCCTGGGAGGAGTTGCCATCTGGTTTGCTGACAGACCCACCATGCCCGTCGCCGTGCATCAGCCGGAGTAGCGCCCCAGCTTTTTGGTGTTTGCCGGACTGACCGCCCTAGGAGGAGTTGCCATCTGGTTTGCTGACAGACCCACCATGCCCGTCGCCGTGCATCAGCCAGAGTAGCTCCCCAGCTTTTCGGTGTTTGCCGGACTGACCGCCCTAGGAGGGGTTGCCATCTGGTTTGCTGATAGATCCACCATGCCTGTCGCCGTGCATCAGCCGGAGTAGCGCCCCCAGCTTTTCGGTGTTTGCCGGACTGACCGCCCTGGGAGGAGTTGCCATCTGGTTTGCTGACAGACCCACCATGCCCGTCGCCGTGCATCAGCCGGAGTAGCGCCCCAGCTTTTCACTGCCACGCCACCCCCCGGCCTTTTAATAACAGATCACCCCGGCCTTCGCCGGGGTGATCTTGCTGGTTTCCGGGTTTCACAGAAAAGACTGGATGGCTAGGCGCCGCCGAAACGGGTTAAGCTGTAGCCTTTACCGCCTTGAAGCTGGACATTACCTTTTCAGCGAACTGGTGCATCTGGCCATCAAAGCCTGACAAGGGGCACAGCGGTGTGGCGACGATCCAACTGGCTCCGGCATCGACATATTCCCGCACCTTGCTGATGCATTCTTCAGGGCTGCCCAACGCAGCAGCTTGACCAACGAGGTCTTCGGTGGGAGCTTGGCCCGTGGTGCTCTGCTTGTCCGGTCGCTGCTCAATGGAGCCTTCTGCTTCGGCTGCGGCCTTGTTCCGGTCGTTATTTATGTTAAATCCGACCTCTACGACCCATTCAAAACCCGTCTCGAGGTCTCGGCCTGCTTCTTCAGCGTATTGCTGAACGGTAGCTCGCTTTTCGGCAAACTCTTGGGGAGTTACCATCGGCGCCGCCCAAGCTTCCCCGGCGCTAACAGCCCGGCGCAAAGCTGAATCGTGGCGTCCATTCACCCATGTGGGAATGGTGTTGGGGACGGCATTCTTCAAGGTCATGTTGAGGTTGGTGGTCTTGTTGTACTGCCCTTCGAAGGTCACATTATCTTCGGTCCATAGCTTGGAAACCAAGTCCATGCCCTCCGTGTTTCTGACGGGCCGCTCAGGCAAGGCGACACCCACAGCTTCCAACTCCACCGGGAATCCGAAACCGGATGCTGTGCAGAAGATAGCACGACCGTTGGATATGTGGTGGATGCTGAGCATCAAGCTGCCCACGATGGTTGCATTGTATAGAGGCATTGCCACGGGATAGAGACCCAGTTTGACCTTCTTGGTAATTGCGGCGGAGGCGGCCAAGAAGGGGAAAGCATTGATCGACGGGGCCAACCCTTCGGGCGGGCTGGCGATATGATCGCTGGTGTGGATAGAATCGTAGCCCGCAGCTTCAGCCCCGCGGACAAAATCCATAAGCTCATTGCCCGACGGTAGTCCTTGGGGCCATGTGCCACCTATTAGAATTCCAAATTTTGTATCAGGCATATGCCAACTCCTCTGTATGTGGTCAGTCGTCCCAAGTACGACACTGGAAGTATATATCTATCCAAAATAAAGTCAATGCGAAGGGGTTTGAGGATACATTAGCAAGACGTAACCTGTTCACACCCGGCCAGAAACGCAGCCAACAGCCCGCCCCTTATCTTTATCCTCCGGGGTGCCTCCCATCACCGTCATTCTGCGGACCGCCTTCCCTTTACTGTCATTCTGAGGCGCGCACGACAAGGAATCTAAGCTGCTGGCTCACCTGAAGGACCGTCGTAGTAACGGGCAGGCCATCGGAGGGAGATTTTAGATTCCTCACTGCGGTTCGGAATGACAGCGGGGAAGGTTCGGAATGACGGGGGCCCGTTCGGAATGACAGGGGGGAGGTTCGGAATGACATTGGGAGAGGCGCTCCTCGGAATGGGGATGACGATAAGGAGGGCGAGCTCCCTCGCTGTCATTCCGAGGAGTGCCGTTCCTGCACTGTCATTCCGAGGAGCGCCTCCCCTCACTGTCATTCCGAGGAGCACCTCCCCTCGCTGTCATTCCGAGGAGCGCCTCCCCTCACTGTCATTCCGACGAGCGCCTCCCTGCACTGTCATTCCGAGGAGCGCCTCCCTCACTGTCATTCCGCGGAGCACCTTCTTTATGTCATTCCGAGGAGCGCACGACGAGGAATCTAAGATGCCGCTTTGATGTCTGGTTGGTTACTACGACGGGCCATTGTGGGTCGCCGGGATTTTAGATTCCTCACCGCGGTTCGGAATGACAGCGAGGGGAGGGTCGGACGGACAGAGAGTCCGTTCGGAATGACGGCGGGGGAGGTTCGGAATGACAGGGCGGAGGCACTCCTCGGAATGGGGATGACGATAAGGAGGGCGAGCTCCCCGCACTGTCATTCCGAGGAGCGCCTCCCTCACTGTCATTCCGAGGAGCGCCCTTCCTGCACTGTCATTCCGAGGAGCGCCCTTCCTGCACTGTCATTCCGAGGAGTGCCTCCGCCCTGTCATTCTGAGGGGCGCCTCCCTTACTGTCATTCCGAGGAGCGCACGACGAGGAATCTAAGATGCCGCTCTGATGTCTGGTTGGTTACTACGACGGGCCATTGTGGGTCGCCGGGATTTTAGATTCCTCACCGCGGTTCGGAATGACAGCGGGGGAGGCACTCCTCGGAATGGGGATGACGATAAGGAGGGCGAGATCCCTCACTGTCATTCCGAAGAGCGCCCTTCTTTTGTTGTCGTCCTGAGGGGCGCCTTCCTTTATTGTCATTCTGAGGAGCAGTTTCTTTATGTCATTCCGAGGAGCGCACGACGAGGAATCTAAGATGCCGCTCTGATGTCTGGTTGGTTACTATGACGGGCCATTGTGGGTCGCCGGGATTTTAGATTCCTCGCTGCGGTTCGGAATGACAGCGGGGGAGGTTCGGAATGACAGTGAGGAGGGCGTTCGGAATGACAGTGAGGAGGGCGGGCGGGATGACGGGGGGGAGGGCGGGCGGGATGACGGGGGGGAGGGAGGGCGGGATGACGGAGGGGGGAGGCGCTCGAGATTTAGTTTATGGAGGATGACTGGTTGCGGCAGGGCTTAGCTGATGCCTGGATAGATCATCTGCCTGGATAGATTATCGTTGAGGGTTTGAAAGCAGCCCATGCGAACCAGAAGTGGTTGCCATGAATGATCTGGGTCAGCATTTTGCCGACGAGCTCTCCAGCCACAGCATGTCCCAAGATGTTCCAGGCGCTGCCCGTCTGGTCGTCGATAATTCGCCCGTCCGAATAGCTGAAACCAAGCTCCCTACCTTCCAGAACCGGATCGAACACTCCCGTAGAGCCCACATCCTTGGAGAATCCGAATAGCTCCGAATCCAAAGCTGATTGGGCGCCATCCTGGAAGAACACCACCATGTCACGTTGGCCTACTCGGTAGGTCACCACCCTTTCTTCCTTCAAGATGGTGAACGGAAATGCTACATCGACATCATTCAGCGTCACCGCAACAATTCGCTCCTTGGGAGGCAAGCGGCCGTCGACTACACCATCGAAGAAGATGGGAGGTTTATCAGCTTTATCGTATCCGCGGTAGGGGTTGATGCCATAGTCCCGCCGGTACCCGGTGTCTTTCGACAACACCTTTCCATCTGGGTAGGCAGCCTTGAAGTCCGGCCAAGAAATGATGGAGGCAGGCAGGAAGGTCAGCTGGCGGCCGGCCATCAGGCCGACGATCCCTTCGCCGGTGATCTGCTGCCACCAAGACTGGGTCTGGCGGTCATACATTATCAGGTCGCTGTTTCGCAGGTTCCCAGTGGTCCCGAAGCTGAGCACCTCGCCATCCACGGTCCGTTCGAACATGACAGCTGAGTTGCACAGGGGGCAGAAGGTTATCATCACCGGAACGCCGCCCACAACATCGTTGACGATCTCATGATAGATCAGTATCTGCAGAGGATAAGCTCTGGCATCACCTTCGATTTCGATAGCAACTACTGGCTCTTCATTTCGCAGCCAAGAGTCAGCTTCAGATAACGGAACGAACTGGGGATCGTTGATGGCTGGGATGCCATCAGGAGGCGGGCCGCCTGACATGATCTCTCGCAAAGGAACCGTATGCCTGCTGAAATCCGTGAGGGTCCAGAAACCGTCATGGAACTGGGCATTATCCAACGCATCTTGGTAGTTGGGGTCTGGATCGACCAGTGGCGCAAACCGGCCCAAGGTTGGGGTCGCCTCATGGGCTGGCGGGGTGTCCTCCGGTGTCAGCCCACGGGTTTCGACAGGTTCTACTTGAGGCGCCACCTCAGCATCTGGGCCACGGCTGTTTGTCCCGCACCCGACCACAGATGCTACAGCAACCACACCCATAGCCCCCGCCAACGCCAACATCATGAAAGCTGCTGTTTTGTGGATACTGGTCATCACGTTCGATATTCTACATTACCCGGAGGTAGGTCCGGTGCGCTTTCCTGTTGAACTGAATTTCGGAATCGTCCCCAGCCGAACAAGCGCTTCTGAATAATTTCCTGTATGGGAGCGTGTCCCATAAACCCCCTTCCTGCGGGGTTGGCGAAGCAGTAAGCTCATAGAAACATCAGGCAGGTAGGACACTATGGCTTATAACCTTCTGAGTTGCGAGCGAGACCAGAGCTACTTGATGCCGCCGTCCATGAGGGATTGGCTGAGTGAGGGTCACTTGGCTTGGTTCATTGTAGATGCAGTAGGCCAGATGGATCTGAGGGAGTTCTATGCAGTCTATCGAAGTGATGGATGGGGTGCAGCGGCCTACGATCCGGGGATGATGGTGGCCATCCTGTTGTACGGCTACTGCCTGGGTGTACGCAGTTCCAGGCGCATAGCCCGTGCTCTGGAGGAAGATGTAGGATTCCGGGTGGTGGCGGCCAACCGGCAGCCAGACTTCCGTACCATCTGTCGCTTTAGGGCGGAGCGCGAGGAGGCGTTCGAGGAGCTCTTTGTAGAGGTACTGAGGTTATGCCATGAAGCGGGTCTGGTGAAGTTGGGGGTAGTGGCTCTTGATGGGACGAAGGTGGCAGCCAACGCGGCCCTGGCCACCAACCGGAGCCACCAGGCCATTGAAGAAGAAGTGCGGCGCATGTTGGCAGAGGCCAAGGCAACGGATGCTGAAGAGGATGCCCATTATGGTCCCGACCGGCGAGGGGATGAGCTACCGGAAGGGCTAGGGGGACGGACGGAGCGGCTCAAGCGCCTGAAGGAAGCCAAGGAACGTCTGCAGCGGGAGGCTGAAGCAGGAGCCAAGGCTGTCCAAGAGCACGTGGAGCGACGGCGGGCAGAAGAAGATGTCACAGGCAAAAAGAAGCGAGGGCGAAAGCCCAAGGTGGTAGAGCCACTTCCTACCGAAGGGGCGAAGGCTAATACCACCGACCCGGACAGTCGTATCATGAAGACCAGGCAAGGGTACGTGCAGGGCTACAATGCCCAGGCGGTGGTGAGCGAGGAGCAGATCATAGTAGCCGTTGGAGTGACCCAAGAGGCCAACGATGTGCAGCAACTGGAGCCGATGCTCCAAACCATGGCGCATACTCTGGAAGCAGCCGGCATAGAGGACCGGCCCAAAGCGGGCTTGGCCGATGCCGGGTACTGGAGTGAGGCCAACATCAGGGCTTGCCCCTGGCCAGAGATGCCTGAGCTTCTTATTGCCACCACCAAGGATTGGAAACAGCGGAAGCTGCTATGGGAGAAGGGGTGTCCCCGAGGGCGTATACCAAAAGGACTGAGCCCGAGGGACAGGATGGAGCGCAAGCTGCTGACAAAGCGAGGCCGAGCTCTGTACAAGAAGCGGGGTGTACTGGTGGAGCCGGTGTTCGGACAGGTCAAGGAAGGCCAGGGGTTCCGACGGTTTATGAGACGGGGGTTGGGCGCTGCACAGAGTGAGTGGTCGCTGGCAGGGACGACCCATAACTTGCTCAAGCTATGGCGCAGCGGCCAAGCGCCTTGGGACTGGGTCAAGGCGCCATGGAACTAAGAGAGTAGACGACCTTTCTGGGGGCCGACAAGTGGCCGGTGCAACTGGACGGGCCAACCTCTGTTGAGGCGCATCGCTCCCACACCTGTGTTACTCAACCCGCCCACCGGTCTATGAGACAAACTCATGGGGGGTATAAAATGGGGTTGCCCTGCAATGCTATCTGGTTGACTTGGCAAGCTGCTGCTGGTTACGATACCGACTGTTCCTTGTTCTTTTGAAGATAAGCAGCCGATGGAAGCAACATCGAGGCCCGGAGGTGTATGGGAAGATGGCTGGAGAAACCACATCTGTGGTCATCATGGGGGCTACCGGAGACTTGACCCAGCGGCGGTTGTTGCCTGAGCTGTTCAACCTTCGCTGCAAAGGGCACTTGCCCGAAGAGTTCAACATGATCGGGTTTGCCAGGTCGGATTACTCGGACGAAGCTTTCAGGCAGTACTCTTGGGACAAAATGGGTCAGATTGGCGCCTTCAGAGCCCAGAAGGAAGAGTGGGAGCAGTTTGCCCAGCGCATCTTCTATGTGAGGGGCAATGTGGACTCCCCAGAGGACCTGAGGAGTTTATCCGACCGGCTGCTGGAACTGGAGGGCGACCGGCGCCCCGCCAACCGCTTGTTTTACCTTTCCATCGCCCCCAATTTGTATCAAGCAGCTATCCAAAGCCTTGGCGCTTCAGGGGCAGCCAAGGAAGATACAGGTTGGCGCAGGGTTGTCATCGAGAAACCCTTTGGACGGGACCTGGAATCAGCCCAAGAGCTCAATGGTAGTGTGCGAGAGCACTTCGAAGAACGCCAGGTGTTTCGCATCGACCATTTCTTGGGCAAAGAAACGGTCCAGAACCTGCTGGTACTCAGGTTTGCCAATGCGGTCTTCGAGCCGGTATGGAACCGCAACTTCGTGGACAACATCCAGATCACCGTGGCGGAAGACATCCCTGTCGGGGAACGGGGCGGCTACTATGATCAGTCGGGAGTAGTCCGCGATATGGTGCAGAACCACCTGCTACAACTCCTGACCATCGTAGCTATGGAACCCCCCAGTGTGCTGGATGCGGAATCGTTGAGGGACAAGAAGGTGGATGTACTGAAGGCTATTCGCAGGCAATCACCCAAAGATTCGGCTGCCAGCTCAACCAGGGGCCAGTACATAGGCTACCTGGATGAAAAAGGGGTGCCCCCCGATTCCACAACTCCTACATTCGTAGCTATGCGCCTATACGTCGATAACTGGCGGTGGCAAGGGGTGCCCTTCTATTTACGATCAGGAAAAAGCTTGACATCCAAAGTTTCTGAGATCGTCATCCAGTTCAGAGCGCCGCCCCGTCTCATGTTTTCTTTGGGGGGCGAAGACCGGTCTTCCTCGAATATACTGTCGATATGCGTCCAGCCGAACGAGGGCGCCCACCTGCGGTTGGAAGCTAAGGTTCCCGGCCAAGATATAACCCTCCGGCCGGTCAATATGGAGTTTCACTACGATTCCGCTTTCAGGGGTCAGGAGATTCCCGAAGCATACCAGCGCCTGCTTCAAGATTCTCTGGAAGGGAATTCCAGGTTATTCATCCGAAACGATCATATCGAAGAAGCTTGGAGCATCGTAGATCCCTTGCTGGAGGGTTGGAACGACCCCGATGCTCCCCCGCTGCACTACTATCAGCCGGGAACATGGGGGCCAGAAGCTGCGGACGCCCTGATTGCCGAAGACGGCCGCAGATGGCTGCACCTGTGCGGCGATCACTAACGAGAGTTTACCAAGCTCCTACTAGGGAGGCCGTGGGGCTGCCCTATGGGCGCTCGTAACCTTGGGAGCGCAGGTACTTCAGATCATCGTTGCTCAGGTCGGCTTTCTCCAACAGATCGGGCCGCTGCTGCAAGGTCCTAAGCAATGAACGTTCCCGCCTCCAACGGTTGACCTCTCCATGATTGCCCGATAGCAACACCGGCGGCACCTCAAGGTCTCGGTACCATTGGGGCCGGGTGTACAGGGGATGCTGCAAGAAGCCTGTTGTCAGGGAATCTTCGGATACGCTGTCCTCCGAACCCACCACGCCTGGGATCAGCCGGGCTATTGCATCTATCATGACCATCGCCGGCAACTCGCCGCCGGTCAGGATGTAGTCTCCAATGCTGAGCTCGTCGGTCGCCAGATGCGCCCGTACTCGTTCATCCACACCCCCGTAGTGGCCGCAGATGAGAACCATCCCTTCCTTGGATGCCAATTCTCCTGCAACTGCCTGGGTGAATATCCTGCCTTGAGGAGATAGCAGGATGACGGGAACACCGGGGGCGGCCTCGGTAGAAAAGCTGCCCAGTGCAGCTTCGACTGCTTCAAAGATGGGTTCGGGTTTCATCACCATCCCCGGACCGCCGCCGTACTGATAATCATCGGCGGTCTTGTGGATATCGGAGGTGTGGCTGCGGATATCATCCACGTGCGCCTGCACCAGCCCCCGCTCCAGCGCTCGACCCATCATGCTGGTATGCAAGGGACCGTGAAACAGATCAGGAAACAATGTCAGAATATGGATATTCATTGTCGCTGTGTCGCTACAAGGCCCGTTGGATGCTTGCCGGCGCCGTTTACTCCGCCTCGTCCTTCCAGCTAAAGCCAGAATCCAGCAGCCTCAATACTAATCTGCCAGGCCTACTTGGGACCGTCTCCGCTGTTTTTTCCTTCCGAGGCTGCCGGATGCCCAATGGCATCTCCCCGGAGAAGCTGGAGGGCATGGGGCAATACGGGCTTGACGACCTCCAAGCACTCAACTACGCCTTTGGGACTGCCCGGAAGGGTGATTATCAAGGTATTGCCCCTGATACCAGCGACCGATCGGCTGAGCATCGCCATGGGTGTTTTGCTCAGGGTGCCTGCCCTCATCGCTTCAGCCAAGCCGGGCACTTCCCGTTCAAACACCAGCTTGCAAGCTTCGGGGGTTACATCCCGGGGGGCCACACCCGTTCCGCCGGTGGTTATGATCAGATCAACATCATATTCGTCCGCCCATTTTGTCAGGCGGTCGACGATCATATCGGTTTCGTCGGATACAATCTCATAACGTACGACCTGGTAGTCGGGTTCACACAGCATGTTCTGGATCGCTGCGCCGCTGGTGTCTTCCCGCTGACCATGAAAACCCGCTGTGCTGATTGTGAGAACGCCTAGCTTGAACACATTCCCTTCCCATTCATCTTGGTAGTCGTATTATGTTAGGAAGCCAGTTGATAGCTGTCAACCCGCAACAGCTGTTCCGGGAAGCTTCGGTATCCATCTGTCCTTTCCAATTCCAGATATCGAGAGTATCCTACAGCCAGTAAAAACGGAGGTGGATCATGCCTCCCAAGGGCATATCATCCTACAGGCCGGCTGTGATGGCCTCCCATCACATGATCTCCACAGGTCATTATCTGGCTACTGCCGCCGGCTTCCAAATACTCCAAATGGGGGGCAGTGCCATAGATGCAGGCGTTGCTTCCGGTATCGCCCTCAACATCACCATAGCGGAGCAGACCAACTTTGCCGGAGTTGCTCCCATCATGGTCTACCGTTCCGACGCCCGTGAGGTGTACAGCATCAGCGGCGTTGGCCCTTGGGGTAAAGCTGCAGAGCTCGAACCATATGTCAAACGCCATGGCGGAATCATCCCGCGGGGCATGGCCCGGGCTGTGGCGCCTGCTGCGTGCGATGCTTGGCTGACAGCTCTGGAACGTTTCGGCACAATGACCTTTGAGCAGGTGGTTGGTCCTTCCATTGAGCTGTGCGAGAAAGGGTTCCCCGTGACCCCCCGCATGGCGCGGATAACCAATCTCCAACGGGACTTCATAGCAGGTTATCCCACAACATCGTCAATTTTTCTTCCCGAGGGCAGACTCCTTCGCGTCGGGGAAATCGTCCGACAGGTTGATATGGGCCGCACATTCAGAAAGATGGTGGATGCCGAACGAGCAAGCAGCTACAATGGTCGGGAATGTGCCATCCGGGCAGCCCGTGACCTGTTCTACAAAGGTGAGATAGCAGAAGAGATGGTCCGTTTTTGCCAAGAACAAGATGGGCTTTTGGAGATGGATGATCTAGCTGATTTCCATGTGGATGTGGAAGTCCCCCAAGTTGCCAATTACAGGGGTTATTCAGTGCACACCAGCGGGCCGTGGTGCCAAGGACCCACCTTGGTACAGGCGCTGAACCTGCTGGAAGCTTTCGATCTTCAGGGAATGGGCCACAACACAGCCCAGTACGTGCATACGGTTGTGGAAGCAATCAAGCTGTCCTTCGCAGACCGGCATCAGTATTACGGCGACCCGAAAATCATCGAGGTGCCCATCCGCGGGCTTATGATGAAAGAGTATGCGGACCAACGCCGAGACGGGATTGACCCCGAGGCTGCATGGACCCGGATGCCTCCTCCCGGCAATCCCTGGTCCTTGGAAGGAAAGCTAAAAACCATAAACCCTGTTGAGGCAATCCCCAAGTCCGGGCGCTCCGATCCTGACACCGCGTACACCTGTGTGGTGGACCGGTGGGGCAACGGTTTTTCAGCCACCCCCAGCGACTCATTCACCAGCACCCCCATCGTACCCGGCGTAGGTGTCGCTATCTCAGGCCGGGGAGGTCAAACCTGGTTGGACCCCGAAAATCCCAACTGCTTGGGGCCGGGCAAACGACCTCGCATGACCCCTTGTGCAGCGATGGCCCTGAAGGACGGCAGGTTGTTCATGCCCTTCGGCAGCCCAGGAGAAGATATGCAGGTGCAAGCCCAACTCCAGACCCTTCTGAACATATTGGAGTTCGGCTTCGACCCCCAGCAGGCAGTGGAAGAACCCAGGTTCCGCAGCAGCAGCTTCCCCGGCTCGGGTTGGCCCCACCCCTACGTGCCCGGGGAACTGAACGTAGAAGGACGGCTGGACAGCGACGTGGCGCACAAGCTGCAAGAGATGGGGCACAACATAGCGGTGCGGGATGATTGGATGTCCACGGCCGGAAGCCCCAGCGCTATCGTGGTGGACCAAGAACATGGGACCTTGATCGCCGGCGCCGGCCCGCACAGGGACAGCTATGCCATCGGCTGGTAGCTGCTGTGAGCGCACCTCTCCGTTCCGCCTTGCCGGCGGTGGATGAGCATAAGACTCCCCAATGCCCAGCAGAGTTTACTTGGAGTGAAGTGAGATAATGCAAGCGCCTTCGGCCCATATGACGGACATGGTGGAACTTATGTACAGCACCGGCTGGACCGACGGTCTGCCGGTGGCACCGCCCACCAAAGACCGGGTCCGCCAGCATATCACAGCTACAGGGCGGGATGCTGACGAGCTTATTGCGGAGATACCGCCATTGGGTGGCAAAGCCACGGTGGAACGGTTGGCCGTCAACGCAGTTATGGCTGGCTGCTTGCCCGAGTACATGCCGGTGATCATCGCATCCATCCAGGCGCTGATGGACGACCGTTTCAACTTACGGGGCGTCCAATGCTCGACCGGCATACATTCACCCTTGATGATCATCAACGGGCCCATCATCCAACAACTGGATATCAACGGCGGATACAACTGCTTTGGTCAAGGTTGGAGGGCCAACGCAACCATCGGCCGAGGGGTGAAGCTTGCTCTGGTGAACTTGGGCGGGGCGATTCCGGGGACCACCAACAAAGCCACCTTCGGCCATCCCGGGGCTTTCACCTACTGCATCGCCGAATACGAAGCAGCCAATCCTTGGGAACCCCTGCACGTCGAGCTTGGCTACCAGCAATCCGACAGCACGGTTACTGTGTTCCCCGGAGAAGCTCCCCACAACATCATGTATCATGCAGGGGCTCCAAGGGACCTGCTGATGTGCATTGCAGACACCATGTGCACCTTGGGCAATGTCCAGATGTATGTGATGGGAGATACGTTTCTAGCATTGGGGCCGGAACATGCGCGCATCTTTGCTCAAAATGGCTGGCGGAAATCCGATCTGAAGCAGTACCTTTTCGAACATGCCCGCAAACCGGTCAAGCTGCTCAAACGGGGTGGGCCGCCCCAAGGGGATGCCCGCCGCGAGATGCTGTGGCCGAAGTTCGTCGATCCCAACGACGATGAAGCTATGGTGCCCGTGGTCCGGCGTCCTGAAGATATCAACATCATCGTCGCAGGCGGCAGCGGGGGGCCTCATTCGGTGTATCTGCCGGGTTGGGGTTCCAGGAAAGCTACCCGGAAGATAGAGTTGCCCTAGCAGGACCAAGGGGCCTTAAACCTGAGGAGGAAGATATGGGAACAATGCCCAACAGCGCCATTCGAGAGCAACTCCGACAAATGGATATCCTAGCCCCTGTGGACCCGGATGCCAACGATCGGTGGCGGGCTGCGCCGGCGCTACCGAGCCTCCACGGCAAGGTGGGAGGGTTTCTGGGCAACAGGAAAGCCAATGCAAACCTGCTGCTTGTGACAATCAAAGACATGCTGGACAAGAACTTCGAGTTGGAAGATTCGGTGGTTTTGGACAAGTTCATCTACTCCCGCCCAGCCAGCGATGATGTATTGGGTGCCTTGGCAGAACGGTGCGATTATGTTATTACAGCTATCGCCGATTGAGGGTCTTGTACCGCGTGCAGTGTGCACGACACTATGACCTTGGAAAACCGGGGAATCCCTACTGTGGTGATCTGTACCGAACCCTTTGTCAATTCTGCCAACGTGCAGGCCCGCAGCTTCGGCCGGGCGGGCTTTCAGGCGGTGACCATACCTCATCCCTTGGGAGGCATCGCCCCAGCCTTGGTGGAGCAACATGCCCTGGCTGCTTATGATGAGGTGGTGAAGGTGCTGACAAATCCCCTTCCCCACCAACCCGCCGGAAATTGAGAACAGCAGCGACATTTACCTTTGAAGCGATGAAACAGCTACGGTTTCCAACATGGTTTGCGGTTATGATAGCCAGTTTTTTGATAGCTGGCGCCTGCGGCGGCGGGGGTGATTCGGCCAAGACTGCAGATGATGATCCGGCGCCCCCCTTCCAGTTCGGTGCGTTCGGCAACGAAAACTATGAAGCGGGGGAACTGATCAGCTTGGACCGGTTTTCGGGAAAAGCGCTGGTTGTGAACTTCTGGTTTCCTTCTTGTGCCCCCTGTCGGGCAGAGATGCCCGAGATGGAAGATTCTTTCCGTAGGCATCGCGCCGACGGCTTGGAGTTTATAGGCATCCAACTGGTGGGTCTGGATTCCAAAGAAGATGGTCAGAAATTTATCAATGAACTGGGTATCACCTACGCCATAGGAGCTGACCCCAACGGTTCTATCTTCGAGGAGTATGGTGTAATAAGCTTTCCGACCACATTCTTCTTGGACCGCAGCCACAACATAGTCCGAAAATACGGCGGCTTCGTAACTGCGGGTAAGCTGGAAGAACAGATACAGAACGCTTTGACAGCAGAAACCAACCCCACAACCTACTAAAGGTAAGCCAGCCTCCCCACCGCCACCCACTCGCGCCCGCAGCGCCTCCCCGCTGCGCCCGACCGCCACCCATCTGCGCCCGCAGCGCCACCCAGCCAAGGCCGGGCGCTACCAGCTGAGGCCGCCGCGTTTCCCCGCACCCCACCTTCTGAGGAGCGCCCTCCCCTCCATGTCATTCTGAGGAGCGCACGACGAAGAATCTAAGATGCCTGCTCACCCGACGGCTCATCGTAGTATTGGACGAGGCTTTGGTCGGGGCATATTAGATTCCTCACTGCGGTTCGGAATGACAGGGAGAGGGTTCGGAATCACAGCTGGCGCCTCCCCTTATTGTCATTCTGAGGAGCGCGCCCCCCTCACTGTCATTCTGAGGAGCGCACGACGAAGAATCTAAGATGCTGGCTCACCCTATGGTTCGTCGTAGAAATGGACTAGGCTTCGGTCGGGGCATCTTAGATTCCTCACTGCGGTTCGGAATGACAGGGGGAGGGTTCGGAATTACAGCTGGCGCCTCCCCTTATTCTCATTCTGAGTAGCGCCCCCTTATCGTCATTCTGAGGAGCACCCTCCTTCACTGTCATTCTGAGGAGCACCCTCCTCACTGTCATTCTGAGGAGCGCGCCCCTTCACTGTCATTCTGAGGAGTGCGCCCCCCACTGTCATTCTGAGGAGCACCCTCCTCACTGTCATTCTGAGGAGCGCGCCCCCCACTGTCATTCTGAGGAGCACCCTCCTCACTGTCATTCTGAGGAGTGCGCCCCTTCACTGTCGTTCTGAGGAGTGCGCCCCTTCACTGTCATTCTGAGGAGCGCACGACGAAGAATCTAAGATGCCTGCTCACCCTATGGCTTATCGTAGTATTGGACGAGGCTTTGGTCGGGGCATTTTAGATTCCTCACTGCGGTTCGGAATGACAGTAGGGGGTTCGGAATTACAGTGGGCGGCTCGGCGTGATAAGCCGGCGTTCGGGATGATAATTCGAAGAGGCCCTCAAGGTTGACCCCTTGAAGTCTGAACATTTACACAGTGACCCCACTAAGCTTCATTTACGCAGTGACCCCGCTAAGCTTCGTTTACACAGTGACCCCACTAAGCTTCATTTACGCAGCGACCCCGCTAAGCTTCATTTACATAGTGGCCCCGGTAGCTTCGTTTACGCAGTGGCCCCGGTAGCTTCGTTTACGCAGTGGCCCCGGTAGCTTCGTTGACCTAATACTGTTCGGCAATTAGAATGGATTTGTAAATAATAATCTCACCACCATTCCTGCAGGATATCATCTGCTCCTGCAGGATATCGTCTGCGCGGAGATTAACACCAACCACCGGAGTAACAACGTGGACTATGAAACTATTATCGTATCCAAAGAACAGGGAGTAGCCACCATCACCCTAAACCGGCCTGATGTGCTCAATGCATTGAGCTTTCAGCTGGTTTCGGAGGTTGATTCTGCTTTATCTGATGCTGAGGAAGACGAAAATGTCGGCGCGATCATCTTGTCCGGCTCTGGTGAGCGGGCCTTCTCGGCCGGTGGAGATATCCACGAACAACGGCGGGATGCTGTGGAACTCACTGAAGAAGAGGATGAGAGGCGTAAAGCCCTAAAAGCTGGGTATAGCTGGCACCTGGCCAACTGTACCAAACCCACGGTAGGAGCGATGAACGGCTTGGCCTACGGTGGCGGTAGCGTCATCGCCACATCGGTGGATATCAGGGTGGGTTGCGAACGCACCAGCTTCCGGTTTCTCGCCGCAGCTTATGGCCGCTTGAACTGCACTTGGACGCTGCCCATGCAGGTGGGTTGGCCCATCGCCAAAGAGCTGTTGTTCACCGGCAGGGCGGTGCAAGCTGACGAAGCTTACCGGATCGGCCTCCTCAACCACCTGGTCCCTAACGATCAGCTTCTCGATAAATCCATGGAGATAGCGTCGACCATCGCAGCCAATAGGGCTGAATCGGTCCAAGGCGCCAAATACCTGATGTCTCACAACGTGGGTTTAACCTGGGAAGAGATGTGGCGGAATGAACGGGAGCTTCTTTCCACCAAGGTCAAAGAGTTCGGTGTGGAGCAGGCATTCAAGGACTTTCTTTCCCGCAAAGGCCGCTAGTGGCTCTATATTATCGGCAGATTGAGATTCCTAAATCATGCTTTGAAGTAGGGTAAGATGCTAGCTGCCGCCGTACGCATCTGGTCCCGCACAGATCCTAGGTCCGGCGCAATCCGTTGTGGCGGAATGAACGGGAGCTTCTTTCCACCAAGGTCAAAGAGTTCGGTGTGGAGCAGGCATTCAAGGACTTTCTTTCCCGCAAAGGCCGCTAGTGGCTCTATATTACCGGCGGATTGAGATTCCTAAATCATGCTTTGAAGTATGGTAAGATGCTGGCTGCCGCCGTACGCATCTGGTCCCGCACGGATCCTAGGTCCGGCGCAATCCTTTGTGGCGGAATGAACGGGAGCTTCTTTCCACCACGGTCAAAGAGTTCGGTGTGGAGCAGGCATTCAAGGACTTTCTTTCCCGCAAAGGCCGCTAGTGGCTCTATATTATCGGCGGATTGAGCTTCTCAGGTCATGTGTTGAAGTATGGTAAGATGCTGGCTGCCGCCTTCCGCATCTGGTCCCGCACAGACCCTAGGTCCGGCGCAATCCGTTGTGGCGGAATGAACGGGAGCTTCTTTCTACCACGGTCAAAGAGTTCGGTGTGGAGCAGGCATTCAAGGACTTTCTTTCCCGCAAAGGCCGCTAGTGGCTCTATATTATCGGCAGATTGAGCTTCCCAGGTCATGTGTTGAAGTATGGTAAGATGCTTGCTGCCGCCGCACGCATCTGGTCCCGCACAGATCCTAGGTCCGGCGCAATCCATTGTAATGTAATATCGGTTATTCCCATCTCCACTCGTTCTTCGATCTTCCGGATACAATCCGCGGCTGTGCCTGCAATGCACAGCGCCTGAGCTATATCTTCGGCGCTTCGTTCGGCTGTAACATACCTTTGCCCAACGTTGGCCGCAGCTATCTTGAGCGCTTCATCTCGGGTGTCGGCTATGCAGGTGGGTTGAAGCAAACCCCACCGAAACCCCTCCAAATCCCTTCCTGCTGCTGAAGCTTCGGTCCGCACTTTTTGTATGCTGGCTTCGAGCCTTCGCTTGGTGAACAGGTATGGGTACCATCCATCCCCATACCTTGCAGCCCTGCGCATCGCTGCATCTTCCCGACCCGCAACCCATATTGGCGGATGGGGCGTTTGGATAGGAGTGGGCAGCAGTGTTACATCCCGGCAACTGTAGAAGCGGCCTTCGAACGTAACCGATTCTCCGGTCCAGAGGTGTTTTATCAAGCGGATTGCTTCGTTGGCCCTGCGGCCCCGCTCTTCGACGGGCACTCCCATAGCTTCGAACTCGCCCCGGGTATCGCGTTGGCCTCCCACGCCGATGCCGAAGTCCAACCGTCCACCGCTCACCACATCCAACGTCGTGGCAAGCTTGGCCAACATGACCGGGTGGTAGAGGGGGATCAGGACTATGCCCGTAAGAAGACGCAGGGACCGGGTGGCTCCTCCGGCAGCAGCCAAGGCTGGTATGCTCATCACGGTGGGGCGTGGAGGGTTCTCATCCATGATGTGCTCTCCCAAGCTCAGACGGTCAAACCCGAGGGACTCAGCTTCTTCAGCATAAGCAGCGATGGCGCCGTAATTGTCAGGAGCCGAAACTCCGAAGTTGATCCTGCGTTCAGACATCTTCGGACAGCCTCCTTGTGTTTAGGTCAAGGTGAAGGGAATTATAGCATCCAGCGTGGATGCTATGTGGCCATGCGGTTCCGGTCATCGAAGCTACTGGGGGCTGCCACGTAACTGTTCAGGGGCCGTCGATGAATGGACGGCCCCCAATAGCAGGCGTCAGGTTCTCCCCCGCTCAGACTGAAACGAGGCATCATCACAGCTTTCAATCAGGCCGCATTCCGTGCATAACGGAAGAAGCGACCTCGTTTGAGCTCGATGAGATTCTTGTCTGGCTGGCAGTCGGGCATGTTATGATGTTCACCAAGAGCACAAAACCATCACCAACGAGGTGAGTCTGGTATGACGCAAGGCGTGCTGCCTCTTTGGTATGCGGGAGGTAAGAACCCGGCGGGCATGGCAGCATTGCGGGCCAATCTGGATTTTCACGGCTCGAACGGCAGCTATGGCTCTCATGCTTGGCACCCCTTTCCGGCGAAGTTTCCACCCCAACTACCGGAATTCCTGATCTCGCAGCTCTCAAGCCCGAACGACGTTGTCTTCGACCCGATGCTCGGCTCCGGGACCACGCTCGTGGAGGCTGTGCGGCTGGGCAGACGCACCGTTGGTTGTGACATCGACCCTCTGGCAAGAATGATCGCAGCAGCCAAGCTGACAACCATCGACCCGTCAACTGCCCTGCAAACTGGGCGAAGTGTCCTGAAGGCCGCTTGGACCGATTATCGGGAGGACGGCCCCAGGCTGCGACGGGACTGCGAATTGCGGTTCGACGCGAAGACAGCGGAGTTCATTGACTATTGGTTCCTGCCACAACAGCAGCTGGAATTGCTGGCCATTCTACAGCGAATCGAAGCGTTGCCCAAAGGAGGGACTGGAGAATTTCTCCGCGTGGTGTTTTCTTCGACCATCATCGCCAAGTCGGGCGGAGTCTCACTGGCGCGGGACCTTGCGCACACGCGCCCCCACAGGGACCCCAAGAAGACGCCGGCCTCAGCGTTCGTGGAGTTTGGGAAACGGCTGGAGCGGAATGTGGCCGCTCTCGGCAAGAGCAGGCCGCATGACAGCGGCAAGCCCCCTTCTTTAAAGGGGCCCGACGTGATGGCTTTGGGGGAACTACACCGCGATGCAGAAATTCGCGCGGCCGGTGCGGCCGACACCGGCCTGCCGCCTGCAAGCGTAGATCTGATCATCACATCGCCGCCATACGCCAACAACGCCATCGACTACATGAGGGCCCATAAGTTCTCCCTGGTGTGGTTCGGCTGGAAGATCAGCGACCTTTCCAGAATTCGGGCTCAGTACCTGGGACACGACGGCGCATCCGGGACAGAGTACAACAACCTGCCGGACCAGTGCGAAAAGACATTGTCAAGACTGACAGAACGAGATGCCAAGAAAGCTGCCAGCTTGCGCCGTTATTTCGGCGAGATGTCCGGCGTGATTGCGGAAATGCGGCGGGTACTGAAGCAAGGCAAGGCGGCAGTAATCGTCGTCGGGACCTCGAATCTGCGCGGCGTCGACGTAGAGACGCACAAGGGGCTTGCCGCCATCGGCGCAAGCGCTGGCTTCGACCTCGCAGAAATCGGAGTTCGCCGCCTCGACCGAGACAAACGGATGATGCCTGCCCGTTGGGGCGACCTGCGGTACTCGCAGATCGAGGAGCGTATGCACGAAGAGTATGTGATCGGTCTGGTGAAGTCGTAATGGCTGGCAGAATGGAAACTCTTCGACGAGCCTATCATCGCCGGATTTGCCGCGATGTATTGCGTGAGACCACGTCCGGGATTCCGAATAACGCCGATAGCGGAAGCACTGCAAGCGTCAGACTTGGTAAAGGCATTGTTGCCAGAATTGGGATTCAGATAAAAGGCGAAAAACTGGCAGGGCAAACAGTGGGCCATCAGTTCGAGGCGGCGACAAGGGACTTTTTGCGCGATGCTTTTGGCCTTCTACCTCATTTGCGTCCGGGCGAATGGGAATTCTCTTTGGGAAGAAACATTCGAGACTATGAGCAATACACACATCTGTCAGACCTGCGACGGGTATTGGATGAGCATGAGGAACTGCGGACCATCTTCGGCGACTACATAGTAAAGCCCGACATTGTTATTTGCAGAAAACCGGTCCCCGACTCCAAGATCAACGAAAACCAGGTCCTGTTGGCAGATGACGAAACGGCAGTCCATACCCCTTTGCGGCGCACGAATTCGCAAGTGGGTATCATGCATGCCAGTGTTTCTTGCAAATGGACGATTCGCAGCGACCGCTCGCAAAACGCACGTACTGAGGGCTTGAACCTTGTTCGCAACCGGAAGGGCAAGACACCGCACATAGTGGTCGTCGTAGGAGAACCCCTGCCCGGACGAATCGCATCGCTTGCCTATGGTACAGGCGATATCGACTGCATCTATCACTTTGCCCTGAGAGAATTGATCGGCGCCGCCTCGGATAGTGATTCGGATGCTGAATTGTTGGGGACCCTGGTGACTGGCCGCCGACTGCGCGACATCAGCGACTTGCCATTTGATTTGGCAATCTGAGCATCCAAAAGCCAACCTTAATTCCTCACCCGATTCGGACGAGCGTTATCACGAGCTGTTTCGCGGATCAAGACGGCGCTCTTCGCTGGTTACGGCTAGCTTAATTGGGAATCTCGCCTTGGCACGGTGGTGACGGGAACGACGGGTGAAGACGGCGATTTACATGGGGAATTTATGCTATCCCCCGCGGTTTGACACTGGAATGCAGCTAATCTAAAATCGTGCTTAGGTGCGACGCTTCCGACCAACCTGCCGGCCAATGAGCAGCAGGCATGATCGTGCCTTCGCATTGAGGATTGCCTGGTGTAGGGAGGTTCATATGACATCAGACCGAAAAGACACGGTGCTCGTGGTACTGCAGATCACCGGGGGCAACGACTACCTCAACACCGTGATCCCCTACAACGATCCCTTGTACTGGGATAATCGCCCGGTTGTGCACGTGCCCGAAGACCGGATCATGCCAATGGACGACCGGTATGGGTTTCATCCCAGCTTGAAGCCCATCAAGGACCTGTGGGACCAAGACCAGGTGGCGGTCATCCACGGCATCGGGTACGAAAACTCACCCCGCTCTCACTTCCGGTCTATGGATATTTGGCACACCTGCGAACCTGATAAGGTTGGCGTCGAAGGCTGGTTGGCCAGGGCGGTCCGGGACCTTGATCCCAACAAGGAAAATGTGCTAACCGCGGTGAACTTTGGCGCCGGACTACCCAGAGCATTGGCTTTGGCGGGGGTTTCGGTAGCCTCGGTCTCAGACCTAGCTACCTACGGTCTCCTCTCGGGCATGGCTGCAGACCAACGGGAAACCGCCCTGGGTCGATTCGCCAATATGTACGCTCCCAGCGTGGGGAGCGGGTATGTCATGGACTACCTAAGTCAGACTGGCTTGGATGCTCTGATGGGCGCCGACATACTCAGCACAGCCCCCGAACGTTACTCTTCAAGTGTGGAATATGCGCCTTCTTCCATAGGTAAGAAGATGCGGGATATTGCCCAGGTTCATCTGGCCGATCTGGGGACCAAGGTCTTCTACACCTCCCACGCCAGCTTCGATACCCATGCCAGCCAACTGCCGGTCCATGGACAGCTATGGAACGAAGTATCCCTCGCAGTCAGCGACTTCTTTGAGGACCTACGAGAGCACGATGCTGCTGATAATGTCGTCTTAATGATGTTCTCCGAGTTCGGACGCCGTGTCCATGACAATGGTTCGGGCACGGACCATGGCGCCGGGGGCGTCGCTTTCGTCATTGGCGATCCGGTGCGAGGTGGGCATTACAGCGAGTATCCTTCCTTGAAGCCCGAAGAACTGCAAACCGGCGACCTAGCCCCCAACTTCGATTTCAGAGGGTTCTATTCGACCTTGCTGGAAGATTGGTTGGGGCTGGATGCAGCGCCCATCGTTGGTGGACGCTTCGAAAAACTTGATTATCTAAAGAGCTAGGGCAGCACAACCAACCTTCCCTGCTCTGACGACCTTCGTATCAAACGCGCCGGGTGAAAGGACGGAGCTTGCCACCCGGCGCTTTTTCTTGTTTCCGAGGTCGGAAGAAACAGCGCTGAACCGCGGTTTCAGAAAGCAGGATATCCGGTTGCTCTCAGGCCTGGAACTGATGCTGGCGTTGCTGGTGGGTTTTGTTGGCTCCATGGTTATGGGGCTGGTTAGCTTCGGTTTTGGAATGGTGCTGTCGCCCCTGCTTCTTCTGATTCTGGAACCCCGCACTGTGGTGGTCGCCATAAATAGCTTGACCATTCCTATTCTGGGAGTGGTCCTCTTCCGCACCAAGCATCTGCTGCCCTTCAAGCAGGTTCTGCCTATGGCGGTTGCCGGGGTGGCAGGTGTACCCATCGGCGTACTGATCCTGAATTCTGCGAGTCCCGGAGGTCTGCGTGTTGGTATCGCGGTTCTCATTCTTGCACTGGTCTTACCTATGGCCCTGCGTGTGGAACGGCCCTTCAGCCGGACCTGGTTCACAACGCCCTTCTTCGGGTTTTTAGGTGCTCTGCTGGTTACCGGGATGGGTGTGGGGACACCCTTGGTGGTCCTTCATCTGGTCAATCAAAAGTGGGCTGGCAGCACTATAAGATCATCGATAGCTTTCTTTTCTTTGGTGGTGGCCGTAGCAGCAGTCGCCATGTACGGAGCAATGGGCTTCTACACAGAAGAGCGGATTGGGCTGGTCCTCAAGATGGCTCCAATCGTGCTGCTGGGGGTGGGAATTGCATCTTGGCTGGTGCGTTACATTGATGATGGCAAGCTACGGCAGGTGGTGTTGATCGTGATTGTGATAGCCAGCATCACCTTGTTAGTAAGAGAGGCAGCGAGAGTGTAGGAGGAAGCTGGCGCTGTCGGGGTAGGTTAGCTTTCGCCGAGATAACGGTAAGCTGCCAAAGCAGCGGTGATACCATCTCCTACAGCTGTGCCTAGCTGTCGAAAAGAGGAGGCCCGGATGTCGCCAGCAGCATACACTCCGGGATGTTGGGTTTCCATGTCGATGTTGGTGTAGATGTGCCCACCTTCGTCGGCGGGCAGCTGGCCTTCCAAGAAGCTGATGTTGGAGTGGAACCCGACGTAGATGAAGACTCCGGCGGTTGGGTATAGATAAGCTTCATCGGTTTTCAGATTTCTTACCTTGACCGCTTTGACCTCTCCATTTCCCAGAACCTCTTCGACAACATGGCTATACAAAAAATTGAACTTGGGGTTTTCTTTTGCCCGCTCTTGGGATATGGGTTTCCCCCTCAATTGGTCTCGCCGGTGTATTAGCGTTACCCGGTTCACAAGGTTGCTAAGATATAGTCCTTCATCAAGGGCTGCATCGCCACCCCCAACAACCGCAACATCCTGACCTCGAAAGAAGTTTCCATCGCAGACGGCACAATAAGAAACGCCCCTTCCTGTGAACTCATACTCCCCCGGAACAGCCAGCTTGTTGGGCGAACCTCCGGCGGTAATTATCAGGGCTTTGGCACCAATCGTGCCCGAATCCGTCGATATTAGCTTTACCGTTTGGTCTATGGCCGATACGTTCAGCACCTGCTCATGTTCCATGACAGCCCCAAACTTCTGAGCTTGGGTGCACATAGCAATGGACAGGTCGGGGCCCTTGACGCCTTCGGGGAATCCTGGGTAGTTCTCGATCACATCTGTGGTAAGGATCTGCCCACCGCATCCGATACCGTCAAGGATCAGAGTTTTCAAGGCAGCACGGGAGGCGTATATGGCAGCGCTAAGACCTGCCGCTCCTCCTCCTATGATTGCCACATCATAGTCGGCTTGGCTTGGAGGATGTTGCATCGTTCACCTTTCCACGTTGGAGTCCCGGTTGGGACCGCGGAAATATTCAACCGTCAGGGCAAGGCCTTCTTCCAAAGTGAGTTGGGGGCCCCAGCCCATCTCCTTTTGCAGCTTGGAGCTATCCAAGCTAATGCTAAACACCTCGCCGGGGCGCGAGGGTCCGTAGGTAGGACCCCACTTGTATTTCACAATGGTTTTTAGCATTTCGAAGATCTGGGTTACCGATGTGGCGCGGCCCGTCCCCACGTTGTATTCTCCCTGCCCTTCTTCCATTGCTGCGATGTTGGCATCAACCACATCATCGACATAGACGAAGTCCCGCTCCTGTGTGCCGGTCCCGTAGATCTTGGGCTGCTTGCCCTCCAACATCGCCTTGGCAAATATGGCGATGACGCCTGCTTCACCGTGGGGAGATTGCCTGGGGCCGTACACATTGCCATAGCGTAGGGTTACATAGTTCAGCCGGTAGATATGGTAGTACATCTCCAAGTATCGTTCGGCTGAGAACTTGGAAAGCCCATAGGGTGATAACGGCTGGACGGGGTGTTGTTCGGTGCATGGGTTCTCCTCAGGTTCCCCGTAGAGAGTGCCTCCTGAGGAAGCAAAGATGAACTTGCCGATACCATAACGCCGGGAAAGCTCTATCAGCCGCAGGGTGCCTTGTATGTTGATTTCAGCATCGTGGACAGGGTCCTTCACCGATTCGGCTACGCTGATCTGAGCAGCATGATGGGCGATGATGTCCGGTTGCTCATGTTCGATGATCTCTTCGACAGAAGGGTGGTTGATGTTGGTGTGGTAGAAAACTGCCCCCTTGTTCAGGTTTTGGAGCCGCCCGGTGCTGAGGTCATCGACGACCACTGCCCGGTGGCCCAAAGAAAGCAGCTTATCCACTAGGTGAGAACCGATGAAGCCCGCTCCGCCCGTTACCAGAACAACCTTGGAATCCAAAGCTATCTCTCTACCAATCCGACCGCATGTTTCTCAGCCGCCGTACTCTTTCGGAGATTGGTGGATGGGTGGAAAACAGCCGGGACAAGCCCCCGCCACCGCCCAGGGCGCTGACCTGATGGTCTCCTGTGTGTTGCCCCTTCAGGGGGTTGACTATGTATAGGTGAGCTATGGCGTTGTTCACCTCCATCGCCTGACGACCAGTGCCCATTTCCAGCTTCTCCAAAGCACTGGCCAGCGCGTTTGGATTACCCGATGTGCGGGCGCCGGTAGCATCAGCTTGGAATTCCCTAGCCCTGGAGATGGACAAGCGCACCATGGAAGCAACTATTGGCAGCACTATGGCCACGACCAACAGCCCAATGATGCCGATCATCACGCCGCTGCCGCCTCCACCGCCACGGCCGCGGCCAAACCCACCGAACCACATTGCAAACTGGGCTGCGATAGCAATGAGGCTGATAGCCATCGCCATGGTGGCGACCATGGACATTATCAGGGTATCGCGGTTCCCGACATGAGCCAACTCGTGAGCGATCACACCGCCGAGCTCTTCTCGGTTCAGCAAACGCCGGATGCCGGTGGTTACTGCTATGGTGGCATTGGCGGGGTTGCGTCCGGTGGCAAAAGCGTTGGGAGAAGCATCTTCGATCGCGTACACCTTGGGCATCGGTATCGCTGCCCGCCGCACCTGCTCTTCAACGATCTGGTGCAACTCCCGGTCTTCCTCGTAGGAAACCAACTTGGCATGAGCCATTTTCAAAGCGATTTTATCGCTGTTCCAGTAGGCAAAGAAGTTCAGGCCCATAGCCACAGCAGCAGCAACTATAACGCCGGTAATGCCATACGTCAGAAGCCCTGCCAATAACAGTAGGCCACTCATAACGAGCATCAGGACGAAGGTCTTGACGGTATTCAATTTCAGCTTCCTCTTATGCCGGATCCTAGCTTGACGGTATTCAATTTCAGCTTCCTCTTATGCTGGATCCTAGAATGGAAAGACCGCATTCATTATATCACCTCGCCCGTACATGCAACGACCAAAGGTGGTGGATAACCGTTCAGACGTACTGAGGCGTTCAGCCAGTCGCCCTCCCCCCTGTTGTCATGCTGCGGCCCCCCTCTCTTCCTTACCGTCACGCCGCGGGCCCTCTCCCACCGTCATTCCGAACCCCTCCAACTATTGTCATTCTAAGAAGCCCCTCCCTTTGTGTCATTCTAAGAAGCCCCTCCCTTTGTGTCATTCTAAGAAGCCCCCCCCTTTATGTCATTCTAAGAAGCACCCCCCTTTATGTCATTCCGAACCCCTCCACTGTCATTCCGAACGCAGTGAGGAATCTAAAATCCCGGCGACATGGGGGACTCTTCGAAGCAACGGACTCTCCTCTTAAGGGGCATCTTAGATTCCTCGTCGTGCGCTCCTCGGAATGACAGGGGGGAAGGGCTCCTGGGAATGACAGGGGGGGAAGGCAGAATGACAGGGGGGGATTGTCATTCCGAGTGCCCCCCTGTCATTCCGAACGCAGTGAGGAATCTAAAATCCCGGCGACATGGGGGACTCTTCGAAGCAACGGACTCTCCTCTTAGGAGGCATCTCAGATTCCTCGTCGTGCGCTCCTCGGAATGACAGGGGGGAGGCGCTCCTCGGAATGACAGGGGGGGAAGGGCTCCTGGGAATGACAGGGGGGGAAGGCAGAATGACAGGGGGGAATTGTCATTCCGAGTGCCCCCCTGTCATTCCGAACGCAGTGAGGAATCTAAAATCCCGGCGACATAGGGGACTCTTCGAAGCCACAGACTCTCCTCTTAAGGAGGCATCTTAGATTCCTCGTCGTGCGCTCCTCGGAATGACAGAGGGGGAGGGCGCCCCTCGGAATGACAGTGGGGCCTCGGAATGACAATTCCCCCCTGTCATTCTGCCTTCCCCCCCTGTCATTCCGAACGTAGTGAGGAATCTAAAATCCCGGCGACATGGGGGACTCTTCGAAGCAACGGACTCTCCTCTTAAGGAGGCATCTCAGATTCCTCGTCGTGCGCTCCTCGGAATGACAGGGGGGGAAGGCGCTCCTCGGAATGACAGGGGGGGAGGCGCTCCCGGGAATGACAGGGGGGAATGGGGAATGGCAATGGGGGAAGGCGGGATGACCATTCTCCACCGTCATTCTGAGGATCAGCCCCCTTTATGTCATTCCGAACGCAGTGAGGAATCTAAAATCCCGGCGACATGGGGGACTCTTCGAAGCAACGGACTCTCCTCTTAACCCTAATCCACCGAAGGACGGCGTGTAGGAGGCCTGCTGAAGAAACAAAAGGGTGCGCCTCTGAATCTGGGATAATGGTTTTGTAACAGAAAACCGGTCCCAGAAAAGGAGCACCCGATAGATGCTACCACGTAACCACCCCGACCGCATCCAAATCGCCTTCGACGATCACCGCCTGGTGGCCAATGCCGGGCTGATCCTTCCCGCCACCCTCGCCCTGCGCCTTGGCCTGCCCCAACTCCTCCGGAAGGACCTCGACCTCGGCGGCGCACCGGGCCGGGCGAACACCGGCGACAAGATGATGACCCTGGTGGCCTCCGCCCTAGCCGGCGGAGATTGCATCGACGACGCCGATGTGCTGCGCGCCGGCGGGACCGCCCGCGTGCTCGGTTTCACGGCTAAGGCGCCCTCCACCCTGGGGACCTTCCTGCGCAGCTTCAGGTGGGGCCATGTCCGCCAACTGGACCGGGTGAGCCGCGAGTTGCTGGCCCGGGTCTGGAAGGCCGGTGCCGGACCCGGCGACGCGCCGTTCACCATCGACCTCGATTCCACCATCTGCGAGACCTACGGACTGGCCAAGGAGGGCGCCCGCCACCACGGCTATACCGGCAAGCGGGGCTACCACCCGCTGCTGGCCATCGCCGCCGGCACCGGAGACGTGCTGATGTCCCGGCTGCGCGAGGGCCGGGCCAACACCGCCCGCGGCGCCGCCCACTTCCTGCGGGAGACGGTGGGACGGGTGCGCTACGCCGGGGCCAACGGACGACTCACGCTACGGGCCGACAGCGGGTTCTACACTCATGGCGTGGTATCCGTCTGCCGCAAGATGGATGTCCGCTTCTCCATCACCATCCGCCAGCACAAGAGCCTGCGCAATCTCATCGAGGCGATACCAGAGGATGCCTGGACTCCCATTCCCTACTGGATGGACGGCGCCGCCGATGTGGCCGAGACCACCTGCACTCCGTTCCAGAGTGAACCTGACGCCGCACCGGTGCGGCTCATCGTCCGGCGTGTGAAGCCCACGCCCGGTTCCCAGCTGGCCCTCTTCGCCTCCTACAGCTATCACGGCTTCATCACCGACCGGGACGGGGAGATGCTCGAACTGGAGGCCGACCATCGCCGCCACGCCGAGATCGAGAATGCCATCCGAGACCTCAAGCACGGTGTGGGGTTGAACCATCTCCCCTCGGGCCGCTTCGCCGCCAACGCCGCCTGGCTGGCGGTACAGGTGATGGCCCACAACCTCGCCCGCTGGACAGCGCGCATCGGTCTGGGCGAGCAGATCGTGACCACCAAGACCCTCAGACGACGGTTCTTCTCCCTGGCCGGACGGATCACCCGCTCGGCACGCCGCCTCACACTGCATCTGCCACAGCGCTGGCCTTGGGAAGCCCAGTTCGATCGTGCCCTGGCCCGATTGCGCGCCCTGCCACTCCCTGCCTGACGGCGCCCGTCCGCCACTGACTCGCCAGCCAACCCAACGTCCCCGCAAACTCGCGCCAGCCCAGTCCGCGAGCGCCTCTTGCCGTGTCCTATCCCGCCATCTCGCTCTCCACAGCCACTGTAGGCCGCCATCGGTGCCCCCAAAAGCGCCTGCAGACCGCCCGCCAACCTCCCGTCTACCCAAATTCGAGCCCGGATCATCGCGCCTGTAACTCCCTCACCCCCTTCCGCTGTCCTCACGCCGTCCATCCCTGTCCATCGGTGGATTCGGGCTTAAGGGGCATCTCAGATTCCTCGTCGTGCGCTCCTCGGAATGACAGGGGGGGGGCGCTCCCCGGAATGACAGAGGGGGAAGGCACTCCTCGGAATGAAAGGGGGGATTCGGAATGACAATCCCCCTCCTGTCATTCCGAACGCAGTGAGGAATCTAAAATCCCGGCGACATGGGGGACTCTTCGAAGCAACGGACCCTCCTCTAGAGGGGCATCTTAGATTCCTCGTCGTGCGCTCCTCGGAATGACAGGGGGGGGAGGCTCTCCCCTGAATGACAGTGGAGGATGCGGTTCGGGATGACAGTGCGGGAAGGCGGGATGACATTGCGGGAAGGCGGAATGACGTTGGGGGAAGGCGGGATGACCATTTTCCACCGTCATTCTAAGGAGCACGCCTCGGACCGTCGAAGGACTTCCAGCGGCCCCGGTGGCGAAGGACTTCCGGGTGCCCTGATGATGTTGATGCCTGCGATCCGGTACGGTGTGTGCGGGCTACGCCAGCAGCTTGCGGCGGCTGGTAAGGTAGTCCACCAAGATATACTCTCCCAGCTTGTTGGGGCTGGTGTAGAAGACCTTGCCGCGATTTATCTTGGTCATCTGCTCAACGAACTCCACCAAGGCGGAATTACGGTCCAGCATGAACATGTTGATCATGATTCCCTGCCGGGTGCACCGCTTAACCTCTTTCAAGGTTTCGCGGATGGTCCGGGGAGTCGGTGGAAATTGAGAGAACAGCTCGCCGCCTTCGATGTGGGCGGTCGGTTCTCCATCGGAGATCATGATGATCTGCTTGGCGCTGCCCCGGCTGTTGGCCAGCAGCTTGCGGGCAGTCGACAGACCATGCTGGATGTTGGTGTAAGAATCGAACTGGTCCCATGTCAGGTAAGCCACCTCCTCGGGCTTTACTTCCCGGGCATAGGTGGAAAACCCCACTATTTGAAGAGAATCTGTGGGGAACTGGGTGCGTATCAGGTTGTCCAGAGCAAGGGTCATTTTTTTGGCAGATGGGAAGTTCCCGCGTGTAGCCATGGACAAGCTTAAGTCCAACATCAACACCGTGGAAGCTTGAGAAGCTTGTTCCAGCTGCTGGACCTCGAAATCCCGGGGGCTCAACGTGACGGGCGTGCCGGGAGAACGCAGCACCCCATTCATGATGGTCCGCTGGAGGTGCAGGTTGAAAGGGTCGCCGAACCGGTAAGGGTGGGTGTCTTCCGTCGGGTCGCCGCCGATCCCCTTTTCTATTGTTCGGTGGTTGCCTTCCCGGTCTTTTCGGATCACATGGAAGACCTCCTGAAGAGCTTTTTGGCCGATCTTCCGGACCCCCTTCGGCGTTAGCTCCAAACGGGTCCCGCCGTTTCGGAGGTACCCCGCTCTTTCCAATATTTCTGCCAAAGATTGGAGCTGCTCCAGGGCTTGGCAGGCTTCTTCCCCCAAGTATTTCTTTAGCAGCATCATGTCGACGCTGCTGTTGCTCCTACCCTGCTGTGCCTTCTTGATCTGACCGCCTAGCTCCGCCATATGGTTCAGGTCTGCAATAAGCTCCAGTGCTCGTTCCAAGCCTATACATTGGTCGCCGCTAAAATCGTAGGCGGATGACGGGTCCCGTCCGGGTGACAAACGCTGGAGGTTCTGGGACAGCTTGGACATCTCGTCTTGAAGCTCCGCATCTTGAAGAACGGAGCTGAAAGCAGCTTCCAACTGCCTGCGATGCTCCTCGGACAAACTGCGCAGCAGCATATCCATCTGGCACATCTGCCCGTGCAGCAGGTCTGCCAGCTCTTCCATGTTTGAAGGATTACCCAGATTGAACTTCTGCCCGTACTTTTGCATGAACCTGTCGAACATGAGACGGGAAGATTGGCTGCTTCCTTCTAGGTGCTCGTCTATGAGGTGATTGAGCTCCTGAAGCATCTCCCTCAGGAAGTTACGCTGGTTCTGGTCTCCACTTGCAAACCCTGCTGTCAGCTCGTTTATACTGGCATCCAAGACCTTCTGCTCTAGGGAGCTTCGCAGATCATTGAAGGCAGACAGGGCTTGTTCGTCCATAAATTCATACTGGCGGAGCTGGTCGATGGCGCCCGCCGGATCAGAAGGCAGCTTCTCCAAGAACTTCCGATTGCGCTTGGTCATCTGTTCCAGGTGTTTCAACATTTTGGATATCTGCTCTGGGGTTGGGGCAGCAGTGTCATTGGGGTCGACACCGGTGAGTCGTTCCTGAGCTTCACGGAGGCGCTGCTCCATGCCCAGCCGCTCGGCATCCACTATCCGGCGGAGCCGGCCTTCCATATCTTCCAGGATGTGGTCGAGGTTGTACCGGTTTAAGATGCGTTGTTCGTGCTTGTGCAGCCGGTCAAGGATCTCTTCCAGGCCGGGTACATCTTGGCCGTACTTGCCGTGCAAACCCCTGTGGGCCAGAGCATCCAAGGACTGGGAGATGTCGCTGTAGTTCACCAGGTATTCGGATAGCTGCTCCATCAGGTCTTCATCATCGAAGTCGAAGACCTGCTGAGCTCCATCCCATCTGGAGTACAGATAGGAGAACATGGTTAGCTCCTGTAGCGGAAGCTTCCACCCAACTGGTCCCGATTTAGCCGCCGGTTGAGGTGCAGTCCTTCGAGGATGAACTCCGAAGCCGAAGCGATCAGCTCGGGATGTTTCCCAGCGCCCAAGCCTTTCACACCTTCAGCAAGTCCAGCCATCTGCTTCTGAATATCCACATACCGGCTGGAAGGCAAGTCGCTGCCGGTTTCAATCTCCAGCCCGCCTTCAAACTGTTGGACCACCTCTTCCAGGTCTTTCACATTGAAGTATCTTCCGAACACGTTGAGGACAGCTTTCTTGGCAAGATCATCCATCACCTTGGTTTCTCTGCCTTCTTCGAAGGTCTCCAGTTCGACCTTCCCGGCAAAGGAAGAAATGATGTAGGGCAGGTCGCTGATCCTGGGGCTGACTTTCTTTTCTTTCTGGATGATAGAACGCCGGACCGCATTGCTGATCAGGGTCTCATAGTTTGCAATGGACACCCGAACGCTGACCCCGGACCGCTGGTTGATGTCGGGGCTGCGGCGAGCCAAGAACGTTATTTCTGCGATGATCTCCTTCATGTACGGGGGGACCGTGATATCCTTCTCATTATGGAAACGGGACCGTTCCTGTTCCATGATGATCATTTCATCTTCCATGGCCTTGGGATAGTGGGTCCTGATCTGGGCCCCATATCTGTCCTTCAAAGGTGTAATGATTCGACCGCGGTTGGTGTAATCTTCCGGGTTGGCGGTGGCGATGGTATACACATCCAAGGGCATACGGATGCGGTATCCCCGGATCTGCACATCCCGTTCTTCCATCAGATTGAACATACCCACCTGAATGCGTTCTGCCAGGTCCGGCAGCTCATTGATGGAAAATATGCCTCGGTTGGTACGGGGAATCAGGCCGTAGTGCATGGTGAGCTCGTCGGAAAGGTATCTTCCTTCGGCCACCTTGATTGGGTCCACCTCGCCGATCAGGTCGGCTATGGAAATGTCCGGCGTGGCCAGTTTCTCTGAGTACCTGTCGCTTCGGGACAGCCACCTGATCTCTCCCTTTCCTCCATCCTTCTTCACCTGGTCGCGGCAGCTTTTGCAGATAGGGTCATACGGGTTGTCGTTGATCTCACAGCCAGCTATGGCCGGCACTTCATCGTCCAGCAAGCTCACCAGCATTCGGATAAGCCGGGACTTTGCTTGTCCCCGTTCGCCCAACAGGACGATATCTTGGCCCGCCAAGATCGCGTTCTCCAGCTGGGGTATCACCGTGTCATCGAAACCTATGATTCCAGGAAACAGAGGCTCCCTGTTCTTGAGCTTGTTGACCAGGTTTTTCCGCAGTTCTTCCCGGACAGAAAGGACCTTGTATCGGCTCTCTCTCAAAGCTTTGATTGTTCGGGGTTTGGCGCTTGCCACCATAGAAGAAGCTCCTTGATCCTAGCACAAGCGATGGTGCCGGAAGATCGGATACAATCATTAGACTTGTCTGAGATACCTTTGTCCGAACCTAAACGACCCACATGTGGAACCGAAAGTCTGGTCGGAGCACGGTGCACTATAAATGGGAGGGTTTCTCGGTGTCAACGTGATCCGGCAACGATTCCGAAGATAAATAAGGAGTGAACATAACGCCCCCGAAAACTGGAGGATGGTCCTTGAAGCTTGCATCAATGCCCCCATCCCTCACCCGAGCGCCAAGTGCAATGAGGAACGCCCCTCCCCATTAGTCCGATGAAAACATCGGCCCGCAAAGACGTGCACACCCCACAGTCGTCATTCTGAACGCCCCGCCCCCCTTTGTCATTCTGAGGCACACCACCCTCCCTGTCGTTCTGAGGGGCAGTTTCTTTATGTCATTCTGAGGAGCGCACGACGAAGAATCTAAGATGCCCGCTCACACGAAGCCTCGTCGTAGTAATGGACATGGCGTCAAAGCCAGATCTTAGATTCCTCACTCCGTTCGGAATGACAAGGGGGCACGTTCGGAATGCCTCTATGATAATGTCGTTCTGAGACACCCCCCATTTGTAGTTCTGAGGCACACACCCCATCGTTGTCGTTCTGAGGAGCGCGCCATCCATTGTCATTCTGAGGAGCGCACCCCCCCTGTCATTCTGAGGCGCGCACGCCGAAGAATCTAAGGTGCCCGCTCACACGAAGCCTCGTCGTAGTAATGGACATGGCGTCAGAGCCAGATCTCAGATTCCTCACTCCGTTCGGAATGACAGGGGGGCGTTCGGAATGACACTTTGTTCGTGGCGTTCGGAGTGCCTCCCCCTCCTGTCATTCTGAGGAGCGCACGACGAAGAATCTAAGGTGCCCGCTCACACGAAGCCTCGTCGTAGTAATGGACATGGCGTCAGAGCCAGATCTCAGGTTCCTCACTCCGTTCGGAATGACAGGGGGGCGTTCGGAATGACACTTTGTTCGTGGCGTTCGGAGTGCCTCCCCCTCCTGTCATTCTGAGGAGCGCACGACGAAGAATCTAAGGTGCCCGCTCACACGAAGCCTCGTCGCAGTAATGGACATGGCGTCAGAGCCAGATCTTAGATTCCTCACTCCGTTCGGAATGACAAGGGGGCGCGTTCGGAATGCCTCTATGATAATGTCGTTCTGAGACACACCCCATCGTTGTCGTTCTGAGGAGCGCACCCCTCCTGTCATTCTGAGGCGCGCACGACGAAGAATCTAAGATGCCTATTCACACGAAGCCTCGTCGTAGTAATGGACATGGCGTCAGAGCCAGATCTTAGATTCCTCACTCCGTTCGGAATGACAGGGGGGCATTCGGAATGACGGGGGGGCGTTCGGAACGACACTTGGTTCGTGGCGTTCGGAGTGCCTCCCTCCTGTCATTATGAGGAGAGTGCCCTTCCTGTCATTCTGAGGCGCGCACGCCGAAGAATCTAAGATGCCTGCTCACACGAAGCCTCGTCGTAGTAATGGACATGGCGTCAGAGCCAGATCTTAGATTCCTCACTCCGTTCGGAATGACAGGGGGCGCTCGGAATGACAAGGGGACGTTCGGAATGACACTTTATTGGTGTCGTTCTGAGGAGCGCGCGCCTCCTGTCATTCTGGGGAGCGCGACCCCCACCGGCACTGCCTATTTTCATGGCAATGACGGCAGGGGCGTCGGATGGCCGATGATCTTGCCAGGACCCGAAATCCGAAAGATGCTCTTATTGAGCCCGCTGAGCCTCCTTGGCTTTTTTGGCTTCTTCTGCCACTCACTTTAGGCCCGCTGAGCCTCCTTGGCCTTTTTGGCTTCTTCTGCCACTCGCTTTAGGCCCGCTGAGCCTCTTTGGCCTTTTTGGCTTCTTCTGATACTCGCTGGGTGACATGGGCGGGGGCTTCTTCGTAGCGGTCGAACTCCAGCACATACGAGCCGCGGCCTTGGGTCAGGGAGCGCAGATCGGTAGCATAGCGCAGCACCTCGCTCTGGGGAGCTTCAGCTTCTATGACCGTTTCACCGTTTTGCGGGATCATCCCTATGATTCTGCCCCGCTTGCCATTAAGGTCGCCTATCACATCCCCGTTGTAAGCATCTGGAACGGTCACCGTCAGCCTCACTATTGGTTCCAGTAGCTTGGGCCCAGCTTCAGATACGCCTTTCCGCAAAGCATAAGAGCCGGCGATCTCGAAGCATATACCCGATGAATCCACATCATGGAAGCTGCCATCATAGAGAACAGCTTTTACGCCCACCATCGGAAATCCTGCCAGCACCCCCTCTTGAAGGGCTTTCACAACACCCTTTTCTACCGAAGGGACATACTCTTTGGGTATCGAACCACCCACAAGCTCCTGGCCGAACTCGTAGCTCTGACCGGTGCCCAAAGGTTCGAGGCGCAGGATCACATGCCCGTACTGACCATGCCCGCCGCTCTGCTTCTTATGTTTGTATTCAGCCTTGGTCACGGAGCTGATGGTTTCTTTGTATGGGACCTTGGGCAACTGAAGCTCCAACTCGGTCCCAAACTTGCGCTTGACCCTTTCCATCGCCACCTCTAGCTGCGTTTCTCCAAAGCCGGAAACCAAGGTTTCTCCGGTATTGGGTTCACGGGTCAGGTGCAAGCTGGGGTCTTCTTCCAGCACCCGGCTCAGGGCCATTGACATCTTATCCACATCGGCTTTGGACTTCGGTTGAACGGACATCGTGTAGAAGCCTTTGGGGAACCCTATGGGTTTTACGGAGATGGGTTTTTCTTTTTGGGTGAGGGTATCCCCCGTAACGGTGCCAGCCAGCTTGGCCACCGCCCCTATGTCCCCCGGCCCTATCTCCTGGGTCTGCTCTTGAGTCTTTCCCCGTATAGTATAGACTTGGCCGATGCGCTCGGATGTATTCCGCGCCTCATTCCACACCTCGGAGTTGCTGCGCAGCATCCCACCGAACACCCGGAACAACGAAAGCTTGCCCACAAAAGGATCGGCTGTGGTCTTGAACACAAAAGCTGCCAAGGCCCCCGAAGGATCAGGTTCCGACACCACCGAATCTCCAGATATCGGGTCCAAGAAGGGGACGCCTTTCCCTTCAGCAGGAGAGGGCATATAACGCAGCACCCCGGACATCAGCTCTTCGGCGCCTATGTTCATAATGGCCGAACCCAAAAAGACGGGCACGATATGCCCCGAAATGATCGCTTCTCGTACGGCGCCCGATATCTCTTCTTGGGACAGCTCTTCGCCTTCAATGTACTTGGTGGCGAGATCATCATCGGTTTCAGCAACAGCTTCGATAAGCATCTCCCGGGCCTCTTCCACCTGTGACGCCAGTTCGGCTGGAACCTCATCGCCCGGGTTCAGCACATCTATCATACCGGTGAAATTCTGCTCAGATCCCACAGGTATCTGAAAGGGCACACAACTGCGGCCGAAGTTGGAGCGGATGCTTTCTAGGGCTTGTTGAAAGTCGCTGTTTTCCCTGTCCAGCTTATTCACAAAGATAATGCGGGGAATTCCAGCTTCTGAGCACTGGTTCCAGCTTCGGATGGCGCCAACCTCAACCCCGGCTGCGGCGGCCACCACGATCACAGCGCCTTCCACCACCCGAAGAGCAGCGATCACTTCGCTGACAAAATCATCGTAGCCGGGCGTATCCAGAACGTTTACCTTGTAGCCGTCCGAGGTGCAGGGGATCAAGCTTGTCTGAATACTGCTTGCCCGCTTTGTTTCTTCCGGCTCGTAGTCGGAAACCGTGGTACCGTCTTGGACGTTGCCAAGCCGATTTATTGCCTTCGTATTAAAGATGAACGCTTCCGCCAGAGATGTTTTCCCGGCGCCGGCATGGGATAAGATGGCGACATTGCGTATTTTGTCGATGTCGATCATGTTATATGTCCTCCCTTCAGCATTACACGAGACGCAGCGTGGATCAAAGGACCGGTGCTCCGTGGAAAGACCCCCAGCCTTTCCGACGGTATCTTATGGCCCATTTTAGCTAATAGACCCCATAAGGCGCAACGCCGGAAGAAAACCTTCATACGTTTCCCTGCCAAGTAACCATTCAGACTGGCGAAAATTGCCGGTAATCGCCCTCCCCGCCCTCATCGTAGTCATTCTGAGGAGCGCCTTCCCCTCATCGTCATTCTGAGGCGCGCACGCCGAAGAATCTAAGATGCTGGCTCACATGATGGGTTGTCGTAGTAACGGACTGGCCATCAGAGGGGGCATCTTAGATTCCTCACTCCGTTCGGAATGACAGCGGGGAGGTCCGTAATGACAAGGGGGTCCGGAATGACAGGGGGGGTCCGGAATGACAAGGAGGTTGGGAATGACACCCCATGCCTGTCATTCTGAGGCGCGCTGCCCCCTCATCGTCATTCTGAGGAGCACCCTCCCTCACTGTCATTCTGAGGCGCGCACGCCGAAGAATCTAAGATGCTTGGCTCACATGCTGGGTTGTCGTAGTAACGGGCAGGCTATCAGAGGGGGCATCTTAGATTCCTCACTCCGTTCGGAATGACACCCCATGCCTGTCATTCTGAGGCGCGCACGCCGAAGAATCTAAGATGCTTGGCTCACATGCTGGGTTGTCGTAGTAACGGACTGGCCATCAGAGGGGGCATCTTAGATTCCTCACTCCGTTCGGAATGACAAGGGGGGGGGTCGGAATGACAGGGGGGGCATTCGGAATGACAGGGGGGTTCGGAATGACACCCCATGTCTGTCATTCTCAGGAGTGCTTCCCTTTATGTCATTCTGAGGCGCGCCTTCCCTCACTGTCATTCTGAGGCGTGCCCCCCTTATCGTCATTCTGAGGAGGGCACGCCTCAGAATCTAAAGTCCTTGCGCACACGCTGGGTTGTCCGTAAATGGACCGGCCCCAACCCTAGCCTTAGCTTCTTTCCCCATTCCAGCCTTAGCTTCTTTTCCCAACGCCAGCCTTAGATTCTTTTTCCATTATGGTATATGCTGGTCATAGCGATATGCGCCCCCTTCGAAGATCACTCGCCGCCATCCTTCTTTCCTTCCTCCTGATAGTTGTAGGTAGTGGAGATTTAAAGCTGTCAGCTCTGGAGCTGGCTGCCATCCCGTACCGTTACCAGATCGTGAGCTGGGAGATAACCCACCTGCCCGACAAATGGTTCCACAAGCTGGCGAGCTACTTGCCGTGGAATTCCACCTCCGAAGAAGACCAGCTGGAAAATGTGCAAGAGTTCTTCCAGCTTAGCCGGGAAATAGCCGCATTGGAACAACAGCTATTTATGGGGACAGCCGTAGCTCATGTTACCGGTTCTGTCCAAGAACCTGACCTGACACTCGATCTAGAAGAAGCGAAGGATAGACGTTCCGACCTGAGACCGGTTGTAGAAGAAACCTTAGAATCCTACATCAGCGCCGTAATCGCTCAAGAAGGTCTTGATTCTCGCATCGGGCTCATATTCCCTCCGGTGGATGTGGCGCTGGAAAGCCCACCGCAGGTGCTGGTCATTTCACCAAGGCACATCATCAGCCCGCAACGGCATATTCTGCTTAGGGCAGATATGCCGGTTTCGGATATGGAAGCTCTGGAACAGACCATCTTGGAACTGGAGGATACCTCTGCTCTGGTCGTGGGGCTCGGTGGGGTAGCCACCTACCCGTCCATAGTCAACCAAAGATCGAGCCTGCGGGGGACAGCAATCATCGCAGCCCACGAGTGGCTGCACACCTATTGGTTCTTCCGACCTTTGGGTTGGAACTATCAGCGCAGTCCTGAGATGACCACCCTAAATGAAACCGCCGCTTCTTTGATAGGCCGGGAGATGGGATTGAGAGCATACGCTGCCATCACAGGAGCGCCATTGGAATATCTTGAACCAAGCGCCCCGCTCGAAACCGCAGATGGTGATCTGCCTGCGGCCGAGGAGGAAGAAAGCTTTAATTTTCGCCGGGAGATGCACACCACCCGCCTTCGGGTGGATGATCTGCTGGCTGGACAGTACATCGAAGCTGCAGAAAGCTACATGGAAGCTAGGCGGCGTTTGTTTGTGGAAGAAGGTTTCCCGATACGTAAGTTGAACCAAGCTTACTTTGCTTTCTATGGCACATATGCCGACAATCCAGCTTCGGTTAGCCCCATCGGCCAAGAGGTGCAAGCCCTGAGGGACAAGAGCAACTCCTTGGGCGATTTCGTCCGGCAAATGGCCAAATTTGGCAGCTATCAAGAGTTCAAGGAGTACCTTGAATCGTCAGAGAAAGCACCCTTACGAACGAGCTACATTACCGGGGCAGCAAGCTCACAAACCCTAGGGAACCTCTGAACAACTCTCCTGAAGCCCGTCATTCCCGCCGCCTGAAGCCCGTCATTCCCGCGAATGCGGGAACCTCGGTCTTCTGTAGGGACGGGTTTCACGTCCATCCTCCGCATCCAAGGGGACTTATTCAGACTATCCCTAGGTCTTTCGCAGCTTCTTGGGTAGTGCATCGACCAGCAGGCCATGGATTATCCTGATCTCCAAAGCACCTGGGGTCTTCCCAGGAGGTGGAGCACAGTCCATAGAACCTTCGTAGGTCTCTGGATTGCCAGGTATATCCAGCACCTCATCTGCTTCATGGTAAGGACACCGTATCCGGTATTCCATCGCCTTACTCCTGCCGATTTCCTCGAAAAGTATGGGTTCCACGTACCGGGGGCTTCTGACAAAGCCTTGGTCAGCCCGCGGCACGTCTGATTATAGCGACCGTCTGCTTCTGTCGGCAATATCTCAGGAGCCACACCGCACAGGTGTATCTCCGAGGACACCCCGTCGGGTTAGGGTTTACTAGCTAAGCATTCCCCAAAAGCAAATGCGCCAAATGCGCCGGGGTCGTTCTTCCACCGGTCCAAGCTGAGGCGCCAGTCGTCGAACTGTTGGTGCGTTGCCATCCCGTATGTTGTCGCCGCTGTTATCACGCTGGGGAAGAAGAACCAATCCGTTATAAAACCATGAAGGAAGGCAACATCTTCCGGCACACTGAAGAACTCGAAAGCGGCGGCAGCCCGCACGTTCGAGAACCCGGCGTTGAAGAATGCGCTCTTCAGCTCCTTCCCCAACTGAGGATGGCCGCCGTTGGCCGTCAGAAGCTTTGAGAATGTCGCCCATGCGCCTTCTAGATCCCCGAAGCTGGGCTCCAAGAACGAAGATGCCACAATCATTTCACGGCTGCCGATGATGCCGCCTGGCTTCAAAACTCGCTTCACCTCAGCCAAGGCAGCTTGGGTATCTGGAACATGCATGAGAACAGCATGGCAGTGGGCAGCATCGAAGAAGTTGTCCTCAAAGGGGAGGCTGGTCGCATCGCCAACATGGAACGTGGCGTTGGTGTGCCCGCCCGCCTCGGCAGCAGATCGGGCTAGCTCGATCTGCGACTCTTCTATGTCGATTCCGTGCAGTTCCCCAGGATATACCGCCCCAGCAAGACCGACCGATATGGTCCCAGGACCGCAACCGAAATCGAGAACGCGGAGTCCGGGCTTGAGTTGCGCGAGCAGATACACGGCATTGGCGCCTGCGCTGCGCCGATTGAGAAGCTGCCGGAATTCTTCGCTATATCCCATGGTGTAACGGGATGTTTCCGATGCTTGGTCAGTCATGGTTATCCACTCCCCTTCATGTCAGTAGGCGACGGTTGTCAAAGCTGCTTCAGGAATATGCTGCATTATGCAATGGCTACCTGCGCTACGTCATAACATGCTCACAGGGTCCACATCCAAGGTCCAACCATGGGGGATATCGACCTCCTCGCACAAGCTATGCAGGTTTCGCCCCCTCAAAATCAGATGCCAGCGGTACCGCCCCCGAAGCTGCTCTGGATAAGCGGGAGCTGGGCCCAATACATCCACGTCGGTGAGTCCGGCAGCAGCTATCCTGCGATCAAAGGTGCGTTTCAGCCTTTGAGCTTCTCTTTGACAATTATCGAAATTGGTGTGCGCATATACCATGCGAATAAGCTGATGAAAGGGCGGATGTTTTAGCTCTTGGCGGGCGCTGATCTCCCGCTGGTACAACTCTGAGTAATCTTGGGCGGCAGCAGATTGCACAGCATAATGGTCCGGATTGTAGGTCTGGATGATCACCCGACCCGGTGCGGCGCCTCTTCCAGCTCTTCCGGCCACCTGACATAGCAGCTGAAAAGAACGTTCGCCCGCCCGGAAGTCGGGCAAATTCAGCCCCACATCAGCAAGAACGGTGCCGACCAGCGTAACGTTGGGCAGGTGCAGCCCTTTGGCTATCATCTGGGTGCCCACCAGTACCTGAGCTTCACCTCTCAGGTATTCTCCCAAAATCTGTTGGTGGGCTTCGGTTGTCGTTGCCGTATCCCGGTCCCACCTCAGCGCCTTGGCTCCGGGAATGAGGTTGTTCAGCTCTTCCACCACCCGCTGGGTGCCAAGGCCAAGGTAGCGTATGCGCTCGCTGCCGCAGGAAGGACATGTTCCCTGCCGGTTGGAACGCCGGTTGCAGAGGTGACATATGGCCCTTTTGCTGGAAGCGTGGTAGGTAAGGGTGGTTGAACAGCTCCGGCATCGTAGGTTATGACCGCAATCTCTGCATTGGATCACCGTGGCTGACCCTCGACGATTCAGGTACAGGATCGCTTGTTGTCGGAGCTTCAAGCAATCTACCAGCGCATCAGCCAACGCACGGCTGAAGATGCTGCGATTTCCTGATTTCAGCTCTTCCCGCATATCGCACACCTCGACCTGAGCCAAGCTGCCTCCTTTGGATGACAGCCCGGTGGCGATCCTCTCTGGTAGATGATGCAGGGCGAACTCTCCCAAGGCTGCCCGGTAGTATGTACCCACGTCAGGGGTGGCGCTGCCAGCTACGAAGACCGCTCCCGACAGCTCAGCACGCTTAAGAGCCGCTTCCCGGGCATGATACCGGGGTGCGAGTTCGGCCTGCTTGTAGGCCCACTCATGTTCTTCATCCATGACCACTAAGCCCAGCTTTGGCACAGGAGCAAAGATTGCACTCCGCGGACCTACCACCACATCGTACTTGCCTTCCTTGATCCCCCACCATTGGTCCAACCGCTGCCTGGTGGTTAGCTGGCTGTGCAGCGCCGCCACCCTTCCGGGGAAACGAACATTCAGTTGATGCACCATCTGGGGAGTGAGAGCGATTTCAGGAACGAGGAAGATACCCTGCTTACCCGAAGATACACAATGCTCCAATGCACGAATGTAGACTTCCGTTTTGCCACTGCCCGTAACACCATGGATGAGGTGCTGCTTTCCAGTTCCGGCCATATCGTTCATGGAGCCTGTAATGCGCGAAAGAGCCTTTTCTTGATGGTGGGTCAATATATGGGCAGGTTCCGTCAGAGCGCCAATTATCGGAGCAATAGGAGAATTTCGCTCCGCCCGCACCCATTCTTCGCCGATCAAACCTTTGGCCAGCAGGGCGGCGGCAGCCCCGGTTCCGAACTCCTTGTTCGCTTGGGTTGTGGGGACAAGCTCTTGGGTTTCCAGGAGATGGGCGTACAAGGCAAGCTGACGCTTAGCTGTTTTGGACAACCGGGAAAATCCTGCGGCACTGTCATGGGCCGACAAAGGAAGGCGCAGGTAGGGTTCATAACGGTGCATAGCTCTGGGTTTGGGCAATTCCCAACGGCGGACCAAAGAGCCTTTGGCAACCAAACGGCGAATGTGCCGCTCATAGGAAGTCCCCACGGATTTCAGCAATGCCTTTTCTTCCACCTCATCCCCATAACCAATTTGGTTTAGTATCTCCATCTCTGGGCCTGGGATGGATGGCGCCACGGTGGATGAGCTTCTCCGTAAATAGGAACGGATCTGGCCTTCGAAGTGGGCTGGCAGAAATAGTGCAGCAGCTTCGTACAATGATGAAAGATAGTAGCTGCTGATCCATCGAGCTAGCTGAATATCCGTCAAGGTGAGAAAGGGGCGAGGTCCAACCACGGACAAAATGTCTCGGGCCTGCTCCACCGAGGGCTGTGGAACATTCTCAAAGATGATCCCTCTGACCGGCCGGCTTCCCAAGGGTACCCACACCAGGTTCCCCGGCTCAACATCCATACCTGCAGGGACGGAGTAGGATAATGTCCTACCCGGACCTATGGGAGCATCGACAGCTACCTCAACGAAGCTCATCCTGAACCCAACTCCCAAGGACGGTTATCTTGAAGCGTACCGGTCAAGCGTATCGGATGAGTGGGCTAGGACATCTGGCTGGCTTGGATCACTGCACAGGTGCGACGGGTGCAGCGCCCATGCGAGCGACTGACATGCTGCAACAAGGGAGGTGTGCGGAACTCAGGTTGTTAGGAAGAGCCCTTTTTGCCTTTGGGGCCATACTGAGAACGTTCTTTGATGCGGGCCGCTCTACCGGAAAGGCCCCGCAGATAATACAGCTTAGCTCGGCGGACGACCCCTTGACGAACAACCTCCACCGACTCCAGCAAGGGGGAATATACCGGGAATGTCCGTTCCACCCCAACGTTGTAGGTGACGCGACGGACCGTAAATGTACTTCCGATGCCACCATTCCGCCGACCAATGACTACGCCTTGGAATCCCTGCGTCCGTTCCCTTTCACCTTCTCTAACGCGAAAGTTCACTTTGACGGTATCCCCAGGGACGAATTGTTGTATCTTGGGGTTTGGTGTGACAGGGACGAGTGTGCGTGCATCCATGATGGTTTAGTTCCTTCTAAGTGTCCTTTAACCGGACTATTCTACAAGCATATGCCCTCCCAGGCAAGTGGTCCAGCACTCACATAACTGTTCAGTCCCCGTGACTTAGGTCTCTGTGAGTTCGGTCTCTGTGAGTTCAGTCCCCGTGACTTAGGTCTCTGTGAGTTCAGTCCCCGTGACTTAGGTCTCTGTGAGTTCAGTCCCCGTGAGTTCAGTCCCTGTGAGTTTAGTCCTGAGGGCCTCCCCAGAATAAGGTCCGCCTCCTACACCATTCTGTCAACGAATTACCTAACATCCCCAACCCCGAATACTCTCCCACTGTAATTCCGCCCTCCTGTCATTCCGAATGCTCCCACTGTAATTCCGCCCCCCTGTCATTCCGAACCGCAGTGAGGAATCTAATATCTGGCTCTGACGCCATGTCCATTACTACGACGAGCCTTCGTGTGAGCAGGCATCTTAGATTCTTCGTCGTGCGCTCCTCAGAATGACAGGGAGGGGGCCCCTGTCATTCCGAACGCCCCCTCTCATTCCGAACCTCCCCCGCTGTCATTCCGAGCGGAGCGAAGAATCTAAGGTCTGCCTCTGAGGACTGGTCCATTCCTACGACAAGGCTTCGTGTGAGCGGGCACCTTAGATTCTTCGTCGTGCGCTCCTCAGAATGACAGGGAGGGCCCCTCTGTCATTCCGAGCGGAGTGAGGAATCTAAGATCTGGCTCTGACGCCATGTCCATTCCTACGACGAGCCTTCGTCGTGCGCGCCTCAGAATGACAGGCATGGGGTGTCATTCCGAACCTCCCCCGCCGTCATTCCGAGCGGAGTGAGGAATCTAAGACCTGGCTCTGACGCCATGTCCATTCCTACGACGAGCCTTCGTGTGAGCGGGCACCTTAGATTCTTCGTCGTGCGCGCCTCAGAATGACAGGCATGGGGTGTCATTCCGAACCTCCCCTGCCGTCATTCCGAGCGGAGTGAGGAATCTAAGATCTGGCTCTGACGCCATGTCCATTCCTACGACGAGCCTTCGTGTGAGCAGGCATCTTAGATTCTTCGTCGTGCGCTCCTCAGAATGACAGGGAGGGGGCCCTGTCATTCCGAGCGCCCCCTCTGTCATTCCGAACCGCAGTGAGGAATCTAAAATCCCGGCGGCCCACAATGGCACGTCGTAGTAACCAACCAGCCATCAGAGCAGCATCTTAGATTCCTCGTCGTGCGCTCCTCGGAATGACAGTGAGGGGGCGCGCCCTCCTTGTTGTCATCCCCATTCCGAGGACCGCCCTCCCCCACTGTCATTCCGAACCGCAGTGAGGAATCTAAAATCTCCCTCTGATGGCTGGTCCATTTCTACGACGAGCCTTCGTGTGAGCGGGCACCTTAGATTCTTCGTCGTGCGCTCCTCAGAATGACAGGAGGGGGTGTGCTCCTTAGAATGACAGGAAGGGGAGGGCAGCTCTCAGAATGACAGGAAGGGCAGGGCAACTCTCAGAATGACAGGAAGGGGAGGGCAGCTCTCAGAACGACACGAAGGGGAGGGGACCCGAAGAACGATACAGAGAAGAACGATACGGAGGGTGGGCGCCCTTTGGGTTGGCGCTAATCTAAGGGGACCCTGCACGCTGGGAACGGGAGGGGGGGAGGCATTTGCCGGCATTTATCATCAGATCTGAACAGTCACCGGCCGGATCATTTGTTAATATTCAGTTATTGATATGTTAATATTGATACACTGGCGTGTTAGTATTGCGTCGCTGATAATTGTGGCGCCATCATGTCGACCTGCATCTAGGTCAGATAAGAACTTTAAATAGCCGACAGATCAGGAGACACCATCAGAATGGGCACTATGCAGGCGGATATTAAAATAGCCATGGACCAAGATATTCCGCCCGATGAACACAGTCCCGAGCCCCAAGCAGGAACATCCAAGCTGCAAACCATCGGCTTGAACGTCCGATATGGCAATGCGGTTGCCCTCCGGGACATCAACATGAGCATCCCCGCCAATCGGGTCACCGCCATCATCGGACCTTCAGGTTGCGGTAAGTCGACGTTGCTGAGATGCTTCAACCGCATGAATGATTTGGTCCCAGATGCTCATGTAGACGGCCAAGTTCTGTTCAATAATCAAGACCTGTATTCATCCGGGGTCGATCCTACTGAGATCAGATTTCGCATCGGAATGGTTTTTCAGCGACCTAACCCTTTCCCCAAATCCGTCTACGACAACGTCGCATTTGGGCTACGGATCAACGGATTCAAGGGCAAAATGGATGATATGGTCCAACATGCGCTGCAACAAGCTGCCCTATGGGATGAGGTAAAAGACCGGTTGAAGAAGGGCGGGCTGACCTTATCAGGCGGTCAACAGCAGAGGTTGTGCATTGCTCGTGCCTTGGCGGTGCAGCCCGAAGTGATCCTCATGGACGAACCTTGCTCAGCTTTGGACCCCATCGCAACCTTGGCTATCGAAGACCTCATCCGGTCCCTCTCAGGAACATACACCATCATCATCGTCACCCACAATATGCAACAAGCTGCCCGGGTATCTGACGAAACAGCTTTCTTGACCACCGGCCCTGAGCTTGGAGGTTATCTCGTGGAACACAGCAACACACGTCAGATATTCACCAATCCTCAGTACGAACGGACCGAAGCATATATCACCGGTCGTTTTGGCTGATCTCATCACCTGAGCCCTGCACTTTTTGCACAGCCTAACGGCCGGCGCCATTCGAATAAGCAAAGGGGCATTGCCAAGGAGAACGTTCCGAAACCGTCGGCCAGGTTGGATAAGGGGGTAATGTGCGAGTTAGATCTGGATTAGACCGTCAGCTACAGATGCTCCAAGATGAAGTGCTGCTTATGGGAGGCATGGTGGAAAAAGCCATTGCCCGTGCCCTGGATGCGCTGGCCCACAGAGACCTGGCCGCATCGGAGCAGGTTATACGGGAAGATGATTTTATCGACCGGAAACGCTACGATATCGAAGAGCGCTGCATCGACCTGATCGCCACTCAGCAGCCCATGGCAACGGACCTTCGCATCCTGATCACCATGCTCCAGATCACCGTAGAGTTGGAGCGGATGGGGGATTATGCTGAGGGGATAGCCCGCATCAGTCTCCTGATGGGAAATGAACCCACTCTCAAACCGCTTATCGATATACCTAGGATGGCCGAAAAAGCAAGCGGGATGCTGCACCGGGCGCTGGATGCTTTGGTGAACAGAGATACTGTCACCGCCCAACAGGTGTGCGCCGATGATGATGAGGTGGATGCTCTGTACGACCAGATATACCGCGAGCTTCTCCTGTACATGATCGAAGACCCTAAGACGATCAGGCGAGCCACCTACCTGCTGTGGGTGTCCCACGACCTGGAACGGACCGCAGACCGGGCAACCAACATCGCCGAGCGGGTGGTGTACTTGGTAACAGGCAAGATGGAAGGTCTCAACGTTTCCAAGTATTAGCCAAGGACCCCCTCTGAACAACTCGTCTGAAGACCGTCATTCCCGCGAAGGCGGGAACCTAGCCCCTCTGTAGTGACGGGTTTCACGTCCATTCTCAGCATCCAAGGGGACTTATTCAGACTATCCCTAAGATTTCCAGCCTTGGTCTTTCTGGAGCAGTAATGAGGCGGGCAGACCGCTAGGAGTCTGTCCGAGAAACAATGTTCTAAACGATATGCGTCATTAGTGGAGTGTAAAGATGCTAATTACTCCACGACAAAGTCCAAATTGCTGTAAGCAGGTTATTGCGTGGCGTTTTTCGTCTCCAGAAACGAATCCTCGGACAGGCTCCTAGGGAGCATCCTTGGTGGTGAGGCGACCTACGGAGGTGGTGCCCCCCTTGTAGAACAGGTGCAAGAAGTTCCGCTGGTGGGCCCAAGCGTGGGCTCTCCGCAGGGCTGGAACGGGGATGGGGTCGGATTTTCTGGTGATCCTGATGGTTTCGTAGCCGGGCCCGGCTGCACAATTGGCTTCCAGCAAGTAAACAACCTCACAGCCTTCCGACTCCAGCACAAGTTTGAGGGGCTCATAGCCATCAATTTTGCGGCCGGGAGGTCGGTAGATATAGAACTCGGTGCTGCCTACAAGGTCTTCGAAATGATCGCCGGCGACACCTTCTCCCCTACCCCCGCCTTGGCGCATCTGTCGGCGGGTATAACCTCGGTCACGAACATTGAAGTCAGAAGCCATTGGCCAACCTCCTCGTACACGACCATAGGATAGCATACGGCCCCATCTTCAGGACAGATGGCCGCCCCGAAATATTAGCCCAGACCTGGACAGTAGAATGCAGCGGGGACCCTGAGCTCTGCTGTTAGGGGCCATCCATTTCGTGGCCGCCTGACGTGCGTGCGCAAGGACTTTAGATTCTTCGTCGTCCCCTCCTCAGAATGACAATGAGGGGTGCCCTCCTCAGAATGACTATGAGGGGAAGCCTTCCTCAGAATGACAAGGAGGGGAAGCCCTCCTCAGAATGACAATAAAGGGAGGCCACCTCAGAATGACAATAAGGGGTGCCCTCCGAATCCCCCTATGTCATTCCGAATCCCCCATGTCATTCCGAATTCCCACTACTGTCATTCCGAACGCAGTGAGGAATCTAAGATGCTGCCACTAAGGCTTGGTCCGTTCCTACGATGACCCATCGTGTGCCCGGGCATCTTAGATTCTTCGTCGTGCGCTCCTCAGAATGACAATGAGAGGGTGCTCCTCAGAATGACAATAAAGGGAGGCCACCTCAGAATGCCAAGGAGGGGTGCCCTCCGAACGCCCCTATGTCATTCCGAATTCCCCATGTCATTCCGAATCCCCACTACTGTCATTCCGAACGCCCCGATGTCATTCCGAACGCAGTGAGGAATCTAAGCTGCTGCCACTAAGCCTTGGTCCGTTCCTACGATGATCCATCGTGTGTCCGGGCATCTTAGATTCTTCGTCGTGCGCTCCTCAGAATGACAATGAGAGGGTGCCCTCCTGAGAATGACAAGGAGGGGTGCCCTCCTCAGAATGACAAGGAGGGGTGCCCTCCGAACGCCCCAATGTCATTCCGAATCCCCACTACTGTCATTCCGAACGCAGTGAGGAATCTAAGATGCTGCCACTAAGCCTTGGTCCGTTCCTACGATGATCCATCGTGTGCCCGGGCATCTTAGATTCTTCGTCGTGCGCTCCTCAGAATGACAATGGGGGGGGGTGCCCTCCTGAGAATGACAAGGAGGGGTGCCCTCCTCAGAATGATAATAAGGGGTGCCCTCCGAACGCCCCTATGTCATTCCGAATCCCCCATGTCATTCCGAATCCCCACTACTGTCATTCCGAACGCAGTGAGGAATCTAAGATGCTGCCACTAAGGCTTGGTCCGTTCCTACGATGATCCATCGTGTGTCCGGGCATCTTAGATTCTTCGTCGTGCGCTCCTCAGAATGACAATGGGGGGTGCTCCTCAGAATAACAAGGAGGGGAGGCCACCTCAGAATGACAATAAGGGGTGTCCTCCGAACGCCCCTATGTCATTCCGAATTCCCCATGTCATTCCGAATCTCATCACGTCATTCCGAACGCCCCTATGTCATTCCGAATCCCCACTGCTGTCATTCCGAACGCAGTGAGGAATCTAAGGTGCTGCCACTAAGCCTTGGTCCGTTCCTACGATGATCCATCGTGTGTCCGGGCATCTTAGATTCTTCGTCGTGCCCTCCTCAGAATGACAATGAGAGGGTGCTCCTCAGAATGACAATAAGGAGAAGGCCTCCTCAAAATGACAAGGAGGGGTGCCCTCCGAACGCCCCTATGTCATTCCGAATTCCCCATACTGTCATTCCGAACGCAGTGAGGAATCTAAGGTGCTGCCACCAAGCCTTGGTCCGTTCCTACGATGATCCATCGTGTGTCCAGGCATCTTAGATTCTTCGTCGTGCGCTCCTCAGAATGACAATGAGGGGTGCGCTCCTCAGAATGACAAGGAAGGGAAGCCCTCCTCAGAATGACAATGAGGGGTGCCCTCCGAACGCCCCTATGTCATTCCGAATTCCCCATGTCATTCCGAACGCAGTGAGGAATCTAAGCCCGAATCCACCGAAGGGGTGGCGTTACAGCAGCGGAATGGGCGACGAGTGGCAAAGGGGGCGATGGTTCGGGCCGGATTCAGGGGAGATGGGTCCGGTGGCGGCCTTTCGGCAGCCGCGTGGAGACCTTGTGGCCGTTTGCAGACGTTGGCAGGGCGAGATGGCGGGGAGAGGACGCAGCAAGAGACACTGGCGGACCGGGGTGACGCGAGTTTGCGGGGCGGTTTGGGTAGTCTGGTGGATGGGTCAGACGCCATGGGCGCCGTCAAGATGGCAGTGGCAGGGCGCGCAACCGAGCGAGGGCGCGACTGAACTGGGTTTCCCAGGGCCAGTGCTGGGGAAGATGCAAAGTGAGTCGGCGGGCCTTGCGGGTGAGCCGTCCGGCGATGGAGAAGAAGCGCCGTCTGAGGGTCTTGGTGGTCACCACCTGCTGGCCCAGACCGATGCGCACGGTCCAGCGGGCCAGGTTATGGGCCACCACCTGTATCGCCAGCCAGGCACCGTTGGCGGCGAAGCGCCCCGAGGGGAGATGGTTGAGTCCGACGCCGTACTTGAGGTCTCTTATGGCGTTCTCGACTTCGGCATGGCGGCGGTGGTCGGCCTCCAGTTCCAGGGTATCGCCGTCGCGGTTGGTGATGAAGCCGTGATAGCTGTAGCTGGCGAAGAGGGCCAGTTGGGAACCGGGCGTGGGCTTCACCCGCCGGACGACGAGCCGCACCGGGGCGGTGTCGGACTCACCCTGGAAGGGGGTGTAGACGGTCTCGGCCACGTCGGCTGCGCCGTCCATCCAGTAGGGGATGGGCGTCCAGTCCGTCTCGGGTATGGCCTCGATCAGGTTCCGCAGGCGGGCGTGCTGGCGGATGGTGATGGAGAAGCGCACGTTCAGCTTGCGGCAGACCGATACCACGCTATGGGCGTAGAAGCCGCTGTCGGCGCGCACCGTGAGTTGTCCTGTGGCTCCGGCATGGCGCACCCGCCCCACCGTTTCACGCAGGAAGTGGGCGGCGCCGCGAGCGGTGTTGGCACGGCCCTCCCGCAGCCGGGCCATCAGCACCTCACCGGTTCCGGCGGCGATAGCCAGCAGCGGGTGATAGCCCCGCTGACCGGTGTAGCCGTGATGGCGGGCCCCTTGCTTGGCCAGACCGTAGGTCTCGCACATGGTGGAGTCCAGGTCGATGGTCAACGGCCCGTCGCCGGGCCCCGCCCCGGCCGCCCAGGCCCGGGACAGCAACTTCCGGCTCACCCGATCCAACTGGCGCACATGGCCCCACCGGAAGCTGCGCAGGAAGGTTCCCAGGGTGGATGGCGCCTTGACCACACAGCCGATGGTGCCAGCCGTCCCGCCGGTGCGCAACACGTCGGCGTCGTCAATGCAGTCTCCCCCGGCTAGTGCAGACGCAACCAGCGTCATCAGCTTGTCTCCCGTGTTCGCCCGCCCCGGCGCATCCCCCAGGTCAACGTGGTTGTCGACCAGTTCACCCAGACCCAGGTGCTCGGCCAGGGTGGCCGGAAGGAGCAGTCCGGCATTGGCCACCAGGCGGTGGTCGTCGAAGGCGATTTTGATGCGGCCAGGGTGATTGCGTGGTAGCATCTATTGGGTGCTCCTTTCCTGGGGACGGTTTGGTCTTACAAAACCATTATCCCAGATTCAAAGGAGCACCTTCTTGCCGCTTCAGCAGGCTTCCCACACGCCATCGTTCGGTGGATTCGGGCTAAGGTGCTGCCACTAAGCCTTGGTCCGTTCCTACGATGATCCATCGTGTGTCCGGGCATCTTAGATTCTTCGTCGTGCGCTCCTCAGAATGACAAGGAGGGGGTGCCCTCCTCAGAATGACAAGGAGGGGAAGGCCTCCTCAGAATGACAAGGAGGGGTGCTCCTCAGAATGACAATGGGGGGGTGCTCCTCAGAATAACAAGAAGGGGGTGCCCTCCTCAGAATGACAATAAGGGGTGTCCTCCGAACGCCCCTATGTCATTCCGAATTCCCCATGTCAGTCCGAATCTCATCACGTCAGTCCGAACGCCCCCATGTCATTCCGAATCCCCACTACTGTCATTCCGAACGCAGTGAGGAATCTAAGATGCTGCCACTAAGCCTTGGTCCGTTCCTACGATGATCCATCGTGTGTCCGGGCATCTTAGATTCTTCGTCGTGCGCTCCTCAGAATGACAATGAGGGGGTGCGCTCCTCAGAATGACAAGGAGGGGAAGGGCACCTCAGAATGACAAGGAGGGGTGCCCACCTCAGAATGACAAGGAGGGGGAGGGCACCTCAGAATGACGATAATCAGAATGACGATAAAGGGGGGGCGATTACCGGCGTTTCCCACCAAGCCTGAACGGTTAGGCCCAAAAAGATGGGCTGCTCATTGATGAAGCCGAATTTTGATGAATGCTTTCCGTCGAAACCAACATAAACCATAGCTGTATCAGCTTGACCATCGTCTTTCGAAGTAGCACACTATGTTGGGCCCGGAACAGGAATTCGGGAAGCATCGGACAAGCTAGATGGATTACATGGTCCAAGATACAACACCCAAGGGCAATTCCGGAACCGATGTGGCTGCATTGAGGCAGCTTGATTGGCCGAAGGTCGCCCTGAGCGTCTCAGGAATGCTGATAGCCGTGTTCCTGGCTGCCTTGGACCAGACGATCGTGGCAACCGCACTGCCAACGATCGTGACCGATCTGGGGGGATTGAACCGGTTTGCTTGGGTAGTCACCTCCTACATGTTGGCTTCCACCACCAGCATCCCCATCATGGGCAAGCTGTCGGATATATATGGCCGCAAGTACCTGCTGATAGGCGGCGTAACTGTATTCATCTTGGGCTCAGTTTTAGCTGGGCTTGCTCAAGATATGCTTCAACTGATCATATTCCGCGGGATCCAAGGGCTGGGCGCCGGAAGCATATTGGCCAACTCCTACGCGGTTGTGGGAGATGTCTTTTCACCAGCCCAACGGGGAAAGTGGATGTGGGTGGTGGGAGTGGTATTTGCCCTGGCCATAATCATAGGTCCCCTCAGCGGCGGGTACCTGACCGACAACTATGGCTGGCGTTGGATATTCTTCATCAACGTCCCCGTGGGGATTATCGCCCTGGCGGTGACCATGAAGGGAATGATCAACCAGCGGGACCCGAATGTAAGTCCCCGCATAGATTACAGAGGGGTCACAACTCTGGTCTTTTGCGTGGTCCCATTGCTGCTGGCGCTGACCTTGGCTGGCCAAGAATTCAACTGGCTTTCACCTCAGATCATAGGACTATTCGTTCTTTCCGCGGCCGCCGGGGTTTTGCTGATATTCTCAGAGCGGACCGCCGAGGAACCCCTCATTCCCGGCTATCTATTTAAGAATGCTATCTTCACCGTAGCTGTGCTAGCCACATTTCTTACGGCAATAGGTATGTTTGGCGGGATCATGTTTGCGCCCCTGTTCGTTCAGGGTGTCATCGGCTCCGACGCCACCAACGCAGGGATGGTGCTGATTCCCATGATGCTCAGCGGGGTGGTATCCGCGGTGGTTGCAGGGTACATCATATCCCGCACCGGTCATTACCGCATATTAGCCATCGTCGCCGTTGCGGTTATGGCTCTTGGAGCTTACCTCTTTACCCTGCTGGATGCTAACTCATCTCACACCGATGCTGTTCGCGTCATGGTGGTGGCTGGGGCTGGGCTTGGAGCCACCCTGCCCACATTTATGATATCCATTCAAAATGCTTTCTCCCACAGCATCTTGGGGGTGGTCACAGCTTCGGTCCAATTTTCCCGAAACATGGGGGGAGCGGTGGGAACCGCAGTGTTGGGGTCAGTTTTGACGACACGCTTGGGCGATCGGTTATCAACCTCTTCTTTCTCCAGAGAAACGATAGCTGCCCTGCCTGCCGATGCAGCAGAGCATTTATTTGATGTTGAATCGCAGATAGTGGATGTCCAAACGCTGGTGGACCCGGGGGCGATGGAACGGGTGAGGGAGCTCGTTGGCAACGAAGAAAGTGCGGTGGCAGCGCTCGCGCAAGTGGAAGAAGGCGCACGGGGTGTTTTGGCCAATGCTCTGCATGATGTGTTTGTCCTGGTATTGGGAGTCACCATTCTAGCGTTGGTGATCACACTGTTCATCCGTGAGATTCCCCTGCGCAAGACCACGACCTGATACCTGCCCTACCTTCGTACCTTTGCTTTGCAGCTTCCGGTTTCCGTTCAGTCACCCTTCAGTCCCACTACTGTCATTCCGAACGCCCCCACTGTCATTCCGAACGCCCCCACTGTCATTCCGAACGCCCCCACTGTCATTCCGAATCCCTCATGTCATTCCGACCCCCCACTGTCATTCCGAATCCCCCTATGTCATTCCGAACGCAGTGAGGAATCTAAGTCGCTGCCACTAAGCCTTGGTCCGTTCCTACGATGATCCATCGTGTGTCCGGGCATCCTAGATTCTTCGTCGTGCGCTCCTCAGAATGACATGGGGAGCATTGCGAATCCCCCATGTCATTGCGAACCCCCCCACTGTCATTCCGAATCCCCCTATGTCATTCCGAACGCAGTGAGGAATCTAAGTCGCTGCCACTAAGGCTTGGTCCGTTCCTACGATGATCCATCGTGTGTCCGGGCATCTTAGATTCTTCGTCGTGCGCTCCTCAGAATGACAATGAGGGGGCATTGCGAATTCCCCATATCATTCCGAATCCCACCATTGTCATTCCAAACCCCACCACTGTCATTCCGACCCCACCACTGTCATTCCGAACGCAGTGAGGAATCTAAGGTGCCGCCACTAAGCCTTGGTCCGTTCCTCCGATGATCCATCCTCTGTCCAGGCATCTTAGATTCTTCGTCGTGCGCTCCTCAGAATGACAATGAGGGGGCACTCCTCAGAATGACATGGGGGCATTCCGAACCCCCCATGTCATTGCGAACCCCACCACTGTCTTCCGACCCCCCCCATTTGTCATTCCGAACGCAGTGAGGAATCTAAGGTGCTGCCACTAAGCCTCGGTCCGTTCCTACGATGATCCATCGTGTGTCCAGGCATCTTAGATTCTTCGTCGTGCGCTCCTCAGAATGACAATAGGGGGATCGCCACCTCAGAATGACATTGAGGGGGCATTTCGAACCCCCGACGTCATTCCGAATTCCCCATGTCATTGCGAATCCCACTACTATCATTCCGAACCCCCCTATGTCATTCCGAACCGCAGTGAGGAATCTAAGATGCTGCCACTAAGCCTCGGTCCGTTCCTACGATGATCCATCCTCTGTCCGGGCATCTTAGATTCTTCGGCGTGTGCTCCTCAGGATGACAGAGAGGGGGAGCTCCTCAGAATGACATGGGAGGCGCGTGCTCCTCAGAATGACGGGGGAAAGGAGGCGCTCCTCGGGATGACGGGGAGGAGGGGGCTCCTCAGGATGATAGGGAGGGGGAGGGCTGGCTGCATTTTTCACCACGTCTGAACACGTACTCTATTTATGTGCGGGTGACAAGAGGTGAGCTCTTATATGCGGTTGACAAGAGGTGAGCTCTTATGTGCGGTTGACAAGAGGTGAGCTCAAAGGTAGACTGGACGTAATATGCGCTTTGAAGATGATCTCTTCCACTTGTGGCGCCAGCTCCTGCAATAGGAGCCAAGGTTAGCCACGCAAGCCCCTAGACCTGCGTCCATCATGCACCTTGGCAGCCACCGGACGCGGGTTATTTTTTGACCAATTTCAGGAGGCCTCATTTGAATACCATCACGCAGCCCAATGTCGTGCCTTCGCAAGAGGATATTCACCAAGAAAGCTTGGCCCAAGCCAGCGCCGCCAAAGGTGTGGTCCCTTACTTGGAGCGCGAGATTGTTGAGCTGGAAGAAGAGATACGAGCATTTCGTGCGGGAGAACGGGAAGATTCCCAGTTCCTGCCCTTCAGACTCCGTCAGGGAGTCTATGGACAAAGGCAATCTGACTCCCAGATGGTCCGGGTTAAAATACCGGGCGGGGTTCTTACGCCGGGATCTCTCAGGGCTTTGGGCGTTATTGCAGACAAGTACTCACCCTTGGGTAGGGGCCACGTCACCACCCGGGAAAACATTCAGTACCATCACCTGAAACTGGAAGATTGCCCAGAAGTCCTGAGGCTGCTAGGAGAAGAGGGCTTGACCACCAGGGAAGCGTGCGGCAACACCGTCCGAAATGTGGTTGGGTCCCCCACAGCCGGAGTGTGCCCCGACGAGATCTTCGATGTGACCCCCCATCTGGCTGCTTATGTGCGCTTTGCCGTCCGGCATCCCCTAACCCAAAACTTTCCACGCAAGTTCAAGACCTCCTTTTCTGGGTGCGTGGAGCACGACTCAGTAGCATCGGCGATCCACGATCTGTCATACATTGCCCAAATTCGGCATATGGATGGGGTCGAAGTTCGCGGATTCAGGGTCGTGGTGGGTGGGGCGACCTCCATCATGCCACGGCTGGGTAAACCCCTTTTCGACTTCGTCCCTGAGACTGATTACCTAAGAGTTGCCGAAGCATTGTGGCGGGTATTCGACGGCGCGACCATGCTTCGCAAGAACAGGATGATGGCCCGCATCAAGGTGCTGATCGACCGAATCGGCTTCGAACCTTTCAAGGAGCTGGTGGAAGAAGAGCTGAAGGGCATCGGCCCCATTGATCCCGTCCCGTTGATGGACCTGAGTGAAGAGTTCGTTGAAACCCCGCCCGCATTGCCGGTCGGCAGCTCCAACGGTCACCAGCCGCCCGAAGAGTTCTTGGTGTGGAAAGCCAGTGCCACCTTCCCCCAGAAGCAGGATGGCTACCATGTAGCCAACGTCAGAGTACCCCAAGGCAATATCACAGGCCACCAGTTTTCCAAGCTGGCCGACCTGGTATCCGGCTATACCGGCGGGGCTGCTCGGGCCACCCAAGACCAGAACTTAACTCTCCGTTGGGTGCCGGAAGCGTATCTGATCAAGGTGTGGGAAGGGTTGAAGGAGATCGGGTTCGCAGAACCGGGGGCAGGCTCCATCGTCGATGTAACCTCTTGCCCAGGCACCGATAGCTGCAAGCTGGGCATCACATCCTCCATGGGCTTGGGAAGAGCTATCATGGATGAGTTGGATTCTTGGGATGGTCTCCTTGATGATCCCGGCGTCAACAAGCTGCGCATCAAGATGAGCGGCTGCCCCAACGGCTGTGGTCTCCACCACATCGCCAATATCGGCTTTCATGGTGCAGCCATGAAGGGACCGGACGGGGTGCAGATTCCGGCTTATGAAATCTTCTTGGGTGGTTCCTACGGAATCGGACGCCCCGAAGATGCGCGATTTGGAGAGCGCCTGCCTCGGATCAAAGTGCCAGCTAAACGAGTCCCCCAACTGGTGCACAGCTTGGCTGTCTACTACAAAGAAAACCGCCAAGAAGCAGAAGGGTTCAACGATTTCTTGGACCGGGTAGGCCCCGATCCCATCACAGCGGTGGTGCAGGAACATTGCGCGGTTGCTCCCTTGGGAGCCGGTTCTCTGGACCTGTACATGGACTGGGACCACACATCGGTGTACAAGCTGGAGCGAGGCGAGGGTGAGTGCTCAGCTTAGGGGGCAATCGTAGCTGTCAGTAGAAAACGGGCCTTGGAATACGCCGAACTGGTGGTATCCAGGCCGCGGGCAAACGTGCTCGTCACCTTGAGCCATTCCAAGGGCGGTGTGACGCTCTTACACCAAGGAAAAGCACTGACCAAATGCTACATAACGCGCCCAGGAATGCGTGCGGCCCGCTTTACAGCCCGTGCCTTGGGGGTCGAAGTCCCCGCGATGGGCCAGCGGGTCCAAGCCCGGGTGTCCACCGGCGTCCTGTGGCGAGCTATATCGATCTCATGTCTGGACCTACGAAAGCCCGAAGCAGTAACCCTACTTGAGCGGTTGCTGGACGAAGCGGAGATGCAGAGGACTGCATCAAGCGGAAATGTTTAGCTTAACCCCTGAGCCACCTCTTGAACCGTTCCAGTGTTGAGATGTTATCTTCGATCACGCGCCCCCGCCAGCGTTTTTCGTAGCTGGGCGATATTCCCTTCGAACCAACGAACAGAAGGAGATAGGCGATCACAAACAGCACCACCCCTGCGATCAAGAAGGGGGTTAAATCCCCAATGCCAAGGGTACCCACCGTTAAGAACAGCAGCAATAAAGCAAAGCTGGCCAGCATCAGTTTACCGGGTGCGACCCTAAAACTCCTGCCGGACCGGCCAACGGGGTCGGACAACCCGCCTAACGGTCCAGGTTTGCGTCCTGAAGATTTGTCCCTGGATGAATCTTTGGGCAACACTTCTTCAGCCTGCTTGAGGATCTCTTCGATTTCCTGACGATACTTGTCAGCCATGTTCGCCCCTAGCAGAAATCCCACCTTGGATACCTATGTACAGTAGATGCGGGTCGTTGGATACACCCGCAAGGTTCTCCATCGAACAACCCTCGGAACCGGGTCAGCGGGTCTTCTACCACCCAGTAAGCGAATATAACATATCATATAGTTTGTGGGTGAGTCCAGCGCCCCGGCGGAATGTCCACCCACCTGAGATGCGGACACCCCGAAGCGTAGAACAGAAGGCTAGGCCCGGCTACCCGAGTACTGCCAACTGGGATTAGCATATTCAGCTTCCACCCACCCGGGCTTCTGCCGCCACCCCAACCCCTCAGCATCATCGGGTAGCTCTACGCTTTCGCCACGGGATGTTTCGAGGCCGTTTGGGTGGTACACCAGCTCTATCATGTTGTTGTCGGGATCATGAACGTACGTGTAGTGCTCGCCACTATCTTCCCTGCGGCCTTGGTGAGGATCATCGCCCCCGATGCTTCGTCCCAAACTGCTGTTGGTGGTACGGCTGTAGGGCACCTTTTCTTCATCCAGGTGGGCCAGCATACCATCCCAATCGTCGACCTCAAGGGCGAAGTGGACGGCGGGCACGAAAATCGGCTCATTAACCTCGCTGAAGTGCATTTCAGCTGTGCCGATGCGCAGCTGCATCTGGCGTTTGTTCAAGGCCGGACCCCGGTCCAAAAACTTAGCTCCCAGCACCCTTTCGTACCATTGCCTGGTCTGGTCCCGATCGGTAATCTGGATGTTGACATGATGTACCAGCTTGATTCTAGCCATTTACCACCTCCTGCCAGGGAGTTTACCAACCCTGACTGTCATTATGTGCCAAGTTAATCAACCAAGGCAACCCTTAAGGTACAGCCGCGTTCTCGGCGAACCGCCCCATCAGTTGATGCGTTTTTCGTAGCCCTGCCACTCAGCTTCCCGCAGCACATACTTCTGCACCTTACCGGTAGCAGTCTTTGGCAGCTCACCAAATTCGACGTACTTAGGCGCTTTGAACCTGGCGATTCGCCCTCTGCAAAACTGGATGATTTCGTCTCCGGTCACCTCTTCGCCCGGTTTCTTTACCACGAACGCTTTGGGGACCTCACCCCAATGTTCATCCGGCGCCGCCACCACGCACACCTCCAGAACGCCGGGATGTTCCATTATGACCTTTTCAATCTGCTGGCTGGAGATGTTTTCTCCTCCGGATATTATGATGTCTTTGGCCCGGTCCTGAAGCTCAATGTAGCCATCCGGGTGCAGGACCGCCAGATCGTTGGAGTGGAACCATCCATCCTGAAAAGCGTCCTTCGTAGCTTCGGGATCATCCAGGTACCCGGACATCACATTGTTGCCCCGCATCACCACCTCGCCAATTGTGGCCCCGTCGGGCGGTACATCTTGCATATCCTGGTCTACCACCCTCAAAAAGTCGCCGGCAACGACATAAGGGACTCCTTGCCGGGCTTTGAGCTGGGCGCGTTCGACGGCGGACAGCTCTTCCCAACCGGGTTGAACCGCGCAGATGGTGTGGGGTCCATAGGTTTCGGTCAACCCATAGAGATGATGGATGAAAGCCCCCATGCCCTCCATGGTCCGGATAATATAAGAAGCTGGAGGCGCTCCGGCAGTTGCGATGGTCAAGCCGGATAGGTCCTGGCCTTCAGCCGCCGGCGATGAGTACATGGAGATGAGCACAGTGGGAGCGCCGCACATGTGGGTAATGCTTTCATCCTTGATCAGCTTGTAGATATCCACCGGGTCCACTCGCCGCAAGCATACATGGGTGGCGCCCACCGCCGTAACCGCCCATGTGTAACACCATCCGTTGCAGTGGAACATGGGCAAGGTCCAAAGATAATTGCTGCGGGGGGTCAAACCCAGCTCTATAACCTCGCCCAGGGCGTTCAGGTATGCGCCCCTTGCATGATATTGCACGCCTTTGGGCATACCGGTCGTTCCTGATGTGTAATTGATGGCAATGGTTTCCAACTCTGATCCCAGTTCAAGATAATGGCTGCCAGGTGCTGCGGAATCCAAGAAGGACTCGTACTCAAAGCTGGGAATATCTTCGGCTTTTGGTACAGCATCCACAACCTGTATGTAGGCAACAACCCCGTTTACCTGCTCGCGGACCTCCCGCACCACGGGTGCGAACTCCGAATCAAAGACCAACACCTTGGAACCTGAATGGTTGATGATGTGCGAGATCTCCCCGGCGGAGAGCCTGTGGTTAAGGGCGACCAATACTGCGCCGATGCTCATGGGACCATAGTGACCTTCCAGCATCGGCGGGATGTTGGGCATAAGAAAGGCGACCTTGTCCCCTCTGTCCACTCCCACAGATTTCAGTGCGCCGGCCAGCTTGTTTACACGGCTGTAGAATTCGGCGTAGGAGTACCTCCGACCGTTATACGCGACGGCGGTCTTGTCCGGGTATACCCGGGCGCTGCGGGTCAGAAACCCGAAGGGGCTTAAGGGCTCGTACCAGACTGTATCCACAGCTTCCCTCGAACATCCAATGTACAGGTTGGCGACCAACTGCTGCCCGAACGTGCAGCACCCTCATAATACTAACGTGCAGCACCCTCATAATACGAACGCGCGGCACCCTCATGATACGAACGTGCAGCACCCTCATAATATTAGCTGATTTCACAACAGGTCAACAGCAAACAAGATATACAACTGTTCCATATCCCTGAGTTCAACCATGACGCCCTCCCCGGCTCCCATCCCTCCGAACGCCCCCCTGTCATTCCGAACGGAGTGAGGAATCTAATATTTTCCTTTGATGGCTGGCCCATTCCTACGACGGGCCATCGGCCAAGCACCTTAGATTCTTCGGCGTGCGCGCCTCAGAATGACAGGGAGAGGGGGCGCCTCAGAATGACAAGGAGGGGGGCCACTATCATCCCGAACGCCCCCCTGTCATTCCGAACGCAGTGAGGAATCTAAGATCACCCTTTGATGGCCAGCCCATTACTACGACGAGCCGTTGGCCAAGCACCTTAGATTCTTCGGCGTGCGCGCCTCAGAATGACAGGGAGAGGGGGCGCCGCAGAATGACAGGGAGGGAGCGCCGCAGAATGACAAGGAGGGGGGCCACTATCATCCCGAACGTCCCCACTGTCATCACGAACGCCCCCCTGTTATTCCGAACGTCCCCACTGTCATTCCGAACGGAGTGAGGAATCTAAGATGCCCCCTCCGATGGCCTGCCCGTTACTACGACAACCCATCATGTGAGCCAGGACTTAGATTCTTCGGCGTGCGCGCCTCAGAATGACAGGGAGGGGGCGCACCTTTGAATGACACGGAGGTGGGGCGCGCTCCTCAGGATGACACGGAGGGGGGCGTGCTCCTCAGAATGACACGGAGGGGGGCGTGCTCCTCAGAATGACACGGAGGGGGGCGTGCTCCTCAGGATGACACGGAGGGGGGCGTGCTCCTCAGGATGACACGGAGGGGGGCGTGCTCCTCAGGATGGCAAGGAGGGAGGGGGGGTGGTCCTCAGAATGACGATGACGGGGGGCCTGCGCAATGACTGTGATGGGAGGGGGGCCATCCTTCGCATCCTTGATGGTTATGGGGACGGGGGGAGGGATCCGTAGGATAAGCACAGGGGAGGGCAGCTACCTGCGTTTCTCACCGAGTCTGAAATGTTACGCCAACATCGGGAAGCAACCTGCAGAACCCATATCCGGGGCTTTGTCGTTGACTTGCCCGCTCTATCCTTAATTTATCTTAGAGTCAGGCCCTATCCCTTGGGGGTGTGCCTTGATTCCTATCTTAGAGTCAGGCTCTATCCCTTGGAGGGGTGCCTTGATTCCACTCTTAGAATCAGGCCTCATCCCTTGGGGGTGTGCCTTGATTCCACCAACGTTTGAGGCGGTCGGCAGCTTCTTTTTCGCGTCCTTCTTCGGTCGGTTCGTAGAAACTTCTTCCCTTCAAGGAGGGGGGCAGGTAATCTTGAACGACGAAGTGGTCATCATAATCGTGACCATACTTATAGTCCTTGCCATAGCCCATATCCTTCATCATATTGGTGACCGCATTTCGCAGGTGCATGGGCACCGGTTCGCTGGGGTGCTTCCGCACTTCATCCCGCGCCCGGTTCAACGCCATATAGGCGGAGTTGCTCTTGGGTGCGCTAGCCAAATAAATAACGGCTTCAGCCAATGGGATCGCCCCCTCGGGCATACCTGTAAAATGGACTGCCTGCTGTGCTGCCACAGCCAAGGTCAACGCTGTGGGATCAGCCAAACCGATATCTTCAGCGGCAAGGACCACCAACCTTCGAGCTATGTACATAGGATCCTCCCCAGCTTCGATCATCCGCACCAACCAGTACATAGCTCCATCGGGGGAAGAGCCTCTGACCGACTTGATGAAGGCGGAGATGGTATCGTAGTGCTGGTCGCCGGCTTTGTCGTACCTCAAAGACCGTCGCTGGAGAGCATCTTCTACCAGCTTCAAATCAATCATCACTGCGGCCTCACCACCGGCTGACACAGCAGCATCAACAGCCGTTTCCAAGCCGTTTAGAGCGATCCTAGCATCTCCGTTGGCGATATTGACAAGGTGGTCGAAAGCGCCACCTTCTAAAACCACACTCAGCTTCCCCAATCCTTCTTCTTCGTCTGCAATAGCTCGCAAGATGATGGCCTTAACACCCTCTTCACTCAGGGGTTGCAGGGTGAACACCCTGCACCGGGACAACAGGGGTGCAATTACCTCGAAGGAAGGGTTTTCGGTGGTGGCTCCAATCAGGGTGAAGGTGCCATCTTCCACATAGGGCAGGACCACATCTTGCTGGGCTTTGTTGAAGCGATGTATCTCGTCGATGAACAAGATCGTCCGTTGGTTGTACATGCCAAGGCGTTTTTGACAACTCTCGACGATGCGCCGCAGATCAGCCACACCTGAGGTAACGGCGCTGATGGGTTCGAAGTGGGCGCTGGTAGCTCCTGCGACTATGTGGGCCAAGGTTGTTTTGCCAGTCCCCGGAGGACCCCAGAATATCAGCGAAGGTACCCGATCGGCTTCGATGGCACGACGAAGAACCGTGCCATCGCCGACGATGTGGTCCTGACCGATCAGGTCTGAGAGCAACTTTGGGCGCATCCTTGCAGCCAGCGGCGCACCCTTCCACTGACCTTGTCGGCGAGCATGTTCGAAAAGCCCCATGGCAGCCTCTCCCCGTTCAGTCTATTATACCTTTCGATGGTTTACCAGCTTGTTGGGCTGGTAGTAACATGCAGGTGCGTTTTCAATCATACGTAGCCCCATATGGGTCCTGGGAGGAGCCGATGCGATGGAACCGGACAACACGCCATTGAAAGCCAACCATCTGATGGTGCCGTGGACAGCCACGAATGTAGCTTGGGCGGTTTTGCTCTTCGTCGTCGGATCCATCCTGATACTCCTGATTTACCAGCTGGCGATGGAGATATTCGAAGTCGATCCCGGCATGGATGACCAGCTCATCATCCTGGGATTGGCCTTGGGCAGCATGATGCTCATCGTTTCATGGGCAATGGGGCCGGGGTTATACAGCATCCCTTTTTCAAGTCTGGGGACGAAGTTGCCGTGGCCGGAGAAGCCCTCTCACTTGATGCTTCCCATCATGGTTGCTGCAGCGAGCTTACTTTTTACCGCGGTCTACACCACCATTGTATCTCTCCTGGGGTTGGAAATATTGGAGCCACCGGACCCCCCTTTGGGAGACTTCATGGCAAGTGGTCCTGCTCTGGCCCTCAGCTTCTTCGTCGTGGTTCTGTGGGGTCCGTTTGCTGAAGAAGCGCTCTTTCGAGGTTTCATCTTCCCAGGGCTATCCAACAACTTGGGAATTTTCAGGGCTGCTATGGCAACCTCTCTTCTGTTTGCTATAACCCACCAGCAAATCGGAGTAATCATTCCCATCTTCGTTATAGGTCTACTTTTAACCTGGTTGTACTACGAAACAGGCTCCATATGGTCCTCTTTTGTTGCCCACGGCCTGCAGAATGCCGCGGCCTTATCGGTACATGCTTGGGCTTAAGCATCAATGGGGGTTATAATGTAGGGGTCGGGTGGTGAAGAAACGGATTGAAACGGAAGATCGGAGCACATGGGCCAAGCCCGAATTGCAGCAACATTCCACCGGCTGGAAGAACAAGGCCGCACCGGCCTCATAATATTCCTGACGGTTGGGTGTCCCGATTTGGAATCCACCCGGGAGCTGGTTCCAGCATTGGCTGCCGCAGGGGCCGATTGCATTGAACTGGGGATTCCCTTCAGCGATCCCCTCGCAGAAGGTCCAACCATCCAAGCATCCAGCTACCAAGCCCTCCAAAACGGCGTTACCTTGGATGATTGCATAAAGCTGGTATCTGATTTGCGTCCCTTGGTCCCTGAAACACCCCTTATTCTCATGGGTTACTACAATCCGGTGTTCCACTACGGATTATCATCCTTTGCTCAGGATGCTTCCCAAGCAGGACTTGACGGCGTGATCGTAGTGGACCTGCCCCCTGATGAAGCCCTCCCCTTGATGGAAGAATGCCAACCCTTGGGAATTCATGTGATCTCACTTCTGACGCCTACCAGCACCGATGCCAGGATTGCCGCAGCTTGCAACGTTAGCTCGGGGTTCATCTATTGCGTCAGCTTGACCGGGGTCACGGGGGCACGAGGTGTGCTTTCTTCCAAGGTGGACCCGTTGTTGACGCGGATTCGAAAACACACCGCACTTCCACTGGCTGTTGGGTTCGGAATTTCATCCAAGGAACATGTGGAATCGGTGGGCAGGATCGCCCAAGCAGCGGTGGTGGGAAGCGCTATGGTCGATGTTATCGTCCGTTCCCCCAAGGATATGATGATCGAAAATGCCGCGTCCTATGTCGGGACTCTGGCGGGGAAAGGCAATGCCACCGGGGAGACGGACCTTCCATGACCGTTTGTCGGGGAATTAGAGGAGCTACCACCACACCGGAGAATACGAGGGAAGAGATATTCGACGCTACCGAGGAACTGGTCAAGCAGATAGTATCTGCCAACGAAATTCAAGAATCAGATGTTGCCGCAACTTTCCTGACCGTTACCCAAGACCTGGATGCTGCATTCCCTGCCACCGCGATCAGGAAGTTGGGGTGGGACCGTACCGCCTTTTTGTGTAGTCATGAAATAGCGGTTCCCAACAGCTTGTCCAAGTGTATCCGTATCCTTATACTGGTCAACACAGATAAAGAACCGGACGAGTTGGTGCATGTGTACCTCAGAGGTGCAATAAACCTGAGGTCGGATAATGGATAAAGAAAGCTACGAGGAACAGGCGGTTTAGATATTAAAGGTTCCTGATGGTCGTCCCATTGGGGAGAGTTAGATCAGGAGCCCGAACAGACCCCCTGGTTAGCACGTTACATGGGCCTTGAAGAACGGATGCCCGGAATGCCCGAACAGTCCCCTCGGTTAGCACGTTACATGGGCCTGAAGAAAGGATGCTCGGAATGCCCGAACAGTCCCCTCGGTTAGCACGGTACTTGGGCCTGAAGAAAGGATGCTCGGAATGCCCGAACAGTCCCCTCGGTTAGCACGTTACATGGGCCTGAAGAAAGGATGCTCGGAATGCCCGAACAGTCCCCTCGGTTAGCACGTTACATGGGCCTGAAGAAAGGATGCTCGGAATGATCGTCGTGATGCTAAAAGACAGCGCCAAGGCAGACTTGGACGGGGTGCGGGCGAGGATAGAAGGACACGGCTTGCAAGCCCAGGTGTCGGAAGGCGTCGAAAAAACCGTCGTCGGCGTACTTGGCCAAACATTTCCAGATCTGAGAGGTGAGCTGGAGCTATTGCCCGGAGTGTCGGAGGTGGTGCCCATCTCGAAACCCTACAAGCTCTCCAGCAGAGAGTTCAAACCCGAAGATACCATCGTCAAGGTCGGCGACGTATCCATCGGGGGTGATGATGTGGTGGTTATGGCCGGGCCTTGCGCGGTGGAAAACGAAGAGCAGATGCTCACCACCGCATGGGAAGTTAAAAAGGGGGGAGCCCAAATCCTCCGGGGCGGCGCATTCAAGCCTCGGTCATCACCCTACAGCTTCAGGGGCATGGGGGTAAAGGGACTTCAACTTTTGGCGAAAGCTCGGGAAGAAACGGGCCTGCCGGTAGTTACCGAGGTGATGTCTCCCGAAGATGTCGGGCTGGTTGCTCAGTACGCCGATATGCTGCAAATCGGATCGCGGAATGCACAGAATTTCAACTTGCTGGATGCGGTTGGCAAGGTTAGAAAACCTGTCATGGTGAAGCGCGGGTTTGCAGCATCCTATGAAGAATGGTTGTTGGCTGCTGAGTACGTCCTGGCGGGAGGCAACAACCAGGTCGTCTTGTGCGAACGCGGCATAAGGACCTTCGAGACCGCCACCCGATTTACCATGGATATTGCCGCCATTCCAATGATCAAATCCTTGAGCCACCTGCCGATTATCGCCGACCCCAGCCACAGCACAGGTAAAACCCACCTGGTGCCTCCAATGGTTCTGGCTTCCGTGGCAGCAGGCGCCCACGGATTGATCGTGGAAGTGCATCCTGATCCGGCTACAGCCATGTGCGATGGAGCTCAAGCTCTAACCTTCGATATCTTCAACAAGACCATGGGCCAGCTGAACGACGTAGCTGCCGCCCTGGGCAAGAACAAGGTGAAAATAGCAGCATAACGAGGTAGGCTCACACCCCCACCGTGCATCCGTCCAACCTCCTCTGGAATCCAGGGGGCTGTCCTCCATGACCATCTTCGTGAGCAATGGCAAACGCGATCGCCCTGCTCTGCTCCCGGCAACTGTCCAGACTTCGTGAGAAATGAACGTAATCGCCCTGCCCCTTCGCGTCACCCCGATCAGCGCCCCCTCCCCTCCACGTCATTCTGAGCAGCACGCCCTCCTTATTGTCATTCTGAGGCGCGCACGCCGAAGAATCTAAGATGCTGGCTCACACGCTGGGTTGTCGTAGAAACGGGCAGGCCATCGGAGGGGCATCTTAGATTCCTCACTCCGTTCGGAATGACAATTTATTATTGTCATTCTGAGGCGCGCACGCCGAAGAATCTAAGATGCTGGCTCACACGCTGGGTTGTCGTAGTAACGGGCAGGTTATCGGAGGGGCATCTTAGATTCCTCACTCCGTTCGGAATGACAGGGTGACGTTCGGAATGACAAGGGTACGTTCGGAATGCCAGGGTGACGTTCGGGGTGGCAGTGAGGGGGTTCGGGATGACAGTAGTCCCCCTCCCTGTCATTCTGAGGCGCGCCTCCCATTACTGTCATTCTGAGGCGCGCACGCCGAAGAATCTAAGGTGCTGGCTCACACGCTGGGTTGTCGTAGAAACGGGCAGGCCATCGGAGGGGCATCTTAGATTCCTCACTCCGTTCGGAATGACAGGGGGTGGCGGGGAGGGGCGTTCGGGGTGGCGGGGTGGGGGGAGGCCCTCATGGTTCAACGCGTGGAGAACTCAGCAGCAATTTCCCCCCGGTCCAAGTTGACGCTCATAGGCAGATATGCTAACATCGCCATCGGGTATCCAGACTGTCTGAAGCTTCCCATTAAGAACCATCTTACCGATAGCTGTGACGTTGTCCCAAGGTCGGACCTAAGGGGTGTTCAGGTCCCGAATGACAGTTCATGAAGAGTTGGCGAAGGTTGCACCGGCCAAACATACTGCTATTACCATTGGAACATTTGATGGGGTGCATCTAGGTCATCAGCACCTTCTTCGTCAACTAAAGTCATCAGCAATTCACCACGGCCTCATCCCGGGCGTCCTGACGTTCCGTAATCATCCTCGGTCTGTGTTGAACCCGGAAGCCGGCATCAAGTACATCACCTCCTTGGAAGAACGGACAGCTTGTTTGCGGGGCGAGGGAATCGATTTGGTGGTGGGCCTGGATTTTACGGAGGACCTATCCAAGCTATCTGCCCGGGAGTTCTCCGCCCTCTTGGTAGACCTGCTGAAGATGCGCGGATTGATAGTTGGCCCCGACTTTGCGATGGGCCACAAAAGGGCTGGCACCATCTCTGTCCTTGAGCAATTGGGGTCCGAGATGGATTTTTGGGTCCAAGTGGTGGACCCGGTGCTGCTCAATGAAAAACCCGTCAGAAGCAGTGCAGTCCGGAGCGCCATAATCCGGGGCGATGTGGCAGTTGCAGCACAGCTTCTGGGACGGACTTACTCCCTCACCGGCACCGTGGTATATGGTGAGCGGCGCGGCACCCAACTGGGATTCCCCACCGCAAATCTCAGGTTGGACCCAACAACCTTGGCGCCGGAAGACGGCATCTACGCAACTTGGGCTATCATCGACGGAAAACGCTGCCTTTCAGCGACCAATGTGGGGGTCCGGCCCACCTTTGGCTCAGGACCCAAGACCGCGGAAGCATTTATCATGGATTTCGACCAGAACATCTACGGAAAAACCCTGACCTTGGAGTTCATCAGCCGGCTGAGAGAAGAGCTGAACTTCAGTACCGTGGATGAACTGATACAACAGATGAAGCTGGATGTGGACCAAGCCCGTATGGTCCTTACAGAACAGCATACCGTCCAAGAAGGAAGCCATTAAGCTATGGCGCCGACCAATGGAGCATCCATCCCGGACCAAAACACCCTTCAGAAGATAATTCGACGGGGCGCCAACGAGATCATCGTGGAATCCGAGTTCCTTCAACTCCTGGCTTCGGGCACACCCCTCCGGCTGAAGATGGGGTTCGATCCCAGCCGTCCCGATATACATCTGGGGCATGTGGTGGGACTGCGCAAGCTGCGGCAGCTTCAGGAGCTTGGGCATCAGGTCATCCTGATAGTGGGCGATTGGACGGCGCAGATAGGTGACCCCAGTGGTCAATCGGCGACCCGGCCAGTGCTTACCCATGAAGAGGTTGTTGCCAACGCTGAAACCTACATGACCCAGTTTTTCAAGGTGGTGGACCGAGACCGCACCCAAGCGGTGTGGCAGAGCGAGTGGTTTGGCGATTTCAACCTTGCCGATGTAATCAAGCTTACCCGCCGGTTCACCGTTGCCCAATTTTTGGAGAGGGATGATTTTGCCCGCCGCTTCCAAGCACACCGTCCAATAGCTATCACCGAACTGCTCTACCCGTTGCTTCAAGCTTATGATTCGGTTGCAATCAGGTCCGATGTGGAATTCGGGGGTACGGACCAGAAGTTCAACCTGTTGGTGGGCCGGGAACTGCAAAGTATGATGGAGCAACGTCCTCAACAGTGCTTCCTCATGCCCATCCTGGTTGGGACCGATGGCAGCCAAAAAATGAGCAAGAGCCTTGGCAACTACATCGGGGTCGAAGAACCGCCCCATGAGATGTTCGGTAAAGTGATGTCGCTGCCCGACACCTTGGTCTTGGACTACTTCCGGTACCTTACCGATGTCCCCGAAGAAGACCTGAAGGAAATATCCGGTGCATTGGACAGCTCATCGGTAAATCCCATAGAGATCAAGAAACGTCTGGCTGAAGACATCACAATCCAGTTCCATGGTTCCCATGAAGGAACTGCCGCGCGGACCAACTTTGAGCGGGTTGTTCAAGGCCGCCAAGCCCCGGTCAACGAAGACCAGTACATCTTGGTGCCGGTGAATGCCGGCACCTCCACATCCGATGTCGTTCGTATGGCCTATCCCGAATCCAGCCGAAGTCAGCTCAAAAGACTGATCGATCAAGGGGCTGTGGAGGTGGATGGAGCCAAGCTAACGGAAGAGATCGGCCACAAGCCGGGCCAGACCATAAAGGTGGGCAGGCGCCGATACATCAAGACCGTCGAAGCAACACAAGATTAGACTATAAAAAATCCCAAGGAGGCGCCGTGAAGGTTCCCCAACAAAACCTGAGAACCCCCGGACCAACACCTTGTCCGGACCAAGTCCTGGATGCGATGAACCAGCAGATGATAAATCACCGCGGCCCTGAATTCCGCCAGCTTATCGAAGGACTGACGGAGAAGCTAAGTCGTGTGTACATGACCGAAGGTAAAGTATATATCATCACCGCTTCGGGCACCGGCGCCCTTGAAGCTGCGGTGGTGAACACCTTGTCCCCGGGAGACAGGGCGCTGGCTGTCGTCACAGGCTACTTCGGAGACCGGTTTGCCGACATAGCCCGGGCATACGGCTCTGATGTTGCCAAGCTGGAATTCGAGTGGGGCACCCCCGCCGATCCTGATGCCATCCGCAAAGCCTTGCAGGATGATCCCAGCATCAACGCTGTGCTTGTTACCCACAACGAAACTTCCACAGGGGTCACCAACGACTTGGAGGATATCGCCAAGATGGTCAAGGGCGAGTTCGGAAAGCTGCTGCTGGTTGATGCTGTCAGCAGCTTGGGCTGTATCCCCTTGCGCACAGACCAGTGGCAGTGCGATGTGGTTTCCACCGCATCTCAAAAGGGAATGATGGTTCCGCCGGGCCTATCCTTCGCTAGCGTCAGCCCCCAGGCTTGGGAAGCACAAAGCAAAGCAACCATGCCCCGGTACTACCTGGACTTGGCTTCAGCCCGCCGGTACTTGGAGCGGGGCCAAAACCCCTTCACCCCCAACGTAGCTTTGTTGTACGGTCTTGATGTTGCGCTGGATATGATGCTCGACGAGGGTATGGAAAACGTGTTCAACAGGCACCGGGAAATAGCGGACTTCACCCGTGCCAAGGTTCAAGGAATGGGACTGTCCCTCCTTGCTGATGCTGCTCATGCTTCCGATACCGTAACAGCCATCAACGTGCCTGAAGGAACGGACGGCTCCGAGCTGGTGGAGATGATGAGGGCCGAACATTCGGTTGTGCTGGCAAGCGGACAAGGACCTCTGCAGGGCAAGATATTTCGTATAGGGCACATGGGCATGGTTACCAAACAAGATATCGAAGAGGTGATCAAAGCCCTGGAAGAGACCCTTCCCAAGGTTAGCTCACAGCTTATCCGATCTGCTACGGGGCAATGAAACCATGGCTAAGATACTGGTCGCAGACCCCATAGCTCCCGAAGGCGTCGAATACTTAAAATCTCAGGCTGAGGTCGATGTCAAGCTAGGTTTGAAGGCTGCGGAATTGATGGAAATCCTGGGCGATTACGATGCCCTGATCGTCCGCAGCGAAACCAAGGTAACACCCCAGATAATTGCAGCCGGCAAGAAGCTCCAGGTTATCGCCCGGGCGGGTGTGGGAGTCGATAATATTGACTTGGAAGCAGCCACCAGCTACGGGATTACCGTTGTCAATGCTCCGACAGGAAACACGGTAGCTGCGGCAGAGCATACGTTGGCGCTGATCTTGGCGTTGGCCCGCAACGTTCCCCAAGCTCACCAATCCTTGAAACAAGGTCAGTGGACCCGCAGTAGCTTCATGGGCATTGAAGTTCGCAATAAGACCTTGGGAATCATAGGCCTTGGCCGCGTGGGTTCAGAAGTAGCCCGCAGAGCCCAGAGCTTTTCCATGAGAATCGTCGCCTACGATCCTTTTGTTTCCCCGGAATATGCCCGATTCATGGGTGTTGAGCTTCTGGATATGGATGATCTGCTGGTGCAGTGCGACTTTGTAACCCTTCACACCAGCTACACCGATGGGACACATCACCTCATAGGCAAAAGGGAGCTTGGGCTCATGAAGCTCGATTCTCACCTGATCAATGTTGCCCGGGGGGAGTTGGTGGATGAAGATGCCCTTCTGAAAGCTTTGAACCAAGACCAGCTGGCCGGGGCTGCCCTGGATGTCTTTTCCAAGGAACCTCCGGATAATACCACCTTGGTCGGCCATCCCAATGTGATAGTCACCCCTCATCTGGGCGCTTCTACCAGAGAAGCCCAACGAGAGGTGGCGATGGAAGCAGCTGAGCAGGCTCTGGCTGTCCTGAAGGGAGAATCAGCCCAAAATACGGTCAATGGGCCCTTCCTGCCCCCGGAAATCCATGCGGTGATTGCACCCTATGCTCCCGTAGCCAATACATTGGGTAAGCTGCTGGCTCATCTGGCGGTTGGCCAGTTCTTGGACCTGTATATCACCTATGAAGGTGATATCGCCCAGCATGACACTGCTATCCTGAGATCTTCGGTGCTGGCCGGATTCTTGACACCGATCTCCGAAGAACGGATCAATGTCATCAATGCTCTCACCATGGCTGAGCGGCGAGGTCTGAACGTAACGGAACGAAAGCCGCCCGCAACCCTGCGGTATGGCAGCTTGATCACCGTTTCGGTAAATACCAGCTCTGGAAGCACATCCCTTGCCGGAACGTCCATACGCAATGAGGTACATATAGTACAGGTCAACGATCATATGCTTGATGTTGTCCCATCGTCCCCCTACCTGCTTTTCATAGAACACCAAGACCAGCCCGGTTCCATCGGCGCAGTCGGCAACATCACCGGCGATAACGATATCAACATCAGCTTCATGGAGGTTGGACGCCTGAGCCCTCGGGGAAGGGCAACCATGATCGTGGGGTTGGATGATCCTGTTCCTGCCAATGTGCTGGACCAGATCCGGGCGTTGCAGCACATTGATAGCGCCCGGTTGATCAGGATGTAGATACCGCCCTGATCCGGCGACCATCTTGGGCAGAATAGGGTATTCCCAGACAAGCTGAAGAGTAGGACGCATGATCCAGATACGCGAAGCTACAGCCAAGCTCCGGATGACGCTAGCTGAAATCAGCGGACGCGAAGAGCAGCTGGATACCCTGATCCGGCAGTTCAACAATCAGTTGGCCCGCATCCCCCGCCAAGCCATCTATGGCCGGGCGTCCTTGGACGCCGTACTATCATCTATGAACGAAGTCCAAGAACGACTGGACCATGCTGCAGCAACCAAACGGCACCTCATAGCTATAAAACGACGGACGACCGATGAACTGGAAGCACTACAGCTCACCCAACAGGTAGAGACAGCCAAAGAATCGCTGAGGAACCTCAAATCGGGGCAGACTTCTCAAGGGCAGCGGAATGAAGAAGCTGAGCGGGAGATTCGCAGGTTGGAAGAGTATATTGCTGAGTACAGCAAGGTCGCCGAAAGAGCGATCACCTCTGCCCTTCAGCCGGACGGCCATCCCGAAGCTTCTGGGTGATCAAAACATTCCCCTTGCCAGTGACCTCTGGGTTGGTCGGTTTTATACACGCCCCGCCGTCCCTGCAATGACGACAAAGCAGCACAATGTTGCAGTTACGATATCATCAGGATTCAGGACCAGGGCTTTCGGGCAAGCTCCCTAGGAGCCTGTCCGAGAAACACCGTTGGCGAGTGGTTGGGCGTATGATGGGCCCAGTCCAGTAGCGGGGAGTAGTTGATGAGCAAGACCTACCTTCCCTACGAACCCGACCAGCAGTTGCTGTTGCCGGCGCCATTGCAGGAGTGGCTGCCTGACGACCATCTGGCCCACTTCATATCCGACGTGGTGGACCAGTTGACATGTCGGAGGTCACCGCTCGCTACGAGCGGGAACGGCGTGGCGGGCCGCCGTATCATCCACGGATGATGCTCAAGGCGCTGCTCTACGGGTACTGCGTCGGGGTGGCATCCTCACGCCGCATCGCCCAGCGCCTCCACGAGGACATCGCCTTCAGGGTGTTGGCGGCGAACAACACACCGGACTTCCGGACCATCTCCGACTTTCGCAGAGATAATCTGGATGCGCTGTCGGGCCTGTTCATACAGGTACTGGCGTTGTGCCAGCGGGCGGGGCTGGTGAAGCTGGGGCACGTGGCGCTGGACGGCACGAAGGTCAAGGCCAACGCATCGAAGCATAAGGCGATGAGTTATGGACGGATGAAGGAGAGGGAAGCGCAGTTGGCGGCGGAGGTAGCGGAGTTGTTGCGACAGGCCCAGGCAGCAGACGATGAGGAAGACCGGCGGTACGGCAAAGACAAGCGTGGAGATGAGTTGCCGGAGGAGTTGGCCTTTCGAGAGGGTCGGTTGGGGAAGATACGGGAAGCCATGGCGGCGCTGGAAGCCGAGGCGCAGGCGGCTGCCGAACAGGCCGAGGCCGAAGGTGGTAAGCGCCCGGGGGCGCCCGACGACAAGACCCAGCGCAACTTCACCGATACCGAGTCGCGCATCATCCCCGCGCCTGGAGGAAAGGACTTTCTGCAAGCGTACAACTGTCAGTCGGTGGTGGACAGCGCTCACCAGGTGATCGTGGCAGCGCGGGCCACCAACCAGACTTCGGATAAGCAACAGGCTGCGGTGATGATGGAGGAGACCATCGACAACGTCGGCGCAGTCCCCAGGGAAGTATCCGCCGATGCCGGCTACTACTCGGCAAAGGCAGTCCATGAGCTTTATGCTCTGGGCGTGGACCCGTTCGTCGCGCCGGAGCAGACCCGCCACGGCCGGGTTGTGCCACCGGCGCCCCGAGGTCGCATACCCATCCATCTGTATCCCAGGGACCGGATGCGACGGAAGTTACAGACCAGGCGGGGTCGGCAGCGCCACGCTTTGCGGATGCAAACTGTGGAGCCGGTATTCGGCCAGATCAAGCAGGGCTGGGGATTCCGGCAGTCCCTGCTGCGTGGACTGGAGAAGGAGGACGGCGAATGATCGCTGATCTGCACGGGCCACAACCTGCTCAAACTGTTCCGCTTTGGGGTCAATCTGCACAGGAAAGCACGTGGCGATGGGCCAGCCCACCGCATCAGAAACTCTTGCCGAGGTAGTGAGCGCGGCGCTGTTCGCAAAGCTATCTGGGGGCTGACCGGGGCAACCGGCACAATTAGTTGTCGCGATCCATTGTCGCTGAGCCGCAAGTGCCGTTAGATAATCCTCGGACGGGCTGCGGGGGGCATTCCGCGAGCCGGAACAATCAAGGCAGGGAGGTAAGAAGTATGGCTGTACCTACATTGAACGAACTGCACAGGCCAGTCTTGGAAATCGCAAACGCTTCCGATGGTTATTTGACTCGGCAGGAGTTCGTCGAGCGAATGACCGATGTGTTTTCATTAACCGCGTCAGACCGGCAAGAAATGTTGCCTTCGGGTGCGCAGTCCCGGATAGCAAATCGTACAACCTGTGCCATGACCTACCTTAAAATGGCGCGGCTGATCGATAACCCCAAACGTAGCCAGTGGTCGATTACCAAAGAAGGGCGGGACTTTCTAACGAACCAGCAAGGCATCATAAAGTTAATGGATCTCCAAAAGCTGTGGCCTGAGTCCCAAGAGAGTCCGGGAATACCCATAATCAACGATTCAGGTTCTGTTGACATTACTCCGGATGAGCAGATGGCCAAAAGCCATGAGCAACATCAGAATATGCTGTCAGACGAAATCCTGGATAGTGTGAAAGGCGTAACTCCTTCAGGTTTCGAGCACTTGGTCGTTGAATTGCTGTCAAAGATGGGCTATGGGGATGGCCGAGTAGTAGGTCAAAGCGGTGACCAAGGTATTGATGGCATCCTCAACCAAGACGCCCTAGGTCTAGAGAAGATTTATGTTCAGGCCAAGCGTTGCACATCCGCTCAAGTGGGAGAGCCGGAAATCCGCAACTTTTCAGGCAGCTTGGTCTCGAAAGGTGCAACAAAAGGCGTGTTTATAACTACTTCCACTTTCAGCCCGACGGCCCAACAGACCGCTCAAGCCATCTCGTTGGGAAACCAGTTCATTCGTTTAATCAACGGGCCGGAACTGGCTGAGCTGATGACCAGGCACGGTGTCGGGGTAGTCACCGAAATAACCTACGAGGTCAAGAAAACTGGACGCCAACTACTTCGCCGATTTTTGATTGATGACCATAGGCCCCGCAAGTCTCGATCCTTTGCTTGAGAGCGTGAGTTCATGCTACATTTGCAGCGAGACAACTACTGCACCCAAAGGGAGAATAATGACCGATGTTGCCAGACCCCAGGTTGTACCCAATCCGGCGGTCCAAGAATACGCACAGACCTGTCTCCAACGAACATCCGAAGCCAAGGAGCTGCTTAGGATCGAGGTGGATATCCCTTTCGGGGGCCATGAACGCCAAAAACTGGATATCTACATGCCACCTCATGATGTGGCTGAGCCTATGCCTGTTCTTGTCTTCATGCACGGCGGCGGTTGGCGGCAGGGCAGCAAGGGTTGGATGGGGTTCATTGCACCATCGGTGGTCGGTCTGCCTGCTATCTATGTGTCTGTGGGCTACCGTCTTGCTCCTGAAACCAAGTACCCCGGCGCAGAAGATGATTGCCGGGCTGGTCTGAAGTGGGTATACGAGAATATCTCCAGATACGGCGGAGACCCAAATCGGCTGTTCGTGGGGGGCCACTCAGCTGGCGGACACCTGGCAGCTATGCTTGCCCTTTGCCCGGACAGGTTGAAGGAACAGGGTTTGCCGGAAGATGCGGTCAAAGGATGTTTTGCGATGGCAGGAGTGTTCGACCTTGCCACATCCCGGCCAGATTATGTTGCCAACTTCCTAGCATCTGTGGACGCGGAGACCATGGACCAAGCCAGTCCAATACGACAGGTGGCTGGCAACAAAGTCCCGTTCTACATTTCGATCGGCGAGAACGATAATCCTCCCCTGATACCGCAAGCCAGCCAGTTGGCAGATGCTTTGGGAAGGGAGGGCAGCCCCGTGGAATTCTTGGAGTTCGCGGGCTGCAGTCATCTGGAGATGAACCTTCGGGCGGGTGAGGTAGATGGTGAATGGGCGGTAACGGTGCGCCGTTGGATGAAATCGCCGCCCGGACGCTAATCTGATTAACACATCCGGGATCGGCCGGTTATACATCGATTTTATAGGCCCGCACCGCAACATCATGAAACATCGCAGCCCGCTCAGGCACTGAATAGCTCTGTGATGAGCGCTTGAAAGCATTGTACATCACATTGTAGGAGTACGAGACCTTGTCAACCGGAAAGTTGCTTTCGAACATGCACCGGTCGGGTCCGAACTGCTCAATGCAGTAGTTCATCAACGGCGCCATCGCCTGGGCCAGTTCCTCAGAGCCGATGGGCCGGATGCGGGTGTGCCAATCGAAGCCGGTCCTGGGCATGCCGATGCCGCCCAGCTTCATGTACACATTCGGACATTCGGCGACGGCGGTTATCCCACTGCGCCATACGGGCATCACCTCATCATCCCTCCCAGCATAAGGCCCATACCGCAAAAGGCCGCCAATGTGGTTTACGATGATGGTCAGGTCGGGAACAGCTTTGGCAAATTCAGCAAGCTCCGGTAGCTGGTGGAAGAACATCCACCCCTCCAGCGACAACCCCATCCGAGCCAGCGCCTTTGCGCCAGTTCTGAATCCGGCGCTGCCCAGCTGACCTTCCGCTTTGTGGGCAGCGGTGTTTTCCACTTCGGGGTTCGAGTCCCATGTTACTGAATGTCGAATACCCCGGAACCGGTTGGGGCTGGCAGCTTGCAACGCTTCCAGAACCGGGACTACTTCGTCTCCCAAGTTGAGGTTTGCGTGGCCCACTATCGCGGCAGCTGCTCTGCCGGGGCCGTACAATCCGCTGGCGCTGGCTGCCGCCAAGCCCTGCGTAAACTCCACCTCACCCACAGACTGCATCTCTTCCGGACCATCTGTGCGGTACATAGACCGTGCTTCGACAAACACCGTAGACCGGACGTTGTGTCCGCTGTTTATATCGTCTGCCAGTTCATGAAGAAGATAGCGCTCATATGGAGCACGCGAAGGTCGGTGATCCCAAAAATGGTGATGTGGGTCGCAGATGGGGATCTGCGGCTCCAAGGTCGGTTCAGACGTTAAAGCAAGCCATTCGTTACCTTCAGAGGGCATTGCAGTACCTCCTAAGAAAGGTTGGTGGAGAACCTGCCGCCGTTTTTTGGGTCTGGCGCCCAGCTGATCGTCTCAGGACAAGAAGTTGCCCTCATTCCTCGGAACCAGCTTCGAACAGCCCAAAAGCCGCACCTTGGGGATCTTGGACGATCGCAAATCGGCCGAACCCAGGCGCTGCTTGAGGTGCAGATATAATCGATCCCCCCAAGGACTGGCATTTGCTGGCTGAAACATCGACGTTTTCTGTCATGAAGTACACAAACCAGTTGGGCGGCATCGACCCCATTTCTTCGGTTATTCGTATGATGCCAGATGTAAAGGTTTCACCTACCTTCAAGCAAGTGTAATCCATCGGTAGGCTCGTGTCCTCCATTGACATCTTTTCTGAAGTCGCACCCAGGACGTTCTCATAGAAAGCTGCGGCGGCATCCGAATCGGTGGTAAGCAGCTCATTCCAGTAACGGGCCCCCGGCTCATTCGTCAGACGATAGCCTATGTGCGCCTTCGGCTGCCATACCGCAAAGAACGCTCCTTGTGGGTCCTGAAGAAAGGCCATTCTACCAGCATCAAAAACGTCAAAAGGTCCAAAGCACACCGTGCCTCCCGCTTCTGTTACACGAGCAGCAGCTTCGTCGGCATTGGTGACTGCGAAATAGGTCTTCCAGTGAGCTGGGGTTCCGCCGGCCAGTTCTTCTCCGAACATCTTGTAGAGGGCCGCAACCGGCAACCCCTTCATCTGCTGCATGTGATAGTACTGGCCAGGACCCATCTCTTGGGGATCATCTTTCCAGTCGAACAGGCCTTCATAGAAGCTGACCGCACCTTGATCGTCGTTGGTGGAAAGCTCTGCCCAGCAGGGGGTTCCGGGGGCATGGAACGTTACCTCAGGCATGTATAGTCCTTTCTTGATCGGTAGGATAAAATAGGGTGAGGGCACAGCTGCACGCCGGTAGTCTCGCATTGATTCTAGGGGTTGGTGTATTATGGCGCAAGCTCCCCTTGGCAGTGGGTCCAGATTTATTTCTTAGGTAATGGAGCTGCCAGTCCAAGATGGGTTGCCATAACCCTAACCGCCCCGCACTACGTGGCACAACAGTAGCCCCTCGCATGTTCGGACCATTGCACAAGCACAGATGCCAACACACCAACGGGTAAAATATCGACAGCCCATGAAGAACGGCGCTTGTTAGTGGCAAGAGGAATTAATCTGATGGAGGACGATAATGCTGGTTGACTTGGTGGACGTTACTACCAAAGATGGAGTGAGGTTGGATGGCGCCCTACGTACGCCGGATGCTAACGCAACATCCAACGGCAATGCTAATGTGTGCATCTTGCACCATGGATTAGCTGGGAATTTCTACACACCCGGTCTTCTGGCAGAGTTCTCCGATGCTCTTTTGGCATCAGGAACTTCGGTGCTGCGAGTGAACGCCAGGGGGCACGATCCTGTGAGCCGGGATGCGATTTCCCGGGAGTCCTACGGTGGAGCCTATGAGCATCTTGACGATTGTATCCATGATTGGGAAGCTTGGATAGATTTTGCCGAAGCTAGAGGTTACCAAAATATCACTCTCTGGGGGCACAGCTTGGGCGGGGTTAAAACCATCTATTACCTGGCTCATAAGCAAGACACCCGCATTCGTTATGCCATTGCAACCTCGCCTCCCAGATTTTCTTATTCCGACTATCAGAACTCTGAAGGGTGGGAGAATTTTCAGCAAGAAGAACAACGAGCACAGATCCATGTTGATGAAGGCCAACCAACCACCCTCATGCAGGTGGCATACCCCAACAGCCTCCTCATAACAGCAGAAGGGTTCATCGATAAGTACGGCCCTGAGGACAAATACAATATCCTGAAGCTATTGCCCAAGGTAAAACATAACCTCTTGGCGACCGTCGGAGCAAAGGAAGGCGTGGTCATCAACGATGTCAACTCCCTGATGGGTTTCAGGGGGCTGGCACGCCAACTGGAAATGTTGTCGGGAGAACTGGAACACATTACCTTCACCCCTATTCCTGGGGGAGACCATCAGTTTACCGGCGTTCGGCAAGAAGGTTGGCAGATCATCCAAAGCTGGATTTCGGACCAAACCTCCTAGGCAGGGGCAAAGGTCAGAGCTAAGGATAGTCTGAATAAGTCCCCTTGGATGCGGAGGATGGACGTGAAACCCGTCCCTACAGAGGGGCGAGGTTCCCGCCTTCGCGGGAATGACGGTCTTCAGGCGGCGGGAATGACCGGATTCAGGCGAGTTGTTCAGAGGTTCCCTAGGTATCGGCTGTCCGGTCCCCGGAACATCCTATAATATCCTGCCTCCGGGCATATTGATCCAAGAGCTCATTTCATGCGGCATGGTAACGGCTTCAGCTTCGCACACATAGGCTGAAGATATCTGATCGATGGAGGTCACTCCCAATAGCCCCATGGCGCAGATCATCTCTTCTTCCAGGATTTCCAGTACACGGACCAGTCCGGCAACGCCTTGGGCAGCCAACCCCCAGCCCTGAAGCCTCCCGATAGCTACTGCTTTTGCTCCCAGAGCAATCGCTTTGATCACATCGGTGCCCCGCTGGATGCCTCCATCCACTACGATATCCGCTTTGTTATCGACAGCTTCGACGATGCTTGGCAGCACATCCAAGCTACCCAACCCATGGTCCAGTTGACGGCCCCCGTGGTTTGAAACCCATATCACATCCACGCCATGCTCCACTGCAAGGGCAGCATCTTCCGGTGTGGAGACACCCTTGAGCATGAAGGGCATATCAGCCAGATCCTTGATACGGTCCATGGTTTCCCAGGTGACAGCAGCTTGAAAGGCTCGACCAGCGGGCCTGCGCCTGGCCGGAGGCACCCAACGGTCCACCATGGGCCGTTCCCGACGGCTGTAATGTGCCGTATCCACGGTGAGACAAAAAGCGGTGTATCCTGCCTGCTTCACCCGGCTAACGATATCTCGGGTCCAGTCCTCGTCTCCGTGCACATAAAGCTGAAATACCTTGGGGACATCAGCGCTGGCAGCAGTTTCTTCCAACGTGGGTTCCGTGACTGAGCTCAGCACGTGCATGGAACCGAATTGGGCAGCAGCCTTCGAAGATGCTGCTCCTCCTTCAGGGTCGAAGGACTGCAGGGAGCCTATGGGAGCCAACATCACAGGAATGCGCATAGTATGCCCAAGGAATGTGGTGGATGTATCTATGGACGAAACATCTATCAGCACCCTGGGCCTGAATGCTATCTTGTCGTAAGCACGACGGTTCCGCCGCATGGTGGTCTCCGAATCGGCCCCACCAACCAGATAGTCCCAAGCTCCCTGCATAAGATTGCGTCTTGCTTGTTGGATAATCTCTTCATTGCTAACGAATTCCATCGGCAATTCTTTCCTCCTAGATGTTTTTGGGCAGATTGGCCGTTGTCGAACGGGCTTGGCCTAGCCCAAGGGATCAACACGTGATTTGCTCCGATGTGCCAACCTGGGCATTCTACCCCATTTGGTTCCCCTTGAGCACATGGCTGCACCGGCCCTTTGGTCCGTTGCCCTTCCCCTAAGGTTTCAGGTATCATGCAACCGTGGGCGGAAGCCTTCCATGATCGTACCAGTTGATGCCAACTCATCTGGAGGTGTTATGAGCGCCGAAGAATACAGAAATAGATTGACCCCCGAACAGTATGAGGTTACCCAAAATAAGGGCACCGAAAGGCCCTTCACCGGGAAGTACTGGGACTGCAAAGAAGATGGAACTTATCTGTGCGTCTGCTGCGGGGCAGCGCTGTTTTCGTCAGAAACCAAATACGATTCCGGGTGTGGATGGCCCAGCTTCTGGGACTCCATCGATAAGACCAGCATCAAGGAAGACTGGGACAAGTCTCATGGGATGCAGCGCGTTGAGGTAACCTGCGATTCGTGCGGGGCACACTTGGGGCATGTGTTCAACGACGGGCCTGCCCCGACCCATCAAAGGTATTGCATCAACTCAGCTTCACTGGACCTTAAGGAGCCGGAATCACGGAAGTAGAAGGACATCTTCTTTCTTGGTCCAACCTAAGGGAGTAGGGAATGTTTACCATCACAGAGAGCGCCAAGGAAGAGATCGGCCGAATATTGGAAACCAAGGACCTGGATGCTGGGAAACACCTGAGGCTGGCCGTCCCCCCGGTGTGGACGGGGGTTGGAGACTTTGGGATCGTGGTCGATGATGAACAAGAGGACGACCAAACCATCGATTACCAAGGACGCACGGTTCTCTTGGTGGGGCAAGACCTGACCCAACAGCTTGAAAACTCGGTACTGGACTTCCAAGAATTTTCCGATGGCCCGAGGTTCACATTGGATGTGTTCTAGACTCGTCGCCGCTGACGGTAAGTAGCGATTCAATCCATCCCACGCCGCAGGCTAGATTCCCTCTGGTCGAATATCATTTCACGGGCGCCAAGGAGGTTTTGCATTATGGTCACTGTTGGTTCTGGAGAATACATCTATGAGTCCGTTGAAGACTGGGCTAAGCTGCCCAGCGGCGAGACCTTCGGCATGGTCAGCGCCGTTGCCACCGATTCTCAAGACCGCGTCTATGCGTTCCAACGGAAAGACCCGCCGGTTCTTGTCTTCGATGAAGACGGAAGCCGCGTGGCTTCTTGGGGGAACGGAGCGTTCTTGTTTGCCCACGGAATTCATATTTCCGACGATATCGTCTACCTGACCGACCGAAATAGCTCGGTATGCTTGCTGTACACCCTGGACGGAAAACCGATTCAGATGCTCGGACGACACGGAGTTCACTCGGATACCGGCTGTGAGATACCCGGAGAACTTGTACCAAGAGCAGCCGGCCCATTTAACTATCCCAGCGAGATGGTTCCCAGCCCTTCTGGAGATTTGTATGTGTCCGACGGGTACCGCAACGCTCGTGTCCACCGTTTCACCAACGATGGGGCCTTGATCGCATCGTGGGGTCAGCCTGGGAAGGATTCTCCGGGGCAGTTCCACCTGCCCCACAGCTTGCTGGTGTCCCAAAACAGGGTGCTTGTCTGCGACCGCGAAAACCACCGTATCCAGGTCTTTGATCTTTCGGGGGATTACCTGGAAATGTGGACGGATATCCAAAGGCCAATGGATATTTCCGTGGACAAGAACGGTGTGTTGTATGTCAGCGAAGGAATGGTGGACGGTTCCTCAGCTCGTGTCAGTGTGCTGGATTCCACGGGGAAGGTGCTTTCGCGCTTCGACTGTCGGGGACCGGGACATGGAAGTTGGGTGGATTCTCACGGGGACATATTCGTGGGACTGGGAAACGTCGGGGGAATCGACAAGTTCATCCGTCGATGACAAAATCAGGAAACATCTAGCATCCAGCAGCTATCCTTGGGAGGATTGACGATGGTCCAAGCAACGCAGGTTGGGGTGGGTTTGATCGGATGCGGAGCTATCGGTAAAGACATAGCCCTAACCATCCATTCAGGCGACGTACCCGGCGCCCAGGTCGTCGCCCTGTTCGACGTGGAAGAAGGCCAAGGCAAAGCCCTGGAAGAGCTGCTGGGAAGCACCTCACCCTTTTACACGGACATCGGAAACTTTCTGGATGCCCCAGGGTTGATGCTGGTTGTCGAGTGCGCGTCGGGGGCAGCAGTGAGGGCACATGCAGAAACTGTCCTCGAATCCGGGAAGGACCTTATGGTCATGAGCACCGGGGCATTGTTGGATGCAGACCTGATGTCCCGCCTCAGGGCGCTAGCTGGCAAACGGGGCGTGAATCTCCTTGCACCTTCGGGCGCCATCGGGGGAATAGATGCTATCCGCGCTGGGCGATCCCAACTCGAAGAGGTGACCATTATCACAACGAAGCCGCCCGAAGGTCTCCGAGGCTCCCCTGGGTTTCGGGAATGGGAAGACCAGGATATTTCCGAGCCTCAGGTGATCTACGAAGGTCCCGCAGTGGATGGGGTGAAGCTGTTCCCCGCCAACACCAATGTTGCAGCAACCCTGAGCTTGGCAGGGCTGGGCCCGGAGAAAACGAAGATGAAAGTAATAGCTGATCCGAAGGCTCCCGGCAATGTGCACGAGATCGAAGCCAAGGGCGGGTTTGGCATAATGCGGATGAGCTTCGAAAACCGCCCTCACCCAAATAATCCCAAGACAAGCTACCTGGCAATACTGTCCGCGGTCGAGCTTCTGCGAAAAACTTGCAGTTCCGATCCCCAGATAGGAACATAGAAGCCCGGCAGCAGCGCTCACCTCAACTCTTGGGCCGGATTACGGTTCCCGGCATCCATGTTATAGCCCTGCAGACGCACCTTTGGGGTTTAGTATGAACACGGGCAGAAGCCCTCACCCAACTCGCCAGATGCCCCACCGTCGTCACTCCCTACGCCCCACCCTCATCCCCAACCCGAACCCCCCACCGCCACTCCCAACCCCCACCACCATCCCCACCCCCATCGTCATTCCGAACCCCCTACTGTCATTCCGAACGGAGTGAGGAATCTAACGTCTCCCTTTGGGTACGATCCGCTTCAGGACAGACCAGTGTATATGCAAGGACTTTAGATTCTTCGGCGTGCGCGCCTCAGAATGACAGAAAGGAGGCGCCCCTCAGAACGACGCAACGGGGCCCCCTGTCATTCCGAACCTCCCCCCACGTCATTCCCAACCTCATACTGTCATTCCGAACCGCAGTGAGGAATCTAACGTCTCCCTTTGGGTACGATCCGTTTCAGGACGGACCAGTGTATATGCAAGGACTTTAGATTCTTCGGCGTGCGCGCCTCAGAATGACAGAGGGAGGGCGCACCCCTCAGAACGATATGGGGAGGAGTGCCCTCCTCAGAATGGCAGGGAGGCGCTCCTCAGAATGACATGGGGAGGAGGGCGTCCCTCAGGATGGCGTCGATAACATGTCATTCCGTATCCCCTACTGTCATTCCGAACGCCCCCCTGTCATTCCGAACCGCAGTGAGGAATCTAAGGTCTCTCTCTGATGGCCGGTCCATTACTACGACGAGCCATCGTGTGAGCAAGCACCTTAGATTCTTCGTCGTGCGCTCCTCAGAATGACATGGGAAGGAGCGTCCCTCAGGATGACATGGGGAGGAGGGTGTCCCTCAGGATGACATGGGAAGGAGGGCGTGCTCCTCAGAATGACATGGGGAGGAGGGTGTCCCTCAGGATGACATGGGAAGGAGGGCGCGCTCCTCAGAATGACATGGGGAGGAGCGTCCCTCAGGATGACGTGGGGAGGGGGCACCCCTCCGGATGACATGGGGAGGAGGGCGTCCCTCAGGATGACATGGGAAGGAGGGCGCGCTCCTCAGGACGACACTGGGAGGAGGGCACCCCTCAGGATGATATGGGGAGTAGGGCACCCCTCAGGATGGCATGGGGAGGAGGGGGCGCTCCTCAGGATGGCATGGGGAGGAGAGGGCACTCCTCAGGATGATATGGGGAGTAGGGCCTCCTCAGGATGGCATGGGGAGGAGGGGGCGCTCCTCAGGATGGCATGGGGAGGAGAGGGCACTCCTCAGGATGATATGGGGAGTAGGGCCTCCTCAGGATGGCGTCAATAACATGTCATTTCGTATCCCATTACTGTCATTCCGAACGCCCCCCTGTCATTCCGAACCGCAGTGAGGAATCTAAGGTCTCTCTCTGATGGCCGGTCCTTTACTACGACGAGCCATCGTGTGAGCAGGCACCTTAGATTCTTCGTCGTGCGCTCCTCAGAATGACAGGGAGGGGGCGCCCCTCAGAATGACGTGGGGAGGAGGGCACCCCTCAGGATGGCATGGGGAGGAGGGTGCCCCTCAGGATGATATGGGGAGTAGGGCACCCCTCAGGATGGCATGGGGAGTAGGGCACTCCTCAGGATGATATGGGGAGTAGGGCACTCCTCAGGATGATATGGGGAGGAGGGCACTCCTCGGGATGATATGGGGAGTGGGGCACTCCTCAGGATGGCGTCAATAACATGTCATTCCGTATCCCATTACTGTCATTCCGAACGCCCCCCTGTCATTCCGAACCGCAGTGCGGAATCTAAGATGCTCCTTCTGATGGCTGGTTCATTACTACGACGAGCCATCGTGTGAGCAAGCACCTTAGATTCTTCGTCGTGCGCTCCTCAGAATGACAAGGAGGGGGCACCCCTCAGGACGACATGGGGAGGATGGCGCTCCTCGGGATGGCAGCAAGGGGTGGCCTTGCGGGTTGGCGGCACGGGGTGGCCTTGCGGGATGACGGCAGGGAAGGGTCCTCGGCGGAATTGCTACGAGGGGGGGGAGGGTGGTTACCTGGCATTGCTCACCAGGTCTGAATAGTTAGCTGCCTGATACGGTTTTGACAGCCGCCGCCGCCGCCGCATTTAGCATATTCATGTCGCTGCCCAGCTGACACATCATGAAACCTTGAGCATAGAGCCGCACTGCTTCACCCGCGTTGGAGCCATGGTGACAAGGGACCAGCCCGGTAGCATTGGCTACATCCAAAACCCTCTGACAAGCTTCGGCATGGCGCGGGTCGGCTGCCGCCCCGGGACCGGGCGGAATCCCAAGGGATACAGCCAAATCGCCCGGGCCAATGTAGAAGCCATCAATGCCAGGCGCTTTTGCGATCTCCTCCAGATTTCCCACCGCTTCCATGGTTTCGATCATTGCCAGCACAACGATCTCATCATTGGCATGTTGAGCATAATCCGGGCCGCCATAGAACCGGGCCCGATTCGGACCAAGACTCCGGTATCCCAACGGGGGATACCTGGAAGCTCCCGCCGCACGCACCGCATCTTCATAGGTGTTCACCAAAGGTACGATGACCCCGTATGCTCCGGCATCCAGGACGAACTGTATCTCCTTGGGGTCGTTCCATGCCACCCGGACCATCGGCACCGTGTCGGTGGTGGAAATAGCTTGAAGACATCCGATAGCTCTGTCCGGGGTTACGCCCATGCCGTGCTGCATATCTATGATCAACATATCGTAGCCGGCATTTGCCATCGATTCAGCAACGTAGGTGCTCCCCGAAGAGATCCATCCTGCCGTAGTCGGCTTTCCTTCTTTCCACATGGCTTTGATCTTGTTAGGTCTCACGCTTTCCTCCTTACCAATAGCTCATTTATGTCATCCAAAGACGAAAGCCAGCCTAGAACAGGCCCGAAGGCTCCAAGCCCAGATAGTATTGTCCAGCTGTTTCGTAGTGAGACATCCGTCCTTGTATCTGCTGAGTGATCACATGAATATCCTGAAATCGGCGCTGAATCGGATTGGACTCAAAGATAGCATCAGCGCCACAGATGTTGTACGCAACATCGACGGTTTCGGCTGACATCCGAATAGCATGGGTGCCGGCCAACCTCAATCGGATGCGTTGTTGCTCCGTCAAAGACCTTTGATGACAAGCGCTTTCCCATGCTGAAGAAGCAGCATCCAACAAAAAACACCGGGCCGATGCCCATATGGCTTCAGCTTGGCCGACCTGACGCTGAACGGCAGAGCTATTTCGGAGGACAGACTGATCACCGCGGGCAGTTTTGGCGCCCGCCAACCGAATGGCTGTATCCATAGCGGCCCGGGCGACACCCAGAGCAACGCTGGCAAACCCCGATGCGAACTTCAGGGGGATGGGAATGACATACAAGGGACCTGCTTCCCTCGGCAGATCAGACGGCTTGAACGTCCTCACCTCAGGAACATATAGACCGCTAACTTCGAAGCTGAAGCTGCCGGTGCCACGGAGGCCGTTAACATCCCAAACATCAATGAGGGTAGCATCTTTCTTCTCGATCAACATGAGTCTCAGGTCTTCGGCGCCATCCTGACCCCCGTCTCCCTGATGAACGGGAGTAAGGGCTGCCAGCCAGGTTGCATGGCGGCAACCACTGCTGAAATTCCAACGCCCGGAGAGCAGGTAGCCATCCTTGAATGGAACAGCTTCAGCAGGGGAGGGAGGGCCGTTTGCAACTACAGCACGCTGGTCATGCCATATCTCTTCGGCGGTTGCTCTTGGCATGATGGCGGAATGGGTCGCAAACACATTGTTCTGGTTTATGCACCATGCTGCGCTGCCATCAGCTTCCCCGAAGGTTTGCACTATCGCAAGGTACTGGAGAAAATCGATCTCCCCGCCGCCCAAGGAACGCGGAACTAGGAGCCGCAACAAGCCCTCGTCTGCAATGGCATTGGCAAGCTGCGTTGGCAGCTCCCGTGCGTGGTTGATCATCTCGGAAGCATCCGAGACCTGCTGGGCCAGCTTGCGGGCCAGCTCCAAGTGGGAATCCAGCTTGTGGCGGGATGTAGTCATACTACTTCAGGTCCTAACAAACGACCATAGGCCCACCCGATGGCAGGCCTTCTTCTTCGACGGGTGTTATTGTAGCAGGTGGCGCCAAACATCGGCCCCTGGGAGTCTGTCCGAGAACCAATGTTCTAAACGATATGCGTCATTAGTGGAGTGTAAAGATGCTAATTACTCCACGACAAAGTCCAGATTGCTGTAAGCAGGTTATTGCGTGGCGTTTTTCGTCTCCAGAAACGAATCCTCGGACAGGCTCCTAGGAGCTAACCACCTCTTCAAAAGAGGGCTCCGGCATACCCTTCTCCCATGTGACGTCTCTCAACTCAAGGCGGTTTCCGCTGGGGTCGAGGAAATACAGCTCCCTGCCGGGGAAATGCCCCCCAGCCCGGTAGTGAAGGTCGACTATCGGTACCTTCTCTTCATGGAACAGCTTACATGCTTCCACAAAGGTCATCGGGCTGACGTTGAAGGAGTAGTGGACCCCATCATCTCTTTCAGCCACATCATCAATGGGCTGCTTTCGTTCACAAAGAAGTACGTTGTGCCCTTCGACGCCGAAGCAAGACATATTGGAGTTACCCAGGCGGCCCCGCGCTTCCAATCCCAGAAGCTCTCCGTAGAACGTCTCCGACTCCCCCAGGTTGTTGACTGGAATTGCCCAGTGTGTAATTCCCTCAATGCTTAACTTACCCATGGCTACCTCCTCTTTGGACTTGGATGCCGTACCATGACAACTGCATTCTACCATGCAGTCCCCTCATTATATCCATCAACTGGCATAAGAAAGGCACTTGAGCAATCCCTCAAGTAAAACTACAATCTTCCCATGCCCCGGTCCACGGCAGGTGAGACCCGCGGTCTGACGGCTGTAACCAATCCGGCTCCAAAAACCATTAGGAGCCCCATCAGGAGGATGAAGAACGATGCACTTTGGCATCAACACCCCTCAACTGTTCTCAAGCGCCCAGTTCGACACGGAAAGGCTGAAGGGATACCTGTCCATGGTGGAATCCAAAGGATACGAAAGCACTTGGGTGATGGAACGCGTGGTGGGTAATCCGCCAGCCCTTGACCCGTTGGTTCTCCTCGGTTATGCCGCAGCAAACACCACGACGATAAAGCTAGGCTCCTCAATCCTGATATCGGTGCTTAGAAATCCGGTGATACTGGCAAAGAGCTTATCCAGCATCGACCACCTGTCTTTGGGTCGGTTGATCGTAGGGTTGGGATTCGGCGGGTTCACCCAGTCTCCCTACTATTCTGCCTTCGGCGTAGCTTCCAAGTCCGCCGGCAGCCGCTTCGAAGAGGGCGTTCAGATCATGAAAAAACTTTGGACAGAAGAAAAGACAACCTTCCCAGGCCGGTTTTGGCAGATCGACGATATGGAAGTAACCCCCAAACCCTTCCAACAACCCCATCCTCCGCTGTGGTTTGGAGCCCATTCTCCGACTGCTCTGAGGCGTTCGGTCCGGATGGGTGACGGCTGGACAGGATCATCCATCCTATCCACCAAAGTCTTTGCCGATGAGCTGGAACTGGTCAAGAAGTACCTGGATGAGGAGGGGCGGGACCCCAACTCCTTCAAGGTATCCAAACGGGTCTACATAGCGGTGGACAAGGACAGAGACCGTGCTGCCAAGAACCTGCGCGACTATTTCGGCAGGATGTACGGCAACCCAGACCTAGCTTTGGAAGCATCAACCTACGGTAGCGCCGAAGAGTGCATAGAAGGCTTGTCCAAACTTGCGGCAATGAATTTGGATACGGTGATTCTGGACCCGGTCTATGATGAAATGAAACAAGCACAACACTTGGCCGAAGATGTGATCCCTAACCTCTGAGCACCCTAAGGATAGTCTGAATAAGTCCCCTTGGATGCGGAGGATGGACGTGAAACCCGTCCCTACAGAGGGGCGAGGTTCCCGCCTTCGCGGGAATGACGGTCCTCAGGCGAGCTGTTCAGAGGTTCCCTAAGTCTTGATTGACTAAGCCCTAGAGAGTAATGCCCTGCCAGCCCGATTCGGACATATCGATGATGACGCCATCGGGACCCCTGAACTTTACCTCGGCATTGCTGGCCCCCTGCCCCATGCTGGTGTCGGCGCCAAAAAGACCGCCTGTCCCAGGAGTGGCCGTCCGGGTGAGCCTTTCGCCGCCGGCCTCCTCCACCTTTTCAGCATAGGTTTCTACATCATCGACATAGAACCCGAAGTGGTGGATACCGCTGAAATTGGGGCCTTGAGCTCCAACATCAGGATCATCGTCGGTCTTGAAGTTGAGGATAGCCATATTGATTACGCCATCGCTCAAGAAAACCTGGCCCTTGGGGTCCCGGCGGATCTCGTCCATACCGAAGACAGCTTTGTAGAATTCGGCAACTTGGCCCGGGTTGGCGGTTGTCAGCGCAATATGCCTGAGCTTACCCATGTTTCTACCTCCCTCATCAAGGTTCAGCTTTAGCCCTACGGTAAAACCCAGCAGGTATGGCTGTCAAGTGATGACGCCCTGCCGTAATCGTTCAGGCTAGGCTAAGACCCGTAGCTGCTCAGGTTTGTTGAGAAATACAGGTAATCGCCCCCCATTCTTGTCATGCAGGACACCTTCCCCTTGTTGTCACATACCGGGCACCCTTGCCTTGTTGTCGTCCGGGGCAGCGCGCCCGCGTTGTCATTCTGAGGAGCGCCCACTCCCTGTCATTCTGAGGAGCGCACGACGAAGAATCTAAAATGCCTGCTCACACAAAGGCTCGTCGTAGTAATGGACAGGCCATCAGGGGCAGACCTTAGATTCCTCACTACGTTCGGAATGACAACGGGGGTTGTGAGGTGCCTTCCCATTGAGCCATGCGGGGTGCCCCCTTCGTTGTCATGCGGGGTGCGCCCACTCCCCGTAATTCTGAGGAGCATCTCTCCTCCCTGTCATTCTGAGGAGCATCTCTCCTCCCCGTCATCCTGAGGAGCGCACTCCTCCCCTGTCATTCTGAGGAGCGCACGACGAAGAATCTAAAATGCCTGCTCGCACAAAGGCTCGCCGTAGTAGTGGACAGGCCATCAGGGGCAGACCTTAGATTCCTCACTACGTTCGGAATGACAACGGGGGTTGTGAGGTGCCTTCCCATTGAGCCATGCGGGGTGCCCCTTTCGTTGTCATGCGGGGTGTGCTCACTCCCCGTAATTCTGAGGAGCACACTCCGTTTCGCATCATTCTGAGGAGCATCTCTCCTCCCCGTCATCCTGAGGAGCGCACGCCTCCCCTGTCATTCTGAGGCGCGCACGACGAAGAATCTAAAATGCCTGCTCACACAAAGGCTCGTGTAACAGTTCAGAGTTGAGGGGAAAGTAGTAGGTCACGGCATTCCAAGAGGGGGTTGAGGCCCTTGGCGCGCCATGTCCCAAAGAGGGATGCCAGGGTCATTTTGGTGTCACTGCCCTGTTTGGAGCGAGTGCCGCCGCTAATCTTACGGCTGATCACCAGGTGCCGCAGGCTTCGTTCGGCGGCGTTGTTCTCCGACGGCGCGTCTGGGTGGGACACGAAGACGAACAGCTCCTTGATGAACCGTTCTATGCGCCGGCAGAGCTTGGACTGGGGCGCGGCTTGGTCCTTGAAGAAGGGGCTGCACAGCGCCAGCAGTTCCTTCTCCAAGGTCAACTGGCGTCGCGAGGCCAGCCGGGGGCCATCGGCAGGAACGCAAGTCCTAGCCTTGGCATATACCCGCCGCACCGCATCGGCCCACTGTGCCAAGCCGAGGTCATCAGGATACCAAGCCATGAGCTCATCCATATCCCGCAGCAGGTGTGCCCAACACCGCTGCTTCAGGCCGGGGTAGTGGTTATATGCGGCGTAGAAGTCACTCACCAGCACTCCGCTGAATGCCTCTCCCAACGCCTCGTCCACCACCCCCTTGCCACGACCGCGACGCAGGAAGTACCGCTCCGTGGGAGTGCTGAAGGTCCAAACGTAGCCGTTGACTCCATCCTCACGCCAGCCGGTCTCATCTGCATGCACCACCGGAGAGCCACGAATGCGTTCCAGGGCCTCGGCCACTGCCATCCGGGCCTGTCGTGCCACACTATGAATCGTCTCCACGATGGCGCCCACGCTCAGCTTCAACCGATGCACCGTCTGAAGGTACTGCTGGATGCTCCTTATGGGCAGCCGTCCCTCCTCCCGCAGCGTCACTATCAGGCTCGCAAGGTTGATACCAAGGCGCCGAGGCCCCACTGCCAATCCCTGCAACGCACCACGGGGCACCCGCCGTTTCCGGCATAGCCCACACATTCGAGCCATGAAGACGTGCTCGACCACCTCCGCCGGAACCAACGGAAGCTCGATGACCTCACGAGTCCGCTGTACCCATCCCCCTGCCAGGCCCGTCCCACACTCGGGGCACGACTCCAGAGCATGCACCACCTGCCGCGTGGGTTCCATTCGCTGCCGGGCAAAGCCGTGGAGACGACGCTTCCTCGATCCCTTTCTCTCCGGCTGACTCCCCTTGGCGCGCGGCTTATTGCCCGGCATCCCTGCAGACGGGCCGCCAGTACCCGGACGGGCCTCCAACTCCTTCACCCGTCGCTCCAGCTCGGCGATGATCGTCTGCTGCTTGGCAATAACCTCCAGCAGGGTCTCCCGGCTCGTGGTGCGAAGGTCCACTTCATTGTCCACCCCTCTCGTTTAACACAATCAAACGCCCCTTGCTCCGTACTCTCCACCCAGATTCCGAGCAATTCACCTCTCCAAGTCTGAACAGTTACGCGCTCAGCGACAGTCTTGACAAGAGCGCCCGTGTACGCCCCCTGAGCGCGTCCGTAGCTGAAGATGGGGGCCTGTGTAACCCCCGGAAAAGAACTAACCCATCCCACGAGCGGTCCGTGGGTGGCATTGGTGTCCGGCCTGACGCTGACCTCGCCGATGGCGTAGCTGTACGCGATGTGTCCGTTTTCGCCGCCTTCAAGCGGCACGATAAAGTGCATCTCCGCGCCGTCCACCAGCCCGCCGACGGCGCCTGTTCCCGGTCCGCTGCCGCCCGTTACCGCGACATCCGCCCACGAAGCCCGCAGCGTTCCCATGTTTGTGCCAATCAGGCCCCCCACTCGCGTCCTGCCGGTTAGCGACCCGGTGGCGTAGGTGATCGTCACCCAGCCGCGATTCACAAAGCCCACCAGGGCGCCGACGTGGTCTTGCCCGGTGACGTCAACGTCGAGCAGCCCGATGTTCCATATCTGCGTCTTGGCCAGCGTATAGGTGTCGGTCACTATCTGGCCGAACAGCCCCACCGCGTCTTCGGTCGGCCGGTCGATGAACAGGTTGGAGATGGTGTGGTAGTTGCCAAAGAAGTGGGCATTCCAGTCCCGGATGGGCGCCCAGCCTGCGCCGCCGTCCCAGTACGTATCTCCGGCGTTCGCCGTGCCGCTGCCGTCGGTGTCGAAATCGAGGTCGGCGGTGAGCTCGTAGCCCCGGCACGTCGCCGCGCAGCCCATGCCCGCGGGGGCGTCGGGGAAGGCGGCGGCGTAGGCGGCCTCGTTGCCGGTCGAGGCCGCGCCGACGCCGGCGAGGTCCCAGCGGAGCGCGTTCAGCTGCGCCAGATTGGCGATCTCGATGAGGTTGTCGCCGTCCACGTCGTAGTCGACGACGACCGCGACGTCGTCGTCCGTCACCGTCACCGCCAGGTCCGCGGTCACGCTGCCGTAGTCGCCGCCGCTTGCCGTGTGGCTGATGGCGACCATGCGCACGTCGTTGGGGTTGTCGAGGTCGTCGTTGACGCCGGTGACCGTGACGCTCTGCGCCGTGCTCCAGTCGGACGGCGTAAAGGTGAGCGCGCCGGAGACGGTGGCCGCCATCGCGTCGCCGCTGGCCGGCGTCACCGTCACGTCCGCCGTCGGCTCGCTGGTCAGCGCGACGCTGTACTCCGCCGTGCCGCCGGCCTCGTCCACCGTCACCGAGTCCGGGTCCAGCGTGATGCCCCGCGTGTCGTCGTCGGTGATGGTGCCGAGGCTCACGGAGTTGCCCGAAATGCCATCGAAGCCACACTTTGCGGCGACGGTCTCGTCCTCTTCGTCAATGTCGTCGCCGTTCACCGTCACGTCGAACACCCAACTCAGCTGCGCCGGGTCCGCCGCCGAGAAAGTATTCCCCCCGGATATGGTGTTCCTGTGATCGTAATCCACCCCCTCACTCGCCGATCCGGGGGGATCATGCGTCCAACACCCGACCCGGTAGGCCGACGCGCCGGAGGACGTCACCGTGAAGCTCATCACCGTCGTCGTCCCCGATGCGCCCTCTATGACGGCGGGGGTGTCATGGCTCAGCGTCCGGCCCGGCTCGTCGTCCTCCACCGTCACCGTCGCTGTGGCGTCGGCAGCCGTCGTGGTGACGGTGTAGCCATCGCCGTCGGCCAGCGTCGCCGTCACCGAGCCGTCGGTCTCGAACACCACGTCGTCCCTGATGGGAACGTCAAGCCCGGCCGAGGTCTGGCCCCCCGCGATCGTCACCGTCTGCGGGCCGGTCGTAACGCCGTAGTCCCCGTTCAAGCCGCCGTCGGCCGTGATGTTCAGGTTGACCGTCAAGTTGGAGCGCGGCGCGGAGCCCGCCGTCACCGTGAACGCCGCCTGCGAACCCTCCGTCACCGAGGGAGAAGCCGCCGCGATGCTGATTTCGGGTTCCCCCAAGGCCAGCGTCACCTGAACGGTGTCCCCATCGCTCCAGCTCAGGCCGGGGTTCGTCAGGTCGTAATGGCACTGCGACGCGCCTTGTTCGAGCGTGCACGGTTCGCCGCTGAACGTGGTCGCAAGGTCATCGAGGCGCAGCACGAAACGTCCGGCGCCCAGCGCTTCGCTTAGCTCGACCACCAAACCGGTATTACCGGTGGTAGCGTAGCTGATCCCATGAACGTAATACTTGGTCCCGTTGAATACGAAGGTATCGGGCGTGAGCGGGCCGAGGGCGTTCGCCTCCGGGAGGTAGCCGATCTTTGGGACCGCATTGCCAAACGCGGCGACGGTCAGCGTGGCCGACCAGAAGATGTTCCCGACGCTCACCCTGATCGCCACGTCCCCGGCGGTGACGCTTCCTCCGTAGTCCGCGCCCATAACGGGGTGCGTGATGGTCGCCGTCCCCCCGCCGGCTGTCCGGCTGACGCCGCTCACCGTCACCGTCTGCGGCGTGTTCCAGTCGCCCGCGTTAAAGGTTAGGGACGGCGGCGACACCGTGGCCGTGGCGGGGCGGTTGCTCACCGGCGTCACCGTCACGGCGCCCGTCGGCTGGCTGTCCAGCACGACCGTGTACGTCCGGGTGTAGCCCTCGCCCACCGTCAGCGCCGCATTGCTGATCGTCACCCCCTGAGCGCGCCGCAATTGCACCGGAACCGGCTGCCCCTCGACCCACGCCCGACCAGGCAGCGTGACGTTCGACCAGGTGTAGTTGTTCCTGAATCGAAACGCATCACCAAACTTCAGCACGACCGCAGGGATGCCTATGCGGAGCTGGAAGTCCCCGGCGGGAAGAGCACTGTTCAGAGTGAGAGAAACCGTGGTAGGGGCAGAGTTAAAGGTAAGGCCGATACTCGTATTCGTGATCCGGGCGAAGGCATTGACCGTGTACGTCGTCCCTCCCAGCACGAACTCCGTGCTGCTGAGGGAGCCGCTGGTGTTGGTGTAGTTGTATCCCCAGTAGGTGCCGAATGAAGGGATAGGCCCCGCCGTGAGGGTGGCGTCCTAGATGGCAGGCGACGACACCGTCTGCGCCTGAACCGGCCCGGAGGAGAGCGCAGCCAGCGCGGCCAGCAGCCCAACCGCCGCGAGGGCTACGACAAACCTGAGGAGGTTCGGCGGCGTGACGCCCTTAACGATTGCCATCACTGCTCCCTAACCCTCGCCGTTTGCAGCCTGCGAGCAATTGTAGAACGGATATTCGGGGGGGGGGGGGGGGGGGGATAAACAGGGCGAGGAGGCCCGCGGCGGTGCGGCGGGCCTCCGTGGCATTGGCGGTCACAGGGTTGAACATGATAAAGCGGTTACCCCTTTCGTTCTATACTATAGCTACGCGCCCGCGGTCCTTGACCTCCACGTGAAGGCTGTGGCTGTCGAGGAGCCGCATACCTACAGGAGGCGTGGACTCCGCTGCAAAAGCGTAGACGAGCCTTGGCTGGCCATCCCGCATTACCGTAGCGTCGTAAACATCAAAGGCCACTTCGCTGCCGTCGGCCAAGACCGCTTGGTCGCTGGTGACGTAGGGGAGTTCGAGTTCCGAGACCAGCGCCGGCGGCAATGTAAGAAAGCCGCTGTAGCCGGTGTCGGTCACGGCCTCTATCTCTCTCATGTGGCCCGATGGACCTTGCAAGATAAGGGGGATGACCGCTTCATAGGCGGGATTCACAACCCCCTGAATCACTGGGCGCTCCGCAAGGCGCTGCCGCCGAACTTGTATACCCCCCGGTGTCCAACCCGCAATGACCAGACATCAATAGCCTGGGGGCGCTGCGTCCGCAGACGCTCCACCGCGTCACGAAGCTCCTCGCCGATGGCCCAGATTCCGGTGTCCACGTCAATGGAGACGATCTCCCCATGGTGGTCGGCCTCGACCTTGCGCCGGATGTCGCGCTCGTAGATAGCGTCGCCCAAGCGGGCGATCTCCTCTTTCGGGCGGGTTGGCGCGGTGGGCCTGAGTGATTGCGCGGCCTTGGCGCTTTCAGGGTTGTGCGTCATGCTGCGGGCGTCCCCCTTCGTTCTATGGCCACACGCCCGCGGTCCTCGACCTCCACGTAAAGGCTGTGGCTGTCGAGCAGCGCCATGCCCGCGAGGGGTCTGGCGTCCCCGAGGGCGTCGGTATCAACGTGTCGCGGCTGTCCGTCCCAGAGAACGGTGAGCGCATAGAAGTCAAAAGCAACCTCACTGCCGTCGGCCAGGGCCGCATAGTTCTGGCCCCGCCAAGCCAGTCTCAACTCGGAGACCAGCGCCGGTGGTGTCGTCAGAAAGCCGGTGTACCCGGTGTCTATCACCGCTTCGACCTCCCGTTCCTGTCCCGTGGGGCCTTGGAGAGTAAGACGCACTACGGCTTCGCGCGCAGCATTCACTGTTCCCTCAATCACTGGCGCATTCCTACGGGTCTCTCTCCAGGGTGGAACCGCCGCCAATGCTCACCACCGCCCGGTGACCGACCCGTTCGAGCCAGACGCAGGCGTCCCGATTTTGGGCCAAGAGACGCTCCGCCGCGGCTAGACGGGTGTTGGCAATGACGTAGCTGCCGCTGTCCACGTCGATGGCGACGTATTCTCCGTGATGCGTCTCATCAAGGCGCGGACGGATGTCGCGCTCGTATATCTCCTTGCCCAAGCGGGCCGTCTCCTCTTTCGGGCGGGTTGGCGCGGTGGGCCTGGGCGATTGCGCGGCCGCCCGATTCTCTGAGTCCATCATGCGTCCCCCCTTTCCAAGGCGCGCTCCTGCATCCCGGATTCTACATCTTACGGATTCTATCTCTTGTCAAGGGCTTTCCGCAAGCAGAAAAACGAAAATGGCCGCACGCACTGGCGGCGACCACCTAGTAAGACCAGCGACGCCATCATCCGGTTGATGGTGGGGTCCGGTCGGTGAGGTCGAGGGTCGTCCCCACCCTGGCCGCTGCCCCGGCGCCGGGACCGTCGAACCACCGACCGAAGGGACTGCGGCCACGGCCATCGACATATTCTCTGATCTCGATCATGTCGATATGGTAACGCTATAGTTGCCATTATGCAAAGATATCTTGGGAGGGGCGGCTGGCCCGGCGATAGGAGAGTCTGCGCGCAGGCCCCTCTCATAGGGCGCGCGAATCGCGGCGTCGTTCGGGGCGTCATATCCGTGTACGGAAGAATGCACGGGACGGCAGGTTGTAGGGTGGGCGATTCCGTAGCTGAGACCGGGGTAAACAGGGCAGTCTGCCACACCGGAGTAACCAATCTGGTTCCGGGGTTCCTTCCAGGCCTACCGGACAGCCTCAGCCAGGAGAGTGGACAAAACGCCTGTGGCGGTGCGGTTGGAAAACAGGGCGAAAAGGGCGATTGATGTGGGGGTGCATGACGTCAGGTGTCGGGGCTGGCTGAGGCGCTCATTGGTCCTCAGCATTGCGTTGACGCGTCACCCGCCGAGGTCGAGGAGGCAGCTCCCCGGACTCTGTGGCCTCAGATGCGGGACCGCCTTGACGGCCCGGTTTACGGCGGTGTGCTCCATTTCGCAACAGGGGACATCCACGCGAAAGTCGCCGGGCTGTCCCCGCCCGTTGCCTCAAGCCTTCCGATAATGATAGATCGGACTCCCTCAGACATGATGGCGTCGAACGTGAATCGCCCGCTGACGACGCTTCTCGCGGCGGCGCTCACTGTGCTGCTGGACATGGGCCTGGGCGTCCGCGAGGGCAGCGAGCTGAGGGACAAGCTGGACGACGCCCTGGCGTCGATGAAGGCTGACGGCGCCCTGAACACCCTCATCCTCAAGTGGGTGGGCGAGGACGCATCGACGTTCAGGTAGCCAAACTGGCCCGAGGAAGCCGCGAGACGAAGGAGAGGTTGGCAAGTCCTCCTACGTCAACAGTCGCCACGTGAGCAGACCACAGATAACGAGCAGCACGACGACGGCCACGCGGAGCATGGTCACGATCCCCCTCGTCTCCTTGTGCTCGGCAGTTTCTTTCCGGTACGCCTTCTCCATCTCCCTATGCGCCTGTCGCCTGGCGGTGGCCCGGCGCAGCAACTCCTCGTCGCTCAGGCGCTCTGGTCCCGCCATCCGCACGAACACCCGGCGGCCCTCCCTGCGGACCTCGACCTCTCCATCCCGGATCATGCGGGCGGCGGTGCGAACGTAGGTGTCCCAAGGCGACGGGGGCGATGGCGGAATCGCCCCAGTTGTAGGCCCGGTCGGACCTGTCGGTGGGGATAGACCACTGGAGTTCGCTGTCAGGATCGGCACGGGTCTCCGCTTCCAGCTTCGAGAGGAACCACGTGATGCCGTCGGCGTGCTTCGTCTGGCGGGCCCACGTGTCGTCTCAGGCCCTGGCGGTCGGTGGTAAGCGCCGTGCTCCAGATGTCCTGCGTCGTGGGGAACTGAGCGCGGTCCCTGTGGGTGATGTAGCGAATGCCCTCGGCGGACAGTGTGTAGCGGGTGTCACCGCGTTTGCCCCGTCTCTCGACAAGGCCCCAGGTGTTCACGAGGCTGTGCATCATCGACTGACTCGCCCCTCCGAGACGCCGAGCCAGAGGGCAAGGTGCTCGCGGGGGATCATCGGATGGTCGGTCACGAGGTCGACGGTCCGCTTCTCCGATGGCGTGAGGCCGAAGGCCGGCGCAGCCTGCGCCGTCCGCTCCGGACGGGGTAGGCGCGTACGAAGTCCAAGGGTGTCTCGAAGCCGAGGAACTCGGCAGCTTCGCTGACACCACTGGTCGTCAGGTAGTACCTGTGGCTAGACGGAAGACGTACGGTGCCGTGGCTGACCCGCCCGGCGATGCCGTCCGCCAGCAGGCTGGCCAAGGAGCGGTGGACGGTCGTGTGAGGCTCCCCCAGGATGCCTGCCAGCTCTGCCGAGTCGATGAAAGGCATCCTGCTGAGGTAGTCGAGCAGTTGTCGGTCGGAATGATTCGCTCTTGTGCTCACTCACGTGGTCGTTGCGCAGGAAGGTATGTCGGGAAGAGGAAAGTCGCTCCCGGGAGTCCGGCCTCACCATCTTCACCCGGCAGAGTATCACCAGCGCCGCCGCCACCCCCACCCCCGGGGTTAATCTGGACTAGAGTCCCTGTAGAGGTATTGTAGGGCCACTCAATTTCGTGCTCTCCCGGCTCCAAGAAGCACAGTGGTTCCTTTTCTGTACCCTTGTAGCTCTCTGCGTATGCTGTGAAGGCGTCAATGATGGGAACATTCTCACGTCCACCTCCGGCACCGCCACGATCAACAAACTGGAAGTCGCCATCACTGGACCGTTCTGCTGGCGGTCCACCTACGCCACCGTTGCCTGGAAAGCCTACCTTCACTGTTAGCTTGTCACCTCGGCGCAGCCCATGCAGGTAGGCAACTTCAACATTACCTGGCCTGCCAGGCCGTCCGTAGGATTGGGAAAGAACCTCAGTCATAAGACGGGCCTTCTGCTTGCCTCGTCCTTGAAATGTCGTGCTCTCTCCAGTCGGGCACGTGCGCTGTCATGAGCGCCTTGAAGAGTTTGCCGTGGTTCGGCACGCGGAAGTGGAGCAGCTCGTGGACAATTACGAAGTCCTGGAATCCCGCCTCGCGCCCAGTAAGGTCAGCGGCCAGGGTGAGGGTGCCCGAAGTCGAGCAGGACCCCCACTTCCGCGACATTCGCTGGATGCGTATCTTGGGCGTCCGAACAGTCAGCCGCGACGCCCAAGCCCCGACGCGCTCGCAGAGGGCCGCGCGGCCCTCGTCACTTTCCCGTATCATCGTCTCCGCCCAGCATTATCGCCAAGGTTTGATCCACGATGCGGCCCCGCTCGCCGCTTTCGACCTTCAGCAATGGGTTGTACAGTGAAATCCTAAGCCGGCGTTGCTCGTCGGCGTTGACGGCGGCATTGGGAAAGCGGCCAACAAGCGCCCGGGCCTCTTCCGCGAATTCCATCGCGCTCACCCCAGCGGCTTGTAGGGCAGCGTCGTTCTTCAGCGTCCAGTACACCCCGAACGCTCTCGGAGGTAGCGTGCTCTCCCTCGCGGCGGCTACGGTGGCCTTCTTCTCCTTGGCGAGGGCCTCCAACAGATCCATAGCCGCAAGCCCGGATGTCGTGCGCTCTTCGAGTCCCTTCAGCACATGCTCCGCACGTTCCTTGAGAGGCCGCAGCACGGCCTCCAGTCCCGGCTCGCTCTCCACCTCCGTTTGAAGGCCACGCACGAGGTTAAACACCTTGGCCTCGTCCGGACCTGACTCCTTCCTGAGCACCGTAAGTGTGCGCAAATCGAACGTCACAGCCTTGGTTAGATTGCCCAAGCCATACATCGCCGCCGACTCTTCCACCAGCCGCTGGGTCTTGTGCGCGAGCTCTGCTACGAAGTCGGGGCGGTCTGCGTAGGCGTTGCGGACTGCGGCGTAGAGCTTGACTAGCTGCTTGAACGTGTCTATGTGGTCACGCAGTTCTGCGGACGGCGATAGTATCTCCCAGAGCGCCTCTATCTCCTTGTAGGCCGAGAAGAACCCCTTGCGGGCATCGGGACCGAGGAAGCGCGTGTATACGACCCGCTCTAAACGCTCGTCCGCGCTTCCTCCGGCGGTGGCGTAGGCTGCCTGTGTCTCGGCAACTTTGCCGCCGTCCGCATTGTCCAGGTAACTGGCCTTTGCCTTGACTATCTTGTCCTGGAAGTCATGCATCAGCAGGTCGATGTCTTCTATCGCGCCGCTGACATCGGACGAGTCGAACTGTAGCGCCTTCCGCAACTCGCGCAGGACGCCCACGAAGTCCACGACGAGGCCGATGGGCTTACTGTTGCCTTCCCCGTCCACGTAGGGCCGATTCACCCGAGCGATGGCCTGCAACAGCACGTGGTCACGCATCGGCTTGTCCAGGTACATGCAATAGAGGAGCGGCGCGTCGTAGCCCGTCAGCAGCTTGTCGGTGACTATGAGTATCTTGGGCTCGTCGTTTGCCTTCTTGAAGGCAAGCCGGACGTCCTTCTCCTGCTCCTCGGAAAGCTGAAGCTCGGCAACGAGCGGCCTTTCGACGACATCACTGGTATTCTCCGAGTACACCGGCACACTCCACTCAGGCGGCAGCAGCTTGTCGAGCGCCCGCTTGTACTTGGCGCACGCTTCGCGGTTGACCCCGACGAGGAATGCCTTGTATCCGAGGGGCAGCACATTCTCCTGAAAGTGCTGAGCGACGAACACCGCTACCTTCTCGATCCTGTCGTCGGCTGTGAGGAAGGTGCGCAGTCCCACGACGCGATCCAAGACTTGGTTCAACTCGTCGACGTCAGTCACTCCTTCCATATCGGCCAGGGCGAAGAACTCCCTGTCGAGTTGCCCGGCCGGAACGGTCATCTCACTCGGCGCCATCATGTGGCGGATGGGCAGCGTTGTCTGGTCCTCAATGGACTCGGCTATCGAGTACTTGTCCAAGTAGCCTTGATCGTCGTCTTCGCCGAATATCTTGAAGGTGCCCTCCCCGTGGGCCGTCCGTGCGATGGGAGTGCCGGTGAAGCCTATGATGGTGGAGTGGGGCAGCGCGGCCATGAGGTACGTTCCCAACTCCTTAGCGACGGAGCGGTGCGCCTCGTCTATAAACACGTAGATGTTGTCGCGAGCGTTCGCGCCCTTCTCGATTCCCTCGAACTTGTGGATCATCGAGACAATCAGCCCTCTCCTATCGGTAGCTAGCAACTCCCGCAGCTCGGCCCTGGAGTTGGCGCGCCAAACGGCGATGTCCTGCTGCTGCATCTCGCCGAGCAGCCGCTCCACCCAACCGGCGAGCTGGCCTTCCAGCTCAGTGCGGTCCACGACGACCACGACCGTCGGGTTGCGGAAACCCTCCTTTGCTTCCAATATCAAACGGGCAGCCGTGAGCAGTGTGAAGGTCTTGCCGGCCCCCTGGGTGTGCCAGACAAGGCCGCGCCGCTTCAACGGCTCGGCACACCGCTCGACGATGCGGTCTACGGCGCGGCGCTGGTGCTGACGCAGCACGGTCTTTCGCATCTCGCCATCCTCGACGTAGAAGAGAATCCAGTCGCGCAAGGTGCGCAGGAAATCAGTAGGCTCGAAGAAGGACTGGACGGCGAAGCGGTAGCTCTCTTCCGGGGACTCCTTCCACCGCGCCATGTACCGGCGCGACAGGTTCCAGGTGACGCCGTACCAGTAATCCAGCACATGGGTCACGTTGAAAAGCTGGGCCGCGCCCAGCATCTCCGGCGTCTCCATCTCGTAGCGGCGCAACTGCGTGACGCCCCTCTCGATAGCGTCGGCGTCCGTGGGGTTCTTGTGCTCAACGATGGCGACGGGCACGCCGTTGACCACGAACATGACGTCGGCGCGATTGCCCTTGCGGGACGGAGGCTTGAGCCGCCACTCCCACGTGACGTGCAGGAGGTTGGCCCCGGGCGTGTCGAAGTCTATGAGCCTGACTTGCCGGTGGCGCTGCTCGGCCTCGTCGTACCACTGCCGCTCGCCGCGCAGCCATGCCAGCATCTGGCGGTTGCCCTCAATGGTGGGGTGAAGCGCCTGAAGGTTCTCGACCACCGACCGGACGGCATCCTCCGTCATCCAGGGGTTGAAGCGGCGCAGGGCCTCTTCCAGCACGCCGCGAAACAGAAGCCCGGCCGCTCCGTCCCTCATGGCGAGGGCGTCCCCCGGCGGCAGGGGCGTCCAGCCGATCTCCGCCGCGTGGCGGACCATCGGGAACTGGACACTGCCTGCTTCTGTGATGTTGAGTTCAGTCATGGCTTGACCTTATCTAGCCTCCATAACGCCCCCTAATGACGCCCCCAATAGCGCCCCAAAGACGCCCCATAACGCCCGAGGGCTGATCTATGCCCTCGCCGTGTGCTTCCAACGCCCCGACCGTCCACGGCCAGGGGACACGACCAGCCCTCTAGCCTTCAACTCTTCCAGTGCCCTTCGCACCTGACGCTCGCTAACGCCAGCACCCAAGCGGGTGCGAATCTCGCCTCGCGTCAGCCCGTCCTCTGCACTGTCCAGCAGCGCTAGGATCTTCTCCCATCTTTGGGAGGGACTGGCTTCACTGTCCTCTGACAGGGGCACGAACTGGCCATGCCGGAACCGCACGGTGACGGCCCCACCGTCATCTTCGATCTCCGGGACCGGGAGCCCGGCGCCGCTCGCCAGGTCCGCCATCTTCAGCGTTCCGCTTCCCCACTCCTCGATGATGCCGCGACGGTAGAAGGTGCGAGCGATCAACGGGTTCCACGGCCGCGACTCGTGCGGCGCGAACAGCTTCTCCGGCGTCAGGCCGAAGTGCAGCGAGCCGGAGGACGTCACCTCCAGCCGGTCGTCGTAGACCGCTATGCCCACCGAGCCGCCGCCGATAGAGTAGTCACGGTGGCACAGGGCGTTCGCCAGCGCCTCGCGCGTCGCCAGAGGCGGATACAGAGGCTCGTCGATTCGCTCGAAGCGGTCCTGCTCGAACCGCCCGGCGATGGGCAGGGTGTCGCGCAGGAAGCGTTCCGCGTTCGCGAGAAGCGTGAAAGCGTTGCCGTTGAATTGGCGATTGTCCAGGAACTCCATCCGGTCGGTCCCCCGGAAGCGGGCGACGCGCAGCAGGCACTGCGGCATCTCGAATTCCAGCCGCTCCGTGGTGCCGAACAGCGCCGCCGCCGCCCGGAGCAACACCCCGTCGCGCAACAGGCCGAGGCCCCGCAGCATGTCGGACGGCTCCCCACTTACAGGCTCCTCAAGCCTCCCGCGCCGGACCGCCTCTGCGACAGTCCGTCGAATCTCCGCCACGTCTAGGTCGTTGACCGACCATCCGGCGGCGGGTTGGTTCTCCCAGCGCTGCTCGCTGTGCATCTGCTCAAAGAGCATCCGGTTGTATTCGTCGGCGGACATGGCCAGCGTGGTGTTCCCAACTCGGCGGTAGGCGCTGCCTCGGTAGGTGTACGGCCTTGATGCGCCCTGGGCCGTGCTAACCACTATGACATCCCGTCCGCCGCCTACAGGGACCCGCTCGACCGTCGGGAATGCCGGAGGATCGATCTGCCGAAGCTCGGCGCTCAGTTCCTCAATGGTGCGCTCGCTGACCTGCTGCCCGGCCACGGCTCCGCCGGAGGTCACGCCGAACAGCGCCTGCCCGCCGCGCTGGTTCAGGAAGGCGCACACCGTCATGGTTGCTTCCCGGCGCGTTCCGGTGGTCTCCTTGAACTCCAGAGTCTCGGACTCGCCGGAAGCGGCTAAGGCTGTAATCTGGTCAAGGTTCATGATGTAGGTGGACCTGCTCCCCAGCGCACATTTGTCCCTATCGACGCCAATACACTACACACGACCTCTCTCAAGAAGATGGGTTGAACCTCATACGAGGACTGCCCCTCTTCCGTGGCATACCTGAAAAGCACTGGGTAGTTGCGCCCCGAGCGAAATGCTTGTTCCGCTGTTAGCCACCCAGGTATAGGTTGGGAACTATGGTGCCGCATCCGTACTGCGTAATCTTCTTCTACCCTGACTCTTCTACCGTTCGACAGTTTCACGTATAGATCGTCCAAGAAGTGACCCTCTAAGGGAGGTGCTGTGGGGTGTTCAATTTGGTAGACGTACTTGATCGCAAGCTCTGCCGCCTGGCCAGCGAGAATCTGAGCGGAAAGCATAATCCCCAAGGAGTAGGAATTACTTGGAAGGTCAACAATCTCATAGGACTGTCCATGCCATTCCATCTTCTCACCTCTAGTTATATTTACGCCAGAATGCTGGGCTTCTTCTTTTCGTTTTTCCCGAGCGCGTTCGTCAAGATGCGCGGAACTTTCCAGCATCCCAACGACTGCAGGAATGGTGATTGGCAGCTTCCGCCTCGAGGATTTCTTCTCTAACCTCTTTTGGGCACGGCGTTCCGAACGGTTCAACGAGTTCTAGTCTCCTCTGCTTGTGCGCACTCCAAGTCTAAGGGTATGCCCCCTCAGGTCCCACTGTGAGATGACCAGCTCCAACTCCTCCAACCTAATCTCCCCCGGCATCAGCTTGTTCACCAGCACCTCCAAAGCTCCTCCACCCGCACCTGGTCGCCGCGCTGGTTCAGGAAGGCGCACACCGTCATTGCCGCCTCGCGGCGCGTTCCGGTCGCCGCCTTGAACTCCAGCGTCTCGGACTCGCCGTATGCGGCGATGGTCGTGATTCGGTGAAGCGTCATGGGCGTATCCCTCTCTTGGCTAATTACGTTGGCAACCGCAATTGCAATCCACATCCTCATCATCCTCCGCATCGCACTCGTGGTCGAAGATTGACGACCCCGATGTGCGGGCCAGCATAGCTACGTGCTCGGCGTCATGATAATCTTCACCCACCGCCATAGCGGCTTCTATTACTGCCTCGGTGCAAGACTCGCAAACAAATCCTTTTGGCGTTGCCATACTGAACCACTCTCCTGTTCCAGTTTCCGGTATGCTTGCGGGTAACCGACCCGCCCTAACAACTGCATCCAGAGCCATTCTGGATGAATCCAAATCCCACACCCGCATCTCCCCCGTCGTCAGCTTGTGTAGTAGTGGCTTGTCTGCGCTTGAGTACTACGCTGATCCAGTACACTCACGACTCCTTTACCAAATTGTGGTAGTCCAGTATTTCATGCCACTTACTTGGCGGAACTAGCCCAACAATAATGTGACTTACTGAGTCACTGGATTCTGAATCTGACATACGGGGTCCTATAAGAGAACTCCGGGAACCTCGACAACTAGCACAAGGTCACCAACATTTATGGCTGCGTTGGCGTAAATGTTGTCGTCGATGCGATCTACAAGTTGCAATGCTCGTACCTCTTTTCCCTCAGATGAAACCGTAAACAGTACCTTGTTTTCAGCTTTCATTACAGTCATTACACGCATTGCCAATGGCTCCTTTTTCCAATTTAGTTCTTGTTTCCTCAGATGAACGCTGGAGAGTCAATTCATCTGTAATACCCTAGCTCCAGTTCCCTCACCCGCACCTCCCCCGTCATCAGCTTGTGCAGCAACGCCTTGAACAGCTCCTCCAACACGGCGCGCTTGCGGCGGTGCAGGTTTATCTTGCGGTCGACGGTATCGAGGACGGCAACGATATTCTGCTGCTCGTCTATGGCGGGCAGCGGAAACAGAACCGTACGGAGCTTGCTCGCGTTGATGTTAGCTTGTCCGACGGCGCGGCTCGCGAGCTTCTTGATCTCCCCCTGCGTCCTCGGCCAGTTCATAAAGTAATTGAGAAACTCCGGGATACATCGGTCAACATCAACCCCAAGACGCACTAGATAGGATGCAAAGACAGCAGGTCTATCATCTTCAATAATCGCCATTCGCCCAACCAGGTCGATACTGTTTGTGCGATTGAAAAGTAGATCGCCAGGTCTTAAGCGGAATGTGTCATAGCTCTCCGAATCTAGATCGACGAACTGAAGATTTCGATAATGAACCTTTCCATCTTCCTGACAGTTCATTCGTAGAATCGGATAGGTGCCGGACGTCCGGCCGCGTACTGATAGGCCGTACTGCGTGGTTACAGCCACGTCGTCAATCGCCGCCACCTCCCACCCCTCCGGCACCAGCCCGATCTCCGTCTCCTTCTGCGCCTCGCCCCGCAGCCCGCGCGTGAATAGGGTGTGCATGGTGGCGCGCTTGAGGGCTTGGGCCGTGGCAAGGCTCCGGTCTTGCACTTTGATTGCATCCCGCACACGGCTGAGCACACAACTGATTGCCTGCTGTTCGGCTAGCGACGGCTGCGGCACGTCCAACCCTGCCAAGCGGCCGCGGGACAGGTTTGGGATAGTAGTCTTGTTGCCCGCGCCCTCGTAGATGCCCAGCTGCGTGAAGCCAGACTGTCGGAAGTACACGTAGAAGCGAGGATCGACCTCTTCGACAATAGGACGTAGCCGATGCACGTGGTTCTGGAACGACATCGGTTCGACTTCGCCATCCCAGATGGCGGCGCGGCCAATCTCACCACCTTCACATACAAGCAAGTCGCCCGGCCAGAGAAGCTTGGCGGGCAGTTCGTGCTCCGGAATCGACATCTCGTCCACAGACGACAAGTCGATCTCGTCCCAGAGGACATTGGAGGTCCGAAGAAACGGCGTCTTGTCAGCACCATTCCTCGCGGCGGCGGACATGGTTTTGCCCGCGCCAATCTCGAACAACTCCCCAAGGGGATGCCATGTCCACGTCTCATTCATCGCACTTGCACCAACATTCTGGCGAGTGAAACATCTATCTCACGGGCCTCATCGTCAAGGCGCTGCATATCGGCAATGATCTCCGAGATAGGCCGCTGTTCAACCGTGTCTGCCTGCCCCACCCACCGGCTTGGGCTGAGGTTGTAGTCGGCTTCCGCCGCCTGCTCCCGGGTGATGACGGCGACCTCGCCATCGACCGGCTCGCCCTTGAGGAAGGCCGCCGCGATGGGGCGGATGTCGTCCTCCGGGATGTAGTTCTTGGGGCGGCCCTTGCCCACGCGACGGCTGGCGTTGACCAGCACGATCTTGCCCTTCCGCGCCTCCGGCTTGCGCTTGGACAGCACGGCGATGATGCCGGCGGCGCTGGTGTTGTAGAAGAGGTTGTCCGGCAGCAGCACCACGCCGTCTATCAGGTCGCGCTCCACGAACCACCTGCGGATGTTGCGCTCCCGGTCCTTGTTCTTGCTGCCGGAGCCGCGCGTCACGGCGCCGGTGTCCAGCACCACGGCGGCCCGCCCGCGCTCGTTCAGGCAGGCCAGGGTGTGCTGGAGCCAGGCCCAATCGCCCTTGCCAGTGGTGACGCCTCCGGCGGCGCGAAAGCGGTCGAAGGGGTCATTCTCCAAGGTGTTCTGGCTGAAGTCCTGGTTCCACATGGGATTGGCGACCACGATGTCGTGGCCGGATATCCGTCCGGCGGCGTCCTTGAACTTGGGGTTGATCATGGTGTCGCCGCGCTCGATGCGCACGTCCATATCGTGGATGATGGCGTTCATGTGGGCGACGGCGTAGCTGTCGGCCTGCAGCTCCTGTCCGTAGAGTCTGAGAGGGACGCGGCTGGTGGGGTCGGTCTCGCGGGCAACCAGCTGGAGTTTGATGAGCAGCCCCGCCGAGCCGCAGGCGTAGTCGTGGCACGTCTCGCCGGGCCTGGGGCGCATGATGTGGGCCATGAGGAAGCCGACCTCGGTGGGGGTGAAGTACTCGCCCGCGCTCTGGCCGGAGCCCTCGGCGAACTTGCGGAGCAGGTACTCGTAGGCGCGGCCCAGGAAATCGGGCTGCACGTCGGCGAGGCCAAGGCGGTACCGAGGGTCGGAGAAGGTCTCGACGACGGCGGCGAGGCGGGCCGGGTTGAGGTCGCGCTCGCCGTTGCGCTCGAAAGCGAAGTCCACGAGGTTGATGACGTCGGCGAGGGTCGGGTTGTGGCGAACGACGGCGCGGGCTGCCATCGTCAAGTGCTCGCCGACGTCACGGGGCCGCGTGCTGCGGCCCTGGGCGTCGAGGGGCCAGTCGTGGGCTTCCCGCCCGTTCACGGCGCCCCATCGGGCCTCCGGCGGCAGGTAGAAGCGCAGCAGGCCGTGGTCGCTCTCCGCGATCTCCTGGGCGATGGCGCGGTCCCCGTACTCCTCGGCCAGGCGGTCGATCTCGTCGTCGAACACATCAGAGAGGCGCTTGAGGAAGAGGAGCGGCAGCAGGTAGTCCTTGAACTTCGCCGCGTCCTTCTCGCCCCGGATGGAGCAGGCAGCGTCCCACAGCATCTGCTCCATGGGCTTGGTGTCGGGAACGGACGCCTGCCGTCGACGGGACCGCCGTCTGGTGACGCCGGCGGCAGACTCCGCCTCGTCCACAACCGGCTCAGCGGCGTCAATGCCCGCCTCGGCGGCCAGGGCGGCGATAGCCGTCCGCGCCGCCCTCTGAGGCGTCGTAACTCCGCCCTCCCACCGATTCACCGTCGCGAACGACACGCCAAGCCGCTCGGCAAGCTGCTCCCGCGTGAGGTCCAGCCTCGCACGGATGGCCTGTAGAGTTGGAGGAATAGTTTGCATTTCTGTTATATCTGCCATGTCTGCAGTATATCTACCCGGCCATAAAGAGGTCAACATAGAGTTTAATTTCATTCTTCTTCTGGCGGCGTTGGCGGGGATGCTAGGGAACCTCTGAACAACTCGCCTGAAGCCCGTCATTCCCGCGAAGGCGGGAACCTCGCCCCTCTGTAGGGACGGGTTTCACGTCCATCCTCCGCATTCAAGGGGACTTATTCAGACTATCCTTAAGGTGCCTCCTCACCCGAAAGACCGTCGTAGTAATGGGCAGGCCATCAGAGGGAGACCTTAGATTCCTCACTCCGTTCGGAATGACAGTGGGGAGTTCGGAATGACTCTCCTCCCTGTCATTCTGAGGGGCGCACCCCGAAGAATCTAGGGAAGTTCGGAATGACTCTTCCCCTGTCATTCCGAGGAGCGCCTCCCCCCCTGTCATTCTGAGACGCACCTCCTTCCTGTCATTCTGAGGGGCGCCTCCCCCCTCATTCTGAGACGCACATCCCCCTGTCATTCTGAGGGGCGCACCCCGAAGAATCTAAGGAACCTCTGAACAACTCACCTGAAGCCCGTCATTCCCGAGAAGGCGGGAACCTCGCCCCTCTGTAGGGACGGGTTTCACGTCCATCCTCCGCATCCAAGGGGACTTATTCAGACTATCCCTAGCCAAATTGGTAGTCGGTTGGGACCCGTTGAAACTGCTGTGTACCCTGACCATACTGCTTCTGCCGCTGCTTGGGCTGGCGTTCGAGAGTGATCCGCAGGTTGTGGAAGAAGTGACGAACCCAATCATAGAGCGGATTGTTGCCGAGATACCGTCCACCGTCGTTGGTGAAGTGGCTGGGGTTTTCGCAGGGACGATTCCAGGTTTCGCAAGGAGCCTGTTTGAGGACCGGCAGATGGAGAGTCGCTCGGCCGACTCCTACCCAGGGCAATCCCGCGCCTTCGTCGCCGAAGACATGGTTCGGACATTCCCTACGAGATGTAAGGCAGCGTAGCACCCGGTCTCATGAGCTCACCCCACACCGCCATCCGGAACCTAAGCGCGAAAGTTCTTGGTTTTATCAAGTCTGGTGGGCCAAAGTGGACGGTAGACAGAACTGTCTTCGAAATGTGGTTGGGGGCTCTGTGATCCTTGGCATAGCGATCCTCACGGGGAGGCATAGCGATCCTCACGGGGAGTTCGGGCCTCTTCGGGTGGGCCTATTTTGACGATAGACAGTACCGTCTTCGAGATGTGGCTTGGCAGCCTGTGAACCCACCGAGGCCCCTTCGGCTCCCGTATTTTGACGCGGAGGGGCGAAGTGCGCAAGGGATGTCCGGGGCACCTCTGCTCTGCTTGTTAGTCAATACGCCTGTCCGATGGCTTTTTGGGAGGGGCCCCTGTCGCCTAGCTGTCTTCCGGCTTTCCGTAGACTATTTCCCATAGCCGACGCATCGCGCGTCGGAGTGGGGTCGTCAACCCTAGGGTTGACGACCCCACCACAGCGTCTCCTTCAGGTGCCCGCTCCCGATTTGATTGGGCCAACTGTCGAGGCCGCGGCCTGCTCGCTCTGAACCAATCACGCCCTGAGCGCCATCGTTAAGACCCTCCAAAGAGCTCAGCGAGAGTATCCCCTGCAGAGCGCAACCCATCCAGGCCTGCCAGAGCGCCCAGCCCCTGGAGTACTAGAGCCGCGCCGAGCAGAGCAAACAGCAACACGAGTGGTTTCGTGACTTCCTGTAGGAATTTCCCAGGATTACTCCAGCAGAACCCCGTTCACCCTGAAGTGCTCCTCCGACAGCAGGCACTGCCGTCCCGCTTCGCGCACCACTGCCCCGAAGAATCGGCCTGTCACCTCATGCGCCAGCACCCGGGGCCGGTTCTTGGCGAACGTCGACTGGTCGAAGGAACCGCCCTGGATGTTCAGGTCGAGAAACCACCGCAAGAGCATGTCATAGGCCAGCCGTTCGCGATCAGCAAGCTCGCCTTCACAGAAGAGGGGGAATATTGCGACTGGTATTGGCTGGTGCTGTCATTGTACGCCTTTAGCATCTATCCCTCGTGCCAGACCGTGGATTTGCATGTAGGCGCGATCTTGCCATTTGTAAAGTTCCTGTGGGGTCGGAATGGGTGTCCGGCTCTGGAACCATTTATCTAAATTGCCATACAGTCTATTTAGTTTGCCATAGAATGGAATGCGCGCTTGCCAAGTTGTGCCTTCACAGAGGTCTCCAAGCTGAGCCTTGAGAACTGCTCGCATCACCCTCATCCAACCGTGCCGAGGACTCGTAGTGATTTCGTCAATCAAATCCCGACTACCACTTCCAAGTCCGACTGTCACCCGCACATGATATTCGCCGATATGTTCCTTCGAAGCAAAGATACAGCCATTTATGGCCGCTATGTCTGCCGGCAGGCATTCCGGACGCACATCCACGGAAAGGGTCGGCCACGATCCGTTCTGGAAGGAATGTACAAACCGGCTGTTGATGTACCAATCGGGACTTGATTCTACTCCCCGGAATGCAAGGACACCTGCAATTAACGTTGCTGGGAATATGCCTAAACTGACAACGAGTCCGGCAACGGTAATGAGCAGACCCCCTTCATTGCCTACATACCAGACCAAAACTAGGTAGCCCGCAACAATGCCAGCGAAGACCAAGAGTCCGCTGGTTACGCACGCAAACGCCTTTCGAACAAGCCGTCGCCACTGGCGCGGGTCCAATAGGTCTCTTATAAGTAGTGCAACTGTCGCTGCCCCTACTGATATCAAGAAAGGTGAGAGGCGAGCCAGCATTTGCGACCATTCGCTCTGTTCGTTCATAGCACCCCCACAGGCCACTGGGCATTCAGGGAATCACGATGACAGGAAGCTGTTGGCCAATGATATACAGCCTTTCGCCAGAGCGCCTGCCGGGATGGCGGCCCAGAAGCGGCACGAAGCCTCGCGGATCCCTGGCATCACCTCCGGAGCGAGGATATCAGTTATCCAATCGACACAAAAAGCTTAGGTATACGTGGGGGGTGGGGCTTGAAGCCAGCTGACTACGACCACGAAGTCATGTGGAACGACTACGAGTTCTCTGTCTTCCAATCAACACAAGAATGTACGGTTCTCATGGACAGTAGATTTGGATATCCTTGGAGTTGAATAGGCGGTAACAGGCTGCGGGGGTTACATGCTTTCCATCTTCGATGGACACAGCCCGAACGTGAGCGCCATATCTAGAGCCCCAGAACAAGCAATGAATATTGCCGCAATCGCCAGTGAGATTACTCCGTTCCGTATACAACTATAGCTGGCGTCGACTTGATTGGTCTTGAGGAGGGTGGCCCTTTGGTTTAGTTCCACGTACCAAAGGAGTCTAACAGCTCTGATATCATCAGTAGTGTTTATTACCTCGTCGTCTAGCGTCCAGGTATAAATCTTCGCAATACGGAGGGCGCTGAGTGCAAGCGCACCGCCGAGCAAGAGGAATAACACTCCGATGAACAACGACGCTATAAACACCCAGAGCGGCCAGTGTACACTGAACTCACTAACGGCGGAGCTTGACGAGATCAGGGCGATTCCAGCGAACATCGCGCTAAATGCCAGAGTGATACCGAGGACATTTGTTTTTGCCTTGTCCTCAATCACTATTCGCCGGGCGAGTTCCTCTTCAAGGTGTCGCATTAACACGTTTTCGGAGAGCTGAGATCGCCTATCATCTCCGTAATTCGATACTGGGTCTTTCTTCTCGAGGCAATCTATTTTGCCATTCACTATCCGATTCGCCTTTTGAAGCTCGACCATGCATCCAGTCACTTCGTGAAAGATACGGAGGATTATCTTCATTGGCTGTCCAGTAAAGAATTGGCGATCGCCTTGTCTATTGGGAGATTGGCTTGATCTACCAACCACCCCCATTCTCCTGTTGGGTTAATTTCAAGGAAGAAGTAAGTATCTTGCTGGACCGCAAGGTCTATTGCTCCAAACACCAAGCCTAGAGACTTAGTGAGCTGCACGCATTTCTCTGAAATGTCTTGAGGAAGATCAAAAGGCCGGAACACGGCGTTAGTTTTCTCGAGTCTCCAATCGCCTCGAAGCGGATTACCATCAGCAGTTACCGATGCGCAGAAAACCTGGTCTCCTACTACAGTGACTCGAAGGTCAAGTTTATTCTCTAGAGCTTCTTGAGCGATCAGAGGAGCAGACGAGAGGTGGGAGTTCTCGGCAAACGTAGTGTCTACCAAAGATGTGTAGCCGAATGTCTCGAAATTACCTTGCCATACTAGGACAGTTTCGAGTCCTTTCACTGCAATTTTGCGATCACCTCTCGCCGCTTGCAGGATGCCCTTGGCATTGTTTGTAATCACTGTACGGGGTATGTCGAACCCCAATTTGTATGCTATTGAGAGTTGGACAGCTTTGTGTTCAGCCTTATACGTGGCAGCTGGGTGATTGATCCACTTACAGGAATCAAATACCATAAAGCTACGCATAAAGGCGGACCGATGTAATCTGTTTAGTTGCTCGTGGATTGATTGCTTGTCAGTCAATGGTCCTTGAGGGTACACAGCCCGTCGGAAGTAAATTGCTTTCAAGGTCTCTGGGCTAAGCTGGACGGTTGAATCTCGTGCCTCAAGATAGATTTCGGGAACGCTTGGAACTGCAACTATAGCAAATTGTTCGAAGTCCTCAGAATTCAGGCGGAAATATGGCGCACCTCGTCGCCTTAGTTGAGCCACGACGTAGTCACAGGTAAGGTCGAACCTGCTCGCCAATAACAATACTTCGGGTGCGACACGGCTTCGGCTCGGAACCCTGTCTCCGGAGTGGTTGGTCACTCCCCCTTCTGATCCTCGCCGGTTTCAATGTCCTTCTTCTTTGTCATAGGCCGCGGCCGGTTGGACGACTCGATGAGCAATGACCCAAGGCCGTTTAGAACCCATGCTCCCTGGAACAAGTCGTACTGACATCCCTGCGGAGCAAGGTCTTTAGCACATACTGGGTAAGTCTTGGCCATGGCCAAGAGCAGATGTTCAGATGACGTGTCGTTACTGATTGGCTCATTCATATTCTACTCCTGCCTTTGTTGCATACTAGCTATATGAGAATCGTTGAAACTCGATTTAGTCCTTTGTGCAGAGAAGACAAACCAAGCTCTTCAGCATTATAGCGGAGACTGGCAAGGACAACTAGAGTGCTTTCGAACTCGATGCCTAGGACTGGCTCCTACTCAGTGTACAGGGGAACCTGTCTGCGGGAACGCGTATTTCACAAGCCTTGAGAGCCCCGCACGCTTGGAGCGGATTGTATCAACGGTCACTTGGTAGAGGGTTAGTAGGTGATTGCCTGTTCTCCGACAATTCCTCGACTGCATCTTTCACGGCCTGTCGCTCGTCGACTCTAGCAGCCATTTCCGAATCTTCCACCGGACGGTCAGGACGGCCGCCCCTGCCGCCACTCTGCTAGCCTCGGATATGTTGCGGCGTTGAATAGTGTTAGTGTAGATGCTACAATTCTGACATTCAAGGGGGGGGTTGTATCGATGCCGAGTTCGCCGGAACAGATCATGGCCTACGCCGCTACACTACCCGAAGGCGCACTGCTGCATCCGAAGGTACTGCTGCACCTGGGAACCAGGGCAGCAATCGACCAGACGTTGTCCCGTCTTGCCAAAAAAGGAAGTTTGATGCGGGTTTGCCACGGCATCTACGTATGCCCCGTGGAGACCCGATTCGGTCTTCGCCCGCCTGCCGTCGAGAAGGTGATCGCGTCGCTGTCGGCGCTATGGGGCGAGACAATAGTGCCTTGTGGCGGTGCGGCGGCGAACGCCCTCGGACTTACCACCCAGATGCCGGTGCAGTCGGTTTACCTGACCTCCGGACCCAATCGCAAGCTGACGCTCGGCGAGTTGACGGTGGGCTTGCGCCATGCCCCCCGTTGGCAACTGGCGGCACCGTACCGACCCGCAGGTGAGGCGGTTCGTGCGCTGTCGTGGCTGGGGCCTGACGAAGTGGAGGCGAGCTTGGATGTGATTGGGCGCAAACTCTCATACGAGGACCTTGAGGAGTCGGCCGCGTTGCGGGCTATCATGCCCACTTGGATCGCCGAACCAGCGAGCGCATTGGTTGCCGATAGGTAACGCACATCTTCGATGTATCAGAGATGGAGGACATAGCGGTTGACTATCGACACCGCAATCCGTGAAGGGCAGGTGCTGACTGGGCCGTTGTTCAGCGAGCCGATGCGGGTGGAGACAGTTCGCACGAACGGTCCGGGTTCCGTGGAGGCGGGCCTTGTCGGGCAGCGCACCGAGCGATTCCGGCGCGTTACGCTGACCTCAGCCGACATCGCGAGCCTCGCTATCGCCGACCCCACCCTTTCCTACAATAGCGACGGAAGGCTCCTGCGCCTTGGTCTCCAGGCGTATTCCCTCGGCATCGCCCATGAGTTCGACCCGTACTTCGGTCTGTCCATCTCGCGAGTGGACCCGCTACCCCACCAGCTTGAGGCCGTCTACGACTATCTCCTGAAGCTCCCCAGCGTGCGGTTCCTGCTGGCAGACGACGCTGGGGCCGGTAAGACCATCATGGCCGGTCTGCTCGTCCGCGAGCTCAAGCTGCGGGGGTTGGCCGAGCGGGTCCTAGTGGTGTGCCCGGCGAACCTGACCTTCCAGTGGCAGCGGGAGCTAAGAGAGAAGTTCGACGAGCGGTTCTTCGTCCTGAAGGGCGGCGACATCCGAGACCAGTTCGGCGTCAACCAGTGGCTTGACCAGAAGCAAACCATCACGTCCCTCGACCTCGCCAAGCGCGAAGATATTCTTCCCGGTCTACGGCAGGTGCGTTGGGACCTGGTGATTGTCGACGAGGCCCATCGCATGTCGGCGCGGGACGAGACGCACAAGAGCCAGCGCTACAGGCTGGGTGAGCTGCTCCGGGACAGCGCCGACAACATACTGCTGCTCACCGCTACACCTCACAAGGGCGACCCTCACAACTTCACGCTGTTCCTACAACTGCTGGATCGAGACGCCTATGCCGACGTTAAATCCATTCGCGAAGCGATGGAACGGCGGCGAGCGCCCTTCTACCTTCGCCGCACCAAAGAGGCGATGGTCTACTTCCCTGAGCGCCAACCAGACGGCACTTGGGCCGCCAAGCCCGTATTCACAAAGCGAATCACACACACGGCTGGCTTCACCATGGACAACGCCGAGTTCGAGTTGTACCAAGCGGTTACTCGGTTCGTGAAACGGCAGAGCGCCCGCGCCGCGGCCCAGGGCGACGACCCCAGGGCTCGCGCCGTCGGCTTCCTCATGTCCTTGTACCAGCGACGGTTAGCCTCCAGCGCCCATGCGATGCGCCGCTCGCTTGAGAACCGGGCCAACCGCCTGGAAGAGGGACTAAAGCAGGCCCAAGACTTGGCGCGGACTGCGCCGCCGAGCCTTCCCGACTGGGAGGACCTGGAAGAGCTTGAGGACACCGAGCGCGAACGTCTGGAGCGGATGCTGGAGGCGGTCACGCTAGCAGGGAACGCCGACGAAGTCCGCAAGGAGACTGCCGAGCTCAAGGAACTCGCGGCCCAAGCGACCGCTGTCGAGGCATCGGGTGAGGAGGCCAAGCTCAGCAGACTCAAGGACATCATGCAAGAGCAGGGGTTCTTCGACGACACGGACCAACGGCTGCTGATATTCACTGAGTTCAGGGACACCCTGGACTATCTTGTGGAGAGGCTGAAGTCCTGGGGCTTCCGGGTAGGCTCCATCCACGGCGGCATGAGGCCCGGCTCACGGGATGAGGTGGGCTCCCGTCTCTACACCGAGCAGCAGTTCCGAGACGGGAACATCCAGGTCTTGGTGGCGACCGAAGCGGCAGGCGAGGGAATCAACCTCCAGTGCTGCCACATTCTCTTCAACTACGACATCCCCTGGAACCCGAACCGTCTGGAGCAGCGCATGGGGCGCATCCACCGCTACGGCCAGCGCTTCGACTGCCTCATCTTCAACTTCGTCGCTGCCAACACCATCGAAGGGCACGTGCTCCAACGCCTCCTGACCAAGCTTCAGGAAATCAGGGACGCCCTCGACGATGACGCCGTGTTCAACGTCGTTGGCGAGGTCTTGCCTGCTGCCCAAGTGGACCGCGTATTTCGTGACTACTACTCTGGCAAGCTGGGCGACGCCGACCTGGAAGACCGTCTGCTGAGGGATGTTGACGAGGGCCGTTTCCGTGAAATCTGTCAGACGGCGCTGGAAGGTCTGGCCTCCAAAAAGCTCAACCTGGAAATGCTGGTCGAACGCCGCGCCCGCGCCCAGGAGCGCCGGGTGGTGCCGGAATCCATAGCCCGCTTTCTATCGGAGAGCGCTGAGCAGGCATCCCTCACCCTCAACCCGGTGCGCCACTTGCCCCACACCTTCGAGCCGGGCCGGACGCCGACTGCCTTGAAGAAGTATGAGCGCGATCCCGACTGGAGTCTTACCGAGTTGGTGTCCCGCTATCCACGCCTATCCACGGACCGGGACACAGCGGAGGAGCACAACCTGGAATGGGTCACGCCCGGGCATCCACTCTTCGAGGCTCTCCGTCGTCACTGCGTCGAAACCAGCAGGGACGCTTTTGCTGCCGGCGCTTGTTTGTACTCTCTTGACCACGAGACCCCAGCGCGTCTCGATTTCTACCGGGCGAGGGTCGTCGATGGCCTAGGGCATGTGATCCACGAGCGGCTCTTCACCGTGGAACTAGCGGACGGCAGTGCGCCTTGCCTCCGGGAACCGGAGATACTCGGCAACCTGACTCCGGCTGCCGTTCCGGAGGGCCTTCCCACCGTGGCCTCGCTTGCGGAGGCTACCGATTGGCTGAACGAGCACGCGCTCACTCCCTTCATCGAAGATGTGCGCGCCGAGCGGGTGGCAGAGGTGGACCGAATCGCCGATCATGTCGAAATGTCGCTCGAGGAGGTGCTGAATCGCTTCGACCAGGAAATAGGCCGAGCCTCTGAGGAGATGGAGAAGCAGGTCACAGGCGCAGAGGGCCGCTTGGCCCAGTCCGAAGCCCGTCACGACGAGGCTATGGCGCGCCGGGAGCGGCGGCGGCGTGAACTCACCCAGCAGAGAGGCTCACACTTCAGGGTGTCGAACGACTGGCCAGCGTCCTGGTCATGCCCCATCCGGAGCGCGAGACTCCCGAAATAAAGCGCCTGCGTCCGAACGCCGAGACCGAGATGACCGCCATGCGGGTGGTGATGGAGTACGAGACCGCCCAGGGCCGCCAGGTGTACGACGTTCACGAGAAGAACCTGGGCTACGATGTCACCAGCCTCGACGTAGAGTCGGGTCAGTTGCGCCTGATAGAGGTAAAGGGCTTGGTCGCCGCGTCGGGGACCATCTTGTTGACACCCAATGAGCGCCGCGTGGCCGAGGACCGCCGCGACTGCTACTGGCTCTACGTCGTCACCAACTGCGCCGCTGAGCCGCAGCTACAGGAGCCAATCGAGGACCCGGCCCGCTTCCCCTGGCATGAGGTCAGCAAGGTGCAGCACTTCTGGCTGGAAGTGGATGCCATGACTAGGCCCATGAGAATTGCGGAAGAGCGGGCACGATACAAGGAGTCCAAAGAATGACCGCTATACATGACAGTGAGGCTAAGCACATATGCCATACCTGCATTGGTGACCAGTTCCTAGCCGACGAGGTGAATAAGGAAGGGACTCCGGTTATATGCAGCTACTGTGGCGAGACGCGCGAGGCGATGACACTGGAATATTTAGCGGATCGTATCCATGAAGTGATTGAGGACCACTTTGAGCGCACGTCCAGTGAACCGGACTGGTTTAGTTCTATCATGTTGCGAGAAAGAATGTTGGACTGCTGGGTACCAGATGGTGAACCCGTCGTGGACCTGATAGCTGACATAGCGTGTGTAACCGAGGAAATTGCTAAAGACCAGACAGAACTGCTGTCCGGCCGCTTTCGCTATTCGGTAATAAGGGAAGGTGGCGAAGACCCTTACGATAGTGAAGCCTATTACGAGGAATGCAGTCCCAATGACCAGGGCTATCGTTTCAGCTGGAATGCGTTTCGGAACGAAATAATGTACAGGGAAAGAATTTTTCCCGAAAATGCTGAACCTGTACTGGAGGAAATCTTTGGGGATCCGAGTGCCTTAGAGACTTACGATGGTACTCCTGTGGTTCGGGAAGTTAATCCAAGTGATGAATTCCCAATTTGGCGGGCACGAACGGCCCAATCCAAAGAGGAGCTAATTGCTATCATAAAGAACCCCGCCCAACAGCTCGGTCCTCCTCCCCACAAATCTGCTACTGCTGGACGGATGAATCAGAAGGGTATTCCCGTCTTCTATGGTGCATTGGAAGAGACCACATGTGTTTCTGAAGTACGCCCGCCGGTGGGAAGCCAAGTTGTGATAGGGAAATTTAGCCTTTTGCGCCCTGTAAAGCTTCTCGATTTGGGAGCTCTGTCAAGAGTTTACGTCAATGTTAGCCACTTCGATCCTAATTACTCCGTTCTTCATGGTCGTGCGTCTTTTATACGCAACTTGGTGGATGAGATTAGCAGGCCCATAATGCCCCAAGATGCAGACCGTGAATATCTACCAACCCAATTTGTGGCTTCATATTTGGCGCGCAAGGTGATTCCCAATTTTGACGGCATAATCTTTCCCTCATCGCAAACTGAAGGAAATGGCCAAAACGTCGTGTTGTTCAATCATGCTCGGGGAGTTGAAAAGTACGAACTTCCTGTAGGAAGCGAAGTGGAAGTATATCTTCCCTCCTTTAGCGAAGATGACGACAGCGTTTTTGTCTCCGAAACAACTCCTCTCAACCTTCCAGACAATGAAGCCCTCGTCGAAAAACCACAACGAGGACCCATTCGTTTGTTTATTGATGAAGAACCAGGAGAGTCTGATGAGGATCTTCCTGCAACATTGAACCTGGACATAGATAGTGTCCAGGTTCTCAATATAAAGAGCTTTACCTACGACCTTGAGAAGCAGAGAGTTCGGCGACATCGCCAAACCACAGAAGAGCGTGATAATTTCAACCCGCCTGTCGCTGATGTAGATTTTGATAGCCTTCTCGATATGGGAGGTCAAAACACCTCCGAGGACCGCCCATGATCCCCAAAGAGTGTAAGCGCCTGGCCGAGGTGGACTTCCCCATTGCGGAGGTGTCGCGGCACGCGGCGCGGGAGAAGTCGATACGGCACGGGCATCCTTCGACGCTGCATCTGTGGTGGGCACGGCGACCGTTGGCGTCGTCGCGGGCGGTGCTGATGGCGTTGCTGCTACCGGACCCGTGCGACGCCAACTGCCCGCCGTCGTTCAAGGCTGATGCTCGGAAAGCGCTGCTGTCGATGAAGGCCCGGCCATCGGGCTGGACCCGGCAGGTCAAGACGGACGAGGGGCTGCGGCGAGCGCTGCTGAAATTCATCGCCGACTTCGCCAACTGGGACAACGCCGCCAAGCCGGAGTTCCTTGAAGCGGGCCGTGCCCTCGTGAAAGCCGCGCACCCGGAGGAGACGCCCCTGGTGGTGTATCCCTTCGCGGGCGGCGGGTCCATCCCCCTGGAGGCACTGCGGCTCGGCTGCGAGACATTCGCCAGCGACCTCAACCCCGTCGCCTGCCTCATCCTCAAGGTGATGCTGGAAGACATCCCGCGCCATGGCCCCGGCCTGGCCGACGATCTGCGGAAGGCTGGAGCGGAGATCAAGGCCAAGGCCGAGAAGGAACTGGCCGACCTCTACCCCAAGGACCCGGACGGCGCGACGCCCATTGCCTACCTGTGGGCGCGCACCGTGCGCTGCGAATCTCCCAACTGCGGCGCGGAGATTCCCCTGATGCGCTCCATGTGGCTGTGCAGGAAACCCAAACGGAAGTGTGCGCTGCGCCCCAACATGGTGCGGGATGGTGGTGGTGCACCTCGTGTGGAGTTTGAGATATTCGAGCCGGAGTCCGATCGAGAGGTTGCCGGCGGGACAGTGGCCCGAGCCAGGGCAGCCTGCGTTTGCTGCGGTGCGGTGCTGCCGCCTGAGCGTGTACGGACCCAGCTTGCAGCACAGAGGGGCGGCGCCGATGTGGTGTTCGATGATGACGGCAACCGCGCTGGTGGAGCGCGCATGACGGCAGTCGTGACTCTCAAGCCCGGGGAGCAGGGCCGCCACTACCGCCTGCCCACAGACGCCGACTATGCGGCGGTGCGCCAGGCGGAAGAGCGAGTGGAACGCATCCTGGCCGAGTGGGAACGCGGCGGGAGGCAGGGCCTCTGTCCCGTTCCGGACGAGCCAACGCCTACAAGAGATACGCATCGCGCAGTAGGAAGCCAGATCCCCTTGTACAACATGACTCAGTGGGGTGACTTGTTCACCGCTCGGCAGAAAGCGGCACTGGTGGCGTTGGGGCAGTTATCCGAAACAGCCTATTCGGGCTCTGTCAGAGACGCTTACGGGTTGGCAATCTCAAAGCTGTCTGAACTATCAAACTCCATATGCACCTGGGAACCCGTAGCCGAATGCCCTAGACACGTCTTTGGTAGACAGACACTGCCAATTGCCTGGGATTTTGGCGAGGGTGTGCTTACATCTTCGTCAAGCGGAAGCTTGGAAGTTTCTGCTGGAAACGTCGTTTCGGCAATGGAGTCCATTGGGTCAGTATCAGGAACATCCTCGCCTCAAATAGCGGATGCTACCAATCACCCACTGCCTGACCAATCTGCGGGAGTGTGGTTTACGGACCCTCCGTACTATGACGCGATCCCTTATGCAGATCTCTCTGATTTCTTCCTTGTGTGGCTGAAGCGAACGCTACCCAACCACCCGTTATTGCAGGACCCGTTTGATCCAAACAATCCGCTCTCACCGAAGACTCAAGAGGTGGTACAGTGCGAAAAAGTTCAAGATGCAACGGGATCTCCAAAGAGTGGTGAGTTCTACGAGAGGACAATGGCCAAAGCCTTTGCTGAGGGTCGTAGGTTGCTAAGCGAGGATGGCATTGGCTCGGTGGTCTTCGCTCACAAGACCACCGAAGGCTGGGAAGCTCTGCTCTCTGGCATGGTTCGCGGCGGCTGGACCATAACTAGCTCGTGGCCCATCGCAACGGAGATGGGGTCACGACTGAATGCGCGGGATACTGCCTCTTTGGCTACCAGTATCCATCTGATCTGCCGCCCGCGCCCCGTTGACGCGCCAGTGGGCGATTGGGGCGATGTGCTGCGGGAGCTGCCGGTCCGGGTCGGTGACTGGATGCAGCGGCTGGAGGGCGAGGGCGTTCGGGGCGCGGACCTGGTGTTTGCCTGCGTCGGCCCCGCCCTAGAGATATACAGCCGCTACGGCGCAGTGGAGACGGCGGAAGGCCGTGAGGTGGGCCTGCCGGAGTACCTGGAGAGGGTGTGGGAGGTGGTGGGGCGTGAGGCGTTGCAGCAGGTGCTAGGCACGGCAGAGGCGCAGGCCCGTAACGGCGCGGCCGGGGCCTTGGAGGAAGACGCCCGCCTCACGGCACTGTTCCTCTGGACAATGCAGAGCACATCGGAAGACGGTTCCCCGGACAATGAGGCCGACCCCGACGATGATGAAAGTGACGCGGACGACGACGAGGTGCCCCGCAGGAAGGCATCCGGATACAGCCTACCCTTCGACGTGGCCCGCCGCTTCGCCCAGCCCCTTGGCGTCCACCTGGATGAATGGGAGTCGCGCATCATCAAGACCGAGAAGGGCGTGGTACGGCTGCTGCCCGTCTCGGAGCGGGGAAAGCAGCTCTTTGGGGAGTCCGGCGTTGCCGCCGCAGCCGACGAGATGGACGCCGCATCGAATGCTTCACCCCAGTTGAGCCTCTTCCCGGAAGATGCGCCGCCGGTGCGGGGCCGGGCGCGGCGTCGGGGTAGGTCAGCGCCGGTGACGGCTGATGGGATAGAGCCTACGCTGTCGGCGACGACGCTCGATCGGGTCCATGCCGCCATGCTGCTACAGGCGTCGGGCCGCAGCCAGGCACTGCGAAACCTGCTACGCGCCGAGCAAGAGCGCAGCCCCGACTTCCTGCGCCTAGCCAACGCGCTTACAGCCCTCTACCCTCGCGGCAGCGAAGAGAAGCGCCTGCTGGACGCGATGCTGCTGGCTGTGCCGCGGTGACCCGGCTCAATGAGGGCAAATACTTTCGTCCAGGAGGGAAACATGTCAGGTAACGGGAAACTCCTAGAGCGCATCACGGCCCGCCCCGACGTATTTGGCGGGAAGCCGATCATCCGTGATATGCGGATATCCGTGGAACTCATTCTGAGCCTCCTGAGCCAGGGAGTTACCCAGCAGAAGGTGTTGGATGATTACCCTGAATTGGAACCGGAAGACATCCGCGCCTGCATCGCCTATGCCCACACAGTCATAGCAGGGGACACGCTGGCTCCGGTCTCGGTCGCTGAGGCATGAGGTTTCTCGTAGACCGTTGCGCGGGACGCCGATTGGCGGAGTGGCTCCGCAATGACGGCCATGATGTGATCGAGGCTAGGACCTTGGGTGCTGACCCTGGCGACAAGGCATTGTTGGAACTGGCGGAATCGACGGACCGGATCCTGATTACGATAGATACCGACTTTGGCGAGTTGATCTACCTGCGCGATATCTCACACGCTGGACTGGTCCGGTTGCCGGACGTGCCAGCCGAGCAACGCATAGCGCTGGTCGCTGAAGTAATCGAACGGCATCGCCAGGCTTTAGAAGACCGTGCCGTAGTGACGATACGTGGAGAGCGGATACGGATTTCGCATCCACCAACGGGAAGAACAAGCTTATGAAGGCATGGCCGTGTGATAGGCGACATGAGGTCATAGATAAAAAGAGCGAGGTGAAGGCTAAATGGACCCTTGGTACAGAGTAGTAACTCTCCGGAAGGAAGTCCGCGAAGGGCGGTCCTTCAGCCCGGACGAGTTCGCCATCGCCTTGGAGCAGGTGGTAGCAGGGACTGCGCCGCAGGACTACAGCGATCCGGCGCAGTTCTTCTCGCGCACCTGCTTCACCCGTGCGCTGACGGAGCACTCCGGCATGGTGCTGCGGCGTTTGTCCGGTAGGACGGAGAACACCGCGCCCATCCTGACGCTGATAACCCAGTTCGGCGGCGGCAAGACCCACACCCTCGCATCCCTCTACCATCTCGCCAACGCCGGGCGCAAGGCTGGCGAGCTTCCTGGCGTCGCGGAGCTTCTACGAGAAGCGGGGATAGCAGAGGCTCCCGAAGCCCGCGTTGGAGTATTCGTCGGCAACGCCTGGGACCCGTCCGAGGGGAGGGAGACGCCCTGGATAGACCTGGCCCGCCAGCTTGCAGGAGATGCGGGTGTCGCCGCGTTGGGGGATGCCGCCCGCACCACGCCGCCCGGAACCGAGGCGCTGGCCCGGGTGTTCGCCGAAGCAAATGCGCCGGTGCTCCTCCTGTTCGATGAGGTGCTCAACTTCGTCAACCGTCACCGGGGTATGGCCGATTCCTTCCACGCCTTCCTGCAAAACCTGACTGTGGCCACGACTGGCGCGACCAGGGTGGCCGGTGTCATCAGCTTGCCACGCAGCCAGGTGGAGATGACCGAGTGGGACCAAGAATGGCAAGACCGAATCACCAAGGTCGTGCGCCGCGTCGCCCGCGACCTGATTGCCAACGACGAGTCTGAGATTAGCGAAGTCGTGCGCCGCCGTCTGTTCGAGAGCTTGGGCAGCGATCGTGTACGCCAGAATGTGGCGAGGGCTTACGCCGACTGGTGCTTCGAGCGAAGCGCACGTCTCCCATCCGAGTGGACGGCCGTGGATACGGCGGCCACCGGCAGCAGAGGGCGGGACTTCCTTCGGAAGCGCTTTGAATCATGTTATCCGTTCCACCCGGCGACGCTCTCCGTCTTCCAGCGCAAATGGCGTGCCCTCACCCAGTTTCAGCAGACCCGTGGGGCGTTGGCCATGCTGGCGCAGTGGATTTCCTGGGCCTCGCGGGAGCAATTCCGCCAAGCCCGGAACGAGCCGCTCATCACGCTAGGATCGGCCCCGCTGCATGTGCCGGAGTTCCGAGCCGTGGTCCTGGGACAGTTGGGCGAGTCCCGCTTGGACGTTGCTATCGACGCAGACCTTGCCGGGGAGACAGCCCACAGCAGGGCTTTGGACGCAGACACCAAGGGGGCGCTGCGGGACATCCACCGCAGAGTTGGCACGGCGATTCTGTTCGAGTCCTCCGGCGGACAGGTGGACAAGGTGGCTCACCTGCCGGAGTTGCGCTTCGCTCTCGGCGAGCCGGATGTGGAGACGACTACTGTAGATAACGCCGCCTCTGCCCTGGAGAAGTCCGGCTTCTTCATGCGCAGGGTCGGTACGGACGGCTACCGCATCCATCATCAAGCGACGTTGCGGAAGGTCGTCAGCGACCGGCGCGCCTCCCTTGACGAGGAGACGGAGGTCAAACCTGCTGTTCGCAGGCTCGTGGAAGGCGAAGTCGCCCGCGGCGCAACGATTTCTATAGTCCACTTCCCAGAGGACGGCGACGCGGTCCAGGACACGCCAAAGCTGACGTTGGTGATCTTGGATCCAACAGAAGAGTGGCAAGGGAGTGGGCAGCTTGTGGAACGCCTTGGCCGGTGGACCAGGGAGCGTGGCAGGTCCCCGCGACTCTATCCCGGGGCGCTGGTGTGGTGTGCCAAGAAGCCCGGACGTGAGTTGAGAGAGAGTGTCGAATTGTTGCTCGCTTGGCGGCGCGTGGCCCAGGAGGTCTCACAAGGCTTCCTCGGCGCTGAGTTCGACCAGACGGATCGCGTCGAAGTGCAGGCCAGAGTCAGGGAAGCGGAGGAGGCGGCAAAGGACGAGGTGTGGGGCGGATACCGTTTCGTGATGCTCAGCGATGCACAGGCGGCGGACGGGCTGAAGGTCATTGACCTCGGCGCCGGCCATTCAAGTGGAAGTGAGACGCTCTGCGGACGCGTTATTGCCGCGTTGAAGTCAGGGGCCTTGCTCAATGAGACCGTCGGTGCTGGATACATCGACCGGCACTGGCCGCCCGCGTTCAAGGATACGGGAGCCTGGCCGCTCACGAGTCTGCGCCAGAGCTTCCTGAACGGAGCGTTGACTCGGCTCATGGATCCGGACGCCGTACTTCGACGGCGGATCGTGGAGTTCGTGTCAGACGGAGATTTCGGCTTGGCTTCGGGAGACAAGGGTGACGGCGAATACGAGAGGGTGTGGTACAAAGAGCCGGTAGGAGCGGAGGAGGTAGCCTTTGAGTCAGGGGTCTTTCTACTGACCAAGGCCAAGGCTGAGCAACTCCGGGCGGCCCAGGAAGGCGGGACGCAGATTCCAATTGAGCCCCCACCCCCCCGGTGGAGCCACCAACGGGGCCAGATGACCCCCCAACCGACCCCCCTGTACCACCTGTCCCGCCCATAGGCCGAAAGACCACTCTAAAGCTTAGGGGCACTGTACCACCAGAGGTCTGGAACCGGCTCGGCACGAGAATCCTGCCCAAGCTGCGCTCTGGAGACGGCTTGAGCGTCGGCATCGAGTTCTCAGTTAACGTCGACGCAGGCATGGCCCAGGGCTTCCAGTTGGAGTTGCGACAAGCTCTCACCGATCTCGGGCTGCAAGAACAAGTATCGGTGGAGACATCGCAAGGTGAGTAGCGATGCCCTTGACTTCAAGCTGAAGCAGCCAAGATCTGGCTGGACGATTTATGTCTGATCGATCCGCGGAATCAGGTCGGGCTGGAGTGGTTCCTAGGCGTCAGACGTTCGTTGGGGGATTACGACCACGAGTAAGAAGTGTAGGTCGTCAGCGATAATGGGACACGAAATGGGGTAGGTGCTCGTGGGTCAATACCCGTCCGGCCTTGACCGCGAGCTCACAGAGCACATCGTACTCGGTGGTGACCAACTGCACCTGGCAGATCGCTACGGTCACCAGCCGTTTGGAGTAGTTTATCGTCAGGTCTCCCCGCGTCTCCAGCTCAGACGGCAGGCCTGTTTCGGCACCGCCCCCCTTCACAGGGAATCCCGGATTCTTTCTAGTTGGAGTCATCGATAAACATTCCTACATCTCCTATATAGCTGGTCAAATCCGCTTCACCCCAAAGCAAGTAAGCATTGATCTGATTTATTAAAGCCCAGATAATGAGTAGCTCCTCTTCTCTACTCCATACCCATACCGCTCTTGGCGAGACCTTAAGACCGCTCTCGATTGCATCACTAACCCGACTCTCGAACGGAAGGGCATCGAGAGTTACGTAACCGCGTCCAAGAAGGAAGACACCATCAACAAAATTGTGCTTGAAGAAAGACCGCCTACCTGGTTCTGTATCTCTGAGAGCCTCCACGCCATATTCATCCTCGTGCGAGATTTCTTTAAGCCACTTGAGAACCGTGTCAATGTTCTTGGGACCTTCATATGCAAAAACAAACGAGTATGGCCTGGGAGTCTCCACTAGGCCAATCGGATTGATTCTCTGACGAGGAAAATCGGCCAAACTCTTGATTCTCTTCGTAACGGCAGCCGCCTTCCGCAGCCTCTCCTTAGTTAGATGTGACTTGATCTCTATGAAGGACGAAACTGTTTCGATAAAGAATAAGTCGATACCTGTGGCTAGTGATAGTTTCGGGAACTTCTTGTTGTGCACGACGACATCGATTTGATGCCTGAGTTCCTCTGGTAACGCATCCTTGTGAATGACCTCGCCGGTTCCTATTCCCCAGAACTCCGAGATGTTCTGCGCTAGGAATTCCCGAACGAAGGCTTCTCGAATTTGACCCCTGTTCGATCCATGCTGAAAAGACCTCGCTGCATCCCCTTCAGCTTGTAGTCGCCGCTGGATGCGTTTGAAGTATGCCCCAAGAACTGTCATTGTGGCACTGTTCCCTTCGTTCAACTCAGTCACGCCTCCGAACCCCGTGTCTCTCCCTTCGGCATCCGGTAGCCGACGCGGGGCTCGTTGAGGATGTAGGTGGGGTTGTTGGCGTCGTCGCCCAGCTTGCGGCGGAGCTGCTTGGCGGCGGTGCGCACCCGCCGCGAGTCGCCGGAGCCCCGCAGCCCCCAGACCCGTTGCAGCAGCCGGTCGTAGGTCATCACGCGGCCGGCGTTGGCCGATAGCTCGAAGAGCAGCCCGTACTCGATGGCGGTCAGCTGCACGGGACGCCCGGCCAGCGTCACGCGGCGCTCGGCGTAGTCGATGGTCAGCTCTCCAAACACGTAAGGTTCCGATGGTTCGGCCCATTCGGGCGCTTCCCGCTTGCGCAGGGCCGCCTTGATCCTCGCCACAAGCTCCGTCGGCGAGAAGGGCTTGACCACGTAGTCGTCGGCTCCCTTCTCGAAGGCCCTGGCGATGATCTCCTCCTGGCCGTAGGCCGACAGGAAGATGACCGGCACGTTCGCCATATCGAGGATGTCCCCCATCAGCTCAATGCCGTCGGTCCCCGGCAGCATCAGGTCCAGCAGCACCAGGTGGGGGTCATTCGCCCGCACGAGGCTCGTCGCCTCCTGCGGGTCGCCGGTCACGATCGGCGCGTAGCCCGCATTCGTGAGCGCGTCCCGGACGTACCTGAGCGTCTGCGGGTCGTCGTCCACCGCGAGGATGCGCTCCCGTTCCCTCTCCGACCGCCTGGAGCGCACCGGGAGATGGGCGGCCCCGATAGCGGCGTTCTGGGCCACCGGAATCGTGAAGGTGAACCGCGCCCCCAGGCCCGGCCCGTCGCTCTCGGCCCATATCCGGCCCCCGTGGGCCTCCACTATCCCCTTGCAGATGGCGAGGCCTAGGCCCGACCCCGCGATGTCCCGTCCTCGCTCCTCGCCTTCCAGCCGGGAGAACTTCCGAAACAGGTGCGGCAGCCGCTCGGCGGCTATCCCTCTGCCCTCGTCCGTGACGGAGACAGCCACGTGGTAGCCCTCCCGCACGGCGGACACCCCGATGGCGGACGCCTCGTGGGAGTACCGGGCCGCGTTGGTGAGGAGGTTGTTCAGCACCTGGATGATGCGGCGCCCGTCCGCCATGACCAGCGGCAGCTCCGGCGGCAGGTCGATGACGAGATTGCTCCTTCCGCCCCCGCTCTGGAACCTGCTCCTGGCCTCGTCCACCAGGGTCGCCACATCCGCAGGCGCGGGGGCCACCGACAGCTCGCCCGTCTCGATGCGCGCCACGTCGAGAAGGTCGCCGATCAGGTCGCGCATGTAGTCGGCCTGCTCGCCGATGATGCGAAAGAACTGGAGCATCTCCGCGGGGTCCAGGTCGGAGGCCGCCTCCGTCAGCGTGGCGGCTGATCCCTTGATGGAGGTCAGCGGCGTCTTCAGCTCGTGGCTCACCATGCCCAGGAACTCGGCCCGCAACCGCTCCATCTCCTCCATCGGCGTCATGTCCTGCATGGTCACGACCACCGACTCGACCTCCCCCTCCTCGGAGCGGATGGACGTGGCGTTGATCAGGGTGGTCACGCTCCGCCCGTTGGGGGACTGGAGGACGATCTCCTCGGCCCGCACCGTCTCCCCCGTGCTCAGCCCCTGGGCCAGGGGGAACTCCACCAGCGAGATCTCCCGCCCGTCGGCCCGCCGGAAGGTCAGCACTTCGAGTAACTGCTCCGCCGAGCCGCCGGGCGCGCACAGGTCGTTGACGATCCGTCTCGCTTCACGGTTGACCGACGTCACGCCGCCCGTCTTCGCGTCTAAGACCAGGACGCCCACGGGAGTCGTGTTCACCAGGGTCTCCAGGCCGGTCCTGGCCCGCCGCTCCTCCCGGTGCCTGCGGGCGTTGGCGATGACCAGCGCAGCCTGGGAGGCGAACATCACCAGGGTCTCTTCGTCCTCTGGGGTGAACTCCACATCCTTCTCGCCCACGTAGAAGGCCCCGACGCTCTCCCCCAGGTGGCGGATGGGCGCGGCCAGGAAGGTCAGAACGGGGCTGACCGCCATCGGCGGGCGGAACTCGGGAAGGCCCAACGCCCTGGTGTGGCTGTGGAAGTCCCGCAGTCTGAGCGGTTCCGTAATCCGGCTGAGGTACTCGAAGAAGATCAGCCCTTCGGGCAGCTCCACAAATCGCTGGCGCTCTTCCGCAGTCAGCCCGGAGGTTACGAAGTCCTGTATCCGCCCCGATTCGTCCAGGAGGGTGATGACGCCGTAGCGCGCCCCGGTCAGCGAGCAGGCGGAGTCCAGCGCCCCCTGGAGCACCGTGTCGAAGTCGAGGCTTTCGTTGATGCGCAGGCTGGCCTGGCTGAGCCGGGACAGCCGGTCCCGCAGCTCCGCTATCTCCCGCGCCTGATCGTCTGCCTGTTCCATTTCGCTCCTCGAAACGGGCTGTCCACGACCGTTCGCTGCCCGTCGTCGCCGCGCCGCTCTGGATGCGGGATGGGAGAACGCGCTCGGCCCGTCCAGCCTCAATTATAGCTGGCCCAGGAAACACTCACAACAGATTGGTCCAAAAAGGCTGGACTCTCACAGATACCTCACAGACGTTTTGGTACAATGGGACGGGATGACTACCCATTTTGTGGGAGAGATTCGCTTGAGTTTCGACAGGCCAGTAGCTTGAGTTTCGACAGGCTAGTAGATGGAACAGCGACGGCGACTGCACCGGCGGCCCTTGCCGCCGACGCGACAACTGCGCTTGAGGCCGCCTTCCATCGCGGTCTAGCACAGATGTCCCCCCCCGGATTTTCACTCTGCTCTAGCCCTCTCGCTCCCTCCGGCTCATACCGGAAGACCCGGCCCCAACCCATCACCGTTTCTCTTCGCGCCTCTTCGCGCGCGCGTAAGCCTTTCAGCGTCCTCAAAGGACGCCTTCCGCCGGCCTTCGCACGTCCCGCATCCACCCGGAACAGCCTTCACCCATGCGACGCCCTACGCCGGCGCCCGCCGCGCCGTCACCGGCTGACGCCTGCGGACCGGACGGTCTGCGTCCCGGATCCCCAAACAGATACGAGGAGTAGCTACTTATGACTCGCACCGATACACGACGTTTCCCGGTCCTGCTCGCCGCCATAGCGGCGCTGCTCGCGCTCTCCGGCGCGCTCGCCCTGCCCGCCACGGCCCAGGCGCAGTCCGCAGGGGTGCTGGTGAGCAATATCGAGCAGACCGATGCCAGCTTTACCGCCCAGGTCAATGCAAATGTAGTGCGTGCACAACAATTCATGACGGGAAGCAACTCGGGCGGGTACACGCTTTCGGAGATAGTGGTCAATATCAGGGCTGCGAGTGCCGGAACCCCGGCGTTCGCCCTCTACACGAGCACGTCGGACGATAAGCCGGGCACCAAGGTCGTGGATCTTGGCGGCGAAAGTTCCACGGCGGGCGAGCAGAGTTTTACCCCGGCCAGCGCCACCACTCTCAGCGCGTCGACCAAGTACATCATCGCGTTCTACATGACTAGTGGAGCGGCACACCTGCAAACGACGACTTCGAATGCCGTTGACCCGGGTGCTTCGCCGGGATGGAACATTAATACAACTTCGTTGTACTCGACCAATTCCGGCACAGACTTCAATTCATTTGGCAACGAGATTGAAATCGCCGTCAAGGGCACGGCGGTGGGTGGTGCGCCGCCCTCGTCGGACGCGACGCTGAGCGGGCTGACGGTGACCGCCGGCGGTTCGGACCTGGTGACCTTCGTGTCGGGCACCGAGACCTACACGGCCATGGTGGCGAACGACGTCGACGAGGTGACGGTGACGGCGATGACGACCGATTCCGGCGCGTCGATCGACTATCTGGACGGGTCCGACATGACGCTCGACGACGCGGACACCGGGGTGGACGGCCATCAGGTGACGCTGGCGGAGGGCGACAACGTCATCAAGGTGAAGGTGACAGCCGCGGACACCACCACCAAGACCTACACGGTGACGGTGACCCAGGCGGCCCCGGACCTGCCCAACAACGCCACCACTACCGGCCAGGTTGACGTCGGCGGCTCGGTCACGAGCAACATCGATCGTCCGGGCGATGGGGACTGGTTCGGCGTGGCGCTGGAGGCGGACAAGCGATACCAGATAGACGTGGAGGGCATGCCTACGGGCCGCGGCACCTTGCCGGACACGCGTATATTCTCTCTCTACGACGCGGACGACACCGATCTTTCCGTAGGGGACGCCGACGGCGGTGTGGGCAACAACGCCCGGCTCATCTACACGCCCACGGCGAGCGGTACCTACTACGTGGCCGTGACGGGAACTGGAGGCACCGGCACCTACACGCTGTCGGTGATCTATCTGGGCGCAAATGGCGCCTCCGAAGCCGACACGGACTTTCCCGACGACACCACCACCACCGGCAAGGTTGACGTGGGTGGTTCGGTCACAGGCAACATCGATGCTACGGACGACTTCGACCGGTTCGGCGTGGACCTCGAAGCGGGCAGGACCTACCAGATCGACTTGGAAGGCATGCTTACGGGCGACGGCACTCTGGAGGATCCGGCTCTAGATCTCTTCGACCCGGACAATACCTTCGTTGACGGCAACGACGACATCAACTTTGGGGCCGGCAACCTCAACAGCCGACTGACCTACACGGCGCCCACGACCGGCACCTACTTCTTACGGTCACTCGCCAGCGTTGGCGGAACGGGCACCTACACGCTGTCGGTGCGGGATGTCACGACGCTGAGCGGGCTGACGGTGACCGGCGGCGGGTCGGACCTGGTGACCTTCGTGGGCACCACCGACTACACGGCGATGGTGGCGAACGACGTCGCCGAGGTGACGGTGACGCCGATGGCGATAGATTCCGGCGCGACGATCGAATATCTGGACGGGGACGACGCGACGATCAACGACGCGGGCACGGCAGACGGCCACCAGGTGGCGCTGGACCTGGGCGAGAACGTCATCAAGGTGAAGGTGACGGCCACGGACGGCACCACCCAGACCTTCACGGTGACGGTGACCCGGGCGGCGGCGGCCTCGACCGTGCTGGTGAGCAATATCGGGCAGAGCGGGAGCACCGGACACAATCAATCTGGTGACCGCGGGCAGGCCTTCACCACCGGGCCGAACGCGGGTGGCTACAACCTCGAGAGCATCGGAATCGTCTCGGGTGACACCGATGGCGACGATGCGGCCGTCTCCCTGTGCACGGCCGACAGTGATGGCTTCCCGACCTCCACTTGTACGGCCCTGACGCCCCCGGGCAGCTTCGCGGCCGGGACACTTACCTTCACCGCCCCCGCCGGCACCATCCTGGCCGCCAGCACGACCTACGCCCTGGAGGTCACGAGTCCCGGCGACGAATTGTTGCGCCTGCTCAGGATCCAGTCCGACGCCGAGGACACTGGCGGGGCGGACGGCTGGACCATCGCCGATAACTACATCTTCAACACCAGTGGCACGTGGGAGGACACGACTAGTGGCGACTCGTTGCAAATCCGCGTCAACGGCACCGCGGCGGGGGGCGGCACGCCGTCCACCCCGGAGCTGAGCGTCGGGGATGCCACGGCGACCGAGGGCTCCGCCGTAGAGTTCCCGGTCACGCTGTCGGAAGCGGTCACGGACGACGTGACGGCGACCTGGACGGCGTCGTTCGGGAGCAACGAGGAGAACGCGGCGGCGGCGGATCTCGCGTCGACGACGGGGACGGTGACCATCGGGGGCGGCGACACGGAGGGAACGTTCACGGTGACGGCGGCGGGGGACTCGACGGACGAGCATGACGAGACGTTCACGGTGACGCTGTCTGGTGTGTCGTCGAACGCGCAACTGGCGACGGACCCGACCGCGACGGGCACGATCACCGACGACGACGACCCGCCGTCGCTGAGCGTGGAGTTCGATGCCTCGGTGTCGGAATCATCCGGTTTCGTGACGTTCCCGGTGTTGATGACGGCCGAGAGCGGCAAGACGGTGACGGTGACTCTCACAGCGTCGGCCGAGAGCGGCGACACGGCGGAATCGCCCGCGGACTTCACGGCGGAATCGCATGTGCTGACCTTCGATCCGGGCGTCATTAGGGTTTCGACCACGTTCAGGACGGTCAACGACGAGATCGTCGAGGACGACGAGACCTTCACGGTGACGCTGTCGAACGTGACGAACGCCGTGATTTCGGACGCGACGGCGACGGGCACCATCACCAACGACGACACGGCGGACACCACCTGCACGCTGAACACCGGCGACCTCTGGTGCGGCGTCGTCACGGTGGAGGCGGTCGAAATATCCGGGACGACCGTTGGATACGGATTCGGTACAAGTGCAGGCGCCCTATCCGACACCGGGTTCACAGTCGGAACGAACGATTACACGATTGATGCTGTTATGACTGGAGTGAGCACTCTCGCCGGCCAGTTGCTTTTTGGCCTGTTCGGCGGGAGCCTGACCGATGCCGATAAGGCGAATCTGGTGTTGCATGTCGACGGCCACAGCGACTCGTTCGAGGTCATCGATGCGGGAGGTCCATCTCCTACCGGTGTCTACAATTGGGTAAGCTCCGGCCTGGACTGGACGTCGACGAGCGAAGTAACGCTGCGGCTGCGCGAGGTGACGCGGGCGACGATCGCCGACGTGGCGGTGACGTCGACGCCGCTGCTGACCTCGACGGACGGGTCGACGACGCACACCTACGGGGTGGGCGAGACCATCGAGCTCTCGGTGACCTTCAACGAGGCGGTGGACGCCACGAGCGACACGGACTTCGTGCTGTCCGTCAGTGGGCCCAAGCGCGCGCCGCTGCTGAGCGGCTCGGGCACGACGACGCTGGTGTTCGGCTACACCGTGCTGGCCGCGGACGTCGACGCCAACGGCATCTGGATCGGACCCTTTGACCGGACGCTGGCCGGCGACCGCAACGGGGATACCCAGAACGGCACGATCACGAGTGTGGCCACGGGCGTGAAGGTGAACTTCGCCCATAGCGCGCTCAACACGCTGGGCGGCCACAGAGTGGACGGCGGGCGTTCGATCGTCTTGGTGGAGGTGACGTCGACGCCGATGCTGGAGACGGACACCTACGGGGCGGACGAGACGATCCGGTTCACGGTGACCTTCAACGCAGCAGTGGACGTGACCGGGGACCCGGTTTCCACGTTCTCGCTCGGCAGCCCGGGCGACATTCGGAACGTAAATGCGGAGTACGAGTCGGGCACCGGCACGGCCGAGCTGGTCTTCGGCTACACCGTGCTGTCGAGCGACGTGGACAGCAACGGCATTTACCAGCTCGGCGGAGAGATGGACTTCGACACCGTGAAGGGCCCGGTGGGTCTCGATGCAGACGATTCGATCACGTTCACGGCGACCAGCGCCGACGCCCCGCTCGCCTATCCCGTCCGCACCCAGCGGTCGGGCCACAAGGTGGACGGCTCGCAAACAGCGGGCGTCTCGTCGGACGCGACCCTGAGCGGGCTGACGGTGACCGCCGGCGGTTCGGACCTGGTGACCTTCGCATCGGGCACCACCGACTACACGGCGTCGGTGGCGAACGACGTCGCCGAGGTGACGGTGACGGCGGAGACGACAGATTCCGGCGCGTCGGTGGCCTATCTGGACGGGGACGACATGACGCTCGACGACGCGGACACGGCGGCGGACGGCCACCAGGTGACGCTGGCGGAGGGCGACAACGTCGTCAAGGTGAAGGTGACAGCCGCGGACGGCTCCACCGAGACCTACACGGTGACGGTGAGCCGGGCGGAGGCCCCGACCTGCACGGCGCCGGACCTCATCGGCCAGCAGCAGATCTGGACCGCCACGCTGACCCTGGGGACGAGCGCCACCCAATGGGGGTTTGACTCGACCAGCTCGCCCCCGCTCGGTGCGCTTTCCGACACGGATTTCGATGTCGATCTCACCGGAGCGACCAACACCTACGCGTTCACGAAGATACAGCTTTCCGTGGCTGAAATTCCCGGACTCGGACGAACGTTCAGGCTTGACCTTGGCTCCAACCTTGCGGACGCCGACCTGGCCGGCCTGACGCTGCACGTCTGCGACTCAGACTTCCCGTTCAGCAAGGCAACCCACAATGCCACACTTAACTCCTACAGCTGGTGGGTGTCCGGCTCCGACTGGTCGACCTATGCGACCCGCACGCTGTATCTGAGTGTGCCTTCAGCCTCGTCGGACGCGACGCTGAGCGGGCTGACGGTGACCGCCGGCGGCACGGACCTGGTGACCTTCGCGTCGGGCACCAAGACCTACACGGCGATGGTGGCGAGCGACGTCGCCGAGGTGACGGTGACGCCGACGACGAACGATACCGGCGCGACGGTGGCCTATCTGGACGGGGACGACGCGACGATCACCGACGCGGACACCGGGGTGGACGGCCATCAGGTGACGCTGGCGGAGGGCGACAACGTCATCAAGATGAAGGTGACGGCCGAGGACACCAACGCCACCGATACCTACACGGTGACGGTGACCCGGGCGGCCCCGACCTGCACGCTGAACACCGGCGATCTCTGGTGCGGCGGCGTCACGGTGGAGGCGATCAACTTCCTAGGTATTGGCATTGTTGGATACGGATTCGTGGCTAGCGGCGGTAGCGGCGGTACAGGTGCCCTGTCAGACACCGCGCTCCCTGTCGGAACGAACGATTACACGATTGATGCTGTTCATACTGGAGTGGGCAGCACCGCCGGCGTCTTGACTTTCACTCTGGCCAGCGCGCTCACCGATGACGACAAGGCAAAGCTGGTGCTGCATATCGACGGCAACAGCGACACGTTCGCGTTCAGCGATTCTAGCTTGACCTACGAATGGGCCAGCATCGGCCTGGACTGGTCGTCGGAGAGCGAAGTCACGCTGCGGGTGCGCGAGGCGGCAGACGCCTCGTCGGACGCGACGCTGAGCGCGCTGACCGTGACCGCCGGCGGCACGGACCTGGTGACCTTCGCATCGGACGACTCCGACTACACGGCGTCGGTGGCGAATACCGTCGCCGAGGTGACGGTAACGGCGGAGACGACCGATTCCGGCGCGTCGATCGAATATCTGGACGGGTCCGACATGACGCTCGACGACGCGGACACCTCGGATGACGGCCACCAGGTGACGCTGGCGGTGGGCGACACCATCATCCAGGTGAAGGTGACGGCCGAGGACACCACCACTTTGACCTACACGGTGGTGGTGAGCCGGGCGGCGGAGGCCCCGGCCTGCACGCTGAACACCGGCGACGGCGACATCTGGTGCGGGGTCGTCACGGTGGGGGGGATCATAGCTATCACTGAGATCGATGCATACGGATTCATTGAAAGTATAGGAGTCATTTCAAGTGCAGGTGACCTGTCCGACAAGGAGTTCAGTGTCACAACGAATGGCGGAACGAACAGCTACACGATTTATGAAATTGCAGTAGGAAGTTCGTCCGTGTTCACTGACATCGGCACCTTGTCGTTCGCTCTGACCAGCGCGCTCACCGATGACGACAGGGCAAAGTTGGTGCTGCATGTCGACGGCAGCAGCACCTCGTTCGCGTTCAGCGATGCGACCGGTCCAACAGTTACCTATACCTACGTATGGTCCAGCTCCGGCCTGGACTGGTCGTCGGAGAGCGAAGTCACGCTGCGGCTGCGCGCTCTCCCGGACGCGCCGACCAACTTCACCGCGAAAGTGGGCGACGCGCAGGTGGCGCTCGCTTGGAAAGCAGTGGCGTTGGATTCGGGAGTGACGGGCCACGAGTTCCGGTACAAGACGGACGGGGACTATCAGGAAACCTAGACGGCGATTGCGGACAGCGGGCCGGACGAGACGAACGAGGACTCGTTCACGGTAACAGGGCTCACCAACGAGGAGGCCCACACCTTCGAGCTCCGCGCGGTGAACACCGCGGGCGGCGGCGACGCGGCGGAGGCGGGGCCGGTGACGCCGACGCCCGGCATCTGCGACCGCACGCAGCAGGTGCAGGATGCGATCCTGGCCGCGCTCGCGGACGTGGATGACTGCGCGGCGGTGACCGTTGCGAACCTGGACTCGATCACGGACCTGCAGATGAACAGTAAGAGCATCGATTCGCTCAAGAAGGGCGATTTCGCGGGGCTGACGTCGCTGACGATCCTCAACCTGACCCGGAACACCCTGACGTCGTTGCCCGAGGGGATCTTCGCCGGCCTGGCCGAGCTGACCGAGCTCGTCCTGGACCAAAACCAGCTTGCGACGCTGCCCGAGGCGGTGTTCGACGGGCTCGTGAAGCTGGAAGATATCAGTCTGGGGGGGAACTCTCTCACCGGGTTACGGGACGACGAGTTCTCCGAGCTGACGGCGCTGGAGGATCTCAATCTGGGCTTCAACGAACTGAGTTCGCTTCCCGACGAGGTGTTCTCCGACCTGACGGCGCTGACCGGACTCTATCTGGACAACAACAATCTGGATTCGCTCGATGCCGGGCTGTTCTCCGGCCTGACGGCGCTGACAACCCTCCAGCTGGACAACAACAATCTGACTTCGCTCGATGCCGGGCTGTTCTCCGACCTGACGGCGCTGACTCGGCTCGATCTGGACAACAACCCTCTGGGTACGCTCGATGCCGGGCTGTTCTCCGGCCTGACGGCGCTGGATACTCTCGACCTGTACTCCAGCAATCTGACTTCGCTTCCCGAGGGGGTGTTCTCCGACCTGACGGCGCTGACCGAACTCTATCTGGACGACAACGCTCTGAGTTCGCTTCCCGAAGAGCTGTTCTTGGGCCTGGCCTCGCTGAGAACCCTCCACATGGACGGCAACACCAATACGCTGCCGCTCACTGTGACGGTGGAGAAGGTGGGGACCAACCAGGTGCGGGCGAAGGTGCTCGCGGGGGCGCCGTTCGCGGTCGACATTCCGGTGACCCTGGTGAACGGGACGCTCACGGGCAGCGTGACGGAGCTCAGTGTGGCGGCGGGCGAGGTGTACAGCGAGCCGGTCACCATGACCCGCACGGCCGGGACGACGGCGGCGGCGACCGTGGACGTCGACCTGACGACCCAGCCGACGCTGCCCGCGAGTCACAGGGGCTACGAGTTCGTCAAGGCGACCGTGAACCTGCCGGCGACCATCCTGCCGGACCCGACCGTCGACAGCGTCCTGGGCTTCTCCGAGACCGCCCCGAGGCGCGCGGTGCCCGAGAACAGCGTCGCGGGCGTCGACGTCGGCGCGCCGGTGACGTCGACGCCCGCCGACAGCGGCGACACGCTGGAATACACCCTGGAGGGCACGGACGCGTCGTCGTTCGACATCGTCTCCACCTCGGGCCAGATCCGGACCAAATCCGGGGTGACCTACGACTACGAGGCGAAGTCGACCTACTCGGTGACGGTGAAGGCGTCGGACGGCACCGACAGCGCCACCGTCGACGTGACCATCAATCTCAGGGACGTGGACGAGCAGCCGGACAAACCGGCGAAGCCGACGCTGGCGGCGGTCTCGGGCTCGGCGACGAGACTGCACGCGAGCTGGACCGAGCCGGGGCTGAACGGCGGTCCGGCGATCACCGGCTACGAGGTGGAGTACCGCGAGGGCACGAGCGGCAGCTGGGTCAACGTCACGCACAGCGGCGCCGGTGTGACCAGGACCATCACCGGGCTGAGGGGGAACACGGAGCACCAGGTGCGGGTGCGAGCACTCAACGGCGAGACGCCGAGCGCCTGGTCGGACCCCTCCGGCGCGGTCAGCACCAATGCGGCGACGGACGCCCCCATGGTTAGGTCGGTGGCGGTGAAGTCCGCGCCGCAACCGGGCGACGCGTACGGGTGGGGCGAGACGATCGTGTTCACTCTGACCTTCAACCAGGAGGTGAGGGTCACGGGCCAGCCCCAGCCGACGCTGGCCTTCAACCTCGGCGGGAGCACCCGGGAGGCCCGGTACACGGGCATAACGGACACCGACGTGGACAGCGACCCGCGGCCCCGGCCCCGGCCGGAGGGCGTGAAGGTGCACTTCCACTACACGGTGCAGCCGGGCGACGTGGACAGCAACGGCATCGAGGTGGGAGCGTTGGCGAGCGCGATAGACCTCGGCGGCGCTCGGATCCAGAACGCTGCGGACCTCGTCGACGAGGATGGCCACAAGGTGAACGGCGCCGACGCCGTCCTCGCCCATGCCGCGCTGGGCCGGCTGCCCGCCCACAAGGTGGACGGCGGAACGGCGCAGCCGCCGGCCGGTTCCGGGATCACGATCATCGATGCCTTTGGCAATCCGCTGGCGGACAACCGGCTGACGCTTCGCGAGAACACCCGAGGGCGCTACGGGTTCAAGCTCAACACCCGGCCGACACACACGGTATGGGTGGTGGCGATCGCGTCCGACGGCGACCCGGATCTGCAGGTGTTGCCGACGGCCAATGCCACAAAGGCGATTACGCCGGACGAGTGGGAGACCCCGTTCTACATGGAACTCAGGGCGGCGATCGACGACGACGAGGAGATCGGTGAGCGGGTCTTCCTGAACTGGTCGTCCAGCCAAGACCCGGCCTATCACGACCTCATTCTTCCCGATGTCGTCGTGGTAGAGGACGAGCGCGCCGACGACGCGGGGGCGCTGTCGGTGGCGGACGCGGAGGCGTCCGAGACCGTGGACGAGACGCTCGACTTCGTGGTGACGCTCGACCGGACGCCGTCCCGGGATTGGGAGGCGACGGTCGACTACCGGACCCAGGACGGGACGGCGACGGTGGGGTCCGACTACACGTTGACGAGCGGCACGCTGACCTTTGCGCCGGGCGAAGACGAGAAGACGGTGTCGGTGCCGATTGCGGACGACACGGTGGAGGACAGCGGGGAGACGTTGACGCTGGTGCTGAGCAACGCCTCCGGCGCGGGCTTCGCGAGCTCCGGCCGGGAGGCGGTGGGCACGATCTGGAACACCGAGACGGCGGCGACCGGGGCGCCGACGATCAGCGGGACCCCGCAGGTAGGCGAGACGCTGACGGCGGACACCTCGGGCATCGCCGACGAGGACGGGCTGGAGAACGTGTCGTTCAGCTACCAGTGGCTGGCTGACGACACAGCGATTCAGGGCGCAACCAACTCGACCTACACCCTGATAGAAGCCGACGAGGGCAAGGCCATCACGGTGCAGGTTTCCTTCACGGACGACGCGGGCAATGATGAGTCGCTGACCAGCGCCGCCACGGACGCGGTGGCGGCCAAGCCGAACTCTCCTGCCACCGGCGCTCCCACGATCAGCGGCACGGCCCAGGTGGGGGAGACGCTGACGGCGGACACCTCCGGCATCGCCGACGCGGACGGGCTGGAGAACGTTACCCACAGCTACCAGTGGCTGGCCGGCGACTCCGACATATCGGGCGCGACGGGCAGCGCCTACACCCTGGCTGACGCCGACGAGGGCAAAACCGTCAAGGTGCGGGTGAGCTTCACTGACGATGCGGGTAACGACGAGACGCTGACCAGCGCGGCCACGGAGGCGGTGGCGGGTAACGAGGAGCCGGTGGCCCGCGAGGACGCTGCCGCCTGGTCGGCGACCATGACGGTGGAGTGGGTCTACCAGGGCTACGGGTACTATTCGAGCCACGCCAAGAAGGCAGGGTCTCTCACTCCGGCCTCATTCGAGGTGGACGGCACGACGTACACCGTGAAGATGGTCGAAACGCAGGGGTGGTGGACGTACATCGGCGTGGACCGGGAGCTTCCCTTCGACTTCGTGCTGGAGCTGGACGGGACGCGGTTCGCTTCCAGCGATGCGTCCTTCAACTCCTACAGCTACGGCAACATCTACAGGTGGGAAGGAACGGGCCTAAGCTTGAGTGATGGGGACACCGTTGAGGTCCGGCTACACCGTGCGATTGAGGATGAGACGGCGGTCAACAGTCCGGCCACAGGCCAACCCACCATCAGCGGCACGGTCCAGGTGGGCGAGACCCTGACAGCGGACACGTCGGGCATCGAGGACGCCGACGGGCTGGACGACGCCGTGTTCGGCTACCAATGGTTGGCGAACGCCATCGACATCAGCGGTGCCACGGGCAGCACCTACACCCTGGCCGATGCCGACGAGGGCAAGGCCGTCACGGTGCAGGTCAGCTTCACCGACGACGGAGGCAATGATGAGACGCTGACCAGCGCGGCGACGGCTGCGGTGTCGGCAGCGCCCAACAACCCGGCTACGGGCGCTCCCACGATCAGCGGAACGGCCCAGGTGGGGGAGACGCTGACGGCGGACACTTCGGGCATCGCCGACGAGGACGGCCTGGACAACGCCGACTTCAGCTACCAGTGGCTTGCCGACGACACGGACATATCGGGCGAGACGGGCAGCGCCTACACCCTGGCCGATGCCGATGAAGGCAATACCGTCAAGGTCCGGGTGAGCTTCACCGACGACGGAGGCAACGACGAGACGCTGACCAGCGCGGCCACGGCAACAGTAGAGGCCGCGCCCAACAGCCCGGCCACGGGCGCGCCCACGATCAGCGGCACGGCCCAGGTGGGGGAGACGCTGACGGCGGACACCACGGGCATCGCAGACGCGGACGGGCTGGACGCCGCCACCTTCAGCTACCAGTGGCTGGCCGACGACACCGAAGTCGCAGGCGCTGCCGGCTCGACTTACACCCTGGTAGAAGCCGACGAGGGCAAAACCGTCAAGGTGCGGGTGTCCTTCACCGACGATGCGGGCAACGACGAGACGCTGACCAGCGCGGCCACGGAGGCGGTGGCGGGTAACGAGGAGTCGGCGGCGCCGGATGAGGAGCCGGTGGCCCGCGAGGACGCTGCCGCCTGGTCGGCGACCATGACGGTGGAGTGGGTCTACCAGGGCTACGGGTACTATTCGACCGATACCAAGAAGGCAGGGTCTCTCACTCCGGCCTCATTCGAGGTGGACGGCACGACGTACACCGTGAAGATGGTCGAAACGCAGGGGTGGTGGACGTACATCGGCGTGGACCGGGAGCTTCCCTTCGACTTCGTGCTGGAGTTGGACGGGACGCGGTTCGCTTCGGGCGATGCGTCCTTCAACTCCTACAGCTACGGCAACATCTATAGGTGGGAAGGAACGGGCCTCAGCTTGAGTGATGGGGACACCGTTGAGGTCCGGCTACACCGTGCGATTGAGGATGAGACGGCGGTCAACAGTCCGGCCACAGGCCAACCCACCATCAGCGGCACGGCCCAGGTGGGCGAGACGCTGACAGCGGACACGTCGGGCATCGAGGACGCCGACGGGCTGGACAACGCCGCCTTCACCTACCGGTGGCTTGCGGATAACGCTGCCATCGCCGGTGCGACGGGCAGCACCCACACCCTGGCCGATGCCGACGAGGGCAAGGCCATCACGGTGCAGGTGTCCTTCACCGACGACGCGGGCAATGATGAGACGCTGACCAGCGCCGCTACGGACGCGGTGTCGGCAGCGCCCACTCCCAACAACCCGTCCACGGGCGCACCGACCATCAGCGGAACTGCTCAGGTGGGCGAGACGCTGACAGCGGACACGTCGGGCATCGCCGACGAGGACGGCCTGGACGATGTCTCGTTCAGCTACCAATGGCTGGCCGACGACGCCGACATAGCGGGTGCTACCGGCTCGACTTACACGCTGGAAGAAGCCGACGAGGGCAAGGCCATCACGGTGCAGGTGTCCTTCACAGACGACGCGGGCAATGATGAGACGTTGACCAGCGCGGCCACGGGCGCGGTGGCGACGGCGGAACCCTCGGGGCCGCCCGCCCGCCCCACTGGGCTCACCGCCGAGGTTTCCCACGACTCGGTGACCCTCACCTGGGACGACCCCAACGACGACAGCATCACCGGCTACGTGATCCTGCGGCGCGACAAGGACATCCACGAAGAGGGGACATTCGAGACCGTCGAGTCGGACACCGGCTCGGCGGGGACGACCTACACCGACGACACGGTCGAAGCCGAGAAGCAATACGTGTACCGCATCAAGGCCATCAACGCCGATGGGTTGAGCGAGATCTCCAGCTGGGTGCGGGCCCACACCCCGGCGGCCCCTGTGCCCGAGCCCACCTAGGAACCCACTCCTGAGCCGGAGAGCGTCTCGGAGGGGGATACGGACCTGCCCAACGACAACTCCACCCCCGGCAGGGTCGCGGTCGGCGGCTCGGCCACGGGCGCCATCGGGACCGCGGGCGACCAGGACCGGTTCGCGGTCGAGCTCGAAGCGGGCCGGACCTACCAGTTCGACCTGACGGGCAGCCCGGGCGGGGGCGGGACGCTTCCGGACACCTTCTTCCGGGCCATCTACAACAGCGCGGGACAGTACCAGGCGGACAGCTACAACGACGACTTCGACGGCGGCCGGGACAGCCGGGTGACGTTCACGGCAACGGAGAGCGGGACGTACTACGCGCGGGTGTCGGGCGACCGGGACGAGGTAGGGAGCTACACGCTGAGCGTGACCGACGTGACGCCACAGTAACGGGGGACAGGATCGCGCTAGAGGTCGGGGTGTCTCGGGCGATGACGACAAACATCTCCGGCGCGACCTGCACCCTGGTCGTCTCCGGGCCGGGCCAGTAGGGGCAACAGGAAAAGCCCGCACATATGGACGGACGGATGAGACAGGCGCACCAACTGGCAACCGGGGCGCCCAAGGTCTGGGGCCGACACGAAAGGCGATGTCTGCGCTCGCCTTGGAGAGAGGCTTCCGGCTGCCCTCTTGAAGGACCGGACAATGCCGAGACAACGCATACACCACACCAGAGAGACCTATGACTTCCCCGCGGACTTCCCTGAGCGGCTGGTGCGGTTCCAGGAGGAGTCGGGCCTGACGTGGGCGGAGCTGAACCGGCGTCTCGGCACCCATCCCTTCACCATGAGGCGTTGGAGGGATGAGGGGGTGCGGCCCAGCACGCGGCACATGATAGCGCTGCTGAACCTGGCGGACTCGCTGGGCCTCGGCCACCTGTTCACCGAGTAGTGAGGCGGTGAGGGGCTGCGACCGCAGACCCTGAAACGCAAAAAGGGCCGCATACATAGCCGTGCAGGGGGAGGACACCGAATCACGGTGTCCTCCCCCTGTGTGTTGCGGTCTAGCGTCCCGCGCCGACCGGCTCCCCTAGAACAGCCGCAGCGTCTGTTGCTGTTGCTCCGTCTCACTCTCGGCGGCCTCAGCCTGGGCCGACCCCTGGCCACGCCCCGTCCGGCGTCTGGCCGGGGGAGCGGGTTTCTCGTGGGCGGGATACTTCGGTTCGTCCTCCCACTTGACCCTCGCCCGTTCGATCACCGCCGGGACCTCCTGCGCCAGCTCCGATAGGTCGTGGTCGTCGAACGACTCGATGTGCGGGTCGGACGAGGGCTGTTGCACGCCGATGGTGGCCCTGCCGCCCTTGATGGACACGACGACCTTCAGGTCCTCCGACCCACCGTCCTGCGCTTCGGCATCGTCAGCGCCCTGCGGGTCCTGTGCGGTCTCCTCGTCGGCGTCCTGCTCCTCGGCAGCTGCGGCATCCGTGTCGTCCGCCGCTTCGCCGAAGAGACTCTCGTCAACGCTCGGTGCGTCCGAGCGGGTTGTTTCCGTTCCATTGTCGTCAGGCATGGTTGCTCCTTTCCTTGTTTCTTCTCTGACCATTGCTCAGGCTGCGAGCCTCGACTGTCTCCTGATCTCGCCGAGGGTCTGCGGCGCCCAGTACAGGTCGCGCTCCACGGCGGGGACGCCGCCGAACACGGTGACCTCCGCCAGCTCGGTCAGGTCGAAGTACCCAAGTTCCGTCTCAAACCCCTCGACGAGGCCGAAGCACAGTCCGGTCTCGGACTCCCACTCGGTGATGTACCAGCGCCAGCCGTTGTACGGGCTGAAAAGCTTCACCCTGGCGACCACGGCGTCGGGGGCGTCCGCGCCGTCATTGGCGTACAGGGGCGGGATGGTCTCGGCGAGTTCCTTGGTCATCAGCTGGTGCCTGCGGAGCCCGCTGTGGTTGTCCTGCCAGGTCGTGGTCGTGGTGGTGGTTCCGTTCTTGTCAGACATGGTTTCTCCTTGTTGTTCTCTGATTGGATTCGTGAACGCAGTGGTCTAGGACGCTGGCTCCGAGCCGGTCCGCACCACCCGCGCCACCGTCTCCGGGGTGGCGTAGGCCGGGGTGACCGTCCCCTGCTCCATGTCCAGGTAGAGGCCCATGAAGGGGCAGGTCCCCGCCGCCATGCGGCGGACCACCTGTAAGACCAGCGACGCCATCATCTGGTTGATGGTCGGGTCCTGGTCGGTGAGGTCCAGGGCCGCCGCGCAGTCCACGTCGGGAGGCGTGGTCGACACCGCCGTCAGCAGGTCGGGGCGCTGGACCGTGGGCGCGGGGAGCAGGTGGCAGGTCTCGCCTGCGAAGGCTTGCTCGTCCCCAAAGTCACGGTCGGCCACGTTGCCGATGAGGATCTGTCCCCAGTTGGTGTCGTTGCCCGCGTCGATGAGCCACCGGCGCGGGTCGCCCGGCAGGGACTCGGCCATAGCCCGCCGTGCTGCGGCATTGTCGGCGCAGCCGATGAGCAGGGAGTTCCCGTAGGAGGGAAGGCCGGGGTAGCGGCCCCCATCGGACTGGGAGTCCTCCTCCCGGAAGGCGTAGACCGAGTAGCCCACGGGACGCCGGAAGGCCCGCGCCAGCCGGTCGGCGAGGGCCTGGCTCTTGAACTTCCCGACATCCTCTGCGTAGAAGTTCTGGCGCAGCAGGTTGTGGGGCTCGACCCGGTCGTGGTCGACCAGGACGATGGTGGCCTCCCGCCCCTGGAAGAGGCGGCAGAGGCCCTCCGCCACGAAGCCGCCGGTCCCGCCGCAGCCGACCACGGTGATCCACGGGTTGTCCAGCAGGAATGCGTTGTCCAGGTAGTAGGGCATTGGTTACCTCCTTGTCGTTGGGTTTGTGTCTTGTGTTGACTCCGGCTCTTCGCCCATGAGACGGACGCCCGGGTCCGGGCCGCCGAACACCTGCGCCCAGTCCAGCGGGGCGAAGTGGCCGTAGACCCCCACCCGGAGACGCAGCTCCGGTAGAGGGGTGTCGAGGCGTCCGACGACGCCGTAGATGCGGAAGCCCTGCTCGTCCCGGTCGTCGGTGGCCGAGAAGAAGGCGCGAGAACCTCCGTGGGAGTGGAACTCGGCGACCACCCCTGCGGGGGGCTGATACGCGAGTCTCGTGGCTGTCCCGGCCTGCGGTGGGACCACCAGCCGGTAGCCGTCCCCGTCCCAGCGCACCGCAAAGAACCGCTCGGTGTCCGGGGCGTCCTGGAACCAGCGAAGCCCCATCTCGAACAGGCTTGCCGGGATGGGGCCATGAGTGAGTTGCAGCTTCTCGGCCACGGGAGCGAGCCCCCGCACCGTGCCGGGGGCGACGGTTACCCGCGCCGTCAGGTGAGCGCTCTCGGACTGGACGTAGACGCCCCCCGATCCCAGAACGTAGTCGTAGCCGATTCCCTGGACTCCGGCCAGTCCGCCGGGGTGGTTGACAAGGTAGCCCACCGGCCCCGGCGCCCCACTACCGGTAGCCACGTCTCCCCTCGGAGAGCGCCATCGCCTGGCCCACCGTGCACTGGGGAACCAGGTCCTCAGTCGGGTACTCAGTCTGTCCATCTATCTCCTCCCATAGCGCTTGCAGGTTGTCGGCGTGCTTCTTCGAGCGGTCCCGTGAATCCCCGGTAAGCGAGAAGTAGGACTGGAAGAAGGACTCCGGTATCAGTCCCACCTCCTCGGGGAACCGGTGGCTTCCGGGGCAGACCCGCCCGTCTCTGAAGACGTTGAACGCGGGGGCCCGGAAGAGATGCTGCTCGGGGTCGGTAGGCCGGCTCAGCGCGGCGTAGACCCAGGGCGGGCGGCCCGGCGAGCAGACGAAGACCAGCCCCGGCATCGGCAGCCGGAGCCGGGCGGGGGGCTTGAACGCCTCCCGTTGCAGGGCCACGGACCAGACCTGCGGCGGCCGCCAGATGGCCACCACCTGTCCGGTCTCGCCCTGGCCCCACCACAGGGCCTCTTGGGGCAGGAGCCCCGAGGAGGACCCCAGGTGCTGGGTGAACACGTTTGCGATGGCGTCCGCCGAGACGGTCCTGACCCAGGTGGCGTCGTTCTCGAAGCCCCGCAGGAGGATGGTCTCCTTGTAGACCTCCAGCTGTATCTGGAGCTCGTCCCTTGGCATGTCCGCCGGTCCCGGCAGGGACCATTGGGTCGTATCGACTGCATCAGTCATGGTTGTTGTCCTCCTGTTCCTTTTCTTGGTTGGGGAGCCGCCCTAGGACGACGTCCAGCATCTCGGCGAAGCGGCCAGGGAGGTCTTCCTCCAGCCAGTCGGTCAGCTTGCCCACCGCGTCCATGAGGGCGACGGCCTTGCGCCACTCCTCCGTGCCCTCCTGGATGATGTCGTCGTCCCAGGGGTCGGAGAAGCCGTCGTAATTGCCGTCTTCGTAGGTGTGGTCGAGGAAGAAGTTGCCGGTCTCGGCGAAAACCCAGGAAGCGGCCTGCGCCGCCCCTTCGAACCCGGTCCCCTTCAGCGCGTCGGCGAGGTCGTCCAGGGGTATGCCGCCCTGGGGAATCCTCTCCAATGTCTCCTGCGGGATGCGTTCGGCAGCCGACTCCAGCCAGGCCACCCGTATCCCGTCGTCTGCCATGTAGGAGGAATCGGGGGGCTGGGCCAGGAGGACGAGGGCCGAGAGGCCCTCGCGGTAGCCGTCCCACATCTCGTGGAGGCCGTCGTAGCCGAAGCCCATCAGGTCGAAGGGGATGCCCTGCCGCAGCCAGGACCAGGGCGGTTGTTCCCCCTCCTCCTCCGTCCAGAACTCGATGAACGGCGCGTAGAGGGGGAAGCGCCGCTCTTCGAAGAGCCGGGCGAAGCGTTCCACCCTCCCGCGTACGTCGGGGGCCGAAAGCGCCGCCTCCGCCTCCTGGGGGAAGAGACGGCGCACCAGCCCCACGAACCATGCGTAGTCGTCGGCGTAGCCGACCAGCGTGACCAGCTCCCGCAGCGACGGCGGACGCCGCAGGAGCAGGTTCGCCAGGCCGCTCAGTTGCGCCGGGGCCGCAGCTGCCATCGCATCGCCTCCAGTAGCCGCCCCGTGGAAGCGGCGTAGTCTTGGGCCTGGACGCAGGCCAGTTCCACCTCCGTCTGCCGTGCGGCCGCGGCGTCCAGGTCGAAGGAGCCGTCGGGCCGTGTGAGCTCCGCCGTGAGATCAAGGATGCTGAGGCCCGCCGGAGGCGTCGCCGCCAGCAGGCCGGTGAATGTCCGGTTGTCCATCGGACTCCCTCCTCTAGCTCCGTGCGTTGGTGCAGGCGCCCTTGGTGCCCACCCGCCGCTGGAACTCGTAGATGGTGTCGTCGCCGCGCTTGGTCTCCTTGACCGAGGCGTTGGCGATCTCCCCGTAGAAGTCGCTCAGGGTTGCCTTGACCTGGTCGACGCTCATCTGGGGGTCGGGGTCGGGGAACTCTCTGTCGTCGTAAACAAACACGCGTGCCATCGTTCTTCTCCTTTGTGATTGCTCTGTCTTGTTGCGTTTCCACCTGCGGGGAGGCCGCCGCTCCACTGGCGACGACCTCTCCCGTGTCCTTGCGGTCTAGCGTCCCGCGCCGACCGGCTCTTCCTCCCGCTCCTGTTCCACCGCCCACGCGAACAGGGACAGTGACGGGGCCTGGGTCTTGCGGCCCCTGGGCTTGACCGGCTCCTCGGCCATGAACTCCGCCCAGGAGAACAGCGACTGCTGCGCCTCCGGGGACTCGTCCTCGTGGTGGCCGTTGGTCCCGTTCCCGTTGACCGGGGCGGGCGTGTGCCCGTTGCCGTTGGCGTGGCGGCCGTTGGCCGGCACAAGCTCGACCGTTGGCCCGATGTCGAAGGGGTCGTGGTGGCCGTTGCCATTCCCGTTCCCGTTGACCGAGACCGTTTCCGGCTCGATCTCGACGACCTTCCAGCCGTCGTCCACCAGCAGCTCCTCGGCCTCGCTCTCGGCGTTCCTAGCCTGGGCGAAGACCTCCTCCATCGTCTCGTTCTCGTCCTCCTCGTCGCCGCTGACGATCCTGCGGGCCAGGGCCATCATCATGTCGTCGCCGTCGTCGCCGTAGGCGGCAAGCCCGTCCTCCGGCAGCTCACCCTCGACGGCCAGGGATCTCTGCATCTTCTTCGCCACCAGCTTCAGCGCGTCGGCCTGCAGGGTGTTCCTGTAGCTCATGAACACCACCTTCACCGGGCGGGTCTGCCCGATGCGCCACGACCGCCGCGACGCCTGGCGGACCACATAAACGCTGTAGTCCGTTTCGTCCCAGACGATTGTCGGGAAGTCGATCAGGTCGAGGCCGGTCTGCACCAACCTGGGGTGGCAGATGAGGACATCTATGCCCTCGTTCACCTTGTCGGCGACCCACTTCTCCCTGCGGTTCGGGGCCACCGCGTCGGCCTTCATCACCGCCACCCTGAACCCGTGCCGGGTGAGGAAGTCGTCCATCCGCCCGGTGATGTCACGCGTCCCCGTATGGGTGACGTAGACCAGCACTCGCCGTCCCTCCATCCGCTCGGCGGCCACCAGGTCGATGAGCGCCTTCTCCTTCGGGTAGAGCTTCTCCTCGGACAGGGGCGGCACCTGCACTATGACGTCCCCGGTCCGGGGGTCGAAGACCGTCTCCCCCCTGGTGCAGCCGTCGGGGTACGCCAGCAGGGTCTGGAGGTAGGTCGCCAGCAGCCGCTTCGAGCCGGATTTCAGCGCCTTCGCCAGCTCCTCCTTCAGCGTCTCGAACACGTGCTTGTAGGCGCTGCGCTGGGAGTAGCCGGTGGCGTCCTCCTCCGAGTCCATCGAGGACACGAGGATCTTCTCCTCGTAGTCCGGCAGGCCGGAGGCAACGTCCGCCAGTCTGAGGAAGACCGTGTTGCCTATGATGTGGAAGAGGGCGCTGGGAACGAGTCCCGGCCGCTCCCTGGTGACCTTGCGGTAGCTGCGCCTCCTGCTGTTGCGCCCGTCCTCCACCGCGTCGTCGTCGGGCTTGCCGACGGTGACCTCCTCGAAGCCGTACCGCTGTATCCAGCGGTGCTCGTCGGAGCGCCCGAACTCAGTGCGAATCTCCGGCGAGAACCGGTAGAGCAGGTGGAAGATGGTCGAGGAGTAGCCGCCAAGGAGCGTCCCGGTGAGGCTGAGGGACTTGCCGCACACGTCGGCGAGGATGCCGGCGGCGATGCCCTGGGCAGAGCCGCGCCCCTTGAACTCGTGGACCTCGTCGCCGATCAGCAGGTCGAAGAAGCCCTTCATCCTGTGCTTGATGTAGTCGGCCAGCGGGTAGCGGGCCGGGCCGGACTTGTCCGCCTGCCACAGAGGGGCGTCGCAGTCGGCGCAGGTGTGCTTGCGGCGGTTCAGGTCGGCGTCCGTGAGCGGCACGCCGTCCTTGTCCACCACCTGCGCGGTGCAGTCGGGGCAGCAGGGGACCCGGAAGGGCGCCCCCGTCTCCTCGTCCCGCAGGAGCCTTCCCTTCGAGACGGCCCACCGCTCGATGAAGGCGGGCATCCAGCGGTAGGACAGCTTCGCCTTCTCACGGCTCATCACCGCGAACAGGGGGCCGGAGCCGACGGAGAGGCGCAGCCTCTCCAGGTCGGTGATGGACTCGACGATGGCGGCGCGGACGCCGGGCACCGTCTGTTCGATCTCCCGCTTCCACTTGGGCACCAGGTGGGGCGGGCAGATGACGAGAATCCTCTCGAATCCCGCCATGTGCGCCGCCGCCGCGCCGATGAATGTCTTGCCGGTGCCCATTTCGCCGACGACGGTGGTGCCCCGGTGGGCCTTGAGGGAGAGGGCCGCGCCCCTGATGGCGTCGGCCTGCGCCCCCAGGGGCTTGCGGAGCAGCCTGGGGAGCGTGCCGCCGTTCTCCGAGGGCCGGTAGAGCGGCGGGTAGGACTCCACCACCCTCCTGGCGATGGCGTCCTTGAACGTGTCTATGAAACCTCCGAGGTTCATGTCAGTCGTCCTCCTATTCCGTGGTGGGCCGGAGGACGACGCAGGGACCCGAGACGCACCACGCCCCCGGTGGGGACGTTTGCGTGTCGCGGGTCCCCGGAAACGTCCCCAGGCGGTTGCTTGAACGTGCGAACCCGCGCAGTCGGCGGGCCTCGTGAGTGCGGCTCGGTGCGAGCCGTCTATGCGGCTTTCAGGGCCTCCCTGCGGGCGGCCTCGGCAGCTTTTGCGTCGTCGTAGCAGCGTCCCGTCAGGTGGTATGCCTTCACCGGCGAGGACACGGCCCTGCCGTAGTCGTCGATGTCCACCGAGGCGGTCTGCATGGCCGGTTCGCCGGGGGCGATGGGCTGCCCGCACCGGCAGCAGGCTTCGAGGGTCATGGTGGTCTGCATCTTTCGACCTTCCTTTCCTTGATAAGAGGGGTCTTCTGGGTCGTTCCGATAGAGCGAAGGCCCCGCAGGTCGAATGGACCAACGGGGCCTCGTTGCGCGGCTCAAGATGAGCCGTCCGAGCTAGGCGGCGATGTCCTCGATCCGTCCGTCGTCCAAGTCGAGGGCCACCACGGTAGTCGTCAGCTTCTCGCGGTGGACCTCCTTCTCCGGGGCGTCCTCCACCAGCACCATGTCCTTCGAGGTGCGGCCCTTGACCAGGATGCGCCTGTCGTCGGCTTCGAGCACCAGGTTGTCGAGGAAGCCCGCCGCCACCAGCATCGCCATGTGCCCCCGTCTGAGAGGCATGAGCGGGCGGGTGCGGCTGTCGCTCGCGGGCCACAGGGAGTCGGTGATCTCCGTGCTGGCCCAGAGCCCCGACCGCCGCGCCTCGGCAGCCGCCGCGGCCGGGTCGACGGTGCGCGTGGTGAACAGGACGTCGCCGCTCGGCGTCGTGGCGGGGGTGTACTCCGGGTAGGAGTAGGAGTTGCGCTGGGAGCGCAGGGGCTCCGGCTCCCCCACCGCCCACTCCAGCACCATGCTCTCGGCTGTGGCGTCAGGAACGGGGTCGGCCTTGCGGTAGCCCATCAGGACCACCTGGTCGAAGACCTCCCGTTCAGGGTCGGGGAAGGCCCAGCACCGCATCCGCCCGTAGTGGGTGGACAGGTAGCGGGCCGAGACCGCCAGGCGCTGCCGTGGCACGATGAAGACCAGCAGGCCGCTCTCAGCCAGGTAGCGCGTGGTCTGCGTCAGGAAGGCGTGCTCCGTCCGCTTGTCTTCGGAATCAAAGTCATACGGCGGATTCAAGAGCAGCAGGCCGAAGGCCCCGTTCGCTATCGACGTTGCGAACAGGTCCGAGGCCAGGGTGCGGTGGAGCCGCTTCTCGGCCTCCTCGGCCCTGTCCCGGTGCAGCTCCACGCCGTAGGTCTCGATGGGGATGGCGTTGGGCCTGTCCAGGCCCTCGGCCAGCCTCTCCAGCGCGTCCCCGGCCCCGCAGCAGGGGTCGAGGATGCGGATGGTCTCCCGGCCCCGGTGGTAGGAGCCGGTGGGGGTGTGAATCAGCTCGGCGACCAGGTCCACCACCCGGTCGGGAGTCGGATAGTAGCCCCCTTTGGCTTGTGCAGCGAGTCTCATGTCGTCTCTCCTTTCGTGTCTGGTGTCGTGCGCCGCTTCAGGCGGCGATTGCCAGGTCCTTGTGGCGAGTGTCGATGCCGACCACCTCGCCAATAGCCACGTTGCGCTGGTAGCACAGGACCTGGTGCGTCCCGATGCTCTCGGCGCAGGCCGTGCAGAAGGCGGTGACAAGCTCGGCGTGGTTGGCGACGGTCATCCGCCGCACCAGCATCGAGCCGCCGTCCGGCAGTGTGTGGCGGTAGAGCATGACCGAGGGGTCCCGCCGCTCCGCCTCCGTCGCGGGCCGGAAGAAATGGGGCTGCCCCGACCGGCAGAGGTGCTGCGAGCCGTCGTGCTCGCAGTAGCGGCAGGTCTTCCCGTCGGGGGAGAACCGCTGCCATGCCCCGTGGTTGCGCTGTCCGCGCCGCTTGTTGTTGCGCTTGGCCCGCTTCAGCGTCCTATCCATCGGACGCCTCCCTGGGCAGCGTCAGCCTGCCCGACGCAACGGCGTCGGAGAGGTCGTCCCGCAGCTTCTTGGCCTTGGGAGAGCACCGGTAGGCGGAGACGCCCACCGATTGCAGGGGGACTATCTCCTCTTCCTCGATGCCCCGCTGTCAGAGCCAGCCCGCCCAGGAGCCGTGGAGGGGGAGCGGGCTGCGCTTGTCGAGGAACCGGTGATGGAGAGCCGGGGCCGCCTCCTCCGACTGCGCCAGCAGGAGGAAGGAGTCCTTCTCGAATCCGTATTCGGCGGTCTTGGTGTACACCAATGCGTGCCATCCGCCGCTCGCCGGCAGGCGGGCGATCTTGGTCGTCCACGTGCCTACGGTCTCGTGGGGAATCTGGCACCGCTGGTAGCCGCCGCTGAGGGCCATCCCGTCGGCGCCCTTGATGATGTGGGCAACGTCCGGGGGCTGCTTGAGCAGCGAGGCCCAGATCGCCTTGAGCGCCGTCTGGGAGCCGACCATCGAGACGAACCAGAGGCCGTCCGTCCGGTCGTCGCGGGCGAAGGCGTCGACGGTGGCCGAGAACCCCCCGGCAGTGATGGTGTAGAGGTCTTCGGGGTCGATGGTGTGAGTCTGCAACATGGGCAGTCTCCTTTCGTTCCTTGATGTGGGTGATGCAAGCGCGGGAGGGTGTCCCCCGCGTGAGAGCCGGACGGCGTGGGCCGTCAGGACATGAGGCCCCGTTCCTTGAGGCTGACGAACCGCTCGCCGCCGATGACGATGTGGTCCAGCAGCTCGATGTCCAGCAGCTTGCCCGCCTAGACCAGCTCGCGGGTGAGGGCCGCGTCCTCCGGGCTGGGCGTCGGGTCCTGGCTGGGGTGGTTGTGGCTGACGATGATGCTGGGGACGGCCTCGATGACCGCCGGGCGGAAAACCTCGGCGTTCCTCACGATGGCCGAGGACACGTTGCCCTGGTAGATGATCCGCTGGCCCACCACCTGGTTCCTGGTGTTGAGCAGCAGCACCCGGAGCTGCTCCTGGGCGAGGCCGGACATCTCCGGCCCCAGCAGCTTCCGCACGTCTTCGGGGCAGTTGATGGAGGGCGGGTCCTCCGGGCCTTCCGGCCTCGTCTCCACGTCGTAGCGCACCGCCAGCTCCCCCAGCAGGCTCAGGTTGATGCGGAGCGCGTTCAGCAGAACAGCGTCCTTGGTGAAAGTCTTCTTCCTGGTCATGTCGGCCTCCTTCGCTATCGGTTAGAACAAAGAGCGGGGCCGCCCCCTGTAGTGGGAAGCGGCCCCGTGGCGCGCCTTCGGGAAGGCGTCGCTATGCGGTTGTGGGACTAGAAGGGAGAGGCGCCGACCGGCTGCTCGATGTCCGCGGCGTCGCCGGTGCCGTTCCCGCCCTTGGAGTCGAGGAACACGACCTCGGAGGCGTGAATCTCGGTGCGGTGGCGGCGCTGGCCGTCGTCGCCCTCCCAGCTGTTCTGGACGAGGCGGCCCGCGACGTAGACGCGCTGGCCCGTCCCAACGTACTGGTTCACGGCCTCGGCAGTGGCGCCCCAGACCACGATGTTGTGCCAATCCGTCTCGTTCTCGGCGTCCTTGCGGTAGCGGTCGGTCGCCAGCCGAAGCTTGGTGACGGCGGTGCCGCCGGGGGTGTACTGCATCTCCGGGTCCGTTCCAACCCTGCCCAAGAGCTCTACCTTGTTGATGGTGCGTGACATGTGATTCTCCTTGTGTGTGTAGTGGCGCGGTGTTGCCGCGCCCGTCTTGAATGAGAGCGGGGCCGCCCCTATAGAAGGGAAGACGGCCCCGTCCTGCGCTCCCAACAGGGGAAGCGTCTAGGTGTTCACCCGCACGTACTCAGACTCGCTCTCGGTGACGATCTCGGCCCGGACCTCCGGGTCGAGTGCCTCGTTGAGCCTACGGTGGTTCACCGAGTACCTGGTGGAACTGACGAGGGTGACCGTCCGGCCCCCCACCGTCGCTTTCGAGTCGCCCTGCCGGCGCATCCACGCCTTCAGGGTGTCCAGCGCGGCGCGCTTGGCCTTCTCGGGCTCCTTGATGGATTCCTGAGCCTCTGCGTAGGCCGTCACCGCGTCCCGTGCCTCTTCGTCGCTCACCTCCTTGTCCTCTATCTCCGTCTCCTCGCTCGCTTCCGCCATTCCCGGCAGGCAGACCGCCAGGAAGGGGCAGCTTCGGCACTGCCAGCTATCGGCCGAGAAGTCCCGCTCCGGCAGCGCGTCGGGGTCAAGCCCGCTACGGACGTGGTGAGCGGCAAGCTCACCGAGCCACTCGCTGGCGTCTTGCAAGGCCCGCTCCAGCCGTGCGGCCGGAATCCGCTCCCAGTCCCAGGTGCGAGCCCCCGTGTCCATCGTGGCGATCACCGCGTCCCGCAGGTCGCCGAACTCGCCGAGCGAGTAGAAGGCGGCCTGGGCCACCGACGCCGGGTGGCTGCGCTCGGCTCCCAGCGTCCGCCAGCGCTTGAACGCCTCCGGTCCCCGCGTCTTGATCTCGACGACCATCGGGTCGCCGTAGGCGGGTCCCTGCGTCTCTCCCTCGAAGAGGAACAGCTGCGGCGCAGCCGCTTCGTCTCCCTCTATCGGCATCCGCACCGTGCCGTCGGGGTGGCCGGTCACAATCATGTTGGGGCCTACCCGCACCGCCACCTGCTTCGGGTCCTGGGGGTCGGGGGCATCGACCTTCCAGCCCGCCCGCTCCATCGCCCGCACCACCACCGGCTCAAGGGCGTTGCCCGCCTCCATCGCCGTCAGCGAGGACTCGCTGGGGGGATTCATGGCCTCGTAGCCGGTGGCTGCGTACCAGAGGGCGCGGCGGCAGCCCAGGGCTGACGATGCCCGCACCTCCATGTTGCCGTCGTCGTCGAACCGCGCCGCAGGGCGAGAGAAGACCTCCGCCCGCTCGTCAATCGTCGTTACCATCGTCGTCGCCTCCTTCCTGTAAGTGAGAAGCGGGGCCGCCCCCGAAGGAGACAGCCCCGCCTCGATGCTGGTGTCCTGGCCGTTCATGCGGCCGCTTTCATCTCAATCGCCGCCTCTTGCACCGTCTCCGCCTCCCGCTCCTCCCTGGCCCGCAGGTGGGCCTTGAGGATGTGCGCTATCCCGTCGCCGAGGCCGAGCACCGCAACGCTCTTGCCGTCGGGCATCGTGTTGAAGAAGGGCTGCATCTCGGCTATCCCCTGGCACTGGTCAATCACCTCTTCGAGGGGAGTCTCGCGCCGCAGGTGCAGGGAGATCAACCGGCAGGCCAGCTCGGTGACGCCGTGCTGGAAGCTGCCTCCCTTCCCCAGCCAGCCGAACACCTCGAAGGGCTCTCCGTCCTCGTCCGTCGAGACGGTGACGTAGAGGTTGCCGAACTCCGTCTGGAGCTTGGTCGTTGTGCTGGGCAGGGTGCGGGGCCTGGGCCGTGTCGTCGCGGTCATGGCCTGCCCCCTTCCGCACGGCAGAGCGGGAGCGTCCGGCTGCACTCGACGGCCTTCAGCTTCCCGTAGGCCCGCACCATCTCGGCGTCGCCCACGAAGGACTCGGCCTCGATGCGGGTGTCGAACCGCCCGAACGGGTCCGTCCCGAAGCCGCTCCGGTAGGCGACGGCGTGGTAGTGGATGCCCGGCGGGCAGTCGCGGAGGTGCGGGAGGGCCGGAGCGTAGCGGTCGAAGTAGCCCGCCACCTTCAGGGCCATCTCCCTTTCGTTGTCGTCGCCCAGGCCGAGGAGCGTCCTGACGATGGGCTCCTCGCAGTCCTCCTCGGCGAAGGTGGGCGTGAACATGGCGGACCGGACGCAGTCGGGGATTTCGGCCCACCGCTCGCGGCTGAGCTTCAGCCCGCCGTGGCTGGGCGTCCAGACCCGCCAGACGCCCTCGGCCAGCTCCTCGATGTCGTGTGTCCAACCCCAGGGGGTGCTTACCAAGGTCTCAGTCGTTGTCATGGCTCGTAGCCTCCTTGTCCTGTAGTGAAGGAGCGGGGCCGCCCCCGAAGAGACGACCCCGCTCGATTGCGAACCCGATGGACCGGCAGACTAGGCGGCCTGGGGCTGCTGCATCTGCCGGAGCTTGTTGGCGGCGGCCTCCACCAGCGGCCCGAGCTCGGCGGCCGTCAGGTCGTCGAGGCTCTTGCCCGTCCGGTCCACCACGGCCGTCCGCACCTGGTCCTCGTCGAGGCCCTGCTCGGATGCGATCTCGATGAGCCGCTTCCGCAGCTTCTCGGCCTGCGCGTCGGCCCGGTCGTTGGCCTGGCTCCTGCTGGAGTTGCCGTTGGATTGGGACTGGACGGACCTGCCGTTGGACGGGGCGGGAACGCGCTGCGGTTGCGGCTGGTTGCCGACCTGCGGCTGGTCCCCGTAGAAGCCGTTGCCGAACTGCGCCCCGAAGCTGCGGAACGCCCGCTTCAATCCGTCAGTGACCGCTCCCTTGATGGCCGTGTCGTGACCGTCGAAGTTGTCCTCGGCTACCGGGTGGACTCCTATGTCGGTGCGGGGCAGCGCGCCCGCGACGGAGACCCGCACCGGTGCGCTGTAGCCCTGTTCCACCTTCACCTCGCCGGTCTGGGGGTTGACCGTCTCGACCTGGCGCAGGGTGACGTCGCCGACCAGCTCGTAGCCCCAGCCGCCGTAGCCGAATATCCGGTTGGCCTGGGCGATGACGATGTGGCCTTCGAGGTAGTCGAAGGACTTGCCGCCGCGCCCCTTGCGCTGGGAGGCCAGCGCGGGTTCGAGGGGCTGTCCGAGCGCCTGCGTTACGGCGGGCGAGAGCCCGTCCCAGAGCAGCTCGTGCTCGGCGGGGATGGCGGCGTCGGGCTTGTGCCCGTTGCCGTTCCGGGCGACGACCGCGGTGTCCTTGTGGACGCCGTTCGCGCTCCCGTTTCCATTGTTGCTTCCGTTCTTGTTGAACATCTCAATCTCCTTCTTGTCTGTGTGGTGTGTTCCTGTAGCGAATGGCCGATGGGCGGACTCCCCCTATGGGAATCCGTGGGCGGGCAAAGCCCGTCGTGCATTGGGCATAGGGCCTCCTGGGTGGTGAGAGTGGGGACGGTGAGGGGGGCGGACGGGGAAGCCCGCAGAGGAGCGGCGGGGAGCCGCTAGCGGGCGGAGCGGGCCGCCTGTGAGAGCAGGCGAAGGAAGGCGGCCTGTCCGTGGGGAAGGGCGGCAAGCTCGGCCACGTCGCCGACGCCTGCGGGAAGGGCGACGACGGCGGCCCTGCGCCCGAGCAGGGTCATAAGCCGCTCCGTCGCCTCGCGCCCCGCGTCGTCGTTGTCGAAGGCGAGGAAGACGCGGGGGCAGCCCCGGAGGGCTGAGGCGACCCGCTCCATTCCCTGGGTGCCCAGGGCGGCGCAGGCCGGGATGCCCCACCCGGTAAGGGCGAGCCAGTCGAAGACGCCCTCGGCGACCACCGCCCAGGGCGGCGCGGGGCCGAGACGCCCGAGCCCAAGCACCGGCTTGGGGCCGGGCGGAGCCTGGAAGCGGGGCGTCCGGTGGGGATCGATGGCCCGGCCGACGAGCCAGCGGACGAGGCCGCCGGAGGCGTCGGGTACGACGACCATGCCAGCGAACCGCTCCGCGCCCCGCTCCATGAAGAGCCCCGAGTCCTGGATGCGCTTCTCAGAGAAGCCGAGGGACTCCAGGGCCAGCCGCAGCCCGCCGCCCGGCGCATAGCCGAGACTGAGGCGGGCTGCGGCGACCGGGCCGATGCCCCGCGAGGCCAGGTAACCCAGCGCTTCTGAGGACCGCCGGAGTTGTCCGGCGTAGAAGCGCGCCGCCGCCGTCAGCAGGGCGGGGTCGCGGGGAGGCAGCGCGGCGGACGGGGGACGCCGCGTTCCGGCTGGACGAGTGGCGGCCCTGGGCGCAAGCCCTGGGCTGCCGTCCAGCCGCGCGATGGCCTCGGTCAGCGACAGGCCCTCGGCCCGCTGGATGAAGTCCAGCACGTCGCCGCCGAGGCCGCAGCCGAAGCAGTAGAACCGCTCCGAGTCGCCGTACACCGTGAAGCTGCCCTCCACCTCGTCGTGGAAGGGGCAGACGCCCTGGCGGACCCGGCCCCTTCCCCTGAGCCGCACCCCTGCGGCCTCCACCGTGTCGCCCAGGGGGTGCCGGGCCTTCAGCGCGGTGATGTCCACGCTGGCCGTGACCATCACGCACCTCCGGTCAGGGGACGCAGGCCCCGGAGGCTGCGCCCCGAGACGACCTTGCCGGGCCGCCAGCGCATCCCCAGGACCGCCGCGACCTCCAGCGTCCCGCCGTCGCCGGTGGGCACCAGGGCAGCGGCCCGTCCCGTGCCCTGGCTGTAGATCAGGGCGCCGCGGCCGCCGAACCGCCGCTTCACCAGCTGCGTCCACTCGGAGAAGGCCCACCGGGCCTCCTTCTTCTCCGTCTTCTCCGCGTCCACGCCGGCGAGGACCGCCAGCGCGCCGTCCACGTCTCCAGCCTGCCTGAGCCGCCTCGCCTCGTGGATCGAGCGCACCGCGCCCGTCTCCGCCGTCTCCGGCTCCTGCTCCTTGAACCCCATCGCCGCCATGAGCTGGTCGACCAGCTCTTCGAGGCTGCGCCGGGGCCTGTCCACCGTGTCCATCGACCGATTGCCTGTTGCCAGTGTTGCCGTCGTCATCGTGCACCTCCTAAGTGCCTGTGATTTGTGGCCTTGCCGTTTGCGCCCGCTTGCGGGCAAAGAAGAAGGGCCGCCCCCGGATGGGAGACGGCCCTTTGCGTTGAGTTGGGTTGTGAGGAAGCCGGAGACCCCGTCGTCAGCGGCGACGGACCCTCCCTGCCGGACGCCGGGGCATGAACCGCCGGAGCAGCAGTGCCCCGATGCCCAGCCCGACGAGGTTCAGGAAGAAGAGCTCCACGTCGCCGGTTATCAGCGGCGCCGCAACGACCAGGACGACCGCCCCGGCCACGACGACCCGCTTGCGCTTCCACCACGGCTGCTTCTCAGGGGCCTTGACCGGGGTGTCCTGCACCTGCGCGTAGGCCGTCCAGATGGGCAGCCCGATGAGCGCCTCCAGCTCGGTTATCACCACGCCGGCCGAGCAGCCCCCGGTGTGGCACTTGACCTCGATGCCGTTGCCGTCCGGTCGCTGCCGGAACGCCAGCCCGTCCGACTTGCCGCCGTGACAGATGGCCGTCGTCGTCCAGAACCAGCCCCGCTCGAAGCTCACCCGGCGCCCCAGCAGGTTGGCGACCCGCATTGCGCTCGGTCCCACGTACTGTTCCGTCCTGTCCTGTGTCCGTGATTCGTCCATGCCTATGTACCTCCTTGCTGATTGGTTTGCCGTTGCCGTTGAACCCGTGCATCCGTTCCGAAGACGCACTCCGCCCACGGTCGCACGTCGAACGCGGAAGACGGAGTGGGGTGAAAGAAGACGCAGCTCGACCCAGGGTGGATACCGTCCGAGTTGAGGGAAAGCTGCGAAACGTGAAGCGGCCAGCCTGCTTCTCAGTCGCAGACCGGCGCGTGTCGAAGCTGCGGCCCTAGCTGTGTGTCAGCCGTGCCGCAGGCACGTTGAATCGGCCGGGGCGAAAGACGCACTCCGACCGACTGGGCGAGGACGAGGCGCAGCAGGCGCTCCATCCTCAGAGTCCAGCGGGAGAAGCGATCAACTCCAACCACCGGACGGGTGTCCGACGGGAGAAGGACTTACGTCAAACTCCAACCGACGGACGTGGACCGAGGACGAAGGACCTACGTCAAACTTCGTCGTTTCGGCCCGTGCTGCTTGCGGAGAGCTACGTCAAATCCGCAGCGGCAGCAATTCCCTCGTGGGAGACCGTTCAGAGAGCGAATCATCCGTCAGGTCAGACCCGGGCAACAGGGATCGCGCCCCCAGGTTTCTATGGTCGGAAACCTTGGTTGAAAGCCAAACAGTGCCACCATTATTACCGCACCAAAGACCCGATGTGAAGGCTTTCGGGCAGTCCACGCCAACATCGTTCACAAAACTTCACGGAAGTTAACAGGAAGCCCGTGGAGTAACCCGCCGCAGTAACCCGCCGGGTTATTTCCACAAAACTCCGCAGGTCAGCGAGTGCAGAAGCTCACGCTTTCTCAGCGCTCTCCGCGTGTCGGAGAGCGCTGTCTTCCGCCAGTTGACCTGCCCGTTTCGGTCGAAGCCCCGCAGCGGAAATGTCGCCGGGGGAAGCGTCAGCCCGTGCCCTTCCAAGAGCGTCAGCTCCAACGCCAGGAACCGCTCCTCGGTGCGCAGCCAGGACAGGCTCTTTCCCTCGTCGGGATGAACGGCCTTCAACTCCCGCCACTCGACGATCAGGGGCCAGACCTCGCCGAACACCTCCTCGTCGTCCTCGGCGGGCTCCAACGTCACGAGGTCGGGGTACTCCCGCCTGAGCGAAGACCTCTTCCTGGGCTGCGGGCCGGCGCCGTTCGCCTTCGCCCCGTCCTCCTGCCCACCCCGTCCCGTCTCAAGACCCGCCAGCGTCTTCTCCACCTTGCGAAAGCCCTGGGCCACCTCCTCACGCACGGCCCTGTCCCTGTCTTCGCTGGCCCTGTTGTTTTCCCGTATCTCCTTGCCAAGCTCCTCGAAGCCGCCCTCCAGTTCTTCCAGACGGTCCGCCAGCCTGTCGTTGCGGTCCCGCTGCTCGGCGGCTGCGGAGCCCACCCCCGACTGGAGCGCCTTCTCCAGCGCCCCCCGGATGCGCCGCGTCAGCACCCCCTCGTCGAGGCTGGCGTCCAGGGTCCTGCGGTCCACCCCCAGCATCTCGGCCGCCTTCTTCCGTCCGTTGTCGCGCTCCAGCTCCTGCAACAGCGACATGAGCCGCAGGTGGTGCATGTCCCGCACGCTCCTGCCCTTCTCGACCACGTCCTTCTTCGGTTCCATGAGTCCTCCTTCTTTCACCGGCCTCAGTCCCCGGTCTCGCCCACGAACAAGGCCCGGCTCTTCACGGGCTGCGACATGTGGACCACCTGTAGGGGGGAATGCGGGATTCCGACCCGATTCTTCCCCTCTCTCATGCGGCCCCGCTGCGCCCCTTTTTGCGGAGCGAGGCCGACCTGGGGACTTAAGTCCAAGTGTTCACAACTTCAGCCCGTTGTCGGCCCCATTTGTTCCTGTTTCAGGCTTGCCGTGACCTCACAGACACCTTCGCCACAGACTTCGTTTTCTTGTACAGCCCCCATACTGCACGGGAGGGTGTCTTTTGCCTAGAACCTCAAAAGGGGCGACATTTTTGTCGTCCCTTTTGGGCAGTTTCCACCGTCATTTCGTTTGTTCAAACTCTTCTGCGAGCGCCGCGATCCGATGAATCGCGGCGAACGGAAGAGAGGTGAACGAGTTGGCGCTGAAATCGAAACTTCGGTCGGCAAGACGGCTTCTACCCCTGGCATCCGCGCTGCTTCTGGCGGCGCTTCTGACAATCCCATCCAGCGGCATCGTCCTGGCCCAGACCCCGCCCGGCGACGAGATAACCCTCGTCAACGCCGACCGGGAGTTCGTTGAGCGCAAGGGCGGCGGCGAGTTCGTCGCCCGCCCCGTCTTCGACCGGCAGATCGCGGCGCTCCACTACGCCGTCCGCGACGCCGACACCGGCGACTGGATAAGCGCCATGTACCGGGTCAGCGGCGGCGAGAAGGCGAGAAGCGACGGCTGGGAGTACTCGTGGGAGTACCCCGCCCTGGACGAGCAACCCGACCTCGACCGCGACCGGGCCTACCTGCTGGTCATGCTGGCCCAATCCGAGGACGGACTCAGGGGTGACTTCTACTCCGTCGTCCCCATCCACCAGCCGGGGCGCATCTGGGACAAGATCCTGTCCGCCCTCAACCCTGCGCGGTGGGCTCGGGCCTTCGCCGGCTGGGTGGTCGAGGGAGTCCACGGGACCCTCTGCGGCGTGGTGGAGCGGGCGTCCGGCGAGGACGTCGACAACTGCGGGGGTCGGTAGCGCATGAGCGACATCCTCACCGGCACCCCTCCTGACCTGACCTACGCCCACCACCTGGTCCAGCAGGCGTGGATGGTCGTCTGGGCCATCACCTCCGGCGCGCTGATGGTGATCCTCGGCTGGATGGGCCTCAGCTTCATCGTGTCCGAGCACCTTGGCCGCTCCCAGACGGGATGGCGGGAGATGGTCCCCCGGCTCGTGCTCGGACTCGTGGCCGCCGCATCGTCCCTGTGGTGGTGCGCCTTGGTGCTGGACGTGGCCGACGCCGTGTCAGGATTCATCGCCGTCTCCCTCAACGTCACCCCCGGAGACCTGCTCAGGGCTCCCCTCGACACGTTTCTCACCGCCGTCCAGGCCGGGAGCGTCGGCATGGCGCAGCTGCTGGCCCTGCTCTACCTGGTCTACGGCTTCTTCGTGCTCTACGTCATCGTGCAGATGGTGCTGCGCCTGGCCCTCATCGACATCCTCCTCGCCCTGGCCCCCATCGCGTTGGGGCTGTGGATTCTGCCCCACACGGCGGGCTGGGGACGCCACTGGCTGCGCCTGTTCATGACGACGGTGTTCCAGCAGGCCATCCAGCTCATCGCCCTGGCCCTGGGTTTGGGCTTCCTCAACGAGTTCGCGTCGATAGCGGCCTTCGAGCCGGTGCAGGACCTGATCTGGAAGCTCCTGATGTCGCTGGCCTTCGTCTACATGGCGACCCGGGTGCCCTCGATGCTGGGCAACTCCGGGACCTTCGACTCCTGGCTCTCGATGCTCTATTTCGGCATGAATCTTCCGTCGTCGCTGATGCGCTCGGCCCGGACCATCGGGCTGATGAGCGGGGCCGCGGGAGGGCCGGGCGGCATGGCGGTGGGAGCGATTGCGGCCAGCGCGGGCGTGTCGGCAGCCGCCAGCGGCCTGAGCTCGGCGGCCTCGATGACCACCCCATCGGCAGGCGGAGATGGCGGCGGCGAGCCCCGGAGCAGCGGCGAGTAGCAAGAAGACGCAAACACGAGGGTTCGTGTCGATAAGCAAAGCAAAGGAGGGGGAGCGATGCGCAGCTAGCGGAGCTTATGGAACCCAATCGGTAGAGAGAGAACGGAAAGCTCGGAACAAGAGAGGAGCAATAGCAATGGAACAACTGACACAGACCATCTCGAACCTGGTGGGCATCCTGCTGGGCGTCGTGGGAGCGGTGGGCGTGGGCTTCTTCATCTACGGCGCGTACATGTACCTCACCGCCAGCGGAGCGCCCAACCAGATGGAGCGCGGCAAGAGCGCAATGATGACCGCCCTGGCGGGCATCGTCCTGGCCCTGGTCGCCTACGGCGTCGTGGAGCTGGTGATGAACGCCGTCGTGGACCCGGGAATCGACATCGACGACGCCCTGCCCGAACCCACACCCCCATCGGACAGCTAAGCGGACGCGAGGAGGGAGGAACAGAACATGAGAGAACACGAGGTACCAACTCACGTCCAGGCCGAGGACAAGGTCCTGCTGGGGTTCACCTTTCCCCAGATCGTGGCGGTGATGGCGGTGTGCGCCATCTCCTACGGCGCATACCGCTACGCCCCGGTAGGCCCGTCCGAGGTGCGCATGGCCCTCGCCGCCGTCCTGGCCCTGGCGGGGATCGCCATGATCGTTGGGAAGGTGGGGGGCAGGCGGCTGCCCCTGGTGGCCGCCGACCTGCTGAAGTACCGGCTGGGAGCCCGGCTCTACGTTGGGTCCGCGTCCCAGCTGGTGCGAACCGAGCCGCCCGCGCCGGCGCAGCCGGTCAGGAGCGGCCCCGGCCCGCTGAGCCTTATGGCGAAACGCGCCGGGCGCGGGCTGGGAAGGCTGCGCAAGAACAGGAAGACCCGCAAGAACAAGGAACGCCGCAACGGACGGATGCGCTGGTTCGGCAAGCGCAGGGGGAAGGACGCGGGCAGCGGCCGGCGTCCCGACCACCGGGCCGAGACGCTTCAGAGCCGAAACCGGAAGCCTAGAAGAGGCATGTTTGCCCTTGCGGTCGTGGCCGTCCTGGCGGCGGCGGTCATGGCCGTCCCCCAGGCGGCCCTTGCCGACGGCCACGAGCCCTGGCGGGACGAGATCGACTTCGAGGTCGCCGAGCCGGTGGAGGGACGGCGGATATTCGTCGAGGGACTGACCGTCTCCGGCGACCGGGCCGCCGTTACCCTCCGGGCCGCCACGGAACTGGACATACGGGTGCGGGCCTTCGGCGGTCCGCAGGGGAACTGGCTGCGCTTCTGGGGGGCGGCGTCCCTGGCTGAGGGGGAGCGCATCGACTACTCGCTCCCCCTCAGCGGCCCGGCGCCGTCCTTCACCGTGTCGTGGGAGGACTCCCTGGGACAGGCCGGGGCGCTGGCCTTCGAGGAAGCGCAGCTTCCCTATCCCCTGCCGGTCGTGGAGGGGGAGTTGTGCGACCTGCGCATGACCTCCCTGGGCTGGACGCCGGGAGCGGTCAGCGTCGTCGTCGAGTCCGATTGCGCCGCCGTCGTCTTGGAGCCTATCGAGCTTCAGACCGTGGCCGGACACGAGAGCGTCACCGAGACGGCGCTCTTGGACGCCCAGGTGACGACCATCACGGGGACGGTCTCGGCAGCCACCGGCGCGTCCCACGCGAACGTTCCGTTCGTCCCCAATGGCGAGACCCGCTTCCGGCTTCCGGTCGGAACGGGCGAGGCCGTCCACGGCGTCACCATCGAGGCCGACATCGAGGCTGCGCTCCGCATCCCGATGCCACCGCTGACGCAGCTCACCCACCACCCGGAGAGGGTCGAACAGGTCACCAGGACCGTGCACCTCCATCGCCCGGGGGACAGCGACTCTGACAGTGATACCGCGACGGCCACCTGCGAGGACGGAGCCACGGCGTCCGCCACCGCGACGGCGTACGCCTACGTCCCCAGCGCCACCATCGCCAAGCAGGTGACGGTGGACGTACTGCACAAGGAGCACGTCAAGGCCGAGACGCTGGACCGGTCGCCCATCACGAGGACCAGGGGCGAAACGACGTCTCTGGCGTCCGGCGTCGGCAGCGACGACCCCTTCGAGGCGCTGGTCCTGCCCGAGCCGGAACCGGAAGAGCCGCCTGCCGAGCAGGAGCCCGCCGACGGCCTGCGCCAGTGGTTCGACCTGCTGGGATGGGAGTGGCCCTGGTGAGGCCCGCGATTGCGGTCACCCTGCTGGCCGGGGCTGCGCTGGCGACAACCGGCGCGGCCCCGGCGGA